>NZ_JAJUXG010000014.1 GCF_021390535.1 Dyadobacter sp. CY312
AATCCAGTAGCTTTTGAAGCCTTGTATTACCAAAAAGCAGGATGAGATTTAAATTGTAATTATTTAACTAACCCGCAAAAAGTGTAAACCGAAAGTGAACCACGTCATATCAATTGAGCTTCGCCCAATCAAAATATCCTTTTTTTGAGAGAATTTGTACGGATCTTTTATAAAAAGAAAATGCCTCTTCTTATCCATTTTGAGAATCACAGCATTTTCATTGTTATCACCAATTGGTCTGCTTTTTTGTAAAGTCGGTACATCCGGAACGTGTATTACATCCTTGAACAGTAGATTTGCAGTTAAAGATTGCCTGAAATACCTCGTATGCTCATAAGTATCAAAGTAGTAAGCACTGGGACCTTTAATCTTCTTCATTTCTGATAAGCACACAGCATCCTCTCCTACTTCTTTTTGGTGACTTAATTTGTTATAGTAATCCAACCGACGCCTTATGTAGCCAAGGTCATGCCCATTCGGAATTGACAATTTTTTGGCTAAGTTTTGCTGATAAAATCTACCAGGCACCATTTGCATCAGATAGTTTTTCACATAGGTAGCTATGTTGTTTTTTCTGATGGACAGTAAAATTTTATTAATGGTCACGCCTACTTTCATTGATTATATAAGATATTAGTCCGATCTGTTAATTCGCTAACCCCGATTTGCAAGCGGGCGAGCCTAAAACTACTTCACCCTCCCTGGATTTTCTGTCACAAATGCTCCCCAGCCTCCCTTTTTAGATTTTTTGGATGAGCTTGACGAGGTTGATGCAGGTGAATTGGCGTGGTAATGATGGCATATTGCAATGGCAATTCCATCGGTGGCGTCCATAAACTCTTTACTCAATTCCATTTTCAGTATCTTTTCAAGCATGTAGGCAACTTGCTCCTTCGAGGCATTGCCGCTTCCTGTAACCGACTGCTTTACCTTTTTGGGCGAATACTCTACAATAGGAATGTCGCGAGCCAAAGCTGCTGCCATGGCAACTCCCTGAGCACGGCCAAGTTTCAACATCGACTGCGGATTTTTTCCGTAAAACGGATCTTCAATGGCCATTTCGTCTGGCAGGTAATCGGTGATCAACTGAGAGATACGTTCAAAGATTTTCTTTAACTTCAGTTCGTGGGTAGTATATTTGCTCAAATGAATCACACCATATTGAACAAGCGTAATTTGCTGACCTTTTACCGAAATAACACCGTAACCCATGATCTGGGTACCGGGATCAACTCCTATTATCACCTTTTCGGGGGCATCAGCCTGCTGCATTTTTATCATGGTGCAAGATAAGGAACTCTCCAATCCAAAAGAAAAAAGAAGCTGGCGAAAGCTTTTGTGGCTTGGCAAACTCGTGATCACACTACTTATACTGGGTTATATTTACAAGACTTTCAGAAACGAACAAAAAGGCATTGCCGACATAGGGCGCATTTTCAGCAATGTACTCGTATCTGCAAATGCTCCTACACTTGTGCTCATGCTCCTGCTGGTACCAATTAACTGGGCATTAGAAAGCATGAAGTGGAAACAACTCGCCAAGCGCGTGGTGGATCTTACATTTTGGGACGCTTTCCGGGGAACGCTAACGGGCCTGGCCATAGGCGTTGCCGCACCCGCTCAGTTGGGAGACACCATTGGCAGAGTGGCGGCCTTGAAATCGGATAACCGACTTAAAGCAATTGGCGCTGCGATTGTTTCCAACGGTATACAATTCTACGTATCCGTCGTCGGTGGAACAATAGGCTGGTTTCTTGTTCAGGATCGGCTTCAGATGAGCGAATCGAGCAAACAGGGACTGAATTTGCTTTTATTAACCATCATCTTTTCTGTCTGGCTGGTGATGTTGTTTCGGGGAAGGCTTAACGGATGGAATCCTGCAAAAAAATATCTTCAAAAATTACTTGGCTACATCAGGATCATTGGTGAATATACCAAATCCGATCTGCTTCTGGCAACCACTTTCGGTAGCCTCCGGTACATTGTATTTCTGTCACAGTTTGTGCTGGCACTATCGTTATTCGACTTCCGGTTGGGTTTTGTTTCTTTGAGCGCATGCGTAGCACTTATCTTTCTGGCAAAGACACTCATTCCTGCCATTAACGTATTAGGCGACTTAGGATTAAGGGAATTTACTGCTCTATTTGTCTTTAAACAGTATAATCTACCACCGGAAGAAATTATTACAGCGACTTTCCTTATTTGGATTATCAACGTGCTCGGTCCGATCCTGATTGGTATTTTCCTGATCTGGAAATACAAGTGGAAAAACCTTTTCCGTTAAAGTTTTGCTTCAACAACCATGCAAGAATATATACTTCCCGTTCTTATTTCAATACTCTGGATTTTGGCCGGAAGCTATTTTATATTCACCGTTTCACTAAAATATTTATGGAATAAATTACCTCAAAAGTTCTTGTCAAATTCAAAGGACAATTTCATTACCGTTATTGTTCCGGTACGAAACGAGCAGGACAACATCGCAAATCTCCTCTTAGACCTCAATCAGCAAAGCATGTCTCCGGCGCAGTTTGAAGTGTTGATTATGGATGACGGCTCCACGGATCGGACAGCAGAACTGGTTCAAAAATGCATACAGGACTTCTCCATCTCCATCCAATTAATTGCGCTTCCGGAAGAAAAGACAACCTCTCCCAAAAAGCGCGCGATTGAAACAGCCCTAGCCATTGCAAAAGGAAATTTGATTGTAGCAACCGATGGAGACTGTCGCGTAGGCTCTGAATGGTTACAATCAATAGCAGATTGCTACGCGGAAACCGGTGCAAAGCTCATCAGCGGACCGGTGACATTCACAGAAGAGAACAACTTGACAGACCATTTGCAAACCGTGGAATTTGCTAGTTTAATAGGAAGTGGAGCGAGCGCCATTTCAGCTGGTTTTCCGTCTCTTTGCAACGGAGCCAACATGGCTTATGAAAAGCAGACCTTTTATGAGGTTGGCGGTTATGATGGCGTACGACACATTGCTTCGGGTGACGATGAATTTCTGATGCACAAAATCGCCGCAAAATATCCTTCCAGCATTCATTTTCTTAAAGATTCGAGAGCCGTCGTCAGAACCTCACCTCATAAAAACTGGACATTGTTTTTCCGTCAGAGAAAACGGTGGGCCAGTAAATGGAAGCATTATCAAAGCAAAACACCACTGGTTCTGGCGCTATATGTTTTTCTCTGCAATTTCGCATTAATAGCCGCCGCCGGCCTTTTCCTTACCAGCTACATATCAGCAAACACATTTGTATTTCTCACAGCCTTGAAAGTCGTCCCGGAATGGCTGTTCCTGGGATCTGTTTTGCGCTTTCTCAACAAAGGCAAATCCATTCTGTATATTCCTGTTACCCAGCTTATTTACCCCTTCTACGTCTGCTTTTTCGGACTGGCTGCGCAAAAGCCGGAGTATGAATGGAAAGGACGAAAGCTGGTGTAGGCTGTAATGTATGAGTCAGGAGTTTTCTGTTAATAGTGTTCAAAGGCGTAACACTAACTAGTGTCGTGTCCCGCGTGAAATGACAGTTACAATAAGTTGCGTCTGAGAGCGAATGTCACCCTGAGCTTTTGTAAATGACTAATTGACAATGAATTACAATACAGCCCGTACTTCGGCTCCGCTACCATTGACGCTTTTTATAAGTTATTGATTAATAATAATTTATAATTGGTCGCTCGCCCTTCTACCGTAGCGGCGGCCGCTCCGCTGCCATGGACACATTGAATAAAGTACACTTGATGTAACAAAAAAAAGATAGAGGGTTGCAGGTTCCAAAGCGGTGCTTGGCGAGACGTGTGCGCTGGTTCGACGAAAAAGCGGGGTGCGCGTATGCCATGCGAATGGAAGCATTTTTTCGTCTTGATTTTTTTGCGGCCGCCGCTGCGGTTACTTTTTTTATCAAGAAAAAAAGTAAGAGCACTGAAAGCTACTACTAAGCCATTTGACAAGTAATTGATTATTAGCATTTTGAGCCTGACCTATTGGGCTTCGACAAGCTCAGTCTGACAAACGTTTTTGCTAATTTTAAGAGCAAAAGTGTCATTTTCAAAGAGCTTGTTTGCTCCAAAAAATAGTTACTCAGGGTGACACTATCTAAGGCGTCATCGCGCCGGCGACCCGGTTATATTGTTTTTTTATAAAATATAATTATTCCTCAGCATGACAACCACTTTAAGCGTCATCGCACCGGCCGGTACGCCGGAGCGGACCCGGTCATATTTTTTTTTATGTAATACAATCATTCCTCAGCATGACAACGGTCAATTTACAGGTGACACGACAATAGTACAGAGTCTTACATTGTCTCACAGAGAAGCGTGTCCGCCGGGCATAAAAAAAACCTGCCGTAGAATATCACAGCAGGTTTAAGTTTATACTAACGTTGAAAGCTTTATTTTTTCAATATTTTGGATGAATGTTTTCCTTCACCATTCACAATGTTGACAATGTAAATTCCTTGTACCAACCCCTGAACATCCACCTTCACATCAGTTTGGTTGGGTGCAGGAATTACACTGGAAACTTTTTTACCGCCTGCTGTAATTATCTCAACGGACTTTACAGGTGAAAAACTTTTCACGTTAAGCTCGTCCTGTGCAGGGTTCGGATAAAAATCAACTGTAAGGCGTGTATCGCAGGTACCCGTTGCCACGCTACGTACCGTGCTGTAATCGATAGTTCCATCCAGATCAACCTGCTGAAGACGATAATAAAAGAATTTCGAAGGAGTGCTTTCTGACGAAAAAGGCGAATCCGTGTAGCTGTAATTGCTGTTGGACTCCACAAATTTAATTTGCCCAAGTGAAGCAAAATTTCTGGCGTCTGCTGAACGCTGCACAACAAAGTGAGAAAAATTCTTTGCTTCGGTCACTTTCCATTTTAGCTCAACATCACAGTTTACCTTTGCTGCTGAGAAGCCTGAAACAGTAACCGGAAGTGATATCGATGGTGCGGTACGACATGCATCTGTGGAAGCAGGATAAGTAATATCAATTGTTTCGGACATTCCCGCCGTTACACGAATCTTAGCGCCTGGTTGCAGGATGCTTGCGAAAGTATCTTCAACCGGCTCCCATTTTCCCTGATTCTTCTGCCATCCCGGATATGCTATGCTTTCTCCCTGCGGCGTAACCTCAGCCCCCGGAAACAAAACCTCGCCTGTAAGTGGCTGGTTATCGTTTTCCATAATAACATCACCTTTTCCGTTGATCCATTCAATTGTGGCAGATGTTGTGCTTCTGGACATTGGACCGGTAACAGCGTAAGACACATAAGGAGCATTGTCAATACACTCCGGTTTCGCCGAAACTTGGATTGTAGGTTCAACCGGTGGTTCAGCAACAGAAGGCAGGAACGGATAGTAATGAATCTCACCACCGCTGTGTATTAAACTCTGAGATATAACCTGACCATTTATATTGTTGGAGCCCTGCTTGATCAGATTTGCCTGTGGCGCAAACACAGTACCGTTTATTTCAGCGTTACCGGCAAGTTTAATAGTCTCTTTTGCATCCACAAAATTGAATATGACCAATCCGCCCTGTCCTGACGCCAAACCACCGATCTGAGGAAAACGCATCGCACTGTTTCCATTTTTTGAAACAAATGCATCAAAGTCAACGATGTTTATAATTAAGCCAAATTTACCATTGTAAGTAGTGGTTCCCGGCTGGGAACCCTGAGGAACTCCTTCCATATTGATGTTGCCAATACCGTCCCAAACCTCAGCTGATACTGTGAGGACATTTAGCTGAGAAGGATCAACAATGATCTTGGGATTATTTCCAATTACCGAACGGTTACGGTATGGTCCTACCGGAGCATTCTCATTTATATTTCCGTTCTGATCGCGGATTGCCAGGTTATCTGCCAGTTGAGCAAGCTGTGCTGATCGTTGTTTCAGCTTTACAAATGCTCCATCCACGTCTATCAAATTGTCTCCTGAACCAAATACGTTTTGACATACTCCATTGACATTTTCATCAATAGCCGGCTTAAAAGTATTGATACCAGCATTGATGTTAATATTAGGACTACTGTCATAACCCTTTGTAGAACTGGTAATTCTAATATTGGAAGCGGCATTGTTCTGATCCCGATACCACACTTTTAGTGAAGTAAAAGATTCATCGTTGGTTTGGCAATTACCAATTTTAACGTAGTTATTGCCATTAATAGCAAGACTTCCGCCTGCCAGTTTTACGTTCCCTCTTACTGCAAGAGCGATGGAAGCGCCGTTCACCTGGTAATTGCCGATCTTAGAATCGAAGCTGATCTGATATTGGCCGGTTGTTAAATTGCCCCCGATTGCAATAGGTCCTTCTGTTTCATGATTGCTAAGGGTTACATCACCCTTGCTAAAAACGTTGAAATTCATTGCGGCGCTTGTGGGACTTTGCGCAAATACATACTGATTAAAAATGAAAATAGATGTAAGGAGAGTTAAAAGTAAATTTTTCACTAAGCTGGTTGAATTTAATAATTGTCTATTCAACAAATATAAAACCCATATTCAGCACCCTTAAGTATTTGGGATGACTCCCCAGTTCCTTGGGGTTAATTTCTATTCTACTGGGGTTTACTAGAACAACAAATAGTATTTTTAGGATACACGCTGAAATACATTTGTCGAACATCTACACCAATGTCAACTAATACCAAAAACAAAAAAAATGACCATCTGCAATAGAAGGTCATTTTTTAGCATAGAAGATGAATTTATTCCATCTATTATGAAAAACTAAAACTACAATTAATTGTAAACTATTTTTGTATTTAACCAAGACTAAAATTCTCGTCGATTCACATCAGTTGCTCGATCCAAGACTTCCTCTGGTGGTTAATTCCTTAATTTCGAGCTGCATTTCCTGCAACATTTTAAGCAATTGCTGCATGTCTGTTTGCGGCTCCGGCAGCTGCTTGCTGTGGAAACTATAGTATTCCCAAATTTCAAGTACATCTGTTATCTGCACCGTATAGGCAAAATACTGCTTGTTAAAGGATTGGAGTACCATGGTTCCGTTATTATTGATGGTAACCTGTTTAAAAACAAAATCCTGATCACCCCGCAGAATCACAATGCAGGGAGTCTGAGGTTTTATCCTCGTCCAATCCTGAACGTACCTCGTAATAATATCGCTTCCCTCAGGTACCGGCAGCATTGAATCACCTGTTGTAGGAAACATTCTAAACGTCCCGTTTTTGGGAAGGTTAGGTAAGTTGAATTTAGGGAGTGTTGCCAAAAATTCCGGATCACTAAATCCAGACCGGTAACCAGCTTTTGCTTTCACCGGAACATATTCGATATTTTCGTTCTCTTCCTTGTCGACAGTAACAGCGAGCACCCTTATGTTACTGCCCTGCATAAATAGTTCGCTGCCCGCTTCAAGGTCTTTTATCTTTTGCTCCGACAACTTACCCAGATCAATCTTAAGTAAACTATCAATACTCATTCTGAAAAACTCAGAAAAGTTGATCAGGTCTTCAATAGTAGGATTTGCAGTTCTACCACTCTCATGCGCATTTAGTTTGACACGGGTAATGCCTAATTTCTCTGCCAATACTTCCTGACTTAGCTTCTGACGCAGACGGAGAAATTTAATGTTTACTGACCAAAACATTTCCTGAGTTCTCATAATCTTATTGATATTTATAAAATCAAACATACGATACTTACAATATCAAATGTAGGATCAAATTTTTATTTTCACAAAAAATATCAAAAATAATTTTGTTTAACTATTTTTGATAAAAGTTAAACAAAATGTCGACATACTCCATTAAAGACCTGGAACGCATAAGTAACCAGAAAGCGCATACCATCAGAATATGGGAACAGCGACATGGTTTGCTTCATCCGGAAAGAACTGACACCAACATTCGCTACTACGATGACAGTCAGTTGAAAAAATTACTTAAAGTATGTACACTGATTAACAGAGGGATGAAGATTTCTCAGATCAGTAAACTGAGTAAGCAACAGATGGCGGCGGAGATAGACCTGATCATCGCTGATTCGTTTCAGGGAGACGTTCATATTGAGGCAATCATCAACGAAGCACTTATAGCCATTTCAACGTATGATGCCGAAATGTTTAATCAGCTTTTCTCTGGCTCAGTGAAAAGGCTTGGCATGAAGAAAACTTATTTACGCATTATTTATCCCCTATTGGTTCGTACCGGATTAATGTGGACCATAGATGATTTGCTGCCCTCCCAGGAGCATTTCCTGTCCAATCTGATCAGACAAAAACTTTTTGCAGCGATAGACGTCCTGCCTTTTCCTGATAACCCCGATCAGACATGGGTTTTGTTCCTGAACGAACATGAGGATCATGAAATAGGATTACTGTTCGCCAATTACATTTTAAGGCAATACGGTAAAAAGGTAGTGTATCTCGGAGCCAGGGTACCCTACGCTGATCTCGCTAGCGTCCTTAATGAATGTAAACCTACACATGTGTATACATTCATTACCGGCAGCCAATGGGAAAAAGAACTGGAACAAATATTGATAAAGTTACGTGGTGACTTTCACCAACATCAAATTTGCATATCCGGCGGCGACCCTGCAATTCAGAAATTCGCAACTGACCAGGCGATAAACAATATTTCGTCTGTGGATCAACTTATTAACATGCTTAACGTACCATATGAATTATAATTCCAGAGCGAAGCAGCAAAAGGTTGCCGTAATAGGATCGGGATTTGCCGGAATGGCTGCTTCTGCTGTACTCGCCAAAGAAGGAGCAAAAGTGACTGTTTATGAGCAAAATGAGGATATAGGTGGGCGCGCAAGAACTTTTCAAAGTGATGGTTTTACCTTCGACATGGGACCGAGCTGGTACTGGATGCCAGACGTTTACGAAAGTTTTTACCAGTTTTTCAATAAGACCACAGCCGATTTCTACGAATTGATCAGGCTTGACCCAGGCTTTGCTGTTATTTTTCCTCAAAATGAAGTTTGGGATATTCCGGCAAGCTTCGATGAGATCTGTGATTTGTTTGAGCAAACAGAATCGGGTGCAGGTGAAAAGCTTAGGAAATTTATCGCCGAGGGCGAGTTCAAGTACAAGGTGGGCATGGGTGATATGGTTTACAAGCCAGGCCATTCTATTACGGAGTTTTTCAGTCTCAAACTTTTCAAGGATGCGCTGAAACTGGATTTATTCTCCTCTTTTAGCGGGCATGTAAGGCGGTATTTTAAAGATTCGCGACTATTGGCACTCATAGAGTTTCCTGTGCTTTTTCTGGGTGCAATGCCCAAAGACACACCTGCGCTTTACAGTCTGATGAATTTTTCGGGATTGAAACAGGGGACTTTCTACCCCATGGGAGGATTCGGAAAAGTTGCCGCGGCGTTCCGGCAAATCGCACATGATGAAGGTGTCGAGTTCAGGACTTCTCAAAAAGTAAATTTTCTTGAAATAGATGCGGGTCTCATCCACCATCTTCACTCCGCTGGAAACAGCAACCCCGTGGACGCCGTGATCGGGTCGGCCGATTACGAGCATATAGAAAGCAAACTTCTGCATAAGCACTATCAGTCTTACTCTGAATCGTATTGGGAAAGCAGAACCTTTGCCCCCTCCTGCCTGCTCTTCTATTTAGGTGTGAATAAAAAGATAGACAAACTCAGGCATCATAATTTATTCTTTGATGAGGATTTTGAGCAGCATGCCGTGGAGATATATAAAGACAAAAAATGGCCGGAAAGGCCGCTTTTCTACGTTTGCTGTCCATCCAAAACAGACCCTTCAGTAGCTCCCGAAGGCGGCGAGAATATTTTTGTATTGATGCCCATCGCTATCGGGTTGCAAGACAGCGAAGAAATACGGACGGAATACTACGAGCGGTTAATGACCCGGCTGGAAAAATTTGTGGGTGAAGATGTGCGAAACCATGTGGTATTCAAGAAAAGTTACGCCACTACGGATTTCGTCAACGATTATAATGCTTACAAAGGCAATGCTTACGGACTGGCCAACACGCTCATGCAAACGGCCATTTTCAAACCAAAAATGAGAAGTAAAAGGGTTAAGAATCTCTATTACGCAGGCCAGCTCACTGTACCAGGCCCGGGGGTGCCGCCATCCATTATCTCTGGAAGAATTGCCGCCATTGAACTACTTAAATCCCTAAAAAGATAAGTTATGAAAATCCTGTTCGACAATCTATCAGCCTCGTGCAGCAAAAAAACGACGCAACTATATAGCACTTCGTTTTCTCTAGGCATCCATTTTCTTAAAACCGGATTTCACGAACCGATCTATGGCATTTACGGGTTTGTGAGGCTGGCCGACGAAATTGTTGATAGTTTTCACGATTATGACAAAGCTTACCTGATGGAGAAAATCAGGACGGATACCGTTGAGGCCATACGAGACGGCATCAGCATCAATCCTATTCTGAACAGCTTTCAGAAAGTGGTACATACCTATAATATAGAATGGGAGCTGATAGACACCTTTTTAAAAAGTATGGAAATGGACCTGAAAAAGCTGGTGCACAATTCTGATTCCTACGAGCAATATATACTGGGCTCGGCAGAGGTGGTGGGGCTGATGTGCCTGCGGGTATTTTCAGAAGGCGACGAAAAAATATACCAGGAGCTGAAACCATTTGCCATGAAACTTGGGGCGGCATTCCAGAAAGTAAATTTCCTCCGTGACCTGCAAGCAGACTATTTACAATTGGGACGCACCTATTTCCCCGGCGTTAACTTTGACCACTTTTCACAAAAAGAAAAGGAAGCGATCCAAAAGGAAATCGAAGAGGATTTTCGGGATGCACTCGTTGGCATTAAAAGGCTGCCAACCGGTGCAAGGCGGGGCGTTTATCTGGCCTATTATTATTACCTGAAACTTTTCATCCGGATAAAGGCGACCCCAGCTGAAAAGGTCATGAACGCACGTATTCGTATTCCGGATTACAATAAAATCGGGCTCATGTTTCGTTCACTAGTAAGGCACCAGTTTGACCTTTTATGATATTTTTTTGTTATCAAATCAACAATGGACCTAAATACCTTTTATAAATGCTATTAGCTTCTGAAAACCTGATGCCCGACCTTATATACGATGAAGTAGTATTGGTGAATGAACATGACGATGAAATCGGATTTATGCCCAAACTGGAAGCTCACCAGAAAGGCTCACTTCATCGCGCATTTTCCGTCTTTATTTTTAACACAAAAGGAGAACTACTTTTGCAGCAGCGCGCTTTGGGCAAATACCACTCCGAGGGACTTTGGTCCAACACCTGTTGCAGCCATCCCCTGCCCAATGAAGCTACCTCCAGCGCGGCCGTACGCAGGTTGCAGGAGGAAATGGGTCTGCAGGCGTCCTTACAATTTCTTTACTCCTTTCTCTACAAAGCGGAGCTCGAAAACGGACTTACAGAGCATGAGCTCGACCATGTTTTTTGGGGAGTATCAGACCATGAACCCATCATCAACACGGCAGAAGTGTCCAACTTCAAATATATTAGTGTAGAGGATCTGGCTGTGGACATCAAGAAAAACCCATCCCGGTATACAGAGTGGTTGAAAATATGCTTTGAAGATGTAATGCGCAAGATTAAACACATTGACTAAAAACTCCGACAGCAAAGGAGGATATCGCTTAACAGTATGAATCCGCTGATTGTAAATATAGCCATTGTAGCTGCCGCGTTTGTAGGCATGGAATGTGTTGCCTGGCTGGCGCATAAATATCTGATGCACGGTTTTCTATGGTTTTTGCATCATGACCACCACCAGCGCGACGACGGCGATTTTTTTGAGAAAAACGACTATTTTTTTGTCATCTTCGCCATTCCCGGAATTGCTTGTTTGCTACTAGGCTTGTACGGAGGTTTCAATCCGTTGTTTTGGGTAGGTCTTGGCATAACGATCTACGGTTTTGCCTACTTCATTGTGCACGATATCTTTATCCACCAGCGATTCAAGATTTTAAGAAACACCAATTTTGTCTATCTGAAAGCAATAAGGAGAGCACATAAAATGCACCACAAGCATTTGGGTAAACACCAGGGAGAGTGTTTTGGAATGCTGTGGGTTCCGCTTAAATATTTCAGAGAAGCTAAAAATGCAGCGGCCAAATGAACTATACCTATCTGCTGGTAGACCTTGCGGCCATTTCCGTTCCGCTGCTATTTTCATTTCATCCCAAGATAGCCTTATACAAAATGTGGCCGTATTTATGGCCTGCCATTTTGTTATCAACCATTCCGTTTATCATCTGGGATAGCTATTTTACGCAAATAAGTGTTTGGGGTTTCAGCCCAAAATACCTGCTAGGAACTTACTTTTTCGACTTACCGATTGAGGAGATTCTATTTTTTATTTGCATTCCTTATGCTTGTCTTTTTACCTATTATTGTTTCAGAATGTTTCTGGGTAATCATTATAAGCTTAAAACTGAGGGCCTGATCACCAACCTGATCCTGGCTATAACCGTACTTTTGGGATTGGTTTTCTCCGACAGGCTCTATACTTCTTATACGGCAATAGGGCTCACCGGTTTCCTTCTTTTCCTTAAATTCATAATGAAACCCAAATGGCTGAGTCTGTTTTACTACTCCCACATGTTTCTGCTCATTCCATTTATCATTGTGAACGGAATACTTACGGGAACAGGTTTAGACCAGCCCATCGTATGGTATAACGATGCTGAAAACATGGGAATACGCTTTTTTACCATTCCCTTGGAAGACGTTTTTTATGGAATGCTGATGCTTTTGCTGAATACCTTCCTATTCGAATTCTTCATGCAAAAGGCTGGCGTGGGTAAAGTGGACGAAACAATGCAGGTGAAGAGTTTTTGGGAAATGGCAAAGTTTTGAGGTCAGGCAGACCCATAAAAACCTATCCATCTATTTCAAAACCGCTCCCCATGCGTAAGCGAAACCAGCTTACTGGTCACGGGCGGAAGCTGGCTTAACACTCTCAGCGCGAGATCGGTTGTAGCATTTTTCCCAAAAAGATATTGAAGATAATAACCCACTTTAATGCGGTTGCCAAAGTTTTTGTCCCAACTCCTTTTGTAATTCACAAGCGTTTGCTCTTTGGTTTGCTTATTATTCAAATATGCAATGAGTTCCGCTGCAAGTAATTTCGATGCACGCATTCCCATACTCATTCCATTTCCGCAAAGTGGAGTAATAGAGCCTGCCGAGTCGCCCAGTAAAAATATACCCTGGTTGTCAGTCGATTTTTTCTTAAAACTGACATTGCTGATCACCAAGGGCTGTTGGGTTAGAAATTCAGATTCTGTGAAATACTTTTTCAAAAAAGGATTTTTAAAAAGCACATTCCGTTCCATCAACCCGATATCCTTACTATTCTTGTTAAGGTTATTGGCTGTGGTCAGATAACACAAACACTGCCAGTCATTATCGACTTTGGAAATACCGCAATACCCGTTTTCGAAATTGTGTAATTCAATACGGTTCGTAGGCAGGTCGGTCCTTACATGATATTTTACACCTATGTAATTCATGCCATCTGACCCTTTCCCTAACTCGGCAGATTGAAGAAAGGAAGGTGTATATTTCCCATAACTTCCGCATACAATTTTGGCGTGATATGTACCGCAGGAGGAATCAATTTCACTCACCTGTTTGTCTGCCTTCCTTACGCCGGTTACCCGACAATTCTCCTTGATTATCACGCCCTTTGAAACAGCGATACTGCTTAACTGATGATCCAGCGTAAATCTGCTAATCCCAAAGCCGCCCATTTTCAGTGTGTGATTGAGCATGAATCCGCGTTGGGAACTGATGCCGAGCTGGTCAATGACAGGCAGATCCATATCGCCAAGGGGCAGCCCAAGTTGATTGAGAAAATTCCAGCTCTCCATCGAAATATATTCCCCACAAACCTTATGAAATGGATACCTGTTTTTTTCGAATACGACCACGGAAAATCCTGCTTCCGCAAGCTGAATGGACAAACACAAGCCGGAAAGTCCTCCGCCAATTATCGCACAATCGTAGCTTGTTGGATCCATATTCTCCATAATCAGTTGTTTGTGTACACGATTACTTCATGGCGAAAAGCCCACTTATTTTTTACAGAATAATTATTCGCACCCGCCTTTTTCAAAATTTCAATCCATTCCGGCTTTTTAAAACCACGAAGAACGGAAAGCGGTGCATCATTTTTAACAAGGTATGATTTGGAAAACAAACCAGTCAGGAATTTGATTGCGTAGTAGGCAATCGGATTACGTTCAAGATCATTGATCACAAGTATACATCCGTGGTCCTGGCAAAATCGGACCAAACCAACTAACTGTTCTCCGGAAAGGTGATGACAAAACAAACATGCGTGAATGACGTCGACCCTGCCGAGATGATTGAACACATTGCGGTAGTCGTCACAGATAAAGTTTACATCTTCATTCTTCAAATTATTCTCAGCATAATCAATGCAAACCTGTTTGAGATCAATCCCATGCAGATCAAGCTGAAAGTTGTTCTTTTTGTCCCAGGAAGAGAGTCGTTTGAGTGTATCGCCTCCGCCGCAGCCAATGTCACAAATGGTGTAAAATTGATCTTTTTTCAGCACTTTTTTGAATGCACTGAAGGAAATCTGATAACCTCCCAGCCAATGATTGATAAAATCCAGCTCCCGGAGATTCTGATAAAGATCCGCAGCCGGTATCTCTGCCTGATCCAGCAGTTCCATTTCTTGACTCCGTGATCTAAACATACGACAGCTGCATGGTTTCAATGCTAAGACCCGGGCCAAATGCCGCAGCAAAAACCTTATCACCCTTATCTTCCAGTCTGGCATTTCCCAGAACATCTTTCAGCACAAACAGCACGGTTGGAGAAGACATATTACCGTAATTTTTAAGAACCTCATAAGACGCTTTCAGCATGCAGCGATCTATTTCGAGCACTGCCGCGAAATCATCCAAAATGCGTTTCCCACCAGGATGAACTGCCCAGTGGCCCACGTCCCCGGGCTTTACTCCTATGGATGCAAGCATGGATTGAATATTACCGCTGATCAGGTCGGGAACGTAAGAGGTCAGGTTCATGATGAAGCCCGTTTCGGATAATTGCCATGCCATATCGTTGTAACCATTATGCAGGATCATCGAATTGAAATCTTTGATTTGAACATGATGCATGAAGTCCCCCTCAGGTTGGGAAGCTACCAGGACAGCTGCTGCACCGTCACCAAAAAGCAGATTGGAAAGCAGATAATCATCATTATATCGTTTTTGAAAATGAATGGTACATATTTCCGTACACACGACCAGCACTTTTGCATCCGGCTGATTGCGGCAAATCGCATCCGCATTTTTCAACGCGATCACCGCGGCGTTACAACCCATAAAGTTGACGCTGCTGCGCTGCACCGAATTTTTCAAACCCAATTCGCGCATCAGCTCAATATCCAGTCCGGGTGCAAAAAGCCCTGTACAGGTCACTGTTATTAAATGTGTGATTCCTGTTTTGATGGAATCAATGTCATTAATTTTCTGAATGGCTTTTAATGAAAGACTTGTGGCATTTTTTCTGTACAAGTCCATGCGCTGTGAGAGGCCAGGCTCAGGAAGAAGATCCGCATTCCCTGCAAAAAAAGTGTAGTCGCCCGGCTCCTTGTCAAAATCGCTTATAACCGAATACCGTCTTTCTATTCCGGTTTTTCCGGCCACAATTTTAATCTTACGTTTGTTGACCGTGTCATCGGTTGAATTGATGTAAAATGAAGCAAGCTTTTCCTGAGAAAAACAATGGTCCGGTACAGCTGTCTCAATAGCAGTGATGTAACTCAAAGGAAATGATTAATAAAAATTAGTACTGTGAAACAACTATTCATACATACGGCTGCGATCAGGTTCATACGCATGGTATTCTTAAAATTGGCATTTGAGATACTCTTACTCACCAGAAAGTACCAATATCCAAAGTACAAAACGATGGGCAAAAAGAACACCTGAATTACAAAAAAAACCGTTCCATCGCCTATGAAAGTAAAATAGAGATAATAGAAAATATTGCAAATGCCAAACATGAGGGCAGTGAAAAGAAATGTTCCTTTGTAGCCAAGCTTGTAACTCAATGTAACGACGCCATCTTTGAGATCCTGTTCGTGCTGATAGATCTGGGTAAGTGGGTAGGCTCCGGCAATTTGAAACGAACACCCCATTAGCAAGAATAAATTCCCCTGGTTTAGCTCCATTGCTTCTCCCGTTATTCCGGCAACGGACATGTAATATGTAAACGCCCCCTGGAAAATAACAACCACCAGAAATCCCGGTACAGCGTATTTTTTCAACCTGACCAATCTCGAACTATAAGCTCTGGACGCAGCAATGTATAGGATCAAACAGATCGAAAACAGCCTGCTTACGAAAACGGCTGCGAGAACGATTGCCGTGATGTCGAGTAACAGCGTTAAATAAAATAAAGACCTGGTGGGCATGGGTGGTTTTTCCAACCCGCCAATACTTCCCTCGTCCCGGTCGATGTAACTGTTGTAACCATTACTTGCGGGATAAATCAGGAAATGAATAATCAGGAAGGATAAAAGTGCTTGTGGCAAAATAATCTGATGCGACTGGCTCAGTGCGAAAAGAAAGAGCGGCATCAAAAAAAAGGAAAATGGTATTCTTAGTAATTTAATCGTATTTCTGTCGGGGAGCATAAGCAAATTTAAAAAATAATAAGTAGCTATTCGCAATTAGTAGTGAGCTATTAGCGCTTTCTAGAAATTACCATATCGGGCAATTCTTTGCAATCACTATCACTGTTGGATACGTGGCGTTTTAATAGCACAATTTCATACCAGTACTGTTATACGGTTCTCCTTCCTGATCATCAAACAAGATGTTACCTCTGACCTCTACCTTCAAAAAAGAAATTCGAATTATATTCAATATTATATCCAATTTTTTGAATATAATTCTGAATAGTTATAATTTTACAGAATGATAAGCGGAAATGAAATAGTATTAGACAAAACTGACCTGAGTATTCTCAGGCTGATGCAGGAAAACGCCCGAATCTCGAACGCAGATCTTGCGCGTGAGTTGGAAATGGCACCATCTGCTGTATTGGAACGTGTAAAAAAACTGGAACAAAAGAACGTAATCCTGCAATACACCACCCGGCTCAATCCGGCGGCAGTAAACCAGACACTGCTCGCTTTCATATCCATGCGATCATCGGACGGCATGGGTAGCAACGTTACCGCAACCGAGCTAGCCAAGATCCCGGAGGTACAGGAGGTGCACCACATTGCCGGTGACGACTGTTACCTCGTCAAAGTAAGAACAGCCGACTCGGCCTCACTGATGCACCTGATGAGAAACTCATTTAGTAAAATATCAAATATCCTTTCCACCCGTACCACCATAGTTCTGGAAACGGTGAAAGAAGAACAGCAATTAGTAATTCCGGAAAAATAGATCGTTATGGAAACTCAGCAGGAAAAAACCCCTTCTACTCTTTTGGTTGCAATTGCTTTTGCAACCGTTTACATTGTTTGGGGCTCAACATATTTTTTCATACAAAAAGCGCTCGCCGGATTTCCTCCATTTTTTTTGGGAGCGTTCCGTTTCATTATCTCCGGTTTTCTGATGATGACCTGGGCTCTTTTCCAGGGTGAAAAAGTATTTTCGATAAAGGTCATAAAACCAGCCATTATCACGGGTTTGCTTTTATTGTTTGTAGGTAACGGGGTCGTAATCTGGGTAGAACAATTTTTACCCAGCGCCATGGTGGCCATCATGATCTCCTCCTCTCCGCTATGGTTTGTGTTGCTCGATAAACCGAAGTGGAAGGAAAACTTCAATAGCAGGTCTACAATTGTTGGACTTCTGATTGGTTTCGCCGGTGTGGTATTATTATTCAGTGAAAGAATCATGAGTTCATTCACATCGCTCAACAGCAGCAGAGATTTGTTTGCAATGGGACTGGTGATCATGGGCTCGATGGCCTGGGCGGGTGGTTCTCTGTATTCCAAATACAACTCAGGAACAAATTCTGCTACGGTGAACAGTACATGGCAAATGCTCGTCGCGGGTGTTGCGTTTATTCCAGGAAGTGTTTTTACTGGTGAACTGAATGGTTTGAATTTGAGCCAGATACCACTTGATTCGTGGCTGTCGATATTCTATCTGATCATTTTTGGTTCCATAGCGGGTTTCAGTGCATACGTATGGCTTTTGAAAGTGCAGCCGGCAACCAAAGTGAGTACTTATGCATATGTAAATCCGGTAGTAGCAGTGTTGTTGGGCGTTTTTTTTGCAGGTGAATCCATCTCACGCATTCAAATCCTTGGTCTGATCGTGATTCTCGGAAGTGTATTACTCATCAATTTGAACAAATACAGAAAGTCTTCAAAGACGTTTTCGGCGACGGTTTGACCGGGACTCAACGGTTATTTGTCTCCTAATCATGGCTTTATAAAAAGAAACAGCATTCACTTGTTTCAATTGATATATATAATAAATTTAGATATATATTTGAATGTATTTTTTCATCTAAGAAGCTTTGATCATGAGAAAAGAACTAGTTGTCATTTTGTTGTTCCTTATTCCATTACAAAAAGGAAATGCACAGAATAAGCCAATGGCATTAACTTTTGAACAAGCCGCAAAGCAGGGTATCTCTTATGAAAAGCTTGATAGCATCTATGTCAGTGCCATTCATGCTGATACATCCAAAGCTGCTTTTAAAACAGAAGCAGAGCAGTCAAAATTATTTGAGGCCTACACCCAATTACTCAAAACTTTTGGCACGTATCTGACATCAAACAACTTTTCCTGGAACGCTCCAACGAAATGTTTTAATAGAATTTACATGAAACCAGATGGTAGCATTGATTACTTTCTCTACCACTTCATTTCCAAACCAGGTCAGCCTGAACCTATAAGTGAGGAAAAGAGAATTGAATTCGAACGACTTCTCAATCGGTTTATACAGAGTTATAAATTTGGTATTACTGCGTCTACAAAATTTGCGCAATGCAGTCCTGTATCCTACGGTCAACAAAAATGAGCAGAACGAAATCCGTCCTGCTCATTTCCAATTGTTGTAATCCGGTTTACTTTTTCAATATTTTTTGAGTGGATACATTCCCGTTCTTTTCAGTGATTTTTAACAGATACAAACCCTGAGGAAGACTTCCTACTTCAATGGCCTTCCCGTTTTCAGCCTGTCCAATGAGTGATTTACCAGTGTGGCTCAAAAGCTGTACCTGACCAATTTTCTGCCAGTCTACCGCTGTAAATGTTACCTGATTTGTGGCAGGATTTGGGAATGCACTGATTGTTGATTTTAATTTGAAATCAACACTGATGATTCGACTGTATGCAAAGGTCCCGTCTTTATCCAGCATTTTAAGGCGGTAAAGGTTATCCCCATGCAAAGGACTTTTATCCGCAAAAATATATGACTCGGTTTTCACACTTTCGCCTGCCGCTGCCACCTCTCCCATTGCTACCCAGGCCTTGCCTTTGCCGCTACGCTCAACAACAAATTTATCCGCATTACTTTCCGAGGTAGTTTGCCATGCCAAATTAGCGACTTCGCCTTCCTTTTTCCCCTTAAAACTGATCAGCTTTACAGGAAGCGGCGGAAATTCAAGGCAGGAATTCTTAATGTTTAAACCGGTAGCATTGTTGATATTACCACCAATTATAGCAGGACCCACAATGTCGCTTGCAGCAAGCGCAGATACGTTTGCATTGGGAGCCAAAAATCCACCTTGTACATTAAATGAACTCAATAGAATGTTGGTGGCATTTGGGAAATTGAATACCGTTTTATCCTTGTATCCAATTACCATAGGTGTGGCTCCGGAAGTAAGACTGACATTGGTATTGAGAATATTGATCAAAATACCTGAACCAACGGGAATGTTGACAAACGATACCGTAGAGATATTGTTACCCGAGAGATTGACGTTGAAAACATAATTTTTAATGGTGTTATCTCCCGTTAAAACCAGATCCGAAGATGAAACCAGTGGGTCCGGACCGCTTGTAGAAGCCTGAGCCGCATAACCATTGCTCAAATCAACATAATGTTGTTTTAAACCGGTAAAAATGACTCTGTTGGTTCCATTGATGTTGGCACCCTCGCCAGCTCCATGCACAGGCAAAGGAGTTGACGCTTCCACAGCACCATAATAGAAATTTCCCCGGACGGTGATCTGGTTACCTGTGTTGTGTGTCAGCGTTCCATTCACGATAAAATTGTCGCCGGTAACAGGAGACTCCGCGGTAACTCCAACCTGATAACCCGTGGTGGAACTATTCAGCGTGAAATTTCCACCCACCGCAACTCTTCCTTCGGCACTGCCATCACCTGTATTGTAGTTACCAATAATCACAGCATTAAAGTTACCACCACCACTAAAACCGGTTGACAAATAGGCATCCGGGATCGTTAGATCATTAGCGACAGAACATTGCCCCGAAGCATCGAAACTATTCAGGGAGAGCATACCTGCCACTACCATTCCGGTACAGCGGGCTAAGAGGTGAAGGGTATTTTTCATAATGATGCTGAGTACGTTAGTAGATGTTAAGTTATGTGCGGACCGAAACAGCCCAATCAGGAATATTTAAAACTATCGCCAATATGGCATTTCGGCATTCTTAAGAATTTCCACTCTGTTTTCACCTGTTATGTCCATGGTAAACAACGACTTTTCAGAAAAACCGTCGTTACTGGTGCTGGTGAATATGATCTTCGCTCCGTTGGGAGAGAAACGTGCATCCAGATCGTTGTTGCCGTTCATTTTCCCTGTTGAAATGTCCGACGAAATACCGGTAGCAACATCAACCAAAAACACTCTTGAATCAAGCTGGCGTCCTTCAATATTCTGGAAGTTGCTCACATCCAGGGTAAATACAGCACGCTTTCCGTCGGTTGAGAAATCTGGATTACCCATTTTTCCCGGTCTGCCGGTTACCAATTTTGTAAGTACACCTGTTCCCGGATTAATCGTATACAACTCGTTGTCATACACTGTACTACCTGTTACTCTGGCAATTATTTTATTGCCCTGAGAAGTCCAGTCACAACCAGCGAAGAATCTTCCTGCTGGCGCCTCCGCAACTACGCGCAACCCACTTCCGTCCGTCTGCACCGCGTAAAGTTTGTCGTAGTTTGGGTAAAGCAATTCCCGACCATCCGGTGACCAGCAAAACGACAGATCCATTAATGCCACACCAGCAATAGGCACCACTGTAACCCTTTTCATCTCCTTACCCGCTCTATTGGAAATAAAAATATGAGGATCGGTATTGATGTTAGATATAAAAGCTACTCGCTCACGATTAGGACTCACAACCGGGCGCCAGTTTCCTCCATAGGTAGTCAGCTGTATCGTTTCCGTACCGTTCGAAGAAAATATTTGTGAATTCTGGTTTACCTGGCGACTGAAAATATAGGCGTGCTCAGGAATAGGAACCGTTTTGAAAGACCACACCTCACTGTAAACCGGCTTGTTGATGCTGTCGGAAGTGATTACCTGCCAGTAGTAAGTTGTTTCATATTCGAGGTTGTTCACCACCAACGTATCGGCAAAGAAGTTTGAAGCAATCGGAACAGTTGTTGTTTGTCCTTCTTTAAACAAAATAACACTGTAACGAAGTGAGTCCTTATCAGGATCCGTTGTCTTCCATGCCAATGTGGTTGTCAGCCCAATGTTGGTGGCTTTATCCAAAGGTTTTACAATAGTCGGTACAAGAGGAGACTTGTTCTGGTTGTTGTCTAATGTCAGAAACACAGAAGCGACCACGGTTTTGTTTTCTTCTACTTCCACCGAAGTGATATCGGTTTTGTATTTATCCACGGTTGTCTGTATGCTGTATTTTCCTACCAGGAGGCTGTCTACCCGGAAATTCCCCTGGGCGTCGGGCGTGATGGTTTTTCCGGATGGACTGATACGTACCAGCACATTTTCCAACGGTTTTTTGTCGACCAGCGTCAATACCTGGCCTGAGATAGAACCATATAACTTGGGCTCAACAAATACTTCCTCTGTGCAGCCCATGGCCAGCAACAGAAGAAACGAGCACAATGTCGCAAAACGCTTATATACAGGATTTGATGATAATATTTTCACGAGAATGAGGGATTTATAATGGGATGATCAGAGTGATTTAGACTTTGCCTTTTTGGAATAGCCGCCTCCCAGATAAATGGAAAGGCCGATGTTGGCTCGCCAGAAAGAATCATTAACGGAGCCGCTCACAATCGAATCGAATTCGTCTTTGATGAAGTAATTATACTGGCCTGAAATGTTTAAGCCAACTGTACGGCTCAATGCATATTCGAGTCCCAGCCCTCCGTTGATCATCCTGTCCTTTTTTCCTTTAAATTCAAAAAAGCCGCTGTTGCGGGTCGAGACAATCCCTCCACCGATTTGAATAAAAGGATTTACCTTCTGAAAAGGCAAAGTGCGGTATTGCAAATTGACCTCACTGATTGTTACATCCCGCGAGAAATTTTTCTTGGCAGCAAGTGTCGCCGAGGCAACATTCAACTGTAAGTTCCAGTTTTGTGTAATTCCCACATTCAGTGCTCCGCCAAAACCAAATTTGTTAACCGGATTGGCGTAATCACCAGAGTAGCGTAAAAGAGAGACGGACGGCATGATTGAAATACGCGACCGGCTGATGTCGTTTTTTGCACCATATATGTCCGTAGCTTTCGCATCCTGCTGCTCAATTTCATAATCACTCAATGCCAACTTCAATTTGTCTCCGCTTTTTGCGTCGGCATTCCAAAGTCCGTCACGAACACCTTCAATGATCATGGACTGCACCGATTTTTCAATAGCTTCGGTTACTGCCATTTGCGAAGGCTCATTGGTGGTAAAACCTGTTTCGGTTTCCATCAAACGTTTGAATTTTACAAACCGGAAAAGGCTTGCATTCACAGACTGCGAAAGGATGGTTTTAGAGGTGTAAACCGTTTTTAGGATTTTACCGGTTTTGGTAGCGACTGCACGAAGGTATACCGTTACGCGATCCTGGCGGTACTGTGCAGATCCCCCCGCACCAAAATATTTGAGTCCTGCTCCTCCCGTAATGATATTGGCATCATAAGAAACAATACCACCTTCGAGGATGATCCCGGCGAACAAAAGCGGAGGAAGATTTTCATTTTCCGGCTTAAACTGCGCCATACTGGAACGAATGATTTTCCGCTCATTGAGAAGATTACTTACGTTTTCACGCTCAATGGCCACAAACCAGCCGCTTTCTTCAAGGGCTTTAAGCAGAATATTGGTTGCTCCCTGCGTTACTGCCGTGGAGTAATTGATACCACTTTCAGATGGTTTGTACTGGCCTGTCTGGTCACGGAATTTGTAAACGGCTGCTACCAGTTTTTCCGTTGGCGGCGGCAATGTCCTGAGGGAAGGCGTCAGTTTGGTGTCTTCGCCCAAACGCGCCCTTTTTTCTTTTGTAGGCTGATGAAAATACGGGCTGCATCCGTTGAGAATCAAAAATAAAATTCCGCATACAAGATAAGAACACCGCCTCTGATTGAGTAATGAGTTCATTCTAAAAAAATACGATGAGTGAGGGTTTATAGGGGCTCCGAGTTAACGGAGGTATTCGAATTGGACTTCAATAATAGGGCACGGTGATGGATGTTTCGCCACCTTTCCCATCGGTGATGCGGACAACCAGTCCTTCCGAACCGGGAGATACATCTACCACAAAATCACCATATTGATAAGTACCTTCTTTGATGCCCTCTTCTCCAAACTGATTGGAAAAAAGCTGGCGGGACAAAGTACTTAATAATTGCCTGTTGAGGCTGGTGGTAAAATCTGTGAGTGCGTCCGTTTCTCTTCCGGTTGCCGAAGTTTTCGCTGCCTGCGGGTCTTTGGTTTTATCCTGAACCTGGGCCGAGCTCATCAGCCAGTTGTAATTGAAAGTGTCGCCTCCAAAAGAAGGGTTTATTGGCCGATATACAAAAGCCTGAGCCGATGCACCCTGCTGAAACAAAAACGCCAATAAAAAAGTGAAGTAATATTTTTTCATAACATTGAATATTGTGATCAAAAAATGCCGGACCCGGACTGATCTGCCGTACCCAGCTGGTTTTGAATTTCCTGATAACCGACAAAGTATTGAAGCACCTGCTGTACCGCTTCTGCAACCTGGGCTTCCATGGCCTCGGATCTTGGCTGAACAAACTGCTGCCAAACCAAAAGATCACCCACCTTGATGGCAACCATATTGCTAAGGCCTGGTGAAGGAATTTCCTCGAGTTCGATAAGCAGCTCTTCGTTGGCCATAACGCTCGTTTTGAATTGTGCCTTGCCAAGCGAATCCAGCTGCATTCCACTCCATTGCCGATAAAACTCCTCGTAGAGATCTCGTCCGATTTTGGTTTTTGTATTATCAAGAATAAAGGTGGTTGATGCGTTTTCATCAAACACAGCATCGTCAAGCGGATCCATTGAATACATACTGTTGTTTTCAAGAAGCGATTCCTCCGACTGCGCCTGCGCACTTAATCCAGATAAGACGATACAAAACAGAACCAGAAGGCGTATCATGGTTTTCCGATAAGAGGATTACTGTCGATAATAATTCTCATGCCGCCAGTCTGCTCAATTTTCATGGATTGCAACGGTGTAAAGCCACTTCCTTCAAGCGTGAGGTTATTTCCACCGTCTTTTTGTGTAACCTGAAAATCGATGCCATTACTAGTAATATTGTTCATCTGCAACTTATTGTCATTGCCTTCCTGAGACAGTAGATACTGACTATTGGACCCGTTGAAATCCATGTTCAGCGTGTTCAGATCTCCCTTCTGTTGTGTTACAATGTTGTTGCCGTTTCCGCTCAGGTTGAGATTCAGAATATTTTGGTTCCCGGTTTGCGTTACGTTGGCATTCGAACCGGATTTACCCGTTCCGCTGTAACCACTGATTACCGTAATTTTGGCCTGGTCGGTGAGACTGTTCAGCGATTGAGAAAATGATCCGAATGAAGCTTCGCCGGGAACCTGCTGTGCGTGTAAAGCGCCGAGAGACAGGGCTGATAATGATAGATTGATAAGAAAGTTTTTCATAACGTTTGTAAAGGGTTTCTTAAAACAGTTAATCTTCTTTTTTCTTTTCCGGCGATTGGGAAACCGAAACACTGTTTCCGCTTCCGCTCTGCCTGATCACCACACGATTCCCTGAGCCCGACTGGCTCACACTTGCTGCATTGGTACCAGTTGAATCTGTATTGCTGAGGTGTCTGTGAATGACACGATTTCCGCTTTTACTGATAACCGTGGTTGTGCTTCCCTGGCTGTTGATATTCGTTGTGCCATCCGACTGGCTGACCTCCACCGAATTCCCTTTGCCAGATTGTGAAACTGAAAGACCTTTTGAATCAAACATCACCACCTCATTGAGACTATCCTTTGCTGCCATCGTTTTTTTAGGTTTTTCCTGTCCGAATACAGAAAGAGAAATAAACACAAAAACTATTCCTAGTAACAAATTGGTAATCATAATGTTAACTGATTTAATATTTTAGAATTCAGTTAAAGCTGAAATTGGGCGCTCCGAGTATGCGTATACTCTGAGCGCCCTGATTCATAGTGTTAAGATGAATTCTTAACCCAAAACCTGATTATATTCCGTTGGCTTGTACCACAAGTCCGCTGTTAGCACCACCCGTTTGAATGATCGATGAGGAATGTCCGTTACCACTTTGATTAAGATCAGCAATGTTGGTATTACCAGTTTGCAATACAAGGGATTTTTGCAAGTTACCTGATTGAATAACTTTCATATTGTTGCTGTTTCCGTTTTGCCATGATTGACTAAGAAGGTCATCACCATCCTGACTAATAACACCAATGTTACCATCACCAGTTTGTGCAGCTCCATAAGTATCACCAACCGGACCAGATGGAATACCTGTTACCTTATTGTCATCACCTTCCTGAGTAACAGTAAATGAGTTGCTATTGCCATACTGATGCAACTTAGCCCAGTTGTCATTACCATCCTGAGTAAGTGAAGAACCGTTCATATTTCCTATCTGCGTAACAAATCCTTCGTTACGTCCGTCTTGGTTTACAACAGAAGTATTTGTTGCTCCGTCTTGCCAAACTTTTGCATAGTTTCCAGAAAATGTCTGGCCGTCCTGAATAACAGTTGAGTTGTTTGTGCTACCCAATTGATCTACATCAGCAACGTTAAGGTTATCGTCCTGATTCACAACTGAAATGTTTCCTGTGCCAAATTGATATACGTTGGCATCATTTAATGCTCCATCCTGATCCACACCAGAATTGTTGCCATTTCCTTCCTGTAGAACATCCGCATTGTTTCCGAACAGAATAGTTCCATCCTGTACAACAGTCGAAGTATTTCCGTCACCAATTTGATCTACATCGGCTACGTTACCAAATGCCAAAGTTCCATCCTGATCAACAGATGAATTATTGCCATTTCCTGCTTGATTTACATCTGCTTCGTTGTTCCAATCAGTTTGTGTAACAGTGGATATGTTCGTATTACCGGTCTGCAACACATCTGCCTCATTGCTTCTTACACTTTGAGTAACCGTAGAATTGTTTCCAACACCAATCTGATCAACATCCGCATCCTGACGAGTACCAGTCTGAGTCGCATTGGATAGGTTGGTACCTCCTGATTGCAAGATATTAGCTAGCTGACGGTTACCGTTTTGATTTACATTTGAGGTGCTCTGTCCAGTTGGAGTAGCACCGTTGTTTTGAATAACATTAGCCTGGTTTTTAGCGGCAACAGATCCAGCATTGCTTGTTTGATTTACATTAGAGAGATGGGCATCTCCTGTTTGTTGCACATCAGCATAATTGTGATTGTTTACCTGGTTAAGATTAGACGTGTTAGTCTGCGCAAAAAGGTAAGTCCCAGTCAAAAGGATCGCTACCGTGAGTGTAAGTTTTTTCATAATTTTAGTAAAGTGAGAAAGGATTAATAAATGTTTGAAATATGTAATAATCTAAACTGATAGATTCGGGGGGTTAATTGTCAGTCTGCCTCACGGTAGCTCTGTTACTGGCACCAGACTGATATACTGTTGAAATATGGCCGTTTCCAACCTGAGTGATGGTTTCCTTATTATTATCTCCGTATTGATCCGAGATAATTTTATTGTCCGCGCCATCCTGGGAATAGATAGCCGAGTTGCCATTCCCAAGTTGAAGAGCTCCCAAAGAAGTAGCACCAGTAATGATGTTGCCGTCTCCGTTTTGCAGAATCAGGAATTCGTTGTCGTTCCCGCTTTGTGTCAGGAGAGCATTGTTGCCACTGCCGGTTTGCCCGGCAAAAGAAGTAAGGGTTCCGGTCAGTCCCAGAACACGGTTCCTATCACCGAGTTGGGTGGCGTTAAAATCGTTATTATCGCCCTCGGTCACTACCCGTACAATATTCTCGTCGCCCGTCTGTAATATTTTACTGTAATTATCCTGACTGCCACTACCTACAATCTCCTGAAAAGCAACGTTGTCGTCCTGCGACTGTTCAATGTGCGCTTCATTGCCGCTGCCTTCTAAAAATTGCCAGGCGTCGTTTCTATGACCAGACTGTGTGACATAACCTTTTGAGTCCTGTGCATCATTGGCAGTTTGTTCAGATGTGTTATCCGAACCGTTTTGTCTTAAAGAAAAAAAGGATCCTTCTGCCGAGGATCCCTGTATAAATTGCTTCCCATTATTTCCCTGACCGTATTGATTTGCAAACGTCTCATTATTCACATTCTGAGCCACAACCGATCCATTTGAACCGATATACGCCTCCAGTGAATTCTGCCCCACCTGTGTTACAGTGGATATATGAGAATTGCCGTGCTGCTCCACTTTGGAGACACTATTCTTTACGCCAGTTGCTGTAATATTGCTTTGTGTAACCGTCGCCAGGTTTTCGTCCATAGCGGACCCGGCATTGCTTTTCTGAAGCACGGATGATGTATGCGTACCCGTTTCTGTTACAAGAGCTCTGTTAAAATCTCCTGTTTGAATAACAGTGGAATTGTTATTCTGGGCAATAGCATGAAATCCACCGAGTAGCGTTGCTACCGTGAGGGTAAGTCGTTTCATAAATATTCTTCGTTGAGGAGAGTTATTCCTGCTCTTTCGAGCCGGATTACTACATTAGTCGTAACTCGATATCCATTCTCCTATATTTTTTAATAAAAAAGTTATAAAAAAATACACTACACTGATTACAAGGAAGTTATATTGAATATTTATTTTTAGCCATATAGTTTAGACATACATAAATAGCTATTGCTACCTGTTGTCAGGAAGTTTTTCTAAACCGATTTTCAAAACATCATTAATCAATAGAATTATTTTTATCCATTCCGATTATTAATTTCTGTTAATCCTCATATATTTGCTCTCACAAACCCAAATCAGTTATTCATACTCAATTCTTTACCTCATTATGAAAACCTCAGCTAAAATTTCAAAAAGACACTCTTCACCCTTCACTCTCGAAGGATCTTTCTGTCCATCCATCAAATAGTTTTACATATCCGGTCAGCCGGGTTATTTGTCTTGCGGATTTATCATCACACGCCTTATTAAGGCACTATTTACTCAACGCTCTCATTCATAACGTACACTCTCTGCCTGCACGCAAAACGTGCATCTGATTTACTGTGCTTTACAGTGTATGATTTTATTGATGATACGCGAAACTTATAGTCTGGTTCAATACTGACCCGATATGCTTCTACAAAAGATTTCTATCACCACACGGTAATCTATATGAAGAAAGCACTATTGAACGGATCGGATGAGGCGGCACTCATCTCAGTGATAAAAGAAGGAGGGGCAGAAAAAAACAAATATGTAAAACAACTTATATCTGGCTACCAGGGATACATATTTAAGCTACATTCTGAAACAGGATTAAGCGAATCTGTATTGAAGGACCTGTACACAGATACGGTTATGCTTATTATAAAACACATCGAGGAGGAAAAATTCCGCGGAGAAAGTAAGCTTTCAACTTATTTCTATCGGATCTTTTATTTCAAAACGGTCGATTTCCTCCGCCTAAATGCAGGCAGTAAAATCGACTATACCGATGAACTGCCCGACTTTAGTGATGATGCCCAAAACATAACCGGTATTATGGAGGCGCGGGATGAAATGAATCAGATCATCCGTCTGCTCGACAAAATGTGTCACCCATGCAGACAGATCATCATGGATTGGGCTTACTACGGATTTAAAGCCGAAGAAATAGGCGCGAGAATCGGCGAAACAGATCCTGTCAAATACTCGAAAATCAAATACAACTGTATCGACAAATTCAAAAAACTATGGACGAAGCAGGTCCTGGCCTTTTGATCCCGAAGCCCTTTGAATAGGAAGTTGAAGTAAAAGGAAGCGGTGAAAAGTAAAAAGAAGCCTAACTCTTCTTACTTTTCACTGCTTCTCAATATCAAAAATTCTAACCGTTACAAAGCTGTCTGCTCCAATTCCTGGGTTGCTTCAATGAGGCGGTCGGACTGGTATATTCTGATGATGGATTTTATGATGTAATCTATCTCTTCGAGTGTATTGAACTTACTGAATGAAAACCTGACGATTTCCTTATCCGGATTCCGGTAAATGGTGCTGATCACGTGCGAGCCTCCGTCGGCCAGGTTGGAACAGGCGCTCCCTCCCGACACTGCAATACCCAAAATATCAAGCTGCTTCACCAAGCTTCCGGATGACAAACAGGGAAACGCCACGCTCACAATATTTCCAAGTCCTTTGGTTGCAGAGCGGCTTTCACCGTTGAAAGTGATCCCACCAATGGTCAGGTCGTCCAGATTAGAAATAAAGTATCTTTTTAGGACCGAAACGTGATTTTGAACCACCGCCCGGCTCTTGTAAGCAACTTCGAGCGCCTTGGCAAGCCCCACAATTCCGGCAACATTTTCTGTCCCTCCTCTCTGCCCCTTCTCCTGGCCACCGCCCACAATGATCGGCCTGATCTTATTCCTCTTATTGATGTAAAGAAATCCGACACCCTTTGGTCCGTGAAATTTGTGAGCTGAGCCCACTAAAAAATCAATATTACTTTCACCGACATTGTAGGTAATCTTACCCATAGTCTGGGTCGTATCAGTATGAAAAACGGCATTGTACCGCTTCGCAAGTTCCCCTATTGCGGTTATGTCCGTGATATTTCCAATCTCATTATTGCCATGCATCAGACTGATCAGCGTCTGCGGATTTGCATCCAGGAGGTTTTCAAGATGCCTCAGATCCACATTCCCGAAGTCATCCAATTTAACATAACTGATCTCTATATCTCCTGCTTTTTCGTGCAAAGCGAGGCGTTGCAAAACTGCTTTGTGTTCTATTTTACTGGTGATAACGTGGCTGATGTCATTGGCTTTAATGGCGCCCGTCAGTGCAAGATTATTTGCTTCGGTCGCACCGGACATAAAGAATATTTCCTCAGCCGACGCCCCTATCAGGTTGGCCACAGTTTGCCTTGCCGCAGCAATGGCTTCTTTTACTTTACGCCCGGCCCAGTGGCCTGACGACGGATTTCCGTAATTACTGGTAAGATAAGGCAGTATAGCTTGAATCACTTCCGGGTCAATCGCTGTGGTTGCAGCGTTATCACAATATATTTCCATTCCAAAAAATAAATTAAAACATTAAAACTAACGGACACTTTACTGACCGCTTTACACGTCGTTTTGGGATATCAGATTTATCATTAGAATTAGGTTGGGGCACCTTAAACAGATTATAGGTTGCCAGAAGATCACAGAGCCTAATCTCTCCCTTCATTCTTTATAAATCTACTAATTCGATAGACAAAAATTGTTATTAGATTTTTATTTACCAAATCGTTTTCAAAAATTAGTGATCTATTTTTGAGGAACATTTTTTTTGCAAGGTTTATACCCATCAGAAATTGGCAGGTATTGCCTTGAAAATGTGAAACCTAAATTCGGAATGATGAAACTTACCGGCAGACAACAGCAACTTTTAGAATTTGTAAAACAGCAGCATGGCAGCCAGATGCGCAAGTATGAACCTCTCCCGTACTGGCACCATCTATATGAGGTTGCACGGCTGGTGAGTGAACATATCAAAACGGATGGTGCCATCGAGATTGCAGTCTGTCACGATTTGCTGGAAGATACCGCTTGCACCAGGGAAGCACTTGAAGAAAAATTACGTCATCTGGGCTATGAAGCAGATTTGGTTCGGTACATCTCAGAAGGTGTTGTGGGAATGACCGATGTTTTTATCGCAAAGGATTATCCGGATCTTAACAGAAAGGAGCGAAAAAAACTTGAAGCAGAAAGACTTGGCACCACGTCGTCCATTGTACATTCTGTTAAATATGCCGACATGACCGACAATGTCAAATCCATTGTTTCCGGGGATCCTGGATTCGCGAGGGTTTACATGAATGAAATGACAGCCATTCTGGATCAGATGCGCCAGGGAAATATTCACCTGCTTATCAACTGCTGCTCCGAATTTAGTTACGCACTCAGCAAGCTCCGGGATACAAGATGACGGATATACCTGGCGAAGGCAAAAATATTTACATATCGGTTACAACCATTTTGTACAAACTGCGGTCAATGAGATAAGTTCAGGGAAATCTTGTACAACAGAACTCGGAGCCAGGTATTCCAACTCTAAAAATTAGCCCCTATGAAAATCTCGAAATCAGTTTTACAAGCTGTTGCCATTGCGGTGGTTGTGACTACGGTAACGTCTTGCGCCGTAAACGACGTGGATCCGGAAAAGGAGAAAATTACGAAAAACAAAGTAATTGATTCATGCCCCGCCTGTGGTATGGGCTGAGAAAACGCAACGGTAGTTTAATGACAAAAATATACACTTCCGTTGCCTGTAATCTGGACGCTAACATTTTGTTGGCGTCCCTTCCGCTTTTTGAGCAGGAGAAAATCGAGGCGATCGAATGGTCATTTGATGCTTTGTTCAAATTGGAGCAAATCCCTCCCTGGTTTGCCGACCTCGTTTCTGAATTTGGCAAGAACAACCGGCTCATAGGCCACGGCGTTTACTTTTCGCTTTTCTCAGGAAAATGGCTCCCTGAGCAACAGCAGTGGCTCGACAGTTTACGCGCTTTTTCTCGTGAATTCCATTTCGATCACATTTCCGAACATTTTGGATTCATGACCGGTGCCGACTTTCACAAAGGCGCCCCAATAAGTATTCCCTACACGTCTTCGACACTCGCGCTGGGCACCGACCGCCTGATGAGGATTCAGGATGCTGCCAATTGTCCTGTCGGTTTGGAAAATCTTGCTTTTGCGTATACACTTGATGAAGTTCGCAGACAAGGTGCATTTCTAAGCGAGCTGACAAATAAAGTAAATGGTTTTATCATTCTTGATCTTCACAACCTCTACTGCCAGATTCACAATTTTAATGTTCCTTTTGAAAAACTGCTACATTCCTATCCTTTAGAGAAAGTGCGTGAAATACATATTTCAGGAGGAAGCTGGGAACAGAATCATGCCGCACCCGAGGATAAAATACGGCGCGACACCCATGACGATGAAGTTCCCGAAACCGTTTTTGAGTTACTTTCCGCGGCGATACCAAAATGCCCGAACCTTAAATATGTGGTACTGGAACAACTGGGCACCGCTCTTTCCGATGAGCAAAGCAGGAGCCGGTTCCAACAGGATTTTTTAAGAATGGAGCAGATAGTAAAAAATAGCAAAACGGCTTCGGACGGCCGGATTGTCAACAACTTCCTTCCCCATACAAGCCTGCAATCCGGTCACGTCCCTTACGAAGACCTGCAACTCTACCGCGAGCAAAATGAGCTTTCACAAATACTGGAAACAGCGACGGATCTTGCCCATGCACAGAAATTACTTGCTTCCTCTGTTCTGAACGGAACCGCATGGCAAACGGAAACCTGGCAGCCACACATGCTCGAAACAGCCATTGCCATTGCTCAAAAATGGAAAAATGGTTTTGAGCTGAAATAAAGTCCCTCCGCTGACCTATCCACCCCTAAATTTCTTGGCTAACCATCCACATAACTGCATATAAAAGCTGTGTTGCAAACCTGTAATTTTTGCACACACCTTTTATTTTACATTTCTCTCAAATTGCCGAATATAATGCCTCCAATTGCCAATTATACCAAACCTTAGCCTGATACAAGTTAATATCGGTAAAAAAGCCGCTAAATACTAAGAAGTTTATCGATTAACATAACGGTAATTTTACAAATAGATAAAAGCAAGATTTTATATACCGATCGCTGGTTTATGCTTCTATCGAAAGTTCGTTAACCTTTAAATCGAAAACCGAATGGAAAAACAATACATCTATTTGAATTCCATTACAAGGCTACGCAGCATTTTGCAGCCCGACTGGTTTAGTTAAAAGTTTACAAACCAAGCCAGGTTAGCCGGATGACATACTAATGTTGCTTGCCAGCCTGACTACACACCCTCGTAACCTAACTATAAAAGTAAAAAAATCTTCCAAAAAGGAAGACTGGAAACCTATTGCCCAATTTTTTCAAACACTCCCATTACCAATGACTGTTTTTACCCAAGTAAAAAAGAATACGGCCTGTCAGATTGGGAGCTTGTTCCTGATGTTGTTAGGAACAAGCTCGATGGCTCAGAAAAACCTGCCTTCCTATAAACCCAACCCCGCAGAACTTTCGGCTTCCTATAAAAGAATGGAGCTCTCCGACTCCCTAACCAGAGGAAGTGTTTTGAAGGCAACAGTACAGGCGGGATGGCAGGGTGACGGCGAATCATTCTGGTACAAAAATATACTCAAAGACAGTCTCACCGAATACATTTATGTAAATGCTTCGGATGGGAAAAAGATAAAATTACTCGACAATGAAAAAGTAGCAGCTGCGCTATCCAAAGCAACGGATAGCGCATTTTCTGCTAAAAAACTGATGTTGCAGGACATCCGTTTTACCGACCACAACAGCAACTTGTTGATTCAGGTCAAACGCCAGTGGTACAACTATAACAAAGCGACCAATACCGCAGAAAAGATTGACCGCCCAAACATCGAAAGACCAAAGGAACTTGGCTGGACGCGCCAGAGAAGCCGTTGGCAGCGTTTTAGTGCAGACAGCATTTCGCCGGACAAAAAACAGAAAGCTTACGTTCGCAATGGTAATATTTACCTAAGCAGTCCTGATGGCAAAAATGCTTCACAGCTCACCTATGATGGAAATCCGTTAAAACCCTTTGGAGAATTGAGCTGGTCGCCGGATGGTAATTATCTGGTTTGTTACCGCATCACGCCGCAGGAAGAACGCCAGATCAGTGTGATATTTTCTTCTTTGCCCAATACCACCAGAGGCGAGGTAAAAACCCGTGGATATGCCCAGCCTGGCGACGAGTTTACAAGCTACGAAATGCATGTGGTCAATGTTAAAACTAAAGGTATTGTTAAGGTTAAATCCGAAGCCATCGACTTTTTCAACGCGCCCGTGATCAGGTGGAGAAATGGCGACAACACCCATTTTACCTACGAAAAAGTAGACCGCGGACATCAGCGTTTCCGGGTGATTGAAGCCGACGCTACAAACGGAAATACACGCAACATCATTGATGAAAAAGCGGAGACGTTTATTTATCAGAATATGATCTATACCCATTACCAGCCTGAAAAAAATGAGATTATCTGGGTTTCTGAAAAAGACGGATGGAGACACATCTATCTGGTAGATGAGCTGACAGGAAAAGAAAAAAATCAGATCACTAAGGGCGAATGGGTGGTTCGGGATATCGACAGCATTGATACTGCCAAACGTGAAATCTGGTTTAGAGCAAGTGGTATGAATGCCAACGAAGACCCATATCACATTCATTATTACCGCATCAATTTTGACGGCACCGGCTTGGTGAAACTTACAAGCGCGAAAGCAACGCATCAGCTTTCCTTCTCACCCGACCGCAAATATTACCTCGACAATTATTCAACGATGATGTCGCCGCCTGTGACCGAGCTCAGAAGAACAGCAGACGGGTCGTTGGTAACCAAACTGGAAGAAGCCGACATCTCGCAATACCTGTCATTGGGTTTCAAACTTCCAGAGATTTTCAAGGCAAAAGGTCGTGATGGCAAAACCGACATCTGGGGTATTGTGTACCGTCCGAGCAAATTCGATCCCAAGAAAAAATACCCGATCATTGAAAACATATATGCCGGTCCGCATGACTCATTTGTACCAAAAGCCTTCCGCCATTACGGGGAAATGCAGAGCATGGCTGAGCTTGGTTTCATCGTGGTTCAAATTGATGGAATGGGCACCTATAACCGCTCCAAAGCATTTCATGATGTATGCTGGAAAAATGTCGCGGATGCTGGTTTTCCAGACCGCATTGCGTGGATGAAGTCACTTGCAACGCAGTATCCTCATGTTGACTCTTCCAAAGTGGGCGTTTACGGAACTTCCGCAGGCGGGCAAAATTCCTTGGGAGCATTGCTGTTTCATCCGAATTTCTACGACGCAGCAGTATCAGCCTGCGGATGCCATGATAACCGCGTAGACAAACAATGGTGGAATGAACAATGGATGGGCTATCCGGTTGGGCAGCACTACGACGACCAATCCAACATTACACATGCAGCCAAATTAAAAGGCGATCTGCTACTGATCGTAGGTGAAGTAGATACCAACGTTCCACCGGAATCCACTTACCGCGTCGCGGATGCACTGATCAAGTCCAATAAAGACTTTGAATTACTGGTGGTTCCCGGCATGGGCCACAGCGATGGCGGCACTTACGGAAGAAGAAAAAAGCGGGACTTTTTCGTAAACAAACTTCTGGAAGTAACACCTCCAAACCGCAACAAAGGGATTTAAAACGCAAACAACTTAGTGTCTTTCAGACTTAATGGCCAAATAAACAAATAGCCAAAAGCTAAACATAATGAAAAAACTCCTGTTCCTCCTAACGTATCTATTGCTGATCAACGGCTGTTCCCAAAAGTCGGGCACTGTGCAGCAAACCAAAACAACCGAAGGCCGCAGACTTGAACTGCTGTTCCTCGGCCACGACAGCCGTCATCATTTTTCGGAGAAATTTTTCCCAATGCTTTCTTTACCTCTATTCCAAAAGGGAATCAACCTTACATATACTTCTGATCCAAATTCTTTAAATAAAGAAACCCTGGATCAATACGACGGGATCATTATATATGCCAACCACAACACAATTACTCCTTCACAGGAAACTGCTTTGAAGGAATTTGTAGAAGGTGGAAAAGCAATGATACCGATTCATTCCGCTTCGTTTTGTTTCCAGAATTCTGACTGGTATATCAAAGCAACCGGTGGCCAATTTCACACCCACAAATACGGAACCTTCACTGCACCGATCACCAAACCTGAGCATCCTGTGATGGCAGGATTGAAGCCGTTTGAAACCTGGGACGAAACCTATGTTCATACAAAACTGAATCAGGACATTACCGTTTTGCAGGAACGAGTGGAAGGCGATCACAACGAACCATGGACGTGGGTGCGCACTCAAGGAAAAGGCAGGGTTTTCTACACCGCCTATGGTCACGACGAGCGTACCTGGAAACAGAAGGGATTTCATGATCTGGTGGCCAATGGTATTCTGTGGGCAATCAGTGATGAGTCGAAAGAACAATACGCACGTTTGAAATTACCTGTTCCACAGTTCAAAGATGCAGACGTTCCTAACTACGAAAAAAGAGATCCTGCACCTAAATTCCAGTTACCGCTATCAGCTGCCGAATCGCAAAAGCTGATTCAGGTACCTGTTGATTTTGAGTTGCAGCTATTTGCTTCCGAGCCGGATGTGGTAAAACCAATTGCCATGGCATGGGACGAAAGAGGCAGACTTTGGGTGATTGAAACAGAAGATTATCCCAATGAAATACGCAAGGAAGACGGCACCGGAAAGGACCGCATCAAAATCTGTGAAGATACAGACGGAGACGGTAAAGCAGACAAATTCACTGTCTTCGCTGATGGACTTAACATTCCGACCAGCCTTACTTTCGCCAACGGTGGCGTAATTGTGGCGCAAGCCCCGCATTTCATTTTTCTGAAAGATACCAACGGAGACGACAAAGCAGACGTTCGTGAAAACATCATCAGCGGCTGGGGAAAAAGCGATACGCACGCAGGACCGTCCAACCTTAAATATGGCCTGGACAACAAGGTTTGGGGCGTTTTGGGTTATGCCGGATTCAGAGGAACTGTGAACGACAAACCAACCAATTTCAGTCAGGGCATTTACAATTTTGATCCAAACGGAAAAAACCTGCAATACATTGGCCGCACTTCCAACAATACATGGGGACTCGGATTCTCGGAAGATTTCGAAGTATTCATTTCTACCGCAAACGGAAATTACAGCGGACATTTTGCCATGCCATTGGAATACGTAAAACGCTCTGTGGCTGATGGCTCGGGCAATACAGTTTACAAACTGGATTCACATTACGATATGAATTACCTCACGCCAGGTCTTCGTCAGGTCGATTTCCATGGCGGGTTTACAGCCGCTGCGGGGCACAACTTGTACACAGCCAGAAATTATCCGAAGTCATACTGGAATTCAACGGCTTTTGTTTGCGAACCAACCGGACGACTTCTTTATCAGGCAAAACTCAAACCAAGCGGAGCAGGATACAAAGAGAAAAACGGCTTCAATTTATTGGCAAGTTCCGACGAATGGTTTTCACCAGTTCACGCCGAAGTTGGTCCTGACGGAGCTGTCTGGGTTGCAGACTGGTATAGCTTCATCATTCAGCACAACCCAACGCCGCGCGGTTTTGAAAACGGAGACGGAAATGCCTACATCAATCCTTTACGTGACAATAAACATGGCCGTATTTACAGGGTTGTATATAAAAATGCGAAACCATATACTCCGGTCAAACTTGAGAAAAACGACAACACAAGTTTACTGGCAGGTTTGAAAAACGACAATATGTTCTGGCGTACCACAGCCCAAAGGCTGATTGTGGAAACGCGGAATAAGACGATCATTCCTGAACTTATCAAACTAGTGAACGATCAGTCAGTAGACGAAATAGGATTGAACAGCCCTGCCGTGCACGCACTGTGGACACTGCAAGGATTGGGAGCTTTGGACGGAAGCAATGAAGAGGCATATCATACCGTGGTGCGTGCCATGCGTCACCCTGCTGCCGGAGTTCGCAAGAATGCTGTAAAACTTTTGCCAAGAACGGATAAAGCACTTTCTGCCCTGAAATGGACCAATTCAATTTCAGATCCTGACCTGAAAGTAAGGCTTGCCACAATTCAGGCATTAAGCGACCTACCGGCTTCGGAAGAAATTGGTAAAATGCTTTACATAGCCGGACAGAATTCAGAAAATGCTTCCGACGAATACATTGCCCAGGCCATTTTCTCAGGTGTGATCAAACATGAAGCCGGATTTAAAAATGCTGCTGCAAAACTGAAAGATTCAACGCTCACAGCACGCATCGAAAGAGGGCTGGTTCAGGAAACTTACGTACTTAATCTTTGGTCGCCTCCTATTTACCCACCGGTAATTACCAACAAAGAAATTACCCTAAAAGCCATCATTACCAAAGCAGATGCGGAACTCTCGGGCGTGATCGCGTCTCAGGGAAACAAAGAAAACGGGTACAGTCTGTATATGCAGGATGCAAAACTACACTGGCTGATCAAGCAGGATGGTAAAGCATACAGCGTAACCTCCAACGAGAAATTGCCCGCTGGTCGGTTTACAGCCATTGCCACACTTTCGGAAGGCGGTGTAATGACACTGGCTATTGACGATGAAAAACCGGTTACAGGCAAAGCCGCTTCACTTTTCTCCAAACCATTTACGCCGGAAGATATCAGACTGGGTCGTGATTTACGCGATGAAAATCGTGTGGGAGAATATTCTGAAAACACACGTTTGCAAGGCTGGCTGGATATCAAAAGTACCTTGCAGCTTAACCAGGTTGTGAAAGATAAAAACGACAAAAAAGTGTCTGTAGCAACGCCGGCACAGCAACCGGCGGTCATGAAAAAAGGAGTAGGTACACCGGTGACGATCAACCTGAAAGTGATTGAGCATGAAATGAAATTTGACAAAAAAAGCTTCACCGTAAAAGCAGGCCAAAAAGTAACAATTCAGTTTACCAATCCGGATTTCATGCAGCACAATCTGCTGATCTCAACGCCGGGAAGTCTGGAAAAAGTAGGTGCCGCAGCCGACTTGCTAGCACGCGAATCCAACGCCCTGGAACTTAATTACATACCAAAAATGAAAGAAATCCTTCACGCTACCGAGCTGGTGAGTCCTGAGGGAAATGCAACGCTGGTGTTCATCGCACCTGAAAAGCCAGGAGATTATCCATACCTGTGCACCGTGCCTGGCCACTGGCGCATCATGAATGGAATTATGAAAGTTCAATAAAACCAAAAGCCGCAACTCCAAATCACAACCGCCTATGAAACAGTAAAATACCCCCGATTTTCAATGTAACCCCATCAATCAAAAACATTTAGCTTATCTAAAATTATGAAGATGAAAAGAAAATTATCCATGCTTGCACAGCAACTACCGGCTCTCCTGCTCCGCAGTGTTGCCGTGATATTGCTGCTTTCAGGTAGCATCATGGCAGCCGACCGCCAGATCACCGGAACAGTTACCGGATCGGAGGACAATGCTCCCCTACCCGGAGTTTCAATTATCGTTAAAGGAAACAGCACCGTAGGAACAGTAACGGATACAGAGGGAAAATTCAAATTGACTGTACCTGATGACGCTACCCTTGTACTAAGTTACATCGGCTATGTAACGCAGGAGATTACAGTTGGAAATCAAAGTGCTTTAACCATTGCGTTGAATTCTGACCAGAAACAACTTTCAGAAGTTGTGGTGGTAGGTTACGGAACGCAAAAAAAAGGTGATGTAACCAGCTCAATTGCTAGTATTAAAAGAGAAGACTTCATTCAGGGAACTGTTCGTGATGCATCTTCTCTGATTCAGGGAAAAGTGGCCGGTTTGAGAATTACAACGCCGAGCGGATCACCAACTTCTGAAAACCAAATCAACCTTCGTGGTGTTAACTCCATCACCGGAACAACCACTCCGCTTATCCTGATCGACGGTATTCCAGGTGACTTGAACACTGTAGCTCCGGAAGATATTGAATCTGTTGACGTTTTGAAGGATGGTTCCGCTGCTGCGATTTACGGTACACGTGCTACTGGTGGTGTAATTTTGATCACGACCCGCAAAAACCGTTCAGCTACAAATCGCACGACTGTTGAATACAACAACTACGTAAACTTCCAGACAATTGCACGTCGTCCTGAACTATTGACAGGTGATGACTATCGCCAAAAGATATCTGAGGGCATCGCTTACACGGATTACGGTGGCAATACCGACTGGCTGAAAGAAATTATGCAGACACCGGTCAGTCATAACCACAACCTTACATTCTTCGGTGGTAACAGCCAGACCAACTTCACAGGTTCTATCAACTACCGTAACTGGGAGGGTATTTTCCAGCGTTCAGCACAAAACAGATTCACTGGCCGTGCAGACCTGAACCATTCCATGTTCAACAACAAGTTGAAAACCAATATTCAGATCATCAACCAGATCAGAAAAACAAACGGCGCTGTCAGTCCTAACGATAACGATGCAGCTTACGGATATATCTACCGCCAGGCGATTATCCGTAATCCTACCGACCGCGTAAGAAACGAAGCAGGCGGATGGCAGGAGAGAGATGGATATTTCTATGAAAACCCTGTGTCCAGAATTTATGAATCCAACTACGGTGCAACTTTTAAGGAAATGCGTATGAGCGGAAGTCTGGATTACGCCCCTATTGATAATTTGAATTTTAAGTTACTCGTATCGAATGTTCAAAATAGCAATTTGGAAGGTAGCTCTACCACATTCAACCACACCAACACGAGGTTGAGCAATCAGAATGCCACGGCGTACAGAGGTACAAATGCCAGGGACCAGAATCTGCTTGAACTCACAGGTAACTACGCAAAGTCGTTCGGTAAACATCGTTTTACTTTGTTGGGAGGTTACAGCTGGCAGGATGAAACCTATGAAGATTTTAGTGCAAGTAACTGGGATTTCCCTACCGATGCTTACGACTGGAATAACCTGGGCGCAGGCGGTGCATTGCAAAAAGGACAGGCTGCAATGGGAAGTACGAAAAACAAGTGGCAGTTAGCGGGTTTCTTTGGACGTCTTACTTATAGTCTTGATGAGAAGTACCTGTTCATGGCGAGCGTTCGTCGCGAAGGTTCATCCCGGTTTGGTGTTAATAACCAGTGGGGAACATTCCCGGCTGCGTCTATCGGATGGAGAATCAGCAAAGAAAAGTTCATGCAAGGTTTCGAGAACATATCTGAAATTAAATTGCGTGCAGGTATTGGTGTAACCGGTACCATCGCAGGCGCTCCTTATCTGTCTCAGATCAGCTACAACTTCGACCGCGCACAAGGTGCGTTTGTTGGTGGAAAATGGGTTCCGGGATTCATTCCTGCCCGTAACTTCAATCCTAACTTGAAATGGGAGAAAAAAGAGGAGATCAATGCAGGTATCGACTTCGGTTTTTACAAAAACCGCATCAACGGATCTGTTGATTATTACAGCCGTAACGTGAGGGATTTGCTTTACAATTTCCCTGTACCAGTTCCGCCATACCTGATTTCCAGTATGCTTATCAATGCCGGACGTATGAAAAACAGCGGTGTGGAAGTATTGCTTAATGTCGTTCCGATTCAGAAAGACGATTTCCAATGGAATACAGGCTTTACTTATTCTTCCAATAAAAACAAACTGGTAAGCCTTTCCAATGATCAGTTCCAGGCAGCCAATGATTTCTTTGATGCAGGTGGTACGGGTGAACCAATTCAGACGTCGACCCACCGTGTAAAAGTAGGCGAACCCATTGGTCGTTTCTTTGTGTGGAAAAGCGTAGGCATCGATGATAAAGGTGGTTGGTTAATTGAAAACAAGGATGGCGAAGTGATCCCGATCGCTAACGCAAAACCAGAAGATCGTCAGTATTACGGAAACGGTATCCCAAAGCACAATGTAGGCTGGAACAATTCGGTGCGCTATAAGAATTTTGATCTTTCCGTTAACATGCGCGGAGCATTTGGTTTTGATGTATTGAATTTCCAAAGCATGTATTACAACAACACCAGAAATAAAGCATACAACATGCTGAAAACTGCGTATGACCCGATCGACGGAAAAATGCTGAACAACGACCTTGTTTATGTTTCTCACTACATAGAAAAAGGTGATTACTGGAAAATTGATAACGTAACGTTTGGCTATTCTCTTCCTGCGAATACGATCAAGGGAATTAAGAATGCACGCATTTTCGTATCTGGGCTTAACCTTGCAACCATCACAGGTTATACAGGTATTGATCCGGAAGGTGTTCGTATCACAGGTTTCGATCCTGGAAATGACCACCGCGACAAGTACCCTACCACGCGTACTTTCACAGCGGGACTTAACGTAACATTCTGATCCACACAAAATCTTTTGAAACTATGAAACTTAGAAACACCAAATATATCTTGTTGACCTCCATGTTGGGGGCTGCAACATTTTACTCCTGTACAGATCTTGATGAGCAGGTATATTCAGAAGTACTTTCAAGCAGTTACCAGCCTACAGAAAAAGATCTTCCCGCTATTGTAGCTCCGGTTTATTCTTCTCTGCGTGGTTTAATGCTTGGATGGCAGGGATATTTCGATTTGCAGGAAGAATCCGCTGACGCAATCATTACACCTGCCCGTCCAAACGGCTGGGATGATGGCGGGACCTATCGCCGGATGCATCAGCATACATGGACTTCATTGCAGTGGCAGCCGGAAAATGCATGGCAGAGTTCGTTCAGAAGTATTACCACCGCCAACCGGGTACTTTCCCAAATTGCAGATGGCGACATTCCTGTTACAACCGGGAAAGATAACATCGTTGCAGAACTGAGAGCCGTTCGTGCATTGGCCTACTACCTGCTTTTGGATAACCATGGCAATGTTCCTATTGTAACAGATTTCAAGGACATCAACCTTCCAAAACAGAGTACACGTAAGGAAGTGTATGATTTTGTTATCAAAGAACTGACAGAAGCTATGCCTTTCCTGAGCGAAAGTGCGTCCACTACATACGGACAAATGAACAAATGGGCGGCAAAAGCACTTTTGGCCAAAATATATCTGAATGCAGAAGTGTACACTGGTACAGCTGAGTGGGCAAAAGCCATCACCGCCGCTGACGAAGTAATTGCAAGTGGTAATTATGTGATCGACGCCAACTATTCTGATGTTTTCACCTGGACCAATTTCAACTCTAAGGAAATCATTTTCGCCATTCCTTATGATGAAATTTACGGAACCGGAAACCAGATCCACATGAAAACGCTCGACCCATTGAGCCGTACTGTGTATCCGATGAACGCCGGACCCTGGGGCGGAAACTGCGCCGTACCACAATTTATTGATACTTACGACGCAGAAGACAGCCGTCTTGCAGATACCTGGATCATGGGTCCACAGAGAAATGCAACCACTGGTGCTGTGGTAATTACATATAGTAAAACAGTACCGAGCATGCTTGCTACTGCTTCCACAGATGGTTACAGAATCGGTAAGTACAAGATCAAACCAAACGCAACCGGAAGTCTGGACAACGATTTTCCATTACTGCGTTATGCCGACGTTCTGATGATCAAAGCGGAAGCATTGCTAAGAACCGGAAAGGCAGATGAAGCTGCGGTAATTGTAACGAATGTTCGCAAACGAGCTTTCAAAAGCAATCCTGCAAAAGCAACTGTAACAGGCGCCGACCTTGCCAAAGGAAGCAAATACAATTATGGTATTCAGGCTGTAAACGGAACAATTACTGAGGTACAAGGTGGAGACGACGTGAAATTCGGCCGTTTCTTCGACGAGCTTGGTTGGGAATTCGCAGCAGAGGCACACCGTCGTCAGGATTTGATCCGCTTCGGACTTTACGAGAAAAAGAAATGGTTTAACCACAGTCCACAAACCGGGCAACGTGCACTATTCCCAATTCCACAAAATGAGTTGGACAAAAATACCAACCTGAAACAAAATCCAGGTTATTGATAAGACAAGTTAAATTTGGTTAGGTAGTGTAAAATCCTGCTCTGAGACTGAAAGGTTTCGGAGCGGGATTTTTTTGTGGATTGTGCTTTATATGGGGGCAATAGATTTGATTGCTATTGGAGAAAACTTGTCGGGAGCGTCGTAGACGGTAAAGGATTTCTATTCGGAGTTTTTGGAAACTACGAATAACGGGGGGTGACCACATTCCAGTCATTTTTTATCAGCCCATTCTCAGAAGATGCTATTGCTATACGGCCACCAATTTGGTGTTTCTAGTCAAAGAAAATTTTTGAGGCCCAAATTTAAATCGAGCTATAATATACTGGCATCCAGCACGGCATCTGATATTATAGGATCAAAACGGAGGTTTTCGACTCAGCCGCAAGCCAACCGGCTTTTTTCTTTTATTAATAGTTTTGGTGAGTTTATGAATTCTCTTTGTATGAGTTTCGTATATATTTCCCAACACGTAATCCAAAATCTCAAATGCATCCAAAATGTCATTCCTATCTATAGAATCATTGCTATGGCTTCCAGAGTTCCCGATCCACTTAATAGCCATCAAAGAGTCTGCTTGTTGAGGAAAGTTTGTTTTAAGGGACTCAATTCGCTGATGTAGAGAATAAGGCTTTCTGCCTTTTAAAGATTTCTGGGTCTTTGCAATTTTCAAATTGTCCATTACCTTCTCAACTACCACTCGTATCTTATTTGCGCACGAAGCAGTATCCATCCAATATATATTGAATGCACTAATTATTTCAATGCGAATTGTTTCAGGAACCTCGTCATTGATCTGAAATATGTGGATTGGAGGATTAAATGACATTGGCGTAATAATTTGTATAATATCCATTTCTGGCATTCCTGTTTCTTCATTGTAATAGTCGTGTCTGAGACATCTATAATGTCCGATAATCCCAATTAATTCATTGCAGGTTGAATTGCTGCAGGCTAGTACTCCTGTGCAACTTGACCTTCCATCCATTCGGGTTCCCACGCTTCATGACTGTGTGCTGCCTTTGATGAAGCTGTCTCATAAGTTTTAAGCTCCTTTAGATCATTTGTTAAAATTCCACGTTGACACATAGGACAGATCCATGCTGGAACATTATTCAAAAAAAATTCATTTAGGTAGAGGGCTCGTTTTATTCGCATAAGGTTTCTTAGAACTAAAATTTGGGTTTATCCGCAGAGCGGCTCACTACTTATCGAAAGGAAATATAGTAATTTTATCTCCCGGCTTCAGTTGTACCTCTAATAAACTAGTGATGTATGCCCCCCGTTGTGCGGAGTGTCCACACTTAGCATTTGAAATACACTACCATCTGTGACGGGAAATTTCAGTAACTCTACTTCCGACAAACCCTCCACATTAATACCTTGCTCCCCACGATTTGCAATCGGGGCGCTAATGGCTAAGCGTTTGCAACGCAATTCTAAAACACGCGTTATAAACGCTGCACCACGGTAACCCCGATTGCAAATCTGGGTTAGCAACTTCTACTCCCAACAAGCCGTCCTCAGAGATATTTCTATTGACAAAAACTTGTCAGAACCATCACACACGATAAATGATCCTCATTCGCAATTTTCGAAAACTACGAGTGAGGACAGGTTATTCTGAATACCTCATTTTAAGTTTACCACAATTGCCTTTCCCTCTACTTCTATTGTTTCAAAAGAACCATCAACTTTGGGTTTTATAACTTTTCCGGCGACTGTCCATTCCCTGTACTTTCCTTTTGGAAATGCAATGGTGAGCTTCCAGTTTTCTTCTGACTGGGTAATGTCCAGCTGCAAAGCCTTATCGGTTTTGCGATATTTCATTCCGATTTCGTTACTTCCAACTGTCACTTTTTCCAGACTTGCATCGTTCCAGGTTGAAGGCATTTGCGGCTGAATCCTGATGGTTTTGGAGAATGTATGTGGCTTTATTCCAAAGAATTGCTGCACAATCGGCACCGCAAAGCTGTATATGTTCCAGGCTTGCGACATCATTCCGTAATCCGGCGATACTTCATAAATGGAACCGGGAAGCGCATAGCTGAACGATTTTGTCATGCGTTTCAGGTAACCCAAAGCTTCGTCTGGTCTTCCATAATTGTTTTCGGCAATGGCCAATACGCCTGTCGGGAGTGTCATCACCGCACCTGTGTATGTAAACACCTTCTTGTTGCCCGCTGCTGAACCTTCGTCTTTCCCGGCGGACTCGTCCCGATCTATTCCGGTCACAAATGCACCGAATGGATTTACAAACTTACTGGCCGTTTTCAACGCAGTCAAAGCCTTTGAGCTGTCCGCTATTCCCATTTCCATCGGCGTGTTAACCACCCAATTGTGATGCACCACAAATCCCTGTTTTTGAGACGGATTCATCTTTTCCAATTTAGATTTGGTAGCACGAAGCTCATCCACTGCCCAAGGTTTTTTTAGCGTATCTGCCCGCACAATCGCATCGTCTACCAAATGTATTGCCTGGCTTGTTGTACCAATAAAATCAGCATAAGAATTATTTCCCCCAACCCAAAAATCCTGGTTTATCTTTGTTTTAAGTTGATTGGCAATGCCTTTGTACTTTTCAGACATATCCTTCTCCCCCATTTCAATTGCCATTTGCGAAGCATCTTCAAAAGCTTTTTGAGAATACACCGCCACGTCAATCATTTCACTATTCATGCCATGGATTTCCATCATTCCAAATCCATCCGGAAGCAAATTACCGTCCTTATCATTTTCCTTCAAAAGCCAGTCAAGCCCTTTTTTGATAGTTGGATAATATTTTTTCAAAAATTCCTTATCGCCAGTCCACGAATATACAGTCCATATCAAAGTTGCAAATTGCGGCGTTTCATTTACATTTCCAGGGTTGAAAACAGCACCATTCGTAGAAACCTCATGAACAATACGCCCATTGCCATTAGCCTTTTCTGAAAGCTTCCAGATATTATCAATTGAGTGATATACCAGATCTTTCTGACCAGTTGTAATTAATCCCTGCAAAGTATATTCGCTGTCGACACCAAACCACCACGGATAATCCGGAGCGCCAGCCGATACACCACGACCTACTTCGGGTACATCTCTTACCAGCCAATCCGTATTGTATTTTATCCATTGAAATGCCCGCTGCAAATCCTTATCCGGAACTGTCAGGTTTGTGTTGGCAGCCAACATCTGGTAGCGCTCCTTTTTCTCCTTTAACAATTGAGCTGTATTCTTTTGAACGTTTTCGAATGTCTCACGTGCCTGTGATTTTGATCTGTAAGAACCCGCAATCGTGATAGGAAGTACGTATGACGAATTTGGAGCTATTTCAAGATTGTAAGTTAGCGAAGCCTGACAACCTTTGCCTTGCGGTTTGTAATCGCAGCTTTTCACATCTTTTTGATGGGCATCTGCTGAAATATCCGAACCGTACATCACGTACCATTCGTTCAGGCTATCCTTTGCAACCCATGCTTTCGAAGCTTCATCCCAGGATGCGAAGTCTCCGGCATCAACCATTTTAGTTTTTTCACCAAGCCAAACCGGTCGTAAATCGCTGTAACCGTTAAAGTCAAACGTTATCTTTTTAGCCGAATTTGTTTTGTTCTGAAAGGTGTATTCCACCACCACAGCTTCTTTTGCATCCGGTGCAAACTGAAAACGCTGAACTTCAAGGCCATTTAATCCGGAAACAAAAATGTGTTTGTTTGCAAAAGGATAATTCACGAACGTATCCGCTTTGGATAAGCAAACAGACTTTCCATTGTCGGTTACCGATGCCGTAAAACCATCCATGAGCTTGATCGGATGATCCCAAATCCCGCCCATTTCGCCCACAACATGCCAACCCAGATCTGGAAACTGACCATTTTGATGACCAACCATATATACCCGATCCCCCGCAGTTACATAAGGAGAATTGAGATAGGCAGTTTTACCGGTAATGGTTTCAACATCTGAAACGATACCTGCCAAAGCATTATTTGACTGACTTTTTTTTGTGCATTGGCTTAGTAACAAGAGAGAAGCCAGAGGAATAGCAACCACAAATTTTCGGAAAATCATTGTTACCGTTTGAAGTGAAGTATTGTTTTAAACACAAAGGAAGATCCAAAAAGATCTTCCAATTATAATAGTTTCTCAAAGAAAGAAATTTATAAAACAACTTACACCATCATATCAGCAAGAATTGTTTACTGAACCCGCTCACCCCCAATTTGCCAATCGGGGGTATTAATGGCTGAGCGTTTGCAACGCGATTTTCACAAACAGGGATCTCATAAATGCAGTTAAACATCCATGAGATCCCAAATATTATTTACCTAAAAACGATTTTACAAAAGATTGTCTTTATGGGCTACAACTTATCCGTGCTCTCGATTCTGCGCATAATTGAATAAATGTCGGTTCTCCGGTCTTTCAAATTTCGCACACTTCCAAACTGGTTTAATTCCCGCAGCATATCAATATCCACGTCTGCAATCAATATCATTTCAGTATTTGGGGTCGCTTCGGCTTTTATACCATTGGTTGGGAAAGAAAAATCACAGGGCGTAAATACCATCGACTGCGCATATTGAATATCCATGTTATGTACCTTTGGCAAGTTTCCAACACTGCCGGCGATGGCCACATAACATTCATTTTCAATCGCCCTGGCCTGCGCACAGTTCCTTACCCTCGAATAGCCATTTTGCGTATCAGTCAGAAAAGGAACAAACAAGATATTCATTCCTTCATCAGCCAGGATACGGCCCAACTCCGGAAATTCAACATCATAACAAATGAGAATACCAATTTTTCCGCAGTCTGTATCGAAGGTTCTCAGCGTATTTCCACCCTGCATACCCCATACTTTTGCTTCGTCCGGCGTTACATGAAGTTTTTCAAATCGTTCGATACCGCCATCCCTTTTACACAAATAACCAACGTTGTAAAGACTATTCCCTACCACCTCGGGCATACTTCCGGTAATGATATTGATGTTGTAAGAGATGGCTAGCTCAGAAAACCGGCTGACAATTCGCTCTGTATATTCCGCCAGCTTTCTTATTGCGTCGGGTTCCGCGAGATGGTTGTAGTCCGACATCAGCGGAGCATTGAAAAACTCGGGAAAAAGCGCGAAATCACATCTGTAACCAGACACCGCATCCACAAAATATTCCACCTGCTGCATAAGTTCGTCAAAGTCGTTGTACAACCTCATTTGCCATTGTACCAAACCCAACCTGATAATCGACTTTTTGAAAGCAGCCTGATCCGAAATTTTCTCGTAGTAAACATTGTCCCACTCGAGTAATACAGCATATTCATTTGAATCCTTATCGCCTTCGAGATAGCCTTGCAATATTCTGGCAGGGTGAAAATCGTTGGACAGCTGAAAATTCAGAACCGGGTCGTGTATGTCCTTGTTACGTACCTTTTCAATATACTCTTTCGGGGAGATTGTGTCCGAATATTGGTGGTAATTTGGAATGCGCCCGCCGAATACGATCCCTTTCAGATTCAATTTCTCACAAAGTTCTTTTCTGTAATCGTACAATCGCCTTCCTAACCGCAGGCCGCGGAACTTGGGACGAATAAATACATCAATCCCGTACAAAATATCGCCTTTGGCCGTGTGCGTATTGAAACTATAATTTCCTGTAATTGCTCTGTAGGTGTGTTTGGAGTCAACTTTGTCATAGTCGACAATAATCGACAACGCGCACCCGGCTAGTTCATTATCAACTCTTATACCTACCTGGCCTTCATGAAAAATGTTGATCAGTGTGTTAATGTGATGCTCCTTCCAATACGCATTTGGCATGCTGGAATAGGTCTCAATCATCATTTCTTTTATTTCTTCATAATCAGAAGGTTTTAGAAAAACCAACTCAATATTCTCAATTGATTTGTTGTCTTTGTTTGTTTCCATAGTTTTTTCCCACTTCAAATCACCTGTTTTTAAGATGATTGAAGGTGATTGTTTTTTTGCTGTTACAGCTGATTGATTTTAAATTTTTGGCGATCATTCCGTCGGGACGCCCAGTTGGATCTTCTACAAAATAGTAAGTCCGATTCAGAACACGCGTCACGAAAAGAAGTTGTAGAGAAACACGAATGAAGTTTCAATAATTAAGCAGATCCAGCGGGTGATGGCGTTTAAATATAATTGTACATAAGGACCATTGTGGGCAATACGCTTGAAGATAGCAATTAATATGGCCTGAATCAAGCCCGGAATCGATTACGCCTTAAACTCGTCCGCCCCGATTTGCAAACGGGGTGCCAATGATTTAGCGTTTGTAACGCGATTCCGACAACACACGTTGCAAACGCTCAACACCCCGTGATGCGGAGGTGTCCAAACTCGAGTTTATTCTAAACTTTTTTAATATTGTGGGATACAAGACCAAAATCCGGTTGATTAAAAGAGCTAAAAGCGAGCAATGGTATGTCAACTTTCCGGCTGCCGTAGCACGGGCGATTGACTTTGCGCAAGGAGAAGTGCTTGATTGACGGTCATCAGAAAATAGTGTTACAACGAAGTAACCAATCGGTAGTTGCATTGAAAAAAACTCAGAACCAAGAAGATGGGAAATCGAGGTAAATTTCAGGGAGGAAAAGACATTACTAGGCTACGGAGAGGCACAAGTTATTAACTCCAATTCAGCAGAGAAAGTACCTGCCTTTACTGTTGCCATGTACGGAACGATGCATCTGTCGGCACACAACACTACAAAAAATTGAGACGAATCAATTTTGCCAAGAGCAAAGTGGGATCCGCCAAAAGAAAACCAAAGGCTGTCCACCGCAGCGACGGTCGCATGTGAGATCACAAATCTGTTTCGCGCACGGCTTTGGTCCAAATCCATGCGGGGTAGTTTCTCGGGCTTCGTTAAAAATCAGGATCAAACACAAAGCCAGAGAAGCTCGTCTGAGCCTCAAGTTACCCGAGTTCAACCTTTTCTAAGAATTTAGCGGAAGACAGTGTGTCGCCGACAGTAGTCCTAAATGTGGCCGTTCGATGATCTATGGTCCTTTATTCAAAGCCTTACTCATAAACATTTTGGTCCTTTTGAATATAAACGGTTACTTTGTTCTGTAACTATATTTCTTAATTATCTACAAAAAAATCTCAACGTTTATGAAAAAAAATTATGCTTCTCTCCTGCTGCTTTGGCTGCTCCTGAGTGTTTCATTTATCAGCTGTACGGACCATGATGTTGAGCCACAGGCGTGGCTGAATGATCTTGAAACGCTATTAGGTCAGGGTACAAAATCAACCGTGGAAGGCTGGATTGATGCTGGGTTGGATGAAGAAAAAACAAAAGAAGCTTTTGCCAAATCCGGTAACAAAGCGAACTTATTCAACAGCTTAGAAACTGCGGTCAGCGTTTACGATCAGCGTGTTTACATTGAGGACTGGGATAACATTCCGGGTATCGAAAAAGGAAATTATGTCGCTAACGGATTAAAATCCGCGGTTTCTCATCCTGCCTGGGCGAGTACTGATCTTGATTTGTCCGCGTCGGATGCTGCCAATTTCGTCGATGCAAAAGCAGATGAGTTACCGGCAGGTACAAAAATTTACCGTATTACCGGCGGAAATCCGGCTGGTGGATACTGGACAGCGCAGATCCCTGCTTCGGTGGGTGATGTTATTGGTGGAACTGCCGTTCGTCCGGCCTGGAATAATTTTTCAAAATTCTACGTTTATGAGGTTCCGGTAGGCCAAACATTAAAAGTATGGAGAGGCACTACGGCAGCGCAGCAGATTGCTGACGATGTTATCAATCCATTTCTACCCGGAACAGCTGAGCAAATCTTTATACCCTTTGTTGTAAGAGATGCTACCTTTAAGACACTTGTTACAGAAATCCCGCTACCATGGTAAACGAATTATCTAAAATTGATCACTTATTCAAGGAGCTTACAGCATTATTGTCAGCTGAATCAAAAGCTGATCCGTACAATGCCCAATTTCTCAAATATGTAGAAGAGAGGCGATCACTGATAAAACAAGGTGATGCTAAAGAGGCGATCCGAGGCATAAACCGCTATTCAGATGAATTTTCTTTCTCAGATGCCAATGCAAAAAAAATCAAGACTATAATTGATTCTTTGTATGATCTGGTAAACCACTGATCTGAATTTTGGTAAAATAAAGGACGTAATCCAACCGAAAATTATTTTGGTTGAGTTACGTCCTTTTACTATTATTGGACCATGTTACAAGAGCCAAAAATAGGGCATTCAGAAAAAAAGTAAAACCGTCAGTTCTTCAGAATCTCTAAACCAAAACCCAAATCAAGGGGGTCAGTACGTACGGAATAGCCGCATAAAGAGGATTATAAACTTTGGACCTACCACCCCATAAATACCATCCCGGCTCCGCAGATGAAAATAGTCAGTCCGCCCAGCGGGTGCATAAATTGTTCGAGTTTGTTGGTCTTGAAAATACTGATTCCGTAGTAACCGAGAACGACCATGAAGATCATCGTGGCTAGTGTGACAGCCGTGTAGATTAGTATCATGCTCAACATGCCTGAAACGGAATTCTGAGCTGCCGGAAAATATAAAAGAGGAATCATGGGCTCGCAGGGGCCAAGCAAAAAAATAATAAACATCACCCAGGGGGTTACTTTGTGCCTTTCCTTGCTTTGGACGGCAGAGCCGTGTCGGTGTTCAAAAACATATACATCACCTCCATCCTCCACATCGAAATGCTTGTGACTTTTGTTCCGATATACATTAATAATCCCCCAGATTCCGTAAATAACACCAAATCCAAGAAGCATCCAGCCGGCCAAACCACCCCTCGTGCCTTCAAGCCACTGCACTTTACTCAACGACCAGCCCGCTGCTGCACCACCCAGGCCGAGCAAAATTGAGCTCCAGACATGGCCACATCCGCAAATGACCGTCCACCAGATCGTCTTCGTCAAAGACCAATTCCTGGATTTTGATAAAGCTACAAATGGAACATAATGGTCTGGACCGCTGAATGTGTGCAGACAGGCGATGGTCACCGCAGCAACAAGTAAAATTTCCAACTCTGATTGCATAGCCTAATTTTCTTTCATGAATATATTTGCGATCGATTTTAAACAATCCATTAACTGCTCCGACCGGTTCCCGAGAATACGTACCAACAATCCCGATACCGGTGCAGCAGTAATACCGAAGATAATGTTATCCTGTTTTTCCAAATATTCCGTTGCCCTCAGCACAACAACACTTTGATCAAATTTCTCATTTAACAGCATCAAGCTTGCCTGATGGGAAAACCCCTCCAGAAGTCCAATGCCGGAAAGTGCAATGGAAGCAGGTGTAAGGCAGATATTCTCTTTGATGATCAGTTTTCCGTCGTAAACGACCTCTGTAACGGCGTGGTATTTTTCGTACATAAAAACTTCTCCATTCAGCTTACGCCCACAGGTCACAATTTCTCCCCACACCAATCTGCATCCTGACGCCAGGTGAATTTTATTCCTGGTAGTAAAGATTGAGTTCGCCTGGGGTACGACCGGATGCGGCAAATAAACAAATGAAGAGCCCTTTTCCATAACGACCGTCATGGACTGACTTGCACCTGTTTTCATACTGAACAACCTTTGGTAGGATTGTGTCTGAAAAAGCAGGTGTCCCCCCTCCCCGATCTCAATCCTGATTTCATAGGCATCTCCGTCCAAAATCCCCGGCGAAGAACTCATTTGCATCACGTGCAGGCACCGCTCCATCCTATTTTCTGTAATATCGGCCAATTTGAAAGGAGGAGAAAAATAGCTCTTTTTCAAATACGTGACATTTTCCCGTAAGGCAACCTGTATATGCAAACGGGCATTCATCGTAACAATGCCGGTTCTTCCAGCGCTTCACACAAGGCATATTTTTTGATCCAGTTGATGACCGTATCAAGCCCTTGCAAACTCATCAGGTTGGTAAAAACAAAGGGTTGCCCGTTTCTCATTTTTCGTGAGTCACGCTCCATGACATCCAAATCAGCGTGTACATAGGGTGCAAGATCAATTTTATTAATCACCAGCAAATCACTACGGGTGATTCCTGGCCCACCTTTTCTTGGAATCTTGTCTCCCTCGGCCACATCAATGACAAAAATGCTGACGTCCGCCAGATCCGGACTAAAAGTAGCCGACAAGTTATCACCTCCACTTTCTATGAAAATAATTTCGATGTCGGGAAAACGTGCCGCCATTTCCTCAACTGCTTCCAGGTTCATGCTTGCATCTTCCCGGATCGCTGTATGTGGACACCCACCAGTTTCCACACCGATGATCCTCTCTGGCGGCAGGAGGCTGTTTTGCGTCAGAAATGCCGCATCCTCTTTGGTATAAATATCGTTTGTAATAACCCCAACGCTATACTCAGCAGCCATTTGCCGTGTCAGGCGTTCGATCAGGGCGGTTTTCCCGGATCCAACCGGCCCGGCCACACCAATTTTTATATAGTTCCGTTCCATATTTTAATATTTGTACAGGCCATCAGGCCTTTGTAAGACTTCCGTAACCCACCTTCCATTGCCTCTTTCGATATACCGTCTCCGTCCCAAATGTGCCTCAAGACATATAAAGCCTTGAATATAAACTTTCATGCTGAATACACCTGATATCAAACCCGGGGCAGCAAAGGCCAAGCATATCTTTATCGGGTATTATGGATTCCTCCACCAGTTGGTTTATTGTCGTATGCAATGAAAATAGTATTTCCTGCCCGTCCTGCTGGCCCAGCGGAATAAGCTTCACACAATTCGTTACAAAACCAACAGCAGTATTGTAATACAGTCCGGTCAGCATTTCTCTTTTTGGAATTTTCAAGACAAATGCATACAGTCCAAAAATGATGCAATAATGCCCAAATGCTTTCTTTAGCCGGATATCGGTCTGGTACGTCTCAGTGAGTTCATTGTTGCATAAAGGCTGAAAAACCCTCATCAAACGGTTTCCCAACTTGTGACTCGCCTCCCGGATTTCCCTTGGTAATTTAAGCGCTGAGCACTCCTCATCCAGTCCTAAAATTTCCTGATAATCACCTTGTTCGGCAGCGTCGTAGGCAAGCGAAGCAAAAGCGGCATCACTGTACTTAAAATTCCGGGACAACATTTGATTGATGAAATCCTTAGCTGTCTTCAGATCTTTCACCACACCCGCCTGCACGTAAGTTTCCAGACCCGACGAATGCGCATAACCGCCGATCGGTAAGGTGGGGTCGCTAAGCTGCAATAAACTAAGTAAATGCATATTCAAGGATGCGGTGCATGTTTTAAACAGAAGGACCGGCCAATTGCATAATCTTCGAAAACAAACTTGTCGTTCCCTGATCTCCGTGTGGCGAAACGGTCGTTTTCAAAGGCTGTAAAAGTCTACGGTTTTCTCTCAGTACCGGATACCCCTGAGCGGTCAACAACCGAAACAGAGGGGCTTCAAACGGAACAAGCAAGCAGTTATTCTCAAAAAATAACGGCAAATGTTTATTGCCGATTTCGTAACACAGCGAGGCTGTTTCAAAAATAGTTACCGGCTTCACGATGATACAGTCACAGGCCACAATATCCACGGCAATAACTTGAGACATATCTTCAAAGAGTATATCTCTCTGTGTGATTTCTGGTGATTCAGACAAAAACCTGAGAGTTACTTCCTTTCCAGACAACGTCCTTTTATGAAGAATTCGCTTCCGGGTTTCGTACCATTCCATCGGCAACCAGTCCACATGCCTCCCTGCCAGATCAAAGTCGCTCAAATTTCCAAGCTTCTCCTTTACGGTCATAATTTTCAGTTTGTGATTCTAAAACAAAAAATAGCGCTGCGCGAGTGACGCCACAGCAATCGGTTCGCATGTGATATGCTCACCATCCACTCGCACTTCGTAATTTTCAGGATTGACATCGATCTGAGGAGTGGCGTCATTGTGGACCAGATCCTTTTTTGAAATTTTGCGACAGTTTTTGACAGGTAGAATCATTTTTTGTAGCCCGTACTGCTGTACCACATTTTTATCAAGTGAAAGCTGAGACACGAATGTTGCACAAGTATTAAACAGCGCTTTTCCATAAGCCCCAAACATGTGGCGGTAAATCACAGGCTGGGGTGTTGGTATGGATGCATTTGGATCACCCATCCTGCTACCGATAATCATCCCCCCTTTTATGATCATCTCCGGTTTTACTGCAAAAAAGGCCGGTTTCCATAAAACAATATCGGCCATTTTTCCGTGTTCGATTGAGCCAACGTATTCAGAAATCCCATGCGTAATGGCTGGGTTGATGGTATATTTGGCCACATACCTCTTAGCCCGGAAATTGTCGTTTTCGTTGCCCTCATCTTCTGGCAAAAAACCCCTCTGCTTTTTCATCTTGTCAGCCGTTTGCCATGTCCTGATGATCACCTCACTCACCCGGCCCATCGCCTGGGAATCGGAACTCATCATGCTGAAGACTCCCATATCATGCAGAATATCTTCCGCGGCTATGGTTTCAGGACGGATTCTGGAATCGGCGAAAGAAACGTCCTCGGGTACCGATTTATCCAGGTGGTGACAGACCATAAGCATATCCAGATGTTCGTCAATCGTGTTAACCGTAAATGGACGAGTCGGATTTGTAGAAGAAGGAAGAATATGCGGATACATGGCGGCCTTGATAATATCAGGCGCATGCCCTCCGCCCGCTCCTTCGGTATGATACGTGTGTATAACCCGTCCATCTATGGCAGCTAAGGTACTTTCCAGAAATCCCGATTCATTTAAAGTATCTGTGTGTATAGCTACCTGAATATCGTGTTTATCTGCCATTTTCAGAGATGCATCGATCACGGCTGGGGTAGCTCCCCAGTCCTCATGAATTTTCAGACCAATACCACCCGCTTCGATCTGTTCTTCCAATGGCGGCAACGAAGCACAATTACCTTTTCCCAAAAATCCGAGGTTCATGGGAAACGCCTCAGCCGACTCCATCATCTTCCGGATATTCCAGGCGCCCGGAGTAACAGTAGTCGCATTGGTACCATCCGCAGGACCCGTTCCGCCACCGATCATCGTCGTTATCCCGCTGAAAAGGGCGTGGTCGATTTGTTGGGGGCAGATAAAATGAATGTGGGTATCGATGCCGCCTGCCGTGGCGATCAGGCCCGCTCCTCCATGTACCTCGGTGGAAGCACCAATGATCATGTTGGGTGAAATTCCGTCGGTCGTGTCAGGATTACCCGCTTTGCCAACACCAACAATCTTCCCGTCCCTGATCCCTATATCCGCCTTCACAATTCCCCAGTGATCGATGATGATCACACTCGTTATAACGAAATCCAGAACTCCCTCAGCGCGTACCGCGGTACCAGACTGGGCCATGCCATCCCGAATGGTTTTCCCGCCACCAAATTTAGATTCTTCGCCGTAGCCCACCTCACCCCCGATCGCCAGATCTTTCTCGATCTCGATGATGATGTCTGTATCGCCAAGGCGCACTTTGTCGCCAACGGTTGGCCCGTACATATTGGCATATTTGATCCGGCTGATTGAGAAACTCATTGTTTAATATTTTTAAAGCTTTGGGCGCTTGCCTTTTCAAGTGCGGCTTCTTTACCGCCAGACAGCTCACCATCTATCAAATTATTAAATCCGAAGATCTTCCCGCCGCCGCTGATTTCCACAAGCATGACATCCTTTTCCTCCCCCGGTTCAAACCTGACGGCCGTTCCCGAAGCAATATTCAATCGCATTCCGTACGCTTTTCCTCGGTTGAAAGCAAGTTGCTTGTTTGTCTCAAAAAAGTGAAAATGGGAACCAACCTGGACCGGCCGGTCACCTGTGTTGACAACCGTGATGTAATCGGTCCGCTTACCGACATTGGCGACGATATCGTCCTTTGCAAGTATATATTCTCCTGGTACCATGATTAAGGCTTTTTAGCGGATTGGATTGTGAACAGTGACCAGTTTGGTCCCATCAGGAAAAGTAGCTTCGATCTGAATATCATGAATCATTTCCGGAACCCCTTCCATCACGTCCTCGCGAAGTAAGATCGTGGCTCCATACTGCATCAGTTCAGCCACGGACTTGCCATCTCGCGCTGCCTCTTGTAAACGGCTGCTTATCAATGCTATGCTTTCCGGATAGTTCAGTTTCAGCCCTCTGGCTTTTCGCTTTTCAGCCAGCTCACCGGCTAAAAATAACAAAAGCTTTTCCTGCTCGCGTGGAGATAGATGCATCAGTGACTTTGATCTGGTTAATAATGGACAATCTATTTGAAGCAAACTTTGACAGCAAAACCTAAGTATTCACTACGTACGTAAATATAAAGATCAATCCGGTGTCAAACAATTTTTTTGTGTTTCATGATAACATAAATGAGCTGCGGGCATTTTCAACGGCCTCCTCAATTGTGCCAACCTGAAACTTCCGTAGAATATTTAACCGATGGGCTTCAATCGTCCGGATGCTGATTCCGAGCGATTCGGCAATTTCTTTATTTGTAACGCCCTGATGAATCATTCTGATGATCTGTTGTTCACGCTTCGACAGTGAGATTTCCGACGAGGTCGACTGTGTTTCGGTAGACGCATTTCTTTGCTCGTGGTATTTCCGTACAAGCGTGTCAGTGACCTCGCCAATAAAATAGAAATGACCGTTGTGCACGGTACGAATGGCATGCAGAAAAATTTTGTTACTCGTATCTTTCAAAATATAGCCACTAGCGCCCATATCCAGGGCGGTCAGGACATAATCCGGATTATCAAATAAGCTGAAGAACAATAACTTTGCCTTATTGTTGTCCTTTAACACTGACTTTCCGGTATCCAACCCGCCAATTCCCGGCATACGAATATCCATGATGATGACGTCCACGTGGGTTTTGGCAAGAAATGAAATGGCATCCTCCCCCATGGAGGCTTCACCGATCACTTCCATATCTGATTCGTTGTTGATCAACTGTTTCAGTCCATTACGGAAAATTTCGTGGTCATCTACCAGAAAGACAGCTATTTTTTTCATAAAGAATGTTTGCTAAACCTAGTTTGATGGAATGTTTGGTTAATGTTATTTGACATTATTCTTACGCAAAGGCAACTCCAGTTGAACTGTTGTTCCATTTCCGGGCTCAGAACTAATGTTAATGACACTGTTAAGCAAGTCTGCCCGTTCTTTCATACCCCTCAGCCCATGTGCTTTCGGAAATTTCTCCCGGGAGTAAATGTATTGGCTATCAAAATAAAACCCCTTGCCATTATCCTGTATGATCATATTTAAAAATTCAATGTCATTGTCTACGTGTATTTCTATGGTTTTGGCCTGAGAATGCTTGATCGCATTATTCAACGCTTCCTGCAAAATGCGAAAGACACCGATTTCAACCTCACGAGGAAGCGAATCCACCTGAATATTTTCCTCCAGATGAAAGGTAATGGAACTGGCAGTTTCGCGACAGGTTTTTACAAGTTCACGAATAGCCGACCGAAGACCAAAATCCTCCAAAACGCTTGGAAGCAAATCTGCACATATCCGTTTTGTTTCAAAAATGATGCTGCTCAGCAACTCATTTACTTTTAGTATTTCGGGGTCTTTGTGCTCCATCCGATCATCGACCTGTTCCAACTTCATTCGAAGGCTGGTGAGCATCTGCCCGATCCCATCGTGAATTTCGGCAGCGACACGCTCCCGTTCTTTTTCCTGGCCCGTGATGATTGAAAGCGACCGGATATGTTGTTCCGTTTCTTTTCTGTGCATTTTTTCGTCGGTCAGAAGCCACAATTCGTTCTCTGTGTTCTTCCGTTTCGTGATGTCGTTAGACACCACCAGATATTGGTATAAATCACCATAGTTATCAATAATTGGCATCATCGTGACGTCCAGCCAAAACCCCGAACCGTCGGAAGCCGTATCGAAAACTTCACCCTGCCACACTTCGATCTTCCGCTCCGGATTACGTATATGCTGATAAATGATGCTTTCATCTCCTCCGTGGTTGTTGTAAAACAATGGCCGCCCTTTCAGTTCGGATAGGTTATATTTGGTCACATAACAGTATCTGTCATTTGCGTAAATGATGTTTCCATCGCGATCCGTTTTTACAAGATAGGTTGCCTTTTCAAGCGCATAGTTTGTCTCCCGAAGCTCCTTGTGCGATTTTTCAATAGATTTACTGCTTTCCTGCAATTGCTCCGCAAGCTTTTTAGAACGGTTCTCTGAATCTATTAACCCAGTCATGGTTTGACGGATCCTGACGGATAAGGGAAAAAAGATAAGCGCCGCTTCCAGCAGAAGCGTAAACAAGACTACGCCGAGAAGGATGTATTCTATTTCCTTGAGCGTCCTCACTTTTTGTCGCCAGAAACGATCGTAATCAAACACGATAAGCTCCATGCCTAAAAGATACGATTTTTCATACTCGAGGATCTTTTTCACATAAGGCTTAATGTTCACCGAGTCGGTGGACTGCTTCTTTTCCATTTCCACCATCATACTATTGGCCGCCGTCAGTATTTCATGATAGGGCTCCTTCACCATATCATACATCATTGCAATCTCCTTCCGGTTATTTGGGGGTAAATTAAGAAATGAATTCCCTCCTATCAGCGCTTCATGCGCCTTTTGCCATTGCTTGAGCGTGTTGACAAATTCTTTCTGATTTGAACCCAGATCTCTGCCCGACTCAATAAGAAGCGCCGTCTTGCTTAACGTCTGGCTGTACGTACGAAGCCGCCCTGCATAATTGATGATATGCGAATCGTCGCGTTGGTCGGTCAGATATCTTTGAATAAGTATCTGGCTTAAAATAGAAATAACGGCTACAATCAGAAGCGCGGATGCATACAGCCAGGTAAAGTAAAGAAAGGTCTTTCTCTCCTGCGTCTCGATCTGAACGGGTTCTTTTTTGAACATACCTGAATAATTCTGTAATGTAATGTTCTTTTTAAGAAGCCTTGCGCCTCTCGTACCTTCGGGTAAATATACGTAGGTATGAAAGTAAAATGCCAAAGTGGGGCTATAATATCTGCACCCGGACAAACCGTATTAATTTCCCTGCAAAAAATTATAACGAAATATGATTTTGTAGTTCTTCGAGACTCATTTCCTCGGAGCTGCCTTCCGAAACCACCGCGCCACGGTTCATGAAATAGAAATAATCCGTAACCGGCCGGGCAAAATCAATTTTTTGTTCGACAAGTAAAACCGATATTCCCTGATCCTTGGCCAGCTTTTTAAGTATCTGCCCGATCTCCTGCGAGATGGATGGCTGAATGCCTTCGGTGGGCTCGTCAAGTAAGAGCAGCGAAGGCCTGCCGGTCAGTGCACGGGCAATGGCTAATTGCTGTTGTTGTCCTCCGCTCAAATTTCCACCCAAACGGTTTCTAAAATCCTTCAGTATCGGAAACATGGTATAAATTTCGTCCTCCGGGATTTTGGCCTTTCGGTCGGTTAAAGCTTCAAGGCCCAATTTAAGGTTCTCATAAACCGTTAGTTTGGGGATAATTTCCCTGCCCTGAGGCACATATGCAATACCCATTCTCGACTTCCTGAATGGCGGCATATTCGTAACATCCTCGCCTTTGTACGTAATGGTACCAGACTTGGGCGCAACGATACCCATGATCGTTTTTAATAACGTGGTTTTTCCTACGCCATTTCTCCCCATCACAGTCGTGACCGTGCCCTTTTTGACCACCAGCGAAGTACCCCACAAAATAGTACTTTGACCATATGCGGAAGTAAGAGAATTGATTTTCAAAATTGATTGGCTCATGATTCAGAAGTTTTCAAGTTGTACATTGGCCCGTCCCAAATAACTGTCTATCACACGCTGGTCATTTCGAACCTCATCAAAGGTCCCATCTACCAGCAGCTTTCCTCTCACCAGCACGGTCACCAGTTCCTTTGCAATCTGCTCCACAAATTTCATATCGTGTTCAATAACAATGATGCCATGGTGCTTTGACAATTGCAGGAGCAGCTCTCCGGTCTTTTCCGTTTCTTCGTCTGACATTCCCGCCGCAGGCTCATCTATCAGCATCAACTTGGGGTCCTGTAATACCACAATGGCAATTTCAAGCCATTGCTTCTGACCGTGTGATAGCTCTCCGGCCATCTTTTTCATTTCTCGGATCAACCCAACCTTACCAGCCACCTCCCGAATTCTTGAGTCAATCTCATCGGTTTGTTTGAAAAACAAAGAAGCGAAAATACCCTTCTGCATTTTGTAGGCAAGCAGCATATTGTCATAAACCGTCAGACTTGGAAAAACGGAGGGCTTTTGAAACTTCCTCCCAATACCAAGATTGGCGATCTCTACTTCTGTTTTTCCCAGAACGGGCACTCCGTTGTATAACACTTCGCCTGCATCTGGCCTGGTCTTACCGCACAGGATATCCAGAAAGGTAGACTTCCCGGCTCCGTTCGGTCCGATGATCACCCGCAGTTCCTTATCACGCAGGTTGAAATGGCTCAGATTCAAAGCATGAACACCTCCAAAGGACACTGAAAGCTGTTTAACCGTAAGTAGCATATTTTAAGCAGTTTAAGGTTCATATAATATCGTAACAAATGACATTTGTTTCAGGAGTGTATTACCTCCTTCTCTGCAACCGGCTGAATTCGCCTGCTTTTTCTGCCCAACTTTTCGACAGCCATCTCGATCATGCCGAGAAAACCCTTATCGAAATAAAGTACGGTAATTACAAAAAGGAAGCCCAAAATAAACAGCCAATAGTCAGGGAAAAGACTGGTGCAAATGCTGTATAAGAAGTTGACAATGAGCGCACCCAAAATAGCACCTTTCAGTTTACCCCTTCCGCCAAGTGCCACCCACATCACCATTTCCACCGAGGCCCTCACGTCCATTCTGCCCGGCGTGATAATTCCCGTCTGTGGGGCGTAAAGCATTCCGGCAAAAGCAGCCAGCAAGGCCGCCAGAATAAAAATAGCGAGTTTGTAGTCCAGAATCCGGTAAGCGGTGTAGCTCGTACGGGATTCACTGTCGCGAATGGCCTGAAGTACCTTTCCAAACTTGGAACTTACCAGCTTTTTGCTCAAAACGTAGGCGCCGCAAAGCCCTGCAAGTGACATCAGATATAGTCCCAACTTCACATTTGGCGACGACAAGCTTAATCCAAGCAATGTTTTGAAATCCGTGAGGCCGTTGGTGCCACCGAGCTTCGTTTCATTTCTTAAAAACAAGAGCCACATGGCCAGGGCAAGTGCCTGCGTGATGATCGCCATGTAAACGCCTTTGATACGACTGCGGAAAATAAAGTAGCCAAAAACGAAGGCAAAAATGGCCGGGATCAGAAGTCCCAGAATCATAGCCAGGCCGAAAGACTGGAAAGGTACCCAAAAGATAGGTAGTGAATCTACTTGATTCCACACCATGAAATCGGGCAGTAAAGTCCCATCCTTTCCAGCGCTTGAAGCGCCTTTAAGCACAATATGCATGGCCACACTGTAACCACCGAGGCAGAAAAAAAATGCCTGGCACATCGAAAGAATTCCTGTATATCCCCAGATCAGGTCAACTCCGATCGCCACAATCGCAAAACAGAAGTAACGACCCCACAAAGAAATGGTGTTATTTGACACGAAACCAAGCAGGTTGCCCAATGGCAATACGATCAGAAACAGAGCTATAAAAGCCAGGTAGAGTCTGAAATCTTTTGTCTTTCCCATGGTTTAATTTTGAAAATGGTTTCAATAATGTTTAATGGATCAGGTTTAATCCTCTGCAATTCTCCCTTTGTCGGGAAACAAACCTCTGGGTTTGAATTGTAGAAAAATAACGATCAGAGCCAGAATGAGCACTTTTCCGTACACCGCTTCATAAAATGATTCCAGCACCTTTGTCAGAAATCCAATTCCTAAACCAGACAAAATGGCCCCGGCGATCTTGCCTACACCACCGGTGACGACGACCAGGAACGAGTCGACAATATAGGTCTGCCCCATATCCGGAACCACGTTGCCAATCAATGTCATAGCACAGCCTGCCAACCCGGCCAGGCCCGATCCCAGGAAAAATGTAATGGCATCGACGGTGCGCGTTTCAACCCCCAGGCAAGCGCTCATATTTCTGTTTTGGGTGACAGCACGGATCTGAATTCCCAAACGGCTGCGATAAAGCATCAGATAGGTGAGTGAAACCACGACAATCGTAAGACCAATGATAAACAAGCGGTTATAAGGCAAGATCAGATGCGGCATGACCTGCCAGCCCCCACCTAAAAACGATGGCGCTTTTACAGCGGTAAGATCTCCGAAAATACTTCTTGCCAGCTGCACCATAATCAAACTCACCCCCCATGTTGCTAATAAGCTTTCAAGAGGTCGGGCGTATAAATGCCTGATTACAAATCTTTCCAGGACCAACCCAAAGAGCCCGGCAACAATAAACGAAACCGGCAGCGACACCAGAAAGAACAGATCCGACTTTATGCCTAATATATCGATAAACAGCGACTGCATGCAAAATGTCGTATAAGCGCCGATCATCAGGAATTCTCCGTGAGCCATATTGATGATCCCCGCCAAACCATATACAATCGCAAGACCAAGCGCAATCAGGATCAGTATACTGCCAAGACTTATTCCGCTGAACAAATTCTGGGCTTTCTGAATTCTCGTTTGCAATTCGTCCAAGGCTTCCACTTTTTTCGCTGCGTAGGCTTTAGCGCCTTCTACCTTTCCCGAAACGGAATAGTCTTTTAGAATGACTGTCACATTTTCGCCCCAATTACTGTCGAGGCTATCAATGTAAGCCTTCGCATCTTTCACCAGCGAGACTTCATTCAATTTGAGCTGAAACAATATCTCTTTGCCTGCTGTCAGTGCGTCCTTGTCTTTTTCAAGTTGAAGAGCCTCTGATAAAATCTGTATTTTTAAGCTGTCCAATGACGTTAGTAATTGCCCGTAAGCAATGATACGTTTTTTGGCATCAGGATTTGTAAGGTTCAGGTAGGGCAAAACTGGTGCCAGCGATAACCGGTCCGTCCGGCTCACATCTACTTTTTTTAAGGATTCAACAGTAACTTTTTTGGCTTTGCCATCCGCTTCCAAAACAGGTTCGAGTTTTGGAAAAAGATAGAAAAGTGTAAAACCTTCAACTCCACCGGCAAGCTCTTCCTTTTCGCCTGTTGTAACCGGATTGTTACCTAAAAGATAAATTTTCTTGTCATTAATAGCTGCCAGAAGCGGAAAAGTGGAAGGTTCCCGCAACGCTGCAAGCCTGTGGAGAGCGATACTTCGTGCCGAATCGTTGGACGGATTCAGCACCTGATCTACATAGAAACCAGTACTGTCGGACTGTCCTGACACCTCTTTTCCGATCAAAAGGCACAAACAAATCCCGAGCCACATTTTGGTGATGTGCTTCATATATTGGAAGTTAAAAATTTACAATAAGCCCAATAGAGAACTCTTATTCAATTCTCCACCGGCCGCCGAAACCTGATGTCACGACGGCCAGCGTGATCGATCAATACATGCATTGGATTCCTTATCCTGATTTAAAAAGCACATTTGCAACTACAATGGACGAGCAACAGATGGCTTTTACTCAGACCGGAACTACTTACTCGCCACAGTATACGTTCCTCCACGACTTACGTGATCGCAGTCTTTGTCAGGCGAAGTAAGCTTGGACCAGGGTTCCGGATTGACCAATCCTGTGGATTTCCAAATGATATCGAACTGCCCGTCCGGTTTTATCTCACCGATCATCACCGGCTTGGCCAGGTGATGGTTTTTCGGATCCATTTTTACGAGCCCGTCTGGTGAATTGAATTCGAGACCGTAAAGTGCGGGTCGAACCTTGGCCACATCAAAGGAACCCGCTTTTTCGGCAGCTTTGGCCCAAAGGTAAACCCCTGTGTATGCCCAGCAAATAGGATCGTCAGTCACCCTTTTATCTCCGCCTGGGAGATTATTTTTCTTGCAAAATGCCCTGAAATCGTCAACAAATTTTTTATTTTCTGCCGATTCCATTGACTGAAAGTAATTCCATGCCGCCAAATGGCCTACCAGAAACTCTGTGTCCGTTGCGCGCAATTCGTCCTCGGCCACGGAGAAGGCCATAATCGGGCAGGTTGCTGCCGACAGTCCTTGATTTGCAAACTCTTTATAAAAAGGAACATTTGAGTCCCCATTGATCGTAGATAATACGCAGGCCTTTCCACCAGCGGCAAATTGCTTTACTTTGGAAACGATAGTCTGATAATCCTGGTGATGAAACGGCGTGTATTCTTCAATGATATTCTCAGCAGGGACACCCTTTGAAAGTAAAAAAGCCTTCAGAATCTTATTGGCAGTCCGTGGAAAAACATAGTCAGTACCCAGTAAATAGAATTTCTTATATCCTCCTCCTTCTTCGCTCATCATGTACTCCGCTGCGGGGATAAGCTGCTGATTTGGCGTTGCTCCGGTGTAGATTACACTCGTAGAGCATTCTTCTCCCTCATATTGTACCGGATAAAAAAGCAACCCGTTATTTTCCTCGAACACTGGAAGCACCGATTTCCTCGAAACAGAAGTCCAGCATCCAAACACCGCCGAGACCTGTTTATCAAGTAACAATTCTTTCGATTTTTCAGCAAAGAGATCCCAATCGGAAGCGGGATCAACGATGACAGGTTCAATTTTTTTGCCTAGCACCCCCCCTTTTGCATTAATCTCGTCCACTGCCATGAGAACAACATCCTTCAGCGAAACCTCTGAAATGGCCATTGTGCCACTGAGAGAATGCAGAATTCCTATTTTCACAGTGTTGCCTTCTTCTTCTTTTTTGTCATTTGATCCTGATCCCCCGCAACCGTAAAGCGTAATGATCAGAGTTAGCATTAACATACTCCATGAATGTCTTTGAAAGTTTTTCATTTGTATAAGTTTAATAGTAAAATGAGTGAAAATGATTTGTCAATATAACCTCTCTGCGATCCGGAACATCTAATATTTAATTAAGATAAACAGATACTTTCAGATGTAAATTACGTAAGTAACACCAAAAGGTATAAGCGTGTAGCTTACTTAAAACACGAAAAACTGGACCTGCAGCCAGAATTGACCGTAAGCTTTGGTATTATAGTCACCGGCCGAGCTGGCGACATTGTATTGTCGCGCTACGTAAGACAAGCGCAAATTGGTTGTGTTTCCATTGAAGAAATAATTCAGCCCTCCGCCGTACACCCGGCTGGACTTAGCCTTGTCAAAATCTGAAACCAACTCAGATCCGGCCTGTTCTTTTTTGGAAGAAATGGCCTGGCTTTCATAGCGAACCCAGGGCTGCAATCTTGATTTATTGAAATAGTATCCGAGTTCGAGAAATTGAACATTCTGGCGTGGTATCAAGCCCGCGAATGAATACTTTGAATTGATATTTGTGCCACCAGTCATGTATTGAAATGCGGCATTCAGCGTTACAGAACCTGCGTTACCTGCTTTCTTATCTATAAAAACATCTGTTCCGAGGTTATAATAAGAGCCCTGCGCGTCAAATCCTGCCCCCCATGCGAAGGTATTTCCCGAGCCTAGTTTTGTTCCTGCGTAATAGTAATCTTTTTCCGGATCCAGGAAGTTATAGGCAACGCGGCCAACGACACGCAGAGGAGCCTGCCCATCCAGATTTCTACCGGTGAAGACGCCTAGCCTGTATTCAAACTTGTCCTTCAGAAGAAAGCCCCGGGCATTCACGCCAAGATCCCGGCCAAAATTTCCCTGTAAGGGACTGTTTTCAAAGAGGTTATAAGGATACTGAAAATAGGTAAAGTCATTGGCCATTAAGCCTGCTGCTCCCTGTAGTCCGTTGCGGTTATTGGAAACCAGCTGCATACCGGCTATCAGTTGAAAAGCGTTGGAAAAATCATATTCATACTGAGCATCCAGCATGATCGGTGCAACTTTCACATTCTTTGTTCCATTTCCCAGTTGTATTCCAATGGGCGAAGGAAGGTCTGTTTCCATAAAGAAACTGCCCTTTTTAGACAATTGGCCACCCACCAAAACCCTTGCACGGTAAAGAGAAAACCCTTTATTCCACTGTTTGGGATCCGTAGAAGCTCCTCCTCCAAAACCCGACTGTTCGGAAGATGCAAACATATGAACGATGGCACCTACATGAATTGACGGTTTGAATTCCCCGGCCTCCTTCCCCGTCGACATCGAGTCCACAGGCGCCAGATGACTTGGAAGTTCGCGAAGTAACCGCACTTTTTTAGCTGCACTTTTGTCCTTGTCGTCAGGACTTTCGCCAGCAAAGACAGCACCCTGAAACAAGGGCAGCATTGCACTTACACAAAGGATAAATCTTTTCATGATCTTGTAGATATGTTTAACTACGTAAGTATTTGATACAAGAATAGCAAACAATTACGTATGTATCAACAAAAGTTGAGAAAATCGAACAAGTTCTTATATATGTTATAAATTTCAATTATATAAGCATAATCGTTGCCTTATATTTGAATTCACAAAACAAAAAAATTCCCTTATCCCTTAGAAAGAAATTTTAAACAATTCCTATTAAACTATCTGATCGCCATAAAACCTAGTAAATACCTACGTATTTATTACATTGTCTCCTGCGAAGTTTTCCCGTCAGTCTCAACCGAAACAGACCATCGCCCTTGTGACTTATGCCCCCTCCCTCGCCGGCTACGTGACCCGAATAAATTGACCATTATTCTGGCCTTAGAAGCCCTCTCGTACTTTAGGACTAGCCGATCCTTGAAGAAAGGGGATTAATCAAAATGAACAAACACACAATTAGTCAATCTAAGCCACCTTTTAATGAGAATGGCCAGGTGTTTATGCAGGGACTATTGTGTCGGAAGGAAACCACGGAGCTGAATGAAAGGATCTCATTGTTTGTGAAGGACATCCTACCAACTATGCCAGAACAATATGCCTTTTATGAAAACAGAGGAGATTTCGCCACGCAGAAACAGCTGCTTCAAATGACGGATTATGATCCGTTTTTCGAAAAACTGCTAAATGGTTTCTATTTCGGAGATAACGGACCAGTTGTGAAGCATATGGAGCCCGCTGTTTCGGGAATCGTTGGGCCACTTTGCATTTGCATTATAGCAGTAAAATATTAAGTACTCAACTGTTTTCTCTTTCGTGATTCTCCGCGCGTCGGCCGCCATCGATCACATCAATCCCGATAACAAATCGAGATTAGCGCCTAAAAAGATCAGAAAAAAACTGAAATCAAACGGGTAATTATCCGGTGGATTGCCTTTTGTCGTTCTATGTCAAACCGACCAAAAGTAAAATTTACCATAGCCCAATGATTACCAATAAATTGCAAGCCATTTTTCTGATATTCCTTCTCCAACTGGGAATAGTTTCTCACGGTTTTTCACAAAAAATTAACCGCCAGCAAGTGGTTAGCCGGCATAATGTCAGCATCAAAGCAGTCGATTCTTTGAGTTCTCTCACGGTTGGCAACGGTGGTTTCGCTTTCACCGTCGATGTCACCGGTCTTCAAAGTTTCCCTGAATATTACAAAAAAGGAGTGCCACTTGGTACACAGTCAGAATGGGGATGGCACAGTTACCCCAACCCCGACAATTTGAAGTTTGAGGAAACCTTGCAAGACTACGAACAGAACGGCAGGAAAGTCTCCTACTCCATCCAAGGCAAGGGAAATGAGCGCGGCAAACAGGCAACGGAATATTATCGGGTGAACCAACACAGGCTGCAATTGGGAAACATCGGTCTGGATATTTACAAAAAAGACGGCTCTTTGGCTTCGATATCGGATCTAAAAAATGTGAATCAGTCACTCAATCTGTGGACAGGAATTATCACGAGTGAATTTACCGTAGAGGGTGTGAAGGTAAAGGTGATCACTGCTACGTACCAGGAAAGCGACGCCATTGCCGTACGAATTGAATCACCTCTATTGGTGCAGGGACGCATAAAACTTCGTGTCCGGTTTCCATATCCAAATGGTGCTTTCAAGGATGAAGGCACAAATTTTGAAGACAACGAAAAACACAAGTCGGGTATAATCAGCCAGAATCAGAAGCGGGCTACTTTTGAACATCAACTGGATGACAGCAAATATTACCTCGCCGCGCAATGGACCAACACTGGCAAAGCGGAACAGAAATCTCCGCATTACTTTACCATTACGCCTCAAAAAGGCAAGGCTGATTTTGAGATTAGCTGCGTATTCAGCGAAGCTCCGGTTAAGGAAAACGCTGTTGCTTCATTTGCTCAAACAAAAAACAACAGCGAGCTAACCTGGGAAAAGTTCTGGAAATCGGGAGCGGCGGTAGATTTCGCAGGTAGCACCGACAAGCGGGCCAATGAACTGGAAAGGCGTGTTGTGTTGTCTCAATATCTTACCAAAGTGCAATGCGCTGGTAATTTCCCTCCGCAGGAAACCGGGCTTACCTACAACAGCTGGTATGGCAAGCCACACCTGGAAATGTATTGGTGGCATGCGGCCCATTATGCGCTTTGGGGCAGAACCGAATACCTGGAAAAAAGTCTGGGTTGGTACGGCCAAATTGCCGGAAAAGCAAAAGCGCTTGCCCAACGACAAGGTTATGAGGGTGTGAGATGGCAAAAAATGACGGATCATGATGGTGAAGAGTCTCCCTCTTCGGTGGGTGCATTTCTGATCTGGCAACAGCCACATTACATCTATCTGGCAGAACTTGCCTACAAAAACAACAAAGACAAAGTGACGCTGAACAAGTACAAAGACCTGATTTTCGCCACGGCAGATTTCATGGCATCTTTCCCGACGTATGACGCAGTCACCAAAAAGTATAACCTCGGCAAAGGTATCATCCCGGCCCAGGAATGTTTCGAACCGATGGAAACCTTCAACCCCACCTACGAACTGGCTTATTGGAGCTGGGCTTTGGAAGTAGCCCAACAATGGCGCGTGCGGAGCGGCCTGGCCAGGAACGAAAAATGGGACAATGTGATTAAAAATCTGGCTCCGTTGCCAGTAAAAGACGGCGTATACCTCGCGACGGAAAGTACACCAGACTGCTACGACCCGGGTAACAGAAGGCTGAACGACCATCCTGCGGTTCTAGCTGCGTTCAGCACATTACCGGCCGTGCATGGTCTGGATCAGCCAACGATGTTACGAACATTTGATCTGGTGGAAAAAGTATGGAACTGGGAGCGTACCTGGGGCTGGGATTTCCCTTTGGTTGCGATGACCGCCACAAGGCTGAACCAACCTGAAAAAGCAGTGAACGCACTTTTTAAAGATATCACAACCAATACCTACCTGCCAAACGGACACAATTATCAGGACGGACGCCTGACCATTTACCTGCCTGGCAACGGAGGAATTCTCGCAGCGGTTGCGCTGATGTGTGCAGGAAGCGAAGGTCAGAATATAGAAAATCCCGGTTTCCCAAAGGATGGTACCTGGAAAGTGAAATGGGAAGGTTTGAATAAAATGCCGTAGGGTGGTTTCAATTTCTTGTAAAATTCAACTAGCTCCGGGTGCCAGATCCGGAGCTATTGTTTTAACAAGTAATACAATCTGAAATCAAACTACTGTGAAGACATATGTGGTTGGGTCTGTGCTCTATCTCATTAAGCCACCATAGCTTAAAGTATAATCCGTAAACTTAACCCTGGTCCGGCTGCTTCTCAATGGTAATCGCCCGGATAATTTGCTGGATCTGGTTTTCCTTTTGTATCAAAAGGTCCTCCATTTCAGCTACCTTTTCGGCAAATTCCTTATCCTTTTTCTCCAACTCCTCCAAATGACCTTTCCTGATCTCGTTCATGATGTAAATAGTAAGAATGAACATACCGGCTGTGAGCAACTGGAAAAACTTATCGTAGGACAAAGTGGCGACCATATATGCCAGCACAAAAACGATAAAGCCAATCATAAATCTTCCTATGGCAAATTGTCGGAACATAGAAAATCAGTTAGAAATGTCGTCGTTAAATACACCATCCTTGTAAAACCAGTTTCCAGCCTCATACACAAAAGTTGATTTTTCGTGATGAACTTGCAACCTGCCACTCCTATCGCGGAAATGCGCTTTGAACTCTACTGTAAACGTATCAGCCTTAATAATTTCAAGACTTTTCCAACTATTGCTTTTCGCCCATTCCACAATTTCCGAACGAATCAGCGAATGCCTTTCCGAACTGAGTATGGATGCGATCAGATAATCCACGTCACCCACCACATAAGCACTGTACCGGGAACGCATTAGTTTTTCGGCCGAAGCAGCATTTGCGGCACCTTTTATGACGGGCGAACAGCATTTTGAAAATGGCTGATCAGAGCCGCAAAAACAACTTTTCATAATATCTGGTTACAAAATGGTAGCCGCAAATGTATTAAATGTATGGTTGGAAACGATCACCAGGCTCATGAGCTGCGTTTTCCAATATGTAGTTTTTGGGTAAAGATGCGTTGCTGCACCGGATCTGTTTATTGATTATTAAAAGGTTAAGGCATGTAAGGTTAAAGAATATTTGAAACCTGGCATGATTATAAATACATTGCAAGTTAGCTAACTCATCTGACTGAATGGATTTCGAAATCATCGTTTCTCTTGTAACCCTTATCGCCCTTGAAGCTGTGCTCGGGATTGATAACGTTATTTTTATTTCAATTATCGCCGCCAAACTGCCGCAGGAACAGCAGAAAAAGGCACGCCGCTACGGGTTGATTCTGGCCGGCGCACTTCGGCTCATCTTGTTATTACTCATCTCTTTTATTCTGAAACTGGACAAGGATCTCTTTGTCGTTTTTGGTGAAGGAATTTCAGGAAAAGACCTCGTACTGCTTGCCGGAGGGTTGTTTCTGCTCTACAAAAGCTCAAAAGAGATTTATCACAAAATGGAAGGCGAAGCTGGTGACGAAACCAAGAATATTAAGGCAAACAGTTTCGGACAGGTACTTTTTCAAATACTGGTTATGGATCTGGTTTTCTCGGTCGACTCCATCATTACGGCGATTGGTATGGTCAAAGAAGTATGGATCATGTATGTAGCCGTCATCGTAACCGTGATCATCATGCTGGTTGCAGCCGAAAGCATCAGTAATTTCGTAAATAAACATCCTGCATTCAAAATGCTTGCATTGTCCTTTCTGCTGCTCATCGGTTTCTCGCTGATCAGCGAAGGTTTAGGCGTAGAAATTCCAAAAGGATACATTTATTTCTCTATGGCATTCTCACTTTTGGTCGATGTTTTCCAAATGAAAATGAATAAAAGCGGAACTCCTGTCAAACCCAATGAGCATTACACGGAGGAGGAAAAGAGAAAGGTGATTGACCAGAATTAAATATAATTTGGTCAGTTAAACTAAGGACCTTAAACAAAAAACACCGGATTGACCTGAAAACAGTCTCTCAGGTCCATCCGGTGTTAAATTAACACATTGGCAATTCACTTGTTTTACTGAAACTTCTTTCTCAGCGCTTTCATTAACTTCTTCACCGCTGCCGACTGTGAATTATAACCGTTCGCACCATTCGGACTGGATTTGTAGTACTCCGACTGCCATAATTCTTCATTGTTTTTTGATAAAAATGAAGCACTCAGAGCAACCGATTTCCCTCCCCAGGAAGTCCACGTTACACCTCCCGAAACTTTAGTATCCAGTTTTAGAACAAAATCCGCACTGCCTTTTGAGCTTGCGACTTTCCAATAACCCCAGCTTTGCAGCGCTTCTTTCAGTTCCTGTCCTGCACTGCTTCCTACATCGCTCTTAGGTACTTCCACATATACTGCATTGCCTTTTTTCAAAACCTGATCCTGCGCAAACATTACTATGGAATAAGCAGACATCAGTATAAACAAACAAATAGATTTCATAGCTATTGAGATTTGGTGTAATACAAAGCTCGCCAACATAGCCGCCAAAATCCATCCCTGAAATCAGCCATTTTTTTCAGGGATAAAAATGGCTGATTTCAGGGATGGTATCGCATTGCCACACACACCAACTTTGCAAAACCAATTCGTACTCAATAATCACATACACCGTAAAACTTCAAAAACATGAAAAAGCCACTCATTCTCCTGTCATTTTTATTCTTCTCTTTTCAATTGTCCGCTCAGGATATGTCCATTTTTGTAGGTGGGTCGGGAGGCGGGAACCTGTCTTTGTTCAGCTACACTGCCGTCTACGCCAATACCTGGACTTCCTCCAAACCCAAACCCGGACTTAACGGAGGCGTCGCATTTGGAGTAGAATTTGGGAAAATGGCTGTTGTCTCCGGCGTCAACTTTATTCAGAAAGGAACCAAGTCCGAAACAGATAATTACAAACTGGAAAATGGAAATGTCGGATACTTAAAAGCACGGGTCAACACTTCATTCATTCAGATTCCGCTATTATTCCGCTACCATATTTTGGGTGAAAAATTCGGACTCACAGCCTCCGCCGGACCGTCATTCAACATCGGACTGGCCGGAAATTCCCGTTTGGAGCTGGAAGTAGCAAACGTCGGCTCTCAGAGCCAGTCGGGAACGGTCAACTTCGGAAGCGGGATCAACGATACCTACAAGCGGTTTCAGCCGGGTTTCATGCTTGGTCCGGGCCTGCTTATGCCGGTAGGTGAAAAAGGAAAACTGGCGGTGAACATCCTTTGGGACCTGGGCTTTAACTCTGTAAATGAACGCAGTAACGCGGCAAAAGGCATTGACGGCAAGATCATGAACGTATCCACGATCCTGAACGTGAGCTATACACACCACTTTAATTTTGGGGACAAATACTGAAACCACAAAAAACAATCGCTATGCTAGTTTGCAACAATTGCGGCAGTGCCAACACCGACGATGCTGTGGCGTGTAGTTATTGCCGTATGCGAAGCGGGTTTACACAACAGCCGGAAAATGAAACTCAAAAAGTGATTTCAGAAACGGTCATGTGTGTGAACTGCGGCAACCACGTTGGAGCTGATCTTTCCCGCTGCCCTGAATGTCGCTTTCCGATCAGCCGGAACATTTTAGCCAGGGATTTTTCAAAGCCGGATCACTCCATCTTCACCCGCAATCTGAAAGCGGGCTGAGCTTATTATTCAAGACAAATCCATCACAGTCATGGCTAGAAATCGGGAACCTCAAATTTTTAATATATCGTTTCTGGACGTCATATGCGGGGCATTGGGAGCTGTTATTTTTCTGTTCATTGCTGTGCCAAAAGGCGGCTCATCTCCCGCCAACAGACAGCAGGTAACCATGTCATACGATACGCTTCATCAACATCTTTTTGCAACGATCAGCGACAGTCTGAAACACAAACGCCCGGGAGACACCTTGCTGGTCGTACTGGCCGATTACAAGGAGCTTCCCGGCCTGAGCGATTGTCCAACGTGTCCTGAATGTCCGGAGACAGCCAGCTTGGCTGAGAACCAACCCTATACACAAGCTGCAAAACCAAGCCAGACAGGGAAAAGCGACAGTCTGAAAACAACCCCAGAACCACCAAAACAGGAAGATGTGAAACGAAGCAAATATCTGGGCGATCCGCCTGGTGTTCCCTGCAAAGTTTCATTTGAAGTGAACTGGACCGACATTGGTGACAACGTGGATCTTTTTGTTTGCAAGGGTACGAAATGCGTTTCGGGAGGAGCCAGAGAGATACGCGACATTGGCCAGTGGGACAGCGGAAAGGCCAAGACCAAGTTTTTTGGAAGCGATCTGCGCACAACCCAGGAGGCAGTTCGCCAGTTCGACAAGATCATTCCCGGTGAATACAAACTGTATGCGCGGCTGAAAGAAAGTGTCAAGAACAATGCATCGGTTAACGTCCGGGGTCTGGTTTATTCCCGAAATGAGAACGGTGAAGAAAAAGGAGAACCTTTTTCAGCCACACTGCAACTCAACGCAGAACGCGTATTGCTTGGAACAGTCACCATGCCGGACAACGGGAACTTTCAACTCGTAAAAAATTAACCAATCGGTTTTTCGCAAACTCAATCCATTAACATATGATTACCAGTAAAAGATTATATCACATCGCCATTAGCCTGGTTGCGGCCGTCATGATCTGGTTTGCACTCATACTGCTTGCTTCTATTTCTAGCGGGCCGGGCCTGAAACGGTTCTTTGAAGCATTCGGCGGATCGTTCGGCGGCTACATTCATGCGGTCATCTACACCGCTTTCATCTTCGGTTTGCTCGAAGTACTAGACTATCAGAAATTCATAAAAAAACAGAATGAAGGATTTAAGCTCAATTTACTCCCGGTTCAGGACCAGTTGATACTTTCACCCGAAGAAGTAGCAAAAATTAAACTCAATGTAATTGATCTTGAAAAGCACGGATTCAGTTTTTTACTGACTGACTTTGTAAAAAGGGCCTGCACACAGTACCGCAATAATCAATCCATTGGTGAAACGCTGCAAGTGGTCAATGTACAGATCGACAACAGCAAAGCAGAACTGGAAGGGCGCCTAGAAATTGCCCGCTTTCTGATCAACGCCATTGCCTCACTGGGCTTCATCGGCACCATCCTGCATTTGGCAGCAGCTATCGGACTTTTTCATCTTGCCAAAACAGAAGAAGGCATGCCGCTGATCACCCAAAGTTTGAATGTTTCGTTTGACACCACATTCATAGCACTCTTTCTAGGACTTATACTCAGCTATTTTTATCACCGCTATCTGGAAGATCTGGACACTTTTTATTCCAGAATGAGAACCTACATCATCGACAATCTGATCAGCCGGATCTACAAACCGCAATAATCAACACACTTTTCTTTCAACTTAACCTAGCCAGAAATCATGAAAACACTTCAAAAAACCAATTTGATCGTGACGAGTCTTTTGCTTCTGATTGCTGTTAGCTGCCAAGTAAAAGATATCAATACAATTGACAATCTGAACGTTACCAAAACCAGCGTCAATAGCTGGACTTATGACATGATGAACGACGGGTACTTTTGGTATAAAGACATGCCAGCCAGAAACGCTACGGACACATCCGATAGTCCGGATGCGTACTTCGAAAAACTGATTTACAAACGGCAAACACACGACCGTTTCTCGATGATCACCGACAATATTGACGCACTTCAGCAACAGTTCAACGGTATCATCAAAGCATTTGGCATACACTATCAGATGGCTTTCATCGATGAGGGCAAAGTCAACGTTGCAGCGTTCCTGAGCCATGTGAGCAAAGGCAGCCCGGCAGATGCCGCAGGACTAAAACGGGGCGATATTATCACAAAAGTGAATGGGACTGTTCTTACAAAAGATAATTATGCAACGCTGATAGGCGGCTCAGAAACCATTAGCATCAATCTGGGGAAATTAAACGGAAGCCAGATTGAGACTGATCCCAAAAACATCAGCATCACAAGAGCACAGATCAGCGAAAATCCGGTTGCATTTTCCAGCATTATTTCAAAAGGAAGTAAAAAAGTGGGTTACCTGGTTTACAACCAGTTTGTACCCGGAACAGACTCGGACAAAAACAAGTACGACAATGAGCTGCGCTCTATTTTCGCAGATTTCAAATCCGCTGGTGTGAATGAACTGGTGCTTGATCTGCGCCTGAACGGTGGAGGTTACATGAGTTCAGCGGTTACATTATCTTCGCTTATTGTCAGTAACTATTCAGCTTCGAAGGTCTTTTACAAGGAACAATGGAATGATAAATTTGATAAGTACTGGAAAGAGAAAAACGGCGCAGATGCTCTGACTTACAGGTTTCTTAACGAAAAAAACAACATTGGTAACCAGCTGGGCAGGATATTTGTACTGACGTCGCAGGGCACAGCGTCGGCCAGTGAGCTGATCATTAACGGGCTCAGACCGCACATGAATGTGGTCACAGTGGGCGATCACACGGCTGGTAAAAACCTGTTCGGCTCGCTGATCGGCGATGAAAAAAAACGCTGGAAATATGGTCTTTACATTATGCTTGGGCAAACTGTGAATGCCAATGGACAGTCTGATTATGGTACCAGCGCTGGTATTGCTGCAAGCAGGCCGGCAGACGACAGCAGGGTTCCATTTTTAGCTTTTGGTGATGAAAATGAAACGTTACTCAATGCAGCTTTAAAAGAAATGGGTATCCAGACCGGACAACCTGCAAGGTTGGCATCCCCGGAAAAGATCAGTCCCGTTTTACCAAGATCGGAGCGTGATACACCGGCAGCCTGGGACCAGCAAATGATCCGTGACGGAGCATTTGCTCCCAGTCCGATTGATATATAATTTGTTATGAAAATATTGCAACAGCAACTTTTGCTCAGATACAGCGAGAAAGTGGAATTTCACTTTCTCGCAATGTTTGTTTTCTTACTGACACTGGTACAACCAGGTTTTTCACAAAGCCCGGTTACCGGTGTTACTTACCCTGACAGTCTTCGCGAAGCACTCAAACGCTCGCCAGCGGACACGTCCCGGGTCAAAACCCTATTTTTACTGTCTGATTATTACAGTGATAAGGATACTTCCCTGGCATTGCGATATGTGAATCAGGCGGCGGGTTACAGCAAAAAAGACTCCTACCAGGCAGCATTGGCGCACTTTTACCGGGCAGGTGTGTTTTTTGATACCGACATGCAGAAAAGCGAAACAGGCTATCTGACGGCAGAAAAGCTATTGAGACATTTTCCGGGAAAGGAAGCATTGATATATCGCTCCCGTGCCTGGGCCAATTATGGCGCCTTGCAGCAAAGACAGGACAATGAGAAAATGTACGCGCAAGTATTGATAGAGCATTCCATTCCGCTTGCCATACAAGCTGGCGACAGCGCCCGCATAGCCAGAAATTACCAGAATCTGGGCATCATATTCTCCAACCAGATTGATTATCCCAAAGCTGAAAAGTACTTTAAACTCGCAATATCCATTTTGGAACGAATGGGCGCCCGATCGCTCGAACTGGTTGACTCCTACATATTCGGTGCCAAAAATTACCTCTATTTAAAAGACTATCCACCGGTCAAACCAATGCTGGACAGTGCCCAGGCGATATTGGCCTCGGATCCGGAATCGCCCTATTTTACTGACCTGTATCTGGTTGAAGGTATGTACTACTCGCGCCTCCGACAGTTCAGCAAAGCATTTGAAAGCTTTGACAAAGGGCTGGCTGTTTCAAAAAAACTGAACCGGCCTTATGACACGCAGAGTATCATGCTTCAAAAGTATTTTACCCACAAAGCGATGGAAAATTATCCCAAAGCGCTTGAAGTCATCAAACAGGTGGTGGCGCAGGAGGAAATATACCCCAGACGTAAAAACAGGATGTTATACTATTACGAACTGGCGCAAACCTCAGCCAAGGTTGGAGACATGAAGGGTGCCTACAACTGGCTGCATCAATATGCTGTTCTGGCTGACAGCGCCAGTGAAGAACGGATTAAATCAGATATTGCAGCACTGGAAGCGAGATACCAGTCAACTGAAAAGGAAAAACAGATTTATCAGCTTCAGGCCAAAAATGAAAAGGCCATTTTGACCATAAAAAACAACCGGCTCGTAAACTGGTTACTGGCTGTGGTCTGTCTGTTTCTATTGGCTGTCACGGTATTGGTATTGCTGTTTTACCGCAACAACAAAAGACTCTGGACCCAGCAAAAGCAGCTGCATGATCTCGAACTTCAGAAGATAAAACAGGACCACAGAATATCCATGCTCTCGGCTATGCTCGAAGGCCAGGAACAGGAACGCACGCGATTGGCGCGCGATCTTCATGACGGACTGGGGGGATTGTTAAGCAGTATCAAAATTGAACTTTCTCAGGTGGCCGGCCAGCCTAACCAGCAAATGAAAGTAGGAATTGACCGCACGTTGTCGCATCTTGACGACGCAGTGAACGAGCTCAGAAGAATTGCCCGAAGCCTGATGCCGGAGATACTAATGAAATACGGACTGGCAGAAGCAACGAGAGAGTTTTGTAAAAATTTAAAGGAAACCGGTGTAAATCTGATATGTCAGGTATTTAATTACACCGACTCGCTGCCTCAGGAAAAACAGGTGGTGCTCTACCGCATCATTCAGGAGCTGGTCAACAATGCGGTGAAACATGCCGCGGCAGACCAGATTCTTGTCATAATCCAGCAAAGCGGAGATACACTTTTTGTGACTGTGGAAGACGATGGCAAGGGTTTTGATACCAGTAAACCAAATAGTAAAACAGGGGCAGGTTTGTCCAACGTAAAAGCGAGAGCCGACTTTTTAAATGCGACCTTTGACATTCAGTCATCACCAGGTAACGGCACATCGGTAACTGTGGAATGTAAAATATAAATTATGAAAGTATTCATCATAGACGACCACCCTATTGTGTTGGACGGACTAAAAAATCTGTTGAACACAAGGGAAGAAATGCAGGTAACCGGCATGTACGACTTGGGCGAAACCATGCTTGCCGCGCTGGACGACAATGTTCCGGATGCGATGCTGATGGACATCAATTTACCGGATATCAATGGCATTGCGCTTTGCCAGAAAGTGAAGCAGAAATGTCCTTCTGTGAAGGTTGTGGCACTGAGCGTACACAACGAGAAAACGGTGATCATGGGCATGCTGCAAAGTGGTGCGAGTGCTTATGTGCTGAAAAATGCAATTGGTGAAGACATCATTTCCGCATTACACGCAGCCATGGATGGACAGATATACATGTGCCGCGGAACGCAAAAAGTACTCAGTAGCAATGAAGGCAGTGATTTGAAAGAAGTACCGCGCCTCACCCGCCGTGAAAAGGAAATTCTTCAGCTCATCGGTAAAGGATACACCACCCAACAAATAGCCGGAACACTTTTCATCAGCACGCATACCGTGGAAAGCCATCGTAAAAACCTGATGGAAAAATTTGGCGTTCCCAATACCGCGACGGTGATTAAACTGGCAACGGACTTTGGGTTGATGAATTAGAGGAAATATTTGAAACAACCATTAGATCTGGTCATTTTTTGTGATCGAATAATAACATTTGATCACCAACAATATATCCCTGCCCTAACAGAGGAATTGTGTCAATTATATCATACTGTCCTCGACTCTTATTAAGCTTGCGAATAACAAAAGAATCGCATAGATAGGACTCTTCAAAATCTCTAAATTTCTTTGTTGCTAAACTAAGAGATTTTGGAGACAAATTTCTCGCCACAGACATATGTGGCCTGCCATACTTGGTTTGCCACCCAAACAAATATTTTCGTCTGGTTTTGATCGTTAATTTCATATTAATATACCGGCCAGCTGCAATAATGGCTAGCGAAGAATTGGTCATTGGTTTTATAAAAAATGTCCCGCTCTTAGTAAAAGTGTCGTATCCAAAAAAACTTAGCTCGAATGGTTTTATTCCGGCGAGTATCCTGCGAAGTTCAGCCCTAATTTTTCCATAATTCTCCTCTGTTGCATAAAATAGAAACAAAGTCAAATGCGCTGCCGAATCTTGACTGCTGTACCAATCTTGCAGATGTTCGCGAAGTTCATTTTTTATTACCCTTACCCTATGAATTATATCTAAGTTAGGACTAATGCCCAAAGCATAAAGCTGTAACATGCATGTAGACGGATACAAGTATGAGAAACATGGTGGTCCAAATTAATAAAATTAAAAACCATAACTTGCATTCCAACCGGAAAGACTTATCTCCTCTACTTCACCGCCGTCGGAATCGTCACTTCCTTACCGATCACCACGTTATCAAACACAATCTTTTCAGCATTGGTAAAGCTGATCCCGTTTGCACAGGAATCGATCCTGACGTTGGTAAAATGAATATTGCTAACCTTTTTGGTTGGATAACCCTGTATTACCAGCCCGCCATTACTGGCCGTTTTGAATTTGAGATTTTCTACAAAAACATTGCTGATATCCGTTGCATGACCTTCCCCTTCGCCATGGTAATTGGATGTAATAAAAACACCATCCTCAACATCGCCAAACTCGACGTCATTGACATAAATATCCTTAATGAAGCCACCCCGATCCGCATTCGATTTTAAGTAGATCCCTCGTTTACAGTAACCTCCGTAGGTACAGTTCTCAACGAAAACATTCTGCACACCAGCAGACATTTCACTGCCTATCACCACGCCATGCAAACCTTTAAACCGGCAGTTCCTAATGATAATATTTTCAGAAGACAGTGCCGTTTTTCTGCCCTCATGATCACGTCCTGCTTTAATAGCTACGTTGTCGTCCGCATTATTGAAGTCGATATCTTCAATCAGAATATTTTTGGAGTATTCCGGATCGAAACCGTCGTTGTTTTTATTAAATGCATTAAACTTCACCTTCCTTGCGGTAATGTTCTGCGACTTCAAAAAATGGACAGACCAGAATGGAGAATTGGCAATGGTAACACCCTCAACCAGAATATTTTCGCATTCAAAAAACTGTATTAACTGCGGGCGCAAAAAATGACCTTCGCCAAACAAACGATCCTTAACAGGCACATCTTCATGGTTCATTTTCCGGCTCAGTTGTTGTGCAGGTTTCTGGCTATCGTACCATTTACTAAAACCCTGCTTACCGTTTCCATCGATAATTCCTTCACCAATGATTGCTACATTTTTAACCTGATAGGCATAAATCAACGGACTGTAATTGTGAATAAAAGTACCTTCCCAGCTGGTAGGCACCAATGGCAGATAGTCGGCAGCGTTGGTTCCAAAAACCAGTTTCGCTCCCTTTTGCAATTCAATACTGGTGTTATCAACGAAATGAATCGGACCATTCACAAGATAAATACCGGCAGGAACAACGATCTTGCTCCCATTCTTCTCCTTGCTCAACTTCATCGCCTGATCAAAAGCAGGTTTGTTGTCGGCCAACGAATCTCCCTTCGCTCCAAATTCTGTCAGCAATATGACGTTTTCCGAAATCTTTGGAGCAACAATATTCTTTAAAATCTCATCCCGTTTCTCGGTTCTGGTCATTTGTTTGGATTCTGTGGATTTACAAGAAATGAAACACATAGAAAGAAAGATGGCGGCGACGATAGGTTTCATTATTATATTTATTATCAAATGGTTAACACTGATAAGAGAGCCGACATCAGGAAATTGCATCCATGTTTAGCGAAGTCCAAATCTCTTTTTGTGCCATAAGGATCACCTAAGGTTTGTCTACTTAATGTTGGTTAAGTATTTCTGTCATGAACTTGGGATAAGTAGCTCGACTTTACTTGAACACAATTACGGGTGCCAAATCATTGGCATGCGATCAAACTTTAAGACCCAGCTAACCTACTTTTCAGAGCCTTTACTTCATTCTCTAAATGTTTTATGTATTCGCTCTGCTCCTGCAACAGTGGTTCTATTTCCTGTTCCGTGTACCTTGGCGTAATGTGCTGAGGACAATTCCAGTCATATGCCTTGATATGAAAAATGAGCATCCTTTCCGGACGGAATTTGTAGTCTTCCGGTTTTAGAAGCTCATAAAGATCAGGATTGTCTCTGATCTCTATAACTTCGGCCTGTGCATAAATCTTCAATCTGGCCTGCATCGGATAGGACACCAGAATAAGCGACACCCTCGGATTTTGGGCGATGTTACCAACGGAGATGTATTGGCGGTTTCCCCTAAAATCAACAATTCCAATAGTCTGGTTGTCAATAATTTTAACAAAACCTTTGGGGCCGCCACGATGCTGGATATATGGAAAGTCGTTATCCCCATACGAAGCCATGTAAAAGCTGTCCATCTGACCAACGAAACCTGCTTCCACCGCTGTCAAACCTTCCCTGAAACTCATTTTCTCCACCCGCTCGTAGGTATTGCGACTCCCCATCCTTTCCTGAATGGCCTTGATCCCTTCGGTAAATGCAAGTTTTGAGTAGTTCATGGCAATCGTATTTAGGTTGGCGTTGTTCACTTTAAAGCGACTGAATTTGTCGGATCATTTGGCTGGTGAATCCCCATTCGTTGTCGTACCAGGCCATCACTTTTACGAGGTCACCGTCAACAACACGCGTCATTTCCAAATCGACCGTTGCGGCAAAAGAACTTTTGGCAATATCAGAAGACACGAGCGGCTCGTCAGTGACAGCAACGACTTTCTCATACCGCTCCGCTGCTGCCTCTTCGGTAAGAATCTGATTGATTTCTTCAACCGTCGTCGGGCGCTCGGCGATAAAAGTAATGTCGGAAATCGAACCGATCGTAACCGGCACCCTCACCGCTATACCATCAAACTTGCCTGCATATTGTGGCAATGCCTTGGTCGTCGCAATGGCTGCACCCGTAGCTGCCGGAGCAAGGTTAATCGCGGCTGCACGTCCCATCCGAGGCTCTCTTTTGGAAGGCGCATCCACCAGTGTTTGCGAAGCGGTGTAGGCGTGTGTGGTATTCAAAATTGCTTTTTTGATACCAAGCCTGCGACCAAGAATTTCAATTACGGGACTGATGCTGTTGGTGGTACAACTTGCACAGGAGAAAATCGAAACTTTTCCTTCCTCGGTATTTACGCCGTGTACCACAGTCGGCGTATCCTTTGTCGGTCCTGAAATAACCACAAATTTTGCACCGGAATTAATGTGTTTTTCGGCATCCGCATTGTTGGTAAAAAAGCCTGTACTTTCAATCACCACATCCACACCCAGCGATTTCCATGGCAAATTCTCAATTTCTCTGATGCTGTGGTATTTTACCGGCTTGCCATCCACAATGATCGTATCACCTTCTACCTTCACTTCCTTTTCATATTTCCCGTAGTTGCTATCGTATTTGAGCAGATAGGCAGCGTTTTCAATGCTCATCAGGTCATTGACACCTACGAGTTCCAGGTCATTGTTTTCAAAAATGATTTTTAAAGCGGTACGTCCGATACGTCCAAATCCGTTAATTGCTATTTTTTTCATGATACTGTTTTGAGTAAAAAATCCTGTTGATTTAATGACTCAAATTTGCACCATATCCTAGTGGCTTTGTTAGGCAATAATTCCCGTTCAGTTGGCAATATTTCCTATTGTAGCAACGGCTGCTCCTGTTTCTCGCGGTAATGCCCGGGAGAAACTCCCTCCTTGCTCTTAAAGAAGCGGCTGAAAGTTTGAATATCCTCGTAACCCAGTTCATAAGCAATTTCCTTAATCGACAGATTGCTGTAATTTATCTGTCGCCTGGCATGCGTCATAATCCGGTCGTGGATAATGTTTAATGGTGTTCGGGATGAAACAAGTGCAAAGAGATTGGAAAGTGTTTTTGGTGATTTGTTAAGCTGAGAAGCATAGAATGCCACGTTGTGATGAGAAGCAAAATACTTATCGACCAGATAATTAAATTCCCGCACAATTTCACCCTGGGTTCTGTCGAGTTTGTTTAAGTTGTTGGATTGTCTCAATATCCTTACCGAAAGTATCAGCATGCGTTTCAACATGGCTTGCAACATATCCTGCTGCAAAATATCCGCTTTGCTCATCTCTGACCTGAAAATTTCCCAGGAAAGCTCAAAGTCCCGAATCCTGGTTTGGTCCACCGTAATGACAGGCACACCTGCGGCACCAAAGAACAAAAGCCCCTTACTGCCTACTTCATTGTCATGATTGACAACACAGTAGAACGGCTGATTAAACCTGACCATCCTGGCAGCTTCAATTTCTATATAATCAACCCTGTGAAATTCTGTCAGGAAAATGATCTGGTTTTTGCCAAGCTGAAAATGAACCTTGTCAATGGTGATGTCCATCCGGTCGGCGACATTCCAGATGAATGTCATGTCTGTTTCGCGCACATTGCAAACTACCGGACTATCCTCCGGACCTAACTCATAAAGACCCAGGATTTCGTTCGAATTTTCAAAAATCATAAACACTTTTTTGTATCAAAAATAGACTAGTATATTGACATATCAAGGAGATGACAGAGTTGGAATAAATCCGGACTTCGCAAAAACCTCATTGGTCTTTCATGTGACAAACACATTGTAGGTGTATCTGGACGTATTTTACTCTACCTTTTCATGTTTGGATATTAGCCTTCGATGTAACCACTAAACCTTTTGTAAATAAAAATTATCAGCTTAGGTATATTTTTATGTTCTTGAAAACCTGTTCAAATCAAGCCTGACTATGTCACAACTTATAACCTGCCGAACCTGCAAACAGCAAGTATCATACAATGCCAAATTTTGTCCCAATTGCGGAGAAAGAGAACCCAGCGCATTTGTGTATAAATGGAGCACGATCATTTTTGCCATTCTCTTTTTGATTCTGGTGATTTACGGGATCTACACGTTCGCATTCTAGGTCTGTCAACTTCTTAGATACAGATATTTCCAATTCCGTGAATAATGGCATAACAGCCGAGGAAGCAAATAATGCGGAAATCCTTTTGTCTGATGGTTACAAAATCGAGCCGGTAGCAAAGGGTTCCACTTACCCGACAGGCTGTGAAACAGGTGGCCCGGGCCCGCATGTGATAGAAGCGGGTTACAGCTGCGGTGAAGAATGGACGGAGCCCTGGTTTATGAACGATGCCATCTTTTACGAGCACCTGCACTTCTTCCTGACTGACTTTTTCAAATTTGCCGCTTTTATATTCGGCCAGGTTGAGACCCTTCCGAAACACCAACGCACAAACCAAAATCATAATACCGAGCAACACGCCAAGTTAAGAAATCTGCATTGCCTTTGAAACAATTGCCCCGGGTGTCACCATTACCTCCAGTTAGACCCCATCCGCTTCCCCGTCATCCTTACGACGATCAGTAAGGCCATGTACACAATGGAAGTTTGCGTCAGTACTTCTAGCAGAAACTCCGGCAGTGCCTCCCCAAATAGTATTCGCTTCCAGTCCCAGGGGGATTAAAATCTTCTTTTTTTATAATTTTTAAAGACAAGACGTAATTCGTGAAGTTGCTTCCATCATTTACGCATACCCGGCGGCGACCAAACCTGGCGATAATGCGGCTGATTCTGCACAGAAGAAAATAGTATCTGATCATAATTTAACTTTCCTTTTGGAAACTGCTATCCAAAGTAAAGTAATTTTACACTAGCTTTGTACACAGTCAATTCAATTTTAGAATAAGTACAAAACGGAACACACGGCTTAATAAATACCAGGTTCTGAGCACGTATGCATCATTCATGTCCTGATATTTTCAAAATCACCACAACGATTTGTTCCGATTACCATCCCGGTTTAAATCGGTGGCTTAATAAATAAAACAGAAGTATGACAAACAAGTATTCAACCTCCGGCAAACAGATGCTGCTCGGCCTGCATCTGGGCAACGGATACGGATCACAACCGGGAGCCTGGCGTATGCCGGGAGTAGATCCGGAAAGTTACACCAGCTTTGATGCCCGTGTGAAGCAGGCGCAGGCGGCAGAGCGCGGTAAATTTCAATTTATATTTTTACCTGATGGTCCCGGTGCGATCATGTCCGATATCGGTACGGAATCACCCGGTTTTAATCTCGATGTGATGATGACCCTGGCTGCGGTGGCACGCGAAACGAGTCGTATAGGTTTGGTTGCCACCGGGTCTACCACCTTTAACGAACCTTTCAATCTGGCCAGGCAATTCAAGGCGCTCGATATCATGAGCCACGGCCGGGCAGGCTGGAACGCCATCACATCAAGCGGCGAGGATGTTGCTGCAAATTATGGAAGAAAAATTCCTTCAAGCGAAGACCGCTATGGCCGTGCCCACGAAGTTATCCAACTGATCCAGGCTCTTTGGGGAAGCTGGGGAAAAGACGCCTGGGTACACGATCAGCAAAGCGGCCAGTTTGCAAAGAAAAATCAGATCCTTCCCATCAACTTGCAAGGAAAATACGTCGGTTCACGTGGACCTCTCTACATCCCGCCATCCGAGCAGGGACAACCTATTATCTTTCACGCGGGTGGTAGCCCCAATGCACACGAACTGGCCGGGCGTTTTGCCAATGCGGTGATCGGCGCGGCATTTTCCATTGAAGATGCCCGTGCGCAACGTAACGCATTCAGAGAGGCTGCCAAACGTTACGGCCGCGATCCGGATGAGATAAAATACATTCCCGGACTAATGACCACCATTGCAAAGGACAGGCGCACAGCACTCGACCGACGGATTCAGCTAACCGGGCATACGTTTCGCCAAAGGGTGAGCTACCTCCAGCAAATGTTGGGCACACCGCTTGATGTGAACCGGCTCGATGAACCCCTATCCAAAGATCAGCTGGCTGATGCCCGTCCATCGCGCTACGACCCACGCTCGGTCAACGCTTTAAGGATTGCAAAGCAGGGATGGAGCCTGAAAGACATTCTGGCTCACGGGGTGATCGATTATCATCCTGTGATTGTGGGGCCGGGGATAGAAGCCGCGGATCATATGCAACAGTGGTTTGAAGCTGGTGCGGCTGATGGCTTCTGGATTTCGGCAGACGTGAACGCAGACGGGATTGATGCCTTTGCAGATGAAGTGGTCCCGATCCTGCAAGCGCGAGGACTATTCCATCAGGATTACGAGGGAAAAACCCTGCGTGAACACCTCGGCGCACCGGATCAGTATGGAATTGATCCCCGTGTCACAAACAATTAGAAAAGAAAAAGCAAATCAAATACAACAATCATGGAAATAGGAATTATTGGATCCGGTAACATAGGCAGTGCACTGGCCGGTTATTTAACAGCACTTGGACATCACGTTCTGATTGCTAACTCACGCGGACCGGAATCACTCGGCGACATCGCAAATAAAACGGGCGCGATACCTGTCCCTACAGAAGCGGCTATAAAAGCCAAAGACCTTGTCATCATTGCTATTCCAAACAAGGCCGTGGTCAATCTTCCCAAAGAGATACTTTCTGCTTCAAAGGCCATAGTTCTGGATGCAGGGAACTATTACCCTTCACGCGACGGACAAATCGCTGAAATTGCGAACGGCATGACCGACAGTGAATGGGTTGCAAAACAGATTGATCATCCGGTGATCAAAGCATTTAACAACATTGTTGCACCGAGTTTAGCTTCCAAGACAACCATTGCAGGAAGTCCCAACCGGATTGCATTGTCCGTTGCCGGAGACGATTCAGAACAAAAACAGACTGTGATGAAGCTCATTGATGCCATCGGATTCGACGCAGTTGACGGCGGCGAGCTTTCTGAATCGTGGAGACAGCAACCGGGCGAGCCTGCCTATTGCCGGGATCTGGATAAAGAAACCCTTAAATCTGCGTTGGCACAGGCAGATAGCCGTAAACGCGCTGAAAACCTGGCAAACGCGGATGAAATGGCACGCCCGTATTTATAGGGTGTCAGCTGGAAGTCAGAATTTGCAGAAGAAAATGCCAAAATACGGCAACCGGTTTTACTGCTTTTGATAGCTTCATAGCAGCTGACAGCTCGTAAAAACGTTTCATTATCGCCTACTTTTGTATCATAATCGTGGCGACCTGATAGCCGAACTTTGTCATTATAAAATTTAAAATTAACGTGATGACAAAAACAATTTTTATAACCGGTGCATCCCGCGGGTTTGGCAGGATTTGGGCGGAAGCATTTTTACAACGCGGCGATAATGTCGTTGCGGCGGTTCGCAAGCCGGAAACATTGACGGAACTTGCACAAGAATTTCCAGTGAACCTATTGGTTCTAAAACTTGATGTAACGGATAAAAAGGCAAGTTTTGAAGCGATAGAAGATGCAAAAGCCCACTTCGGCAGTATTGATGTATTAATTAATAATGCAGGTTATGGTCAGATCGGAGCCATTGAGGAATTAAGCGAGCAAGATGTAAGATCACAGTTTGAAACAAACGTGATGGGTTCATTATGGACCATACAGGCAGCTTTACCAATGATGCGTGCGCAAAAATCCGGGCATATCATCCAGCTTTCCAGCGCACTTGGTTTAAATACCGTTACGCTAATGGGGCTATACAGTGCCACGAAATTTGCCATTGAAGGTCTGACAGAAACACTGGCTGCTGAGGTGAGTGATTTTGGCATCAAGGTATCCCTCGTAGAGCCAGGGCGCTATGATACCGATTTCTCCGGTTCGCACTCTCTTGCCCGGAGTGAGTCGATCTCTGTCTACGATAATATGAGAAAGGTATTTTGGGATTATGCTGATCAGGAAGATTCCGGCAAACCTGCAGCAACAATCAACGCGCTTTTCGCATTGGTAGATTCGGAACAACCGCCACTGAGATTGATACTGGGCAAAACTGCCTATCCATGGGTAAAAAACACCTATGAGCAGCGCCTGAAAACATGGGAAGCATGGCAGGATATTTCTGTGGCAGCACACGGTTAACATGTTCAAAAATAACAGAATCCGGCGGATCCGGATTCTGTTTTACTATTTCAGGCAATGCACCATTTCAAAAAAATAAGCGAGCTCCATGAAGCTCTTGGTATAGAGCCACCTGAGCACCCGCTTTTCAGTGCGGTTCATGGTGAACGAAATACATGCACCGGAAACACGGAACTCGAATTTTCCTCCGCTTTTTACATTATCGGATTCAAGAAGTTAAAGTCGGGTAGTATGCGCTATGGGAAAACGGAATATGACCATGACCGGGGGTCTATGTCGTTTACAAAGCCACAGCAACATGTCACCTTCAAAAACGTGGAGTTACAGGAAATGGGATTTCTGATTATTATCCATGAAGACTTTTTACCCGGAACTGTCCTTTACATTGAAATCAGGAAGTACAGCTATTTCGACTATCAGGTCAATGAGGCATTACACCTTTCACCGGCGGAAGAAAACATCATCTGGAATCTTTACCACAGTATAGAAAAGGAGAACAATAACAATACCGACGAGCTCAGTAAGTCTATCATTATCAGTCAGCTCGACTCGATGCTCAAATATGCACAGCGTTTTTACAAAAGGCAATTTATCAACCGTACCCATCTGACCGGTTCAAAATTGGCGCAGTTCAATGCACTGCTCGCCACTAATCTCGCAGAGCGTAAAACAACCAACGCCGGTCTTCCCACCGTATCTCTCATGGCAGACAAACTTCATGTTTCCGCCCGCTATCTGACGGATCTGCTCAAACAGGAAACGGGAAAGACTGCCTTGGAACTTATCCATCTTTTTTTGATTGACGAAGCAAAAAACCTGTTGACAGAGGGCTCACTTAACGTCACGGAAATTTCCCGGTTACTTGGCTTCGAAAACAACACTTACTTTTCCCGTTTATTCAAAAAAGAAGTTGGAACAACCCCAAATAAATTCAAAGACAGTTTGTTAAATTAATCATATCCAATTTCGCAGTGCATCGAAATATTTAAATTTCGGTCACATCACAATCACTCCGACCTTAAAGCCTTCACCGGATTCATGAGTGCCGCCTTCACAGATCTGTATCCAACGGTCATGATCGCGATAAAAAATGTAATTCCGATCGATGCTGCGAAAATCGATGCACTCAGATCGATGTGATATCTGAAGTCGGCGAGGTACTTTTCCATAAGCCACCAGCCGATGGGAGCTGCGATGATGAAAGCAACCACCAGAAGCTGGGCGAACTGCCTTCCAAAGAGCCATACGATACTTCCCACACCTGCACCAAGCGTTTTACGAACTCCTATTTCCTTTGTTTTTTGCGCTGCCATGAAAGAAATGAGACCGTACAGACCCAGGCAGCCAATGAAGATGGCAACGGCTGCAAATACCCACATCAGTTTCAGCATCAGCTCATCGGTTCCGTAAAAATATGTAAGATGGTCATCCAGAAACTGGTAGGAATAAATGTACTCGGCATTGCTCTCATTCCATGCTTTTTCCAGAGCGGTCAATGTCGCGGGCATATTTTGTCCGCTGATCTTGAGTGCCACGCGCGCGTAATGGTCAGACCTGGTCGTAAGGCAAACCGGTTCAATTTTAGAACGGAATGAAAAATTATGAAAGTCTTTCATCACCCCTACGATGATACCGTTGGTGCTATTGATGGTCACATTTTTCCCAATTGCCTCCTCCGGTTTCACGCCCAGTTTTTTCACCGCTGTTTCGTTCAGCAGATATTCTCTGACGGTATCAGAGGGACTCAGATTGCGACCTGCCACCAGCTGCAATCCAAACATGGATACATATTCAGGATCACCGGATTTTAGAAAGATCGTGAATTTCTCCGGCTCGGAACGTGAATCGTAACGAATGCCCGTGTCAAAATTTCCGTCTGGCGATGCAGGAGGAGCCTCGAAGAATGCGATTTTTTCCACTTCGGGCAGTTGGGATAGCCGTGCACGAATCGCACTTGTTTTCGCGGGGCTTGTTTCAGGAACGGGCAACATCACGATTGCATCCTTTTTAAAACCCATGTCAGTTTCCGTGTTGAACCGCATCTGGCTGGCAACTACAATGGTACCGATCAGCAGCGTTTGCGAAATGGCGAACTGTGTTACAACCAGACCTTTCCGTATGGAAATGCCACCAGCCTGACGCTGCGTGAGCTTGCCTTTCAGAGCTGTAATTGGCTGAAAACCTGCGAGTACCAGACCCGGATACGAACCAGAAATAAATGTAACGACCACAAGCAGGCAAACAAGGAAAATGGGTTGGGTCAGACCCGAAAATAAATCGATACTCACCCGGGTAGACAACATCTCGTTCATGTAAGGCATGCAAAGATATGCGAGTGTGACAGCGAAAATGAACGCGATTGAGGTTATAAGCGCAGTTTCGATGATGAATTGCCAAAAAAGTTGCGATTTCATACCACCCATCACTTTCCTTACACCAATTTCCCTGCTGCGGCCCAAAGCCTGAGCCGTGGCTAGATTAATGAAGTTGACGCAGGCCGTTATAATTAAAAAAATGGCAATCATGGAAAGGGCGATCAACTGACTTTTTGCAATAGCTCCGCCAAATTCCTGGTTCATGTGAATGTCCGAAAGTGGTTGCAGCTGATACCGGAAAGCTTTTGCATCCTTCGCATTGTAATACTTTGTGGAAATCCCGGCCATCGCTTTCTGCGCCTTTTTGACGTCTGTACCTGCCTTCAGCATTACAAAAGCCTGTGTGCCACTGTAAATGCCACCCCAGCTGTTGAGCCATGGCTGCGTTTGGCTGATGGTGGTATAAGAAACGAATATTTCCTGCCGTATGTCAGTATTTTCAGGAAGATCTTTGATGATGCCGGTGACTGTAAAATCGGTCTTATTATCTACACGAAACACTTTTCCGATGGCATCTTCACCATGAAAATACTTGTTGGCGAGCTGCTCTGTGATAACCGCAGTGTTGGGCTGGGAAAGCATTGTTTTCCTGTTGCCGGAAATGACGGAGAAATCCATTATGTCAAAAAACTGTGGTTCGGTATAGGCTATACCATCGCCGTATTTTTCCTTATTTCCGGTTGTGGTAATGGATATGGTCGCTCCAAAATTAATGAGCATCGCTGCTTTTTCAACGAAGGCAAAATCCTGCCGCATAGCCGCTGCAATAGGTTGCGGAACCGTTCCGTATTTACTGACATTTTCATTGTGAAGTTCGGTGGTAACCCGGTAAATACGGTCTGCCTTCGCATGAAACCTGTCAAAGCTCAGATGGTAATTAACGAGTGCAAAAATAAGGATACCACAGGTTATCCCCAGCGTGAGCCCTAGCACATTGATGAGCGCATAAGACTTGTGGCGGACAAGGGTGCGCCGGGCGGTGGTCAGGTAGTTTTGAAGCATGGCTGTTGTGGCTATGGATGTTCGTGGTCGGTCGGTACGTTTTGATAAAATGCGCTTTTTTAGAAAGTAAGGTCTCGAAAATTTCAGCACTTCGGCAAAATATCTTCTCCTGGCTGCTGTCTCCCCCATCCTGCTTATGTCCGATTCAAATTGTTCCTGCAGGTCGCCCTTAAGCTCTTCGAAAAGCTCAGGCGGACACAGGAGTTTGAACAGCTTGTCAGCCCAGCGTGGCGGCCCTGATTGATTGTGGTCTTTCATGATTGCGCGGGGTTTACAATTACGTTCCAGAATTGATTGCGCACCTGCTGAATTTCAGCCAGCATCTCACGACCTGAGGCAGTGACGCTGAAAAGGCGCTTTTTCCTTCCTCCACGGCTAAGTGTAGCTCCACCCATTTCAGAAGTTAGGTAACCTTTTTCTTCAAGTCTGTACAAAGCAATGTGCACAGCGCTCAAACTAATGGTACGGTTAGCTCGCTGACGCAGTTCCTCAGCAATGCTCACACCGTAGGCACCACCATTGAGAACGGTGACCGCAAGCAGCACAAGCTCTTCAAATTCGCCTAAATATGATCTTCCCATTTTGCAATATCGATTATATTACTATTTGCTAAACAAATAGCATACCTGAGCAGATTATATTTATAACTGACACGTAGTCAGCTAAATATATTATTATTAAAAAAAGTCTATGTCCGAAAATGAACATAGACTTTCATGAGTGGACAACCTGCTCCTGGCTGCTCACAAACAGATCGGGAATCGAGGAATCGGGAGAAAGATAAACTCCCCGCCGCGCCGGTGGCTCACCTCCAGTTAACGGTCTATTAAAGAAAATTCTATAAAATTACTGGTAAGAAACCCTGTACATCACCCCCATTTGTATCATCACAGAACAACAGTGCGCTATTTTTGTGCACCGCTAACCCAACCAGTCGTCCGAAATGTGCCTTGTTGTTATTGACTGTGAACCGTGTCACAAAATCATCAAAACGAACCATTCTCAAAGTGACAAAAACAGTTTTCTTTCTCTTTATGAAACCTGAAAGACCTAATCAAAAAGTGACGGATATCCTTGTCAGGTGATTTTCAGATTCGATCCATATCTTCAAACCCAGCAGCGCCGTAATTTCCTTGACAAGTATTAAGCCGATGCCTGTGCCGGGAGATTCATAACTGCTTACACTGTCAGATTTCAGAACGGCACTTTCATTGATCCAAAACATCACACTTTCGGGAACAGGGTTCCCCGCATTTTCACAGATAATCTGAGCACGACCATTTGTCACACAAGCCTTTACGGCAATTTCACCTTTAAAAGTGTGTTTGTTTGCATTATCAATCAGGTTGTGAACAATAATGCCGAGCAGGTTCGCATTACTGGGTACGGTTACCGGAGCGTCACATTCTACCAGTAGCGTGTTGTTATTGTTTTTGATAAATCCGTCAAAAAGTTCTGCTTTCTGGCGGATCAGTTCGGCTATATTGACTTCTTCTATTCTGGTGATCTTTTGCTGGACAGGCAGTTTTGTAAAGTCGAGCAGATTGTTAACCAATCCAAACATGGTCTGCAGTGACTTGCGGAGTTCGAGGCTGTAGGCTGCTACGGTCTCATAATCCTGCCTGAGCAGAAGCTCGTTAATTTTTTCCGCCACAATGATCAGATAATGGAAAGGCCCGCTTATATCATGCGTGATGGAAGCAACCAGTCTTGACTGAATATAAATCTGATGTTCCAGTTCCTGACGTGTTTTCTCCAATGAGCCCAACGCCTGGCGCAATGCTTTGGTACGTTCTTCTACAGCCCGCTCAAGTAACACATTTTCTACTTTCACCTTTTCAAGTGCAAGTCTTTCATTTTCGATGCGCTGATGCCGGACCTGCTGGTCTTTCCGTAGATAATGGGCTGCGGGAATCAGAATAACGCTTAGGAGCACTCCGCGACTTGCAAGCATCAGGATGCTAATACTTATCTGGCTTTGTGGCGTTCTGAATGGAAAATCCTGAAAGAACGGATTGAAGGTAAAATAGAACAGATTAGACAAAATGCAACAACCAATCACCGACAAAAACAGCCCGGGCCAGCCTGGCCGGCGGTTCTGGAAATAGTTGATTGAATACCAGCAAGCCAGACTCATAAGAAAAATGACGAACTCAGAACCTGCCAGATTAACGGGATCTGCCAGTTGGCCTTCAGAAATCCTGGCCGGTAAAATAAACAGTGGAATGGCGGCGGCCACAATAATTCCTGCCCTGTGAAGATGTTTATTCATTAATTCGATTGTCGTGGGAGTAAAGGTAGTGCTGAATATCCATCTGAAACTCTGACGAAAATCATATTCAGCGGTTCTGGTACTGGTTTGGAGATAAAATCGCTCCTTTCTACCGGGATTAGCGGATAAATATTCTCAGCCGCGCTTTATCCTGCATTTTTAATGAAGTTTAAATCATCTGCAAACGATTCATCCGGCTCTATGACAAATATGTTTAGTAAGTTCGCAGCATCACGTCTCAACAATTATGCTTAGGAATACTTCCCTTTTAAAATACTTCGATAATGCCACGGCCCTTTTGAGATCACTCCGGGGAGAGGTCAGCGATTTTTCCCTTCAGGCCAGAATATATCACTCGGTTTGTCTGGCTACAATACCGGTAATGGTCTATGTACTTTTATTTAGCGTGCTCAATGGATTAATGACTGCTGCGCTCATCACGTTTTGCGCCCTTCCTTTCCAGGCAGCACTTTTTTACCTGTCACGTTACCGGGGTAAAACAACCCTTTCATTTAATTTATACACGACTTTAATACATCTGTTTTTCGCATTTAATTTTACGATTAATGCCGGTATTTCGGGACCTACGCTGCTATCCTTTTTAAGTGTATACTTTTTGGCGCTGGCCATTTCACCAAAGAAATATTACCTGGTCTGGACACTGTTAAATTTCAGCATGGTTGGCATGCTTGTGATCTGCGAATTACTGATTCCGGATTTTGTTACAGGGAACTATGAGAACAAAACGCAGCAAGTGATCGACTGGATGTCCACTTATGCCGTAACGATGATTCTGCTTTTCGCTTCAATTACCTACATTATTTCAAACTATCGGAAAGAAAGAGAGAAGGTTGAACTGTGGGCGATTGAACTCGATCACCTTCACGAGGAAAAGTCAAGGCTGATTGAGGTCATTTCCCACGATTATCAGACGCCCCTGACAACCATTAGACATTACCTGGAAGCGATACAGCGTTTTGAAATTGAAAGTGAGACCAGAAAAAATCTGGAAGCCGAGCTTACCAATACACTTGCCAACACTCAGAACCTGCTTCAAAATATACTGGAACCAGCAAGGCAAAGAAGCTCATCAGGTGAGATGGCGCAGAGGTTCGTTGTAACCGAGGCGCTGCGACCTGTTCTTGTTGTTTATAAAGACATAGCAAGCCGAAAAAATATCGCTTTATCAATTAACATCCCGCACAACCTGCATATCACAACCCAAAAGAATGCCTTTTCGGTGGTGGTTAGAAATTTACTTAACAATGCAGTAAAATTCACCAGAGAACCCGGCTGGATCAGTTTCAGATATACATCAGAACATGGCAACGATGTTTTCACGGTGTCTAATTCAACATGCATAGAAGATCCGCACAAACAGTTAGCCATCCAGGCCTATCTTAACAATGAACAGAATGAGATACACACACTTGGAATGAGCATCATCAGGCAGCACACATTGGTAATGAATGCGACCATTGACTTCCACAGTAGTAAGAGCAACGGTACGGTGTTCAGACTGTCCATCCCGAGAGTCGAAAAATCTGATCGTTGAAAACGCCGGGTTTTAAACCGTCAGCTCACATCAAATTCCAAAAATGTCTTGAGATTGATGATGTTTTCAACTCTCGTCTTTTTAAATATTGTGCGTTTGAACGTGCTCACTGTTGATGGTCTCAGATTAAGCTCACGTGCAATTTCACCGGGCCGCATTCCGTTGACAAGATGTTCCGCTACAATCCGCTCCTTTTCGCTCAGTGCAACAAAATTGGAAGCACGGGCTTTGCCCGACTGAGAAAAATGATTAAGCAGTAACTCGGTTGCGAAAGAATTCAGATAATGCTTCCCCTCCACAACAGCTTTGATACAATGTGCAACTTCATCAAGCCCGTCTTCCTTTAATACCAGCCCCATCAGCCCGAGTTTGAGCGATTCCAGAATAAATGCCGCATTGGCAATGTCAGCATATACAACTACCGGCACCGATGGAAAATATTTTTTACAAAGGCTGATTTTTGCAAGGTGTGAATCTTCTGAACTTTCATACAGACCCAGTATAATAACATCGAGTTTTTCGACAGAATGGCTGCTGACAATATCCCGGATTTGTGATGAATAAACGACACTGATCTTCTCAGCCTGCTGTTCCAGAAAAATCTGCAACCCGATGCATATTGCAGGGAATTTTTCAATTAATCCTACTTTGATCATTATTTTAGATTTACCTTTTAAAAACTCGTTTTTGTCGGTGTAATTACCCGACATGTATAAAATTACCGAACGGAATTAATCGCCCTGTTGACAAAACTGGCTACTCTATCAAAATAGGTAGCCAGTTTTGTATTATGGTCCCACATGCTTTCAAAGTTTAGCATACAGAAGCCAAGACCAGATTTTCGGAGAATTTTAACGGTTTACAAGGATCTTTTTGGATTGAACCTTACCGTCGGTTTTTGTGGTCTGAACATAATAGATACCGCTTGCCAGATTTTTCACGTCAATACCTTTATCGGCCGATACGATTGGTGATGTGTACACCACATGTCCGTTTGAATTAAAGATCGACACGTTTTTGTAGCTACCAGACTGCGGCGCTTGTATAAACACTTCTTCCGCAACCGGATTAGGGTAAATCGTTAGCACTGCCCCATCTTCCGTCAGCGATGTGCTCACAATCCTGCTGTATGCAAAGGAGCCGTCCAGATCAACCATTTTAAGACGGTAATAGCTTTTGCCTGCCACAGGGCTGTTGTCCTGGAAGTAGTAACGTTTTAACTGATCACTTTCCGCAGCGGCAGCTTTGTTACCTATCAAATCCCAGTTTTTTGCATCAATACTTCTTTCTATTTCAAAATAATCTGAATTTGTTTCAGTAGCCGTTGCCCACTCTACCGCAACCAGCTGATTGTTTTCAGTTTCAACAGCCTTTGCAGAAAAAGAGGCAAGCTTAACCGGCAATGGATTGGAAGCATATGTATAGGTAAGGCAAACACCTGCGGCTGCATCTGTTGTGAGTACAAAAGAAGCGTTGCCACTCGTTGAGGTTGTGCTGGTAAGCGCGTCTGCTTTTACCGAAAAGCTAACATCGCCCGTTCCTGTATAAGACGCGGGAGCAGGTGATAATAAGGAATTAAGCGTATGACCTGATGAGATGTCGTAATAAGTAAGTTTTTGATCCGGAGCCAGCGTAATGCGCTCATCTTCAAATCCTCCTGCAAAACTTTTCGCAGTCTCTAAAAGCAGGCGTGGCCTGTTTGAAGGACCGGCGATAGCTATGCTTGCACCGATATCCAATTTTGAATAAATAGTCTGGGATTCGGGACCCGCTGTAATTTCGAATTTAGGATTAATTACCGCAGCCGAGTAAAATACAGAAACACTGTTAAGCACGGCTCCATTCACCGATTGCGCTTTGGCAACTTCAATGTTTCCGGTCCAGTTTGTGGCCTGTGTTGCAGATACGTTGCAGTTGGTGATTGTATTTTCGTTTCTTGTCAAAACCAGGTCTTCCAAATCGTTGGCACCTGCGATCACAGTAAGCGGAGCCGACGGATTACCACTTGCTCCCGAAAATCCGGCTACAGGATATTCGTATGTGACGCGGTAAGTAACACCCGACTGTCCCGTAAGCATGAAATCGCCCGTGCTGTTGCTGATGGCGTAAGAAACTGGTACATCGTCCAATCCGGACTCGACTCTGGAAAGTATTGCCACAATCCCCGGAAGGCCTTCACTGGAACCGGCAACTGTAACTTTGCCATTAACCATGGCGTCGTGATCGGTTTGGTGGTTTGGCGCAGGTAAAATGGGCAGTATTTGTGCAGACGTGCTGGCTGCTGCCAGCAATACCATTAGAAAATTGATGACTACTATAATTTTTTTCATAAAAACTGAATTAACAAATGTGTTGGGCGAATAAAAATAATCTTGGTTAGTAGTTCCCATCTCCTCATAGCCGGGTTCATGAAAGGGAAATTGGATAAAGCCGGAGACGAAGAAGTATGGACATACTTTTCTAACATCCGTTTATATCCCGGATGTTAAAATTTCAATATTTAATCAGGTGGGAAATTGAATCCGAAAGAATTTTCACTAGTACAAATTCGATCATATTTCGATCTTACACCTGCTTCAAAAGTAGACTAAATAATAGATGGTTTCAAGAAACAATGGCTTAAAAATGTCATTTTGGGGACATATCTAACAATTAATCAAATTAATACTACTATAAAAAATATAGAAATCATGTTAAATATGTAGAACAAATACCTCCTATACAATATTCACCGGATATTAGATTATTCCCAGCCGACGCATTTTGAACATACATTCCACCAGGACAGTCGCAATACGTGAGCGGGCGGCAAAAACTGCTTCGGATAAGAAAATCTCAAACAAAAATGGACACAGAGTAAATGGCAGCACCACACCCACACCGGTAAACTATTCCGACAAATTAATAGCCAGCATTCTACACTAAAATTCTATATATCTACATTAAATATTCATCCAAATAATCAACCTTTGTTATTTAAAATCCTACGGACAGTTTCAGCCGCTCCACACACACGACTAACAGAGCAGAACAAGCTGATTTACCAGCTCAACCTTACTCAACCACAGCCTGAATATCTTAATTTCCAATGAATGCACTTATTATTGAAGATCATCCCCTGATCGTTTTAGGGACAACAATTACGATACACGATATCAATCCCAAGGCAAAAATTCATACCGCAGCAAATTTTCCGGAGGGATTGGCTATAATAGGTAAAGAAACAATTGATATCGTTATTCTTGATATTGATATACCGGGAAGCGAAAACCTGAAAATGGTGGAAACCATCAGGAATCTAAAACCAAAAACGTTAATTCTGATTCATTCGGCTTACGACGAGGAGTTGTATGCCATTCCTTACCTACAAGCCGGTGCAAATGGCTATCTGTCCAAACAATCATCACCTGATGAGTTCAAGACTGCTTTGAAAACTGTATTGGAAGGTAAAAAATATCTGAGCTATAAAATGCAGCAGATACTTGTCGAAAATAACGGGGAGAATGATCTGACCAAATACCTTACAGCCAGTGAATTTCAGATCATGCAGCTGCTTATCGATGGCAAATGGACAAAGGAAATTGCCTACATGCTTAACCTGAAACAAAATACGGTGAGCACGTTCAAAAGAAGAATTTTTGATAAACTGGGCGTACGAGACGCCATAGAACTTTCCAGGAAAGTGGCATTGATGAACATCAACAAACTAGCCTGAGCAATGCAAGAGTTTGAACTTCCCGCCCTGAGAAGTTTAACATTTTACATGCACTATTAAACCTGAATTGATAAACGGTTGAAACCCTTAGTGCAAGTTTCAACCGTTTATAATATTTAATATCGCATTTGCTGCATTTTAAATGACTGATCAGCGGCTGAGATAAATTAGCTCGCCGTCCTGCGGGATCAGCAATTTATCTTTACCAATTTTCAAATCAGCTGCTTTTTGTGCCAGTTTAGCTCTTGTTGTCCGGCAATGATCCAGGGCGTCCATATGCACCGCAATCACCTTTGCTTTTCCACTGTCATTTATCAGCGACATTGTCTGCACGTCGTTCATAAGAATCGGATTTGATTCGTATCCCGGAATAACTGCGCCACGTTTACCGGCAAGCAGTCTGGCCCTATTTTCATCAGAGCAATCAGATTTCATTGTCCCAATTTTGCAAAACGGAAACAGATTACTTAAGGAGGTATGTTTATTACTTGTCCAATTGGTCGATCATGTCTACCAAACGTGGATTGCTGTAATCAGCGACGCCTTTATGTCTGTAAACAATTTTCCCTTTTTTATCAATGATAAGCGTGGTGGGGACCGTTTCATCCATAAGAATAGAAGGAATCTGGCTGGCAGGGATTACTACTTTCAGATCCAACTGATGCTTTTTCATGAAATTATCAGCCTTCTCATAATTGCCATCAACATCGACCATCAGGAATACGACATTGTCATGATTTTTAAATGTTTTATACAATACGTTGATTGAAGGCATTTCCGCAATACAAGGCGGACACCAGGTTGCCCAAAAATTAATGAATATGATCTTCCCTCTCAGTGAGGTCAGGTCAATGATCCGCCCATCGCCATCCTTAAACAGAACATTTGGGGGAAGCGCTGCGTCTTCCGGCTTATGTTGGTCGCCTATTGCAGGCTGGAATAGTCCTATTCTCATCAGGTTCCGGATGGTCCATGCTTTCTTCCGGACTTATGATCATGGCTGCCAGAAATGCTAGCAGCACAACAGAAAATATATTTGATGCGGAAAACCATTTACTTTTCATGGTAATTATTTTAATTTTTTGTCGGGTTGTAAAATGATGCGCAGCAACTTATTCATCACGCTAATCACTCCTGCTCAGTTTGAGGAAACCAAAAGTGCTTAACAAATCTGCAACAACAAAATTACATTTGACAACCCATCGATAAGCCCGTTCCAAGTTGATGTGTGCGTAATTGACAGTACATAGCATGCCATATTTGTATCGCTGAATTCATTTTGTCTCAAATCCCCCTTCTACATGTCAGAAACAAGGGAGGTAAAACAAGAACAGCTGTTGTAACTTTGTGTCCAACAAGGAACAATCTAAACACTTAATTCAATGGCAAAACAGATCTTTATCAATTTAGCAGTGAAAGACCTGGACAAATCAACGGGATTTTACACAAAATTGGGATTTACCAATAATCCGCAGTTTTCAGACGATACCGCCAAATGTATGGTATGGAGCGACTCGATTTATGTGATGCTTCTGACTCACGAAAAATTTTCATCCTTTACTTCAAAACCAATTGCTGACACTAAATCGAGTGTCGCGGGGCTCTTCTCACTATCTGTGGATAGCGTGGATGAAGTTAACAGCATTATGCAGGCCGGACTTGATGCGGGCGGAATAGAACCCAACGAATTAAGGGATTACGGATTCATGCAACAACGTACTATTGAAGATTTTGACGGTCATACCTGGGAAATATTCTTCATGGATATGTCAAAAGTTCCTGCTGAATAATTTACTGTATTAAGCTTTTCGTGGACGCCAGCGTTGAAACTGGTTGTCCTACGTTCTGCTAAATATGATTTTGTAAAAGCATCAAAAGAAAACTTAAACCTGAATTTTATGCAAAAAATAACCCCAAATCTGTGGTTTGATGGCAATGCGCAGGAAGCCGCTGAATTCTACCTGTCGATTTTTGATGACGGGAAAATGATTAGCACTACGTATTATCCTATGTCAGAAGCCGAAGGTCTGGCTGATTTTCAGAAAGACCTGGCAGGCAAGGTTCTAACAGTTGAGTTTGAAGTTTTGGGAATGCGGTTCATTGGAATTAATGCCGGCCCGGAGTTCAAATTCAACGAATCCGTTTCGTTTATGATATCTTGCAAAGACCAAGCCGAAATCGACTACTATTGGGATAAACTTACATCGCAGGGCGGAGAAGAAAGCGTATGCGGGTGGCTTAAAGACAAATATGGATTAAGCTGGCAGGTATGCCCTGAAAACTGGGAGGAACTCACTAAAAAACCAGGAGCATTTAAAAACATGATGGGCATGAAAAAGCTGATTATTGCCGACTTTTAAACGATAAATTGCTTGGTGGCTGAAACAAATTATAAGCTACCCAATAAGTGTAACCACCAACCTTTTGAACCAACCTTCCAAAACCGACCTAAATACTACTTTGAGTCTGATTTTGGAAGGTTGGTTTTAAGTCATTCAGTGAGCAAACCCTGTAACAGCAACGATTTACTTCCCAAACAACGATTAAGCATCAGATGTAAATTTACCTCACTTCAATCTCCCGCCTAAGTGTTGCGAATTCGCGTGAGCGGCCGCTTTTGAACCCTTCGCCACCAGAGCAGAAAACCGGTGATCGCTAACAAACCGGGAGTAAGTCCAATAATTACATAGAGTATCTTCACGGCCAGTCCTCCGAAATTTCCTACATGCAGAGGGAAGAATGTAGCTTCGATCCTTTCCCCTAACGGTTTTTCAGCCAGGCGGCTAATTTTCAGTAACTCGCCGGTCTGCTGATCGAGCCGGACAGAATTGCCGCTGCCCCATAGTTTTAATTGCCCCTTGGTGTAACCCCTCACCTCGAACTTACGCTCAGGTTGTGTCGGCAAGTAAACATAGGTCGGTTCAAGATCCGGCATGGCCGACAGCGCCCGCCGATACAGATGATCTGGCAATACAGAAATATGCGTATTGGGTTTTGTTGGTAAAAGCTCATTCTGCCAGGTTTTAGGTTTAAAAGCAAACATGTTCAGCCAAAAACCTGTGAAGAAGATCACAACATTTAAAAGCAACGACCACACACCCACGATCCGGTGCAGATCGGAGCTAATCGTCCGCCAGTTTTTCCTATTGATCTTCATGCGGAAAGTCAGCACCTTCCAGAACATTTTGCGATATACTATTGCCCCTGTAATGAGTGACAGCAACATGGTTATTCCGAATACAGCAGTTAACGCTGCACCTGGCACACCCAGTTGGAAACTGAAATGAAACTGAAACAACCACTCGATAAAGCTAGGTGTAAATTTACCGGATGGTCCTTCCCGAAGGATAGCACCACTGTACGGATCAAACGAAATGAGACCCAGATCATAGGTAAAAAGGTGCGTATCATTGAAATAGATCCGGAAGTTATAGGCCTGCCCAGGTTCGGCATCCGGATTGACCCAGGCAATGCCATCCAGATTCGGATACCGGCTGGTAATCCTGTCATAACAATTTTGCAAGACCTGATCCGGCACCTTGCTTTTTGAATGCGCAACGTGGAGTAAATCCTGGTTAAAGAAATGATCCAGCTCCGTTCTGAAAACCAGAACCGAGCCACTCAGTCCAAGCAGGATCAAAAATATACCCGTCAGCAAGCCGAGCCAGCTATGCAACCTGAAAAGCTTTCGGCTAAGTGATACTTTTTTCATATATATCCTGAACGAATGTAAATTACCAGAGTTGATAGCTAACTCCTACCCTAACATTGAGCGGATCGCCGAGCCCGGCCAGCGTCACGCCGGAGCGGCTTCCTGTGAAGTAATGCTTGTTGGTCAGGTTGTACGCGTTGAGCTGAAACTGAACCCGGTTACGCTGGTAAGAAAGCGCTGCATCCAATACTGTGTAGGACGGAAAGACAAAGTTCTGATTGGTCAGTAAACCCACCTGGTCGCTCACATAACGAACGCCCGCTGCCAGACCAAATCCTTTAAGCACACCTGTAAACGCATACTTTCCCAAAAAGTTGATCTGATGCTTCGGAGCATTGGCAAAACGGTCTCCCTTTTTACCATAATTGCTTGTGCTTACCAGCACGTGCTCATTGAGCGCATATCCGGTAATTAGACTAAGCGCATTCAGATTACCCGTTACCGAGAACTCTCCTCCACGGCTACGTGTGCCGTCAATCGCTGCCTGCCGGTGCGAGTTTTCCTCTGTGGGAGCAGCCGTGAGAATATTGGCATAATTGATTTGATACAATGACAATGTCGCCGACAGACGGTTCCTGAAAAGATCTGCCTTGGAACCCACTTCGTATTGGGTTGCCTGCCTGGTTGGAAATGGACCGCCTGCGAGCACATTGTTAGAAGTTTGGGGATTGAATGATTTCAGGTAAGTACCATAAATGGACAGATTTTTTAACGGTAAATACACCACACCAACCCTGGGAATCCAGCCCGATGCCTGCAACTCGTCGCCCTGTTTGTTATCGCGGTCGGACAGCGGCGTTTCCTTTCCGTTGTAATTGTCGTAGCGCAGCGAAAGCAGCACGTTCAACTTACTGCCGACACTGACCTGATCCTGAATGTATCCGCCGATCAGGTTGGTAATTCGCTTGTTATCATCCGATTCGTCGGCGGGAACCGAAGCGTCCGGAACACTGCCGGTATAATCAGGGTTGAGAATCAAGATCCTGGTTGAAGGTTTGTATTGGTAGTCATTTTGCGTCCAGCCGAAACGGTTGTAATCCGCGCCCGCAATGATCTGGTGTCCCAGCACACCTGTTTTGGTTGTATAAGTTGCAAAAGCAGTGATTTGCAGGCTAAACCTGTCAGTCAGCCAGTCCTGATATCCGCGGCTGATGCTATCGTTTCTGATCTTTCCCACCGGAATGTGGTCGGTAAAATCCAGCTTATTGCGCACCGCCCGCTCCACAACAGTCAGTTTGAGATTTTCATTAATCTGATGGTCAAAAGTCAGCGTGGCTGATGTGTTATGTGTTTTTCCATAATCTGTCGGGCTCTGGATGGTCAGGTTTTCGGGATAATGGTTGAAATCGAAACTGCCATCCGGCCTGGTGTAAACAAAGCTCCCATTATCGTATTGGTGAACCGACTTTTGGTAAGCGTAATTCAATTCGAGGTTCAACGATGTGCTGTTATTGAAAAGGTAAGTCAGCGACGGAGCCAGGAACAGGTTTTGCTTTTTTTGATAATCCCTGAAACTTTCCGAATGGTCATAACCGGCAATGGTCCGGTACAGAAGCTTTTTCTGATTACCTATTGGTCCGGTAAAATCCAAAGACGCCCGCCCGAACTTCCAGCTGCCCAGGGACAGATCCACGCTGGCGCGTTTTTCCTGTAAAGGTTTTTTGGTAACAAAGTTGACGACACCGCCCGGCGAACCTTCACTGAACAAAGCGCCGGAAGGGCCTCGTAGCAATTCTACGGATTCAACATTGTAGAGCAATGGCTGTTGGCTCCATAAAAACAGGTTTCCCCGTATACCATTATAAAGCAGGAAACTGGCGTCATTGGGAGAATAAGCAGAAAACCCGCGAATTTGAAAGTTACCGTTTCCGTTATTAACCTTCATACCTGTAAAAGAGCCTGCTATCTCATTGAGAGTAAAAGCCTGACGGTCGCGCAGCACCTGGGAAGACACCACCTGAACGGATTGAGGCGTAGAAAGCAGCGGTGTATTGGTACGCGTGGAAGTACTGGAATTTAACACCTGGTAACGGTTTTTGGCAGTACTCACCACCACTTCCTGTAACTCCTGCCTGCTTTCGGAAAGTTGCAGGTTTAGAAAGGAATTTTTGCCTTTTGAGATTTGAAGTTTTTGGGTAAACGCTGTGTAACCCACATTGGAAACCGAGAGGATGTAAGATCCCGGCGTGATCCCAGCCAGGCCGAACCGGCCGTCTGCATCGGTGATTGTCCCAAGGCTTGTGTTTCGCAAGGTGACCGACGCTCCCGTTACAGCTTGCTGCTCAGCATTGACAATACGGCCATTGAGCATACCCTGCGGGGATTGAGCGAAGGAATTGATGCAGATTACAATAAAAAATAGCAGAAAAAGGTATTTGATTTTCATTAGATAACGCAATGAGAAAAGCACCCGGGCTGGTAGCTTGACCGGGCGACAAAGTAATTTGAGATAGAATAATCAGGTGGCCTTGTGAACCAACAGATTCACCGGCTCACAGGCTGGACATAAAAAAATGATGTTTGCTACACACAGGGAGGCGGAACCAGAATCGAAAGCGGGGCCTGATAAGTGGCCAGATGATATGGAAATAGGGGCTGATGAGCCTTTAAAAAATGAACCTGTAAAAACTCAAAAGCTGTGAGCGGAGAAGCAAACAGCTGAAAAACAGGCATGTTTTGAACAAGCTGAGCAGTCTGTTGATCTTCCTTTTCCTGCTGTGCTTTAAGCTTCCTGGCCAGGTAACATTTGCCGTTGCAATTCAGCTGAGGTTTGTCCCGGTTTTCGCAAAGCACCCGGGTGATATATGCCTTGTTGATCTGGTAATACGCCATGGTTCCCCACTGACTAAACGTCGGCAGGATGGTCGTAAAAAGCCATATGTAAACTATAAAACTACGCATCAGATCGGCGGCAAATATAGTAATTCCTGAGATAATACATAAATTGCAACGTTTAAAGCCACATTATGAAAATCAAAAAACTACTTTCTCTAACTTCTTTATTGCTGTTTTGCTCAATTGGATTCGCTCACGAATTTTGGCTGGAACCAGCGAAGTTCTGGCTTAAAATAAACGAAAAAGTTCGCATCGACCTGATGGTTGGCGAGGATTACCAGGGTGATCAGTCGAATGGTCACAAATACAGGATCTTAAAACTGGATCACTACGCAAATGGTATAAGAACGGATATTCGAAACAAGGTTTATGGCGATAGCCTGAGCAGTATCGACATTACATTTCCGACTGAAGGTAGCCAGCTGATCGCGTTCAACAACACCAGCAAATTTATTGAACTTGAAGCCGATATGTTCAATGAGTATCTCCGGACAGAAGGCCTGGACAATGTGGCAAAACTCCGGCTACAAAACAGCGACACCCTGAAAGCCGGGAGAGAGCTCTATCAGCGTTGCGTTAAAACACTGGTGCAGGTGGGCAATAAAACTGACGCCTCCTACGCCCTTAATACTGGAATGCGACTGGAAATTATTCCTTCTAAAAATCCTTACGATCAAAAATCAAAAGGCCCTATTCAATTCAAAGTCCTGTTTGATAATAAACCTTTAAACAACGCTTTGGTACTTGCATGGCATTTGGTGGATGGCAAAACAATACACCAAAAGCTCCGAAGCGACAAAAATGGGCAAGTTGTATTCCCTGTTGATCAAACCGGCAAATGGATGATCAGCACAGTACACATGGTCGCAACGGAAAATCTCAAAGAAGCAGACTGGCAAAGTTATTGGGGCAGCTATACTTTTGGGTTTTACTGATCATTGTGAACATATTTGCAACGAAATGTAGCGAATCTGCTTTCGGCAGCAGACATATTGGTCAGCAGGACATAATCTGGCCTACATACACAACGCGCTGTCAGATAATCGCACTGTGATGTAGCCTGCCACGCCGGCGTTAACAGTTGATTGCTACTTCTTTCTTTGGTATTTCAACTGTACCAATCCTGTTTCAAACGTTTTTACCGAAACGAATTCCAGCATTTGTTCAGGCCTTGTGTCTTTAAAAAGCCTGGTGCCATTTCCCAGTAAAACAGGGACTACAGATATGACCAATTCATCAATTAAGTCATTCTTTAAAAGCTCGTTGATCAGATCCGCGCCACCGTCGCAGTATATGCCTTTGCCTTCCGCAATTTTTAGGTTTTCAACAAGCCGGGCAATGTCCCCGTTATAAAATTGGATGCGTCCTAGCCTGGGCCTTTCCGTACTGGTTACAACGTACACATCTCTTTCGCCGTTATCATAATGGGAAATACCAATTTCCCTTTGCACATATTCAAAAGTTTTGCGCCCAATTATGATGGTATCCACTATTGCTATAAACTCTGCATAGCCATAATCTTCATCTTCTTTTTCTACAAGTTTTAAAAAACTGAGGTCGTCATTGGGCTTGGCAATGTAACCATCCAGGCTTGTGGCAATAAAAAGTGACAATTTTCGCATGTGATTCGTCTTTATGAAAGCTTTCAATGCTGACGGGAGAATCGCTCCATCCACATGATAGTTTCTGCTGATTGATTTTTGAAATATACAAACAGACTCTTTATTAGCGATATGTTTATAAATACATATCGATTTTAAAGAGGAAACCTACCTCTTCTTTTATCAGTTTTTTGCCACGATGGCCTGTGCAAAGCAGTCATTTGACGCTGTCTCCGTTGGTAGAAATTTTCAATGGGACGAAGTAACAATTCCCGGAATATCCTGCAACAATGGCCGCTCGCAGGCTAAGCTCAATCCAGCATTTCAAAATCCACATTATTTTTTAAATCCCTGACTATGAACAAACTTAAAGTTTTTGCACGAAGTCTTACAGGTAGTCTTTTGCTACTTTTCAGTTCGGCATTTTCATCATTCGGCCAAAATACGGCAACACTTTCTATCGCCGGGGAAGTAGCCACATCTTTAGAGCTCAGTGTGCAGGACTTTGCCAACTTTAAACAAATAAGCCATAAAGTGAAAGACCGGGACGGAAAGGAGCATGAATTTTCGGGCGTTGCCCTCATCGAAATCCTGAAAAAAGCCGGCGTTACAACCGGGAGCAAGTTGCGCGGCGAGAATTTGACTAAATATGTGCTTATCACAGCTGCCGATAGTTATGAAGTACTTTATTCACTGGCAGAAATTGATCCTGAGTTCACAGACCAACTGATCCTGATTGCCATACAAAAAGATGGTCAGCAACTTACAAACGGCGAAGGTCCTTTTCGCATCATAACACCAAATGATAAAAAGCCAGCGCGCTGGATCCGTGAGTTACGTTCCATTAAAGTGGCATTCGCCAAAAATTAGCATCTTCGGCAACTCGGCTTTAAGTACCCGCAACATTTCACCAGACTGTTAAACAACGGGTCGGCCAAACTCCGAATCAATACAGAATGGTAAGAAATCTGAACTAGTCACATCAGAATCGTTCACTTGTGTAGGAGGTCCTCATTATTTAAAATTCTTCCGGAACGCATCCGGTGTATGACCTGTCTGGTTTTTAAAATACCGGATGAAGTACGAAGTATCTTCGTAGCCCAGGTGCCAGGCAATATCTTTGATCTGATTGGCGGTAGCAAGCAGGTATCGTTTCGCTTCCAGCAAAATCTGCTCGTTGATCAACTCCGTGGTAGTCTTATTTACAGATGCTTTCGTGATTGCATTCAACTGATAAACCGACAAATGAAGCATGTCGGCATATTGAGATACGCTTTTGATACTGGTGATATTTGTTTCCAATAATCTAAGCAACTCCTCGTAACGCTCCTGAGTATAGCTGTATGAAGCAGGTAAAATCTGGCCCGGGTTTTTACTTTGCCTGACAAGCTCGATAAAAAAAAGATCCATATTAGCCCTGATCGCTTCCATGTACCCTTCCTGTTTCAGACCGAATTCAGTCAGGCTATTAGAAAGGTAGCCAAGTAATTTGCTGAATCTGTCTTTTTCTACCTCACAATGGTTTATACCCGTTGCTTTCTTCCACTGGTATTCTACTGCCGAATTTTTAGGTTGATAGAACGAATGATCAAATTCGATTAAATAGCCTTTGGAGTCTGCTGAGAGTTTCAGCTGATGCACCTGACCAGGGCGCAGGATAAAAACGGCATTGGGCTCAATCTGATACCGGACGAAATCGATTTCATGAAACCCTCTCCCGGTTTCCAGCGCCAGGATGAAATAGAAATCATGCTTATGAAGATCATGGGCCAGATCCTTCCCCTTCGCTACATCGCTGATGCTCCTGATGCTAAACCTGCCAACATTAAATTGTTCTTGATTTGTGTCAGCGAGTTGTCGGATCGGAATCATGTCCATTGTGTATATAAAACCAGGAATTATCGTGAGGGCAAATTTGAATTCAAAATTACAAGAATGTACAGATCATTCATTCCTCCGGGACAAGATAGCGAGATCTCAATCAAAAACGACCTGCGCGATACATGATTCGTCCTGTTGAAAACCGCATCCATATTTTTTGCCCTTGCATTCAAGATATGTCCTATCGAACTGGCCCTGCGTCCTACCGGCCTCTCTGACATTGAAATTACTTTTGTAGCAGACAAGCAGTAAACAAAAACAGTATGACTACAAAAGCCAAATTCATCTCATCTCTTAAAATCTGGATCGTCATCTATCCGTCCATTACGCTCTTCCTGCATTTTTTTGGTGAGCTGCTATCCGGTATGCCTCTGTATCAGAAAACACTGATACTGACAATTTCCCTGGTGCCATGGATCGTATTTATAGGACTCCCATTGCTGAATGCCTTGACAGGATTTATTTTTTCTCAAAAAAAGGTTTAGAAGACACCCAATTAAATTACTAAAATGACAATTTCTAAATTTGATGTGATCATCGTCGGCGGGAATTACGCGGGTCTTGCTGCGGGAATGGCGTTGGGCCGGGCTTTAAAGACGGTTTTGATCATCGACAGCGGATATCCCTGCAACAGACAGACGCCCTATTCTCACAACTTTCTCACGCAAGACGGACAAAGCCCCAGTGAAATATTGGCTTTGGCAAAACAACAGCTGCAAAAGTATCATACCGTTTCGTTTTTCAATGGACTTGCGGACGCTGCCATTAAAAACACCGATGGCTTTGAATTGCAGCTGACATCAGGAGAGAAGTTTAAGGCAAAGAAACTCATTTTTGCAACCGGCATCAGAGATATCATGGCCAATGTTGAAGGTTTTGACGAATGCTGGGGCATAACAGCCCTTCATTGCCCGTATTGCCACGGTTATGAAGTAAAAAACGAAAACACAGGCATTTTGGGTAATGGTGATAGTGCTTATGATCTAGCCAGGCTCATTTCGAATTGGTCTGACAAACTCACCCTGTTTACGAACGGACCTTCGACACTGACAACCACACAAACCATTCAGCTAAAAAAACGCAGTATAGAACTAACAGAAAAGCCGCTTCAAAAGCTCAACCATATTAATGGAAATCTTCAGGACATTGCTTTCGAAGATGGAACAAAAGCCTTCATCAGTGTCATCTATGCACCGGTTCCTTTTTCGCAGCACTGCCACATTCCCGAAAGTCTGGGATGCCAATTAACGGAAGATGGTTATCTCAAAATTGACGCATTTCAGCAGACGACTGTTGAGGGCGTATTTGCCTGCGGCGACAATGTGACACGGATGCGCACTGTCGCAAATGCAGTAGCTATGGGAACAGCCGCAGGCATGGCAGCAAGCAAGAAAATGATTCTGGAAGAGTTCGATTCCCTGTGAGATCAACTGTAATGGCGCTGGTTACACGAGTTTACCACTCTATATCCATTTCATTTATAGCGAGTTAATAAAATAATTACAAATACAAATCAAAAACAAAATGAAAATTATTATTGTAGGTGCAACAGGCACGATGGGTAAACATTTGGTCAGTGCGTTTGAAAGAGAGCATGAAGTTATCAAGGCCGCTTCCAGCGGCGGCGATATCAAAGTTGACATCACCTCGACGGAATCAATTGAAAATCTGTATGTTCAAACGGGATCGTTCGATGCCCTGATTTGCACAGCTGGACCATCATTTGTCGGTCCCTGGCAAAAAATGACAGACAAGGAATTTAGAAAAGGCATTGAGGGGAAATTGATGGGTCAGGTGAATTTAGTGCTCATTGGCCAGCGTTATGTTAAACCAAAAGGATCTTTCACCCTGATTTCCGGCGCATTGACAACAGATCCACAAATTAATTTTGCAAACGCATCCGCTGCCAATGGTGCCATTGAAGCATTTGTAAGGGCAGCCGCTATTGAGCTCGCCGATGGTGTTCGCATTAATGCAGTAAGCCCTTCTGTGATCGAAGATTCTCCACAATATTTCCCTTATTTCCCCGGAGAAGTTCCGACTACAATGAAACAGCTGGAATATGGTTTCCGAAAAGCCGTATTCGGAGCAAACACGGGGCAAGTCATCAAGCCATAAATACGCCTGTATCAAAAATATATTGATCGCCATTCCACCACCAGGACTGCCGCAAGCAGCCTGGTGTTTTTTTGAAACCGATCCCGGCATTCCGATGTGGGTCTCGTTGTACACTCTCCAAATCATAGAGGGTAGAATCGGGATCGGAAGCGAACCACTTTTAACGACGCTTAACTGCCCGTCTGATTCCATTACAATTGCCTCGACTACGGACAAAGATGCAATCTGCTGACTCCTTAAAATTGATCTCACTTCCTGTTCCGTACGCCTTTCTCTTTTTTTAACGCATTATCTGAACCCGGATGACTCATTCGCGCGGCCCGCTCGTGGAAAAGCCAGCATTTGACCAACGATGTGACTGACCGACTACGCTGATTTCCTATGCATGGCGCCAAAAACGATCACACATAAATTCAACCGCCTGCGACTGCCGCAGCCTAATGAAGTGATTAAAAAACCGTATTATCCTGGAAGCAAAATGCTTGTTAGTCCATACTTCGCTAACGGCAAAGGAAATTGCCTAAGAGCTCGGTTATAGTGACCCGGCATATTTCAGCAGGCTGTTTCACACGAAAACGGGTGAATCGCCATCGGGTTTTCGGACCAACTTTTTAGGCTTAAAAATGCTTTGAAAAATTGGTTGGGATCGATATGAAGGGAAAATAGAAATACGTAAAACCCAAACGATTATAGAAAAACCTTCAATTTAATAACTAACCGACCGTTATAGACAACATATTTGCAATCGAAAACCTTAGGATGAAGGCAGTAACCGTACTAGTGATATTAAAATCGCCAATATAACAAGTTACACAGCGAAGCATCAATACCTTCCGTTTACACATCAGGTCATACTCTGATATTTCTGTTGGTAGCTTCCCATACCGGTTAAACGGATTTCGACTTATTTATTCTTCTTTGCTTTCTGAATTGTAAAACAGATCCTGCAATAAATAGAAGAAAAAGTGAGAGTAGCGTCTTAGCAATCAGCGGATCTTGCGGACCATTTGCCAAAGGGTGCCCTACAGGAACACGGGTGAATGTCTCATTCACTGTTGGAAGTAGTGACAAGAAGAAACTGAAAGAAAGAAAAAAGTTTTCAACAAAGCGCGACCGATTGTTCCCTGGTCTTTTTAAATAGAGGAAATAGGCCACCACGATCAGCAATACAATCAGTAGCGCTAGAATGTGGCCAGGATTTAAACCTTTCACGCTTGACAATCCCAAAGCAGTGACCGAAGCGACCAGGTTGCAGTAGAAATAGATTTTCCCAGATAATTTGCCCAGATCAATTTTAGCGTTCTTAATGAATGACACAACTGCTGCAATAATAGCAACAACTCCAATAACGGTATGAAAGATACCTAAATTCGACAATCCCATTTTTTGCTTGTTTTGATTACTATGCAAAGTTGCGTAGCAAGCAGCAGGATTTCTTTGCAGAATAGGCCAATGATTTGGCAATTTCGTCCATCATTCAATGTGCTCTCCATGTAGTTGTTTATTGGATTATGATTGCCCCTCAGCTTTCGTTTCGTTTCAAACGATAATTTGATGGTGCGACTCCATATCTGTCATGAAAACTTTTGGTAAAATTGGCAAGATCATTGAATCCACAATCGAAGGCGATGTCCGTAATGCGCTCATCAGAAACCGAAAGCAGCTGTGCTGCCCTTTCCAGGCGTTTAGATTTGATATAACTCGCGGGAGAATCGTTGTAGAGTTTCCTAAACTCTCTTTTGAATGAGGAAGCACTCAGATTGTTCATTTGTGCCAGATCTTCTACACTAACCGATGAAAAAAGATTCGCTTCTATAATCTGCTTGAAGGTAAATGTTGTTGGTGAGAATAGTTGGGAGAGTATGGTTTGTATGGTATGTGCCTCTTGTGTTTGCGACAGTAAAAGGACTATTTCTTTCAGCTTTAATATTAAAATCTCATCACTGACTAACGATGGATTTTCAAAATAGAACAGCAAGCCTTCAATATACTTCTGGATCAAAAAGTCATTTTTAATTACTCCTCGTTGCTGATTTGTCGTTCGGTTACTTTTTGTAAATACCAGCGGAAGTCCCTTATCATAAATCCTTTTCAAAATGTCCGGATGAAATGTAACAATCACAATTTCACTATTGTCACTGGAACTGATGTCTCTAATTTGGTTACCCGCTTTCAGGCAGTTTAGCAGCAGGGATTGATGGGCAGGAATATTCAAATGATCAGCTCCTGATTGATATTCCATGTCCCCTTTCAACATATATAAGAAACACGCTTGCTCAGCAACCGGAAATGTGAATTCAAAAGACGGCTTTAAGTTCAACCTTTGAATGAAGGTTTCACCAAACAAATCAAATTTTTTATATTCAGTGACCATGGAAACAGTATTACACGAAACAGTAGTGAGGATAAGTTATAAACGCTTGCCAATTCCCCAGCCTTCATTTTCTAAGACAGATATAGAACGAACAAGCACATTGCCACCTTACTGTGAAAAGGCTCTATACGGCTGCAATTACTCTGATACAAGAATTGCCGACGACGAAACAGATACACTTAGGACTTTTGAAATTAAACAGTTTCTTTCTGCTTCTTTTGTGATTGCTTCAAATTCTTGGTGGCTAAGTCCCGGCACATTTCCTGTAATTGAGAGGTGTACGCCAGTGATGCTCGCGCTATCCATGGACACAGTTGCCTGTGTATCCAGCTCAATTGCCACCAAACCTTTTTCTGTGAGCGCATAGCTGACTGCCATTGTAAAGCATCCTGCATGCGCTGCCGCGAGTAGCTCTTCGGGATTGGTTCCTTTTTCGCCTCCGACAAACCGGGTTTTAAAGCTATAATTTGTTTTGTTCAAAATCTCACTCTGGGTAGTCAGCTCTCCTTTGCCTTCTTTTATGCTTCCCGACCAATGCGCTTTTGCTGTACGTTGCATTTTTTATATCTGTTTGATATTGCTGTCGATATTGACAATACAAAGTTGCAACACTCGTGTTGGAGATGCCTTGGAAATCAGGCCAACTATTTGGCAATTTGGGTCATTGTAATGCACGTCATTAAGCAAAATCAGTCGATTTTGTCAACGCTTCCTATTGCTTGCAGGAGGAAGATAGAAGGTCCAAACTGGTAAAATGCTCGGGCGTAAGCATCGCTACCCAAAAGCAAATACAAGGGCGGTTCTGCCACCTCGGCCACTTCAATCATCACCTTGGCTCTTTTGCCGAATCTACGGGAACCGGCTTCATCCGTGGAAATCCATTTATGGTTATTATAATCGTAAATGGTAGTGCTCCCTTTTACCTGACATTTCTGAAAGGGTGAATTAGCTTAGCTATCTGCATTTGGCCTGAAATGTCCGATATTTGGCTCATTAAGATGCCAGGCATATTCTAATTTTACAATCTGAATCAGTTATCCATGTCGCAAACTCAGCAAGTCATTTTTGTTGTACCTCCATATGTACACGTCTTAGATCTGACGGGACCAGTTCAGGTTTTTTACGAAGCTGCTGAGTATGGTGCTCCTTATCAGTTACAGTATTGTTCATTTCAGAATCAGGTAACTAGCTCAGCAGGAATGCCAATGGGTCCTGTAAAGCATTTTACACAGGTAGATCCTCAACCCGGTGATATGATCTTTATTCCTGGTATGGACATGCATTATATACGATCAGAAGAATTTAAAGCAGAGCACGTTTTCTTTGACTGGCTTCGTGCACAGCACCGTCAGGGGGTTATCATTTGCTCTGTTTGTACTGGCGCTTTTACTGTGGCTCAGGTTGGCCTTTTGAATGGCCGGAAATGCACTACGCACTGGAAACGGGTTGATGAAATGCAAACAACTTATCCACAAATTGTAACCCAGCATGACCGGTTATTCGTGAACGATGGCGGGATTTATACCAGCGCCGGGATAACTGCCGGTATAGATATGGCACTGGCAATTCTGGAAGAGCAGCAAGGCCCGCTCTTTGCCTCAAAGATAGCCCGCGAGCTAGTCGTTTACTTACGCCGCGGTCCACACCATTCGCAGAAAAGCGTTTACCTTGATTACCGGAATCACATGAATGTGGCCGTTCACCAGGTGCAGGACTGGCTGATTGCGAATCTAAAAACCAGGTTTACATTAGACGCGCTCGCCGAGATCGCCGGTATGAGTACCCGTAATATGACCCGAACATTTCGAAAGGAGACCGGGATATCCATTCATGACTACACTACGCTACTGCGTCTGGAGCTGGCCCGTACGTTAAGGCATAATCCTGACATGACCATGGAAGCCATTGCACAGAAGTGTGGTTTTCGGGATGCCCGACAGCTACGCCGGATCTGGCAGAAAGACAAACTTAAAAACAACACAGGATCTTTTATTTCACCTTAATTCTATTAGCCCATGAACGTCATTCTTCGTTACCGATTTATTGTATTTGCTGCTTGCTGGCTCGCTGCCGCTTGCAACCCACTTTTGGCAAAGAACATATCCCCGAGAGAAAAACCTACGGCGTATTATTGCAAGCCCTGCGGCAATGGTTGTGATTTGGAACGACATGAAAAGCCCGGCAATTGTCAGCATTGTGGAATGCCTCTTGTCGAAGGCACTCCTGCCCTTTCAGATTCACTGAAGCGAAACGAGAAGCAAGCCAAAAAGCGAAATGTGGCTATATTTATTCACAATGGCGCTGAAATTCTGGATTTTGCCGGGCCTAGTGAAGTCTTCGCTTCCACAGACGGATTTAATGTCTATACCTTTTCGCTATCCAAAGAACCAATCATCAGTCAGGGATTCATTAAAATAACCCCGACCTATAGCCTGACTGATTGTCCCAAGCCTGATATTGTGGTTTTGCCTGGAGGTGATACTGGTCCGTTCATCGAGAATAAGCCGCTGATTGACTGGATAAAAAACGCTGCCACCCATGCGGAAGTCATGTTGTCGGTTTGTACTGGTGCCGGACTGCTGGCCAAAGCGGGACTGCTGGACGGCAAACAAGCGACGACTTTTCATTCTTATATTGAGAAGCTGCAACGGGCAACGCCCAAAGCAAAGATTCTGTCAGGTACCCGCTTTGTAGACAATGGACAGATTATCACGACTGCCGGTGTTTCCGCAGGAATTGATGGTGCCCTACATGTAGTTGCCAAGCTAAAAGGACAGGCCATAGCCACCCAAACAGCTCGTTATATGGAGTATGATAAGTGGAAACCAGAGGAAGGACTGATTGTGAAGCAATCAGATAAGGGCTCGGTCGAGAATAAATAGACATCGCTAACAAATTACCTTCAACCAAGTTCTGCTCTCAACAGAACACGGTTGAAGGTAAAGTTTTTGCGCTTTTTCTCTCTGAGGAAGCAGTCGGATCTTATTGTTTCATATCCTAGCGAACGAAAATATAATCAACACTTTTACCGTCACCTGAGATCACCACTTTTGCCGGTTACCGCTACCGTTATATGCTATTTTTTGGGGAAAGTCATGCTTTAGGTTCTCACAGGTAAAGCCATTATCAATAATTGAAGTCAGCTCGAAGTAGACGGGCTTTGTCTCACTACCTATAGTTATTGCATAAAAGATATCATTGCCTTTGACAATCAATTCCAGGTTATCTGTAAAAATGACCTCTTTGCCTTTAGAGGATCCTGATTTCGTTTCTGCAAAATTGCAGCAGGAATAAAAAGCGGAAGTAGCCTAAACGCCTTTTGATGTAGCCAAAAGAAATATGATCTACCTGAGCTGCCTATTGTCTTAATTATCAAGGTCGGACACCTTCGGTTATTTGTCTTGAACTGGGTTTTGAATCCTTGCCCATTTTTTCTGTTTCTTCAAAAAGAGTTTGAGATAATGCCGGCTTCGCTTAAAATGAAGAATAAGCACAAATTGGTAACTTTGCTCAATGATGACCGTTTGAAACCATGCCTATTAACACATTTCCCGAAAATCTGAGTCAGAACAAAAGGCTCTCGATACGTATCGTTTCTCCGGAATTCGGGCATGTATCGCCAGCGTTGGCGGATCAATACGGTTCTTCTCAACGGCTGCCTTATTATTTCTTTCTCTTCGTGATGCACGGGAACAGTCAGGAGGTTATCGACGGGGAAACGATCGAAGTAAACAAACATGAGCTTTTTTTTGCGTTACCTCACCAGCTTAGGCAACTACCTGTAACTGTCCATACCGCAGACTATTATAAATTGGGATTTGACGATGAATGCCTTTCGCGATTGCCGCGAAAGTTCCCCTTTCTTCTCAACCCTTTGAACCAGCAAAAAATCAGTTTCCCGCCCGATGCTGCACTTAGAGTTTGGAATACGTTCAAGATTTTGAATGACCTGCTACGTACTGCTGATAATGATCCGGAACTGATCCTGGCTTACCTGAACAGCCTGCTTACAGAAATAAACTCCGCTTATTTTGTATTGCATAAAAAGCATACGCCAGAAGGTCTTGATAAGTTTTTAGGATTCAAGCTGTTTGTAGAAGATAATCTTACCGAGCAACCTGCCATAACGGAGATAGCAGAGAAGCTTGCTTTAAGCACTGATCGTTTATATAAGATTGTAAAACAGCATTCCGGCGTTTCACCAAAAGAATTCATTACAGACCGCTTGATCATCGAGGCAAGGCGTAGAATGTATAATAACCAAAGCACATCTGTAAAGGAGCTGGCATATGAGCTCGGCTTTAATGATCCTGGTTATTTTTCGCGTTTGTTCAAAAAGGTAACCGGTAAAACGATAGCCGGCTTTTATCAGGATTTGTCCTTATAAAAGCGTTTTTTGTCCGGTCCTTACTGAAATATTAGCCACACCTTTGTCTAAAATAAATTATTTATGGACAGACAATTTGGTAAAATATTGGTAACCGGGGCAACCGGATTAGTTGGGTCAAGGCTTTTGCCTCGCCTTGTTGAAGCGGGGTATAATTGCTTTGCACTGGTACGTGGCAAAGATGTTGCGGCCGGAGTAGCGGCTATAGAAGGGGACTTGTTTGACCCGGCAACGCTGGAAGAAGCGGTAAAAGATGCAAAAGCGATCATTCACCTGGCAGCCGTGTTCCGGTCACCGGACGCGAACCTGATCTGGAAAAGTAACCTGGAGGGTACGCGCAACCTCATTAATGCTGCAAAAAGCAACGCCCCAGATGCCCGCTTCATTTTTGCAAGCACCAGCCATGTTTATGATATGAACAATCCGCACCCCGGCCAGGAGGACGATGTGCTTAACCCGCAACATGCCTATCCGGCAAGTAAAGTTGCTGCGGAAAAGGATTTACGTGAAAGCGGATTGAACTGGTCAGCTCTTCGCTTCCCATTTGTATATGGCGATGGCGACGGACATCTCGAAGATCTGCCAAAACACGTTACCGCTGCTAACTTTCATCCGGCTATGCGGATGAGCACCATTCACCATCGCGACATATACATTGCTGTCATGATGGCTTTGCAAGGGATCATGGACGGACGGGTGGTCAACATCGCAGATGAGGCCCCAACGACACTATATGAGCTATTGCAGCTTGTTGGCAAACCGATGGCTTCATTCGCAGAGCCGTTGATGAACCCCTGGTATCTCCACGCTGATACCTCGCTAGCCCGCAGTTTAGGCTTTCAGCCATCAGTGAGAACCGTCTATCAGGCAGTGCAGGAAAACCTGCTCTGATAACTTACTCGATTTGTCCGGCTCACTTCATTTTTACCATATGGTAATTGAGGGGTTTGTGCTGTACACTATCTTTACATGATGGAAGCGCTCATAAATCTTATCCTGCAATTTGGTGATCTGAACAAACAGCAGATCGAGTTTTTGCTGAGCAAAGTTGAAATGCTCGAATTGAAAAAAGACGACTACCTGTCAGAAGCCGGGAAAGTGCCCCGGTATGTGGCGTTCGTGTTGGAAGGCGTGTTTCGCTTTTGCTATTATAACAACAGGGGCGAAGAAATCACCAATTATTTTGTGGACGAAGGCAATTTTGTAGTAGATAATCAAAAATTTGAATCGCAGATTATGGCCTCCGAATATGTACAGGCCGTTACCGACTGCAAGGTACTGGTTTTTAATAAAAAGAGCTGGGACGAGATATCCAACACCATTGTGGGTTGGGAAATGATGAAGGCCAACATGGTAAAAAAATGCCTTACGCTGGCTATGGAACGGCGCAGTCCGCTGGTTTCAGAAGATGCCACCACGCGATATCTGTCATTCATTGAGGCGTTCCCCAACCTGGTCAACCGCATCCCGCTTTCGCATGTGGCCTCTTACCTGGGCATCACCCAGCAATCGCTGAGCCGTATACGCCGTAATATCCGTTAGCGGCGCTTTTTACCAAATGATAAAAATTTTCTTCTTGCCTTTTTCAACCTTTGCTTATTCATTTAAAACTAAAAAAGATGAGCAAAAAGATCGTATTGATAACCGGAACAAATAGTGGTTTTGGCTGGCTTTCCGCCCACAGCGTGGCCGCTTCCGGGCATCAGGTATATGCCACGATGCGCGATACAAAGGGCCGTAATGCCGATAAAGCCCAGGCCCTTGAGGCCATGGAAAACGTGACGGTTTTGGATGTTACCCTGACAGACGAGCAAAGCGTGAAGCAGGCCGTTGATGCCATTCTGACCAAGGAAGGTACTATTGATGTGCTGGTAAATAACGCCGGTTACAGCATGACCGGTGTGGCTGAGAGCTTTACCACCGCCGATGTGCATACCACTTTTGATATCAACGTTTATGCGCCCTGGAGACTGATCAAACAGGTGTTGCCCGCTATGCGTAAACAGGCCGACGGGCTGATCATTAACGTAACCAGCGGCTTTGGGCGGGTATCGTTCCCGTTTGCTACCATTTATTCTGCCTCCAAATTTGCACTGGAGGGAATAAGCGAGGGCCTGCACTACGAGGTAAAGCGGTTAGGCATTGATGTGGCCCTTGTGGAGCCTGGTGCTTTCCCTACCGAAATGCAGCAAAAGAACAACCCCGCATCGGATCAGGGTGTATTTGAAGGGTACGGCGCCATGGCCGATATACCCAACAAAATGATAGCCGCATTGGGTGGAGAGATGCAGGTTAAAAAACCTAACCCGCAGGACGTGGCCGACGCCATTGTAAAACTGATCGGCACGCCAAAGGGCACCCGGCCACTACGCACCGTGGTTGACCCCATCACCGGCCAATACATTGAAGCCGCCAATCAGGCTGTGGCCGAACAATTTGCCAAAGGATTGACTGTATTCGGCATGGGTGAGTTATTGTAAGTGGAACCCGATTTAACAGAAACGGCAGTGGCGTGGGCTACTGCCGTTTCTTATTTTGTGGCTGTTGGATCAGTTCAAACTAACGCGATATTGGAGATGAGAGATCATGCCAGAGAGCTTGTTACCGAGTTGGCGATGTAGCTCCATTGATTGCCTAATGTGGCAACCGGTCTCTAAACCTGCCGTAAACCCATGTCCCTACAACCGCACTAAGCAGTGTAACAATTACAACCATAGTACCCATCCCGATCTGTGCGAAAAGTGGTCCCGGACAAGCACCCGTCAAAGCCCAGCCCAGACCGAAAAGCAAACCTCCATAGATCTGTCCTTTGTCGAACTTCTTATCGGTAAAAGTAATCGGCTCCCCTGAAATAGTAAGGATGCCAAACCGCTTGATAAGCAGCACTGAAATCATTCCAACAACAACGGCGCTGCCAATTAGGCCATACATGTGAAAAGATTGAAGCCGGAACATTTCCTGGATCCGAAACCAGCTGATCACTTCCGCTTTCACAAAGAGAATTCCAAAAAATAGCCCGACTGCCATATATTTCAGGTTGTAGTACCATTTGTGCTGCTGTTGACTTTCATTGATGCACAGTGAATCCGTTGCACGGACGTCGTGCTCACTTGCTCCTACTAGATCTGTGATTATATGCTGCATATGCTTTTACACCTGAGTTTTTATAAAGTCCGCAAAAAGGAAATTCTGACTGGTTTGAAAAGGTGTGAGGTAGTCTGCATAAAAATGGCTTTTTACTTCAAACGAGCCTTTGAAGAAATCCGCCAACGCAGGCATATCATATTGACAAACCGGCAACCCGCTACATTTCTCCGGACCTAACATTGAAAATGTTCCCAGAATCATGTGACCATCTGCGACCGTATTTTCAACAAGGTTTTTATATTTTGTTTTTTGCTCTGCTGTCGTCAAAAAATGAAACGCGGCCCTGTCGTGCCAAATTCCATAATGCTTTTCAGGGTAAAAATCCAGAATGTCACTGACCACCCAGGTAACTTTCCCCGCTTTTCCCCCTAACCTTTTTTTTGCTCTTTCTATTGCAGTTGCCGAAATATCCAAGACAGTGATATTCGAGTAACCTTCGTCCAAAAGATAGTCTACAAGCAGGCTATCTCCTCCCCCAATGTCAATAATCGCTATATTTTTTACTGTACTGGCATTTTGAATTAGCTTTAAAGAATGCACTGGTTTCAGTTCGGTCCAGCTTACCTGATCAGATGTCTTATTTTTGTAAACATCTTCCCAATGTGTTTTAAAATGGTCGTTCATTTACTAAAGTATTAATAGTAGAGGCAATATCCAGTTAGCCATCACAAACCCGCCTACCATAAAACAGACTGTCGCCACAAGTGAAGGCCATTGCAGGGTTGAAAGCCCCATGATTGCATGTCCACTCGTACATCCGCCAGCATAACGCGCCCCAAATCCAACCAGAAAACCGCCACCCACCATCATGATCCATCCGGGAAGTGTCAGCAATTTGTCCCAGGTCACCAGATCAACCGGAATCAGCGATGAAAAATCCGTTATTCCATATACGCTTAATTCTTTTACCAATATTGGATTCAACTGCATTGGCTCTGGATTAGCCAGAAACGTTACTGCGAAAACCCCACCAAAAAAGATGCCTAATACAAAAAACAGGTTCCAAAGCTCCTTTTTCCAATCGTATTGAAAAAAAGGAATTTTCGCCGGGACGCACATGGCGCAAACATGCCGAAGCGATGAGGAAATCCCAAAGGATTTATTTCCCAGGATTAAAAGGACAGGCACTGTGAGCCCTATTAGCGGTCCGGCCACATACCATGGCCAGGGTTGTTTTATTATTTCCAGCATAATTAAAATGATCACTGTTGAATTTTTTTCTAAGCTTATCCCACCCGCCTCCATTGTAAACCTCAACTCCCGCCGCCCTGAGCATCTCCTCAGCAATGATACTGCGAACACCGCTCTGGCAGCAGGTAATCACTGGTTTTTCGCCGGCCTTAAAAAAGGCTGCTTTGGAGCCAATCATATGCAGCGGCATGTTCACGCTTCCATCGATATGACCGGATGAAAATTCCCGGGGATTGCGCACATCAACGATCAGCGCGCCGTTAGCAACAAGACTTTTAAAATCTGTTTTGTTATTTCCGAATAATACCGAAATAATTCCCATGATCTTGATTTACAAAAGTGTACTCGGACAAACATAATTGCTCACGGCGAGCCCACCTGACTCTTTTATCGCCTTGAACCCTCCTTTCACATCAATTAGATTGTCGTAACCCCGGGCTTTCAAAATAGAATTAAAGATCATGGAACGGTAGCCGCCTGCACAGTGTACGAAGTATGTGATGCTTTTATCGATCTGAGCCAGGTGCTCATTGATGTAATCAAGCGGCATGTTTTCTGCACCAAGGACATGTTCCGAGTTAAATTCGCTTGCTTTACGAACGTCCAGCACGACAATGGATTGATCACTTTGTAACCAATCTTTCATCTGTTGCGCGGTTACCGATTCGGTCTGATCAACCTCTTTACCTGCTTTCATCCAGGCTTCGATGCCGCCTTTCAAATAGCCGATCGTATGGTCGTAACCCACCCGGGCAAGACGTGTTACCACTTCCTGTTCCCTACCTGGCTCCGTAATGAGCAATATTCGCTGCTTAATATCTGGCAACAAAGTCCCAACCCAGGGCGCAAAACTTCCATTGATTCCAATATTGATGGAACTGGGAATAAATCCCTTTGCAAAGATCTCGGCATCCCTGGTATCAAGCATCACTGCGTCGGTTTCATTGGCTGCTGCTTCGAATGCTTCCGGATCCAACGCATTGTTTCCGCGTTCAATTACCATATCAATACTTTCGTACCCCCTCATATTCATCAGCACATTTTCAGGGAAATAAGCCGGAGGCGGCATCAGCCCATTGGTAACTTCTTTCACAAATTCCTCCTTACTCATATCCGCCCTCAGCGCATAATTGAACATCTTCTGGTTACCCAAAGTATCGGTCGTTTCCCTGCTCATACTTTTTCCACAGGCACTTCCAGCCCCGTGTGCGGGATACACAATAATATCATCAGCCAAAGGCATAATTTTATCACGCAAAGAATCAAAAAGATGTTCAGCCAGTTTTTGCTGCGTCAGTTCAGCTGATACTTTTTGCGCCAGGTCAGGCCGTCCCACATCACCAATAAACAAGGTGTCACCTGTAAAGATCCCTACCTCTCTACCCAGCTCATCTTTTAAAAGATAACAGCTGCTTTCCATGGTATGCCCCGGCGTGTGAAGGACTGTAAATGTGACATCGCCCACTTTTAAAACCTGACCATCCTCTGCTATAAGCGCATCAAAGTCAGGCTTGGCAGTTGGTCCAAACACGATCTGGGCACCCGTTTTTTCAGCAAGGTCAATGTGGCCTGATACAAAGTCTGCGTGAAAATGTGTTTCGAGCACATACTTGATTTTGGCACCGTCTTTTTCAGCCCGGTTGATATAGGGCTCAACTTCGCGAAGCGGATCAATTATCACGGCCTCGCCATTACTCTCTATATAATACGCGCCCTGTGCAAGGCAGCCGGTGTAAATTTGCTGGATTTTCATTCTGTTGATTATTAATGTTTTTTGTTCTTCTTAAAACTTAACTATACAAAGTTGGTGATGTTCTGGCAGGCGGTCAGTGATATTTGTCACTTATCGGAAAAGAGTTAACGCATTAAAAAAGACATTCCGATTAACTCTTTTGAGATGATGTAAATCCCCATGAACAGTACAAACCACCCAAAGCCTTTTTTTAGATAAGCAGCATTTACCCTTTTGGCAACCGCGCCTCCGATCAGGATCCCGACCATGGCAATGGCTGTAATTTTTAGCAGAAATAGCCAGTCAATCACAAAATGACCCAGATCGCCTGCAAAGCCGATCAGCGAATTCAGTGCGATGATCAGAAGCGATGTACCAACTGCTTCTCTCATAGGCATTCCTAATATCAATACCAGAGTAGGAATCAAAAGAAAACCTCCGCCTGCTCCCAAAATACCAGTAGTGAGTCCGATGCCTATGCCGCTTAGTAACATTTTGATTATGTTTGCTTTCAGATCACATTCCAAGCATCCGGGCTTTGTTTCCTTGCTTCTGATCATCCCCACCGATGCGGCTACCATTAACACGGCGAAAAGAAGCATCGTCAGTAAAGGTTCTGTAATCTGAAATCCGGCAATTTTAAATAGATCCTTTGGGATTAACGGAATCAGAAATTTACGTGTTAAAAAGACTGTCGTGATCGATGTGCTGCCAAAGAGCAAAGCCATTTTAATTTTGACCGAACCTTTCCTGTAATTATGATAAGCGCCGACAAGACTGGTTGAACCGACAATAAAAAGAGAATAGGATGTTGAAACCAAAGGACTGATCCCGAACAGATATACCAGCACGGGAACTGTCAGGATCGACCCGCCGCCGCCGATCAAACCAAGTGAAATCCCTATAAATACCGAGGCGACGTATGCAATGATTTCCATGTTTGTATCAATTGTGATACAAAATTCAGCGTTATTAAAATCCAGGAAAGTGATAAAAGTCACAGATGGAAAACATTGTTTTTTAAAACTTTACCAAAAACCTAACTCTGAGCGGCTCCAATTGACATAAGGAACCTTCAGGATCAGGTTTGATTTATAAACTTTAACCTTGGCTTACTAATTTAGCTCATGATGACTGAAAGTATTTCGTATTACCTCGACCACGTTTTTTCCGATTTTGAGCCCGAATTAAAACAGCAACTGGCAAAGGATTGCATCCTGAAAGATATACCTGCCGGGGAGGTAATTATGCGGACAGGACAGTTTATTAAACATACCCTGCTGATCGGTAGCGGCAGGGTAAAACTTTACCGTCAGGGCGACGATGGAGAAGAAGCTTTCATTTATAATCTCGAACCAGGCAGCGCATGTGCACTGTCGATGATCTGTAATACCCAACAGGAAGCTAGTGAGATCATGGCCAAAACCGTTGAAGAGACCGTTGCGATCATGATACCGATTCAGCTAATGGACGAGCTGATGCAGAAATACAAAAGCTGGTATCATTTCGTGATTGCCAACTACCGGGCCCGTTTTGAAGAACTGTTGGTCGTATTTGACAACGTCGTTTTTAAAGGTATGGACGAAAGACTGGAATTCTATCTGAAAAACCAGTTTGAAAATCGAAAAACTAACATGCTGACTATCACACACCAGGAAATTGGAAATGACCTGAATACTTCCCGGGAGGTCGTATCAAGATTGCTAAAAAAAATGGAGCAGAATAAAAAGATCAAGCTCCTAAGAAATAGTATCCAGTGGCTTTCCTGAATTAAATCAAAAAACCTTTACTGGAATTAAACACTCTGGATCAGATACACAATCAGTACGATACTAATCAGCAAGATAACGCCTGTTAAAATGCTAGTAAGAACAGTAGACGGCTGATAAGTGCCTTTTCTTAGCTGCTGATCCGTTTTTCGGTACTGCCAGAAAGAAAACAGGATCGTCAACACACCCATGGCTACCAGTATAATCCCGATGACCGCAGAATAACCATGCGAAGGTGTCCTCAGTTTCTCGCCTAGTACCACACCGATTTGTTTAACAAACAAAGAAAATTTGACCACCACAAAGCCAAATGCCATAATTCCGATACCGGTCCTTATCCACGCCAGATAAGTTCTTTCATTGGCCAGATGATCATTGGGCTTAAAGGGAGAATTGTGGTTTGTATTTTCATCCATAAAACAAAGATAACTCTGATTTTAACTTTAAGTCAGGAAAGCGACAAAGTTGGCAACAGGATTCAAACCATGGGCCAGGAATATTTCCCGCAGTGGCAAGTCGTATCATTGGCTGAAATACATCTTCAAAATACCGATTTTCTGGTCAATCGCTTTCAGCGTTACCAGATTCATTTCAAAATCAACACAGAGTATAATAGGTTTTTAGTGAAAATCCAGGTTATGACTTTATTAATATGCCTTTCTGAGATGGTCAGATCATACCGTTTTTGATAAGATTCCAAATATTCCAGTACTTCATTTTGGAAGGAAGATTTTGGCATCATCCATCCTGGCAACGAGCTATGCGGTGCCGGTGAAAATAAAGTTAAAGTATCCCAGACGTGCTGCCACGCTCCACCGCCTTACATCTGGTCATCCAAAATAATGTATTTCAGATTCGCCCGGCGAAGAAAGTACCCGCAAAGCACTCTGCCCGCCACCAATAATAATCAGATCATATATTTCCATGGTGCGCAACAGTGGGATCAGCTTTATAGTATTTATCCCGCAGCCAAAACGCAACGTTGACCAGAGCAATCAAAGCCGGTACTTCTACCAGCGGACCGATCACACCAACAAAAGCTTGTCCGGAATTGATACCAAAAACACCGATTGCCACCGCAATCGCCAGCTCAAAATTATTACCGGAAGCGGTAAAGGCTATGGACGCGTTTTGAGAATAATCAGCTCCCTGCGCTTTTGCCACAAAAAAGCTGACCAGAAACATAATAACAAAGTAAATAACAAGCGGAATGGCGATCAGAAGCACATCGCCCGGCAACTGAACAATGAGCTCGCCTTTCAGCGAAAACATCAGAACAATTGTTGACAGCAACGCAATCAGTGTGAGTGGTGAAATAAATGGGATAAATTTTTGCTCATACCACTGCTCGCCTTTCAGTGCTGTCAGTCCAATGCGGCTCAGCACGCCGGCAGCAAATGGAATGCCCAGGTAAATACCAACACTAACTGCAATTTCAACAATGGTTATATTTACATCCAAACCTTTCAAACCGACCAACGGAGGCAAAATGGTTATAAAAAAGTAGGCGTAAAAACTGTAAAGCAATACCTGAAAGACACTGTTTAACGCCACCAGACCGGCAGCATATTCCCGGCTTCCTTCCGCAAGTTCATTCCAAACAAGCACCATGGCAATACAGCGGGCGAGACCAATCAGTATCAACCCTATCATATATTCAGGGTGATTTGGCAGAAAAATAATGGCGAGCACAAACATCAGCACCGGCCCTATAATCCAGTTCAGAATCAGCGAAACGGTCATCACTCTGGTGTTGCGAAACACCTCACCCATTTTGTTATATTTCACCTTGGCAAGCGGCGGGTACATCATTAAAATAAGTCCGATGGCCAGCGGAATATTCGTTGTTCCACTTGAAAAAGTATTGATATAGGATGGCACAGAAGGCACAAAATTACCGAGCCCTACTCCTATGCCCATAGCCATGAAAATCCATAATGTTAAATAGCGATCCAGAAAACTGAGTTTCTTTCGGTTGGCCGCAGGGGCACCGGAACGCCGGGAGGTATTTGATGCAGACATAAGTATTAGCTGTTAGCGGATAGTCTTTGGCCCTTGGACTGGCCGCTCTCCGGAGTTTTTCATAAATCGGTTTTAATAAATAAGCCGCCAGATATCAGATTCATTTGACATTTGTATTTACAAAACCCTCACAGTATTCCCGGATCATTTCTCTTACAGCCCGGAACTCCGTTTTCACCTCTTCGTCGCTACCGGTTGCTTTGGCGGGATCTGGAAAATTATAATGGAATTTCTTTGCATTGGTGGGGAAATACGGACAACGCTCTTTGGCATTGTCGCACACGGTGATCACAAAATCGAAGTCGATGTTGGTGTATTCTTCAACATGATTAGATGTATGACCAGAAATATCAATCCCATCTTCGGCCATGATCGTTATCGCTTTCGGATTGACGCCATGCGTTTCAACCCCAGCACTGTAAACGGCGGCTTTTTCGCCGGCAAATTTCCTAAGATAACCTTCGGCTATCTGGCTTCGGCAACTGTTGCCTGTGCAGAGCACTAGTATTTTTTTCATTTTGCTTAATCTATTCCTGTTACTTTGCTTCTTCTTTCCAAAAGGTTGACGCTCCGCCAGATCCCATTCATTTTTCCAATATTTTCACGATATCCGATCAGGCGGAAACCATTCTTCTCATGCAGTTTGATACTTGGAACATTTTCGGTAAATATGCCTGCCTGAAGTGTCCAGTAGCCTCCTTTTTCACTTTCCAGGATTAGGTGCTTTAAAAGTGAATCACCGATTTTTTGTCCCCGGAAGCAGCTACCGATGTAAACGCTCACTTCGGCTACTCCGGCGTAGACACATCTTCCGGACACCGGTGTCAAGGCCGCCCACCCGGCAATTTCACCGCTGTCTGAAAGTGCGACAAAACGGTGCCGGGTTACATGAGACTGATCCCATGCCTGCCACTCAGGTGCGCTGGTTTCAAGTGTGGCATCGCCGGTAGCTATACCTTGTTCATAAATTTCACGGACGGATGGCCAATCACCAGATTCTAAATTTCGTATCATGATCATATTTATCTGGTCAGATTATTAACAGCATCCCCCGTCTGGCGTGCAACTTTGCGTTTCTGCACCAACCACTTCAAGTACCTGTACTTGCCTAACATCAGACTGCTTTTTGCTTGAAGGTGTGCAGCATTCTTCACCCGATGGTGTCGTGCCACAGCTTTGTCCCCTGGTTAAGGCTTTGCACTGCGTAAAGTCGGCAGCCAGATTAACAGTAAATGAATCACCATCACTTATAAATTCAGAAGGGTACATTTGACGTGTATCAAACTTTGAATTGCCAAATTCTATTTTGACCACACCCAGTGGATTAAGGGGAAGCGATTTTTCTACCAGGTTAATAATGGAAAGCGCTTTACTTACTTTCATGGCACGTTCAGTCTCTGCCACCGACGGCTCCCAAAGCTGCACAATGATTTCCGTCCAGCTATTCATCACACCACCGCAATCGACAGATACAATCGGTGCCTGCTTGATTTCAGTAATGTGGTAAGATGCGTCTACATACTGACCTTCTGCATATTGGAATTGAAGTACCTTGTCAGGATTTTCAACGAGCGTATTTTTGAAAGCCTGCCAGTTCATAGGATTTAAGTTATTCATTGCTATGTTACGATTCATTAATAATAAAAAATCTTGTTCCTAAATTATTTGCAGCAAGTTACTGCAACGTCCGATTCGAAAATTTCTCCGAATATAGCCTTAGCTTCCTGCCAGACCGTTTCATTGATACAGTAACAAACCCGCGGCGGATTGATTTCTCCATGAAGAATTCCAATATTTTTCAATTCCTTCAAGTGTTGTGAGACGGTGGCCTGTGCAAGCGGCAATACTTCAACCAGATCACCACAAACGCATGATTTTTCTTTTAAAAGATGTTGAATAATCGCAATACGCGCCGGATGAGCAAGCGCCTTGGCCAAATCGGCAATACGGTTTTGCTTATCGGTAAAAACCTGTGTCTTTGTAACTCCCATACCCAAAGGTAAGAAGTATTTTTATTATCGCAATAATACGATAGACATTTAAATAAACAACTCCTATAGACTTGAAGTCTATAGGTTAAAGGAAAGAATGAAATTCTTTCGTTGCTCTTTACTCATCCAGTAAATTTAACAAAATGTGTAGCAACTGAAACGGGGTCGCCCGGCGGTCCTGCCTCCTGCAATGTAAAGATGGAGACATTTACAGAGAAAGCAGGAAAAATGCAGAGCCAGTCATTTGGCAATCTCATGATCTGTTAAATAATCTATGGGGTAAAGTCAATATAATTCAACTTTTCGAATCTGTAAAAAATTATTCCCACTTTGATCTTTTATATATTGGTTAAAAACCAACATATGGTCGCTAGGGGAAAAACAAGGAGCTCCTACGATTTTCCCTTTTTCTTTGCTGGTAATTTGAACAGTAGAACCTTTTCTAAGATCCAAAAGATAAACGGAATTTTGAGCAACATAAGCTATCTGATTGCCACCATTATTGAGATTAAATGGGTAGTCAATTGAAAAATTATTGTTGGTCAGCAGTGTTATTTTTCCCGAAGAGATATCAATTTGACCCAGTTGATTATATTCATTCTGGTCTTTAATCAGGGCGTAAAGGAATTTTCCGTCGGGGCTAGATCGTAACCAATGCCGGGTATCAGAAAGTCCTTTTTCAGAAAAAGTAATCCGTTTCTGTTGTACGCCTTGCGGTATACGGGGTCTTCCTCCCGGTTTTCCTACCGCGTTTAAATCTCTCAGAATTTTTTCAGAATCGATATGGACAACAAAAACCTCTGTAATTTGTTTACCTTCCTTATTTAAAGTGTTTCCCTGAAAAGCAATTGCATAGGGAATATGTTCTCCGGAATGAAGTGTATATCCCTTTTTTCCAATCCAACACTCATCAAATGCCTTGTTGATTTGATCAGAACCCGGTACGGGATTTCTTACTACGTCGGTAACAATAGAGGAAAACATGGTACCAGTATTGTTTCCTTGTACTGAATCAACCATAATTTGTTGCGCTACCGGAATCATGACCCCCACCACCCTCAACTCTGTATCTACCATTTCATCGTTATAGGTGAAGCTAATCAGTTGTCCGTCCCCGCTCCAGCAATGAGAATGTGTTCCGCCTCGCAGCGAGCCAGGAGTATATGGAAAACTTACATCCCTGGCATCATAGAAAAACGGACGATGCGGAAGATTGATATCGATACCGACACCAGTCCTTCTCGACATTCCGTAAGGCTTCTCAGCATTAGCATCTGACAATCCATGGATAAAAATCACTTTATCCTCCGTCGGGCTAAAAGACACTGCTCCAACACCCGGCCCGTAAATGGTCTGGTTCTGGGTTTTATAAATAATCTTTTCTTCCCCGGTCAAAACATTAACAATGCCTATCTGAGAAGTTTCTCCAATTTTTGTATCGTCATTCCTGCCATCATAAACAATCCAATGTCCGTCCTTCGAAAACACACCGTTATGGTGTAAAGTATGACCTGACGAAAAAACTGTCAGGTCATTATTTTTTTTTGATACCATACAACGATATAAGATTGACTGTGATGGCGTGCTTTTCCAAAGAGATTTTTGTTATATTTTCAATTGAATCTGCTTTTATAAAGGCCCTTTAAAAGTGGTTCCTTTTCTGTTCTTATAGGGCTATTTTCAAAACTTAGAAGGATCTACTGTTACGTGTTTTACCGATCTTCTGTCGTAGGTGTAGGTTATATGTACCTTTCCGTCAGCACTCTGGATTATGGCAGGATAGGAATATCCATGCTGGATAGGATCGTTTTCGAGGGTGGTAACCACTTTCCAGTTTTTACCGTCATCCGATATAGCCAGATTAAGAATATTTCTTCCTTTTGGCTCCGGTCCGTTTTTAGTGGAATGGTTGTACACCAGAAGATGTCTGCCGTCTTTCAAAGTAACCGCATCGGTTCCGGAATTAGGATTTGGCAACCCGGATTTTTCCAGTTTAGACCAGGTCTGTCCATTGTCTTTGGACCAGCTTGTTACCAGCACATCCTGGATAGTTCTTGCCAGAATCTGCAGATCTCCGTTTTTGTGAATCAGCACACTCGGCTGAATGGCATCATACTCCACTCCATCGTTTATCGGCGGAATAACTTTCCAGGTTTTACCATTATCCTTTGAGATCTCAAAATAAATTCTCCAGTCTCTTCCATTGGGTGTGCCCCTTCTTTCCAGACTGGTCGGAGAGATAATCGTTCCGTCTGCCAGCTGAACCGCTTTGTTCTTCACCGGACCCAGTAAATCACCTACTATTTCATCCTTGCCCATCCTTACCGGTTTTGTCCAGGTTCGTCCTTCATCTGTTGAGGTCATGTATACGCCCCACCAGTTGTCTACATCCGGCCCGACTTTATAAAACAAAAAGATAGGACCGCCCTTAGGCCGGAACAGAACAGGATTCCAAGCCGGATGCTTCACCGAATCTGTCAGAAAGCCATTGGCGACTTCCACCGGCCAACTCCACTGTCCATTTTTATAATGAGCCACACGAATACCAACATCCTTGTTTTTTTCGTGTGTGCCGGCAAAGAAAGCACACATGAGCCCCTGGCTTGTTTCAATAATAGTAGAAGCATGACACTGAGCGGTTGGCTTCTGATCCATACTATACACCAGCTCTGAACTTACTATTCCCTGTTTTCCTTTCGTAGCTAATTCGGGAATTTTAAAATCCTGTCCGAAAGAACAATTCGTAAATGAGATTAGCAATGCTATACCTGCTATCTTCCTGAAATTTAATAAACTAGTCATATTCTTAAATATTGATGGTTAATATCCCGGATTTTGCTCTATTACACGTCCATAATTTGCGTCGATCACTGATTGTGGAATCGGAAAATATTGGTGATACTCCTGAATGGAATTTCTGGTTTCTTCCAGCAGGTTATACTTTTTGACTCTCTCCACCAGTTTTCCAAGCCGTACAAGTATTCGTCTCCGTGGTTCTTCCACTGTTAACTCTCTGGCTCTTTCTTCCAAAATAAAATCGATACTTACTTTACCGGCGCTAATAACAGGTGCGTTAGCTCTTTTCCGGATTACGTTGATATCCTCTGCTGCCAGATCTGTACGCCCCAGCTTGAAGTAAGCTTCTGCCCTTAATAAATATGTTTCTGCCAATCTGAACACCACTACATCTTTTGCTGTACGGCCCGAAGTAGGATTGTTTGCCCAGGGCATACCATCTATTTTTCTAGAATATGGATATATATTCCGCATGGTGTCGTCGTAAATTACCTTAGGTTCTACCTGCTGTTTAAAATACTTAGACCGTGGATTGTTGTAATAGAACTTCCTTCTCATATTATAGGAGGAGTTTCGCATATCGTTCGGGTTTTCTTTCCATATATCATACAGGAAGTAATTGGTACCCCTTACCCTTCCCACACCTCTTCCGAGTGTATCTACTACCAGCATGGCTACCCCATCCGGGTCCGTAATTTTGCTTAGAAAAGGAGCCCAATTACGAATTTGGACGTTTCCGTTCAGGCTGCTGCCTCCTCCCTGTACATTATTTTCAAATTGCCATACCAGAATAGACTCATTATTACCAGAGGCTCTGTTTTGATTACCGTCTAAAAACAAATCTGCAAATACATCGCCCGCTTGAGTGGCTTTGGAACCGAATCTGCTGGTCATGATCTTGTAATCACCTGAAGAGATTAATTCCGAAGAAATACGTACAGCATTCTGGGCATCGCCAAGACTCAAATAAACTTCCGTAAGCAAGTGTTGGGCTGCCCCCCTGGTGAGTTTCCCGTCGAGATTACCTTCGCTGACTGCAGGCAGCCATTGAACCGCAAACTCCAGATCGCTTTTCACAAAATTCAGCACCTCTTCTTTGCTCGATTTTGTATAGTCGTTTTTCGGAGAGGTATTTATTTGGTCTACTAAAGGTACCCCTCCAAAAGAGTTTACCAGAAGATTGTAGGTATATGCCCTGAAAAACCTAGCCTCTGCCAGTACCTGATTTCTTTCTTTCTCAGTAGCCCATACATCACTGCGCAACTCTCCGTAGTGAATGAGCGTATTAGCTCTCACAATCATGGCTGTATATGCCCAGTTCCAGAGCGTATTCAGGTTATTGTTGGTGGGCGTATAGGTGGTGAGATAGTTTCTCAGACCTATGTATTCAATGCCCGCATCTGCGCCAATATCTGTGGATGCAAAATTAAGGGCAAAGTAGGTATTGTCCCCCATTGACATTTCCTCCCTGGAAGCGGCATATAGTCCGGTGAGGTACGTCCTGAAACCGTTAGGAGATACTAAAATCTGCTCGGCACTTAAATTGGACAACGGAACTTCTTTGAGGTCATCCTCACAGCCCCATAAGACTATTCCTGTTATTATGATTATTAGAATACGTTTCATATATGGATATGATTTAAAAGCTAAAATTTAATCCCACATTATAAATCCGGGGCAAGGAATACAGCTGATCCGAGGAAGTTCCGCCAATTTCAGGGTCTGTCCCCGGCCAGTCACTAAGTGTTACCAGGTTTTTTGCATTTGCAAATACACGCAGCGATTTTAACCTCACGCGTTTCAGCACAGATGGCGGTACCTGATACGAGACGGAGATATCCTGTAGACGGACAAAGTTTCTGCTCACATACCAGCCGTGCCCCTGTGGGTTGGTATAAAGAAGAGAAGGGCGGGTTTGTGAAGCGTTTTCCTGGGTCCAGTATCCCGCATCGAGCTGATTCAGTCCTCTACCGGGAGCATTCGGGCTTACAGCTGTGTTCAATAGCGGAAAGTTGCTCATCCATCCTGTCATGACATTGATGAAGGTCGAAACGGTGAAATTACCATAATAGAAGTCATTGGAAAGTCCGAATTTAAATCTTGGCTGACCGCCAGATCCTATAATCCTACGGTCACTGGCATCTATTTTTTTATCTCCATTCAGGTCTTTAAGTCTGACGTAGCCTGGACGATAGCCACTAGGAAGCTCATCACCCTGTTGATACACTCCGTCAAAAACATAATCAAAATAGGAGGTAATGGGCTGCCCGAGAAACCACCGATTGCTGATATCATCATCTTCCGCTCCGTCATTGTTCAGATCCTGACCATACAGTTTGGTAATTTTATTCTGATTATATGTAAAATTAAATCCTGTATTCCAGCTGAATTTATTGGTTTGTATATTAGTTGTATTCAGTGTGATTTCTATCCCTTTGTTCTGTACTTCACCGATGTTGGTAAGTACGTTCTGATAGCCGTTCATGGCAGGAATTGATCTTCTTACCAATAGATCTTTCGTTCGGGTGTTGTACAGTTCTACTGTACCTGAAACACGCTTGGACAGGATGCTAAAATCAATACCTAAGTTTCCCGAATAGGTGGTTTCCCAACGCAGGTTATCGTTCCCCATTATGCTTGGAAACGCTCCGATAGACATGCTACCGCCGTTTCCATACACGTACTGGGTGATGCTCGATAAACTAAGGGACTGGTATGGATCAATACCCTGATTTCCAACCGACCCATAAGAAAGTCTTAGCTTCAGGTTATCGAACAGCTTTTGATCCTGCATGAATTTTTCACTGCCCACATTCCAGCCAAGTGCTACCGACGGGAACAAGGCGTATTTATTATTGGCAGCGAATACACTGCTTCCGTCTCGCCTTGTAGTCAGGGTAACCATGTATTTTCCGCCGTAATCGTAGTTTAATCTGATCATAGATGAAACACCCTTAATCTCAAAGGCAGAAGAACTGTTGGTAAGAATGGTACCCAAACTGAGATCATTGAATCCCAGAGCATCTGCACTCAGCTGATTAGCACGGGCCAGAGTCTGCTCCTGCTGCATGTAGTTTTTGCCGAATAAAAGCGTTACATCAAAATGATGCTCATTGATGTTTCTGTTGTACTTCAAAATATTCTCCCATACCCAATCAAAACCGTTCTGGTTCAGTTTATTGGCATACGTGGTATTATTCGGCAAAAACTGATCTTGTCTGAAAAAGTTATAATTACGGTTCCACCTTATATTTGGAGAAAAATTTACTCGTAAGCTCAGACCCTGGACTTTCGGAACCACAATTTCTGTATAAAAATTACTAAGCAGGTTATTGTAAACTTCCTCGTTGGTCGTCATTAACGAATTGTACAGCGGATTTGAAGCTACCTGATCTTCCTCCACTATGTACCGGGTAGGGTCTCCATTCGGGTGAAACCACCTGCCGTAGGGACTGCTCGTATAAAGACTGCCCACTGATGCCTCTATTCCCGACATATTTCTCTGACCGTAGGTGGAGGTTAAACCCACTTTAATAGAAGAGTTCACTTCGGTTTCTAAGTTGATACGAAACGTCCGTCGCTTGAAATTATCATTAACCAGTAGGCCTGCCTCCTTTGAAAAAGAACTGGATAAGAAGTAGTTCGTCTTTGCACTCCGTCCCGCCAGATTGATATCAAAATTCAATAGGCCGGCTTTTTGAGAAACCTGATCGTAAGGATCTGTAATCACACCATTTGCATAGTTATCTGCCTCTGTACGGTACAAATATGTTGTTATTTTAGACGGATCGGCGTCCAGTCCTGTCTGTGAACGGTAGTCCAGTTTACTCTGAATATATCTTTCGGGACTGAAAGAATTGATTTTCTTTCCCCAACCATAAGAAGAAACACTTGAATTAACCGTCAATACTACGCCCTCCTTATCTGCTCTTTTGGATGTAATTAAAATTACCCCGTTGGCAGCTCTGGAGCCATATATGGAAGCTGCACTTGCATCCTTGAGTATATCCATCGATAAAATATCATTGGGGTTTATATCGCTGAGTGTTCCGCCAAAGATGATTCCGTCTAAAACAATAAGCGGTGCGTTATTTGCACTTAGCGACCGCTGTCCCCTGATTAGAATACTAGGATCCTGCCCCGGACGACCATTGTCCAGAATCTGAACACCTGCCACCCTGCCCCGCAGAGCCTGACCCGCATTCATTGACGGACTGCTTTCCTGCACAGACATATCGAGGCTGCTCACTGCACCCGTTACTTTTCGTTTTGACTGGGTTCCGTATCCCACCACCACCACTTCTTCCAGACTGGCTACGGACGGTAGCAGTTCTATGGTCAGATCATCCGAGCTCTCACTGAGCGTAAGCTCTTTATTATCGTAACCTATATAAGAGATTAATAAAACACCGGTTTTCTGCTGAACCTCCATTCTGAAGTTCCCCTTTTCATCGGTAGATATACCGCTTCCGTTAGCTGCAAGGTTCACAGTTGCTCCGGGCAAAGGCTCCCTGGTTTTGGCGTCAATTACCTTTCCGGTAATTATATTCTGTGCCTGAGTCGTTATCGAAAACAACAGCAGCAGCACTGCCAGCCTACATGTGACCAGATTTCGATTCATTGCTATTAACATTTAAGGTGAATTCGTTTTATAAAGAATTGCTTTTACCGCCTGGTGCGGGCTATATCATTCACAGGCTGTACACTTTTAAATTAATCTGCTCTGCCAGTTCCTCAAATTTTTGTAACAGCCCATCCAGGTTGTCATAATCTGCCCCGCTGCTTAATGCGCTGCCGTTGCGGCATACCTGAGTGATGCCCAAGCCCCGTTTGCCAAGAATATATTTTGCACTTGCAGGATATGTATCATGCATGACGGCCATGTTTTCAGTAAAAAACCGGCGTACTTTGTCTACGTCCTCTGAATTATCATTATAATGAGTGCACAGCCAGACAACCAATTCCGGAAAGTAGTTTCCCTGGATACAGGACAGACCCGCCGAACCGGCCTTAAGAGAATCTACGGCGTGTACCATGTAGGCATCGTATAAGGCAAAATCAGCAGCGCTTTTACCGGCTGCAATCTTAGCCCGCACGCCATCAATATCCAGGCAAGTATCTTTGTGATATCTGATTCTTCCTGTCTTAACCAGTTCTCCCAGAAAATCGGCCCTCAAAATCCTTTTATAAGGCACAGGACATTCATAAAAACCAAGCGGGATGTCACCTGTTAAGTCGAGCAGTTTTTTTACGTTGGCTTCAAAGACTTGTTCAGAATCCGATTCTCCTGCCAGCAAACCGGTAATGACGATCACACTGTCAATGCCCGTACTGTGCATTTCTTTTATAAATGAAGCCTGATTTTCCAGCGTGTCAGGAAAAGTTCCTGTGGCCACAATTGGAACCCGCCCGTTTACTTTTTCCACGATAAAAGAAACCATAGCAAGCCTCTCCTCTCTGGAAAGATCATACATTTCACTCGACAAACAGTTGGCAAAAAGTCCCCCTGCCCCCGCACTAAGGTAAAACTCAACGAGCTCCTCCAGGGCTTTATAGTCAATAGCAGCACTCTCCTGAAACGGTGTAAGCATCACAGGGACAAATTTTTTAGGTATCATCATTTTTATTTTTTTCTTAGTTTAAGAGATAAGTTACCGGCCAGAAAAATTGATAAAGTACCCACCACAATGATCATGTTGGCGTGCAGGGGATTTCTCAGATAGTCGTATTGAGGAGGTATAAGGTAGGAGAAAGTCATCCAGAGAATAACCAGGATTCCGGTTACAGTACCCGTGAGTGCATCACTATTCGTCACTTGTTTGCTGATAATACCCAGCAGAAAGAGTCCCAGCATACCTCCTGCAAATATTCCTGATAGCGTCCACCAGACATCTAAAAGGCTCTTGATACCGATCATCGCTATTCCGCATAACATACCTGCTAATCCCACCACAACCGTTGCGACGTAAAGAACTCTCAGACTGTTCTTTTCAGTTGAATCCCGATTAAAATATCGCTTGTAGATATCTTCAGTAAATACGGTTGCCGAAGCGTTCATGCCTGAACTGATCGTGCTCATCGCCGCAGACAGAATGGCTGAGACAATCAATCCTAACAAACCGGTTGGTATCATATGCACCATAAAATGCGGCATGACTTTATCGGCATAATCGGATGGTATCATACGGGCTGCCAGCAGAACAACCTGCTGATCATTTATTCCTCTTCCAAGTTGCTCGGAAGCAGCCTGAAGTTTGATGGTGTTCAACAGCACCGGATTCTGCATGTAGTAGGTATACAGACATGTCCCTATGATAAAGAACAACAGCGATACAGGAACATAAATCCATACACAGAGCCATACAGACTTGTTTGCTTCATCCGGACTGGTGGCGGTGTGATACCTTTGAACATAGTTCTGGTCCATTCCGAAATTGTTCAGATTGATAAAGAAGCCGTATAACAACACTACCCAGAAAGATGAGCCTGTCAGATCGAACCGAATGCTTCCCAGGCTAAACTTATTTTCCGATAATCCTGCTGTGAGAATATCACTGAATCCTCCCGGCACCTCTTTTACCACCAGATAAATAATAATGATCGCCCCCAAAGTCTTTAAAATACCTTGTACTACTTCGGTCCAGATTACGGCTTCAATACCACCCATCACCGTATAAATCACGATGCATATTCCCACTATCACCATAATCGTTACCAGGCTATATCCTGTAAGCGCCTGCAGGGTCAGCGAAATCCCAAAGAAAATAGACCCGATCCTGGCTAACTGAGTTAATAAAAAGCATGTAACTGCATACGTTCTCGCCCAGGTACCAAACCGTTTTTCCAGATTCGTATAGGCAGATACCTCTCCGGTACTCCGGTAAAAAGGAACAAAGTACCTGGTGGCAAACCAGGCTGCAAAAGGCATAGAAAGACTAAACACAAAGGCATTCCAGTTACCTCCGAAGGCTTTACCCGGAACACCAAGAAATGTGTTCGAGCTCAAAAACGTAGCATAAATAGAAATTCCGATCGCCCAGCCAGGGATCCGGCCTGCGGCTCTTGTAAATTGGTCAGCGGAAGTATTTCTTCGGGAAAAATACAACCCGACCAATACCATTGCTATCAGGTAAACAATAATAATGGCTAGGTCCACTAATGGTAAGTTAGTCATGTATCAATTCTTTATATCGGTGATACAGGATTTCGTACTTTTCCCGCGTGTCAGGATTGGGTATATAGGTCTTTACGATCTTTGCGGCAATTACTTTTTGGGCTTCCTGAATATTGGGATAAATGCCGGATGCAGTTGCAGCAAAAATAGCTGAACCCAATGCGCAGGTCTGCCCGCTATCTGTTACATGGACTTCTACACCCATTACGTCAGCCAAAACCTGTACAACATAAGGGGATTTGTCAGGTATTCCTCCGGTGGCAATTACATGTTCTATCGCAATACCGAAAGACTGGAAGTGCTCCATGATTGCCCTCGAACCAAATGCCGTTGCTTCAACCAGCGCCTTGAAGAAATGTCCAGCTTGCGTGGCCAGTTCGAAACCGTAAGCAGACGCCTGCAGACCAAAGTCAGCGTCGGGAGATCTTCTCCCATTATGATAATCAGTGAATACCAGATCTGATCCAGTAAGTTCTATTCGGGCAGCCTCAGCAGTTACATAGTTAAAGAACTGATCGTCCAGCTTTTGACTTAATTCAGCACCGATCTGATCGCCAATGATATCCTGAGTAGGTTTTAGTACTAACTTCTTAAACCAACTGTAAATGTCTCCAAAAGCGGATTGCCCTGCCTCCAAACCAATCATTCCCGGATCAATCGAACCATTCACCTGGCCGCAGATCCCATCCACAACCGGCAGCTGGTTTGATTCGGGCACAACCAGCATGTCGCAGGTGGACGTGCCCACGACCTTGACTAAAGTATATGGGGTAATCCCGGCCCCCACTGCTCCGTGGTGGGCGTCAAGGGCTCCAACGGTAATAATTGTCTCGGGATTGAAACCAAATTTATCAGCCAGATTGGGAGAAATGGTACCGAACACCTGATCCGATGTATATGTTTCCGTATAAAACCTGCCGTCCAGTTTATCAAACGAAGGATCTAAAGTCTTTAGAAATGTCGCGGAAGGTAAGCCTGCGAACGCTTCGTTCCACATGGCCTTATGTCCAGCGGCACAGCGGTTTCTCTTTACAGCATAGGGTGCATCGGTTCCGCACAAATAGGCTGGAATCCAATCCGACTGCTCCAGCCAGGTATATGCATTTTGTAATACACTTTTGTCTGCTCTGTTGATGTGAAGTATTTTCGACCAAAACCATTCGGATGAATAAATACCGCCGCTGTACCTGGTGTAATCCGGATTCCACTTTTTTGAGAGCGCGTTTATTTCGGCCGCCTCATTGATAGCGGTATGGTCCTTCCAGAGTACAAACATCGCATTAGGATTTTCCTCAAACTCCTTTAATAAGGACAACGGCTGACATTTATCATTTACGGCCACAGGCGTAGAACCGGTCGTACTGGAAGCAATAGCCAAAACATTTGCAGCATTTTCTGTTTCAAAGAGCTTTACGAACACCTCATCCATCGACTCAATATAATCCAGCGGATGCTGCCGGTACTGGTCTTCTTCGGGATTGCAGTATAATCCGGCGCTCCATCTTTTGAAGTAAGCTATTGCCGATGCAACCACATGTCCATTGACCGGGTTAAGCAATACCCCCCGAACCGAATCCGTGCCGAAGTCCAGGCCTATCACTAGCTTTCTTTCCATGGGCTCAGATTCCGCAAAAGTTTACCTTAATCCCCAGATTCGTTAACGTGGCTGCTTTGACTTCCGCAGCTTTGCGCACATCGTAACCTCCGTCAACATATACTACCTGAATGTGATTGGCCTTGTGCTTGGCCATCAGTTGGTCGCGACTTACCCCATCCAGTATGCCATGCATCACAGGCCACTGCGGATCCGTAAGTTTCCACAGACGATCAACCTCAGAATCTGGCAACTCAACGCATCTGCCTGTGCCTATATCACACCAAAGCGCGTTGTCTTCAATGTAAATCCTGCTCCAAACAATATTTCCTGGCCTGCTTACTCCCCGCAGTGTCCCTCCACCTTTTCCGAAAAACATGGGTGGCTGACGCATACTGTCTGCTCCGGCATAGCCTCCTTTAAAATGTGATGCAGGAGCCGCGCCGGAAATCAGAAATACCCACACAAATTCCTCCTTACCTGCTATCGTAAAAGTTTCACCGTAGCGTAAGTCATGTAGCGTATTATCTCCGTTCAGTCCCAGTTCTCGCCAGAGATGATAGGTTACATAACCGTCTATACCGGCACATTCGTCTACTTCGTTAAAATGAGGCAACGCTGCATTTGGATACAATTCTTTTCCATTTGCATCAAAAACCGGCGGACGGTCCGTATTGTTTAGCAGTCCTTCTACCAGATCACTGGCTGCTGTAAGTTCTTTCAGACCTTGTTGATACTGAATCCCGATCGTATCGCAGCCAAATTCGTCGGCCAATCTAACTGCCGCAACGTACATTTTACATTGTTCAAGTGTTTGCTCTCTGGTAAGTTCATTTACCGGATCAGTTCCCCAGACAAAGTTCATTCCTCTTTCAAGCATCCATTCCAATACCACATTTGCTTCCTGGTCGGAGACTGCCAGCATCCTTGCATACAGGGTTGACTGGCTTAAACGTTCCTTGTAAATGCCAAGCGCGTGAATAAGCGCATCGGGGACGATAGCATTGAACATGCCCATACAGCCCTCATCGAACACGCCCATGATCACTTTATCATCTTTGATTCGGGCAGCAAATTTTTCAGCCACCATCAGTGAATCATGCTGCACTTTACTGATGTCAAATCGTTTCACATGGGAATAGTCATGGGTAACCTTTCCGGTATCAAGCCATTCTTTTAGTCCCGAGGTAAAAACGTTATCCTTAAAATCCTTACTCCATAAAAAGCTGTATGTCACCCCGGCTTTTGTTAAGGACCCTGTAAGGTTCAGCGCACCCACAAGACCGGGATAGGTGCCGTCCCAGTTAGCGACTATCAGAATCGGCCCCTGATGGGAGATAAGTCCAGCCAAAACATGATGGCTATACTGCCATACGCTCTCTGCGACTATCAAGGGCTTGGTTTTATCTATTTGTCTGAAAGTTTTTATTCCAATATGCTGGTAATCGATAAACCCATGTCCCTTTTCCTGATCATAATCATGGGCTCTTTTAAGGGTCCAGCAGTACTTTTGCAAAGCCTCTGCCAGCCCTTCTTCCATTTTTTGCTGCATAGGCCAACACTTAAGATTAGCCGACTGTCTAAGGTCTCCGCTACAGACCAGTAATGCCTGATTTACTTCCATTTTTCCATTTTGCTTTTGTATTACAAAGATGGAATGCCTGTCCCCGAAATAATTTCCTTAAATTTTCCAACTTGTCCAACATATTATCATATTTAAGAAAAATATGATATAATTTCTTTAATTTCGTACATTACAGTAACTGCAAGTAAGATATGGTACCTAAGTTTCATATTGTCCCCAGGTCCCTCGACAATGCTTTTAGCATTCGCCACGATGTAGTACCACAGTTTGGAACCGTGTGGCATTACCATCCCGAAATAGAGCTTCATTATCTCATAAAAGGGGAAGGAATTCGGTTTGTAGGTGACAGTATTGGCAATTTTCAGCAAGATGATATGATCCTCATGGGTTCAAACGTACCGCATACCTGGAAATGTAATATTTCCAATTCTTCGGATAATCATGTGGAAGCATTGGTACTTCACTTCCATCCTGAATGCCTTGGAAAGGAATTTCTGAATGTGTATGAAACCCAGGGAATAACCAAACTCTTTGAACAAGCCAAAACCGGACTCATTATCAAAGGCAGCTCGAAAGAGAAAATTAAACGGCTCATGTGGAGAATGAAACAAGAGACTGGCTTAAATAAGGTGGTTTACCTGCTTAGAATTTACGCTATTTTGTTGGAAAACAAGGAGTATGATGCTTTATCAAACAGTGCAGAGTTTGCAAAATTTAGTCAGCTGGATGGAAATAGAATGGAAAAGGTGTTGTCATTTACCTTAAAAAATTTTCGGGATAAAATTCTGACTGAAGATGTGGCGCGACTTACAAATCTGAGCGTTACTTCATTTTGTCGCTACTTTAAAATGACTTCCAATAAATCGTACTTTGATTTTCTTACCGAAGTACGGCTTAACCATGCCTGCAGATTACTGATTAAAACAGATTATACGATACAACATATAGCTCTGGATAGCGGATTTGAAAACACATCAAATTTTTACAGACATTTCAGGAAAGTCAAAGGAATTACACCCAAGGAGTACAAGGCCAGTTTTTTCTGACAGTAAGAGAACAGTGGTCTTTAATTCAACTGAATGTATCTGATCTTGCTTCAGCGCAAATTTCGTTTCAATACAGATTCAGCTCTTTCGCTCTGTATTTTTTAGAAACATCCAGTCCTTCCACGCGTATCGGAGCCATCACCATTTCTGTTTCCGACCAGATAAGAGAAGAGAATAGCTTTGGACTTGTTTTTGTAGCAAACATAATACACCTCCACAAAGACATCTCCATTTAAAAAACCTACTCTTTTACTACTTTCCTTACCTCGGAAAGACTTCCATTCTCGAACTTTACAAAATTTATGCCCGAATTCAGCTTGTCGATCGAAATTTTATTCAAGCCAGGTTGTAAAATTTTGCTTTTGGATGAGATCACTTTTCCACTTAAATCATAAGTAGTGATGTTCCAGGTTCCTTTTTCCAACGCATTAATTTCAACGGTTACTTTACCCGTGCTTGGGTTTGGATAGAAATTACCGACAATAGCTTTTGCCGCGTCGTTTTCTATTGAAATTATTCTTGAGAAACTAAATGTACCATCCGTACCGCCCGCGGCCCGATCGATCATTTTGAGGCGATAATATGTTTTTCCACCAGGTGGATTCGAGTCTAGGAATGTGTAATTACCCGACACCTTCGACGTCTGTTCGCCAATCTTGCCAAAAACTTTTGCATCCAGACTTCTTTGAATTTCGAAATGACTAAAATTGGTTTCCGAGCTGGTTTTCCAGTTAAGCTCATTTTCTTTCTCTATGGCTTTTCCTGAGAAAGAAATTAAAGTAACTGGTAAAGCTTGTGAAATTGATTTAGCCAAAAATCCACTAAAACCTGTAACGGGAAATGTGACTTCCCAAATGGAATTTATTTCATTCCAAACAAAAGTGTGATCATCTATATTCCAGGTCTTTCCCTCGGTTGGAATATAGATTGGTGAGCCTGCATAACCCAAGCCCGTTGGACTGGTTCCTGCATATTTCAGGATTTGAAAATTGGCAATTTTTGATACATCAGTTGGACCCGTTGGCAGCAACCCGCTCGTTATGGTTCCATTATAGGCATTAAAGTCGGCTTGGGAGAAGTACAACGTTACCGTTCCGGTTGCGGTACTGGGGTTGCTGCCCGGGGTAATTTCATAATGCCTTGGCACATAATTAAAAGGGGGGATTGCCTCAATCCAGCTTTTAACCGTCGCCTCCGTAAAACCCGTTGTTGGTACTACTTTGGCAATATACTGGCAATCATTACTTACCAACGGCGTAGTGGCTACATTTTGTGTATGGATTGTGGCTGTTGTTGGGAGCGAAACGGGCGTTACATTCACCGTTACAGGTGTCGATGAAGTTTTTAGTGCGCTGTTGGTACAGGTTACTTCGCAATAAAAATGATCCGTTGTTGTAACTGTCGCGGTGTAAGTGGCATCTGTTGCGCCCGTAACCGCCTCCCCGTTTTTAAACCATTGATAGGTAATCCCGTTGGTATTTGTTGGTGGAGACGAAAGTGACAAAGTAATGCTTGAATTGGCGCACACATTGTTTTGGCTGACCACCGTATTGCCAGCCGTAGGCGTGTCACTGCATGCCGGAACAACAATATTTACAAAATAATCTTCCGTTTCACCCCTGCTATACTCACCGCAGGCGGACGGCATTGGCAGGCCAACATCTCCGGCGGTAATCACTCTCATACGCGCCGGGCCAGGCAAAGCATCCGTCGGAATTATGAATGAACCTGTCTCTGTGTAAGCGGTGCGCGTACGATAAAACGCAGAATTGAATACTCTTTCGCCAGGTGCGTCAAATTCACCGTTATGGTTAAAATCTATCCATATTGCAGTTGACGTGTTAGGGCCCCAGGAACCACAAGGACTTGTATGAACAGAAAAGGGAATGGCAGTTAATGCCGGCAGATTCGGAGCAGCAATTAAAGTGGTAAAATCTGAATATTTATTAGGTACAGACCCGGGACCAGCAATTTGGTAACAACCTGAGGAATTGTTTAATGTACCAACAGTGACGTTATGTATATTGTCGTATTCGGCAAGAATAGGAGTAGAAACACATTTTTTGTAGAGGTAGGGGTCAAAGACAGTAACTGGCGTTGATGCCGTCGTTAAATTGCCATTGGGACAGGTAACTTTGCAATAAAAATGATCTGCTTTTGTGATTGTTGCTGTATAAGTTTCATTTGTCGCACCGGTGATCAGTCCTGCATCGTTGTACCATTGATACGTGTAACCGACAGTAGTAAATATCGGAGTCAGGGAAAAAGTGAAACTTATTTCCGGGTTACCCAGATTTTGAGTGGCTATGGTGTTCGTCTGTACTGGGCTGCCACTACAAGCAGGACGTGGTGCTATATCAATTAAATAATCTTCGGTTTCTCCATCATAATAATTTTCACAAGCAGAATTTAAGGGGAAAATACCATCACTGGTAATAATTCTCATACGGGTGACACCTGTTAAGGAGGATAAGGGAATCGTAAAAGAACCTGTCTGCGTATAATTTCCCCGATTTTCCCCTGTTGATTGATAGGCCAGTTCACCCGGGCTATCGAAAGTAAGGTTATGGTTATAATCAATCCAGATAGCAGTTTGGGAAACATTGTAGCTTTCACCGATTTGAACTGAAAATGGGATCGTAGCCATTTGATTAAATACCGGGACCGCAACCAGGGTTGTGAAGTCGGAATAACGATTTAATATGGACCCGGGCCCTCCTGTTTGAGACTTGTTGGTTGAATTGTTTAGTGTTCCTGCTGTCACATTAAAAATTTCTACAAGTTGCGCACTGTTGGGCATGGAAGCACAATAGCATTGGATGACGGCAACCGGCGTTGATGTTGTTGTTTGATTACCATTCGGGCAGGTAACTTTACAATATAAATTATCCGGTTCTGTAATTGTTGTCGAGTAGGTTTGATTTGTAGCACCGGCAATTAAGCCACCATTGTTATACCATTGATAGGTGTTACCAGTGGTAAGAATTGCAGGACTTAGAGAGAAAGTAAACTGAGATCCGGGACAGACCGAAGTGGCTATCGTATTCGTTTGTATCGGGCTACCACTACAAACAGGAGCTGCTGCAATGTTCACGAAATAATCTTCTGTTTCTCCATCATAATAATTTTCACAGGCAGAACTTACCGCATTATTACCAGAATTAGTAACAACTCTCATCCGGGTGATACCTGGTGAAGCGGTTATGGGAATTGTGAAAGAACCACTATGAGTATAAGCTTCCCAAACTGGTGATATTAACAGAAATACCCGTTCACCCGAGTTCTCAAAAACGCCATCACGGTTATAATCAATCCAGATAGACGTGTGGTGATAAGAATCGGTTCCACTAATTTGGACTGAAAATGGGATCGTAGCCAATTGATTAAATACCGGCGCATCTACTACGTTTGTATAGTCGGAATATTTATTTAATATGGATCCGGGTCCCCCGGTTTGATTCTCATTGCTTGAATTGTTTAGTGTTCCTGCTGATACATTGTAAATTTCTAAAGCTCTGGTATCATCGGCCATCGAAGTACAATAACACTTTAAAACAGCTGCCGGGGTTGATGTTGTTATTTTATCACCATTGGGGCATGTAACTTTACAATAGTAATTGTCCGGATCGGTAATTGTGGTCGTGTATGTGTCGTTTGTAGCACCCGTAATTAAGCCGGCATCGTTATACCACTGATACGTGTTACCGGTAGTAGGAATTCCAGGACTTAGAGAAAAAGTATATTTTGATTCCGGACAAACCGGAGTAGCTACTGTTTTTGTTTGTATAGGGCTGCCGCTGCAGGCTGGAGGTGTTGCAATATTGACTAAATAATCTTCTGTTTCTCCCGCGAGGTAATTGACACAGGCAGAACTTACCGGTCTCATACCAGAATTATTAACAACTCTCATCCGGGTAGTACCTGTTAAGGCGGTTATAGGAATCCTGAAGGAACCACTGGCAGTGTAATTTTCAAAATTAATTCCTACTGTCTGATATACCCGTTCGCTCGCATTCTCAAAAGTACCGTTATGGTTGTAATCAATCCAGACAGAAGTATGAGAATAATAGTTGCTTCCACCTATTTGTACCGACAATGAAATAGTCGCCAATTGATTAAATACCGGCGCAGCCACCATGGTTGTAAAGTTGGAGTAACTGCCTAATATGGATCCGGGTCCCCCGGTTTGATTCTCGCTGCTTGAATTGTTTAGTGTTCCTGCTTTCACATTAAAAATGTCCATTCCATCGTCTACGGTAGCCATGGAAGTACAATAATTTTGCGCATAAATACTGCCACCGGTAACGGAAAGCAGTAAGGTCAAACATAATAAAGACCGCCAGAATCTTTGTAGGGCGAAGGAAAAACGTATTTTTTGATGGGTTGAAATACTATCAGCCTTACCATCAAAAGCATAATTTTTGTTGACCATTTCTGCTCTAAACGCATGGACAAAAAGAAGCAATAATGTTTGTATATATGTTTTCATGATGTTTTTCAATTGAGTTAGTACTCTAAATTGTGAATCGGTTGGTTCAATTATGTAAGAGCTATAATTTAACACCCGTTGTGACGGCACGGAATATTTCTCCGTCCGTCCAAACCGGGAAGTGTATATGGTGTGATATAGCACGCAAAAATCTGCCAGGCATTGTCAAAGGCTCTTGACTAAGCGAATTTTTGCAGCTTGTCTATTTAAAGTGTGTGGTATTTTTTAACCGGGCTTACTCAAAAATGCTGAGAACCCAGACAGTTGTTCCTGTTTCTTAGACTAAAATGCTTTCGAAACTCGCGCTGGTGACCTTTGCTGATAATGATTACGGTTTGCTTCTGAATCAACCATGAAAAGCTGGAAGAAGATTAGAGAAAGCGCACCGCAGTTGAAAATGTAGTAATTCTTCATGCTTGTAAAGTTTACAATGTTGAGTAAATCAATACATCTTAAAACCGACGCACTGCGGAAGTAGCCACAGCTGTCGGACTATAGAGATGCAGGATTTTATGTAGACAAAGGAAACCAACATGGCTACAAAGCACAATAGCAAATTCTTGCTATGCAGGTGGGGTAATTGGGGTAAAATCCCATTTTGCACCTATCAGTTACTAATTAATATCTGAATTTTAGTCCGGTTATGTTGTTCGCCGGTATATATTTGATTTCCCTCAACAATATAATGTCTGTTATTTCATGCAACGTAAACTTCAAAAATCCGGGTTTTTCGGGCAATTCGTAAAACTTCAAACCTTCGGATTATTTCTTTTTGTATTCCACACCTGTATCCTTCCATGCAATGCACAGGCCCCCAAAACACGTATCAACATACAGTTGCTGGGACCTGAACAGGGGTTGCCCAGTCGAAATACACGCAGTCTGTCGCAGGATGGTCGCGGCTTTATGTGGGTTGGCACCGGCCAGGACCTTTGGCGGTACGATGGATATACATTTCAGAATTTTACAGGAATACTTACAAATTCCATCGGTAGCCATACGCTGATCAACCAGATCAGGACTGACTCCGGAGGTAACATCTGGGTAGCGCACAACAATGGGGTCAGCATTATAGATCCTATTCATTTTACCTGCAAAACCATTGACCCCTCCCGGTATATCAAAGAAGTAGCTACCAAACAAAATCTGGATATTTTTTTTGACAAAAAGAACAATGCGTGGGTAGCACTTTCCTCTGGCAGACTGGTTAAACTCGATAAAAATGCTGTCCCCATTGCCTTGTATACGCCACCAACAGACTCTACAAATTCAATAAAAAGTGTGGTTACCAAGCTTTTAAGTGATGGCAAAAGTAATGTGTATGCATATAGTGAAGGTAATTTTCTGGATGTCATCGGTGAAAAGGCAAATTTAGTCCGCCGTATCACTTTACTGGGTTCAGATCTGTCAGCCAGAGAGTGGCATGTTACCGGTGTGGTACAATCCGGCACGGACGGGATAACCATTTATTACAATCACTTAGGCGACAAAAAGAGCCGAATGCGCAAATATTTCCTAAGTAAACAGACATTTGACCCATTGCTTGAAGCGGACACCCCTATCGTTCCCGATTTAACTTATCCGGATTCGAAAGATTACACGTGGTACACGACAAAGAAAGAAATTGGCTTTTTAAATCAAAAAACAGGTGAGTTCATTCACCTGAACGACCGTCTCAGGCAAAAGTCAGGAGCTGGTATTTTTTTCTTCGCAACGTATCTGAGCTCCGACGATAGCTTTTGGATATCATGTGTCGACGGTCTTTTTAAAATCACACTAACCGAAGAGGTTTTCAGAAAATACCTGAGTGTACCTTTGGAAAAGCCGGGCGATATTGGCAGCAGTATCCGGGGTATCACCGAGGACAGCGAGGGGAAAATCTGGGTATGCTCGTATGGCTTTCAATCTGCCGGGGAGGTATATATGTTCCACCAGATCGACCCGATTACAGCAAGAGCCCGGCACATGGTGTTGCATCGTCCGAAGAATATCCCGGGGGAACATGTTATTCCATATAAAGTGCTGTTTGCAAAAAACCAGGTTTACGCCATTACAGATGGTACCCAATTCATCAAAATCAATCCCGAAAGCGAGGAATACTACCCGGTTGAGTTTCCTTTTGTCAGTGGTCGCGGATTTACATCTTTTTATAAGTTGAATGACCATACTTTCTGGATGGGAACCTGGGGCGGAATGGCCATGACCGACACCAGAAATCTGAAACCTGTATTATTCAATGACCGTACTGGTCCGTATATTAAAAATGTACGGATCAACCATTTTATGCCCTGGTCGCACAACCGGGTTTTGGTCAGCACCACCGATGGTCTGTACGTTTTAAACCACGATGGCACCATTAACGAGCACTTTGGGCAAGATACCAAAGACAAAATCAAGTTGCCTGCGTTACAAATATTTCACAGCACCTGGTATGAAAATGCATTGTGGGCAGGATCGACGCAAGGCTTGCTGCGCATTGACACAACTTTAAAAAAAGCACAGCTTTTTACTACCGAGGATGGCTTGCCAGATAACAACATCTACGCATGTTTGTCAGATAAACGCGGAAATCTCTGGCTGAGTACGAACAGGGGTTTGTCGCGCTTTGATACCCGCACGCAAAAGTTTTACAACTACGGCATTTTGGACGGACTGCCGCATATGGAATTCAATCACGGGTCGTATCTCAAATCACGGAATGGTATGTTATATTTTGGCGGGTTGAACGGCATTGTTGCCTTTGATCCTTCACGGCTTGACACCACCGCACCAAAAGAGCATGGATTGCAGCTGATATCCTATTCAAAATACGATGCAGGGCAAAATAGAATAGATACACTTACAAACTATCAGCCGGGACGCGAGATCATTTTTAATCCCGGGGATCGCTTTTTTGCATTTTCATTCATGAGTCCCGACTACCACGACACTTCACTCAATCGATTTCGATATCAGCTGGAAGGATGGAACGATGACGGCTGGCATATTTTGGAAAATGGGAACAAGCTACTTTTGAACAGTCTGCCGTCGGGAGATTATAAGCTTCGGGTGCAGGTTTCCGTGGCAGGTGCAGACTGGGGAACAAATGAATGGCAGGCTACCGTCAAAGTGCTTGCACCCTGGTACAAATCGCCCTGGTTCTTTATTCTAAGCACGCTGTCTATTGGTTTTTTAATATACCTCTTTTACCAGTACCGGCTCAGGCAGATTCTGCACGTACAACAAATACGAAATGGTATCAGCGCCGACATGCATGATGAGATTGGTGGTACGCTTAGCAGCATCACCTTTTACAGCCAGGCACTCTTGATGCAAATAGAAAAAAAGGAACATCAGCAGGTTGTACAGAAAATAAAAGAAAATGCCCAGCAAGTGCAGGAAGGTCTCAGCGATATTATCTGGAGTGTGAAAGCAGGAAGTGACGAGCTTCAGGATGTGTTTGCGCGTATGTTTCGGTTCGGCAGCGGAATTGCGGAATCCAAGGGTATTACTTTCAAATTCGAAACAGACCCCGGGCTTGAAAATAAAAAGCTCGATATGCAAACACGAAAAAATCTGTATCTCATATTCAAAGAAGCTATAAACAATGCCGCCAAGTATGCGGAATGCAGTGCTCTGAATGTCATAATCAATTACGAAAATGACGGTGTTATTATGATAATCAGAGACAATGGTAGAGGGTTTGATCCTGCAAATGCCAGACAAGGAAACGGTCTGACAAATATGCAGCAGCGTGCAGCTCAGATGAAGGCTAAACTTCTAATACAATCAGAGCGAGAAGGCGGTACAACCATTTCACTGACTTTCTAAACTGAATTGGCATGGCAAGTATTTGCTATGTAATGCCAGTTTCAGAGTTCTTAAATTTGCGGCATGAAATCAAGGATCATTATTTTCGACGATAACCAGGAAAGATTGAACAGTGTTGCGATGCTGCTGAATCTCTCCGCCAACTTTACTTGCGAAGGCACCTTTCACAATGCCAATAATCTGTTAGCGGATATTACCAGCTCCAAACCCGATCTTGTACTCATGGACATCGGCATGCCTGGCACAAATGGCATCGAAGCCACCCGGCTCGTACGAAAGCATTTTGGGGCATTACCTGTAATAATTCAAACAAACTTTGAAGAGGATGAACGCATTTTCGATAGTCTGCAAGCCGGAGCAAACGGATACCTTCTCAAAAAAACAAGTCCTGAAAGATTTCTCGAAAATTTGCGGGAAGCAATCGACGGCGGCGCTCCCATGACCGGCAGCATCGCCGTGAAGGTACTTCGCTATTTCTCCACCGAAACCCAAGCCAAAAAGGACTACCATTTAACCGAACGCGAAAAGCAGATATTAGGCTTTTTGGTTAAAGGTTACAGCTACAAATTGATCGCCGCCGAATGCGGAATAACCTACAACACGGTGAACAATCACATTCGCAATATCTACGACAAGCTTTATGTAAACAGTGCAACCGAGGCGGTAAGTCTGGCAATTAAAGAGAGGTTGGTTTGATGTAGATTCGACCAAAAAGATATTACATAAATTTATAAATTACGCTGAGCAAGTGTGACGAGTTCTACAAGAACTTAACAGAAACCAGATCTTAAATAACAGATCGGAAGGTATCATAGATATATCTTTAGGATCTAATGCGATTCTGTCAAAATCTAAATCAGACGTTTAACCAGCTCGGCCATAACCTCCATTTTCTTTTTATCAAACCTGTGTGCGGGACCGGACAGCCCGATTACTGATATGATCCTGTCCTTATAAAAATATGGTACAGCTATACAATTGAGTTCTTTTTCATATTCCTCCAAATCCATTGCATAACCCCTATCGAGTATCCCCTGCATTTCATTTTCCTGAAGTCTGATTTCATTTTCGTTCCCCCCTTTGTATACACTATTGGATAAATGTGGAGAATAGGCCATGAATACTTTCCCGATCGCCGTATGCTTCATTTCATATTCTTTACCCAATTCCAGAGAAATCCTCAATGATCTGTTGGGCTCACATTTCCATTCATACCGAAAGTAGCTGCCCATCTGTATTGCCATGAAGGATGTCTCACCGCTTTCGGCAGTCAGCTTTTCCATCATTGGCTTTAAATCACTTCGCAATTGATGGTAAGGGATATCGGAAAAATCCAGGTGGCGGATTTTCGAAGTTATCCGGTAACGAGGGGTTAGCTCATCCTGTTCAACATAGCCTGATTCTTTTAGACTGGCAAGGAAATTATGTACAGTCGTTTTCTGTAAACCTAACGCCTGAGCAATATCGTTCAGCCGGACCGTGTTCCCGTTGGCGGCTATATATTCCAGAATATCGAATGTCCTTTTGACGGATTGAATCATTTGTTCAACAGTATTGAATTATATAACATTAACTACTCATGTACGCCTGATTATTTCCAAAAATACATCAATTTTGAAGCGACAGTAACAAATTTCAAAAATGAAAAAAGTAACATTAGGAACAACAGGATTACAGGTGGCTCCAATCAATTTCGGCGGCAATGTATTCGGATGGACTTTGAATGAGAAAGAGTCCTTTGATATTTTAGATGCATTCGTAGCAGCAGGTTTCAATTTTATTGATACTGCCGACACATATTCGTTTTGGGTACCAGGCAACACCGGCGGAGAATCCGAAGCTATTATCGGTAAATGGATGAAAGAGCGTGGCAACCGTCAGGACATGGTTATCGCCACCAAAGTAGGCTTCCAAAACAACGAAAGACCAGCCGATATCAGCAAAGGAAATATCATCAAAACAGTAGAGGAGTCCTTACAGCGCCTGCAGACAGATTTTATAGATCTGTATTATACGCACATCGATGACGGAAAAACGCCGGTAGAAGAATCCATGGAAGCGCATGCACAGCTGGTCAAAGAGGGAAAAGTGAGGCATATCGGCGCGTCTAACCTAAGCGTTGAAAATCTTGTTTCTTCGATGGAATATGCAAAAAAACAGGGTACTGCGGCTTATGAAGTCTATCAGCCTCATTATAATCTGATCGAACGAGGCGAATTTGAAACAAAATACGCCCCTATTATAGATCAATATAATTTATCGGTACTTCCTTATTATTCGCTTGCTTCCGGATTTTTGACTGGCAAATACCGTTCAGCGGATGATCTTGGGAAAAGTCCTCGCGGTGGTGGCGCTACACAATATCTGAACGAAAAAGGTTTAGGTATCTTATCAGCACTGGACAAGGTCTCTGCCAAGCATGATACAAAACCTGCCACAATTGCATTGGCCTGGCTACTTAATCAGCCACATGTAGTTGCACCGATTGTGAGCGCAACGTCAAAAGAACAATTAGCAGTTTTGACCGACGCGCCGAATATCGTTTTGGATAGCGGCGACCTGGAAATATTGGATCAGGCCAGCGCCTATTAACAAAAAGTGAAAGATCAATTCCGGCACATCATCTTGCTTGATATGCCGGAATTGTTTTTATCAACAATAATCTTCAAGGAAGACTACGACGTCCACATTATCGCTTGAAAGGATCCCAAAATGGGAGTAACGAAAACCCAACCTGCACGAACGGCGTCGCACCGGTCTTGTTCTTAATGAGATAATCATTTTGTTTAGCCCCTACTCTGAAAATCCTGGATTGGAGTGTTGAATTCAGCCCCGCCGAGAAGCTTAAAACCGCTTTTTTTGTAAGCCTGTGCTCGAACATAAGTCCGGACTTTAATTCCGTTGTAGCAAATGTCATACGGTGCGGCAATATTGGACTGGGTCCGTCAAACCCAAAAAACGAATTGTTACCAGCCATTTCACTGAAAGCACTCAAAGAATTTCTTTTGCCTATCGTCTTCCGCAGAGCAACACGGTAAGGCAGGTCTGCCAACAGATAAACATCCAGCTCCTTAAATTTATGTGAATAGCTGATCAGTGGAATGAAAGGCGTTAATGAAGAAGGGTCAATATTAAGTACTACTCCAACCGTCATGTTTGTGTTTTCCCTCCGGATAACGGGCACTGTAAGAACCCCAAGGAACCGTAATTGCTTGCTTGCAAAATCAGGATTAAAAATCCCTCCGACAGATCCTGTAAGCGAAACAGGAATATTAAATATGGTATCCCGTCTGTTGAAACTTGCGGCCAGGTTAATCATCGGAACATAACGCGTTTCCTCCGATACCGAATATTCGGGGTTTTGAGTGGTGATCTGATTCAGGTCGAAAAATTGATGGACAAAGCCCACGCTTGCAACTACGATGTTTTTATTTTGTGTCAATATGGGAATATTCATGTTGACGGTCGTTCTGGACATGCGCATGCGTCCACTGAAGAAGTCGCTGCCATAAAGTTTAGACCGGAAATTTCCCTCAGCGCTGCTTTGATGGGTTACGGTAAGCTGACGTATTCGAGGATAAATCAAAGCTGCTTCGTCGATACGGACCGACCGGATGGAGTCGATCATTTTTCGCTTCATATCAGCCATCATTTTTTGCCTTACCGGGTCTGCGTGCTCCTGCGCCCTTACGTATCCCGAGACAGCTAATAAAAAAAACAAAACTTTCATGTTACGCATAGTACTTGGTTATAAATATTTAATAATTGGAGTTCCATTGGTTGCCGTAAACAACAGTCCACCATTCTTCGACAGCCATCAGCCATCTGGCTTAAAAATGGGAATACCTCATCCGAAGGCATACTGTTACATGGCTAATGAGCAGAAGACTTAATAAGTCCTTCTCTAGGCCAAAATTTGCCGTTTAAATAGCAGTACAGAAGTTGTTTAAGCGCGAAGCGGACAAAAGAGGAAATAAGCCGACATGAAGCGATACGAAAGGGCAGAAACTAGTGCTGAGAGCCTTTAACGGGATATATGTCCCACAATCCCGACGATCTGCACTGAGCGTTATTAGACTGCATGAAATTTCCATCTCAACAATGAACACGCACTGGGCAGTCACCAATTTACAAAAAGCCAGTCTCTCTCAGGAACCGGCCAGCCATTTGAGAAAACCAGGAGCCCTCTCCTTACTAACTGTTATTACATCGTTTATTTGAACAGAAATAGTTATTGACAACTTTCTCGAGAATATACTGGAAGCATTGACGATCGCTTTTCGGTTAACAAGTATTTGTCTGTTAACCCGGAAGAAATCATCACCGACAATTTCTTCAAGCTCGTCAAGACTTTTGGCAGGATAATGTTTGTCCTGCTTAAAAGTTATCAAGTGTACCATTCCGTTATCGAGGCGAAAAAAGGCAATATCATCGATTTTCAAAGGTTTGATCGTATCTCGGTATTGTATCAGCAACGACGATGGTTTTGGAGATTTTATTCCTGACAAAAGCCTCTTTATGGATTCATACTGCCCAGCAAGTCCGTCATTATTGGTTTTTGTTAATTTTTTGAATTTTTGTAGCGACGCCTCAACCGACTCGGTCGAAAAAGGTTTGAGGATGTAATCAATTCCGTTTGCGTGAAATGCGTTGAGTGCATATTCATCATAGGCGGTGCAAAAAATTACCGGCACAAATTCACTTCCCAGAATTTCAAAGCTGAGCCCATCACCCAATTGAATATCGCTGAATATCAGATCAGGTGCCGGTTGGGATGAAAACCACTTTTTACCTTCTTCCACTGATTTGAGAATCGCTGCGATTTCAATTGAAGGATCCAATTGCAACAGGGTTTGCGACAGATCCAAGGCAAGTGCTTTCTCGTCTTCTATAATGACTATTCTCATTTCGCCAGAATTCTAATGGTAACAGTGAAATATTCGTTGTTGGAGGTAATACGTATGTCTTCGCTTCCCATAAACACATAACGCTCGGAAAGATTTGAAAGCCCATATCCCGTTGACGGTTCTTTATATCTACGTGGTTGCATGTTGTTAGATATAGTCAGGTAATTGTCTAGTTGCTCAATTTTTATATGAATGGGACGGTCTTCTGTTAAATCATTATGTTTGAGAACGTTTTCGACCAGCGGTTGCAACGAGAAATAAGGCAAATACCGTGTGTTCGCTGTTTGTTGGTCAACCGATACGGAAAAGCTAAGTGCCGAACCAAACCTGACTTCCTGCATTTTCAGGTAATCAAGGCAAAATTCCAGTTCATCCTTTAACAAGGCAGTAGTGGTGTTATGACTGGATATTGCTACCCTAAGAAAATTAGCCAGGTGGATCAGATAACTTTCACCTTGCTTTACATCGACTTTATAAAGTGACTTTATCGTAGTAAGCGAGTTAAAAAGAAAATGCGGATGAATTTGCTGAATCAATAATAGGTTTTTTGTCTCACTGGCACTGGCTTTCAGTTGAAGGTTTTCGATTTCACCCTGCACTCTTTCATGCTGTATAATGACGAATTTTTGCACGATCAAAATCAATGAATTTAAAGCTGTAACGGCTACCAACGATGGCGCATAATCCCACAAATCATCAAAACCCTCGGACTCCCAGGATATTTTGGTAAATAAGGAGTACAATAAGCGTGTCAGAATTCCGATAATGATTGATGCGGTAAAACTGAGTACGTAAAAATTTGCCGGAAGACGTTTACCAATCGATTTTTTATTACCCTGGAAAATCTTAAGCAATAGGAGATTGGTAAAACTCGTCGCAGAAAAAAACAGGAAAGTTTCAAAGAACCGATTTATGGCATTGCCTAAATCTTCAATAATGGAAAGCAGAAATATAAATATGATGATTGAAGACATCAAAGATAGGATCCAGTTCAATCTGACCAGGCTCTTAACAGGTAATTGATTTGCTGTCACTGCATTAATCTAATTTGATGCGAATGTTTATTTTCCAAAAGTACATCTATCGATAACAATCATTTACTACTGCCAACATATTCCTCCCGATTACAGGTTGATTTCCAATATTCAACGAGACGAAAATCATCTCATTTTAGCTGCGCCCCATGTGTACGGAAGATTCAAATTTGACCAAAATGCGCCGAATTAAGTAATGACTCTCTTGCGAGCCGGACAAAATGCTCATTGAGCAGGTCAAAATCAGAATTAAGCAGAATATATGGTCTGGTATCCATCTAACCCGTCAAGGCATGTTTGGATTTCACCTCTCAATATAGACCTGCAATAGGATATGCACTTCCGCTTATGGAAAGTATGAAACTATACGCACTTTATGGAGATTTACAAATTGATAACAACCTGATCGAGAACGCTATTAGGCCAATTGCTCTGGGGCGGCGTAACTACCTCCTCTTCCAGGAAGCCCCACATAAAACAATAGCCCATCCAGATTGACTGAACGGGCTATTAACAAAATAACGGTTGTTATTACGGTGTACTATTGTGGCTGGTTATATTCATACCAGGCAATTTTCCAATTTCCATTTACTTTTTTCACTACAAAGATCTCGCGGTAGCTGGCCGGGATAGTTTGACCTGTTGCGTTAATCAATGTTGTTCCGGATGAATGCGATCTGACATATCCATATTCGCCGTCAACAACGACTTCGTCAATGTTAAAGGTAAGATTAAGCTTAATTGCAGAAAAGACACTCGTATAAACATCTTTAATGACAGCGCTGCCGATGGCAGTCGGCGAATCCGGGGCCATCAGCACACCATCCGTAGTAAAGGCTGCTGACACAGCGGCCGGATCTGAAGCAGTAACTGCGCTGGCATGCGTTGAAGTTATCAAGGAGTTGATAGCCAGCCTGTCCGCATCCGTTGAAGTAGCAGACTTGTTTTCGATCGTTAGAGTACTTTGTGCCTGGTTTAACGTCCCCATTTTATTCTAGATGTACCTTGCAATTTTCATTTGATCATCTGCCTTTTTCTGTACACGAGAGACCCGCGAAAGCGACTGCCAATAAGAGCGAATTTTTTTTCATTTCTTTTATTTTTTGTTTGTGATACGAAGGTCACGCACATTACCGGTATGCACCCATAAACAACTTTAAGAAGCAGCCTTAACATTGTTTAAGATTCAGTATTGATTTTAATCAACAACCAGACGTATTCCAGTGAATTGCCAGCGCAGATGGGGATGAAAGAAATTTCGGTATGTGCTGCGGCTATGACCTTCCGGGGTTGCCACAGAAGCCCCTCTAAGAACCAATTGACTCACCATAAATTTGCCGTTGTATTCACCTATTGCGCCATCCGCTTTTTTGAAACCGGGATAAGGCAGATAGGCACTGTTGGTCCATTCCCAGCGTGTTCCCCAGCCCAATGCAGCAGATGAAACCTCCCACTCTGCCTCGGTAGGCAACCTCAGCCCTTTCCAGTTCGCAAATGCGGTTGCTTCGTAAAAGCTTATATGACAAACCGGATTTCCCGGAATTATTTCCGACAACCCACCCAAATCATAATTCATCCATTTTCCATCTATCAAATGCCAGTACAGTGGTGCCAACACATGCTCACGCATAACCCAATCCCACCCTTCGGCATGCCAGTAGTTAAAATTCTGATAACCGCCGCTAGTGATAAATTCCAGGAATTCACGATTGGTAACCAGATGGGTCGCAATCTTAAAATCATTCAGCCATACCTGATGCCTACCATGTTCATTATCAAAAGAGAAGTCTTCGCCTTGAAATCCTATCTGGTAATTGCCTGCAACAACCTGGTGAAATGGTTTTTCGACAGAATTCTGGCCCGGTGGAACGTAATCAGGCTGATAGGCAGGAAACAATGGGTTATGCCCAAGGATATACTTAATATCTGTGACCAGTAGCTCCTGATGCTGTTGTTCATGGTTCAGGCCTAGTTCCACGGTTTCTGCCAAAGCAGAATCTGGTTTGGCATTTTCCAGAAGTTTAGCCATTTGCTGATCGACGTATCTTCGGTAGACATAAACATCATCTACTGTCGGCCTGCTAAGATTTCCCCGGTCAGTGCGGATCACCCTCGCCCCGACTGTCTCATAATAGCTATTGAATACAAAATCATACTGATTGTCATAAACCTGGTATCCCGGCAAAAATGGTTTCAACACAAAGGTTTCAAAAAACCATGTGGTATGTCCCAGATGCCATTTAGGAGGACTTACGTCCGCGCATGGTTGTACCACATAATCCTCTGTTTTTAACGGACGGCATATAAATTCGGTGTGCTGCCTGATCGCAGCAAACCGGGCTGATAATTCTTTGCCAGCCATTACAATGGTTTCTTCCATTTTTTTGGGAATTTAATCGTTTAATTTGGCCTCAGACAGCCTTCCATACCACATCGGCAAACCATCCTTTGGAGTCTGTAAAAGTAGACACAGCTTCAAAACCGCTATCGACCGCCATCTGGTTGATCTGGCTGAGCGAGTACTTTTGAGAAATTTCCATCCAAATACATTCTCCTTCGCTGAAATGAATATCCGCATCAGGAAATATCACGGTATGCTCACGCTGAGACACGAGGTAGCTTTTACAGGCACCAGTCCAGGGATCGTAACTGCAGTAATGATCAAACAAATCAAGATCAAAGTCAGCGCCCAATTCTGAATTGATCCGCTGTAACAGGTTTAGATTAAAGGCTTTGGTAATGCCCTGCTGATCTGAATACGCCGCCCGAATCAAATAAGGGTCTTTTACCAAATCGAAGCCTATCAAAGCCATATCGCCAGGCCTTATCGATTGCCGTATGAGGGTGCAAAACCGGAGTGCATCTGCCGGTGGCATGTTCCCAATGTTCGAACCCAGAAACATGACTACCTTATGTAGACTTGATAATGAAACCGCCTGATCGAGCATCTGGAAATATTCCCCTTCCAATGGCTGGATATCCAGTTCAGGGTTTTCGGCAAGTAAGTTACCAGTCAACTCATCAAGGATATTTCCGGAAATATCAACCGGCATATAACGGAACGATTTACCTTGCCGGGCAAGACTATCCAGGAGATATACCGTTTTTGTTCCATCTCCCGCCCCTAATTCAATAATATCAAAGCTATCTTCACCATTTTGGATCGCGGCGCAAATCCGCTCACGTTGCTGTTTTATAATGGCAGCCTCACAGCGTGTTAGATAATAATCCTCACAGGCCATAATCTGTTGAAACAGTCGATCGCCCTGCTTATCATAAAAATATTTTGAGGGAAGCGTTTTAAATTCCTTGGTAAGGCCCTCAATCACACCAAGATAAAATGCACCATTTTCTCCCATTACTTGGGTTGGGGAAAGGGCTTCCTGAACATTTTGTTCCATATTAACTTGTTATTTCAGTCGGTAGTTATTACAATTTTTCCGCTTGCCTTGTTGCTATCCATCAGCTTGTGGGCTTGGGCGATATCGTCAAGCTTGAACACGCCGCCGATGCTTAATTTTATTTCACCGCGCTCTACCATCGATATAAAAGACTGAAATGCCTTGTGATCGACACTCATCTGTCCGGTATCATATACAGTCAGATTTACTGCGGCAGGAATGTAATCCATGGGTGCAAAATCCTGGATACTCCAGGTTTCAGAAAGCATTCCGGTCATACAAACGATACCTCCCGGTTTAGCGCAGGAAAGTGAATCTTTTAAAGTATTGGCTCCGACCAGCTCCAATATTTTGTCGATTCCCCCGGGATACAGCTTATCAACCTGTGCTTTCAGGTTACCATCGTCAATCAGCACTGCTTCGGCACCTTGTTCGATCAAGAACTGCTTTTTCTCTTCGCTGCGACTCGTTGCAATCACACTCAGTCCTGAGTGGCGGGCAAGCTGTATGGCCAGAAGCCCGATTGACGATGTACCACCGCGAATCAGTATACTTTCGCCTTTTTGTATGCGCAGCGCAAGATGCAGGGAACCGTAAACGGTCTGGAACATTTCAGGAATTGCGCCGAGTACGTCCCAGGAAAGCGTACTGTTAAACGGATAGATGATCGAGCTGGGTAAGACAGCATATTCTGCGTAGCTCCCATCATAATCCCTTCCTATTCCACCCATGCAGGCAGCCACTTGTTGTCCAGGCTGCCATTTACCACTGGGGTCAGCAACTATTTCGCCCACACATTCAATGCCCAATATCCTAGGAAAAAGTACTCCGGGTGAGTATCCTTTGCGGGTCATCAGCTCGGAACGGTTTAACCCGAAAGCCTTTACTTTTACCAGCACTTGTCCCGGATTCGGTTCTGGCACCGACTTGTCTTCAATGATCAGCCGCTCTGGCCCTCCCGCTTGATAAATAACCGCTGCTTTCATAAATCCCTATTTTTTATTAAAGGTATTAAAAATGTACCTCGCTATTTTCCAGGATCCTGCCTGCCGTTTTAGCACAAACAAATCACGTGTTTTCATAGACGTAGCATGACCGGCAAAGTTCTTGATTGCAACCGTTGCTACGCTTTCAACGATGCCAAAATTCTGATCAACAACTACATTTAAAATTGAATAGCCGGCTTGTACAGTCCGGCGCTCAAAGAATTTTTCGGCACTGGCCAAAATCTTGTGAGGTCCTTTGATTGTAGGAAGGCCATCCGGCATAAAACATCCGTCCCGCACATACAGGGCTGCAATTGCAGCAGCATCGCTATTGTTGAGCGCAGTAGAATATGCATTCAACAATTCTTCAATCATTTGCTCGTCTTGCTTCATTGTCATCAATTGTTACTTTGTTTATAAATAGCCCTGACTCGATCTTACTCCCACAAATTATTTGTTGGATTTCAGATCGGGAGTTATAAGACAAAGTTCTGACAAGCAGTCAAAACGCACCCATAAACAACTATAAGAAAAACTCTTAAACTATATTAAGATTTGTCCCTGGAAACGATTGACTTTCGGATTTTACTTAGGAATTCAGGAGTGATCCCCAGGTAAGATGCAATCTGTGCATTTGGTAGTCGGTTAGCCAAATGAGGATATTGGGCCAGAAATGACTGGTAGCGCTGCTCACCGGTAGAGCTGATGTTTTCCAGTACCCTGTTTTGAAGCTCCATATATTTTTGCTCCGTAATGATACGGAAATTCCGGTCAAACTTGTGATGATTGATAAACAGGTAAAGAAGATCTGCTTTTTTAATTTGCAGGATCGTAGATGGCTCCATAGCCTCAATGTACATCAGGCTGGGTTTTTCGGAATAAAAGCTGCTTAAATCTGCTATCCACCGATCCGCCGGCCGACCATTCTCAGCAACAAATTGCAAATTATGCTCCACGCCCTTCTGGTCTACGTGGTACATCTTAAAACATCCTGAAACCACGAAGGAATAGTATTGGCACACATCTCCCTGTTGCAGTATGAAATGACGACGTTTCACCTGCTTTTCAACAAATAACCGGGTTATTTCAGCCCGCTCTTTTTCGGCAAGCGGAAAATACTGTTTGAAATATTCTATAAGTTGAGATGTTGCCAAAATTTGAGCTTTAGAGTCAAGATGTGATTTAAGATTATTGAAATAACACCTTTTTATGATTTTAGTTACATTACTGTTTCAAGATTGCATTCAAATCACTGCCAACAATTTGATCGGGCACCCTCTCCAACCTTGAAGTAGTTTAAGAGTATTTCTTAAAATAAGTTATGGGTACATCTGCTAGCAAACTGGGATCTTTGTGGCACGTTAAAGCCCAAGGCAATGAACTTTCAATGTGAACAAGTCTAATCAACCATAGCTATGAAATCCACCATCCCAGTATTAATGAGTTTCCTGATGCTGATCAGCTATGCGAATGCCCAAAACATTAAACTTAACCTTACAAAGCTAGAACCGGTTCAGGCATCCATGTCCGTTCAGACGATCGTTGGCAAGCAAGCGCTCCGGGTATTGAAAGATACTTCGGTGAAGGAAGTGGATGAACCTACGTTTGTCAAAGTGAAAGAAGTAGACTTTCGTGATGGTATCATTGAAGTAAAAGTGCTAAGCAGGTTACTAAAAGACGCACCCGAATATGCTCGCGGATTTATTGGTATCGCTTTTCGTATCGATGAGCAAAACTCAAAATATGAGAGCATTTACATTCGTCCAACCAATGGCCGGGCCCAGAATCAGGTCCGCAGAAACCATTCCATCCAATACTATGCATATCCGGATTACAAGTTTGACCTGCTCCGCAAACAATCTCCGGAAAAATATGAGTCGTACGCGGATATGGAGCTGAATAAATGGATCACCCTGCGGATTGAAGTGAAAGGCGCTTCTGCCAAATTATTCATAGATAAAAATCCGCAGCCATCACTGGTTGTCAATGACCTCAAACTAGGACCCGACGCATCAGGCGGTGTAGCACTCTGGGTGGAAGTGGGCACGGAAGGATTTTTTACCGATCTAAAAATTTCAAAGCCAGATTAACACAAACTGAAAATGAACCAGTTACAATTTAAACTTTTATGTTGTCTGCTATTACTGACAGGTATAAACGCGATTGGGCAGGACCTGAAACACCTCAGGCATTTCATGCAGCAAAACCCATCGCCCGAAACTGCCATACCTTATGGCAACAATCCAAAAGCTGGCCAGTATCTAAAAAGTGGTAATGCCAGGATTTATTATGAAGTATATGGCAAAGGAAAACCAATTGTCATTTTACATGGCGGCATATTCGGGTCAACGCTTGAAATGGGGCGGTTCATCGACAGCCTTTCCAAAAACTACAAAGTCATAGCTGTATCGACCAGAGGGCATGGAAAATCAGAAATAGGAAAGGCAGATCCCAGCTACGAGCAAAAGGCAAAAGATATTCATGCAATCATTCAGGCAGAAAAAAGTGACAGTGCAACCGTGCTTGGGTTTAGTGATGGGCTTACACAGGCTATTATCTTGCTGCCGCATTTCCTGCAAAAATAAAAAAGCTGATTGCGATTGGAGCAGGCTCCTGGAAAAAGGGATGGAGAAACTTTACTGTTAATAAAGAAATGGCTCTGAGTTGGACAGTCTTTATTGGAAACAGCAAATGGCATTAGTACCTGAGCCAGAAAGGGTCGATGAGTGGTTTACCTCCATTAGCAAAATGTATAATTCTACCGAGGTCAAAGATGAAGTTTTTAAACAAATTCAATGCCCTGTACTGGTGCTGTCTGGCGAACTGGACCAAAACGCCCCACTTCAAACTGTCATCGATGCTTATCGCCTGATACCTCATGCCCAGCTGGGAATTATCCTTAATGCGCCACATCCGGTTTTTCTGGTGAATTTCGACGCAGTTTGGGCTAGTATGACACTCTTTTTACAACTTTGACTTTGATTAATAATCTTATGTCCCAAGTGTACATTTTAAGGTATCCTTGACCAAGCTTACTGAACAAAAAAGGCACCTGCGAATCGATAGCAGGCACCTTTTTTGTCAGGTCGGCCAATCGACAATAGACTATTCTATCCACCGTTTTCAGACACACATTTGATGTAGCGGCGATGTTTCAACTGGCTTCATTTCACCCTCCTATCGTTCACATGGGAAACAACCCACACTACTAGGCATGCATCGTTTCAGCCTCTTGCATATTGGCAGCTACTGGCTCCCGGTGCATATTCCCCCAGTCAGACATAGAGGCAAGAACCGGCCTGAGCGTTTCGCCAAGTGAGGTAAGCCTGTACTCCACGCGTGGTGGCACTTCCGGGTATACCTGACGCTCCACGATTCCGTCATTTTCCAGTTCGCGTAATTGCGCCACCAGCATCCGCTCGGAGATTCCTTCAATGTCTCGGTTAAGTTCACTATAACGCATGGTCTTGTTGGATAGTCTGCATAGAATCGCAGGTTTCCACCTGCCCCCAATTAGACCTACGGTATAGGCCATACCACAGCTATCGATAATGTGCTTTTCATTAAAAGCATTGGTGGAGCTCTCTTTTCTCATTTCTTACTTTTTTGTAAGTACCTAACAATTATAGCAGTACAGTGCGAATATAACCTATTTTACGGAAATTCGATTCATAATTAATTATCGAATCAAATGAAAAAGTTAGAAAACAAAGTAGCGCTGGTAACGGGTGGTAGCCGTGGTATTGGAGCAGCAATCAGCAAAAAATTAGCACGGGAAGGTGCAACAGTGGTGTTCACCTATTCGCACGCAACCGAGAAGGCCGACGCAGTGGTTACCCAGATCCAGGAAGCGGGGGGAAATGCATTAGCGATCCAGGCCGATAGTTCCGATAGCCAACAAATTACGGATGCAGTAAATACCACCATCGCACAGTTTGGCCATATCGATATACTCGTGAGCAATGCGGGTATCTATATAGGAAAGGCATTCGAAGACCACACGCTTGAAGATTACGAGCGCATTATGTCCATCAATGTGCGTGCCGTTTACCTGGCGGCCCATGCGGTAGCAAAACAAATGTCGGCCGGTGGCCGGATTATCACCATTGGTAGCAATATGGCCGATAATTCATTTGGTCCACAGACAACTTTGTATACCATGAGCAAATCAGCCTTAAAGGGCTTCACGCGTGGTTTGGCCCGTGACCTGGGTCCAAAAGGCGTTACAGTAAACCTGGTACAACCAGGGCCAATCGATACCGATATGAACCCTTCCAATACGGAACATGCCGAGCTTTTAAGAGAAAGGATGGCTATTCCAAAATACGGGACCGGCGATGACATTGCCGGCCTGGTGTCTTTTTTGGCGAGTGAAGAAGGGAAGTTTATTACAGGTTCCGCGCTGACCATTGACGGAGGTTTTAATGCCTGATCGGTTTTTTGATACAGTTTGTCATTTAGCGAGGCTGCTTTTTTGAAGCAGCCTCGCTTTGTTTTAGGTCTGGTCAAGCTTTGAATTGAATATCTATAAAAAAAGGTAAAAACGCACGTTTTGCAAGGTTTAGAAAGCTTAACCTGAGCTATCATACTTTAATATACTGTCAAAGTAATTCATTCTACAGTCGGGAGTGGGAAAAGTAAACTGTTATTTCTTAGCAAGAAACCAGGCAGTTTTGCCTGCAAATTGCCCATCTCGCCTACTGACTGAGCTTATCTCAAAACACTAATTATTCGAGGCAAATATTGATGGGCAAATTATAGAGAGATGAAGTAGATTTCCCAGAAATTCTCGCTGGCTGCCATGCAGGCATAAGCCTAACTACTCGAATACATTCTTTTTCAACACCAGAACCGAAGCCTTTTAATGCTTTAATGTTTACTATACTTCCAACCGAATCGATTTTCAGTTGCAAAAACACCTTCCCTGAGACGTTTGCTTTCAAAGCCTTCTCTGGAAATCTAAGATTTTTCAACAAAAACTTATACATCTCAGCCTTCCCTCCTGGAAATTCAGCTTCCACATCAGGACGCCGAAATTCGGTCTGGGCAAAGCATCCAAATGATTGTAAAAAGAATAGAAGTACGGACAATCTGAGGCATATAATCATAGGATTCAACTTAGGAAATTGGTAGCTTAAAAGCTCAAGTAAAAGAACATCTTCACCTGATGCAGCTGCGAATCCAGAACAAATTGGGAGAAGTGAGCTGATCATGTACAAAACCAAGAATTTTACTAAAAAGCCAAAGCCCTTCTTGTTCTGTGTACCGTCATTTAACATAAAATGCAGTTATGAGAACAACTTGGTTATTCATGCAAAATTCAGCCACGTGGACTTGGAAGCTTTGGTGCAGGCGCGTACCCAAACGGACGAATTAAAGGAAGTACTGGTCCGTGTTCATCCGTGGTCCTCTTTACGTTATGGATATGCTGCTGTAGATATGGTTGAAAAACTGTATCAGGGTATTATTCCCAAATACTGGATCTGGCCTATGCCATTACCATCCATAAATCCCAAGGCAGTGAGTTTGAAACCGTCATCATTCCATTGGTCACCCAGCATTTTGGCATGCTGTTCCGAAACCTTGTGTACACCGGAATTACCAGAACGAAAAAACTGGTCGTTTTTGTTGGTACCAGAAAAGCGCTGGCTATGGCGGTCAATAAACAGAACACTGCCGCCAGGCAAACTGCGCTTGCATATCTGTTACGCCAAACCGGCATGTAAACAGGGGGTAGCTAAACTACTTTCAGTAAATCTTATATCATTTCTCTCTTGCAGGTGGAAGGGTGGAGAATTCGCTAGGCCGCCCCACCCAATTCCATGGCAAAAGGGCGATCAACTTTACCGCCTTAGCCCTTCGTTAACTCTCTGAGAGCAAATGTGATATTCGGGTCAATTGAACCCCAAATAGCGTGGTCAGCCTAAGCGAATTACGGAGGTCAACAGCTGGTTTATCGTCACTTTTGGTGAAAACATTTTAATTGTTGTACTAGACTATAATATTTGTATACGGATTTTTTATTATGGGTTCGTGAATATCATTTCGAAGTGTTCAACAATTGGAAATGGATCGTAATAGTGATGTAACAGACGCTTCCAATCTTTATAGGCGTCAGATTCTCTAAAACCGACTGTGTGGTCTTCAAGCTTATTCCATTCCACGAGTAGTAAGTACTTATTAGATTGTTCAACACATTTTTGTAGACTGTGCCTTATATAGCCAGTTGTCGAACTGATGTGTTTACCGGCTAACGCAAAGTCTCTTTCAAATTCAATTTCTTGATTCTTTTTAACATGTAAGATTGCTACTTCTAGTATCATAAACAGAATGAAATTGTACGAACAATATTTTTGGTCAGGGTTATGCAAAGATATTAAACCGTAATCGATTTATTTTTCGCCAAAAGTGACGCAGAACCCAACAGCTCCGAATTCTCCACTTAGATGCTGCAAATCAAAACGCGTCAGCAAAATTATCGACGTTATACATTCCTCGGCAATCGTAACAATGTTAGAGTTACATTAATTCTGCAATCGTTCTTTTTCCTCCACAATTGACGTAGCCTAACTACTTTACAAGACTTTTCACTTGCTGGACAACAGTTTAAAACGAACGTGTAGGTCACCTCCCCCGAGTTTCCCTTCCAGTGCCGCATTGACCATTGCGCTGGTGTTAGCCAGCTTGACCCGGGTACCCGTCCCATAATGCCCACCTGCCCAGCCTGTATTGACCATATAGAAATTGACCTCTCGGTCGCGTCCTGCCTGCTCCAATGCAATAATAAAGTACACTATCATGTACTTTTCTTGCTATCTATAAGGTTTTAAGCTTTGATCCTCACAGAAAGTATATTTTAGTATACTTTTTTGCGTGATACTGTAACTCGCACCAGCGTGGCACTAAAAAAGTATATTATAGAATACTTTTTTAGGGTAATTCGAGATAAAATCCTTAACTTTACTTTAAAAGAACATTATAATGAACTTTGTATCTATCATTGAGGCGATCAAAGCTAGGCGAGAATCACTTAAGGTTACGCAAAAAGCCCTATCAGATTTATCTGGTGTAGCACCGGGCGCTTTGAAAAAATTTGAGTCTGGCAAGGGCAATCCTACTTTGTCAACATTGAAGAAACTATGTGATGCCCTGGGCCTTGAAATCACCCTAAGCATAAAAAAAACCATTAATCCATGAGAAGTGCAAAGGTTCTTTTTAGAGGAGAGCAGGCCGGTATCCTATTGCAGGATAACAACGGTGTATTTGAATTTCACTATCACAAAGAATGGGCAGAAGACAGTTCGAAACCTCCTATCAGTTTGACCTTACCAAAAACGATTGAGGCCTATCAGTCTGAATACTTGTTTCCCTTTTTCTATAACATGTTGCCGGAGGGCTCCAATAAAGAAGTGGTGTGTCACCTAAACCGTATAGATCGAAACGACTACTTTGGCCTGCTACTCACAATTGCAAAAAGCGACACGATTGGGGCTGTGACAATTATTAAAATTGACAATCAATGAGGTTACCAGATATTCAATTTTGCCCGGGCACATTGGCCCCTGGCTATGACACTTATAGTAAGAATTGTCTCAGGCGGGTCTTCGATGGCAAGCGCGTAAGCCATATTTTGAGGTATGATTCACCCGCGAGCAATCAAGACACCAATGAACTGTTTGAAGAAAATCGCAAACGGATGTCAATATCAGGTGTTCAGGAAAAGTTTTCGGTAATCCTTGATAAGAATAAATTACGATTGATCGAAGAAGGCGAGCAGGGTAATTATATTTTGAAGCCCATACCGTCCACCGGACGCCGGCCGGATCAGATGCCGGCCAACGAGCATCTGACTATGCAGATCGCCAGGCAGGTTTATGGTATCGAAACAGCAGACAACGCATTGATCTTTTTTGCGGAAGGAGCGCAGGCCTACATTACTAAAAGATTTGACAGGTTTCCTGATGGCAGGAAATGTGCGCAGGATGATTTTGCATCACTGACGGGACGCATGCCCCAAACCCATGGAGAACACTATAAATACTTAGGAAGTTACCTGGAAATGTTTGATCTGATGCAAAAGTATGTTCCTGCTTACACAGTCGAATCCCCAAAATTGCTCCGTAGATTAATGTTTAATTATTTATTCTCTAACGGTGATGCGCATTTCAAAAACTTCTCATTGCTCGAAACCGATCAGGGAGACTATCGTTTGAGTCCAGCCTATGATTTGCTCAATAGCCGTATACATATTCGTGATAAAGATTTTGCATTGGACGATGGACTTTTACCCAAGAAACTAGCCCAAGGTAAGGTGATACAGCAATTTACCTCTCTAGCTGAAATAGCAGGAATTAACTCTAAAGTATTTGACGGAATAGTCGCACGTATGCTCAGCGGGGCCGAACAAGTGGAGCAGTTAATTCTTGCGTCTTTCCTAGACGAAACGACAAAACAAAACTATTTGCAGGCTTATCAGGGACGACTCAGGCAGCTTCTGAAAACTTAGTTGTTTTTGTGCAAAAGAGTAATCAAAATTCTCCAGTGCTCCAATTCTTCTACTCAGTATTCGTATTCCTTCTTTAAAGGTTTGTACCTCTTGCTGCTTTTGATTCAGTCGCTTTTCGTTAATTGCATAACCCTTCATCAGGTAATCTTCTAAGCGCTGGGTCGCCCATTGCCGAAATTGAGTGGCTTTTTGCCGAATTCACCTGATAACCTGGCGATAGATTGGAGAATTCGGATGACTTGACCACTTGATTCCGTGGCAGATTGTCCATCAACCCATTCTTTAATTCCATGAGTTACACAACTATCAGTCAGTCACTTATACTGGTCAATTCAATCCGAAATGACATGATCTTAATTCCCAAATTAAGATGGTCAACGGCTCCGTATTCTCCACCTCCATGAAGGACAATCTTGCGCTTTTTAGCCGGTTTCCGATGAAAAAATACCCATCCACTGAGAAGTTTAAGTCGAATGTGGCTACTGTGACAATTCCCGGAAACAAAAAAATACTCATTGGCAACTGGTGGCTTCGATATGCGCACGATCATGAATATACGGGATCTTATGCCAACCCAGGTTCCGATCCCAACAATTGGATCGCTGAAGATAAAATGCTCGCTGGCGTTGATGCCCAAAATAATATCGATAACGACATCGACCCGATACTTCTCTCGGAACCTTCTCTGCCGGTAATTGTTGCCGGAGATTTCAATTCAGGGAGCCATCTGGACTGGACTTCCAGAGCTGCCTCTCTGCACTATGGTTACGGCCCGGTCGATTTTCCTATTTCGAAATTAATGCTACAAAACGGATATGCCGACAGCTACCGTATCATACATCCAAACGAGGTCACCCACCCCGCCGGAACATTTGCCGCCATTTACGGACATATGCAAACGTTGCGTATTGATTATGTCTATTACAAAGGACCGGGATTAAAACCCAGGTTCTCAAAGATCATCAGAACACCTCCCCAGATCGACGATGTATGGCCTTCGGATCATTCGGCTGTCTTGACGGTATTTGAAATTCACTAACAGACAGGGTCTGTTAGTGTCGAAATGATATCACTTTCAAATCTAATTCCTTAACCAAACCATATAAAAAATGCTCAAAAAGATATTATCACTGGCAGTATTAATCATTAGCGTCTGTGAAGGTTATGGACAATCCAAACAAAAAAAGGTGTTGTTCGTCATTGTAGATGGCATTTCAGGTGATGTAATTGAAAAAATAGCCAAGCCGAATCTGGACATTATCTGCAAAGCGGGTGGTTTCACCCGCGCTCATGTTGGTGGCGGCAAGGGGACGTACTCTCAAACACCGACGATTTCGGCCGTTGGATACAACAGTCTGCTCACCGGAACCTGGGTCAATAAACACAATGTCTGGGATAACGACATTAAAGATCCCAACTACCAGTACTGGACGATATTCCGGTTTTTCAAGGAGCAGTACCCGCATAAAAGAAGCGCTGTCTTCTCCACCTGGCTCGACAACCGCACCAAACTGGTAGGCGACGGATTGCCACAGACGGACGGACTACGCATTGACTATCCCTTCGACGGCTTTGAGCTGGATACCATTCATTTTCCTCACGACAAGCAGAGTGAATACATCCACCTGATCGATGAAAAGGTTGTCGATCAGGCGGCCACCTACATCAGAACTGATAGTCCTGATCTGTCCTGGGTATATCTGGAATACACCGATGACATGGGACATAAGTATGGAGATAGTGAGCAGTTTCACAAGGCGATCGGGATCATGGATGATCAGATGGGTCGCCTTTACCGAGCAATCGAATACAGACAGAAAAGCTTTCAGGAGGATTGGTTGATTGTGATCACAACCGACCATGGCCGTGCGCCAAACACGGGTAAAGGCCATGGAGGCCAGTCAGACCGGGAACGTGATACCTGGATTGTTACAAATGCCAAAGACCTGAACACCCATTTTAAAGAAAAAAAAGGATCATTTACTCCGGCTATTGTTGATATTATGCCAACAGTCGCCAGGCATCTGGATGTTACGATCCCAAAAGAACAGGCCTTTGAGCTGGACGGTGTTTCACTTACCGGAAAAATATCGGTTGATCAGCCAGAGATAAAAAAAGAAGGAAACAAGATATACCTTACCTGGAATGCCCTGACCAAAGATGAAAAGGTTAAGATCTGGCTATCGACAACCAACCATTTTGAAAAAGGAGAAAGAGATCTTTATCTTTTAATGGATGACGTACCAGTAGAAAATCGGAAGGCCGAACTGGACGTTTCTAAGCTTCCGCCCGGCTTTTTTAAGGTTGTAATTGAAGGAAAGCACAACAGCGTAAACCGCTGGATTGTGGAAAAGTAGGTAACAAAAAACGTCACGCACGGTTTCGTGCGTGACGAAAATACCAGATAGAAAAAACTACATCTTCATCATCAAATGGCTAAATTTGTTGACACCAATACCTTTCTGGACGGTTCCGGACCTGAGCATCCTTGCCAACCACGTACCAGGGGAAATTAAACGGATGTTCTGCATCTATGGTGCGGGTGGTCACAAAAGAGGTGCGCATGGCCATTATAAAGCCTGGAATACTCTGACCTGCATCAAAGGTAGATGCCATATCTGTTGCTGTAAGGGAGTCAGTGAAAACTATTTTATATTGGACAATCCCTGCATGTTTCTAATGCTGGAACCCGTGACTGGCATGTGATGACCCATTCGATTATATCGACGGACCATCCATGATCAAGAGTGTACTTAGACAGCTTTAAGATTCAAATTAATCATATTGCGTTTGTTGCCTGCCCACTTTTTCAAAACATATTTTCATTCCGATCACGTAATACCTGAAATATATTTTCATGCAAAAAAATCTGCCATCCAGCTAGTCCGCATGCCCGTTTCCAGATCAAGGTGTTCAAATCGTTTGTAAGAACAGAAAGAACCCATATCGCTGTCGCCATTAATGAAGATAGCTCCAACGACGATCACATGTTTACAGGGATAATTTGTTTTCGAAATCAGAGTTTGTATACGGTCGTCGATCGCCTCAAACATCACCTCGGTAGCTTCAAAAATCCGACTCTCCGCCTCTTTAATCCGACTTCCTGAACGCAGAAATATCTGCTCAATGCTGTTCATCTGATAGTCCAGGCTGGTAACATCATCCTGAATAATCTGATTATCAATAAGTTTACCTAATGCGCCTTGCGCTGCACCGCAACATGAAGAGTTGCCACTTTGTCCTATCCGGTGGATCTCGCCTATCTTGCCCTCTTTGGTAACGCCTATATGTGGAGCATAAAAAATAACCACTGCTCCATCCTCTGGAACATGGTGCGCAAAAGCGTTCATGCCGGTAACGCCTGCAAACGGGAAACCATTCAAGCCTCCCATGTGAAACGGACCAAGCATTTCATAAGCCCTTGGAGGATATTGAATCGCGTTCACATCATCACAACACATGCTGTCGGCATGCATGAGTTGATTAGGTTTTAAGTTCAGTTTGCTTTCAATAACATCCAGCAGACTGTTAATTGTATCTTCCGTTGTCTTTGCGTTCGGATAAAATCTCCGGACGATGTCGATATAAAGTGTTTGATCCATTATTTATGTTACATTAAAATATCATTTTCTGCTACAATGGCCGGTGGTAGGTCGGATTCTCCGAGTATCTCTCTAAGGTCGCTTTCAATGGTGCGGCACATAGAGGTGATGGGAACATCGTTCGCTCCACCTTCGAACGGATTCTCAGTACTTTCTCCAACCTGTTCAAGCGAAGTAAACACCCAGCCAACAATTACACTGAATGGAATGGTAAGCCAAACACCATGATCACCCAACTTTGCAAATTCGTTCAACATGCCGAAGGGCATCAATATCACCAGCAAGCGGATGAAAAATAGGTTGATACTGGCAAACTGGCGTGGGTATGGAAAATTTTTGATACGCTCACTTTTACCCTGATGCTCATACAGCTCCTTCAAAAGGTTGGCCATTTGCATGTAAGGAAAGGTTTCCAGTTGTCCCGATTGCTTTAACGCTTTCAGCTGTGCTGATTGCAAAGCGATAATCTGGGTGGCCCGGTTTTTAGCTTTCAGAACTGCGCTACATTCCTTTTCGGTAAGATAGGGCTCCAATTCTTCACCCAGGTCGCTTTCCCACTCGGGAACCCTGTAGTATTTTTTAAATTCAACGTTATAAGGCTTTGTCCTTATATGTTCCCAACTACGAGGATCACGCATTTGGAATCTCAATGCCGTAAGCCATGCAAAATGTCTGTAAACCAGTTGACGGTGCAGGATCTGCTCCTCTTCTTCGGCAACTCCCGCTACAAAATCACGAGCCATAATGCCCCATGCTCTGCTACTATTGATAATAGCACCCCATATCTGCCGCGCCTCCCAGGTTCTGTTATAGGTTTGTGTGTTTTTAAAACCGGCAATAAAGGATGCTGCCGTCCCGACCAGCGCAATAGGAACCCAGGGAATTGCAATCCATTTCCACCCAAGCACCTGATACAGAGCAGTGGGAACCGCGGCTAAAAGTACCAAAGCATAAATACTTCGACGGGTCCAGACAAGAAATACGCCAAGTTTATAATGTGAACTGATATTCATATGGTTAGTTTGTTTTACTTGTAAATTTGCTCAAAAGAACACCCACCAGCACCACGGTATAAAATTGTCCAGCAATACCGATAAATGAGGTCACAAGTTTGGTGCTGTGATGACTAGGGGTAATATCCCCAAAACCAATACTAGTAAAGGTGATTGAACAAAAATAGACCAGATCAATAAAAATACTGGCAGAAGAAGAAGTATCAATTCCTTTAAAGGACTCCGAATTGTTGTATTCCATAGTTTGCAACAAAAAAACCGAAATTTCTATCAGTAGAAAATACCCGCAAACCGCAGCTGAAATGATGTCGGTATTGATATAGCCAGGCCTTAGTAAAAACCGTAATAATTCCAGAAACAAGAACACAAAAAAGACAACATAATTGATATTCAGTATTTTAAAATAATCCGGATCATGTTTGAAAAATGGAATTCCTACGGGTAGCAACAGCACAACAATAAAATGAATATTTCGAAACCAATGCCGCAGACTATGTTTGCCTGTAAAAATAAAAATACTCCCAAGTCCCAGAACTAGCATATTGATCGGCCAGATCACGCGCGTATAAAAGTCGAGGTCTGTTAAAAAAATGCCAATAAATAAATGCTGCGCCAGTGCAAAAAGTAAAATTTCATATTTGCGGTTGCGCAATAAGTCAACAAAGCCGCTTTGCATCAGTTGGCTTGACCTATATCCAGTCTATCCACCTTCCCGGCTGCATCGAAATGGAACTTGAAATAAGTTCTGAAATCACCCCACTTTTCTGTATGGAAGTTTCCGAAAATATCCTTTCCCTCATTTTCGACCTTATCAATAGTAGTAAACTTCTCATGACCGCAAGCCTCTTTCACAAATGCCTGAAAATTGCGCGGGCTACCGTCATCATAAAGTTTTGCATCGGCTGTAAAAAACGAGATGAATGTTTTACTATCACCTTTTTGCCAGGCATCAAATGCGGCTTTTACTGTTTGGTTGGTTAGTTTGCTTGTGTCCACTGTTTTGGTTGTTTGGTTGTTTAATTTTTGTTGCGGTCGCTGTCCACAGGCAATAAAGCCAGTTGAGCAGATTAATGTGATTGCCAGAATTGTGTATTTCATAATTATTTGCACTTGCCACAGATGCACCGCAGCGGCGGCCGCAGATATTCCAAATTCAGCCTTCTCATCTGTGCATCTGTGGCTAATTTTTAAATGGATGCTGCAAATAAATGATCACCAGGTTAAGAAGCAGAAAGGGCAATTCAATCATCACGCCTTTAAGATCCCTGTCCATTAAGTGAAAACAGATGATCAGCAGAATGCCCGCTGCCATCAGAAAATTACCCCAGACGAATGTTTTGGGATACAAAATAAGCAGCGCGCTCAATACTGTTATCGCCCCGTTAAATGTTATCAAACTCCTTGAAAAACCCCATTTCCCAAAAAGTTCTAACATTTCAGGTTTACCCATAAACATGGCCCAGCCTTGTTTAAAACCCATGAACACGGCTACAAGAATAAGTGCAGAGTTGATTATTTTCAGTATCATAACTTTTAATTAATTGGTTAAATGATGCATAAGTATTTGTCTCATAAAACTTCCAAATTAAGGTTTGTTTTAATGTTTGCCACGAATGCTTTCGACTATCGTGCATTCGTGGTAAAACTTTTAAGAAAAAACACTCAAATTTTTCGCAATGTCCTTGCCTTCATATGGCGGAAAAACATCCAGTTCCAGATCCGGATTTCCAATGAGCATGGCTTTGGTATTACTCAGTGCATCAAAACCTGCCTTGCCATAATACTTGCCCATTCCGGCGTAACCAACACCCCCAAAAGGCAGACTGTCTATCCAGCAATGCAGGTTGGTTTGATTGATACAGCCTCCGCCAAAAGAAACTGCATTCAGGAAGTAATCTATATTCCGCTGATTCTTGCTAAAGAAATAAGCGGCCAAAGACTTGGGCTTACGTTTGATAATTTCCACGATTTGCTTCAAATCACTGTAAACCATAATAGGGAAAACAGGACCAAAAATCTCCTGTTGCAAAGCCGGATCATCCCATGTACTTGGATACAAAATAGTGGGCTCTACATATCGTTGCTTGACATTAAACCTTCCGCCCAAAACCACTTTTTCAGGTATGATGTACGATGCCACTCTTTCGGTATCGTGTTCGCTGATCATCCTGGCAAAATCAGGGCTCTGACTTGGGTCTTCACCATACATTTTTACGGTTGCATTTTTGAGCTTATCAACAAATTCTTCGGCGATACTTTCGTGCACATACACATAACCCGGCGCAATACACCACTGCCCCGAAATGGCATAATGTCCCCAGGCAATCCGGTCAACAGCAATATCCAGGTTGGCCGTTTCATCTACCACGGTCGGGTTTTGCCCGCCCAATTCTAACACAATGGGTGTGAGGTTTTCCGCGGCTGCCCGCATCACTACTTTTCCCACCGCGGAGCTTCCGGTAAAGAAGATAAAATCGAAAGGCAAAAGAAGTAATTCTGTAATTTCCTCTCTCCCACCCGTGACTACCGTCACCGCTTCGGGCTGAAAATATTTCGGTATAAGCTCAGCAAAAAGTGCAGCCACGGTGGGCGTAACGTTGGCAGGCTTAAGCACAACAGGATTTCCGGCGGCCAGTGCTGCAATAGCTGGATCCAGGAGCAGCAATACTGGTGCGTTAAACGGCCCGATAACCAGCGTTACACCAAAAGGTTCTTTGTAAATAACCCCTTTGTTACCCGTATCTTCCAACCCCTTCGGTATTTCTACCTGCTGGGGAGTCATAAGCTGTTTAAGGTTTTCTTTGTAATATTTTATGTTACCGAGTGGTACCGTAATTTCAAAAAGCTGTTCAAATGGCGGTTTGTTAAAATCGGTTTTCAGTGCCTGGCAAAAGGCATCCTGATTGTCGGTCAAAAATTTTTCCAGACGGTTGAGCTGATCCATCCGCCACTCGTATGTTTTGGTGGTATCAGTATAAAAAAACTCCTTCTGTTTATCGAACAAAGACTGAAATGTATTCATGATTCTATAAATTTTTAGTACACATGATTAAGGTCCTCAACACGTTATCCTATTTAAACACACCAAAATTTTCAAGCGGAACTGTAAGTACCAGCCAGGCCAGAATTTTATTGCCGGTTACCTTATCGCTTTGATACATACACATTACCTGCGGAGTAAGCCATTTGAACAATTTCAAATCAGCACCCAAAATAATCCTGTTGCGCGTAAACTGTCCACCGTTTAGGCTCAGGTAAACTTCATCCTGCAAGAAAACACTCGCCTGCTTTTTAAAAAGTTGTGTTTTGTGTGTAATGCCCGGCCGGTTTCTATAAAATGACAGGTCACCGCCGGTCCGAAAACGGTGAAAGTACATATTCCGATCGGCAAGCGTCCAGTTTTTAGCAAGCGCAACAGCCAGCGTAGCCATCCCCAGGAACTGGTGCTCTTCAATCCTGCCACCGTTATCCAGGTCCACATTCACATAAGTATATCCGGGAGTAAGTGTGATGTATTTGTGGACTTTGAAGTTAGGTAGTACTAAAAGTGCCTTCACATTGTCTGTTGGGCTCATACCGCTGTAAATCAAAAGCTTGTTACTTTTTGGGATATTCATGCTCACGCCACCAACGACAAAGGAACTTACTCCGTCGATATCCTGCGCCTGAGTTGGAATTGATGCAACAGTAAGCAATATAAGTAAAACCAGGTTCTTTGGTAAAAGGCAGATTATCGATTTCAGCATCATTAACAAGGAGATCATTATGCCTGCCCGATATCCAGACGCTCAAACTTACCTTCCGAATTTTGTTCGAACTTAAAAAAAACAGGAAAAGTCCCCCATTGCCCGGCTTTAAAATTTCCAATTATCGCAGTTCCGTTACTTCCTACCTCATCAATGCTTAGAAAAACTTCCTTACCACATGAACCCTTTACGAAGCCATAAAAATCCCTTGGGTTACCATCGTCAGTCATTTTCGGTTCTACTGCGAAATACGAAAGAAATCTCATACTGTCACCTTTTTGCCGTGCTTCCAACGCTGCTTTTACGGTTGGGTTGGTTAGTTTTGAATAGTCCATTTGATTTACAGTTAGTTGTTTGATGATCTGTTTTTAAAAATGGGGCCGTACAAGATGTCTGTATCGGCCCCATTTTATTCTCATACCATTTAATTGATTGAAGTAAATTATTTGCTCACAACGATCCTGGTCGCTTTCACCTTGCCATTTTGCTCTACAACCTGAACGATGTAGATTCCATCAGGAAAGCTACTGATATCGACACGGCTTGGAACAACTCCTTGTGAAGTGTGCAAAATCCGGCCCATTTTGTTAAATATCTTCAGCGAGCGTGCGTTAGGCGCATCCACTTTAATGAACGAAGATGCAGGATTCGGATAAACGCTAACAAGATCTGCCGAACTCTCAAAATTGACATTACGGATATTAGTAAACGCATAGGTCCCGTCCACGTCAATCATTTTTAACCGGTAGTATAATATGGAAGATGTTGCCGGCAAGTCCAGGAAGGAATAATTTTGTATTTCACTACTTTCACCCTTCGCACTTACTGTCCCGGCGGTATCAAAATGTCGGGCATCCGCGCTGCGCTGTATTTCAAAGTGAGATGCGTTGCTTTCTGATGTCGTTGCCCATGTAAGTGAGACATGATCCTCTGTCTTTTTAGCATTAAAACTTAACAGCGTAACCGGTAGCGGTGTGGTTTTGTCGCTCGTTTTGGTAAACCAAGCTTGCTCGCTGGTAGCTGAAAAAGGAATGCCGAAATTCATGAGCATCTCCGAGCTGTTGATAGTAAACATGTGTACCCCTGGAGACTCATAATCAATTCTGTCCGAAGGCTGCCATTGGGCACTACCATTATAACGGGTAATATAGGCCTGATCATCGATATAACTTGTACCGTTAGTAGATATGTTGTGCTGAAGTTGTATGGTACTGGGACTGCCCGAACCATAAATATGCCAAACCCTGTCCATACCTTCCTGTGGAGTTCCGATCTGTGCCGTGGTGGCGGTATAGTCTGTGACGCTCACATTTAATTCAACAATACCGTAGGAACCAAATGTTGCAGGAGTATAGTCGCCTTCGGCAATACCCACAGGGAATGTAAAGCTGCCGCTCGGCCCCTCATTAAATTCCATAGCCATGTGCCCATCTATGCTGTTACTCGTCACCACCATGCGGTTGACACCAAAATTACTTACAGTTGCAGGTTCCCGAAACACGAAATCATTGCCATTCAGCAGCACATCGCCATTATCCACTTCAAAGGAAAAATCTTTTCCTATTTTAAGTGCAGCTGCAAGGGCTCCCGAAGGATTGATAATATCAAATCCCGGATCTGCAATATCATCTAATATGATATTCGCAGGATTTTGATGTTTTATATTCAGGTTTATAAAGTTACCGTCATTACCATCTATAATGGTAGCTCCAGCGGCAACGGTATAAAACGGATTTGCTGCCGGGTCGGCAATGACAAGTGTACCGGTGCCCGATATCTTTGCTGTAGGTGCTATCCATACATTGGAGCTATAGACCACGTGCACGCCGTTTATTTCCCACACTGCATCGGGCCCGATGTAAAGTGTTTCGCTGTATTCGAAAGTAACATCGCTAACGGCTGTTGTACGGTAACCGTTGTCTAGTGTACTGCTCTGCGCTGTTGCTGCGTGCCAAGAGGCAATCAGTGCAGTAAAAAGACCGTATATTAATATTTTTTTCATTTATATATCATTTTGTGAAACAGGTATACCTGAATCCAATTTTTCTGTGCGATTCATTAACTAAACCAACGAACGATCAACCGAGTCAATACTCCATAACTATCTAGAGTCCCTTGTGTCTTTCCAGTTTTCACTGCGACAAACAACCCTTAAATCGCCCTCCATCCGGCATCACCTTGAATACCATCTCCATTTACATCATTTACATATACCTCGGCGCGGCCAATGCTTGTATTGTAGCGAAGTGTGCCAAATACCGCTGTTGCGGGGCGTTCTGCATCTGTACCCGTGGGTAGCAATACACCATCAGTACCACTTATTTCAAGGGTAAGATCTGGTTTGGTAGTGTGATAGCCACCTATTTTGGTTTTACCATTTTTAAGGACTGTTAAAGCGTTACTACGCGTTATTGATGGTGTAGCGAAGCCATTGCCCACCTGGAACAGAGCATCGGTAGCTACAGGAACATATCCTGTACCACCAGTGTAATTCGTTCCAGTTCTTATTGCATTATCACTTCCAATCACTGTTTCATGATTTGACGTAGCAACGGTACGTATTCCCATTGCAGTAGAAAAATTCCCACTGGCGGTTGAGCTGTATCCCGTTGCAATTGATAAAAGTCCACTGGCGGTTGTAAATTCACCCATCGCTACTGATTCAACTCCGCTAGCTGTTGAACCATTACCTACGGCGGTTGATCGATCTCCGCTGGCTGTAGTACCAAGACCCATTGCGATTGAAGTACTTCCACTTGCTGTAGAATTAAGACCCATTGCGGTTGACCTGCTTCCACTTGCTATAGTACCACTTCCGGTTGCAATAGCATATTGTCCCGAAGCGGTATTTCCTAGTCCAAATGCTGCTGAATTACTACCTACTGAGCCTAAGTGGTCTGTTCCCACACGAATCGCTCCACGCACATCTAATTTTGCAAGTGGGTTTGTGGTTGAGAAATCTCCTAAACCTAAGTTTCCGTTCTGGTAAATGTTTTGGGTGTTGGTGGTTGCTTTTGTAGTTGTGCCTTCTACTTGGAATGGCTCCTGATAGACAGAAGCAGCGTTATACTTTTTTGCTACCCAGCCACCACCATCCCAATAGTATTCACCTGCTCCCCCACTTAATACTGGATAGGTAGTGCTCCCTTCCGTCGTCGTTGTACTGGTATTATATACAGTGTATCCACCTTCGGCGGGCGCCGCGCCATTCAGCGGTGCCCAGCTGGTGGTGCTTGTAAGTTCCACCCGGGGAAGCAGCAAGGCTCTGTTGTTACTTTCAAGGTCCAATATGGCCCCAGGCTTGGCAAGTGACGAACTACCAGTTACTGATCCGTCTTTGATTTTTGTTTGTGCGTTGCTTGTAATAGTAATAAGCATCAGGGCACTGCCTGTAAGAAGTGTAGAGAAATGATTCATTTTTTTATAATATTTTAGAGAAACAGAATATATGTATGCCGCTTATGGCGGCATACACGTCATTTAAATATTGTATCTTTATTCCGACAGCGCTTCTATCACAAATTGTGAGGCCAGATAACTGCTGTGCTGCTGTTGTGCGGTTATCAGCTTTCCGTCTCTTATGGCAAATGGCTCAAGGGCCCCTGCAACTTCAAAAGTGGTGTTCGGATTTTTACGTGCTTCGGTTTCTATTGTATATTCGTTTACCTTCTTTCCGAACGTTTCGTTGATCATATCTTCCTCACTATCTGCAAATCCGGTCCATGTTTTCCCATCGGCCAGTAGTGTCCCATCGCTCAATTTAGTCCACAAGAGCAGAGATGTTCCGTGGCAGATCAGGCAGGTGATCTTTCCTGCCTGGTAAAAATCAGCTATTAACTGATGCAGTTTCAGATCATCTTTAAAAGTGATCAGTGGTGCTCCACCGCCAGCTACGCAAATCGCATCATAGTCGGCAACGTTTACATCAGCAATTGGAATCGTATTTTCCATCCACTTACCAAATACAGTGTGGTGGACAAACCCAATACTGACAAGGTCATTTGGGTAGGCACCTTTGGGATTTTCAGGGTTGCTGTGTCCATCGAAAACCACTGCGCCACCATCAGGCGATGCTACGTCTACCTCATAACCCGCATTGATGAAATCAAAGAAAGGCCGGGTCATCTCTTCGGCAAAAAAGCCTACCTGCATACCTTCAAGAAGTGCAGCATTTGAAACCAGACACAATACCTTTTTCTCAGGATAGGTGTGTTGCCCGTGTCTCTTTATTACGTTATTACTCATGTTTTTTAAATAAAGCGTTAAATAATAAGGGTAATTGACAAGCCCTGGCCCGGCAATTACCCTTTGATGATTATCTTGTTGTGTACCCGCCGTTGGCAAAAATGGTTTGCCCGGTGATCCACCACCCTTCGGTTACTAGGAACTCTACCAAGGGAGCAATGTCCTTGATGTTAGTCAAACCTCCCAGAGCAGAAGCTGATTTGTGATAGGCTACCGCATCTTCACTTTCCTGTCCGTAAAAGAAAGGGGTATCCATCGGGCCGGGTGCTACCGCAGTTACAGAGATACCACGACTTCCAAACTCCTTGGATGCCGCTCTGGTAAAGTGTTCAACCGGCGCCTTCGCTCCTGCGTAGGTAGAATACAATCCGGTATAAGCAGCGAGCAATGAGGTTACTATCGTGCAGATCTTGCCGTTATCGTTAATCTTCTTACCAGCCTCCTGCAAAAAGAAGTAAGCCGATTTTGAGTTGATACCAAACATTTTATCATACTCTTCTTCAGTAGTTTCAGTAAATGGTTTTTTCAATACCATCCCTACCGTATTGATCGCGATATCGATACTGCCAAATTTCGCGATGGCCGCGTCAAAGAATGCTGTAACGTTTGCTACCTGAGTAAGGTCTCCCTGAAACAAGAAAGCCTCTGCACCCAAAGCCTGCACTGCCGCCAAAGTTTTTTCGCTTTCTGCTTTTGATCCCTCACTGTTGTAGTGAATGGCCAGCTTGGCCCCTTTCGCAGCAAAATCTTTGCTTAACAGAGCTCCCAGATTCTTGCCCCCACCAGCAATAAGTACTACTTTGTCTTTTAAATTAGTCGCTGACATAGCTATTTGTTTGATTGTTTATTTGATTGATTTAACTGATTGCAAAGTTGAAGTCCCAAATCCTTATTTTCATGGTGAACTTCCCGGGACTTTTACCTCCGTCAGCTTTTTTCTTGTCCTGAACTGACCGGGCGTCTCGTATCTGAATTTTTTGAAGAATTTTGAAAAATTGGAGGGTTCATAAGTTAGCAGTTTAGCGATACCGGCAATTGACATATCGGTTTCCACCAGTAACTTCATGGCTTGCTCCAATATTTTACTATCATAAAAATGACAAGGATGATTTCCCATAGTCTGCTGGATCGTATCTCCAAGGTGCTGGGCTGATATATTTAGCTCAGCAGCAATCTCATTGAGTTCCATCATTTCTGTTACATTGCCTGAAAGAATATCAGCCAGATGCTTATCCAGAAAATCAAAATACGCGTGCGTTATTTCCTCACTCCTTTTCATTTCTCCTTTTTTTATTTCTCTGAGTTTATTAACCTCGACTTCATTGTATCATATTCATCCTGGGTCAGCTCGCCACTATTTTTCAAATCTGCAAGGTGTTTTAGTTGTTGGCTGATACTTGGACTAGCATAAGCCTGATTAACTATAAGGGTATTTTTGCGCATCTTGTAGTCCTGCACCAGTTGGTTTATCTGTCCGGAAAACTCTTTTGCACCAGTCATGCTGGTCTCCCCGATAACAGATGTGACGCCCTCTGTTCTCCGAATAGAAATATGTCCGTATCCCAGAAAATGCCCGAACATCCCAAATGAAACCAGAGATTCATAAATATCGAAGATGGGTATTTGCATCTGTATTTTTGTCCATGGCAAAATACCTCTCGTTACATACAAGCCAGCCGGGCTGAGTGTCCACCGTACACTGCCCAGCGAGATCAGTTTGATTACATTAAAGAGAATTAAAACAGCTCCCAGAACTTTCCAGACGGTAGAGCTACCCAACATTAAAATTCCCATCAAGACAATTATACCCGGAAGTATAAATGTCAACCAGTGTTTTTTGGCAGTAATCTCAAAGTCAGTTTGTATAGCCATTGTATAGATATGAATTATATTCCCGCAGTTTATCAGGAGTTCGTACTTTCAAAAAGAAATCATTTCAGCCTCGTCCCCCGGTTACGGAAATGACTGGCGAGGTAACGATTCCGTTTAGTGTAAAATTTAATAATTCGGATTTTGTCCGAGATTTTTATTGATATCTATTTCACTTTGAGGAATTGGCCAGACGTAATTTTTGGCAGGATCGAAAGTCCGGTCTTCTGCCTTTATATGTTCGCCTGAAAGTGTCAGTTTCCCTGTGGCTAGGTCTACCTTGCCCAGGCGTGCACCCAGTACGGGCTTGGCCATCACTTCGGGACCTATTTTCCAGCGCTGCACATCAAACCAGCGAAGTCCTTCCATAGCCAATTCAACCCTGCGCTCCCGTCTTACCAGTTCACGAAGTTTGACCTGACTGTTGTAGACTACACGGTCCGTTTTAGGCATACCTGCCCTTACACGTACAGCGTCGATGGCGTCATACACACTAGCATCAACCTGTCCGGCTTCAATTTTCGCCTCAGCATATATGAGCAAAACTTCTGCATACCGTATCACGATCTGATTCAATCCGGTGTTCCACATATCGGGGTAGTCGGAAAGATTGGAAGTATACTTGTTTACAATGTAACCCGTGGCTGAATTATTCCCCCCACCGATGAAATCAGCAGACGATGATTCAATCGGGTTAAAATAACTCCCTGCGTACAGCTGCCCCGGCACCAGAACGGTTGCCTTTAAACGCGGGTCCCTGTTGGCATAAGGATCATTGGCATTGTATCCCGAAGCCGCATCTGTGATAAGCCTGCCATCTTTGGTCTCATAGGCATCAACCAGTGCCTGAGTTGGGTTAATAGAAGACCAGCCACCGTAAGAGGAAGAAGGCATTACACCGATGTTTCCGTTAGCATAATCATTTTCCTTATGCTGGATATCCAGGATAACTTCCTTGTTATTTTCATTCTGTATCCTGAACAGATCCTGATAGCTTGGATGCAACGCATAACCCAGTGCCATTACTTTTTGCGCACTGGCAATAGCATCCGCATATTTGCCGGTGTAGAGTTCAATTCGCGCCTTCAGTGCCAAAGCTGCTCCCTGCGTGACCCGCCCTACATCACTACCCGTATAATTAACCGGAAGAGTGGCAGCCACTGCACCAAGCTCGCTTAAAATAAATGCCTGCACTTCTATCATCGGCGTTTTTGAAATGGCATTGGCCTCTTCTCCTGAAATAGATTTGGTCACCAAAGGTATATCGCCGTAGAGCTGCGACATGGTGTAATACTGGTAAGCCCTCAAAAAGCGCGCTTCTGATTTCAGCCTGCTTTTCAAAGCTTCATCCATGGGTGTAACATCAATATTTTCTAGAAACCAGTTACATTTCTGGATCGTGGAATAGCTCCATCGGTCCTGTGAATAGGCGCTGGATGGTGTAATAGAGCCATTTCCAAAGTAAGTATAGCCTTCCCAATAGTACTGGCCATAAGCGTTGTCAGAAGCGCAATCCATATAAAGTGTATTATAGCTCTCCTCCCAGCCGCTATAACAACCATTCAGCGCGGCCAATGCATCGTTAGAGGATGACCAAAGGGATGAATTGCTATACGCATCCTGAGGGTTCCGATCCAAAAAATCCTTGTCACATCCTGACAAAAGAAGGGCCGTAGCAAATAAAAGTGAATATCTGTATCGTGTCATTTTTATGTTTCGGTTTAGAATGTAACGTTTAGACCTATTGTATTTACCTTTACCTGTGGGTAGTAATAAACACTGCTCACATTGGGAGCTTCCGGATCCACCCATTTATACAAACTACTCAGTGTCAATATATTTTGCCCGCTGTAATAGAACCGGACCTTTTGAAGCTTTATACCTTTCAGCCACTTTTCAGGTAAAGAGTATCCTAGTTGCAGATTCTTCAACCGCAGATAAGACCCGCTTTTTATCCAGAAGGAAGAGGACATACTTGAAGGATCATTCTGGGTAAAACTTGACAGAATGCGGGGTAATTCCGCGGAAGTATTTTCAGGTGTCCAGCTGTCAAGCAACACTGAAGTGGGCTTGCCTGGTCCCTGGCTCACAAATCCAAGCTTGCCTCCATCTGTATAAGATTTCACACCGGCAGCTCCCTGAAAAAATACCGAAAGATCCAGCCCCTTCCATGCACCGCCCACATTGAACCCAAAAGTTGTTTTGGGATAACTTGTGCCCAGATATTGCCTGTCAGAAGTATTGATGAGACCATCACCGTTAATATCCTTGTATTTGAGATCACCGGCTGCAGTTCGTGTACCTTGTTTGGCATGAGCAGCAATCTCATCCGTAGATTGAAAAATACCTTCTGCTACGTAGCCGTACAATCCATCAATCGGAAAACCCACTTCCCGGAATGTATAACCGCTTATGATAGGTCCGGTATCATGCAGATCGGTAATCTCATTTTTGATAAAGGATGCATTCAGCGAGCCGTTATAAGTAAAGTCACCCTTCTTGCCATTGTAGCCTACCGAAAACTCCCAACCTGTGTTCTTGACAGAACCTGCATTTTGAACCGGCGCATTCAACCCATAGACTCCACCGACCGGTACAGCCAGCAGAATATCGTCTGTTTGTTTATCAAAATAATCGACTGTAAGTGTGAGCCTGTTTTTAAGAAAGGAAAGATCCGCCCCTACCGTTTTCATGGTCGTCGTTTCCCATTTGATTCCCGAATTGGCTCCGTTGACAGGGCCTACACCTGCCGCGATAACTGCCGAAGTACCACCAAAAGTGTAGTTCTGGTTTGAACTAATTGTAGTGATGTACGGATAGTAGGGACTGCTTGGGAAGTCATTATTGGCTCTCAAAGTTTGGTTCCCAAGTTTCCCCCACGATGCACGGATCTTAAAGGTGGTGATGTAGTTTTCCAACGGCTGGAAAAACGATTCCCTGTCCATGTTCCATCCTGCCGAGAAAGAGGGAAATACCCCCCAACGGTTACCGTCAGCGAAACGGGAAGAACCATCACGGCGGATGTTGGCTTCAAAAAGATATTTACCATCAAAATCGTAGTTCAACCTACCAAAATAGGATTGCAGAGCCAGTTCATAAGCGTAACCACCCGTGGTTTGCCCGTCCGATGATCCCAGATTAATTTGAGAAAGTTCATTATTCAGCAGGTTTTTTCTAAATCCCTGATCCCAGGTATATTTGGTAAGCTCCTGCGAATACCCTGCCAGTGCACCGACATTGTGTTTTCCGAACGATTTGGTGTAATCCAGCAGATATTGATTGGTTACCACAGTATTCACAGTACTTCCGTCTGTTACCGAGTTTGGTCCCTGGTAGAAAGTAGCCGTTCCTTGTGCATTATAATACTGCTGGTCGGAGATAAATTTCTTGGTTTGTCCGATGTTTAATACGTAAGCAAGCATGGGCCTGAAATGCAGCCCTTTTAACGGCTCCCAGTCAAGACCGACATTGCCTGTCAAATCATAATAGTTTTCTTTGTTGAAGCTTTTGCCTTCCAGCCACGCCATAGCGCTGCCATCGCTGATGTAACCGTAATTCCCATTTTCATATTTGTACGGAACCGTTGGAGAAACACGATTAATCTGCCGTACAAGTTGTGTAAACTCCCCCGTAATAGGGTTACTTGGCTCGTTAATAATCGAGTTTGTAAATGCTATGTTTGCATTGGCTTTCAGCTTAGTTGTAATCGCTGAGGTGATATTAGACCGAAAAGTATAACGTTTTGTGTCTGTTTCTTTCACAAGCCCCTTCTGGCTAAAACTACCCAGAGAAAACAGATACTGGGTTTTGTCTGAACCACCACTTACGTCCACATAGTGGTTTTGTTGTATTCCGCTCCCCTTGTAAAAAAGGTCAAGCCAGTCAGTATCTGGATAATTATATGGATCAGAACCGTCCCGGAATTTTTGAATTTCCGCATCGGTCCATCTGGCTGCTTTCCCTTCATTGACCAGTGCCTGATTATACAATCCGGCCGCCTGCCAGGAAGGCAGAAAGTCGGGCAAATAAGTCGCTTCGGTTTTACCAATGTATGCCCTGTAATTGACCTGCGCCGTGCCTTTTTTCCCACGCTTGGTTGTGATAAGAATGACCCCGTTTGCTCCACGCGATCCGTATATGGCGGCAGAGGCAGCATCTTTCAGTACCGAAATTGTCTCAATGTCATCCGGGTTTACGTTGTTCATGGATGAAACCACACCGTCCACCATCACCATGGCGTTGCTGTTGTTAAGTGTACCGATACCGCGAACACGTATCGTACCGCCATCTCGCCCAGGCTGGCCCGAAGCCGCCGCTGTTACGGCTACGCCTGCCATGGTTCCCTGCAATGCATTGCCTACGCTGCTCACTGGCCTGCTACTTAGCTGTTTGGAGTCCACAGTTGCCACCGAACCTGTGAGGTTTACTTTCTTTTGCACACCATAACCGACCACAACCAGTTCGCTTAGCGTTTTTGTGTCAGCAAGCAGCGTGATATTGATCTCCGATCTACCACCTGTCACTACTTCCTGGCTTTGAAAACCTACAAAACTAAAAATCAACACCGGGTCTCCCCCGGATACTTCTATCAGGTAACTCCCGTTTAAGTCTGTTGAAACACCAGTGGTTGTTCCTTTAAGCAGAATGTTTACACCCGGCAAAGGCTCATTTTTTTCATCGACCACGTGCCCTTTTACGACACCCTCAGCATTGAATGATACGAGATTTCGGATTTCAGCAGCTTTGGCATCCCAAATGCTGAAACAACTAAGGAGCAGCCAGCCCGCAATCATCCGGAACAGATTTGTTCTGTAAATAGATTTCTTCATGTGTTTGTAATAGGTTTAGTTGTAAAGAGTTCCGGGGAATTAAATGTGAGATCCACGTACATATTCGGAGCCAATTGGGGCCAGCTTAGTTGTGCTAAGCTCCAAACCTAAACCACTCCCAAATTAATTCTGGTCCAGTCAATTTTTGTTTTTGTCAGCGGCTCGACGCAGTCAAAACGTTTAAAAATAAAATGCGACTCATTGCTTTCACGATCATTAATCTGAATTCCGCCGGCTAAAATCACATACCGGCATTGATACTCTGTTTTGGAAAAAAGGAGCTGCATCCGGTTGTCTATGACCTCATACATGACCTCTGCCGCTTCCAATAGCGGATAATCCGCAGACTTGATTCGCCTTTGATCCCGATGTAGTACCTGTTCAATAAAATTCATCTGATAATCCAAATCACTTATATGATCAAGCAGGATCCGATTGGCCATCAATTTACCTATTGCCATATTTGTGGCAGACTCTTGCTCTGCCCCGGTGAGCTCATCATTCAAATCAATATCAGCAGCATACAGAATCACAATAGCTTCATAAGAAGATCCATTTCCCGGTACTGAACGTAAAGCAGACAGCCCCTGAAATGGAAATCCGCCTAGTCCCCCAATGTTCTTAATCCAAGCCCCTTGCTGCATCTGATCCGACAAAGCGTAACTGTCTGCCGCGCTCACGATATACTTTATTTCATTTACATTCAAACCCAATCGCACCTGAGTCACATCCTTTATCAAACTTTCCGCTTCACGTATTGATTTAGTATCAGGATATAACTGTTTAATCAAACTTATGTCCATTCGTTTCTTCCATGTGTTGAGACTCATCAATTGCTAAATTTCAGAAACGGGTTTTACGAAAAATGATTATTTCCTTTAACCTGGTTCCTACATTAGGGGTCCACTTTACAGATTCCCTGGTTTAATTTTATCTCTGAGTTTAAGAACACTATCAACTTTCGTTATTGTAAAAATTTTCTTTTTTGTGGTACTGATAGTCGATGGCTTCCGCCCTAACTTTTGCGCAATCCAAGTAACTCCCATCCCGTCCACCAAGTACTCCGCTATCTCCAGTTCACGTGCTGTTAGGGTAATTCTTTTGGGAGGCGCAAGTTTTTGTTTTCCCTCAAAGTTGAATGTGTTCAATACCCGCCAAAGAGATTCATTGTTCAAATATCTATTCCCATTTGCAACTTGGGTCACACAATCAATCACTTCTTTTAATTCATCTTCTTTAGAGATATAACCCTTTACCCCTGCCGCTAAATAACTGTTGACCATGGATGGATTCACCTGCTGATCATACAGGATTACTTTTGTATGAGGATACCACTTTCTGACCTTCACAACGGACTCCACATTATTCTCATCTTCCAAACTGTTGACCCCTTTAATGATCAGGTCGGGACCAGGTGCAGGGAATGTCTCAAAAAAATGAAAGACACTGTTTGACTCCAAAATTGCCACAACCTGAAAATGTTCACAAAGAACATCATGCAATCCTTTCCGCAGGACCGGATTCTTATCAATCAGACCAATTTTTATTCCGTTCATTCTATTACTTTTAACAAAACCCACAGTCCATATTCACTATTTCCCTTTATCCCTTTACCTGTACCGGCTTAATTACATCCCGGAGTTTTAATACATTGTTGATTTCGAGCTTTTTAAAGATATTGTTCTTAATCGTACTAATCGTCGAAGGCTTCCGCCCTAGTTCCCTTGCAATCCAGGACGTTTTCATTCCATCGACAAGGAATTCTGCAATCTGTTGTTCACGGTCTGTAAGTTGTCCATTGCCTTTGACAACGGGCCTTTTTTTGTTACCAAAGTCATAGGTATTTAAAACCCAAAGCAAAATCTCTTCACTCAGGTAACGCTTCCCACTTACCACGTCCTTTACACATTCAATTAATTCATTCAAATCCGCAGCTTTTGACAGATATCCTCTCGCGCCCGTACTCAAATACCGGGATATCATCGGAAGGTTCACATCTTCGTCATAAATGATGACACTGCCTTTTGGATACCACCTTCTGGACATGTTAATAAAGTCCAGATTACCCGCATCTGCTGCACTCCCAAGTCCCATTATGATCAGATCCGGAATTTGCTTGGGAAACAATTCACGGAAATGAATGATAGTATCAGACTCCATGATGATTGCCCCGTCAAAATTGGAAGCGAGCACTTTATCCAATCCTTTCCGGAGTACAGGATGTTTATCTATCAATGCGATTTTCATTGTACTCAACATGTTTAATCAAATAAATTTTGGATAATCATTAAATACCTCAATGTATTTTGAGGTAAAGTCGACGCTTCCGGCAAAACCGGAAGAATGACTGATTTCTATTCCACTAAAACTATTTTCCTTTTCGTGCGTCCACAGAACTTTTGGATCCTACTGGTCAGTGATGACACAGATCATTCCTGGAAGAATAACAATGCAAATTCGTGCATTCGTGGCAATTTTCTTCTCTTTAGAAAAAGGAGGCTGATCCGAAAATCATCGTCCAGCCTCCTTTTAATTCTCAGACAACAGCAACAATAATCCCGCTGATGCAGGGCACCTACTATTTGCTGATAATCAGCTTGTGTGTGCTTAGTGATCCGTCCAGGCTCAGCAGTTTCACAAGGTACAGCCCTGGCTGTAAACTTTTGATGCTAACCCCGGATGCTGAAACAGGACTTGTGATCAACTCTTTACCATTTTGTGCAACAATGGTAAGGGTTTTTAGTTTGTTGATCTCCGCATTACTCACGTACAGACGGTCTGATGCCGGGTTGGGGAACACACTCAAAGCACTCTCAGCCAAACCTTCGAATGTCACACTACGTACATTACTATACGCAAACGTCCCATCCCTATCTACCATCCGCAAGCGGTAATAGTTATCTCCATTGGAAGGCATAGCGTGCGAGTATGTGTAGTTGCGCAATATGGCGCTTTCACCATGCGACTTTACCGTAGTAAGTACAGTCCAGTTTTTAGCATTCAGACTGTGCTGTACTTCGAAGTGATCGCTGTTAGTCTCTTCGGTGGTGGACCAGGTAAGGTTAGAAGTAGTATTTTCCTTTTCCACCTGGAATTGGGACAATGTAACAGGGAGATTAACATCTGCAACACTAACAGTACCGTTTGGAAAGCTGTTATTCGGGTTGTTGTCCTGATAAGTTGGCAAGACTCTTTGAATTTGAGCTGACCAAACTCCTTCGTCTACTGCTGCTTTGGTCGTAAGAGGGACTGCAAAACTTACAATACTCGCCGGAGGACTAGAACTTACAGCACCCGTTTGCGTCAATACTACGGTTTGCGGTCCGCTTTTTTGAAAAGTCCATCCTGTTGGAGGAGTGTAGACATCATCAAATTCAATTCCTGGCGGTACAGCTAATACAATTTGCAGCGATCCACCCGGCAACGGAGTTGTGGTTGCGGGATTCGTTCCCGAGACATTCACAAACGTCAAATTGAAAAACCCGGCCTTTTCGAATCCTGAGTAATCACCATCAGGCCCTCCGGTTAATTGCAGGTCTCTCGTTGTTTGCGAGAAAGCAATATTCATACCCATGGAAAGAAACACGGCCATCAGGGAAATTCTTAAAATATTTATTGTTTTCATAATGTTCTTAATTACGCTTGAAATAATGAAATAGAAGATTCCGCCCGATTCGCCGGCGGAATCTGTTTGTATCTATTGCTACGGATTTACATTTAAGGAAACACTGCCTGAATTATTGGTATTATCTTCCTCTCCCCCAGAACCGTCTCCAATGATAACCCCTAAATTATAGGCGCCTTTCGCAACACCAGTACCCATCGTCACTGTGCCCTCTATTGTTACAGCACTACTAAAATCTCCCTGTACGACCGCTGAATTATTTGTTAGAGTATAATAACCTCCCCCGTCGACAACAGTCCAACCAGTTCCAGAAAATGTCATACTAAAACTCGGAGAGGGCTTAACCACATACACTGTTATTGGACCAGCCGAAACCGAAGATGCTATATTATAGATATTGATGGTAAAAGGTCTCACCTTATTCGTTGAGGAGAAATCGGGCTGAGACATCAGAACCACCGGTGTCAAATCAGCGCCAGTGCCGATCACAACTGTAAAATCAGCCACAGCAGTTTGTCCATAACCATTTACTCCGGCTACCTGAAATTTGTAACTACCAGCAGTTCCAGCAGCCGGTGTTCCGGAAAGTGTTCCGTTTGCGGCCAAGGTTAAACCGGAAGGCAATCCAGTGTACCCGGCTATCGCGGGTAAAGCCTTATAGGTATAAATATTATTACATGCACCTCCAATAGAAAATCCTGGAACGTCGATGCTGATCTGTTTTGTGTAGGCACTGCTTACAACACCAGTTGGAAAAGCTCCTCCTGTGAAAATGATCGGTTTTCGCGCCTGGAATTCATACACATTCAATCCCCCACCAAAACCTGCATCCAAAACACCTGATCTGGTAATCACTATCCTGTCGAATGTTGCATTGGCTTTAACCGATACCGTGAATTTGTCAAGGTTTGTAAACAGACCGAAGATATTCACATTAAATAATGTTGAAACATCTGTTGCGGTAATAACCGGTGTAGATCCATTAAAGGCTGCAACCGTGGTACCAGCAAATAATCCCAAACCAAGACCTGCACTGTTCCCCAGCGTGACTACAACCTCATCTCCTGCCACAGCTGGCTTGCCAAGATACACGGTTTCAGACACCTGCCCAGCAAACCCACCTCCAACAATGGTTCCGCTAGGATTCAAAACCATAGCCGTATTTGTGTTATTGTCAACTGCACGGTCCGCATATACCATCTGAGCTCCCAGACCCACGCCCAGATTAAATCCATCTGACTCAACCGAAGCGTACTGAGGCACAACACAAAAATCTCCTGAAACCGTACGAGCATAGAATACCCTGACCTCGCCAGCAAAAGCAGCGTTGTAACGGATTCGAACAGAATTGTACGGTTGGGTGGACACAAGCCTAATAAATTGATTACCTGCACCATCTATAACCCATGTTGTTGTTACATTGGCTGCTGCAATTGCAGTTCCGTCAGAGCCTTGGGTAGCTCCCGCTCTGGCTGTAATTTCTAGGCTTGAAAAAACGTTGATCAACCCCTGGTCGCTGCTAGCCTTAATATACGTAACTGTACCGGCTGGTTTGTTTCCACCCGGAAATATAAGCTGAAGCCAGGCCCAACCACCAATAGCACCCCATACCCTTGCATTGTTACTAATACTCGCATCAGTGGCGTAACCCGGATTATCTACATTAGATAAAATACCGAAAACGTCTGATTTAGCCTCACGGTGCATTGTCGCATATTCATAGGTTTGCGCATAAACGTTAGAGCTCAAAATCAGACATGCAAATAAAATCGCAATAACACTCCTATTTAAACATTGTGAACTAAGGACGGAGAAATTAGACTTGGTTTGACTAATAAAATTCTTTTTCATAAAAAAGGGATTAAAATTTGTAGATTAAAAGTGTGTATTATTTTTTCTTTCGGTTACTTCATAGGCATGGTTGGTTTACAGATGATAAATAATACTGGACATAATACTCATGATACGTTTATAGAAAACCATCGAGAGATAGAACATAGAATAATCTATGGTTACAAATGTATATTCTACTATAAAAATGAAAGGGGGACAATCCCGACTAAAAAGAGGAATATTCTTAACATTTCGGGAATTCTCCTGTCATTCCAAGCACGAATGGCTTATTGAGACTTATAAAGCAGAAGAAGGAGACTGTTATCTCACCTGAAAACCAATCCTACTGCGTGACGCTGACACAATGATCCGGCCCTGGTGAAACCTGCCGAAAAAAATACCTGGATCATTGAATACGGACTCCCGCATCACCTCTGCGCAAACCTAACTCAACAGCCAGAAAACGCATTCAATTGCTTGTAAACAGGCCCCTATTAAAGACCGAAGAGGTAATATATTTTAAGCGCGTCAGAACAAACTAACAGATAGAATATAATCTGTTCGGTCGCCAAAAAACTGGTAAATTATCAAAAGGTCACAGTAACAACGAAAGTCAAAAGGTAGACAATCCTTAAATTTCGGTAGACAATCCTTAAAAAGTCAACAATATGATGCTATCCTGCGTGACTTATTGAATATTCAGTCGTACCAGAAATACATTTCATAGTATAATTTTATCTAAATTTATTCTTTCAAATTATCTCTATGAAATCATTTACAATAGACGAAAAATCCGTCTATTGTAAGCCGTTGTTAACTTAAATATCCCTGTCTGTTTTGAAACTGAAACTCTATCTGATAATAACAATTTGTATCGTAGCCAGGTTGGACTGCCAGGCAGAAACTGCCGCCGACAAGGGTAGCGGGGTGGGAACATTCTACCATTTAACCACAAAGGATGGGCTATCTAACAACACCGTTATTGCTATTACACAAGATTCCCGGGGTTTCATTTGGATGGGGACACCAGTAGGGCTCAACCGCTACGATGGAAAACAGATAATTCAATACAAAAATGAGGAAGGGAACCCAAAAAGCTTGTCGTCCTCAAGTATTGTTTCATTGCTTGCAGAAAATAACGGAAACCTCTGGATTGGAACCAGTGAAGGTCTCAACTATTATAATCGCATCACTGATTCATTTCAACGTATATATCTGAATGGTTATCCAACGAAATTCTCCCCCAAAAACCGAATAGATGCGATTGCCAAAGACAGTAAGGGACGAATATGGATTGGAACCTCCCAGGGGCTTTTCTGCAAATCGGACACCGCTACAATGAAGTTTACCAGATTCCTGTTTGGCAAAAAAGCGATTGACAACAGTATTGTAAAAAGTATCTGTGAAGACCATGCAAAAAACGTATGGGTTGGCACCAGGAATGGCCTTATAAAACTATACAATAAAAAAGGCTCAACGCAGCAACTGGAATACGTCATGTACCGAAGGAATGCCAAGAACAATCTCAGCGACAATGACATTTATGCCGTCGCATCAGACAGCCTTAACAACTTGTGGATTGGAACCAATAACGGTGGGCTTAATCTGTTTGACTACCCTAATGAAAGATTTACGACTTTGCCCAGTCCTACATGGAGTATAAATCACCTGATGACCGACAAACAAGGGCAACTTTGGATTGCCGGCCCCAATCAAGTAACAGTCATGAATACTTCATCTGGCAAACAGACGACATTTCGTCATGATAGCAACAATAGCCTCAGCCTGGGTAGCGAACATAGCCTGTGCGTTTTTGAAGACCGTTCAGGCTCAATTTGGACTGGCACATATTATGGAGGTGCAAGCGTCTCACATCTTGCCGATGTACCGTTTCAAACCAAAAAAACATGCATCTCTAATAGTGATATGGTTACTACTGTGACAGGGCATAAAAACGGTGAACTGCTCATCGGGACAGAGCTTGGACTCTGCCAAAGCAAGTCCGGCGCCGGAATCGGCGATAAATATTTCACACAGATTACCGGTATCAAAACAGCGATTATTGGTAAAGATGGAAGTGTGTGGGCAGGCTCTTCGAATAGCGGCTTGTCGCACATAAGGAACGGAAAGCTGATCAAAACATTTAGTAACAGCCCAAATGACACTACTTCTCTCAGTTCTAATTACGTGTTAAGTCTTCTTGAAGATGGCAGAGGCCGTATCTGGGCTGGAACGCACTGGGGACTTGATCTGCTGGACATAAACACGGGTTCATTTTCACATCTCAATGACAAAACATCCCTGGCAATTAAAGGCTCTGTGAACAAGCTTTTCGAGGATTCCAAACATAATATTTGGATAGGGACCAGCCAGGGCGTAGGTCTTTTAAATTACGATTCAAATGACTTCAAGTGGTTTCAGACAGTATCGCAGCGATCCACCTGGGCGTACTGGGAAAACACCGTTACGGATATCTTTGAAGACAGCAACGGGCAGATCTGGATAGGGACATACAGCGGCGGCCTGAAACGATATGATCCCGCGAAAAATTCACTTATCCCCTGCCTTGCCAGCGGGATGCCGAAAGATGTCACCAACGTGATTGAAGATAATAAGAAAAACCTTTGGCTTACCTCCAATGACCTTCTTTACAAACTCGACCCAATCAGCAAAAAGGTTAGAGTCTATAACTTTCATGATAGAATCCCGGGCTATCAACTTAGTGAACGTTCATCATATAAAAACCAGAAAGGGGAATTGTTTTTCGGAACAAACCGCGGCTTATTGTACTTTAATCCTGAAAATGTAAGAGATAATCCTAATCCGCCACCCCTTGCATTTACCTTCCTGAGTATTTTCAACACCAAAAGAAAAGGGTTCAAAAAAAACGAAACACAATCAGAAAGAAGCCTTGACGGAATAGAAAATCTGACACTGAATTACTGGGAAGATTCCTTCAAGATAGGCTTCGCGGTACTTAATTTTGTTAAGCCGAATAAAAATAAATACGCCTACAAACTGGAAGGGATAGACAATGAATGGACCTATCCTGAGACTTCTTCTGTTATTTTCAACCGGCTTCCATCCGGTGATTACACTTTACTGGTAAAAGGAGCAAATAACGATGGAATATGGAGTGAAAAACCAATACGTATAAATATACACGTATTACCTCCCTGGTGGAGAACATGGTGGGCATACTTAATATACACAGGTATACTGGCTTTCCTGATATTTATACTGCTCAGATTCTTTTGGCTAAGAGCTACGCTTGGTAAGGAAAAAGAACTCCACAGACAAAAACTGGATTTCTTCACCAACGTCAGCCATGAAATTCGTTCACACCTGATGCTGATTTCAGGGCCCGTTGAAAAATTAATCAAATCGGAAAAACTCAGCAGGGATGTACATCGTCAACTCGGATATATTCAGGATAACTCTCTGCGCCTGTCGGGACTGGTGAAGGAACTTATGGATTTCAGAAAAGCTGAAAGTGCCAATCAGAGACTGAATGTCACCAATAACGATCTGGTACCCTATCTGAGAAATATATTTACTGCTTTCAGCCAGCTTGCCGAATTACGAAATGTCAAATCTTTGTTTGTAACAGATGCGGAAACAATAGAATGCTGGTTGGATACCGAGCAATTTGAGAAAACGATATACAACCTGCTTTCCAATGCATATAAATTCACACCAGATCAGGGATATGTAAAACTGGAATTAAAAAGCCACGGTGAGGTAATCAATATCAGCGTTACGGATAATGGAAAAGGCATTGCAGCAGAAAACCTCAAAAAGATATTCGTCAGTTATTTTCAGGTGTCAGATTCCGGACTTCAAAATACGGGTCACGGCCTCGGACTTGCTCTTTCAAAGAGCATAGTAGAACTACACAAAGGCACAATGACGGCAGAAAGTACACAAGCGACCCAAGCGACGGAAGGTCGCACAACTTTTACTATAACATTACGAAAAGGGAAAGATCATTTCAGTATGGACCAAATTGCTGATCTTGATCTTAGAAATGCACTATCAAGTCAATTTACCATAAACGATCTCTCATCGGAAAACCTACATACTGCAACTATCAAAAAGGAAAGATATACGATCCTCTTAGCCGAAAATCATGTTGAATTCCGAAACCTGATCCGCGATATGTTAAGTGAAACTTACGAGATCATTTCCTGTGGCAATGGCAAGGAAGCCTACAATGCGGCTATTTCACAAATTCCAGACGTGATCATCAGCGACATAATCATGCCTGAAATGGATGGATTAGAGCTATGCAAGCGGATAAAAACGCATGAAACTACATCTCACATTCCTATGGTTCTGCTTACCGCACACGATTCGCAAGAATATGAGCTCAACGGTTTTAAACATGGGGCGGATGCGTACATTTCAAAACCGTTCAGACTGGAAATTCTCCTGTTAAAGATCAGGAATCTCTTATCCGCAAGACAAGCAATACAAAAGAAATTTAGCAGCAAGATTCTGTTCGAGCCGGGAAATGAGGTTGTGGTAAACAATAAGGAAGAACAGTTTATTGACACGATCCTAAAATTTGTTGAGGAAAATATGGACAACCCGCAATTTTCAATAGCCGCACTCGCCAAACATATGGGAATGAGCGAACCCGTATTGTACAAAAAAATAAGGGCGCTTTTGAATATGACTGTCAATGACTTTATAAAAACAATCAGGCTTAAAAGAGCGGCAAAAATGCTTAAAGAAGGACTATCTCCTGCCGAAGTTTCAGTATCGGTAGGCTACGCCGACCAAAAGTACTTTGGTCGGGAATTCAAAAAAACATTTGGGGTTTCGCCTGGAAAGTGGAATAGCACACCGGCTCAGGAGCTTAGCGAAGACTAACACCAGCCCCAGGCAATGTTACTATCTAGAATAATCCCATTTTTATGGTCTGGTTCAGGAAATGTTTATAAAATTCATGAACCAGACCACATTGGCTGCGCTCTCTCAGAAAAATTTCCGTTACAGATAATCTGGATTTCTTTCTTTACCTCTTTCCTTTTCAAAGAATTAGATACTCCATAGCCGGATCGTTCAGTATCCGTTCCATCTGATAGGTAACGATATCCTCCACATCCTCCTTAATTTGAATGTAGTTTTGGATGCAGCAAATCCGGAAAATTATCAAAACTATTGCCCCGGAAGCCAGTGTGGAGAATTCGGATAGTGTGACCACCGGATTCCGTGGTAGACTGACCATCATAGATTATTACTCTATATGAATTAAATGACTTTCAATCATTCATTTAAACTGGTCAATTTCAACCGAAACGATGTGTCCTTAATTTCCGAATTGAAGTAGTCAATGGCTCCGAATTCTCCAATTAGTCGAAATAACGTGTCTATCCGACGAACCTGTATTGTCTGGTAGGCTTTTCGGCAAGCCAGTTAATTATTGTGGTTACAGAACTTGTTCCAGTTATTTGGAAGCAGTTGACAAAGTTTTTTGTGTTTAGGGGATTGTATCCTTTCGAATACGTCCGTGGGCCACTCCTGCTGAATCCGATACAAAAAGTACTGGCAGTTGTGAGATAAAATCAGCATCTTAAAGAACAAGTAGCCTGATAAAAATGCATCCATTATGCTACCATCCGGCATAGTGACGCGCCCGATTTCTTATGCATTGAATGCTTTTTATAAAACGCTATTGCCCCTAATGCAACATTAATAGTATTACGGTGGGATTTCCCGGGGGGATAGGCTGTACTTTTAGGTTAATCTGATTCTTCCTTTCAAAAGCAATTCTATAAATACGGATTATATTTCTACCGTATAACCTCCTTAAGTGATACCACATTATCAACCTCAAGTTTTTTGAAAATATTGGCTTTGATCGCGCTGATGGTGGATACTTTCCTGCCAAAGGTTTGGGCAATTAAGGAAGTTTTCATACCCTGACTTAGATACTGAGCGATTTCATGCTCATGTGAGGTGAGCGTTGAATTTCTTTTTTTCTCTCTCTTTTTGAGATCAGGACAATTTTTCAACAGCAGGTCTATCAACACTTCACTGTTTACATATTTTTTCCCATTTAAAACATCTGTGATACAAATCATTAATTCATTCAAGTCATTTGTTTTAGAAAGGTAACCCTTGACATCGCTTCGAAGATAATTTATCAGCATCTCGGAATTAACCTGTTCATCGTATACGATTAGACTTACACCAGGGAAAAATTGCTTCATCCTGTTTATAAGCCCCGGATTTTCTGGGACCGTGACCTGATTAATACCAACAATTATCAGATCTACCGTTAAATCCGGACCAGGCGTATCAATGGACTTAAAGTTATCCAATTCAAAGATATCCGAATCAGAATAGTGATCTCGGAGTAGCAGACTCAACCCCTTGCGTATAATGGGGTATTCATCAATAATTAAAATTCTCATAACCTGAATTTCTGATAATTTCAAACATGCCTTGCTTACCAGGTGATTATCTTCAAAATAAACAGATGCGGGTCAATGCCCCGTGTCTCGGCCAGATGCAGGCATCAAGGTATTCAAATCTGCAACCCACATAAGTACATTTCCCGGTTTCGGATCAGCAGCGAAGATAGATTCACAACTCTGGACTCTACTATTTTTGCAGAATTGGCAATGTAGGTTCTCACCGACCGGGATGATGTAAAAAGGTCATTCCCGGACTTCCGGGAATGCCTTTTTACTTACATCATGTGCCAGTATAATATCAACCTGGTTTTACCTACCTGCTAATCAGTATCTTGTAGGTTGAAATATTACCATTTTTCTCCACAATCCTGACCGTATACAAACCAGTTGGCAAATGTTGAACATTAATACCATCAGCATTAACCTTCACTGATTCATATACACTTAACCCGCTATTGTTAAGAATCGATAGCTGTTTCACTTCCCCCAGAGTCAGATTCTGTATAAATAACAGATTCGTTACCGGGTTTGGATAAAGGCTGACCGCTTTTAGGTTGTCAAAATTTACACTTCTGATTCTGCTAAAAGCGAACGTAGCATCGCGGTCAACCATTCTGAGACGGTAGTAGTTGATACCCTCAACAGGTGTAGTGTGTGTATAGTTGTAGTTATTTAAGCCCTTGCTATCGCCATTGGATTTAACCTCGGCTACCGTTTTCCAGTTCCTTGCGTCGGCGCTATGTTGAACCTCGAAGGAATCACTGTTTACTTCTTCCGTAGTTGCCCAGTTCAACCTGGCCGACAATCCTTCCTTCTGCACATCAAACCCTGTAAGTTTTACGGGTAGAGGAGTACAAGGCAGTGATGGATCTGCTACAGATGTCCTTGTATCCACAAATGCGCCGTATACATCAACATATTGATCGAGTGCCCCCACAAGAGAGCCAACAGAAATTTTTACTTCATCAAAAGGCAAGGTTGCTGTGAAACCGGGATTGTAGAAGTCTGTAGGTGTTCCAAACCATTGAACAAGTACACTCAGATCAAACAAAGAACCATCGCTTTGGGATTCCTGCTGCACACCGTCAAGGAAAGTGGTGATGGTGATACCTGTAAACAATCCCCCGGAAAATATGAACGGGTTTTTCTTAATAGTGAATCCCGCAAAAGTTCCAACAGGATAAGTCGCCGAGGTTGTCGCCACCGCAACAGAGCCAGTCGCCAGGCCACTTGCAGAGTTGTAAATACGGGCATAGTCAGTCAGACTGCTTGAAACTGCATCCCATGCGTTGTCGACTTTGCAAGCCCCGCAGACAGCACCCGTAAATCCGGTATTGGCCGCATCTATCACCGCCGAATTATTAGGATTTGTTAAATAATAAGTAGCACTGCACGGTATAGCTTCAATACAGGAAGTCTGTATATAAGGACGATAAATTTCAACTGTTCCCAGGTTCACCGAGCCAATTTGGGATATACTCAATTGGATTTCATCGAATGAGGTTTTTGAAATGATCCCTACAATTTGTCTGTCATCTCCACCAGTGAGGACATCTGACGACGCAGCGGCAAGCAAGGCAGTACCTGTTCCATCCTGGACTTTAACGCCATCGTTCCATAAACTGATTGTAATACTTCCGGCAACCGAAGCCGAGAACAGGCTTGAGCTCTTGATATCAAACCCTGCAAATGTTCCAGCCGGATAGGTTGCGATAGCATTTGCGACAGATATAGAAGAAGTCGCTGCCGCCCCACCAACCATAATTAACGAAGCGGGCGTGGTTGCTACCGAGTTGACAATATTCTCTGAGTCGTTGATACTACATCCTACGCAAAGTGCAGAATTTATTCCTGTATTTTTGGCGTTGACATAAACCGGATAAGTTGGATTGCCAATGGAAGTAAGCACATTACATGTGAGCGGAGCGTCACAGAATTTTCTGATCACCGCTGCATAGACCCGAACATCTCCAAGGTTAACGCTTGGTCCTTTGGTTAGTTCAAACTTAACACCTGTGAACGGAAGGCTTGCAAGGAAACCGACCGTCTGACGGCCCGTACCACTCACAATACTGGAAGACAGGGCTACAAGATTACCGGAGGTTGAAAAACTCTCCACTACATCACCTGCTGAATTTAAAGTACTTATAGTGATATTATCCAGGAAGCCAACACCTGCAAAATTAGGGTTTTCAATATCGAAACCGGCAAACGTATTGGCAGGATAAAGGTTGCCTCCATCCTGAACTGCAATCGAGGCCGTTACAGCGCCCGATGCCAGGGTAGATATGGTCGCAAAGTTGGCGTCATTGTCATCAACAACGTTATTCAGATCATTTATCACATTGTTGACCGATGCTCCTGAATTTATACCGGTATGACGTGCATCAGTAAAGACAGGAAAATTGTCTCTTGCCAAAGGTTGTGTGGTGTTGCACGCATCATCAAAGGTTGGACAGAAGCGTTCGATAACTGCGTTATAAACCCTCACTTCTGAAAAGAGGCTTCCACTCACCACTGTTCCTATTGAATAACGCACCTCCGTAAACGGCATCGTCGTTTTAAACCCGATAAGGTATCTTCCTGAACTATTTAAAAAAGTACCACCCAATATACCTCCATCCGAGAAAGATTCCTGTTCAACCCCATTTGCGTCGTGAGTGGAAATAATATTCCGGACTACACCTGCCGCTGTGGCCACGTTCACATTTTCAATTTCGAAGCCTATAAAGGTACCCGAAGGATAACCACCGGTTTGCTGCGATTTTACTCCAATGTAAAGCGAAGAGATACCAGACAGAGTCTGTTCGATTGTGGCATAGTTGTCGGCATCATTGTCGACGACAGCCTCCTGATTTTGCACACTGCAGTTCAGACAGCCAATTGCTGCCACGTTTGTTGTACTGTATACGGGATAGTTGAGGTTTGTGCCGTCTCCTTCATGCAGATAAGTTTGCGTATTACAAGCTGCATTGGCGATCGGGTTATCACAAAAGCGTTTGATAACAGGATATTGGACTGTGATCGTTGAAATAAGGCTCACACCCACGCCCAATACAGAATAACGTATTTCATCAAAATCTACATCCGGAACAAAGCCAACGGTCACAGAGCCGTCCACAGAAAGTAAAGAGGCTGCTGCTAATTGTCCGGATGTGGCTGTAAACACCAGCTCATCGTTACGATAAGCTGTCAGGCTTCCCAAATCCAACAGGCTTCCACCTATAAGGTTACTCGAAGAAATTTTAAACCCTGCAAACGTACCGGCAGGATATTCTACGTACTCATCTTTTACCCTCACTGTATATGTTAACGCCAGACCAGCGGTAATAAATGAAGAGACCGTAGCTGTACTGGCATCTTCCAGATTAGTCAGGTCTGTTTGTATTGGCAGTATATTTCCCTGCCAGAAACCTAAACCGGTTCCGTAGGCATCCAGTCCGGGGCCGATAAGAGGAGTGGCCGTATTGCAGGCGAAGGTACGGGTGTAGCGTTTGAGATAACCCGTTTTAACCTGATAGGTGCTGTTGGGCGAACCTGAGACAGCTGTGATGTTACTGGATATTGATAATCGGACTTCATCAAATTCTTCATAGGCGTGCATGGAAACTTCCGTAGCGTAACTTGTGGTTGAGGTCTCCTGCAATACACTTCCTTTATATGTGCTGATGGTAATGGTAGTGGTTCCAAAGCCAGGAAAAAGCCCTCCACTTTGAGTTCTGTCAATATGAAAACCAACTTCGTAACCCGTGCTGGCCGTTGTTCTGTAAATGTTACCATCTGTTAATGACACGGTTCCCGATAAGCTACCCGTGCCCGATCTGCTAAGACTTGCAAAGTCAGTTGTATTGGTATTAGTAATATTACCCGTATTGGTCCAGCTGCTTTGAGGATTTCCTTGTGTTACTGCTGCAGTGACAGTACCAAAACCGGGACTAACTCCCCCACCGGTGATCCAGCTTGTTTCTGCACCACCAGCAGGAACTTTATCATCCTGTGCATATACAGGTGATAATGATAGCAAAACTAAGAAAAGGCTTGAGGAACAAGTGAGGCGCACACCTCTTTTTATATACGTTAACTCTAAATAGCTTTCAATGTGCTTTCGGTAACAGACTTTTTTCGCTTTCCTTATTTGAAAAGGGTTACTTTGCGGTTCTGATTGTTGTAGTATTCTTTCCATCGATTTATTCGTTTGAAATTACTTTAAAGAAATTGCCGTGATTTTAATTGCCAAGCGATGTCTTCGATAAAAAAGGCTTATCTGCACGTTGAGAGCTCCCTATAACCAAATCCGGTTCTCAGTCTTCGTTTTACATCAGATTAGTTCATGTCTTTGTATTTTGTTACCTGGTTGTAATTTGGTGGGTTAAGCAACTGATGTTTTTTACTCTTATCTACATACGCAGCCAAAGCTTTGCTTTCGATCCGTGTTTACAGACTCCCATTTTCAAGAAAGTACTTTCTTGAAGAGCATGTGCGTTTTAACATTCCTGGTCAAATACCTGGGTCATGGCAAAGCTGATATTGGTAACCACATTATCCAGAGCGCAACATTCTACTCTTCAATTATTTATTGAAAAGACCTTCAAATCAAAAAGGGCATAACACATCAGGGTAATAAACCAAGGGACAACATGTCATCCAATCCAGTGTCAGAAAAATTTATGAGTACCTATGATAAAACTACCTTCAGTAAATCAGATTACTTGTGTACAAATAATGATAAGAACAACGAAAGACACATCATATGCTTTTGTTAACAAAACATAATGTCATGCAAGAACTGAGTCTTGCTAAAAGTTCAGAAAGCACAATTCAGTCATATTACACTGAATTTCCCCACTAATTAATGGGTTGAGTAGAAGCGGTGCATACTTGCGAAATTTGCAAACAAATTTATATCCCATATTAAATATAAGCTTCTACAAATCATGGCATAATTACTATACATACAAGGGAAGTCTTCTAAACTCTATTCTAATAGGAAGACAAAACAAAAATACAGATAATTCTATTATTTCAAAATTTATTGTTAATTAAATTTCTATGTATATAAAATTAAAATATCAGCGTTACAATGATTTTCTCATACATATAGCCATGTTTACCAATCTGTACAATGAAAGGAGCATGATTGATCACAGAGGCAAAACGAAATCTGAAAAATGTGGACTTCCGGGCTTTGCTAAGAAAAGGCGCTTTGGTCAATAAATCTTACTTAGCGGCCTTGGGCGCTATAAAATGGCGTCCCCCGGCGTGGTTTCCGAATGTGGGTCAGAAAAGGTGCCTCAATATCATCTATATTTTGTTTCAATAAAATGTTAACATAGAACCTGATGTCAAGAGCTGAACTGGACAGACCAGGTAACCTGCAAGCTGCTAACCGTTGGAATCACTCCAATTTAGATTTTGCAGTTTTTAAAGATCTTTGCTTATTCGCTAACAGAACATAACATTTACCAGCATTACAACTATCTTTTGACTGTCTGTTTTTCTTCCAAAATAAGGAAATTTTCATTGTGGAAATAAAACGTAATGCCCGCCGGTCGCGGCTACCAAAAGACAAGCCCGGCGAGGGTTTGCTCTTCATAAGAGAAGGCAGAATTAAGCTGATTACGTCCCTTTTGTAGCGCCACCTGCCCCGGCGGTATGTCCAAGATCATAACACACTGCTCAAATAATTCATGCAGGCCACCTTCCAGTTCGTTCGCCAAACACGCCGGACATACACCTTTCAGCAGGACCGTCGCTTATCGAGGCGATAATTTCGGATTTTGGTTTGGATCGGTTCATGACCTGGCTATTTTTGGAATGTTATCCTACATTTGGTTACGAAGCTGCCTGATTTCTTCCAGCGCCCGGCGTCCCAATGCTGTCACCAGGTAGAGTCTAGTCTTTTACTCCTCCCACCCTGCCCGCCGGTCGCTCCACCCATTTCGCATTTGACCAGACCTTCTTCTTCAAGCCGGTGCAGGAAAGTATGCACCGCACCCAGATTCACCCAGCGATCTGACTGGTGTTCAGTTTCATTGACCACAGCTGCTTCATACGCATAGCCAGTCCGGATTGCAACGGCTAGCAACACCACTTCTTCAAATTGACCCAGGTAGGTTCCTTTCACAACACTCGTATTAGTTATGTAAATACTTTTGCTGGTTCCTGAAAAGTGATTACAATGCTGTCAGAAGAATTTGACTTTATTTGTTGCTGACCAGCGCTCAAAAAATTCTTCGATAGTGACCACCATTGGGGAGTTTAGCAGGAAGTAATGAATAATACGAGTCCGGGGAGTTTTGAAATTGCACGTTAAATTTCAACTTCATTGTTGAGCACCTCGAATTAGGTTTGAAACATTAAATTCTATCCACTAAAAGCAAAACAGGGCCGATTACGGCCCTGTTTTGTGCATCAATAAAATTTAAAAACAACATCAAATCATTGAAGAACTACAATTTCAGGTAACCACTTGCATTTCAACTAGTGGGCGATTATCACTTTTTTTGACAATATAGTTTCACCGTTAAAAATCTGTAATATGTAGGTTCCGGTGGCGATCATGTTCACGTCCAGATTGTGCCTACCTTCCTTATAGGGCACCTTTGTGAATCGGTGGACAATCCTGCCACTTAGATCTAAAAGATTAAACTTAGCTTCTTGCGAACTATTCTTTACTAGCAACACCTGACTGACTGGATTTGGAAATATTTCAACCAGACTCTTATTTCCCTTTATAACAACACTTCTAATCCGGCTATACGAATACGATCCATCTAAATCTATATTCTTCAAACGATAAAGAAGCTCTCCCGTTTGCAGATCATAATCCTTGAAGCTGTACGCACGCAGATCATACGTCGTTTCCTCATTACCCATGGATTTGACAAAACCAATACTAATCCACTGATTTGCGTCTAAGCTCCTTTCTATGGAGAATCCGCTGGATTTGGATTCGTATGTTGTCTCCCAATCCAGTTGCACATGGTTTTCATGGCTAACCGCAGTAAATCGCGAAAGTGTTACTGGCAAAGGTTTACAATCTACCACCACATTGATCTGGTTGCTAGCCAGTATACAATCATTGAGGTAGATATTTGAAGAGTAGGTACCGTTATCAGCAGGGAACTGAATATCGTTTACAGTTAGCTGATTTGCTGTCTGTCCACTAATGGGGTTACCATCCTTATACCATTGGTAAGTTGCCCCAGGTATCTGGCTTACTGATAGCATCATAGTATCGCCCGGACAGAACTTTTGAGCAGAGCTGCCTATCGGATAGCTTGTCTCGACTCCGGATGTAGAGCGCTGTGTCCCTGATCCGCATTCATCTGTTGCTACCACAATATACTGGATGCTGGCTGAAACGTTATTGAAAATGTAGGAAGCCTGGGGTCCCCCTAGCTGATTTCCATCTGCTACACTATTCTGAAATAAAGTGTAGGTATAAGTGCCTGACCCCTGAGAGGCAGGTGCCACCAGTGTTGCAGCATTGGGGGAGCCATTACAACCGGCTAACACACGAGCGGCGGGAATTGTAATGGGCTTAAAGCCCAGATACAGTGTTTTTTCAATCATACGGCAGGAATCCGAGTTTACAAAAGCCTGAACGGTATAAGTCCCCGGTGGAATTCCGCTTAAAATCCGGGTCGTGGTCATACTTGTCAGATCCGTTGTGAACGTTGAACCAGTGCTCTGAACTGTATTATCAGAATTAATTAATCTCACCATCCATGCTCCGGAAAATGGCGTACTGTATACGCTTCCATTGATGTTCACACCTTTATTACTGCTTTTGGAAGTAAATTCCACAGTTCCATTACATTCTATGGAGTAATCAAAATCTACATCAAGCAAAGCTTGTTCTGGAATAGAGATTGAAGCTGTTGTAGTTCTGGGACAATCTGTTCCAATAGAATCTACCAGGCGAAAGCTGTAATCTCCGGCGATCATATTATACAGTAAAGGATCATATATAACATTGTCAGTCCACCCCTCCAATAAAAATGAAGCAGGCAAACCAGCTCCGGCAGGTTGATTTAATACCTCCACATACACGGGGCGCCCCTCGGTAATGTGGCTCGTATTGTTACCGCCCGGCCAAAACCCTATCGATATTTTGCCCGCACATGCGTTATAATCATTTCGGGCTTCCACTTTTACTTCAAACGGTCTCTGCGTAATAGTTGCAGTTCCCTGGGTTTCACGTACACAATTTTCGTTCAGGCTGTCTTTAACAGTATATGTATAAGTCCCGAATGGCAGATGGTCAAAACGGACACCTGTGCCATTGTTTATACTCACACCATCAGGAAACGGTTGAGCAGAGACAGGACCGTCTGTGATCCTGACTGTGACAAGGCCAACAGATACAACACCTACGTATAAATCCCCCGTACAACTGGTTGCATTCATGACCGAATTTGATTGAATCAATCCTGTAAAAGCAGGTACATTAATCGTTGAAGTTATGGTGTCTGCGCAAATGGCAAATTTGACCTGGTAGGATTCATCCCTTTTAAGACTGAAGGTATATCTTTGATCCAGATATGGCAAGGTCTCCCAGTTAGCTCCATTGTCGACAGAAAACGATATATCGGTTTTAAAATAAGGAATTCCCCCTGATACAAATGGATCTCCATAACTGAAAGCCGGAGTATAAGTAACACTATCGCATTTATCGCTATTATAGTTCTGTAAATTTACCTGCAAGCTACCAGGATTGGCAATGGTTTGCTCAAACTCGCTGACCGTACCACACATGTCCTTATAGTATATTTTAACAGATACCGGCCATTGGACAGATGACGGGAATGGCTGAGATGCATCATAATTCGCATCCAGCTTGCTGATAACTGTATTGAATCTAAGATACGGAAAAGCACTGTTTACCGTCAGGACCGGAATTGAGTCCACGCTGTTGTCCGGCCACTTGATCCAGCTCCGCTCAATATTTTGCCCGGAGACTGGTGTTGTATTGTAAAAGCTGTAAGTCATTGCCAACGAATCACAATGAATTCTGGCAACAGATGTACCGTTTAGAATTGCAGTTCTGGTTTCCGATTCTACAGTTCTTTCAATAGTTTGATAGTTTCCGCAGTCATCATATACCCGCACGTAATAAGTTCCGGCGCATAGGTCGTTGAAGATGTTATCGGTCTGTTTAGGACGCACATAGTTTGAAGCAATATCTACCGCATTCAAGCTATTTACCAGTGCAAATTTAGGAATCAGAGCCCAGTTCGAAGAGTAGGCATCAGCATAAATATTGCCGTTACAGCAATTAACCGCGGGACTGGGATACGCATCGAAGTTGCTGATTGTACCACCAGTTTGATTTACAACATTCGCATACAGCTTGAGTGTGTCACCCGTTCCCGTTGGGCATACTGTTCTGACATACACCTGATACTGTCCACTGACAACGTTAGAAAAAGTACTGTCGTCTTGCCATCCCTGCACCTCAACCGCCGATGTAGTGTAAAGTGCAAACTGGTAGATATTGGGGGCAGCTGCGGATGGCGTAATACCTGACAACTTAATTTGTCCATTGCCGGGACAGGTTTCGTTGACGATGGCAGTATTACCAATATTTGTCGGTGAGACGCATTGGCCATGGGTTTCTAACACCAAAAAAAATAAGAATGCAACTGCGCATAAAGCCAGGCGAACCCGCCATCGAATAGTGGAAATATTTTCCATTAATTAGTAGTTTGTTGATGAATAAATGAAAATAGAATAATTGCTATTATTATATTAATCAATACTGGTAATTATTCAGAAGACTGAAATTATATAATTGATATAATACTGTAAATCACAAATATTTCGCAAAAGTATGTTGCCTCCTTTTTAAAAACGGTAACATGCTAAAAAAATATTCTATGATGTATTTTATTACGTAGCTAGTTGACTACATAAGGTTAGGAAATACCGGACACCTGACCGTCAAAAACACGATGCCGCTGGATCTGTAGGTCCAACGGCATCGTGCAAACTTTAAAATCTCATAGATCTCTGTCAAGATCCCCCTCTTTCGTAGGCCCAGTCCACGGCTTGTTTAATGGTTCTAATTACCTCCTGCATATCCGCCTCTCTATTAATGTCGATCCCGCAAAATGAGCTTCCGGTAACCTTGGCGTTCAGAACCATTAGATAAATGCCGGAAACAAATACCGCCGATAAAGCACGGAAATTGATCCCCGAACCTGCAAAATGTTTGTCAGTCATTTCAAGAATATCCTCCCCTGCTCTTTCCCGTGAATCAGCTATTGACCTCGAAATATCGTTTGCTTCATTTAATTGCCAGCGAATCATCTGTTGCATTTCTTTATCCCCATAAAAATAATTCATATGGTTTTCCAGAATATGCTTGATCAATTCTTGCCCCGAATCATCTTTACCTGTTTCAATCATCTTCTCCACATCTACCAAAGAAGTTATCCAATAATCCTTTTGAAGCAAATAGGCCTTAAAAAGCTCTTGTACGTTACCGAAATACCGATAAACAAGGGTTTTGCTTACACCAGCCAAGTTAGCAATCCTTGGAGCACTCAGACCTGTATACCCTTTGCTCATAAAGATTTCACCGGTTGCCTGTATCAATCTTCTTTTCGTTTCTTCTTTGTCTTTTTTGAAAGGAGTTTCCATCAGTTATTCATTTTCAAAGCTAAGGATGTAGTTATTTTTCAACTTGCACATCACTCATTGATGCATACTTACAAATCCTAAAATTTATCGGCAACAGGAGTATCAAAGCAATTTATTTCTTGACAACGATTTTTTGATTTATAGTCGCACCAATTTCCCATCGACTGTTCTCCGGATGATAACAAAGAAGCAATCTTGTTCTGTTCACCTGAAAATGTTTCTGATTTCGTAAGGCCCGTGTCTTGGCTTAGATAAATGCGATATTAAAAATTGACATCCAAATTTATGAGAATATTTCCCAATTAAGCATTTTTCTCCTCGTACCAAACCAGGGCGACTCAATTCGAATTTGAGACGCCCTGGTTTTATCAGCCCCATAACAAGCCCTCATCAGCAAAAGAGTAATGGGTGAAATTAAAAGATTGTACAAAAAGTACCATCTCCTAGCAACCCCGGAGAATTCGGATGGCTTGACCACCTGATTCCGTGGCAGATCGCCCACCAACACACTATTGTTATTCAGTAGGCAAAGACATATAAATCAATTATTTAGCATGGTCAATTTCAACCGAAACGACATGTCCTCAATTTCCGAATTGTGGTGATCTGTGGCTCCGAATTCTCCACCAGTGTCCACTAGATATAAAATTCGCTCCCATTTTCTTCAAAAAAGCCATTTTTATTCAGCTTTCAGCACTATGTCTTTCATAGCATTCTGGTTTCAAGAATATATAGTTCGCAGTGTATAATCTTCTATAAAAGGATTTCAGAAATGGCTTCAATGCTAACGATACTGGTTTGAATAGACCTCCCTTTTTAACATGATAAGCCAAGTGATCTTCCAATGTAGTTGTTTATAAAGGTAATAGCAATGGAATTGCAAGAACAAAGAGTTGCAGGCCTGGAAATGGAACAGCGTTTCAGATCGGGTAATCCTGAGACCTTTTTGTTTCAAGTTTTTTTTCCAAGCCGACTGCCATATCGCTTCAAACATAAACTCGATCCGTATATTATGCTTTGCGTAATCATCACCTTCATTGAACATTACCCAGACAATGCAGTCTGTTAAATTCTCATCATCAAATAGCATTTTTTTCATACCGTCTGAAATTTACGTCAAAAGGATGTAAAATTTCTCTTTGAAAAGAGTATTTCCATTTTGAAAATATCAGTATTAATTCAATTGCTGATTCGAGGGTTATATACACCTGGATACCAATAGATTAAGAAGCACCTGTGACTCGTTTTGAGTATTTATAGGGACGATACGAGATGTTTTTCTATTGATTATCCCATGTCGGGAATCAGAACACAGCTCTCATTGGGACTTTAATCGTATACGTTTTGTGTTCTCATCCTTTGTGGCGCGGCTATTTGACAATTATCTGCCTGTCCTGGGCAATAATTCACCCGATTGTTGTTTTTCTTTATTGACATTAAACTATCATGGCACAGTTGTTTTAGTGTTAAGATAGAACTACTTCTACTATCGTAAGTTAATGTTACCGTTCTCGAGAAAGCACTTTAACCAGATCTTGTAACGGTTAATTAACTCGCTGTTCAGACCATTTTTGACTGGATTGGTATCCCCACCATTAAAAGTTATCCTTTCCAAAAGTTCTTGCCACGGTCGCAGAAATTCTGCTGACGGACTCTGACGTAATCGATATTATAAAAAACACGATGAAACTATACATCAAATGCATGGTAGGTATTCACTGCAAAATGCTGGTGCATGACATACTGGAAAAAAGCGGGTTACATTCGGGAGCTATCGAGCTCGGTGAAGTTGAGATTCTTGAAAATATGACAACCGAGCAGCGGCATCTGTTAAAGTTCATGCTGGTAAAATCTGGATTTGATCTAATAGAGGACAAAAAGGCAATTCTGGTAGAAAAAATAAAGCATGTAATCGTGCATATGGTACATTTTGCTGATGATCTGCCGAATACAAAGAACTCAAATTATCTGAGCGAAAATCTGAATAAAGACTATCGTTATCTGGCAAAAGTATTCTCAGAATCTACCGGAACAACGATCGAGCGGTACATCATTGCCCAGAAGATAGAGCGGGTGAAGGAATATCTTCTATACAACGAGATGAACCTCACACAAATATCCTATGTGTTAAACTATTGTAGTGTGGCACATTTATCCAATCAGTTTAAGAAACTGACAGGTGTTTCTCCATCGGGTTACAAACAGCTCGGGCGCAATAAAAGGATACCTCTTGAAAACTTGTAAAATTGTGCAACTAATAAGCACAATTACGCAATCAAAACGGATAACAATTCAATCACCTTTGATGAGGTAGAAACTAATCTATCTGTTATCCAAATTTATATGTCACGATTATTACTATTAGTTCTGTCAATGGTCACGGTAGTCTCTTTTGCCAACGTCTGTGGCGCACAGGTAGCCCCCGATTTAGGTGCCGCTTCCAGCTACGCTTTATTTACCAACGCCGGAGCATTTACAAGCGACGGAGCAACGGTTGTGACAGGTGATATCGGTACCAATGCGGGAGCATTTACCGGTTTTCCTGTGGGAGTAGTCATTGGAGAGACCCACGTAGCTGACCTTGTTTCTGCACAGGTGGCACTGGACGTATCGGCTGCTTACGATGAATTGACGCCTCAGAGTTGTGACGTCGTGTTAGGAACAACTTTGGGGAATGGGCAAGTGCTTACCCCGAACGTTTATTGCCTTGGAGGTGCTTCAACGCTGAACGGAAACCTGATTTTAAATGGCGGAGGTGTTGCGGGTGGAATATTCATTATAAAAATCAATGGGGCGTTGAGTGCAAATGCATTTTCAAGCGTTACTTTAACAAATATGGCTTCACTGGATAATGTCTACTGGCAGATAAACGGCAGACTGGATCTGGCGGCTAGTGCTGTGTTCAGGGGTACAGTACTTGCCGCAGGGGCCATCGAGCTGATGGACGCTTCTTCGCTGATAGGCAGAGGCCTGACGACGGCAGGAGCGATTTCGCTGCACACCAATATCGTAACAAATCCTCAGGCTGCGTTACCGGTGACCTTAACAAGCTTTACAGTAAAAAAGGATGAGGGGCAAAAAGCAATACTTTCCTGGACGACAACAGCGGAGACCAACAGCGATCGTTTCGAAGTTCAGCACAGTATGACTGGAAAAGTATGGAAGAAACTGGGAACTGTAACAGCAAACGGAGAAAGCAGCATGATGATGAGTTATGCATTTACAGACGAAATCCCGGGAAACGGGAACAATTTGTATCGGCTTAAAATGATCGATAGAGACGAGAGTTTTTCGTATAGCAGCATCCGTAGTGTCGCGTTTTCGATTGCAGTGAAAATGATCATATATCCGAACCCGGCCATTGATTTACTGACTTTGGAAGTAGATGACATGAGCCAGATAAGACAGATACAGTTAAATGATGTTACGGGAAAAACGATGTACATCAAAGCTAAAACCGGCCTTCAAAATTTGTCTGCTCATTTGGATGTGAAGGACCTTCCGGCCGGTATCTATCTGGTGAGAATTACGAGTGAAACAGGAACCGTATCCTCATTGAAAATTTTAAAACACTAATTGAATTTACGCTATACACACCTGAGTTTGATCAATAACCTCTTTTTTTAGATGCTCCTGATATTTTCGGGCTTAGAAGAGAATTACAGACTGTGAAGGAGGGATAAAAATATCTGACCATATAACTTATTCAATCATTCGAATTCAATCATACCAAGTATTCTTAAGGGGTATTCATGACTTCTAATGAGAACTATTGCAGTTATTTTCCTGATTACACTGCTGCGCAGCAACATGATGGGGTTGTCCGCAGCAGTGTTGAACATGGATCAGGAGTATGCGATTGCAACTGCTCATTGGCCTGCAAGTAAAATACTGATTATCAAAATATATCATTCCATTCTTGCTGACTCAGTCCGTTTAGAGGTTAATAGTTATGAGGTTTTGATGGTATCAAAAATCAGTTGTACAAAGTAATCAGTTGCGTATATCAAAATGACCGTTTTCAAGTAGCATTACACTAACCTTTTGAGAAAGCGATCATCAAGAGTAACTTAGCTTATAATTAACTTCTTTGAATAAAATCATCTCCTCAATAGATGCCTTCGATAGAAATCTGCTATTTCCTTAATGACCAAACCTGGCTTATCGTCAGAAATATTGTGTGAGCTACCTTCCGCTAATATTAGTCTCCGGTTTTTATATCCATTGACCAAATTCCGCTGGTCATTTTTAAACCGCTCATTTTTGTTTGAATCCTGAAAAGGTCCGATCTCTGCCATAACGTCCAATATAGGAATACTGTCAGACAATAGTACCTGTCTAACATAATCACTAGTGCGTTCCATGTTGGCGAGCAGGTGGTATAAGCTTAAATTATCAGGTTCAAAATCTTTACGACTATACATTTCAAAGATCTTTTTGGCGAATTTCATATCCTGGTAAGACGGTATCCGTGGGTCTAGTAAGATAATCCCCTTTACCTGTTTTGGATGCCGTGCTGCAAATACCCGGTTATAAAATCCACCTAATGAATGCCCGACCAAAAGAAATTTCGCGTCCAAATAGCCAAATTTTTCCAGTGCAGCCTCTAAGCTCTTAATTTATTGAAGGATAGTGAAGTTTGCTGTGTCAAGGCTACTCTTACCAAAACCAGCACGATCATAAGTTATAACAGTTGCTCGAAGTTGACGATGAACAGGATCAGCAATTGAATCCCATTGCGTAGCATCCAGCCCACCGCCAGATTCTAAGAGTATTGGGGGGATTCCCCTTTAAAATTCTGAAATGAAGGTTAAAAGGTGGTACATCTATCAAAGTATCGATCGTCTGAGCATTTGCAATTACAGTTATGAATAGAAGGATTATTAAGTTCTTGAAAAGCATCATAAATCATAATAGAATAAGTATAGACAGGCTCAATATAGTAGGTCAGTGAGTTAAAAAAAACTGCACCTTATAACTATTTTGTGTTAGATTTGTACATATCTCACTTCCTATTAATATTTAAATATGTATCTAACTCAGCAATAACATGTTATGCATTGTGTTTTCAAATTGCTAGCGTTATTCTTGTTTGCATCAACTTCCAGTACATCCGCACAGGTAGAAAAACCGCGCGTGTACATTAACCCGGATGGAAATCACTTTACCAGAGCTCAGTTTGACAGCATCGGCGCTGCCAACATAGGTAAGCCGATTGCAATAATTGACAGGATAGAAAAGGATAAAGAAATTCAGTTCACATTTGAGGTTTTAACCGTTAACCCATTTGAAGCATTTTCAAAAAAATGGATTGGTCAAGCGTTTCCTAATTTTGAAATAAAAGACGTGAATGGAAAAATATATCAAAATTCATCTTTGCGTGGAAAAGTGGTTGTATTTAATTTTTGGTCAACTACATGCGCACCGTGTATTGAGGAGATGCCCAAACTTAATGAACTTGTAAGCAGCTATACCAGTCAGCCAGCTATATTTTTGGCACCGGCTCCGGAGACTCTTGAAAAGGTCAATAAAAGTCTAGATAAACACGCATTTAAGTATAACATCTTGCCCGACGCGAGTTCGCTATTTTCTGCATTGGGCATTGACAGCTATCCATATCACATAGTTGTCGATAAAGCTGGAATAATTAAGGCAATCTACCACGGATCACGTACAGATCTAGCAACTAATCAGCCTATTTTAAATGAAGGGATAATTACTTCAATTGAAGAAAACATAAAGAAATAGGAAAACAGTAAACATTTTCAAAATGAAAGCGACCGTTTCAGCGTACGCTGATATACCACAAAGAGGAGAAAGCACTGGCCATAACGCACTGCTGGCCATGAAATTGAAGGAGCATACATCAAGAGCGGCGGTCGCGTGGTAATGATGTCTCCGAAGCTCACAATCAATCCACCAGTTTCCTCTCCCACTAATGTTTTAAGTTTGTAATGATGAATAGCCTGGGCAAAATCAGCAGCAGATCAAAAGGTAAAGAGGCTTGTCAGTAAGATGAGCTTACCGTCAAACCTGTTTAACAAATCCTTTTCCTTACAAGTTGGTAATCATCTGTATCTGCACGTTATCCGGCGCAGCATACGACCAGGCGGCTTTCAGGTTTTGTACATTGGCCGTGTCAATTTGTGTCAGGGGTGAGTAATGATTGCGCTCAGGACCACCCGGGTATTCGGGCCAGCCTTTATCTGATTCCATGGTGAAACAGAAGTAAAGAACCGGACATAGGGCAAGTAGGATCAACAACGAAATTTTTCGAAACATATGGAATCAGGGTATTTGAAGATATTTATTGGGGACCGCAAGGGACACAGAAAAGCCGTAATGCATCCTGAACTTAAATTACAGGATGCAGCGCAAAACCTGATTTCACATTTTACTTTTCATAAAAGCACAGTCATTCATCCAGCGCAAACGCCACGTACTGATCACCAGATCTGGTGTTGAGCTTGCCTCCGCCACAGGCGATAACGATGTACCGTTTTCCGTTGATCATGTAAGTACTGGGAGATGCATAACCTGCCGCTGGCAACTTGGCCGAACAAACCATCTGCCGCGTTTGCTTGTCGAAAGCACGGATCATTTCGTCGCGGCTTGCAGCGATAAATATCAGTCCACCCGCTGTAACCAGTGGACCGCCATAATTATCGGTTCCCGTAACGGGAATTCCTTTTTAGTCAGTTCAGCATATTCACCCGGCGGCACCTGCCAGAGACGGTCACCAGTATTGAGGTCAATCGCCGAAAGTGTTCCCCAAGATGGACTGCTCACCGGATACCCGTTGCGGTCGTACCAGCGGTTGTAGCCGGTGTGCTGATAGGGAATGACATCCTTTTGTGGGGTGACGACGGGTTTTTCTGATGTTTTATTAAACAAAAAATTAACAACGGCAACGCGTTCGGCCTCCGAAATGTGTGAGAACGATGGCATCATACCCCGACCTTTCAGCATCACCTGTGTTACCATTTCTCTTGGAATGCGATCACCTATCTGTAAAAGCGAAGGGTAAGATCCGTCATGATTGCCTTTCTGATCAGCACCATGGCAGGCGGAACAATAGAGCATGTATTGGGCGCTACCGGCAACCTGTTTTTGGTCAGAAGATTTCCTACGTGGAACAAGCGATGTATACACGGGCACCTCTTTGGACTGGACGTACATCACCCCGTCCGGATCGGTAGCCGTCCCACCCCACTGCGCTCCTCCATGCGTACCCGGAAAGAAAACCGTCATTTTACCAGTTAATGGAATACATGGGGATCCGGTATTTGCTTTTTTTTAGAATATTTAAAAGTGAATTCCGGTCAGCCGCAAATGGATTGAGCTCCTTCTCGGTAAATGCCTGCCTTACCAAGGGTGCCGGCCACTGCGGAATAGGCTGTGTTGGACGCGCTTTTTCTCCGCGCACTACTTCTTGCAGAAAAACCACTTCCTTAATGGGGAAAACTGGTTTGCCTGTGACCCGGTCAAACACAAAAGTGAATCCCTGCTTGGTCACCAAAGCCACCACATCTACCTTTATGGGCCTTCCGTCCGGGCCTTTCCGGGTGATGGTCATAAGATTTGGCGGCGCTGGCGGGTCGCGGTCCCAGATGTCATGATGTACCAGCTGGTAATGCCAGAGTTTTTTACCGGTTGCTGCATCGAGTGCGAGTAAACAATTGGCATACAAATTATTGCCCTTCCGGTTACAGCCATAAAAAAGTCGTGAGCCGCTGATCCTGTTGGTGCATAAAGAATCCCACCTTTGCGGTCGATAGCCATACCCATCCAGGGATTTGTACTGCCGTGGCTCTGCCGGCAACCAGGTTAACCCGGTTCTCCTTTTGTGGGAATGGTATGAAAAGTCCAGACCAGCTTTCCGGTTCTTGCATCATAAGCACGGATATCGCCCAGTAGTGCGGTCTCACTCTCCGCGAGTCTGACACCCGTGATTATCAGATTTTTATAGATCGTATGCGACGTATTGGACACCACGTAGTCATCGGCTCCGGGACGTTGTATTCCGATTTTCAGGTCGAGTTTCCCGTTATTAGCAAAACCGTCGATTGATTTGCCGGTACTCGCATCCAGAGCGTGGAGCCATTTTCCTGCTCCAAAAAAGATTCGTTTGCCCGTTCCATCCGCCCAGTAACTTACTCCTCTGCTCGTAGTACCTCCATTGTCGGCTACATCCGTTTTCCAGATGTCCTTACCCGTCGCAGCATCAATGGCGAAGGCTTGTGTTCCGGCTGAAACGCCATACATGACTCCATCGACAATCATGGGATTACATTGCATCTGAGTCCGGTTCCGAACTGTATCCGCACCGCCAGACGAATAGGTCCAGGCAATTTTGAGCTTGTTAACATTGGATTTGTCGATCTGATCAATCGGAGAATAATGGCTGCGTGCACCATCTCCGTTATATTCCAGCCAATCCGTATCGGGCGTATTGACCTGGAACATAAGAGCCGTAACAACCAAAAGCAGGCGACTGCGAGTAGTGTTTTTTGCATGAAAATTTTAATTACTTTTCGGGACTAGCGGACTGAGGTAACCTAACCGGGTCAGAAAGCGGTCTGTCAGATCAATCACTTCATTATAAATTACTTCGTTACCAGCTTCATCATTGGCAAATCCGTGTTTCTTACCCGGATATCGGTGCAAAACTCATCGGCATTCCGGATAGGCACGGTGGTATCCGCTTCGCCATGAAAGATAATTGCAGCAGGAGCACCGGGCCGTACATACTCCACCGGTGAAAGGGATTTTGCTCGATCTCCCAACCGGTCATAACCGTAGCCGCCCTCTGTTGTTATGGTAACCGGATTAAAAAGAACGAACGCCGACGGTTTGGTACTGACCGACGTATCTTCTCCGGGTTCATTGATATGATCCAGAAAAGCCGTAGCCAGTGCAAGATGCCCTCCTGCCGAACCGCCACCTGCAACGATCCGATCGGCTTTTATGCCCAACCTATCCCCACTTTTACGAACCCAGCGCATTGCGGAACGGCCATCCTGAGCAGCTTCAAATGGCTTTGTTTTTTGTCGGCTCGAAACCCGGTAGTCTGCGGTAATGGTGATCATACCTCTTTTCGAGAAGTAACTGCATGCTTTTTCGAATTGCGTCACCCGACCGCGCACCCAGCCACCAAGGGTATATCCAGATCGTCAAATTTATGGATGGAATCTGGCTTGCTCAAATCCAAATTTCAGCAAGCCAGACATAGCAGTCGTTAAAATAACCTTAGACTCGAACTGTTCAACAAACAATTCAAACACCCATCAGTATAAATAGTCATTTTGCAATAGCCAGATGAAAATAAACTTATCCCTAAGATAAATTCTTCCGTCTGTTAACATTAAAAAAACACAAAACGGAGCACCAAGCGATGGATTTACACAACCTTCTACAATTATTTCTTCAAAGCTTGCTTTAACCCAGTTAACGGATTCAGACCTGTTTTTCCTGGTGTAAGCCACGAACCTTCCCCATTTTCGTTCCAGGCATATAGTAAACCTATTTTTTCACCGGTCACCGCTTTCTGATTTTCACTAATCCAATTAACAAGTCCTTTCACTGATCTTTGAGCCGATTCAGCGGAGAACCCGGTGTAATAGGGTTTTTCCAGATATTTGTTTTTGTCGTTGGCCCAGGGTCTGGGATCCCATCCTACTGTGCAGACCGGAATGTATTTAAGATTGCCACTTCCCAATTTATCCCAGAGTTTTTTCTCAGCCAGTTGCATGTTTTCTATGGGTGTGGCCAGCTGTCCGGCAACAAATCCGGCAGAATGATAGTTATACCCCGTTACAACATCCGCGCCGCAATCTTTTGCAATACCGGCACCATCCTCAGAGGCCGTACAAATCGCCACGGTTACACCTTTAAGCCCCGATTTGAGAGCCTGTAATTTCAATTTGTCAAAAGCTTCATTAACCGCTTCTGCCGAACCAAAATTTTTAATCAGGGAATTGTATTCAAAAAAAATCAGTAACGGTTTGCCATCCACGCGAAGGTACTGAGGTTGCTGAAATTCTTTAAGCCATATTTGTGTCACCTGATCCCAACCTTCCGGACCAATATTAAAACCTGCGTGGTTGGCAACAAGCAGACAATACTCCATCATTTTACCATTTTTCGACCTTTTGAAATAGTTAAGCGCATTATTCAGAATGATGTCATCATATTTTTGCTTCTCCGAGAAGTACCAGCAGAAACTAAAAAATGAAAGTCCTGCGTCGGCAGCGAGCGCTATTTGTTCATCTACGATTTCCTGCTTGCTGGTAACCCATCCCCACTTGGGTTCCCTTTCAGGATAATTGTTTTTGAGATCGTCGGTGATGTGAAATGTTGTTCCACTCCACCCGTCAAAATAATAGGCACCGATTTTCGGGCTTGTTTTCTGCGCTAAAGCAGAGGATGTGCCAAAAACAAACAGCACGATCAGAAACAATCCAATTGCTGGTAAATTTTTCATGATTTATAAGGAGTTAGCGTCTATTTAATCAGTTGCACTTCAGCCAGCACCGGCAGGTGATCAGAATAATACCTTCCCTCCTGCTGATCGGTGATCGTAGCGTGTTGCAGCACTTTGAACCTATTGTTGACAAACACAAAGTCGATACGGGCGCGGATGGGTTTGTCGCTCACATTAAAACCGCTGGCAGTATTAACCGGCCCATAATGTGGCGTTTCAGTGATAAAAAGTGCGTCCCTTAACTGCCCTCCCTGCACCATGGTTTTGTAGGCAGTTGAAGATTCGACGCTGTTAAAATCACCGGTCACAATCACGGGCGAATTCCTGGCTATCAGATCTATTTGTTTTCTGATAATTTCGGCACTTTTCTGCCTTGCTATTTCTCCACGGTGATCAAAATGGGTATTAAAAAAGAAAAATACAGCTCCTGACTTTTTATCCTTCAGTTTACACCAGGAAGCCACTCTCGGATACATCGCATCCCAACTTTTACTTTCCTTCACGTAGGGAGTTTCTGAAAACCAAAAGGTACCCGAATCCAGAAGCGCGTACTTTTCTTTCAGGTAAAATATCGCCGTAAATTCACCATTTTTACCTGCCACTCTTGGGACACCATACCAGCTGAATTCAGGCAAACTCTTTTCCAAATCACCCAACTGCTCCCAGTTTCCTTCCTGAGTACCGAAAATATCAGCCTTGTGGTACTTGATCAGAGCAGCCACGTTCCCTTTTCTAAATTCCCATCCATTGATGCTGTCGATACTGTTTTTATAACGGATGTTGTAGGAGATGACCCGGATATTCTGAGCAGACGCAAAACTGCCTGCCAGCAGAACAAAACACAAAAACAACGTTCTTTGGCGACATCTTAACTTTTTCATTTGATAATTAAGGTTTAGGAATAGTCGGATAAAATTACTGCCGCAGAAACGTTACATCGCTGATTTCGAATTTCGAAGAATCCTGTTTCACAGCATTGTAAAAGGGAGAATACATTTTGGCCCCGATCGTCCCCTTGTCAAGGTCAATGTCAAGCAAACGAATATATCCTCCTCCAAAGTCTTCATTCTGATAGTTTTGCAGGATCTGATAAATTTTATTCCCCTGCTGACCCACATCCACTTTTAAAGCTGAGCTCATAACGTGGCCGCTGAGAACCAACCGGATATTCGAGTGTAGTTTTATAAACCTGTCATAAACATCCTGCGGGCTAAAATCGCCATAACCTGCGTTTCGCTGGGCAATTTCTCCCTTGGGAGTCAGATGGTAATGGGTGAGTACAATTACGTTATAGTTAAAATACTGTTTGGCAACATCACCCGCCCAGTTTATGGCACCCATTCTGGGACAAAATTCCAGAGTGATCACCAACCAGTTGGTATTTCCTACTTTGAATGTGTAATAGGCGTTGTCGCTTTTGTCTGTTTCATATCTCCCTCTTTGGGAAGTGAACCGGCTAACCGGAAAGTACGAATTAAACTTGGCAGTTTTACGAAGATTTTGGTTCACATTACCAGGTGCAGCACTTCCGCTTTTGAAGCCAACTGCTTCCGTATCATGGTTTCCCAAGGTAATGGCGTAGGGAATATGGTGTTTATCAAAAATATCATAGCCCTGACTTGCTACTTCATAGTGATCGAAGTTGTCAAAATTTACGAGGTCTCCGACGTGTAAAACCATGGGAATGCGTAGTGAATCGTGCTTTGCTACTATCCAATTAATCCTGCTGAAATACATCTCGTGTTTAGAGCCAACTTCACTCTGCGTATCAGGAAAAACGGGTAGTGTAAATTTCTGCCCGACACAAATTGTCTGCGATCCAAGAATTAATATCAGAAAGCCTTTTAAGAAATTTTTCATTTATAGTTTGAGCTTAAACAGAACAACAGTTAAGAAAAAAGGGAGGGAATAAATAGTCTTCATTGCCTCCCTTTTCAGATTTTATCACCAACCTGCATTCTGTTCAAATGCAGGCATTTTGGTTACTTCGGCAAGTGGTATAGGAAAAAGGAGAAATTTATCCTCCCACGATTGCCGCCTGATTGTCACGATACGTTCGTTTGTAAGCGTACCGTCACTGTTTTTTGTCCAGGACATACCACTGGTAATTTTCCCTACCTTTTTGAGTATTTTCCAGCGACGCATGTCATAGAAACGGTTTTCTTCAAGTGCAAACTCAACACGGCGTTCACGTATCAGTCTTTCTCTAAACTGATCCTTGGTCAATCCTGCCGGTAACTTGGGCATACCCGCGCGCGCTCTGACTGTGTTTACAGCATTGTGAGCGTCGGGTGTAGGTCCGTTCGCTTCATTCTCTGCCTCGGCCAGGTTCAGATAAATCTCTGCCAGACGGAACTGCTTGTAAGTGGTTGTTCCTGCCGCTGCTGATCTCACAGCCGGGTCGACGAACTTGCGCATGTAATATCCGGTTGGCGTTCGCTGCTTCACACCTGAAATCCCGTGTTTGCCTCCCTTGTAGGACTCTATTGTTGTTTCTACACCATTGATGTTCCCATATTTAGCACCGTTATACCAAACCGTAGCGTAAAAGCGCGGATCCCGGTCAACATAAGGTTTTGCATCATTATATCCCGAAGCCGGATTAATTATTGGTTTCAGGTGTTCCTCATCTGCATAACCGGTAATTGCAACCTCGCCATTCTTCATCTCATAACTATCCACAAGCTCCTGTGAAGGACAGTTACCTGCTTTCTCCGGACCGAAGTTGGGGATCATGTGCATGAGGAATAGGATGTTGCCGAAGCGGCGGTAGGTTTGTCCGGAATACCCCCAATCGTTAATTTCAAAAAGCGTCTCTTTGTCATTCGGAGACTGTGCGAGATCGGGTTTGGTGATAAAATAATTTTCATAGTTGGGGAATAGCTGGAAGCCATTGGCCGTCAGCGCCTGCAAAGCCTGCTTTGAGGCATCCGCGGCTGCTTTCCATTTTGCCGCATCATTGGTTGGATTCCATTGCGGGCTTGCATTAAACAACAGTATCTGAGACTTTACTGCATAAGCTACCGCCTTTGTCATGCGCCCGCGCTCTGCTTCGGACGTAACCCTGTATGGCAGGCTGGCATCTGCAATTGCCTCATCACAATCCTTGACAATGAATTGGGTGCATTCTTCAAAAGTGTTTCTTCTGATTTTTGAAAAATCCTGCTCTGAAGTAATATCCTTATCCATTATGGGCATAGGTCCGTAGTTGGTGAGCAAATCATGGTAGAACATCGCGCGCAAAATTTTAGCTTCTGCAATTAACCTGCCTCTGAAACCGGCTTCGGGAACATTGGTAGCATTCACATTTTGCAAAAAGACATTTGCTCGCCGAATACCTACCCAGCTTCTTTCATACCAGTTCCTGTCATTGTACGACTGTGTCGTACTTCCCTCATTATCAAAAGGATTCTCGGCCGCACTGATGTTGCCAGTGATGTATTTGGCTACCGGAAAGTTTTGTTCAGGATAGTTACTCTCGTGCGAGTCATCGCCGTAGGCCGACAAGAAAGTGTAATAGTGATAATTACAACCATGTTTACGCAGTCTTTCGTAGGTCGTGTTCAGATAAGCTTCGGTCAGCTCCTGCGATTTGAAAACATCTGCCAGCGTGATCCTGCCGTCTGGTGTGATATCCAATGGGTCCTTTTTACAGGAATACGATATAAACAGAAAAGAGGATATGAGAAATAATCTAAAATATTTCATGAGAATAAGATTTTTACGGATTAAAAATTGACATTAATACCACCATTAATCACCCTGTAAACAGGGAAAGAAGTAATACTGCCCAGCTCAGGATCCCAATCCTTCTGAACCATTTTATCCCAGGTAAGAATATTCAGCCCGTTTACATACAATCGTAATTTTTTAACCCCGATCCGGCTTGTAAGTGTTGCAGGTAGTGTATAACCTATTTCAGCATTCTTCAATCTCACAAAAGCTTTATTTTCATTAAAATAAGAGTTACTTGCAGAACTAGAAGAGGATGTTAAACTAAGTGCCGGATAGAGAATTTCATATCCGTCAGCCGCTCTCTCGGGTGTCCAGGCATGTGTATGTCTTCCCCTAAAATCGTTGATTTCGGAAGAGAGAACCTGACCCGAGACTTTAAAAGCACCCTGGAATAAAAATGAAACATCCAGATTTTTATAGGTAATACCCGCAGCAGCACCCCAGCTGTATTGGGGCACGCTCGATTCGCCGATTGGCATCACGTCTTTGTTATCTATCTTTTTATCTCCGTTTAAATCCGCGAACTTTAAATCGCCCGGCCGCGGTGCTCTGCCCTGATAGGTAACACCATAGCTGTCAATATCTTCCTGGCTGTTGAAAAACCCGAGTGACTTATAGCCCCATTGCTGACCGATCTGATAGCCAGTTGATTTATAGCGGTATGCAAAATCGTCAGTCAACTGTACTTCGTCATTAAACAGAATTTTATTCTTCGCATAATTAAAGTTCACTTTGGAGACAATAGACAGCTCGGGGTTAATGGCTTTGTTATAATTAAGGTCGATTTCAAAACCTTTGTTTTCCACTATACCGATGTTGGCCGGTGCAAGACTGGTGGAAGGAACTCCGATAATAAGCGGAATGGTACCGCGGTAGATGAGCACATTATCACGTCTTTCTTTAAAAAAATCGGTGGTGATCGTAAGCTGATTAAACAAACCCAGCTCCACACCAAGATTGAGCTTTTTAGCAACTTCCCACTGCACATTCTGATTTCCGTAAAAAGATTCCTGAATTCTGGCTCCGCGTCCCAGTGTGGCTGAGTAGCTACCACTTTCCCTGCTAATTTCGTCCAGATACAAAAATCTTCGGTCTCCAAGCTGATCTCCTCCGACAGTTCCGTACGAACCACGGAATTTAAGCAGATTGACGGCTCTTGAAATTCCCTTGAAAAATTCCTCCTCATGAACATTCCATCCCGCAGAGATGGAAGGAAAAAATCCGTAACGTCTTCCTTTCGCAAACTGCTCAGAGCCGTTGTAGCCTGCATTGAACTCAGCCATGTATTTGCTTTTGAAGGCATAGGTAAGCCTGGTAGCCAGGCCCCGGACATTAAACGGTAGCGGATCAGCCGGTTTTATAAGAGACTGCTGTGTTCCCAATATCAACCCGGTTACAGTGTGCTTGCCATTGAAAGTACGGTTGTAGTTGGCCTGATACTGCATGTTATAAAACGACTGAAATGAGGCAGAAACGCTGGTAGAAAGCGGCGTGTTATCAAAATCAGTGCGGGTTCTTTGATAATAAACCGAATCCCTGCCGTCCGCCGTTTGCGTATTGGGGTCGATTAGTTGTACCCAGTATTGGTACTGTTGGCTGGCATTCAGGCTGTGAATAGAACGTGTATCAAAAGAGAGCATAAACTTTGCAGAAAGCCCTTCCGTCAGAAATCCAAAGTCCTGTTCAAGCCCCCAGCTTGCTGTAACGTTACTCCGGCTCTCTCTCCGGTAACCACTTCTGTTCATTTCTGCCCAGGGCGACTCGCCGTAATTGCCACCTCCTACCATTACTTCACCACCTGGTGTTAGCGGTCCGGGAACGATGGAAGGAAAGTAATTTAAAATCCTGCTTATGATCTCTGTTGTAGCCGTACTGTTATTGAATCTGGCTTCCACAAAGGGGCCGTTTACTTTTTCCAGATATCCCGACACATTCAGAAAAGTTTTCAGGGTTTTATTTTTGTTGAGCGAAGCATCAATATTCGACCGGAAATTATAACGTCGCATGTACTGTGACGGATCGTAGGCTGTCACACCCGGATCGATATTCCATTGCCCGTTCTGATTAAGAAATCCGACATTTACAAAATATCCTATGTTAGCACCCTTTCCGTTCAGAGTAAGGTTATAGCGGGTTTGAGGTACCCACTTTTTCAGCAGGATATCTACCCAGTTATTGTTTGGATACCTTTCAGGATCATCCTGCAACCGGTAACGTTCCAAAGCATAGTCGGAATAGGGAGGCACGTTGTTAGCATCCGGATTAGGAAAATCATTTCTCCACGCCTCATTGCGAAGATTCGCCCACTCGTAAGAATTCAGCCGGGATGGCCGGCGTGTAAATGCCTGCATACCTGTTTCCACCGACAGACCAATGGTTGGAGTACTTTCGATTCCTCGCTTGGTCGTGACAAGGATAACCCCGTTGGCACCCCTCACCCCAAACAATGCCGTTGAGGAGGCATCCTTCAAAATTGTGACCGTCTCAACCTCATTGGGATCGATCGAAGTGAGTTCCCTTTCGACGCCATCGACCAATATGATCGGAGATGAGCCGTTAAGTGTACCTCTTCCACGCATGAAAAGTAAGGTTGCATCACGTCCCGGCTCCCCGGAGGTTTGCTGTGCAAAAAGTCCGGGAAGCCGTCCTGCCAGCGTAACTGCAAGGTTCGCCGCCGGACTTTGCTTAATTTCCCTGGTATTGATTGAAGCTACTGAGCCAGTCAACGTAACCTTCTTCTGCGTTCCAAAAGCAACCACAACCACTTCATTCAGTGTTCTTGTGTCAGCTGCAAGTGATATGTCAAAATAGGTTTGAGAACCGACTACAACTTCCTGAGACAGATAACCAACGAACGAAAAAACCAGCGTGGCGTCTCCCTCGGGGACTGTAAGGTTAAATGTCCCGTCTACATTTGTAGTGGTACCAGCTTGCGTTCCTTTAAGCACGACATTAACGCCCGGTAGCGCTTCCCCGGCCGTCGCGTCAACCACTTTTCCTGTAAGCGTTTGTTCTGCCGGTGCAAGTGGCACCTGGCTGCTTTCATAATCTTCCGTCTTCGTGTCGCCCCGTTGATTGTGTAGCAAAATCTGCCCGCCAATAATCCGGTAAGAAATGTTCAGAGGTTGCAGCACAATAGCAAGCACCTCAGATAGCTTTCTGGCACTCACGGAAACGTTGATGCGTCGATTGGCCTGTATGGTGTTTGAACTGTAGATAAATTTCACATTGGCCTGGCTCTCTACCATGGACAAAATTTTGTTAATTTCCGTATTTTCAACTTTTACGGTTACAGGTCTGTCGAGCAGGTCCTGGGTCCTGCCTTCGTGTGCGTATCCCAAAGAGATTCCCACACAGACGAATAGTGTTTGTAGAATCGTAATCCTCACAATATGCTGGATTAGAGAATGAAGTCGTACAGTTTTTTTCATTAGATTTGCACGTTTTGTTAACTTTTATAAAAATTTTGACAAAACCCCTCTCGCTCATCGATCTTCGATGAGAGCCATGCCAGGTTTCAAGAAAGGGCTAAAAGGGAGGCCGGAGGTGCTCGTAACACTTCCGGCTTATTTGCAAGCTTTATTTCATGCGTGATTATCGGTTTAGGTTATCGGAATTACAGCCATGACCGCTCACCAGTATACTTGTGCCGCGAACTTCATAACTGGCATCAATGGAGGAACACAAGAGATCCAGTTTGGTAAATAAAGGTTGTTTGGCAATGTCGCCGGTAAACAGGCACCCATTTAAACTTTCGTTATCAAGGACAATTTTTATCCCGTACGCCAATTCTAATTTTTCCACAATTTCGCTCAAGGGCTGATCTTCAAATTTGAAATCGGCATTTGTCAACACCGGTTGATTACCCGCTAAAACAGGAACCGGCATTTCTACCAGGCTTGTAATGAATGTGTGATTTTCCCGTAAATATTTAACACGCTGATTGGCTGTGATAACCACCCCGCTTTTTATATTCTCCCTGGCATAATCTCTATTGTTATCTTTCTGAAAAACAGACACTTTCCCCGTCACAACCGATACCTCTACCTGTTTCTTATTTCCGTGACCTTCTACCCAAAAGCTGGTGCCCAGAACCTTGGTAATTACATCTCCGGAGTGTACCAAAAATGGTTTGTCCGGATTACGCTCAATTTCGAAAAATGCCTTGCCGTTTAAGTAAACTTCTCTTTTATCACTGGCAAAATTTTCAGGAAACTCTACGCTGCTTTGAGGATTCAATACGATTTTACTACCGTCACCAAACTTATAACCAATGGGTTTAGACGTATTATTAATTTTCCTCACCATTTGGTTAGGAAGTTTTACTTCGGTGAGAACGGCAGCAGTTCCGGTACTGACTTGCTTTTGATACCTGTAAACACCCAAGAACATGACCAAGAACACAATGGCAGCAGCGGCTGCATACCATGTTTTCCAAAGGAACACTGGCTGTGTTAATGGTATTTCTTCCACATTTGCTTCTTCTTTCCGGTTGATGGCATTCCAGATCCGGTTTTCAATCTGATTATATTCCTCAGCCGAATGTGTGGGTTTATCTCCGTCGACCAGGTTGAGCCATTGCTCAATCAGCTGCCTTTCGCGCTCGTTACATTCACCATTACGGTATCTATTCAGTAAAGTATGGAAACTGGATCGGCTCATCATATCGGAGGTATAGATTAAATAGAAGACTGAAAAAACGGTTAACACCGCAAATCAAATTTACAATTCGCAAAACATTCATATAAACACACCAAAAACAAATATAAAATCTTTGTAAATTTACATTTCAAAAACAAGAAGAAGCAAAAGTGTGAAGTCTTTGAGCTGAAATTTGAGACTGCGAAGAGCCTGAGTAATGTGATATTCCACGGTCCGCACCGGTACATGAAGGCATGCGGAAATCTGACTGGCAGTCTTTCCTTCCATGCGATTTAATAGAAATATCTCCCTAGTTTTGTCAGGAAGACCGGTTATGCCATTTTGCAACGCAGTTTCCAGTTCGTCCAGAAAAATTGGGTAAGAAGTTTCATCCGATCTTTCCACGGCATCAAGATCCAGAAACACTTTCTGTTTGTAGTAATCAATTACCCGGTTCCGAACAGCGGTAAAGAGGTAACTTCTCAGATTCGATATGTGCAGGCTGTCGCGTTTTTCCCACAATGATGCAAAAAGGTCCTGAACTATTTCTTCCGCCACATGTTGATCATGTGTTTTTACGAAAGCAAAATCGTACAGAAGACGCCAATAATGTCGATAAATCGCTTCAAACTCCTGTTTGTCAATATGTTCGAAGCATTCTACTTGCCCAATTTTAGTCAAAATATTAGGTTCCACAATATTAGTGCATTAAGTGTATTGAATTGTGGTACAATTAGGATATTTTTTTGAAAAGAACCCAGTATTCCAATAGGTTGATAAAAAAATAAAATTCCTGGCTTCCACACCTGACAAACAATATGCCATTTGGATCACAAAGACCTTATTTATGCAGTTATAAAAGTAACCTCACACCAATACCTTGCCTGTTTAGCGAGAATTATGTTAGCGTGATCAGTCCGGAAAATCAATCTTAAACGCTCTATCTGATCCTGTGCCACAGATTTAGCTCATAATAAAACCAATACGCCCGCAGTCAAGGTTATGCTCCTAGAAGATCATATACTTGTAGCTGATGGATTTAGAGAAATACTGCTTAAAATCTTACCACCAGAATCGGTAATCAATGTGTTTTCATCTGTAGAACGCGCGACAAAGAGCCTCGAAACAGAAAACTATGCCATCATTACTACGGACCTGATCATACCAGTGCAAAATGTTTTGAGCTTTATTACCACCTGTAGAAGAGCTTACGATAGAATTATCATTTTGGTTATAAGCAGTGTAGTAGTAGATGCTAACCGCATCAAAGCGTACCTTGCGGCCCGCGCCAATGGCTATTTGAATAAAGCGGTTGATCCTGTGAAATTAAATATGCGTTTGATTGTACCCCAACGGTAAAAAATTCATTAGCGGAGATCTAACGGGCAGACTGGCAGACAACATTTTATTCATCGAGAATACTACGCTCACCAAGAAAGAAATGGAAGAAATACGACTGATAACAGCAGGGAAGAAAACAAAAAGTAGCGAAAATACTCTATGTAAGCCCGATCACCATCATGGGCTCATAAGAGAAACATCATGAGAAAGCTAAATCTGCAGTCCTCTACTGAATTGGTTAAATATGTCTATGAAAACAATACTAATTGAGTATAGGCTTAGACTCCCAATGGCCACTTCCAGAATTTAAAACCTCTCATGGTAAACCATCATCCGTTGCCATCTGGCGGGGGCCAAATGGGCGGTCCTGGAAAAACACAATATGGAATGAACTATTCGGATGGCTTGACCACTAGATTCCATGGCAGATTTGAGTAACACTTGCTACCAGTCAGTTATTTATACTGGTCAATTCGACCCAAAATAAAATGACTATAATTCTCGAATTGGGGTAGTCAAGGGCTCCGCATTCTCCGATATTTAGCGTTATAAGGGCTTGTTAGAGATTCCCGATTGGTAGGCATCCCATTGTTCAAATAGCCAATCGACCAGCTTATTAAGCTCCTCCTTCTCTTTTAGATCACTAGATACAGGCTTAATCAGTAGACCTTTTTCGGTTATCTCGATATCTTGGATTTCAATAAGAGCTGTACCGACCTCGTAATTTTTGTCCCAAAGCCAGTCTCGCGAGAAAAAACCCTCATCAATTTCTTTTTTACCAGTCTGTTTCTCTTGACCAGGATGTGAAAAAGGATATAAATTGTATTCCCCAGAATTGTCCCGAGGAAATCCTATAATATCAAGAACAATATCATAATTATTGACTCGAATATTTGTTAAATCAATTCCCAAACTTTTCAATTCCTTGAATACTGTTCTCTGTTTGTAGTCTTCAAGTAGCAAGTCGACTAGGTGAGGTTTTAGAAATTCAGTGCGTTTTGACATGTTTTAGGGAGTAAATCGCAAATTACTAACAAAGTCAAAATTAGACAATTTATTCATCCATGAGTTTCCTGTGTGACAATTGTTATTTCCTACGGTGTTACAATTCCTGCCGGGATCTTGTAACGTTATAGCAAGGTTGTTGAACAGGTATTCAGTTAATTATTGCTTATTACTAGTGATGCGTTAACTTTTTAAAATTACTTATAACACGTTGTATATAAATTAATTACAATCGCTCTTTGATTTTTTGATTTGATTTGACATTTAGCTTTGTGGCTTAACACGAGGCTATGAATTCAGGAAAGTACGTTTTTGCTCAGCTTTTGCATTTTATTGACCGATATGAGTTTGAAAAATGTGTATCAAAATACAATGTATCCGTCCGATAAACACCATATTTGAACGGATCTGGATATTGGGTAATCTTGCCTCATGAAGAATGAGACAGAAAGAATGCGTGAACTGTACGATCAGTGGCAGTCGCAAGGGATAAGCAAACAGGCTTTTTGCAAGCGGAATGGTATGGGATACCATAAATTCAATTACTGGGTTAAGAAATTCCGTAGCAAGAATGCGTCCATATCACCGCCCCGTGGGTTTAGTCAGATATCAGCTCCGCAACCGGAGTTGCTTTGTCAAGACCCACGGGCACTGGCAGCAATCACGTTTCCATCCGGAGCACGTATAGAACTATTCGGTTCTCTTGACGCATCATTTATCAGGAAGCTCGTTCTTTAGTATGCTTGCTTTGTCTCACAGCTGCCGGTACTTTTTGTATCGGAGCCCAACGGATATGCGTTTTGGTATTTACTCGCTTGCTGGCCTGGTCCGGAATGAATTGGGTTTTGATCCATCGAGCGGCGATGTTTTCGTTTTCTTAGGTAAACGACTTAATCAGATCCGGCTCTTGCAGTGGGACCGGGACGGGTTTGCGATGTATGTCAAAAAGCTTGAACAGGGTACTTTTGAATGGCCAAAGTCAGAAGATATAGCCATCACCAGCCATCAGTTGACACTTCTTTTACAGGGCGTAATGCTGGATTCTGTCCGCCTCAGAAAACGTTATCAGCACCCAAATCAGGTCACAAAGCAAGAAGGGGAATTCGCGAAAAAAGTGCCATATTGGCTTGTATAGGCCCATTTTAAGCCGTATCTTCGGGTTATGGAAGACACGGTGACGGACTATAAATTACTTTATGATCTAAAGGCCGAAGCGGCAGGCGATTGCTGCACATAAAAAGTCGCTGGAATTAATATCCGAAAAGGATCAGCAGATCCAGGCACTGAATTTTGAGCTTGATAAATATAAGCGGTATATATTTGGCAAAAAGAATGAAAGGTTAACTGGTGTACACAGAGATGCGAACCAAATCGACCTCTTTGAGCTGGGAACTAGCCAACAGCAGCAAGAAGGACTTTCAGAGCAAGCTGCCGACATTGTAAAGGAAAAAGCTCCCGCAAGAAAACGTGAAAAAGGAACAGGGAGAATGCTGCTTCCTGAGAACCTACGCCGTGAAATCATCATTATTGAACCAACAGAAGACGTTACCGGCTGCACTGTAATTGGAGAAGAAGTTACTGAAGTCCTGGACCTGATTCCTGCTGAGTTTTTTGTAAAGCGGTACATCCGCTATAAATATGCCCGTGCCAATGGCGAAGGTATTATAACCGGATCTCTTCCGGATCGTGTGATCCAAAAGGGTATCCCTTCCGAAGCTGTCATTGCCCAAATGGTTGTCGACAAATATGTTTTCGGCCTGCCGCTTCACCGTCAGATTGATAAATATAGGCGGTTAGGAGTAAATGTTCCTGCTTCTACCGCCTCTGATTGGATTATGAAGGGTTGGCAGCACCTGGCCCCCCTATGGGAGCTTTTAAAACTACTGGTTCTCAATCAGAAGTATTTGCAAGCCGACGAAACACCTCTAAAAGTGCTTGATAGAGATCACAAAAATGGTATCCATCAAGGCTTTATGTGGACATATAATGCCCCCTGTGACAAACTGACGCTGTTTGACTATCGGAAAGGCCGCGATCAAAGTGGGCCTAAGCAGATGCTGGAAGGGTACGCTGGTATACTCCTGGTTGATGGGTACGCCGTCTACGAAAAGCTCTTTGGTAATCATCCTGATGTTCTTTTGGTCTATTGCATGGCTCATTCCCGTCGATATGTAAAGAAGAATAATATGCAAAGTTTCCCTATTTAAGTTGCTGATATGCGGTCATTTACCTATGGAATTCTTTACATAATAAACTGGACTCTTCGTTTTGGTATTGGGTAATACTGCCCATATCATTTAAAAAGTTCAGCAATGCCAGAAGCTATTATAAAAATTCAGCCGCTGATAATCGCAGCGAATAGGCATCTGCGAGCGCAGGCCTTTTCGTCGAGCACAGCAAATAAGTACAACTCCTTATGGCGTAAGCTAGCCAAATTCATGGCTGCTTCGAATTTGGACAGCTATGACAAAGGAGTAGGCCAAGATTTTTTGGCACATCTTTACGGACAGTTTTCGTATTCCGGGCTTAGCCGTAATGAAAAATCGGTTGTCAGAAAGATCCAGTACCTTACCGAGTTTCAAGAGAAGGGCTCCGTACAAGTGAAGCGTAAAAGGCCAGGCCACCATTTTACGGGTGATATCGGCAATCTTATGGAAAGCTTCATTAAGTCCAGGCAGGAGTCGGGGTTTTCTCCAAGCACTTTGGCTTCCAACAAGCTTTATCTGCATGTTTTGCTTGTATTCCTGGAAGGGAACGGAGTCGGGCTGGCCGGTTCAATCACACCGGCCGATCTAGTGGCCTTCGTGGAATCGCAGAAAGACACGAGCGTAACTACTAAATACGGGATGTTCGGAGTGATAAGGAATTTTCTAAAGCATCTGCATAGCATTTATCCGGATACCCGCGACTTAGCGGCCATTATCCCGAAAGTCAATTATATCAGGCAGGCAAAATTACCATCTGTCTATTCTAGGGAGGAAATACAGTCCTTGCTGGCCGTTATCGACCGGGGGAATCCCAAAGGGAAAAGAGATTATGCCCTCATGCTGATTGGTGCACGGCTTGGCTTGAGGGCATCGGATATACTGGGTCTTACTTTTGCTAATCTGTGTTGGGATTCGTGTCAGATTGTACTCGACCAGAAAAAGACCGGACGGAATCTGGAGTTACCCCTAACCTCAGAAATCGGCGATGCGATCATCGACTACCTCAAACATGGCAGGCCGGTATCCCATCAGCCGTATGTCTTTCTGTGTCTGACTCCGCCATATGGCCAGTTGACCAATGTTACAGTAAGCACCATAACCAGCCATTACCTTACCCTTGCAGGGATAGATACGTCCACAAGAAAACATGGGGCGCACATACTACGGCACAGCCTGGTTGCGAAATTACTCGACCAAAAGACCCCGATCCATGTGATATCCGGGACATTGGGACACAGCTCGACGGATTCCACACGGCATTATCTGAGAATCGACACCAAGGCGATGGAACCCTGTGCATTACAGGTGCCCCTTGTATCTCCCACATTCTATGATAGGTAACCGACTTCTTTTTTTCAGGAAAGAAAAACCAGAAAAAACTATGAAAAGCTACCAAAGCATCTTCGCCCCGTTTATGGAGCGGTACATCAGCCTGAAAAAAGGACTTGGTTATAAATGCGTTGATATGGGATACAGCTATTCCCTCTTTGACCGCTTCGTCTTGATCGAAAGCGTATCTGCGGTCGGCATTACGAAGGAACTGGCAGACAAATGGGCGATGCCGCGTCCTAATGAATCCCCACGTACCAGATATGTCCGGATTGCACATGTTGCCCAACTCTGTGAGTTCCTATGTACGTTGGGATACAAATCCCATATCCCCAAGCTGCCAAGGGTCCAAAGCAGCCATGTACCTTATATATTTTCAAGGCAGCAGGCAGTAGCCATTTTTGCAGCATCCGAAAAGATGATGTTAAAATGCAGTCGCCATGAAACCTCGCTTAGCGCCATCCCTGCACTCTTCAGGGTGCTTTACGGTACCGGTATGCGTATAGGCGAGGCGTTGGCGCTTAGGGATATAGATGTAAACTTAAATGATAAAACCATTTTTATCAAAGGCGCCAAGAACGGATGTGACCGCCGTATACCGATTTCGGCTTCGCTTGCTGATGTGTGCAAAGGCTACCGTATCCATCGTGATCTATATGCATACCCAAAGCTGTCAGCACATACGTTTTTCCGTGCACACAATGGCGAAGTATGCCCCAGAAAGTCTGTTTACAATTGGTTCAGGAGAATCCTTTGTGAGTCTGAGATCCCCCATTGGGGAAGGGGAATGGGCCCTCGCGTGCATGATCTGCGCCATACCTACAGCGTCCATGCACTGGATACAATGGCCGGCGATGGACTAGATCTAAACTACGCACTGCCTATACTGTCGGCTTGCCTGGGACATCGGTCTTTGGATGCCACCGAGCAATACGTCAGGCTCACATCTGAAATGCATCCCGGACTTTTACAAGACTTAAATGCTGTTTGCAGCTATGTATTCCCTAAAAAAATAATGTTATGAAAAGTACTGGCTTTCCCAAATACCTGACCGACTTCCTGACCCGGTATCTCCCCGCAGAGCGTGGGGTTAGTTCCAATACGGTGCTATCATACAAGGACACCTTCATGTTGCTGATAACGTTTATGAAAAGCGAAAAGGGCATTACTGCCGAAAGGATTGAAATAAAGGATATAACCAAGAACAATATACTGGCTTTCCTTGATTGGCTCCACTCAGAAAGAGGGTGCAGCGATTCTACAAGGAATGCACGGTTAACAGCCCTGCACTCATTTTTCAAATATCTTCAATACGAAGATCCGATGTATTTACACGCATGTGGTCAGGTCCTCTCCATTCCGTTGAAAAAGACGGCATCACCAACAGTCACATATCTCGCGCTGGATACAATAAAGGCTATCCTGGATGGCCCTGATCTATCCCAGAAACGTGGCAGAAGGGATCTGGCACTACTCTCGATCATGTATGATACTGGTGCCCGGGTGCAGGAAATGATCGACCTGACGCCAGCCATGGTACGTCTTGACAGCCCGTGTACGGTAAGGTTGCGGGGCAAAGGAAATAAATCACGAATAGTTCCTCTGATGGACGCGCAGGTAGGGTTCCTTAGGGATTATATGGCGGAAAATGATCTTCTTGAACCTCGCGCAGCCCAATATCCGCTATTCAGTAACAGCAGAAGAGAAAAATTGACACGGGCTGGAATCAGCCATATCCTGTCAAAATATGTGTTGCTTGCTCAACAAAGAGTAAAAGACATGGTAAAAGGCGCTGTGACGCCTCATGTGATTCGCCACAGCAAGGCAATGCACTTACTGCAAGCTGGAGTAAATCTGGTATATATACGGGATATCCTTGGTCACGTTTCCGTAAAAACAACAGAAATATACGCGAGAGCTGATTCAAGGAAAAAGCGCCCTTGCATAAATTCTGATACAGAAGTTTAACAATCAGCAATGACAGCTCATTTGAGGTGTTTGATTACATTTGAAAATCATCAAAAACATACCGGATTATGGCAACTAGTACAGTGAAATTTCACAGAATAATAAAAGCACCTGTCAGTAAGGTATTCAGGGCATTTTCAAGCGCTGATGCTATGTCGTTCTGGCTACCTCCTTATGGATTTTTGTGTAGGGTACATGAAATCGACTTCAAGGTAGGTGGACGTTACAGAATGTCGTTTCACAATTTCACTACAGAGAAAAGCCACTCTTTTGGGGGTGAATATCTGGAAATCAAGCCCGATGAACTCCTGAAGTATTCTGACAAGTTTGAAGATCCTAATCTTCCCGGTGAAATGACAACCACCGTATGGCTGAAAGAAGTGATATGCGGTACAGAAATGCACATTGTTCAGGAAGGAATTCCGGAGCAGATCCCCGCAGAGTTTTGCTATTTGGGATGGCAGGAGTCATTAGAAAAGTTGATTAAACTTGTCGAACCGGTTATCAACGAATAACTCATTTCATAAACGCAACTCAGGATATGGTTACAACGCCAGAACACGACGCACGCATTGCAAAAATGACATTTTCCTCTGTATACCCGCACTATGTAACAAAAGTAGAGAGCAAGGGCAGAACCATAGAAGAACTGCATCAGGTCATGGAATGGCTGACAGGGTTTGACACTAAAAAACTACAGGAACTCATTGATGAAAAAGTCACTTTCAAAACATTCTTTGAGAGAGCCGAACTGAACCCCAAAGCCACACTGATAACAGGCTTAATTTGCGGTTACCGGATAGAAGAAATTGAAACCCCGCTCACCAGACAAGCCAGATACCTGGACAAGTTGATTGATGAGCTGGCAAAGGGGAAAAAGATGGAAAAGATACTCAGACAATAAGCCGGAGCAGAATTGTTTAAATGAGTATTGTAAAGGACTAAGACCTTCAAGGCCATTTATTGAGTTTAACCGAACGGCAACGTTTAAAATACAGAGTATATGAAAGTATCAGCAGCAACAGTAGAAGAAATGCTCGCCAATATACCCACGGATAGATCGGCGGCGTTTAACAGGCTACACGATGTTATTGTAAAGAACCTGCCGGATGGTTTTGAAGCGGCTATTAGTTATGGAGGATTGGGTTATGTCGTTCCACATACCCTTTATCCTGCCGGGTATCACTGTAAACCCAGTGAGCCGCTTCCTTTTGCCGGTATTGCTTCGCAAAAAAACTCTATCAATTTTTACCACATGGGTATCTACGCCAATCCTGAACTGCTGACATGGTTTCGCACCGAATATCCCCAACATTGCAAGCAAAAGCTGGACATGGGAAAAAGTTGTATCCGCTTTAGGAAACCAGATGATATCCCATATAATTTGATTGGTGAATTAATGAAAAAAATAAGTGTGAAAGAATGGGTCAATATCTATGAGACTCAGATGAAAAAATAACATCTAAACTCGGAATCAAGGAAAACACCCCATGGCATTAACTAACCTAAGTAAGGGAAATTAGCTATCTATTTTCGGATGCTTTTTATTTCATTGAACGAAATAATCAAAAGTGAAAGTGACCAGGCCTAGTTCATTATTAATTATACATCCCAAAACCATAACGATGTCCTTAACAAATCAATTTGCAAAAGCTGAAATGCTTATCCGAAAACCAGTTAGTGAAGTTTTTGAGGCTTTCATTAATCCGGAAATCACAACTAAATTCTGGTTTACAAAAAGTACGGGCCGGCTTGAAGTAGCCCAGCCCGTGGAATGGACCTGGGAGATGTATAATGTGACGATCCCGATTACTGTAAAGGCGATTGAACCCTTCAAAAGGATATTGATCGAATGGGGAAATCATAACGACCTAACTTCGGTGGAATGGACGTTTTCGGAACTGAGCGCAGATACTACATTTGTGTGCATAGTAAATACAATTATTGGTGATGATATAGAAAAAGCAATGGCTATGGTGAGAGATTCCACGGAAGGTTTTACGTTGGTCCTTGCGGGATTGAAAGCATTGCTGGAATACAATATTACCCTGAATCTTGTTGGAGACAGATTCCCAAAGGGTTTAAATTCGTAATTGTAAAAAATACTGACATGCAAAATGATATTGTCTGGAGCGAAGAGCTAAGAGTGGTGGCAAATATTCTTAATAAGGCTCCGTTGGAAAAGGCCATTAAATGGGGAGCACAGGTGTTCACATATGAGGGCAGGAACGTTGTGAGCTATGGAGGGTTTAAAAATTACTTTACAATCTGGTTTTACAACGGTGTCTTTTTGAAAGATCCATATCAGGTGTTGGTCAACGCCCAGGAAGGAAAAACAAAATCCCTTCGCCAGTGGCGCTTCGGTTCAATGGCTGAGGTTGATGAAAACAGAATATTGGAATATGTTTTGGAAGCTATCGAAATAGAAAAGCAAGGTTTAAAAATCATCCCTGAAAAATTTGCGCCGATGCCGCTGCCTGCTATACTGGAAGATGAACTGCAACGTGGTGCATCTTTAAGAGCCGCATACAAAAATTTAACTCCAGGCAAACAAAAAGAATATTGTATATATATCCAAGAGGCGAAACAGGAAAACACAAAAGCCAAGCGTGTACAAAAGATTAAGCCTATGATCCTTCAGGGGCTGGGGCTAAATGATAAATACAAATAGCAGTCAAAGTATTTTCTTCCAAATAAATCGGACATGGCAAAAACAGACTACCAGGATATCGACGAGTATCACAATTCATTTACGGAAGGTATACAGGCGAGAATGCAGCAAATTCGGGGAATTATCAAAACTGTTGCTCCGGAAGCCAATGAGGTGATCAGCTACCAGATTCCCGCTTTTAAAATCGGTAAAAATTTCCTGATTTACTATGCAGCATTTGCAAAGCACATTACACTCTCCAGTCCGTGGAGCGCGACATTTTTGAAGCTTTTTGAAACTGAATTAAAGGGATTTAAAGTAAGTAAATCGGTGATCCAGTTCCCTGAAACAGACGCACTTCCACTTGATTTCATCAGACGTATTGTGGAATTCAGAAAGGCAGAAATAAACTAAAAAAAATACAGACATGAGCGAATTACAACTCGGAGCATTCTCCATCAGTCTTACAGTGAAGGATATCCATGCATCCAAAGCATTTTACGAAAAACTGGGCTTTGAGCAAAGAGCCGGAAACATTGATCAAAATTAGGTCGTGTTGAAAAACGGCCAAACCGTTATCGGACTGTTTCAGGGCATGTTTGACAAAAACATGCTGACTTTCAACCCCGGCTGGAATCAGGACAAAGAGTCTCTGGACGAATTTACCGACGTCAGGAAAATTGCTAGTCAACTTTCGGTCGCTGGTATACCTTTAAATGAAACGCCAAAAGGTGAAAATGGACCGGCTTACATCATGCTCACGGATCTCGACGGCAATCCCATTCTGATTGACCAGCATAGATGAATTTTTAAGGAGTGGTGGGAGGCAATTTGCCGACGAACTTGACTTATAAAGTGACTTATAAAGTGACTTATAAAGTCTACAGGACAAATTCGGGTCCTGTAGATTTAGTATCAAAAATCCTTCTTTCAAAGTGTAATCACTCAATAATAAGCCTGGTTGTTTTCAGTATGGCTCCGATTTGCTCAACTCTGACAGTATAGACTCCGCCGGGAAGTTTTTTTACGTTTATTCCGGATTCGGATAAATAACGGGAGTTCAGTACCACCTGACCATTAGCATTGATTATTGATATCCCGATCGGAATTACGGTATTCAGACCTTTTACATACAACGCGTCAACGGCCGGGTTTGGATAAAGAGTCACGCCTATATTCTCAAACTCTACATGCTGTATATGGCTAAATGAGAAACTGCCGTCCTGATCAACCATTTTTAATCTGTAATAATTCAAGCCCAGCAGGGGTGAGACGTCCGTAGTCAAATAAGTAATGCTTCCTCTATTATTTCCTACCGCCAATTTACTTCCGATCTGGTTCCAGGTTTGACCATTTCCACTTCGTTGGATGTCAAAATGACTCGCGTTTGCCTCCTCGGTTGTCGTCCAGGTCAGAACAGTTTGATTTGCTTCTTTTAATGCACTGAACTTTTCGAGAATAACGGGAAGTGCATCGGTCTCGTCGAGGGAAATACCTATCAAAGTCACATCGTTGGATATTCCGTTGATGCTGACCCCGTACCGGGCATACTGACCCCCTTTAATTTAGGTTTTGATCTGAGAGATTCTGATGGGCTGACAATTTTACCGTTTTTTTCTTAAACTTTCACCTTTTAGTTCGATCCGGTATGAAGTATGGACTAATCGATCTAATATCGCATCAGCATTATGCTAATGTTTACATAATGCCGACGCAATTTTAGATCGAATTGTTTTTTCTTCCCACCGCATTGAGCTAGAAGGAGATTCATTAAGAAAGAAAAAACAGTTGAGTACTTAAATTTAAACTACTATATTGTAAACGGAAAGTGGCCCAATGATTCCCGAAACGCTTGGCCCTATATGCTCCGAAACGCCTGCCCCCTTATCTCCGAAATAGACAGGCTATGTGAGATACTGGTAGAACAGGGTGCCGCATTTTCACTTGTGAAAAACAACTGGAAGTACATCGAACCCGCCAAAGGACCCAAAGTCCAGGGTCTTACCAATATTGAATCCGGCACGGATGAAGCGCCTCAATTGTATGATCTCAAAAGTGACATCGGCGAGAAAAACAACCTGGCCGGTAAACATCCCGAGATTGTAAAAGAGCTGGCCGCCCTGCAAAAAATCCGGGATGACGGACAGAGTAAGTAGGTTTTAAAATATCTGATACCGTCCACCAGCAGGAATAAGTTGCGGTGGACGGTAATGAATATTGAAGTTCAGCCCAAAATTATTTTTTTGATTTCGTTGAACAAAAAAACTGATTTGTAGCATCTAAAAAAAATCCGGCAGATTCTTTAACTCTCCCTCGCCTAAAAGCATCTTGAAAGTATCCAAAACCCAATTCGGCTCAGGAACAGGTAATGTTTGGTTGTAATATTTGGAAGCGACATGGCTGATAATTGCATTTCGGCTTTGTAAATGTTTTGGTACAGAATAAGGAAGGATTTCGTGTTCACTTTTCCAGGGCGTATGTTGCGGATTGGTTTGTGCGTAGAGCACAACAATGGGAGTTTGAGTGGCTGCTGCTACGTGAATTGTGCCAGTATTGACAGAAACAACGCCATGAGCGCCATCAATCAAACAGACAAACTCGCCGACCGTAAATGCACCCGCAGTGCATATTGCCCGTTGTCCAATTGCTTTCGAAATGGTTTCAGCCAGTGCAATTTCTTTGGCTGAACCGGATATCAGCACCGGCATATCGTATTCGGCAACGATCATTTTTCCAATTTCAATCCAATGCGAAACCGGATATTCACGCTTCGCCTCTGAAACGCCTGGGTGTAAAACGATGTAAGATGTACCGGGAGGATCAGGCAATAAATCATATAGCTTTTGATAAAACAAGTGTTTACACGAAAGCTGCAAATTCAGTAGCAAATGGTCATTGCTGGTTACTGCTCCAAGCTGGTTCACCAGATTTAAATCCCGCTGAACCTGGTGCAAAATACATTCGTACGGTTCTCTGTCGGGAATCCAGTGAGTGAGTAAGTCGTATGGATTCTCCCTTGCATACGCGACCCGCACCGGAATTCCTGCCATATATAAAAGCATGGCGGTTGGCAACGCACTTTGGCTGTAAACGGTAAATATGACGGCCGCATCGAAATTCCTGCTTCTGATTTCCTCTGTAAGTTTTAACAATCCCTCTTTATCCAAACCTCCCGATCCTACCCATGGCAAATCGGTGATCATCACATCGTCCACGCAATCCAGATAGGGTGTAATTACTGCTCCTGCTGCGGATGTGAGTAATGTAATGTGGCTGCCGAAGGTTTCTTTTAGCGCCCGCATTGCCGGAGAGGACATGATCACATCGCCCATGTTGTCGGCTCTCACGCAGAGCACATTTCTGTAAGCGTTGTGTTCATGCATAGCAGCGGACCGTTTGCGAAACAATATATCTGGTGGCTTCTAAAAAATCCTTTGCAGCAAAGTCTGGCTCCCGATTAATTCCTGATAACCATTCCGATTCATTTCCGTTGTCGATTAATATGGTACGGCAACCTGCTTTGTTTCCTGCTTCAACGTCGTTCAGTATATCGCCGACCATCCAGGAATTAGACAGGTCAATGTTTAGATCGGAAGCAGCTTTATGAATAAGTCCGGGCTTCGGTTTCCGGCAAGAACATGCATTGCTACTTGTATCCGGCAAATGTGGGCAATAGTAAAAACCTGACAGAAGCAAATCATTTTCAGCAAATTTCTCTTCAAAATACCGGATCAATAAAGCCAGGTCTGGCTCGGAAAAATATCCCAGTGCAATGCCCGGCTGGTTTGAAATAATGATCAGTTTAAAATCTTCATCCTGCATCCGGCGAAGCCCGTCGAATACGCCCGACTCAAAAACCACCAGTTTTGGATCGACATTATATGGTACATCCTTGATGAGCGTACCGTCTTTGTCAAGGAAAATTGCTTTATGAAGCTGCTGATCAGGGTGTGACATAGCTAGCGCTGGTTGTTCTGCGGTGTCTTGATCGTTGTTCGGAGCGTTTCAATTGCAGCAGGTAACGCGGCAAGACATGGTGGGGGTGAATCATCCGTACGTAGAGCCTGCTCATTTCACAGGCGACCGATTCCCAGGTAAAGTTTTCATTCACCCAATGCAATGCATTTTCGCAAAGCAGCCGGTATTTGTCAGGACAGGATATTCCTTCGCGCACGGCACCAGCAAGGGCCTGCGGATCATGCGGCGGAACCAGAAAACCTGTTTCACGATGCCGGACCGTGTATTTAATACCTCCCACATTTGCTCCGATCACCGGCGTGCCGCAAGCCATGGCCTCCAAAGGAGTAATGCCAAATGGTTCATACCAGGGAGTTGAAATGAAAAAGTCCGCCGCCTGGTAGTAATATTTCAATTGCTCACGATCACGCCGACCGGTGAATTCAACGAGATCGGTAACGCCCGATTCGTCAGCAACTTCCCAAAGTCGTTTAAGCTCACTATCATTTTCAAAATCAGGAACATCAGAACATCCGCCCACAACCAGCAACCGTAGCCTGGGGATGTCTTTTAGATATTTTAATGATCTGATTACGTTGTCAATACCTTTTCGTGGCACCATCCGTCCAAGCTGCAATAATACCGTTTCGCGCTGCGCCAAGCCTAGTTTGCGTCGTGCTTCTGCCTTTGCATGCGGGTAAAATTCTTCCGCACTGAAACCGCAGGGTATAATCGTTATTTTTTCAGCATCGGCCTGATAATGTTCGATCAGATCCTGCTTGTCCTGTGGGCATTCTGCGATAATGCTATCGGCGTCATCCACAATCATTTGCTCAATATCCAGTCGTGCAGCCGGGAATGCGTCCTTATCTTTTTGATGCAACATCCTGATTTTGCCCAGAGCATGAAAAGTGATAACATATGGAATACCCAGCTGCATTTTGATACGTGAAGCCACCAATCCTGACATGAAAAAGTTGGCATGTACCAGATCATAATGAGTTCCGGATTCGACTATAAAATGCAGCATCACATTCGTGAATTCATCCATGTAATCAAGCAAAAGCTCCTTCGGAACTTCGTCGGCAGGACCGGCTTGAATGTGAACAACACGAATGTCGAGAAGCCAGTTTACGATGCGCGGCTGGTCGTGCCGGTCCATTCTTGTGAAAATATCAATGGTATAACCCTGTTTGGCAAGTGCTTTACAGATCTCGGCCACATACACATTTTGACCTCCTGCATCTACTCCGCCCAAAACGGCCAGTGGAGACGCATGCTCACTAATGAATGCTATTTTCCTTTTCATAATTGTGAAAGTTTCCCTGAACCGTTTGTTGAATAATGTCTTTCCATTCTCTGGTAAACCGGCCAATATCGAATTTATCAAGTGCAATCTGTCTTGCATTTTCACCCAATGCTTTCGCCAGCGCAGGATCTTCAATCAGCTTTTGCATGTTGTCGATCAGTTTGGAAATATTGGTATCAATAAATCCCGATTCACCGTTTTTGATCACAGTGACATACTCCGTGGTGGCCAGCGCAACCACGGGCATACCCGTAAGCATGGCTTCGCACACGGCCAGACCAAAACTGGTATGTCGGATGGGATTGAAGAAAAAGCGGTAGTGGCTGATAAACTCGGGCAATTGCGGATTGAGCACCTCTCCCAGCCCGCCGGACTGCAATGTTCCCATACCCACCAGATCCAGCGGAACGTGTTTTCGTACTTCGTCAAAAACGTCCCAGCCGGTAATTCTTCCCCGCTGTTCAATGTGGTTGATCACAACAATACCTCTCGGAATATCGCCCTGATAGGCCACCAGAGGAATGCAAACACCATGTTCGATCACATGAATATTCCTGATCGCACCATTATCCCACATCAGTTTGTTGAAATGCGTGACATGTACCATAGTGACGGCCGGATCGGTCATCACATGAAGTGAATTTGTCGGGTGCCTTTCGGGTGTATTGTGCTCTACGTACACACGCGGGAGTTGCTTTTGCCAGTCGGCCAGAATATCGTGCTGATCAATCAGGTAATTCCGCTCCGATTGGAAAAGTATACAGTCGAACTCTGCATTCCTTACCTCCTCAGCGGGTATTTCGATCACGTTCGGACCAAATGGAAAGGTTTCTCCTCGACCAAAATAACCCTCGGATTTTTCTCTTTTTACCGGGATAAAAATGTCATAATCACCTTGCGACAGGTAGTACAGATAACTTCCATGTACGTGCCAGGTCAGTATTTTAAGCCGAGGTTTTTCGTTGCGATTTACATTCATAATTTTCCACATTTGCGCTGAACAGACGCGCACTTGTAAAAAAAATATGCCATACATACAGAAACGCTCTCCTGATTACCAGACTTTTACGGTTATTTATTGAAAAGAATATGGAAACGTCTCTATCTCAGCGCATAGCCCATTTTTTTTTGGTCTAATTATGAAAGAGAAAATACCCAAAAGCTACACGAGATGATTTGGTGGCCAAAAATATTTCAATATCCCATATCCCGGTTTTTAAGATCTTTTTCACTATATGTAAACGCCCTCTCATTCACATCCCGTTTTAATAAAACTCCCATGTGGATCTAATCTGCGACTGGCATGATACTTGTGTAACTGCACGCCTGCAATTCAAACAGATACTCGCTTATGTACATCCTGGGAATAAACGCCGCGTTTCACGATACCGCTGCTGCTTTGGTCAAAGACGGAAAAATTATCGCTGCCGCCGAAGAAGAAAGATTTACGCACATCAAACATGGAAAGCGGCCGGTCCCATTTTCAACCTGGGAACTTCCTTTTCACGCGATTGATTACTGCCTGAAAACGGCGGGCATCACATTGAAGGACGTGGACAGGATCGCTTATTCATTTGCTCCGGATGGAGTGCAGGAATCTACTATTTTTGAGGAAGCACTTTTCGAAGAATCTGATACCGCTATCGCCGTTGGTGCGCGTAACAGCTGGGATACACTTTTTCTCAATTACATACGAAAAGCGCCTGATCAACTTCGGGACGGTTATCCGCATCATTTGCAAAAACGATTTGTGAATGCCGGTAACGTTGCTAACAAATGGGAATTTGTAAACCATCACATTGCGCATGCTGCAAGTGCATTTTTTCCTTCGCCATTCACCAAAGCTGCCGTGCTGACGCTTGATGGTCGCGGAGAACTGGCCACTACCGGATATTTCATTGGAGATACAAACGAGCTGAAACAAATTGACGCTGTGAACATGCCTCATTCGCTGGGCATGCTGTATGAAAAAATAACGACATACCTCGGTTTTCTGCATTCGTCGGATGAATATAAAGTAATGGCGCTCGCATCTTACGGCAAGCCCGTTTACCTGGAAGATTTCCGGTCCGTGATACATGTTGCAAACGATGGACAATACACCATTGACGATTTTGATCCGGCTGCGTTTTGGGGGCCGGGCAGAACAAAGGACGATCCGTTTGACGCGCTTCATTTCGACATTGCGCATTCGTTACAGAAAGCTTTGGAAGAAACCGTATTGAAACTGGTTCACTGGCTGTATGATCAAACCCACGCAGAAAACCTGTGCATGGCGGGTGGTGTCGCGCTAAACTGTGTGATGAATGCCGTCATTCGTGACCATGGGCCTTTTAAAAATGTATGGGTTCAACCGGCAGCAGGTGATTCCGGCACAGCACTTGGTGCAGCACAATGGATTGATGTACAACAAAATGCACTGAATCCGGATCAGCGATATACTTCCCCGATGGAGCACGTTTACTGGGGACCTGAGTACACCGACGGGGAAATAGAAAAGTTTATGATTTGGGCCAAAAATGCCATACAAACGACTTTACAATGTGGCAAAGGAAACAGCCGCAATTCTTGCTCAAGACAAGATCATTGCCTGGTACCAGGGGCGGATGGAATTTGGTCCGCGTTCGCTTGGATCAAGGTCCATTCTGGCATCGCCGATTCACCCGGACATGCAGGCGAGACTCAATGATATCAAGGACCGGGAGGATTTTCGTCCGGTTGCTCCGGTAGCGTTGGAAGAAGATGTTTCCGACTGGTTTGAAAATGCAGGCGTATCGCCGTTTATGCTTTTTGTTTTTCCGGTTAAAGACGAAAAGGCGAACGAAATTCCAGCTGTACGACATACGGATGGCACTGCCCGTGTGCAGACGATCAACAAGGATCAGCACCCTTTATACCACGAATTGATCAAAGAATTTAAAGCAATTACCGGCGTTCCGGTTCTTGTCAATACTTCTTTCAATACCCGTGGAGAACCGATTGTGTGCTCACCGCGCGACGCCATTGAATGTTTCTGGACTTCACCATTTGATGCATTGATCATTAATTCATTCATTCTTCAAAAGTGATGCATCCGCCAAAACTGAGTATTGTAATTCCGACCTACCGGCGCGTAACATTGCTGCGCCGAGTATTGGAAGCTATCCAGGCTCAAACATTTCCTTTACAAGATTATGAAGTGATCATCGTGTCCGACGGGCCGGATGAACTGACGGAAGCTCTGGCAAAGGAAATGATGCAAAACGATTTTGGCCCTCACACCCGGTTTTACAGTTTACCAAAAAAGCAAGGTCCGGCTGCTGCCAGGAATGCTGGCTGGCGAATGAGTGAAGGTGAATTGATTGTATTTACCGATGACGACTGCATTCCTGAATCAGACTGGTTGCAAGCATATCACAACGCTTATAATCTGCATGAGAAAGACTCACCTGTTTGTTTTACCGGAAAAGTATATGTTCCCGTTCGCCCATTCCCTACGGATTACGAAAAGAATGTAGCCAACCTGTCAACCGCTGAATTTATTACGGCTAATTGCGCCTGCAACCGCGAAGCTCTTACAATGGTTAATGGTTTCGATGAAGAATTTCCCATTGCCTGGCGGGAAGATTCCGATTTGCAGTTCAAATTTTTACGTAGCGGCATTTACATTATCCATGTGCCCGATGCCATTACATGTCATCCGGTGAGGGAAGCCCATTGGGGCGTGAGCATCACCGATCAGCGGAAAAGCATGTTTAACGCGCTGCTTTTTAAAAAACATCCGGACCTTTACAAAAAACGAATTTCATCCGGTCCGGTCTGGAGTTATTATCTTATCATTTTTTTGAGCCTTGTCTCCGTTTGTGCATTGCTGATTGGTGCGACAACGATATTTCTGATCAGCCTGGCAGGTTGGGCTTTATTGATCGCTTCATTCATAGTTCACCGCCTTCGTGGCACCGACAGTTCCTTTTCTCACCGACTCGAAATGGTGGTAACCTCGCTGGTTATCCCCTACTTATCGGTGTACTGGACGCTTCGTGGTTCGTGGAAGTATAAAGTATTTTTTCTATGAAATTTTCTCCTGTAACAACCCGACGGATTGCCATTTTCAGAGCATTACAACTGGGTGACATGCTGTGCGCTGTACCTGCGTTCAGGGCATTGCGGGCTGCTTATCCAGACGCGGAAATTACATTGTTAGGATTGCCGTGGGCAGCTTCCTTTTGCAGTCGGTTTTCGATGTATATAAACCGTTTCATTCATTTTCCCGGATTTCCCGGATTGCCTGAACAACCATTTAACGAAGTTGAATGGGCAAAATTCGTGAGGCAAATGCGATCTGAAAAATTTGACCTGATATTGCAGATGCAGGGAAACGGAAACATCGTAAACGCCATGCTGGAAGATTTGCAGGCGGGTTCGGTTGCAGGCTTTCATTCAGAAGGAAATTACCGGAATGACGACCTGTTTCTTGAATATCCAACAGGAATATCTGAAATAGACAGGCATTTACGACTGATTTCACACCTAGGCATTCCAGTGCTTGGTAATGAACTTGAATATCCCATTATGGATATTGAAAAGGAGAATTTATATAGCAAACATCCATTTCTACTTGATGGGGATTGTGTGTGCGTGCATCCGGGATCACGCGGTGCATGGAGACAATGGCCGCCATCGCACTTTGCACTTCTGGCCGATTATTGCGCGGGCATGGGTTTCAAGGTGGTCGTTACCGGAACTTATGAAGAAGCTTCACTTACAAATCATGTAATTGGATTGATGAAATACCCTGCGATTGATCTCACCGGGCAAACGAATTTAGGCGAAATTGGTCAGCTTATTAAGACGGCAAGTTTGCTGATCAGCAATTGTACAGGCGTCTCCCATATCGCCTCTGCCGTACGCACGCCAAGTATTGTCATCAGCATGGACGGTGAACCGGAACGTTGGGGACCGCTGAATACGGATTTGCATAAGACAATAGACTGGACTGTGGAGCAGGATTTTGAGCAGGTACTATCATTGACGCAGCATTTACTGGGCTTAAAGGGGATGGCAATTTGTAGTTAAAATTGATAGCAATAATTTGATTAATCTTTATAGTACTTAAAAATACAAAAACAATACTTGGACATTATGAGGCAAATTTTCTACTGTCACATAAAACTATTATTCACTCCAACGAGAATTGGATTTGAATGTGTAACGTTTAATCAGAATATAAGTGAAAACCAGCCCTGATTGTCTAAATCCGCCAAATTGACAATGTCAGGCACAACTTTTTAGAATATTTTCCGTGTACATCACTCCACGTTAAATATGTGTATTTAATGAAAACGATCTACCCGGCAGATGACGACAAGGATGACCGGATGTTTATTCGAATGGCAATGGAACAGGAAATCTCCGATGTGCGGATTTTGGAACTTAGCTCCGGAGACTTGCTTATTGATGCATTAGAGCAGGAAAAAGCAACTAACACACCGGCAGTCATCATCATGGACATGAACATGCCACGTATGAATGGCCTTGAAACACTTTCTTACTTAAAATCAAATACGTCATACAAACACATTCCGGTGGTGATGTTATCTACCACCTCTGACGAATATTTGGTCCGGGATTCTTACAATCGTGGGGTAAACGCATTTATTGAAAAACCGATTTTCCATCAGGATTTTGCGCGCCTTGTACAGGCTATCGATGTCTGTTTTTTGAATGCAAGCCACCCGGCAGAAAATTCACCTCAACAGTTAAAACGATCAGGAGGTATCATTATCATCGAAGATGACGAAGATCAGCTTTACTTTCTTAGGCTGGCCATTCGTGAAAGTATGCCGTTTACTAACATTTATGAATACACCCATATTCGCGATGTTTTGCTTGACATCAGTCATCATTGGTCAAAATTTACTCCGCCCCCAAAATTAATTCTTATGGATCTATACCTGCCAACCAGTAATAAAGGTCTTGATCTATTGATACAAATTCAACAGCTATTGGTTTTGAAAGGTATGGGCTCATTGCCGGTGGTGGTGTTTACCAATTCAGAAGATCCTGACGATATGAAGGCAAGCTATGCTTCCAACGCCAACACTTTCATGACTAAAAATAGTAATATGATGCACTGGAAAAATGATTTCAAAAATCTTCACCGCTTTTGGTAGAATACTGTTTTGTTTAAATAAAATTGTTAAAACCGAAAACCTGTTCACAAGATGCAAAAGGAAATTTTCATAGTCGAAGACTCTTCCGATTTCCGTCAAATCGTTAGAATGATTTTTACCCGGTTCTTGCCAGACTACCACGTAAGATTTTTTCAGGGTGTGGCAGAACTTTACAAATACATGGTATTACAGTCTGATGAAAATTACAAAGGCAGAAGACCTGCGTTGATAATTATGGATTTGAAAATGCCAACGATTAATGGATTTGAAGCTGTTAAAATGTTACGTCAGACACCATCCAATGTCGTTACTCACTGGCAAACTATTCCGGTAGTGATGTTAAGCAGCATGGCCAGCCAGGAAGATATCAACAAATGCTACCAAATTGGCGCTACATCGTTTTTTATTAAACCCGTCGATTTTGACGAATTAAAACAATTGTTGGTACACATGTGTCACTACTGGGTTGACCACAACAAACTTGCAATAACCTATACCAACACTCGTCCGTCAACAGACCGGCAGAAGGATCAGTCTACTGGTGCGGCACCGCATCTGAACTATCAATAAGTACCAATTGCTTTTCTTCCAGCGACCTGCGTTTTGAACCTTCAACCATGAAATATATTTTTTTACCAAATGCTTCCAGGTCGGAGGTGTACGGGCGCCGGTCCTGATATTTGTTCGCATCCGAAGGCAAATATCCGTATTCGGCATTAAACTCCCGGATAAAAACTGTTAAAGCATAATACATACACTCCCACCATTTTACGTCCTCCGCCCGGCTACCCATTCCCTTCACCTGGGTTCCGATGTAAACGTGCTTTGGAATATGAACACGATAGTTGTACAGTTGACCAGTTTCGAGGTGAAGCATTTTAAATATACCGGAGAAGCCGACAGGCAAGCCATCCAGCACAACCCGCGACGAAAATGTAAGTGTTTTCATTAGATGGACGATGAGTATTGTATTCAGATAGAAAATTTTCGATGAGGATTTTACAATAAATGCATGCCAGAAATCACAATAAAAAACAAAAAAGCGACTTTCGGTCGCCTTTTTGTCATGAATGATACTTTCTATAATACTATTATCAGAGTTACTGACTTTGATGCTTATTAGGCTTATCCTTAGAAGATCCTTTTGTGGTTGTGTCAATATCATGTTTTGTTCTTGTAGAATCGCTGTTCAGATTCGATTGATTTGAAGGATAACCTGACACTTCATTCTGATTATCTTCCCCAACACCCATTGCTTTTCTGCTGTCTGCTCCCGAACTGTCGTTCGGTGTAGTCTGCGATTCCGATCCGCTGCCGCTGGAATTTGTTTCAGAACCTTCTTTCATTCCGCACGACAGCAGAACGACTACCGAAAATGCGAGTATTATATTTTTAAGATTTTTCATGTTATAGATTCGTTAAGTTGGCTCGTAGGGCCAAAGAATTGTGCCTGCATAATAAATAAATTCCAATTGAAAATACCTTAGGTATCTAATCGCAACACGGAGCGCCTGTCTGGTAGCGCTCCGTATTATCATTCATTATCCTCCCAATTACTTAATTGACTCCCGCATCATAACAGCCATATCCAAATGGTGTTTTAAAGTCGGGAGTTTGCCAGATGCAAATGATTTGATCTCATTGTCGTCGCCAATGCTGGATTCTGCCTCGAACAAAGCGATTGTTTCCTGATGAGAAACCACCATCATTTTTGTGTACATGGTGTTAAATGCAGCTCCACTTGCAGAAGAAAGACTGTCGATTTTCTGTTGCTTGGCAGCACTCAATGTGGCAGGAATAGCTACCTGCTTGCGATCTGCAAGTGTCTTCAATTCCTCATTTGCTTTTGTATGATCAGTAATCATCATTTGGCCGTATGTCCGCACGCTCGTTGGGGAGGCGTGAATTACGTATCTGGCAGTATCACCTTTTGTAACGGCAAGTTCACCGGCTTTTACCTCAAACATTCCCCCGTCGGCCGCGTTTAGAATAAATGTTCTATCAGTTGCGGAAACTGCATCGGGTATGTCATTGTCGTTATCCTTCATGCAGGAGCTGGTGACAAACAGAACCCATGCAACGCAGATTATTAGATTTAACTTTTTCATGATTTTCTTATTTATGTTAATTGAAATTATTTCCTTCTCAGCAGTACTACCACCAAGGCAACTACTGCAATGCCGCAAGCTGCTTTTTTAGCTAAACCCAACGGATTATGTTTTAACTCGGCATGTCCACCCAGCTCGGTAAAAAGGTCCAGCACATGTCCTGATTTGAAATCATCAGCTACGCCTTCGAACATTTGTACGCGGTCAGCAAGCAGCAACGCAAGCCAATGCATGGCATGGGATTCACTGTATTTAAAGGCGTAACGACGGATTTTTCCGCTCACTCCCGAAGGCGGAACCGGCGTTCCAAACACAGCTGAAAGTGTGGGTCGTTCATTTGATTGCAGGATTTCCACCATCGCCGGCTGCTGGGCTGGTCTTTCCCAAATCATGCCTTTGTTGTCGTTCTCAGTCCGGTGTTTCATTGGGTAAGCCGGTACGTCACTGGGGTTTTGGTCAATCCCCCACCCTTTTATATGGCTGTAATCTTCAAGTATTTTTTTCATAATAATTTTGGTTTCCGGATGATTATGGAATCAGGACTGTTTTGATACAATTATCTAGTTTGGCAGAAAAAATGTGATACGCATCGGCGACTTCTTCCAATGGAACACGATGCGTAATAATCCCTTTCGGATCAATCCGGCCAGCTCTTACATGCTCAATCAATCTCGGTAAAAGGCGTTTGACAGAAGCTTGATTAGCTCTGATTGTGATTCCCTTGTTTACTACATTGCCAATAGGAATGATATTTCCGGTTGGCCCGTAAACACCTACAATCGAAACGATTCCTCCTTTTTTTACAGAATTTATTGCCCAGTGCAAGGCAGTTGCTGACCCTGCCTGTAACATTAATTTTCGTCCGGTAATGGTTTGAATTGCACTTCCGGCAGCTTCACAGCCTACGGCATCAATACAGACATCGGCACCCAACCAATCGGTCGTTTTTTTGATAAAAAGCACAGGATCTTCCAACGACCTGAAATTGTAGGCCTCACATTGCGCATACTTCCTGACGAATTCCAGACGGTATTCTATGTGATCGATAACGATGACACGACCAGCTCCAAAAAGCCACGCACATTTCGCTGCCATAATCCCGATTGGTCCAGCTCCAAACACCACCACCGTGTCGCCAGGTTTAATGCCGGCCATTTCTGCTGCCTGATAACCAGTTGGTACCACGTCGGTTAATAGCACCGCATCATCATGACCCAGGTCATCAGGAATGACCATCGGACCCACATCCGCATACGGAACCCGTACGTACTCTGCTTGTCCGCCATTGTATCCTCCGGCAGTGTGGGAATACCCAAAAATACCGCCGACAGCCGTTGCCTGTGAATTGGATTCGTGGCAGTTTCCGTAAAGTTCCTGCTCGCAAAACACGCATTTACCACAAGAAATATTAAATGGAACAAGTACGTTATCACCAACTTTCAGGTTACGGACATCAGCGCCAACTTCTTCTACCACGCCGATAAACTCATGTCCAAATGTAGATCCAACACGCGTATCCGGCACCAGACCATGATACAAATGAAGATCCGACCCGCAGATACAGGAACGGGTAACCTTCACAATTGCATCGCCGGAATGTTCGATCTCCGGCATAGGACTGTCGCGATCTGCGCGGATGCGATAGGGGCCGCGGTAATTCATTGCTAACATAATTCAGTATTTAAAATTGATGTTGAAAGAAATCAGATGGCGCGCTCACTTAAAAATCATGCCAATTCATTACCCAACAGGTGCAATAAATTGTTTTGGAAATACTGGATACTTGCAATCCATTTTCTACGGTGGCTACTTCATGGCACACGTTTTTTACAAGCGGACGAATTGAGCAAATTCGACCTTTCACCTTTATAAAAAAAACAATGAAACCATTCCGGAACACCCTGATATCAGCCGTAACAGCTACGTCTACAATGACACTGTTCAGCTATATCGTTTCAAAAAAAGAAGGAGAGAATTTTAAGGAGCCGAAATTGCTTGGGGATTTTGTCAAAAAATCATTTAATACCAGCGAGAAGGCATCAAAGTCTTTGGGATGGGGATTGCATTTTCTGACCGGAGTCGGCTTTGCCGGTGCTTACAAAGTACTATTGAGCCTTGGTAAAAAGCGCTCAACCGTTAAAAACGGACTTTTGTATGGCTTACTTGCAGGAGGAGCAGGAGTTGTGACATGGAGTCTTTTATTTAAAAACCATCACAATCCACCTAAAACACATCGCACAGGTTTTTACACACAACTCGTGATTGCACACGTCATTTTTGGGTTGACGCTATCAGCCTTTAAAGGTGAAAAAAAGTCGCGAAAGATATCCAAAAGCATTTAATATGACCAACGGATGAGCGACAGCTATTTTCCCACGATCCGGGAAAAGCTACATCCTGTTTAAATTTTGCCCTTCCGATCCCAATAATCTTTGAGAACTGCTCCATTTTTATCTTTGATCAAAATTCTGGAAAAGTATTCACCTCTGATCTTGCCGTCTTCTTTTCGGGTACCAATAAACAGTAAAATGGGATTTCCATCTGCGTCCGTTTTGAAACTGATGTCGTAACGCTCGAACTCATGGTGGATCATTTCTTCCGGAACGTACTTTTTACTTAACTTTTTAACCAGCTTCTCCCCAATTTTCATAAGTAAGGTGTAAATGTGTCTTCAACTTTATTTTCCAGACTACGAGAAATCAATTGCTGCCCAATATGAAGTGCGTCGGCCGATTCCTGATGTAATATGCGGCTGTATTTATCCAAAAAATCATGATCCCAAAGGCCCGAATGATGCCAGATTTCGGGATGATCCCAGTCGGGCCGATCTATGATGGGATACAAACAAACTCCGAGCAAAGGCAAATCACGCTCAATGAGTTTCACACATTCCGACGAGATCATGCTAATCCAGCGAGGCCGGTCCTCTTTTGGATGGCTTGTTTCGGATAAAATAAATGGCTTCTCATATCTGAGGTAAGCACTTTCCAGCAAGTCGGCCAGGTCACGCCAACGCGGATCGGGAATGGGGTCCGTCCAGCATAAAAACTCGTAACCGCCTATGATCCACTGGTTGTTATAGTAATAATTAAAACCTAGAATATCCACAAGATCCTCACTACCACCCAATTCCGGACACAGGCGACCACAAAGCATATCTACGGTTTGATACTGCTGCGCGTTTTCAACTTCTGCCTGAAACAGTTCTTCGGTTGTCGGATTCAGACCTGGCACCATATTCACCAGCGGCTCTGTTGTCACAATCCTGACCTGCTTGCTGATCGATTTCATTGCTTTAATCCCTGCAATGTATGCACGCACAAGTGCGTATTTTACCTTCCAGCCAGAGTCCGTGCAGTATGGTACGGTAGCGCCCGCTTCGCCGCCAAGCCACGAAATAAAACTCACTTCATTGATTGGCGTAACATACAGGATTTCGCCCGGATTATGATTTACATAAAAATGAACGAAGGCCTCACAAAGCGCCACGAATCGGGACGTAAAATGCGGATGGAAGGGGCTAAGATCAGTGGGATAACCAAAATGGCAAATGTCCCAAATCTGCTGAACACCCGTTTCTTTACCGGCCATCATCATACTCAAAACCGTGTTGAAGTTGTATTGATACGGTAAATATTCAACCACACTCCACCTGATTCCTTCCCGCACTGTCCGTATTCCCAGGGAACCGATGCGCGCGTAATCCTCCCGTATAATATCCAGATGACCGGTAATTTGAAGCAGATCCACCCTATCCCCACTTGCATTCAACTGATCGGTGCACTCAAAGCCGGCCATCCAAAAGCTTTTAAATTTTATGTTCATCTCTCCGGCTGTTTGATTCAACATAATCAACTGACGTTTTTTAAGCTTCTGACCAAAACGACTGGTTTGGATTCTTTCCAGACCTTTTGCATCAATTGCAGCATGGATGAGAATGTATCTTCCCACGATTTATCCGCAAGAAATTCATCTACACTTTTCAGCCACTGCCTATCTGCCGAATTAGTCAGTTCGTACTCGATCGCCGCTATAAATAATTCGACATCGCTGCCAATGCTTACCAACCCCATTTCCTCATAAGGGGCAACTACATCCCTGATCGCGCTGGAAACAACCGGCTTTCCGGCAGCAAGATATTCGGGTGTTTTTGTTGGGCTGATAAAACGGGTGGATTCATTGAGCAGGAATGGAATCATTGCCACGTCCCAACCAGAAAGATACGCAGGCAATTCGTTGTAACTTTTGGCTCCGAGATAATGAATGTTATCCGCAGTTGGCAACTTCGATGGGTTTATCTTAACAACAGGTCCGATTAGAATAATGTGCCAGTCGGGACGCCGATTCGCAATTTCCCGGATCAATTCCTGATCAAAACGTTCATCTATAACACCGTAAAAGCCAAGTTTTATTCCCGAAATAGCAGCCTGGTCTGCCGGTGGCGTAATGTTGTTCCTCGCCGCTCCAAAATGTACCTTATCTATACTGCTTGGAAACGCATGGATATTGTGGTGGCTATTCTTTTTTGCTTCGTAAAGACTCACTCCGCCAGTAAAAACAAGGTCGGCTTTTTGAAGAAGTTTTTGTTCCACATATTTGATGTTCGGAGGTGCAAAAGCGAATGCAGCCAGCTCGTCCATGCAGTCGTATACGGTTATTGCCGGAGCAAACATGCCTGAAAACTCATAGGCCATTGGTGTGTAATACCAAAAGATAAAGTTGCTGCAATCACGCTTCTCAAAAAAGGTAACGAGCAGTATATTCATCATTTTAATGATATCATCTGGTGTGGAACCGACAGGCAAATGAGGCAGGCAAACCCATAATCCGGCCTGTTTTTTCTTAAATGAAAGGTAAGGTTTGTCCGGGTTGTCAAACACGGGTTCTTCCAGGAAATAAACATTTCCTCTTTCAGCGAACCGTGTCATAAGGTGTTGCGGGCGCTGGAATACAAAATCCCACCTGAGGTGGGAAAAACATAGCAGGTCTTTTGGCGTGTTGGTGATCATATTTAAAACAGATTAAGTAGTAAAAAGCTGACGCCCCATTGATAAGAATTATGCCAGAACCTCATCAAATATTTCCCAATAGCGAACACGCTGTGCCACAGCATGATTAGATATAACCATCCGAAATTTTCCACAGGATATTACAACCAATAATGACCACACCTCAATTAATTCCCCAATATGTGCAGGTACGATTTTTAACAACAAGGCGCCTCACTAAAAAGTTAAACGATATGGAAAATCTGACAGATGGTACACATGGCGAGGGCAAGGTGGCCGAGGCAATTGAAGAACAAACAGCAAAATTACCATCGGATATATTCCTTTGGGCTGCCCTGGGCTCCATGGCCACATCGCTGGCATTGAAAATCGCAGGAAGAAAACATACAGCTTTGTTTGTTGGGCAATGGGCCGCACCTTTTTTATTACTTGGAGTATATAACAAGATCGTGAAAACCCAGGGACACGACAAAGATGATGAGTAAATCGTGCAGGAGATTTTGATTAATAAAATAGTTACCAGTCAAACTCCTCAATTCGCAATCTGCCTGCCGTAACGGTTCAACTGAAACATCAGTTCCGGTACTGTGGGCAGATTTTTGCTATAAGTTTTTCCCGAGATCTATTTGCACTCATAATTTATGACACGCGAAATATTTGTTGTTGACGACAATGCCGACTTTCAGTTTATTTTTTTCAAACTGCTGAAAGAATTGAAAAGGCCATATGCTGTGACGTTCTTCGAAAACGCCAAAGCCTGCCATCAGCACATGCTGACCTTACAATTGAAGAATGCGCCGGTAAGACCGTCTCTCATCCTAACTGACCTGCACATGCCTGGAATGAATGGACTGCAATTACTGAGAATGCTTAAAAGCAGTCTACCAGCTAACGATACCTCAGTATACGAACCAGCCGTAGTGGTCATGAGTAGCTATATGCCCGATGGACAGGTGTTGCAGTGCTACGAGGCAGGTGCAGATGCTGTGATCATGAAGCCGGCTGATTTTGCATTGTTAAAGATGACCGTCGAGTCCATTTGCAACTTTTGGCTCGAAAGAAAGATTTGAATTAAAATCGTCACGTTTTGATTCACAATTTTTATTTCTTCCGATGCATATCCGCCGCAGAATCTGATTTATTCGAAATAATCAGCTGCCTCACTTCCCTTTTTTGCCATGCATTGGCATCGGGATCCGGCTTTGGCATCGGAATATTCCGACGATTTTCTTTTATTTTTTGTGTTGAAATTCCAAACCGTTTGTCCCGATCTGCAAGCAATTCCGGATGCAATTGTCCTTCTTTTGTGAATCCCATCATAATCATGGGTATACCTATTGGCAACGTCCGCTCCTGATCGGTATGCCAGGTGTGAATCGTTTTCCCATAGGTTGAAACCAACTTTTCCATCAGTTCGTGTTCGACAACGAGAGGAATTCCGGGCGCGATAAGCGTGCCTGAACTCACCTCAAAACTGTGACTGTGCCATAACTTCTTTTCTTCCGAATCAAGTTTTTCAAACATCCGCGCTGTGATGATGTATTCAACTCCCATAATCTTTGCATCTTCTTCATTTCCGTCAAAAATAATTGCCTGATACAAATCCTCATTCAGCTGACTTACATAATGGTGCGCCTCCATCTGGGCGTTGATGTTACCATTGAAAAAGTGAATCCGTCAAGATAAGTACTAAATTTTTTAAGAGGCGTTTTGGATTGCAACATGTCAGCACCCGCAGTAAGCACCTTATCTTTTCCGGTTTTTCCATCTCCCGGCGCTTCTACATTAGACGAAGTATTTCCTCCACCACAGCCGAAGGAAATTGCAACGAGTATAAACAGATAAATGGCATCAGACTTTTTCATCCCAAAGCTTAATTGTAAACCGAATTGAAAAAAATTACTCAATGTCCTGAGCCTTTTGTCTTATTTGGAAACAACTCCTGAGCCATTTTCAAATGATGTTTTAATGCTGGAATTTTTGAACCTGCCCACTTTTTGAAGTCCGGATCATTACCACCACTCGATTCAGTCTGGAAAAGTCCGACTGTTTCTTCATGTGAGGCAATCATTATATTCATGTAAAGCATGTCGAATTGCTCACCAGTTGTAGCAGCGAGGCTGTCGTACACCTGCAGTTTTGCCGTGCTAAGCGACGATGGAATGGTGATCTGTTTCTTGCCAGCCAGCGCTTTTAATTCACCATTCACCTTCGTGTGGTCCGTAATCATCCTTTTAGCAAAATCCTTAAATTTTGGCATCGTCGCATTTTTGGTGGCAAGTTCACCAAGCTTTACTTCCAGCATGCCGCCATCTGCGGCAGCCAATACGAATTCCTTGTCAGGTGAATCGCTTTGGAAACGATCAGAAAAAGCCAATACCCCGGCTAGCACAATACAGGAAATAATAAGTACACTCGTTTTCATAAGATGAGTTGGTTAACTTGAAAAATTCGCAGTGGGCTAGTAAAAACTATGCCAAAGAGGAATGCCCGCTAATGCAGATTTATTGATAAATGGGGAAATTGGAATCTGTATAAAATACTTGAAGACCGTACTACGCCAACCTGCTTCTGGCACAGGAATTTACAAGTGCCCAAGCATTTTTTCTATCCTTAATTCCTGATTTTATGAAATCCAATAAATGGTTGATCGTGATAGCTGTACCGCTGCTTTTGGTTGGAGCGGGTTTTTGATGGTGGAAGTCGCCGGGATCTGACAAGGCGAAAGATAAAGCAGTAAACAAGGTGATGCCAACAATTGGGGTTGCTTCTGCTCAAATTACAGATAGCGATGCGGACCGAATTAAAGTAATTAGTAAAAACACGGTCTTCAATCCGTTGACATTGAAACAGAAAAACTGAACTACACGATTTACATAGATTCTGTGAAGGTGATTGAAGGTGCCTACGAAAAGCCGATCAGCATTCGTTCTTCCGGCAGCTCAACTTTGACGCTGCCAATGCAATTACTGTCCAAACCGATGGCAGAGGTCTTGAAATACTTTGAGGACAAGAAATAGATAGTGCGAATTACAGCATTGAAGCATCTTTCGAAGTGGACGTGCCCATTGCCGGCGAGCGTAGGTTCACAATGAACGTCACCAAAAGACTCCCTGCTTTCAGAATTCCAAGATCAAGGTAAAATATGAGCGGAGTTTTGGAAAAGATTATAAACATCCTCGCCAAGGAAGTCAGGATGTTTCCATGCATGCGAGGGTTACGGACGGAAACATGCTAAAAACGGGCTGGAAAATGCTGACGGATAAAAAGGATACGAAATTCACAGGGGCGCTGGATTCTGAGAATAAAATGTTAAGCAAAAGCAAAATGTCTACAATAATCACCGGCACGCTTGATGAAATTGTAAATGCCGTTAAGAAAGTGAAGTGATAGCTTTAATAAAAACCAAATTCCTTACCTGCCGACATCATCTCATTATTCGTCAATTGATCGTTTGTGGTAAGGTTTATATCTTCTCTACCTAAAACACTGTAGTCCAGTAGCGTACTAAATATCCTGCCGGTTCTTGAAAGAAATGCGCCAAGGTATCTTCTGCGGCTTAAATCTCCTTGTTTAAGTAATTCTTCTGACTTATCAATTTTCTCCATTGCTCTGTAAATCACGTAAATTTTTGTCTTCTTATACTCTGCGGAGTCATCGGGTAGCTGCACATCAGATATAATCCTTTTGAAAAATACCGGTTGCCAGTTGGCAACCCAGGCATCGTCCGGCAGGTGTTCAACCACTTGCGGCTGGCAAAATGTCAGGGCGTATGTGAAAGCAAGTAAACCTGCTGCAAATCTGATACATGTGCACATTTCATAATTGTTCGTTTTTTTAAAATCGCCGTGCACCAATAAAAATCCTGCCAGAAGCGCCCTGAAAATTACTTCATACTAGAACTTGTTCAATTCCCCACAAGTGTAGAATAAGTATTCTCACCAGGCCGCGATTCCAATGGCACAAGTTTTTACAAGGGGCGGGATTCTCATTTGAAAAACCAAACCAATTACACCATGTTTTATCACGTAAAGGAATTACAATTCAATGCGCGGGTCTCGAAGCCGGACCCGAAATTTGCACGTTTGCTACTCGAACAATTTGGAGGAGCTAACGGAGAGCTCAAAGCAGCAATGCAGTATTTTGTACAGGCATTCAGCGTCAAAAATCCGTATCCGGACAAGTATGATTTGTTGATGGACATTGCTACTGAAGAGTTCAGTCACCTGGAAATTGTTGGCGCTACCATTCAAATGTTGTTGAGCGGCGTGAACGGTGAGCTCAAAAATGCTTCCGACGAATCAGAGATTATGAAACTGCTGGACGGACAGGAGGCGAAAGAAGACTTCATTCACGAAGCAATTATCAACCCGCATTTTGGAGTACTTACCGGTGGCGGTCCTGCGCTGACGGACAGCAACGGAATTCCCTGGACGGCGGCTTACGTTACTGCAAACGGTGATCTGACGGTGGATTTGAGGTCTAACATCGCTTCGGAATCCCGTGCCAAAATCGTCTATGAATATCTGATGAAGTTCACGGATGACGAGTATGTAAAAGAAACACTTCGCTTCCTGATGACTCGTGAAATTGCACATTATCAGATGTTTGAGGCGGCACTAGCCACGATTCAACCTAATTTCCCTCCCGGCATTTTGCAAGGAGATCCGCGTTACAGCAATACTTACTACAACATGTCGAGCGGTCAGGATGCGACTGGTCCGTGGAATCAGGGCATCAGCACACAACTTGGCGAAACCTGGCAGTATATCGAAGATCCATTGCAGCAGGTATTGGAAACGGAAGGATTGACCAATCTGGCGCCAACCGGGACCGACCGTACTCAAAAAACTATAAAAGAGCTGGAAAAAGAATTGAGCAAGCTGCGTAGTGAAGAAATCATAAGTGCAACTGCCGAAATCGACCAGCAGTGGAGTACTTACGACAAATTCGGCGGCATAGCCACGGAACTTTAACCAACACTAAATTGGATTTATCGTCACATCAGGCGGATCGGGTAAAAATTGTTTTTTACACCGATCCGCTTTGTTGCTGGAGTTGGGCATTGCAGCCTCACTGGCAACGTTTCATCGAAAATTATAAACATCAAATCACCTACTTTTACTGCATGGGTGGGATGATTCCGGATTGGAAGAAATTCAACGATCCGTTCAATTCTGTAAGCCGACCTGCACAAATGGGACCGATATGGATGGAAGCGCAGCACAAAACGGGAGCCGAAATCAACGATTTGATCTGGATTGAAAATCCGCCTGCTTCCTCCTACCCTGCCTGCATTGCTGTAAAAACGGCAGGTTTGCAAAGTTTTGAAGCATCGGAAATGTATCTACGGGCAGTTTGGAAAGCTGTGATGGTCGATTCGCTGGATATATCGAAAAAGGAAATTTTACTGAAAATCGCAGGTGATTTAAATATAAGTAAATCCGTAGCTTTTGATTTTGACCGGTTTGAAAATGAATACAACAATGAGCTGAGCCGGGATGCATTCCGTAATGATCTGAGGCAGATTAGCTACAACAAAATCGGACGCTTCCCGACAATGACTTTAACAAAAGCAGGCAAAGGATTGATCATGACCGGTTACCGGCCGTACGAAGCACTGGTGGAAGCATTTGATCAGTTACAGCTGATTTGTGAAGAGCAGGTGGTATAAAATGGAAAAGAGTGAAGCACCTTCCGGTTGGTTGGGTGCTTCACTCTTTTCTCAATGTCTCTCATCCGAATTTATCGTATCACGCCCTGGGGTTGCCCGCTTTTGCTCATCGCTTTGCTCAATGTGGTCGCGCACATCCGCAGAAGTTGTGTCTTTACCAATCACTGTTGAATCGATCGGTGTGCCTTGGTCAGCTCATTCTGACTCTTCTCGTTTTGGGAACATCCCAGCTGTAAAATGGCTGCGATGCCAAGGACTGCGAAAGTTTTCGATTTCATAATCTTTTGTTTTAGGTGAAAGTTTTGCTACTGGCTCAACGTGCGCCTGTCTTATAAAAGTTGTTTCAAAACCGCGTTCAGTTGGCACGAAAATTATTACTGCACCCATCCGATTGACAAACTCAACACATTAAAAATTTAAAAAAATCAATGTTATGGAAAGGCGTATAGAAAATGAATTGCTGGAATCACCGGTAGACGACCAGGTGCTGACATTACCCGGCAAGCCGTATCCTTTGGGTGCAACGTGGGATGGAAAAGGAATTAATTTCGCTGTTTTTTCCGAGAATGCGGATGGTATAGAACTTTGCCTTTTTGAAGAAGAAAATGAGTCCGACGAATATATTAAAATCAAGATTGAGGAAGTAACACACCACATCTGGCACGTGTATGTTCCCGGACTTAAACCCGGACAGCTTTTTGGATATCGGGCTTATGGTCCATATGAACCTGAAAACGGGCATCGCTTCAACGGAAATAAGCTATTGCTTGATCCTTACGCAAAAGCCATTAATGGGACCATAAATTGGGGAAATGCGGTTTTTGGTTATCAGATCGGAAGTGAAAAGGAAGATCTCAGTTTCAGTGACACTGACAGCGCGGGATTTATGCCAAAAGCTGTGGTTATCAATCCGGAATTTGACTGGCAGGACGATAAACGTCACGATATTCTTTATCATAATACAGTTATTTACGAGCTTCACGTAAAGGGATTTTCGAAACTGAATGAAGAAATTCCGGAGGAAATACGCGGTACCTACGCAGCCATTGCGCATCCTATCTCAATTAAATATTTGAAAGACCTGGGCGTTTCCGCTGTTGAACTGATGCCCATACATCATTTTGTGGAGGATCAGCATTTGCTGGAAAAAGGGCTAACCAATTATTGGGGTTACAATTCTTTGGGTTTCTTTGCCCCTGATCCAAGATATAGCAGCAACCGGGAGCCAGGCGCACAGGTTACCGAATTCAAAGAAATGGTTCGGGAGCTACACAAAGCGGGAATTGAGGTAATTCTGGATGTGGTATACAACCACACGGCGGAAGGAAATCATCAGGGACCAACTTTGTCTTTCAAAGGATTGGATAATGCGTCTTATTACCGGCTGGTGGAAGACGATAAGCGACACTACATGGACTACACCGGTACGGGCAACACACTGAATGTGCAGCTTCCGAATGTACTGGCATTGATCATGGACAGTCTCCGCTATTGGATCACGGAAATGCATGTCGATGGTTTCCGCTTCGACCTTGCAGCTTCCCTTGCACGTACGCTGCATGAAACTGATACCCTGAGTTCATTTTTTAGTATTATTTATCAGGACCCGATTATTTCCCAGGTCAAAATTATTGCTGAGCCCTGGGATATTGGTGATGGTGGTTATATGGTTGGTAAATTCCCTCCTGGCTGGGGTGAATGGAATGGTATGTTCCGGGATCAGGTTCGAAACTTCTGGCGCGGGCGCGATATTAAAATGACTGCTTTCGCGCATCGATTTACAGGAAGTCCCGATTTATACCAAAACGATTACCGTAGACCAACGGCCAGTGTGAACTTCATTACTGCGCACGACGGCTTCACGCTCAACGACCTTGTGAGCTACGATGAGAAACACAATGAAGCGAATGGCGAAGACAATAAGGATGGTGAAAATAATAACCATTCGTGGAATTGCGGTGTGGAGGGGCCAACCGACGACCCGGATATCAAGGCTCTTCGTGAAAGACAAAAAAGAAATTTGCTGACCACCATGTTCCTATCACAAGGTGTACCGATGCTGGTTGCCGGTGACGAGTTCGGCAGGACGCAAAATGGAAATAACAATGCCTATTGTCACGATGATAAAATATCGTGGCTCGACTGGCAAAATGCGGATTGGAACCTGTTCGAGTTCACCAAATCCCTCATTCACTTTTGCGAGGAGCATCCTACTTTCAGGCGCCGCCGCTGGTTTCAGGACTTGCCGGTTGCCGGTTCGGATGTTAAAGACATCATGTGGTTTCGGCCGGATGGACATCAGATTCCCGATCAGCAGTGGGACGAGGATATTGCGAGATCTTTTGGAGTGTTTCTTAACGGAAGAGGTATAAGGTGTGTAGATCTAGAAGGAAAGAGAATTCAGGATGACCACTTTTACATCATTTTTCATACCGGCGGAGATCACACCGACTTCGTACTTCCAAGCGAAGAATGCGGATCTGAGTGGCGCATTGTGATCAATACAGCAGAAAATTTTATCGGGGAGGGCGATCAAATCATTGGAACTGCTGATACCGTAAATGTGATAGGCCACGCTGTGGTTGTATTGAAATGCCTTGCCGCAACTTCACCTTAATGATTAAAATATGGAATTCATAGACGGATTCGGTTTGGTTGCCGTTATTTGCACTTCCTCCGCAGTGATACCGCAGCTGGTAACAACAATCAAAAAGAAAAAGGCAAGTGAGGTTTCCATGGCCATGTTCATTGTGTTGCTCACCGGTAAGGCGCTGTGGGTTTATTATGGTTTTGAAAAAAAGACATTCCCATCATCCCCACCAACATTTTCACAATATGTTTAAACATAGCCATGCCGTTTTTAAAGTATAAATACAAAGACAATAAATAAAGCTGTGAAAAATGCGATTGCCCGGAAAGAGTAATCCTTCGGGTAATATCGCGACATCATCTAAGACACTATCCCAACTTCTTAATGCTGCCGGCTATCGCGGACGACCAGTCGAAGGCCGAAAGCCGACTGCAAAAGGCAACCACCATATCAACTACGCTAAAAATTGAACTTCTATGGAAAAAAATCAAAACACCCGCGACGGACGAAACGAAAGTTTGTGGCAAAAAAATACCTCTGCATTAACTCCTGCTTCAGAATTTAATCCATCTAAAATTTATGATGTACTCATCGTCGGAGCCGGCATTACGGGCATTACAACTGCTTTATTGGTTCAAAAAGCAGGCTTACACTGTGTGATCGCAGAAGCTCACAATCCCGGGTATGGCACCACGGGAGGCACAAGTGCTCACATCAACACCTTTGCAGACACGACTTTTGCCGAGGTTGAAAGCGCGTTTAGCAAAGATGCAGCAAAACAGTTTGCCAACTCCATCGTCGAATCTGTGGAGCTGATCCACGAGCTGGTGGAGACCTATAAAATTGACTGTGATTTCGAATGGAAAAAAGGATATGTGTATTCACAAACCGACGATGAAACCAAGGAGCTTGACGATATTCTTGAAAGTTCTATCCGGGTTGGCGTTGAAGTTGTCGTAACCACTCAGGTTCCGGTGAATGTAGCTTACCAGAAAGCAATTGTTTTTAACGGGCAGGCGCAGTTTCATCCATTGAAATACATTTACGCACTGCAAGCTGAGTTTATAAATCTCGGTGGAGTGCTGATCGAAAATATACTTATTCAGGATATAGAATCCGAACAGGATGTGCACACTGCCACATCGGATTCCACACAAATTAAGGCAAAAGCTGTGGTGTATGCGACGCATATTCCTCCGGGTGGCGTGAACGTACTGCATTTCAGAAATGCCCCATATCGCAGTTATGTTATTGCCGCAACTTTGACAAACGATGCATATCCGGAAGGCTTGGTTTACGACATGCAGGAGCCTTATCATTATTTCAGAACGCATGTTATTGACGGGCAAAAATACCTTGTTGCGGGGGGACATGATCATAAAACGGGACATGGAGATCCGGAACAGTCTTTCGCAGATTTGATTGAGTTTACTAAAAAATGTTATCCCGTTAAGGAAGTTTTCACCCAATGGTCGGCGCAGTATTTCGTCCCGGCAGACGGCCTGCCCTACATTGGCAAATTACCCGGAGCACCGGACGGAATTTACGCCGCTACAGGTTTTAACGGAAACGGAATGATTCTTGGCACCGTTTCTGCAATGGTTTTGAGCGACTTGATACTTCAAGGCGAAAGCGAATATGAGGCACTGTTCAATCCTGGCCGCATCAAGCCGATTGCAGGTTTTACTGAAATCGTTAAAGAGAATGCGGATGTTGTTGCGCGTTTTATTGGTGACCGTTTTGGGGTGGAAAAAATCGAATCTGTTTTCCAGTTACCGACCGACTCGGGTGATATTGTGGAATATCATGGACAAAAACTTGCAATTTACAAGGACTCCACCGGCAATGTGCAAGCACTTGATCCTGTATGTACACATGCGAAGTGTATTGTGAACTGGAACAATGCTGAAAAAAGCTGGGATTGTCCCTGTCACGGTGCGCGTTTTGATACTGACGGAACTGTTCTGACCGGACCGGCACGAGAGAATCTCAGGGAGATAAATCTGAATGTTTTAACTGAAAATTGATTCTTCAAACACGCATCAGCTACACATTTTTTCTGGCCTCCACTGGCATGATATTTTGTAAAGTATGCTGCGATAAATCAACGCTTACCATTTAAAAACTCATTTTATGAAAACGACTAAAAGCAAAACCACCGCCAAAAAACAGATCACAGAACAAGACGGTGAAAAATTAAAAGAATTGTTCGTAGACGGTCTTAAAGACATTTACTGGGCAGAGAAAAATCTGGCAAAAGCACTTTCCAAAATGTCAAAAAACGCAACTTCGGAAGAATTGAAATCAGCTTTTGATCTTCACAAAACGCAAACTGAGGAGCATGCTGCCACACTTGAGCAAGTATTCGAAATCATCGGAGAAAAAGCGCAGGCAAAAAAATGTGCGGCAATGGAGGGACTGATTGAAGAAGCCAATGAAATCATCGAAAGCACAGAAAAAGGAACTTTGGTTCGTGATTGCGGCTTGATCATGGCTGCCCAAAAAGTAGAGCATTATGAAATCGCTTCTTACGGCACACTTCGTAACATCGCCAGAACACTGGGTCACGAGGACGTTGCTTCGCTGTTACAGCAAACGCTGGATCAGGAAGGAGAAACGGATCACCTGCTAACCGAACTTGCCGAATCGTATGTAAACGAGCAGGCAAGCGTAGAGTAAAACAAATCGGGAATGAGTAAAAAAGCTGACTAAAATTTGGTCAGCTTTTTTTGTTTTACATGACATCTTATTTACCAGTTTCTGAATGGGGCGCGTCAACCGGTTTTGACTCGGGAGAACCCTTCTGCCTCAGAAAAATGGTGAGCAGAACGATGCTTGCAATTGAAAGAAATTCACTCTGCCAGTTCTGAAAAGTTTCAAACCAAAAATTAGCCTGCGTCAGGTAATTTGCCACACTATCCTGCGGATTCCCATTGAGTACATTTTGCTCATTGTGGTCAACCCAACTTCCATAAAGATGCAATCCCCAGCTGATCAGGAAGAGAATCATGAATGCTGTAAAAAGTGAATTTTCATACAATTTGAGAATAAAACCACCCTTCCTCACAGGCCACGGCGCATCAGGACGAGCCACTGGTTCCCGATCCACATCCTCGGGCTCATCCAGCGACTTGGACTCCGCGGAGCCTTGCTGGCGAAGGCCTACCGTAAGCACCACATACAGCGCCATTTGCAAAAATTCACTTTCGAAATTTTCGAATGTAGCTGAGATAAAATGCCCGCTGTGCAGGTAATTCCACATTCCCACAGCCTCTACTCCATCCTGTTCCAATCCCGAATTGTACTCATGCCATCCAGTAAAGATCTGGCCTACTAGCGCGATCCCAAACAGGGAAAGGACGACAATTCCCAAGCCGTTTTTATAGAAAAATGAATGATGTTTAGTCGTTGCATTCATAGATATCTGTTCTAAATTATTGGTGAACCTAACCCAAGACAGTTTTGCTATCGCCTGTCGGCAGACTGTCCGAAATTTCTCTGTTGAATAGACCTGATAGCCGAAGGTCGGGCAGCCCCACCGATAGCCGATTGCCAATAGCTGATTGCACTAGACAAGAATCAGAAAGCTTCGTCAAACTATGGAATGTGCAGGAATGTCTTTAACAATCAATTGCGGAATAACCTTCTGCCCAAAATCCTCAATAAATTTCACCTGATTCAAATTCACATTATGAAGATAAAGCTGGGAAACCCCGGCTTCAATATCCCGGGACAGCCACTCCACATGTTGATCGGCACTATCGGAAATTCTGACACCAGACTTCATATCCTCCGGTCTTACCATCGCTCCCGCAGCGTCAAAGCCGATCGGGGAACGGATATCAGATAATAGTGATGATGAAAATACATTGTTTTTCCACTGCTGGTGAGCACCTTCCACAGCTTTTCCCATGGTCATGTCGTACGACAACTGCACTTTCAAGTACACAGGTTTGCCTTCTCCTCCACCCTCTCTGAATGCATCCACCATTTGTTTCAGTTCCTCCTGCGGGCGCGAAGTAGTGATCATGGCATCTGCCCAGCTTCCCACCCATTTGGCCGTTTGCGTGGTAAGTGCTGCACCAACGATTGAAGGAATATAATTAGGTAACGTATATAGTTTTACGTCGTAAACATCCACCAGCCCATTGTGCGTAACAGCCTCACCAGCCCAAAGTGCACGCATGATATCGACACATTCTTTGAGCCGCTGGTTTCGCTCCGTTTTGGATGGCCATTTTTCCGCCGTAATGTGTTCATTAAGAAATTGTCCGCTTCCCACCGCGATCCAGAAGCGTTGCGGGAACATTTCACAAAGGGTAGCAACTGCCTGAGCGATAATAGCAGGATGATAACGCTGGCCGGGCGCATTTACAATTCCGTAATGCATGTTTGTGGCCTGCATGGCCGCACCAAGCCAGCTCCATGCAAAGCCGCTTTCCCCCTGGGTTTCTCCCCAGGGAAAAAAGTGGTCAGAACTAAGCGCATTTGTAAAACCCGCCTGCTGTGCTAATTTCACATAGTTGGTAAGTTCACTTGGCTTGAACTGCTCATGAGAAGCATGGTAACCGATTTCAACTTTTGTCATATCGTTTAAGAATTCAGTTCATTGATAATGGTTTTGGCAACAAGGTCCGCGGTGAGCAGCACAATTTCCTCAGGCGCACCTTCAAATACTTCCCTGACTGCAACCGAACGATCCTTAATCACTATGTGAATAAAGATTGTCCCCACAGGTTTTTCAGGAGTTTCGCTACCACCCGGTGTGGTAAGGCCAGTTATGGCAGCTTGTACGTCGGACTTGATCAGGTTTTTCAATCGTATGGCGAGCTCTTCTGTTACTTCCTCAGACTCAGCGGTGTATTTTTCAATAAAATCCGCGTCAATACCAAGAACGTCTGTTTTTACCTCGGCATCATAGCAGACAAGCCCTCCTTTCAGTACGCTTCCCGAGTTTTCGGTTAGTGAAAATTCCGCAGCAAGCCGTCCCGCGGTAGCGCTCTCCGCAAAGGCAATAGTCAACCCCTTTTCTTTCAATGTTTGGCTACATTCGGTGATGAGTTTTGATGGCATATTTGTGAACATATAGTGATGTAAATTATCCGCATGAAATTGCCCCGTCATAGATCCAGTTAGCAGATTTCGATGCGCGATCGTATAAAAAATATGCCAAAACCTGCTGACTATCGGGTCAATCTGAAATCTTTATTTGAGGCTTCTATCTTAATTTACTTTTAAGTTCTTAACCGCAAGTTTTGATTTGCATTACCACCACTGATTGGCATAGAATTTTATTAATGCAGCCGATTCACTTAAACCGGATATCTAATGAATAACTACGCGTTAATTACAGCAGGAGCCAGTGGCATTGGTTACGAACTTACCAAATTGTTTGCCGGAGATGGGTACAATCTTAGACTGGTTGCACGTAATCAGTCCGAGCTTGATCAGGTTCAACAGGTACTCTCTGCAAATGGTATTGACGTGATCACACTGGCCAAAGACTTATTTATTAAGGAGCAGGTGTTTGAAGTATAATACGAAATACAAAGCTGAGGGCTCACAGTTGAAGTATTGGTGAACAATACCGGACAGGGTGTGAATGAACTTTTTGACGAAGTAGATATAGAGCGTGAGTTGAACATCATCAATTTGAATATTTCCGCGCTGGTCATTCTGACCAAATGTTTTTTTTGCAAAATATGGTTTCACAAAACTCAGGCAAAATTCTGAATCTGGCATCCATTGCCAGCAAAGCTCCCGGACCTTGGCAAGCCGTTTATCATGGTACAAAAGCATTTGTACTTTCGTTTACAGAAGGTATCAGAGAGGAGTTAATAGATTCCGCTATCACAGTTACGGCGTTGCTTCCAGGAGTCACGGATACGGATTTCTTTAACAAAGCAGATATGTTAGACAGCAAAGCGATTCAGGATAAGGACGCAATGGCTGACCCGGCAGATGTGGCCAAGGATGGATACGAAGCGCTTATGGCTGGGAAAGATAAGGTAGTATCCGGACTTAAAAATAAGCTACAAACGGCGATCGGAAATATAACGCCTGATACCTTGCAGGCACGCCACATGGCTGAGCAGCAGAAGCCTGTTTCTGAGGACTAGTGAGATAAAGGCTGTGCCCAAAGCAGGTTTTAAATCTGAATTGGCACAGCCTGTATTATTCTATGTACTACTGTAATAAACTATTCCACACGATAAAAAATCAAGAAGAACCGGCATTTAATTGCTAGTGTGGCGTAAACGAAATATTATACTGAAATTGTGTGCAAAGTGCAGGTATGGTCTTATATTCTGTTGTGCCTACTCCTATTTTTGGTTTCCCTGGTTTTCACATTTATAAAAAATATTCAAACTACTATGGACATTTTTACCCAGCCGTTTAGTTTGCAGACCCTGACAATCCTGCTGGTAGACGATGACGCGGACGACATTTTGGTATTTAAAGAATCAATTTCAGATTTTCAAATCACAATAAACTTAAAACTCGCTTACAATGGACTGGATGCGATTTCAACGCTCACACAATTCCAGGATTTCGATATTATTTTTCTGGATATCAATATGCACCTTATGAACGGTTTTGAATGTCTTGCAGAAATACGGAAGCAAAGCTGGACATTTCCGGTAATTATGCTATCCAGTTCAAATACCAACCACTACATATCTCAGTCCAGAACACTGGGTGCAAATGGTTTTATAACAAAGCCTATTTCGCTGATCCAGTATCAGCAAACTGTAAAAAATGTGCTTTCTACGGACTGGACAAAAAAAGAAACCGAATTCTATTTAGATGTCAGATGACCGTAAAATGTTGTTCACACCAGTCTTTGAAATCAATTGACATCACATTTTTCAGCAAAGACATAGTTGGAGGATCATTATTTCTTGGAATGAGCGGGATGGGTTTGCCTTGTAAAAATCAAAAGTCCTACCCTGCCGAACTTGAAGGCAAAAGCCGGATTGTGGTCTGCGGTACTATTTTCAATACCATAAAAATGCTTTTGTAGCTAACATGTTAAATGGAGGTTATTCATTTTTCTGCTTGGTATCGCGTTTATCCTTTTTGTCGGCGCGCTTTTCTTTCAGGTTTTTGGCAGGAGCTTTCTTGTCGCCTTTCTGCACGGTTTTTTCCTTTGTCATGATTTTTTTTATTTTGTTAAAATTAAATTTTACCTCTGCTTCTCAATCGCATCAAGTAGTTTTTGAAACGGCGCATTGAACTTTTCAATGCCCTCGTCTTCCAGCTGTTTTGTTACTGCAACCAAATCGATGCCGGCTGCCTTTATCCTTTTCAAAACGTCGCTTGCTGCTTCCACATGATCTTCCAGTCTGCTTGCCGGATTGCCATGATCACGATATGCTTCCAGCGTGTCCATCGGAATCGTATTCACAGTATTTAACCCGATCAGCGCCTCTACATATTTGGTATCCTTAAATGCAGGGTTTTTGTTTCCGGTGCTTGCCCATAACAAACGCTGCGGTACAGCTCCTTTTTCGGCCAGTTTTTTCCAGCGATCCGTACTGAACATGCGTTTGTATATCTGGTAGGCAAGTTTTGCGGATGCGATAGCGACCTCGCCTTTCAAATCTCCCAATCCCTTATCATCCAGAAACGGATCGACCAAAATGTCGATTCTGCTTAAAAAGAAACTTGCTACAGAAGCCACATGATCTACGGGCAATCCCGTTGCTGCTCTTTTTTCCAGACCAGCGATGTATGCCTCCGCAACGGCTTCGTAACGATCCAGACTGAAAAGCAAAGTGACGTTGATGTTGATTCCCTCGCTAATGGCTTCTTCAATTGCAATAAGTCCGGATTCGGTACCCGGAATTTTGATCATCACGTTATCCTTGCCAACTTCTTCCCAAAGCTGGCGTGCCTGTTTTATAGTCGCTTGTGTGTCCTTCGCTAAAAATGGCGATACTTCCAGGCTCACGTAACCATCTGCACCAACCACACCTTCCTCGTCATACACCGGCACCAGCAGATCGCAGGCCAATTGGATATCGGCCACGGCAAGACCAAAAAATATTTCCTCGTTCGATTTCCCACTCATCGCCAGCTCAGCAATATCGGCGTCATAATCGGAACTGCTGCTGATTGCTTTTTCAAAAATAGCCGGATTGGATGTAACTCCTCTCACACCATCTTCTTCCACCAATTTTTTCAAGTCGCCAGAGAAAATGATTTTGCGGTCAATAAAATCCAGCCATATACTCTGGCCAAAGTCATGTATCTGTTTTACTTTACTTATATTCATCATCATCGCTTTTTACAATTTGATAATTTGGTAATACACCCATTCCTGAAATATTGAATGACCAAAATATGATCCAGTATTCATTCCTTGTCATCATTGGAAGCACCCAGTTTCAACGCTGAAGACAATGCGGAAAGCAAGGATGGCATTTCCCCTTCGGCGCCGACGTCAGGTGCAATCAATAATACCTTGGCGGCGATTACGGCCATTTTACCGACAATACTTGTTGAGTCCGTAGGACTTGCGAGAAGCAGCGCTTTTAATTCACGAAGCTCCTGCGCGATTGGTTGCAGGTTATCACTTTCCGATAGTGGCACGAGCCACTGATCGATTAAAGCTACACCAAGCTGTGGCGTAATGGTGTTTTCGTCGGTTAATGTATTCGTAGTGTTTTCCAGTAATTCTGTTGTATTTGCAAGACTTTTCATATTCGAAATTTCGTTTTTAGCTGTTCAAGCCGCCTAGTTATTCAAGAATCGTTCCAACAATCATCGTCGCGTATTGGCTACTTAAGTATACAGGAATGAAGACCTGACATCAACCAAGCCACATGCTCATGCATTGGAGGGGAATCAGTTACCGATAATGAGGAGATCAATAATGCGAGGGCATAAACCATCGCTGAATTAATTGGTTAATACCCCCTTTGGAATATTTATCAAATTCGATTGTACAACCGTGTCCAAAGCTTCAGCTGTTTTTCCGCTTCACTGGTTAGTTGTCCCGGTAGCAAACACCATGTCCAGTTGTCTTTACCTGATCCGGGGCTGTTCATTTTGCAGAATTCATCCAGACCGAGTACATCCTGTATCGGAACGACAGCCATTTTTGCAACTGAAGAATATGCCAGCCTGATCATTACCCCGTTCACATTGTCTTCATTCACATTGCAGCCGACGTACGCTTCTAGTCTTTCCCGGGCTTCTTTGTCGGCCTCAGTTTGGAACCAGCCCTTGATCGTGTTGTTATCATGCGTGCCTGTGTAAGCCACGAAGTTGGTCGTGTAATTATGTGGAGCAAACTCGGATTCAGCCATACATTCATCGAATGCAAATTGCAATACTTTCATTCCGGGAAGGTTGAATTCGTCCCTCAGTTCAAGTACAACAGGACTTATTTCCCCCAAATCTTCCGCTACAAAAGGAAGCCCGCCCAAAGCTGCATCTAAGGTTTTAAGAAATTCTGAACCGGGTCCCAACTTCCATTCACCTTTTACGGCCGTTTTTTCATCGCCGGACACAACCCAATAATCTGCAAAAGCACGGAAGTGGTCCATGCGGGTAAGATCATACAGTTCGATGTTTTTCTGCAACCTATTAATCCACCATGCATATCCGTGCTCCTTATGCGCTTCCCAATTGAAAACCGGCATGTCCCAAAGCTGTCCGTCTTCCGAAAATGCATCTGGCGGAACACCTGCAACTCCTGAGATTTTTCCATTTTCATCCAGTAAAAACAGATCCCTATGCGACCAAACATCCGAAGAATTGTAGCTCACATAAAACGGCATATCGCCAATAAATCTGATATCCCGTTTGTTGCAATAGGTACGAAGCGACTTCCATTGTTTGTCAAAAATGAACTGTACCCATGTAAAAAAGCGGATTCTTTCAGACTCAACTTCGACCAGTGTTTTCAATGCTTTTGCGTCACGAAGTTTAAGCGGCTCTTCCCATTCCGTCCAGGTTTTCCCATCATGCTTTTCCTTGATAACCATGTACAAAGCGAAGTCAACCAGCCATTCCGCATTCTGTTTGCAGAATTCATCAAACTCTTTTTCAGGAAATAACTCCGGGTTATTTTTGAATGTTTCAAATGCCTTTTCAAGCAGCTCACTTTTGTTTTTTTCTACTTTTTCAAAATCAACTTTGCCATTTTGTGGAAGGTGATATTCTGCCAAATTTACACCTATGAGCAGGCCTTCATGCGCCAACAGTTCCGGGCTGATCAGCGAGGGATTTCCTGCACGGCTGGATAGCGCACTATATGGCGAATTCCCCTGTGCTACCTCGGTAGGGTTTAGCGGCAGCAACTGCCAGATTCGCTGGTTGCTTCGACTCAAAAAATCAGCAAAAGCAAAAGCTTCCGGCCCCAAATCGCCTATTCCAAAAGGAGACGCAAGAGATGAAATGTGTATCAAAATACCCGCACTCCGCTCATTTTCGGTTCTTTTCCCTTTTAAAATCACAAACGGAAGATTCTTGAATAATCCTGCAAGCGAAATTTTCCTTTCGAATTCCTGATTTTCTCCTGTCAGCAGATTTTCCCATTTAGGCGTAAGTCTCACCGGCAATTCTATATTTGTATTTTTCCAATCAATCTTATACAGATCGACTTGCTTCGTAACTGTTGCTAAATGTAAAGGAACCACGACGATCAAAACCTCCTTTTTATAAATCCGTGCAAACGCAAATACATTGTCTTTTAGGCTGCCTTTTACCTGCAAAGGAACATATTCCCCTTCTGAAAAAAGATCAGGATTTTGTTTCCGTAAGTTGAACAATTGCTGTGTAAGCCAAAGTTTGATCTGCGCATCATTTCGGTCATTCCACAACTTTTCAAGAAGCGCGTCCCGGTCGGTTTTGTCAAACTCGTTGAGCCAGTTTTGCCTTTTCTCATAATCCACTTCCCTCCTGTTATCGGGGTCAACAAGGCTCAAATCCCACAATTCGGTTCCCTGGTACACGTCCGGAATGCCAGGACATGTAAATTTCAATATGAGTTGAGACAGCGAATTGATGATACCGAAGTCAGAAATTTCTTTTTGAAATAAAATGAAGTCTTTCCAAAAATCACCCTGTTGGTTCAGTAATTCGCCTGCAAATTGTTGTGTTCCCTTTTCGTATTCTTCATTAGGTTCAGCCCAGGTTGTATTCCTTTTAGCTTCGCGTAATGCCTTTTGCAGATATTGCTCCAATCTCGCAGCGAAATCGTCATCATCCTGTCCGGGCATTGGATAAGCACCGATCAGGGTTTGGTAAATCAGGTATTCATCATTTACGTCAGGCGCAGCCAATTTTTCTCTGATTGGAGCATTGATTTCCTGCCAGCGTTTTACCCGGGCAATCCATACTTCCGGGATATCGGTAAGCACGTTTAGGTTAGCGCGAACATCTTCTCCACGTTTGGTATCATGGGTCGATGTGGTATTCAGCGAAAGCGGCCAATTTTTATGGCGCTTGATCATTTTCTTATGAAAATCTTTCGGTGTTATCCCGAAACTTGCAACAGAATCGCCCACGTCATTGTGTCCTATAAAACGTTCATACGTGTACATGAGCGTGTCCTCTACGCCCTTCGCCATCAATGGGCCGGTGAATTGCATCGCCCTGTGATAAAATTCGAGCGCGTTATTATTGAAGTCTTCGTCAGCCTCCAAAGGTTTTACCAAAAGTGCATTTTCAAGAAGACCAACGGCATCTCCCAGATCAGGATGGGCTTTTTTGACCTCGTCAAATATCATCTGCACGGAGGCTATTTCCTTCTCTTCAAGTGGCATCTGGTTGCCGTAATAGCGATATACCGGACAGTGAATTAAAAACTCACCTATTGCTTTCCTGACCTGCTCCTTACGCACCCGATCCAGATCCTGTTCATCGATCAGATTCAGTTCTACAAGCAGCTGATATAGATTTTCCAGTTCACCACCCATGTGTTCAAACAGAACGTGGGCTTTCTTTTGCAGCAGTTGCTTTTGTATTGGCTCGTTTTCACCAGTCAGATTCTGGTAAAATGCAGTGAAGGCTTGCTCCGACTTATTATTGGTAAATAAATTATTGACTGTTGCCAGAAACTCATAGCCCGTTGTGCCTTGAATTGGCCACTGTTGTGGCATCTCTTCATGCTGTTCAAGAATTTTTTCCACAACTACGTAAGTCTCAACTCCCGATAGTTGGCGGATGTCGTCCAGATAACCGGAAGGATCATAAAGACCATCGATATGGTCAATTCTCAACCCTTGAAAAATGCCTTCGTCAACCAGTTGTTTAACCAACGCATGGTAATTGCTGAAAACGTGTTCATCCTGGATGTTCAGACAAATCAGCCCGTTAACGGTAAAAAACCGCCGGAAATTAATTTGCTGATCTGTGTCCTGCCAGTTACACAAAACGTAAGTTTGCTGGTCAATAATTCGCCTTATTCTTTCCGGATTATTATTGGTTTCTTGCAGCAGTTCGTCAACCAATTCCTGCTCATTTGGGTTTTTCATCAACGAGGATAACTGCAACAACAGCTCGTTCCATCTTTCTGCAAAAACTGCCGGCTCTTCCACGTCATCAATCTCCTTGCATTGCATTCCGATCTGCGCAAGCGCCTGGTTTTGCTTTACAATATCCGATTCAAAAAGCGTAGAATATGATCTGGGATTAAGGGGATAATTTGCGCCTTCGTAAGTCAACATCAACCGGTTAGACTCACATGAAATGATTACTTTCCCGTTCCCGATTTCTTCGTCAAGATCTGTTCTAAGAAAGGGAACCATCAGTTTGCCATGAAAAAGACGGCTGTTCCATGCAATATCAAAAAATTTGGCGTATGCCGATTGGGCGCCTTTTTCCAGTACATCCATCAACCAGGGATTTTCAGAGTGAAAGGCCATGTGGTTGGGAACAATATCTTGCAACCAGCTCATCTGGTTCTCCTTTAACGTGTTGCTGATGGATTTCAGTTGATCAATACTACCAATTTCGGGATCGATTTCATTGGGATTGACTCCATCATAACCATGTGTGCTACCTGGTGTGGATTTGAAAACCGGCGAAGCATATATGGTGCTTACTCCCAATTGACTCAAATATGGGATCAATTTCTCTAAATTTTGAAAAGTAACCTCCTTGTGGAATTGTAGGCGGTATGTAGAAACTGGATTATTCATACTGATTTGAGTAAAGTGTAATAGATTCTGGTGGCAATATCAACGCCAATTCACCTGAAACCTGAGCGGGCATGTCCTGAGAGCCGCCCCATTGCAAGTCTGAAGAACCAAGTAATTTACGCCAGCTGGCGGCATACAAGGACACTTCAACTTCCTGCATTTCCGCTGAAAAGTTCATCAGACAAATGACGTCCTGCACTTTATGCTGACGGCGCAGCACGATCACCTGCGTAGCCGTATTATGCTCCACCGAAACCTTCTTGCGGTTTAAAACACACAAAGGTGGCTGGCTTTTTCGAGTGGCTATCAGCTCCTTGTAATAATTAAGCATGGTTTGATGTGGCTCCTTTTCAATTAACTCCCAGTTGAGTTTGGAGCGTTCAAATGTTTCCTCCAATACCGGATCAGGTGCTTCTCCGTCCATATGAAATGCCTCAAATTCCTTTTTACGTCCTTTTCTTACCATCTCGACAATCTCTGGATCGGTGTGGCTGACGAAATACTGAAAAGGATTTTTCTCTCCATATTCTTCTCCCATAAATAGCAAGGGCAAATACGGACTTACCAGCACGGCTCCGGCAAGTACTTTTTGCATTTCAAAACTTACCAGCTGACTGGTACGCTCGCCCAACATGCGGTTACCGACATGGTCATGGTTTTGAGAAAAGACAACGAATTGTTCTCCGGAATTTTCCGTTTTCATGCCAAAGACTTTCTTGCGGTGCTCAGAAAACGCACCATCATATACGTAAGCATCCTCGTACGATTTTGCCAGTGATCTTATCCCGTCGAAGTCCGAATAATAGCCAGTCTTTTCCTGTCCCGAAGTAACCCGCAAAGCATGGTGGAACTCATCGATCCATTGCGCGTCCATGCCATATCCTGCCTTGCTAACCGGATTGATAAAGCGTGTGTCATTAAGGTCCAGCTCAACAATGAGATAATGCTTGCGGCCCGTTTGTTGGATCAATATATCCACCTGCTGTTTGATTTTCTGCAAAATGTGCTCCGGACTGAAATCCTTGATGGCATGTACAGCATCCATCCGAAGCGCGTCGATGTGAAAATCACGAAACCACATCACAGCATTTTCTATAAAGAAATCACGAACGCCATCACACCAGGCGTCATCGAAATTGATGGCGTTTCCCCATGGCGTACGGTATTTTTCGGTAAAATAAGGTCCAAACTCTTCCAGATGATTTCCTTCCGGACCAACGTGATTAAATACAACATCAAGAATAACCGCCAGACCTTTACTGTGACAGGCGTCAACCATACTCTGTAAACCTTTGAGACCTCCGTAAGAATGCTGGACACAGAAAGGATAAACACCATCGTAACCCCAGTTTCTGTTGCCGGGAAACTGGGCAACAGGCATGATTTCAACGGCTGTAATACCCAGATCTACCAGGTAATCGAGCTTCATTTCGGCTGCGGCAAATGTACCTTCGGGTGTGAAAGTCCCGACATGAAGTTCGTAAATGATATAATCTTTCAACGGGAAGTGCTGCCAACTGTCGTCCTTCCACTGAAACGAATTGATATCAATGGCTCGCGAAGCACCGTGTACGTCATCAGGCTGCGAAAGAGATGCCGGATCCGGCAGTTGTTTTTTACCATCAAGTTCAAAATAATACAGATCACCAGATTGCAGATCAGTGGTTTGTGCAATCCAGTATCCCAGGTCTTTGCAAGTTAAAGAGACGGTTTTGTCTTTGCCGGGAATCAGCAATTCGACCTGATTGGCATCAGGCGCCCACAGGAGTACCTGCGCTTCTCCAGATGCAGCAAAGTTGACCCCAATTGTTCGCTTGCGTGTATTTATATTGGTCATGAATTTTAATTTTGTTGAGTTGTGGTGTCGCATTGTTGTTAAATAGTATGCCAGCGTACGGTTGTCCACAATTTCCGCATTGTCCGTCAATCTCGAAAAAAGTGAGATCGGGTATCACTCCCTGTATTTGATAAACTTCTTGTCACCACAGGATCGCACGGCTGGCCAGGCATAGGGAGGAACAGCCCAAGTTTACGCTTGCTATGGCATCGACCAATAAAGCAAACGATCCGTCTCAAATTAACTGCCCGATACGACTACTTTGGTAGCGCAAATGAAAATAAAAGTTTTTTGAGATGCTGTCAGCGAGTTACGGTGAACCAGATGGTGTCGAAAAAATTCTCATTTCGGAAAGATCCGTAAGCTTCTGCGATATCAAAACGTCACACCCATATTCAACGCATTGTGAACAACCAAGACTATAGATTTTATCCGAATGGCTCTGCGGCGTATGTTGAAGCAATTGAAAACAGATCGTGATTGGCACGGACAGCGAGCCATGGATCGCCACCGAACGGTCAGACTCACATAGAACTTATCCGCTCCATTAAACTTGAAAAAGCAGCGGTCGTGCTCGAAAACAGGGACCTAGGCATTTCGCAAATGTCTTACATGACCGAATTTCCAGCTCCTGACTACTTTACGAAATCTTTCAAAGCTAAATTCAATATGCTTCGAACGGAATACGACCAAATACGCGGCATCCGGCCCGGTGGGCCGTGCCTGTACCTATTTCGGCCAATGCATTGAGCCCACCAGCGGACGCTCCGATTACCACCATAAACCTTGGTTGCTCTGCCATATTAATTACTGAGGTAGATGGTAAATTTACTACCGATCCCGGGCTCGCTTTCGACTTTGATCCTGCCGCCGGCTGCATGAACGATTTTACTGGTCAAATACAACCCGATCCCGTAACCTTCACCATCCGAATGCAGCCTGGTATATTTATTGAAAATGCTATCCAGATAATCTTTTTCGATCCCCATTCCGTTATCCTGGACGGAAAGCATTGTTTGATCATTTTCCCGTGTAATACGGACCACGACGACCGGGGGCTTTTCAGATCTGTATTTGATGCCATTACCAATCAGGTTGTAGAGAATGCTGCGCAGGTTCTTCTTAGAAAATACAACCTGCTTTACCTGCACATCTCTTTTGATGACTGTTCCGCTGGATTTGATCCTTTCGGCCAGGCCCCATTCAATGTTTTCCAGCAGATCATCGACATCGACTGGCTCTGTTTCAGTGGCATCGCTTTCAATTCTGGCGACCTGAGCAATCTCTGTAACCAGTAAACGGAATTTCTCAACTGACCTTGATAGAAGGGGCAACATCTCTTTGATATCCTCATCAGTGGTGCCATCAGAGGTTAAAAATGAGATACCCCTTTCGATGTTACCTAACGGGTCCAGCAGATCGTGGGAGGCGGAATGCACAAAATTATCCAGGTCTTCATTGATGCGCACCAAGGCTTCATTTTTTTTATCCAGCTTCTGTTGAACCATTTTAAGCTCGGTGATATCGTTGAATGTAATGACGGCCCCACTGATCTTTTTATCGATCAGTTTGATGTAAGGCATGGTCATCACCTGGTACCACCGACCCTGCTTGGCCTGGATTTCCCTGGTGACAACCGACTCACCCGCAAGTATCTTACTGATATCTTCACTGATGGTTTCAATCTTGAAATTAGTTGAGATATTGCCGAGAGGTCGGCCTACATCACTGTCAAGTAAATTGATCAGTTTGACAGTACCCGGAGAAAATTTTACAAGGCGGAGCTGATCATCCACAAAAAGCTGCCCGTTGACATTGCTTCTGAAATAATTATTCAGATCATCGTTGAGCTCTAAAAGTTCTTTGTTTTTTAATTGGTAGTCTGAATTGATCGTATGCAGCTCTTCATTGATCGACTGCATTTCCTCACTCGTGCTTTGCATTTCTTCATTGGCTGAAAGCAGCTCCTCATTGAAAGACTGCATATTTTCATCCAATGAATATAGCCTCTCGTTGGATGCCGTCAGCTTTTCTTTCAGGTCCCTGATTTCCTGTTCCAAGCTTTGGGTATACTGGTTCACATACATTTCTTCGTCAAAAGCTGTCCTGCCAATAACTTCCGTCTTACCTAGTTCTTCCTCACTTATTCGCACTACTAAAAAACCATTATTCCTGCCTTTGTAAATCATGGGACTTATCGATAAGGAAACGCTGATAGTCTGCTCGCCTTGTCTGATATGGATGCCTGTGACCGAAGCCGGCTCACCGCTGTGGACAACACCTGCAATCACCGTTTTGTAAGCAACGGCAAGCGGCGCTGGGAGCAACTCGGTAAGATCAGTGGTCATAATTTTTTGGAGCAAGAATTTGGTCGTGTCCCCATAGAACTTCAATATCTTTTCATTCTGATCAATACAGACCACCAGCTGATTTAAATCTTTCATCAACGTCTCGTTGACCGCATCTCCGAGCGTGCGGTCCGGCACCTTGCTGGTTTGCTGCTGTGGATGCGGGATATCGGCCAGCTTTTTATAGGAGACTTCGGGCACTGAAAACGAATCAAACCGCACTACCCGGGTGGCATCCAGGTTTTTATAGACTTTGAATCTTTTGCTGACTACTTTCAAACTTTGCAGGATCGGCAGCGGGTTTTCACTGGACCCCAAAAATAGATATCCATGCTGTCTGAGACCAAATAATAGCATCAGATAAATTTTCTTCTGTAATGCCGGTGTCATATAGATTAACACATTACGGCAGCTTACAAAATGTATGTTACAGTAGGGCGGGTTTTTGACCAGGTCGTGCTGGGCGAAAATGACCATTTTACGAAGGGATGGGTTAACTTTATAATCGTCCCCTTCCATCTGAAAAAATCTGTCCAGGCGCTGCCGTGACACATTGGCCAGAGCTCCTGCCTTATACACACCCTTGCCAGCGCGTGAGAGCGCCGCACTATCTATATCGGTCGCGAAGATTTTGACCACATGCTCCGTAATTCTGTCCCCTAACCGCTCACTGACCAGCATGGCCATCGAGTAAGCTTCCTCGCCAGTGGCGCAGCCAGTTACCCACAATCTTATTTCTTCCCGCGGCGTAAGTCCTGCAATAATTTCGGGCAGTATCTGATTTTCGATAAACTCGAAGGATTCTGTATCCCGAAAGAAGCCGGTCACACTGATCAAAAAATCCTTGGCCAACAAATCGATCTCTGCGGGTGTGGCCTTGATGAACTGGATGTAGGTTTCAAGGTTACCAAAATTATTAGAAGCTGCCCTCCTTTTGATCCTTCTTAAAATCGTGGATTGTTTATAGTCCGAAAAATCCAGGGGTAATTGGTCTTTGATAAGGTGTACGATCTCACCAACATGTTTTTCATCGTGAATACCAGCGGCCAAAAGATCTAGCTCACGCTTCACATAATCCTCAATAAGCGCAGGCATCGCTTCGGGTTCCAGTATAAAATCCACCATACCCGTCGCAATCGCATTTGCGGGCATGCTGTGAAATTCTATCCCATCAGGTTCTCTCGCAATAACCAGCCCACCTGACTTTTTTATGGCTTTAACCCCATCAGTGCCGTCTGAACCCAGGCCGGAAAGAATGACAGCGATAGCCCTGGGACCATAATCCAATGCCAGCGAGGTAAAAAACGTATTGATGGTCATGTGAGGGTTCCGGTTATCGGTCTTATCGGTCAGATACAAACTATGGCCACGGACGGTCATATACTTGTCATTGGGGATAATATAAACCTGGTTGACCCGGATCGACATTCCATTTTCGGCTTCCTGTACCACCAGCTTGCTGTGGCGGGAAAGCAGTGATACCATATGGCTCTTGAATTCAGCCGACAAATGCTGTACGATCACGTAAGATACCCCATCTGATGGGGTATGGTCAAAAAAAGTATTAAGCTCATCCAGACCGCCCGCCGATGCGCCTATTGCTATGATATGATGGGGCTCTGCTGTAAACATAAGGAAAAGGTAAGGTGAATACTTAACAAGGTGATTTTCAATTGCAACCTACTTGAATTAACCAAGTTATATCAGCTAGTCCCTGGAAACGGACTGCTTTTTAAATATTTGTTACCCTTCTAATTGAACTAAAAAGTATGCCAACATTTGAATCAAGAGCTTTAAGGCTACCACTTAGTACGAGGGCCTAACAATTGTCTGTTGTCAATTGAGGCTTCGGATGATTGATAGGATATAATTTCCTCTAACCAATTCGGTTAAAGTCACTTACAAGGCACGATTATTGTTGGAGATGTCCGGAATTAATCAGATTTGTGGAAAATAACCTCTTATACCTTATGCAGCAAGCCCCCGATCTTGATATGCATATCGTCAGCAAATGACAAAACGATGTTTCATTAATTTACTTTGGTTGTATCTGAGTCCCAGGCTTCACATAAGCAGGCATGTGCAGCGAAACAAATGGCTAGCAAGTTGAAACCTTTCGCTGATGCCTGCATTTTTAAGGAATTTTTTAGTACCTGTCCCGTAAGAAGTAAATTATTGATATCAATAATTTACTTCTTACTCTGCTTGCTTACCAATATATTTTAGCCGCCACATCTTCAGTATAATGCTGTGTTGAAGAAGAAACTCCAATTAATATGAAATACATTTTTACACTGATCAGCCTCTTTCTTCAACTAGGGGTAAAGGCTCAGACTATTTACTATGTCGATAGCGGCAGGGCCGATAATTCCGGTGGGGGTACCAGTTGGGCCACAGCCAAGAAAGATATCCAGGAGGCTTTGAATATAGCTCCCATTGGCAGCCGGGTATGGATAAAAAGGGGGACTTATTCTCCTACAAAGGATCCGTTCGGCAATGCCTCACCCGCAGACTCAAAGAATAAGACTTTCTTTCTACGGGACAGTGTCGCGATTTATGGTGGATTTGCTGGTACGGAAACATTACTCGGCCAACGAAATGTTTCAGCCAACCCTACCGTGCTTAGCGGCGATTTCAACCATAATGACTCTGTGTTGGGTGCCGGACCGAGTTTGGTTATTGCTGGTACGGCAGAAAATGCTTACCATGTAGTCACGCATGCAAGTAGCTATGGTACCATAGTAGATGGGCTCACGATCACAGGAGGAAATGCCACTAATTCTGGCAGTTTCATAATCGTTAATGGCATGTCAGTCAATAATAATTAGGGTGGCGGATTATTTAGCGGCAATAATAGTGGAAAACAGATCGTCGTCAATAATTGTACTTTTTCTTATAATGCAACGGGACAGTTTGGAACAGCTGCAGGGGCCTATATTTCCTCCAATGGGGTGGTATCTGACTGCGTCTTTTCCTTTAACGCAGGGTATAACGGAGGCGGATTGGTTAATAGTGGCCGCCGGGTTTCTGTGATAAACAACCGGTTTGAGCACAACCGTGCAGTTTTTGGCGGCGGCCTTCTTTCTAGTTTCATTGCCAGCACCACTGTATCAGACTGCTTCTTCTACGAGAACGCCGGCATGGGTGGTGGTACGTATGTATATGGTTCTGGCAATAAATCCACGTTTACCCACTGTATTTTTCAGGGCAACACAGGTACCGGCAGTGCAGGCGGCATTACTCTTACACTCAGTGCAAGCGCGAAAATTTACGCATCGGCTTTTATCAACAATAAGGGCATGGGATTAGGCCACAGCATATTGGCAGCGCAGGTCGATGATACCATGACGCTCGACGGCTGTATCTTCACGAATAGTACTACCGGAAGCGACGACGAAATTCAATTACGAAGTGGAATCAATATCATTTCAAATTGTTCGGTTGTTGGTAATGTTGACGTGTTTCCTGCGGCTGTAAGTACGGTCCGGTTCAGGAATAATCTTTTCGCCAGTATCACCAACTTTTCTGGCCTTTCATCAAATAACCTTTTAGGCGGCAACCCGCTTTACGTAAATGCTTCCAACCCGGCCGGCCCTGATAGCATTTATTTTACCCCTGATGATGGCTTAAGGCTTCAGTGTGGCAGTCCTGCCATTAACGCTGGATCCGATACTGCTACAATCACAGACATTATAGGTATCACCAGGGTTGGAAAGCCCGATATCGGTGCCTACGAAGCAACGGATACCATTAACGTCATTACCGCCATCTCGTCTTCCGCGCGTGCCTTTCAAAGCAATGCTACCGTTTATGGGGATTGCGATCGTATCATAGCCAGGGTAACTACTTGGGGCGCAGCGCCTATTATAGACAGCACGACAGCAAAGGTGTGGGTCGAATCAAGCGCACCTGCCACATGGGTTAAACGCCACTATGAAATTACACCCGATAACAATGCTGCCACAGCCACTGGCAGGGTGACCCTGTTCTTTTCCCAAGCCGAGTTTAATGCCTTTAACGCATTGAATATCAACAAACTCCCCAATGGTAGCTTGGATGCTACCGGCAAAGCAAACCTGCTGATTGAAAAACGGCCCGGTACCAGCAATAATGGTTCTGGCCTGCCAGGTACTTACAGTGGCACACCGGTAACGATCGATCCGTCAGATTCCGATATTGTTTGGAATAACCAGATGTCACGTTGGGAGGTCACCGTTAATGTCCTCGGGTTTAGCGGATTCTTTGTAAAGACGTCTGAAACGCCACTGCCAGTCAAGTGGCTTTCCATAAGCGGTCGGCTCAATACACGCAAGCAGGCGGTAATAAGCTGGCAGGTAGCAGAACATAGTGTAACCGATTATGATGTAGAAGGTAGCAGGGACGCACGGGAATTTACGAGAATAGCATTGATCCAGAGCAATGGCAATGGCGAAAACCGTTACAGCTTCACTGATCCCAATACCTATACAGGTAACCGTTACTACCGGATCCGCCAGACAGATAACGATGGCACTTACAGTTATTCTTCCATCATAAATATATCGGCTGAAGGCAAGCCGGTCGCAGCATACCTCTACCCCAACCCGGCTACTACTACCGTAACCCTGGAAACAGACCACAACCTGTTGAACACTGCTGCGCGGTTAATTAACATGAGTGGCATTATAGTAAGGCAGTGGGTGATCCGTGATCAGCAGACCAGCCTTGATCTTTCCGGCTTGTCTGCAGGCATCTATATATTAAAACTAACAGACGGGCAAGTCATCCGTGTAACCAAACAATAAGGGTTGACCTTCATGAAGGAATCAAGCTATCGTACGTATTTCTCTGCCTGTTTCTTGAAACAATGCTTACAATGTGTGTCTATACGTGTAGGGTTATATTTCTTGAAAATGACAACTTATGTATCCGGCCTGTGAACTACATGTTGGCTAACTCCGGCATTTTGTAAAGTTTTGTTAGTACAGGTCCGTGATGTTCTTGTGATAATAGTGGAAATGTTTTGCAAGGTACCATTCAGAGCAGGACTATAACAAATGGGAGCAGATACCGAAAAAGTGCTTACTAAAGCTTCTATCCTTGTAAGATTATCACATAATATTTTATTTCGTGACAAGCGTTATTATTTGCTCATCTGACTAATTGCAATTCATGTAAAAATGGGCATGAAAACTGGTTTGCTGTAAACATTTTGACTAGGTTACAGCCAGTAGGTTCGTGTAAAAAAAATTGTGATGCTTTTTATTTGATTGATAAAAAACGAAGACCCGGCTTCCATGATTGGGCCCACTGGCAAGTACAAGTCAAATTGCAATGGGGACATTTGGATATAAGCGTGAAATGGATTTCAATATATAAATATAGGAGCGTAGCTAGCGGCCGTGCCACCACAGTGATCTTAACATCAGCTTTCTGTCATAGGCAACAATATTTGAAACGTTGCGCCTTCACCAACAACGCCTTTTGCACTTATATGGCCATGATGACTTTCGATCACTTTCTTTACAATCGACAACCCTATGCCCGTTCCGGCGTATTCACTTCTTCCATGCAATCTGCGAAACACCTCAAAAATCTGCTGGGCGTACTGCTGATCAAAGCCAATGCCATTATCCTTGATTTCAATCAATTGAAATACTTTGTCAGCTTCTTGACCGGATAAGCCAAAACCAGCATCTCCGCCCTTAAGAAGCGTAGAAGAAATACGGATTACAGCTGGCCTTCCCGGGTGGGTGAATTTTAATGCGTTACCAATCAAATTCTGAAATAACTGCCTGATCTGCGGCCCATAACCATTAATAGGGTGAAGCTCTCCAAGTTGTATTTCGGCACCCTTGGCAGTGATCGGCGCCTCAAGGTCCATTAAAACGCCCTGCATTTCTGCGTGCAGGTCAACGCTGACTTTCTGGTGTACGGTTGATATCTTCGAAAAATTTAGCAGATCTTCAATTAACGTATTCATTCGGAGTGATGCTGCCTGCGTCCTGGTAATGAGCCCTATCCCTTCAAACCCAAGGTCTTGGGAATGTCTTTCGACAAGCATTTTACTCAGGATGGATATCTTCCGCAAAGGTTCCTGCAAATCATGGCTGGCAACGTAGGCAAAATCTTCCAGCTCCTTATTTGACCTTTCCAGCTTTTTATTTACCTCCTGAAGTTGGGATGTCCTTTCCAGAACGATTTTTTCCAGAACTTCTTTGCGAAGTTTCTGTTGGTGGATATCGATAACAGTTCCGATATAACCAGAAAATTCGCCGTCGGTTGTATACCGCGGCCTGCCTTGCGAATGTACCCATCGGTACTGACCCGTATGGTTTAGCAGTCTATATTGGATTTCATATCCCGATTTGGCCGCATAGGCCGAATCACATGTGTTCTCTACCATCTGAAGATCATCAGCATGGATACCTTCCATCCATTTGGTTCCAGCCTGCTGCTCGGTACTCCGGCCCGTGAATTCCAGCCAGCAGTTATTGAAAAAGTCGCGGTGTTTGGCCGTCTCTCCCATCCAGATCAGCACAGGTGCTGTATTTGCAGCCACTCTGAAACGCTCTTCGCTTTCTATGATCTGCTGCTGGGCCTGTTTGAGCGTTGTCACATCCACGAGCATGTTAACTCCCCCTGTCAACTGCCCATCAGCACTATAAGCGGGGCGCGGATATGGTAAAACATTTTTTTTAGAGCCATCCGGCCTTTCAATAGTGATTTCTTCCCCGTAAACAGGGCGGGACTCTTTTAGTGCAATCGCCATCGGGCAACTGTCGAGTGGCAGGAGTGTACCGTCCGGTCTGTAAATCTTCCAGGAGCCGCACCAAAGATCCTGACCCAAAACAGGCTCACGGCCCCACAAATCAATGGCTGCCTGATTGAATGAAGATATGTATCCTGATGCATCGGTTGTATACAATGCGGCTGGCAGGCTTTCTATCAATTCCCGGTACCGGTGCTCACTTTCCTGAAGGTTGAAAAAAAGCTGCTTGTTAGCGGTAACGTCCACGGTAAAACACCGGGTATGGATAAATCGCCCATCCTCACGAAATACATTCGAGCTAATATGGACAGTACGAATACTTCCATCCTTGCATACCATTTCAGATTCGTACTGGTGCAAAGTTTCGTCCGCTTGCAACCGTGTTAATATATCATCGATTTTATCAGCATGCAGATGAAAATCCGAAATATGACGTCCGATATACTCTTCTTGGCCGTAGCCGAGCATATCGAGTTCCGCTTGGTTAGCCCACTTGATAATACCATGACTGTCTACCCAGTGAAGCCCTACCGAAGCATTGTCGATATACTCCTGTAATTCATGGCTCTTTTTATTAAGAGCCTGCTTTGCAGTATTCTGGGCCGTTATTTCATGAAAGCAGTTGATGGCCCCTAGCAGTTTGCCAGACCCATCATAGAAAGGTGCAACATTCGCGTTTACATCGACGAACGAACCATCCGGCCGCTCTATGATAAGCTCAAAACCCTCGACCGGAATCCCCTGCTCAAGACAACAGGCTACAGGTGAATCCTGGTGTAGCAGCCGTGATCCGTCAGGATTGTTAAGGCGATATGAACCACAAAATTTCTTTAACTGTATTTCCCCTGCGTTTCCCCATAGCGCCTGGGATTTTGGATTACAGTAGGTAATTGATCCGTTCACATCACAGATGCAAATCCCTACCGGCAGGTGCTGGAATAAAAAATCAGGCCCTGGGTTGCCGTTAAACAAGGACGACCATTGTTGTTGAATTTCCATGACTGAGTTTGTGGGTGGTAAAGAGGCTTTGCGACCAATTATTAAGGTGTAACTAGTTAATAAAAGCATGCCACAAAAATATCAGGGATCATTGTCCAAGTTGGCTCGTTTGGGGAAGGTCCAATAGGTCTGACAGCTTTGACCTAGGGTATGTTCTTGTGACGCGCTAATTTTGGCCAGATTATTTCCAGGGGAAATGAAGACAATAAAAGCATCAACACAGTTTGCCCCTATAAAATGCTTCCACTTGATCTAATAGATTAATTCGCCCTAGGTAGTGTAAGAAAGCCAAGAAGCCTTCAAGAAGCCTTTCGGTACTTTTTGATATAAATACGTGTTACAGGTAAAATAATCGTTTAATTGGACAGTTGTATAGATCCTCTTTTCAGTATATTGCGCTGGTGGGACTCTTGTGAAACATAATAACTTACATTAACTAATCTGCAAATGAACAAAAGTGGACCGATAATCATCATTGAAGATGACATAGACGACCAAGATATATTGGCCGAAATTTTCAAAGAACTTAATTACAACAATAAACTTATTTTCTTTGGTGACAGTTTGCAAGCTTTGGAGTATCTGACCGACACAGACATTGAACCGTTCCTTGTCCTTTCTGATATAAATATGCCTAAATTAAACGGATTGGAACTAAGAGAGAAGATTCACAATAATGAAGACCTGAGATTAAAATCTATCCCCTATCTTTTCTTTTCAACAAGTGCCGAGCAGCAACACGTGATCGAAGCCTACTCAAGGTCTATTCAAGGTTTCTTTGTCAAACCAAGTAATTATGACAAACTGAAAAACACTCTCGTGAAAATTGTTGAATATTGGCAAGAATGTGAATCCCCTAAATATATTAAGAATGCTCAATAACAAAGTATCGTCACAAGTTTAATTGTCGGCATGAGAAAGTGGAAACGCACAATATTGGGTATGCTACTACGCTTGGGCTAGAAAATGGAAGATTGTTACTTTTGAAGGCGGGCATTATTCCATGAGAGAACAACCACAGAATCTGGTTAAAGATTGAAGATGTAACCCAGAAATAGGGACTATTGACACATGGTCAAAGAAAAAGAGCCTATGGCTGCGGGGCTAATCTTCAAATATTTATCAGTAACTTAGGATATGCAAAATAAGGTGATCCACAGGATAAATTCGATCAGTGAATACCATAAGGTCATGGGACTTCCCAAACCGAAACATCTGCTCATCAGTGTGATTGACCACAGCACCATTCAACTGCACTGCATGGCCAACAGGGGTTATTTGTTCGAGTTTTATTCAATCCTTATCGACCGGGATTTAGGGCAACATGAAGTACGGTCAGCAGTCAGGACTCTTTAAGGAAGGAGTCATGTTTTTTATATCTCCCGGTCAGGTGTTTGAAGTGCAGGCATATGGTGAGCAGACCACCAACCGGTCAGGCTGGTTACTTCTGATGCACCCTGAGTTCCTGTGTGGAGAATTCGGATGGCTTGACCACCAGATTCCGTGGCAGATTGACCACCAACCCATTCTTTTATTTCATGGGTTACACAACTATCAGTCAGTCATTTATACTGGTCAATCTAATCCGAAATGACATGATCTTAATTCCCGAATTAAGGTGGTCAACGGCTCCGTATTCTCCAGGGTGCACCAGTGGCATCCGCAGGAATGCCACTTGGATATACAGCATTGATTGCCGCCAGGTTTGCATATGAAACTTTGTCAATCACAATGCTTGTTACATTTGCAGGAAATGCCGTGATTTTGATAAAACTCACTACGCCCGGTGCCGGGTCACCCGTATTAGGATCTCCGTTTGTGCTCGTCGTGAAGGTGGCCGGGGGAATTGTTATAACAGTGGTGCCACTTGGGTTGGGCTGGCTAGGCAGAGAACTGATTGCAGTTTCTGGTGACTGCTCAATACCAATATTGCCGTTAGGTTTATCAGTATTCGTATTTGCGTCCAATATAGTATATGAGCTTACGATGCCATCAGCTGTGCCATCAGGGACAGTTCCTGTTCCATTGGACGACTCTCCCGTATTTACATATGTTGATGGCGTATTCAATCACTGCAAATCCTCGCACTATCCCTTGTCAAATTATCGGATGAGGACACATCTTTATAAGTATTTCCGGCCATGACCGTTTGCAGGCATTGGATGAACTCATATTCATCCGATTTTTTGGATATATAGCCGTGAATTCCAGAACTGAATAATGTGTGTATCTTTCGATCGTTTAAGAACTCCCCATAAATAATCAAAAATGAAGATTTAAATTTTGTCTGAATTCCGGGTATCTGGTTTAGGTCAACCTTTTTTTCTTCCATATTAATGCCAAAGACAATCATATCGGGCTTCGGACACTTCTCCATGCGGTCGAATTCCTCAATTGATTTGGCTAAGTAAACATTCCAATCAGGAAAATTCTCAGATACTACTTGTTTGAGTCCAATGCACATAATCGGCTGTGAATCAACAATCAATAGATTTACCATTTGTCATGCTTAGTTAATAGTTGCTCAAGGTCATAAAACCAGCTCTCTATGCTAAGTTGCAGAAGTTCCGCAGACCCGAGAATCTACTAAATAAGTACTGAAATAGAATTGGGACAATAGACAATCGTTTAACAGGCCGAATCATTTAGGCAGGCATGGGTTTCAGTTAGGCAGCGAACAACCCGGGCTCAGGCACTAGCTTGTTATATTTTGAACCACTCCAGGATTTCCGCCTTTTTGTCGCGGGCAAAAGGGATCACATTCGCCGAACGTAAATACAGGTATCCTCCATCGCGCGTAATTAGTTTCTCCACGAAAATAATATTAACAAGGTGGGATTTATGGACGCGTATGAAGCCAAACGGCTCAAGTTGTCTCTCAAAATATTTTAATGTACGTGATGAAAGCAGACTAGAGCCATCTTGAAAAATAAACCTGGAATAATTGTCTTCTCCCTCAATATAAACAATCAGATTAATGCTGATCAAATTTATACCTTCAATGGTATGAACCAGAATTTTGCTATTCTGTTTTTCGATAATCTCTATAATCGAAGGACGCCCTGCTGCCGGTCTGTTTCCTTGCAACTCCCTCTGTGCTATAAATTTATTGATGGTGTCGAGTAACTCCTGCTCTTTCACAGGTTTCAAAATATAGTCAAATACCTGTTGCTTAATCGCCGTAATGGAATAATTATTGAATGCCGTAACATAAATAGTCACAATACCGAGATGTTTGATGTTTTCAATAATATCAATTCCGCTCATTTGTGGCATTTCAATATCCATAAAGATAATGTCTGGTTCTCTTTCTACAATAGCCCGGTACGCACCCGTGGAGCTCACGAAAAGCTCTATATTCGTAAAATAATCTGTCAGGTTTTTAATCTTGGCTTTTAAAAGTTGACCTGAATGTAATTCGTCATCAATAATATAGGCTGTTGCCATGCTCAATGGATCTTAAAATTGGTAAAAAAATTTTAACAGTGGTGCCAGCATAATCATCCGGTTTATCTATAATTTCAAGGAAAGACTCTGTCTTGAATACCTCTGCCATAATTTCCAGCCGCTTTCGGGTAAGTGATATGCCAACATGCCCGCTTTGAAAGTAACTGACCTGCCGTAACTGCTTGGCAACCCTTCGTCCCACTCCATTGTCATCCACCTCTATTTCCAGTTGTTTATCGCTTTTTTTAATGATCCTTATTCTGATTTCTCCTCCCGGAGTGAGCCGATTCAGAATGCCATGTTTAATTGCATTCTCTACAATTGGCTGAATAATCAACGGTGGTACTTGCATTCCTGAGATATCAAGCCCCTTTTCAATATCAATGTAATATTCGAAGCAATTCGAGGATCGGGATTTTTCCAGAATCATATACAGTTCAAGCATTTTGAATTCCTCCACTAAAAGTATCAATTGATTAGGCGATTTGTCGATTACCAGTCTCAGCAAATCGCTAAAATCATAGAGCACTTTCCGCGCTGCTTTTACATTATTGGAATACAGGAATGAATCGATCAGGTTAAGACAGTTGAATATAAAATGAGGATTGAGCCCGCGCTGCACGACAACGAGTTCTGCCTCAAAAACCTTGGCTTTCAAGTCGATACCTCTCTGCTGGATTTGATATTCCCGATTTACTAATGCCACAATGATAAAACAGTTATAAAGCCCCACCCCTATCAGCATGGGAACTGCAAGAAGAATTTCCCTACCCAGGCCCCATTTACTATCACTGGCAAAGAACGCCAATACAAAACCCACCGAGGAACTGGTACTCAGGAAAGCAATCCCTTTCACTATTATTCCAAACGAACCCATTATTTCTTCCCGGATACGAAACAAATGAACGGCAAAAATGACCATAATCAGAGTAGCACAAATTATGCACACACCATTGATAACATAATATTCCTGTTCAAAATAGGATATCAATGCGGAAGAGAAAGCGATGCATACGGAGAAAATCGTCAGTTTTCCGGTAACACGATTATTAAGTTTTACCCATTTTCCCTCAGTCAGGAAAATTCTTACCGAAGCTAGAAGACATCCTAAACTCAAAAAAAGAAAAAGCTTGTCAAAATGGAGAAGTATACTTGGCTCCTCAACAAAAAACGAGTCAATGTTGATCGGGTACTCGTAATAAACCAACACAAAAAACGCCATAAACAACAGCACACCAAATGCATGAAAAGCATAAGCCAAGTCGGATAGCAGGAAGAACTTTACCAGCAAAAACAAAATCGTGATAAAAAATATGCCGAAAAAAGGCAACATGAATTTGGCATATCCCTCATTGGCAAGTCGGTAAGCAACTTCCCACTCTTTCCGTTCCGAATCAGATTTTAAACTGAATTCTAGCGCACCAAAATTATAATCGGTAAACTTACGGCACACAATTAAAAATGCTTGTTGAGGATCATTGCTTTTTTGAGGTAACTGAATAAAATAACGTCCTGTGGTTGGAGACCTAAGCCTTTTGTTTACAAATTTTCCACCTGTTCTTACCTTCTTCCATGTACCGTAGCTTCTTTCGTATAGATCGATATAATCCTGATAGCTCGTAATAATAAATTTTTTTGATGTATCCGCAAATGCAGTTTCGGAATTGAGAAATATCCATACTGAAGTTCTGGGCTCGAAATGTTTTGAATCTGCGTTCAAAGCAAAATGCCTCAATTTCAACAGCTCCATGACAGAAACAATGTCCTCCGACTCCACTGGCTGATTATAAACGAAGGGAATCTGTAAGCTATCGTTGGGCCTGGTTGCAAAGGAAAAGTAACTGCCGCAAACGAATAACATGGTAAGCAACGATACCTTGAAAACAATTAATAAGGATGATTGATCAAGCATTTTTCTATCTGGACACTCATTGTCTACCTCAGGTTAACAAGATTCCCTGCCGTCGTTTTAAAAATGTATCCCGGCACCATGGTACTGTTATGTCTCTGCCAGCTTCGTCTTTTGAGACCTGGTATCGCCTGTAAAAGAGCGTAAAGTACATTTGGGTTTCTTTGATTGTTCTTAAATCATACCCCCATCTACAATTTACTAACTACCGCACAAAGATTGAAAATTTAAAAATCCTGACAATCATCTAAAATCATGATTTTGGCAAGAGATAATTGGTACTTAAATACAGTAAATGCAGTAGCTTTATTGGTATACCTACGATTCGATATTCCCCTACTCTCCTGCCGATCGCAACAATTTCGATGGCCTCAGAGCCCGTCTGGTACTTTACAAAAGATGCCCGAACTACCTTAAACAAATAGCTATCCGCGTATATTCTTTACTATTATTACGTCAATGCTAACTGATTCCGGGTATTATTGTATGCTATAATCTCCACCAGGAAAATGCAAGAAATACGACTTCCCGACCGGACTAATTGGGGCGGACGTTACAACTACCGTTTAGCACTATATGAAGGATTGGCGGAATCATTGTTGCAGGCTTTGCCCCCAAAGGCCACCAAAATTAAGATTTTCATTTATGAAGGTGATAATATGTTAAATATTCAAATTATTGACAGCGGCAAGGGATTTGACCTCTCAATAGTTGAAAAGACCAAGTCCCTTGGATTGCAATCGCTTAAAAACAGAGCTCTGGAAATGCACGGTTCGTTGGAAATAGTTTCTTCGGCACAGGGAACGGAAAAGATATTTATTATTCCTATTAAGTAGTTGTTGCCGACGTACATCAATTGATTTACTTAACGGCCTGTTTAAAATGCATTCTGTAATTTGTTCGACTACAACCGGGCGGCGGTAGCGGCGGTAAAAAAAACAGGGTCTTTCCAAAAGATGAAAAGACCCTGTTTCATTTTGTTGACAAATATTAATCCTATCAGCGAACAATAATCACTTTACGATTCTCGCTTGTCCCGTTTTGAAAAGATATTTTCACCAGGTAGATTCCAGCGGGAAGATTCTTGACATTGATCGGCGAAGCGATGCTTGAACCATTTTTAGTCAAAACAACCTTTCCACTCTGATTAATCAGTTCAACTTTTCCGATTGCTTGTCCAGTTGTGCTTTGAATCGACAACTCATTACTTACCGGATTAGGGTAAATCGTTAACTCTGCACCCATGTCACCAGAAAGTTTTCTGATACTGCTGTAAGCAAAGCTACCGTCAAGGTCAATCATTTTCAGGCGATAGTAGTTAGCTCCCAAGTTAGGCTGCATATCATCAAAACGATAATTGACAAGTCCTACGTTATTTTCTTTTGCTTTTACCTGACCTATCGCATTCCATGATTTAGCATCTGCGCTGCGTTGAATCTCGAAGCTGTCGCTGTTTACCTCTTCAGTGGTTGTCCAGCGTAACAAGGCCGATACATTCTCTCCTTTCTTCACATCGAACATCGACAATTTTACCGGTAATGCTGTTGTAATACCAGCATCAATTGACATGTTATTACGCAAAACACTGGTTTCTGCCTGCGAAGGATCTATGATGATTTCTCCAGTTTTGCCGGTTACCATGTCTGCATCACTATCTTCGTCATCGGAAGCACTCACCACATTCGGATTGGTAAATACCATGCCGCCAGGCAAAGTAAATTCAACCTGGTAAGTACCAGCTGGTAATCCACTGAACAGATACTTACCATCTGTACCTGTAACTGTGGTTGCCACCTCACCCCATACACTACCATTTTTCACATACAGCTTCACTGTTACGCCTGCTTTTGGATCTTCATCAGTATCTTGAATACCATCGTGATCCTCATCAGTCCATACGTAATCACCGATAGAACCGGCCGGTACCAACCCTGCGTCAACTGTAGGGTTATCTTTGTCTATTCCAACGCCTTGTGAATTGATAAACACAGGTCCACTGAATCCACCTGTACCGGCATCACTGTCTGCGGCATCGTCGGCTCCTGCATTTGGAGTAGTAAAGCCGTAATTGGGTACAGTACCAAATTTCACACGGTAATAACCTGTTTCAAGTCCACCAAAAAGATATTCGCCATTTGCATCTGTTGTTTTGTTATCAACCTCAGCCCAATAAGCATTATTTGCCAAATCCGCAGCCGATGGCGATGCTTGATTTGGTCCTACATATCCCTGAAGAGTTACAGGTACATTTGGAACACCTGCTTCTCCTGTGGCAGCCTGGATACCATCACTGTTTGTATCATACCAAACTTTATTTCCCAGAGAGCCCGTTGCAAAAGGATCACCGCAGTTTGCGCTATTTAGTGTGATATATGTCTCACGAACAATGCAACCGTTTAACAGCGAAACCGTTAACTTATAGACGCCGTTATTCGCTGGCTGAAAATTAGTGAGAGTATATTCTCTTGTATTAGCCAAAACTACACCATCTTTTTCCCATTTATATGTGGTCAACGGATCTCCGAAATCAATAGCTGATAAAGTGTAGTCCGTGCCATTACAAGGCTCCTGCGTATTACTGGTAAGCCTCGGGCTCAATGGCTTAATCATCACCTGCTGACTTACCGACTTACCGCACTGGTCTGTCACACGATATGTGTATACCTTACCAGCTTCCAAAGAGGATTCGGAATAGCTACTGACAGCAGCCGGATCCACCACTTCAAACGGGCCACCATCAATGCTTCTTTCTACAACGAAAGGTCCAAACCCTGAGAATTGCAACAGAGCCTGGCCGGTTGCCTGAGGACCAGAGCCCAAAGGCTGGCAATTGAGCGCCAAACTACGTGTAATGGTAGGATTGGTTTGCCAGGCTGATATATTAATTATACCCGAACGGATAGCAGAAGGACACTCTCCCTCCGAAGATGGACGGACAATTTCATAATAGTAAGTTCCGGACGGAACATTTGCCGGCGTTGCAAGCGTACTTATAAGTGTACCGGTTGCATCTGTACCGCTGTATAGCTTATAGGTTAATGTTCCTCCGGTGTTGTTAACTGCATGGTACTGAATGCTGTTCAATCCATCGTTACAAATCTTCTCCACCACAGGTGTTACCGTGAAGTTCATTGCCTGAGTGGCCGGGATTGTCATAACATTAGACTCCTGAG
>NZ_JAJUXG010000015.1 GCF_021390535.1 Dyadobacter sp. CY312
CATCGACATTGCCTTTGGTCAAATAGAATGAAAGTAATTCTCCCTTTTCATTGCAAACTAGATGCAGCTTAAAACCGTAGAACCAGCCCATTGAAGACTTCCCTCTCTCAGCTAATGTTTTGAATACCTTATGGTTATGAATTCTCTGGTTTCTGCAAACTTTAATTGTGGTACTATCTATAAAGCTAATCCCCGTACACTTTCCCAGGGATTTTTCTTTCAAGAATAAAGCCAAAACAATAAAATAGCGACTCTGTATCTCAACAAACCTATTATAAGACAGTGACTTAGGAAATAAATCCGCCCAGTGATCCTGGACTATCTGTTGATAGTAATGCTTAAAAGTTCGATGAGCTCCTAAATGGAAACAGATCAAAATGGTCAATATCTCAGAATCTGACATGGATAAAGCCCTGTTTCTGTGCTGTTTATCCGTGGCGAGCTGAGCCAATTTCATATCTTTGATTCGTGACTCAAATTCCTTAGTGAAATCGTCTACAATGCAAAATATTTCGGTAACTTTATCCTTTGAAAACATGGGAGAATATCGGTTAAATATTTGAATGTCAGATACTTAAATATACCAATATTTTCCCTGTTTTTATAAATAATAAGCAAAGATTCTTATCCCGAATTGACGTTAAAATAGGTCATTTTAACCGGGAGAATACAGGTGCTAACTAATTCCTCTACCGAAAAGTAAGGAACAGCCTGCCCGTCAACTACAACCCAAAGACTTCGTATTTTTTCAATTTCAGTATGAGCATACAACACATCAGACAAGGAAAGTGGTGACACCGATGAAATCATTGCTGTACCGGCTTCTATTTCATTATCCGTTGTACCCGCCTCTAAAATACCGTCTCCATCATCCAAATAAACTTTATAATTTATCTCAAACGGGGTAGTTGCAGTGGTCGTCACGTCTATGTCATAGCTATTTGATGCCGGATCGTTACAATTAAGGTTTCCACTTAATTCAATATCATTATTTACAAGTTGAAATCCCAAAGTAGAACAATGTACCGTAGGATTTTGTGAATTCGCATTTGTAGACCAGGCATCACCTTTAAGACTTGGCACCGAGTTACAGGAGCCTGGAATTGTTAATGTTAAATTAGTTACGGTATACCTATCAAAACCCGCATTAAGCCCTCCTCCCTTTGTTATTGTTATACCCGTAAACATAGGAGAAACTGCTGCATCTGCCCTGTATTCCTCAAGGAGAACAGGAATAGCATTAGTGTTATCTATCACCAGGGTTGCCAGAGCATTGCCTAGCTGCGTACTGGTGGGGGCAGAACTGTAGGGAATAGGATGAGAAGCTGTGTACCCATCCAGTGTCCAGAGATGTACAAAAATAAACTTGTTACCATTGTTACTCTCGAGGTCAAAGGACAAATCAATATTTACCTGACAATTAGTACCATCAAATGTAGTAGTATTTAGCGACACCCCAGGACTATCGAAGTCACACTGAGCTGTGGATTTCCCAACAACAAAAAACATACAATAAAAAAAACAGGTAAACGACACAAAATGTGACAAGGCGCCAAGCGACCTATTTCGAAGAGGGTTGTAGAACATTTTCATAGTCTTGTAGATTTATATATGACTGATTTTCAATGTGTTACATGAATATATTCATAAATAATATCTCTTAAACCCATGGCAGACTATTTGAACCTAAAACTTATTTAACGGTTTCGAAAGAGCACAGGCTGTCCTTAAAAAAGGTGATAGATAACAGCCCGCAGAACGAAAATATGAGGATTTGAGTCGGTGGATTAACCCGGACGAAGTCATGCGTTTGAGGAAAAAGAAAACCAGATCACTACTTCTAAAAGGACATTGGCGTTTTGGATAATGCACCTGTTGCAGACTTCCTCCCCGCCAACCTGACAACCCTCAACTTACCCAACTACACGCTAAATCAAAATCCACAATTTTCTATTAGTAAGTATTTGTATTTCATAACTTTATAGAAACAAATTCTCTCACTAAAACTTTGATAATGATGATGGTTCAGTCAAAATCAGTACTAGCCGTGGTAGTTATGGCCGGGCTATTAGGTTCTTGTAATAAAAAGGAAGAAGACAAATCCCGAATACCAAAACAGTACACCATTGAGCAGCTGGCCAGCAACTTGTCGGTTTCAGCTGCCGGTTTCAGTGCCGATGAATCGAAGGTGTTGGTAAGCAATAATTCCTCCGGAATTTTCAACGTATATGAACTAAACGTTGCCGACACTACTTCCAAAGAACTCACATCGTCGAAAAAGGAATCATTTTTCGCAGTTGATTATCTTCCCAAAAGTGACAATTATATTTATTCCGCCGATCAGGGTGGTGACGAGAATGCGCATCTTTATTTGAGAAGCAAGACCGATTCTACCGCAAAAGATCTTACGCCCTGGCCAAAAAGCGCAAACAATTTTGCCGGATGGAGCGACGATAAAAAGGCGATGTACGTGAGCAGCAACAAACGCGATCCTAAGTTTTTTGACATATGGAAACTGGAAACGGCATCATGGAAGCCTACTTTGCTTTTCGAAAACAAAGATGGTTATACACCATCGGGTGTGAGCAAAAGCGAACGTTATGTGGCCCTAACGAAGGAAATCACATCAGATAAAAACGACCTGTATTTGTACGACCGCACTTCAAAAACAACCAAACGCCTGAGCAACGACAACGAAGCGATTTGGTTCCCGCTGGCTTTTGAGAAAAACGACAGCATTATGTACTATGCCACGAGCGACGGAAGCGAGTTTACCTACATCACTAAATACAACATCAATAGCGGAAAGGCCGAAAAATACTTTGAAGACAAATGGGACGTGGTAAACATGAGCCTGAGTGAGAATGAGAAATATCACACCATTTTCATTAACGATGATGGCAAAAACAAGGTGCTGCTATTCGATCACGCAAGTGGCAAAGCCATCAATTTCCCGGATATCAAGGATGCGGATGTGCTGAATGTCATTATTTCTCCAACGGAAAGGAATATGCTGTTAACCGTAGGCAGCAGCACAAGCCCGACAAACCTGTATACCTATAATTTTGAAAAGAAGGAGTTGAAACAACTCACGTCGACGCTAAACAAGGCAATTGATGAGAATGATCTGGTAAAAGCGGAAGTGGTTCGTTTTAAATCTTTTGACGGAAAAGAGATCCCTGCGATTTATTACAAACCGCTACAAGCCAGCAAGGACAGCAAAACCCCGGCGCTGGTTTGGGTTCATGGCGGTCCGGGTGGACAAAGTCGGGTTGGGTTCAGCAATTCCATTCAATATCTGGTGAATCATGGCTATGCAGTACTCGCTGTGAACAACCGCGGTAGCAGCGGATATGGAAAGACATTTTATAAAATGGACAACAAAGACCACAGCAACGGCGATTTGAAGGATTGTGTTTGGGGTAAAAAATGGCTTGCCGAGCAAAATTATATCGACAGCAGTGCGATAGGAATTTATGGCGGCAGTTATGGAGGCTGTATGGTTTTGGCCGCACTTGCATTTCAGCCGGACGAATTTAAAGTTGGGGTGGATTTGTTCGGTGTTGCCAACTGGCTACGTACATTGAGAAGCATTCCGCCATACTGGGAAGCAGCCCGAAAAGCACTTTATGATGAACTGGGTGACCCGTCAACCGCGGACAGCGTTCGACTTAAAAGCATTTCGCCTTTATTCAATTATGAAAAAATTAAAAAACCACTAATCGTTTTCCAAGGCGCGAACGATGTTCGGGTTTTGAAAGTGGAGAGCGATGAAATTGTAGCGGGCGTGAAGAAAAACGGTATACCGGTTGAGTATGTGGTATACCGCGATGAAGGTCATGGATTTGTAAAAAAAGAAAACCAGATCACCACCTCCAAAAAGACACTGGCGTTTCTGGATAAATACCTGAAAACACAACCAGAAACCAAGTGATCTGATGGCAGCCAAATTGTAATAATTGTATTTGAAATTACAGAAAAGAGATCAGAATATTTGGTCTCTTTTTTTGTAACCCCTTAAATTATAGCCCTTTTATTGCCCATCGCTAAACCACTTTAACAGCAAATAGAAAAATACTTTTTTGTAAACTTTTTTCTACAACTAAAAAATAATGAACTCACTATAAATTAGTTACAAATAATTTCTGTAAACTTTTCTCCATTTAAATCTTCGTAACATGTATTAATTTACTAAATTTACCAGCTCGATTTTTAACCCCAACACATACCAACACACAAAATGGAAGTTACCAATTCCTTTCAAACGGAACAGACCTACACCAGCGACGAAGCGTATCAGGCTTCGGTTCAATACTTTAAAGGAGACGAACTTGCGGCCCGCGTTTGGGTGAACAAATATGCTCTTAAAGATTCTTACGGAGCGATCTACGAAGCGACTCCGGATGACATGCATCGCAGGATTGCAAAAGAAATTGCAAGGATAGAAGTACGTTATCCAAATCCACTAAGTGAGGACGAAATTTTCGACCTGATCAAGGATTTCAAATACATTATACCACAAGGAAGCCCGATGACCGGAATCGGAAACCCTTTCCAGATCGCTTCTTTGTCCAACTGCTTTGTGATCGGCAATGGTTCTGCTGCGGATTCTTACGGCGGAATTATGAAAGTGGATCAGGAGCAGGTGCAGCTGATGAAACGTCGTGGAGGTGTTGGTCACGATTTGTCACACATCCGCCCGAAAGGATCGCCTGTTAAAAATTCGGCGCTAACTTCAACGGGTATTGTTCCCTTTATGGAGCGGTACTCAAATTCAACACGCGAAGTAGCTCAGGACGGTCGCCGTGGCGCATTGATGCTCTCTGTGGCAATTAAACACCCGGATTCTGAAAATTTCATCGATGCAAAAATGGAATCCGGCAAAGTGACCGGTGCTAATGTTTCGGTTCGTATTGACGATGCGTTTATGAGAGCTGTTGAATCCAACAGTCTTTACAACCAGCAATATCCGATCAATAGCGCCACGCCAACTTACCAAAAGGATATTGATGCAAATGCGCTTTGGAAGAAAATAGTACACAATGCATGGCGTTCGGCTGAGCCTGGAATTCTGTTCTGGGATACGATTATCCGTGAATCAGTTCCGGATTGTTATGCCGATTTGGGATACGAAACGGTTTCTACCAACCCATGCGGTGAGATACCGCTTTGTCCGTACGATTCGTGCCGTTTGCTTGCAATCAATTTGTTCTCTTATGTAGAAAATCCGTTTACCAAAGAGGCTGCATTCAATTGGACTTTGTTCAAAAAACACATTGCTGCCGCACAACGGATGATGGATGACATCATTGATCTGGAATTGGAAAAGATTGACGCGATACTTTTAAAAATCGATGAAGATCCAGAAGATGCGGAGATCAAACGGACAGAACGTAACCTTTGGCTCAATATCCAGACCAAAGCTAATGAAGGCAGAAGAACCGGGATTGGTATCACTGCGGAAGGTGACATGCTTGCTGCGTTGGGATTGCGGTACGGAAGTGATGAAGGAACCGAATTCTCTGTTGAAATCCATAAAACGGTTGCTTTGGAAGCTTACAGGGCTTCTGTGCATACAGCCAAAGAACGTGGTGCATTCTCCATTTTTGACTCAGAAAGAGAGAAAAATAATCCTTTTATTCTTCGTTTGAAAGAAGCCGATGCACAGCTTTATTATGAAATGCTGGAATATGGCAGAAGGAATATTGCATTGCTGACCATCGCTCCTACCGGAACAACGAGTTTGATGTCTCAAACCAGTTCGGGAATTGAGCCGGTTTTCATGCCGGTTTATAAAAGAAGAAGAAAAGTGAACCCGAATGACAAAGATGTTCGTGTTGACTTTGTGGATGAAGTGGGTGATTCATGGGAAGAATACATCGTTTTCCACCATCGTTTCAAGCAATGGATGGAGATCAATGGCTATGATACTTCGGTGAATTACTCGGAAAAAGAACTGGAAGAAATCGTTAAGAAATCGCCTTACTACAAAGCGACTTCAAACGACGTAAATTACCTGAATAAGGTAAAAATGCAAGGTGCTATTCAAAAGTGGGTGGACCATTCGATCAGCGTTACGATCAACATGCCAAACGATGTGACCGAGGAATTGGTAGGCGAGTGTTACATGGAAGCCTGGAAAGCGGGTTGCAAGGGAGTTACAGTATATCGTGATGGTTCACGTTCAGGCGTTCTGATCTCAGCGGACGACAAACAAAAAGAACCGGAAGTGGTTGCTAATACTCCATTCCCGACTATCCGTCCTCAGACGCTTGAGGCGGAAGTTGTTCGTTTCCAGAATAAAAAAGACAAATGGATTGCTTTTATTGGCTTAATAGATGACAAACCCTACGAAATTTTCACTGGTTTTGCGGATGATGAAGACGGAATATTGATTCCAAGATGGGTTGATGAAGGTTTGATCATCAAGAACCGCGAAGCTGATGGAAGTTCACGCTACGATTTCCAATATAAAAACACAAGAGGTTACAAAACGACCATCGAAGGCTTATCTCACAAGTTCAATCCGGAATATTGGAACTACGCCAAGTTGATTTCCAGCACATTACGTCACGGAATGCCAATTGAAAAAGTGGTAGACCTGATCAGTAGTTTGCAACTGGATGAATCCATCAATACCTGGAAAAACGGTGTAGCCCGTGCCTTGAAACGTTATGTCCCGGATGGTACGGAAGTAAAAAAGCAAAGCTGCCAGAACTGTAATTCTACAAATCTGATGTATCAGGAAGGATGTTTGACTTGTAAGGATTGCGGCAGTTCGAAGTGTGGGTGAGTATGAGTAGAGCCTGTCCGGCTTTAAAAATCGGGCAGGCTTTAATTTTTCAAAGACCAGTATACAGTTTTACAAATTCTACCCAGTTTTTGCCATTCGGTACCCGAAGGTATTTTCCTTGTGGAGTGATTAACAATTTTGTTGGATAGTAAGTTACGGCAAAACTTTTCTCAACTTTGCCGTCTGACATGGCAACAGGAAAAGTAAATTTTTTCTCCTGAATATAACCCAAAACTTTGTCCTTCTTGTCGTTGCACGCAATAGTCAAAACGGTCATTTTATCTTGTTTTGGCTTGATGTACGACTGATATAAATTTTCGAGATCAGGATGCTCTTCCCGGCAAGGCGCACACCAAGTCCCCCAAAAGTCGATCAAAATCCACTTCCCGTTCAATTCTTTTCCTAAAAATTTCTTATCATCCAGCATAGAAAGCTCAATGGGCGGAATATTTGCCGATCTACTGTTTACGTTTTCGAGCCAATAAGCTTCGAAACTCATTTTGTTATTATCTGTTCGGCCGTAGACTTCTTCTAACTGACTTTTGTGTGTGGGATCAGCTAGAGACATTTCCAGTAGTACAGGAATCAATTTATTGTTATCAGCTTTTTGTTGCGTCAAGAAAGTCAAATAATCGCTCTGAAAGGAGATTTTATCTGCACCAAATAGAAAGGGCATGTCGTAATAAAATCCATAGTTGGTTAAATCTATTCGATCAGGACTATTTTTGAAAGCAATTTTTAGACTGGACTCTTTCTCCTCCAAATTCTGGGTATTGATGGCTCTCAACAAATTTAAGCTGGCGTAAATATACCTCAACCAGGATCGTCTCCGTAGTTCATCATATGGAGTCGACTCGGTCACAGAGATTGGAGCATTGCCAAATTGTTTACTTAAAGCGACGAAAAGTTGTTCAGAAACCTCAGATAAAGCCGGATTCCCTACGATTGCTTTATATATCAACACCCCATATCGTCCTGATTTGCTGGCATATAAATCATTTGACTCAACTTCATTTTTGATAAACTTATTGATGAGTGTTGTTACCTGGGTCGGGTTTTTAGCAGATGCCTGGATTTTCATCCAAAGGTCGAGTGGACGTACTAAAGTTGACAACTCGGTTGTTGTGTCACGTGTCAATAAACCTAACAAAGTTGTTGCAAATTCCTTTTTTTCAGAGGCGTTCTTACCCGATGTATCGATCAGCATCTGGGCGAGAGGATAGTGAATCTCGTCACTCAACAATCCCTTTGTTTCCTTCGTGAGATCCTTCGAAAACTTTACAATATAAACGAATGCAGAATCCTGGTTCGGACTTTCATTTATGTATTTTTTGACATTTGTAAAATTACCCGACTGCTCAGTAGTTAGCGTAATAGGGCTCTGGGCTTGTACATGGTAAAGCGACAAGACCAGAAGCATAAACTGGGAGTGGATTGTTAATCCTTTGAATCGTTTTAGAAACATGACGTTGTCGTTTACATGTGAAAAAATAACAGAGTAAATATATAAAAAACATTTATATATAATTAATTATCCTTATTGCACATGTATATAAATCAAGAAAGGAATCAATCTCCCGATTGATTCCTTTCTTGATCCTTTAATGACTATTCCTAACTATTTCGTCTCCTCAACTACCCCCAAGTAATTGAAAGGAGTTAGCGCTCTCAATTCTTCACGAATTTGCTCGGAAACCTCCAGAGTCTCCACAAATCTGGAAATGGAATCGTGGGTGATTTTTTCGTTGGTACGAGTGAGTTCTTTCAGCGCTTCGTATGGTTTTGGATAACCTTCACGACGAAGTATAGTCTGGATTGCCTCTGAAATCACAGCCCAGTTGTCTTCAAGCTCTGCTTTCAGAATTTCGCCATTCAGCTCCACTTTCCCTAAACCTTTAATTAAAGAGTTAAGAGCAATACACTGGTGCGCAATCGGCACACCTATATTACGCAGTACAGTAGAATCCGTTAAGTCACGCTGCATTCTTGAGATAGGAAGTTTTGCAGCAAAGTGCTCAAACAAAGCAGATGCCAGTCCAAGATTTCCTTCCGAGTTTTCAAAATCGATCGGATTCACCTTATGCGGCATTGCAGATGAGCCAACTTCGCCAGCCTTAATTTTCTGTTTGAAATATCCCATGGAAATGTAGGTCCACATATCCCGGTTCAAATCGGTAAGAATCGTATTTAATCTTTTCAGACAGTCAAACGTTGCCGCAAGGTTGTCATAATGTTCAATTTGGGTTGTATGCCTGCTTCTTTTCAGTCCGAGCCCTTCCACAAAATGATTCCCGAATGCCATCCAGTCCTGCTTTGGATAGGCTACATGGTGCGCATTGAAGTTACCTGTTGCACCTCCGAATTTCGCCGAATTTGGAATTTTGTCTAACATCTCTAACTGGCGTTCAAGACGTTCCACAAATACCAAAAACTCTTTCCCTACACGTGTAGGAGACGCAGGCTGCCCGTGCGTGAAAGCAAGCATAGGTACATTTTTCCACTCAATCGACATTCTTTTTAGCACAAAAAGAACCTGACGGAATAATGGCTTCACCTGACGTTCCATCGCATCTTTCAATGACAATGGAATCGCTGTGTTATTTATATCCTGAGAAGTTAATCCAAAGTGGATAAACTCCTGAAAAGATTCTATTTCCAGTTTCTCAAACTGTTCCTTGATAAAATATTCAACAGCCTTCACATCATGATTGGTCGTCTTTTCGATGTCTTTTATATGCAGTGCATCCTGTTCTGAAAAATCTTCATATATCTTACGCAGGGAAGCATATTTTTTCTTATCGAACTCGGCTAGCTGAGGGAGAGGAATTTCACATAACGCGATAAAATATTCGATTTCAACATACACGCGGTAGTAAATAAGTGCGTATTCCGAAAAGTAGGCCGAAAGCTCAGAGACTTGTTTGTAGTAACGGCCGTCTACCGGTGAAATAGCCGTAAGTTGGTTTAATGACATGATTTTCAATACAGAAGAATAGATTATCACACAAAGTTAGCAGAAATCGGCGTCCAAAACTGGTAAATCCAACATGAAATATTCTTTTTGGTATTCATGAAAGATATTTTAAAACAATTCGCATATTCGCCTGTCAAATCTGAACTGTTATCACCAACATGCATCAATCGCCATTTCTCGGAGAGTTAATCGGAACTATGACCCTTATTTTATTAGGCAATGGTGTTGTAGCCAATGTAGTTCTTAAACAAACCAAAGGCGAAAGTGCCGGCTGGATCGTGATTACCGCTGGATGGGCTTTTGCCGTCATGTTAGGTGTGTTTACTGCCAATGCATTTGGAAGTGCGGCTGCACATATTAATCCCGCTGTTACCATTGGCTTCGCCGTATTACGGAACGATTTTAGCATGGTACCCACCTACCTCCTAGCCCAACTGATTGGGGCCTTTCTGGGAGCAGTTCTCGTTTGGCTGAATTATTATCCCCATTGGAAAGCAACGGAAGATCCTGGATCAAAACTTGCATGTTTTGCAACAGGCCCCGCAATAAGGTCATCCGGACCCAATTTTTTGAGCGAATTTATTGCAACAATCGTACTTATTGTTGGAGTTGTTGCAATTGGGTACGCCGGAACCTCAGATCCTGATAAAGGTGGAATCCCTTCCGGTATAGCACCCTATCTGGTTGGTATGTTGGTGTGGAGTATCGGACTTTCATTAGGCGGAACGACAGGCTACGCTATCAATCCGGTCAGGGATCTGGGACCGAGACTGGCATATTCTATTTTGCCTATTCCAAACAAAGGGTCGTCCGATTGGGGATATGGATGGATTCCCGTGGTAGCACCAATTGTTGGCGCGATTGTGGGCGGATTGGTTTTGAGGGCATTTTCTTTTTGAAAAACTAAAATACATTCATTGCACTGCTCCGAATTTTTTGCATTAAATCTGTGCAAAAATTCGGAGTTTTTGCATTAAAAAAATGCATTTTCCTCTCAATTCACAAAAACCTCATCCACAAAAACCCAAGCCTTTTCTCCTTTTCCGGGATGCCAGGCAGGTAATTTTGCCAATGGTTTTGCAATGATTTTGATGCAGCTTAATTCCTGAGATTCGAAATCTGCTTCAAAAACCATGTTATCCACATTTGGGGTTTCTTTTACAGGCAATTCGGGAGTGAGTACTTTTAATAGTTTTAAATTTTTCTCATCTTTTCCACCCCAAATTTCAATTCTCGTCGGAGGGAAAATGTAGCCGCCTACATTCCTGAGCATACTCAGTGTCACATTTTGCGCCTTTACAGAATTTGTGAAAAATAAATAGGATTCAAATGGCTGATCTCTGTATCCCAGCCATTTTCCACTGGAAGGAGTGTTGTCACTCTTTACTCCATCTGCAATCGTAATGTCCTTTTGCGCAGGATATTTAACATCAGGTTGCGTGATTAGCCGCACGCTGTCAATATGAAATGCGGATTTAAAAAAGTATTTATCCACACCTTTGCTTCCATACCAGCCATTCTTAAATGCTCTTGCTTTGATCTTCGTATTTTTCGCGATGTCAATCGGCTTCTTATAGACTAGCGACGTGGTGCTATCCGGTTCTCTGCCGTCCAGCGTATATCGGATCGTCGTGCCGGGAATCTGATGTTTCAATGTGATTTTGGTGCCGCCGGAAATAATCTGATTTTCGTTTTCAATAATGGGTGGATTCAGGGCGAGAACAACGGTGTCACTCCGGTAACCTGTCTCGAAACTGATTTTCTTTTCCTTTCTCAATAACGCCAGTTCTTCGGTCGAAATTCCTGTGCTCCAGACATACACTTTTTTCAGCGACGGTGTTTGTTCCAAAACTTTCACCTGCGCCAGTTTGACGGAAGTCCCGCTTAACGACAACTCTCTCAACTTGGTCAGCTTTTTCAATTCTCCTAATGTAGTACCCTGAACATCAGTAAAATTCAATATCAGTTTTCGTAATTCAGGAAATTGAGCAATTGCTTTTATATCCTCATCTTTCACCGGCATTTTGCTCAAATCCATTGAAACGATCTGTTCTTTTAAAGGCAACAGTGCCGAAATATCTTCTGCTTTAAAATTGGCCCGATTGTAAAAGTTCACAAACAGCGCCGGAGATTCTGCGGATAGCGATTTAATCAGTCTGTAATTCGTGTTCAATTCCTTTACCTTATCGGCATTCGCAGCACTGAAATCATATTCTTCTTCCGTTCTTCCTCCTCCAAGTATATTCTCCGCATACGCATAAACCGCACTTTGAGGAGACAGCGAACTCACCATCTGATCGAAGCGGGAACCGTCTTTGACCCAAGCCGCTATTAAGACAATCTCTTCGTCAGTTAACTGCACTTTTCCTCTTGGCGGCATGTGCTTTTTATCATCAAGAGGCAAATGAACGCGGTTTAAAAGTAATCCAAGATCCGCTTTCGTCGTATCCCAAAGTATCCCGTTTTTGCCTCCTTTTGCCAACAACTCCTTCGTTTGCATTTGGAGGTTTCCCTTCGATTTCTCAGCATTATGGCATGAATAGCATTTTTGCTGAAGAACAGGTTGTACCAAATCGTCGTATACCTTGGCGTCCTCAATGGCGACTTTCTTTTCTGTTTCATTGGAAACGGGTATTGGAGAAATCAGGAAATCTTCTCCATGGGTTAGATTTCCTCCCAAATGCCCTCCAACGATCAGGAGAAATAAAAAGGCGGCGGCAAGAATCTTCGCAGGGATTTTCCAAATGGGCAAATAGTGGCGAAAGCTATACCAGACAATACCACCTATGGAAATAGCAATTCCCATCCATTTGTGCCAAAACAGCGCATTGTCTTCATAACCTTCTTCCTGCGACAAAATGAAACCGGAAAATGCAGCGATTACAGCTGTGAAAATTCCGATAAGAAACAGCGTGTCGGCCAGATTCTCATGCCAACGTGTGGAATCCTTTTTCTCAACAATTAAAGTCCAAAACGCATACAGCATCAACACAACCAAAGGGAAATGTAAAACCAGCGGATGCATTCGCCCAACTGCCTGCATCCAATACGGTACGGCAAAACTGTTCTCGAAAATGAGGATAAATATGAGTAATCCGTTGAGAAAAAAGGTAACGTTGTATACCCAACCAGCCCAGGCTGGCTCTTTCGGATTCGGTAAATGTTGATGCGTGGGTTTAGAAACTGATTCCATTTAAGCAATAATACCTTTTACCAGCTTGCCAGCTACGTCCGTAAGCCGGTAACGTCGACCTTGATTTTTGAAAACCAGTTTCTCATGATCAAGCCCTAATTGATTCAGAATCGTTGCATGAAAATCGTGAACGTGAACAGGATCTTTCACAATGTTATAGCCGAATTCGTCGGTCTCGCCGTATACAATTCCGGGCTTAATTCCACCACCTGCCATCCAAACCGTAAATGCTCTCGGATGGTGGTCACGGCCATAATTATCCTTTGTCAACGCTCCCTGGCAATAGTTTGTCCGACCAAATTCTCCACCCCAGATCACAAGCGTTTCATCCAATAATCCGCGCTGTTTCAGATCGGTAATTAATGCTGCCGATGCCTGATCTACATCCATACATTGACCTTTTATTTCATTAGGCAAACCACCATGACTATCCCAACCCTGATGATAAAGCTGGATAAAGCGGACGCCTTGCTCGGATAACTTTCTTGCCAAAAGACAATTCGCTGCATACGTACCCGGAACCAAACATTCCGGCCCATACATTTTCACGATAGATTCAGGCTCTTTGCTCATATCCGTGATTTCGGGAACAGCTGTTTGCATTCGGAAAGCCATTTCATACTGCTGCACTTTGGCCGTAATTTCCGGATCGCCAAAGTCCTCATAGGTGCCCTGATTAAGTTCAGAAAGCTTATCCAGCATTTTACGACGCTGCGTGCGATCCATTCCTTCGGGATCGTTCAGATACAGAACCGGATTTTCACCACTACTAAACTGCACACCCTGATGAACCGAATCCAGAAAACCGTTTGTCCACAATTTGGAATAAACCCCTTGCCCATTTCCCTTTCCTCTCGACAACAAAACACAAAATCCGGGCAAATTCTGATTCTCACTTCCCAAACCATAACTCAGCCACGCACCCATACTTGGCCGGTTTCCAACCTGTGCGCCTGTTTGGAAAAACGTTAGTGCCGGATCGTGGTTAATGGCTTCGGTATTTAACGTTTTTATGATGCAAAGATCATCGACAATGCCCGCCATGTATGGCAGCAATTCGCTCATCCATGCACCTGATTTGCCGTATTGTTTGAAATTAAAAATCGAACCTGCCAGCGGAAATTTGGCCTGATCGGCTGTCATACCAGTCAGTCGCTGTCCACCACGAATTGATTCCGGCAAATCTTCACCATGCATTTTGTTCAACATCGGTTTGTAATCGAACAAATCGAGCTGTGAAGGCGCGCCATTTTGGAAAAGGTAAATAACGCGTTTGGCTTTTGGTGCAAAATGCGGCAAACCAGCCATGAGATCATTCATATCGCTATCGCCATTCCCTTTGAAAATATCGGGAATCAGCAACGAACCAAGAGCAGCACTTCCAAGGCCCAGGCTAAGCTTGGACAGAAAGTGTCGTCTGGTGGTATTCATTCCAAAATCAAAAACCTGTTTTTCCATGAGTGGTAGCTTTTAGCTCCTGGCTTTGAGCTGTTAGCTTTGTTTCGTTTTCAAATGATATTTCTACTATTTCTTAGCCGCGGTTTGTGTCCTTCTGCCGCGGTTTGTGTCTTCACAACAGCTTTTTGCACGATGCCCAATTCATTTGTGGGGACACAAACGAAGGCAAACCCTTTTCCGCCGCTGTTTGTGTCCTCACAAACAGCTTTTTGCAAGACGCCCGATTCGTTTGTGAGGACACAAACGAAGGCAAAAACAGCTCATAGCTAATCAGGATTTCGTGATCGTTTCCTCCATATTATACAGCGTGTTAATTACCCGCATCAGCGCTGCCGCCTGGTTTTCTTTCACATTTTTCTCATGCGGATATTCCCCTACATTCAATATTTTGAAAGCCTGCTTTTTATCTTTTACAAATACACTTTCCTCTTCGTTGTAATAGTCCGTCAACAGCTTCAATTCTTTATCCGTCGGTTTTCTACACACAATTCTTTGGAAAGATTCTTTGATCTTATCCTCTGTATTTGAAGATTTCAATGAAATTCGTTCAGCCAAAACCCGCGATGCTTCAAGCACCGTTGGGTCATTCAGCATCACCAGCGCCTGCAACGGCGTGTTGGTTTTCGAGCGTTTTATTTCACAATGATCCCGGTTGCTTGCATCGAAAATGATCATGGATGGCGGCGGAACGGTCAGTTTAATAAACGTGTACATTCCTCTTCGATAAAGCGCTTCTCCCCGATCCTGCTGATAAGTTCTGAGCGATCCGCGTCCTGATGTCGCAGCTTCCCAAAGTCCTTTTGGCTGGTAAGGTTTTACGCTTGGTCCGCCAATTTTTGGATTCAATAAGCCACTTGTAGACAACACCATATCACGAACAAATTCTGCCGGCAACCTATATCTCGGTCCGCGTGATAAAAGAATATTTTCAGGATCAGCCTTTAATTTTTCATCAGTAATTTTAGCCGATTGCTGGTACGTGGCAGAAGTAACGATCTGTTTCACAAGTCGTTTTATATCCCAATTGTGGTTCATAAAATCAACGGCAAGCCAGTCGAGCAAGGCAGGATTGGTCGGCAAATCTCCCTGCATTCCAAAATCACCGGTACTTTTCACCAGTCCGCGACCAAAGAATTCCTGCCAAACCTGATTTACAAAAACCCTTGCTGTCAAAGGATTCGTTTTGCTTGTTGTCCATTTTGCCAGTCCAAGCCGGTTTTGTGGAAGTTTTGTTGTGTCAAACTGCATCACAGCGGGTAGTCCTCGTGCTCTCACCACTTTCCCGGGCGCATCATAAACACCCCGGTTCAAAATATGAGTAGGTCTCAATGTGTCCAGATCTCCCAAAACCGAAACAGTTAATCGATTGGTATCCGGGCGATTGATGAAAGACAATAAGGTTTTAACCTCTTCATCTGTAATGGACATCATCGGATTTTTGGCAGGTTTTGACTGAGAAACGTCTCCTTCGTAGCCAACTTCCTTTGAATTATTGAAAAAGGCAAAAAGACGGTAATAATCCTCCTGAGAAATTGGATCGTACTTATGATCGTGACATTGGGCACATTCAACAGTAAGTCCCAGTACACCAGTACTGTATGTTTTGGTTTTATCGATATTATATTCAATCCGATACTCTTCCGGAATTACACCGCCTTCTTCGGTGTATTTATGATTTCGGAAAAATGCCGTTGCCAGAATCTGCTCTTTATTTGCATTTGGAAGCATGTCTCCCGCAATTTGCCAGGTCAGGAACTGATCATACGACATGTTTTTATTGAAGGCATTGATCAGCCAGTCGCGCCATGGCCATTGCGTTCTTACCTCGTCATCCTGATATCCATAGGAATCCGCATAACGAGCCATATCCAGCCAGTAAACGGCCATTTTCTCACCGTAGGTTTTTTGTTTGATCAGGTCATCAACTATGTTTTCGTATGCCTTATCACTTTTATCTGCCTCAAATTTATTTTGCAATTCCAACGATGGCGGAAGCCCGGTCAAATCCAGTGCAACTCTTTTCAGTAAATGACTTTTATCGGCCTCTTCATTGGGTTGTAGACCAGCGTCTTCTAATTTTTTCAATACAAAATGGTCAATCTCGTTTTTCATCCATTCCGATTTATCAACTTCCGGAATCGCTGGCAAAACAGGAGCCGTGAAGGCCCAGTGTTTTTCATATTTCGCTCCCTGCTCAATCCATTTTTTAACAGTACCGATTTCCGTTTCGCTCAATAAACCCAAATGCGACTCGGGTGTCGGCATTTGATATTCAGGATCAATCGATGTAATTCTTTTGTACAATTCCGACTGCTCCGGTTTGCCTGGGAAAATAGCGACACCATGACCGTCTTTCAATTTGGCATAGGCACTTTCTGCAACATCCAGACGGAGACCCGCTTCCCGTTTGTTGGCGTCAGGTCCATGGCAGGCAAAACATTTGTCGGATAAAATGGGCCTTATATCAAAATTGTAACTGACTACATCCGGAAGAGAATTCTTCTTTAACGTATTTTTCTGATAGCAGGAACCGAACATGATGCCAACGATCAATAGTGTCAGAGCAGCAAAGAGAATCCGGTTGTTCATGAATCAGGATCGCAATAGGTTAAATTTATTCTTGCAATATTTATAAAAACAAATGTCTAAACTATTATCCGTTTACGCTATTATATTTTATAAAAAATTTTAATAATTACCGAAATCACGTTTAAACTTCCATTTGCATAAGTTGTTCTCACAAGAGAAAGAATAATATACCGTTATTATAACCATTAGCGTAAAATTTGTTAATTGCCTCAAAAATCTGGCTCTCTGTCCCTATAAAATATTCATTGACCAACAAGAGAAATATAATGGAAACTGCTTCATCGAAAAGACTGGAAACACTCGATATTGTCTTAAACGGACTGATGAGTCGCTATTCTGACCGCGTGCCTGATGTAAAAATCATTATCAATGCCATGATCGAAGCGCATATCATTGGCGATGCAACGGATATAGAAAACGATCACATCGCTTTCCGCACGATGGGTGTTCCGCAATTGGGAGTACAATCTTTCGAAAAAATATTTCTTCATTATGGTTATCAGAAACGGGAGCACTATTTTTTCGAAGGAAAGAAGCTGGACGCATGGTGGTACAGCCCGCCAAAGGAAACCGACCCGCGCATTTTTGTAAGTGAACTACGGGTGGGTGATTTGTCGGAAGAAAGTCAGCGAATTATAAAAAGCTATACGGATGAAGTAACCGCCGATCCGGCTGATAGTCTGGATCTTGATAACGGATTGGAAGTGGATGACTTCCTGCACAAGCCACTTTGGAGAACGCCTTCCTTAGCCGATTACCAGACACTTTTAAAAGAAAGCGAGTATGCAGCCTGGGTCATTTACAACCGTTATTATCTGAACCATTTCACGATCAGCGTGCATAATCTGCCAGAAGGATATAACACAGTTGCTGATTTCAATCAGTTCTTGGAGGGCATTGGCATTAAACTCAATACATCAGGAGGGAAAATTAAAACAAGTCCCGACGGCGGATTGATCCAAAGCTCTACGGTTGCAGAAATGATAGAAGCACAATTTGCCAACAATGAAACCATGCAAATATCAGGTTCCTACGTCGAATTTGCAGAGCGCAAGGTTTTGCCGGAATTCAGTGATTTGCCTCAGGGAAAGATTTTGAGAAAACACCGCCGTGACGGATTTGAAGCTGCGAATGCGGACAAGATCTTTGAGAGTACATATACGACGCAGACATTGAGGTGATTATGTAAACTTGAAATTCAGTCAAAAAATATGTAAACTTGTGTAAATCTGTAACATATGATAGTCACAATTAAAAAAGATGCCCCGGCTTCTGAAATTAAGGAAGCTATGGAGGCAATAGCTAGAGAGAAGGCGACAAGAAAGGGATTTGATGCAAAAAAATATGCTGGAAAATTGAAACGTGGCTTTGATGGGTTAGCATATCAAAAACAGCAGAGGGATGATTGGTGAAAAGATTCTGGTTGACACCAATGTCTTTATTAACTTAGCAGAAGGCAAAGAAGGAATCGAACTCCATTTGCAAGGAAGGGAGATCTTTGTTTCGGTTATTACAGAAATTGAACTTTTGGGCTTCTATCAAATTTCTGAATCCGAAAAGCAATATTTCAACTTTCTACTGGGCGACTGTTCAATACTTGGACTTACTGATGTTATCAAAGAGCAAGCGATAAAATTAAAACAGTTCCATCGCATTAAACTTCCTGATGCGATTATTGCTGCAACTGCTCAGTTTCTAAAAGTAGAATTGATCACTTTCGATAAAGGGTTTGCAACCATTCCCAATCTGGATTTAATTCTCTTGGAATTTTAATGCAAAACCCTCACTCATTCACCAAAAAATGAACTACCCTAACCGCATTCCCGACACTCTTCTCATTTTTATCAGACAAAACCGACAACTTCAAAGTATGTTTCCTGGATGAAAGTTCGTCGTTCAGCATTAGGTACCATGGCAAATGCAACTGCGTACTCCATTGTGTGAAAAGATCAAGAGTATGAGGCTTTTTGCCATCAATAGAATAGGAAATCTTGCCAGCATCAGGTCCGGAAATAATGGCAACTCCGACTGCCCGACCTTTAAAATCGAATTCAAAAGAAGAACCTGCGGTTTCGCTCACCAGCATGGGAACATTGACAAACCCTTCACGTGTGGATATTTTCTCCTTCGGTTTCCATTTTTGATCAAGTGAAAAACCCTGTAATTTCTTTGCCTCTTCTATTGTGTGATAACTTGCCTTTTCATAGGAAAATTTATCCATTGCCAATGGCAGCTTTGATGAGTTTCCGGCACTTTCTGGCTCTATTTTCAGCAATTCCTTAATGGTTTGAAAATATATTTCCTGTCCGTATGGTGACGGATGTAAATCCTTAAAATCGTATTTCCAGGTAAATTCTCCGGCTTTGATCCGATCATAAACTTCCCTTGCCAGATTGATATAAGAAGCTCCGTAATGTTTCGCAACTTTTTGATGAACTGCTACTTCAATGGGTACTTTTCCTGCTTCATAATCTGTATTTTTATGAGGTTCTGCAAACGCCATCAATACCACATTCGCTTTTGGATTTTGAGTATACATTTGCCTTAAAATTCCGTCCAAAGCTTTAATCTGCGCTTTTTCACTAAAACCATTTCCACGGTCATTGACAGCAGCTTCCACGAATAATAGATCAGGCGTTCCTTTTGTCAAAACATCCCTGGAAAAACGAAACGCATGTGGCGTACTTCCCAAGGATGGAATACCGGCGGCGATAAAGGTGAATTCTGTTTCGGGAAAATGTTCCCTCAGATATTGAGTCGTTTTATCCCGCCATCCCGGATTATGCGTGATTGATCCCCCTAAAAAAGCGACGGTTCCTTTTTTCGTAGTTCTGAATTTCTGATAGGCATTATACAAGCCATTGTTCATTTCTATATACGGCAAATGACCAAGTGGCTTTACAACCGGGATACTATTCTCACAGATAAAATTGGCAAAGTATTCCGGACGCTCGATAGGAAAATGATGCCCTTCCAATGTTTGCTCACCTCTCGTCATCGGATACACACTGATTGGACCGCCAAGTTTCAGGTAATTTTGAACCAGAACATCCGAATTTTCTGCTGGCGGCACCAGTTTATCCTGCAATCCTAAAACGTGTAAAATAGGCACTTTGAAAGCGGCTAATCCTTTCAGATCGTTAATTGGAATGTCTTCGAACGTTTCTGCTTCTTTTTCAGTTAGTCCAAACTGCTTCAACCAGGATGTCCAGTCCTTTTCAGATCCCGGTCCTTTACCCTTTCCACCAGGCCAGCTCTTTGGATCACAAACGGGCGCTTCGGCATAAATACAGCTAACCTTATCGGGATTCCGTTTGGCCCAACCATATACATACAAACCTCCGCGGCTCACACCTTCGAGTGCCACTTTTGGAGCAAATTGTTTTTCTTTAACCAGATAATCGTAGAAATTATCCCAAACCTGCATCGCTTTGGGATGGGCAAACATGTCGTTGGTGTTTACATACGCAATATAAAATCCCCTGGTAAGCAGAATGCTGTCCATTTCTGTATGCCATGTTGGGAAGTGCGCGCGCCACACCCATGGATTTCCCGGGGCAGCTTGTTTAGGTTTCAAGTACCAGGCTTCTCTGTTTTCAAATTTAAATTCCTGTTTTTCAAAACCTTTCCAGTTTGTTACAGCACCGGGAACAACTCTTTGTGAAGGTTGTGCAGAAACAGATAAAGTGAAGCCTACAAAGGATATAAGCCATATTCGAAGTATTCGTATCATAATCTTGTAAAGGAAATTTACCTTAAAACTTACCTCTCTAAATTCAGAATCCATCGCTTTTACAACAATGATTGGCACGGTATTTTACTCTGTTACTGCAACATTAACAAGAGAACTTATGGATAAGATTGAAAAGTATAAGACAATGGAGAAAGTGCTTCGTGAAATTGAAGACTTGAAAAACAGTGAAACTGCCGTTATTAAAAAAATCGGTCAGATAGAAACTGAAAACATGAATCTGAACATTCAGGATCTTGAAAAATCCATTGCATCGATCTACGACGGCGCATATAAAAATCTTGAAAACATTGAAGGTCTGCATACTTCTTTCACCGAAACAGTATCCGATTTCAAAGACAAGAACAAAATTACAGACGAGATGTTGCTCGAATTCAGCGAATCTAACTAGTGCATGAAATAATAAAATAGAAACAAAGAAAGCTGCTAAGAACGGGCAGCTTTCTTTGTTCCTATTCAATTCAACTTCACTTTTGGAGAATCAACTGACCTGCCAAAGAGTATTTCCTTAAACTTGAATCTGCACTTTCATAGAATCTGTCAGGATCGAGCCGTATGGTTTTCTTGGGAGCAAGTCCAACGATAGAACCCACTGCACCTCCCAGAAGACCTGCAATAGGGGGCAAAACCAGAACAGCCGGCGGACCGGCGCAGCCACAACCATCACCGAACGCCGCAGTACCAGCCGCAAGTAGGGCCGTGATAGCGAACGAACCAAGCGCACCTATTGCAAAGCCCCGCCCTGAGGATCCTTTTCTCCTAACATACAGTATTTTTGCAGCACCATAAGGTACGTTGGTAACCTGTATTTTCCCTTCATTAATCGACTTCGTTATCAGGTCAAATGGTATATTAGTTAAATCCTTTGCACGCACCAACACCAATCCCTGTTCATTGACATCGTACAATATTCCTTTAACCCTGGAATCGTCATATTGAACGACGGTAAGCCGATGTAACTTTATCTTCTTCTTACGCGCAAAAGCATCAGGAGACAATCCAATTGTTAAGAAAATCAGAAAACAGCATATGAATTTTCCCATAAGAACCTGATTTAAAATGAAGCAAATCCCATCTACTTAAACAACATTATTTTTAAACCTGCACTACCCCGACATTGAACCGCTGTTCAATCGGAGCCTGATTCGCAGCTTCTATTCCCATTGAAATAATTCTTCGGGTTTCGACCGGATCTATAATTCCATCAACCCAAAGTCGGGCAGCTGCATAGTATGGCGACAATTCATCATTGTAACGATCCGTGATTTCGTCCAGCAAAGCTTTTTCCGCTTCGGGAGTAATTGTCTCACCCTTGGCTTTCAAAGTTGCCGTTTGAATTTGAAGCAATGTTTTCGCAGCAGTTGCCCCACTCATTACAGCCATTTGGGCTGTTGGCCAGGCGTAAATTAATCGAGGATCATACGCTTTTCCACACATGGCGTAATTGCCTGCTCCATAAGAATTCCCCACAATAAAAGTAAATTTCGGAACGACCGAATTGGCGACAGCATTCACCATTTTTGCACCATCTTTGATAATGCCTCCCTGCTCCGCACGACTGCCAACCATAAAACCGGTAACGTCATGGAAGAATATCAATGGAATTTTCTTCTGATTACAATTCATGATAAAACGGGCGGCCTTGTCGGCGGATTCGCCGTAAATAACGCCGCCCATCTGCATTTCACCTTTCCCGGATTTGACCATTTTGCGCTGATTCGCCACGATTCCCACAGCCCAGCCGTCGACACGTGCATAAGCACAAATCAGCGTTTTTCCGTAATCCGGTTTGTATTCATCCAATTCCGAAGCATCGACAATACACTCCAGAATATGACGCATGTCGTACGGTTTCAGCCTATCGGTTGGTAATATATCGTAGATTTCCTCTGGAAGCCTTGCCGGAGTAACTGCTATTTTCCGATCAAAACCAGCATTTTCCGGACTTCCAATTTTATCAATATGTCTTTTAATGGCATCCAGGCAGGATTTGTCGTCAGGAAATTTGTTGTCGGTCACACCTGATATTTCGCAATGCATTTCGGCACCACCCAGTGTTTCTGAGTCCACATCTTCACCAACTGACGATTTCACCAAATATGGCCCAGCCAGATAAACCGATCCTGTTCCTTCCACAATAAATGCTTCGTCGGACATTATGGGCAGGTACGCTCCACCTGCTACGCAACTTCCCATAATGGCAGCAAGCTGTACAATTCCCATCGATGACATTTTAGCATTATTCCTGAAAATGCGTCCAAAATGCTCTTTGTCTGCAAAAACTTCTGACTGCATAGGCAGGTATACTCCTGCGCTATCAACAAGGTAAATGACAGGCAGACGATTTTCCATCGCAATTTCCTGTGCCCGCAAATTCTTTTTTGCAGCAATTGGAAACCATGCTCCTGCTTTTACAGTAGCATCGTTGGCAACGATCATACATTGTTTACCGGAAACGTATCCAATTCCGGCAACAACACCACCGGACGGACAACCACCGTCTTCTTTATACATTCCCTCGGCGGTGAAAACCCCAACTTCCAGAAAATAAGAATCTGTATCAATCAGATAGTCAATCCTTTCCCTTGCTGTAAGCTTTCCTTTCTTATGATGTGCATCTATTTTCTTTTGCCCGCCACCCAGTTTTACCTGTTCGTATTTGAGGTTGAGCGTGGTCAATAGTTCCTGTATGGTTTGATTTGGCATAAGTTTCTGATGAAAGTAAATGAATGACTGTATAGAAAGATAACGTTTCTTACAATTTATTGGATTTAGTACAAAATAAAAAGTCGTTCGCCAGTAAGCAAACGACTTAATTTTGTATGGACAGAAAAATGGTTAAAAATTGGTTTCCACTTTTACGCCTTCTTCCTTTAAATATTGACATATATTGAAAAAATGTCCGTCCAGCAATTCAATGTCCTGATTCCAATCCTTTGTAAGCCAGTCTTTACCTTGCTCAGAAACCATCACCTTTTGGCTTCCCGTAAAGATCCAGATCACTTTTTCAACACCAAAGTTTAATAGTTTTTGAGTTTTAATATTGACGTAGTCAAGATCCCTGTCCTTTGAAATGTCTATTTTAGAATCAATTTCTACGGCAATTTTGGCTGGAATATTGATGTACTTTTCGTTAATCTCAGCAGGAGTCAACTTACTTTTTTCATAAACATAGACATCTCCTGAAAGATTATCCTTTTTACCTAAATGCGTTCCTACCTCATTAGTAAGAAAATGATATATTTTTCGACCTACTTTGACATACAAGATTTCCAGAATGTACTGGATTATAAATGATTGCAAACCACTACTTCCCATGATATCGTCAAGAGATTTTTTGTTGTTCAAAACGTCTTTATAACCACGATAATACAAAGGCTCTCCATCCATCACCTCGTAAATAAGGGAATCAGGGATATTATCGTACTTATTATTTGAAGTTTGACTACGTTTCTTTGGCTCCTGCGTTAACATAAGATCCTCCTTTCCGATTTTATTTAAAGCAATATAACGAAAAAACAGAGGCAGAAGAAGTTGCCTGAAATTCTATTTAATGACAGCAGTAGTATCAATCGAAGATTCCGCAGGTCCTTTGTCCTTTTTGCCAAAAACCGACAAATGAACATATCGCTTAGGATGTTCGCGCAGATTGGTCATCAGGTGGTTCAGACTTACAATCGTGCGGTTCAAATTGTTATACAATGTCTCGTCGTTGATAAGCTTACCAGCTGTTCCCTTACCAGACTCTACATTAGCAAGTATCTGGCGTAGTTCGGCAATCGTTTTATTCGCGCTTTGTACCGTTTCGCCAAGTCTTAAAGCATTGAGAGAGTCGGCAAGCGATCCCGTTTTGGCAAGAAGCGGTTTTAATTCTTTTTCAGTTTCTACCAATGAAGCAGAAAGTTTGTTCAAGTTGGTTGTTATGGCTAAAAGGTTTTTTCTGTTATCCTTCAAAAGCCCCTGTACATCACTCCCCGCCTGATCATAGTTTTTTAAGACCTGGTTTAAGATCAGGCCTGTTTCTTTAAAACCCGAGGCAACTACATCAAGATTTTTAACGAGAGAATCGGCATGTGTTACCAACGGCAATGCCTTCTCCTGAAGAAGTGCCGAAATACCAGCTTCCTTCATTCCGGAAAGCGTATCGTTATCAGCCAGAAGCTTGCCTGACTTACCAATAACAAGGTGTATTACTTTTCCGCCTAACAAACCACCATCAGCCAACGTCGCGATCGTTCCTTCGGGAAGTGCAACGGTTTTCTGTATATCCAGTGTTACAAGAAGCGTGTTTTGCCGTTCCTGCAAAAGTTTAATTCCCTGAACACGACCAACATTTAAGCCATTCAACAAAACAGGATTTGAAGCCGTAAGTCCATCTATGTTATCATACACCACGTAATAGGTATATGTTCTGGAAAAAACATCAGAGCCTTTAAGAATATGAAAGCCGAAGTATAACATTACAATGGCTACGATCGCCATTGCTCCCACTTTTGCCTCTTTAGATATTTTCATGGACTAAAAAATTTGCTTTGACATGAGCCAAAGCATTAAAAATAAACTGTGTTCTTCTCTTTTTGGGTTAACACCTGAAAAGTTGTTATTGATCCATCTCTTTCTTATATATCCTAAATGCCTGAAGAATAGAATCCGCCACTTCGTCCTGCCCGTCATCCGATGCCAGGTATTCCTCTTCATCAGGAGTTGATAAAAATCCTGTTTCAATAAGTACACTGGGCATGGCTGCCCGCCATAAAACAAGAAATCCGGCTTGTTTCACCCCTCGGCTGTCACGCCCTGATACAGATTGAAATTTCTTTTCTACCTGATCTGCGAACCTCAGACTGCTCGAAATAAACGCACTTTGATAATTGGCAAGCATAATATGCGCAAGCGGAGAATCCGGATCAAAACCTTTATACTTCTGTTTGTAATTCGTTTCCTGCAAAATTACCGAGTTCTCACGTTTTGCAACTTCAAGGTTACCTTCTGTTTTGTGTAAACCCATTACAAAGGTTTCGGTACCTCTCACACTTTTAGATCTGGGCGTTGCATTACAATGAATGGATATGAAGAGATCGGCATTGTTTCTGTTGGCAAAAGCGGAACGTTCTCCTAATTCAATAAAAACATCGGTTGAACGTGTATACAATACTTTCACATCAGGAGTGGCGTCTTTTATTTTACGACCAAGTTTCAGCGCTACGCTCAAAGCAACATCTTTTTCCCTGGTGGTTCTGCCTCTGGTTCCGGGGTCTTTCCCTCCGTGACCTGCATCAATTACAACTGTTTTTACTTTGCTGTCAGCTTTTTTTGCCGAAACAGGCTCTTCCTGAAATACAAAAGCAAGACTCGTTAATAACAAACAGGCTAAAATCAGGGTTTTAAGAACTTTTAACATTATTTTTCAGTTACGGCGTTACTCTTTAGGGGTTTCTCCACTAATTTTGAAATTCCTTATGCAAAAATACTCTATTTGTTAGAACTGAAAAGAAAGGCGATTATTATATCGCTAGGATTTGTGACGTTTCTTTTGATCGGCACATTGGGATGTGTGCAGCAGCGCTTGGGGCGATCTGATAAAAACCTTTCTAAAGAAAAGGGAGCAAAACAGATAACGCAAAAAGCGGACACGCTCGCTGTACCCAAAAGTTCGCAGAACAAAACACTATCAGATACTTCAAAAACGGGCATAATAACACCCGGAGATTCTCTTTCGGTACGCGACAGCCTGTCTGTTGCAGCTGATTCCACTGCTGCCGACACACTCTCAAATCCTGATGATCTTGAATTCCTGGTCAAGTACGATTCGGAAGACTCCACCATATCCGATGTTGTTTTGAAGCAGGTTCATTTGTATGGAAACGCAGTTGTAACCTACGGAACCATTAATCTGAAAGCGAATTACATCCGTCTCAACTGGGTAACAAATGAGGTGTACGCGGTGGGAACTTACGATTCCACTGCGAAAAAAATGGCTGGCGAACCTATTTTTCAGGATGGTGCCCAAACATACAATACCAAGGAGATCAGGTACAATTTCAAGTCCAAAAAGGCAATCATTCAGGGAATTGTGACCACCGAAGGCGACGGGAACATCAGAGGAGAAAAGGTAAAGAAGGACGCCGAAGGGAACTTCTATATCCAGCATTCGATGTATACCACCTGTAATCTGACCCACCCGCACTATTTTATCAATGCCCCTAAGATCAAAATGGTGAATCAGAAACAGGTCATATCAGGCCCGTTTAATCTCGTCATAGGTGATGTCCCTTTGCCAATCGCTCTGCCTTTCGGGTTCTTCCCATTTCCAAAGAAAAAGGAAATCGGAACTTCCGGAATACTTTTTCCTACATACGGCGAGGAACCTAACGGACGTGGGTTTTACCTGCGCGATGGCGGATATTATTTTGCAATCAGTGAGTATGTGAATGCAGCCATAACAGGACAAATCTATTCATCAGGAAGCTGGGGAATTGGGCTTGCATCTACATATTCCAAACGTTATCAATACAACGGAAATTTTTCTTTCCGCATTGCCAGAAACAACTCTAGCGACGAGGTAAGGCGACGCACCGGACAGGGTGTTTCTAATGATTACAGCCTTGTATGGTCTCACGCTCCAAAGCCACGTGGCAATTCCACCTTTTCGGCCAATGTCAACATTACCAGTAACAACTATAACCAGACTCAGGAACTACAAACCACGAAGTACACCTCCAACGTTGCTACATCCTCGGTGCAATATACCCGTACAATGGGGCAATATTTGCGCGGCGCAGCCAGCTTAAGAGTGAATCAAAATTTTGGTCAATACGTTGATAGTTTAAATAGAAAAGTTGGAGGGAAAACCAATATTTCGTCAGATTTCAGCTTAGGTGTGAACCAAATTGCACCATTTGCCATGAATGGGGGACGAGGAAGATGGTATGAAAGTTTCCGGCTTGGTCTGGATTTTAGTGGTGGCTATGCTATCTCCAATTCGCTGTCTGTCATTGATACATCCTATTCAAGATTAGGATTTAGAGTGACTAACCTGCAGGCGGATTCTAACCGGATAAACAAGCAGCAACTCGTGGATTTTAATACAGGCAATTTGCCGGATATCTTCAAAGATGCGCAATTCACGGGTCGTTATAGCCTGCCTATATCTCTTCCTAACTTCAAACTACTCAAGTTCATCAATCTTACACCAAGCATGTCGCTGCAAGGCGAGGTTTTTACAAAACAGTACCAATACACTTATGTTGGAGCTAATAATGTCAGAATTGATACAATAAATAAAGTCGGAACGGAATATTCCTATTCTTTTGGCGGAGGATTGAATACGCGGTTTTATGGAACATTCTTTGTTAAGGGAAGGCGGTTGGAAGCCATCAGGCATACGGTAATTCCATCACTATCCTTCAGTTACACGCCGGACTTCACAGGAAACAGTTACGGTTTTTATCAGGATGTGCAATACAACATACAAGGTGACACGAAACGTTTATCCCGCTTCCGTGGTGTTGGCACCGGCGTTAGCAACGGGCGCGCTTCCAGTGTAATTTCATTTAGTTTGAACAATTCGTTTGAGATGAAACTCAAATCAAAAAGTGATACGGCTGCTTCGCAATTTGAAAAAGTATCGTTGCTTGATAACCTAAGTCTTGGTGGTAGTTACAATTTGTTGGCAGACTCACTCAACCTATCCAATATCACTGTGAATGCCAATGCAAGGATCGGCAAAAATCTAAACCTTAACTTTAATATGAATCTGGATCCATATGCATATGAGGCAAACCCTAATATCCTTGGAAATCAGATTGGAACAAGAGTTAATAAGTATGCGATTACAGAGGGACAGGGATTAGCTGGTCTGCAAAACCTTGGTTTTACTTTGGGAACCAGCTTTTCACCAAAATCATCCTCAGATAAAACCAAGCCGGCGCCAGGGGGAAATAGTACTGCCACGCCAGAGCAAAGGGAATTTGTTCAGAACAACCCGGATTTGTACGTTGATTTTTCTATTCCCTGGAACATCAATCTGAACTATAACTTTGGCCTTACCAAACCCGGGCTTTCGAATGCTATGCTGATTCAGGCTATTCAGGTTACAGGAGATCTTAGCCTATCCAAAAACTTCAAGGTAAGTGTTAATACGGGTTTTGACTTCACCGCATTTCAGCCGACCATTACATCACTCACTTTGTACCGCGATCTGCACTGCTGGGATATGAGTTTTAGCTGGACACCATTTGCAGGAAATGCTTCACGTGCAAGTAATTACAATTTTACACTGAAAGTAAAATCGAGTATTCTGCAAGATTTAAAAGTTACCCGCCGTCGTTCTTTCAGAGACCTGGGTGAATATTAAAGACAAGGAGATTAACAGTCGGTTTTTCGGCTGTCGACTGCGGGCTTATCAACCTTCATAAATTCCGTTTAGACAAAAAATAGCCATCCTTTCGAATGGCTATCAAGTAATTAACTGTAAAGTATAAATTACTTTGATGCTTTTGCAGCAGCAGGTTTAGCAACTACTTCTCCGTTCAGGTATAAAGTAATAGAACCACCTTCTGTGTTTGTAAAAACTGTTACAGGCTTGTTGAAAGGACCTGCCGCAGCTGCGTTGAAAGTCGCTTTAACTGAACCTGTTTTTCCTGGTGCAACCGGTGTTTTAGACCAAACCGGAGTTGTACATCCACACGATACAGTTACGTTAGAAATAACAACAGGATCAGTACCTGTGTTTGTAAACACAAATTCGTGTGTTACAGGTGTGCCCTGAGGTACTTTGCCAAACTTATGTGTTTCCTCTTTAAACTTTAAAACACCCTTTTGAGCAAAACTAACAGTGGTTAAACCTATCAATAGAACCAGTGCAGAAAAAAATACTTTCATAATTGTATTGGTACATTTAGTGGTGAAAACTAATTACATAACAAGATTAATGTATAAAAGTTAAAATTAATAAACATTAACCAATATTAACAACGGTCGTTAAAGATGTGCAATTGTTGTTATGAATATTATTTTCCTGCATAATTTTGGCGTGCATCCAAAAAAATGTAATTTAACTACGGATTCAAAACCCGTAACTTTTGCTTATGCTTCAGAATGACAGTTTGACCGGTTCCAGTGTGTTGAGTAAGAAAAATATTACTGACGATTATCGCCTAGCCTGCGAAAGCCGTCAGGTAAGTTTATTGGGAAGAAAGGATACAATGGGTGGCCGTTCCAAATTTGGAATCTTTGGAGATGGTAAAGAGGTCGCGCAAATTGCACTAGCGCGTGCTTTTCGAAGAGGTGATTTCCGATCAGGCTATTATCGGGATCAGACTATCGAAGCCGCTTTGGGTAACCTTACATGGCAGCAGTTTTTCGCGCAAATGTACGCGCATGCCGACCTGGAACACGAACCCAGCACAGGAGGAAGATCAATGAACGGGCACTTTTCTACGAGATGGCTGGATGAAAACGGACAATGGCTTGACCAGACAAAAATCTATAATTCTGTTTGCGACATATCCTCAACTGCGGGACAAATCCCCCGCGCCGTTGGCCTTGCTTATGCTTCGAAATTATTCAGAGAAAATAAAGATATACAGCATCTTACCAATTTCACGAATCGTGGGAATGAAATCGTTTTTGCCACAATTGGTGACGCATCCACCTCTCAGGGCATGTTTCTGGAGGCGATGAATGCCGCAGGTGTTTTACAAATACCTCTGCTCACTTCCGTTTGGGATGATGGATACGGTATTTCTGTACCAATAGAATATCAGACTACAAAAGCAAGTATTTCCAAGGCGCTCGCAGGCTTGCAACGAAATGAAGACGAGCCCGGCATGGAGATTATAACGGTTCCGGGCTGGGATTATCCTGCACTTATCGAAACGTACCAGCGGGCAGCAGATCTTTGCAGGGAAGAGCAAATTCCGGTTTTCGTTCATGTGGTAGAACTTACACAGCCACAAGGACACTCTACTTCGGGATCCCACGAAAGATACAAATCAAAACAAAGGCTGAAATGGGAAACTGACCATGACTGCAACAGACGGTTCAGAGACTGGATTTTACAGAACGGTTATTCTACCGAAGAAGAGCTCGAACAGATAGAAGCCGAAGCGAAGGAAACTGCTAGTCAGGCAAGAAACAGGGCATGGCAAGCTTATAGAAAAGAGCTGGATAAGGAATATCTGCAAACGATTCAGCTACTTCAAAATGCGATGAAGGAAAGCTCATTTACAGCTGAAATCAGTAATATCGTTCTCGAATTATCCAAGACATATCTTCCCGTGAGAAAGGATATGGTATCTAGTGTTCGTAAAGCACTGAGACTGATGGGAACAGAGAAAAATACTGCAAAGGATGAGTTGCAAACTTCTTTACGAAAAAGCCTCAAAGACAATTCAAATCGTTTCGGAACGCACCTCTACAGTGACTCTCCTGAGTCTCCCCTTTTGGTAGAACCTGTTCATCCCGTTTACAGCGAAACAAGTCCGACAGTAGATGGCCGGGAAATCATCCGCTCCTATTTCAATGCCCTTTTTGAAAGAGATGCCCGCGTGGTAGCCCTTGGCGAAGATGTAGGGATGATCGGTGATGTGAACCAGGGACTAGCCGGATTGCAGGAAAAATTTGGTTCATTACGTATTACCGATACGGGTATTAGAGAAACAACCATCATTGGGCAGGGAATTGGAATGGCCATGCGCGGCTTACGTCCGATTGTTGAAATTCAGTATTTTGATTACATATATTACGCACTGCCCACCCTGACCGACGACCTTGCATCCCTGCGTTACAGAACAGCAGGCGGACAAAAAGCACCTCTTATTGTTCGTACACGAGGGCATCGTCTGGAAGGAATATGGCATTCGGGCTCGCCAATAGGAACCATGCTCAGCAGCCTTCGGGGCTTACATGTTATCGTTCCGAGAAATTTTACACAAGCTGCCGGCTTTTATAATACACTGATCAAAGGCGATGATCCGGCTCTGGTAATAGAGCCACTGAATTCATATCGACAAAAAGAAGTATTACCTGATAATATCGGAGAAATATGTCTACCGCTCGGCGAGCCTGAGATTCTGAGAGAGGGCAAGGATATAACCATAGTAACCTACGGCTCAATGTGCAGGATTGTAATGGAGGCAGCCGTACAACTACAAAAACTAGGTATTGATGCAGAGATTATAGATGTTCAGACTCTCCTTCCTTTTGACCTTAACCACAGCATTGTGGAATCTGTAAAAAAGACCAACAGAGTTATTTTTGCTGACGAAGATATGCCTGGGAGCGCTTCTGCCTATATGATGCAACAGGTGGTGGAAAAACAAAACGCCTATCGCTGGCTGGATTCCGCACCAGTGACCATATCGGCCAAGGACCACCGACCACCTTACGGCTCAGACGGAGACTATTTTACCAAACCCAATATGGATGACGTTTTGGAAACAGCTTATAAAATTATGCATGAGGCCAATCCCCAACAGTTTCCGGAATTATTTTAGATAGCCTCCAAATGTACAAACGCTGGGGAAAAAGAAGTTTGGACATCATTTTGGCGGGAACAGGACTTATCATCCTGTTTCCGCTTTTTATTTTAATCACCCTGTTGCTATTTATATCTGGACAGCGAAATCCATTTTTCTTTCAATCCCGCCCTGGCTTAAATGGAGTAGCTTTTACAATCATCAAGTTCAAAAGCATGATTGACGAAAAAGACAACTCCCAATTATCCGAAAACGAACGTATTACAAAAATTGGAAAAGTGTTACGAGGAAGTTCGTTAGATGAAATACCTCAATTATGGAATGTAATAACAGGAGATATGAGCCTTGTAGGACCAAGACCTCTACTAACCGAATATCTGCCACTCTACAATTCTACCCAGAACCAACGACACAACGTAAAACCTGGCATCACTGGCTGGGCACAAATTAATGGCAGGAATGCGCTGGATTGGCAACAAAGGCTGGACATGGATGTGTGGTATACCCAAAACGTTTCTTTTGCATTGGACTTTAAGATATTGGTAAAAACCGTTTCCAAACTACTCAGAGCTACCAACGGCCCAACTCAGGAAACGGATATTCCTGAAAAATTCAAAGCGTAATCAAATTCTGTGCTTTTAGCAATTACTTAAAGCGTTATTCGCCGTACTACTCGTAACACAGTTATTTAAACCCAATTACGATGGTTATCTACGGTGCTGGCGGTCATGCTAAAGTTATTGTGAGTTGCATTCATGCAAGCAATCAGCTTGTAACAGCGGTCTTTGATGATGACGATTCTAAAATAAGCATTCCCGACAAAACGGTAATTAGCAAATATGATCCTTCCATTTTCTCTGATGAGCACATTGTTATTGCAATAGGAAACAACCAGATTCGCCGGAAGATATCTCAAAGTATAAGTCATCGTTTTGGTAATGTAATTCACCCCTCTTCTCTTGTTGAAAAGGATGTTCAGCTAGGGTTGGGAACAGTGGTTTTCCATGGGAGTATTATCCAATGCTCCAACAAAATAGGTAATCACGTGATCATCAACACAGGTGTCAGAATCGATCACGATTGTAGCATTGGAGATTTTGTACACATTGCTCCAGGTGCGGTATTATGTGGTAATGTAAGCATTGGAGAAAATACGCTTGTCGGTGCCGGATCTATTATTGTCCCTAATATTTCCATTGGCAGCAACTGTATCATCGCAGCAGGTAGTGTTATTACAAAGAACGTCCCCGATGGCTGCATTGTAAGAGGTAATCCTGGCAAAATAATAAAGACATCACATTGAAATCAATTGAAAAAATCTGGCTCTCATTAGCTCATCCCAGTGGACGTGAAGAGAAATACATTAAGGAAGCTTTCGATGGAAACTGGATTACCACGGCAGGACCGAATATTACAGGTTTTGAGGTAGAGTTGGCAAAATATGTCGGGATAAATAATGTGGTGGCCTTATCTTCCGGTACAGCAGCATTACACCTTGCATTGATTCTTCTTAATGTAAGCAAGGACGATATTGTATTATGCCAGTCACTGACATTTGCGGCAAGTGCAAACCCAATTGTTTATCAGGGCGCAACACCTGCTTTTATTGACAGTGAAAATGTGACATGGAACATCTGTCCAAATGCGCTGGAAGATGCTCTAAAACACTTTATTTCAATAGGTAAAAAACCAAAAGCCGTTATTGGCGTACATCTTTATGGGATGCCGTGTATGATAGACGAAATTCTCTATCTCTCCGAAAAATATGAAGTACCTTTTATCGAAGATGCGGCTGAGGCTCTTGGTTCAATGTACAAAGGGAGAAAAGCAGGAAGTTTTGGCAAAATGAGTATTTTCTCATTTAATGGAAACAAAATTATTACAACTTCTGGCGGTGGAGCACTATTTTCAAACAATGAAGAACTAATTAACAAAGCCCGATTTCTGGCAACCCAGGCTCGTGACCATGCCGTTCATTATGAACACTCCGAAATCGGATACAACTATCGAATGAGCAACGTTTGTGCCGGAATAGGACGAGGCCAACTGGAAGTAATCGACGCAAGAGTTTCCCAGCGAAGAAGTAATTATCGTTTTTATCACGAAAAACTGTCAAATATTCCCGGGATATCATTTCAGAACGAACCAGAGGACTTTTTTTCAAACAGATGGCTCACCACCATAACCATTGATCCGTTAACTGCCTGGACAAGCAGTGAAGAAATTCGCCAGCATCTTGAATTACACAACATAGAGTCCCGGCCTATCTGGAAGCCTATGCATTTGCAGCCCGTGTTTAAAAAAGCCATGTACTTTGGAGGAAATATTTCCCAAAACCTTTTTAAAAATGGTCTTTGTTTGCCTTCCGGATCAAGTTTGTCAACTCATAATTTGGAAAGGATTCAACAGGAAATCAGGAGCTGTTTACAAACTGGACACAAAAAAGCCTCCGATAGAAACTGATCTGACCGGAGGCTTTTTTAAGCGAAAATTAAACTTACGGTTGTACTTCAACTTCAAAAGTAATTGGCTGATAAGGCTTAATTACAAAGTTGCTACCCGCGGTATTTGCTCTTCCATTTTTGCCATATGCGGTTGCCGATGGCAAAATGATTGTAGCTTTTTCATTAACTTTCATTTTACGAATAGCACGGTCAAATCCTGTTATCAGAGTATTGTTCCCGGAACCTGTTGTAAACGTTAAGATATCCTTACCCTCATCAAAAACAGTTCCATCCATTAACTTACCAACATACTTCACCTTAACTGGTTTATTTCTACCCAGAGTGTCTCCCGCAGACACAATAAACGTTTTAGCTATTACAAGGTTGTCTGAGGTTCTTTCAGTTACAGTCAATTTTTTAGTGGTAATAAATTGATCTATTTGCTGCACTTCTGTTTTTTTACTGATCAATTCCATTTCAACTCTGATAGGTGAATATGAAGGAATACTTACACTTCCGGGAAAGCCAGAAAGAACGGATGTATAATTCCCAAAGCCAAGATAAAAGGGAGCAAAAATGGTCGCTTTCTCTCCTGTTTTCATCAGATTCATCGTCAGTTCCATTGCTGGCAGTACAAACATGTAACCACTAAGAGCAGGAAACTTTGCAATCGTAACAGTATCCTTTTTGGATGTCCATACACGTGACCCATTTAAAAGATACATATCATATTTCACAGTAACTTCCTCGCCCACTGCTGCCTTCACACCAGAGGCATTTGGTGTGATTTTATAATAGAACCCCTGTGGATCCCTGGTTACACTAATCGAACTGTCAGCAACATATTTTTCGATAGCGGTTTCATTTTCTTTAATTTTTTCCTCGTCATTATTATTGTCCATCTTATTACAAGACACCATACCCACCACAACCGCGGCCAGAACACCGATTTTCAAATACTTACCACCCATTTTAATTTTTCAATTTTAGAATTATATAATATTTTTCAAAACTCCATTGTTCACTAGACTCTATCTTGACGCAAAGGGTTGCAATCTGTTCAAAAAAAATCAGGCAGCAACATTCTTCTCATAAAATGCACAAAATGATTTAAGCTGACATTCGCCGCATTTAGGGCTTCGGGCAATACACACATACCGACCATGCAAAATGAGCCAATGGTGTGCCTTTGGTACCATTGCCAATGGAATGTGTTTCATGAGCCCTTTTTCAACTGCAAGAGGTGTGGTAGCCGTAGAGGGCACCAGTCCTATTCGGTGAGACACCCTGAACACGTGTGTATCCACCGCCATAGCCGGCTGATTAAATATCACAGAAGCTATTACATTAGCAGTTTTTCTCCCAACTCCCGGTAATTTTTGAAGCTCATCAATAGCAGCAGTAATTTGCGAATCGTATTGTTCCACAAGCATCCTGGCCATTCCTACAAGATGTTTGCTCTTGTTGTTGGGATAAGATATAGATCTGATGTATGTAAAAACCTCTTCCGCATTTGACAATGCAAGTGATTCCGCATCCGGGAAACGCTCAAAAAGCGGCGGCGTCACCATGTTTACACGCTTGTCGGTACATTGGGCTGAAAGAATTACCGCGACCAGCAATTCATACGGATTTCCATAATGAAGCTCAGTTTCCGGTTCCGGGAAGTTGGTGGTAAAATATTCCAGAAGTAATCTGAAACGCTCTTTTCTCTGCATATATGATTAATTTTCAATAAGAAACTCGTCCAATATATCCGGACCAGTACTTAAAGCACTATTAAAACTGTTGGGTATAAACCCAAATAACCAGCTATTTGTACAATAGCTGGCAAGAAAAAGACCTATTACTCATTCTAAAAAGAAAGAGTAGCAGGTCTTTTTGCAGAAAACTGCTGGGAATAACTTAGAACCTTACCAATCGTCTGTTCGGTAGGAGTTCGAACGATTTTGTTCATCTGGGTTTTAATTTCCAGAGAATCAATGTAAAAGGTCATCAAGTCATCGTCGAGCGCTAAGGCTTCAACAATCAGATCATTTTCAGTTTCGGTTGTTTCAGAATAAATATACCGAACAACATCATCGTAGGTAAAAGTTTTTGTCATATTGTGGGGCACGCTGGTTGAATTGCTTACGCAAGTTTATCAACGCGTAACGCATCCTCCCCAATGCCGTATTAATACTCACACCCGTCGCATCCGCAATTTCCTGAAAACTCATGTCCTCATAGTGGCGCATGATCAGAACCTGCTTTTGAACATCCGGCAACCTTTGGATCATCTCCCTAAGTTGCTCGTGTGTTTCTTGACGAATCTGGATTGACTCCACGGAATCTTCCGCAAAATCCAGTGTATTGAAAACACTGCTTCCATCTTCGAACACTACATTGGGGTAGCGTTTATCGCGTCTGAAATAATCAATGGCGAGGTTGTGTGCGATTCGTATTATCCAAGGCAAAAATTTGCCTTCATCATTATATCTACCACCTTTAATTGTGTCAACGGCCTTTATGAATGTATCCTGCAATAAGTCTTCAGCAACATACTGGTCCTTGACAATCAGATAAATAGTGGTGTATATTCTGGATTTATGGCGCTGAACCAGCTTTTCAAAAGCCTTCTCGTTACCACGGATATACAATGTTACCAACTCACTGTCGCTAACTTGGACTTTCTCCATTTTTACTATTCGATTTAGTTAACGTAGAGCGGTTGATCGATATTGTTTCTCCTTTCTTTTTAGTGATATAATGAAGTAAAAATATTGCTTATTCCAATATTGTGAATCAAAGAAATAGATTTGCCAAATAATTTGCAAATGTTTATGTTTCTTTTTTCCTTAAATTATTTTCAATTAACAGATGTTAACAACTGAAAGGCTCTATTATAACTATTTCCATTAAAAAGCCGCCCAATATTCATATTGTATCAAATAATAGAACTTATCAAATAAGATACGATAAAGACACCCCGTTTAGATCAAAGGTGAACTTAGAAATTGACAAAACAAGTTTTATTGCCTGAAATCGTAAATTTAAACCAATTGAATTATTCTAAGAAATGAAGTATAAGCATCTTTTTTTTGACCTTGATCATACCTTGTGGGATTTTGAGCGAAATTCCTCCGAATCGTTAGAAGATATATTTCATCAACTTTCACTGGCTGATCATGGTGTGTATTCCATGGAGCTGTTTATTAAGTCATTTATCCGCATCAATACAAAACTCTGGGAGGATTTTGATCAGGGTAAATTCCACCACTCCTATATACGTCAAAACAGATTTCTAATGGTTTTTGATGAATTGGGAATAAAATGTCCGGAGAATCATCTGGAGATTGGAGAACTTTACCTTAATACCCTGCCTGGTAAAAAACATTTGTTGGAAGGAGCACTTGAAACACTAAGCTATGCCAAATCCGCAGGCTATCAAATGCATATTGTTACAAACGGGTTTACAGAAATCCAAGCCAGAAAAATTGCCAGCTCAGGCATCAGTCACTATTTTGAGAACGTCGTTACATTTGAAAATGCGAATGCAAAAAAACCTGAACCTGCCATATTTGCTTATGCGGTTCAACAAGCTAATGCATCACCAGATGACTGTATTATGATAGGCGACAACTGGATTGCTGACATTTTGGGAGCGAGTGGTTTCGGACTTGACACTGTTTACTATAATCCGGCTGGTTTAATATTTGATCAAAAACCAACTTATGATATCCGTAACCTGGAAGAGCTCAAACTGATTCTTTAAGTGTATAGGCGCGTCAATTAATCCTCTTCGTAAAAAGTGACCCTTTTCTCCCGAAGAAAATTCTTGATCACGTCGGCATGGACACATTGTCCAACATTAAGAAAAGGATAATTGGAGACTCTTTTTCGCTGACCGTCTGTAACCACTTCACGGTTTATCTGATCAAATCCAAGATGCAGATGGCGGGTCGAACTTTGCATACCATAAATAACTCCATTTCTGTCAAAAAGAGGCCCGCCACTTTGGCCACGAAGTCCCGGTGTACTCATCTCTATCCCGGTAATTTCATTATTTTCACCAATATGGCGTGTGATAATGCCGTCTATTGGAAAACTAGGTGTATTTACACGTCCGGTTTTGAGCCACTCAATGTCATTGATATCCTTATTGTAACCGTAGTTTGTAAATTCTGGAAACGGGTAACCAAGCCTGCAAAGATACCGGCCTTGCTTTACCATCCTGGTGTCCTTTAAAAACCGGGCATGTCCCTGATACTGGATTGAATCAAAGTCACGGAACTGGATGATGGCCAGGTCCTGGGTTGGATGAAGGTGAACAGTTAGACTTTTATAAGCAGAAACGCAGTTTATGAAATTAAAAAGTATTCTGACCGGCGTTTCCGCATTAATCTTATATTTGGATTCCAGCAACTGCCGTTGTGTGTTTAGCCCTGGATCCCGCTCAAACCGACGTAATTCAGAGCTAAATTTTACATAGTTTTCGTAAACGGAGTTGGCGTAAAGTATTTGTCTGGCAACATGCCTGCAAGTGACTGCAAAGCCATTCTGATTGACGAAAAACAAGGTAGCTGTACCCGGTACTATATCGCTTCCTGTGTAATAACGTAATATAAAATGTATCGGACGAGTAAACTGGTCCACTGATTCAATTGCTTCAACAAACATAGAAAGGGTTGGCAAACAGGTTACCTGGGTTGTATAGGAATGATGGCCTCAATCTGATCCCAGCTTAGAATCATGTTAGTGCCATTGGGAATCTTATCAAAATAAATAGTAAATATCTGTTGCACATGAGGCCGGACACGAATTTGAACATCTGATTTGAACAAATCTTTTCCATCGTTATATTCTGTGCCCCATTGACCAGTTTGAGAGTTAAGGATCACTTTCCAACTGCCCGGTCCGGGTACTGTCCAAAGTGAATATTTACCCGCCTTAACCTCCTTCCCTGCAAACATTACATCTTCTTTCAATTCAATTATTGTAGCTTCATTTGCACCGGTACGCCAAACTTTTCCATATGGTAGCAATGCATTGTCCTGCTCTCTGCCAAAAATAAATCTTCCTTTTTTAGCAGGCCGTCCATATTGAACCACCACATTTAAATTACCTTCATGGTACTCTGCATTTGCTGCCGGGCTGAGGGATCGATTGTATTGCCGGAATCCAAAAAAAACGATCAGTACGAGAAAAAGAATAGAAAACAGAAGAAGGAGAGGTTTTTTCATAGACTACTTCGGGCAAAAAATTCGGTAGAAAGTATATGTTACCGAGAATCGGAGATAATAATAGGAATCTTTTGTGGATGGATCTCCCTGCATTAATTTGTCTGTTGAAGCAGGATCACCTCCCAAATTGTCGAGATAATCGGTAAAAGTTTTTCTTGCACCATATTCGATACCGATATTCCATGGACGGCGTATCTGATACTTAATTCCTACCCCATATGGCAATACCAAACCACTGGTCTTATAATCTCCTGTTTTTACTTCTGGTTTAAAAGTATTCAGCCCTATACCACCAAAAACATAGGGTGTCCAGTTCACGGCAAAACGGCGATCTTCATAATCAAGAAAGTTGTATTCCGCTACTGCACTCCCTTCAAAAATCCTGGTATTAAAAGACATGTTCCTAACTTGCTGATAAGGATCTTTACTGCCTTCATCTTTCGCACCGATCAATCCACCTGCTATTTCCGCTCGCAGAGACAGAGCAGAATTAGGATTATATCGAAAAAAAAGGCTTCCGCCCGGTTTAAAAAACTTTAGGCGTAAATGCGGGGCTATATCTCCCTTGTAGTTGAAACCACCCAAACCAGCCCCAAACTCGACTCTCTGAGCAAACGTGGCTGATAATGGGAAAAGAATAAAACAACAAATACTTGCCGTCACAGACCGCAAGTATTTGTGCAAAGAAAATTTATGAATCTGATTCAACGGAATATCATTTTATTTCAATGGAGGGCATTTGATTTGGGTCGGCAGTATGTAATGAAGCTGTATCTGTCCGATTAAATAATTATCCGTATAAGTCGGGCTATTTCCCCGGTCGCTTCCAGGTCTGGCAAAACCCTGATTAATCATCTCAGCATAAGGGTCGCCGTCAGGCGCTGCACCAACATAATTGGCTTGAACAAACTTTTTAAGACTTTCTGTTCTTACAGCACCTTTTCTCACCGCCACGCGCTCCTGGGACCTGTTCGACATTGCAAGCGCCAACGGATCATTTGCGAACAAGGCCGGATCTGCGTATGCTCCATGCGCATCATCAAGATAATCGGTAAAGGTCTTTCTGAAGCCTAGTTCGGCAGAAACATCAAATCTGGAATTAATTTTATACCTCACACCTACACCCACCGGAATCGCAAAAGTCACCAGGGAATATTTGTCCTTGTAACCCTCATTACCCTGTCCTTCTGTTCCAAGAGGTTGCAGTTTAACCCACTCGCCGCTACCAGGATACACAGTACCTGCAGGTTGAGTTCTGTTCCAATCTTCTTCATCCGGAACCATTGCTTTAGGATTATGAGCTGTTACTGCAATACCGGCGAAAAGATATGCAGAGAATTGCGGGCGCCTGTCGTAACTTCTGTTGTCTGGTGTAAGTTTATAAATACCCTGTACAGAAAATTCTTTAAGATCATTTCTAAAGTGCAGGTTTCTAGCATAAAAAATATTGGTTTCATGCTTTGAACTTTTGTTCATAATGTAGTCATCTCCGGCGATGCGTGCATAAGTAAAACTAGCTCTCGCAGCCAAACGTGGTGTAAAGTGACGTGTATAATTACCCGCAACGCTCCACCTCATCATATTAAAAGTAGAAGCAACGGGCCTTCTGTAAGGAGCAAAGTCCCCATAATAGTTGGACGTACCCAAGCCAAACCCAACAGTAGAGTACGGTATGAATATACCACGGCTCTGCGCCATCGCTGCACCATCTGACAAAAACAGACCTAAGGTCATGATCAGCGTTAGTGCCCCGGATATTTCCTTTAATTCAAAATTCTTACGCATTTGAGCTCTTTTTTTGTGCAAAAATATAACAGTTGCCGGTTTTCCACAGATAATATCTCCTTTTCAACGTATTTACCGTTCATTTATTTGTGTAGCTATTAAAATTTATATAATCCTATTTTCAACCCTTTACTATATTCCACCTCATTCTGACATGAAACAATAGATTCTATAATAAAATAAGGCATCGCTTCTGAAACAAGTTAAAAACTTCCTTATAATTGCATAGCTCAAATTCCTATTCCTGATGATTACCAGCAAGAATCTACATTTCTCATATTCTAGTCAAAAACATTTCACATTTCCTGATATAAGCTGCGATGACAATGAAACGCTCCTGATTCTCGGACAATCGGGAAAAGGAAAAACAACATTATTACACCTGCTAGCGCTACTGCTTAAACCTACATCCGGAGAAATTCACATTGCCAATAAAAAAGCATCCGGTATTAGCTCCTCTGAAGCAACTAATGTGAGAGCACAAAATATCGGTATTATATATCAACGGGCACATTTCGCAAGCTCTCTTTCTGTAATGGAGAATATTCTGCTCCCAAATTACTTTGCAGGCCAAAAACAGGATCGGGACAAAGCCAGTTTCCTGGCAAGCGAGCTTGGATTTGCAGAGCATCTTGAAAAAAAAACCAATCAGCTGAGCCAGGGAGAACAGCAACGCGTCAGCATTGCCCGTGCGCTCATGAACAATCCAAACGTGATTTTAGCAGACGAGCCGACTTCCAGCCTGGACGACGATAATTGCGGAAAGGTAATTGATTTACTCAAAAAACAGTCGGCTCAGATAGGTGCAAGTCTGGTAGTAGTTACACATGACCAGCGTTTGAAAGACGAATTTACAAATAGCGTATTTCTGTAACTTCAAACGTAGCCATACAACTCACAAAATTTCCCCTGCCCAATGAATCTTTTCAAAATCAGCATAGCTAATCTTAAAGAAAAAAAACTTAACAGTTTTCTGAGTGCCTTACTGCTTACGCTTGGTATAGGAATGATATCATTGTTATTGCTACTTAATAAGCAGCTTGACGAACAGTTCAGACGAAACATCAGAGGAATTGACATGGTGGTAGGTGCCAAAGGAAGTCCCTTGCAAATCATTTTGTCCAGTATTTACCAGATCGACGCGCCTACCGGTAATATCCCCTTATCAGAGGTCAATACGCTGAAACGCAATCCATTTGTAAAAACGGTGATTCCATTGTCAATGGGGGATAATTACAACGGCTTCCGGATTGTTGGAACCAATGAAAGTTATTCAGAGCATTTTGAGGCAAAAGTTTCTTCCGGAAAAATGTTCAACAGCACGATGGAAGTGACTATCGGGAGTAAAGTGGCACTTTCGGGAACGTTAAAAATTGGCAGCACATTTGCCAGTGCACATGGCCTTGATGCTGGCGGAGATGTACATGGCGATAAAAAATATAAAGTTGTTGGTATTTTTGAACCGACAGGTTCCGTCGTAGATCAGCTCATTCTTACAAGTCTTTCAAGCGTATGGGACATCCACGAACATGCTGAAGGTGAAGCGCACCACGAGGAACATGAAGAATCCGTTGAACATCATGAAGATGAAAAGCAAGTAACAAGCGCATTGATCCGTTTCAGAAATCCCATGGGATTGATTGCCCTGCCTCGTCAGATTAACGAGAACACCTCCATGCAGGCGGCTTTACCGAGTATAGAGATCAACCGCTTATTTTCTTTACTCGGGGTAGGAATTGAAACACTGAGGGCTCTTGCACTGATCATCATTGTCATTGCCGGAGCAAGTGTATTCATTTCATTATATAACTCACTTAAAGAACGGAAATACGAAATAGCGCTGATGCTATCCATGGGCGCGACACGGACCAGGCTTTTCCTGATGCTCCTTCTTGAAGGTTTGATGCTTTCGGTGATAGGGTATCTTGCCGGGGTTGTTCTAAGCAGGATTGGTTTATTAGCTTTCAGCAGGGCCGCCGAAAAAGATTTCCACTATTCTTTAAAAGAGTTCAGTTTACTGCCGGAGGAAATCTATTTGTTTGCAGCAGCTCTCCTCCTCGGCATATTGGCCGCAGCCTTGCCCTCGCTGGGCATTTACAAGTTGAATATATCACGTACATTGGCCGAGGAATGATATTCTTTGTAGATTTGTTAGTCAAAAAAACCAATGTTGCTTTCTAAACATGTTACCCATGAGATCCTTTCGCCTCTTCATCATATTAGCATTTACTCTTTCGCTGTCTGCCTTTACGATAGATTCTAAAAAAAATCCCAATGCCGTTCCGGTGAAGGTTACCTGGGAAACGCTCCGGGATGTAACCTTTAAAAAGAAATGGTATGCGGCAGAGTCAATCTACATGCTACATCCCACATTTGGACCAAGTGTTCAGAAGCTCAAAAACCAACAGGTCACTATCACTGGTTACATTCTACCCGTTGATTTGGACGCCAACTTATACGTTTTGTCGGCATTTCCTTTCAGTGCATGTTTCTTCTGTGGAGGAGCCGGACCGGAAACTGTAATGACACTAAATTTTAAAAAGAATGGTCGTAAGTTCAAGACAGATGAGCGTCTCACACTTACAGGTACTCTGAAGCTGAATGCGGATGATATTTACCAGATGAATTATATTCTGGATGGCGCTGAAATCACGGAATAACGAACTTTAAATTCCTATTAACCGCCAAACACCTGAAATAAAGAATAAGACCAATCCAACAGGTGTAAGCACTTTCCAACCCAGATACATGAGCTGATCTACACGCAGGCGCGGGAATGTCCATCGTACCCACATTTGTACGATTACGCCTGCTAGTGCTTTCCCAAACAGCCAAAAGGCACCGGATATATATCCAAGCCAGGTTCCGGGTTCTCCGCTTGTCCAGTCGGCCAGTCTCAGAGGCCCGATATTAGGGAACGGGGTATTCCAGCTACCCAGGAAAAGAATGGCTCCCAGTAACGAAACCAGTAACATCATCCCATATTCGGAAAGCATGAAAAGCGCCCAGCGCATGCCGGAATATTCCGTATGAAAGCCTGCAACAAGCTCAGACTCTCCTTCCGGCAAATCGAATGGAGCACGGTTACACTCTGCAAGGGAGGCGATAAAAAATACAATATAAGCCAGTAACAAAAATGGATTTCTGATAACATTCCAGGTTAAGAAACCACCTACCGAAGTAACATCCACGCCCAATCTCTTCAATCCAAAAAGATAGACCGGATCCGCACTGTAAATCCCCTGCTGAAAGCTAATCACCTGCAAATCCAATGTTTGCGAGAGCATAACGACACACAGAATTGAAAGTCCCAGTGGCACTTCATACGAAACGATCTGAGCCACAGCACGCATGGCTCCGTATAAAGCAAATTTGTTATTAGAGCCCCAACCGGCCATTAACAACCCAATTACGTCCACCGAAATGATTGTCATCAGGAAGAAAACACCAACTGCTGCCCCTGAACCACTCAAACCAGGAGCAAGAGGAACTACAGCAAAACCTGCAAATACCGAAACGAAGATAACGACAGGTGCAATGAGAAAGAGCCTTCGGTCAACCGCCTTAGGAACGATGTCTTCCTTTTGTAAAAGTTTGAGCAAATCTGCAAATAATTGAAGCAAACCCCATTTACCCACTTCCATAGGTCCCAGACGATCCTGTATGAAGGCTGAAACTTTACGCTCCAGATATACACCAACTACTACAAAGCCAGGAACTGCAAGAAGAAAAATAAGAAGTGTTACAGGCATTGCAGATTAAAATGGGTGATTTTAGAATCAGACGGAATTGATTAATCGGGTAAACCGGGCTTTATATAAAGTACCCTGACAGTAAAATTAAGCACAAAAGTAATTAAATACCTACTCGTCTTCGTCCTTTTGTCCTTTATATCCCGATTCCTGCAAGATCTGCCCAGAATTGCCATTTTTCATTAAATCCTGAAGAGTAATTTTTGGATTTTCTTCCATATATCTGCTCACAATTCGCCATCCCAACCATTTGGCAATGCCACCTGGCACTTTGTTTCCAATCTCTACTGTAAAAGGTCTTTCTCCTATGTACTTTTGCTTTTTCAATTCATTCTTTTCGTATAACAATTTATTTGTGATGAAGAATGACCATAGATCCAGCTGACTGTTATACGTCCGAATGAGGTTATCCTCCGAATAACCTAAAATAAGGCTATCAGGTGTGTCTGGCATCACCTGCTTCACAAATTCGTACCCTTTCCCGTATCCTATCATATCAGAAAGCAATGTTGCATCAGCAGCGTCGAGGTAATTATATTTGTTAGACAAAAAGAATACAATGGAAGGCACAATGTATCCCTTCTCATATTTCCTTAACTGATAGTCGTAGACGTTGGGACGGTACAGCGACTTTGGTCCTCCAAAAAAATCGAGGCCGATAATCACTAGTGAGTCGGACACATAAAGATCACTTCCTGTAAATCCAGAAACCATAAATTGGATTTTCGGAGCTTTAAAATCAGGATAGTAGACCTTGATTCTTTTGAACGCTTCTTTCAGAGGGTTAATGATATTGCTATTCCTGTCTCCGATAATCGTATCTATCTGAGCCCTGAATTCCTGAAAACCTGGATTTTGGGACATATTATAGAGTTGAGCCGGCAACTGCGTTGTGTCTGTTTGTGAATCAGTAAAATACAACGACTTGAGGTAGGAATGTTTATTCAAAAAATTTTGTACATCTTGAACAGATTTACTTTTGAAAAGCTCCTGATCCAGGTTTTCAACCGCTATATCCATTTGAACCGATGAGGTATCCACAACCTCCCGGTTATCGGTTTTACAGGAAATTACAAAAGTTATTAATGAACTAAACAAAGCCAGATTACGGAAGAAGGTCATTCGGTGCTACTTATCAAAATGATGAACAAAAACTCAAAAATAGAAAAAAAAAGAATAAGCATCCTGGGTTGCGGATGGCTCGGATTTCCCTTAGCTAAACGCTTGCTGCAACATGATATTACATCAACAGTAAAAGGAAGCACTACTTCAGAAGGCAAAGTCGCAATACTCAACAGTGTTGGTATTGAAGGTTTTCTATTCGATTTAAACCCCCACTTCTCAGCCGAAAATGAAACTATAAGTAAGTTTTTTGATGCTGATTCCTTAATTATATCTCTGCCACCCAGATTAAGTAAAAGCGAGCCCGGCCATTACAGACAACAGATAGAATACGTTGTTGATAAAATAAAATCTTCACCAGTTAAAGAAATTATCCTTCTGAGCTCTACGGGTATATATCCTGATCTTAACAAAACTGTGACTGAAAAGGATGTGAAGCTACCTGCGGAATCTGCTTCACCAGAAATGGTTGAAGTCGAAAACCTGCTAATTTCCTTACGTCCGGATCGTGTAGTTTCAGTACTTCGCCTGGCAGGGCTGATCGGTAACGACCGCATTCCCGGAAAATATGTGAAAGGGAAAAAAGATATGAATACGGGTTCAATTCCGGTGAATTACATTCATCCTGACGATGCTGTTGGCATAATTACGACGATGCTTACAGAGGGAGTACACAATGAAACTTTTAACGTTGTTGCCCCGCTTCACCCTATCCGAAAGGAAATATATGATAGCACCTGTGCGCAGTTCGGATGGGAAGCCCCAACATATTTGGAGCCGGAAATTCCCGAGGATTTTAAAATAATTTCCGGAGAAAAACTGTCAGAATACTACAAGTACCATTTCAAATTCCCTGATCCACTGCATTTCTATTACGAATTGATTTCATAAGTCATCAAAAAGGTCCATCAAATCGCTTTGACGGACCTTTTTACATATTTTTAGCAATGGCTGAATTACTGTAACAGCTCAGTCAATTTTGCTTCCAGAGCCGCTCCGCGCAGGTTCTTGGCAACAACCTTCCCTTCTCTGTCCAACAGATAGGTTGCAGGAATACCAGTCACACCATACGTTTGAGCAACAGCAGAATTCCAGTGTTTTAGTTCGGAGCCGTGGAGCCAGGTGAGGTTATCCTTTTTGATGGCAGCTTTCCATGCGTTTGCTTCCTTATCCAATGAAACTCCATAAATAGAAAAGCCCTTATCTTTAAACTTTCCATACATTCTTACCACATTGGGATTTTCCTGCCTGCAAGGTCCACACCATGACGCCCAAAAATCTATCAGTACATATTTACCACGAAGTGAAGAAAGCTGAACAGGTTTTCCCTCCGGATCATTTAGAGTAAAATCAGGCGCAACGTCTCCTATTGCCACCCCTGCCATTCTCTTCACCTGTCCGATAAATCCTTGTGCCAGCGTTGGAACCGGACTCACTTTTTCGAAATCAGCAGCAAGCTGTTTCAATAAAGGTAAATCGCTATCAGGATTCAAAAAATTATTGGCCGTGAACAATGCAATAAGCGAAGTTCCCATTTCAGGGAACAGCCTCTTGATTTCGTCCATGCGAATTTTATCCGCAGCAGCATAGGCTGACTGTATTTCCTGGATCTTCTTAGTATCTTTCTTTTCCTCAGCCTTGGCAAATTCTTCATTCCATATGGTCACTTTTGCCGCAAAAGCTTGCATCCGCTGGTCTATTTTGGCATAATAATCCATGTTTTTGGAACCAGTAACCTGCACCTTACCCTGGCTATTGGCATTTACACTAAATACCTCACCGCCTTCTACCAAAAGCACGGCTTTCTGGCGATCAGCAATATTCAACGTAAAAAAGCTTCCGCCGTCCTTTTCCGTTGCTTTCATTGAAAAACTGCCATCTGCTGAAAGCTGTGTAGAATCCACTTTCATCGCAGATCCATTTGCCATAGATTGTAGCAAGACAACTTTTTCACCTTTGGCACCGCCTTTAACATTCCCTGCTACCGTAAAACTTTTTGGTGAGATCTGAGCGAATCCTGCAAAACAGCTCACCAGCAGAATCAATGTCAAAAAGTACTTTGTATTAGACAGCTTCATCTTTTATTCTATTAATGTGTATAACCGTTATTGAAGTTTCTTTGCCAAAAGCTGGTTAACAAGCTTAGGATCAGCCGTACCGTTTGATTTTTTCATAATCTCACCAACGAACAATCCTAGTAACCCTTTCTTTCCCTTTCGGTAGGCGTCAACTTTGTCGGGCATCGATTCAAGTACCTCATTTACCAACGTTTCCAGCTCGTTCGTATTGCTATTTTGCAACCAGTTATTTGTCTCAGCAATCTCCACAGGCGATCTGTCTGGCTCTGCGAGCATTACCGGTAATATTTTTTGCGATGCTACCGAATTGCTCACCACTCCTGATTCACTTAATTCGATAAGCGCGGCAAGGCTTTCAGGTTTGACCGGAAACAGGCTAATATCTCCTTCATTTTCGTTCAGATAAGATTTAACAGGGCCCATAAGCCAGTTGGATGCCTGCTTATACAAATTGGTCTTAGAACAAACCGCTTCAAAATAATCGGCTATTTCCTTGGTATCAGTCAATACCAATGCGTCGTATGCCGGAATCCCATAAACTGTTGTAAACTTTTCCCGCAGTTCTTTTGGTAACGATGGCATTGTGGCACGAATGCTTTCAAGCCATTCTTCCGAAATAACTACTGGACTCAGATCGGGATCCGGGAAATAGCGATAATCGTTCATCGTTTCTTTCATCCGCATCCCGTAAGTATTACCAGATTCAACATCAAACATTCTCGTTTCCTGATGTATCTCACCTCCGCTTTCTAAAAGACCGATCTGTCTTGAAGTTTCAAATGTGATAGCCCGCATCATGTTTCTGATGGAGTTCATATTTTTCACTTCAACTTTTACGCCCAGCTTGTTATCACCTTTTTTTCTAACAGAGACGTTCACATCGCATCGAAGTGACCCTTCTTCCATGTTTCCGTCACTGATCCCCAGATACCTTACCAGGCGACGCACTTCTGTAACAAAAGCACCGGTTTCTTCCGCAGAACGAAGATCCGGCTCCGACACCATCTCAACCAGAGGCGTTCCTGCACGGTTATAATCCAGCAGAGTATTCGATTCACTTCCATCGTGCACCGACTTTCCGGCATCTTCTTCCAGGTGAATATGATGAAAACGGATTCGTTTTTCGATCATTTTACCATCAGCACCCTTGATCGCAATAGTTACACCGCCATTTTCGCAAATCGGCTTTTTATCCTGTGATATCTGATAGCCTTTTGGCAGATCAGGATAAAAGTAGTTTTTACGGTCAAAAATGGTTCTGCTGCTAATGGAACAATCGCAGGCGAGGCCCATCCGGATTGCATATTCCACCGCTTTTTTATTGACTTTAGGCAAAGTCCCAGGCAAAGCCAGCGTGATAGGGCCGATATTTGTATTAGGTTCCGTACCAAATAAGTTTCGGTCAGAAGCAAATAATTTAGATTCCGTTAAGAGTTGACAATGCACTTCAAGACCTATTACACTTTCATAGGTGGCAAGAAGTTCTTCGCTTATTAGTGAGGGAGAAATTTCAGATTGAGTCATATAATAATGCAAATGCTTTCGCAAAGATACAAATACGGGTCGTCCATAGATATGAACGACCCGTATTTTCTGTATATCCTGATACTTTTATAACAGGCCTTAATAATTCGATGCTGCCTTCCGACACATCGAAACAAATTACAACGAATTGATCCAGCCTGCAATTACCGCAATATCCGCTTTCGGTACGTGCGTCATTGGCGCCATTGGAGGGTAGCCCGGCCAATGTTCAGGTTTTGGGCTATGTACTAATTCTACAATCTGGTCAGTAGAATATTTTTTCTTCGCAACTTCCGAATATGCTGGTCCAATAACTTTGTCATATGCCTGGTGGCAAGCAAAACAAGCATGTTTGTTCAACAGTGCTGAAACTTCAGCAGGTACAGGTTTGCGTTTAGGTTTCGCGTCAGCAGCAGGAGTTTCGGTCGCAGGAGCGTCTCCCGTTTTAACAGAATCCGCTAACGGAGTAGCACCAGGCTGTGCAGATACGGTTTCGGTTGGCTTTGGTGTTTTTTTGTCATTCTGAATAGCTATAAGTGATGCTTCTTCACGCGCTTTGCTACCTGATCCGTAATAATGATCATACTTTTCTTTGTCTTCCTGAGAGGAACAGCCAATCCATACCGAAGCCGCTAGAGCAATAATTGCCAGCGAAGTACTTTTTTTAAGAGTCATTGTTTTAATTATTTAAAGAATTTCCGCCATGTTATCGCTATTACCGATAATTTATTACACGAAGAAAGTAAGTTTGTATTAGATTTCCCTCAAAAATTTTACAAATCATCCAATAGCGATATTCTAAAAATCTACTCAAATACCTAACAAACAGCTAGTTAAAACAAGATAGGCGAATTTTCTTCATGAAATTTTATTTATTATTTAAAATAATTTATTGTGAATAATATGAAATATCATTACTTTTGCAGTCCTATTTGTAAAACGATGTAAAGTAATGGCTAAGAAAGGTAATAGAGTACAGGTTATATTAGAGTGCACTGAACAAAAAGAAAGCGGTGTACCAGGTATGTCACGTTATGTGACTACAAAGAATCGTAAAAATACGCCTAGCCGTATGGAATTGAAAAAATTCAATTCTTTCCTGAGACGTTATACTCTGCATAAAGAGATTAAATAAGACTTCCTTATTAAGTAAAAGGTCTATCTGGTTAATCACAATTGATCAGAGTTCGTCTTGAATAGCATATTGTTGATAACTGATAACATTTTAAATATATACAGACATGGCAAAGAAAGTAGTTGCTACCCTGAAAAAAGAAGGCGGTAAAGCTTTTGCTAAAGTTATTAAAGCCGTAAAATCTCCTAAAACAGGAGCATATACCTTCAAAGAAGAGATTGTACCTCTTGATGGTGTACAAAGCGCATTGAAAAACTGAAATTGATTGCATTTCAATTGGTCGCAAAATATTGCATTTTAAAAAGTCCCTTTCGGGACTTTTTTTGTTTTAATTTTGGCTTGTAATAAATTACAGTCCTCTAAGGACTAACACGGGCACACTTATACTTTACCGATTTTCACCACGCCGATATGAGCTTATTTGGTTTTTTTTCAAAAGAGAAAAAAGAAACGTTAGATAAAGGTCTTGAAAAGACAAAAGACAGCTTCTTTGGAAAGCTTTCCCGCGCCATTGTTGGGAAAACCACCATTGACGAAGACGTTCTTGACGAGCTGGAAGATATTCTTGTAAGCTCTGATGTTGGCGTAGAGACCACAGTAAAGGTTATCAAACGTATTGAAGAAAGAGTAGCCCGCGATAAATATGCTACCACAGCTGAGCTGGATGTAATTCTTCGTGAAGAAATTGCGGCCTTGCTTACAGAAAATAAGTCGGTTGATTTTACCGACAGCTTTGAAACCGCCCACCTGCCAAAACCATATGTAATTATGGTTGTAGGCGTGAACGGCGTGGGCAAAACTACTACCATTGGGAAATTGGCTCATCAGTTTCATTCGCGCGGACACAAGGTTGTACTTGGCGCTGCTGATACATTCCGCGCAGCTGCTGTAGAACAACTGAAGTTATGGGGAAAAAGAGTGGATGTGCCCGTTATCGATCACGGCATGAACACCGATCCGTCGTCTGTTGCATATGATGCATTGAAAAAAGGCATGGAAATTGGTGCCGATGTCATCATCATTGATACCGCAGGAAGGTTGCATACCAAAGTAAACCTGATGAACGAGCTTTCTAAAATCAAACGTGTCATGCAGAAAATCATTCCTGATTCTCCACATGAAGTCCTGTTGGTTTTGGATGGCAGTACCGGACAAAATGCCGTCATTCAGGCACGTGAATTTACCAAAGTCACCGAAATTACGGCGCTGGCTGTCACCAAACTGGATGGAACTGCCAAAGGAGGCGTTGTGGTAGGCATCTCCGACGAATTCAAAATTCCTGTGAAGTACATTGGAGTAGGGGAAAAAATGGATGATTTGCAGGTTTTTGACCGGGCTGAGTTTGTGGATTCATTGTTTAAAAAGATTGGGTAGTAATTGACCAACGGAGAAACACTTATAGCAGTCCTCCTGATATCAGTCATGATAGTAGGACCATTCGTTGCTATGGTTGTAGCCTTGCTCAGGGACGGTAAAAATGAAAGATCTACTGAGCCTCAATTCTTTAAAACTTCATTTGAATCCTACTTCTCCAACCTGGACATTCTCTTTGCTATATACTTAGCAGGAATGTTACTAGCGCTTTTCAAAGTGCTATTTTTCGGGAAAAATGGAATATTAATTTCCGATTGGACAAGTGGAATAATCATTTTCGGCATAATTCTGTTGTTTGCAGGTTTATCTTTTTACATCCTGTCTCTGGCTATCAATCATTGGAAATATACAAAAGGCGTTACCATTATTTGGTATCCATTAAATAAGCTGATTTGTATCAATACGCCCCAGAATTCTTATGAATTGTATGAAGACGATATTGAGCAGGTTACTATCTTCACCAACAACAATTACAAATTACCATTTGATTATTACCGCTTTACAATCAAAGGTAAAGGCGAGCTTCTGTTAACAAGCAGAACAAAAGGTGTTTCAAAAATATTTCATCATTTTTTGAAAATGCCCACGCAAACCCAGAAACAGCTATTTCCCCTGATCCGTTAATCTCGCTATTCTGATATTTTTTCACGATCTTTGCAGCCCGTTTTGCTTGCTCAATATCAATTACTTGTAAAAGCCGCAATACGTTAATCCGTTTATTCGAACAACATAACTTGCTGCTAGCTCAGCACAGAAAGCTAACAGCTCTCCATAATGAAAACCAAAGGAATAGTTAAAAATAAGGTCAATATTGTAACACTGGGTTGTTCCAAAAACCTGGTGGATTCGGAAGTGCTATATACCCAATTGAAAGGCAACGGGTTTGATGTAGCTCATGAATCAAAAAAGGATAATTCTCAGATCGTAGTAATCAACACCTGCGGTTTTATCGACAATGCAAAGGAGGAGTCTATCAACACCATTCTGCGCTATGCCGACGCAAAAGCTGCCGGAATAGTTGATAAGGTGTATGTAACTGGCTGCTTGTCTCATCGTTATAAAGATGAACTTTCCGTAGAAATCCCAACTGTTGATGCATGGTTTGGAACCAATGAACTTCCCCGTTTGCTCAAAACACTTAAAGCAGATTACAAACACGAACTTGTTGGTGAACGTTTACTCACAACACCCAGCCATTATGCGTATTTGAAAATTGCAGAAGGTTGCGATCGTCCTTGTAGCTTCTGTGCCATTCCAATTATGCGCGGCGGACACGTTTCCCGCTCTATTGAAGAGTTGGTGAAAGAGGCTAAGTCACTGGCTAAGCGCGGAACAAAAGAACTGATTCTGATCGCTCAGGACCTTACCTATTACGGTCTGGATATATACAAGAAAAGAAATTTGTCTGATTTACTCGCTCAACTTTCTGACGTAGAAGGCATCGACTGGATCAGATTGCAATATGCATATCCTGCTGGTTTTCCAATGGACATACTGGACATCATGAACGAGCGAAGCAATATTTGCAAATACCTTGATATGCCGTTACAGACCGGATCTACGGAAATATTGAAATCCATGCGGAGAGGCATTACACGTGAAAAAACTGAGTCATTGATTGAATCAATCAGAGAAAAAGTGCCGGGCATCACGTTGCGAACAACACTTATCGTGGGACATCCGGGCGAAACAGAGGCTCTTTTCGATGAAACCTATGACTTCGTTGAAAAAATGCGATTCGACCGACTGGGTGCGTTCCAGTACTCGCATGAGGACAATACGCACTCCTACACCATGCCTGACGATATTCCGGCTGAAATCAAACAGGAGCGCGCGGATGCCATCATGGAGTTGCAGCAAGGTATTTCTTATGAGCTGAATCAGCAGAAGATAGGAAATACATACAAAGTGCTTTTTGACAGAAAAGAAGGCGGGCATTTTATCGGCCGCACAGAATCAGATTCTCCTGAGGTTGATAATGAAGTACTGGTTTCTGCGAGCCAATACGTACGACTTGGAGATTTTGCTAACGTTAAAATAACTAATTCAGAGGAGTTCGATCTGTATGGTGAGGTCGTTGGATAATTTTCCCGGCACGTTGCCACCTCTGAACCTTCTTTATTAATTTTGCAGGATAACTGTTTTTAGAAATATTACATTTTACCATGTTACAACGAATTCAAACTGTATTTTTAGCCATCACCATCATAGGAATGGGCGTTTTTCTTTCATTTCCTATCTGGACTAAAATCGCCGCATCAGGTGCACAAAGCGCAGAGCTTACTGCACTGAAACTAACACATCAAATCAACACAGTTCAATCAGAAGTACAGCCGGTTTATTACTTTATTATTCTAGCCATTCTTGTTGCACTGGTTACAGCATATGCTATTTTCAGCTTTAAGAATCGGGTACTCCAGTCGGCACTTTGTGCTGTCAATTCAATTTTAATGACTGTTATTATCGGTCTTGTCATTTACTACACCTATTATACTACATCTAAGTTGTTCGACGAAGGTAATCCTGGTAATTACGAAATAGGGTTTTACGGATTGGTAGCCTCTATGTTATCCAATGTTTTTGCAAATCGCTTCATCCGTAAAGATGAGAAGCAGGTTCAGCAATCAAACAGGTTCAGATAATACGAACAAGGCGATTTACTAAGAGAGGGGCTGGTTCACACCAGCCCCTCTCTTAGTAAATCGTGCAGATGAACAAAACCTACAATACAGTCGTCCTCAACGACCACAACCTGTGTGATACTTCTTGACTGCATGATTTCCAGAGCATTCACGGCATACTCTTCCGGACCGACTGATATCGGATGGGTTGTCATGATATCAGAAGCAACAAGTCCGGGTAAAACTTCTCCTGCATGTTGATTCAGCATTCTGCGGAGGTCTCCGTCTGTAATAATTCCAGCCATTTTGCCAGATTCCTTTACAACTGATGTCGCACCAAGACGTTTTGAGGTTATTTCCAGTATTACTTCCTTTAAGGTAGCATGTTCGGAAACCGCCGGCAGCGCATTATTTGGATATAAATCACACACTTTCAGATAAAGTCTTTTGCCCAAAGATCCGCCAGGGTGAAATTTAGCAAAATCCTGATGTGTAAAACCTCTTGCTTCCAACAAACAAATAGCAAGTGCATCTCCCAAAGCCATGGTAACCGTTGTACTTGTGGTTGGTGCCAGATTCAGTGGGTCTGCTTCGAGAGGTGCATAAGCATGTAATACCAAATGCGCGTTACGTCCCAGGTAAGAATCCCTGTTGCTCAGCATTGCGATGATATTCACACCGGTTCTTTTTAAAAGCGGTATCAGCACCTTTATCTCCGGCGTATCTCCACTTCTTGAAATGACAATCACCACATCATTGTTCTGAATCATGCCCAGATCACCGTGAATTGCGTCACCGGCATGCATAAATAGGGCAGGCGTCCCGGTGGAATTCAGCGTCGCCACTATCTTCTGACCAACGATTGCACTCTTGCCAATTCCCGACACGACGACCCGGCCACCAGAATTCAATATAAGGTGCACACACTTTTCAAATTCGTCATCAATCCTTTCAATCAGATTATGTACAGCTATGGCCTCCTTCTGTAACACTTCTTTTGCTATGGACTGAATATTTTTTATTAATTTCAAATCTGAAACACAGTTTTATTGAGAACCAATTGCAATTATTCATTTCAAAAAACAAAGATAGAGAAGTTTGGGATAACCATTTTGTTAACAGAGTATGGTAAAGAAGGTTGATACTGTCGTATTAGACACGTTAAAAGAAAGACTTAAAGAGATTTTTGGATACAGTCAGTTCAGAGGGGAACAGGAGGTTATTATACAGAACATCCTGTTAGGGAAGAATACTTTTGTGATTATGCCAACCGGAGCAGGTAAATCGCTCTGCTATCAGTTACCAGCGCTTGTGAGCGACGGACTAACCATCGTCATTTCGCCGCTTATTGCCCTGATGAAGAATCAGGTAGACCAATTGACCGCATTTGGCATCAACGCCCAATTTCTTAATTCAACACTTACCAAAAGTGAAATGACGCGCGTGAAAAACGACGCGTTGGACGGAAGTCTGAAACTACTTTACATTGCACCGGAATCTTTAACAAAAGAAGATAATCTTGACTTTTTAAAGAAAGTAAAAATTGCGTTTGTAGCCATAGATGAAGCACATTGTATTTCTGAATGGGGACACGATTTCCGACCAGAATACAGGCGGATATATGGCATCATTGAAAACATTGGTGATCTGCCGATTATTGCGCTTACTGCCACAGCCACTCCGAAGGTGCAACAGGATATCCGCAAAAATCTTCAAATGGAAGAAGCTGAGACATTTAAATCTTCTTTCAACCGAAAAAACCTTTACTACGAAATCCGTCCCAAAAAGGATACTAAAAAGCAACTGATCCGCTATGTCCGGAATAATAAGGGCAAGTCGGGCATTGTTTATTGCCTGAGCAGGAAAACGGTGGAAGAAGTTGCCGAATTGCTTTCGGTGAATGATGTAAGGGCTCTCCCCTATCATGCGGGCCTCGACAGCAATACCCGGATGTCTAACCAGGATGCGTTTCTGAATGAAGACTGTGACGTGATTGTTGCCACCATTGCCTTTGGAATGGGGATTGACAAGCCGGATGTAAGATTTGTGATCCACTACGATGTTCCCAAATCCCTGGAAGGTTATTATCAGGAAACTGGAAGAGCCGGGCGCGACGGACTGGAAGGTAACTGTCTGATGTTTTACAGTTATGACGATATCCAGAAACTTGAAAAATTCAACAAAGACAAAACAGTAACCGAACGTGATAATGCCCGCCACTTGCTTAACGAGATGGTGGCTTATTCAACACTTGGTGCCTGCCGGAGAAGACAATTGCTGAGCTACTTTGGTGAATATCTGGATAAAGATTGCGGTTTCTGCGACAATTGCATGCACCCAACCGAAAAAACCAAAGTCCAGGATGAAGTTGTTCTGGTGTTACGTGCGGTGCAGCAAACAGAACAAAGATTTGACGGTGAGCACATAGCCGACCTGATCACTGCCAAAGACAACCAGTATGTTCGTAGTTACGAACACGACAAACTGGACGTTTACGGTAAAGGTTTGGAAATGAATGAATCCCGGGACTATTGGATCTCCGTAATACGCCAGCTTGTCATTTTCAATTATCTTGAAAAGGATATTGAGAACTACGGCGTTATGAAAATCGGAGAGAAAGGTTTGTCATATATTAATGACCCCTACCCGATCACGCTACATAAAGATCATAACTTCGACGAGGAAGATGTAAAAGCCGAAGACGAAGATAAAGAGGGCAATGCCGGTGGAAGTGCACACGCCTATGACGAAACGCTCCTTGGTATGCTCAAGGCACTTCGTAAAAAAGTTGCAAAAGAAAAGAACCTGCCCCCATTCGTTATTTTCCAGGATCCTTCAATGGAAGAAATGGCAACCACTTATCCTACTACCCAGCAGGAAATGGCCCAGATCAATGGTGTGGGAATGGGGAAAGTTCAAAAATTCGGAAAGCAGTTTATTGAACTGATTAGCAGATATGTAGAAGAAAATGACATCGAAACTGCGAAGGATGTTGTCATTAAATCGACTGTCAATAAATCAAAAATTAAGATTTTTATCATTCAACAGGTCGACCGCAAGGTGAGCCTGGATGAGATCGCGGAGGTAAAAGCCCTTCCCCTGGCCGATGTCATCGAAGAAGTAGAGCACATTTGTTATTCCGGAACCAAGCTTAATCTTGACTATTACATCAACCAGGTAATTGACCGTGAACGTCAGCAGGACATTTACGATTACTTCATGACTGCCGAAACGGACAATATTGCGGCAGCTCTTGATGAATTTTCAGATGATGAAATAAGCGAAGAAGAATTAAGATTGGTACGGATCAAGTTTTTATCGGAATTGGCAAATTAGTAATGCCCTCACTTAGGCTCTGGGAGGCGTTACGATTTGACAAAATTTAAAATCAATTATGAATATACTTATATTAGGTTCGGGAGGTAGAGAGCATGCTTTTGCCTGGAAAATTGCTCAAAGCCCCCTTTGTGATGGTTTATATGCAGCACCCGGAAACGCCGGTACAGCACAGATTGCAACCAATCTTCCGATTTCGTACAACGATTTCGAAGGTGTAGCAAAAGCCGTTCTTGAACACAACATTGAACTGGTCATTGTAGGACCGGAAGAACCTCTCGTTAATGGAATTGTTGATTACTTCGAATCGCGCCCTGAACTGTCCAAAATAAAACTGATAGGACCGAACAAGGCTGGTGCACAATTAGAAGGAAGTAAGGATTTCTCCAAAAACTTCATGCAAAAGTATGGCGTTCCAACAGCTTCTTCACGCACATTTACTGCTGAAACACTGGCTATTGGACTAGAATATCTTGAAACACTTCCCTTACCAATCGTTTTGAAAGCGGATGGTCTGGCGGCAGGAAAAGGTGTTATCATTGCTGAAAAACATGCCGAAGCAGAACAGGCTTTTACTGAGATGCTGGTTGATGGCAAATTTGGTGCCGCTGGAAATAAAGTAGTGGTTGAACAGTTTCTTAAAGGAATTGAGTTATCCGTTTTTGTTTTGACAGACGGAGAAAATTATAAGATTCTTCCGGAAGCAAAGGATTACAAGCGTATCGGAGAAAATGACACCGGTCTCAATACGGGCGGAATGGGTGCTGTATCACCAGTAAGTTTTGCAGATGCAAATTTTCTTCGTAAAGTTGAGGAGAAAGTAGTAAAACCAACTCTGCACGGACTGAAAAGCGAAGGCATCAAATACGTTGGCTTTATTTTTATAGGGTTAATGAATATCAAAGGCGAACCCTTTGTCATTGAGTACAATGTACGCATGGGCGATCCGGAAACGGAGGTGGTTTTACCACGTATCCAGTCGGATTTTGCAATGCTTATGGCCTCAACTGCAAAAGGAACATTGAATGACTTTGAAATAAAAATTTCCCCTCAGGTGGCGGTAACAACCGTTTTGGTGGCTGGTGGCTATCCTGGGGATTATGAAAAAGGCAAGGTAATTACCGGCAGCGATAAGGTGGAAGACGTTCACCTATATCATGCAGGAACCACCTTTAATGGAAATACCGAAGTCGTAACAAACGGAGGACGCGTAATGGCCCTAACCGGCATGGCGAACTCCCTCGAAAACGCTGTACATAAATCTCAGCGCGCTGCGCAGGTTATACAATATGAAGGCAAATATTTTCGGCACGACATCGGTATGGATTTAATTCGTTATAACGATTAGATGAAGAGGAAGCTATGGGATGTGGATCATGTTCATCCGGAGGATGCAGTACCAGTGGGTCGGCGGTATCCGGATGTGGAAGTAATGGAACCTGTGGAACAGGTGGATGTAATAAAATGAATGTCTACGACTGGTTGAGCCATATGGACGTGCCAACCAGCCAGAGGTTCGATGTAGTAGAAGTTAAGTTCAAAGGCGGAAGAAAAGAATATTTCCGCAATATAAATCAGCTGGAATTTATCACCGGCGATTACGTGGTTTGCGAAATGGCTTCGGGTCAGCATTTGGGTACGGTCTCTCTGCAAGGTGAATTGGTTCGCCTGCAAATGAAGCGTAAGAATGTCGTGATCAGTGATGATTTACACGTGATATATCGTGTAGCTACTGAAAAAGATCTTGACAAACATACCCAGGCAATGGCACGTGAAATGCCAACGCTTTACCGCACACGGGAAATTATCCGCGAGCTGAAACTGAATATGAAACTGTCGGATGTTGAATTCCAGTCGGATAACACCAAAACGACATTTTACTATTCTTCAGAAGAGCGAGTGGATTTCCGTGAGCTTATCAAGCAGCTTGCTTCTGAGTTCAAGGTTCGTATCGAAATGCGTCAGATCAGTCTGAGACAGGAAGCTAGCCGCCTTGGTGGACTCGGTTCTTGCGGAAGAGAATTGTGCTGCTCTACCTGGCTTACTGATTTTAAAAACATTTCTACGTCTGCCGCAAGGTATCAGAATCTATCTCTGAATCCGGCCAAACTTTCGGGACAATGCGGAAGGCTGAAATGCTGCCTGAACTATGAGCTGGAAACTTATATAGATGCGCTAAGGGACATACCAACCGTAGATGCTCCTTTGAAAACAAAAAAGGGAGTAGCGACACTTCAGAAGACCGATATTTTCAAGAAGATCATGTGGTTCGGCTTCGAGAAGGATACAAACTGGTATCCGGTTGCGATCAGCAAGGTTTTGGAAATTGTTGAACTGAACAAAAACAACATCATTCCTGAATCACTGGAAATTCTTACACCTGAACCTGAAAAAGGTGCTGACAAAGGGCCTCAAAAGCTAAATAGTGATCTGGAAAATCTGGATCGTAAGTATAGCGAGGAACAAAAAAAGAAGAAAAAGAAGAAAAACAAACCGAGAAATCGGAGCAACAATACCAATAAACCACAAACAACCCCTTCACCACAATAAGGTAAAGTTGTGTTGAAAGAGAAAAAGTCAGGCAGGGAAATACTCCTCAAAACCTGACTTTTTCTGTTATCAGACGTAGTCATGAAACAGCATGTAGAGAAACTGCATACCATTGCCAATCAGAAAAGCAGAAGAATTATTGGACTGATGTCCGGGACTTCGCTTGATGGATTGGACGTTGCTCTTTGCAAAATAGAAAATAGCGGAACGGATACCATTTTGGAAGTAGAGAATTTCACTACAGTTCCTTACTCTGAAACGTTCCGGGATGAGATTCGCAAAGTATTTGCCAAAAGTGAAATTGACTTCCAGCATTTGTGTGTGCTCAATCCCTTTATTGGTATTGAACATGGCAAAATGATTCTCGACTGTCTGGAAAAATGGAACATTGCTCCATCCGAAATTGACCTTATAGCAAGTCACGGACAAACTGTTTTTCATGCACCTAAAATCCAGCACGGACTCGCTGATTTTCCAAATGCCACGCTTCAAATTGGCGATGGAGATCATATTGCACTTGAAACCAATATCATTACCCTAAGCGATTTCCGGCAAAAACATGTTGCGGCAGGCGGAGAAGGAGCTCCTTTGGCAGTTTATGGCGACTATTTTCTTTTTTCCAAAAAAGGCGAAAACCGGATATTGCTCAACATGGGCGGTATTGCAAATTTCACTCTTCTACCCGGGACAGTGAATACCGATCCCTCAGAAAAACTTCCGGTATTTACCACCGACACCGGACCAGGAAATACGCTTATTGATGCCTACATGAGGCGTTTTTTCAGAAAACCTTACGATGAAAACGGAGAGGTCGCAAGCAACGGCATACCCAACGAAATATTTTTGAAAGTGCTTAAAGAGAAATCGTTTTTTGATGCACCATTCCCTAAAACCACAGGTCCGGAAGTATTCAATTTCGACTATGTGGAAAACGCAATTCAAAAATCGAGGTTATCGTCTCTTTCCAGAAATGATATTATTGCAACCTTAACACAACTGAGTGCAGATACAATTGTAGACTCAATCAGAAAGGTAACAAACAATAACGAATCATATAAAATCTTTGCTAGCGGCGGCGGAGCTCATAATCCGATACTCATGAAAGCCATTAAAGATCAGCTCCCGGACTATCCTGTGTTTCTATTGGATGAACTGGGTGTTTCCGGAGATGCCAAAGAAGCGGTGTTATTCGCAGTCTTAGCCAACGAAACCGTTGCAGGTACCGGCGATACCTTTAGCTCTCGTGAAGGCGTACCTGCGGTGACAATGGGCAAGATATCTTTTCCAGGATAGCATATTAATCAACCACAATTTTCTTCTTTGAAAAAAGACATCTGATATTCCATGCATGACATCATCGTTATAGGCGGAGGCATTGTTGGCCTTGCCACAGCTCTTCGTATTAAAGAACAAAAGCCTTCTCTTAAAATTCTGTTACTCGAAAAGGAGAATGAAGTTGCCAAACACCAAACCGGTCACAACAGCGGGGTTATTCATTCGGGTTTGTACTATAAACCCGGAAGCCTGAAAGCCACCAATTGTATTCGTGGTTATGAAATGCTTATTGATTTTTGCAGACGTGAAGGCGTAGCATTTGATCTTTGTGGCAAAATTGTGGTCGCTACAAGCGAGGAGCAAAAACCATTACTTAAAAATCTGTTTGACCGGGGAATGCAGAATGGCCTTGTAAATAACAAGATGATCAGTGCTGGCGAAATTAAAGAAATAGAGCCTCACGTTCGGGGTGTTGAAGGAATTTGGGTACCATATACTGGTATTATTGACTACAAAACAGTATCTGAAAAATATGCGGAGTGCTTTCAAAAAGCAGGTGGAGATTTGTTTTTTGGTCAGAAAGTGGTTGATATAAAAAATAAAGGAACTCATTCAGAAGTCGTTGCTGAATCTGGTAAGGTATTTCAAACGCGCTTGGTGGTTAATTGCGCAGGGTTATATTCCGACAAAGTAGCACAGCTAACTCAACCCGAAAACATCAAAGTCCGTATTATTCCTTTCAGAGGTGAATACTACAAAATACGACCAGAAAAGCATCATCTGGTTCGCAACCTGATATATCCTGTACCGGATCCTAATTTCCCATTTCTGGGTGTACATTTTACGCGGATGATTGAAGGTGGTGTAGAAGCTGGTCCGAATGCCGTTTTTGCATTTAAAAGAGAAGGATATAAAAAGACAGATATAAACGTTCCCGAAATGCTGGAATCGCTGGCATGGCCGGGATTCAGAAAGGTAGCGGCGAAATACTGGAAGACTGGTATGGGAGAATATTACAGATCTTTTTCCAAAGCTGCTTTCACCAAAGCACTACAGGAACTTATTCCTGACATCCAGTCGGATGATCTTATACCAGGCGGAGCAGGTGTAAGAGCGCAGGCGTGCGACTATGACGGAGGTTTGCTGGATGACTTCTCAATCATCGAAAATAAGGGTGCTATCAATGTATGTAACGCTCCTTCGCCAGCAGCAACTTCTTCCCTCTCGATCGGACAAACGATTTCGGAAAGAGTTTTAGCAAGAATGTAGCCTACTGAAAGCGTTTCAGTTATATCCAAAAAACAAAAATTGCCTGGCTTCGAAGTGAAACCAGGCAATTTTTATTTGTAAGAACTTAAGAGTTAAGATTATTTTCTTTTCCTAGTTTACTGTTCTTTTTACCGTATCCAAAATAGATAGCAAAACCGATTGCCAACCAGACGGCAAGACGATACCAGCTTTCAATAGGTAATGAATACATCAGATAAAGACATACTACAATACCCATAATTGGAACGAACGGTACTAGTGGAGTACGGAACGAACGGTGTATATCCGGACGTTTAACACGCAACATCCACACGCCCACACAAACAAGGCAGAATGCAAACAGCGTTCCGATACTTACCATGTGTCCCAAATCACTTACAGGTACAAGACCAGCGAAAATACTTACAAAGAACATGAAGAACACGTTCGTTTTCCATGGTGTACTGAATTTAGGATGAACCTGGCTGAAGAACTTAGGAAGTAATCCGTCTTTACTCATGGAATAGAACACACGGCTTTGTCCCAAAAGCATTACAAGCATTACAGATGTGTAACCCGCCAGAATGGCCACGATGAGCGCCGTTTGTAAACTATCGTATCCGGTTTTGGCAAATGCAGTTGCAGCCGGTTTAGCATCGTTCAGGAATTCCTTGTAGTTAACAAGTCCCGTCATCACGTGTGCAAACAGAATGTATAGAACGGTACAGATCACCAACGACCCCAAGATACCAATTGGCATTCCTTTCTGTGGATTCTTAGCTTCTTGTGCTGCTGTTGATACTGCATCGAAACCAATAAACGCAAAGAATACTACTGCCGCTCCGGTTGCAATTCCAGTCCATCCGAAGTTTTCATAATTACCTGTGTTTTCAGGAATGTAAGGAACATAGTTTTGTGGATCGATGTGGCTCCATCCAAGTGCTATAAAAACCAAAACGACGGTAACTTTCAAGATTACCAAAAGATTGTTAAGAAAAGCAGAACCTTCTGTACCTCTAATCAAGAGCAACGACAAAAGAAAAACGATCAGAATTGCAGGAAGGTTAACAATACCATTGTCAATAATAGTACCGTCACTCAATTTTACAACTTCAAATGGGGAACAAACCAACTGCGCAGGCAGGTGTATATCAAACTTACTAAGGAATTCGAGCAAATATCGCGACCAACTCACAGATACCGTTGCAGCTCCCAAAGCATATTCGAGAACCAAATCCCATCCAATGATCCAGGCCACAAACTCACCCATGGTAGCATACGAATAGGTATATGCACTACCAGCGATTGGAATCATGGATGCGAACTCTGCATAGCAAAGACCCGCGAATCCACATCCGACAGCAGCCAATATAAATGATATCGTTACGGCAGGGCCGGAATGTTCTGCTGCGGCGATTCCTGTCAATGAAAAAAGACCGGCACCAATGATCGCACCAATACCCAGTGCAACAAGGCTAGCCGATCCTAATGATCTTTTTAATTGATTCTCCTCACCTGTTGATTCTTTTAATAATTTTTCGATAGGCTTTTTAACCCAAAGTTGATTTGCCATAAAGAGTTTTCTATTGTAATTATTTTATCATTATTCCCTAAAACTAAAAGAAAATTTGCTAAGTATTCACAACTGCAAAATAAAAAAGGGGAAAGTAAATTACTTTCCCCTTTTAATCCTCTAAATTATTACGCTTTGATCTTTTTGTTCGCAGCGGCTATTTGTCCAGCACCTTCGACAGCAGGAGTGAGGTCTTCTTTCATCTTATCTCTCTGAAGGAAATCTACCACGATAGGAGCAGACACAAAAAGAGAAGAATAGGTACCAACGATTACCCCAAGCAACATACAGAAGGTAAACCCACGAAGTACAACACCTCCGAAAATCATCAATACCAAGAGTACAAGGATTACCGAGATACCGGTTACAGCCGTACGACTTAAAGTACTGTTAAGTGCGTTGTTGATAACCGTTGAAATATTCTCATTCTTACCTTTATTCTCGTTCATATAATCTCTGATACGGTCATATATTACAACTGTATCATTCATCGAATACCCGATCATCGTAAGAATACCACCAATAAACGCCTGATCAATATCTAATGAGAACGGTAACCAACCATTAAACAAAGAGTAGACAGCCAAAAGTATAATCACATCGTGAAACAGAGATACTACTGCACCATAACTAAATGCAAGCCTTTTGAAACGTATAAAGATGTATACAAAGTTTACCAACAGGGCAAGTAGTACGGCATAAACAGCTGAAATCATCGTGTCAAAAGCCATTGTAGGTCCTACCTTAGAGTAGCTTACAATCTTGGCCGGATTACCTTTCAGCTTGGAAGCACCCTCTAGAATCTTGGCCTCAGCTTTCTGATCTGCATCAGGAGATACGTCTTCGATCAGATATGGCGTTGTAATTTTAACCTGGTCAAAACCACCAAAAGTTTTGATTTCGGTTGGCATTCCAAGTACATCATCCATTGCAGCACGCAGATCATCAGTCTCCACCGATTGTTCAAAACGAACGATGTAAGAACGTCCACCTTTGAAATCGATACCCAAACCGAAACCTTTGAAGATAAACGAGCCAATACCAATAACGATGATCGCGGTAGAAATAACGTAGAAACGACGACGCTGAGAAATGAAATCGAAGTTGTTATCCTTAAACCAGTTTTTGGTCAATCCTGAATAGAATTTGAAAACATGCCCCGCCTCAGTTTGTTTTTCAAGAATCAATCTTGTGATAAAGACAGCTGTAAAGAACGATGTAACCAAACCGATAAGGAGCGTTGTGGCAAAACCAAGCACCAAGCCTGTACCAAATACGTAAAGGATAATACCAGTCAGGAACGTAGTAACATTGGAGTCAATAATAGCTGAAAGAGAATTTTTAAAACCATCCGTTACAGCTTGTTTGTAAGGCTTTCCTTCTTCGATTTCAATTTTGATACCTTCATAGATCAGTACGTTCGCATCCACCGCAGTACCAATCGTTAACACGATACCAGCAATACCCGAAAGTGTAAGAACAGCACCCAAAGACGCCATGATACCCAGCAAGAAGAAAAGGTTGATGAACAACGCCAAATCCGCTATCCATCCTGCTTTGCTATAATAAGCAAACATAAATACCAATACAATGACAAGACCAACTACCGACGACCAAACGCCTTGTGAGATAGCCTCTGCACCAAGTGTAGAACCAACTACTGCTTCTTCAACGATATGCGTAGGAGCAGGAAGTTTACCCGCTTTCAATACGTTAGACATATCCTTGGTTTCTTCCACTGTGAAGTTACCAGTGATGCTCGAGTTACCATTCGGTATTTCACCCTGCACGGTAGGAGCAGTGTAAACAAGGTTATCAATAATAATCGCAACCGGGCGACCAACGCTTCTTGCAGTAAGTGTACGCCATTTACGTGCACCTTCTCCGTTCATACGCATAGTTACTTCCGGACGGCCACGGTCATCGTAGTCATGGTTTGCATCCACGATCACATCACCTTCCATTGCAGCCTGTCCATTCGATTTTTTGATAAAATACAATGGCAGAATCAACTGATTGTTGGCTCCGGCGGTTCCTTTACGGTCCCACATAAACACAAGGTCAGCCGGGAAAAACGATCTAACTTCCGGACGGTTCAAGATCTGGTTAGCACGTGCGGTATCCTTCATGTATACACCAAGTCCTTGTGGCATTGGTACAAAAAGATTTGTCAATGCTGCACTTTGAGCTGCCAAAGCAGAAGAATCGGTTGCGGAAGAGTCGCTTTTTTGTTCGAGCTGAGCAGCCAAACCGCCCAAGCCGGTTTTTTTAGTAGTATCAGTTGCAGCCGCCGCAGTAGTTGGCTTAGCAGCTTTCTCAATTTCCGCTTGTTTTGAAAGGTATTTACCCAATTGGTCCAAACCTGAGGCTAGTTCATTGGTAAGATATACCTCCGAGAATTCAAGTTTCGCAGCACCTGACAATAAACGACGTACACGCTCAGGATTATCTACACCCGGAAGTTCAACCAAAATCTGGTTTTTACCAGGTAGTCTTTGAATATTAGGGTTTGTTACACCAAACTTATCAATACGTGCTTGTGTAATTTGTAAAGCTCTTTCGATCGACCCATCGATTTCAGTATTAAGCATTTTGATAACATCACTGTCCGAAGATGTGCTGTTAATTTTGCCACGGTTGGCGCTATTTGCAAAAACACTTGCAAGGCTGGTATTAGGAGCAGCTTCTTTGAAAGCTTTTACAAAAAGGCTCACAAATGTACTGTTGCTTGCTTTTTTGTCCTGACCTGCCTGTGTAAGTGCTTTCTGAAATGCTGCACTACGGGCATTTCCACCAGCCATTCCTTTAAGAATATCAACAGGAGAAACTTCCAAAACCACATGCATACCACCTTGAAGGTCAAGTCCAAGGCTAAGTTCGCGTTCCATTACTTCCTGTAATGTCTGTCCCAGATATACATCTTCACGCCAAAGCGAATCGATATAATGCTGTTTTTTAGACACATCTACTTTGCCATCTGTTCCCATGGCATAGGTCTCAGCTTTACCTTTGATATTACGCGAAACGAACGTAAAAGAAAGGTAGTAAACACTAATAAGGGCCAGCACAATGGACAACCCTATTACTCCATTTTTATTGGTCATTGGTATTATTAATTGATTGTTTTTACAAAATCAGAAAAGCGGCAAAAGCCAAAAGATGCCAAATTACCCGAAAAACGTACGATACGTTATGGTATGAACATCCGATAAGAAATGCAGAATCGCCTGGTTATCAGGGGGCATTGGTGACAATATAACGACCAAAAATCCTGTTGAAGCAGGATAACAATCTTGTCGTTTCTGTGTAGGCAATTTCCACAACCGTTTCCTTTTGCACAAAGCTCCAGACGGTTGAAGGAAGGAAATAAAAATATTGGAAGAAATCGAAAGAGATAGCGGGTGTAATTACCGCATTGAGAGAAAGGGAACTAACCGTAGCCTGATTTCCCTCAGGCGCTTTGGAAGCATCTTCCTTAGCCAGACTTTCAAGTGCCGCCTTCTCATTTTTGAAAAACGCACCGTCGTTATTACCTGACCATGACTTCGCCCCTGCTACCATTAACAGCATGGCAGCCATAAGCAAAGTAATTGTCTGATTTATAAAGCGTCGGGTCTGCACGAGATATAGGTCTTCTTAATAAACCGCAAATTTTAGTGTAAAATATTACAATCGCAAATATAAAGTGCTTATTTTATTATAATTAACCCAACGGACAGAATTAACTATAAGATTACAGCTTTACTCTGCCGTACTTCTTCATAATTTCCATTACTTTTTCTTTTGGAAGTTCTTCAACTTTGTGATCTTTTGTTCCCGACGAGGTTGTAGCCATAAACAGCGAGTTAATGATTGCTTCCTCTGTTGCTTCAATTGCAGCTAAAAAAAGCGGAGAAACAAAATCATTATTCAAAAAAGTAGCCGTAGAAGTCGGTTGGGGAGCATTGTGAAGTATGCGGTTAGCCGTAGAAAAAGCGATCACGTAATCTCCGCTTCCGTTGGCAGCAATACCTCCCGTTTGAGCCATGCCCAGCATCACCCTTTTAGCCAAGCGTTTAAGGTTTCTCGCATCCAAAGGTGCATCAGTAGCCAATATCATCATACAGGAACCGTCCGAAGATTTATCAAGAGCCTCTTTGAAAGCATATTGTCCAAGTTCCTCACCGATAGGCACCCCATTTATTTTTAACACACCTCCAAAGTTGGTCTGAACCAAAACACCTACAGTATAACCTCCCAGTTTTTCAGGTAATTTCCTGGATGAAGTACCAATGCCGCCCTTCCAGCCAAAACACACAGTACCTGTACCTGCACCCACATTACCCTCATCTACCGCACCCGATTCTGCCTGAGCAAGTGCATTAAGAACATGTTCCTTTTTTACATGACGCCCCCGAATATCATTCAGATAGCCATCATTTGTTTCTCCCACCACAGGATTTACAGATCTTACGTCCTCATTACCTGCCTGGCCCAATGTCCAGTCAATCAAAGCGTCTGATGCAGTGGGCACACTCAACGTATTTGTAAGCACAATTGGAGTCTCCATAGTCCCCAGTTCCTCCACCTGAGAATATCCAGCCAACTTGCCAAAACCATTTCCCAGATAAATGGCTGCCGGTACCTTTTCCTGAAAAATGTTACCACTATGTGGTAATATCGCCGTAACTCCGGTTCGTACATCATCACCTTCCGAAAGCGTGATCTGCCCAACTTTCACACCCTCAACATCCGTAATTGCGTTTAAAGTGCCGGTAGGCAAAACGCCAATTTTGATACCCAGTTCACGTGGGCGTTGCTGAGCATGTGCAGATAAAATCTGGCAAAAAATGAACAACAAGAATAGTCTTTTCATGAAGATTGTAAAATGTACTAGAAATATACAAAAAAGCCACTTGCAAGTATTCTCACAAGTGGCTTTTAACGAAAACAGTTTTGGAATTAATCTTCAGGCCTTGCTTTTGCAGGATCAATCACTGTTTCCATCCGGCTCACAGCAGAGGCACCGAAATAGCCCAGAGCTTTGTCTCCAGAGGAATTCGTATTTACTACATTTGACTTCAAATTTTGAATAGGAACGGCAAAAAGGCCACCATTAGATGCCTGTTCTCTCATTTGTTTCAAAAACTCAAATGCCTCATTCGTAATACTATGTAACTCTACTCCTACCGAAGCACCGGCAGAATATAGTGAATCAGTTGTAATTGATTGACGCAAAGGCAAAATAAAAATCAGCCCATCAGACGGAGCGCCCGCACTGAACGCTGCGTCATATGCAGTTGAAATTAAGGAAGGTTTTTCTACAACCGCTTTTCCTCTTATCACTGGTTTAATCCAATATGTGTCTCCTTCTCCCACAAAGTCTCTTGCATAGAACGATGCTATATAGCCTTTTTTGGGGCCTTTATCTGGTTCAAATGGCAACGTTTCATTCTGATAAACAACAGAATCCACATTGGGAACTCGCCTAATTTCATTTGCGGCGGTAAAAATATCATTGCCATTTTTTATCTGTAATTTATAACTACGGCCAATGTGACCCAACGTATCTTTTCCCGGCGATTGCCAAACATATTTGCCGTCACCTGCTACGTCTTTGAACTCATAAACAGTACCCAAATTATCTGTAACTGTTACTGTTGCACCCAGATATGGTTTGGGAGAACCGTTATCAAAATATCCAGATGACCAGCTGAGGGTGATGGTTTGAGATCCCGGCTCGTTGGTTATCCATCCATCGACAACCAATTGCGGCGGCCCTGTTTCAGTTTGGAAGTCAATCACGTCTTCACAGCCAGTGAGACTGACGATAACAAGTAGCGATAACAAGCTGTAAATAGCTGACTTTGTTAATGTATTTTTCAATGTATTTTTCATCTTTTTAACTTTTCAAGAAAGGGATAATTTAATTGATCAGAACTTGAAGTTGTAAGTAATAGCAGGAATAAAACTTCCAATAACCGAATACCGTATAGCCTCGGCTCTAAGGGGAGTATCTTCGTTACCACGAGTATAAATCGAAAACGCATTTCTCCGATTGTATACATTATATATCGAAAACACCCACTCTCCTTCACCAATATTAAACAGCTTTCTTTTGGATTTAAGTGTAGCAGCCAGATCCAGCCTGTGATATGCCGGAATTCGATTGTTGTTTCTCTCGTTTTTGTAGTTGTGTCCTACCAACATTCCTTTCCATATGTAACTATTAGTAGGGAAGGTTGCCGGTGTACCGGACGCAATCGTGAAGTTAGCTGACAAAGAAAGTCTCTTTTTAAGCTCATAAATGGCAACAGCAGTGAAGTTATGCGGCTTATCAAATCGTGCTGCAAACCAGTCGTTGTTGTTGATGGTTTCAACCATTCGCTCCGTACGGGATAAGGTGTAGCTCACCCAACCGGTAAGTTTTCCTTTATTTTTCTTCAAATAGAATTCCGCACCGTAAGCACGGCCTTTTCCTGAAAGCAAATCTCCTTCAACAAATCTGTTAAGCAACAATTCGGATCCCGGAACGTAGTCAATCTGGTTGTAAAGTTTTTTATAATAAACCTCCACAGATGCTTCGTAAGTATTCTCTTTGAAATTTCTGAACCAGCCCAAAGCCACCTGATCTGCCTTTTCAGGACGAATGGCCGTCGAGCTCAAAGTCCATACATCCAAAGGGGAACTAGCAGCAGTGTTGGAAAGCAAATGCAGATATTGCGCCGTTCGGTTATAGCTCGCTTTAATAGATGTTGACGAAGACAGACCGATGTTTACGGAAAAACGTGGTTCCCAATTCCCGTATGATTTGATCGCGTCACCCTTGCCGTATTCCCGACCCGGGAAAATAGGCAGTTTGTGTTCACCTTTTATAATCTCCTGGTAGTCATACTCTGTTCCGCGACCAAGGCTACGGAAGTATGAGTATCTCAAACCGTATTGTAAAGAAATTTTATCCGTCAGTTTTTGTTCATTCCCAATATACAATGCTGACTCATCTCCATAGCGTGGATCTTGGCTGATATCGGTTTGTTCACCTTCTGAAATTGCAGTTGCTTTTCCCGGACGTGAATCGTAACGAATGTATTGTCCACCAAAAGTTAACTGATTGTTTGGTGTGAGGTAATATGTAAAATCAGGCTTGATACTGGTGCTGATAATTTTTGATTTCCAGTCAAATTTGTCCTTTGCATTGTCATCATTTGCATTTTGCGCTAACGAATAATCATAATTGCTGTAAAAAGCAGTCAGGTTCATGAACAGCTTATTGGAAAAAATGTGGTTCCAGCGACCTGTGGCCGTTGCATTACCCCAACCGAATGCGAAATCTCCCCCACCGAATACATCTTTACCAAAATAACCGGAAGCATAAAAAGTATCTTTATCGCCAAGTCTGTAATTCACTTTGGCAGTAAGATCATAAAAGTAAAACTTGGAATCGCGGATGTCTTTATTCAAAAATGGCTTTGCCAATACATCTATGTAAGACCGACGACCAGCCACAATAAATGATCCATTTCCTTCTGCAAAAGGCTGTTCGTAGGTAAGACGAGAGAAAATAGTCCCCAAACCTCCGTTAATCTCTCTCTTTTTGGCATTACCTTCCTTCATCCTGACGTCCAGAATCGAAGAGATCCTTCCTCCGTATTGAGCAGGAATCCCGCCTTTGATCAGTTTCACATCTTTTACCGCATCAGGATTAAATACAGAGAAAAATCCAAACAAATGTGATGAGTTGTAAACAGGTGCTTCATCCAGCAATACCAGATTTTGGGATACATCCCCTCCTCTTACATTAAAACCGGATGCACCCTCACCAACGGTAGTTACGCCAGGTAAGAGCTGAATACTTCTAACAAGGTCAACTTCACCAAAAAGTGCCGGCATTTTTTTGATGGTTTTCATCTCCACCTTATTAACCGACATTTCGATACCCTTCACATTCTCATCTTCTTTTTTTGTAGAAATAGTTACCTCGGCCAGTTCACTGCTTTCGTCACCCATTTCAATACTCACGGTTTTGTCAGCATCCAGCACAACTGTCTTAGTCGTTTTTTGGTAACCAATGTAGCTATACACCAGCGTATAGGTTCCAGCAGGTAATGTAATAGAATAAAAGCCGTAGGGGTTGGTAACGACGCCCGTTTCTGCTTCGCGCACATATACTGATACGCCGATAAGACCTTCTCCATTCGAGGCGTCTTTTACATAACCGCTCACGGTTTGTTTATTTTGGGAAAAAGCGCTTATGCTCATACACAAGAGTATAGTGCTTAACCAGATGACGGATAATTTTTTAATCATGGCTCACTTTAGGTGGTGTAAAATTGAATTTTTCTTATTCGGTGACAACTCAGAAGACGTATACCCTAATTATTTAACAACAAATAATTCCGGGCGTCGTCAGTTTCACAACGCAAAACAACCAATAAAATGGCGCGAAAGGAATTAATAAATGATGAACTGCTGTAAAAGGGAAGTGAATGGGAAGAAAGATGCAGATGACTATTTAATCCGCAATTGAATTATTTCCTGAAAAGACATGTACGTCGCTATCATCCGTACATGTTTCTAATAATTCAGATAATGTTTTTTCTAAAACAGGATGTACATAAAATGGTATGAGCTCAACCAGAGGAACAAGTGTAAACCGCCTCTCATGCAAACGTGGGTGCGGGACTGTGAGGCGGGCGCTATCCTGCACATGATTACCCAAGAACAGGATATCAATGTCGATAACACGGGCACCCCAGCGCTCATAGCGCACCCGACCAAGCTCATGTTCGATTTCCAGCACAAGTCGCAAAACCTCTTCCGCGGCGAGCGTGGTATGCACCTCCACCACCTGATTGAGGAAAGCAGGCTGATCCAACACGCCCCAGGGAGCAGTTTCATAAACCGATGACATAGCAGTTACATTGCCCACCGCTTCTGCCAGCATCTCAACCGCAGTATGCATGATATGCAGCCTGTCGCCCAGATTAGACCCCAAAAGCAGATAAACCGGTTTTTCAGATTGCATCAGTTAGAAACGATTAAAGCAACGAAAAAAAGGACTTCCCGATAGGAGAAGTCCTTTCCAATAAATTCGTAAATTTCTTAGAACGTAAGCGTTCCTTTATCGTAAGCTTTTTGTATAGTAGCTTCAATACCATTCTTGTTGATTGTACGAAGTGCTGAAGTAGCTACTTTAAGCGTAACCCATTCCCCTGTTGAAGGAAGGAAGAAACGTTTTTTCTGCAAATTCGGGAAGAATTTACGTTTTGTTTTATTGTTAGCGTGGGAAACGTTATTTCCAACACGAGTTCTTTTACCAGTAATTTGACAAACCTTAGCCATGACTTTACTATTTTTCCAAATGAGGGTGCAAATATGCGGACTTATTTTTGGTAACGCAAGTATTCCACCAAGAAATTTTTATAAAAAGTTCAAATTACCAACGCATCCTGAAGCCAACTCCGTGAATGTTATCTATACGAATGTCAGGATCTTGCGACAGATACTTTCGGAGACGTGAGATAAAAACATCCAGACTTCTGCCCATAAAATAATCATCATCGCCCCAGATAGCTTTAAGCAGATCATCTCTTCTGATTACCTGGTCAGGTCTGTCGGCAAGGTATTTTAGCACCTCCGCTTCACGGAATGTCAGGGTTTGTAAACTGTCATTAATTGACAAAGTAAGTTTTTGAAAATCAAATATATACTTCCCGATCCTATTAGATTCCGGTTTAGCTACGGCAGGTTGTTCTGCCTTGCTTCTCCGAAGAAAAACATCAATCCTCAACCTCAGCTCTTCAATACTGAATGGCTTGGTGACGTAATCATCCCCACCCAATTGAAGGCCTTTGATTTTGTCTTCCTGTAACGAGCGGGCTGTTAAAAAAAGGATCGGCACCTGGCTATCCGACTTACGGATGTTTTCCGCCAGTGTAAAGCCATCCATTTTAGGCAGCATCACATCCAAAACACAAATATCAAAATGCTCTTTACCAAAAATTTCCAGTGCCTCCACACCATCGTGTGCATGAACAATCTCATAATCGAACTGTTCCAGATTATCTTTGGTAGCAAAAGCAAGATTCGGATCATCTTCTACGTATAAAATTTTCTTCTTCAACTGATCTGATGTTTAGGTTGTAAATGGCTAACGTTGCAATATTGTCTGAAAACTTTGATAAAATGACTTTCTATAATCTCAGCCCGCAGTTCCTTTACCCTGCGGAATTGTAATCTTAAATGTACTTCCTTTTCCGAGTGCACTGTCCAGTTCCAGCAACCAGCCGTGTGCACGCACGATTTGTTTCACATAACTAAGCCCTATTCCAAAGCCTTTTACGTTATGCACATCCCCGGATGAAATCCTGAAAAACTGGTTAAAAATCTTTTTCTGATATTCAGGTGCAATTCCTATGCCCTGATCCTGCACCGAAACGAGCAGATTCCCATTTTTATTTGATGTTTTAACAATCACTTTCGGAGCATCATCAGAGTATTTCAGGGCATTATCAATCAGATTGGTGATCATACATCTGAAATGAAAAGGATCGGCCCGGATGACACCGTTCGCTGCATCCGAAATAAACTGGATTTTGTCGTCGAAAGGCAGCAGCAGAGATTGTATCACCTCATGCGCATCAATTGTCTCTTCCTTCAGTATAAGTGCATTTCGCTCCGCTTTTGCCATGGACAACACCATCTCTACCTGACCTTGCAAACGCAATATTTCTTCCTGCACAATGCGAACGTATCGGCTATGCCGCTCAGGTTGCTTTATTATACTTTCTGAATTGAGCACATCGGCTGCAATGCGTATGGTAGAGATCGGCGTTTGCAGCTCGTGTGTCATATTGTTTACAAAATCGCGCTGCACTTCCGATAATTGTTTCTGTCTCAGAATAATAAATAAAGCATACGCAAAGAACGAAACGGCAACCAACACCAGCACAGACGACCAGATTGCGCCTGTCATACTTCCGGCGAAATAGGTTTCCTGCTCAGGAAAACGAACGCCAAAATAGTAGGGATATTTGTCTGTTTTGACCCAATTTGACGTTGCCGTGGGAGATTTTTCATTGTTTTTGGTACTCAGCGACATACCGTATCGCATGCGATTGGTTGTACAATCGTAAATTCCCACTTCAAAATCGGTAATCAGATTATGCTTTTGAAAACTGTCCTTGATAAACAATTCGAGCAGATCCGGCTGTGTTGTGGCATTGGTATTCACAAGAAAATACTCTGTAGATAATTGCTCCACCGGATTGGTAGTCTGCATCACACCGCTCACATGAGCCAATTTCCCTGCTACATCCTGCAAAGCCACATGCGCGTTCTGATTAAACTGGCGATGTCTCAGATCCAGCGTTTGCTTCACCCAGTATATCTGCGTAATCACCACACCGATTATAAGCAAGGCAGAAAATATAGTAAGCAACTGAATTGTTCGGCGGGACATTATTGTAATTTTTACCAGACAAAGTTAGTACCTAACTCTGGTATAACGTTTTTGGAAAGTTGTGGAAAGTGACTTAACGTCTACGGTTAACATACATTAACGTTTGTTATTCGTGGGCTGTGATTTGCGTATTACTCATCTCGATAAGATCATAAATGGCGAGGAGATTAATAAGCTCCTGAAAATTCAAACGAAACAAGTCCAGCAAAGCTTTATTTTTGATGTTTCCAGTGGTGATCAACAACATCTTACGAGGTGAGCTTTTCAGAATGTAACTATCCAAAAAATCAGAATCTTTTGTGATAACAATAAATCCGTTGGCATCAGCAAATAATCGGATTTCCCGGTCCTCTGTTTCATCCTTTGCTGGGAGATCATCCGTATGAACAACTTCAAACCCTTTATCTCTAATCCATTGCGCCAACAAGTAGGGCAATTGAGCGTCCACCAGAAATTTCATGAAATTACATTCTGAACGCTCTTAACTTTTGACAATTTAGCAGCGTAGGCAAGACAAGCCAGGATGTCGTCATTTTCTAGTGAAGGGTAATCATCCAAAATTTCTTTGTAGGTACTACCGGCTGCCAATAAATCAAGCAACATTTCTACCGGATACCGTTTATTTCGGATAGTTGGTTTTCCGTGACAAACATTTGGGTTAATAGTGATACGGCCCAATAGATTTTCCATTCTTCTAAATATTTGACTTGCAGTTAAAGTAAAGTTAATCATTAATGTTGATTCACTAATCCTTACTGTTCCGATTTATCAGATCCACCACAACGGAAAAAATCACGAATGAAACTCAACTAACCCATCCATCGGAGACTTTAGAATTCTTCCGACTTTGAGTCCTTTCTCCTTCAACGACATTTCCAGAATATCCCTGAAATGATAGGCAATTGATCCCGCAAAATGAACCTTATACGCTTTTGTCTCCGGGTGCTTTACCACATATTTTTCAATAAAAACGTTAAATGCTTTGCTAACCAGTTCGCTCAAAAACGGATGCGATATATTGGCACCAATGAAATGTGTAAAAGCTGCAAAATAACGATTAGGGAAAGGCTTTTTATATGCGTGATCTAACACAGTGAGCCGGTTAATTTCCGGGTATTGTTCTGAAAAAAGGGTTTTCAGATCTTCTGGTAACTCATTTTGCAGGAAATGAACAACCAGTGTTTTCCCTAAAAATGACCCACTTCCTTCATCGCCAAGCCAAAAACCCAGCGACCCGATGGATCTGACGTTGTTATTTCCATCATATAGCACATTGTTTGCTCCTGTTCCAAGTATACAAGCCAGCCCGGACTCTCTCCCACAAAGCCCTCTTGATGCGCCAAGCATATCCGAAGCTACCTCTACTATATAGGCTTCGGGGAAACAGGATACCAATGCATCTTTCACGGGTTTTGATGAAACTGCATCCGCACAGCCAGCTCCATAAAAATGGATCTCATGCACGGCGGTGTTAACTGACGGAATAACCTCTTTGGTCAATACCTCAATAATATCCTCTGCCGACTGGTAAAAAGGATTTAATCCCGCCGATTGGATTTTGGTGACACCATTCTGATGTTTTAACACCCAGTCCGTTTTGGTTGAGCCGCTGTCGGCAATCAATATATTTTTTTGTTGATTCATAGTTACATTAATAACAGACATCTGCTGCCCTCTTAAACCTTCAAATGGTCAATTTCCCTATGACGCTGAATTTCTCAAATACACGGTCCGTGTGTGGTGCATCTCCCAATTCTTTTGTCAGATCCTGGCCAGCCCAGTGTTCATAATGATGTCCATTTCTCCACAATCTGGAAGTCGTAACATCATAAATAATCCCTTTATATGCACACCAGATTTCCTCCCGATCCTGTCCGTTGCGTAATGCCAACTGCGCTCTGGTATATTCTTTCATTTAATATTATTTTTGCGGTGCAATTTAGTCATTAAGGTTTTTGCGAGGAATTTTAATTCACTCGCACAGAATATTTTGATAATAAGACTAAAAAGTATGAACTTGGCGTTCTGTTTAAGAATATCACAAAATTAAGATATGAAAAAAAGTTACTCTCTGCTTTGCTGCGTAGTAATTGCTTTGGTCCTGATTTCGACGGGATGCAAGAAAAAAGTAAAACCTCTTTCTGAACGCATTGCGAAAGCATGGACGGCAGAATCGGTTAAAGAAGGTGCTGCGACGGTGTATACACGAGGAGGATCGAGCAATACTGCTCCCGGTTATTCCAACTTCCGCCTCAACATTTCCGCTTCATCTGTATCCTACACAGAAAAAGAAGGCTCAACCTTCGTAGGGACATGGGAAGTAGAGGGAGATTCAAAACTGATACTGAAAGGTTTGAATCCGCAACCAACCGGCAGTGGCGGAGTTGTTGAATTTTCTATAGTTTCTATTGATGACGCAAAACTTGTGATCAAAAATCTGAAAGCAAGTCCGAAAACAGGAAATACTATAAACGAATACACGCTTACTAATCCTTAGTTCCAACTTCCTGCAAAGGAACCAGGAACTAAAAGGATTTAGAATAGCTTTAAAAACGAAGCCATTTCTCATACAGGAAGTGGCTTCGTTTTTTTGTTTAATTTTACAACATGGAAGCAAGAACAGAAATTAGTAGCTTGGGCGAATTTGGCCTGATAAAAAGAATAAACCAGGGAATTAAAACTAAATTACCTGACACTATAAAAGGAATTGGCGACGACGCCGCCGTTGTTGATCTGGGAACGGAATTCGGACTGTTATCGTCCGACATGTTATTGGAAGGGGTTCATTTTGACCTTACCTTTTTTCCACTGAAACATTTGGGATATAAAGCGATCGCTATAAATGTATCCGACATCGCAGCCATGAACGGCATTCCGCATCAGGTAACTGTTAACCTGGCATTGAGCAACCGCTTTTCGGTGGAGGCTATTGATGAACTTTACGAAGGCATGAAAACGGCCTGTGCAGATTATAATGTGGATCTTGTTGGCGGTGACACATCTTCTTCCCGATCCGGCTTGCTCATATCAGTCAGCGTTTTTGGAAGGGTAAAAAAGGACCTGATCACTTATCGTAATACGGCAAAAGCGAATGACATCTTATGCGTTACGGGAGATCTTGGGGGAGCATACCTTGGTTTACAGTTACTGGAAAGGGAAAAGCAGGTTTTTCTTGCTAACCCCAATATGCAGCCTGAGCTGGAAGGCAAAGATTATGTGATTCAGCGGCAACTTCGCCCGGAAGCACGTATGGACGTGATTTACGAACTTGCAGAAGCGGGTGTATTGCCAACGGCTATGATTGATATTTCTGACGGTTTGGCTTCCGATCTGCTCCACCTGTGCGCGCAGTCGGGAGTGGGTGCAATCGTTTTTGAAGAGCGCTTACCTATTGACGATCAGACTTATCTGGCAGCAACGGAGCTCAATTTAAGCCCTATGACCGCGGCTCTGAATGGCGGTGAAGATTACGAATTGCTATTTACTGTTCCACAGGATGCATACGAACTGATCAAAAACAATCCTAAAATAAGTGTGATAGGATATGTGACAGACAACAAAGAGGAAATCGCATTACATACCAAAGGCGACAACCGTGTTCCACTTACAGCGCAGGGTTGGAGTTAAAATCCGGATAAAGCAAAAGGGCTGCTGGTTTGACGACCAGCAGCCCTTTTGCTTTACAGCCCACCCGGTTTTCAACCCGGCCATTAATACTTAATAACCTGCGTTTTGAGCGAATACAGATACACCTTCCGCATTTTTAGCGCTTCTGTCGATCTGCGTTTGAGGAATTGGTCTCAACAAATGGTTCTGAGTGATGTTGGCTGCTGCCTGTGGATTATATTTTTTAACTTTATCCACAAGATTACCCCAACGTTTCAAATCCATCCAACGGGTTTGTTCTCCGGCCAATTCTCTCGCACGTTCTTCCACTATAAATTCAAAAGTTGTCTGTGCCTGAGTAATTTCCATCGCATCCTTTTTCCCGGGCCATCCAGCTCTTCTGCGAACGATGTTAATTGCGTCAGTAGCTTCTTTGACCTTACCTGCTGCAAGTTGTGCTTCTGCAAGCATCAGATATGTGTCCGCCAGGCGAAAGGCGAAGAAATCACGGCTACCTGGTTCGTAAGTCATGTCAGGACGTTTGGTATCGAAAAATTTGGTTAAGGTCGGGAACAATGCTTCGGAGTATTTACTTGGCACCAGCACCTGATATTTTCTTTTTGCCCGTTCTTCTTTTGACATTTCGTAACCAGGTATGAATATGGCTGTGTCTCCCGCAGCGAAGGTGACCGTTGTTTTAGAATCGTCGAATGCCGTTTTCAAATCCTTTCCTGGCTTGTTACTCAACCATGTATCTTTGAACGTCTTTTTGTAACGTGAATCATTCACGCGTTCTCCAAAAACAACTTCTGTGCAATAGGTAGTTGGACGAAGACGCTTAAACGGGCGTCCGTTCAGAATATCCCGTTGCATTCCTGCCTGCACATCATACTGCATACCAAAGAAAAGGTGCAGGTTATTGCCACTGTTCACAGGATTGGTGTTATTGGTAACATTGGTAATAGCATCGGCAGTATACTGTATTGCCCACACAACCTCAGAGTTCCTGATATTACCTTCGTCAAACACACTCGCAAAATCGTCCTGCAACTTGTAGCTATACTTGGTTATTACATTATTACACAACTCCGCAGCTTTGGTAAAATCGTCGGCGGCTTTCTGAGTCGAGTAGGCTTTTGTAAGATATACCTTCGCTAGTCCCATTTCTGCGATCGGCTTGGTAATTCTACCATATTGGCCTGTTGTCGCCGGAAGGTCAGCAATTGATTCGGTCATATCTTTAATAATCGCCGCATACATTTCTGCATCAGTATTTCTTTTTGTATCCTTGGTTGCTTCCAAAGTTTCTGTTAACCGCAGGTCTACACCGCCATATTGCTGGAACAAGATGAAGTAATAATGCGCACGAAGAAATTTCACCTCAGCGATTCGCAACTTTTTAATGTCATCACTAACGCCAGTCACATTGGGAGCCCTGTCGATAATGGCGTTACAGGTGTTGATTCCCCGATAGAACTCATCCCATAAAGTACCCAGATAATCCACAGTTGGGTTCATTTGAGTATCGTAAAAGTGAAACCCTTTGTATCCACCATCTGCTCCTGTTGCGTAAATGTCAGTTCCGAATTCGGTCATAGTTAATCCCAACTGGGTGGCATAGTAAGTCCGAAGCGAAGAATATGCCGAGTTTACACCATCCTCAAATCCTTTTGGTGTATTGAGATAGTTGCTGCTTATTCCCGAGACCACCTCTTCGTCCAATAAATGACTACAGGACTGCCCGGTAAGCATCAATGCTGCAATGGCAAAAACTCTTGCAGGTTTTATTATATGTTTGAAATTCATGTCTTAGTCAATTAATATTTTAAAAAATCTATACTTAAAAACCAACCTTAGAATTTGACATTCAATCCGAATGTAGTTATTCTGGTTGCAGGGGTGATTCCGTTGTTAACGGCTGTACCTGAAGTTTCAGGATCAACACCATTGTGCTCCGATATAAATTTCGACCAGATTTTAGGCTGCTGAATACTTGTGAAAACTCTCAAAGATTCTAAACCCAATTTCTTTATGATATTGTTTTGAAAAGTGTATCCAAAATTGATGTTACGAATTTTTATAAAGGATCCGTCAAAATAAATCAATGTTGGACGGTATTGCGGGAATTCCTGACTGCTGAATGGTCGCGGATATGATGCGTTAGGATTATCCGGAGTCCAGTAATCCACTTTAATCTGCTGATAGCGTCCTGCAAGGGCATTGTTATCCTGATGGAAACCACTAACAATCATCTGTCCAAAACGGCCAAAAAGGAAGAAAGACAAATCAAAACCTTTGTACGAGAACCGGTTTGTAATTCCCATGCTGAAATCAGGCACGTCAGATCCAAGTAAAACACGATCCTGCGCATTGATTACCCCATCACCATTTGTATCCTGTACTTTAACTTGTCCTACACCTGCACCCAATGCATTGTTTTGATCGCCAGGATAATATTTTTTCGCTTCTTCCGCCTCAGCAATCTGCCATATCCCAACTTTCTTGTAATCAAAGAAGGAGTTAAGTGGTTGCCCTATAAACCATTTATTCCCCTCATCATCCACCTTTCCGTTATACAAAGAAATAATAGCTTCGCTATTCTTGGTAAACTGGAAATCCGTATTCCATTTGAAACCTCCTTTTGAGTTGATGTTGGTAGTAGTTATACCCAACTCAACACCCCGGTTTCTGGTCTCTCCTACGTTACGTGTTATAGCGCTATAACCGTTTGAGCCCGGAAGCTGATCGGACAATAGCAAATCAGTCGTATTGGTCTGATAGAATTCCAAAGAACCTTGCACGCGACCAGCAAAGATACCGAAGTCTATCCCGATGTTAGTAGAAGCAGAACTTTCCCACCGCAGATCTTTATTACCAATTGTGGTTGGTCTGTAACCAAATGCACCTACGTTGTCCCATGCATATACGGTTCTACCAAGTAAAGCCTGGGTTTGATAAGGAGCTACACCCTGATTACCCACTTTACCCCAACCAACTCTTAGTTTAAGCAAATCAAGCCATGGTGTACCTTTCAGGAATGCCTCATTACTCATGTTCCACCCTAAGGCAACTCCTGGAAAATTACCCCATTTTGTATTTTCTCCAAAACGACTTGATCCATCTCTTCGCAATGTCAATGTAACCAGATATTTATCATTAAAGTCATAGTTGATACGTCCCAGATACGAGCTGATTGTCCATGGAATTAAGGTGCTGCCCGGAGGCAATACCGTACTGGCATTGCCCATATTGTAAAACTGCTGTGCTTCTACCGGAACACCCTGTACATTTATTTGATAGCCTTCATATCTATCACGCTGGATAGATTGAACCAATGTCACTCCCAAATTGTGTTTGTTATTGAAAGTTTTATTGTAGGTTAAAATATTTTCAACGGTCCAGTTAAAAGCAAATGTACTGGCAGCACTGGCCTGCGATTCACCACCTTTACGAGCGTTAGTCTGCGCTCCTATGAATCTTCCCCAGCGTGAAATAGTAATATCAGGTCCAAAATTAACGCGGTACTTTAAACCATCCAGGATTTGTACTTCTGCATAAACGCTGTTGAACATTCTGTATCTCTTGATATTATCGACCTGAGCTCCATCAACAATTTCAGCCAATGGATTTGTCAAAAGAGCGTCATTTGTTGGTGTAAAATTGATACTCCCATCTTCTTTATATGGTGCACCGAGCGGGTTTTGCTGAATAGTAAAACTATATGGATTTAAAAATTCACCATTTCGGTTGCTGAACATGAGGTAAGAAGAAATTCCAACCTTCAGTCTTTTATTGATACTGTGGTCGATATTTGCTCTCAGCGATGTACGCATGTAATCAAGACCTTTGGTTATACCTTTATCCTGAAATACACCGGCAGAAATGTAGAATTGTGTTCTGTCGCTTCCGCCCTGTACACCCAATGTATGATTCTGCTGAAAACCAGTTCTTAATAACAAATCCTGATAATCTGTACTACGACCTTTCTCGATACCATCCACAACATTGGGATCACTACCAAGTACAGCAATCTTCGCATCCGCAGTAGGATCAGACTGCCCTGTTGGAACATATTTGCCATCTTTGTCGGTGTAAATAATCTGCCCCTGACTGTTTTTAGTTGATCGATATGCTTCACGTACGTATTCTGCAAATTCTGGTCCGCTGAACAACGTTAATTTATTAAGTGCCTTGGAACCCCCAAAATAGGTGTCATAAGTAACCGTTGTTTTACCTTTTACACCACCACGCTTTGTAGTTACAAGCACAACGCCATTCGCTCCACGGGCTCCATAAATGGCAGTTGCTGTCGCATCTTTCAATACTTCCATTGATTGAATATCATTGGGGTTAATATCCTCATAACCTGCCGCCAACGGAATTCCATCCACAACATAAAGAGGATCGTTTCCTGCATTAAAAGAACGACGACCACGAATAAGGATTTTAGGAGCACTACCCGGCTTGGAGCCTGACTGACTCACGTCCACACCGGCTGTACGTCCCTGCAATGCCTGCCCCAGGTTGGTAATTGGCATTTCGGTAATTTCCTTCGCCGAAACGGATGAAATTGCGCCTGTGGTTTGGCTCTTCTTCTGAGATCCATAACCCACAACCACTACTTCGCTCAGCGATTTCATATCACTTACCAGGGATATGGCGAAGGTGGACTGATTTCCTACTACTACCTCCTGGCTCACAAAACCAACTGCCGAAAAAACCAGAATCGATTTATCGTCCACAATGTCAATTTTGAACTTTCCTTCCGCATCAGAATTTGTTCCGGAACGCGTTCCTTTCAATACCACTGAAACTCCCGGAATTGGCGTATTGTCATCTGCCGACAGGATGGTTCCTGTTACAGGTCTATCCACTGTCAACTCCTTCGCCGCAGGTGGGCTTGAAGGCAGTGCATGAGCAGCGTTACCTGCGGTTAATATGCCGGTGAGGGCAAATCCGATCAGGTAACGATTAATACAGGTAAAGTTTTGTTTCATACTAACTTAGGGATTTAAAAAACTGACAAGTAATTAAATTTATGATGCCGTTGCGATATAAATTATTCAAAATAAAATTCATATAATGCAATATTAGAAAGAACATAACTTTATTGCTCAAGTAATGATTCAACCGATTGCATTAACCTATATAGAGAAAGAGTGAATGGTGGATGCCGCTATTTGCACAAAAGCAATAACAATAAAAAATGGACGAAAAGTACTATTCGAAACCCTGACATGATTTATGCATTTGAGTAGAAATAATAAAACTTTTCTACTAATTTATTTATGCAAACGTTATCGGAAACGTTTGCATAAATAAATAGACGATAAATTAATAGTTGGAATTATGTAGTCTCAGGTATACAACTACATTATAAATACAAGGGAGGAACTGAAGAATTTATTACTTTACCATGATTTAACTAAACATTGGTAATATACTATGAGTGACATATGCTAATATACGTCTGAAAATAAAGCACTATTTTCCCCATTCACTCACTAACTTTTCTAAAAGTCCTTGAAGAAATAATGAATGCCTGCCAGCAAGCCCGTTACCCACAGTATGTGTTCCGATCCGGACAATTGGCATCACCCATTTGGTCGTGCTGGTTGTAAATACCTCATCAGCACTCATCAGCTCGTCGTAAGTGACACGTCGAACCTGGATTTCGAAAAAGGGTGCAGCAAGTTCCATCACCACCTTACGGGTAATTCCTTTTAAAATGTTTGCATCAGAAGTGATCAGAACATTGTCCTTTATTATAAAAACATTACTTCTGGTTAATTCGCTTACCTCACCATCCTTGTAAAAAAGCAAATCCGAAGCTTGTTCTTCCCGCATTTTATCTGCCATGAGCACCATATGTACATAATTTGTACTCTTCACTTCCGGCAAATCACGAACGTATTCGTACGGAAGAACTTTGATACCTTTTAAGCGGCCGGCGGGATTATCCTGAGGAAGCGCTTCAGTTTTGATCAAAAAGTTGGGCTTTACTACATTCACGCTATCAGGTGCGTAACCACCCGTAAGTACGAACCTGAATGCCACTTCCTTTTCTTCTGAGAGCGCATATAAATCGGCAAGAATTTTAGCAGTCTCCTCCTGAGTTATTGCCAACGGAAGTTTTAACAATTTCGCAGAGTTCTCAAAACGCTGCCAGTAGTCATTCCACCGGAAAGGTACTCCATTGTAAGTTCGGAAATAGTCAAACAAACCGAAACCCCGTAAAAGACCGAGATCATTTGTCTTAAAAACAGGAGCATCCACAGGAATGATATCTCCGTTGAAATATTGGTAAAATGGCATGGTTGGGCAGGTTGAAGTAATGAAAACCAAAGATATTAAAATTGGGACAGAGCGAACCTCTTAGTACGAAATTGCCTTTATATATACGAACTCTACGTTCTTTTGAGATTGTCACCACTATTTAGCTACTTTGCATACATCTCAGGATATAGAGAATCGTTACTACTCATGTCATCAGCACAACCGGAAGTATGGTGCTGAAATAAACTAAAAATGATAAAAACAGAACAACTGCTGCAAACGCTTCACAGCGAATTCGATAAAAGTTCTTATGGCAACCATCCCGACGAATTATATGAACCGATCCGGTACATCATGTCTCTGAATGGAAAACGGTTTCGCCCCCTTTTAACTTTACTGGCAGCCAGCGTATTTGACGACAACTGGCAAAATGCCTTGAAGCCTGCTATGGCGGTGGAGATTTTTCATAATTTCACGCTCATGCACGATGACATCATGGATAAAGCGCCACTGCGCCGTGGCAAGGCAACTGTACACGAAAAGTGGAATGCCAATACGGCTATTTTGTCCGGTGATGTTATGCTGATAAAAGCATATGATCATCTCCTGGATATCAACCCGAATCTTTTGCGGCAGGTTTTAGCACGTTTCAACCAAACTGCTGCCGAAGTTTGTGAAGGACAACAGCTCGACATGAATTTTGAAACCCGTTGGGATGTGACTGAAACAGAATATCTGGAAATGATCCGCCTCAAAACCTCTGTTCTGCTGGGCTTCGCTCTGGAACTTGGAGGAATGACAGGCGGAGCCGATCAGGACTCTGCACGCTTGCTATATAAAGCAGGAGAAAGTATGGGAATCGGGTTTCAGTTAAAGGATGATCTGCTTGATGTATACGGAGATCCTGAAAAATTCGGCAAACAGGTTGGTGGAGATATTATTTCCAATAAAAAAACCTTTTTACTAATTGAAGCGCTGGGAAAAGCAGAAGGAGTAGAGAAAGAGGAATTGAACAAATGGATAGCTTTGGAGACTTTTGACAAAGACGAAAAAGTAAACGCCGTACGAGGTATTTATGACAAACTAGGAATCCGTGAGCTTACCGAAGCTAAGATAAGCGAGTATTTTAACAGCGGTTTTGCCTCTCTTGAGCAACTGAATGTACCAGCCAGACGCTTGCAACCATTGCTCCAATTCGTTGATCAGCTGGTAAACCGTGAGCAATAATCACAATGGTTATGCTCACATTTAAATCAATCATTCTATCATTCACTTAATATAATCCATGTCTATTACCCTCATTCTTGTCATTATTACATCGGGGATCAGCTATTATGCTTTTAATAATTATAGCTTAATGGAGAAAATGATCCTGAATCCATATAAGGTTACAAAAAGGAACGAGTACTACCGGTTTATTACCTCTGGTTTCGTTCATGCCGACTTTGGGCATCTTATCTTCAACATGCTCAGTTTGTGGTTTGTAGGTGATGGAATTGAGCGCCTTTTCGGAATGCTATTTGGTCCGAACGGCACTTTTTACTACCTCTTTTTATATATAGTTGGTATCATCGTATCTGATATTCCAACCTATCTTAAACACAGGACCAATTCTAACTATAACTCGCTGGGAGCATCCGGAGGCGTATCTGCTGTACTTTTCGCAGCTTTACTATTTGCTCCGCTGATGGAAATTTGCCTTTACTTCTTCATTTGCATGCCAGGATTTATTTTCGGTATACTCTTCCTTGGATATTCATTCTATGAAGGAAGACGAGGCAGAAGTTACGTCAACCACAGTGCACACATGTACGGTGCAATTTTCGGGATGGTGTTTATGGCTGTGGTATATCCGGCTGCTGTTCCAAACTTTTTCCAGCAGATACTGAGCTGGCGGTTATTCTAGTAATATAAATGAAAACGCCATGTTTACAGAATCACTGCAAACATGGCGTTTTCGTTTTCGTAATACGATATATTATTTCAACTCGGCAATTACAGTTACACTTCCAACCGTTTTGTCCTGCAAATTGACCTTTATTTCTGCATCCAGCGGTAAGAAAAGATCCACGCGCGACCCAAACTTAATAAAGCCCATTTCGGTGCTTTGCTCTACTTTATCTCCTTCTTTCACGTACCAGCGGATACGGCGTGCGGCTGCTCCGGCAATCTGGCGAAAAAGAACTTCTACACCCTCTGTGTTACGAATTACCACTGTTGTGCGTTCATTCTCCGTACTTGATTTGGGATGCCAGGCAACCAGATATAATCCGGGATGATATTTAAAATACTGGATCACACCGCTGATCGGGTTCCAGTTGATGTGCACATTAAGAGGTGACATAAAAATACTCACCTGCCTGCGTGGTCCTTTGAAGTATTCACTTTCAACTACCTCTTCAATCACAACTACTTTACCATCGCACGGGGCTACCACCTGGCGGTCGCTCATATGAACAACACGTGATGGTACACGAAAAAACTGTACAACCAAAAAGAAAATTACGATACTGGCAACAAGCACAATTCGGGGAATCCAATATCCGTCGGGCAACAGATACAGTATGCCCAAATTGATAAGTATGAGAACAATGGCCGTAACAGCCATAATTGTATATCCTTCTCTATGTAATTTCATTTAAGGGTAAATTTCGTTAATGTCTTGTCCCGTAAAATACAAATATCGTATAAATCCTGATTTTGTCTTTATAAAAGAGCCCCGCCAGTCACATTTTGAAAGGCAGGGCTTCTTAAAAAAACGTATTATTTTAAGACTAAACTATTCAATTACAACGCAGTCGCCGTTTTTAACTTCAAGTTCAACCTTTTTATATTTCACGTCTCTTAAAATTCGTCCGTCGCGGTACTGAACTGAAACCTTCTGATTTCTATCTGCAATTTTGATGGTACGAACTGGTTGTGTTTTCGTAGATGACTCCATTTGACGACCGTATTCACCAGGGCCGTCGAGCTCAGATTCGAAATCCTCCTCACGATTGGTATGAAGTTCGGGAGCAGGAGCCGCAGGGCGGCGTACCTGTTGAGGAACAGCAGCGGCAGCAGGAGCTGCGTCTTCCTGTGGAATATCCGCTTTCATCAGGAACGAGATCATATCAAAGTTCACCTTACTCAGGAAACGCTTGAACAACTCAACTGACTCAAATTTATATATCAATAAAGGATCCTTTTGCTCAAATACGGCATTTTGTACCGACTGTTTCAAGTCATCCATTTCGCGCAAATGCTCTTTCCATTCCTGGTCAATAAGCGAAAGCACAATAGCCTTCTCCATCTCATGCGTGATCTCACGACCATCGTTGTCAATGGCCTTTTTAAGACCAACAACAACACCCGTCTGGCGAAGACCATCGCTGAACGGTATCATTATTTCAGTAATTGTAGCTCCACGTTCAGCGTGAATTGATTGCAGTACGGGCAACGCTTTTTGACCGATCGCATTGTTTTTATCCTGATACTGAGTCTCAGCAGCGTCATACAGTTTCTGTGAACGCTCAGCCGGCTTCATAGATCCGTATTCACTTTCTGAGAATGGAAGTTCCATACCCAGTGTGGTGATAGCAGCAAGTTCCAGCTCAGCATAAGTTCCTGCTGTTGCCGAAATTTCCTCACAAACATCATATAATGTATTGGCAATATCCACAGCCAAACGATCTCCAAACAGAGCATTGCGACGGCGCGTATAGATGGCATCACGCTGATAGTTCATGACATCGTCATATTCCAACAGACGCTTACGCATACCAAAGTTGTTTTCTTCTACCTTTTTCTGAGCGCGTTCGATTGATTTGGTAATCATTCCACTCTGAATCACTTCACCTTCTTCCAGTCCCATGCGGTCCATCACCTTCGCCATACGGTCAGAACCGAACAAACGCATCAGGTTATCTTCAAGAGAAACAAAGAATTGCGAAGAACCCGGATCACCTTGACGACCGGAACGACCTCTTAACTGACGGTCAACACGGCGACTTTCATGGCGTTCTGTACCGATAATAGCCAAACCACCCGCTGCTTTCGAATCAGCGGTAAGTTTAATATCCGTACCACGACCAGCCATGTTGGTTGCGATCGTAACAGTTCCCGGCTTACCGGCTTCTGCAACTACCTCCGCTTCTTTCTGGTGTTGTTTTGCATTTAAAACCTGATGTGGAATCTTACGAAGGGTAAGCATCCGGCTGATAATCTCTGAATTTTCTACCGAAGTCGTACCAACCAGAACGGGACGGCCTGCTTCTACCAGTTCAACAATCTCATCCGTTACCGCATTGTATTTTTCACGAACCGAACGGTAAACTTTGTCTTCCTGATCTTTACGTGTAATTCCAACATTGGTAGGAACAGAAACGACATCCAATTTATAGATTTCCCAGAATTCACCCGCTTCTGTTTCGGCTGTACCAGTCATACCGGCCAGCTTGTGGTACATTCTGAAATAGTTCTGAAGGGTAACGGTAGCATAAGTCTGCGTTGCATCTTCTACACGAACACTTTCTTTTGCTTCAATCGCCTGGTGCAAACCATCAGAGTAACGACGGCCATCCATAATACGACCCGTTTGCTCATCCACAATTTTAACTTTTCCATCCATGATCACATATTCCACGTCTTTTTCAAAAAGTGTATATGCTTTCAAAAGTTGGTTAACTGTATGAATACGAGCTGTTTTTACAGAGTAATCACGAATCAGTGCTTCTTTCTGAAGAATACGTTCCTGTTCGTTTAAGGACTGATCTTTCTCGATTACATCAAGATCAACAGCAATATCTGGAAGAATAAAGAAATTGGTTTCAACCGACTCGCCTGTCAGGAAGTCAATTCCTTTTTCTGTAAGTTCAATACTATTGTGACGCTCATCTATTGTGAAATAAAGAGGTGCATCAGCAACAGGCATCAATTTTTGATTTTCTGCAAGGTGAATCGATTCGGACTCCTGCATCAACTGCCGGATTCCTGACTCACTCAGATACTTAATCAAAGGTTTGTATTTTGGCATACCGCGGTGCGCACGGAAAAGAGACAACGCTCCTTCTTTTTTATCACCGGCAGCGATTTTTTTCTTTGCTTCGTTCAGAAGATCCATTGCCAGTTTCTTCTGAGCTTCTACGATACGTGACACCCGTGGTTTCAATTCCAGATATTCCTGCTCATCTCCGCGAGGAACAGGTCCACTGATAATCAATGGCGTACGCGCGTCATCAATCAAAACGGAGTCAACCTCATCGACCATTGCGTAATGGTGCTTGCGCTGTACCAGCTCCTCCGGGGTACGTGACATGTTGTCACGCAGGTAATCAAAACCGAATTCGTTATTGGTTCCGTACGTAAGATCTGCCTTATAAGCATTACGGCGGGCAACGGTATTAGGCTGATGACGATCAATACAATCAACACTCATTCCATGGAATTCAAACAACGGAGCATTCCATTCCGCATCACGTTTAGCAAGGTAGTCGTTCACAGTAACGATGTGCACACCCCGACCAGCCAGCGCATTTAGAAATGCTGGCAAAGTAGCTACCAACGTTTTACCTTCACCAGTGGCCATTTCAGAAATTTTCCCCTGATGCAACACCACACCACCGATCAGCTGTACATCATAATGAAGCATAGCCCACTTGATCGGCTGCCCGATTACATCCCAGGTTGTATTCCAAAAGGCTTTTTCACCCTCGATAGAAACATGTGATTTTTTTGAAGCAACTTCTCTATCGAAATATGATGCTGTAACTTCAATGCGGTCATTGTCTTTAAAACGGCGCGCAGTATCCTTTACAATGGCAAATGCTTTTGGTAATATTTCCAAAAGCACGCGTTCCAGTTCTTTATTACGATCCAGCTCCAATTCATCTATTTTCTTAAAAATAGCCTCTTTACTGTCTACGTTAGGCTCATCTGCGGCTTGCGTGCGCAGAGAAGCAATTTGTTCATCTATGGATTTCAGCTCAGAAGCTATGCGGGTTTTAAGCGCTTCCGATTCAGCACGAAGCTGGTCATTCGTAAGAGAAGCCAGCAAAGCATATTCTGCATTGACCATCCCAACATAAGGGGTCAATTCCTTTAAATCCCGTTCCGCTTTGGTACCGAATAGCTTCGAAAATATTTTAAACATGATCTTTTATCTATATTTTTTATCGTTCCTTATCTCTGAAAAATATTACACCCGGCTTATCTTATGTGCCAGATTGTCAGCAAAGCTACTATTTTCAACTGCAAAAGTAATTCTTTACAAATAGTTATTAGCAAGATTCAGAATAATCCTAAGGAAAGTCTAATATTGACAGTTAGCCATGAGAGCGGTTGTAACCCTGTTCTAATATCACCTTGGTAAACTGTTCGTTTTAAATAGTTCTTTATTCAAAATGAATAGTTTTATGCATTTTGAATAATCCATAATTCGTTATATTTGAGTTGAACAAAGCATTTTGGCATGATCATCCCATTAAATCTTCCTGCAATCGAATCTTTTACCGACAATGAGCTGATGGAGTTTTGTGTAGCCAATCCGGATCTGTATGTGGAAAGGGACGAAAATGGACAACTCTTCATCAACATGACACCCACTTTTGCACTAAGCAGCTCCAACAACAGCGAACTTAATGGAGAGCTCATCATCTGGAACCGTCGTCAGAAAACTGGCAAAGTTTTGGATTCAAATGGCGCCTTCTTTCTTGCCGATTCTTCGATGCGTGTACCGGACGTAGCCTGGATCGCCATTGATCGCTGGAAAGAACTTTCCATGGCAGAAAAGAAATCGTTTCCCCGTTTGGCTCCGGATTTTGTCATTGAGCTAAAATCTGAAACAGACAACATCAATGAGTTGAAGGCTAAAATGCAAAAGTGGATTGACAATGGCGTCAGACTTGCATGGTTGGTTTCTCCTGAGGAGCAACTCACTTACATTTATCAGTCTGACTTCCCTGTTACAACCTGCTCATTTAACGATATACTTACGGGAAGCGATGTCCTGATCGACTTCTCCGTAAAACTGAGCGACATATTGGAGTATTGAATCAATGCTTTCCAGTGGTTACAAAATAATTTAGCAGCAGGAACTGCTCTCAAATGCCGATTACTCTCGGTATTTCTTCCCTAAAAAGAACCATTTCTCAAACCTACAAACCACTCATAACATTTCAGATCAAACTACCATGCATTACATAGTACCTTTGAATCAACAATAACAAACAAAACGAACATAGCCATGAACAACAATAGATTATTCCGCAATACAAACAGCAAAGTAATAGGTGGTGTAGCATCCGGTTTAGCCGACTATCTACAGATCGATGTAACAATCGTACGGGTACTTCTGGTTTTGGCAATTTTCATTCCTAAACCATTCCCAATTGTACTTATATACATCATTCTATGGGCTGTGATGCCTGCAAATACGGGACAGAAAGCTCTTGAACAAGGCCATTCTGTATCACAGTAACAGCAAGGCAACCTATTCTTTCCTAGAAAATCAATATTAAAACTCAGAACTTACTGGTATTTACAAACCATCGGAAAACAAATTCCGGTGGTTTGTTGTTTTATTTTTAATTGCTAATTTTACAAATAGTATGCAGGCATACTATTTTGCATCACTGGCAAAAATTTGAACTAAAACCAACCTTAGATATGAACGCATACATTGTTGCCGGGTACCGGAGTGCCGTTGGAAAAGCATCAAGAGGAGGATTCCGCTTTACAAGACCGGACGATCTTGGAGCAGAAGTAATTAAATACCTTCTTGACAAAATACCCAATCTTGACCCTGCACGTGTAGACGATGTTATAGTCGGCAATGCGGTTCCCGAAGCAGAACAGGGTATGCAAATGGGACGTTATGTAGCATTACTAGCACTTCCTAAAAATGTATCTGGCATAACCATTAACCGCTATTGTGGTTCAGGAGTTGAAGCTATTGCTATGGCAGCAGCTAAAATTCACGCCGGAATGGCCGACTGTATTATCGCAGGAGGCACTGAATCCATGTCTATGGTACCAACCATGGGATGGAAAACCGCTCTTAACTATGAAATTGCCCATACAAATCCTGACTATTATCTCAGTATGGGACTTACTGCTGAGCAGGTTGCCAAGGACTTCAAAATAAGCCGCGAAAAACAAGATGAGTTCGCATTCCTTTCTCACCAGAAGGCACTCAATGCCCAAAAGGAGAATATTTTCGCAGATGGTATTGTGCCTATCACGGTTAAGGAAACTTATTTTGATCAGGCTACCGGGAAGAAAAAGACAAAAGAAACGACTATAACTCAGGACGAGGGACCACGTGCAGACACGACTTTTGAAGCACTAATGAAACTAAAACCTGTGTTTGCCGCAGGTGGATCAGTAACTGCGGGAAACTCATCCCAAACATCCGACGGTGCAGCGTTTGTGATGGTAATGTCGGAAAAAATGGTGAATGATTTGGGACTCACACCCATTGCGAGAATGTTATCCTATGCCACCGCCGGAGTAGATCCGCGTGTTATGGGCATTGGACCAGTTGCAGCTATCCCGATCGCACTAAAACAAGCCGGACTTAAATTGTCGGATATTGAACAGATAGAGCTGAACGAAGCCTTTGCAGCACAAGCACTCGCTGTAATTCAGGAATTGGACATCAATCCTGAAATAGTGAATCCAAATGGAGGCGCAATTGCGTTAGGGCATGCGTTAGGATCAACAGGAGCCCGTTTATCGGTACAGCTTTTTAATGAGATGAAAAGAAGAAATCAAAAATATGGCATGGTAACTGCTTGTGTAGGAGGCGGACAAGGAGTAGCGGGCATATACGAAAGACTTAATTAAGTTAAAGTTACATATTACAGTATTTTGAAGCTCTCCCCGGCAGATGTAACAGTCTTCCGGGGAGTTTCTTTATTTTTGCCGTACAAACTTTGAAAACTATATATGGATGTATCCATTATCATCATAAACTTTCGGTGTCCGGACCTTATTCTTAATTGCATAAATTCTATTTACAAATACACACAAAATGTCAGTTTTGAAATTATAATCGTAGACAATGACCCGGAAAACGGAGGAGGTAATGTGATCAGGAATACGCACCCGGCAGTGAAATGGATTGACATGGAGTACAATGCCGGATTTGGAAGAGCAAATAACAGGGGAATGGAGATTTCTTCTGGAAAATATTTTTTACTCTTAAATGCTGATACACTTCTGACAGACAACGTGATCGGACGCTGTTTCGATCGAATGAATTCAAGAACCGACATCATGGCGTGCGGTGCGTTTCAGCATTACGAAGACGGCACCAAAATGCCATTCTATCAAAGTTTTAATGATTTCAGGCGTACTTTCTACATCCTGCCTCCGGGAAATACTTCTGATAAAATCATGCATAAATTATATCCTGAACCCAGCCATCAAGATCCTGACCAGTATGATTGGCTCGTTGGAGCGTTCATTTTTACCCGCAGGGAAGGCTTTGAACGTACCGGAGGATTCAGCGAAGACTTTTTTATGTATGGCGAAGATGTGGAATGGTCGTGGAGACTGGGATTACTGGGCAAGCTCTGTATTTTTGAAGATTGCACCTACATACATCTGGAAAACAAAAACCCTTTCAGACGGACCAACATTTCATGGATCAACAGATTCAGTACCCAAATGCAGGTTTCTAATTTGCTGTGGATCAGAAAACAGTATGGTGTGCTGCCCTATTTAATACTCATTTTTCATTACTTACTAATGATTCCTGTCGTGTACATCTGGAAGATTGTATTAAATATAAAAAACTCGGGAAATCCATTTTCAGAGCTGGGCACCCAACATGTATTTTTTAGAAAAACGGTCGTTTTGTTGAAGTACTTCTGGAAAACTTTACTAGCGCAAAAAGAGCTGTATAAGATTAAACCGTCCGAAAACATAGACCTCTTAACCTCCTCAAAAGGATAACATCATCAGCTTTTTTACCATGACAAAACCAAAACAGCGCATTCTGTTTTTTACACCGTTTGCCACGCGAACAGGATCTGAGATGATGTTGCTTTATATACTTCAAAATATAGACAGAGCACGTTTTGACGCAGGTTTGGTTAGTTTCGATAATGGGGAATTGCTAAAAGAGTTTCCTGCCGATATACCCACATTTGTGGCTCCGAAAAAATACAACCTTTTTCAGAAGGTCCAGTTTCGCATGGGTTTCAATCCAACACTGGAATATATTCGAAAGATTGGGAAAGAATTTAAAGCAGATATCTGGTACATTAATACAACAATGCTCCCGGAGGTTTATCTGATTGCAAAGGAATTCAATGTAAAGGTGATTACTCACTTTCATGAGTTACCACTCACCTACGCTTATCTAAGCAGTACAGATATGAAGAGCATCATCACAAAGTCAGATTTGCTAATCGGGTGTTCACAGGTAACTTGTGATGCGATAAGCGATGCGGGCGGAAATAATGTAAAGCTCTTGTATTCTTTCATCGATTCTACAAAAATCAAAACCGATAACCCGCGTACTGCCGAGCTTAGGAAATCCCTGGGTATACCTCAGGAGGATCACATCTGGATATTATCCGGCATGACCTCAGAGCGAAAAGGCTTTGATCTTTTACCAGAAATCGCCAATCAGCTTAACGATCCGCGTGTTCATCTGGTGTGGGTCGGCAACAAAATCGATGATGGAATGGTCTATTACACCGAGCAGAAATGCCGGAATTCCAAGTCGCAAACAAGGGTTTATTTTACCGGAAAACAAAAAGAAGATTACTACAATTATATTAATCTCGGAGATGGCTTTCTGTTAACATCCCGACAGGATCCTTTCCCGCTTGTCATGATAGAAGCTGCCTTCCTTGGAAAACCGATCATCTCATTTCCTTCGGGCGGAGCTTCTGAGTTCATTCAGGAAGGCATGGGTATTGTAACAGAAGAAATCAGCGTTAAACAAATGGTTAACGCTATGCATCTGATTATGAATAAGGAGATTTCTACAAATGCGGAGATCAGTAAGGAACGTGCAGGCGTTTTCAACATAGCAAATGGCTACGCCGACTGGATTAAAATTATGGACACCTTGTAAAGCCAACACGAGCTTATGTTTCTACTTATAAAAGACACTTTTCAGTACCAAAAAATAATTTTAGCCCTCTTTTTTGTACTAAAAAGTCTGGCTTCTTATTCACAAAATACGCCTTCCGCAAATGAAGTCGATCCTCAGCGGTATCTGGCAGTACTTTGTATGAACCTGACTGTTGAAAAAGGTCCGGAGCTTGACATCATAAGGCAAGCCAAACAGAACGGTCTCAACGCCGTATACCTCACCCTTCCCTGGGATAAAATATATCTCAACTCCCCTACCGAAACCCCAAGCTGGGCAAGGTTTGACGAGCAGATCAATTTGGCCACGAGCCTGGGTATGAAAGTCGCGCTTCGGGTTCATCTGGCGCGACACACTACGAGAATTAAGAATTTTTGGGAAATTTCTGACAGCCAGATCAGCAACTTTGACCTGCCTTTATCCGGCGGGTACAGAGATACCTTTTTTGGATTCGACAATCAGCCAATTACCAATAAAGCAATCGCTTTTGTAAAAGAAGCAGCAACACGATACAAACACCTTCAAACCGAAAAAAAATTACTTTTTGTTACTGTAACCAATACCCCGACACAGGAAGGAGAATATCCCGGAGGTATTATTATCAATGACAAAGAAGAAATTACCGTTTACGATTATTCGTCATCTATGAGGAAGGGGTTTAAGGAATGGCTGAAACCCAATTACAAAAAAATTGAAAGGTTAAATTTCTTATGGGGAACACACTACAAATCCTTTGACGAGGTTCCTCTTCCGGGTAATAGATGGGAGCCTTTTCAGTCTTTCAGACAGCGTGCTGGTAAAGATATGTATATCTACCGCCACAATGTGATGAAACAATTTGTAAATCAAATGATTGGAACAATCAAATCTGTCGATCCGGGAATTAAGTTTGTGGCTGATTACGGATCCGTTTTCGACGGCATGTCGGCAATACGGGGCACATTGGGATATAAAAGTCTCAGCGAAAAAGCGGACGGAATTAAGGTAAACGATGATTTGTTAACGCACGATCACCGCTGGTCTGTGGATATCCTCAAAAGTGACGCTCCGGCACATTTCATCACAGCAAACGAATTGTTTGTAAATGCGAGTGTTGATAACGCAACTCATCTCAAACAGCTCAATGAGAATTTTGCCCACGGTGCTAATATGGTAGCTGTAGTAATATCGACAGTTGCTTCCATGCAGAAAGCCGCTCCTTTTTTACAACAGGCATCTGCTACCTGGCTCAATCAGCCCATAACCCCGATTGTTTACAAAGATGAGGTGAGCTATAAGTTATCCGCCGCTGTGGAAAAATCAGGAGCGGGTAATGTCATTTACAGTGACTGGGCTAAAAAAGCATATGCAGACCCATCGAACCCCAAACCTGTGCGCATTCGGGTCGACGAAGATTTATTTTCTCCTAAATACTGGGACGATGCATCCAACTATGCGCCTTACGTTTTCAGGCCTATCCCAATGCAGATTATTGCTGTAAACAGAGACTTCACTTACAGATTGCCAACAGACACCTTTTCCGACGTGGATGGTACTATTGTTCGGATGGATGTATCGCTCTTGCCTTCCTGGCTAAGATATGAAGGAGGACAACTGAAAGGCAGACCGACCGTTCTGGGCGACCATCGTATTTTAGTAAAAGGTTTTGATGATGAAGGCGCTAGTTCCGAGGCTTATTTCACCATACGAGTGGATACCAGAGAAAATGCAAATAAGCCACCTGTTGTAAACACCAATTTTTCCAACCAGACCATTGCAATTGACAAGGCGTTTTCGCTTACAATTCCAAAAGATGCCTTCATAGATACGGATGGCGAAGTGACTAAGGTAGAGGTAATTGAAATGCCTTCATGGCTCAAATTCGCTAACGGAGCATTCACGGGAACTCCTACCGTGCTAGGGGAATACCGAATTTCGCTGAAAGCGTACGATGATTTGAACGCGTTTGTGGAAACCTATTTCACACTTAAAGTGGTAGAGCCGCAGTTCCTGAATAATCCTCCTTACGCGATAGGTTCCTTCCCTATCAAATATGCATCTGTTAATACGCCCTTTACATACGCCATTCCAAATGATATTTTCACCGATAGCGATGGCTATATATCATCAATCACCATTCAGAATCGCCCGTCTTGGCTGGATGTGGCACTTAATGTTATTTCGGGTACGCCTCCCGAAGAAGGCGAGCACAGGCTGATCGTAAGAGCATACGATAATTTCGGGGCCTATGCGGAAGTGCCTTTTATTATACGAGTCGAAATCCCCCGTCTGCGTTTTGAACTTGTGAAAGGAGGTAGTGCTGTAAACCAGCAGATTATCCGGCCATTACAACATGATGATGTTCTTGACCTGAAAGACATGCCGCCTTTGCTGAACATTTTCGCGTATGGAAATTTCGATTATGACCAGGTGGTATTCAGCCTTAAAGGTCCTGTAAACATTAGCTCCAAAACCATGAGATTCCCATACGCACTTTTCGAGAGCGAAGGAGGCTTTACGCCATTTGTGGGAAGGTATACACTCACGGTAACAGCAACGAATAAGGATGCCTCCATCATCTCCAACACAATGCAGTTTGGTATCTCGTACGGTGACTCACTCAATATTACAAGGGGCATAGAAGCATGGAACTTTTACCCAAATCCTGTTGAATCTGTAATCAATATAAAACTGCCTGACGAGCTGCCAGAGGCTGATATCAGATACTACGTTATCAATTCGCTCGGCAAGAAAAGTGAAATCCCTTTGGGTTATACCAATATTGATGACCACCTGGTTAACATTGACCTTCGCTCCATGCAGCTCGCATCAGGTATTTACTTTATTCATCTCGAAAGTAACGGGCAGCTTTTGAAACAATTCAAAATATTCAAAAAATAATCTCTCCATCCCAGGCATACGGTTTGAAAAAATTTAGGCAAACCGTATGCTTGCATAACAATTTATTTTGATATATTTGTGACACTATAATTGGTATGCATGCATACCAATTATCTTATATCAATAACCAAATTTCCCTTAACCATGGCCGTTGCAGAAGATAAAAAAACGTCGATTAAAGGAGGTGAATTCCTGATAAAGGAAACATCTGCATCACAAATTTTTATTCCTGAAGAGTTTAGTGAGGAGCAAAAAATGATCGCCGACACGTGTCGGGATTTTTTGAAGACAGAGATATGGCCACGGTTAGATGAGATTGACCAGGCTAAAAGTCCGGAATTGATCGCTTCTCTTATGGACAAGGCAGGTGAACTCGGTTTGTTAGGAACGGTGGTACCGGAGCAATATGGTGGATTTGGGATGGATTTTAACACCTCTATGCTGGTTGCCGAAGCAACTGGTGCGGGAAATTCATTTTCAGTAGCTCTTTCCGCACACACGGGTATTGGTACATTACCAATCCTGTATTATGGGAATGAAGAGCAAAAACAGAAATATCTTCCGAAGCTCGCTTCCGGAGAATGGAAGGCGGCATACTGCCTTACAGAGCCGGATTCTGGATCCGATGCAAACTCCGGAAAAACCAAAGCCATACTGACCTCAGATGGTAAACACTACAACATCAACGGGCAAAAAATGTGGATTACCAACGGTGGATTCGCAGATGTGTTCATTGTTTTTGCCAAAATAGAAGAAAACGGACAAACTGATAAAAACCTGACCGCATTCATTCTGGATAAAACCATTACCGGTATAACCATGAATGAGCCGGAGCATAAGATGGGTATTAAGGGCTCGGATACAAGACAGATATTTTTCAATGATTGCCTCGTTCCAGTCGAAAATATGCTTTCTGACCGAGGCAACGGTTTCAAAATAGCTGTGAATATCCTGAATATTGGCCGAATCAAACTGGCTGCGGCGGCTTTGGGTGGATCTAAAAAGGTTGCACAACAGGCTATCAATTATGCCAATGAGCGCAAGCAGTTCGGTGTGTCCATTTCAACTTTTGGAGCTATAAAGCACAAGCTTGCTGAAATGGCAGTCGGTATGTTTACAACCGAAGCTGCGGCTTATCGCGTTGGTCAAAGTATCGACGACATTACCGCTTCCCTTCTTGAAAAGGGAATGCCGGAAGCAGAAGCAAAACTCAAAGCACTGGAAGAGCTTGCCATTGAATGCGCCATTATGAAGGTACACGGCTCCGAAGTACTTGACTATGTTGTGGATGAAGGTGTGCAGATTTATGGCGGAATGGGTTTCTCGGCAGACGCACCAATGGATCGCGCTTATCGTGACAGTCGGATTAATCGTATTTTCGAAGGTACCAACGAGATAAACCGGCTGCTGGTGGTGGATATGCTTCTGAAACGAACCATGAAGGGCCAACTGGACTTGATGACTCCTGCAATGGCAGTAGGAAAGGAAATTATGTCGATCCCGGATTTTAGTGCAGATGAGGATGATACCATTTTTGCAGCAGAAAAGAAGGTTCTGAAAAATCTTAAAAAGGCTGTTTTGATGGTTGCGGGAGCTGCGGTTCAGAAATTCATGACCAAACTTTCGGACGAACAGGAGATTATCATGAACCTGGCCGACATGGTTATAGAAACATATGCGGCTGAGTCGGTATTGTTACGCGTGGAAAAACGAATAGGGCTTACCGGAGAAGCAGCAAATGGATTGTACAAAGATATAGCAACGGTGTATCTGAACCGGGCAGTAGAAAAAACGAACAATGCCGGCAGATCGGCGATTACCAGTTTTGCAGAGGGAGACGAACTTCGTGTGATGCTTATGGGTCTGAAAAGATTTACCAAGATAGAACCTGTCAATCTTAAAGACGCCCGCCGCAGAATAGCCGACAAGCTCATTGCTAAAAACGATTACACATTTTAAAATATAAAAATATTCCGGGTAACACCGGCGCAACTAAAAACCAAAACGTTATAAGGAAAGCCGGGGCTGCATCAGTTCCGGCTTTTTAGTTATACATAATGAAGCCCCTGCTTCTTCGTTAAGTTATTGACCAATCCCGAACTTTAACGATATTTGCAGGGTTTCATTTATACTCAAAAAACAACCACGTTGGATTCTCTACTGACTACTGAAAAACCACCTTTCATGACTCTTAAAAAAGTGGATCTGCGTAATACAGGGCAGTTTCCGGTATTATTGCTCGACTACCTTGACCAGAAAGATTCTATTAAAGAATTTTATAGTACTTACCCTACAATTGAAAATGCTGAGAAGGTAATTTCCGAAAGAGCAGCGTTTGATCCTGCTAAACGCCGCACTTTGGTGGATGTGCTTGAAAAGCAGTACAAAGGCAGCGCCCATAAACCCGATTTTACCTCCTTGCTGGATGCCAATACTTTTACAGTAACAACTGGTCACCAGCTCAATATTTTCACAGGACCGCTTTACATTATATATAAAATTGTTACCACCATTAAGTTGGCCAGGGAATTGAAACAGGCCTATCCGTCCTGTAACTTTGTACCGGTTTATTGGATGGCAACGGAAGACCACGATTTTCAGGAAATAGCCTCACTTCATCTGTTCGGACAAACTTATAAATGGGAAGGTGAACATTCGGGTGCAGTTGGTCGTTTGGACCCAAAGGAACTTGAAAGCATCCTTAAACTTTTGCCGGTTAAACCATTGCTATTTGCAAAGGCATATCTCGAAAACAATACCCTAGCGGATGCCGTTCGATGTTATATGCATGAATTATTCGGTCAGGAAGGCCTTATTTGTATTGATGCCGACAATACTGATTTAAAACGTCACTTTCTCCCTGTAATCCGGCAGGAACTAACAGACCCGGTCGCTGAAAAAATTGTTGCAGAGACAACATCCAAGCTATCCTCTCTGGGATATCACACCCCACTTCACGCAAGAGAAATTAATCTTTTTTATTTACAGGATAACCTGAGAGAGCGCATCACGCGGGAGGGAGACGTATTTAAGGTGTTAAACACGGATCTGACTTTTACGCAGCAGGAAATATTACAACAGGCAGAAGAGCATCCTGAATATTTCAGCCCCAATGTTGTATTGCGGCCATTGTATGAGGAAATAATCCTGCCCAATCTTGCCTATATCGGAGGACCGTCAGAAGTTCCCTATTGGTTGCAGCTTAAAGGCGTTTTCGACCACCATCAGGTTCCGTTCCCGATGCTTATTCCCCGTAACTTCGGGATGTATATTAAAGCTTCTCAAAACAACAAGCTTCAAAAACTTAATGTTAGTCACGACGAGCTTTTCCTTGATCAGGTTGCGCTGAGAAGAACTTTTGTTGAGAGAAACACAGTAAATGTGTTGTCTCTGGAAGAGCAAAAGTTGGCTTTCACGAATGTCTTTGACGGAATTCTGGACAAGGCCCTTGCCGTTGACAAGACCATGGAAGGAGCTGTGAAAGCTGAACAGGCAAGATTGGTTAAATCACTGAAAAATCTGGAAAAACGCATTCGCAGAGCAGAAGAAAGAAATCATGAATCCGAGATTGATCAGCTATTGAACCTGCAAAACAAATTGTTCCCGAACGGAACCGCCCAGGAACGTTATGACAATTTGCTAAGCTTTTATATAGACGACTCTTCCTTTATAAATAAGCTATTCGACGTATTCGAACCTCTTGATTTTAAGTACTTTATATTGATTGAAGATTAAAGCAAAGTCCGGCCAATAGTAATTTTATTTAAGATCAGACTGGCAATGTCAGTCTTTCAGCTTCACATCTCCATAGGTTGAAATTACTGTGATTTTGGTACCAGACCCGGATCCTATTTTCCCCTGATATTGTCTCACTTTGTGGTGGCGATCTTCTTTCGCAGGCTGTTGTGTAAAGTTTACATTATCAGACGGATAACTAAAATCTCCATAAGTAACAGTCACGTTAAACCGATTCGCCTCAGCTGGAAGGGTTACGGAAGAATAAGCGGCTTTTATATTTACATTTTCGGCTGACTTGGTCAATTCGTCAATCTTGAAATTGCCTGAATAATTCAGTTTGATATTGGTAAGTCCACGTATGGTACCAATTTTCACACCAGAATAATCAATATCAGCTTCCAGATCCTTTACATCACCAATACTAAGCTCCCCAAACTTATTGTTAAGAAGTAACTTGGTTACGTGGTCGAGCCGTACATTCGAATAATGACTTTCCAATTTACCTTCATCCATTTTCCCAATACGGGCATTTCCGTAGCGGACACCAATCGTGTTATTGGTTCCCGATAATGAGGTCGCTGAAAAAGTACCGTTACGACAATCGACAATCAACGGAGCCAGGAATGAGGGAATGTCCGTGTTGCCGAACTTATTCTTCACAACCAAAGCATTTTCCTTGGGCATGTAAACGGTATAATCAATCTGGATAAAGTTCTTTTCTCCTCTTCGGTTGGTCCAGCTGTTAGAACCAAATTGCCCTCTGTCTATCACCGTTACCAGATTGATCTTATTCTTTTCCCGATTTTCTTCAATATTTACAGCACCTAAATACTGGGCTGCACGGCTATCTGACGGAGCATTAGCAGTAATAACGATCTCCACTTTAATCTCCTTTTTTGCCCACAGATTAATTTTCACCTGACCAAACTGGTTGTCCACCAAAAGCATATCCTGGTCTTTTACATCAAATACTTTCACAATATTTCTGCGCTTCTCTATAAGCCCGGCAGGGTCCGGATCGGTTGCATACACTGCATAAGGCAGCATAGCAACCAGACTATATAACAGGTGAATTACTATTTTCTTTATCGTAGCCATTTTTGACTTGATTAATACGTTGTAAAATTTTTATCTGCTGATTGAGAAGATCTACCTGCCATTGCAGGTTCTGAACCATGGCTTGCAGTAAAGCCTCCTGATTGGGAGCATCCGACAGGTTGGATCGCAGGTTTCCATAACTGCTTTCCAGACTTTTCAAATCTGCCGAAAAGTCTTTGTAAAGCTCCGGATTGTTTCGGGTGAGTTTGATTATCTCATCCCTCTTCTCATTAATAGCCACATTATAGGCATTAAATTCCTTTGCATATCCCGGCACTTTCAAGGCAACGCCCGGATCCCGGGTTACGCCATATTGCTGGTTGAGATATACCGCAAAACCAATACCCAACGCTAGAAATATACCTGCTGCAATGCGCCAATTGAAAAGGGCATTACCATTCCAGAGCTTTAAGGTTTTATTGTTTTTGGGAAGTTCCGCAGGTGTTGCTTCACCTGGAATTTTACTTTCGATGAGCGCCCACAAATTGTCCTGTGGCAAGAAGCTGTCAAATCCGTCTTTGTTATCCCGCACAAACCTCTCCAGACGATCTTTTTTATCAGAATTCTTTTTCATTTGTAACTTACTGGTAAAGTGTAAATGTTTTGCCTCAAATTTTCATGGTTTAAAAAGTTTCAAACGCAAAGTCCTGCAACATTGTACTTCATTCTCCGGTTTACCTTTCCATCATTTCGATCAGCTTTCTCTTCCCTCTCATATACTGTGTACGCGAAGTCGACTCACTGATCCCTAATACTTCACCTATTTCTTCATGGTCGTAGCCTTCAAACAAATAAAGGCTCAGCACAACACGATAACCATCCGGCAATTTCAGTACAGCGTTACGTATCCGCTCCACTTCGAAAGAGGTATCATCTTCATTCCAAGCCGAGATTCCCTCTGCATGTTCATCCGATTCATTCTCCTGCCACTCGTCAATCTCAACCCACTTTACCTTCCTGCTCCTTACCTGATTAATCGCTTTGTTTACAACAATTTGTTTTAGCCAGGCTCCAAAAGTTGACTGCTGCCGAAACTGATGCAAATTGGAAAATGCATCCACAAAGGCTTCCTGCAAAGCGTCCTCTGCCTCACCCATGTGGTTAATGATCCGCATGCAAATGTTGAACATGGCTTTCGAGTAACTCTTGTAAAGCTCGTATTGAGCCTTTCGCTCCCCGAGTTTACAGCGTTCTACCAGTTCGACATGCCGGTCGATGTACAAATTTGTTTTCAAGCAGAAGGTTTAGTTTTTGAACGTTCTGAATCAAAGACATGAGTCAGGACAAAGATGTTGCATGTTATTAAAAATATTTCATAAAAAAGTGCTGCACGAACAATGCACAAAGTCATATTGTTGTTCATAAAGGACATGCGTATCTTTGAACGCAGTATTTACAACCAAGATTTACGCTAGCTGAAAGCTGGCGACCGATAGCCACGCATCATGAAAACATTCAATATCCCGGACTTTTACAGAAGCCGGATCATAACCCCGATAAAAGAAGCCAGAAGAAAAAAGGACAAACTGAAACGCGATTTCAGCCCTACGGTTTTGGATTTCGGACCTGTTCAGTTTCTGATCGCACGTCATTTCGGATTTTGTTATGGTGTGGAAAATGCCATTGATATTGCATACAGGGCTATTTCTGAAAATCCTGATAAGCGTATTTTTCTACTTAGTGAAATGATCCACAATCCGGATGTGAACCATGACCTGACAGACCGCGGCGTTAAATTTCTGATGGATACGAAGGGAAAGCAACTCATTGCCTGGGAAGAACTCACACCTGCAGATATTGTAATTGTGCCTGCTTTTGGAACTACAGTGGAAAACCAGAGTAAACTGGCAGAACTTGGAATTGATTCTTACGTATACGATACTACCTGCCCGTTTGTTGAAAAAGTTTGGAATCGGGCGGCTCAAATCGGTGAAAAAAATTACACAATTGTAGTTCACGGGAAACCATATCATGAAGAAACCAGGGCAACATTCTCACATAGCAAAGAAAACGCACCGACCGTTGTCGTTGAAAATATAGAACAAGCGCAAAGTTTGGCTAAATATATTACCGGCGAAGCAATATCAGACTCGTTTTTCAAAGAATTTGAAGGCCAGTTTTCTGACGGTTTCAATCCGGAAAAGGATTTAAAACGCATTGGTGTAGTGAACCAAACCACCATGTTGGCATCGGACACACAGGGAATTGCAGATTACCTCAAAAGTGTGATGATCAAACATTACAGTCTGCGCCCGGAACAGGTTGAAGAGCATTTTGCCAATACCCGTGATACACTTTGTTACGCAACAAATGACAATCAGGACGCCACTTATGCTTTGCTTACTCATGAAGCAGATATCGTGGTGGTTGCCGGAGGATACAACAGCTCGAATACCTCCCATCTGGTGGAATTATGTGAAGGAAAATTTCCGACTTACTTCATTGAATCTGTTAATAAAATTCTCGACAAACAGCTCATACGCCATTTTAACCTGCATACCAAAGAAGAAGTTGTTACAGAAAATTACCTTCCTGAAAACAGTCCGGTACGCATTATGCTAACCTGCGGAGCTTCCTGCCCCGATGCTGTTGTAGAAGCTATATTATTAAGATTACTATCCTTTTATGAAGGCGTGAAGCCGGTTGAGGAGGTGATGTTGGATTTTTGATGAGAGAGTGCCTATGTTCACGAACTTGCTTTTACTAAGAATTAGTTATCTTGCATGAAGTGAGAGTCTTGATCTCCCTTCCTTCAAGATTTTAATTGCATCATTTAATTGAATTATATCATGGATACGATGCTTATACAACTCACTAACCAAAAAGCTGTTCGGCTTTTGCATGAGCTAGAAGAGTTAAACTTGATTAAGGTTTTAAAAGAAAATATCGACTCCAAACCAAAATTATCGGACAAGTATAGAGGCGTATTCTCAAAAGAAGACGCCCAAAATTTTGATAATCATACCAAAATGATGCGTCAGGAATGGGACAATACCTGATTGATAACAATGTGATCTCACATTACTTTTCGGAACTATTATCTGAAAATGGGATGCTTTTTATAGCACAGATCCTTGATCAAACTCCCAACGTATCCGTTATTACTGAGATCGAAGCCCTTTCCTGGGTAAATCCCGACAAGAGTAAAGAGGCATTGATTAGAGAATTTATTAGTGATGCTAATGTGTTCCCTCTGACACCTGCAATTGTTAAAAGCTGTGTGAAAATCCGGAGAAATAGAAAGATCAAAACACCCGATGCAATCATTGCAGCTACGGCGATTGTTCATAATTTAATACTTATATCCAACGACGACCATTTCAAAGGAATAGAAGGACTACAATTGATTGATTCTCAAAGCCTCTAATAAAATCATCCGTCAATTTCGCCAAATGGAATCGTGGGAAGAGTTTACAGTGAAGCACAGGTATTTTGTGAAAAGGCCTTGCTGCAAAAGACAAACCACTGACCGATCATTTACAGGTATTGAAATTTGTTATGTTCAAAGCACAGGACCAATTTAGCCTCAACATTCCCGTCATAGCATTACCTATTAAATCCCTCATATTCCACCTTCGGAAATAATAAAAGATTACATTCGACGTATAATTGAAAATCTCCTTCGGATATGAAAATTTCTGCGTTCCGTGTACTCTGTTTCTTCATTATTTCTCTTCTGCTCAATAGTTGTTCGTCACTGAATGAGGTCAAGATTTCGGGCACCAATTTTACCGGCGAAATCAGTCAGTCGCAGAATCTGGTTTTTACATTTAACAAAGATCTGGTTTCAGAAAGTCAGCTCAATAGCTGGGATTCTACACAATATGTTCAGTTTGAACCGGCAGTAAAGGGAAAGTTCAAATGGACTGCTCCCAACGAAGTGGTTTTCTCCCCTCTCGCAGGATTTGCCCCGGCAACTGCATACAAGGCAAAACTTACTCCGCAACTTGTAAAAACAACTCCAAAAGATAAAAAGTACGGTATTACCGGAGATTTGGTGGAGTTCCATACTCCGTACCTCAATCTGATTGAAACCGAAAGCTGGTGGGCTTTGTCGAAGGAAAGCGGCAGACAGGAAGCACGTTTGAAACTAATTTTCAATTATCCTGTAAATGCTCAAAATGTAGCAGAAAGATTAAAAATCACACTTTCAAGCAATGCTGTTGATTTCAAAATACTTCCGTCGGCCAGTGAAAAATCTATTACCATCGCCCTTACCAATCCCGGCAAGGCGGACAACAACGCATCGCCTGTTACAGTAAATTTGACCAAAGGACTTAAAGCCCAAAACTTTGAATACATTACAAAAGAAGACATTTCGTCCTCTACAAGCCTGCCATCTCCGCTTCATCTGGAAGTAACGGACATTAAAACTGGGTTTGAAAATAATAGCGCATTCGCACGAATTATCACCACTCAGGAACTCAACCAGGAAAGTATTGAAAAAGGATTTGGGATAAATCCTGCATTGATAACAAAAACGGAAGCGACCGAAAATGGATTCATTGTTCGTGGAGATTTTAATGAAACGGAAACCTACGCACTTCTGATCAACAAAACTTTAAAAGGAATTTTAGGTCCAAATCTTGAAGAAGAAACCTCCAAAGATCTCTTTTTTGGCAAAATGCCTGCCGGTATATCATTTGCCAATAAAAAGGCATTGTACATGACTCCAAAAGGCTCCCGGAATATGGGCGTGCAAATTGTGAATGTGCCAAAAGTTCAGGTTCGGATTTCAAAACTATATTCGAACAATATTCTTGCCTACATAAGAAACAACAGATGGGAAGATTATGCTTACGTAGGCGACGTATGGACACCAAGTGGCGGTTTTCAATACAGCGATGATTCGGAAGGTAATTTTAGTGATATCATTGTAGATAAAACGGTAGATACGGAAAATCTTCCGGTGAATAAAGGAATTTCAGCTCTCAATATAGCATTGCCTGACGACAATCAGAGAAAAGGCATCTACCTGGTTTCGGTGAGTTCCAAAGATGAGGCGTATCTGGGTGCTACGAAGCTTGTTTCCATTTCGGATATTGGACTCATCGCAAAACAAGGGCAGGATGATATCTGGATTTTTGCGAATTCAATCAAAACCAATGAACCGCTTGCGAATCTGGAAATAACACTGGTTAGCTCCAATAACCAATCGGTATATACGCTAAAAACCAACGGAGAAGGAATTGCTCATGCCGAAAAACTGAAAGAAAAAGCTCCTGGTTTTCGAATTGCGATGATTACTGCGGGCGATAAAGATGATTTCAATTATCTGTTATTGGACGATACCCGTGTAGAAACTTCCAGATTTGAAGTGGATGGCCGCCGTGATAATCTCTCCGGATTTCAGGCTTTTGTATATGGTCAGCGGGATATTTACCGACCCGGCGAAACCATGCATTTCAATACGGTATTACGAACAGCCAATTGGAAAACGGCGAAGGAAATACCTTTGAAGTTGCGTCTCGTCACACCAAACGGAAAAGAGCTTCGTACCTGGCGAAAAAGTACAAACGAACAGGGAGCAGTGCAAACTGATATGGAACTCGATGCTGCCGTGATGACAGGAACCTATATCCTGGAAGTGTACAATGCCAATGATATTTTACTCGCATCCCATCCTGTAAGTGTTGAAGAATTTATTCCTGACCGGATTAAAGTTGATCTGAGTGGTGCAGTAAAAACCTACGTTTCCGGCGGCACTGTTGCACTAACCGCAACTGCCACGAACCTGTTTGGTCCACCTGCGGCAGACAGAACCTACGAAATGGAATCCCAGTTAAAACGTAAAGGCTATTTCGCTCCGAATTTCCCGCAATACACCTTTGATATTCCTGCCGTTACTTCTTTTGAAAGAGAGAGAAGGCAGGGCGTCACCAATGCTCAAGGCCAGGCTTCGGAACGTTTCGCGCTCGCTGCCGGACTAAAAGACATTGGTGTACTTGAAGGTAAAATTTATGTGACAGTCTTCGACGAAAACAGCCGTCCCGTAAATCGTTTACATCAATTTGAAGTTTTCACACAGCCTGTATTATACGGCGTGAGACTTCCGGCTACGTATTTTGGAGTAAATGCCCCGGTAGCGGTAGATCTGATCGGTCTTAACAATAAAGGCAATTTGCAGGGAGGAACTTCTGCAAAAGTGGAAGTGGTACGTTTGGAATACCAGACGGTGGTGGAAAAACAAAATGACCAACTGCGTTACACTTCCCGAAAAAAAGAAAAGGTAGTTTATTCCAATATATTGGGCTTGCCGAAAGGTCAGGGCACTTTCAGTTATGTTCCTGTTGTTTCAGGAGAATATGAAATCCGGGTTCGGAGACCGGGTGCAGCGCATTACACAGCTACCAACTTTTACGCTTATGGATCAGGTTACACCCAGTATTCTTCTTTTGAAGTCAGCAATGAAGGCAGGGTTTTGATAGAAACTGACAAACCTAAATACAACCTTGGCGAAAGTGCAAAAATTTTATTCAAAACACCTTTCGATGGTCGGTTACTTGTAACAATTGAGCGCAACAATATTCTGGAACAGCATGTGCTGACCACAGATAAAAAAGCTGCTGAGCTCAAACTGAATTTGAAAGAAGCACATCTTCCCAATGTGTTTGTCACTGCAACGCTTATCCGCCCATTGGATGCATCGGATATGCCACTTACCGTTGCACATGGCTTTGCTCCGATACTTGTACAGGATTCCAAGCGTATTTTGCCGGTTGCGATCACTGCCATCGAAAAGTCCAGGTCGAAGCTGACGCAGAAAATACGAATCAAAACCCAACCCAATGCGCAGGTTACGCTAGCCATTGTGGATGAAGGAATCTTGCAAATTAAAAATACCAAAACTCCCGACATACACGGTTATTTTTACCAAAAACGTGCTCTGGAAGTAACCAGCCATGATCTTTACGCCATGCTGTTCCCAGAATTAAACATCTCCGGCAATTCCAGTTCCGGCGGTGATGGCTATGATCTTGAACGGCGTGTGAACCCGCTGAGTAACGGACGAACCGAACTGGTTTCATTCTGGAGTGGAGCGCTCAATGCCAATGGAAGTGGAGAAGTTACATTTGATATTAACATTCCCCAGTTCAGTGGTGATCTTAGGGTGATGGCAGTTGCATATAAAGACAATGCTTTTGGCTCATCATCAAAAAACATAAAAGTGTCTGATCCGGTTGTGATTAGTTCTGGTTTGCCTCGCTTCCTGAGCCCGGGGGACGATCTCGTTCTGCCTGTGAACATTAGTAATACGGAAAGCAAAACAGCCAACGCAACAGTAAGCCTGCAACTCACCGGACCATTGGCCGGCACCTCCGCTGTTCAAAACATCAGTATTGCACCAGGAAAAGAAACGAGGGCGATTTTTTCCATAAAAGCAGCTCAGGCTATTGGAACTGGGAAAGTGATTGTAAAAGTAAATGCCTTTGGTGAAACATTTTCGCAGGAAACCGAGCTGATGGTCCGCCCGGCTTCCCCTTTACTGAATACCAGCCAGTCTGGTACCATAGCCGGTGGAACTCAGGGAATGATTAACCTGACCAATAGTTTTATTCCATCCACCAGTAGAAGCGAAGTGGTATTTAGCAGATCGCCGCTCGTACAAGGTGGAGGAAAAGCATTTTCAACGCTGTTGGGATATCCTTTTGGCTGTTTGGAACAAACAGTATCCAAAGCTTTTCCACAGCTCTATTTCGCTGATCTTGCCAAAGCAATGGCGGCACCGGTATATCTCGTAAAAAATGGAGAAAGCGATTTCAACCCAATGACCAATGTGCAGCAAGCCATTCGAAAAATAGAATCGCAGCAACTGTTCAACGGCGGCATGGCCATGTGGCCCGGAGCCGCCAGAGAAGACTGGTGGACAACAGCTTATGCAGTTCATTTTTTAGAAGAAGCGCGCAGAGCTGGGTTTGAGGTAAATACCAAAACACTTAGTAAAGCATCAGAATATCTGACTGGAAAAACAGGTGTAACCGCAACTAAGGAAGTCGTTGTGGCAAGTACAGGTAACGGACTTGCGTACAACGGAGAACCGTCGTCGGGTTCGCAGGTTCGGAAAACGGTTGCGAAACGGGAGGCTATTTATTCTCTTTATGTACTTGCACTTGCCGGACAACCCAACCGAGCAGCAATGAATTATTACAAGCAAAACCAACAACTGCTCACCACCGACTCCAAGTACCTACTTGCCGGTGCATTTCAGTTGGCTGGGGACACACGTAATTTTGCTGCTTTGCTACCAAAAGCATATTCTTTTGCAGATAACAACCAGACTTTCGATGATAGTTATTCATCTCCTCTGAGGAATATGGCTTTGGTGTTGAATACACTTCTGGAATCGGATCCGGACAATTTGCAGATTACGCCTCTTTCAAGACAACTTTCAAAAGCACTACAATCGGCTTCGTATCTGAACACTCAGGAGGCTGCATTCGCTGTACTGGCTTTGGGAAAAGTGGCCAAACAAAGTGCAGGTTCAACTGTAACAGCCACCGTATTGTCTGCGGGGAAAAATATTGCGGCATTCAACGGCAAGGAATGGAAAGTGTCCAAAGGAATTGCTAACCAAAAACTCGCCGTTGCAACAGCTGGCAAAGGGAATTTGTACTGGTTTTCACAAAGTGAAGGGATGTCGGCTACGGGATCGTTCACGGCGGAAGATCAGGGATTGCGCGTAAGAAGATTATTCCTGACCAGAGATGGAAAACCTGTGAGTCAATTGAAACAGAACGACCTTGTTGTTGTAAAATTATCGCTTGTCAGCACCAATGGTCTGCCGGTTGAAAATGTAGTGGTAACAGACATTCTGCCCGCCGGGTTTGAAATCGAAAACCCAAGAATTACCGAACCACGAGATATGCCATGGATCAAACAAGCTGCTGTACCTGATTATCTCGACATTCGTGACGACCGCATCCATTTTTTCACTACTGCCGGAAAAATTGAAAAGTCATTTTACTATCAGGTTAGGATTGTTTCCAAAGGAACTTTCACCGTGGGTCCAGCCGCCGCAGACGCCATGTATCAGGGAGAATACAGGAGTTATTCCGGTGGCGGGAAAGTGACTGTACAGTAATAACTTTTAGAAATATGAGTAAAAAGGAAATTGCCTGTTAAAAGAGTAGCTACAAATTTTTTACAGTCGTTACTCGTTATATTTGTATTAACTAAGTTGAAAGAAAATGAACTGGCAAGAATATATCTCCTTGAATCCCCAGGTTATGACAGGTAAGCCTGTTATTAAAGGAACCCGTATAACTGTTGAACTAATTTTGGAAAGGCTTGGCAACGGCTGGACGACGGAACAACTTCTTGAATCCTACCCTCATCTTTCGGCAGACTCCATACGCGCTTGCTTACTCTATGCTGTCGATTCCGTTAAAAACGAAATCATCCATGACATTGCTGCATGATGCGTATACTCGCTGATGAAAATATTGATTATCCGGTAATTCGAAATTTAAGAGAACTCGGATTCGAAGTATTTTCTATTATGGACATGCACCAGGGCGAGGATGATAACTTTGTACTGTCTGTTGCAAATGAATTGGATTGCATACTTTTAACAAATGATAAAGATTTTGGTGATCTGGTTATAAGAAAGCAACTTCCACACAAAGGAGTTATCCTCCTTAGACTTTCATCTCAAAGTGTAACGGAGATTTCGGATGTCATTGTAAAAATTTTACAGACTTACAGCGAGCAAATTATCAACAAATTCACTCTCGTTAGCGATACTAAAATTAGAATACGGTAGTCATCATCTATTGTGAAAAAGCGCCACTATCTGATAATTCGCCATTACTACTGGAAAATTATCGGATAATAATTGATTACTGTTAGAAAAATATCGAAAAACCGGATTGCTCAGCAAGCCACTCCACTTGGTCACCCGCAATATTCACAATTCTTAATCTGTGAACAATTCGTGCATCCCCGGCATATAATTGACACATTTAGCAAGATTATAGTAGTTTGTGCAAACATTTTTTCGCACCCATACAACCATTCTGCTACCTAAAAGCCTCTTTAATCCGGAAACACTAAATACCTATCCATGACATCGGAGGCGGAACTTATTTCGGGTTGCCTTTTACATGACCGACTTGCGCAACGGCTCCTTTACGACCGGTACAAGAAAGCCATGTACACGCTCGCCTATCGCATTACCGGTGATTTTGATGATGCAAACGATGTCATTCAGGATGCGTTTCTTGAAGTGTTTAAACATTTGAGCCAGTTCAGAGGGGAAGCAACACTTGGCGCCTGGATCAGGCAAATCGTAATACGGAAAGCTACTAAAAAGAAGAAAATAGTTGTCTGGCAAAATTTGGATGATAGCCCCGTGGAAAGTATCAATTGGGCTGATGACAACATCAACATTGCACATCTGGAAACCGCAATTCTGGCTTTACCCGATGGCTTTCGTACCATTTTCGTATTGGCTGAAGTAGAAGGTTATACACATCGTGAAATCGCAGCAATGCTTGGTATTTCCGAAGGAACTTCAAAGTCTCAGCTGTTTCATGCCAAAAGAAAATTACGGATCATGCTCACTTCCAAATGATGAAAAACATGGAGCATAACAGAGAAATATTAAAAGACGCCTTACAAAACCTTCCCTCCTACGAGCCAAAGGAGATGGTTTGGAATGATATAGATCGAAAACTGAATGAATTACCATTACAACAGGCACTTGCAAGCCTTCCTGAATATGAGCCTGACGACAGAATATGGGAAGTGCTTGAACTAAATTCTCAGCAAAAAAGGAAAACATTAGTTACCTGGTGGTATGCTGCTGCCGTGCTGCTGTTAGTTGGTCCGATCGGTTTTTGGTTTGTGAATAAGGACAAAGGAAAGATAATCACCTACTCTGAGGAAGTGGTTGACGAACGCCTGCAAACCGCCGAAATACAAGAAACCGATAACCAGTATCAGAAACTAAAAGCCTGGTGCGAATCGGAAACGTTGGTTTGTAATACCGTTGATTTTAAGCAATTAAAAGAAGAATACGAAACATTACAACTTGCCTCGGAACAACTTCAGGCAGCAATGGGAAATTACAATTCGGAACCTGAACTCGTGAGGCAGCTGAGCATGGTGGAGCAGGAAAAAGCAGGAATTTTGAATAAAATGGCAAAAATGATTTAGCACAAAAACCATGAAAAAATTTGAGAATAAACTTTTACGAAATCTGCTGTTTGTCACAGCAATACTTATACTGAGCGTTCTGTTCAATGAGCAATCCGTGCATGCGCAGGGGGTGTTGCAAGTGGCTACCAAAACGGTTGAAAAAACAATCAAAACACCTGCCATCCGCACGCTTCACATCAATGCTGAAAAAGCGGATATCGAACTCATTGCATGGGATCGGCAAGACATTTCGGTGGTTTTGGAATTGTCGTCCCGCCATCCTGATAAAGCTACCGCAACAGCAGACCTGGGCAAATCCCAATTCCTGGCCGACCGCAGCGGAAGGGATTATTTCTTACGCAATTATATTCAACTGAAAGAAGGTGAAAGTAAACCGCTCTCCAACCTCAAAGCCAAATATACCATTCATCTTCCCGCGTCCTGCGCCATTGATCTTAAAAACACTTTCGGGACCATTCTGATGAAAGGACTTACAAACAACATCAAAATGAAGGCAGATTTTTGTAGCACATCTCTTTCCAACATCAGAGGCAAAGGAGTTGTTGGAACTACGTTTGGTGAATTGAACGGAACGGACATTTCCGGCACATTCTCGCTTTCCACTGATCATACCAACGTGCGTTTAGAGACCATAGGCGGTGCTTTCAGTGTGGATGCGGTATATGGAAACATTGAGATACACTCATCTCCTGCACTTTCCAGCCTTGCTATTCAATCCAAAAAATCGGTGGTTTCTTTCCTTACAAAAAACTGGCAGCAGTTCGATTACACTATCAATAGTGCCTACTCCACGGTAAAACTCCCCAATGGATTTAAATGGAAACGAAACACGACAGACTTTAAGGATGCCTTTTTCTCAAAAAACAGACTGGCTCATATACAGATCAATGCAGAATTCGGCGATCTGACTATTAGGTAATAACTACTCATCAACAATACATTAGCTATGAGAATAGCCGGGACTCTTATATTCATTTTGCTTTTTACCAACGTCGTATTGGCTCAGGATAGCACGCAGATAAGCTATTCTGAAATCCAGGATACGCTTGTAAAACAGCGCTTTATCGATAGATACGAAAATGTATTTATGACAAAAGTGCCGACACGGCATATGTTTAAGGTGGGGATTTCGCAGTATTATCAGGCTACCCCTTTTCCGCTATATAATGAAATGCCATTTACCAATTTATCCCTGCACTTAGGGTATGAGTTTAAATTTCTACCAGCATTTTCAATTGCACTTTCGGGCCATATTCCTAATTACGGAACCTCTGCACCACTCCGATATGCTTGGTCAAGCACTGTTTTAGATGCACAATTGCGCTGGTTTGTTGATATGAAAAGGAGAATAAGAAAAGGCAAGAGTGCAAACAATTTTAGTGGTAATTACGCCGCACTATTTTACAATTTACCAGGAACCTACGATTATCGGGAAATCGTCGGATTGAAATTAGGGCTTCAAAGGCGCTTTTTAAACTCTGGATTTATGGATTTTGCAATTGCCTTGGAGCATGAAATACAGGGTGGAAATTCCATCTCAACTCAGGCCAGCTTTGGATTTGCTTTTGGCGATTGGAAAAAAGCTAAGTCTGCTCCTATTTGTGACATACTGTTTTGCGACGAAAATATTCAAGAGCAATGGAAAATTAAACTACCGGAACTAACCTTTGGATATTATTTAAACAGAATTCGTGCAGGTGTTGCATACGAACGTAAAGTAAAGGAGACTCCATTTTCGCTCAATTTTCAGCTGGATTTAGGTGTAAACAAAGGATTTAACTATATAAGCAGAAAAAATCTGGCTGACTTTACACCAGAATATTATCCTTATAGCTACAAACTCACATTTTCCAAAGAGTTTTTTTCCTCATTCTCAATTCAACCCAGATATTACTTTTTACAAAAAAGACAGCAAACGCGCGGTCGGACGAGTAATGGATTGTCCTCATTCTACACGGGGATCAATTTTGAAAATAATTTTTACATTGGAGATCATGGAGACCTTTCATACATGAGGGGAAAAGCAATTGTAAAACAAAACACCCTCCACATCGGTCCCATGATAGGCTTCCAGCAAAGGGTTTTCAAAAACGGATACATTGATTTAAATACTTCTTACAACTATAAAAGAGAGTTCTATAATGACCAAAATTCATTTGGTTTTAGGGGGAATCTTTCGGTTGGATTAGCATTCTAAACTATGAATTTCTATCGAGTATTTTAATGCTAAAAGGAATCAAGCCATTCGTATTCCTATTTCTGATCATTACCGCTTTGTGTTATATGTTTTATCGCAACAACCAAACCACCACGCCTCCCATGGAAAATGAACAACACTATTATCACAGATGGATCAAGATCAACCAGCATTTGTTCTTGCTATCTAAAAATTGCAGGATGGGAAAAATGCAAACGGCGAACAACACATTCGAGGATTTAAGACAGGAATGGATGTATCAGGATATGCTTGCTAAAACTTCAAAAAATGGAACAATAGCCAAATACCACTACCCTTCCGACAGTCTGCTGAGATTGGATGGCCTTCTTTCAAATGAAAAGGAAGACGTTCATTACCTGAAAACAGACCGACAGATAATACTGGAAATAAAAAGGATTAACGACAAAATGGATAGCATGTTTTCGCACATGCATCAGGGAGGAATAAAACGTTGATCTCACTGAAAAACAACCATCTATCAGCCATGAAAAAACTTCTCTTACTACTTCTTTTTGTCTTTGCAGGGAAACTTCATGCCCAGGATACAACCAAAATCGTATACACATCTGAACAGGACACGCTCATAAAGCAACGTTTCATAGACAGATATGAGAATGTGTTTATGACCAAAGTGCCGACACGGCATATGTTTAAAGTTGGATTGGAATTCTATCCGCTCGGTCGCTTTGAATTTGGCGGATCTGGTATTCAAACCGGGTGGCTCACCGCCGGATATGAGTTTAAATTATCACCTTCTATTTCGCTTGGGGCAAATATCAAAAGCACTGGTGGCTGGTTATCCAGCTCAGGATGGCGAGGAAATCTGGCAGCAAGTTTCCAGGGACGCTGGTATTTCGATATGAACCGGAGGATCGCTGAGGGTAGAAGTGCCAACAATTTTAGCGGGAATTATCTGGCAATTATAGCAGAAAACAATTGGAGAGATTATTCTGCCAACCACATGAGAGCAGGTGTCGAATTTGGTTTGCAAAGAAGATTTTTTAACAATGGAATACTTGACTTTGCAGCGGGTGTATACTACTTCGATAATCCGTACAACTATTCTAACGTTTACCGAAAAATAAACAATTTTGAAATTTCTACAAGAACGACATTAGGATTTGCTTTTGGCGACTGGAAAAGAGCAGGACACATTCCAGCCTGTGATGTATTTCGTTGCGACGAGGTGGTTTCCAGCCAATGGAAAGTGCTCTGGCCAACTGTAAGAATAAGCCACATCACAAGTGTCTCACTTGGACTCGCATACGAGAGAAAACTTGGTAATTCTCCCGTTTCAATCAACACACAAGTATCAGGTGATTATCTCCGCATGGCTTTCACATCAATTTCGGACTCTGAGATATACAATACTAACAGTTATCAATTTCGGTCGTCCGTACAAGCCAGATATTACTTTTTGCAGAAACGAAATATCCGTAAAGGACGCGGCGGAAATAATTTGTCGGGTTTTTATGCAGGTCCCAATGTAGACTACGTTTATTATCACCATTCCGACATATACAATCGGGACAAACGACATTTGGGTGCAGGTTTTACGTACGGATATCAGAAAACGCTATTCCGCAATGCTTATGTAGACATTTCCGGAACACAGAGCTGGAATTTGTTGAGAGGTCAACCAGGAGCAAATAGGTTGGGATCATTCAAGGTTGGCTTTGGTCTGACATTTTAATTCAATTTTTCAGAATTAAAACAACCCCAGCGACAACCAAAACCGCTCCTGTAAGTCTTGGAAGTGTAATTTGATGCACTGCAAAACCTTGTAAACCGAAGTGATCGATGGTCATTACCGTTGCCATTTGTCCGGCAATAATCAGGCACATCATATTGGAAGAGCCTATTTTGCGGACAATAAAAATAACAGTGATTACATAGAATGCGCCAAGTGCGCCTCCCAAAAAGCGGGTCAGTGGGATCTGTTGAAAGTCGTTTATTTTAGGAACCGGATTCTCATTAAAACAGGCAAAAACGATGAGAAGAATAACCAGGCCGATAGAAAAGGAAAAGATTCCCGCCAGAATTGGATTGTTGATTGATTCCCGTAATTGCGCGTTTACCCCGGATTGAACGGCATTTGAAATTCCAATCAGAAAAGCGAGAACAAGAAATATCCAATTCATTTGGACTTAAGATGTTGTTAAAAGACGATAAACCGGTTGGCAAATGTATCCCTTTTCTTCTTTTTTCTGGCAGCAAACCTATTTTTTAAGGTCGCTTACCTTGTCAGGATCCACGGTGTTGTAATGCCCAAAAACCCGTAAAATAATAGCCAGAGCCACGGTTACCTCTGCTGCTGCAACTACAATTACAAAAAGGGCAAAAAGTTGTCCGCTCAGTTTTTCAGGATCGTAACGACTAAAAGCGATCAGGTTTATGTTGACGGCATTGAGCATGAGTTCTATCCCAAGCAACATACCAATGAAATGCCTTTTGGTGATGGTAATTGCCAAACCGATGCAAAATAGCGCTGCCGCAACAAATAGATAATGTTCTAACGGAATGGTATTCATTGGGCAGGATTTCGGTTTAATGCAAGATAAGCGGCTCCTACCAAAGCAACGAGCAAAAGTATTGCAGCAATTTCAAAAGGTAATAGATGGCTTGTCATCAGCTCAACACCGATAGTTCGGATTGTAGAATTGCTGCTGATCACCTCGCCTTGCATGGCAAAACGGGCATCAAGAATGATATAACCTAAGAACACGAATAACCCTGAACCGGCAAGAAAACCTGCAATTTCCCTGGAAGGAAGAACTTCGACCTTGTTGGGGGTATCTGAAACGGTGTTATTATTTGCTTTTTGTGTAAGCATGATCCCGAAAATAAGGAGAACAAGTATACCTCCTACATAAACCATGATTTGAGTAACAGCCAAAAAATCGGCACCGGCCAGTACATACAACGCCGCGACACCCAGGAATGCCAGAAACAAGGCAAACGCACCGTAGATCAGGTTTCGTGAAAACAATATAAAAAGTGCCGATGCAATGGCCAGTATAGAAAAGCTATAAAACGCTGCTGCTTCCATTTGAATATCAATCTGATTTACTCGTCCTTAGGTTTTGGTTTCATCGTCGGGCGAAACGCAGGTTTGGGCTTCACAATCTCCTCCGGTTTTTCTTCACTGATCTCACCGGTCTTTTCTTCCGAAACCACCGTCTTACTCTCTGCTTTAACATCAGTTTTCGGTTTCATCGTCGGACGAAACGCTGGCTTGGCGGCGACAGGTTCAGGACTTGATTCTACTGGTGCTTCCGAAGTCGGTTCAGGCACATCAGCAACCTTTGGTTTCATCGTTGGGCGAAATGCGGGTTTTGCGGCGACAGGAGCAGGAGTGTCAGCTGCTGGTGTTTCCGAAATCGGTGTAGCAGGATCAGCAACCTTCGGCTTCATCGTTGGGCGAAATGCTGGTTTAGCCGCAACTGGAGCAGGAATCTCATCTGCTGGTGTTTCCGAAATCGGTTCAACTGGATCAGCAACCTTCGGCTTCATCGTAGGACGAAACGCTGGCTTGGCGGCAACAGGTGCAGGAGGTTCATCGGCTGGTGTTTCCGATATCGGTTCAGATGAATCAGCAACCTTTGGTTTCATCGTAGGACGAAATGCTGGTTTTGCTGCAACTGGTGCAGGAGTTTCATCGGCTGGTATTCCCGAAGTCGGTTCAGATGCATCAGCAACTTTCGGCTTCATCGATGGACGAAATGCAGGTTTTCCTACAACAGGCGCAGGAGTCTCATCTGCTGGTATTTCAGAAATCGGTTCAACTGAATCAGCAACTTTCGGCTTCATCGATGGACGAAATGCTGGTTTTGCTGCAACTGGTTCAGAGTTTGCTTCAATGGGCAAGTCTGTCTTCGGTTCAGCGGCTTCCGTTTTTGGCTTCATCGAAGGCTTGAATGGAAGCTTTGCAACTGGCTCTTTTGTTACTTCGGGCTGGGAATCCGTTTCTTCCGATTTAGCTGCAACTGGTATAAAAGGTTTTCTTGGTTGGAAAGTCGGACGTGTCGGAGCAACAGGTGTTTCCTCTTTCGCCTCGATTTCCTGAACTTCTTTTTCCTGAATTTTAGGTTTAATAGTAGGCTTAAATGCAGGTTTCGGCTTGGGTGCATCCGGAGTAACCTCAGAAGCTGTAACCGTTTTTTGCGCAGCTTTCAGCGCTTCTTTTTCTTTCTGGAATTGTTCAAGCAGCATGCGTTTCTCGTCTGCTTGTTCTTCCGTCAGGTTCGAATAATTGTACACCATGTCCCTCACATCCAGCTCACTGTAATCGAATGTCTTCGTCATTGTGAGGCATTCTGTAGGGCACACGGTGGTACAAAGGCCGCAATAGCAGCACTTTGCCATGTCAATATCGAATTTCGCAGCGTAAAGTCGTATGGGCGAACCGTCAGAAGCACGTCCAACTTCCTCAATGGCACGAATCGGCTCAATCTCAATACAGTCAACCGGACAAACCTTCACACACTTGTCACAGACTATACAATCGTCCATTTCATTGTGCAGCCTGTAACGCCCGTTGTCGGGAATAGGAATGGTTTCCTGTGGGTATTGTATGGTAACCAGCCCGTCCTGTAAATCAAAGAAGTTCCCAGAACGGATATCGGTATTGGTACGCCGCCGACGAGCCTGCCACAAGTGTCGCCAGGTGAGCCGCATACCTTTTAACGTGGTGCCAATTCCGTCTGATATATTTTTAAAGTAGGTCGACAATGTTGGTATAATCTCAATAATCAGTTCAAAACCGTTGAATGGGCTGAGATTCTATCTCTCGAAGAGAATATAAAATGACGATATCAGCCTATTACAAAGATAGAGTAATCCGGCTAAAAACTCACTTTTCTACGAACACTCCTTCCAGAATCTCCGTCAATTCTTTTTGAACGGATTTCGTTTTGTCAGCAATGTACCACCGCTGGATGTCCTCCACGAACTCCTTCACCGTTTTCGTTGGCTCTGCCTTAAATTGAAGCATGAGTTCATTGGCTCCCGCCGGACGTGGTCCCCAGGTGAAAAGTTCATTAAAATCACCATCCACAGCAATTAACTTTGGAATAGACCGTCCGCCATTGCTAAGATATGCATCCATCAAGGCAGGATTTTCGTCCCGTAAAAGCAGCTTTACAGTGATGGAAGGGTTAGATAGTGCCGCAGCAGCAAGCACCGGTATATTTTGGGCGGCATCGCCACACCACGCCTCGGTAAGGATATACCAGGTTTGAGGAATGCTGATCTGGCTAACCAGGTTTTTCAACGTTTCATCAACGACCACCGTTTTATTCAGCCGCTGCATTCTTGCCAGGTTCAATTTAGTATAATGGGCATATTCTTCCGACTGTTTCGGACCGGTTGTCCTGTTTTCAGCAACAACCTTTTCCATCAACAACATGTAATCTGCGTAAGAATAAGCGGTTTCGGTAATCGACAAAGGAAATAAATCTGCTACGTTTTTCATTGGTAATTTCTTTATAAATGAAACCCGCAGACAGTCCTTTCGGTTCACACTTTTCGGTTCAAATAGGTGCTGTAATCGATTTGTGTAGCAATATATTCTTCGTCCATCAGCGGCGAGGTGAACATAAAATCAGCCGTGGCGCGGTTGGAAGCTACCGGGATATTCCATACCACACAAAGCCGGAGCAACGCTTTCACATCCGGATCATGCGGCTGAGCTGACATTGGATCCCAAAAAAAGATGAGCAGATCAATGCGTTCTTCGGCAATCATTGATCCCACTTGCTGGTCACCTCCAAGCGGACCGCTAAGCAAACGGATAACAGGTTGATTGAGCGTTTCTTCTAGTAACTTCCCCGTCGTTCCGGTGCCATACAACTCATTTTTGGCAAGCATTTCCCTGTTTGCATAAGCCCAGTCCATCAGCTCGGCTTTACGATTATCATGCGCTACCAGTGCAATTCTTTTTCTGGGGTGAATATTTCTGAAGTTTACCATTGAAGTCTTTTTCTAATTTAAAGTTCTTCAAGATAGTCCAAATACTGTTTTGCCAGCACATCCCGGTTGAAATATTCTTCGGCATAACGATACCCATTTTCACCTTGTTGGTGAAGTAAATGTTGATTATTGATACAGTAGCGAATCTTTTCAGCAAAGTCCAACGGATTTTCGGGCTCCACAAATATTCCAGCGTCTGCCTCTTCCACCAGCTTTCTGGAAATGCCATCAATCACCATTAAAACCGGCTTTTTACAGGAGAAATAATCAAAGGTTTTATTCGAATATATGGTTTTAAAAATTTCGATTTTTTGAAGCACTGATGTACCCATATCCGAAGCAAGGATAAATTCAAACACAGTATGCTTTGCCATTTTATCCAAAAAACGGACGTTCTTTAAATTTCTTCTTTGCGCTTCATCGACCAGCCATTTCTTGTGATCCCCATCGCCTATCAGCAAAAAGTATGCATTCGTATCCTGAACCAGTTCAGCAGTTTCCAATATCTGAATCAGGTGATTGGCAATTCCGTGTGCACCCACATAAACGATTACAAATTTATGATCTAGTTGATGTTCCTTCCTGAAATTATCCCTGTCAAAATGAATGGACACTTCACTTGCAATCCTGAAATCTGCTGCATTGGGAATGTAAATTAGTTTTTCGGCAGGCACCTTTTTCCTCTTCATCAGGATTTCCCGAAAAGCCGGAGTTAACACGTTTATCAGTTGTGCTTTTTCATATATAAATCCTTCGAGCCAGTAGGCGGCTTTAATTAGAAGTTTGTTCTTCAAAACGTGCGTTTGTATCGCAGATTCTGGCCAGATATCTCTTACTTCGAATACAAAAGGAATGCGCTTAAGCCAGGAAAGTACAATGCCGGTTATGCCAACAAACAAAGGCGGCGAACTGACAATCACCAGATCATATTTTGATCTTGCATGAAAAATACCAGCCCAAAGAGCGCTGAATGTGAAGGAAATTAAAATTGATAGTTTTTTGAAATAACCCTTTGTACTTACAGCTGTGGCCGGGCAGGAAATTACCTCTACTCCATCGAAATTCATTTTTGAGGTGAACGATTTCGAAGAAATTTGTGCAGAATTATGCTCCATATAATGGATAATTCCGGCCAAAACGGTAACCTGATGGCCCGCCTCCACCCAAATCCGGCTCATTTCATTCCATCGGGAACCTCCGCCATCGTTGTCTTTCAGAAAAAATTGGTGAACCAGCAGAATGTGCATCAGGAATAGAATTACAATTTCTATCCTTTGAGACTGTAATTGTTTAGATAAGTTGCTCAGGTTACGATTCTATAAAAACTCAATAACTGTACGAATGTAAGGGAGCTTTGAACTAAACGTAATTTGCTGACATTCCGATTTTTTTCCGTAGAACTCCGCGTACCAGCCCGATGAAATCACTGGAACAATTTCACGCTCATTTTCATCAAAAGCCTTCATTGAAAAATGATCAAAAAATATTTCCGAAGGATGCCATAACTGATTCATATCCATTCCCGGAGGCAGGTTTTCAATCCAGTCTTCCACCACCCAGCGTAAAACTCCCAACTTTTTTGTAACCCGACGGCGGTGAATGATACCAGACCCCAAATGTTTAAATCCTTCGAAATAACCGTCAAAAACCACCTCGCTTTTTTCTTCATATACGTTCCACGCACCCTCGCTCTTTTTGATCCAGTTAAACCAAACGAAACCCGGTCCTTTTTTCATTTGATCAGAATCACCTAGCATTACGGTATTGTGAGAGGTAGTTCCCATAAAATATCGGCTGGTTTTATCATCTATATGGTAAGAAAATGAGCCCGCATCCCGCAGAATATTTTCACCATTTACCCAGATATCAATATGCAGATTATCAGCCTGAAACGGTCTGTGTTTGTAATTACCACACCGAATGAATGTAAAAGACTCGCTCTCCCGCAACGCATAATATCCGCTTTGCGAAAGGGGCATATGATTTGGAGCGATTCTATGTCCCTCTGCCCCACGCCCTCCACCCAACACTCCCAGCCAAAAATTTTCTTCTTCCCAGTTTTCTGGTTCATAACCCAAATCAACATTCAGCACATTTGCCAATGCTGCCAATTGAGGCCGATAATCTCTGAAATGACATTCGCTTAAAGGAAAAAACAAAGCGCCATCGTTGTTTCCGTAATTGGGTAGCCAACCGGTTTTATCATTCTGAAAATTTCGAAGGAACTTTAAAGATTTACGCGCCCGATTATAAACCAGATCATTCCATCGTTCCTCATTCAGTTCTGCTAATTTGATAGCCCAAGTAAATAATTGAATTACTACACGATGGTAATTCATTGAGGATTGAAGAAACGCCCCATTTTCGTCAATCTGATATTCCACCTCTTCTTCAAACCATCTTTTACCATTTTCTTTCCAGGCTTTACTTTCAGGGAAAAACGGATACAATAGCCCGGTCAAATACAATGCAAGTGTTTCGGTGAGTGCATGATTGTTCCTGACAGCGACCCTGGAAAATTGAATATTCCGGTCAACGTGGTTCATTTGCTGGTAAATACTGTTCGCTATTTTAGCAAACAAGAATTCTGTCAAATGGTCTGATTGTTTGTAATAATGCAAGGCGAAAGTCCAGTTGAAAACACGAAGACTAATCTCCTGACCACATTTCCAGTTGGGCCCGCAGTTAGCCGGATTGGAATCTATCCAGCTTTCAATTTTATCAAAAACCATTTGCGACTGGTCTTCGCCAAAATGGAAGTCGTACCGAATGAGATCATACAAAAAAGTAAACCGTGATTTCTCCCAGACATATTTGATATCACCAGCCTGCCGAGAAAAGTCGGGAATTTCACTCCAGTGTTGATTCTGATCGTATGTAAAACCGGTTACCGGATTGGTATGCCAGTCAGAAACATGAAACTGTTGACAACTGAAATATTGGAATTCATCTCTGTGAATTGCCTTCACGCGTTTTTGTAGTGACTCAAAATCCTGTTCGCATTTGAGTTTCCTTAATGACTCATAATGCGGAGTGAAAAATTGTGCGGACTGGTTGCGCCAGTCAGTAAGAGCGATAACATTTACCTTACTGTTGTGTTTTGGGAAACGGATTTTCAGCAATCCGGTTCGCCGTTGAATTTCAAAACAAATCCTGAAAAGTACATAACGGAAACCCATGTTCCTGAGTGACTGAACCAGCAAAATGAGGCAATACCGCACGTTCATGACTTCCAATTTTCAAAGTGATACGAGCTTGATTCACAACACAGAATTTCGACTATTGCTTAGATGAAAACAGGCTTTGGGGGTCACAAAAAAAGACCGATCCAATTCGGACCGGCCATTTCTAATTACTATGGCGAAATTATTTTTTAGCCGCTGTTTGTGTCTCCACACACTTCCGCAAAATTCTATAATCTGGTTGCCGAATCTTCAACCAGTTTCGTCCATTCTGGTAACTCGGGAATACCTGGTTTACGTTTTCCAAAAAACTGATTGAACATTGTTCCTTCTTTATCGATCAGCTCGATGCCTGTAACGATACCTGCCTCACTTGGCTTTTTAACCACCCACGCTTCATCGATCGCATCCTGACGCAAATGCAGATTGAACTCAGGATCCATGATGTTCAACCACGGCCCCATCACAAATATTTTATTGATAGGACCTGTGTGAATCTGAATACAGTTTGGGTTTGAAACAAACACCATAATTGGCACCTGAATTTCAGAAGCGTTGTCAAAAACCGTTTTCATACTTTCCGGTGTGATTTGGTAAGCATATCCTTCCGGAGCATTACGCAAAGCCTGCTTGCGCGACAGTTTGTACTTTCTTAGCAAAGTGAAGAAGTCGTGTGTATCTTTCAGAGCCAGCCATTCGGCCTGAAAAGCCTCCACATCAATTTCCGGCATTGTTTCTTCTTCTGTCTTCTTTTCAGCTCTTGGCAATATTAATAACTGAGCATCCTGATCAGCGGCTTTGTATTTTTCTACCAAAGCATCATAACCCGCTTTCTCGCTTTTTTCTGTCAGGTAAATCTTATGAGCCGCATCACCATTGCTGTTAAAAAACTGTAAACTATGACGGTCACTTTCATGAACTGCAAAGCCAAATTTCCAGTCTCCGAGGAACAGACGAAGATCAATATCAGCACCTAAAACAAGTCCAACATGGTTATTGAAAGATATATTTTCATAAACTCCCTTGCGTTCGTGTACTACGTGATCGTTGCGGGTAAGAGCCATTACGTGCCCTAGCGAGCCGGCTTCTTTTAGCAATTCTCTAAAATCCCCTTCCAGTAAAATAACATTCTCTCCAATACCCGTTGCTACAAGTTCTGCTTCGGTCGTATTCAATTCTTTGGCTGCATCCCTGATGCGGGTTTTGGGATTTTCCTGCTTAAATGCTGCCCAACTATCTTTAAGTTCTGCACGTCCTGTTGTGAGGATTGTTTTCATAGTGAATTCTTATTTTCCTGTTATTAGTTTTGACTTTGTATGCGATGGTGATTACCTCCCGTTAAAGCGTCCGGTAACATATCCGGAACAATGATCGGGAAGTGGGTATGATCGGGCTGAATGATCCGTACAGTCAGCCCGAAACTGTCTTTAATGTTTTCTTCTGTTAAAACCTGCTCGGGTGCTCCGGACGCAAATGCGCTTCCGTCTTTCATGATCAATACCTGGTCCGCATATTGCAGAGCCAGGTTCAGATCGTGAACAACCGCAATTACACCATATCCTTTTGCCGTCATTTCCCTTGCCAAACGAAAGGTTTCGTACTGATGCAATAGATCCATTCCCGTCGTAGGTTCATCAAGCAATATGAGTCCCTGATCTATTTCCCAGATCTGAGCCAATGTCCTCGCCAGCTGAACCCGTTGCTGCTCCCCTCCCGAAAGTGTAGGAAATAATCTGCCTTTAAAATGAGCAATCCCAACTTTTTGCAAACAATGATCTACAATAGCAATATCACGGTCGGTGGGCTGGGAATCGTAAAAAGGATAACGTCCCATGAGCACAATTTCCTGAACTGAGAAAGCCAGTGATATCGAATTTTGCTGCGCCAAAACGGCACGTCTGCAGGCAAGTTCTTTTAATTTATATTTTCTGAGGTCCTTGCCATGAAACGTGATGCTTCCAGATGTAGGCGTATGTTCCCGTGAAAGCAACTTCATCAGCGTAGACTTCCCCGCTCCGTTAGCTCCCACAATAGCCCAGAATTCACCAGGTTTTACACTGAAACTTACATTGTGAAGCAGTTTTCTGTTTTTAACACCAAAATCGACATTGGTTACCTCAATCATATTTTTCGTCTTTTTTGGTCCCAGAGAATGTACAAAAAGAACGGCGTTCCCAGTAACGCAGTAAGTATGCCAATAGGCAACTCGGACGGTGCCACAACGGTACGTGATATTGTGTCGGCCAAGGTGAGCACAATGGCTCCTCCCAACGCAGAGCCCACCAAAAGGGTTTTATGATCAGGACCAAAAGCGCTTCTGATGATATGCGGAACAACCAATCCAACAAAACCAATGGTCCCGGCAACAGCCACGGAAGCTCCTACTCCCATCGTCGCAAGTATGATCACCTGACGTTTCAAAGCAGTCATATTCACACCCAGTGCAGCAGCCTGGCTTTCTCCCAATACAAGAAGATTTAAGGCTTTGGACAAATAGGGCATGAAAAGAACAGAGCAAAATACGAATGGCGCCACGGCAATTACAGATGTCCAATTGGCTCCGCCAAGACTTCCGAGGTTCCAGAATGTAATGGTACGAAGCTGGTCGTCGCTAGCAAGATAAGTCATTAGGCCCGTCATGGCGCCAACAAAAGCATTGATAGCAATACCACAAAGAAGTATGGTTGTCATCCCTCCTTCGCCGGTGAGTTTGGATAACTGATACACCAGCAATGTAGTGAGTGCGGCACCAACAAACGAAGCAATTGACAGCGTGTAAGCTCCTCCGATTTCACTGATAATTCCAAAATATTTTGCGTTGAGCATAATCACTATTACAGCAAATAGCGAAGCACCGGATGTAACACCTATTAATCCTGAATCGGCTATTGGATTTCGGAAAAGGCCTTGCAAAGATGCACCGGCAATACCCAGGCCAGCGCCAACAAGAATAGCCAGACAAACCCTGGGTAATCTTATGATCCAGAAAACCAGTGATTTTTGTTCTTCGAATGTCGCTACATCGGCTAGTCCAAGCTTAAAAAGTATGATTTGTAACAATTCGGCAGGAGTAATGGTCAATGCACCAACTGATGCGGATATCACCGCACATATAAGTAGCAGAATGCCCAGTACGGTAGCCACCCCCAAAGTCGATATTTTTCGTTTCGCAGGAACGTTTGAAATAACAGATGTAAGTTCGGGCTTTGTCTGAACCTGCATATTATTTGATTTTTTGAGCTAATTCTATCGCTGCTTTTCCCAGTCTTGGTCCGAATCCCGTTAAGAATTGACCGTCCATCGCCACAATTTTCCTGTTTCTTCCCGCATTGGTATTGGCTATTCCTGGTACTTTCAAAAGTCCGTCTGCACCTTCTACGCTATCCAATCCACTGGAAAATAAAACCAGGACATCCGGATTCGCGGCCAGAAGAGATTCAGCAGTTAGTGGCTTGAACTCAGTAAAACCTTGAACTGCATTCTTATTGCCCGTCAGAGAAAACAATCGGTCAAGGGAAGTACCGGTGCCAGAAACCATCAATGTACCAGTACCTCTTGCGTAGATGAAGAGAAGTTTTTTAGGGGAAGCAGGTTTCGTTATTTTGGCAAGATCGGCTTCCAGCGATTTTACCATTTTTTCTGCCTGTGGTTTGGCATTGAAGTAAGCACCTACTTCTCTTATCAATTTGATAGCCCCTTCTTTCGAATATTCGTGCTTGAACTCTACAACCTTTTTTCCACTGCTGTTCAATTGTTTGATCAAACTGGGCGACAACATGCTCTGATCTGTATATACGATCACGTCCGGGTTCAATGCGATAATTCCTTCGGCAGCAATACTACGATTGTGACCGATTTTTGGCACTTTGTCGAGCGATGCCGGATAAGTGCTTGTGATATCAACACCCACCAGCTGTTTTTCCAAACCCAATCCTGAAATGATTTCACTTAATGTTCCGTTCGCAGACACGATACGTAATGGTTTGGATGCTTTTGTTGAAGCAGCCAGAAAAATGGCAAAGAACGTAAGTACTATTTTAAACGAATTCTTTGTTAGCATAAGTCAATGTATGTAAAGCCCTTATCTGTTTTGCAAGAAAATTTTATCCACCTCCATTACAAGCAAGGTTTCCTGAAATAGTCCTTTCACTTCCTCCATTTCTGCCTCGCTGAAAGACAACATGAAATTGGGAATAGGAGACGGAAAAAGGATGCTCTTGCCATTGGACATTGGCGTATCCAGTGCGTGTACATGCTGATGATCATGAAGTGCGGAATGAAAGCCATTCAGCCCACCTGCTGTGAAAATGAATAAGAAATTCCCAAAGGCGAAATTGTAATGATCACAGCAATTGCACTGGCCAATGTATCCGTTTTCGGACTGACTTAAAATGCGCAATTTGCTATATGAATGTGAAGAATCCTCCATGATAACCGATCAAAAGAATGCCATGAGATAATTTAATATTCTGAATTTGATTTAGCCATTTCAACAGCACCGGCAAATATAGATTATTTAGACCAAGTATAAACAATATTGAAGAAATACTTTTATTTTCGGTGATGTACTCAGTAGTCTTTAATTATTGTATATTCAAAAATTGCATTAAAACTGCACGTATTCACCCCGATACCAATTATTGGCTATTGATATACTCCTAAACACTACTAATCATTTGAAAAAGTTATTTACCAACCTCACCTTCTGGGTGCTTACAGCTATAACCTGCGGTGCTTTACTAGGCCATTATTATCCGGAAAAAGGCATCCAAATGGACTTTCTGGGAAAGGGATTCATTCAGGTTGTCAAAGTTTTTATTAACCCGATCATTTTCCTGACTATCACACTTGGGATCATCGGGATGGGTGACCTGAAAAAGGTTGGCAAGGTTGGTGCCAAAGCGCTTATATATTTTGAGATAGTGACCACACTAGCCTTAATAGTGGGTGTTGCGGTTGCTAATATTATCCGGCCCGGAGATGGTGTCGTAACAGGAAACTTACAAAAAGGAGATATTTCTGTGTATGCCAATAAGGTTCAGGAATTTAGCTGGTGGCAATTTTTCCTGGATAATGTGACACTACAGGTACTCTTAGGTTCACTGATTCTGGGAACGGTTTTAAGTAAATATTCAGGTAAGGATAAAATCATTCACTGGCTCAGCTTTGCTTCAAAATATGTTTTTAAAGCACTGCACTGGGTCATGATTTTTGCACCGATCGGCGCATTCGGTGGTATGGCTTTCACCATTGGAAAATATGGTATTGCCACCTTGCTTCCGCTTGGAAAACTGATGGTAACTGTTTACGCTACAATGGCGATCTTCATTTTCGGTGTACTCGGCCTGATTTTAAAAATGTATAAGATTAAAATATGGTCATTCCTTAAATATATCCGGGAAGAGTTATTGATCGTATTGGGCACATCTTCATCGGAAGCTGCCCTGCCATCGATTATGGAAAAACTGGAACGGATGGGCTGCTCCAAACCGGTTGTCGGACTGGTTGTTCCGGCAGGATATTCCTTTAATCTGGATGGAACCACCATATATCTTTCCATGGCCACCATTTTTCTTGCGCAGGTATTTAACGTACATCTGTCAATAGGGCAGATACTGTCCGTTATCGGTATTCTGATGATCACCTCAAAAGGTGCTGCGGGCGTTACAGGCAGCGGTTTTGTGGTATTGGCATCAACACTGACGGCCATTAAAGTTATTCCTTTGGAAGGTCTGGCGCTCTTACTTGGTGTGGACAGATTCATGTCGGAGGCGAGAGCAATTACCAACATCATTGGAAATGGTGTAGCGACGATTTGGCTGGCCAACAATGAAAAGGAATTCGACAGAGACAAAATGAACTATGCTTTTGCCAATGTTCACGAAACGGAAAATATTGTAACCGATAATCTGACAGATGTTACGCAGGAAAATAAGTGAAAAATTACGCTATGGACGCGTATTGTAACGCAACAATCTCTTTTGTGACATTCGGAATTGCAACTTACCTTTGAACTACAAAAATTCAATTGAAAATGGCATCCGATAACACGATAAACATACCAACCCGCTCACCAAGGGTATTTATTGGTGAAGAATTTGATCTGAAAAGCTGGGAAGATCTACTTCCTTTATATGAAAATCTTAAAAGTCGGGAGATAAACTCCGTAGATGATCTCCGCCAATGGCTTCTAAACCGCAGTGAGCTGGAATCGTACCTTTCCGAAAACTTCGCATGGCGCTACATTCGTCAAACCTGCGATACAGCCAATACGGGACTGATTAACGCACTTCAATTTTTCATCACAGAAATTCAGCCAAAACTGGCCGAATATGGAAACGTACTGGACAAAAAGATTGTCGACAATCCATTTCTGCCTCAGTTAACTGACAAAGGATACGACATTTCGCTACGGGGAATGAAAAAAGCAATTGAGCTTTTCCGGGAGGAGAACATTCCGGTTATTACCGAAATGCAAACAGAAGAACGTAAGTATGGTGCCATTGCCGGTGCCATGACGGTTACGCTGGATGGAGAGGAAATGACGTTGCAGAAGGCTGCTGATCGTCTTCAATCTACCGACAGAACCATTCGTGAGGAAGCCTGGCGAACTATAAATGGTCGTCGATACGAAGATCATGCTCAGCTTGACGATTTACTCAACACACTTGTTAGTCTACGTCACAAAGTTGGGCAAAACGCGGGTTTTGAGAATTACCGAGACTACATGTTCGCAGCCATGGGGCGCTTCGATTATACACCTCAGGATTGCTTCGACTTTCATGATTCAGTAAAAAAGGCAGTGGTACCGTTGTTGGGTGAGATGGCCGCAAACCGTAAAGCTGCGTTGCAAGTTTCTGAGCTTCGTCCCTGGGATACAAAAGTAGACCCACAAGGACTGCCTCCTTTGAAACCATTTCAAAGCGGAGAGGAGCTTCTTGATAAAACAATTAAATGTTTCAGCCGTCTCGATCCTTTCCTGGGAGATTGCCTTCGCACGATGAAGGTAATGAAACACCTGGATCTGGAGTCGAGGAAGGGAAAAGCTCCCGGTGGATACAATTATCCGCTTGACGAAATAGGTGTTCCATTCATCTTTATGAACGCAACTTCCAATTTGAGAGACATGATCACGCTGCTACATGAGGGAGGACATGCGGTTCATTCGCTGGTAACGAGAGACCTTGCTTTGAATTCATTTAAACATACACCCTCGGAAGTAGCCGAACTTGCGTCCATGTCTATGGAGCTGATCACGATGGATTTCTGGGATGAATTTTTCGAAGATGAAGCCGATTTGAAAAGAGCGAAAATACAGCACCTTGAATCGATCATTGAGACATTGCCATGGGTAGCGACAGTTGACAAATTCCAGCACTGGATGTACGAAAATCCTCAACACAGTGCTTCGGAACGTGCAGATGCATGGGTAAAAATTTACAGCGAGTTTACCGACGATGTGATGGATTGGACCGGGCTGGAAAAATTCCGGGAATATCTGTGGCAACGTCAGCTTCACATTTACGAAGTTCCATTTTACTACATTGAATACGGTATCGCTCAGTTAGGTGCAATTGGTGTCTGGAAAAATTACCGTGAAAATCCGGCGCAGGGATTAAAAGGTTATATGGATGCCTTGAAGCTGGGATATACTGCTCCTATCACTGAGATTTACGAAGCTGCCAATATACCATTTGACTTTTCGCAAAAACACATCGCCGAGCTTACAGACTTCGTAAGAGAAGAGTTGGAACGATTAAAAATTTAATAATTAGGCGTGTTCAATTTGGTGATTCGTAAAAAGGCACCTATTTTTGCGCGTATTACTATGAACCAGTAAAGAGATGAAAATTAGTAAAGTAATAGCATTTGTTGCCTGCGTAGCACTTTTGTCATCATGTGATTATCAGAAGTACAATCATATTGGACAAAAGGATGTGAATGAAACGAACACTTATGTATATGGTGTGAGCCGTGATTCGTTGCCAGCACAAATGAAGCAGCAATATGCTGCAAAACCAGAACTTGAAACGCGTGTTAATGCAATTCGTGAGAAACTTTACAGCGGATCGACCAGTGCGGTTGTAAAGCAGTAGAAAGCACTCAGAACGCAATATACTTTGGGATATCCTCACTCGGGGATATCCTTTTTTGTTATCCTCATATGCGTTTGTCCCCCGCTCGTTCGTTAGCGGTTGGGATAATTGTTTGTTTTTATTTTACTTTACATCTTATTATACACATCATTAAGTTTTAGTACTTTTTCAATACCAAATTTCAAACCGCTTTAGTAAACAACATGAATATAGCACTGGTAACCGGTTCCGCCGGTTTGATAGGAAGTGAATCAGTCGCTTTCCTTGCTGATAAGTTTGATCTCATCATTGGAGTGGATAATAACCTTCGTCAATACTTTTTCGGTACAGATGGAAATACCGAATGGAACCGCAGCAGAATTCAGGATGCACACAGCAATTACAAACATTATTCAGCTGATATCCGTGAGGTAAGCCAATTAGAGCCTATTTTCAAAGAATATGCAACCGATATTAAGTTAATTATACACGCTGCTGCTCAGCCAAGCCACGACTGGGCCGCCCGCGAACCATTCACCGATTTCGGAGTGAACGCTGTGGGTACTTTGAATATGCTTGAAATGACGCGTTTGCACGCTCCGGAAGCTGTTTTCATTTTTACCTCAACCAACAAAGTATACGGAGATAATCCAAATTACCTTCCATTGGTCGAATTGGAAAATCGTTGGGAAATAGACGAGAACCATCCATATTTTGAAAATGGAATAGACGAGAATCACAGTATAGACCATACCAAACATTCTATATTCGGAGCTTCAAAAGTAGCTGCGGATATCATGGTTCAGGAATATGGCAAATACTTCGGTATGAAAACAGCCGTTTTCCGTGGTGGCTGCCTTACTGGCCCAAATCACTCAGGAGCTCAGCTACATGGTTTCCTTGCTTATTTGATGAAATGCGCGATAACCGGAAATCACTACACCATTTTTGGATATAAAGGAAAACAGGTACGTGACAATATTCACAGCCATGACCTGGTAAATATGTTTTGGCATTTTTACCAGAATCCGCGTCCGGGAGAAGTTTATAATGCAGGAGGTGGCCGATTTGCAAACTGCTCGATGCTTGAAGCAATAGCCCTTTGTGAAACAATTACAGGAAATAAACTTTCCTATTCTTATTCCGACACTAACCGTATAGGCGACCACATCTGGTATGTGAGCGATCTTTCCAAATTTAAGTCACACTACCCGGGTTGGAACTGGGAGTATGGCCTGGTCGAGACATTGACCCAAATCCACGATGGTATCTCTTCGAGATTAGGAATCAAAACGGTCTAAACAATTGAAAGGATACAGATAATCCCTGTATCCTTTCCTCTATCCCAATATGTCTGAAAATTTTGTAATAATCATTCCCCAATTCAACGACTGGGAAGCGCTCAATCTGCTCATATCAAAGATTAATGCAGATTTGGACACCCGAATCTTACAAAATACGACACTCCTCATTATCGATGACTGTTCGTTCAAAGATCGAACTGAGGCATTTTCTCCTTTTGGAGGTAAAGCAATTAAAGTATTACGCCTGTATCGTAATCTCGGGCATCAAAAGGCCATAGCCATTGGCTTGTCATATGTTGCCGAGAATATGTCAGCTGACAAAGTGATTGTCATGGATGCCGATGGAGAAGACAACCCTGCCGATATCAATAAACTTGCTGCCAAATCATTAGAAAAACCGGGAAAAATTATCTTCGCTGAGAGAAACAAACGTACGGAGAACTTCATGTTTCGTTTCTTTTATGTGATCTACAAACTGGTTTTCAAGCTTCTCACCGGTAAGGTTATTACATTTGGTAATTTTAGTCTGGTTCCACAGGAACGACTCCAGAACCTGGTACGTGTTTCCGAAATCTGGAACAACTATCCCGGTGGAATCATTAAATCAAGAATTCCTTACGACTCTGTACTTACCGACCGAGCCAAACGCCTGGCAGGGGAAAGCAAAATGAACTTTGTATCCCTGGTGTTGCACGGGTTAAGTGCTATCTCAGTAATGGTGGATACTACCGCGGTGCGCATTCTGATATTTTCGATATGCATGTCGGCAGTAGCGATCGCTTTTATGGTATTTATTGTATTTCTTAAATTAATAGGAAACGCTACACCTGGCTGGGCTTCTACTCTTGGCAGTACGCTCATGATCCTGATGCTGCAATCCTTTCTTATTTCCCTGTTTCTGGTATTTATGGTTCTTCAATACCGGTCACAGCAACATTTTATTCCAGCCGTACATTACCGCGATTTTGTTGAGAAGGTAGATACTTTTAACTGACAAAATGATTCAATTTGACAATACGCCTACGGTTTACTGGCTTTGCGGTTATTTGCTGTCGGGGATAGTTCTACTTGCTGCATTTTACAAGAAAATGCCCGTTTCGGCTTTTGTTGGAGCAAGTATGTTGTTGCTGCTTATCATGAGAATGCCTGTCATTGTTTTCAATCGTGAACTTAACATCGACGAAAGTCAGATGCTGAGCCATGCCTTAACGCTCCATCAGGATCCTATCTACTGGCAATCCGCAGATGGAACCACCATTGGTCCCCTGGATAATTACCTGCTCGTAATACCTAAATTACTTGGCTTCCAAATTGACTATACATCCGGAAGGATTATGGGACTTATTTGTACAGCAGCAGCACTTCTGTTTCTTTTTCTTACACTTCGCAATTTTTTTGGAGAGAAAACGGCACGCATCACGCTGTTAGCACCACTGTTTCTGTTATCCTTTACCCAGGAAGTTGATTTTGTCCATAATTCCAGCGAACAGCTGCCTGTATTGCTGCTGACCTGCTGTTTATGGATTCTCTCAAAACTTATCTCGTCTGAAAGAAATTTACTAGGAAATAATTATTTTTTAGGACTGCTGGCCGGCATGGTTCCGTTCGCTAAGTTACAGGCAGTCCCTCAGGCTCTTGCCATGGTCGTATGCGCACTATGGATTTGCTTTAATGTTTACAAGAGCACCAAAAACCTGAAACCCGTACTGATGTTGTTCGCCGGAGGTCTCTCTTTTCCGCTACTTGTGCTTGCCTGGACCGTTTCCTACGGTGTATTTGACGATCTGATTGATTTTTACCTGTTAGGCAATGTGATTTATGCAGGAGGAAATAGCGCTCCGTCTATTCCGGTGCAATTCTTTAAAATTTTCAAACTCTCGGCCGACTTTCAGGCTTTTACCTATGTTCTGCTTTTAGGAGTTTTGGCTGGTATTTGGTATTTTCCAAAAATCAAATCTGCTTTTTCTAAAAAAACAAACTTCATCATCCCTGTTGCCGTTTGTTTAATTATGCTTTCCAGCATCTACGCAGTAACAAAATCAGGAAATGATTTTACTCATTATCTCAATTTCTGCATTGTTCCATGGACATTGCTTGCAGGTTTTGGAATAAATACACTCTCGGGCAAAAGCATTGCAATTCCTGTCCTTCTTTTGCTTTGGTTTTTTGTCTGCGACATAATTTCGTACAAAAAACATCATTCACTCAACAGTTTTGCATCTGTTGGTGCCACTACTCTGGCACAAAGCCCAGTGGTAATTGAGCTCAAAAAGTATACGAAGGATAAAGACTTTATGGTAGTTTGGGGTTGGCAGTGCAGCTACTATGTCGAAGCCCAACTTGCAGAAGGTACCGCAGAGAATCACTCAGAGCGATCTATTTTCAAACACGAAATGCAGGAGAAATATAAAAGCCGGTATCTTTCTGATATTCAGAGAACGACACCGGCTGTATTTCTGGATGCAGTAGGAAAAAATAGTTTATGGGTCCAGGATAAAAAAACGCAGGGTTTTGAAAGCTTTCCTGAACTCGCAAATTATATCAACCAGAACTATACCTACCACGGAATATTTGACGACACAAGGCTATACGTTCGCAATGATCGTCTTTAAATTAAGAAAGAACGTCTAATTGCGCCGCGGTTTCTGCTTTGAGTAAATCTGTTAAGGTTGTTTTGTCCAGAACGGCAAGGTTCGCATCCCGCCATCTTTCCAAAACCGTTCTCAGGCTGCAAGTCTCTTCATCTTTACAGTCATCACATTTTCCGTAAAAAAACATAGAAACGCAGAGCGCGGGAGCAATTGGTCCGTCGATGATTCTAAGCACTTTGGAGAAACTTACTTCCGCTGGTGGTACCCTGAGCATGTATCCTCCACCCTTACCTTTCTGGCTCTGAAGCACACCATTATTTCGCAGATCAAGGAGTATTGCCTCAAGAAATTTCTTTGGAATTTTTTCCTTTTCAGCAATATAGGAAATCAACACGGGGCCTTTCCCAAATTGCTCTGCCAAAACTTTAAGCGCCTTAAGTGCGTATTTTGCTTTTTTTGATATCATTGTTGATTCAATGTACTTTTAATTTCGCCTTGAATATTTTGAACGTACTGATTGCCCTGTTTTTCTGCTTATAAGCTAAACAATAGATCGTTTCCATGTTCAGACTAGTAAGCTACAAAATTGTATTAATTTTAAGAAATATTTAGCTCATTCGCTTAAATATAACCTTCCTCAGATCAAATACAAAAGAACATAACCATTGGTTTAGTCAAATAGTTTGCAAAAACAGATGTAATCTGTCATATAACTCTTTGAAATTCACTTCATCTAAAAAATATATGATATGGCCGCCATTGCCAGGCTTCATTTGCCCACAAGTCAGATCCGCATTACATCTTGCTTGTTTCTCTACGGATCGGAAGCAAATCAAAGGATCGGTGAACTGATCATTGAAGAGATAAACCGCTTGTACAACGAACCGGGTGCCACAGCCCTGGTGAACGGCGTCAATATGCAGGTTCTGTTTGACATAAGTTATGAAGTAATTGCTCCGTCGGATGCCCTGAACATGGCAACATCCAATGAAAGTTTTTACAATAATTTTATAAGAATTGAAGCAGAAAACCACATAACACGTTCTTTTATGGGATTTGGGTTGGGAGATAATTCGGGCCATTGGCTCACCTCCGACAATCTGGGTACATCTACCACCGCAGCGCATGAATTCGGCCACAGCCTGGGACTTGATCATCCCGCCAATCCCGATTTCCGGGGATCATCGTCACCACCTCCTATTATGGCTGCCAGAGGAAGCTTTGTTGATCCACAATATCAATGGAATCCGCTCGTAAAAGCCGGAGAATATGGCGGAACCATGAATCCCATTCACCGGAGAGTTTCAAAAGAAGAAATTGCCCTGATAATAGAAGGCCTCACTTTTAAAGAAACTGAGACTTATTACATTGGCTATTTGTCTAATAATCTGTTTGACAGGAAGGGAATGGTGGTATGAAGTCTATACAGCTAACCCCTGAGTTGTAGTGGTTGTCCGAGTCTAGAGAATACGGACAACAGGGGAAACCCTTTTGGATACGACCGATATTGTCCTGATGATGTACAATAATCTTTGGACGCAAACATTCAGTGATCCAAAAAATCCTTCGAGGCTTATCAGCTTGAAAGCCAGGCTGTGATCGTATTCGCCGATAGTTGCGGAATGGCGCGTATTGCAGTGGTGAAAAGAGAATGTGACCATACCTCCGACATGTGTTCCGACAACAGTCCAAAACCAACAGGTAAACGTACCCGAAGAATTGATATGGATTAGATCGCTATCAAATTGGCCCGTTCAGATTATGGTAAACACTTGCCCAACCCCCTAATATTTGTATTCAGTAATTAAATATTTCTTTATCACTTGTCATCTTTTTCAATAAAACACTACTAATGGTGCGAATCACAAGGAAAAAAGATGAACAGACTACGAATTTTTATACTCGTTTCTATTTGTGTATCAGGCTTTACGGCAAGATCTGTAGCCCAGAATCAAAAAGAACAGACTGAACTGCTTGACCGCTATTTGAGCGTGCAGCAACAAGCAATTGGTTTTAACGGTACAGTCATGATTACCAGAAATGATAGCATAATCTACCGCCGATCCGTAGGAAAAGCGTCATTGGAGCTCGACGTACAGTTTTCCTCCGATCCTGTTTTTCGAATTGCATCAATCACCAAACAGTTTACTGCAATGTTGGTTGTGTTGGCTGCCGATGAGAACAAGTTGGCGCTTGGCGATCAACTTAGGAAATATTACCCCGAACTTGGCCAATCAGATTGGGGCAACATAACGATCAGGCAATTGCTTACTCACACTTCCGGCCTTCCACACAACGAAGGGATAGCAGATTACTGGGATAAGATTTCGTTTCTTCCACTCTCGGATCGGCAGGCAACAGACGAGATATTTAAACTAAAACTATTGTCAGTTCCAGGGACAAAGACGCAATATTCCAGTCCCGGATACTTTATTCTGGCAAGTATTCTGGAAATAGTTTATCATAAAAATTATGATGCTATTCTCAGGGAGAAAATTACAGATCCGTTGCGTATGGATCACACAGGAGTAGGCAACGCAACAGACATTGTTAATGGAATGGTTTCCCCCTATCATCAATTAGCAGATCGACTGATCGCGGCACCACATCGGGACTATGCTTTAATGAAGGGGTCGGGCAACCTGTATTCAACTGCGAGCGATCTATCAAAGTGGAACAATGCCTTGAATGGTGGCCATTTCAACCAAATCGTCACAGACCAGCTGTTCGCAATTCAAAATGCACAACCGGTTAATGGACGCAGCGAATCTTATGGATATGGCTGGTTTCTTAGGAGATCTTCAAACCGGGAAAGGGATTTTAATTTTACCGGTGGTGGTACTTTCGGATGTTCTGCTATTTCGGGATACTATCCCAATACAAAGATTTCTGTGGTTATCCTAAGTAATGTTTCCACTTTGCCTGTCGGGGAAATGCAGTCTAATGTTGAAAGTATCGTTTTCGGAGACAGGTTTGATATGCCCGTTGTACGTACCCATATAGTAATGGAGGCATCGCAGCTTGGCAAATTCCAAGGAACATACACTGCAGATAATGGCCACCAACTAGCGATTTTTTTAAAAGGAGAGCAGCTCTATGCGAAAATGGGACAAAACCCATTCTTTGAATTGTATCCCTCGGATAGCTCTGTGTTTTTTGGTAAAAAAGTACCAGTGCAGATTGAATTTGAAAAAGATTCAGATGACACTATTAAAGGTCTCCAAGCCAGCCTAAAGGGACAATCAATTCATTTTGTCAAAAACAAATAGCATGGAAAAACAGTTTTTGGAGATGATCGCCATGCATAATGCCATCATTCACAAGGTGTCACGACTTTACCGTGACAGCCTTGAGGACCGAGAGGATCTTTTTCAAGAGATCGTTTTACAGTTGTGGCAGTCTTTCCCAAAATTCGAGGGAAACTCCAAGCAAAGTACTTGGATATATAGAATCGCCCTTAACACCGCAATGGCCTGCTATCGGAAGAAGCGTATAATTTTATCATTTACCGAGCGGTTACCGGATAAAGAAGACAGCAACACTGATTGTGAAAATCGGGAAAGAGAAGAGCAGCTGTTTGTGATACTAAAAAAGCTAAATGAAGCAGACAGGGCTTTACTAGCATTGTATTTCGAAGACTTCGACTACCACGAGATGGCAGAAATTACGGGACTGAGCGAGAATCACATTGCGGTTAAGATGGGAAGAATTAGATCCAGGTTAAGAAAAATCATAAATCCAGCAAAATGAATATAGATGAACTTAAAAACGATTGGAAAAACCTTCAGCCAGAAAATTCCATCGTGAAGGAGCTTTCAATGTTAAAAAAAACAAAAGGCAATAGCCAGTTAAATGCTATCAGACTGCGGCTTGCGATAGAAATAGTGTCGTACGTCTTATTTCTGGCTGTTTATTATACGATGTTTGATGGGGACAAAAAACCATTATATGCCAATTTGTTACTTGTCGGATCTTTTCTAATGGTCATTATCCATAGCTTGACTGGCTACCTGGCCGCAAAAAACATTGTATCCGGAGGAAATATTTTACAGTCAATGGTCAATTATCACAAAAAGCTTAAAGGGTACGCTATAGTTTCCTTACTGACACGGACGGTCTCACTGATTTGTCTCTTAGTCTTCTTTGTTTCTTCAATTGAGCTCGATACTGGAAAAAAATGGATGCTTGTTGGCCTGGTTTTAATTGTAGTCATTCAGGCATATGTAAACTATAAGATTTGGTCGGTAAGAATAAAGAGAATAGGTGAGTGCATTGAAAATTGGCAATCATAAACATAAAACAACTAACAACCATATCAACTACTCATTGATGTTTTGACCAAAAATTAACCCGAAATGCTTGAAAAACCAATTTTAGCACGTTTACGGTAGGCCATTGAGATTTTAGGGGTTAACCAATTCCAATAGCAAAAGAGGTCAGTACCTTTCGAAATCAATCTCTTTCACTGCTAAGGAGCTTCAATAATTCATACCGGATTCTGAAGCTGCTCATTCTTTAAATCGAAGAAGGGGCATATCTAAAAATAGCCCGCAAGATTACTCCGGCGGGCTGTATACTTATAGCTTGATACTGTTAACTGAATACTAATTCCTCGGCGGCTTGCCACCATTAAGAAGCCCTTGCATTCTTTCCAGGGTTTTTTTCTCACCACAAAGCGAAAGAAATGCTTCTCTTTCCAGATCAAGCAGGTATTGTTCAGTAACATTCTGAGCGTAACTCAAATCACCGCCATTGATCACATAAGCCAGTTTATTGGCAATCTTCGCATCGTGGTCGCTGATATAATTGGCCAGGCGCATTTGCGAAACACCTGCCATGAAAAGTGCCATTCCCGCTTTTCCCTGTACTTTGATATCGTTTCGTTGTTTAGGTTGGGTATAACCATTGTCAGCCAACTCTACTGCCGCTTGTTTTGCCTCAGCGATGAGCCGTGAGCGGTTCAGTACGATCTGATCCTTATCCTGCAAGTAATTCATCGCCTTTGCTTCATGTGCTGAGGTGGACACCTTCGCCTGTGCAATATTCATAAATGCGGTTTGCAGGATATTCAGTTCGGTATCTCCTGCCTGATACATATCAGAACAGCGCAGCGCCATTTCTTTTGTACCACCACCGGCCGGAATGATTCCCACTCCAAACTCCACCAATCCCATATAGGTTTCTGCATGAGCCACTACTTTATCTGCGTGCAGGTTCAGCTCACAGCCTCCACCCAATGCCAGCGAATGCGGTGCAGTTACAACCGGGATGGACGAATATCGCGCTCGCATCATGGTTTGCTGGAACTGCGCAATCACCATATTAATCTCATCGAACTCCTGCTCAATGGCAAACATGAAAAGCATTGCAAGGTTAGCCCCCGCCGAAAATGCCTCACTTGATTCATTACCAATTACCAAACCTCTGAAATCCTTTTCAGCCAGACTTATCCCTTTCTGAATTCCTTCAATTACCTCCGAACCCATGGTATTCATTTTTGACTTGAATTCCAGATTCAGTATTCCATCGCCGATATCGTACAGATTGGCACCTGCATTTTTCCAGACAATATTATTTGACAAATTGCTCAGTAAAATGAAGCTATCCTGTCCCGGTATCTTTTTGTAGGTTTTAGAAGCAACGTCGTAATAAAGGCGTTTCCCATTTTCCACCTTGTAAAACGATTCATTACCGGCGGCGGTCATCTCATATACCCAGTCAGCCGGTTTCATGTTCAGCTGCTCCATAATTTCGAGCATGGCTTTCACACCAATGGCATCCCACGTTTCGAACAGACCAAGCTGCCATCCAAAACCTGCGGAAATAGCCTGGTCAATATGGAAAATTTCATCGGAAATTCCCGGAATGCGGAAAGTGGCATATCTGAAAATATCAGCAAACGTTTTTCTGTAAAACTCCCCTGCTTTGTCTTTTCCTGCAAGTAATACACTGAAACGCTTAGGTACCTCACCAATGGCTTTGGTGGCTTCAAGTGTGGCGAACTTTACTTTTTCCGACGGCTTGTATTCCAATGTGGAGAAATCCAGCGCGAGAATGACCGATTTTCCTTTATCATCCTTGATTTTTTTATAAAAACCTTGTCCAGTTTTATCACCCAGCCATTTGTTATCATAAAGCTTTTGCATCACATCAGGAAGAATAAATGCATCTCTCGACTCATCGCTACCTTCTCCTGATGCATACAAATTATTGGCAACATGTACGGTGGTATCCAGCCCTACCACATCGGACAAACGGAACGTACCTGATTTTGGACGACCAACCACCGGGCCAGTAAGTTTATCTATTTCATCCACACTCAGCCCCATTTCCTCAGCCGTGCGAATGGTTTGTATCAATGCATAGATTCCCAGGCGGTTGGCAATAAAACCCGGTGTGTCTTTACACAAAACCGTTGTTTTTCCCAAAAAGAGATCTCCATAATGCATCAGAAAATCCACCACCGACTGATCGGTATCTGGTGTCGGAATAATTTCCAGCAAACGCAGGTATCTTGGCGGATTGAAGAAGTGGGTACCGCAGAAATTCTTCTTAAAATCGTCACTACGTCCTTCTGCCATTAAATGAATGGGAATTCCGGATGTATTGGATGTGATCAACGTACCAGGTTTGCGGTGTTGCTCCACTTTTTCATAGAGACTCTTTTTAATATCAAGCCTTTCGACAACCACTTCGATAACCCAGTCATAGTTTTTAATGTCCTGAAGATTATCATCAAAGTTTCCGAGTTTGATCCTCGAAGCAAATGCAGGGCTATATAACGACGCCGGTGTAGCTTTTAAAGTCTGTTGGAAAGAGTCATTTACGATTCTGTTCCGGACTGCCGGATGTTCAGTGGTTAGTCCTTTGGCTTTTTCAATATCATTTGGCTCTTTGGGAACTATGTCCAAAAGTAAAACTTCAACGCCAATATTGGCAAAATGGCACGCAATACGCGACCCCATAATGCCTGAACCCAAAACTGCAACTTTACGAATGGAACGATTCATTATTTAAAGATTTTGGTTTTTAGGAATTAATTAGCTGTCAGCTTCTGGCTACCAGCTTTTCACTAATTTAAATTTTCCTCCTCTACTCTCCCCCAGCTACCGGATCGGATTCCGTTCAGTCCGCTAAAAAGCGTACAGACCGGATATTATAGCTCTGCCTCAATATCTCCGGCTTTCAATTTTTGATTTTCTTCCTCCACGATTTTGTTGATATCCTTGATCACATCAAAAAATGTAACCAGCTTATCCAGGGGAATTTTATCCCGGACCATCGTATTAAAAGAAATCACGCCTTCTCTTGCTAACTCCCGTTTTTCCTTACCCAAGTCGGTCAGCATAATCCTTACAAAACGTTTATCGTTTTCACTCACCTCACGGGTAATCAAACCACGCTCTTCAAGATTTTTTAGCATACGAACCAGGCTTCTCGGCTCCATCCCGAGTAGCGGAGCTATCTTTGTAGCAGGAGTTCCGTTTTCTATGTCAATATTGAGCAACACATAGCCTACGGCCATCGTTGTGTCAAATCGCGCAGCATAGGCATTGTACATTCTGGATATCGAATGCCATGCCCATTTTATCTGGAAATCAATTGTTTTTTCCTTGCGCATCTTTTCAGTTTAGTACGGTGTCAGTTTATTTGACCTATACACAAATGTAAGAAAAGACAGGAATATTATGCAAGCATACTAATTTACTTCTAAAAAAATAGCGCCATGCTTCATGCATGGCGCCAATCCTTTTCTCAATTATTTCTCGGCGATCATTTTGCTGACCAATCCGTTAAACTCTTCCACAAACTGATCGTAATATTCACCGGTACCAGGCCCGGAAAAACCGGTGTGTATCTCACGAACCTTCCCCTTTTTATCTATAAAAATGGTGGTAGGATAAGACATTACCTTGTTCAGCATCGGCAAAGCTTTGGCAGTTGCTTCGTCACTGTTGGTTCCTGCAAGTAGTACAGGATAATTCATCCCAAACCGGTTGATCATCTTTTTAATCTTTGGATTAGAAACCTCAGGTTTGTCTGAGCGTTCAAAAGCAAGCCCGATAATTTCCACACCACGATCCTTATTCTTGTCATACCATGGTGCAAGGAAATTGGTCTCATCCATGCAATTAGGGCACCAGGAGCCTAATATCTGAATGATGACAACCTTGTCTTTATATTGGGGATCGCTCAATGACACAGTTTTACCGTCAGAATCCGGGAAAGAAAGATTTACCTTGTCGAAGCCCGGTTTCAGGAAAGTAAGCTTGGTTGCATCCGGCAGTTTGGCATCCGGATTTAACTTTGCTGTCCAGGTCTTGTAGCCTTTTACGCCAGACCACTGTTCCCCTTTTAATGTTCCGTCAGGCTGAATGACTGCTTTGAAAAGCATTGCATTGGAACCGTCAAAAGTGGATAAAAACAAACTGTCTCCATTTATATTTCCGTTCAAAAAACGATAATCACCCGTTGGTGTTAAAAATGATCCCTGAACCTGATTTCCCTTCTGGATAAAGTTCCCTACGGATACAGTCGAATCGCCAGTTGCAGGGTTTAAAAATACAGTTAACCACTTGCCATTCACATTCTTGTCACCCTTTGCTACGCCCTCTTTAAAAAATCTGTAATTCTCACCAAATACTGCCTGGAACGGCAACGAAGCAATTACACTTCCTTCTTGCAGCCTATTGTAACTTCCACTTAATTTATCATTTTTAAGAGCCGCCACGATTTCAGAATCAAAAAGCTGCATTGGAATGTGCAAAGAATCATTTTCAAAATAGGCGCTGTCGAGTTGCAAACGTTCCTCTCCATTAACCGAAAAAACGGTATATGACTTCTTATCAGGATTTTGAGAAATTTCCAGCAATAATGGAAGCTCCTGATTGTCTCTGCTCAAGGTAGCACGCCACGTCCCGGATTTCAATTCTTTATCCGCAGATGAGCTACAACCAAAAATCGACCCGATTGCAAAAAATGCAATTACAAAATTTATTACTCTCATGTTCAACTTATTGATATGAAATTACAGGTAGGCTACAAAAATTAAATCCTCTGCGAAGGGCAATTCCTACGCCTTAAAATTATTAAGTTTGTAACTGCCTCTTGGCAAGAAATAGTTCCTACGCACGTTGCTTTTAATAAATGGAGTTGCAAAGTACATATCACGAACCAGTCATGCTGTCGGAATGCCTGGAAGGATTAAATATCCGGCCCGACGGAATTTATGTTGACGTCACTTTTGGTGGCGGCGGGCATTCGCGTGCTATTCTTAGCAAACTTACCACCGGCAGGTTACTTGTTTTTGATCAGGATCCTGATGCGGCAGCCAATGCAGAAGAATTTAAGGATGACGAGCGCTTTACCTTCATTGCCGCCAATTTCAGGCATTTAAAACGGTATCTCAGGCTACATAAGGTAGACAAAATTGATGGTATCCTGGCAGATTTGGGTGTTTCCTCCCATCAGATCAATACGCCGCTCCGTGGATTTTCTACAAGATTTGATGCTGATCTGGATATGAGAATGAACCCTCATAGTGATAAAACGGCGCGGGAAGTGCTGAATGTTCGGTCTGCCTCAGAATTGCAAAAAATATTGGGTATGTACGGTGAAGTCCACAATGCGCGTACAGCCGCCGAAGCCATATTTTCAGCAAGGCATAATTCTCCTATTGAAACCATTAACGATCTGAAAGGCATTTTGCTTCGTTATGCTCCCAAACACCGCGAAAATAAATATTTCGCTCAGGTATTCCAGGCGTTGCGAATTGAAGTAAATGATGAGCTCAAAGTTCTTGAAGAGTTTCTGATGCAGGTGCCAGAAGTACTGGCCGAGCAAGGGAGACTGGTTGTGATGTCTTATCATTCTCTTGAAGACCGCCTTGTCAAGAATTTTATTCAGAAAGGAAAGTTCGACGGTGAAGTGGAAAAAGACTTTTATGGCAACGAAATTAAGCCCTTGAAAAGCATAACGCGAAAGCCTGTGGAGGCTACAAAAGAGGAAGTAACACGGAATCCAAGAGCAAGGAGTGCGAAGTTAAGGATTGCGGAAAAGTAAAATAAGATCATCATACACATACTGTCGGCCCGGTGCTGATAATCAACAGCTAAAAAATGTCGGAAAATAAAAGGCGGCCAAAACCAATTCCCCCAAAGCCCAAAAAACCTAAAAGAGAATACAGTCTGTTCAACTGGCTGAACCGCTTCCTGCCGCTGGATAAAGTGTTTGGCGACAAAGTTCCGGGTCTTGAAGAACGGGTTCCGATTAAATATTTCTACTACTTTGCCTGGGTAGTAATGCTGCTGGTGGTGTATGAAAGGATCGGATTCGAGTCGGAGAGTTATGTACGTAACAGCATTAAACTGAAAAAGGAAGTAGATGATCTTCGGGCTGAATATACCTCCATTCACGCCGAATACATGAAGGGCAAAAGACAGTCGGTTGTGATTGAAAAAATGAGAGAAGCAGGGCTGGAAGAAAATCTTACCCCGCCTAAAAAAATCATTATTCCGAAGGACGAGTAATTCTTCAATCACGTAATAATATTTTCGGAGTTCCTGTATTTCCATTGCAACAAGTCATGAAGAACGACGTCGAAAGCGGTCAGAATAATAAAAAAGCACTCATAAACCGGGCCAGGATTATTGGCTGGTGTCTTGTGGGATTGGCAGTACTTGTGTTTGCCAAACTTATCAGGGTACAATATTACGATACTTTCAAAGGCAAGACCTGGGCAGAATATTCAGTTAAAAATGATCTTAAACTGGATACCATTCCTGCAATGCGCGGTAACATCTATTCCAGAGACAATAGCCTTCTGGCAACTTCTCTTCCCTATTATTTTGTAGGATTTGATACCAAGGTAGCCGACTCAGCATATTTCTACAACAACATCGACCAACTATCTCACCTGCTTTCCAGAAGCTTTGGCGAACTTTCCGCTTCGGAATACAAGAGTAAGATCATGCGTTACAGGCTGAGTAAAACCAAAAGATACCTGCGACTTAAAGCTAAGGAAATCAGCCATCTTGACCGTGAAAAAATAAAAAAATGGCCGTTTTTTGATAAGTCAAGAAAAGGCGGTGGCGGTAAATTTGAAACGATTTACAAACGCTATAAGCCGTTCAGCCCCATGGCCGACCGCACCATTGGCGGTACCGATCCCAAAAGTGGAAGAGGTTATATTGGTATAGAAGCAAGTTTTGATAAAAAACTGGAAGGCAAAGCGGGTATCGGCTGGATCGAAATGGTGGAAGGCGGGATTAAAATTCCTGTTGGAGATGCCCTGAACGTACAACCGGAAGCCGGAAGAGACATTTATACCACGTTGGATATGAATTATCAGGACATGACCGAAATTGCGCTACGCCGGAAACTGACCGAAATGGATGCGGATTTTGGTTCAGTTGTGATTATGGAAATCGCTACCGGGGAAATAAGGGCGATGGCCAACCTGACCAAACGTCCCAACGGAAAATATGAAGAGGTATTTAACTACGCTCTTGCAGGAAGCAATGACCCGGGATCTACTTTCAAGCTGGCTACGATGATGGCCCTTTTGGAAGAGACCAAACTGGATCCTGACAAAGTAACTGTCAACACAGGATCTGGTACATTGCGTTTCAGAAACCATAACATCCGCGATGCACACCGGGGTGGTTTTGGAACAATTACCGCCTCTCAGGTTTTGGAGAAATCATCAAACATTGGGATTGTGTTGCTTATGCAGCGCTATTTTGCCAATAAACCGGATGCTTACCTCAACTACCTGAAGCAGTTTCACCTGACCTCGCCTACGGGAATTCACATGAAAGGGGAGAAACCTCCTTTGATTCGTGACCGCAGTTCCAAACTATGGAGTAACTATTCACTTTATTTCATGGCGCATGGTTATGAAATGCAGATGACGCCGCTTCAAACACTTACTTTTTATAACGCGGTGGCCAATGACGGCTATTGGGTCCGTCCGATGCTCGTGAGAGAAGTGAGGAATGCGGAGAAGATTGAAGACAAAATGGAACCTTACGTCGAAGAAAAGCCAATTGCCTCTCCCGAAACGATTAGAAAGGTTAAAAAGATGCTGGAAAATGTGGTTGCCAACAGTCTTACCAAAAGTGTAAAACAGGACCTTTACACGATTGCAGGTAAAACCGGCACAGCAAGGAAACTGATTAACGGCATTTATACAGAAGGTAAAAACTACACTTCGTTTGCGGGATATTTCCCGGCCGATAAACCTAAATACAGCTGTATCGTAATTGTGGATACACCTAAAAGCAAAGGAGCTGATTATACGCGTTACGCAGGAAGTGTGGCCGCACCGGTATTTAAAGAAGTGGCAGACCGTATTTATGCTTATGACGTTACCATTCAGAAACCTGTAAGGGACTCAATTCCCGAAAAATCGCGTGATCTTAAATGGGCAGGCAAATCATCTGATCTGAGGGTGATTAGTGAGAAACTAAAATTACCTGCCGTACCAGCTGATGCAGATTACGCTGTGGGATCCATTGTGGATAAAGGCAAACCAAGGTGGAAAACACTTCATGTCAATTCACGCGACATTCCTGACCTTCAGGGATTGCCTATGCGTGATGCGCTTTACCTCTTAGAAAACAGAGGTTACAGCGTTACATTTAAGGGTTCGGGAAAAGTGATCGAACAGTCGCTTCCGCCGGGCGTAAATAAAACCGGCGTCAAAACAATCCTTTTAACTTTACAGTAAATTCCATTTATGGAGACCAGTCACGGAAAATCTTTAAATACATTACTTCAAAATATTGATGGCCTTGATATAACAGGACCGGAAAACATTATTGTTCATAATCTTATTCTCGATTCCCGCAGGGTATCGTCGGGAAGCTTGTTTATAGCACTGCGTGGTACACAGACCGACGGACATCAATACATAGAAACAGCCGTAAACTCTGGCGCAGCGGCAATACTTTGTGAAGAACTTCCGTCGGACCTAAATGAAGCTGTAACCTATATAAAGGCGGATGATTCGGCAGAAGTGATGGGACTCATTGCAGCGGCTTTTTATGAAAACCCGTCTCAGAAAATGACGCTGGTAGGCGTTACAGGAACCAATGGAAAAACGTCTGTTGCTACTTTTCTCTTCCAGCTTTTCCGTGGATTAGGCTATCGTTGCGGATTACTTTCAACGGTACAAAATCAGGTAGAAGACGAAATTATTCCTTCGACACATACTACCCCTGACTCTATTACACTCAACCAGTTGTTGGCTACGATGCTGGAAAAGGGTTGTACCCATGTGTTTATGGAAGTAAGTTCTCATGCTGTTGCCCAGCACCGTATTGCAGGACTTCATTTTGCAGGAGGAATTTTTACAAACATTACCCATGATCATCTCGATTTTCACCTCACGTTCGATAATTACATCAAGGCGAAAAAAGGTTTCTTTGACAATCTTCCCAAAACAGCTTTTGCACTCGTAAATGTTGATGACCGGAGAGGCTCCGTGATGGTACAGAACACAAAAGCACGGATTGAAACCTACTCACTGCAAACCCTGGCTACTTTTAAAGGAAAGATCGTGTCGGACACGCTTGCCGGTATGCACATGGAAATCAATATGCGTGAGGTGTGGTTCAGGGTCATTGGCCGGTTTAATGCTTATAACCTTCTTTCCGTTTATGGAGCTGCGGTGTTGTTGGGCGAAGATCCCGAAGCTGTACTTACTGAACTTTCAGCATTAAAAAGCCCTCCGGGAAGGTTTGAACAATTCCATTCCGCTGATCAGATAGTTGGAATTGTAGACTATGCGCACACGCCCGACGCTTTGGATAACGTGTTACAAACCATCACCCATTTAAGGACCGGAAATGAAAAGGTAATTACCGTAGTGGGATGCGGTGGAAACCGCGATGCTGCCAAAAGACCAAAAATGGCAGAAATTGCCTGTAAATACAGCAACCGAGTAATCCTGACATCCGACAACCCTCGTTTTGAGGAACCGATGGATATTTTGGAGCAAATGCAAAAAGGAGTTCCTCCTCTGGACTACAAAAAAACAACTGTTATTGAAGATCGCAAGGCTGCAATATTCAAAGCTTGCGAAGAGGCAAATCCGGAAGACATCATTTTAATAGCCGGAAAAGGGCATGAGAACTACCAGGATGTAAAAGGTATCAAACATCACTTTGACGACAAAGAGGTTTTAGGAGAAGCTTTTCTGTATTTCCGAAAAAGTTAGATACTTCCAGCTTTTGACCTGTTTAGACCTTCCTGTCAGTGAACTGATGGGATAAAGTCCATCATTACTTAACCTAAAAATGGTCCGACCTTTTGCGTAGTCTGCGAAAAGACGCAACTTTGCAATTGTCATCCCAATTTCCGTTACATGCTATATTATTTCTTCGATTATCTTGACCGACATTTCAATATACCCGGCGCTGGTGTATTTCAATATATATCTTTCCGGGCACTGGGTGCCACTGTTCTTTCCCTGGTGATAGCGGCAACATTTGGTAAATGGATCATCGAATTCCTGAGAAAAAAGCAAATGGGTGAATCCATACGTGATCTTGGTCTGGAAGGTCAAATGGAAAAAACAGGAACTCCTACTATGGGGGGATTTATCATTTTAGCATCGCTGCTGATTCCTGTCCTACTTTTTGCAAAACTTACCAACGTATATATCGTTTTGCTCATCATCACGGCACTATGGACCGGCCTGATCGGTTTTGTGGATGATTATTTAAAAAAATTCAGAAACAATAAAGATGGTCTTCATGGCAAATTTAAAATTGCGGGCCAGGTAGGACTTGGACTCATAGTGGGACTCACATTATCTTTTAATGATAACGTAAAAATCAGGGTATACGAACAACCCTTATTAAGTTCAACGATTGGTGAAGTACAGCGTTACCGTGATATTGTTCACCCAACGGTCACTACGATCCCTTTTATCAAAAATAATGAATTCGATTACAGGACATTACTGTTCGGCTGGTTGCCAGAAGAATATACCTGGGTAATCTATACCATCATCGCAATTATAATCATCACTGCTGTTTCGAACGGAGCAAATATAACTGATGGAATTGACGGCCTTGCGGCAGGTGTTTCAGGAATTATAGCATTAACACTTGGCGTATTGGCATACCTCTCCGGAAATACCAAGTTCTCACAATATCTCAACATCATGTATATCCCGAATTCGGGAGAGCTGGTGATATTTTGTGCCGCACTCATAGGAGCCTGTGTCGGATTCCTGTGGTATAATGCTTATCCGGCCCAGGTTTTTATGGGCGATACCGGCAGTTTAATGTTGGGAGGAGTAATTGCGGTTGTTGCACTGGCCATAAGAAAAGAATGGCTCATCCCCTTTTTATGCGGTATTTTTCTGGCTGAGAACCTGTCAGTCATCATGCAGGTCAGCTACTTTAAATATACCCGAAAGCGGTATGGAGAAGGCAGGCGAATTTTATTAATGTCACCTTTGCACCACCACTATCAGAAGAAAGGAATACATGAAGCCAAGATCGTAACCCGTTTCTGGGTTGTCGGCATCATACTAGCTATTCTGACATTAGCGACTTTGAAACTACGTTAAGAAAGTTTTTAGTAAACAGTTTACACTAACCTTATTGTGAACTGTTTACTAAAAACTGTGAACCAGAAATTTACCTTCCCACCTGCTCACTATATCTCCTTGGATCATAACCTTTGGCAAACAATGGATATTGATCAAAAATACGCCTTACAACGCTTCGATAATGATTGTTGGTGCTTTCGGCTCCTTTAAAAATTCCTGATGCATATCCTCTCCAGACTACCTGATCACTTTCAGCATCAATAAGTGATACGATCAGCGTCCCTTTTTCCAGAGCGTATTTAATTGGTTCGTAACGGAAGCCATCATTTTCGGTATCCACCCAGTTTTTAATCACCGGCTGCATGTACCCTTGATAGCGTAGATTGTCATAAAAAATACCGTAGTTAACCAGGAGTGTCGGTTTATCGGCAGTTAACTTGTAGCCACGCACCTGCATCTGTCGACGAATCGCCTCATATATTTCTGTGCACAAATTGTTGGTATCACGCTCACATTCAAGGAACGTATAGGAGGAGTAATCCTTAAAATTGGTTTCGTAACTGTAATCGTGCTCCACAAACACCTTACGACCACTTGAGCAACCTGCGAGCAACACCACTATTATCGCAGCAACATACGGTTTAATAGACTTTAACATAAGCATTTCATTTGTCAGGTTATAAAATATATATGATGTAATCAAATCAAAACCCTTCAATTCAATAGCTTATACCAGGCTATGCCGTACCTACCCCATATAATAAGCTATTGCTTTACGCATTTCCGATAGCGAAACCACAATGTCATAAGCGCAACTTCCGGCACTCGTCAAAAGTGAAAAACGTATTTCGCTGCCTCTGTTCTTTTTGTCCTGACGGGTCAAAGCAATTATTGCTTCAATGTCCTCAGCTGCAATTTTTACCCTGCCATAAGTGGCAAAAATGAATTCCTCAATGGCACTTAACGTAGCTTGATCTATCATGCCACGTTTGAAAGACAAATAACTTTCCATGATCATACCCACTGCTATTGCCTCGCCATGGAAAAGTCTTTGGTTTGCCGCTTTGCCCAGAAAGTGAGTTTCCACAGCGTGTCCCAGTGTATGTCCAAAATTCAAGATCTTCCTCAATCCCTTTTCAGTCGGGTCCTGATCAACAACATGCTGCTTAATCTTTACTGAATGATCAATAAGGTCCGTCCAGTTCTGATCTTCAAAATCAATCGCGCTAATCTGTTTCCACTTGGCTCCATCGGCAATAAGGCAATGTTTGATAATTTCAGCAAAGCCAGACCTTATTTCTCTTACCGGAAGAGTATTCAAAAAAACCGGATCGATAAGTACCGTCTTAGGTAAATTAAAAACACCCAGGTGATTCTTAAATCCATGGAAATCAATCCCAAGCTTTCCTCCTACACTTGCATCCACCTGCGATAAAAGTGTGGTCGGAATTTGTAAAAAATCTATTCCTCTTTTGTAAACCGCCGCGCAAAAACCTCCCATATCCCCGATCACTCCACCACCGATATTAATCACAAGTGCGTGTCTGTCAAGCTCTGCGTTCGTCATTGCTTCCCATATTGTTTCACAGGTGGCCAACAACTTGTTGGTTTCTCCGCTTGGTATAACAACCATCTTGTGAGGTGGTAACGCAGACTTTATATGTGGATAACAATGCCTTTTGGTATTGTTATCGGCAATTACAATGACTTTTGAATAGTTTGCTGAACTGATGAAACTTAATAAACTCTCCTGAATTGGTGCAATAACTACGGACTGATTCATTACTAATAAATTGAGACAATACGCATCAAATATACGGTGTCGATTGCCTTATGGATGTAGTACTAAAAAATTTAAAATTTTATTCCGGATTTTACAGTTAAAGATAGAAATTATTAGGCAAGTAAGGCATGATGGTTGCGAAATTAATTACTCAATCTCCACATCAATGAGTTGTGTACAACACATGTTACGGTAGCATGCTCATCTGCACGTCGCTATAAATAATTAAGACTTACATTTCAAATTAACCCTTGATAAAGGAATCCTGGCAAGTAATCTCCCCATCCTGGATTTATTAATATGTGCCAACCAAACGAAGTTGAGACCATCACCTATTTGCTTACAGCCTCTTGTTTCACCTTTTTATTTCGTAAAATTGCGCCTTATATAGAATCCGACAACCCTGATCCGATCAATCTGTCTTAAAAATTATCTCAACCAATGAGTACTCCACTTATATCCGGAATTCAACAAGTAGGTGTTGGTGTCCAAAATGTTCCCGAAGCCTGGCAATGGTATCGCCGTGTTTTAGGTTTTGATGTACCGGTATTTGACGACAAAGCCGAAGCGCCACTCATGACTCCGTATACGGGAGGAAAAGTACACCAGCGACACGCTGCGCTGGCTATCAATATGGCTGGTGGTGGCGGTTTGGAAATTTGGTCATTCACAAGCCGTGTTTCTCAGCCAGCGGGTTTCAAGATGGAATTGGGAGATCTGGGAATCAACGCCTTACGTTTTAAAGCTCCAGATGTTAAAAAGGCCCATGAATGGGTAAAAAGCAAATCGAAAGAAGCCGTGGGACCATTATCCGCTTTGCCAGAAGGCGAAGGTTTCTGGGGAAATGACCCATACGGCAATATATATCAGATCACGAGCGACACATCCTGGTTCCAAAAAACTGGTCATGCCGTTGGTGGCGTTTCGGGTGTAGTAGTAGGTGTTTCGGACATCAACAAAGCGCTGTTGTTTTATAGCAATCTGCTCGATCCGATGGAAATTGTTTATGACAAAACCGGTGTTTTCGAAGATCTGCCAACATCCATTGCAGGTCAGCGATTCCGTAGGGTGTTATTGAGAAAGCGTTTTACTCCTGTAGGGGCATTTTCTAAATTACTTGGAAACATTCAGATCGAACTTTTGCAGGCACTTGACCGTACTCCCAAGAAACTTTTTGAAAATCGTTACTGGGGCGACTGCGGCTTTATACACCTGTGCTTCGACACACTTGACATGGACACCCTTAAAACAAAGATACAATCCAAGGGTTATCCCTTTACTGTTGACAGCGAGAAGTCGTTTGGTATGGAATCAGCAGCAGGAAGGTTTGCCTATGTGGAAGATCCGGATGGAACACTTATAGAGCTTGTGGAGACACACAAGCTACCTATTTTGAAGAAGATAGGCTGGTTTTTAGATATACAAAAAAGAAAACATCAGAAGCCACTACCAGACTGGATGCTGAAATTGCTTAGTCTGAGTCGAGTGAAAGACTAAACTATATAGCGAACGCCCCTGTAAACTGTCTGAATATGTTTACAGGGGCGTTTTTAACTAATCTAAAGTTAGAATTTGCTCCCAGCCCATGCTAAAAGCGGCAAAAGCACAAACACTGCAAGACCTATTTGAAAACCTGCAAATACACCCACAAGGATCGAAAGCAACCCAACAATAACAGGGTACAAGTATAGGAGCAGTCCGAAAAGAACCGAATCGTAGAAAACCGAGCGGGCAGTAAGTTTGGCAGATTTTTTTACAAAAAATGAATAGAGCGGCCAGTGCAGGCCACGTCCCAATATACCCAACATTGCTAAAATGGGGTTTCTACTTCTTTTTTCAACAGTCCCGCCAAAGAAACGATCCATCTCCGCCTCCCGATTCTGTTTTGATAAGTCGGGCGGCAATGTCAATATTTCCTGGTTCATACGGGCATCAAGTATTTCATTAAATTCACGAAGCCATTTTTCGTATTCGTCAGGATTTGTTCTTATATCACCTGGTCTGATTGCATTTCCAAAGCCGAGTGAAACCCGCTTATCTGGTCCACGGAAATGCTCATAATTAACGCCGGTCGGGATCACTTCCATATCAGTCAGTGCATCAGGGCCATACCAGATCTGATGCGCCATGCGCGCAGTTCCTTTACCGAGAGGCCGCAACCGCCATTCGTTCACACATATTCCCTCTGAGAAAACAACCACTGCACCTCCCTGCTTTAAGGCGTTATAAGCTTGCTGTGCGGTAACATCATGATTTTTAACATACTGCCGGCCTTCGGATCCCCGAAAAACTGGTATCAGATTGATTTGTCTCAGCCAGAATGCGACTGCCGGCTTTTTGAAAACATCCCCGCGCGTGAGTGTGTGAATTGGTTTCGTAAGAACAGAACCGATTACCAATGCATCAAAAAATGAATCGGGGTGGTTGGATGCGAGAAGAAAAGGCCCTTTGCCGGTAACACTCGCTACGTTTTTAACTATAAGCTTGCGAAGATAAATTGGAAGCGCAAGGCGGATCAGAAAGCGTGAAAAGTAGTAAAACAAAATATCAGATGTCAGTTTTATGCAAAATTAACCCAAAAGATTGGGAATTGTAATCAGGTTAATGATGCTTGCAGCACACTACACTGCTTTTAATCCTGAAATTTCATTCGATTATATTATTTATTCCATTACTTTAAAGCCAGATATCATCCTCATCCAGTTAGTTGCTAACTTTGTAAAAGACACAAATCCTTAAATTGACTATTCAAGGGCAGAAACCCAACCATTACAAAAATGCGTTTAAAAGATTATCCGGCCATTATTCGAAAAGCCTGGGAAGGATTTGACAGCTCCATAGGTGTAAAGTTCGTTGAAGATATAAGTGCCAAAGTTTCCACCAACCACGTTTTTCGGGTTACGCTCGACAACGATGATAATGTAATTGCCAAACTCTCCTATTTTGGAAAGTACGAGCATTTTAAAGAAGATCACAGGATCATCCAAACACTTGCCAATAATTTACTTTACCCATACGAAAATGTACTGGCAAGATCTTTAATGAAAAACAATCAGGTTTACACCTATCGTTATCAGGAAGATTTTGTGGATACCTGGGTCGTGTTCTATAATCCGATCCGGGCGATGAACCGCATGCCAAGACGTCTTGATGAACATCACATCAGGAAGCTGGGGAACGAGGCAGCAAAGTTCCATCTGGCAAGTTTCAGAGCAGGAAAGTCCATTCCAAAGTCTTCAAAAAATCTGCGTACCGACATACAGCATCTGCTGGATATTCTGGAAACCGATACCGGCAAATACGAGCATCGGGGCTTTATACATATCCTTAAAAAACAGTGTGATATTTTCCTGAAAAATATACAGCGTCTCAATGTGAGCGGTTTTGATCTCATGCCGGTTTTTGTAGACTGGAACATCGGGAATTTTTCGGTTACAGATGACCTCAAATTTTTCTCGCGATGGGATTATGACTGGTTCAGGGTTTCGTCACGGATCATGGACTTTTACTTTTTCAGCCGTGTGGTTTCCAATGTCGGCGACCGGACTGTTTTCAGCTATCTTATGGGGCCGTTAACAGAGGATCGGTTCATGATTTTTTTGGAAGAATATCACCAGGTCTACCCGCTTACGGAAAGGGAGATTCGCTTCATAAAAGAGGCATATCGTTTCTTCATTCTCAACTATGTGATCAAATACGGAAAGTATTTTTTCCACCGGTCTTATTGCACCAAATTACAAAAAGAGGCCTACGAACTCTATTTCCCTGCCATTGAAGGATTTGATGAAGAAAAAATTCTGCGTCATTTAAAATTATAGGGTAGCATACAATCCACATTTCACTCCTTAAGACACCTGTTTATGATACTTGACAATTTTAAATCTGTTTTATCAAAATATGAAGTAATTTTCTTTGATGCTTTCGGTGTTCTTAAAACCTACAACGGACTCATTCCGGGAATTGAAAATACATTTGCCTATCTCCGTGAAACGGGTAAAGATTTTTATGTCGTTACCAACGACGCTTCCCGCAGTCCCGAACAACTGGCAGAGTCTTACGTAAAGCTTGGAATTAATGACGTAACTCCCGACCGTATTATTTCTTCCGGGATGCTAGCCCGCGAATATCTTGATCTGAAAGTAAGAAAAGGAATTGTGGCCTATTTGGGGACCGATAACTCGGCACACTACATAGGCACCTCCGAACTTCAGACACTTTCGATCAGAGAATTGGATCTTAATGCAGTTGGTGATATAAATGCGCTCGTGTTTCTTGACGATGAAGGTTTTGACTGGAACACCGATCTGACCAAAACGCTGAATCTCCTGCGCAAGCGGAACATTCCGGTTATAGTTGCTAACACGGACAAGACCTATCCTGCATCCAAAAGCAGACTTTCCATTGCTGTGGGGGCTCTGGCTAAAATGATTGAGGATACCATTGGCCGTCAGTTTATACGATTTGGAAAGCCCGATCCGCAGATGTTTATCTTTGCCTATCAACACATTAAAAATTATCCTAATGTAAGTAAAAGAGATATTTTAATGGTTGGGGATACCCTGCATACCGACATCCTGGGAGGCAACAAATTCGGATTGGACACAGCACTCGTACTTACGGGTAACACGCAGGCCGAAGACGCCGAAGTACGGATTCGCAGTACAGGCATTATCCCTACGTATATATGTGTTTCCGCCGTAGTGGAATGATATTCAGTTAATTGATAGTATTAGTTTCTCACAATTCATGTTACTTTTGAAGATAATAAGTAAGATAGACGAGCCAATCATCATCAACTAAAAATACACATGCTAGCTAAAACTTTTGGGAGCGCCGTTTACGGTGTGGATGCAACAATGATCACCATTGAGGTGACTGTTGGCCAGGGACTGGGATTTTTCATGGTTGGTCTGGCCGACAGCGCCGTGAAAGAGAGCCAGCAGCGCGTGGAAGCTTCACTCAAATTTTTTAACTACAAGATGCCTCGTCAAAAAGTGGTTGTAAACCTTGCACCTGCGGATATCCGAAAAGAAGGTTCGGCCTACGATCTTCCCATTGCTTTGTGCACAATGAAATCTTCTGAACAATTGTCCGGAGACAAGGATCTCGAAGACTATGTGATCATGGGAGAACTATCTCTCGATGGTATTCTGAGACCCATTAAAGGCGTTTTACCAATAGCAATTGAGGCCAGAAAGCAAGGTTTTAAAGGTTTCGTGTTACCCGCAGAAAATGCCCACGAAGCTGCTATTGTCAACAATATTGACATTATACCAGTTGAAACCCTTGAAGATGCAATCGGTTTTTTTGAAGGGACTAAAGATATTGAACCTCTTATCATTGACACGCGTGATTTGTTCTTCACAAGCCAGAATGAATACGACGCAGACTTTGAACATGTGCAAGGGCAGGAAAATATCAAAAGAGCGCTCGAAATTGCCGCTGCGGGTGGACACAATGCCATTATGATTGGACCTCCCGGAGCCGGAAAAACCATGCTGGCAAAGCGTATTCCTAGTATATTACCACCATTGACACTGCCAGAGGCACTGGAGACTACAAAGATACATTCGGTCGCCGGCAAGCTTGGGAAGCGGGCAACACTCGTTTCGCGCAGACCCTTCCGATCTCCTCATCATTCTATCAGCGATGCCGCACTTGTAGGCGGCGGAAGTTTTCCTCAACCAGGAGAAATTTCTCTGGCTCATAATGGTGTATTGTTTCTGGATGAGCTCCCCGAATTTAAGAGAACTGTACTGGAAGTAATGCGGCAGCCTTTGGAAGAACGCAGAGTGAGTATTTCCCGAGCCAAAATGGCGGTAGAATTTCCTTCCAACTTTATGCTCATAGCAAGTATGAACCCTTGTCCGTGCGGCTATTACAACCATCCCGAAAAAGAATGCGTTTGTGGACCCGGCGTTGTTCAAAAGTATCTGAATAAGATCAGCGGTCCGTTGCTCGACCGGATTGACCTTCATGTGGAAGTTACTCCTGTGTCTTTTGATCAGATCGCATCTACCCGAAAGTCAGAAAGCAGTCAGCAAATACGCGAACGTGTGATACGTGCGAGGGATAAACAAACGGAACGGTTTAAGGATAAAAAGGAAATCTACTCGAATGCGATGATGCCTCCCGAAATGGTGAAAGAGATATGTGTGATTGGAGATCCGGGAAAAGCTTTACTACGCACAGCAATGGACAGGCTCGGGCTCTCAGCAAGAGCATATGACAGGATATTGAAAGTGTCACGTACCATTGCTGATCTGGCCGGGAGCGATGATATAAAGGTAGAACACCTCGCAGAAGCGATTCAATATCGCAGTCTGGACCGGGAAAACTGGGCCGGGTAATGGTACAATTCAAGTCCAAAACCTGACGCAAACCGCTGTATGAGTATATTTTACATTTTGAATGCGTAAAAAACAGAGTTATTGCATGGCTTGAAACACAAATCATTATCTTTGCGGCTCTTTCTAAAAAACAATAAAACTTTTAAGACGTGAATAACAATACTTCGTTGATTTGGAACATCGTACTTACCCTTGCTGTGGCGGTGTTATTCTTTTTACATTTTTCGAATAAACCAGAAGCGGGAGCGGTTACAGCAGATGGACAGGTAGTTCCGGGACGTCGTACAGTTTACGTTCAGGTTGATTCTTTATTGACTAACTACGATTTCTTTAAAGAAACCAAGAAAGAACTTGAAAACAAGAACTTCCAGCTTGAAAATGAGTTGAATACAAAAGGAAGATCATTGCAAAATGAAGTTGCTTTTTTCCAACAAAAAGCACAAACGATGACTCCTGAACAAGCTCGTTCAACAGAGGCTCAGTTGATGAAAAAACAACAGGATCTGGTTGCTTACCGTGATCAGGCTGCACAATCTTTGGGACAAGAAGAAGCTAAGAAAAACGAACAGCTTTACAAAAACATCCGCGCGTACATTGAGAAATACAACAAAGAAAATGGCTACGAATATGTTCTCGGTTATTCTTTGGGTGGTGGAATTCTTTTCGCAAACCCATCTTTGGATGTAACGAAGAAAATCATCGACGGATTGAACAAAGAACATGCAGCTTCGGGTGGAGCAAAAGCAGATACTACTGCTAAGAAATAATATCCGGCTTTATAGTCTGAAATATTAAGTTTAAGAACGAGGTTGCCTGTTAGGTGCCTCGTTTTTTTGTGCTTACTAACTTGTACAACACATGTCTTGAAGCAAATTGTAAGTTTGAATGGTGATTGCTGGATTCACTCTAAGTTGAGGTTGAATTACATAGTTTTGGCTACTTATAAAAATTTATATCTCGCCAAAACTATGTAAAAACGATACACTTTTGGCGAGATATAAATTTAAAAACGTTAGTCCAAAGCATAAAAAAAGGTGCCGATCATCAGCACCTTCTTCACAATAAATCAAATCTAAATGCACATTTAGTGCTATATTTTTATTTGTATCTTGTTGATTTTAAAGCTAAACGCTAGTTGCTATCAGCTAAATATATTGCTGTTAAACAGCAGATGAAGACAATTTTGCACCGATATATTCCCGGTTCATACGGGCAATGTTTTCCAGACTGATCTCTTTTGGACATTCAGCTGCACAAGCACCTGTGTTGGTACAAGCACCGAAACCTTCTGCATCCATCTGAGCAACCATTTTCTCTGCACGAATGTTTCGTTCAGCCTGTCCTTGCGGAAGCAACGCCAGCTGAGATATTTTGGCAGAAACGAAAAGCATTGCAGATGCATTTTTACATGCAGCAACACAAGCTCCGCAACCGATACATGCCGCAGCAGCAAAAGCATCGTCCGCAGCTACTTTTGGTATTGGAAGACTATTCGCATCCTGTGCATTACCTGTATTCACAGACACAAATCCACCGGCAGCAATTACTCTGTCGAATGCATCACGGTCTACAACCAAATCCTTGATAACCGGAAAAGCCTCTGCTCTCCATGGTTCCACTACGATGGTATCGCCATCTTTGAACGAACGCATGTGCAGCTGACAGGTTGTAACACCTCTCAAAGGACCGTGAGGCTGGCCATTGATGTACATTGAACACATTCCGCAAATCCCTTCACGGCAATCGTGGTCAAATGCAACCGGCTCCGTTCCTGTTTCTATAAGTTGTTCGTTCAGAACGTCGAACATTTCAAGAAATGACATATCCGGAGAAACGGTATCCAGACTGTAATTTTCAAAACCTCCCTGTGTATTGCTATTGCTTTGTCTCCAGACTTTAAGCTTAATATGCATGTTACCTGCACTCATTTTTCCAACATTTAACGGTTATCAATTAACCAATAATATTAATTAAGCGAATGGCCGGCTGCAAATCAGCCGGGGCGGCCCCGCCGATGGCCGAATGCCGACGGCTATTATTTATAACTTCTTTGGGCAATCTTAATGTTGTCGTAAATCAACTCCTCTTTGTGAAGCTCCCATTCTTCCTGAGCTTTGTGTTCCCAAGCCGACACAAACATAAAGTTCTCATCGTCACGAAGCGCTTCTCCTTCTTCTGTCTGATGCTCTTCACGGAAATGGCCTCCGCATGATTCTTCGCGGGTAAGTGCGTCGATACACATCAATTCACCCAGTTCAATAAAGTCAGCAACGCGACCGGCTTTGTCAAGTTCAGGATTAAATTCAGTAGTATTTCCCATCACTTTCACATCACTCCAGAATTGCTTGCGAAGTTCACGTATCTCAACGATCGCTTCTTTCAAACCCTGTGCGTTACGTGCCATTCCACATTTATCCCACATGATTTGTCCCAGGCGACGGTGGAATAATTCAGGAGATGTTTTTCCCTGAATTTTGATCAATGTATCAATGCGGTCTTTAACCTCTTTTTCAACCTTGATAAATTCCGGATGATCGGTTGATATTTTACCGGTTCCAATTTCTTTGGACAAGTAGGACCCAATGGTATAGGGAATTACAAAATATCCGTCAGCAAGTCCCTGCATAAGCGCAGAAGCACCCAAACGGTTTGCGCCGTGGTCAGAGAAATTGGCTTCTCCCAAACAATATAAGCCAGGAACAGTTGTCATAAGGTTATAGTCAACCCAAAGACCGCCCATGGTGTAATGCACAGCAGGATAAATACGCATAGGCACTTCGTAGGGATCTTCTCCTGTGATTTGCTTATACATATCGAAAAGGTTACCGTATTTTTCTTTTACAACCGCCTTTCCCCAGATTGTAATATCTTCTTTTGAAGGATTAACAATGTTATTTTTATTCGCTTCTCCCTTTCCATAACGCTCTACCGCAGCAGCAAAGTCAAGGAAAACGGCAAGCTTGGAAGTACCTACACCATATCCGGCGTCACATCTTTCCTTCGCCGCACGCGAAGCAATATCACGTGGAACAAGGTTACCAAATGCAGGATAACGGCGTTCCAGGTAGTAATCTCTTTCGTCCTCAGGAATTTCATTTCCCGGGCGAGTATCATTCTTTTTCTTTGGTACCCAAATCCGTCCGTCATTACGAAGGGATTCCGACATCAAAGTAAGTTTTGACTGATGCTCTCCTGAAACAGGAATACAGGTTGGGTGAATTTGCGTGAAACATGGGTTACCGAAGTATGCACCACGTTTGTGTGCTTTCCATGCAGCAGTTACATTGCTACCCATTGCGTTGGTAGAGAGGTAAAATACGTTTCCGTATCCACCTGTACACAGCAAAACAGCATGACCTCCGTGACGTTCAACTTCACCCGTAATCAGGTTTCTTGCGATAATACCGCGGCATTTGCCATCGATATTTACCACATCCAGCATTTCGTGGCGGTTGTACATTTTAACTGTACCCATACCAACCTGACGCTGCAAACCTGAATAAGCGCCAAGTAACAATTGCTGACCAGTTTGTCCGGCTGCGTAGAAAGTACGCTGAACCTGCGTTCCACCGAAAGAACGGTTGGAAAGCAAACCACCATATTCACGTGCAAAAGGAACACCGGCTGCAACGCACTGATCTATAATATTTCCGGAAACCTCTGCGAGACGGTGTACATTTCCTTCTCTTGCGCGATAATCTCCTCCTTTAATCGTATCGTAAAAAAGACGGTAAACCGAGTCACCATCATTTTGGTAATTTTTTGCAGCATTGATACCACCCTGCGCTGCAATCGAGTGCGCGCGACGTGGAGAATCCTGAAAACAAAACGCTTTTACCTTGTAACCCATTTCGGCAAGTGTAGCGGCAGCCGAAGCACCCGCAAGACCTGTTCCTACAACAATGATTTCAAGGTTACGCTTATTGGCAGGGTTAACAAGAGCTACTGAAGACTTGTATTTACTCCATTTTGTTTCAATCGGCCCCTGTGGTATTTTGGCATCCAGATTAGATGAAGTTGCCATATATTTTGTAATGTTAATTTAATCAGAAAACAATATTCAAAATCAGAGCTGTCAGCGATTGGCTGTCAGCTTTTAGAGCGGCTTAGTACACCCAGCCCAAATAGATCGAGATCGGCATCAGAGCGAAAAGAAGCGGAATGACGATAGAGAATGCCGTTCCAACAAATGAAATAAGACCGTTGTATTTCACGTGATTTAGTCCAAGCGATTGGAATGCACTTTTGAAACCGTGCAATAAATGCCAGAATAAGGAAATACAGCCCAGAACATAAATCAAGACCACAATCGGGTTTTGAAAAATATCCAGCATCATTTGGTACAAATTCAATTCCTCGCCGGTAGCAAACTGATTGGAACGGTTAGGAATCCAGAAATGCGCAGTATGGATCACCAAAAAGATCAAAAGCAAAGTTCCCAATAAACCCATACTTCTGGAATACCAGGTACTGTTTGCCTCTGCTTTGTTCACTGCATACTTCACAGGACGAGCAGCAGCATTGGATTTCCAAAGCATCAGACCGTCTACAATGTGAATGATGAATCCGGCAACAAGTCCGATTTCAAGCGTACGGATAATTGGGTTTGTACCCATAAAATGCCCCCAATGCGTGAAGGTTTCACCTCCGTCATTGTAAAAAATCATGGCATTAATAGCGGCATGAATAACCAGAAAGCTTATTAGAAAAAGTCCGGTAAGAGCCATCAGAAGTTTCTTACCAATGGAACTCGTTAACGTTTGTGTAAACCACGACATAGAAAACACGAATGGTTTTAGTGCAAAAAAAAGAGGTATATTTAGAACGATTCAAAGGTATAGCACAAACCTATGCGACACAATAAAACAAAGCCATTTTTGTAAAACTGATTATAATTTATAATCATTATTAAGAATCCTGATTTTGAAGCACAAGGCATTTACTTAAGTTTGTCACCTTGTGTAAAATAATATGAAAATTGTTACAGAACACCTACTTTACACACACCTGTTTTTTGCAAGATTTCGTTTAGGTTTTAGTCTATGTTCGTTAATCCAAATAATATGACGATCTCTCCTCCTCGTTTCAGATTTTTGTTTCTTTTTTTGCTGCTTTCCTTATTTGGTTTCCAGGCAAATGCCACACACATTCGAGCCGGTGAAATCACGGCGCGCCGTCTGTCAATGGCTTCGCCTATCTATGAGATTAAGTTAACAGCTTATTTTGATATAGTAAATGGCCCGGACGCCTCTGACTTACAAGACTTCGTTGACTTTACCATTGGTAACGTTAACTCCACAGGACGTCCGGTAGTCCTTTCAGCACCCCGAATTTTACCCATTGTTAATATCGGAAACGGCACTACCAGAAACATCTATATCATTCAATACACCTTTCCAAGTACCGGACAGTTCAGGATTTCTTTCGAAGAGGATAAAAGAAACAACAACGTGTTGAATATCGGACCTAAGCCAACTGATAACCTTAATTTCTACGTAAGTACTACACTGGACATCAACTCCAATTTAGGTTTAAACCAAACACCGGTACTGCTCAATGCGCCCATCGACCTCGCAGCAGTCGGACAGCGCTATATCCACAACCCCGGTGCTTTTGATGCCGACGGTGATAGTTTGGCGTATAAAATGTTTATTCCTCAGAAAGACGGATTGAACGGTGCAGGTATCAATCTTGAATATGAAGATCCTAATCTGGTCGGCACCCCCGGCAGAACCGAAGCAGGAGCAAGCCCGGCAACTTTTAGTCTCAATCCCATTACAGGAGACCTGATCTGGGATGCACCCATGACAAAAGGTTATTACAACGTCGCATTCATTGTCGAAGAATGGCGCGATGGGTTCCGCATAGGAAGGATTGTCCGCGACATGCAGATCATCGTCGAAGATGCTCGAAACGACAGGCCTAAAATTGATCCCATCCCTGATATATGCGTCGAAGCAGGAACACTTATCAATCAAAGGATTACCGCCACCGATAAAAATGGCGACAGGCTTACACTCACTTCCACAAGCGGGATTTACGAATCCGTACCACCTCTGCCACCTCTGATCAAACCGGCATTTGCAAGGTTTAATGTTGCACAACAGGGCACTCAGTCTCAGGTGGCAGGTGTGCTTACCTGGCAGACAGGATGCGACCACGTCAGGCTGGAACCTTATGATGTGCTCTTCAAAGTAGAAGACGGACCCGGACCCAATACCCCCAGCCCGGCTTTGTTTCGAAAACTCGTCGACATGACAACCCTTAATATCCGTGTTTACGGACCAAAACCTGTCAATGTTAGAGCCGTCGCAGCGACCGATCCCGTTGGCGTCGCTTACAGGGTCACATGGGATGCATACAAATGTCAGGTCCCTGGTGCCAAAATCACCATTTACAGAAGTGAAGGATGTAAAGATATTCCCGAAGATGTTTGTATCTCTGGTATTCCCGCAGGTTCGGGGTATACAGAAATCGGCCGCGTTGGCGTAAATGAAACAACATATCTGGATAATCAGGAAGGACTCAAAGCAGGGGTTTCATACAGTTACAGGATTGTGGTAAAATTCCCGCGTCCGGGAGCAAACCTCAACGAACCGGGTAGTCTGGTAGGTGGTGGAGAAAGTATTGCTTCCGATGAATTCTGTCTCAATCTGCCAACCATCATGCCCGTAATCACACATGTTACCGTAGACCAGACAAATCAGACAACAGGGGAAATCACTGTCAGATGGACCAGACCTATGTCTAAAGCCGGGCTTCCTGCCCAATACAGACTCCTTAGAGCAGTAGGACAAAACGGAACGGTGTTTACAGAAGTATTTAAGGTAACCACTAACCTGGATTCCAATGTCGCCGATACACAATTCGTCGACAAGGGCCTTAACACCACAGACAACGCTTACAGATATCAGCTCGAATATTCCCTTACACAAGGCGGAGCATTCGTTGTGCAGGACATCACCGAACCAGCAAGCAGTGTAAGACTTGAACAGGGCGCAGCAATTCCTACAAGTATTCGCCTGAACTGGTCGGCCATTGTACCCTGGAACAACAACGGAACAATTCACAGGGTATACCGGGAAGACAAAGCCAAACCAGGCACATTCAACAGAATTGATGATGTAAAAACACAGGGAAACCAGCCATTCACTTACATCGATGACGGTAATGATAAATTCCCCGGTGACGGAACAGTCAATGTGACCATTTCAAAAGATGTTTCCTATTGCTATAAGGTCGAAACTTTCGGGTCTTACAACAACAGACAGATCAAACCGGATACGCTGCTTAACTTCTCACAGATTATTTGCGTTGCCGCTTCGGATACCACCAAACCATGTCCACCGGTGCTCGAAATTGATCCCCTGGATTGTTCGGAGCTGATTGACAACCCCGAAACATTCTGTAACCAGACCAGCTTCACAAACAACCTCTCCTGGACTTTCCCCCAGGATTGCGACCAGAATTTGTCGGCTTACAGAATTTATTATGCAAGATATGAAGGTGATACACCTGCGCTTGTTGGTACGGTAACACCACCTCCGATCCCGCTGGCAACAACATTTGAACATAATGGACTTACCTCCTTTGCCGGCTGTTATTATGTCACATCTGTAAATGGGTTTGGGGCTGAAAGCGCACCAAGCAACATTGTCTGCAAAGACAATTGCCCAATGTATGTGCTGCCCAATGTCTTCACGCCAAACGGTGACAACAAAAATGACACTTTCAAACCATACGACTGTCCGGCTTTTGTGCAGTCGCTCGAATGCAGGATATTTAACAGATGGGGTGCACAGGTATACGATACCAAAGATGTCAACATCAACTGGGACGGAAAAACAAAAGATGGCAAAGACCTCGCAGCCGGGCAGTATTACTATGAAGTATCTGTTTACTTCGAATCGACCAGCAAAAACCCGAAACCAACTGTTCTCAAAGGTTGGGTGCAATTGCTTAGATAGGTGAAGGGAGCTGAAAAATTTACGGGGTTTAATTATTCATTTCAGGCGAATAATTAAACCCTATTTTTGTATGTTATAAAGCATTCATTATCAATGCCAAACATTTACTATATTATCTGGCATATTTCTTTATCATTTGTGAGAAACCTGCTTGTTACACTAATAATAAGCGAATGTGAGTCATATTAATGGGAGAAACACACATTTTTGGCTATATTTTCGTTCCATTTAAGACGAAATGGGTCATATACTGCGAGAGCCTTTTCAGTTCTCACGTATGTTCTCACCTATATTCCGTCTAACTTTGCCATCTTATCGAAGCCCTGTCCAAATTAGTTAAGTACTGATATATATGCGCTCTTTTTTACAATACCTGCAAGTACTATTTTGTGTGTTACTACTATGCTTAGGCTTCCAGGCCAACGCCACACACATTCGTGCCGGTGAAATAACAGCCCGCCGCTTGTCTCTTGCCTCACCTACTTACGAAATTAAGCTCACAGCTTATTTTGATATAATCACCGGTTCTGGCGCTGCCGGACAGCAGAACACTGTAGAGTTTACCATTGGTAACGTTAACTCCACAGGACGTCCGGTAGTCCTTTCAGCACCCCGTGTTGAGCTGGTTGAAATTGGAAATGGTAGTACCCGAAACGTCTATACAATTCAATACACCTTCCCGGGAACTGGACAGTATCGAATTTCTTTTGAAGAAGACAATAGAAATGATAACGTTTTAAACATCGGTCCAAAACCAACAAACGGACTTAATTTCTACGTAAGCACCACACTGGATATCAACTCCAATTTAGGTTTAAACCAAACACCGGTATTGCTCAATGCACCCATCGACCTCGCAGCAGTCGGACAGCGCTACATCCACAACCCGGGTGCTTTCGATGCCGATGGTGACAGTCTTTCTTACAAGATGTTTATACCTCAGAGAAGTGGATTAAACGGTGCAGGTATCAATCTTGAATATGAAGATCCCAATCTGGTCGGCGCCCCCGGCAGAACCGAAGCAGGAGCAAGCCCGGCAACTTTTAGTCTCAATCCCATTACAGGAGACCTGATCTGGGATGCACCCATGACAAAAGGTTATTACAACGTCGCATTCATTGTCGAAGAATGGCGCGATGGGTTCCGCATAGGAAGGATTGTCCGAGACATGCAGATCATCGTCGAAGATGCAAGAAACGACAGACCTAAAATTGATCCTATTCCTGATATATGCGTCGAAGCGGGAACACTCATCAATCAAAGAATTACTGCCACCGACAAAAATGGCGACAGGCTTACACTGACCTCAACAAGTGGGATATATGAAGGAATTGCGCCATCTCCATCACTGATCAAACCTGCATTTGCAAGGTTTACTGTTGCACAACAGGGTACTCAGTCTCAGGTGGCAGGTGTGCTTACCTGGCAAACAGGATGTGACCACGTCAGGCTCGAACCTTATGATGTGCTCTTCAAAGTAGAGGACGGGCCAGGACCAAATACACCCAGTCCGGCTTTGTTTCGAAAACTCGTCGACATGACAACCCTTAATATCCGTGTTTACGGACCAAAACCTGTCAATGTAAAAGCCGTTGCTGCTACCGATCCCGTTGGCGTCGCTTACAGGGTCACATGGGATGCATACAAATGTCAGGTGCCTGGCGCCCGTATCGTCATTTACAGAAGTGAAGGATGTAAAGATATTCCCGAAGATGTTTGTATCTCAGGTATTCCCGCCGGTTCGGGGTATACCGAAATCGGCCGCGTTGGCGTAAATGAAACAACATATCTGGATAATCAGGAAGGGCTCAAAGCAGGGGTTTCATACAGTTACAGGATTGTGGTAAAATTCCCGCGTCCGGGAGCAAACCTCAACGAACCGGGTAGTCTGGTAGGTGGTGGAGAAAGTATTGCTTCCGATGAATTCTGTCTCAATCTGCCAACCATCATGCCCGTAATCACACATGTTACCGTGGATCAGACAAACCAGACAACAGGGGAAATCACTGTCAGATGGACCAGACCAATGTCTAAAGCCGGGCTTCCTGCCCAATACAGACTCCTTAGGGCAGTAGGACAAAACGGAACGGTGTTTACAGAAGTATTTAAGGTAACCACTAACCTGGATCCCAATGTCGCTGATACACAATTCGTCGACAAAGGCCTTAATACCACAGACAACGCTTACAGATATCAGCTCGAATATTCCCTTACACAAGGCGGAACACTCGTTGTGCAGGACATCACCGAACCAGCAAGCAGTGTAAGACTTGAACAGGGCGCAGCAATTCCTACAAGTATTCGCCTGAACTGGTCGGCCATTGTACCCTGGAACAACAACGGAACAATTCACAGGGTATACCGGGAAGACAAAGCCAAACCAGGCACATTCAACAGAATTGATGATGTAAAAACACAGGGAAACCAGCCATTCACTTACATCGATGACGGTAATGATAAATTCCCCGGTGACGGAACTGTCAATGTGACCATTTCAAAAGATGTTTCCTATTGCTATAAGGTCGAAACTTTCGGGTCTTACAACAACAGACAGATCAAACCGGATACGCTGCTTAACTTCTCACAGATCATTTGCGTTGCCGCTTCGGATACCACCAAACCATGTCCGCCGGTGCTCGAAATTGATCCCCTGGATTGTTCGGAGCTGATTGACAACCCCGAAACATTCTGTAACCAGACCAGCTTCACAAACAACCTCTCCTGGACTTTCCCCCAGGATTGCGACCAGAATTTGTCGGCTTACAGAATTTACTATGCAAGATATGAAGGCGACACGCCTGCGCTTGTTGGTACGGTAATACCACCTCCGATCCCGCTGGCAACAACATTTGAACATAATGGCCTTACCTCCTTTGCCGGCTGTTATTATGTCACATCTGTGAATGGGTTTGGGGCTGAAAGCGCACCAAGCAACATTGTCTGCAAAGACAATTGCCCCATGTATGTGCTGCCCAATGTCTTCACGCCAAACGGTGACAACAAAAATGACACTTTCAAACCATACGACTGCCCGGCTTTTGTGCAGTCGCTTGAATGCAGAATATTTAACAGATGGGGCGCGCAGGTATACGATACCAAAGATGTTAACATCAACTGGGACGGAAAAACAAAAGATGGCAAAAACCTTGCAGCAGGTCAGTACTACTACGAAGTTTCCGTCTTCTTCGAATCCACAAGCAGAAACCCTAAACCTACTGTTCTTAAAGGATGGGTGCAACTCCTTAGGTAGTAAGCGCGATAGCGAACCTGTCAGAATTCTTTTTTCTTTCATTCACAAGTATTTCCTTTGTAGCCCCGCACCCAGTTGCGGGGCTTTTTTTATTTCACCACGAACATTTCAAAATCATTAATTATGAAAAAGGCATATATCTTCCCTGGTCAGGGATCTCAGTTTAAAGGAATGGGATTGGATCTGTATCAATCATCTGATTTGGCCAAAAGTTTATTCGACAAAGCCAACGAAATTCTTGGGTTTGAAATAACCAAGGTAATGTTTGAAGGAACTGACGAAGAACTCAAACAAACCAACGTAACTCAGCCTGCCATTTTCATTCATTCGGTCGCTCTTGCACAAAACAGTAGTGATTTCACTCCTGACATGGTCGCAGGACACTCTCTTGGCGAATTTTCAGCACTTGTAGCAGCTGGCGGATTATCTTTTGAACAAGGTTTAAAACTGGTAGCGAAACGCGCCGATGCGATGCAAAAAGCATGTGAAATCCGCCCATCCACCATGGCTGCAATACTCGGACTGGATGATAAAACAATAGAAGACATTTGTGCAAGTATCACAGACGAAGTGGTTGTTCCTGCAAACTATAACTGTCCGGGCCAGGTTGTGATCTCCGGAAGCATTGAAGGTGTAGAAAGGGCTTGTGAATTATTGAAAGCTGCCGGAGCAAAACGCGCGCTCCTACTTCAGGTTGGTGGAGCATTCCACTCTCCGTTGATGGAACCGGCACGAGAAGAACTTGCAGCCGCTATTCATGCAGCCGAATTCAAATCGCCCGTTTGCCCCATTTATCAAAACGTAAATGCGAAACCTTCTACGGATATCAATATAATCCGTGAAAACCTGATATCTCAGCTAACTGCACCAGTTCGCTGGACACAGTCTGTGGAAGCAATGGTTCAGGATGGAGCTGGCTTATTCATCGAATGTGGCCCAGGAAAGGTACTTCAAGGTCTTGTCAAAAAGATTGCAAATCAGGTAGAATTAAAAAGTATATAAATTTTTTTCGCCAAAAACTTGACAAGATAGATTATCCGTATTATTTTTGCACCACTATTAACAGTTATGGCTGATGGTGTAATGGTAACACAGGACATTTTGGTTGTCTCGTTCAAGGTTCGAGTCCTTGTCGGCCAACAATAGTTAAGAAAAGCTCTTCGTATTTTTACGAAGGGCTTTTTCGATTTAAGGCTCTTTCCGAATCAGAAATCTTCAAGTGGTGCATTCATGAACGAATTATAAAACAACCGTCTCAGACATTCAAAACGCAACAGAAATAGGCTTTAACTGCTATCATTGAGCCTATCCTTCCATCACACTAATACCCTGAGTCAGGATATTGTATATGCAGGAACACCAGGCCAATTAGCCATCCAAAAAATATAAACTTTGTTGAGAGGGAATTCGGAGATATTGCTACTTCAATTCCAACAGCGCACAAGCCTGTTCAGAAGCCGATTGCTCAGCTTTTTTCTTGGTGAAACCATTTCCGGTAGCAAAAGGCTCATCATTCACCAGAATTTGCGAAATGAACTCTCTGTGGTGACGAGTGCCACGTTCTTCGAGAATTTCAAAACGAATTTCCTTTCCTTCACGCTGCGCCCATTCTATAATCAGACTTTTGAAATTGGCGTTGTTCTGAATGATGCTATCCAGATCGTAATGGGTGATGAGTTTACTGATGATAAACGTTCGTGTAAATCGAAATCCTTTATCAAGGTAAATAGCACCAACGAATGCTTCCAGAGCATCGCCATACATGGAAGAGCGCGGAGACATTCCCCTGCGATTGCCATCGTACTCGATCAGATTATCGAGGCCTAACTTACGGGAAATTTGATTTAGTGATTCGCGATTAACTATGCGCGAGCGGATTTCTGTAAGAAAACCTTCGTCTTTGTAGGGATACTTTGTAAAGAGGAACTCTGCGACTACCATTCCCAGCACGGCATCGCCCAGATATTCCAGCCTCTCATTGGATTCTCGAAATCCTTTGATAGCGGTTTCGCGCGATGCAGACGTATGTCTGAATGCCAGTTGATAAACTCCCAGATTGGACGGGCGGTCGCCAATTACATGGGCAATCGATTCTTTAAATTTTTTATCCTCCGCACTTCCGGTTCTGAAAAGAGAGAGTATCGGTATAAGAATTCGCTTTGCCAAGGTTAAATTTTTAATCAGCCCTCATACTTTTTAAAAATGACGGAAGCATTATGACCGCCAAAACCGAAAGTGTTACTTAGGGCAATATTGACCTTGCGCTCTTGGGCTTTGTTGAAGGTAAGATTCAATCGGGGATTAATTTCCGGATCATCTGTAAAGTGATTGATCGTAGGTGGAATAATCTGATCACGAATCGCCAGGATGCAAGCTGCTGCTTCAATTGCGCCTGCACCGCCAAGCAAATGACCCGTCATGGACTTCGTTGAGCTGATGTTCATGTTATAAGCATGCTCGCCAAAGAACTTCTCAATTGCTTTTATTTCCTGAGGATCTCCAATCGGTGTAGAAGTGCCGTGTGTATTGATATAATCAATTTCCTCAGGCCTTATTCCTGCATTTTCCACAGTGTTCTTCATCACCATGTAAGCACCTCTTCCATCAGGATGCGGAGCTGTAATGTGATAAGCATCGGAAGACATTCCTCCGCCGATCATTTCGGCATAGATTTTAGCTCCGCGCGCTTTCGCATGTTCGTATTCTTCCAGAATGAGTGCAGCGCCACCTTCTCCTAAAACAAAACCGTCACGGTCTTTGTCATAGGGACGTGAAGCGGTCTCCGGAGAATCGTTACGTTCCGACAATGCTTTTAATGCATTAAATCCACCCATTCCTGCATTTGTAACTGCTGCTTCGGATCCACCCGATATACACACATTCATCATACCCAACCGGATATAATTAAATGCATCAATGAGCGCATTCGTAGCAGACGCACAAGCGGAAACGGTAATAAAAGTTGGCCCCCTGAATCCGTAACGGATAGAAATAACTCCGGACGCACTGTCCGCAATCATCTTAGGGATAAAGAAAGGATTGAAACGTGGATTTTTTCCACCTTCCGCAAAATTTAGAACTTCATCTTCAAAGGTCTTCAATCCGCCAATCCCCGATCCCCAAATTACACCGGCTTTGTCAAGATCAAGCTTATCTGTGTCAAAGCCGGCGTCCTTCATTGCTTCGTCAGTCGCAATAACGGCATACTGGGTGAATGGGTCCATTTTACGGGCTTCCTGCCGAGGAATGTAATCATTGATGTCCAACCCTTTTACCTCACAGGCAAAACGGGTACGAAACTTCTCTGCATCAAATCTGGTAATGGGTGCAGCACCGCTGACACCAGCAACCAAATTTTTCCAAAAAGTAGGAACATCATTACCAACAGGCGTTAATGCGCCCATTCCTGTGATTACAACTCGCTTAAAACTCATAAAATAAGGGACAGAAAGAAGATGATACTGTAAAAGAAAAATGAATTACTTCACGTTTTCTTCAAGGTATGCAACAGCCTGACCAACTGTACCAATGTTTTCTGCTTGATCGTCCGGGATAGAAAGGTTAAATTCTTTCTCGAATTCCATGATCAATTCAACGGTATCTAGAGAGTCTGCTCCCAAGTCGTTCTGGAAGTTTGCATCTTGCGTAACCTCCGACTCTTCTACGCCGAGTTTTTCGACGATAATTTGCTTAACTCTTTCTGCAATTGCTGACATTTTATAAACACTTTTTGGTTAAAATCGCAACAAAGAAAGATATTCTAGTTCACTTTGTCAAAATTTTTTTAACCCTTTAAATTTATTGCCCTGTTTGAAGGGAAATTTAAAAAAACAGGAAATCAGCTGATTATGTCTATACGTTCCAATAAATCTATTAATTACATAGAGAACATTATGGATAACTGTACATTCGCAAAACTTTTGACAACGTCTGATTCTAAAAATATATGATCTCGATACCCAAATTAAAAAATACAGATTCTCCACAATTCTTCCTGATGGCCGGCCCTTGCGCTATTGAAGGAAGAGATATGGCGCTCCGAATCGCTGAACACATCGTAGGCTTAACAGACAAGCTAAAAATACCTTACATCTTCAAAGGTTCATACAGAAAGGCCAACCGCACCAAAATTGATTCCTTCACAGGAATTGGTGACGAAAAAGCGCTTAAAATTTTGCAGGAGATCAGTGAAACATTCGGAGTGCCGACCGTAACAGATATTCATGAGTCTCACGAAGCTGCTTTTGCTGCGGAATACGTTGATGTTTTACAAATCCCGGCCTTCTTGTGCCGCCAAACGGAATTGCTCGCTGCTGCTGCCCGTACAGGTAAAGCTGTGAATGTTAAAAAGGGTCAATTTCTTTCTGGTGCGTCGATGAAATTCGCAGCCGAAAAAATAAATGAGGTTAACCCTGATTGCCAGGTTTTACTCACCGACAGGGGCAACAGTTTCGGATACGGAGACCTGATCGTCGATTACCGCAACCTGCCCGAAATGCAGGCATTTGGTGTACCTGTGATTATGGACTGTACACATTCATTGCAGCAGCCTAACCAAAGCTCAGGCGTTACCGGTGGAAAACCAAAATTGATCGAAACCATTGCCAAAGCCGCTATTGCCGTAGGTGCCGACGGACTTTTTATTGAAACCCACTTCAATCCGGCAGAAGCGAAATCGGATGGCGCAAATATGTTGCCGCTTGATCAGCTGGAAGGATTACTGGAAAGACTCGTACGTGTTAGAGAAGCTATTTTATGAGCAACGGTTTAAAAAAAATATATGATTGTCTAAAATACAGAAACGCTGCCAGAATTAGGTCTGGCAGCGTTTCCTGTCTTTTACTATTTTTCTTTTTAACCCAAAATTTCGTCGCGTCACCCACCTTTGCTCAATCCACTGACTCAACCAAATTGTGGGTTATCAAACCAATGGATGTCATTCCACCTGTTTCGCTGGCTTTGGCGGGATTGGTTACGCAGGGTAAAATAAGTCGCCATTTACAAAGCAATGTCGTAAAGAACCATCCAGACTTCCACACCAATATTGATGATTACCTGCCTTACGCACCTGGCGTTGTAAGTCTGGGGCTTGCTGCTTCGGGCGTAAAAGGAAAACACAAACTTGGAGATCAGGTGATTCTGGCGCTTTTATCGAATGTAATCGCTCAGGGTGTGACACAAAGTTTGAAACGTATTGTAGCTTATCCCCGTCCAAACGGAGAAGACAATCATTCATTTCCCTCCGGGCATACAACCACTGCCTTTACCAACGCAACGCTTTTACACGAAGAATATGGACAAACAAGCGTTCTGTATAGCATTGGAGGCTATTCTACTGCAACGGCTGTGGGCACCATGCGCATTTTAAATAACAAACACTGGCTTGCAGATGTATTGATGGGCGCAGGTATCGGAATTGGAGCAACCAAGGCTCTTTACATCAGCTATCCGTGGATGCAACGCACGGTCCGCCGCATGAAACACTAAGCATTTTAAAGTTTCACCTACCAGAAACACTGCTGACATACTGCTGTCACTCGCCTTCTTTTAATTTGTCGTGATCATTAATCTTTTCATTTATGCAAATCAGGACAATCCAGACCATCAACGTATTTTGTTACGAAACCCAAACAAGCCTTCGTGACATACCGCAATATGTGCGTGTAATCGCTCAGCGCCTTTATATAGACGCCATAAAAAATAATCTGGAAATTACAGGACCTGTTTACTGGATATACAAAGGCGCCGACGGCCAGCCTGACACAAAGTTTGAACTCACAATTGCGCTACCAGTTTTTCAGAATACGGCAACAATAACAAATTCTGAATTTAAACTTAAAACACTGGATACTTTCCGTTGCGTTTCGCGTACACATTCAGGAGATTGGGCAAAACTGGGTGAAACTTACGGTAGCATATTCTCCGAAATACTGGTGAAAGAACCCGCTTTGAGTGGTGAAAACAGGGAAATTTATCTCAATATGGATTTTGCCAATTCCGAAGGAAATATCACCGAGGTACAGATCGGCCTCGTTTAAAACCAACATCTGCATTTATCAGCCATGTCATATTGCAATTACGTAAATCACAATAGCTCGGAAAACCCCGACTTTCTCCTCAACAAACATTATCACGATCATCAGTATGGTTTTCCCATTGAAGATGACGACGAACTCCTTGGGCGTTTCATTCTTGAAATAAACCAGGCCGGACTTAGCTGGACCTTGATGCTAAGAAAACAAGCCAGTTTCCGACTGGCTTACGATAACTTTTCAATTGAGAAAATTGCTGCTTATGACGAAGCAGACCGTGAAAGGCTGATGCAGGACGCTGGCGTGATTCGCAACAAACTGAAAATAAACGCGGCAATTGTGAATGCACAAAAGATATTGGAGCTGAGAAAGGAATTCGGAACGTTTAAGGGCTGGCTGGATGCACACCGGCCTTTAGACAAATCCGAATGGACCAGGCTTTTTAAAAAGACTTTCAAATTCACGGGTGGTGAAATCGTAAATGAATTTCTGATGAGCACCGGCTATCTACCAGGTGCTCACAGCGAAGACTGTCCGATTTATCATCAAATCAATCAGTAGCAAGCGTTAAAAATATTGTCAATTGACTCATTTGGCAGGATATGTTTTTTCAAGCCAAACTAGCAACTTGCTCATTACATCCACCATTGAAGCTGCGCTCACACCATGTTTGTCGTTAGGATACAATTCATATTGAGCAGGAATGTCGAGCGAAATCAATTTTTTATAAAGGTTTTCGGCCTGGCTCACATGCACCAGCGGATCTTCCCCTCCGTGAAAAAGAATGGTTGGCACGCCGGTTTCTTTTGTGAGATGGTAGGACGGACTAGCGTCTTTGGCGATTTGTGCCTGCGGATCTTTTTCGCCCAAAAACCGGATGACCGTGTTGTCAGCATCGCTGCCATCTGCCCGCACCATCTTGTCGGTCAGGTCTGTTGGCCCCCACAAATCAATTACTGCTTTCACTTTCTTTTCAGGATCGTGCCCATAAGCATATAACATGGCCAGGTGAGCTCCTGCGCTCCCACCCATCAGAGCGAATTGACTTCCGTTGTATTGATGCTTTTTTGATTTATCCGCCAAAAACTGCAATGCCTTTTTAACATCCTGGATCTGCGCCGGAAAAAGATCTTTACCATCTTTCACCAAACGATAGTTTATTGACACAACTGCATAACCTCGGTTCTCAACCAACTCATCAATAAGGACTTTCGGAAATTCACTTTTATCTCCCCTGCTCCAAGAACCGCCGTGCATATATACAATCAGCTTAGTCGAATCCGTGTGATTTCGTGGAACAAATGCATCCAGCAAATTTTCATTTCCTGGCGCATCTCCGTATTTCACGTCTTTCAGTTCAATATAAGAAGGCTTCTTTTTTACTACTTCCGCACTGGCAGAAACCGGCATCCCATCCCGCCATCCATTCTTTTTAAGATACTTTACCAGCTCAGCAGGTTTGTCCGTTTGGAGTCCCTGTACTCCTTTTTGTAATGCTTCATTCCATGAATCAGGCCCTTCTGAGGCACTTTGTACATCAAGCCATACAGCCACTCCGTTTTCTCTGGCGACACGCACCATTTCCGGATCAGCAATATTATCAAGCACTTCGATTTTAACCTGCCCGAGGAACATGCCCAGTTGTTCCTTATTTTTTACCTCGCCGAATAGGCTGGTCATGAGTGGAACCTCCGGTGCAATACTCCTCCATTGCTTGTACTGCGGGATTTTATTGATGTATACTACAACCTGTCTTTCCATGCCGGCTTCACGAATCTGTCGAAAGGTCTCGGCAACGTCAGCTTCTTTAAAATCCAGGTATATGTTAATCTTCCCTTTGCAGACTTTCAGCACTTCAGAAAACTCCGGAATTTTGTGCGGTTTCTTGCTTCCATTCAGCACTTTAAGCGCTTTTAACTCAACCAGCGACATATCGGCCACTTTTCCTTTTCCATTGGTAGTCCTGTCTACAGTTGCGTCATGCACCACCACCAAATGTCCATCTTTACTACTTCGCAGATCTACCTCTACATAATCCGCACCAGCTTTTATGGCTTCCTTAAAAGAGGCGATTGTGTTTTCGGGAACATCCACATGATTACCTCTGTGGGCAATCACCACAAGTTTGTTTTTGGATTCGGGTAAAGCAATCTGCGACTGTCCCACCGCATGGACGGCAAGGCACATTAACAGGCAGAACAGTCTGTATGTTTTATGAAAGAAATTAGTCATTTCTAATTTGGATTTTGTGGGCAAATCAGAAAGTATACTGTGCTAAAAAGAAGAAAGGCTATCAGGAGAAAAACACCCGATAGCCTTTAATTATTAATTTTAGGTTTTGCATAAAAGAGCCAAACCATTTCATATTGTCAGATGAACACAAGACGTTCCTATGGAACGACGTCTGACTGTGTTTGTAATTATTTCTACCAACCAGACGTCCCTAATGGGTCGTTTTACTGAAACGTCCCATTAAAACCTCAACAACGTAAAATTTTAGCAGACCTCTCAGCATTCAAAAACATCTCAACTATTGAATCTCGAAACTAGACAAATTAACAAATTGCTGAACACGTTCGTTGATTTCTTCCTGAGTAAGATTAACCAATCGCTCTGTTCCAAATTTTTCAACACAGAAAGAAGCCATTGCAGAACCGTAAATAATCGCACGTTTCATATTGTCAAAAGAAATATCTCCCGTGCTAGCCAGATAACCGATAAAACCACCAGCAAATGTATCTCCAGCCCCTGTTGGATCGAAAACTTCTTCAAGCGGAAGAGCAGGAGCATAAAAAATGCGATCGCCCTGGAACAACAATGCACCGTGTTCGCCTTTTTTGATGATCAGTGTTTTAGGTCCCATTGCCATTATTTTAACAGCCGCCTTACGCAATGAATATTCTCCTGAAAGCTGACGCGCCTCTTCGTCGTTGATCGTCACAACATCCACCATGCTGATCACTTCTTTCAGATCTTCCAGAGCAATGTTCATCCACAGGTTCATCGTATCCAGCATGATCAGCTTAGGACGATTTGTCATACGCTCAATTACCAGTTTCTGCGTAGCCGGAACTGTGTTTCCCAACATCAGAAACTGAGTAGACTGGTATGAGTCAGGAATGATCGGATCGAAATGTTCCATCACGTTCAGCTGCGTTTCCAGCGTATCACGTGTGTTCATATCCTCATGATATTTCCCCGACCAGAAAAAAGTTTTGCCATCAGGAATGATCTCCAAACCTTCTGTATTCACACCGTGTTCTTCAAGAAGACTGATCATGCTTTGCGGGAAATCGCCGCCTACAACCGCTACCAGATTATTTTCTTTTGTGAAATATGAAGCAGATAATGTGATGTACGTTGCCGCGCCTCCTATGATTTTATCTGTTTTTCCGAATGGGGTTTCAAGAGCATCAAATGCGACAGATCCAACTGTTAGTAAACTCATAAAGTAGTATTGTATTGATTTTAAGTATGTTTCAAAAGTTTATTCTAATCAAAAAACGCTGCGAAGATAAAGAAAACACCTGAATTGCGTATCCGCCCGATTTGTATTATGCTAAACAGTTGGCAATCAATCATGGGTATTTGCTATTTTTGCAGGAAGCCTGGTATTTAAGAGAAAGATCCTGTTAATGATTTACGAGTAAATCGCATATACTTCATCAAACTTTAACTTTGTGCCTAATTATGGAAGCCATTTCAGAAGCAAGACGACACATTGACAACGCCAAAGGTTTTCTGAGCAACAATGCTAAGAAACAGGATGGTTTGTATCAGGATAAAAAATATGTGAAAATTGCCGGACACACGGCGTATACAGGCATTTTACTTGCACTTGATGAGTTGTTAGGAGAGAAAAAGCAAAAGACAAGAAAAAGTGCTGAATGGTATCAGAAAGAACTATCAGTTATTGATAAAAAAATCACCTCTGATTTTGCAACTGCATATGAAGTGCTCCATTTATCTATGAGTTATGATGGAACAAGAAGCGCTAAAATTGCGAAACTAGGAATGGAAACAGCCGAAAAAATAATAAGCTGGGTAGAAAACAGACTAACACCTCATACGAAATGAAAAAACAAAGTTGTTGTTCGGGCATTTGAATAATAAATAAGTACCCGAAATCAGATATTCAAAGAAAGTAACAATTACATGGCCGAAAGAACTTACCAGCCGCTCCGGATTTTTAATACGCTTACCCGCAATAAAGATTTATTTGAACCCATTGCTCCGCCATACGTGGGCATGTATGTATGTGGACCAACGGTTTACAACAATGTCCACTTGGGTAACATCCGCACCTTTTTGTCATTTGATATTCTGTTCCGCTACCTTACTCACATTGGCTACAAAGTGCGCTATGTGCGGAACATCACCGATGTGGGCCACCTTGTAGGTGATGGCGAAGTGGGTGAAGATAAAATTGGGAAAATGGCCAAGCTGCAAAAACTTGAGCCTATGGAAATTGTACAGCGTTACACCAACGATTTTCATGACGTTTCTGCCATTTTTAATCTGTTGCCTCCAAGTATAGAACCTACTGCAACGGGTCATTTGATTGAACAGATCGAAGCTGTGCAAACACTTATTGACAAAGGAATGGCTTATGAATCAAACGGTTCCGTGTATTTCGACATCAATAAATATCAGGCAAGCGGCAACGATTACGGAAAACTTTCCGGGCGTGTTATCGAAGATTTGCTTAACGAAACCCGCGAACTGGACGGGCAGGCAGAGAAGCTGAACCCTCTTGATTTTGCACTCTGGAAAAAAGCAAGCCCTGAGCACATTATGCAGTGGGATTCTCCATGGGGAATGGGTTTCCCTGGCTGGCATTTGGAATGTACCTGCATGAGTGCAAAATATTTGGGCAAACAGTTTGATATTCACGGCGGTGGAATGGACTTAAAATTCCCTCACCACGAATGTGAAATTGCTCAGGGGAAAGCGCTTACCAATGTGGAGCCGGTCAGATACTGGATGCATACCAATATGCTTACAGTGAACGGACAGAAAATGTCTAAATCACTCAACAACTCTTTTTTACCTGCGGAGCTATTTTCAGGAAATCACGATTTGCTGGAACAGGCATACAGCCCGATGACAGTTCGTTTCTTTATGCTGCAAAGCCAGTACAGAAGCACGCTGGATTTTTCCAACGATGCGCTGAAAGCGGCACAAAAAGGTTATAAAAAATTAGCCAATGCAATCCGGATCATTAAACGAATGACTTTTGCTGTTGAGCAGGATGCGGAATTGGATACGAAGAAGATCACTGATATTGAGAAATCAATCGCTGGTTTCTACGGTGCCATGAATGACGATTTGAATACGGCAGTTGCATTTGCAAATTTGTTTAACATGGTAAAATACGTGAACATGCTTAACCTCGGTCAGTTGAATCCGGCTGCTTTGGGTGAAGACGTTTTCAATGAACTGAAAAACAAATTCATCACTTTCTTTGAAGATGTATTGGGGCTGAAAGAAGAGCTGACGGAAGGAAGTGCGGTTTTAGACGGAATGCTGAATCTTTACCGCGAATATAAAATGACACGTAATTACGAAAAAGTAGACGAGATACGTTCTTATTTCAAAAAGCAGGGGCTCGCCATTCATGATACCAAAGTCAGGATAGACTGGGCTTACGAAGAGTAATTATGAGAAACCGTCAGTCCATTTTTGCATATATTTTATTGGCTGTTTTCCTGCTGGGCGGCGCTGCATTTCTGCTTGCTCCGTGGTTAGCAAAAAAGTCTGCTCCCGAACCATCATCGAATGCTATTGAAACGCCTGCCGCTGAGCCTATCACCAAGGAAGGCGAGGTTGTGTTTTTCCGGGATGGTAAAAAGATCCGGAAAATTGATGTGGAGATCGCAGAAAATGACGCAGAACGCAATAAAGGACTCATGTACAGACCTTACATCCCGGACTCTACCGGGATGCTTTTTATTTTTCCGGAACCAAGAGAACTCGGTTTTTGGATGAAAAACACGCAGATCCCGCTCGACATCATGTATGTAGACGCGAACAAGAAAATCATTTCTATTCAAAAACACACGAAACCTTTTTCCGAAGAAAGCCTTCCATCCAACGGCGTAGCCCAGTATGTGGTGGAAGTAAATGCCGGATTCAGCGATCGTAATGATATTAAAACAGGTGATGTTATTTCATTCTAAATTGTTGTTTTTCAATAAATTACCTCTGCTGTTGATCGCTGTACTGATTGTGTACGGTTGCAAAACCAAAACACAGTCTGAGCAAACGGCGGAGCAATCCATCAAACTTGTTTCCAGTCCTGCATTCAATGCCGATTCTGCTTATCAATTCGTTCAAAAACAGGTTGACTTTGGTCCGCGTGTTCCTAATAGCGCGGCGCACCGTCAATGTGGTGACTATCTGGTTACAACTCTGAAAAAATATGGTTTGCAGGTAACAGAGCAGAATTTCATTGCTACTACCTACGACAACAAGAAACTGAACGCCCGCAATATTATCGGAAGCTTTAATCCAAAAGCGTCCAAACGTATTCTACTGGCCTCACACTGGGATTCGCGTCCATTCGCCGATCAGGATTCTCTGAACAAAACAAAACCTGTCCCTGCTGCCAACGACGGAGCAAGTGGCGTAGGCGTCTTACTGGAAATTGCACGCACACTGGCAACGGCATCCAACAAACCTGATATTGGGGTCGATATTATCTTTTTTGATGCCGAAGACTGGGGAAATTCCGACGTAGCCAAAGATAAATTCAGTGGCTATTGTCTTGGTTCACAACATTGGGCAGCCAACAAACACATTCCCGGTTACACAGCTTATTTTGGAGTTTTGCTTGATATGGTTGGGGCAAAAGGTGCTACATTCCTGAAAGAAGGCTATTCGGTACAACTGGCCGAAGGAGTAGTCAAAACCGTTTGGGATCTGGCTAATCAGCTTGGATACAGCAGCTTTTTCATTGATCAACGTGGATCTTCCATCACCGACGATCACCTGCCTGTGAATGAAGTGGCCAAAATTCCAATGATCGACATCATTCATACCCAACAAGATAACATCGCCAAGACGTTTTTCGAAGACTGGCATACCACGAATGATACAATGGAAAATATTGATCCAAAAACGTTAAAAGCTGTCGGGCAAACTTTGGTGCAGGTATTATTTCAGGAAGCCCAGCCGGAGGTGATGTAATGTTGCAACTGCTTTGGAATTAATTTCCCCACTATTCCAACCATTTGAGAGGTATCAGTATCTTGTTTAGAGACAATTAAAAACAGATATTATGAAAATCTATGTCTCACTTTTCCTCGTCTGCATTTCCTTCTCTTTTATTACCTGCAAGGATAAAGATATCCATCCATTAAATATTGAAGGAAAATGGGAGCTAGAATCTTCATTCGGTGGCTGGTCTGGGTTAAAAAAATATCCTCCCGGTAATGGATCAATTATAATTTTTAGAAAAAATAACTACGAAAATTATTCGCAAGGAAAACTTGTAAAGAACGGCACATACCAAATCACTCGTGCGACCAGTGCTATGACAAAGACTGTTGGTAATCAAATTATTTTTGACGGTAACCTTGATACGATACACTCCTTTATAGAAATGAACGACGGAAAATTAACATTTGCGTTCGATGCTTATGATGCTGGCTCCACAACCTACGGGCGAATTTCTAAGTAGTGATTGGAGATCATATGAAAATCCATACATCCGAATTTCGTCCCTTTATAATCGCCATGTAATATTAAACTTACCCCCTCCCTATGAAAAAATTCATTATTTTCCTATTGGTTTCGATCCCGATTATTCTAAGTTCCTGCACCGGTAATGATCCGAAACCCTCTAATCTTAACATTCAGGGAAAATGGCAGTTGGAATCTTTCCGTGGAGCATGGACTGGTGACGAATATTCACCTGGTACCGGCCCTGTACTTATTTTTCAGAAGAAAACTTACCAGGAATTAAATGGTGATACACTTCTTCGAAGTGGCTCTTACAAAATTGTAAGGGCTCATCATAGCGTACTTAATGAGGAAGGTGATAGGCTTGATTTAGAACAGGGAAACGGGTTTACTTTCGTTAGCATTCATAACGATAAGTTAATTTTGTCCATTGATGCCTACGATGCCCCGTCGTACTTGTATAGAAAAATAGAATAAAATCACATCCTCTTTACCACAATCCAAATATCCGAATTTCGTCCCTTGTCATCGCTACAAGATATCTTTACTTTTCCCAAAGGTGGGTTAATAAATACGGCTTCATTGGGATTGGATTTTTGGAATAACTTGTCATTTACATACCAAAAAACCTCCTCTACATCGTTTGCCGCCTGGCAAGCCAACTGAATCTGCTGCGGTTCGTCTTTTCTGATATAGTATTCGCTTCCTTCGTTAGGACTCACAATAAGCGGTGCGCCATCGTGAAATACACGCTCACATTTCGGATTGTGCGGAGGCAATTTCTGATAGGGAATTTTTTGTTGTTCGTAATAAGCAATCAGCTCCGGCGCCAGATTTGGATATGTTCGTTTTTCAAAACCATTTTCCGGTAAACAATAAGTACAGTAAGACATTTTTGCCTGAGGATCTGTGAAAACGTACCGTTTGTGACGGCATTTCCGGTAGGCCGATACACCAGCGATATACTTGCCAATAATCTGATGCTCGCAAAATTCCTCCGGGATATCGCCGCTGGCCGCGCAAACTTTTCTCAGCTGAACATTCGCTGGTGCGGTATACCAGCCTTTGGGGGAGTTGTAATCCAATGCGTTGAAAATGGAGAATAACAAAGGCGTTGCCGTATTTGCTCCGCTTAGCTCCGGTACTCCTTCTCCAGAAAAATTGCCAACCCACACGCCCACTGTATACCTTTTGTTATAACCAATACTCCATGCATCCCGCTTGCCATACGAAGTCCCCGTTTTCCATGCAATACGAGGCAAATGGTACGTGTTGTCAAAATTGCTGGGCAAATCCGGACGGGAGATCTGGGTCAGAATGTCGGTTATCAGGAAAGAAGCTTCTCCTGAAACAATGTTAGTTGACTTACCTGCTGTCGATTTCTCAACTACATAATTCAGAGATTGAAATTTACCTTCATTGGCAAAAGAGGCAAAAAGGCGGGTAACTTCTTCCAACGTCACCCCGCACCCTCCCAAGATCATTGAAAGCCCAAGGTCTTTTTCCTGCTTTCTGATCGTTTGAAACCCCGCCTTTTTCAATTGATTCACAAAAACCGTCGTTCCTAAATCTTTCAAAATGCGCACGGCCGGAATATTAAGTGAATTGGCCAAAGCAAATTCCGTCGTAACCGGACCATTGAAATGCAGATCAAAATTTTCAGGCTCATAACCGGCGAAGTTGCCCGGCACATCATTCACAACGGTTTTGGGAATAATCAATCCTTTATCGAAAGCTGTTGCATATAATAGCGGTTTCAAAGTACTACCCGGTGAGCGCACAGCCCGAATGCCATCCACTTGCCCGCCATCAAAAGGATTGTTGAAATCGCCTGAACCAACATAAGCTTCCACAGCCATAGTCTCGTTATCCACAACCAACACAGCCGCATTGTGGATATTCTGTCCTTGAAGCCTGTTCAGATAATTTTTAACCTGTTCTTCAATCTGTCTTTGCAGTTGAAGTTTCAAATTGGTTTCAATAATCGGCTGGTTCGGAAAATCATTTTGCAGCCGCAGAGAAAGATGCGGAGCCAATTTGGGAGAACTTCGCCTTTTTATATCCAAAGGCTCCGCGAGTGCATCATTGATAACATTTTCTTCAAAAAGCTTCTCTTTTCCGAACCTTCTCAGCCATTCATTTCTTGCAGTCAGTAATGCTTCATTCTTCGTACCAGGCCGCAAACTGGACGGACGGTTGGGAACAATGGTGAGAGCGGTGATCTCGGCCAGACTTAGCAGTTGGGGAGGTTTACCAAAATACAGAATAGAGGCCGCTTTAATACCTTCAATATTACCGCCATACGGAACCAGATTGAAATACAGCTGTACAATTTCCTCCTTTGAATAATGCAGCTCCAATTGAAAAGCCCGAAACGCCTCCAACACTTTATTATAATAAGTCCGCCTCCGTGGTTGAAGCAACCGCACCACCTGCATGGTGATGGTGGAAGCCCCGGAAGTTCTGCGTCCGGTGAAGATATTACGCGACGCAGCTCTTGCTATTGCAAACGGATTGATCCCCGGGTGATAGTAAAAATATTGATCCTCCTTGTATATCAACGTTTTGCGCAGAAGCGGCGTAATTTCACTGTTATTGGTATATAATCGCCATTTGTCATCCTTACTCAAAAACGCATGAAGCACCATACCATCCTTTGCAGTAATTTGGGTGGAGTATTGGACATTGGGTTTAAAAGGGAATATGACATCTAAAAGCAGGAAAATCAATAAAGTACAGCCGATGAAGAGGGCTGTTTTTTTGAGGGAAGTTCTATTGATGTAGCTTTTGATAATCAATTTGGTTTTTAACAAGTAGGCAAACTTATTATTAAGATGCTAAACGAAATTTAACCAGAAAGAATCAAATGTAAGAATTCATTATTGTACACGCGCACATCAAACCGTTCAGTCTACCCCGCATGCAGACCGGAGCAAATTTGTCCGTCACAATTATATTTTATTATTTACTTACTTTATTCCAAAATAAGCCAACCATAATACCATTATGTCAAAATATATTGCTGCCATTGACCAGGGAACGACCAGCACGCGCTGTATACTATTCAATCATCAGGGAAATATTGTTTCTGTCGGACAAAAGGAACATGAACAGATTTACCCACAACCTGGCTGGGTGGAACACAATCCGGAGGAAATTTGGAAAAATACCTTGGAGGTAATTGCCATTGCGCGAATCAACGTATCGGCAACATCGGCGGATATTGCTGCTATTGGTATAACCAACCAACGCGAAACAACGGTGGTATGGAATAAAAGAACCGGCCGTCCGTATTACAATGCACTCGTTTGGCAAGATACCCGTACAACTGATCTGGTAGCACGTTACGAAAAAGAAGGTGGACTCAATCAGTTCAGGGATAAAACCGGATTGCCGGTATCCACCTATTTCAGTGGACTGAAACTCCAATGGCTGCTCGAAAATGTAGATGGACTTCGTGCAGATGCAGAAAAGGGAGAAGCCATTTTCGGAAACATTGACACATTTCTGATCTGGAATCTCACAGGTGGAGCACATGGTGGCATTCATGTAACAGACGTCACGAATGCAAGCCGTACCCAGCTCATGAACCTGCATACTTTACAATGGGATCAGGACATGCTTACCGCATATAATATTCCTGCAAAAATGCTTCCTGCCATCAAAAGCAGCAGTGAAGTATACGGAACTGTGACCAACGAAGTTCTTCCCGGAGTGCCTGTTGCCGGAGATTTGGGCGATCAGCACGCGGCATTGGTAGGTCAAACCTGCTTTGAACCCGGCATGGCTAAAAACACATATGGTACAGGTTGTTTTCTTGTCATGAATACCGGTAGTGAAATAAAGATGTCGGATCATGGCTTGCTCACCACCATCGCCTACCGGTTCGGAAATGAGCCCGTGCAGTATGCACTTGAAGGAAGCGTAGCTGTAACGGGAGCGCTCGTACAATGGGTCCGTGACAACCTGGGGTTGATCAGAAAGAGCTCTGATATTGAAAAACTTGCACGGACTGTTGAAGACAACGGTGGAGCTTATTTTGTACCAGCGTTTTCCGGGCTATATGCTCCGTATTGGCGCAATGACGCGCGTGGCGTTATAGCCGGATTGACCCGATATGTAAACAAAGGGCATATTGCAAGAGCAGTACTGGAAGCCACGGCCTACCAGACATTGGATGTAGTGAATGCCATGGAACAGGATTCCGGGATCAAGCTGTCGTCACTCCGGGTCGACGGAGGTATGGTACTCAATCAGTTACTAATGCAATTTCAGGCTGATATACTCAATACGCAGGTCGTTTGTCCGGCTGTTGCAGAAACAACCGCCCTTGGCGCTGCATATGCCGCCGGATTGGCAGTGGGCTACTGGAAAAATACAGATGAACTCAAACAAAACTGGGCGGTTGCGCACACATGGGATCCGAATATGGACGATTCGAAAAGGGAAGAATTATATAAAGGCTGGCAAAAGGCCGTCACAAAATCCTATGCATGGATGGACTAAATGAGCCTTCTTTCTAAAATTCGGACACATTAACCCATTGTAACAGCTTTGGGTTAATGCCTTTAAAAGCACATCCAAGTACTTGTTTGCCTTTTCGAATTTAGAATGAATATAAAAAAGAAAGCTTAAAATTGAAACTCACCTCATATTTTGGGCTATAAACATGTAAAGCGTAACTTCGCCACATTAAATTTAACCCGGAGTACCATATGCATACCCTTCATCTGAAAAAGCCGCTTGCTTTTTTTGATCTTGAAACCACTGGAGTAAACATTGCCCGCGATCGTATTGTGGAGTTATCAGTGGTAAAGGCCTTGCCTAATGGTGAAACAGAAGTACGTACACGTCGGGTTAATCCTGAAATGCCCATACCACTGGAAAGCAGTCTCATTCACGGCATATATGACGAGGATGTAAAGGACTGCCCTACTTTTAAAAGTCTTGCCAAAAATCTTGCTGTTTTTCTTGAGGGCTGTGATCTGGCCGGATTTAATAGTAACCGTTTCGATATCCCCATGCTGGTTGAAGAGTTTTTAAGAGTGGGTGTGGAATTCGATGTTAAGAACAGAAAGTGTGTTGATACACAACGTATTTTCCACATGATGGAACCCCGGAATCTTGCCGCTGCTTACAAATTTTATTGTGGAAAGACACTTATAGGTGCTCACGGTGCTGAAGCCGACACATTGGCTACATTTGAAGTTTTGCAGGGACAAATAGCTAAATATGATGGTGTAACCATGCAGGATGCTAAGGGAAATGACTATGTACCGGTAAAAAATGATATTAATGCATTGCATGAACTGACAGCATCCAGGATCATTGATTTCGCAGGAAGAATGGTTTTCAATGAGAAGGGCGAGGAAGTTTTTAATTTTGGAAAGCATAACGGAAAAAGGGTGGCTGACATTCTTAAAAATGAACCGTCGTTCTATGATTGGATGATGAAGGCCGAATTCCCGCTTGATACAAAAAGAAGGCTTACAGAAATAAAGTTACGAGCGCTGACGCAACGGTAACGGAAGTATAAATTACAATTGGCAGGAAGAAGTATTTATACCTATTTTTGCCAAAAATCGATGGTTCTTTTGACAAAAGATATAAATCTATGATCCCAAATCCAATGTTGCCGGATGTTAATGTACCAGACGTTATTCAGAATATCCCGCTACTCCACTACTTAGTACTCAGCACATTACTTTTTGTAATTGGCATTATCGGAGTACTTACCCGTAGAAATGCAATCGTGATATTTATGTCAGTAGAGCTTATGCTGAACGCAGCTAACTTACTGCTGATCGCTTTTTCTTCTTACAGGTCAGATCCGGCAGGGCAGGTATTTGTATTCTTCATTATGGCAGTAGCGGCGGCTGAGGTTGCGGTTGGGTTGGCCATCATCGTAATGATTTACCGGAACACCAGAAATACAGATGTCGGATTCCTGAATAAGCTTAAATGGTGAACCAGTTCCCTCGGAACAAAAACTCATCAACTGTCACGAATAACAATTGTTTAAAATAAAGACATGTCTCCATCATTACTAGTCCTTATTCCGTTATTACCTCTCATCGGGTTCCTGGTGAACGGACTCGGATTTACCCGTATACCCAAAAGTTTGGTTGGGATCATTGGTACACTTGCCGTGTTGGGAAGTTTTGTTTTATCATTGCTTACTTTCAACGCTTTTCTTGCAAGCGGAAGTCAGCCACTTATCGTTCCGCTTTTTGACTGGATTACCGTAGGAAGCCTCAACATTCCATTTTCTTTTCAGGTTGATCAGCTTTCGCTGCTGATGCTCCTCATCATAACCGGTGTAGGTTCGCTGATCCATATTTATTCAATCGGCTACATGCACCACGACCCGGGATTTGGTAAGTTTTTTGCTTATCTCAACCTGTTCCTTTTCTTCATGTTGCTACTGGTATTGGGTTCTAATTATGTGGTCATGTTTATCGGTTGGGAAGGCGTAGGACTTTGTTCTTATCTGCTTATCGGATTCTGGAATAAAAATACGAACTACAACAATGCCGCCCGCAAAGCATTCATTATGAACCGTGTGGGTGACCTTGGCTTTTTGTTAGGGATTTTTACAATCATTACCACATTTGGCTCAGTTGAGTATCTGGAAGTATTCAGCAAAGCCTCAGAGTTTTCAATTGGTGACCCGGTAATTATTGCCATTACAGCATTTCTGTTTATCGGAGCAATGGGAAAATCAGCACAGATACCTTTGTATACCTGGCTTCCTGACGCGATGGCTGGTCCAACTCCTGTATCGGCACTGATCCACGCTGCAACCATGGTAACAGCTGGTATTTACATGGTGATCCGCTCCAATGTCCTCTATTCCCTTGCACCATCCACACTGGAAATCGTAGGCATAATAGGAGCCGCTACGGCATTGTTTGCTGCGTCGATTGGCCTTCTGCAAAATGATATTAAAAAGGTACTGGCTTATTCTACTGTAAGTCAGCTTGGCTATATGTTTATGGGTCTGGGCGCAATGGCCTATTCGGCATCGATGTTCCATGTCATTACCCACGCGTTTTTCAAGGCATTATTGTTCCTTGGTGCAGGTAGCGTTATTCACGCCATGTCCGACGAACAAGATATCCGCTCGATGGGTGGTTTAAGAAAAAAACTTCCGGTTACCTTCATAACCTTTTTCATTGCAACCTGGGCTATTTCCGGTTTGCCGCCATTCTCGGGTTTCTTCTCCAAAGATGAAATTCTTGCGCATGTATTTGAACACAATAAATTGCTTTGGGTAATTGGTGTATTTGGTTCGGTAATGACCTCATTTTATATGTTCCGTTTGCTATTCCTTACGTTTTTCGGAACATTCAGAGGCACACATGAGCAGGAACATCACCTGCACGAATCTCCGGCTTCAATGACCATACCGCTGATTATCCTTGCAGTTCTTTCCGCAGTGGGTGGCGCAATTGGTGTTCCCGAAGCATTACATGGCTCGCATCATCTGGCTGAATTCATGAGCCCGCTGTACGATGCGGCACGTCAGGTGAATCCGGCAGCGTTCCTTCCAACCACTTTGTCTCATTCCGAAGAATACCTGTTAATGGGTATTTCCGTAGCTGCTGCTGCAATTTCTGCCATAGTTGCTTATGTGATGTACGTTCAGAAAGCATCGGTACCAGCTCCTGATTCTGAGGAAAAATCGGCATTACAAAATTTGATATACAACAAATATTATGTTGATGAATTGTATGACAATGTTTTTGTGAAGCCTACAAAAACACTTTCCAACGCATTTTACAGTTTCGGAGAATTTTTCGTCGATCTGTTTGTCAATGGAGCTGCCCGTTTAATTCGTTTTCTCGCTTCGCTGCTTCGTAAAACGCAAACAGGATCAACCGGCGATTACGTATTTGCGATGGTTTTGGGCATTGTCGTGATCTTGTTCTGGAAGCTGTTACTTTGATATTTATACCGTTCACCATCTGTTGCTGACCGTTGACTTGAAAATATGCTTACTCTTCTTTTAATACTAATACCTATTGCGGCCGCTGTTCTTACATTGGCTACCGGTGCACGCCTTGCCAAACAGGTTGCGTTGATCGGAGGCCTTGCAGAATTGGGGCTTGCAGTTTTTGTGTGGTCTCAGTTTGACCCATCTGCCGGATCCCAGTTTGCATTCAAATACCACTGGCTTCAGTCCGCAGGAATATCTTTTGCCGGAGGAATCGACGGTATAAGCATGGTTCTGGTATTGCTAACCGCTTTTTTGACGCCGTTCATTATCCTTTCCGCATTCGGACATGACTACAAAAACAGTGCTACATTTTATTCCCTGATTCTTTTCATGGAAGCAGCACTGATCGGCGTATTTACTGCAACAGATGCTTTCCTTTTCTATCTGTTCTTTGAAGCAGCACTTATTCCGGTATACTTCCTTGCAGCAGTTTGGGGTGGAGAAAACAGAGCAAAAGTTACTTTCAAGTTTTTTATATACACCATGTTCGGAAGTTTGTTCATGCTTGTGGCATTGGTATATCTGTATTATCAAACACCCGGAACGCACACTTCGGAACTTACAGCATTTTACAATCTTCAATTAAGCGCACATTCACAGGGATTCATTTTCTGGGCATTCTTTATTGCCTTTGCAATTAAAATGCCATTGTTTCCTTTCCATACCTGGCAACCGGATACATATACCGAATCTCCAACACAGGCGACTATGTTACTCTCAGGAATTATGTTGAAAATGGGGGTTTACGGATTGATTCGTTTATTACTACCGATCGTTCCGCTGGGTGTTGAAACCTGGGGGATACTGGCAGTCATTCTGTCTGTGATCGGGATCATTTATGGTTCGATCATTGCGATTCAACAGCGTGATATGAAAAGACTGGTTGCATATTCTTCTTTTGCACACGTTGGATTAATGTCCGCGGGAGTCTTCTCTGTATCTGCTAATGGTCTTCAAGGTGCCATGGTTCAAATGCTTGCACACGGAATCAACGTTGTTGGAATGTTCTATATCGTTGATCTCATTCAGGCACGTACCAAAACGCGTTACCTTGACCAACTTGGTGGCATTTCACAATCTTCGCCTCAGTTCAGCGTCTATTTCATGATATTGTTATTGGGTAGCGTGGCTCTGCCACTTACCAATGGTTTCCCAGGTGAATTTTTGCTGCTTTCGGGCGTTTTCAACTATAACGCATGGCTGGGAGCAATAGCCGGATTGACGATCATTTTGGGGTCCGTTTACATGCTTCGCCTGTACCAAAAATCAATGTTTGGACAAAAATCCAACTGGGTTGAAGGCTTTAAGGACTTAACTCTGAGTGAAAGTTTGATACTTATACCACTGGTTGTGATGGTTTTCTGGATCGGAATTTTTCCAAATACTTTCCTTAAAATTTCAGAGCCTGCGGTAAACCAGATTTTACAGATCATAAATTAATCCTGCTTTGCGGATTAAAATTAATAATAGCTAAGGTCGATAGTTCAATAGCTAAAACACAGTGACAAACGATAATAAGTAATATATGTATCCCATTGTATTGTTGTCAGTTTTTGGAATCGCATCACTCTTTTTAGGGTTCTCGAAATCTAAGAACATCCTTTTGCCATCCGTACTTTTGTTCCTGGCACTCGCGCTGGCAGGAAACTTTATCGACTGGAATCAGGGCCAATTGCTTTATTTCTATGACATGCTACGGGTCAATAACCTAACTATGGCATTCAACGGGATCGTTTTGGTTTCTGCCTTTATGATTGTCGCAATATCTGGTGGTTTTCAGGACAATGCGGATTCGGAACCTGCGGAATATTATGGACTAATGCTCTTTTCTCTGGTGGGTGCTATCATGATGATTGGTTTTGAACACCTGATCATGCTTTTTATCGGGGTAGAAATACTCTCAGTTGCGATGTATGTACTTACAGGAAGCAACAAACGAAACCTGAGATCCAATGAAGCTGCATTGAAGTACTTTCTGATGGGTGCATTTGCGACAGGTTTTATGCTTTTTGGAATGGCTCTTCTTTATGGAGCCACAGGTTCTTTTAGTCTTACTCAGATACAATCATTCGTATTGACATCGCATGTAGCATCGCCTTCCTACATCCTTTATGCGGGGCTATTGCTTCTGCTGATAGGAATGTTGTTTAAAGTATCTGCCGCACCCTTCCACTTCTGGACTCCGGATGTATATGAAGGTGCGCCAACGATCTTCACCGCATTTATGTCAACTGTGGTAAAAACAGCTGGTTTTGCAGCTATATATCGTCTGTTAGATCATTCGTTCACCAGTATTTACAGCTATTGGTGGATCGTAGTTGCCGCAATAACAGTACTTACGCTCATGGTAGGGAATATTGGAGCAACCAGCCAGAACAGCTTTAAAAGAATGCTTGCCTATTCGGGTATATCCCATGCAGGGTATCTGCTTATTGCAGTTACGGCGCTTTCAAAGCCATCACAAAATGCAATTGTGTTTTACTCTCTTGCTTATTCACTTGCAACGATTTGTGCATTTGCAGTATTGATGCTGGTTTCCAAAGAGAACACTTTGGAAGGGCAACCCGATGAACGCTATGACGCCTTCAATGGTCTTGCTAAAAATAACCCGTTTCTGGCATTTGTGCTTACAGTTTCCATGTTATCGCTCGCGGGAATTCCATTAACTGCCGGTTTCTGGGGTAAATTTATGGTTTTCACAAGCGCCGCTGACAGAGGTATTATCTGGATTACGGTGATTGCCGTACTGATGTCAACAGTTGGTATTTACTACTATTTCCGTGTCATTATCGCTTCTTATTTAAGAGATGGAAATGTTGTTAAGATAAGGGTAGCGCCATTTTTCCAGGTTATTCTTGTTTTAGCTACTTTTCTCACTCTGCTTTTTGGCATTGCTCCCGGGCTCCTGGAAGGACTTATCTAACGGTTAAAAAAAATTTCGTTTTTTGTAAGAGAGGGTTGTACACGCGTACAGCCCTCTTTTTTGTGACCAATTCCCATTCTTGCGTATACATACCAGCCTGAACATGAGGTTGGTTATAAACCGACCTTGTTTCACATTTTTACACACATCCCTCCTGTAATCATGGAACAACTACTTTTACGCGAAAAGATTACTCTTGATTCAGCAAACATTGAGAAGTATATTCTTAAAAAGAAAGCACTGATTACAGGCGCAGCAGGATCAATAGGCAGTGAATTGCTTAAACAACTTATTGCCTTTGATACTGCTCAATTACTTGCAATTGATCAAAATGAAGCAGGGATTCACACCCTGCAATCAACCTACCGAAGCCATCCCAATGTAACTCCCCTACTCGCTGATGTTACCGACTCAGAAGAAATGGAGAGAATATTCCAGGACTTTCGCCCACAGATAATATTTCACGCAGCTGCCTACAAACATGTCACCCTACTGGAAGCCCAACCACACACCGCAGTTAAAAACAATACAATTGCCACTAAAATATTGGCCGATCTAGCCGTTGAAAATGGGATCGAAAAATTCATTTTCATCTCAACTGACAAAGCTGTGAACCCTATAAGTATTATGGGGATGTCGAAACGTATTTCAGAACTTTACCTGCTATCGCTAAGCGAAAAACAAATTGCAACACAGTTTGTCATAACACGTTTTGGAAATGTGCTGGGATCATCTGGTTCTGTTGTCCCTATATTCAATAGACACATTGAATTAAATGAGCCCGTTCCGGTAACTCATCCGGCGGCAACCCGCTATTTCATGACCGCATGCGAAGCTGCACAACTTGTTTTAGAATCCGTCTCAGTAGGTCGCGGTGGTGATATCATGATTTTTGACATGGGACAACCATTGTTAATTCTGGATCTTGCATACCGGCTGGGTAAGCTACATCATTCTAAAACAGGAAAGGTGATCGAAATTCGTTTTATTGGCTTACAGCCAGGTGAAAAGATGCACGAAGAACTATCTCATTCGTATGAAAAAGAGGTCCGGAATCATGCAGGTAAAATGAAAGTGTTACGCACAGATCATGGGCATTTGCCAAAAATTTATAAGGAGATAGGTTTGTTACACGATAAACTTGCTACGATTGTGAAACCTGATCAGCTCAATGAAATTCTCAGGAATATCTTCGGTATACATTAAACAGGTCCGGTGTAACCTATTTTTGCAATAAAACTGACCCGGAAATAATTCTTACTTCATCGTGCGCAAAGGATTCTAATAGAATTCTAATACTTAAATGCTGTTATATCTTGCCCAAATTCTGGTAATTAGCATGGTACAATTGGCTTTTGTAAATTAGCTGTTCCTAGATTCTAATTTAACGGAATAAGGTAAAATTATGATTTGGTCCGATAGATAAAGTCTCGGGTAAAATTATCAAAAACCTAAGGTTGGAAATGAAGGAACATAATTGCACCTTTCTATGTTAATCGTCCAATTAATGATCATAAAATATAATATTTACAAGAAAATAAACACACTTAAATTGGCCTTCAAAGTTTTTCAATCAAAAAAAATAACTAGTTTTGTGTAATGGCGAAATGTGCAGTAGTTTCTTTGATGCGTTATAATTGAGCCCGGCCACATTTACTTTACGCTCCATAGTATTATAAATTCAATACCACAAGAATGAAATATTCAGTGCATTCCGAAGGCAAGTTTCAATTCATCGATGAAGGAAAGGGCGAAACGTTATTGCTTTTGCATGGTCTTTTCGGTGCTTTAAGTAACTGGGATGGGATAATTGATTATTTCTCCAATCGTTACCGGGTCATAATTCCTTTACTTCCAATATATGAATTGCCCCCACGAGAGGCAGGTTTAGAGGCATTGCTTTCTTTTCTTGAAGAGTTTGTAGCCTTTAAAAATCTGAATAACGTTACTGTAATCGGAAATTCCCTAGGAGGGCACATCGGATTATTGTACACTTTAAAAAATCAGGATAATGTTCATAAGCTGGTACTAACCGGTAGCTCCGGTCTTTTTGAAAATTCGATGGGAGGCTCGTTTCCAAAACGCGGGAGTTACGACTACATCCGCGAACGCGTAGCTTACACATTCTACGATCCGGCAGTTGCTACGAAGGATCTTGTAGACGAAGTTTTTGAAACCACTTCCAGCATTCCAAAGTGTATGAGTATTGTAGGAATCGCGAAATCGGCTCAACGTCATAACCTCGCCAAAGACCTGCATGAAATAAAAGTTCCAACCCTTTTGGTATGGGGACTGAACGACACGATCACTCCACCTCATGTAGGTTACGAGTTTAACAGACTGATAGCAGATTCTGAGTTATATTTCATTGATCAATGTTGCCATGCACCCATGATGGAACATCCTCATGAATTTAACATTATATTAGAAAGCTTTTTAGAAAAACATGTTTCTGTTTCCGCAGCATAACATTTTAAAGAGCCTTCGGGGCTCTTTTTTCTTTTTTAAGCTTTTATTTTTTTGACATTTGACACATACTTAGTTTTTTTATACATTAGACAAATTAGAATTTCAAATATGCTGGCAGCTACGCTTATAAATCCGATGATCCCTGTGCTGAAACTTACCGATCAGGTAAGCACGGCATTGGATTGGATGGATGAATTCCGTACGAGTCAACTTATTGTAACCGACGCCGGTATATACAAAGGCATTGTCTCACAGGACATTTTGTTTGATATTCCGGACAGTTCTGATTCCCTTGCCCGGGTCATTATCCAACATGAAGATATATTTGCCTCAGAAGATCAACATCCTTATGAACTTCTCAGACTTGTTAATCAATTCGGATTGCTGATCATTCCAGTTGTACACGATGGAAAGATACTTTCCGGAAGCATTCTGGTAAATGATCTTGTAGAGCAGTTTGTAAACGAACTCGGGGTGCAGGAAAAAGGAGCCGTACTGGTTCTTAAAATTGCTGAAAGAGATTACTCGCTTGCTGAAATAAGCAGACTTATTGAGTCAAACGGAACAAAAGTTTTAAGTAGTTATTATTCTTCATCCGAAGCTGCTCATCCACTGCAGGAATCAAGATTAACACTTAAACTAAACCGAACACATATTACCCCCATCATTGCCACGCTTGAACGCTTTGGCTACGACATTGTCGAAGCTCATGCCAACGATCCCATTGAAAGCGTAGATCAGGAGCGCCTGGATATGCTGCTGCGCTACCTTGCCACCTAATAGTCCTGCACTAAATACCGCTTCATATTTGAATCGGTGCATTTGTCGTGTATCTTTCGGAAGAAACAAGATGACTTACTTTTTCTTTCATGAAAATAGCAATTCACGGACGTAATTTTAATGAGTCCGCACGTCCGTTTATTGAGAGTATGTTCAATGAACTGGCAAGAAGAGAGGTTGATGTGCAACTATCGCAGGCATTCCGCACCTTTCTCGATCAGCAAGGCATACAGCATCAGACCACACTGGTATACGAAAAACCCGAAGAGCTTTACGATGCAAGACTGGTTGTGAGCATGGGCGGAGATGGCACCTTACTCGAAACAATATCACACGTTGGAGCCAGGGAAATCCCGGCAATTGGAGTCAATGTAGGCCGGTTGGGTTTTCTGGCAACGGTTTCTCCCGAAAGAATTTCTGACATGATTACGGCGCTCGACAATGGGCAATTCCGTATTGATGAACGTACGCTTGTAGCATTGGATGCTGACCTCTTTGATGGCCTTAATTTTGGTTTAAATGATTTTACAATCACCAAAACAGATACCTCATCCATGATTACAGTCCATACGTATCTCAACGATGAATTTCTGAATTCTTATTGGGCCGATGGACTTATCATCTCAACACCTACGGGTTCCACCGGTTATTCACTTAGTTGTGGAGGCCCTGTGTTGGTGCCGCATTCTCAAAACTTTATAGTCACGCCAATAAGTCCGCATAATCTGAATGTACGCCCGCTCGTACTTGAAGATACCGCTGTACTGAGACTTGAAGTGAAGAGCAGAAGTAATAACTTTTTGATCTCATTGGACGCACGCTCACGCGTAGTCGACGAGAATACACTGCTCACCATTAGAAAAGCCCATTTCAGAGCCCGTCTGATTAAGATGCTCGACGATAGTTTCCTGAATACTTTGCGCAGCAAATTGTCATGGGGATTGGACATGCGGAATTGACGCCATTTTTATAATTACTGACACGATATGCAAATTATTCTTCATCGCTTTGACCTTCAGCTAAAACACACTTTCACCATTGCCCACGATTCCCGTGATGTACAGCCTACGCTGATTGTGGAATTAAGTGATGGTAACCTCAGCGGTTTCGGAGAGGCAACATCCAATCCTTACTACGGCATCACGATCGAAAATATGAGTGCTGCACTGGAAGGTGTCCGCTCGGTTGTTGAACACAATGAGTTTGAGTCGGCTGAAGACTTATGGGCGCAAACACATCGTTTGCTAAAAGAAAATCCTTTTGCTCAATGTGCCTTAGACGAAGCCGCACATGATCTCTTTTCTAAGAAAAAAAATCTTAAGCTGTACGAGAATTGGGGGCTGTCCACAGACCATAATCCGCTGACTAATTTTACAATTGGCATAGATTCTGTGGAAAAAATGGTTGCCAAGATGAAAGAACTTCCATGGCCCATTTACAAGATAAAACTCGGAACCAACGAAGACCTTCGTATTGTAGCCGAACTGAGAAAGAACACAGATTCAATATTCAGGGTTGATGCCAATTGTGCCTGGACAGCCGAACAAACCATTCGTTTTGCTCCTGAATTAAAAGCCTTGGGCGTAGAGTTTATTGAGCAACCGTTGGCTGCCGGAGATCTAGAAGGCATGAAAAAAGTATATGCAGAGAGTGTATTGCCAGTACTTGCAGATGAGAGCTGTATTGTGGAAAAAGATGTTGCCAATTGCAAAGGATTATTCCACGGAGTGAACATAAAACTGACAAAATGTGGCGGACTCACTCCTGCACTTCGCATGATAAAAGAAGCTAAACAACTGGGAATGAAAACGATGGTCGGTTGCATGACCGAAAGCAGTGTTGGAATTTCTGCCATAGCCCATTTACTTCCCCTGCTTGACTACGTAGACATGGATGGATCGTTGCTAATTAAAAATGATCCGGCGGAAGGTGTAAGCTTTGATTACGGAAAAGTGATTTACGCTGATACCTACGGAACAGGCGCCAAGCTCCTATAGCTGGTAATTCTCCTTTTTTAGCTGCATACGTATTGGATGAAAAGTTACATTGCCAAAAATTTACCAGGTAGAACTGTAAAGCTTGAAAATGGAGAAGAGTATCTCTGGTTCAGTGGAACAGACTACCTTGGAATGGGCCACAACGAAAACTTTCGTAGATTCTTAACCCAGGGTATTTCAGAGTTTGGCACCCATTTTGGTAGCTCGCGCAACAACAGTCTTCAGCTAAATATTTATACAGAAGCCGAAAAAGAACTGGCTGCCTTTGGCAAAGCACCTGCTGCTGTTACGCTGTCGTCGGGGATGTGGGCAGGGCAGATTTTGATGAAGGAAATTGAGAACATCATTACCAGTACAAACGCTGGTTATGAAAACATTCACTACCACTACGCTCCCAGCGTTCATCCTGCTATTCGTGGAAATCACTATTCAGCTTGCAGTACAAGCTGGGCAGATTGGGCAGCCAAAACACTTACAGATATCAGCAATGCATCCGACAGTGTTGTGCACATCATCTGCACCGATTCTGTGGGTTCACCTTGGGTTCAGAATTTTGATTTTTCTGTCTTCAATAACTTATCTGATCCAAAAGTCTGGCTGATTGTAGACGACTCTCATGGAATTGGAGCTACCGGTGAATACGGAGGGGGAATATATGCACAACTGCAACATTTACAGAAAACCAATGTAGTCGTGTGCGCATCGCTTAACAAGGGGATGGGAATACCCGCAGGAGTTATATTTGCTGACACCTCGGTAATAGATTATCTCAAAACTACGCCATGGTACTCCGGCGCGTCTCCGTGCGCACCGGCATATATTTTCGCTCTTAAGCAACTGCTTCTATCGCAAACCTACCAGCGGAATTATCTTCTTTTAAAAGAAAACATCAGGTATTTTCAAGATCAAACATTAGCTAACAGCATATTCACATCAATTGAAAGCTATCCCGTTTTTTGTAGTAAAAATCCTTTAATGTTCGATTATCTGCTAAACAACCGTATCATGACATCTCATTTCCCGTATCCCTCCCCTATTGATGAACCAGTGATGAGACTCGCAATATCAGCCATTCACACAAAAAAAGACCTCGACCGATTGGCCGAGGTCTGTATTCAGTTCAATCAAGAAAATTTATCTTAATCGTTACCCACATTGCCTCCTGAGGTTGCCAGGTTTTTCTCTTCCTGTATTTTCTCTCTTTCCACCTTTGCAGAAACAAAAATACTTACTTCAAAAAGCATAAATAATGGAATCGCAACCAGTATCTGACTGTAAATATCCGGAGACGGAGTGATGATCGCCGCCAGAATAAGAATCACAATCATTGCATGTTTTCTATACTCCCTCATAAATGCAGGTGTAAGTACGCCTACTTTTGAAAGAACAAATACTACCACTGGCAATTGGAAAGCAATTCCGCAGGCAAGAGTTAAAGTAGCTACAAGTGAAATGTAAGAAGCCAAACTAAACTCGTTGATAATGGACTCATCCAGTGTATAGTTTGCCAGAAAGTTGATTGCCAGGGGCGTTACAACATAATAGCCAAACAGCACACCCGAGAAGAAAAGGAACGTTACATAAAATACCGCTCCTCTGGCTGAACGTCTTTCCGAAGCTTTCAGACCAGGCTTTATAAAACGCCAGATTTCCCAGAATGCATACGGAAAAGCAAATATCAAACCGGCAATAAACGATGAAGTCATACTCATCGTAAAATTGTCTCCCATTCCAATAACCTGAAGCTTAAAATTCAAAGCTTTTACACATAATTCATCATATCCCACCTTATCGGCAAGTATACAAAGCATTTTATACGTCCAAAAGTCTGGCTGAGACGGCGCAATGATTACGTAGTGATAAATCTCTTTTATATAAACGAAAGCAATAATAGCAAACACCAAAATGGAACTTACTGCACGAATAACGTGCCATCTTAGCTCTTCAAGGTGCCCAATAAACGACATCTCGCCGCCTGAATCTTCTTCTTCGTTATCAAATTCCTGGTCTAAGGGCATACAATAAAATAAAAATAAGGTAGTTTAAATCTGCAATATCTGCTCAGACATCCAATCTATAAATGCCAGGCACAACCACCATTTGTTAAATGATCATTAAGCTTTATACGTGAAAACAGTCGGATAAGATCATTCCTGCTTTCAAAAGTCGAAATTACTCAAAAAAACCCGCCGGATTCTTTCGACGGGTTTTTTTAATATTGTTATAATGATGAATTTAATCCATCACAAATGGATAGTCATTTTCGACATAAACATCGGTATATGCCTCGCTTGCATCCGGGAAATCCGAATCCTCAGCAAATTGAACCGACTCAGCAACAATCTCTTTTACTTTCTTGTCAATTCCGTCTAATTCTTCCTCAGAAGCAAGTTTATTTTCCAGGATTACCGCACGGATTTGCTCGATCGGATCACGGTGTTTGTATTCTTCAACTTCTTCCTTAGAACGGTACTTCTGCGGATCCGACATAGAATGCCCACGGTAACGATAGGTACGGAATTCAAGGAAAGTAGGTCCTTCTCCTTTGCGCGCACGTTCAGCAGCACGTGCAACTGACTCGTGGATTGCCTCAACACTCATCCCGTCAACTGGCTCCGAAGGAATGTCGTAAGCTTCACCAAGTGTATAAAGCTCTGTAACATTGGATGAACGGGCTACCGAGGTCCCCATGGCATATCCATTGTTTTCAACAACAAAAATAACAGGCAGTTTCCAGGTCATAGCCATGTTAAGCGCTTCGTGAAAGGCTCCCTGACGAATTGCTCCATCACCGAAGTAACAGATACATACTTTACCTGTCTTGTTATATTTCTCAGCAAAAGCAATACCTGCACCAAGAGGTATTTGGGCGCCCACGATACCGTGTCCTCCAACAAAACCCACTTCTTTATCAAAAATGTGCATGGATCCGCCTTTCCCCTTGGTTGTACCCGTCTTCTTGCCATATAGCTCAGCCATAATAGCATTAGGACTGGTTCCAAGTGCCAATGGAATACCATGGTCACGGTAAGCCGTGATATACTTGTCACCTTTTGTCAAAGCACTTGCTGCTCCTGAAGAGCAAGCTTCCTGGCCTATGTAAAGGTGACAAAAACCACGTATCTTCTGCTGACCGTAAAGCTGTCCGGCTTTTTCTTCAAACCGACGCTGCAATAGCATATTCTCGAACCAGAACATATATTGTTCCTTCGGATGCTGTAATTTTTTTGGGGCTGATGCTTTCTTTTTTTCAGTAACGGTGGCCATGTATTTGGTTCTCGTTTATAAAGACAGAACTTTGTCTTCAAGTTAGTGGTTTGAACAGAGTCTGTTTTTTGCCGTACTCACGCAATGATCTGCGAAAATAAGCATAAACTATATAACAAAGAAGTTCATGTGGCTAGAAAAGCTCCATCTTACCTACTTTAAGAATTATGAGGAAGGTGCATTTGTCTTTGGAGCACATGTAAATTGCCTCGTTGGCGAGAATGGAAGCGGTAAAACAAACCTGCTGGACGCCATTTATTTCCTTACACTCACAAAAAGTGCCTTTCAAACTCAGGATGCATTAAGTATTCGTCATGAGGACGATTTTTTTGTTTTGGATGGAATATTTAAAGATTCCGAACGAAATATTCAGATCACATGCAGCTTTCAGCGTGGCCAGCGCAAAGTGTTTATGGCCGACAAAAAAAGTTATGAACGCCTGAGCGATCATATTGGTCTATTTCCCTTGGTACTTATTGCGCCAAATGATACCGATCTAATTCGCGACGGAAGCGAGGAGCGGAGGCGTTTCTTTGACGGGGTACTTGCGCAGGCAACTCCCGATTATCTTCAGGATTTTTTGCAATACAACAAAACGCTTACGCAGCGTAACGGTTTGCTTAAATTATTTGCTGAGCGAAATTACATGGACGACGACCTATTGGAAACCTATAACGAACCGCTCATTAACCTGGCTCTGAAAATTTACAGCTACCGCCGCAGTTTTATGGATCGGTTTCTTCCACTTTTCCGCAAATACTATGCGTTTATAAGCAATGAAAAAGAAAATGTAGAGGTGATATATGAAAGTGAGGTCGCTGCTCATGACTTCGCTATTGAATTCCGTAAAAACCTGACCCGCGACCTGCATGCGCAAAGAACCGGAAAGGGAATCCACAAAGACGATTATATATTTGAAATAGATGGCATTACATTAAAGAAATTCGGCTCGCAAGGGCAGCAAAAATCCTTTGTTATTGCCCTGAAACTAGCGCAATTTGAATTACTCAAGATTGAGAAAGAGAAGACACCGATTCTACTTTTAGATGATATTTTCGACAAACTGGATGACCGGCGTATCAACAAGCTTATTGAGCTGGTAGATACTGGTTTTCTCGGTCAGGTTTTTATCACCGACGCCAGACCGGAACGGTCAGCAAAAATTCTTGAAAAGGTAAAAGCAGATGTTCGCTTTTTTGAAATTGGCTAAACTTCTGATGTAACTCCGTAAAATTAAGTTTCAGGCACAGAGTTTCAGAATTTTAACGTCCCGCAAACTCTGTGCTGATAATAAATTGCTACTTTACTACATAATATTAAACATACTTAGCATCCAGATCCTTAGCCTCTGCTACAAATTCCTTTACCTTTTGCTCATCTTCTTTTTTGCAGATCATCAGCACTCCATCGTATTCAGCCACGATAAAACCGTCTAATCCATTGATTACGACAAGCTTATCGCTAGGCATTTTGATGATCGAGTTTTCGGTGTTATGTAAAATGAGATTACCTTCCGTTACATTCCGGTTTTCATCTTTGTCAGACACTTCATACAAAGACTTCCACGTTCCTAAATCCGACCAACCGAAGCTGCTTAAAACCACATGAACGTTATCCGCCTTTTCCATGATCCCATTATCAATAGAAATGCTTCCGCAGTGCTGATAGGCTTTCCCGATAAACGATTCTTCCGATTCTGAATAATAATGCGGATTTCCCTCTTCGAAAATCTCTGCAATATCAGGCAGAAATTGTCTTAAAGCCACCTTAAAAGAATTCACATTCCAGATAAAAATTCCGGCATTCCAAAGAAAATCCCCGCTATCCAGAAATTGTAGAGCGAGTTCCAGATGCGGCTTTTCAGTAAAAGATTTAACTTTTTTAACAGTAAGCTTGTCAGGAATATATTGGATGTAACCGTAGCCAGTATCAGGGCGTGTAGGCTGAATGCCCAATGTTACCAGAATATCCTCATTTCTTGCCGCTCCCAAAGCAATCCGGACCGTGTCACGAAATACATCTTCATTGAGTATAATGTGGTCTGCCGGCGCCACAATTACATTTGCATCAGGATTCCTTGCAGCAATTTTATAACAGGCATAAGCAATACACGGTGCTGTATTACGGCGGTTGGGTTCAAGCAAAATTTGCTCATCCTTCAAGGCCGGTATCTGTTCCTTAATTAGGTCCTTATATTCCTGACTGGTAACAATATAGATGTTTTCAACCGGGCAAACTCCTTCAAACCGATCAACAGTTTGTTGTAACAGCGTTTTTCCTGTACCCAGAACATCATGAAACTGCTTGGGGAAATTAGTGCGGCTAAATGGCCAAAACCTCGTTCCTACTCCACCAGCCATTATAATTACGTGTGTATCCTTCATTATGAATGCTAATCTAATATTGGTTACAATAAACTTCCGCAAAGCTAAGCATTATACATAAATAACCCGGGTTGCTGCCGGCGGATTCACTCCCAACAAAGTTGTAACCGACTCTTACTACATGTCCTTACTAATACACTAAATTACTACGACAAACTAGTTGATTATTGGATTTTACAGATATCAATACCTTCAAAATTATAATTTTTCAATATTTAAAGAAAAAATATAACAATTATAGATTTTGTAACTTTTTATTCTTTTAAATTGCCTTAACAACAGTCATCAATAAAAACCATGAAATCAATCGTATACCAAAAATGGTGCTGTATACTGCTCATGCTGCTATACAGCTCCTTGTCCATCGCACAAACAAAAATAGGAGGTACTGTTACAGAAGCCTCAACAAATGAACCGCTCATTGGTGTAAGTATTCAGGTGAAAGGAAAAGTAATCGGCTCCATCACCGACTCCAAAGGTAATTTTAGCTTTACAGTAAGCACTGCCCCGCCTTTTACGCTGGTTGTCTCTTCCGTTGGTTTTCAAACACAGGAAGTAGAAGTTGCAGGTGGGCAATCTGACTTCAAAATCAAACTTTCAGAGCAGGTCGTTCTGGGAAGTGAAATTGTTGTTTCTGCTTCAAGGGTAGAAGAAAACGAATTAAAATCGCCGGTTGCAGTTGAAAAAATGGACATACGTGGCATCCGTGAAACGCCCTCCACCAATTTTTATGACGCGCTTGCCAATCTTAAAGGAATAGATATGGCTACACAGGGTGTACTGTTCAAATCCATCAACATGAGAGGTTTTGGTAGTACAGGAAATCCCCGTACCGTACAAATGATTGACGGTATGGACAATCAGGCACCCGGACTGAACTTCCCGCTGGATAACATCATTGGCATGTCGGAACTCGATGTAGAAAGCGTTGAAATCTTACCCGGAGCAGCATCTGCCTTATACGGACCAAATGCTATTAATGGGCTCATTTTGATGAATAGCAAAAGCCCGTTTCTCTATCAGGGGTTGAGCGCTAATGTCAAATCGGGAATCATGCATGAATCCAGCCGTACAAAGGCAACCACACCATTTATCGATGGTACCATTCGCTACGCAAAAGCTTTCAACAACAAAGTTGCCTTCAAAGTAAATCTTTCTTATATAACAGCAAAAGACTGGGAAGCAAGAAATTACAGTAATCTGAATGCTGGTGGCAATGCAGACCCAAGACGTGGAGCTGGTACAAACCCGGATTACGACGGTGTAAACAGCTATGGCGATGAAGTGCAAACAAACATCAATGCAGTTGCCAAAACATTGGCTGCTGGTGGACTCATTCCTGCAAATGCGGTTGATTTAGTGCCAAATGCATTTGTAAGCAGAACGGGTTTTGAAGAAAAAGACCTGATCGACTACAAAACAAAAAGCTTTAAAGCAAACGCAGCCCTTCACTACCGCATAAATGATAAAATTGAAGCGGTAGCACAGGTAAATTATGGCTACGGAACTACGGCATATACTGCTACCGGCAGATACTCACTTCGTAATTTTAACCTGACTCAGGCAAAACTGGAATTGCGGGGAGATAATTTTACCGTTAGGGCGTACACCACTCAGGAACGTTCGGGAGATTCATATCTTGCGGGACTTGCGGCAGTATCTATGCTTAACGATTTCAAACCTCATGCAACCTGGTTTGGTCAATATACAGGTGCATTTGTACAAGCTCGTGCACAAGGCGCCACCGAGGCAAATGCACATTTAGCTGCACGAGGCGTAGCCGACCAGGGCATGCCGGTTCCGGGAACAGACTCCTACAATGCCTTGTTGGATAAATATCGAAATATGCCGATTGTAGATGGAGGTGGAGGCTTTACCGATAAAACCAACTTATACCACATCGAAGGATTTTACAATTTCAAGAATCAAATTAAGTTTATCGAACTTCTTGCAGGAGCCAATTACAGAATGTATCAGTTGCGTTCTGCAGGAACATTATTTGCAGATACCAAAGATGGCCGAGACGGGACGATCGGCATCAACGAGTTTGGTGCCTTTGTACAGGCTGGAAAAAGTTTACTAAACAATCACCTGAAATTGTCAGGATCCATCAGATATGACAAAAATGAAAACTTTGATGGTCAGTTCACACCAAGAGTATCGGCAGTAACCACATTTGGAGAACACAACATCCGTCTCTCGTACCAAACTGGTTTCCGTATTCCCACAACCCAAAACCAATATATCGATTTAAGAACACCATCAGCTACACTGATCGGAGGTTTGCCAGAATTTGACGCACGATACAACCTTGCCAACGGTATTTTAAGACAAAATCTGTCAGCAGAAAATATCCAGAAGACCATCGCCAGTGATCCATCAATCGTTGCAAGTGCAAGAGCATATGGCACAGCAGCAGTGACCCAGGCGGTAACAACAGCGGTGACCGAAAAAGTAAATGCAGCAGTGGCTGCCGGTCAAATTCCTAATGTTCCTGCCGTAATTCAGGGAGCTATAACTGCTGGTGTGCAAGGCGCCTTGCCGGGAGCATTGCAAGCACAATTACCGGGTTTAATTGCTCAGCTTGCCCCTGCTTTTGCATTGGCCAAACTTCCAAAATACCAGCCCGTCAAACTGAAACCAGAACGCATCGCAACGTATGAGATCGGTTATAAATCTGTTATCGCAAAGAAATTATTTATCGACGCTTACTTCTACGTAAGTCAGTATAAAAATTTGATTGGCGGAGCAGTTATTGTAGTTCCAACCGAAGCAGCAGCTCCCGGCTTGCCAATTGAATCCGGAATCGGAGTTGGAAAACGAAACGCTTATTCCAGAACAGTAAATACTTCAGAAACTATCAATGTTAGAGGGTTTGCACTTGGACTAAACTATGCGTTACCAAAGGGTTTCAATATAGGAGGAAATGTTGCCAACAACGAACTAACCGATTTTACTCCTTCACCTGAAGTACAGTATTCTCAGTTCAACACCCCTAAATATCGCTACAACCTTAGTTTTGGAAAGCGCATTACCAGTAGTAGTTTCTTTGGGTTCAATCTGGCTTACAGGTATCAACAGGCATTTTTGTGGGAATCAAGCTTTATCATACCGTCCTCAGATAACGTTCCTTTATTTGCAGACACAAAGGTTCCCGCGATCAGTAATCTTGATGCCCAGATTAGCATGAAAGTTCCTGCGATCAAATCGATTATTAAACTCGGAGGAACCAACCTGATCGGCAAATCTTACATTCAGGCCTATGGAAGCCCGAAAATCGGTTCAACCTATTATGTGTCGATCACATTTGATGAGTTGTTGAATTGAGGAGTTAAGAAGTTAGGGAAGTAAGAAGTCATAGAAGATATAGTCAGAAAAAAATGACCGGCGAAAATAAATCTGCCGGTCATTTTTACTTGTTATATTTTAATAAACTAAACTCCTATTTTCTTTAGGCTTTGTCTGGTTTCGGGAAAAGCTAATGCCCAAATGCCAATAGCTGATGGCTAAAAAAAGTCATTTACTTTGCTCCAAACGAAAGATCACCTGCATCGCCCAGGCCGGGAACAATGTAAAACTGTTCATTTAATTTCTGATCAACCACACCAAGCCAGAGTCTGCATTGCGGAATCCGGTTTTGCAAAAAATTAACTCCCTCAGGACAGGCAATTACAGAAGCGATGTGGGTTTGAGCGGGAATTCCGAATCGAAGCAGAGCATGGTATGCCTTTTCAAGAGAACTACCTGTGGCAAGCATCGGGTCTACCAAAATCAGCGTTTTACCAGTCAAATCCGGACTTGTTATATAATCCATTTCAACTTCAAACTCTTCATCATCACCAAGATTATGACCACGATAAGCACCAATAAAGGCATTGTCAGCATGATCGAAAATATTGAGAAATCCCTGATGCAAGGGAAGGCCTGCCCGTAGAATTGTTGCAAGAACCACCGGCTGAAGAAGTGATCTGGAAGGAGCAGTTCCTAATTGCGTTTCTACTTTTTCAGACCGGTAGGCTAACGTTTTCGAAATTTCGTAAGCCAGTAACTCTCCAATTCTTTCAATATTCCGCCTGAACTTCATTCTGTCTTTCTGAATATTTACATCACGAAGTTCTGCCAGATAGTGATCGGCAATGGAAGGTTTTTGAGAAAGTAAAAACATAAATTTGACAGTTTTTTAGACTACTTCATGCAAGATAATACAAATTCATTGACGTAATTTGAACCTCTAATTCAAAAAGTTAGAATTATAGGACTACACTATGCGAATAAAAGAATTTTAGCCATTATGAATCAACGATTTACTGAATTATCCAGATTCTTACTTATTCTTCTCATATCAGTATCATACGCACAGGCACAGAGTTCCTTTATTCCGCTTAATGATGATTATTACCACCTGATAGATCGCCTCGAAATTAAAAGAGGAAAGTTAAGCGAAGGTTTCCATAGCGCTGTAAAACCATTTGAAAGAAAAGCCGTTGTTGCCCTTACCGATTCTATTCTGAAAGAAGGGGATGTTGCATTAACCAGCAGGGATTGGGAGACCATTGATTATTTGCGCGAGGATAGTTGGGAATGGGCTCAAAAAATGGCTTCCACAGATTCAGCCCACTACAATAGACTTGCTCGGCTTGGATGGTTCAAATCCCCTCCGGCGGGTCAAAAAAGAAAATTCTGGGAACATGCTGCTGATCTGTACAGCATTCACAACAAAGACTTCGACCTCCATTTTAACTTTGTTACCACAAACTTTGTAGGAAAAGACAGCCAGACTAGTAAATCGCTATGGTTTACCGGACGTGGTGTTGAACTTCGCGGCATGATCGGTGATAAACTTGGATTTTACACCTTTGTGGCTGATAATCAGGGATTATTCCCTAAGTATGCAATGGATTTTGCTCCACAATATACTTTTCCGGGAGAAGGTCTTGCCAAAACTAGTGCCAGCAAAGGAACTATTGATTTCCTTACGGCCAGAGGTTATGTAACGTTCAAGCCCATAAAACAAATCAATGTTAAATTCGGGCATGACCATAATGTTTTTGGTAGTGGATTTCGCTCATTGATTTTGTCAGACAACAGTAGTCCTTATTTGTTTCTGCGTCTGGATACCCAGTTAGGTCGTTTTAAGTATACCAACCTGTGGACCAGCATGCTCAACAACGATGAGAGAGCCTGGAATAACGGCCTCCGGGGTAAAAAATTTGCTGCGGTTCACCATCTCAGTGTTAACCTGACTGACAAGATCAATATCGGGATATTTGAGGCGGAAGTTTTTAATCGTGATTCTGTTGGCGGTGGTTATGACCTTAATTACCTGAATCCAATTATATTTTACCGTTATGTAGAATCATATATAGGGAGCGAGGATAATGCGCTTCTTGGCCTAGACTTCCGTTGGCTTGTCGGCAAAAAAGCATCTCTTTACAGTCAGTTTGTATTGGATGAATTTCTTACCAAATACCTTTTTAACGGAAGCAAATCCTGGACAAACAAGTATAGCCTTCAGGTAGGTGGAAAATACGTGGATGCCTTTGGCATACCCGACCTCGATATACAGGCGGAGTATAATCTCGTGCGACCCTACACCTATTCTCATAAGGATGGAGGAAGAAACTATGCCCATTACGGTCAATCGCTGGCACACCCGCTCGGCGCCAATTTCCGTGAATTCATCGGAATCATCCGGTACAAGCCCACATCGCGGCTTTCTCTGTATGGTACACTTATGTTAGCTAATAAAGGAAGAGACCCGCACAATCAAAATTTTGGGGGAGATATTTCAAAAAGTTACGAGGACCGAACACAAATACCAGGTTATGAAAAGGGTTTTGGAAACCGCATCGGTCAGGGTATTACCACCAAAAATGTGTCGACCGATTTGCGGTTAAGCTACGCTCTTGCGCACAACCTTTTTGTAGATGGCCGGTACTTAATCCGTAATTTGAAATCGGATAATGCTGATTTTGCTCAAAAGTCCAACGTTTTCTCCATTGCGATACGTTACAATATGACATACCGTCAGCAAGCATTCTAAAACATTTCTACATCAGAAATTTGAATTTAATCCATTATTAAGCCCCGGACCAATTCATAAATATGGAAACAGACCCACATCAAATCCGTGATTTAATTCGCCTCGCTTTACTTGAAGATATTGGCGATGGCGACCATTCCTCTCTCTCTTCTGTACCAGCCGATGCGACCAAGCGGGCACATTTGCTTGTAAAACAGGACGGTATACTTGCTGGCGTAGAGGTTGCCCTGATCATTTTTGAAGAAACCGCACTTTTTTACAATGATCCTGCACTTAAAATTGAAGTGTTACTTCGGGACGGAGCGGCAGTCAAAAGAGGCGATGTGGTGTTAACCGCAGAAGGAAACGCAAGACTGATTTTAAAATCAGAAAGACTGGTACTCAACATCATGCAACGTATGAGCGGCATTGCAACTTATGCCAATCAGATGACAGACCTGATCAGCGACCTGCCGGTAAAATTACTCGACACCAGAAAAACTACACCCAATTTCCGCGTATTTGAAAAAATGGCGGTAAAAATTGGCGGAGCTGTAAATCATAGAATGGGGCTGTACGACATGATTATGTTGAAGGACAATCATGTTGATTATGCCGGAGGAATTGAAAAAGCGATTAACAGTGCAAATGCTTATCTGAAAGAAACCGGTAAAAAATTAAAGATAGAGATAGAAACCCGCAACCTGGAAGAAGTGAAGGAAGTACTTCGTGTGGGAAATGTAGACATCATTATGCTGGACAACTTTTCGATTGAAGGTTTGCGTGAAGCTGTTAAAGTAATCGGAGGACGATATGAGACCGAAGCTTCCGGAAACATAACTGAAAAAACTTTACGTGCAGTAGCCGAAACCGGGGTGGATGGTATATCGAGCGGTGCGCTGACGCACCAGGCACGAAGTCTGGATTTGAGTTTAAAAGCCTTTTAACCGCTAACTAAAACACAAAACGTATGCTGAAAATATACAAAGCGGCATACGGCTCAAATACCTTGAAGGGAAACCTTGCACTGAAATATTCATTGCTGGTTTCCCTTTTTTTCTTGTTCGCAGGAAAACTCAAAGCACAAAATCCTCCCAGACAGGAAATAGATATCAACCAGTTTATACAGACCTTGTTTCCTGTTCCATCCGAAGACTCCAATTACGAAGATCTCTACGAATCCCTATTTCAGCTCTACGCCAATCCGCTGGATCTGAACACAGCCAGCAGCGATGAGCTGGCTGCAACATTTATACTTACCAATCAGCAAATACAATCTCTTTTAGCCCATCGCGTAAAACTGGGACCGTTTATCTCGCTTTACGAATTACAATCGGTACCGGGTTTTGATCTGGCTACCATATATCGGCTCCTTCCATTTGTCACGGTCGAACCCAGACAAATGTCTCTTAAGCAAAGTCTTAAAAATCCCTCACAGCATTTTCTCATGCTACGCTCCGGTCGGCTTTTGGAACAACAAAAAGGTTTTTCAGAAATTGATACAACTTCCCGATCTACTTCACGGTACAAAGGCAATCCATTGTATGGCTACATCCGTTATCGTAACGCAAGGACCGGCGTTTACAGCTTCGGGTTAACCATTGAAAAAGATGCGGGTGAAAAGTGGTGGGAATGGAAACCGGGAAGACAGATATTCGGTCCTGATTTTAGCTCTTTTCATGCTCAGATTATGAACCGGAGAAAACTGAAAAATCTCATTATCGGCGATTTTCAGATGCAGGCAGGACAGGGCATGGTAATGGCCGCCGGATTTTCACTTGGAAAGGGCTCCGAGGTCATTCGTACTACATACAGAAGTACCCTTGGACTAAGGCCATATACCTCCGTATTGGAGGCCAACTTTTTCAGGGGTATTGCTGCTACTTACGCCATATCCAAACAAGTAGAGGTAACATCCTTTTATTCCCGAACACGAAGAGACGCCAGCATAGATGAAAATTCTGATGAAAACATGGTCTCATCGCTGCTCATTTCCGGTTACCACAGAACACCCGCCGAACGGGAAAAGCACAATACCATATCGGAGCAAAATATTGGTCTTCACGGGCTATATAAAATCCCATCTCAGAAAGGTCAGATTGGCATAACCCTTCTCAATACCAATTACGGTTCTTATCTTTTGAAAAAGGATGTGCCATATAATTTGTTTGAATTCAGAGGCAAGCACAATCTCACAACAGGAATACATGGCGATTACCGCTGGCAGAATTTCCACTTTTTTGGAGAAGGCGCACGATCCGGCAACGGAGGAAAAGGCGGCATTGCAGGGCTCATTGCGGGACTGGGAAAAACATTTGATTTCACCATGCTGCTGAGGCATTATGATAAAAATTTTCACACTTTTTACGGGAATTCGGTCAGTGAAGCAACGCGCCCGATTAATGAATCCGGGACATATTGGGGGCTGCGATATAGCCCGAATCGCCGCTGGCAGTTCAGTACCTATTACGACAGATTCAATTTCCCCTGGCTGAAATATCAGATTAATGCACCTTCGGGCGGATATGATATTTATTTACATGTATTGTGGAAACCCAACAAACGCTTTAATGCTTATGCTCTTTTTCATGAAAAACACAAACCGCATAATCTGCCCGAAGCGAATTCCGCTATATCTCCTGTTGCTGAATCAGTGCGAAGAAGTGCGCTGATCAATATAGAGTATGAAGTCCCGCTTCGCTTTTCTGTCCGAACCCGTTTACAAGGTGGAGATTTTGGATATAAAAAAAATACTTCTTCCAGAGGATTTACCATTCTTCAGGACATAACATGGAAATTTTCGCGCATAGAATTCAGCGGTAGATTTGCCTTTTTTGCAACCGATGACTATGACAGCCGCCAATATGTTTATGAAAAAGATATGTTATACGCTTTCTCATTACCAGCTTATTACGACAGAGGAACACGGCATTACCTCATGGCACGTTATAACTTATCAAAACACATGAAAGTATGGCTTCGATGGTCACAAACGCGATATTCCAGGCTGGAAACGATCAGTTCAGCTTTGAACGAAATTAAAGGAAATAAACGGAGTGAATTGAAAATGCAGGTCATGTACCAGTTTTGAATTCTTACTTTTGCGGTAAATTTATTCCCATGAGCATTACAAAAGAGGACGTTTTAAAAAAATATTTCGGTTACGATTCATTCCGTCCGCAGCAATCTGAGATTATTGACACCGTCATGCATAATCAGGATTGCCTAGTATTGATGCCTACCGGAGGTGGGAAATCGGTTTGTTTTCAAATTCCTGCAATCCTCCGCCCAGGACTTACCGTCGTTATTTCACCACTAATTGCATTGATGAAAGACCAGGTGGAGGCACTGAGAGGGAATGGGGTAAATGCTGCTTTTTTGAACTCTTCACTATCCTCAGCTGAACAGGATCAAGTGATGTGGCAGGCTAAAATCGGCGAACTAAAATTGCTCTACATCGCACCTGAGCGACTTTTTTCAGGAAACACTTTCGATTTTCTGCGTGAATGGAATGTCAATTTGTTTGCGATTGATGAATCACATTGTATTTCTTCCTGGGGCCACGATTTTCGGCCCGAATATCGACAGCTAAGTAGTTTAAAACAACGCTTTCCGAATGTGCCGGTGATTGCGCTCACAGCAACAGCTGACCGCGTAACACGAAGGGATATATTAAAACAGTTGGGAATTGAGCACGCTGAAACCTTTGTAGCTAGTTTTGACCGTCCAAATTTGAGCCTGAGTGTACTTCCAGGCAGAAAACGGATTCCACAGATACAGAGCTTTATAAAAAAGCACGAAAATCAGGCTGGGATCATTTATTGCCTGAGTCGGAAAGGGACCGAAACCGTAGCAGCCAGTTTGCAAAAAGCAGGGTTTAAAGCAGAATTTTATCATGCAGGTTTACCATCCGAGAAACGCTCAAAAGTTCAGGAGCAATTTTTAAAAGATGATATTCAGATCATTGTAGCTACGATAGCCTTCGGAATGGGGATCGACAAATCGAATGTCCGCTGGGTAATTCATTACAATTTACCTTCCAATGTGGAAAGCTTTTACCAGGAAATAGGCCGCGCCGGGCGTGACGGATCAGCTTCCGACACGGCGCTTTTTTACAGCTACATGGATATCATCACGCGACAAGATATGATCAATAATTCGGAGCAGTCGGAAGAGCAAAAGGAATTGCTCCACGCCAAACTGAACCGAATGAAGCAGTATGCCGAAGCTGACATTTGCCGTAGGAGAATACTGCTGAGTTATTTTAATGAAGCTGTGGAGCAGGATTGTGGCAATTGCGATGTTTGCCAAAACCCAAGAACCAGGTTTGATGCGACGATCATAGCCCAAAAAGCACTGTCGGCCATTGTAAGAACAGACCAAAAAATTGCAATGGGAATGCTCATTGATATTCTCAGAGGAAGCCGCAACAGGGCTATACTTCAGCACGGCTATGACCGACTGCCTACATTTGGCGTTGGACACGATTTGCGCGGAGAAGAATGGGCAGAATATCTAAGCCAGCTGCTCAATTCGGGAGCCATGGATATTGCATATGATGAGGCGCATTCATTTAAGCTGAATCCTTTCAGCCGGCAAATTCTGAAAGGTGAAAGGAAAGTAGAGCTGGTCAAATTTATTCCGTTGGCAGAACGTAAAGCCCGCGAGGAAGAACTTGCTCCAAAGGAAAAGCCAAAACAGGAAATTATCCGGGATGCCCTTTTCGAGAAACTTCGTACTTTACGAAAACAGATCGCCGATTCGCTGGGTGTTCCACCTTACGTTGTTTTCAGTGACGCCACATTGTCGGAAATGGCGCAGAAAAAACCGGTTTCCGAAGCTCAAATGAAGACAGTTTCCGGAATAGGTGCAGAAAAATTCAGGCGATATGGAGAAACGTTTATCAACGAAATAGTCGCATTCGCCAGAGAAAATACACAGCCCGGAACACGTGTAGTGAAAGGATTGACATACATTGAAACCCTTGACCTCTACAAAGCCGGCTATTCGGTGAAGGTAATTGGTGAGAAGAGGGATCTTAATCCCATGACCATACTTTCGCATCTTATCAAGCTAAAAGAAGACGGCCACCAAATTGATCTGAAAGCACTGATAGATGACAAATCCTATCAAACCATTATAAAAGCAGCACAGGAAATGAGCATCCGTAAAGCGGATCCAATAAAGCCTTTATTCGAGCTTTTGAATGAAGTATATGATTACGGGCAGATAAAATTGGCACTGACGATTATGGAGGAGGAGATGTAACATTACGGCAGAATAGGCACGTCCAAGACTTTGCTCAGTTCAATTTTTTAGAAATATTTTACCAAAAAAAATCTTTCTTTGCAAATTGCTTTTGAAACAAACCACGGCGAGCTGTATTCTTATGTCATCATCACAAACTGAATCAAAAAACACCTTCGATGCCATCGTAATCGGCTCCGGCATTAGTGGTGGCTGGGCTGCGAAAGAACTGTGCGACAAAGGCTTGCAAACGCTGGTTCTTGAAAGAGGACGGAATGTTGTTCACAATCAGGATTACCCTACTACCCACATGGCGCCCTGGGAGTTTCCCCATCGGGGACGAATGCCAAAAGAATTTTTAGATGAAAATCCGCTCATAAGTAAAGCCGCAGGCTTTGACGACGCAACTGATCATTTTTTTATTAAAGACAAAGACCATCCTTATATTCAGGAAAAACCATTCGATTGGATCCGGGGATATCAGGTTGGAGGCAAATCGCTGACCTGGGGAAGAGCCTGCCAGCGTTGGAGCGATTTTGAATTCTCTGCGCCGCAACGTTTCGGCTACGGCATCGACTGGCCTATTCGTTATGCCGATGTGGCTCCATGGTATTCGCATGTTGAAAAGTTCATTGGAGTATGTGGAAATAAAGACGGAATCGAAGCCATGCCAGATGGTGAGTTCCTGCGTCCTTTCGATCTGAACTGCGTTGAATCTGCTGTTCAGAAAAGTATTCGTGAAAATTATAAAGATCGCCATTTGGTTGCCGCACGCTGGGCACATATCACCGAACCTCAGGAAATCCATTTGCAGCAAGGGCGCGGTCAATGTCAGGCGAGGAACATGTGTATGCGTGGTTGTCCATACGGCGGATATTTCAGTTCTGTTTCATCAACACTACCTTGGGCTCAGAAAACAGGAAATCTCACCATCAGACCTCACTCCGTTGTACATTCCATTATTTACGATGAAGAAAAAGGCAGGGCCGTTGGTGTGAAAGTGATTGATGCAGAAACGAAAGAAGAAGTTGATTTTTTTGCCAAAATAATATTTCTCAATGCCTCAGCATTGAATAGCACGCTGGTTTTACTCAATTCACGCTCAAAGCGCTTTCCAAACGGTCTTGGAAATGATAGCGGACTATTGGGTAAGTACGTTGCGTTTCACAATTACCGGGCTTCTGTCGGTGGAGTTATTGACGGTTTTGAAGATAAATATTACTTCGGTCGTAACCCTACCGAACCTATATTGGCCAACTACCGGAATCTTCACAAACAGGATACCGATTACCTCGGCGGCTTTACAACCTTTATGGGAGCACACCGTATGCGAGGTAAGCAGAGCGATGAGGCTGCTTCATTTGGTCCTGATTTCAAAAAAAATATGTCAGAGCCCGGAGGCTGGCGCGTGTATATGTATATGCAGGGAGAAACCATCCCAAAGGAAACCAATTATGTCAAACTAAGTCCGGATCAAAAAGATCAATGGGCAATACCGTTGTTAGTCACCCATGTGGATTATGACGACAATGACGAAAAGATGATTAAGGATTTTCTGGCGCAGAGCAAGGAGATGTTGGAGAAGGCAGGATGCAGGGATGTTCAGACACATGACAGCAAACAAGCTCCCGGACTGGATATACATGAAATGGGTGGCGCCAGAATGGGCCATGATCCTAAAACCTCCATTTTGAACAAACACAATCAGCTTCATCTTTGTAAAAATGTGTTTGTAACAGATGGTGCCTGCATGACCAGCACCGGAAACCAAAGTCCGTCGATCTTATACATGGCCCTCACGGCGCGTGCGGTGGACTTCGCTGTTGGTGAAGTTAAAATGGGAAATTTGTAATTATATTACCATTGTCAGGTAAAAATTGTAAAGTAGCGTCCATATCTTTACAAAAACTATAACATCGAATTCTAAAATGTCAAGACAAAACATACTTTCCGGTTCACCCTGGGAAGACAAAATGGGCTATTGCCGTGCTGTACGTATCGGCAATATTGTGGAAGTAGCAGGAACAGTTGCTATTGTAGATGGCGAAAAAGTGAAAGCAGATGATGCTTACGCTCAAACTCATAACATCATTGAACGCATTGCAAAAGTGCTTGAAGATGCCGGTGCAAGCTTGAACGACGTAATTCGCACCCGGATTTTCACCACCAACATGACGCACTTTGATGATATAGCACGTGCGCATGGAGCATTTTTTAAAGATATAAAACCAACAACAGGTATATATGAGATCAGTGGACTCGTATCCCCGGATTACCTGGTCGAGATAGAATTTACTGCCGTGCTTGCTTAGAGGCTCGCCAGGACGGAAAGATATATACAGAAATAATTGAGTGCGACTTACTTATTCACCGTTGCAGCAGCGATTAATCCGTCCAAAACAATACTTTTTCTAAATTTCCCCGTAAATTTGCGGCTCTTTTAAGGGTTTCACCCGCGGAAGGAATGTTACAAAATCTTATTTAATCATTCATTTAATCTTAATGCAAGAATGAAAATCGCAGTAGTAGGCGCTACCGGCTTGGTAGGCGGCGAAATCCTTAAAGTGCTCGAAGAGCGTAATTTCCCGGTAACGGAACTGTTAGCAGTTGCGTCAGAAAGATCTGTTGGTAAGGAAATTACATTCAAGGGTAAACAGATAAAGGTGATCGGGTTCGAAGACGCGATAGCAGCTAAGCCAGAAATAGCGATTTTCTCTGCTGGCGGCAGTACTTCTCTTGAACTTGCACCTCGTTTTGCAGAAGCAGGCATTACGGTTATTGACAACTCCTCAGCATGGAGAATGGATGCTACGAAAAAACTCGTAGTACCTGAAATCAATGCAAAAACACTTACAAAAGAAGATAAGATCATTGCAAATCCTAACTGTTCTACGATCCAGATGGTTGTGGTGCTGAATCCTTTGCATGAAAAATATAAGATCAAACGCGTCGTTGTTTCTACATACCAGTCTGTTACAGGTACAGGAAAAGCGGCGGTAGACCAATTGTTCTCTGAAAGAGCAGGTGATCACAGTAAAGGAAAAGTTTATCCACACCAGATCGACCTGAATGTGTTGCCGCATATAGATGTGTTTCTGGACAACGGCTATACGAAGGAAGAAATGAAAATGACCAACGAAACGAAAAAGATCATGGGTGACGACAGTATTGCTGTAACTGCTACCACTGTTCGTATTCCTACAATCGGCGGTCACTCAGAAGCGGTAAATATCGAATTTGAGAATGAATTTGATCTGGATGAAGTTCGTCAGATTTTGAGTGAAGCAGAGGGTGTTATTCTTCAGGACGATCCTAAAAACGCAGTTTATCCAATGCCGCTTACTGCGCATGGCAAAGACGAAACGTTTGTTGGTCGTATACGCCGCGACGAATCACAGCCAAAAACGCTTAACCTATGGATTGTAGCTGACAACCTTCGTAAAGGAGCAGCAACCAACACCGTACAGATAGCGGAGTTCCTATTGAAGCACGATCTCGTAGGCGTTGCTCAGGAAGCATAATTAGCGCATTGATAATATTAATAAACGAAAAAGAGCTCCTGTTGAAGAAGCTCTTTTTCGTTTTATATGCCTTAGTTTTTTGGTGCAGACAGGGAATAGTAGCACGTCAGCCCAATAACTTACCGAAGATAGATAGAATTACAAATGCTCAAAATTTATCCGTCAGCCCTGCTTGCGCAAACCCCTGCAAGCAGCAGCCGTTACTCGTCGTCGTTCTGCGTTGTTGCCCGTATCCATTCCGAACCTATAAATTCTCTTTCTGCTTCTTCGCCATAGTCAAGGTCGAAAAGTTCATTTAGAGTTTTGTCCCTTAAAGTCATCTGTTCTAATGCAACAAGCTTAATGTCGTCTGGCATTTGATCGCCTGTCAAAAATTGCCAATCTCCATCTTCGTCATGAACTACACGAAGAATTGGTTTGTCAAGTTCTAACCATTGTCTGGTTGTAAATATGCCTAAGTTTTTCGCTTCTCTAAACTTAAAATCTATATTTCTGTCAAGCAGCGGCTGTCGATATTTTAATTCCTCTTCAAAGTCATTATCCCAAGGAAATCTATTGTTTCTGTCTGTCCAAACAAATTGCAATGCTGGAAATCGGTCAGAGTTATAAAAATTAATTGCCGCACCAAAATAATGACTGAAATAACTTGGGTCAACATTTAAAAATTTCGTGTCAGAGTTGTCGAAAAAGTCGTCATAGTTTTTATTCGTGGTTATTATTTGTCCTTGCTTTACAAGTTCGGCAACGTCATTGATGAGTGCATGTAAATTTTTTGTCGTAAGTCCGAAACAAATAATTTCAGGATGCTTAAAAGTCTTCCAAAGTCCGATTGAATATGCAAACGCTGGCAGATATTCTGTCGCGCCAAGAATAATAACTGTTAAGCCATATTTTTCAATATTACTTTTAGTTTGGTCGTCATGTCGGCAATTATGAGCTTGGTCTGTCATACGGTTGCTGCTTACTTTTCATTTCAATTCTTCACCAAATCCCGTTCAGACCGCCTTTTGGGCGTTCAGACCGGGCTACCGGTCCACCTCACCCATCACAACATCTATTGAGCCAATAATGGCGACTAAATCTGCCAGCAACGCACCTTTCGACATTTCTCCGATCACCGACAAATTGTTAAAAGAACACGCTCTGGCTTTGCAGCGAACCGGAATATCTGAACGACCATCTGTTCTGAAGAAAAACCCAAGTTCCCCTTTCGGATTCTCGGCACGGACATAAAAATCCATGGCTTTCGGTCTTATCTTCTTGGGAACCAATGCCTGTGGGTCAAAGTCTGACGTTCTTTTATGTTCCTTTGTCAGCTTTTCCAGGCTTTGTTCAATAATTTTAATCGATTCCCAGCATTCTGCCACACGTACCCAGGTTCTGTCCCAGCTGTCGCCCACCGTTCCCATTTTACCTTCACCAATGGGGATATCAAAATCAAGTTCAGGATATACGGAATATCCGTCAACCCTCCTCAGATCATACCGTAACCCGGAAGCCCGAAGCATAGGTCCGGTGCAGCCATAGTTAATGGCAACCGGCAAAGGTAAAACACCCACGTTGATGGTTCGTTCTACAAAAATTTTATTATCAATAACGAGCTGCTGAAGTTCAATAAGTTTGGGTTTCAGATATTTGATAAACTCACTGCAACGTTCTTCAAACCCAACCGGCAGATCATAAAAAAGACCGCCAATCCAGATGTAGTTGTACAGCATTCTGGCTCCACAAACCCATTCCAGCAATCTCAATATCTGCTCTCTGTCACGCATCATCCATAGAAATGGTGTATATGCACCGATATCCATTGCGTACGTCCCCAGGGCGACAAAATGTGAAGCAAGACGGTTCAATTCTGCAACCACAACACGGATGTATTCTACACGCTTTGGAATATCATTTTCAATACCCAGCATGCGCTCCACACCCATTACATAAGCATGTTCCGAATTCATGGCAGCGACATAGTCCAGGCGATCCACGTAAGGAATGATCTGGTTAAAAGGTAATGCTTCGGCATGTTTCTCAAAACACCTGTGCAAGTAACCCAAATGCGGAACCACATCAACTACGACCTCTCCGTCAGTAACTACTTCAAGCCTTAAAACTCCATGTGTAGATGGGTGCTGTGGTCCCATATTCAAAACCATCTCTTCTGTACGAAGAGTTTCGGAATTGTATTTCGTCGGGGCCGAAACCGCTAAATATTCCTTTTTATATTCGTACTGAATGGCATTGCTCATATCGGGAGAGATCTGAATCTATGATAACGTTGCTAAAATCTAACGAGTTTTTGTTCCTGCACTTCCACACGAAGTGGTCCGATTGGACGGCTTTCGTTATGCAACCGGTCTACGGATGTAATGTAATAAACGTATCGCTGTCCCGGCCGAACGGTTTTATCCACGAAACGCTCTCCTTCGTAACACATACCGATAATCCGTCTGGGATCATAAGCGGTGGCCTTTTCGTCGGGTTCAAAGCGGTAGATGACATAATAACTGGCACCGTCTCCGTCTTGTGCCGGATCTGGCTTCTCCCAGAATAATTCCAGTGCATTGGTGAGCAGCGTAGCTTTCAGACTTTTAGGAGAAAGTGGCGGAATGTTATCTTTCCAGGGCATAGTCGGAACCAGTGCCGGATAGTGAAACAGATCCTGGCGGAGCGAATCTACAAACCCTAAGCTATTATTTTTTAAGGAGCGAGAACTAAAGAAAATAGCCCCATCCGTCTCATTTCCCCTCAAATACCTGATCTGATTCGGAATCTCTTTCGGATTGGCCCAGTTGGTATCCTTTTCTTTGTATCCAACACGATATGCGCCCATTCCAACATATATATGGCGTCCATAACTATTGTCGGTCCACCAGTCTACGAGATTCTTATATGGCACTCTTCCAAACCCGGATGAAAAATAAACTTGCGGGGCAATGTAATCAACCCAACCTTCTTTAATCCATTTTCTGCTGTCCGCATAAAGATCATCATAGGATGCAAGAGCTCCGTAGGTTTTAGACCCTTCCTGATCTGTTCCTTTATTACGCCACACTCCGCAAGGGCTGATCCCAAATTTAAGGCGCGGGTTAACCTCTTCCAGTGCGTCGTGTATTTGCTTCACCAGCAGATCAATATTATTTCTTCTCCAATCAGCCTTATTAGTAAAACCCCTTCCATATTTCCTGAAAGATGCTTCATCCTGAACAACCTGCCCCGGAACTATATATGGATAAAAATAGTCGTCGAAATGAATGCCGTCAACATTGTAATTTTTGGCAACGTTTACGGTGATCTGAGTGATAAAATCTCTTACTTCCGGAATACCAAAGTCAAAAAGTTTGTACCCGTCATAATTCAATATCCATTCCGGATGTGTGTAGCTTATATTGTCTGTAGAAACACTCGTTGAAGACTTATGAACCAGCCGGTTCAGATTCAGCCAGGCATGAAATTCAAGCCCTCTTTGATGCGCTTCCTTGATCATGAACTCCATCGGATCCCAAAAAGGCTCCGGTCTTCTGCCTTGCCTGCCGGTGAGCCATTCTGACCAGGGTTCAGGACTTTTGGCATAAAATGCATCTCCGGCAGCCCTAACCTGAACAAAAACAGCATTCATCCCTACCCTCTTGTGAAAGTCCAGCAAATTTGAAAACTCTTGTCTCTGCGCCTCGGGCACAAGATTTTTACTGCTTGGCCAGTCTATATTATCAACAGTGGCAATCCATACCGCTCTGAATTCTCTTTTAGGGGGTAATATAATTTCCGTTTCAGTGCTTTGGGCCACACAGCCTGTCAGCAAAAAAAAGTCAAGTAAAAGAAAAAGCGTAACTACTTTAATTTTTTTCACTATAAAACGTATGCAAAATGTTATTCTGATCAAAGTAACGTAATTTGGAACAAAGTTAGCCGAGAACTGCCTTAAATCCATCCATATGTTCCGGGTTTAGTTCGAGGGTACACAACATCCGCCAAAGTTTTTATTCTTGACTTAGTTATATTTCTGAGGTTTTGTTTTTATGAAGAACCATAAAAAACTGAATAATCACGAACTGAATAGTTGTTATTATGAATAATTTTTCTTGATATTTATTGTGTAATTACAAGGATTTTTTGTGACTTAACCGAGCCGTTAAGAATTAAATTTACCGCATAACGCTAAAAACTACATCCCGTATTGGAACCATTTGTCAAAACCACTAAGAATAATGTCCTTTTTGAAATAGCCTGGGAGGTTTGTAATCAGGTAGGAGGAATTTATACTGTAATAAGAACGAAGGTACCAGCAATGGTAGAAAAGTGGGAAGATAACTACTTGTTACTTGGTCCTTATTTTGAGAAGAAAGCTTCATCAGAATTTGAAGAGATAACAGATATGGACAGCTCTCCAGCTGGCCGTACTGTGAAAAGACTACGCGAGATGGGCTACGTGGTTCACTACGGTTACTGGCTGGTAACGGGTAAGCCGCGGGTTGTGCTTTTTGATCTGGAAAGTATCAACTATGAGCTGGATACAATTAAATTCAACCTGTGGGAGCGCAATCGCATTCCAACCATTAATGTTGAACATCTGGTAAATCAGACCCTGTGTTTTGGTGAACTGGCACGTATTTTCCTGAAAGAATATGCTGAGGACAATGCGAAACGTGAAGAAATTTATGCTCAGTTCCATGAATGGATGGCAAGCAGTGGGCTACCCGATCTGAAAAGAGAAAATGTCAAGATCGCTACAACCTTCACTACCCACGCCACCATGCTTGGCCGATACCTGGCACAAAATGTAAGCGGATTCTATAACAAACTTCCGTTTTTCGATTGGGAGCAGGAGGCAAAAAATTATGGAATTGTAGCACAATGCTCTATTGAACGCCAGGCAGCACTGAGTGCGCACGTTCTGACAACTGTAAGTGATGTGACGGCAAGAGAATGTGAAGTATTTTTGGGAAGAATGCCTGATCTCGTTACACCAAACGGCCTCAATGTAGTACGTTTCCAGGCCGTGCACGAGTTTCAGAACCTCCATTTAAAGTACAAAGAACGAATTCACGATTTTGTACTCGGACACTTTTTCCCAAGCTACTCTTTCGATCTTGATAAAACGCTTTATTTCTTCACATCGGGACGATATGAATACAGTAACAAAGGTTATGATTTAACCCTGGAAGCACTCGCCCGGCTGAATTGGAAAATGGTTCAGGCCAATATGGACACAACGGTTGTGATGTTCATTGTTACGAAGCAGCCATATCATTCCATTAATCCGGACGTGTTACAGTCAAGAGCTGTTTTAAATGAATTGCAGGAAACCTGTACTGCCATTGAAAAGGAAGTTGGGGAGAAATTATTCCTTGCTACCGCCTCAGGTACGGATCATAAAATGCCTGACCTCAATAATTTTGTTGATGAATATTGGCGTCTGCGTTTGCGCAGAACCATTCAAACATGGAAAACGGATAAACTTCCTGCCTTCGTAACACATGATTTGAAAGAAGAGGACGGCATCACTGACTTCTGCAAAAAGGCCAATCTGGTAAACAATGAAAGAGATCGTGTGAAGATTGTCTATCACCCTGATTTCATTTCTTCAACCAATCCGCTTTTCGGGTTAGATTATGGCCAGTTTGTACGCGGATGCCATTTGGGTGTGTTCCCAAGTTACTACGAACCGTGGGGATACACACCACTGGAATGTGTGGTGCGAGGTGTTCCTACCGTAACCAGTGACCTTTCCGGGTTTGGGGATTACATCATGCAAATCATGCGTGACTACGAAAACCGGGGTATATATGTGATCAACAGGAAATCGCAGACTTACACGCAGGCAGCTGATCAAATGGCCGATATTTTATTCAAGTTCGTCAAAATGCAGCGCCGTGACCGTATTATGCAGCGTAACCGCGTCGAAAATATTTCGGATGTGTTCGACTGGATGAACCTTAGATCGTATTACGATACAGCTCACGATCTGGCAGCAAAGCGACGCAAGCCTTAAACAATAAAGTTGTTAATAACGCCCACAAATACTAAATAAACTGTATTTGTGGGCGTTTCTGTTGTTGAATTACTAAAAATTTTCAACACCTTCACGCCGGTTTATTTTTTATAACAATTTCCAATGAATTACGTAGAATTAGAAATACATGCAGACTCCGATTTTTCGGAAATATTGATGGCAGAGCTTGGTGAAGCTGGTTTTGAATCTTTCGTGGAAACGGATGAGGGCTTGCTTGCTTACATACAAGAAGAGGATTTTGATGAAGCAAAAATTTCAGAGATCGTAAACAAGTATCAGGATCTTACACCCATAACTACCGCTTGGAAATCACTGGAAAGAAAAAACTGGAATGAGGAATGGGAAAAGAGCTACGCGCCTATTGAAGTGGGAAACAGAATCCGCGTCCGCGCAACATTCCACGAGCCGAACCCGACCTTTCAGTATGACTTACTTATCCAGCCCAAAATGTCGTTTGGAACGGGGCATCACGAAACAACCTGGCTGGTGATGAACGAACAACTCAGCCTTCCGCACGTTGGATTATCCATTATGGATGTAGGCTGTGGAACCGGGATTCTGGCTATTTTGGCGTACAAGCTTGGAGCAACCAATCTTTTAGGATTTGATATTGACGAATGGGCGGTTGAAAATACGCAGGAAAACTTTGCGATGAATAACTTGCCAGCGGAAGCAGAGGTGTTTCAGGGCACCATTGATGGCGTTTCTTCCGAATTGCGCTTCGGCGGTATTCTTGCAAATATCAACAGGAATATTTTGTTGGCAGAAATCCCTAAATACGTTTCGCATCTTGAAGCTGGTGGCTGGCTTGTCACAAGTGGATTCTATGAGACCGATCAGGCTGATATTGAACGTTGTGCAGAAGAAAATGGATTAAAAAAAATCCGATCGAATACACGGAACCAGTGGGCAACCGTTGTATTTGAAAAGATATAAACGGACTTCCCTAGCATTCTGACCCAGGACCGAACGGAGTCTCTTGAAAAGTACTTGATAACACATGAAAATTTTTAGATACTTCTTTCTCTTTTACATCACGCTATCCGCAACGTCTGCGGTTGTGGGGCAAAATCTGAAACTTTCAGATGAGCCAGGACAGTTCATCACGCAGTTCCGCAAGTTGATGGATGGGAGCCGCAATCCGCAATACACACGCGCTGCGGCACAGTTAGATAGTGTATGGATGTCTTCTGTTGGCTCTGCCCAGCAGAATAAATTCATATCAATAGTTCGTACGCAGATAGCAAAAGGACAAAAAGCAGGTCCTGTATTATTTCTTCTTACCCGCAATGCACACGCTTTTGCAAAGCAATCTCCCGAAAATTTTGATGGTTTTCTGGATCTTGCCATGCAGGCCGGGGTAAAATATGATGGTAAATCTTTCCAAAAAGTATTGGAGACGATCCGCACCATCAACGAAACCAACAAACTGTATTCTGCCAACTACAATTCGCTTTATCTGCTTGGTGGCACTTATCGTTTCCGTTTTGACACAACCAATGCTGTTACTGCAAATCAAGAAGCAGCCGTTGCGGCTGCAAATGACAGCTGGGATGCTCCGGTAGATACCAATTATGTGATTACTCCAAAGTCTAATCCGCTGCCTGTTGTTTCAGGTGCTATCGTGGAACTTCAAAATGCGGTTTTCGGGATGGTTGCAGCTGGTGATTCAGTTGTTTTCGGCCCAACGAATGGTAGTGTTACTTTGCAGAATGGTATTTTTGTTGGTAAAAGCGGGAAATTCAACTGGGCAGCAGCCGGCGATTCTTCCATTTATGTGGATCTGGACGCTTATTCTTTCAATATTTCTCAACCGAAAATTGTCGCTGAAAACGTAACGCTCCATGACGACCGGCAGCTTGCTAATCCCGTAAAGGGGACCATGGAATATCGTGGGACAAAAAAAGTCAGAGGGCAATCAGCTCCGTATCCTCGTTTTGTATCCAACGGCATCGATGCCCGCCTGAAAGCTTCACGGAAAAATATTGATTACAAAGGAGGTTATGCACTCATTGGTACCACCATGTTCAGTTCATCGCTCAGCGATCAGCCTTCAACAGTATCAGTCACCTACAAAGAAAAACCTGCATTTAAAGCACAAAGTAAAAAATTCAATCTGAAGGATTCTGTTATCTCAGCTCCTTTCGCTACCTATTCCATGCCTCTGGGCACCGATTCGCTTTATCATCCGGGAGTAACTTTTTCTTACAACGATGATGAAGGTGTTGTGAAATTGGGGAGAGCAGAAAAGACAGACTATGCGCCGCTTCCTTATCAGGATTCTTATCACAAGATGAATATATGGGCGCAAGCAATGCGCTGGAAATTCCCCAATGACAAAGTTGAATTCCTGCGAATTGACGGAAAGCAGGTCGTGCCCGTAAAATTGGAATCCTTCGATTATTTTAAAAAGGAGCGATTTAAAGGTATTAGCCAGGAATTTGGTTTCCAACCTATGCTTTTGGCAGCTAATTATACCCAGACACAAAAGAAGTCGAGCTTTCTTGCAGAAGAGCTTGCCAAGCATTTCAAACAAAACCCGAAAATATTGCGCCGTACCTTGGAAAGACTTACCCTGGACGGCTATTTCATATACAACCAGCCTACCGACGAATTTGCGTTAAGCAAAAAAGGTGCTTTGTACGTTTTGGCTAATCTGGATAAAGCCGATTATGACAACTTCCAGATTGTTTCTCAGTTCACCGCCAACGATGAAACTGCCAATGCCACCATTACATTGGGTGATACGTTGCTCACGGTCCTGGGAGTTTCAAGATTTATTGTCAGCGATTCTTTGAAAATTTACGGTGTACCTTCTGATAAAAAAGTAGTTATTGGCCGCAACCGGAACTTTGGCATGAATGGCCAGCTGGTGGCTTCCAACTATCAATTCAGAGGCCAGAACCTTAAATTTGACTATAAGCAGTTTTTCGTTAATGTAAGTCCCAACGACTCTATCACTTTTACGCCGAAAGAAAAATTTACCAAAGGCCAAAAAGGCGAAGTGGGTGGTCACGTAAAATATGAAAAAGGAGGCACATTTTATTTAAGTGACCCTTCCAACAAATCCGGTATTCAGAAAGGTAAAAAGTCGCCAAGGCTTGTGGTGCCCGATGGAATGATGGTCTATTTTGACCAGCCCGAACGCGAGCCCGTTTTGTACCCGCGCGAGGTTTATTTCAAAATTCCAAAAATTGACATGGATGGCCTCGACCAGCGTGATGTCATTTTCGATGGTACATTTTATGGAAACGGCATCATTCCGGATATTAAAACGATCCTCAAAAGTATGCCCGACAACTCACTTGGTTTTGAGTACAAGCCGCCGGTTACAGATATGAAAATTTATAACGGAAAAGCGCTTGCCAAGTTTACAGATACACTGGTGATGGATAACACCGGGCTACATTCCAAGGCTATTATCAAGTATCTATCCGCTTCCATTACTGCAAAAGAAGTGTTGCTGGCTTCGGATTCACTTATGGCCACCGGGGAAGTCGCAAGTATAAAAGAGGCAAATATTGGCAAGGGATATTTCCCTGCGGTAGATCTTAAAGACTACACCCTACGCTGGTTTCCCAATACGGATAGCATGTTTATCAACACACAGGGGAAATCGTTTTCTTTCCACAATAAAACCACCAATCTGGAAGGTGGATTGCTTTTGCGATCGACCGGATTATATGGAAACGGAAAGCTGAAACGAGCTGATTCGGAGATCACATCCGAGGATATTAAATTCAACAAGGAAGGTTTTCTGGCCAATAAATCGGTATTTTCTGTTAATAGTGGCGAGGACAAAGCGACTAAAAAATTGCTTACCGGCAATAACGTTAACATCGATTTCAACTTTAAAACCGGGATTGCCAACTTCCTGACAGATGAAACCGGATTTGGTTCAGACTCATCAGGAATGCAAATCCCGACAGCATCCTATCAGACTTTGATCGGGTCAGCAAAATGGGATATGAATAAAAAGACCATTTTGATGAAAGGATTTGGCGAAACATCCTCTTATACCTCCACGAATCCGGAAATGGAAGGTCTGACTTTTCAGGGATCTGAGGCTATTTATGATGTGGGCAAAGTGACGCTGAATGTAAAAGGAGTTCCTTTCGTGCAAACGGCAGATGTAAAAATAATACCCGATGGGGGATTACTCAGTATTGATTCAAAAGGGAAAATTAACCCTTTGAAAAAAGCAAGAATTGAAATTGACACGCTCAATACCTCGCACCGTTTACGCGACGCCGATATCAAGATCAATTCAAGAAATCACTTTGAAGGCTCTGCGACCTACCAATATATCACTGCACGAAAGGATACATTTAATATTAAAATGCAGAATTTCGAACTACACGAAATTGGGGCTGCAACGGAAGGCAAACAACGTAAAAACACAGAAGCGCAAAATGCAGTCGTGAAGTATTACACAACTGCAAGAGCCGATATTAAAGAAGCCGATAACCTCATTTTATCTCCAAGAATTCAATACAAAGGGGGTATCAATCTCATCGCTTACGAACCATCCCTTCAACTGGAAGGGTTTGTGAAACCTGTTCTGAAATTCCGTAAAGATTTCCAGAGTTCCTGGATTGTTTACAATGAAGCGCCGGGAGAAAATATTGCCATTAAAATTGATAAAAACCTAAAAAACGAACATGAGCTTCCTCTGTCCGTCGGTTTGCATTACAATGAAGCGCGTGGCATGTACATGAGTTTTCTATCTCCAAAAGATTCTGACGGAGACGAGGACATTTATCTTGCTCAGGGTGCAATGAATTTTGATGAGGACAGCAAATCTTTCAAAGTAACACCTCCACCGGGAGCAGACGGGCTTATCGACGAATCGAACATCTTGAAATTTGATGATAAAACAGGCCTGGCGAATTTTTCGGGTCCTTTGAAATTTACCAATGCGGACTGGATGCAGGCTTCTGGTATCGCAGAAGCGCAGGTGGATAGTTCCAGATTCAGCTTCAATACCCTGCTTGTTTTGAAAATGGCTGCGCTGGAACCAATCTTGCAGCCTCTTGCAGCAAAAATCGTTGAAGTTAACCTGGAAGAACAAAACAGCACTGCTGCGGATGATGATTTTGAGCAACAAAATCGTAAGCTGGCGGCCCTGATCGGCTCCAAAGCAACGGATGACTTCGTAAAATTGACAGCCGCAGGTTATAAACCCCTTTTTGAAGCATCACCAGTTCTCGACGCTCCAATGGTGTTATCTAATGTCGATCTGCGCTGGTCGGCTGTTCACGGTGCATACTATTCTCAGGGACCCATCGGTGTATCTCATTTTGGCAGGAATAACATCAATGCACAGATGGAAGGTGTGCTGGAAATCCGGAGAACTGCGGATGGCGATGAATTCAGCCTCTATTTGCAGGCATCTCCGGATGTATGGTATTATTTCGATTATCGTCAGAATGAGCTCGGAGTAGTGTCGTCCTTGCTCGACTTTAATGATCAGCTGACAGCAAAATCGAAAAACGTCAAATCAAAGATGACGCTGGTTTCATTGGGCACAGAGGAAAAAGATATGTTTGTGAACCGTTTCGACGATTTTTACCAGCCCGCTGTTAAAAAAGCCAAGCTCATGAAAACAACCGTGAAGAAAAAAGTGACGCCGGCAGCAGAAAAGAAAAAGAAAGAAGAACAGGCGGAAGGCTTCTAAAGATGTATTTGTAGAATTTATTTGATTATTATTAATCTAACAATTAATTTTACTTGCATTTTTCGCTTGCAAAAAAGCTGCCCCTATTGTATTTTTGGCAAAAGCTTATTCTAATTCAAAATAAACAAGGAATAGTACCAAATGAGTGTTGTCTTATTTATAGTTACGATTTTAGCCGCTTACTTGTTGGGTTCCATCCCTAGCTCTGTATGGTATGGAATAGGTTATTTTGGAATTGACGTCAGGAAACATGGAAGCGGCAATGCCGGTGCAACCAATACTTTCAGAGTGTTGGGAAAACGGGCTGGAACTGTTGTCATGTTAATTGACGTGATTAAGGGCTGGACAGCAACTTGCATAGCCTCAATGCTTTTTTACATGGGGACGATCGGTGAAACCGAACTGCTTATGTATAAAATCCTCTTTGGAATAATAGCAATTATAGGTCACATCTTCCCTGTGTTTGTTCGTTTTAAAGGAGGAAAAGGAATAGCAACTTTGCTGGGAATGGTACTTGCTATCCATCCTGAACTCGCACTGGTTTGTATCACCATTTTTATTCTGACCTTGCTGGCATCTCAATATGTTTCGTTGAGCTCTATTCTCGCTACACTTGCATTTCCGGTTTTATCCTGGGTGGGCGTGTTCGGGCATCCGGAGCCGTTACTCATTGTCTTCGGATTTATAATGTTCGTGCTTGTGGTGATTACACATCAAAAAAACATCATTCGCCTCCTGAATGGCAATGAAAACCGGGTTAACCTTTTCGGAAAATCGAAGGCAGTCCGGCATTCATAAGAAAATATAATTTCAGAAATACCCACCCCTAAGGATCAAACCTTAGGGGTTATTTTTTAAATTGGGCGTTCATTTTAAACCGGTGCCGTGCACCAGAAGTAACAAATTATCAAAACCAGATCATGAATAATTATATTGATAAAAACCGGGACAAGTTTCTCGACGAATTGCTCGAATTGCTAAGAATCCCTTCCGTAAGTGCCGATTCCAAATTTAAGCCGGACATGATCAGAGCGGCGGAATACGTTCGCGACCGGATCAAAGATGCCGGTGCCGACCGTGCCGAAATCTTTGAAACGCCCGGACACCCCGTGGTGTATGGGGAAAAAATCATTGACCCAAGTTTGCCAACCGTGCTTGTTTACGGTCATTATGATGTGCAGCCAGCCGATCCTTATGAGCTGTGGAATTCACCTCCCTTTGAGCCGGTAATCAAAAATGACAGGATTTACGCACGTGGTGCCTGTGATGACAAAGGTCAGTTTTACATGCATATCAAGGCCTTGGAAACAATGCTTGCAACGGATTCCCTTACCTGTAACATCAAAATGATGATTGAAGGTGAAGAAGAAATTGGCTCGTCCAATCTGGAAATGTTTGTAAAAGAACATCGGGATCTGCTTAAATGCGATACCATTTTGATTTCTGATACCAGTATCATTGCCAACGATGTGCCATCCATTGAAACGGGACTTCGCGGACTTACCTATGTAGAAGTAGAAGTGGTCGGGGCTAACAGAGATCTTCATTCTGGTGTGTATGGTGGCGGAGTTGCCAATCCGATCAATGTGCTTTGCGAGATGATTGCTTCGCTCAAAGATGAAAATGGGCACATTACCATACCAGGCTTTTACGACAATGTCCAGGAACTGACACAAGCAGAAAGAGATGCGCTTAACTCCGCTCCGTTCGATCTGAATGAATATAAAACGGATTTGCAGGTTGATGATGTAGCAGGTGAAAAAGGTTACAGCACCATTGAGAGAACATCGGTTAGACCTACTTTGGACGTAAACGGAATTTGGGGAGGCTACATTGGTGAAGGTGCAAAAACGGTATTACCTTCGAAAGCCAATGCCAAAATATCCATGCGTCTGGTTCCGAATCAAACCGATCAGGAAATATGCGAATTGTTCTCTAAACACTTCGAATCAATTGCTCCCGCATCTGTGAAAGTGAAAGTAACACCTCATCATGGCGGATTACCTTACGTTACTCCAACAGATTCGGTTGAATACGAAGCCGCTGCTCTGGCAATGGAAGAATCATTTGGTAAAAAGCCAATTCCGACACGCGGCGGAGGAAGTATTCCCATTGTAGCTCTATTCGAACAGGAATTAGGCAGAAAGAGTATCCTGATGGGATTTGGATTGGATATAGACGCACTTCATTCGCCAAACGAAAGTTACGGTCTCTTCAACTATTACAAGGGAATTGAAACCATTCCTTTGTTCTTCAAACACTACGCAAGGTTGAAGAGCTAGTAGGTTCTGAACAGTCAATAAGTAAACAGTTCACAGTTAACAGTACCGTCGTTGGCGTCTGTCTACTGTGAACTGTTTTATTGTCTACTAAAAAAACTACCTCTTCCTTCTCTCCTCCCGTTTCAGCTTTTTAAGATTTTCAATTGCCTTTTTAGCTTCTTTATCCTGGCTCGATTTACGATCTGCTCTGTCGTCCGCAAGTTTATAATAACGCAGCGCCTCGTCATAGTTCTTTTTCATTTCAGCTATTTTCCCAAGTCCCAGCAGCGAAGAAACATAATAACCTGCATTCAGGGATTTGGTCTGAACCGAAAAGTCGATGGCTCGCTGGTAGTACTTAGCCGCCAATTCGTAATTCCGGTGGTATTGCATGTTGTAATAAGCAAGTACATAAGCCGCATTCCGGCCACTTACACCTTCATATCCCGGCATAAACTGGTCAATTTTAGTCAGTATATTTTCAGCTGCTTTTTCCGCTTCGGCAGCCTTTCCAGTCACAAATGCAGTACGGCAAAAATACCTTTCAAAATACGGATTGTTCGGGTAGGTCTGCCACATATACTTGGCCAGTTCATACGCCTTGCCATATTCATTTTCCATAATATATATCTGAAGCAGGAAATAACGTGCTTCCACTCTGGTGTAAAACGCATTGTTACCAACCTTTTCCAACTGCTGCTGTCCAAGCTTTTTATTCCCCTTCGGAAACAGGGCCAAAACAGGTTTCAGTAAAGGATATTCTTTGGGGACCCATTCCGCATAGTAGTTGTACAAACCATCGCCAAACAAAAGCTCAGGCGACAAATCTCCGTTTCCTTTACATACTTCGAAATATTTGAGAGATTTTTTGCCCGCGAAAGCCGCCTTCGTCCAGCTTTCTCTTTCTGCATAAAGCCGTCCTTTAAAAGCATAGGCGGCTGCGAGAAAGAAGGCCGGCTCTACTTTATTCTTTTCATCATCATACAATTTCTCAGCAAGCGTGATGGTGGAATCCATTTGTGCAAGAAAGGCTTTATCGTACGTTTCATTGTCTGTATTTGGCACTATTTTCCACCATTCCGAAAGTCCCATCAGAAAGTGAGGCATAGGGTGTTTTGGGTAACGGTATTTCAGCCAGCGAAACTCTGCATCTGCTTCGGCGAATTTGAAATTATAAAGGAGGTTGATGGCTTCGGTTGACTCAATCTGAACACTTGGATTTTTCAATACCATGTCATAGTTCTTATCCAGATCAGCCGAAGAATATAACTGGGCAACAGCAGAGGTGGTGGAAAGAACTGCTACAACGCAGCATGTTAATATATAAGGTATTCGTTTCATATCAGGGGTAATCTGTTCCTATTAACGCCGGAATGTTATTTTACGTTTGCAGGGAAGAGGGTTTTTAAAAAAAGAGTTAATATTGAGACACTGAAACAATTTTGAGGCTGCACAGAGCACAAACTTCTGACACGATAATTTTTATGATAACCATATTAGACAAAACCTTTGTTCCTTTTATTGAGCGGGAAAAACTTGAAGAACGTATCTCTGAACTTGCATCTCAAATAAGTGCCGACTACAAAGATCGCTGTCCTCTCTTTATTGTCGTATTAAACGGAGCATTTTTGTTTGCAACGGAGCTTATAAAAAGAACGCAGCTACAGTGTGAAATAACATTTGTCAAACTTGCATCTTATTCTCAAACGGAATCGACAGGTAGCGTACGTCAGATTATTGGCCTGGAAGAAAAAATAACTGGTCGTGATGTTATTATTGTTGAAGACATCGTAGATACCGGTCTTACTATGAATCAATTAGTAAATCAAATAACTGCTCTCGACCCGGCATCCGTAGAAATAGCAACCCTTTTGCACAAACCCGATGCTTTGCAAAAACCTGTGAACATGCGTTACATGGGATTTGAAATTGAGAATCGCTTCGTTGTAGGTTACGGTCTGGATTATAACGGGCTGGGTAGAAACCTCAATGCACTCTATATTCTTTCCTGATCCGAAAATTATAAAACAGACACCTCACACAAGTAAAAACCACTCACAATGCACATACAATTTTTTGGTGCCGCAAGAACTGTCACAGGAAGCAAACATCTGATCACAACCGAAAAAGGAACAAAAATCCTGCTGGATTGCGGGCTCTTTCAGGGAATACAAACAGATGAATTCAACCAAAACTTTGGCTTTAAACCATCCGAAGTTGATTATCTGATTTTATCACACGCGCATATCGATCATTCGGGACTTATTCCCTGTCTGGTACGTCAGGGATTTAACGGCCCCATTTACTGTACCTCGGCTACGGCAGACTTGTGTCGGATTATGCTGATGGACAGTGCTCACATCCAGGAAAAAGATCTGGAACGCATCAATGAGCGCAGAAAACGACAAGCCAGACCATTACTTGAAGAATTGTATAATGCCGAAGATGCGCAACGGGCACTCAGTATGTTTAAGAGCGTTCGCTACGGGCAAACGTTTCATTTGGGTCCCGACAATGAAGTAGCCGCGTTTCTGTCGGATGCTGCTCATCTCTTAGGAAGTGCAGCGGTACATTTAAGCATCCCGGACAAAGGCTCCTTTAAACAGGTGACATTCACAGGCGATATTGGCCGTCCCGAAGACCGGATCCTACGGAAGCCGGATGTGTTTCCCCAGGCTGATGTGATCATTTGCGAATCGACCTATGGCGACAGGTTACATGAGAAAGAAATTGATATGCAGGGTCATTTATTAAAAATTGTACATGAAACCTGTGTACAAAACCGTGGAAAGCTGATCATCCCCGCATTCGCGGTTGACCGTACACAGGAGCTGATATATGCTCTGGATCAACTGTCCAGTTCCGGAAAATTACCTCAAATACCGGTTTACATTGACAGCCCTTTGGCAATCAATGCAACACGTATCATGAAAGATCATGACGAATGTTTTAATCCGGAGATACTGGAATACATCGAAAAAGATGGTGATGCTTTTGCCTTTCCATACCTGCATTATGTATCCGATGTGAATGAATCCAAGGCAATCAATGACAGGAAAGAACCTTGTATTATCATTTCTTCATCGGGTATGGCAGAAGCGGGCAGGATCAAACATCATATTAAGAATAACATTGGCAATCCAAATTCAACCATATTACTGGTAGGATACGCATCGGCAAACACCCTGGCGGGTGCATTAAAACGTGGAGACAAACAGGTAAATATTTTTGGAGAATCACATGAGGTAAAATGCAGTGTAGCTTCTATGGATTCGTTTTCAGGACATGGAGATTACAACGAAATGATTGATTTTCTTTCTTGCCAAACCCCGGAACGTGTTCAGAAGGTGTTTTTAGTTCATGGAGAATATGAAACGCAGGTATCCTTTAAGCTGAAATTACAGGCAAAAGGTTACAAGGATATACATATTCCGGCATTGTACGAAAACGTAGAAATTTAGTTTCGTTTTTTTCAGAGTCCTGTTTGGAAACCTGGTCAGAGTTACTACTTTTGCACACCCAATTTCAATGCCGAAGTGGTGAAACTGGTAGACACGCACGTTTCAGAGGCGTGTGGGGGTTGCCCCATGCGGGTTCGAGTCCCGCCTTCGGCACGAATGCCGTTCCTGACATCAGGAGCGGCATTTTTGCTTTTCAAGAATGGCTTTCGGGGCAAAATACGTGAATTTGTCCAATAAAAAACCTGAGATTATCAATGCTTGTAATGGCACTGATTACCTCAGGTTTACTATTAAAAAGGCTAAATCGCTTTACCCTATATCCTTAAAATTTCCATCTTACAAAAGCTTCCATCGCTTCGTATTCTGCAAGACCGAGTTCATCGTACAGCTGTGCAGTACCGCTGTTACGTTCCTCTGCACGTTGCCAGAATTCTCTGGAATCATCTCCCTGGAATACCACACCATCCTTTTGAGACTGGTGCTTGAATATCCCCTGACGTTTCTTTAAAACCTGGTCCGGGCTCATTGGCACTGCCATTTCGATCTCGTAAATGTCCCACTCAGCCCATGCTCCGCGGTATAACCAAACCCAACAGTCCTTCATGAAATTCTTGTGTTTCACACGCTGAAGAGCCGCTTCGATCGCATCCCAGCAGACCTTATGCGTTCCGTGTGGATCGGCAAAATCACCTGCTGCGTATATCTGATGCGGTTTGATTTCTTCAATCAGATCTTGAACGATCTTAATATCTTCCTCTCCAATCGGTTTCTTTTGTACTGTTCCTGTTTCGTAAAATGGCATATTCAGGAAATGAGCCTGGCTTGTAGGAATCCCTACGAAACGGCATGTCGACTTTGCCTCTCCTTGTCTCAATAAACCTTTCACCTGACGAATTTCCGGCGTATCAATTTCGCTGTCTTTTGTATGCTTTAGATATGTCTTTGCATCTGTAAACAACTTGTTTGCCTCCGGGCTGTCAATTCCGAAGTTTCTGTTAAAATCAACAACAAAATCAATGAAACGAAGCGCTTCGTCATCCGCTACGGCAATATTTCCCGATGTTTGGTAAGCCACATGTACTTCATGCCCCTGGTCAACCAGCCTTTGGAAAGTACCACCCATAGATATAATGTCGTCATCCGGATGAGGACTAAAAATCAACACGCGTTTTTTGGCAGGCTGAGCACGTTCCGGGCGATTGGTATCGTCCGCATTCGGCTTTCCTCCCGGCCATCCTGTAATGGTATGCTGCAACTGGTTAAATACATTGATGTTGATCTCATAACCTGCACCATACTGGGCAAGTAAATCGCTCATACCATTATCATTGTAATCTTTGTCAGTCAATTTCAAAATTGGCTTACCCAGACTTTTCGACAAATGCGTAATTGCCTTTTTGATCATTTTATTATCCCAAACAACCGAGTCAACTGCCCAAGGTGTTTTTACTCGTGTCAGCTCAGATGCAGCACTTTCATCAACTACAAAAGATACGTTGGGATGTGCCTGAAGATAAGATGCAGGATTACGTTCTGTAACCGGCCCCTCTACTGCACCACGAATTACTGATGCTTTTCTTTCTCCCCATGCGAGCAACACAATACGGCGTGCACTTAATATTGGCGAAACGCCCAATGTTATTGCCTTACGGGGTACCTTATGAAGACCGCCAAATTCCATTGCAGCAGCTGCTCTGGTAGAATGATCGAGTGTGATCAGCCTTGTGCGGGCATTGATAAGTGAACCGGGTTCGTTAAAACCAATATGACCATTTCCCCCAATCCCAAGCAGCTGAAAATCCAGCCCTCCGACAGCATTTATTTTATTTTCATATGAGATACAGTAGTCTCTCAACAATGCAGGCGGCACCGTTCCGTCCGGAAGGAAATAATTTTCCTTTGGAATATCTACATGATCAAACAACTGTTCCTTCATGAACCTGTGGTAACTATAAATGGAATCTGGCTCCATTTGGTAGTACTCATCAAGGTTAAAGGATATCACATTTTTAAAACTCAGCCCTTCCTCTTTATGGATTTTAATGAGCCTTGCATAAACAGTCTTCGGAGAAGACCCTGTTGCCAAACCCAATACACAGTTTTTTCCTTCCTTTTGCTTCTTACGGATCAGCTCAGCAATTTCCTGTGCTACAGCATTAGAAGCCTCTTTGGAGTCTGCAAAAATTTGCGTCGGGATTTTTTCGTAGGTTATCGGTTGACCAATTGTCCCGTTTGTGGCATTGTCAGCCGCCTGTAATAAAATCGTGTCTGGATTCACAGTCTGAATGTCCATTGTTTAAAATAATTCTGGGAGTTTAAGAATAGGAAATAGGCATATTACAAATTGGTGACTTCTATCTGTTTCTATGTATTACACAATATCATAACAATAGTCTAAAAGATGTTATTCTATCGTGAAAATTTACATTGTTTCACAAAAGTACGATTCAAAAGCAATATTATTAAAAAAATTTAAAAAATAACCTGCTTCCAAAAACAGGCTATTGGCGAGAACATTGTCTCCCTGAAATTTAAACCCTTTACCAGCCAAAACTTTTCAATAAATGTCATTTTAACAGGTTTAGGGCAATAAACGCACTTCTCTAAACCAGACTTATATACTAGATAACACAGGCTTAAGACTATTGGAAAGTGTTTGTCTCAAACTCCTACGTTTTCTCTTTTCTCAGAAAGTGATGTGTATTTTTTCATTCCACGAGAATTGCTTGTATTTTTGCGGCTTAATCTACATCCAACATATCATTTTTCCGTTAATCCCATGTCTACACTCACAAGCGTTGAACGTGATACAGCCATTTTTGACCTGATCAATAAAGAAAAATTTCGTCAGGAATCGGGCATTGAACTAATTGCTTCTGAAAACTTTACGTCAAAACAAGTGATGGAAGCGGCCGGAAGTGTACTTACCAACAAGTATGCGGAAGGACTTCCGGGAAAAAGGTATTATGGAGGATGTGAGGTTGTAGATGAAATTGAACAAATCGCAATTGACCGTCTGAAAGAACTTTTTGGTGCAACCTGGGCCAACGTTCAGCCACACTCGGGTGCTCAGGCAAATACTGCTGTGTTTCTGGCTTGCCTTAATCCTGGTGACAAAATCATGGGATTCAACCTGGCACACGGTGGTCACCTTTCGCACGGTTCTCCTGTCAATATTTCAGGTAAATATTTCCAGCCTGTTTTTTACGGTGTAGAAGCTGAAACAGGATTGATCAACTGGGACAAAGTTGAAGAAACTGCGGTAAGAGAAAAACCAAAACTATTGATCTGCGGTGCTTCGGCATACAGCCGCGACTGGGATTACGAACGTTTGCGTGCAATTGCCGATCAGGTTGGTGCTTTGTTGATGGCCGATATCGCTCATCCGGCAGGTTTGATTGCAAAAGGATTATTGAAAGATCCTTTCGATCATTGCCATATTGTAACGACAACAACACACAAAACCCTTCGTGGACCACGTGGTGGTGTAATTATGATGCGTAACGATTTTGAAAATCCATTTGGCATCACTACACAAAAAGGACAACTTCGTACGATGTCTTCTCTATTGGACTCAGGTGTATTCCCGGGTACTCAGGGCGGACCTTTGGAGCACATTATTGCTGCAAAAGCAATCGCATTTGGTGAAGCATTGGGAGAAGGTTACTACAACTACGCAACGCAGGTAGCGAAAAATGCTCAGGCTATGGCAAAAGCATTTACCGAAAAAGGATACAGAATTATATCCGGAGGAACTGATAACCACTTAATGCTTATCGATCTTCAGTCTAAAAACGGAGTGAAATCCGATATGACAGGAAAACTGGCAGAAAACACTTTGATTAAAGCAGACATTACCATTAACAAAAACATGGTTCCTTTTGACGAAAAATCACCAATGGTAACTTCCGGAATGCGTGTTGGAACGGCTGCAATGACATCACGTGGATTGCTTGAAACCGATATGGAAAGAATCGTTGATATGATCGATACTGTTTTGGTTAATCATGATCAGGATGCTAAAATTGCTGCTGTTAAACAAGAAGTTAACACCTGGATGAAAGATTTCCCGTTGTACAGCTAAGCATAGTATAGACATACAAACGGCATGGTAAGCAGACACTGATTATCATGCCGTTTTTGCTTACAGGACACGATAAAATTGCTTCCTTAAGCTTTTTTATCAGGACAAAACACGACTCATCACATTAGTATATGACGATCGGGTGGGTTACTGTTATTTTAAGAAGTTAAAGAATTGTGTGCTAAGTTGTTTTGACTTAATAAAGTTTTCATAACTTTGCACTCCAAAATTGAATTAATTATTGATATGAGCAAGAAAAACACGGATGAGTCCGGTTTTGAAATTATTGAAACACCCGAGGCTTTGGCCGGACAAATCAGTAAAGCAGAGATTTTCTTTCTGAAAAATCGTAACGTGGTTCTTGGCATTGGCGGGGCAATTCTACTTGCTGTTGTCGCATTTGCCGGTTACCGTTTCTATATTGATAGCCAGGAAGGAACTGCACAAAATGCTCTTTCGAGTGTAGTTTACGATTTTGAAGCAGATTCTTTGCAAAAAGCATTGAATGGAAGCGGAGGAAATGAAGGCTTATTGTCAATCGCGGACAGCTATAAAGGAACAGACGCAAGTAACCTTGCTAACTTCTATGCTGGTGTTGCATTGTTGAAACAAGGGAAATTTGATGAGGCGATCAGTCATCTTCAATCTTTCAGCTCATCTGATCTGTTGCTTCACGCACGTGCTCAATCTTTGATTGGTGACGCATATCTTGAAAAAAATCAGGCAGCAGAGGCTATTTCTTTTTATAAGAAGGCTGCTGACTATGAAAAAAATGAATTCTTTACACCGGTATATCTGATGAAACTTGCGCTTGCACAAGAGAAGGCAAATCAGGCTGCTGATGCTGTTTCGACATATAAACGTGTAGTTGATGAGTTTCCTCTTTCCTCGGAAGTGGTAAACGCTAAGAAGTACATGGGATTACTGGAAGGACAGGTCGGCAAATAATGGTTAACCATTACTGTTCTTTAAAAGGATAAAGCCGACAACGGTTTTATCCTTTTTTTGTTCCCACCCTGCAACACCAGAAAGTAAAGAATTTGTATTCCAAGAAACCTATAAGATCCGGAGGTTAACAATTCTCCGGATATCCAATATCTAAACTATTGAACGTATGTCAAGTGCTGATAAAAATCTAAGTGTATTTACAACCGATGATCTTCCTGAGATCAGTAATAAGAAATTTGCCCTTGTAGTGGCCGAATGGAACAGCGAAGTAACTGAAAAGCTTTTTGAAGGAGCTTACCAGACTCTAATCCAATATGGCGCTTTGCCCCAAAACATAGAAAGAGGGAACGTTCCGGGTAGCTTTGAACTCACACTTGCGTCTCACTGGTATGCGCAGCGTGCCGATATCGATGCAGTAATTGCATTGGGCGTAGTCATTCAGGGTGAAACAAAGCACAACGACTACATCAACCACGCCGTGGCGCAGGGAATTACCAACGTAAGTATTCAAAACAACAAACCGGTAATATTTGGTGTGCTTACTCCAAACAATATGGAACAGGCAATTGACCGTTCGGGTGGTGTGCATGGTAACAAAGGTGACGAAGCTGCTATGACGGCGATCAAAATGGTAGGGCTGAAAGACAAGATATTTACCCGTTAGGCGAACCCTTGGTCAGGAATTGTCAGGTATAGTCATGAGGTTACAGAATGTATCCACACCTGAGTACAAATGACAATTCCCTGACGACAATCGGCCATCCGTGACAATTATTTGACCAAAAACTAATTCATTCAAAATTCAATCACTATAATATTTATGCAAGTCTGGAAATTTGGTGGCACATCGGTTGGAAAACCTGAGCGCATGCATTCAATCCGCGAACTTCTTGAAAATGATACGAATCGTAAGATTGTCGTTTTGTCAGCATTATCGGGAACAACCAATGCGCTGATCTCCATTGGAGAATCTGCAAAAGCGTATGATGAAGATCAGGCTATTTCCAAGATTGACGACTTGAAGACACATTACGAGTTGTTTATCAAGGAATTGTATTCTACCGAAGAAGGACTTGCGAAAGGTCAGGAAATTATTGACAGTGAATTCGGATTTATTCGCTCGCTGGTTGGTATCAAACCTTTTACAATCAAACAGGATAAAGAACTGGTTGCAGAAGGCGAAATATTGAGCACAAAAATGTTCCAGGCTTATCTGGAAGAAAAAGGCGATAGTTCTGTATTACTGCCTGCACTGGATTTCATGCGTATTGACGCTGACGGTGAACCGGAAATGGCAGCCATTGAAGAAAAACTGGTTGCGATTTTGAACCAACATACGGATGCCAAAATTGTTGTAACCCAAGGTTTTATCTGCCGCAACCCAAGAGAAGAGGTAGACAACCTGAAACGAGGCGGATCTGATTATACAGCGTCGTTGATTGGCGGCGCAATTCGCGCAGACGAAATTCAGATCTGGACGGATATAGACGGAATGCACAACAACGATCCTCGCATTGTAAAGCGCACCTTCCCGATCAGAGAACTGACTTTTGAAGAAGCGGCTGAACTGGCTTATTTCGGAGCGAAAATTTTGCACCCAAGTACGATCACGCCAGCGAAACTTCGTGGCGTACCTGTACGCCTGAAAAATACCATGCAGCCTGAGGCTCCTGGTACGCTCATCGCCAATCAGACGTCTGACCGCGAAATCAAAGCGATTGCAGCCAAAGACAACATTACGGCGATATACATACATTCGACCCGTATGCTGAATGCTTACGGTTTTCTGCGCAGGGTGTTTGAGATTTTTGAAAAATACAAAACACCGGTGGACATGATCACCACGTCGGAAGTCTCGGTTTCTGTTACGATTGACAATTCTGATCACCTGGAAGCAATTACTGCCGAACTGAGAGAATTTGCGGATTTGGAAGAGCATGACCGCGACCAGAACATCATTTGTATCGTTGGTAATTTCAGCGCTGACAAAGAAGGGATTGCATTGAAAGTATTGGAAGCGATGAAAAACATTCCGATCCGGATGATTTCTTACGGTGCTTCGGAACACAACTTGTCACTTTTGATTCATTCAAAATACAAGGCGGAAGCGCTGAATGTATTAAACGAGCGCCTTTTCTACTACGAGGATGCGATGAAAAATATATTCTCAGCTCAATAATTGAACTGAGTTAAATTGATAAAAACTTTAAAAAAGCTGACAGCAACAGCCGACAGCCGACAGCCATATGTTACAACCGATATTTATCCGCGACAACAGAGAATTAACTCTCGCGGGGTTAAAGAAAAAGCATTTTAAAGACGCCGAACAGGTTGTCGACCGGATCATTGAACTGGATCGTTTACGACGTGAAACGCAACAGGAACTGGATGCAGTACTGACGCAATCCAATGCAAAAGCGAAGGAAATTGGTGGTCTGATGAAAGAAGGCAAAAAAACCGAAGCCGAACTGGCTAAAGGTGAGACGGCCGCTCTGAAGGACAAATCCAGACTGTTGGAAGAACAACACAAGGCCACGGAAGAGGAATTACTGAGTGAATTGGTTAAGCTTCCTAACCTGCCACACGAAAGTGTACCAGAAGGACGCACGGCTGAGGACAATGTGAATGTATTTGAACAAGGGGCAAAACCTACTCTTCCGGCTGGAGCACAACCTCACTGGGAACTGATTAAAAAACTCGGTAAAAATCAGGCCCCTATTATTGATTTTGAGCTTGGTAATAAAATAACTGGTGCCGGTTTCCCTGTTTACAAAGGGAAAGCGGCCCGTTTGCAGCGCGCCATGATTGCTTTCTTTTTAGACGAAGCGGGAAAAGCAGGATATACCGAAGTTCAGACACCAATTGTTGTAAATGCTGATTCAGGATTTGCGACGGGGCAATTACCCGACAAAGAAGGACAAATGTACCATGATGCACAGGATGACCTTTACCTCATCCCAACTGCGGAAGTACCGGTAACCAATCTTTACCGCGACGTGATTGTAGCGGAGTCCGACTTACCTGTTAAACATGCAGCTTACACGCCTTGTTTCCGCCGCGAGGCAGGAAGCTGGGGAGCGCACGTTCGTGGGCTCAACCGTTTGCATCAGTTTGATAAGATCGAAATTGTTCAGATTAACAAACCTGAGGAGTCTTACAAGGCGCTGGATGAAATGGTGGATCACGTGAAGAGCCTGCTCGAAAAACTGGATCTGCCCTACCGCATTCTTCGCCTTTGCGGTGGCGATATGGGCTTTACCTCTGCACTGACTTACGATTTCGAAGTGTGGTCCGCTGGCCAGGAACGCTGGCTGGAATGCAGTTCGGTCTCCAACTTTGAAACTTATCAGGCCAACCGTCTGAAATTACGCTATAAAAATGCGGACAAAAAGACGCAGTTGCTACACACGCTGAACGGCTCTGCCCTGGCGTTGCCCCGTATCCTGGCTGCATTGCTGGAAAACAACCAGCAGGCTGACGGTACAGTTCGTATTCCAGCCGTTTTGGTGCCTTACTGTGGATTTGATGTGATTGAATAATAGTTCATACAAGCCGAATAGACAAAGCCTTCATGAAAATGAGGGCTTTGTCAGTTTATATTCCCACGAAGCAATGCAGGAATCCCAACCTTCTCCATAATAAGCTTTCCCACTTTTTCTGACGCAATACCCTGTTCCAGTAGAAAAGTATTTTCAAATTCCCCTCCGGTTATTTTTGTTTTAAAACAATTAAAACAGACTTCTTTTGAACTCAGGTATTTTTCGAGCAACTCCATCAGATGCGTTGATACAATGAAAATGGAAGATTTGTAATTTGTAAAGCCATCAATGACAGTTTGTGAGCAGTGCAGTGCGTCTTCCTGATTGGTTCCTCTGAACAATTCATCGATCAACACCGTACATTTTTCGCCATTATACAGCGCCTGGGCAATTTCCTTCACCCGCATAATTTCATTGTAAAAATGGCTGTATCCCAGCGTGAGATCATCCGAAAGATGAATGGACGTGAAGAGTCTGTTGCTGAACGAAAGACGGAGGCTAGTTGCCGGCACCGGCCATCCCAGATGTGCCAGGTAAACGGCAACACCATACGATTTAAGAAAAGTTGTTTTGCCACTCGTATTTGCGCCGGTAAGGATACAAATTCCGGAATTCCCATTCAACGAAATATCGTTTCTGGTCGAATTGGCAATCAGAGGATGCCACAGCCCCGTCACATCAAAACAGGTATCATGTGATACGAAGTCAGGATAACACAGCGTATGTTCCCGGGCGGTTCTCGCAATGGAAGTTATCGCATCCAGCGTATAAAAGATATCAAGCACCCTCCTGAACTCTCTTTTATGCTGTTTTCTAAAAAAGTAATCCAGGTAAAATGTAGATCTGTCAGACAGGCTTTTACCTTGTTGATTTACATAAGATCTTAGCGCGAAAGAATCCAGAAAAGATTTTAAAAAACCGAAATCGTCCTTGAAAGAATCAGGAAAGCCAAAATACGAAAGCTGCGTTACCGTATCTTGTAATGCCGATAAAACCCTGATTGTTGCAGCTACTCCGCTTTGAATCAGATGGAATTCGGCCTCATTTCTATATGCAAACATCATTGTCTGAAACCAGTGCTGGATCACATCCTGAGACATTGTGTGCACAATATTGCTTTCATAATAACTTTCTGACGCCGCGATATAGGCATGCGATACATTCACTTCCCAGTAGTGAAAGTTTGACGAAACAGACCTGAGCAAATCCTGTGATGCCAATATCTCCTCAGAGTTTTGCATAGGATTTCTGATCATTCTTTTGAGCAAATCGCGGCCACCATAAGATTTTGTTCTGTCAAAAAAACTTAAAATGGAGGCCTCCATACTTTTCTCAGAAACGATCTGAAGCTCGTGCAGGGTATGGTCACTAACTAAGTGCATATTGGATATTCAGGTGTTTCCCAAAAATAATCACTGAGCTTAGCTTCCTGTGTTAAAGTAAGTTAAATGCTCATCCAGCTCTTGAAAAGCCCCTGTTAAAAAAACCTAACAGCCATTTGTCTCTTCTTCATTTTTCTAACTTGCTTCAAAAAATGATGAAACAACGTTTGCAAGCCATATTATATTTCTATCAATCGGTCGGCCTGGTTACAGGGCTCATTTCTCTCACCTTATGGATTATTGCGCAACTTCCGCTCAGTGAAGACTTCCAACGTTTTCTTCCGCTCTATCTGATCCTGAAAGCTGTTACAGATTTCCTTTTGTGGCGTTATCTGAGAAAACACCATCAGGTCCAATTGTTCTTTTACACCAATCTGGGCATTTCCGAACTCCGGCTCTACATGTCGGCTTTCCTGCTCGACCTTGCAGCGTTTTTTGTGGTCATCGCCATTATTAAACTTTTCCTTTCTATCTGATCAATCATGAAAACGCAGCTATTAGAAGCAGACAGTATGTGGCTTGAATACAATGGAAAGAAAATACTCCAGAGTATCTACATTAAAATGGAGACAGGAAAAGTAACAGGCCTGCTTGGGCGTAATGGTACCGGGAAATCAAGTCTGCTGAGAATGATATTTGGAACACTTCGGGGACAAAATCAATCAGTGCGAATCAATGGCGAATATATCGCAAAACCCTATTTGCATGCGGGCATCATCCGCTATTTACCACAAAGCAATTTTATGCCAAAAAATCTAAAAGTGAATCATCTGTGCGAATTGTATCGTGTCCGTTTCCAAGACGTTACCGATCATTTTCCAGAATTTGATAAGTATGAAAAACACCTTCTCGGGAAGCTTTCAGGAGGCGAAATCCGCCTGATAGAAACGCTACTCATACTTTTATCGCCCGTGCATTTTGTCCTGCTCGATGAACCTTTTACACACGTATCTCCGCTCATGGTGGAAAAGCTGTCAACGGTGATCCATGAACAGAAAGAGAACAAAGGTATTTTGTTGTCGGACCATGCTTACCAACATGTTACGGATTTGAGCGACGATCTCTATATGATTGTTCCAATTGGCAGGAGTGTGCTGTTGAAAAACCCTGAACAGGATATAAAATCATTGGGCTACACTTCCTGATTTCTTCGGAAATGCCAGCCATACAAAATAGCCCGTCATGATTACGATGGCGACCTGCATCAGATAATCTGTAAGCAGACCAGTAGAGGAAATTATATCAGTTGGGCTCATATAACATGGCATACCCAACCTCCACCAGTAAGATGGATGAACGACGCAAAGCACATTGAAAATCAAAAGTAATACGACCTGTGTGCGGTTGCTCCAATTGACCACATAAAAAACAAGCGGCACCAGAAAAAGAAAAATATAGTTGCTGTAAGCACTTTGCTGCACCACCATCATGGTCGCATACAATACAATCCAGACCCGCGAAAGCATTACTCTGAAATCGGTATTGCGGAGCCGCCAGGCAGCAAGACAAGCAAGCCCTACCGAAGCAACAAGCCCTATCCAGTTCCAGAATTTTTCACCTACACCAATATGATTATAAAACCAGGGATTGAGTATTGCCGGAATATTCGGCGCCCGTAACGTTTGCGCCTCGTCCATAGGCTGGGTAAATTCCCATCCCACCAAAGGATACAGAATACCTAGTGATATGATCCCAATAATGATCATGGGAATCATGAACCGGATCTTTTCTTTCTCAATCAAAAAGAGTGGAACCAGAATGAGAACGAAAATCGCTTTGGTCATCAGCAAACCTATTGCCAGAATAACCGAGTACCAGATCACACTCACCTTCCGCTCGCGCACCAGATACGCCAATGCCACAAAAAGCCACATCCAGACATCCTCCTGAGCTCCTACAATGCAGAGGATCAGCGAACCCGGCAAAACGTAATAGACAAGCGCGTTGAAAAGGAAAGTCCCTTTGGTCTGAAAAGGTCTGAAGAAATGCCAGGAGATCAGAACAGCAATTCCATCCATCACCGCCATCGTGAACACAATCATTTTCGGATCGTACCATAACTTTAACCAGATTCCCAGAAAGTATGGGTAAAGCGGTGAATAGGGAGACCAGAAGTCCCGATAAACCACCAACCCCTGTGAAGCTTTGCTGCCTTCGTCCCAGAAGCCGTTTACGTCGGAAGTAGTTGCAAGATCAGCAATGAGATAAATGGCAACAAAAGGAATGAGCCTGAAAAGGACCCAGCCCACAAAAAGAGTCACATTTACACGCTTACCTTCAAGCCTGTTTATAAATGCTTTTCTTTTCAGCAGCATGATGACCAGTAGGAAAACGCAGGCAATGCTGATGCCTAATTTGGCCCAAACTATACTCATGCTGTTGCAAGATTAGATTGCACAACTACTTTCCTGTAAGTTTCACGCAATACCCAGAAGAAACAGAGTACGTTCATGATCTGAAGTACATACTCAAAGAGGAACGATACATCGGAAAACATAGCAGGAGAAATGTACGCCGGCTGTTTGATGTATACCCAAATGAAAGGTTGCACAACCGTAAGCCAGTTGAGGGCAAGCAAAATGGCTACGTGTTTGGTTTTACGGATATCGATGATCTCAAAGAGCACCGCCATCAGATAAGCAATCACATATGCACCCATCGCACTTGCTTGAAAAATCATCATACAAACGAAACAGGCGATGAATATCCCGGGCAAAATTTCATTGATATGCCTGTGTCTGGCTTTATATGCCATATACACAGGAACAAAAACCGTGAATAACAGCCCGAACCAATTGATCATGGTAGATTTTTTCTCATTAATATGAAAAATCAGCTCAACCCACGGACGACTGATAGAAAACAAATTGGGCGTCATCAACTGTTCGGTATGCTGAATAGGCATAAGGAAAAGATCGCCGATCCGCCAATAGAGAAAGCCCACCGCAGGGATTCCGATTGCCGCCATAGTCAGGAGCATTTTCACAGGGCGTTTTACAACTACCAGCAAGGCGGGCAATAAAAAAATGAAGGTAACCTTAATTGTAAGTAAAGTAAGTGCATACAGCAAACCAATACCCACTTCATAGTTATCAGGCTTTTTGATAGTATAGCGCCAGATGAGCAGAGCCGCACCCCAAAACCACACTTCTTCCTGCCCGTCTACCAGAATGTACATAAACGCTGCCGGAAGCATCAGATAGATCACTGCAAGCTGCAACGCTCTGCTGCTTTTTTCTTTGTAGGTCCGATAGGTAAGCCAAAGAATTCCCGTTTCCATCAGCACCATAAAAAGCACGATTGCACGCGAATTGTGCCATATCCATACAGGAAGGCTAATGATATAGGCATATAACGGAGCATGATAAGACCAGAAATCCCGATATACAAAACCGCCCTGTTTGGCAGCTTCGGCTTTGTAGAAGAAGAAAGGTATATCGCCACGAGGATCCTCGTTGACAATCAGAAAAATCCCGATCCACGGGATGAATCTGAATATGATAAAGGCAATAGAAAAAATGAGTTTGTCTTTTTCAACCTGCCATTTTGAGAAAAGCCCGGATCGGCTGATCGTCCAGATTATCCCAAGTGTTAAACCCAGATTGATAAGGAGTTTTAAATAAAAGACTGTAAGAACAGGCATGTGTAATAAATAACGGTAATGGAAGACGATTACTAGTGTGTATACAAAATTAAACCGCAAACTTAAGACTTCTTTTTCTCAAAACGGGCAGCAATACACAAAGTTTTAGCTCGTTAGAAATTCGTATGCTTGCATACTATATTTCTAAACCTTATTTTTGACTACTTCATTTTCAATAACCCTAAACACCTATGCCATATAATTCAGTTTTGTCCGGTATGGATTTTGACCTGAGCGAAGAACACGTTGCCGTTCAGGAAGCATCGCGAGACTTTGCCCAAAATGACCTGTTGCCCGGTGTAATTACCCGCGATAATGAACAGAAATTTGATCCTGCGCTGATCAAAAAAATGGGAGAATTAGGCTTTCTTGGAATGATGGTCAAACCGGAATATGGCGGCGGCGGCATGGATACGCTCTCATACGTAATAGCCATGGAAGAGATTTCTAAAGTGGACGCCTCAGCCTCAGTAATCATGTCAGTAAATAATTCACTGGTTTGCTGGGGACTTCAGATATATGGCAACGAAGATCAAAAACAAAAATATCTCGTTCCTCTCGCTACCGGAAGCGTTATTGGTGCATTCTGTCTTTCAGAACCGGAAGCAGGCTCTGACGCAACATCCCAGCACACCACGGCAATCGATGCAGGAGATCACTATCTCTTAAATGGTACGAAAAACTGGATCACGAATGGAAACTCATCTTCGATATGCCTCGTAATAGCACATACACATCCCGAAAAAGGACACAAAGGAATTAACGCCTTCATTGTAGAAAAAGGAACTGAGGGTTTTGTAGTCGGTAAAAAAGAAGATAAAATGGGTATCAGAGCATCCGATACGCATACCCTTATGTTTACTGATGTAAAAGTTTCCAGGGAAAACAGAATCGGTGATGACGGGTTTGGGTTTAAATTTGCAATGAGTACTCTAAACGGAGGTAGAATTGGAATCGCAGCTCAGGCATTGGGCATCGCCTCCGGCGCTTTCGAACTTTCTCTTAAATATGCCCAGGAGCGTAAAACTTTTGGAAAACCGATCAGTGAGCATCAGGCGATCCAGTTTAAGCTATCGGAAATGGCAACCAGAATAGAAGCAGCGAGGCTACTAGTGTATAAGGCTGCCCGGCTAAAAGATCAGGGTAAAGACTACATAAAAGCCGCCGCTATGGCCAAGCTCTATGCATCCGATGTAGCTATGTGGGTTACAACAGAAGCTGTTCAGATTCACGGGGGTTACGGATATGTTAAGGAATATCATGTAGAAAGACACATGAGAGATGCCAAAATTACCCAGATTTACGAAGGTACCTCTGAAATCCAAAAACTTGTAATAGCACGTGAACTTTTAAAATGATCCCATTTACGGGACAGGATTCATTTTATTCTAAATCTTGGATTAAAATCATATCAAAATATCACTTTTTTTCATTTTTTTGTCGAAATATACTTGTATTAGTTTTGTACAATTTATTAGATTTGTACAAAATTTGAAAGTAAGGCATTTCAGCCGTTAAATATATACAAGCATGGAAGACTATAATAAGATTATTGAGTCGTTGGGGGTAAAATTTGTGAAAGCTCGTCATATCCGGATTTTGCAACCCATTACAATCAAAAACTTTTACGATGTACAAAATTCTCTTACCATTTTGTACGACGGAGAAGTATCCTTCGGGACTGAGGAGTCTCAGAAAGTAGAAGAAGGCGATATGCTTTTTATACCAGGAGGAAAACATGCAACGGTTACCTATGGCAGTGCACAATCCGCCAAAACGGTATCCAACGAAGAGTTCATGACCAACCGGGATAACTACATCGAAGCTGGCCATGATCCTGCACTGATAAGTAAACTGCCTAATTCTTTCGGTCTTATATCTTTTGAAGCTAAGGTTTTCGATACCGTTAACTTTTTCACCTCATTGGATGTGCCTCCGTTCCTGATCAAAAGAGACGATCAGATCGCCGCGACCATCAACCAGATACTGACAGAGGACATGCTTGATACGCCCGGGAAAGGTCGTATCATCAAAATCAAAACAGAAGAGGTTGTTATCGAGATTATACGATATATACTTAAAAACAAACTGTTTGTAGAGCAGCTTGTAACCAACAGTACGTATTTCAAAGATCCACGACTCATTGACATCTTCGCTTACATTAAAGACAACCTTGGTGGAGATCTTTCAAATAAGGTTCTTGCGAATGTTGCCAACGTATCAGAAGATTATGTGGGCCAATATTTCAAAATGCTGACTGGTATCAATCCACAGGATTACATCGAATACCAAAGAATGGAAAAAGCGGTGGATCTGCTTCGTACTTCCAAAAAGAGCATCCGCGCTATTGGTTCTGATGTTGGCTATAAAGACACCGCTTATTTCTGCCGCCGTTTTAAAATGATGTTCGGTATTCCGGCTGGAAAAATGCGCCGCCGTGAATCTTTAATGAACGTATAGATTTTTCTTAAAAAAGAAAGCGGAGCAGGTTTTTAAATCTGTTCCGCTTTCTTTTTTACACCTGTATCTACCTCAAAGGGGTGAACTGTACTGCCGATATCTTCCAGCTACCACCTGCTTTTACACAAACCGCCATGTAGGCCAGTTCGTTATTAAAGCTGTTACCTTGCAACTGACCTCTTGCATTCCAGATTCCGGTAACGACGCCCACATCACCATAACTTCGTGTGCGCATACCCGACATCATACCAGTATCCACTTTCAGGTAACCCTCCGAAACTCCTCCTAAAAGTGTGTTTCTATCAATGAGTTGTCCATCAAAACTGGTTACTGAAAAATCAGATGAAAGTAAGTTATCCAGTGTCTTGCTATCTTCTTCCAGTAGTGCCCTGAAAAATATATTGGTACAGTCTGCTGCGTCAGTTGGCTGGTTAAATTGTGCACTTGCCAACATCGGCATCACGATTAAGCAAAGTCCAAAAATAATTTTCTTTATCATCTCCAAATGGTTGTTTACAAGTATGTTTCGAATCTGTACAAAAACCAGCTACCTAACAAGTTTTGTGCTGCAATTTTTAAGTCTTGGCAAAGACTGTCTTATATAGCTCAGCGTATCAAATCATTCCTTTCAAAAGATTTCATAACCATACATTATATGACTAGTTTCGCCTATTGATGTAATAGCAAAGTTTTTGTCATGATTAAGCGGATATTAATTGTTGTATTCTTCGCAGGATTTTTCTCCTGCTCCACCAAACCAGAAAAGCTCGGAAAACTCGATCTGAACCAATGGCGTGGTGATCGTGGTGGTTGCGACGGAAAAAGAACCGCACTTACGGAAGACTTCAAAGCAGAGCAAAAACAACTGATGGGGAAATTTATCGATGAAGTTGGAGAGCTTCTCGGACGCCCGGACATCCATCAACTCGGCGAACGCAATCAGAAGTTTTACGTATACTTCCTGGAAAAAGGCACTCAATGTGATGATATCAAAACACCCTCCAAGGCAAAGAAAGTAATACTGAAATTCAACGCGGTGGGTTTGCTTTCCGAAATTACTTACCAGGACAGACCGTTGTAATTTAGATAAAGTTACTACTAAGCCAAAACGTATCTTCATTTAAAAGCTTCCCAGAAAATTTCTGCGGAGATATCCTCCAAAGTTGCCTTACGTAGATCTTGTTGGGAGAAATTACGGTAGCATAATTTCACAAGGCATTCCGATGGGAATGCTGGGTTATATTCGTGATCATTTATTCTACCAACGCCTTGTGCCTACGGCACAAGGAAAATCTAAAACTGGCGCCACTGGTAAACAAAGATTTTAGAAGTCATTCAGATTTTAAGACAAAAATATCCAAGAAGATCAGCGATGCAGGATGAGTTGAAAGCGATTCGATAGGAGCAGCATCTACTCAGATATAAAACTTCTTTATCCTGATCATCTGCTCCACAGCCTCGGGAACCATGTAGCGTATGGATGAACCATTCTTTAAGCAGGCTCTCAGATAAGTGGCGGATATATCCAGCAGCGGGGCTTCTACAAAACGTACGGCGGGATGATTTTTAAAATTGTGGGGAGCCGAGGCCGGCCGCGGGTACACGTAAAGACCTACATATTCCAGAATCTTATCATGGTTTTTCCATTTCGGGAACTGTGCCAAATTGTCTTCTCCCATGATTAGCTTAAACTCGTGCTGAGGGAATTTCTCCTGTATCCGCACCAGTGTATCAATGGTATAGCTAGGCTTCGGCATGTGGAATTCAATGTCAGTAACCCTTAAAAGCGCGTTGTCGGCGACTGCCCGCTGCACCATGTCATACCTGTCAAATTCATGCAACAGGCTGCTATTTTTCTTAAACGGATTTTGGGGGCTGACTACAAACCAAACCTGTTCCAGATCGGTGGCTGACGCCATGGTATTGGCAATGATCATGTGGCCAATATGGATAGGGTTGAAAGATCCAAAAAACAGGCCAATTTTCATTTGAGAATATTCTTGAGGTTCTTATGGAGGAGCTAGGAAGCGACAAATTCCAGTACAAGTTTTTCGGCCTTTTCCAGGGTTTCCGCTAAATCGTCGTTCACCAGAGTAATGTCGAATTTATCCTCAAAACTAAGCTCGTAACGAACTTTACCCAAACGGGTTTCTAACGACTTTTCGGTTTCCGTTCCTCTTTCGCTCAGGCGACGGATTATCTCTTCCTCTGATGATACCTTAACAAAAACTGCCAAAGCACTTTCACGGTAAATCTCTTTAAGCTTCAAGCCGCCTTTTACATCTACATCGAAAAGCACATGTTTGCCTTCGCTCCACAAACGCTCAATTTCAGTTTTGAAGGTACCATAGTAATTTCCTGCATACACCTCTTCCCACTCAGCAAATTCGTTATCGGCAATTTTCTGACGAAACTCTTTCTTAGGAATGAAATAATAATCTTTCCCGTCAATTTCGTGCTCACGACGCTCACGCGTGGATGCCGATACAGAGAAAGCCAAAAGAGATGGGTACTTTTTTAATAAATGCCGTACAATGGTGGTTTTACCAGATCCGGAAGGTGCAGAAAATATGATAAGCTTGCCTTTCACGCGAACAGTCTTAACTGTTTATTTTAGAAATAATTGTATTCAAAATGCTTTGCGGACAAGGCTTTTTTTCAAGTTTGATACTTAGGGAATCCTTGATACATTTCTCCAGACGATAGGATTCAATGCAAGGAATACATTTGTCCATGTTTTCTCTGAAATGATCCTTTTCTGCCTCGGTAGCTTCGTCGTCAAGTATCGCCTGAATAATTTTCATACATTCAGCATGATGTTCGCAGCTATGCTTCATGGTTTGTTTGTGCGCTTCTTCTGTCACAGAAGGCGTATTCAAAGATGCATTCATTACCAATAATGATAAAAAGAATTGTGGAATATGTACAGTTGTACCTTATAACCACATAGGTTACAAAAAAAGTTTCAAATCCTATGAATCATATCCCATTGAACTTGCATAACTCTTAAGTTTCTCTTTCAAAAGGTTACGTGCGCGGTGCAGCCTGGACCTTACAGTACCAATTGGTATATCCAGAATTTTCGCCATCTCCTCGTAGGTGAAGCCCTCTATATCACAAAGAATGATAACCGTCCGGAAGTCAACCGGCAACGCGTTTAACGCATTGGCCACTTCATCTCCGATCAATTCCTGAACAGCGTCAGCCCTTAAATCGACGGTGTAGGTCGTGTCGGAAGCTTCCTCGGAATTATATGTCGTTTCAACTTCCTGATAGTCTACTTTGGACGGTTCTTTACTTTTCTTCCTGTAATCATTAATAAAGCTGTTTTTCAGTATCCTGAAAAGCCAGGCCTTAGCATTGGTTCCCTGTTCGAACGAAGAAATGAACCGAAAAGCTTTTAAATACGTATCCTGAACCAGGTCATTAGCGTCGTCTTCGTCCATGGTAAGACGAAAAGCGAAGTTATACATGGAATCAATATGTGGCATGAATTCACGATTGAAAACTTCGTAACGAAGATCATCCGTGTATCCATTGTTCGTGAGTGTCTCTGACATGGCAACTGACATAGGAATGCTGAATTTACAAAGATTAATAACAGCTCCAAACGGTACAAATTAAAATTTGATAAACGGTCATTTGAAGCAGTTTAAAAGCCATTTTTCAAAATAAAAAACAATGACTTGAAAATCCTGACAACTGACAGCAGGTTTGATAACCGGAAATTACTCCAAACCATTATTACATGTATATACATCAAATAACGAGCCAGATGGCTGACAACCGTCAAATTGTCATACTAGCGTTTGGAGAAAAGTTCCAGAAGTACAATTACTACTGTGGTAAGTAGCACGCTGGCTCCAATTCTGATAAGGGTGTAGAGTATCATGCCAAAGTTATTCATCTCTATGAGAAATAAAGCAGCATGATGAATCAGTATCAGTGGCATGATGTAGGCCAGGAACGATCCCAAACCTTGAGCCCGAATCCCCAGGTCCATCCGTTCCGCTCCTTTGGACTCCATCTGATATTGTACCAAAAACGGTCTGAGATAGGCGATCAAAACTGTCGCGAAAGCGTGCATTCCAAAAGTATTCGAAAAAACATCTACCGTAAATCCGGTTGCAAAACCGATAAGAAGCAGATACAGCCGATCGGTATCAGCAGGAAGTAACAGTACACCAGCAATATAAATAAAGCAAAAAGCATAATTGAATAGAACCACGTTTCGCAGAAAGAATATCTGCAATAACAGGTACAGCAAAATCATTAAGGTATATTGAATGGCTTCGCGTAAACTCATTTTAGCTCTTCTATACGTGATTTAAGTTGCTGCTGTTCCCCAAGTTGTTTATTTTGTACCACATACACGTAGGAAAGGTTTCTGAAATCGGTAGCCAGCCTTAATGAAATGTTAAAAAAGGTCTGATCGGGATGCACCGCAACGCTCTCTACCCTTCCAACCATGATACCTGGAGGAAACACCGGGTTCTGATTAGAAGTAACAGCCGAGTCTCCTTTAAAAACTTTTGTGTATTTGGACACATCGACCAGATCAATCACAGAGGGATCTTTACCCGGCCATTTGGCATATCCAATTTCATTGCTGCGAACAAGCCTGGACGACACCATAAAGTCCACATTAAGAATGGAAGTGATGACAGAGTAATTCTCTGAACAAAAACGTACGGTTCCTACCACCCCGGTGGCTGATATTACACCCATTCCGGGCGTTATGCCATCTGCCAGCCCCTTGTCAATGGTGATAACATTATTGGTTTTGGTAGTCTCATTATCCACAACCTTGGCAACGGTGTACGTGAACCGTGATGCAAATGACGAATCGGGTATATAGCCAACAGGGGCATCAGATGGTTTTCTTTGGGTTTCAATGGCAAGCAATGCATGCAGACGAGCGTTTTCATGTGCCAGGTCAGCATTTATTTCACCAAGTTTTGTGTATTCGTGAGCCGAGTTGGAGAGTGCCAGTGTTTTGGCCACATAATAGTTGGAGGTATTAAAATACGTAGCCCCCCAATAAGTATTATTGCGCACGATAAGCCATACACTGAGAACTTCCAGCAAAACAAATACCAAAAAGAAACGATTCCTGACTACGAAATCAACGAGCTGGAGCATGGGCCTTAAATCTTCCCCCGCAGTTTATGAATTGCATCGCAACTCATAAACTGCGAACGATCCGATACTACGAAATCAATACAGGTTTGTATAGTTCCAGGTTTTTCAAAACTTCACCAGTACCTTTAACCACAGCCTTTAAAGGATCCTCTGCAATGTGTACCGGTAGTTTGGTTTTTTGAGAAATACGGCGATCCAAACCGTGAATGAGAGCACCACCGCCTGTAAGCCAAATACCATTTTTGAAAATATCTGCGGAGAGCTCAGGAGGAGAAATTTCCAAAGCTTTCATTACTCCTTCTTCTATTTTGGATATAGATTTATCCAGAGAATAGGCGATTTCGCTATAAGTGACACGGATTTCCTTAGGAATACCTGTCATTAAATCACGGCCACGTACCTGATAATCTTCCAAAGCGATATCCAGCTCAGGAGATGCGGATCCAATCGCCATTTTAATCAGTTCAGCTGAGCGCTCACCGATCAGTAAGTTGTGCTCGCGACGCATGTAATCTACAATATCACGGGTAAACACATCTCCCGCAATGCGTACCGACTGCTCACAGACAATACCAGAAAGTGCTATTACGGCAATCTCCGTAGTACCACCACCAATATCAACGATCATTACCCCGTTTGGTTGTGTGATGTCGATACCGATACCAATTGCAGCAGCAATAGGCTCGTGAACCATGTATACCTCCTTGGCTCCCGCATGTTCGCAGGAATCCTTCACTGCACGTTTTTCAACCTCAGTAATACCCGAAGGAATACAAACCACCATCCTGTGAGAAGGAGTAAAGAAACGGCTTCCGGTATCGATCATTTTGATCATACCTCTGATCATCATTTCCGCAGCTGTAAAATCCGCAATTACTCCGTCTTTGAGTGGACGTATCGTTTTTATATTTTCATTCGTCTTTTCATGCATTTGCATAGCTGTGTGTCCTATCGCTAAAACCTTGCCCGTGGTTTTATCCATGGCAATAATCGACGGCTCATCAACAACTACTGTATCTTTATGGATGATAAGGGTATTAGCTGTACCCAAATCTATCGCGATGTCGCTTGTCAAAAAATCAAACAATCCCATATATATTTTTAAAATTTCCCTCTCTTTGATTTCAGGTTCGCAAAATTACAGATAATTACCCACAAACAAAGGCATTTAATAAATTTCGCTAAGGGACTGTTTTAACGTAGAAAAAGACCACTAAATGAAGCAATAACAACAGTTTGCACCTTGTAGAACTAGTGTGATTATTGACAACAAACAGGTGAATTTTGAACCGAAAACTACACTGAAAACCATTGTAACAACCAACCAGATTTTGGCCTTAATTTCCAAATCCTGTGTACATTTGTTTTTACTATGGGAATCAAAGCACTTTTGAGTGAGCCATTGGCTCGGTATATCGTTTCGCAACAACAAGAATGGATTGCACGAAGTGTGCAGGTGCAGGATGAATGGCGCAAAGAGCTTGTTACGAAGGCACGGAATACACAATTCGGCAAAGATCATTTCTTCAAAGACATTGATACTTACGCCGATTTTCAGAGTGCGGTACCTGTGAGCGATTATGAAGACCTGAAAGGATACATTGGCAGGATAAAGGAGGGTGAACAAGATATACTGTGGCCTGGTAAGCCGCTGTATTTTGCTAAAACCTCCGGCACCACCTCCGGCACCAAGTATATACCTATTTCGCGGGATTCTATTTCCAATCACATTGGTTCGGCCCGCAATGCCATTTTGACGTATATAGCCGAAACAGGGAAAGCTCAATTTCTGGATAAAAAATTGATTTTTCTCTCCGGCAGCCCAACCCTGACAGATACCGGAGGTGTGTTGACAGGAAGGTTATCAGGGATTTCCAATCATCATATTCCCGCTTACCTGCGTTCCAATCAAATGCCGAGTTATGAGACCAATTGTATTGAAGATTGGGAAACCAAGCTCGATAGGATCATAGACGAAACCATAGATCAGCCTATGTCGCTGATATCAGGCATTCCACCATGGGTACAAATGTACTTTGACCGAATCATCGAAAGAACAGGGAAGAAAATTAAAGACGTATTCCCTGACTTTTCTCTTTTCATCTACGGCGGTGTCAATTTTGAGCCCTATCGTGCAAAGCTTTTTGAATCAATAGGCAAAAAAATCGACTCTATAGAACTCTACCCGGCATCTGAGGGATTTTTTGCTTATCAGGACTCACAAAATGAAGAAGGACTTCTGCTGCTCTTGAACACTGGAATATTTTATGAATTTATTCCGACTGAAAACTTTTTTGACGAAAATCCCAGGAGGTTATCGATCGGAGAAGTGGAGGTTGGACGTAATTATGCCATGATCATCAACAACAACGCAGGCTTATGGGGCTATTCGCTTGGAGATACGGTTCGTTTTGTATCCACTAATCCATACAGGGTTTTGGTCACAGGCAGGATCAAACATTTCATTTCGGCTTTTGGCGAACATGTGATAGGCGAAGAGATTGAGAAAGCACTGCGTTACGCTATGGAACGCCACAGGGAGGTGGAAGTGGTCGAATTCACCGTTGCTCCAATGGTGGCTCCGGCTCAGGGCGGACTTCCTTATCACGAATGGCTGGTAGAGTTTGCTACCGAACCCGCAAACCGCGAAGAATTTATTGCAGATATGGACAGACGTCTCACAGAGCTGAATGTCTATTACGACGATCTGATTAAGGGAAATATCCTTCGACAGCTTGTTTTGGTACCTCTTCGCAAGAATTCATTTATAGATTACATGCGGGCGAATGGAAAACTGGGCGGACAAAACAAGGTACCACGACTATCTAACGACCGGAAAATTGCCGATGAACTGGTCAAAATCAACAACGCTTAACGGGTTGTCAAATCGAAAAAACTTTATGAATCAGAAAAGAATAGCCATCCTGGGATCAACAGGCTCAATCGGAACTCAGGCTCTGGAAGTAATTGAAGCAAATCCGGAAATATTTTCTGTGGAAGTGCTTACAGCCCAGGACAACGCTGCGCTGCTGATTGAACAAGCTCAAAAATTTCGCCCGAAAGAAGTTGTTATAGGAAATGAAACGTTGTTTGACCACGTAACTTCCGCACTTGAAAACCTGCCAATCAAAGTTTATAAAGGAGCCTCAGCTCTGATTTCTGTTGTTGAATCTGACTCCATTGACATGGTGCTTACCGCGATGGTGGGCTACGCCGGGCTCTTACCTACCATTCATGCCATTAAGGCTGGAAAAGATATCGCCCTTGCAAACAAGGAGACTTTGGTAGTTGCGGGTGAATTGATCATGGGTTTGGCAAAAGAACATCAGGTAAATATCTATCCGGTTGACTCTGAACATTCTGCCATTTTCCAATGCCTGACCGGAGAGGCTGAGAATCCAATTGAGAAAATTATTCTAACTGCATCAGGCGGACCATTCCGTGGAAAAGACCGTGCGTCACTTGCTTCCGTTACCAAAGAGCAGGCGCTCAAACATCCTAACTGGTCGATGGGGGCCAAAATCACCATTGATTCGGCAACCTTGATGAACAAAGGACTGGAAGTTATTGAGGCAAAATGGCTCTTTGGCCTCAATTCCAATCAAATCGATGTGATCGTGCATCCGCAAAGTATTGTTCATTCGCTCGTGCAATTTGAGGACGGAAGTATAAAAGCACAAATGGGATTGCCCGACATGAAACTCCCGATACAATATGCACTGCATTATCCTCAAAGGCTAAAATCAAGTTTTCCAAGATTCAATTTCATCGATTACCCCTCACTTACTTTTGAAAAACCAGACCTTGAAACTTTCCGTAACCTGGCCATCGCCTATCATGCTCTCGAAAAGGGAGGAAATGCAGCCTGCGTTATCAATGCCGCCAATGAGGTAGCCGTTGACGCGTTTTTAAAAGATAAGATAGGGTTTCTTGAAATATCTGATCTGATATTGGATACGCTTTCAAAAATCAATTATGTGCAGAATCCTACCTACTCCGATTACGTTCAAACAAATGAGGAGGCAAGACGTTTTGCATCTGAACTGATTCAAGTAAAAGCCTGATGAAATCTCTTCTTCTCAAATATTTGTCCGTAGCACTTGCCAGTACACTGAAATTTTTCGGAGGACCTATTACCGGAGTGATCTTAAAATTAAGTTGGCTGGAAACCGCTATTTTTTCAGCAGTTGGCATGATGTTCAGCGTGGTGCTGCTTACTTACGCGGGCAAGGGTGTGCAGGAGCTTGTCAAAAAGTACAAAAAGACTCCTTCCAAAAAGTTTAGCAGATCTAACAGAATGGCGGTGAAAATCTGGAAGAAATTCGGAATTATTGGTATCGCTTTTCTAACTCCCCCGCTTTTCACACCACTGTTTGGACCGTTATTGGCGGTTGCATTCCGTGTCCCCCGAACATCTATTTTTCTTTGGATGACTATAAGCGCAATTATATGGGGCCTCGCAATATCCTATATAGCCCACAAGATGACTTTCGTTCAGGAATGGATCAGGTAGGAAGTTTCTTAGTTTTAAGTTTACAGGCTGCCGACTGCTTACTGTAAACTTAAAGCTTCTCTCTCACCTGCTTACTTCCTTCTTGGGTTCTGAAGATTTTTTCATAAAATCCCCTTGTGAGAAGTATTTTTCAATGAGGCAATACATGAGGATGAAGAAATAGCGACTTCCCATTTCCTTGATTTTCAACTTCGATTCACCATATTTCCGGTTTGTCCAGCTATTTGGAACTACTGCATAGTTATAGCCACGCACCATCGCTTTGAGTGGGAGCTCGATCGTTAAATTAAAATGTGGAGCTAAAAATGGCTTGATACCCTCAATAGTTTCTCTTTTATAAAGCTTGAAAGCATTCGTTGTATCGTTGTATTTGATACCCATCACCATTTTTACAATAAAATTGGCAACCCGGTTTATCACTTTCTTCAATGCCGGATAATCTACCACCTTCCCACCTTTTTCCCATCTTGATCCAAACACACAATCGTAATCTCCTTCAAGCATTTTGTTGTAATACTTCACCAAATCCTCCGGATCGTCGGACATGTCGGCCATAAATACCGCAACACAATCACCGGTAAATCTTTCCAAACCGTACCTCACCGCATAACCAAAGCCGTTAGGACCTGGATTCGTGAAATAAACCAGTGTTGGAATTTCCAGTTTAAGTTGATCCAAAACGCGAGCAGTGCCGTCTTTTGAATTATCGTTTGTTACGCAGATTTCATGAGGCACATTGTACTTAATTAAGGTACCATATAAGGACCTCAAAGTGTCAGAAATTGACTCCTCCTCGTTGTATGCCGGTATTACAATGCTTAGCTTCATGTATAGTCAATGATAAAAACAGTACAAATTAAAGATTATTAATTTGTACCACCAATTTTTGAAAGGTCCGAAAGGTTGGCTTCATATTGGGCAACCGTTTTTAAGATGGTATTATTGTAACGATATTCCAGCCATTTGTTTACGTTTTCAAACATCTCTTTTCTGTTCTGCCAAAAACGCTTGTTGGTATTGGCATGCACATTGCTTAGCCCTGCGCTGTGTTTACGATAAATACCCATGGTTTCAGCCAAATAACCAATTTTGCCATGTGCGGCAAGCTGAATGATCATCGCCCAATCACCCGCAGCGGCCTCAGCATGCCACGCTGCAAAATCATGGTCAAGAAAATGATTCCGGTATAACCAGCTTGCAGTTGCCATAAACCATTTATCTTCCAGGATGTCTTCTATGGTTGAGGTTATTTTTTGATCGGGAGCATTAAATAAATGGCTTGGGGAGCCATCCTCATAAATCACTTCCACATTGTGGTGGCATATCGCATAATCCGGGTTAGCTTCCAGAAAATCAACCTGTTTCTGAAGTTTAAAAGGATCGGTCCAATAATCGTCTCCCTCACACATGGCTACATATTCTCCCTTGCAGGCTTTTAGCAAAGCAAGAACGTTATTCCTTCCTGCAAACTCCCTGGGTTCGGCAGGTCCCTGGTTTTTTTCATGCAAAAATGCACAGATACGTCCTGGATTTTCATCTATGTATTGTCTGATAATGGTCTGAGTGCGATCAGTGGAGGCATCATCTCCAATCACAATTTCAAATGAAAATGATGTTTGCTGCATCAATGCACCATCCAGCATTTGAGCAATATACTTTTCGTGATTATAGGCAGGAACGCAAACAGAAACTTTCATAAGATAAAAAGCACCAACCCAGAAAGGCTGATGCTTAGAATTGATTTGTATTTAAAATTAGCTGTACACCTCAACCAATTGCTCTTTGGTCGGGAAATTGGGTGTAACAAGTTCACTTTCCGGCTTGTAGATATACGCCATCGGGTAACCTCTCTCAATGAATGTAGGCTCATCAAGATTATTGTATCTTAACTGAACCGACCAACGGATATTATTGGTGATATTGTTGCCAGACTGATGAATTAAAAAGGAAGAAAAAATCAATACGTCTCCAACCTTAAAATCTGTTTGCACAAAATCCTCTTCCTTAAGTGAAGAAGTAATACCGCCCTGATAACCAGAAGTATTCGATTCCTGCAATCCGAATTTGTGACTTCCCGGAATCACCTGTAATGCTCCGATATCTGCACCTGCATCCACCATTGGGAACCATATTACGGCACTATCCAGGGAACCTTGCCCGGTTCTCCAGTCCTGGTGCGCATCCAGTTTCCAGTGTTTACTTCCGTCTTTGGAAAGAAAACGACTGTTGAATTGCATCGCGGCACGGGCTCCAATAATGGGATTTGATAAACCTACCTCCTTTAACAAATCTTCGATCTTAGGATCAAGACCAAGGCGATGCAGAGAAAAGGTATGCTGTACTGTTTTTCCGGTATTGACAAACGCATTGAAATCTTTCTCGAAAAATTCAAACATCGCGTTTTCAAAAACCTCTTTATCGTCAATATCAACCGATTTTCCGGTTACATGCTTAATTTGTACTGCGAAGATCTTACGGGCTTCTGTATAAATGGAATTAACCTGTTCCTTCTCAAGGAAATTTCTGAGAAGCACATATCCGTCTTCATTGAACTGTTCGCGAAGTGTACTCATTTTATGATTAATTTTTTTACAAGATATTTACCTTCAAAACTATCATTTAGTAAAAGTTCATGGTATGACGATGGTCAGTCCTTTCTGTGTAATTATTTAATCTTCCCAAACAGCATAGGCAAATCCGGCAGCACCAAATCCGTTCCCGTTGTATAGAAGATACTTCTTGCCATTATGTTCATAATAATTGGCGTAGTTGATCATCTGGTAGTCAAAGTCTTCCGGGTTTTCCGATTTTGCAATTCCAACCAGATGGTCTTTGCGTTCCCAGTTCACACCGTCGGTAGATTCTGCATATCCAAGGCGATAGCTCTGGTTACGATCCGTTCTATAATCTCTTGTGTGGCGATAAGAATAGTACATTTTGTATACACCATTCTCTTTATAAACGCTCGGACGTCCAACAGCATGTAAGAAGTCGTCAAATTCCAATGTAGGCACATCACTGATTTCCCAGTGAATACCATCTTTTGAAGTTGCAGACTGTCCTCTGTAAAATGGTTCAGGATAGCCGTGGATATACTCACATTTATGCCCTGAGATATACCACATACGCCACGTTCCGTCTTCCTCACGCATTACAGAAGGCTGCGCCGCCCAAATCGGGTTCTGAATACTACGATCCATAATTGGTCCAACGAACATTTTATTGAACGTTAGCCCGCCATCTTTACTCACGGCCAATCCCATGGAAAGTCTGTACGAATTCCAGGTACGGTTCCAGCCGGTGTAATAAAGCCAGATGTCGCCATTTGGCATATCCACAAACCATGCAGGCATGGCACCAGTTTCGTCATATTCTCCCGGGCCGCCAAGTTCAAGAACTGGTTTGTCATGTATGTAAAGTATCTTTTTCGGATCGTCATAATCCACGTCGATAAACGTAGGGCGCGACTGACCGCTAGAATCCCGTGAAGAAAAATAGATACGTAAGAAATCTTTATGCTTATATGCGTAAGGAACCTGAGCATGCGAAAGGCTATGAGCCAAACTTCCATCAGGTTTATACACAACACCTTTTTTAACCCACATTTTTTTAGTTTTTAGTTCTAAGTAAACTGTTCACAGCCTGGCCGTTCATGGCGTTTACTATGATATGGAAATCCTGGCTTAGGTTAGTTTTTACCGGGCCGCCGGTGCGGTAAACAGTCCCAGCCCGGATTATGGTTTGTCTGCGATAATAAATTTTTCAGAGTGATTCATCATGTACGTTAACAGTTTGCCTACTTCTCTGCTTTGGTTGTACAGTTGGTCAAATATCTCAGAATTGATGTAACCGCACTCTTTTGAAAACAATAGCCAAACCTGAGTTTCGCTATTTTCACTGTCCGAATCTGATAGTTTCGAAATGAAGTGCGCCTTATATCTTCTCTTCCTGTAAGCTTCACCAATATTTGCACAAACAGAACGGGAACTCCTCCGGATTTGATCAGTTAAAGAATATTTTTCTTCACCAGGGAAAGCCTTGCTTAACTGAAAAATCTTCATCGACAGATCAAAACTTTTCTGAAATGCAATCAAATCTCTAAAGTCGCTGTAAGCCATTAGTAAACAGATAAGGTTGAATTTCAATATTCAAAAGGATCAGAATTGGGCCGTTGAGTACCTTTATCTACCCGTATACTGTTAACTAGAAACTAAAAACTGATTTCCCACTGCAAACTGTTAACTAAAAACTTAGGATTTAATCAACAGCCTTCTCAGCTCTCAATCTCCAGTTGTCTACAAAATCTTTTCCAGGAATAGGAAGATCAATATCCACTTCCGGAGCTTTGGCAGTTACCCTGTACTCCATGATATAAAATGCGTTTCCGAAAACATAGTGCAATTTGAAGTTTTCGATATTGGCAGGAACATCCTCAATTGGCACCTCAGCACGGAACAATGGATTTGCTTTTAATAAAGTAGCGTAAGTAGGTGTATTCCGAAGCCATGGAGCCACGCTTTCGTCACCAACAACAACTTTACCACCCGGACGAACAACGCGAGTCAACTCGTCAAAAGCTCTTTTTCTTTCAGAAAACGTATTGATTCCGCCAAAATGGAACACGGCATCAAAAGTGTCGTCTTCAAAAGGTAGGTAAGAGCCATTTCCAAGGAAATAGTGAACATTTACGTCCTCTGTTGAAAGTTTATCCTGTGCCAGTTTCAGCATATTTGGAGAGAGATCAGACAACACAGCTGTGCCGCCCGGTCTTACTTTATCGAGTATCAAAGCAGAATCTTTACCTGTTCCTGCACCAACTTCCAGCGCTTTCATCCCAGGCTGCAATTCCATCAGATCAATAAAAAACTTGCGGGTGGCAGCTTCATCGGAGTGATTCAGTGTTTCGAAAACCCACGAAACGCCTTTGTCGTAACGAAGAAATGCCTGGTCGTATAGAAATTGCTCTCTGGCATCACCTGGAAGTAACTCTTTGGGATATAACATGTTGACGATACCAGTATCACCAACTTCATAAACAACACCATCTTTGCTGGTTAGTGTTTTACCATCTTCTGAAATGGTTAGTGTGCCGCCGGTTAGTGGACAAACCAGCGATTTTAAGAACTCCTTATGATCCATTTTGTATTTTTCTTATTGATATAGCGGTTCAAAATTACTTTTTTTCTTCGAACAACATTCAAAGTAACGAGGCTTCTTCACAAATGGTATAATTACCAGGCCGCAGATCCGGGCAACAATATCGCCAATTCTATTTATTTGTACCTTTGGGCTGGATCCGGTCAATGATGCCGGGTTAAACCGCTTTTGTTGCAAATTATGTCTCAACTTCAGGAAAGAATAAAACTACTCGCCAAAGAACAGGCAAGCCGCGTAATTGGTCACAGACGTCACCTGCATAGTAATCCGGAACTTTCGTTCGAAGAATTTAAAACTGCTGGCTACGTTGCAAGCCAGCTTCGGGCACTGGGTCTGCAGCCACAGGAAGGCTTTGCCGGAACTGGCGTAGTGGCCCTTATAGAAGGAAGAAATCCTGCCTCAAGAACTGTGGGCTTGCGTGCCGATATGGATGCGCTGCCGATTCTGGAAGCCAATGAAGTCCCTTACAAATCTCTTGTACCTGGTGTAATGCACGCCTGCGGTCACGATGTCCACACGTCAAGTCTGCTCGGTACAGCTGAGATCTTATGCAAGTTGAAGGATGACTTTGACGGAACAATCAAACTGGTGTTCCAGCCTGCCGAAGAAAAAGCTCCGGGAGGTGCATCGCTTATGATCAAAGAGGGTGTATTGGAAAACCCCCGACCTGCCAGTATGGTAGGCCAGCACGTTGCTCCTAATATTCCTGTTGGTAAAATTGGTTTTCGTGAGGGAATGTACATGGCCAGCACTGATGAATTGTATCTGACTGTGAAGGGTAAAGGTGGACACGCAGCAGCACCTCATCAGCTGATTGATCCGGTTTTGATGGCTTCGCATATTATTGTTGCCCTTCAGCAGATTATCAGCCGCAACAGAAATCCGGCAAATCCGGCAGTGCTTTCTTTCGGACGTTTTATAGCGGATGGCGTTACCAATGTAATTCCGAATGAAGTTACCATTCAGGGAACATGGCGGTGTATGGACGAAGTGTGGCGCGAAGAAGGGTTACAAAAAATGAAGAAACTTGCGGAGGGAATTGCGGAGTCGATGGGAGGATCGTGCCAGTTCGATATTGTGAAAGGTTATCCGTTTCTCAAAAATCAACCCGAACTTACACGTCGCGTCCGCACGGCAGCAACACAATATGTGGGTGCCGAAAACATCGTGGATCTTGACCTATGGATGGCAGGCGAAGATTTTGCTTTTTATTCGCAGGTTGTTGACTCGTGTTTTTACCGTCTCGGAACAAGAAATGAGGATAAAGGGATAATTTCCGGCGTACATACACCAACTTTCGACATTGACGAATCAGCATTGGAGATTTCCACCGGACTCATGAGCTGGCTTGCTATTTCTGAACTTGGTTCTTAGGGATATATCTTTTAAAGAAGCTATTGATTTTAAGGCTGATCACGCCAAGAATAGCTTCTTTAAAAATCCCTCTCGACATCTTTGAAGCACCTTTGGTTCTGTCCGTGAAAATGATGGGAACCTCCGTAATATCAAATCCGTATTTCCAGGAATTGAATTTCATTTCAATCTGAAAAGCGTAACCGATAAATCTGATGTTGTCCAGATTAATGGTTTCCAGCACTTTGCTTGTGTAGCAGATAAAACCAGCCGTAGGATCCATTATTTTCATACCGGTGATCATGCGGACATAGTATCCTGCAAAATACGACATCAAAACCCGGTTGATTGGCCAGTTTACTACATTTACTCCGGTTATATATCTTGATCCGATTGCAACGTCATGTTTTTCAACCGCACACGCGTTATAAAGCCTGATAAGATCTTCTGGTGGGTGTGAAAAATCTGCGTCCATTTCGAAAATGTACTCATATCCCCTCTTCATCGCCCATTTAAACCCATGAATGTAGGCGGTGCCCAATCCAAGTTTCCCTTTTCTTTCTTCAAGATGGAGCGATCCTCCAAACTCCGTCATCAGTCCCTTCACAATAGCAGCTGTTCCATCCGGAGAACCATCATCAATAATCAAGACATCGAAAGGTTGACTCAGGCTAAATACTTTGCGGATAATCGCTTCAATATTTTCAATTTCGTTGTAAGTAGGGATAACAACAATACTATTATTCACAACTTTCTATTTTAGGTTGAAATCTGACTTTGGTGGAATAATCACTTGTTCAGGGCTTAACGTTATTTTGTTTCTCCCGTAATTCTATTTTTTTATTGACGCTTTCGTATATCTGGGACATCTGCTTAGGGTGTGTCATGTAGTAGTCATAGCTGTTCCTGTACACCAATGTATCCACTTTATGTTTTTTCCAGATTTCCTTTTTAAGTTTCTCAAAAACCAATAATGAAGAGTCTGATGATTTTAGCTGCAACTTCGTCACCCGAGATTCGGCAATATGTACATCGGCAAGTATAGAAGCCATTTGCTCTTGCGTTAATGCACTTTGTGGTGGTTTTTCATTGGAAGAGCACGCAGTAATACCCAGAAAGCCAGATATAAAAATTAAAGAAACAAATGAGAAATTCACAGCACGTTCTACCATAACTCTCAAATACCTATCTTTGTTTAGCGCGATTAAAGTGCAAAGGTGGTAATTTTTTTTACAAAACACATGTTCCAACAATTTTTAAGCAAGCTCCGAAAATATGAAATTCGCATGCGTAAAGCTGTTACAAGCGAGCGTCATGGTAATTTCCATTCGGTCTTTAAAGGTTCGGGACTGGAGTTCGACGACCTTCGCCTTTACCAATATGGTGACGATGTGAGAGCCATCGACTGGAACACATCTGCGAAAGGGCATGGAACATTTATAAAGATATTTAAGGAGGACAAAGAGCAAACAGCCTTCTTCTTACTGGATGTGAGTGCGTCTCAGCAGGTAGGAGAGCTAAAAAAATTAAAGATTGACATCGCGAAGGAAATTTGCGGAGTTCTTACACTTTCCGCCATTCAGGAAGCAACACGTGTAGGACTGCTTTGTTTTTCGGACCGGACAGAACGCTACATAAGGCCCTCAGACGGTATGAAACACGGGTACAGCCTTGTTTCCGAGCTGTACAAACTTGTCCCGGAATCTATACAAACGAGCATCGCTGATGCCATTTTGGTTACTCTCAACGTGTTACGTCGACGTAGCCTCGTATTTATAATTTCAGATTTTATTGATGACAATTATCATCACAACCTCAAAGCGCTGTGCCGGAAACACGATGTAATTGTCATTCATTTGTACGACATGCGCGAAACCAATCTTCCCAGCCTTGGTATCATTCCACTATATGATGCCGAAAAGCAACGGACTGTTTGGGTAAATACTTCTTCAAAACAATATCAGGAAGAAATGTCGGGACGTTTTAAAAAAAGGAGTAATGAACTTGAAAGAATTTGTCACCAGAACCGTGCAGACTATATTGCGATCAACACTCAGGAAGATTATGTACCCGCACTGATCCATTTATTCAAAGTTCGACAGTACAGCAAAACGGCGGCACCCTCATCTTAAAATGCACGAAGCAGATATTCACACATCACAAATGATTTCCTTTTTCTTATGGCTGGATAAAAATCACAAGACAGTCGTACGATTGGCATTGATGGCGCTTTTATATACGATCTGTCTTGCTCCCATCTGTGCACAGTCCGACAAACCGAAAGGGAAATTTTTAACGGATAGCATTGAAATAGGAAAGCCGTTTTTGTACGCATTGAGTTTCCGCCACTCGCCCGACAAAGAAGTTTTTTTCCCCGACACCGCATTTAACTATTCTCCGTTTGAAGTATTATCACGCAGAAGTTTCACATCTGCCACCGACGCAACAGGTAAGGCAACGCTCGACAGCGCAATTTATCAGCTGGTAACATTCGATGTATCGCAGGCTCAGGTTTTGTCCGTTCCCATTTTTATATATGCCCGTGGCGATTGCACCGCCGTTTTCACCAATAAAGATTCTATATTTTTAAAGAAAAAAAACCTTGACCCTATCACAAATAATGAAGCACTAAAACCGGAAATTGCCTTGGCTCCGTTAAGAAGCGAGTTCAATTTTTCCATGTTACTGGGCTATCTGGGACTTGCAATTGGTTTAATAGGTGCCATTTACTGGGTTTTTGGTAAAGACATTTACAAGCAGTGGAGATTGATAAAACTTCAAAGACGACACCTCGAATACCTGAGATCTTTTAACAAACTTCTTAGAAACGCAAGAGAAAAAAACAATATCAAGGATGCTGAAAACGCCATTATTGTTTGGAAAAACTATCTTGAACGGCTGGAAAAAAAACCTTTTGCAACCTACACCACACGTGAGATTATGGACAACATGCCCGATGACTCACTCGCGGATGCTTTAAAAAACATGGACGGAATCATATATGGGCAGGTTAAATCCAATACCATGCATGTGTTTCTAGAAGTATTAAAAACAGGTGCAACAAAGCTGTACCGGACGAAGCGAAGAGAAATTTTAGACAACCCGATACCCTGAATTGAGTATTATGGAACAGTGGTTTTCCTTAAAATGGTTTGGGTATGATATGATCAGGTCGTACGATTGGGTGCATCCATATTTCCTGTATGCGTTACCATTTGTACCCCTTCTTTTCTGGCTGCGCAATGCCTTTCACCGGAAACACAAACAGCGGTTGGTAATCACCTATCATTCTTTAAAAGAAGGCAAGGACTGGTTAACGTTGCTGAGATTTGTACAACCCATCTGCGTCGGACTTGCTATATGCCTCATATTGGTCGCATTGGCCAGGCCTCAGGTTGTTTCGGAGCGGACCGATCGGTTTTCGGAAGGCATCGATATCATGCTGTTGCTGGATATTTCCGATTCCATGCTGGAAAAAGACCTCAGTCCAAATCGTTTGGAAGCTGCGAAACAAGTAGCCAGACAATTTATAAAGGGACGCTTGCAGGACCGTATCGGACTCATTATTTTTGCCGGTGAAGCGGTTTCACTGTGTCCACTTACAACGGATTATGAGCTGTTATATGGCTTTTTGGACGAAATAAAGCCCGAAATGATTCCAACTGCCGGTACAGCAATAGGAAGTGCATTAGCTGTGGCAGTAAACCGAATGCGCGAAACCAAGGGAGACAGCAAGGTTGCTATTCTGATCAGCGATGGGGATAACACATCGGGGAATCTGGATCCTACCACGGCAACTCAACTGGCCAGAGCATTTGGAGTAAAGGTGTATACCATTTCTGTAGGCAGTATAAAACGGCCTGTAAAATCCGACACCGTAATCGTTTCAAATGCTTTGGTGGACGAAAGTGAGCTTCGTAACATTGCCGGATTGGGTAATGGAAAATATTTCAGAGCTACTGACAATAAGGCGCTTGGAGAAGTTTTTAAACAAATCAATCAGATTGAAAAGGTGAAGTCTATGAATGTAATTTCACGTGATGTAAGCGACTTTTACCGGGTATATCTCTATTGGGCTGTGTTATTATTACTTATCGCAATTGCCACCAAAAGTACTTTTATGGCTAACATTCTTGAAGACTAATGCTTAAATCATATTACAATATAGATGCTGTGGAGGCGGGACTGGATGAGGTGGGCAGAGGTTGCCTGGCAGGACCGGTGGTTGCTGCGGCAGTAATTCTACCAAGAGATTACACGCACGAATATCTTAATGACTCCAAGCAATTATCAAAAATGCAGCGCGATCTGCTCGAAAAAGAAATCATACGTGAGTCGATAGCCTGGGCAGTGGCAGAAGTTGATAACTTTGAAATTGATAAAATTAACATTCTTAAGGCAAGTTTTTTGGCTATGCACCGGGCGGTAGATAAGCTGCAAACCCGACCGGAGCACCTGCTCGTAGATGGAAACCGCTTCACTCCTTATCCCATGATACCACATACCTGTATCATAAAGGGAGATAGCCATTACCTTTCAATTGCTGCCGCCTCGGTTCTGGCTAAAAACTATCGGGACGAGCTTATGACGCAACTGGGGCAGAGTTTTCCTCATTACGGCTGGGCCAGAAACGTGGGTTACCCAACCATACATCACCGCAAGGCCATCATGGAGCATGGCACTTGCTCTCACCACCGGATGAGCTTCAAGCTATTAAAAGATTGAATTACACCTTTGGCTTTTTGTAAAGAGGTACTGTACTGCAGGGTTCTCCGAACATGAGGCTTTGCGCAACTGGTTTCAGCAAAGTAGTAATATCCATGTACGCAGAAATGGGCACAGGGAATTTGCTGCATCCTTTAATAACCACACGCCTTCCTCTGTATTCCTCAGGATCAATTTTACAAATCGCGTCCGAAAAGAGCTGACCTTCCAAAGCAGACAAATCTCCAAATACGACTTTGTTTGCAAATGGCTCCAACTGTATGGCAAGAAGCATGTAAGCCCAGGTAGGGACGATGGCGTCCTCAGAACAAATTACAGCAATATTTTTGTCGGTGTACTGACTCCAGTCATGCGATTTGAGGAATTCCCGATAATCTTTTTCCCGCAGAATCATGCCCTGAAAAAGGTTTTCTTTTATGTCATATATCACTCTTTCTCCCGGATGATAAAGCTCTTCCAGATCAAGAGACACAATACCGCTTGTTGCAACTCGGTTTATAATTTCTTCGGTTTCCATATTCTAAATTTTGGACTCAGAATTACAACATCAAAGGGTACACTTTTGGTTGCTCTGCAACTTAAAAATCTATTTCTAAAGGGCTACAGCAGGAGCTTTTCGGGAAGGAGGTGTCATGAAATCTTTGAGATAAAATGGCTCAAAGGAAGCTATATCTTCAAACTGATTTTCAGCATATGACTTTACCGCAAGATCTCCGACCGTTCTTGCCGAAGGGCGAATCTCTGCGTCCGGAAAAATAGCGTTTTCGCTGGCAGCAAGCAATGCTTTGCACTTGGCAGCACCATCACCAAAGAATACTACCTTCCGAGATTCAAGAATATCTTTGAAAGATTCTTCTGACATTATAACCGCTTCTGTTGGCTTAATGATACGACATTCAGCGTCAAATACAGAGGTATAAACCTCCATTCTCCGCGCATCGATCATTGGACAAAATAAGAAATTTCTTGAAAAATAAGGTATTACCTGCTTTGCCATTGCCTCAAGGGTATTCACAGCGATCAATGGTTTGTCGAGCGCATAACACAGTCCTTTAGCTGTTGAAACACTTACCCGCAAACCTGTGTAAGAGCCCGGACCTTTCGCAACCGCAATAGCATCCAGATCGGACAACTTAAAGCCGCTATTTTCGACTGCATTTTGTATGAGCGTTGTCAGCATTGCAGACGATGACTTGTCGGTAAACAAATCATAACCTGACAGCAAAACACCATTTTGGTGTACAGCCACGGAGCATCCGCGTGTAGATGTGTCAATACTTAGTATTAGCATAGGAATTAAAGGAAACAGCCACCAGTGCTGACTAGTTTTTCTTCCCTTTCAGAATTTCATTGTAACGATTTTTATCTTTCAGCAAGGTGAGCGCCTCCTTAACTTCTTTATCCTCTGTAAAAGACGCTTCCCGCATTCCTTTTTCCAGATAGTAATGTTTGATAATCTCAGACTCCAGTATCTGTCTTATTTCTGCCTTTCCGATTTGAAGATCGTTATCCTTGCTGTGCGACAATTTCGATCTGAGCGCTTTCAGTTGATCATCAATCACATCAATGGATTTTTCTTTTTTGGCAGAGGCTTCCAGGTCATTTAAATCACGCTCAACCTGGGTTGTGTAATCATATTCCTTATCAGAGAGCCACTTCACAAAAGTGTTGTATTCATTATCCGTCAAATGAAATTCTTTTGCTGGTTTGATCGTCGGATGTTCAAAATGATATTTAACGGCATAATCGAAAAACAGACGGTTTCTGCCCAAAGCCGAAGCCAATGGAGAATAGTTTTCCTTCTCTGTAACAATATCAGGTAATATTCCGCCGCCGTCAAAAACCGGACGGCCATTACGCGTTTTGAAAGCAGTCATTAAGGAATCAGGAATTTTACCAACACTGCCATCCTCATTACGGTGGCTGTAATCAATCGCCTGAATACACCTGCCACTTGGAATGTAGTATTTAGCAGTAGTGATCTTCATTTTTGTATTAAATGAAAGATCACGGGTTGTCTGAACCAAGCCTTTTCCATAAGTTCGTTGCCCTATCAGAACACCGCGGTCGTAATCCTGTATAACACCAGAAACAATCTCTGCTGCGGATGCACTGCGGTTATTGGTAAGAACAACAACAGGAATATCAATATCCAAAGCAGGATTGTAGGCTGTATATGTCTTATTCCATTCGGTCACCTTTCCTTTTGTCGAAACAACCTCTTCGCCCTTTGCTATAAAGATGTTAGAAATTTCGATCGCCATGTTAAGCAGCCCTCCCGGATTGTCACGCAAGTCGAGTACCACAGACTTCATTCCCTTACCTTTCAGCTCTTGAAAAGCGTTCCTAACTTCTCTCGAAGCAGTGGCCGTAAAATCTTTAAGATCAATGTATCCTACTTCATCCGAAATCATGCCATAATAAGGAACGTTGGTAACTTTTACAATATCCCGATTTAGGGTAATTTCCAACGGTTTTGCGATTCCATAACGCTTAATAGTGAGTGTCACACTGGTTTGCGCCTGACCTTTGAGCAATTTACCTGTATCAAAATCTTCTCTTGCTGATAAATCAACGCCGTTGATCTTCATGATCTCGTCACCCAGTTGCAAACCTGCTTTTTGTGCCGGAGTATCTTCGTAGACCATCATCACGGTATGTTTCCCATCCGAAGAATTCACCATTGCCCCAATACCGTTATACTTTCCGGTTGTCATGGTCATATAATCCTCGATATCATCCTCGGCATAATACACCGTGTACGGATCAAGTGTCCGCAGCATATTATCTATACTGGTTTTTATAAGCTGATTTGGATTAATTTCATCCACATAGTAGGCATTCAGCTCCTTGAACAAAGTTGCATAAATATCAAGGTTTCGTGCGATTTCAAACAGACGGTCATCTTGGCGAAAGGAAACAAACGCCAGGCCCGCTACCACAGGCGCAGCCAGGCAGATGGAGCGAAAATACTTTTTCATCTATGTCAGGAATTATCGGTTTGCAATTTCAGAGGGGCAGGAGGCACTTTTCCTAGTCTTTTCAGGATTGGCTTCATGGCCTGTTCAATAACGTCGTAAGTTGTTATTTCTTTTGCAAGATACAAAAAAGCGATGTACGATGGGCGTAACTCGAGAGGGGAAGTCACCAGTGATTCCTTATTGAGGCGGTAGGCTTCACGGCAACGTCGCCGGATGAGATTTCTGTCAACAGCTTTTTTAAACTGTTTTTTTGATACAGAAAACAAAACCTGAGGTAAAATGGGAGGGTTGTCTTTATCGTAAATATAAAGCACCCGAAATGGAAAGAGGTAGAACGTTTGAACATCCGAACTACCTCTTTTAAAAAGCTTGCCGATTAAACGAGGATCACAAAGACGCTCATTTTTTCCAAATTTTTGTTTCAAGTTCTTACAGAAAAAAGCGTCTGATGAATTGAATAAAATTTCAACTCATCAGACGGTGTAAGATTGTAGTTCTAAACAGGCGCATTCAATAGAACAAACTATTGAAAATACCTTCCTACCCAAACTTTAAAACCTTAAATTATTGCTTATGACGTTTTTCGTCAGAAACCGTTAATTTCCAACGGCCTTTTTTGCGACGACCGGCAACAACCTTGCGTCCGTTTGCCGTAGACATTCTTTCACGGAATCCGTGCTTATTTCTCCTCTTGCGATTCGATGGTTGAAAGGTACGTTTCATCTCATTATCAAATTATTGCGCTATAAAATCTCTTCGACCCGTAATTTTGGCTTGCAAAGGTAGAGATTTTTTGGAACTAAGTCAACATTTGCAACTATAATTATATTTATATCTCGCTCATGCCGTTTTATTTATCGATTTTGAGCCCGCTATTTCGCTCCCGAAGTAACTGTGGATTCCACTAATTCATCAATTACGAACAATCAAGGTAGGTTTTGAATGTAAATCAATCGATAAATGATTCCGATCCTTTTTTAATTCAGTGGTACCTTTCTTTTCTGGTAAAATTCGCTCCTAATTGAGGCTACCTCGCCTGAAAATCAAATTTGTTCTGGTAAGACTCCCTTTATCACCTGCTTGCAAAAGCATCCACCTATGAGTAAAATTTATCAAAAATTACTGTTAATGGAACATCAAAAAAAACCATATACGTAACATTATCAGACACTTACTGGTATGGTTATTTATGCTTCGACGTGTTAACAGTTAATAACTTAAATTTTAGAAATCATGAAAAGTATAAAGTTAAATATCGTAGCGTTATCAATAATCGCATCATCGGCAGCGTATGCCCAAATTCCCGCAACTTCAACCGCACCGGGAAGTACAACCAGACCAGCATCGCCACCGACAACGACCCAACCGGCAACTGTACCGGGAAACACACAGCCAGCTACTTCCACGTATCCTTCGACCGTACCAACAACACAGCCAACAACTCCGGCAGGAACGTATCCGCAAACGGTGCCGGCAACTACCCAGCCAGGCACTGTTCCAGGTGCCACTACCAACCCTACAACTGTACCAGCAGGTACAACCACACCAGGAAGTACAGTTCCGGGAAGCATAACACAGCCGGGAAATTTACCGGGAGCGGCGACACCCAATTCTAACGTTCCGGGAACAGGAACCACCACCTACCCACAAAATACACCGGGTACACCCGGCACGACTGTACCCGGCACGACCAGACCCGGAGGCGTATTACCAGGAAATACAAGACCGTCAACAACACCAGGAAGTACGACCAGCCCCGCAACCAGACCGGGCGGAACCAGTACACCTGCTTCTACCTCTCCGGTTCGCCCCGGCGGAAATAGTCCGTTTTAATAGTATATCGTAATAAATAAAAATTGGGGTATTGTTAAAAGCTAACAATACCCCAATTTTTTTATTCTAAAAGGAAAAATCATCCAGGAATACTATTACGATTCACAGCCTTGTTGACAGGACAAAATCCTGTAGTACCTCTGGTTATCAGCAACCCGCCCACAAAGATGAGCCCTTTGCCCAGAACAGTCTCTTTTTTTTGCATTCCGTAATATGTAATCAGGGCTCCTGCCAGTACGGAAATGAGGCGTTCCGCATTAGATACATTCTGAACTTCCTCTATGCTTTCACTTGCATTGTATATTTTATCCTTGATAAAACTGATCGTTGATTCCATGTGATTTCGCGGTTTAATTTAATGAATAATGATCCGCGATTTAAACAATCATACCAGTTGTGTTGGAGGAAGGGACAAGAACAAAATTCTTGCAAGGCAACAAAAAAGGCAGCCCTTCCGAGCCGCCTTTGCAGTCTATATTTTAAATTTAGAGAATCTTTGAACCTTGTTGCTCGTTATAACATATCTATGGACAAATAAGCAGAGCCCTAAATGACCTAAGTTACAATTCCAGATCAATCCACATACGCTGAGCCATCTTTTCTACCATTCCCACAATACCCTGAAACGCACCAAAAATAATGCATAACGGAAGTATGACGGGCAGGAAGATGAGCCATTGCAAAGCCATAGTTGCATTGAATTTTTTAAAAACTGGTGCTTTCATAAGAGTGTATTTGCAAATGAAATCTCAAACAACGATTTTAATCATGTAATGTTAACACAATTTTAGTAAAAAACAGTTCAGTTGTTGTATAAAATTTCAATAATAAATGTAATTTTTTCGATGAACACGCATAGAATTCACGAGATGGGTGTCGCTTCTGGTCATCAAAAATCCTGACCTCTAAAAAAAAATTTGTTAATTTGTTATATACAAGTAAAATATTCAATTATCTATGGCGTCTTCCGACATCATTCAACTATTACCAGATTCTATCGCCAACCAAATAGCCGCGGGTGAGGTCGTTCAACGCCCGGCATCGGTTGTGAAAGAGTTACTGGAAAATGCCATTGATGCAAAGGCGACGCAAATTCAAGTCATTCTGCGGGAAGCTGGCAGGACGCTCATTCAGATTATCGACAACGGATCAGGAATGTCGGAAACTGATGCCAGGATGTGCTTTGAAAGGCATGCAACTTCCAAAATACGACAATCCGAAGATCTATTCAGAATAAGAACCATGGGTTTCAGGGGCGAAGCATTGGCTTCCATAGCTGCGGTGGCGCAAGTTGAACTGCGCACCAGACAGGAAACGGACGAAATCGGCACGCTTATCAAAATAGAAGCTTCTGAAATAAAAACACAGGAAGCTGTTGCGTGTGTTACCGGCACCAGTCTCTCTGTCAAAAATTTGTTTTTTAATGTTCCGGCACGACGTAATTTTCTTAAATCCAATGCGGTAGAAATGCGGCATGTTTTGGATGAATTCCAACGTATCGCTCTGGCACATCCTGAGGTAGCCCTTACGCTGCATCACAACGATACCGAAGTTTTCAATCTCCTGTCGGGGAAACTTGTGCGCAGGATCGTTGATATTTATGGCAAAACTTATCGCGAACAGCTTGCTTTTTGTCAGGAAGACACATCTTACATCAGCGTCCGAGGATACATTGGGAAGCCAGAATTTGCCCGTAAAACACGCGGAGAGCAATTCTTCTTCGTGAACGACAGGTACATTAAGCACAGCTACATGCATCATGCTGTGACAAGCGCATTTGATGGGACGATACCTGACGGAAGCCATCCGTTTTATGTGCTTTTCATTGAAATTGATCCGTCTCACATCGATATCAATATACATCCTACAAAAACAGAGATTAAGTTTGATGACGAGCGATCTGTTTATGCCATTATCATGGCTGCGGTAAAAAAAGCAGTGGGAGTTTATAACCTGTCTCAATCCATTGATTTCGAGGAAAATATTAATTTCCTGAGTCCTTCGCCTTCGGAAGCAAATCACAATATGGTTCCGAGAACTGTGATGCCTGACTGGGCCGCACAATCTAAAAAGCCGGATTCCGGACAATCGAGGTCGAATCTGACCAATTGGAATAAATTGTTTGAGGGTTTGCAAAACACCGAAGACAGAAACCGGGAACTCGTTGCTTTTGAGACGAATACAGTTTCGGCATCCCGTCCGCAATATCAGGAGCAGGCTATGACGGTTGCCAGCAAGGTGAACCGGATGGCCTCCGAAGCAATTGCTGCGCCTGAAAGCGATGCCGTGATCTTCCAGCTGCACAATCGCTACATACTGTCTCAGGTCAAAGACGGTATCATGCTGATTGATCAGAAGGCAGCTTATGAACGTATTCTTTATGAGCGATATCGTAAAATGCTCACAAACAGAAATGGTGCCTGCCAGCAACTTCTTTTTCCGAAAACGATCCGGCTAACGCATTCTGACATGCAACTGGTACATGAAACGAAAAAAGAGATCCGAAGCCTGGGTTTTGAGTTCGATGAGTTTGGTGCCAATGAATTGATCATACGAGGCATACCGGCAGATCTTCCCGAAGAAAGCGAACAGGATTTGTTTGAGGAACTTGTAGAGCAATTGAAACGAAGTTATTCGGATCTTAAGCTTAATAAACCCGAGAGCCTTTCCAGATCACTGGCCCGACGTTTTTCCATTCGCTATGCAGTAAAACTCTCACTTGTGGAAATACATACACTTATTGACCAGCTGTTTGCTTCAACGGATCCGAACAGAACACCTAACGGAGAGGCAATTATAGTGTTGCTGACAATGGATAAATTGAGCAGTATTTTTAAGGTATAGGGAAACAAAAAGACGAATAAAAAAGTTATAAAAGACAGTCCACTGAATTTGAATTAAATATGTTAGCCATTACCCCTACGGTAAGAAATTTACTGATACTGAACATTCTCTTTTTTGTAGTTGATAAGTACATTCTCCAGGGAACGCTAAGTTACCTTTTTGCTTTAAGGCCGATTCTTTCCAGCGAGTTCATGCCGTACCAGTTTGTCTCCTACATGTTTCTTCACAGTCTTAGCGATTGGGGTCACATATTTAGCAACATGTTCGGGCTTTTCATGTTTGGCCCGCTGCTGGAGCGTATGTGGGGTTCACAAAAATTTTTATTCTTCTACTTTTTTACCGGAATAGGTGCTGGTTTACTATTCTCAGCTATAGGTTATTTTGAAATTTATCAACTCAGAGAGGCGGTTGAACTGTACACCCAAAGCCCTACACCTGATAATTTTGTTAGTTTTCTAAGCCATAATTTCGGCGGCGGAAATCCCAAGCTTATTGATTTTGCAAATGCGTTTGAAGCAAACTCTTCTAACCCTTCTTACGTAAATGAAAGTATAGCCATTGCAAAAAGCGTTTTACAGAGAGAAATTAACATTCCCATGGTTGGGGCGTCCGGAGCCGTGTTCGGTATCCTTATGGCATTTGGACTATTGTTCCCTAATACAGAGCTGTTTATGCTCTTCATTCCATTCCCTATAAAGGCCAAATATTTTGTTACCTTTTACGGATTATTTGAGTTATATTCAGGTATAAAAAATGCTCAGTCAGACAACGTTGCACACTTCGCCCACGTTGGAGGAATGCTATTTGCATATATATTGTTGCGGTACTGGCGCACTAAGAAAACAAACTTCTATTGACAGATGAGCAATATTGTAGACGACATAAAAAGGGAGTTCTCCAAATCGGAAAATTCACTGGTAAAGATTATCCTGATCAATACCGCTGTATTTCTGATACTGTTACTTGCCAAAATCATTTTCACGCTTTCACAATCATCCAACATCTACGGCTGGATCATTGATCTGCTTCGGCTTCCCGCATCTACTTCAGAGCTCGCTTACAGGCCCTGGACGCTCATTACATACTTTTTTACGCATGATGATATTTTTCATATTTTGTTCAACATGCTGTTTCTTTATTGGTTTGGAAAGCTTGTAGACGAATATCTTGGAGCTAAGAGAGTTATTGCCTTGTATATGCTTGGCGGGATTTTTGGTGGAATGATATACATCGTCATCTACAACCTGCTACCCTATTTCCAACCCCACCTGGAACAGTCCAGGATGTTGGGAGCATCTGCGGCCGCTTTTGCGGTAGCAGTGGGCGCCTCTACATTGCTTCCGAACTATACATTCAATCTTATATTTCTGGGACCAATACGGATTAAGTTTATAGCTCTTTTCTATATTATTTTATCCCTGGCACAAACCGTAGGACCCAATGCGGGGGGGAACCTCGCGCACTTGGGTGGAGCACTGGTTGGGTACTTTTTTATCAAACTGTTGCAGAATGGTACCGATCTCGGGAGGCCGATTTATGCTATAATGAATGTCTGGTCACGACTTTTCAGAAAGAGGCCATCAATGCAGGTTACTTACCGACAGAAGGAAGTTTATCGTAGTACCAGCGTTTATTCGGCGGCATCTTCACCAGGCACAATTGAAATGCCCGACCAAACTGAGATTGATACAATACTTGATAAAATATCGAAATCCGGTTACGAAAGCCTGACCAAAGAAGAGAAACAAAAACTGTTCAAAGCAAGCCAGCAAAAATAAAAGTCAGATTGATAACCTATTTGATTAATTTTGTGCATGTTTTGGGTTAGGATGAATTCTCAAATCTGACTTATAATTGTCTTTAATATGCTTATAACACCGGGGAAACTGCTCGCAAAGATTGACTCACCAGAAGATTTACGCAAACTGGACAGATCTCAACTTCCACAAGTTTGTAATGAATTGCGTCAGTTTATCATTGATAATGTCTCTGTTTATGGAGGACATTTCGGTGCCAGCCTTGGTGTTGTTGAGCTAAGCGTAGCGCTCCATTATGTCTTTAATACGCCCGACGATCAATTGGTATGGGATGTAGGACATCAGGCATATGGACACAAAATATTGACAGGCAGAAGAAAGGATTTTCATACCAACCGAACCTATGGTGGCCTTTCCGGCTTTCCAAAGCGCAAGGAAAGTATTTACGATGCTTTTGGAGTAGGTCACTCTTCAACTTCCATATCCTCTGCGCTCGGAATGGCGGTAGCATCGGCATTGGACAAACATTATCAGCGCCAGCATATAGCCATTATAGGCGATGGTGCTATGACAGCCGGTATGGCGTTCGAGGGCATGAATCATGCAGGAGCCACAGATTCAAATCTGTTAATTATCCTGAATGATAATTGCATGGCGATCGATCCCAATGTGGGGGCGTTGAAAGAATATCTGACTGATATTACCACTTCTAAAACTTATAATAAGTTTCGGGATGAGGTTTGGAATATGCTTGGTAAGATGAGCAACTTTGGAAAAAGTGCCCAGGAGGTCGTTTCCAAAGTTGAGGGCGTTATGAAAACTGCCATACTTCGTCAGAGCAATCTGTTTGAATCTTTAGGATTACGTTATTTTGGTCCTATTGATGGAAATGATATTGGTCATTTGACAGAAGTATTAAATGACCTTAAAAACATACCAGGTCCAAAGTTACTACATTGCCTCACTGTAAAAGGGAAGGGTTATGGGCCTGCCGAAAAAGACCAAACCAAATGGCACGCACCCGGTATTTTTGATAAGATTTCAGGAGAGATTAAGAAAAAAGTCTATGATACGCCTCAGCCACCCAAATATCAGGATGTCTTTGGTCATACATTGGTCGAGCTGGCCCAGGCCAACGAAAATGTAATAGGAGTAACTCCAGCCATGCCGTCCGGATCATCCATGAACATGATGATGGAAGCTATTCCAGACAGGGCATTTGATGTTGGTATAGCAGAGCAACATGCAGTCACCTTTTCTGCCGGCATGGCCACTCAGGGAAAAGCCGTGTTCTGCAACATTTATTCTACTTTCATGCAGAGAGCATACGATCAGGTTATTCATGACGTATGTATCCAGGAATTACCTGTAATATTTTGCCTGGATAGGGCCGGTTTGGTCGGAGCGGATGGCCCTACCCACCACGGAGTTTATGATATTGCGTTTATGCGCTGTATTCCTAACATGGTTGTGGCCTCCCCAATGAATGAGCAAGAACTGCGAAACATGATGTACACAGCTCAGCTAGGCTCCTTTCAAAGTGGCAACAATGCCTTTACAATCCGTTATCCAAGAGGTAATGGCGTAATGCCTAACTGGCGGACGCCGTTTCAGGAGGTAAAAATAGGTACAGGAAGAAAATTAAAAGAGGGCACAGACATAGCTATCCTTACGCTCGGTCCTGTTGGTAATTTTGCAAGTGATGCTTGCGAACTTCTTTTGGCACAAGGCATCAGTGTTGCCTTATACGATATGCGCTTTATCAAGCCGCTTGATGAAGTTATGCTTCATGAAGTCTTCAAAAACTTTGATCGCGTTATAACGGTGGAAGACGGCTGTCTTCAGGGTGGATTTGGTAGTGCTGTAATGGAATTTATGGTTGACCATGGATACTCATCCCGTCTAAAGAGATTAGGTATCCCTGACGGCATTATTGAACATGGAGAACCGTCAGACTTGTATAAAGAATGCGGATTTGATACAGAAGGTATTGTAAAGGTTGTGAATGAGCAAATGTCGCTAATGGTTTCCACTTTACACCAGGCTTAACAGAGCGCTCTCACGTCCTTGATTCGTGAGTTCGCATTAACATTTCGTAGCAGAAAAGCGGCTTGTGTTATTCCCGCGATTACTTGTTTACTCTTTGAACAGAAACTCCATATCCTGTTAGCTGGATTATAGCTAGCACCCAACCTAACAAATCCCTTATCTTTCTTATCATAATAATTTAATCGGTCCACCGATTTACAAAAAAGGGATCCCGTTACACGAACATAATCGAACATCATCTACAAAATTCGGGTAACCAGCTTTTTTACGCTCATTCTGCCCTCCATTTGATATTTATGCATACGTAGTCAAGAATTACCCTCATAGGCTTTTACGTAGCGATTTTGAGGTATCTCAGCCAGCGAATGTTAGCGGCCAAGATACCAGGTAACAGGAAGGACCACCACGTATATTATTTCCCATCTCGCAAGTGGCAGTTCGCAATAAACAATTCTCTAAAATCAATAAGCTATAAAGAGGCCGAAAATAGCCTGGGAAGGATCAATAAAAGTTGAGCGGTCTTGACGGATGTAAAGAGTTTATCCAATTTCAACGTATTCATATCGACAATAAGAATGGATCATAAGCAAAAAATGAGGAATCAAAGTTGCGCTCAATGCAATTTGATTCCTCATTAGATTAATGTCGGGGAGACAGGATTCGAACCTGCGACCCTCTGGTCCCAAACCAGATGCGCTACCGGGCTGCGCCACTCCCCGTACTATAAGTACTAGTACCTCTTTTCACCAAGATAAAACTACTAGCTTCTACTTAAACGCAAAAAGCCTCACATTTCTGCGAGGCTTTTGTAATAGTATTGTGGCGGCTACCTACTTTACCAGGTTTGATCCAAGTATCATCGGCGGTTCCGGGCTTAACTTCTCTGTTCGGGATGGGAAGAGGTGA
>NZ_JAJUXG010000016.1 GCF_021390535.1 Dyadobacter sp. CY312
CTCAGGAGTCTAATGTTATGACAATCCCGGCCACTCAGGCAATGAACTTCACGGTAACACCTGTGGTGGAGAAGATTTGTAACGATGGATTGAACAGCATTCAGTACAATGCAGTTAACAACACCGGAGGAACATTAACCTATAAGCTATACAGTGGTACAGATGCAACCGGTACACTTATCAGTACACTTGCTGCGCCGGCAAATGTTCCGTCCGGAACTTATTATTATGAAATTGTTCGTCCATCCTCAGAGGGGACTTGTGCTTCTGCTACCCGTTCGGGTATAATTAATATATCAGCCTGGCAAACCAATCCTACCATTACACGTAGTTTGGCGCTCAATTGCCAGCCTTTGGGCTCTGGTCCTCAGGCAACCGGCCAGGCTCTGTTGCAATTCTCAGGGTTTGGACCTTTCGTTGTAGAAAGAAGCATTGATGGTGGCCCGTTTGAAGTGGCGGATCCGGCTGCTGTCAGTAGCTATTCCGAATCCTCTTTGGAAGCTGGTAAGGTATACACCTATCGTGTGACAGACCAGTGCGGTAAGTCGGTAAGTCAGCAGGTGATGATTAAGCCATTGCGCCCGAGGCTTACCAGTAATACGCAGGAGCCTTGTAATGGCACGGACTACACTTTATCAGCTATTGATTTCGGAGATCCGTTGACCACATATAAATGGGAAAAAGATGGTGTAGTTTTGGCTAATACAAGAGAATATACGCTCACTAATTTTCAGCCAGCGAATAACGGCGTCTATAAGTTAACGGTTTCGTTGTTAAACGGTTGCATTGTTCGTGAGACATATATCACACTAAATAGCGCAAACTGCGGTGATCCTTTTGCAACAGGCTCTCTGGGAAATAAAGTTTGGTATGATACAAACAGTGATGGTATCCAGGCTGCCACAGGAGAAGCAGGTGTTCCAAATGTACCTGTAACTCTTCAGGGATATGTAGGACCAAATCAAGCATCGCCATCGGCTGCGGATTTGGCAAATAATGCTTATTGGGCTGAGGTTGATAACAAAACAACAGATGCAAATGGCGAATATCTTTTTGGTGAGCTTGAAACAGGTTATTACCGGGTGAAATTTGGTACTGTACCCAATTATGGCTTTACTACTCCAAATGCAGGAGGGGACGATGCTGTAGACAGTGATGCTGGTGCAGGTGGATTCAGTGGACCTGTGTTTATCAATTCACAAGGCGTTGGAATAGACAAAGATAACCCTACAATTGACGCAGGGTTGGTACCGGCCGGTTCTATCGGTGATTACGTATGGACTGATGAGGATCACGATGGTATTCAAGATACTAATGAAGATCCAAAAGCAGGCGTAACAGTGAAGCTGTATGTGAAAAATGGTAGTTTATGGGATGAGGTGGCAACCACAGTTACAGGTACAGATGGTAAGTATCTGTTCAGTGGATTACCAGCTGGTACTTACCAGGTTGAATTTACTTTGCCTGGCGGCATGGTATTTACCAATGCGAATGTGGTGAGTGCTTCCGATGACGAAGATAGTGATGCAGACATGGTGACCGGCAAAACCGGAGAAATCATCATAGATCCTTCGCAGGCTGAAACCAGTGTTTTGCGTAATAACATGACAATTGATGCTGGTATTACAACAGCATTACCTGTAAAATTGTCGAGGTTTGATGTGCAGAAAGGAGAGAATGTCTCGGCCTTGTTACACTGGACAACCACTGAAGAGGTAAACAGCGACAGCTTCGAGATTCAACGCAGCGCAGATGCTAAATCATGGAATGCGATAGGTCAGGTAAAAGCAAAAGAAAATAACGTAGGACTTGTCAATTATCGTTTTGATGATATGCAGCCTAACTTGGGAGCTAACTACTATCGCCTGAAAATGATTGACCTTGACGGTAGCTTTGCTTACAGCAGTATCAGAAAAC
>NZ_JAJUXG010000017.1 GCF_021390535.1 Dyadobacter sp. CY312
CAGCATCGCTTCGCCGATCAATGTGAAAAATCTTCCCGCTGGAATCTACCTGGTGAAAATATCTTTCCAAAACGGGGCAGTCGAAAATCGTAAGGTGATTATTACCCGCTTATAAGGTAAATTTTATTAATGAAGCGAAACAGGACCTTTCCTACTTTTGGAAGGGTCCTGTTTCGCTTTCCATGGCATTGCAGCTCCACAGGAATTTACGCTCTTTAGCCCTGATTGTTAGCATGTGGTTGGATACCTAATTCATAAAAAACGTTGTGGATTCTTCAAGTGGATTAAGATTCAAGCTTATTTATTCGTTTTAAGCCATGATCACTTGGTTTAAGTAATAACAACAACGCTAACCGTTTTTACGATAAATAATTAATTATTTTCTTTCATTGATGTTGATGAAACGATACTTAATATTGCATCTCATATGATCAGTATTGTTCCATATCAGGCACATGTGCCATCTCAGTTCCGCGAGATCGCCGGTTCACTTCACGAAGCAACAAAAGCGCGGGATATATCCATTTGTCACATAGGCTCCACAGCTGAAATATGGGTCGCTTCCATTAATTGGTCACCTTCCCACACTGATCTGTAATGCAACTTCCTCCAACCGCCGCACTGGAACATCTGATCAAACATTTTCTCGTCATTGATGTGGACGACATTCCGTACCGAAACCTGAGGATGTTTTCGGATGGGAACACCGGGATGGTCTTCAATTATAAAGACCCTATTCTTATCCGGCAACATAACACACCGGCTGCAAGCCTTCCGTCTTCCTTTTTTTATGGTCCTTTTCACCATTTTCAGGACCTTACGGCCACAGGAAAAATCGGTATTCTGGTGGTCGTTTTTCATCCTTTCGCTATTTCTTCTTTGCTAAAAACGCAGGCCACTAGTCTTATTGATCAGGTTTTAGATCTGGAAGATATCTATTTTCAGGAAGCCGTCGATTTGTCGGACCAGATACATCATGCTCAAACCAACCTGACCAGAATCGCCTTGATCGAAGATTTTCTTCTGAAAAAGATGGCCGATTTTAAGCCCGCAAACAGCAATGCACTTCAAGCGGTGAGGCTTATTCAACAGGGCAATGGCGATATGCCCGTTCGGGTCATTTTATCCTCACTGCAAATCAGTGAAAGGAAGTTGGAGCGCGTTTTTCAGGAGTACGTGGGGTATTCGCCCAAGAAGTTTGCAGGCATTACCAGAATCCAGTATTTTCTGAAACTATTGCGTCAAAACCGACCTGCAAATTATACAGGCCTGGTGTATGAGGCAGGTTTTTTCGACCAGGCGCATTTGATCCGGACTATGAAAAATATTTCGGGTTTAACGCCGGGCGAGTATCTGGACCAGCCCAAGCTGCTCGCGGCCAATTTTTTGGAAATACCTTTATGACTTTTTCGCAATTGTCGGATTTGTACAATCAGAGAAGTTTGAGTGCTGGTAGCTTTGGGTATTCATTAAAATTGGACAGAATTTATGGAAAATTTGAAAGTCGCGACGGCGCAGTTTGAAAACCGTAGTGGAGACAAAACTTACAATCTCGAAATGATCGATACACTTTCGCGGCAGGCTGCGAAGGAAGGTGCGAGGGTAATCGCTTTTCACGAATGCTCGGTGACGGGTTATACATTCGCACGGAATTTGTCCGGGGAGCAGATGCTGGCCATTTCAGAAAGCATCCCCGACGGTCCCAGTGTACGGAAATTGACTGAGATTTCACACGCAAACAACATTACCATCCTGGCGGGTTTATTTGAAAAGGATGCAGAAAATAACATGTATAAAGCATATGTGTGTGTGAATGAAAATGGGCTGGTTGCCAAATTCCGCAAACTACATCCATTCATTAACCCGCACCTAAAGCCAGGCAATGAGTATGTGGTATTCGATTTGTTTGGATGGAAATGTGGAATTCTGATCTGTTATGACAACAATATCATCGAAAATGTGCGGGCAACAAAACTGCTTGGAGCTGACATTATTTTTATGCCTCACGTGACGATGTGCACGCCGTCTTCGCGCCCTGGTGCCGGTTTTGTCGACCCGGCTTTGTGGTTCAACAAAGAAAACGACCCCACCACCCTGCGACAGGAATTCGACGGACTCAAAGGGCGGAGCTGGCTGATGAAATGGCTCCCGGCCCGTGCCTACGACAATGCGATTTACGCCGTCTTTTCAAATCCAATCGGGATGGACGATGATCAGTTAAAGAATGGCTGCTCCATGATTGTAGATCCTTTCGGAGACGTTGTAGCAGAATGCCGCGCGCTGGGTAATGACATCGCGATTGCTACCCTGGTTCCTGAGAAGATAAAAGCAGCAGGCGGTACCAGATACCTTAACGCCCGCAAGCCGGCTTTATACAGTGAGATCATCGGTAAGGCACATGTCTCAGAACAGAAGGTGGTTTGGCTTTAAAGCTGGTCAGGTTAGGAGCCACATGCGCCTTTAATCTTATTTGGTGAGATCCTAACCGCAATCTGTCAGGTTCTTTGAACGAGCCTGACAGATATCTATTCCAAGATACACAACGCCATTATTTTTTGTGCCAATCATATCTTAACCAACCATAAAAACTTAATATAGTTTCAGACGGGAATAATTACTCATCTAAAAACAAACACCTTCCTGATCATGTCGGAAAGGTGTTTTTGTGAGTAACAGATGATTGGTATAAACAGCGATGATGCCATTTTTAACCTCACATTCTGTTATGATTCCTGTCTCAAAGCTATCTGCCGGAACTCACAGATTTTAGTTATTCTCCTGATGTGTACATACTGAAATGTCGATTTTCTGGCCGACTGGGGATATGGAACTGTCAGAAAAAAATAGGTTGTACACTAAATCGTGCAATTCAGCTTCGGTTAGTATCTTTTCGTCCGGAGCCTCTTTTTGACCAACATTTACTTTTAACACATCTTCTCCATGTGCATCCACTTCCGGTTGCCCGCCAATCTCGATGCCGGATTGGTGCAGGTGATGAGTCACGGCATCATTAATTATACTTTTTGATTCTTCCGAAAATGGAAATTGACCAAACTTTATCATGGTTAATAGTTTATGATTGCTGATGTTATGAAACTGAGCTGTGGATGCTTTTCGGCACCGTCAACTTTTAATGATATTATCCCGCGAGATGATTTAGGGAAATAAAATATCACATTTACTTATTCAAATACTTTCTCACCGCCGCTGCGGATGTACCCACTTCCCGCACAGCTTGTTCCAGCTCTTCCCTGGTAACATTCAGCGCATCGGTCCAGTAAGCAACCTCGTAATCTTCTTTTACATTGATACGGCTACTATCGGCCACTCCTTGTTTTGTTTTGTCGTCTGCCATGGCTTTTCACGGTTGGTTGATGTGATATTCATATCAAAATCCGTACCAGTGTAGCAGTACCAGCGGGTGAATCAAATAAAGCCCAATTCAGGGCTTTTCATACGTGAACCTGTATTCAGGATTGGGTATGTTTTTGGATTCAGAACAATTAATTCTGATGGTTAAGGAGCAACGGCCAGCAGATCTGCTCCCTTTTTATGCTGTAATTTCCAGGAAAACCTGGCGCTTACGGGATGGTGGTCGGAGAGTGGTTTTCCATTATCCAGAAATGAAAAATTTTCAAGATGATATTCAGAAACAGTGAATTGAATCAGTTCATTGCTGCGGTAAAAAATCTTGTCGATTGATTCGGCCTCTCCCGTAATTTTAAGAATATTACTTTCCGGCAATTTTTTGTCCGCAGCCGGTATGTGATTCTTGTTTTTCAGTTCCAGCCAGGCATCGTTAAACTCATTTTCTTTCAAAAACTGATGCACATTGTCATAATGATAACTGTAATGCGCATTAAAATCACCCATGATGATCACAGCCTGATCCTTTGAATTTTCCCTGATAAACTTTGATAGCTGAATCAGGTTTTCACGTCGTGCCCCGGCAGCTGACAAATGGTTGTAAGCATTTGCGTGAATATTGTACAGATGTATAAAGAGCTTATCTGCAATTTCAATCCTTGAAAAAGTGAAACCTTTCGGAGTGAGACAATCCGCACCGGTACAGTTGTTCCATGGAACGTGCCGAACCTGATGTACCGGAAATCTCGATAAAGTGTTCAAACCATCACCAAACGGAACGCCGCCTTTGGTCCTGGTGCGAAACGGGTGCGCATTACCCGAATGATAGAGTTGCCTGTTGTAATTAAAATCCTCCTGCACATTCACAATGTCGAAGTTGTTGAGTCTTCTTCCTATTTCCGCTATGCTTGGTGCGCGCCTTGTTGCAGCACTGGAAATGATCTGCGGCAAGCCAGCGATGTTGTATGTCAAAACAGAGAATTCTCCTGAATCCTGGCTCTTTAGATTTATACTGGTATGGTCGGTTTGCCTCAGTTCCGATTGCTGTTTTGAGAAATCCGGGAAGGCGGGAGAGAAAAAGAGGAGTGTGGCGAGCGCGGACTGTGCTGAGAACCGTCCAAGAAATCTTTTATTGTAAGGAGATTTCCGAATCATATGCTGAGGTTTTGTTTACCAAAATTACACCTGCATTATGACCCGTGAAGTGTACTTAGATTAACATTTTATTACCAATAAGAGAGGCGTTGTCAGGATTTCAAAACCAAAAATGGCGGTCATTTCTGACCGCCGGCAATCTGCAACAAAAAAGTGGGCGCATACACTGCAAGTACTTATTTGTGGTTGTAAAACCAACACAGGTTAATTCCTGATATTGCGCTGCGATCATCTTTTTGATAAATAGAATGTAGCAGATGTATACCTGCTGCGAATTTCATAACGTCGCGTTCCGATAATCGGATCCTGCAAAAAGAATGAAAGAGATTGCGCCATGAAGGTAAGGCAAAAGCGAAGCCAAAAAACAGAGGAAACACAATGATAATATTGGAGCCGGCGTGTGAAGAAAAGCGGAACAAATGCGATTGCCTAGTCCATCTTTTGCTTTTAATAAATGAATGGCACCGTTAAACGGATCTCTATTGCGGAGCTGTGAGGGAGAAATTAATTTGGTGCTGTTAAACTGATTATTGCACCCTGAACCGTGAGACAGGAAGTATTGACTGTACAGTTATCAAATCTTGGAATCAACCGCAATAGCTAATATGGACCAAATTGTTATTTTAGATCGGCAACCCATGCTACGTTTGGGATTAAAACTCCTGTTGAATGAGAAATATCAGGAGTTCAGTATTCGGGAAGCGCACAACTTTGACGAGTTCTGCGGGTGTCTGCAACCTGATAACGACGTGTCTATTTTTATCCTCGGGTTGGATCCGGAAAAGGAAAAGACTGATCTGCGGATAATCAGGAACATCAAAAGAAAATTCCCTGATGCCCGGATTGTACTGTATGCCGACAACATGGAATCTATGGCGCTCATGATGTGCTTCCGGGCAGGTATTGCCGCATACATACCTAAGCAAAGTACCGAAACGGAATTGATCGAATGTTTACAGTCCGTTCGCTGCAAAAAACGGTACTTGTCCTCTCAGATTTTAGTACAGCTTACAAAAGATCCCGGGCAATACCCGGGCTTCCTGCTCCCGCAGTCCGGTTTGCGGAGAGGGGACATTAAATACCGGCGGAAATAGAACAACGATTTTTATAATGAGGTCTTGATTTTGAATCAGAATTTGAAAGTCAATGCCAGTTGTACCGATCGTATTATCTGAAAACAAGCATGTAATGCAATAAAAATGACACGGCGGTTGATGAATTACTCCATCAGCCGCCGTTTCATTTGCCAGGATCCTGTTATCCTTTTTATTGGTAATTAGGATGTTGTTTCAAATTGGGATTAACGTCCAGCTCGTCCTGAGGTACCGGGAACGCGTAGCTTTTTTCAGTTGGCTTAAAAGTGGTAATTCGTTTGATAATGGCATTCTGCCGCTTCAAATCAAAGTACGCATGGCCTTCCTCACAAAGCTCCCAGGAACGCTCCTGAATGATGGCTTCTCTCAGCGATTCTTTTGTCATAGAGCCTGGTGTGAGCAAGGGGAGTCCTGCTCTTTCTCTCACCATGTTAATCCCTTTTACAGCTGCCGCGCTCGGTCCTTTTGCCTCGTTTTCTGCTTCTGAGTGCATCAGCAACACATCGGCATAGCGGGTAATTGGCAGGTTTGTAGCGTAGTCACCTGTGCCTGTTGCTTTGTTGTCATCCATATTGATGAATTTGTTAAAGTGAGGCAGAGTGATTGTTTTTGGATACTCATACACCGTTCCGTTTCCTCTGATATCACTGTAAGAAACGACAAACGTTTTGTTGCGTCTTTTATCTTTTGCATCCATAGAATCAAAGAATTTGGTCTCAGCTACCAGAGAAGACCAGCCATCCAGCCTCAGCTGGTTACCGCTGCGAATGCCGGTGAAAGTCGGAAAATCTTTTCCCAGGCCAATCCCGCTTTCCAGTTCCATGCTGAAAATATATTCTTTCGCATGTTCATTGGCGATGGTAAAAACATCACTGTAGTTGGCATGAAGGCCGTATCCATACGCAGTGTTGTTGATAATCTTGTTGGCTTCATCAGCAGCAAGAGCCCAATATTCCTGTTTGTTCCAGGGCTTTCCGGCTCTGGTCAGATAAGCCTTTGTGAGCATCGTTTGCGCAGCTCCGGCTGTTGCCCGACCAATATTTCTGCCCGTTTGTACAGGTGGTAAAACCGATAGCGCATATTTAAAATCGTCAATGATCAGTGCCCACACTTTTTCGTCTGTATCGGCATTGGAAGGATAAAGATCCTCATTGTTTTCAACCACTACGTAAGGCACATGATCGAAGAAACGCACCAGTGTCAGATAGGCGAGTCCACGGAGAAATCTTGTCTCCGCCACAATCTGCTCTTTGTTAGCCGGGTTAACATACGTGATCTGATCCGCATATTGGATGACCGTATTTGCGCGGTTAACCATTTTGTATAAACCACTCCATATTGTTTTGAAGCCGGTAGAACTTGGCGTCCAGGTGTATTGATCCAGCTCCGAACGCCACGCTTCACCCGAGTTGTTGGGCCACGATGACTCACCCGGATATTCGCCAGCAAGCCACACCTGCCTTCCCCAGCAATCGCCTGAGTGCATCGCATTGTAAACTGAAATAACACCCGCCTGCATGTCTGCTTCGGTTTTGTAAAAATTCAGGGGAGTAAGCGTATCGTACACTTTTTCTTCCAGGAAACTCTCGTGACAGCCGAACATGCTCGTCAGAAAGAGTGCTGAGGAAATCCATATTTTGAAATTCTTTTTCATCGTCATATTTTTTAATAGCATTTACATCTGATCAAAAACCAACATTAACACCAACCATGAAGGTACGTGCGGCAGGGTAGGCGTTGTAATCCACACCAAGCTGAAGATTACTGTTTCCCGGCGAATTCACCTCCGGATCAAATCCGGAATATTTGGTGAAAGTGAGCAGATTCTGGCCTGTCACATATATGCGGCACGAGCTGATACCTTTCGCAGGTTTGAAAGTGTAGCCAAGGGAAGCGGTTTTCACTCTTAGGAATGACCCGTCTTCGATCAGCCAGGACGATTGCAGCAGAAGCGGGTTAACTGTTACACGTGCACGCGGAATATCCGAAGTCGGGTTGGCTGGTGTCCAGCGATCTACTATTTCCTTTCTCTGATTTCCCCACGGACCGGATACGTTACTTTCTGCTCTTTGTACGTTCAGGATGTCATTTCCGTAAGTTCCCTGCATGTAAACCGACAAGTCAAATCTTTTGTATGAGAAGTTGTTCGACCAGCCAAATATAAAATCAGGATTGGGGTCACCAACAATCATTCTGTCTTCTGCCAGGTTGATGGATCCGTTTCCGTTGCGGTCAATGAATCGGGCATCTCCAAGTTTATCATTTGCTGCGGATCTTGGGCCTTTGTCATACTGCTCCTGATTTTGGAACACGCCATCATATTGAAGCAGGTTCCAGACACCGACCGGCAAGCCTGGTTCAAGCCAGCTTCCGTTTATTTTCAGGTGACCCGATATTTCTTCCTGGGTGGAAGGTGTGTAACCCGGGATCTCCAGAACTTTGTTCCTGTTTAATGACCAGTTGATCTGTGAGTTCCATTTGAAATCCTTCACCGAAATATCACCGCCAATGCTTAGTTCAAGTCCTTTGTTTTCGAGACTTCCGATGTTTCTGAAAATGGATGGGAAACCGGATGTTTGCGGAATGCTGACGTTCCAGAGCAGATCGGTCGTTTTCTTGTAGTAATAATCTGCTACAAATGTCAGACGGTTCCCAAAAAGATCGAGGTCAATACCAACGTCTGTGGTAGAGGTCGTTTCCCAGCGAAGGTCCGGATTGGCAATATTTCCTGGCGCCAAACCTGAAACGAGGGCACCGCTTAAATCGTAGTTGTAAACGTTCAGGCGCGCAAGAGAGCGGTAGCCCGCAATATTCTGATTACCTGTTTTTCCATAACTAGCCCGCACTTTCAGGTTACTGATCGCATCAATATTCTGTATGAACGACTCCTCGGACAACTTATAGGCAACGGCCACAGAAGGGAAAAAGGCCCATTTGTTGTTCGCACCAAATTTAGAACTACCATCCGAACGCCCTGTAACCGAAAGCAGGTATTTGTTATTGAATGTATAGTTGATCCGGCCCAGGTAAGAAACAAGCTGGCTTTGGTTCTTCCATGAAACAGGCGTGGTAAACACCGCACCTGCGTCCAGTTTGTCGGCTCCGTAAAGATCCGTCAGGAAATTACTTGAAGATGCACTAAACAGCTGATCTCTATCCATTTGTAATGTGTATCCAGCCACAACATTGAACAAATGTTTATCAAATGCTTTGTTGTAAGTAAGAATGTTTTCGTTCAGATAGGATAGGGAACGGCGGTTCGACTGGCCGGCTCTGCCGTTGGCATTGTAACCGTTCACAGTTTGACGGGGCTCATAGGTTTCCCTGTTGGCATGAGACATATCGGTACCCACCGAAACCTTCAAAGACAAATCCGTGATGATGTTCCAGGTAAGTGCCATGGTTCCCATCAGCCTGTCCACGTTCTGAAAATCTTTGTTAAACAGCACAATAGGAACAGGATTGTGTACCGTGGAGCCGCCGGGCGTTGGATTGAGTCTCGTGTAAGATCCATCCTGCTGAAATATAGGAACAGTTGGTGGCATAATAAGGGCAGCGTTAACCGTGTTCGCATTGCCGCCGCCATCACCTTCCGACCGGCCATTGTTTCCCCATACCTTGCTTGCAGTAAGGTTGGTGGTGAACATGAGATTTTTGTTCAGCTTGGTGTCAATGTTGGCTCTCACCGATGCCCGCTTAAAATCGGATCCTTTAAGAACTCCTTTTTGGTCAAAATAGCTGCCGGATACCGCAACTCTTGTAATGTCATTACCTCCCGAAATGTTTAAGGTGTGATTTTGAATAGCCGCAGAACGAAATATCTCATCCTGATAGTCAACACCTTCTCCCATGGTTGCCGGGTCAGGAAAATTGTAAAGATCAGCCGGATTTGGATAGGCAGGTGTAGCCACACCATCATTTGCTCTGGCCTCATTCACCAGTGTTGCAAATTCCCTAGCGTTCATCATATCCAGTTTTTTTATCACCTTCTGTACGCCATAATATCCGTCGTAGGTTACGGTAGTTTTTCCGGCTTTTCCGCGTTTGGTGGTCACCAACACAACACCGTTTGCTCCGCGTGAACCGTAAATCGCTGTGGCAGATGCATCCTTTAATATTTCCATGGAAGCGATATCACTCGGATTGATCGACGCAAGCGGATTCTGACCAGCTCCGTTCCCACCCGCAGTTCCGCCGGCGGTAATGGGGTAGCCATCAATGACATAAAGTGGTTCGTTACCGCTGCTTAATGAATTGCCGCCACGAATCCGGATGGAAACACGTCCGCCCGGAGCAGAGGAAGCCTGCGTCACCTGAACTCCCGCCGCACGGCCCTGAATTGCCTGATCGAAAGAAGTAGTCGGCAGTTTTTTAAGATCTTCCGCTTTTATGGAAGATATAGCTCCGGTCAGATCACTTTTTTTCTGCGTTCCGTAACCTACAACTACAACCTCTTCCAGTGCTTTGTCGTCTGTTTTAAGTTCCACATTCAGGCTGGTTCTGTTTCCTGCCGGAATTTCCTGCGTAAGGTAACCCACAAATGAAAACACCAGTATTGCATTCGCGTCCGGAACGTCTATCTGATATTCTCCGGAAATATTGGTGGTAGCACCTTTGGAAGTACCTTTTACAATGATGTTGACACCCGGCAGTCCTTCACCTTTTTCATCCGTTACTTTTCCGGTAAGAGACTGAAATGCTGCGGGCTTTTCCACAGGTGTCAGGACAGAGGATTCCTTCGCTTTTTCCTCTTTTTTAATGACAATATTTTTCTTAAAAATCTTGTAAGACAGTGGTAAATCCTGGAAAAGCTGATTCAAAGTCTGGTCAATGGTGGCATTTTTAATGTTGACAGACACGAGCCTTGACGTTGGCAAATCAAGCTTGTCGTACAGGAAAAGGTAATCAGTCTGGCTTTCAATGGCTTTGAAAGCTGCTTCGATCGAAACATTTCGTTTTTCCAGCGAAATTTTCTGGCTGTACCCGGTCGCGGTTACTTGCGATAGGGTCGCTATGAGCAGGAGCGTTACCAGTTTCATCGTCCTTAATAGTTTAGCAGGTATGGCCAGCCGCTGAGACTTTCCACGCCGTAGTAAAAGGTTTATTTCCATATATTTGTATGATTTAGGTAAGACAAAATTGCTTTGTGAAAAGAGTCAGATTGATGAGCCTGAGTTATGTTCAGGGGAAATGTTCGCAGCATTTTCCCTGTTTTTGTTTCAGGTCAAAAAGACAGTTAGCTCGGCGGTTTCAATAGTATTTTCATCATTCAGGGTTTAGATTGTTAGTGGGGAAATTTAACGTTCAGCTATATACGGTTAGGGGTTTAGGAAGAGACTATAATTTTTTTGTCTTCGATTTTACAGTTTACGCCGGCATATTTCAGCATTTGAAGCAACTCCGAGATGTTAACATCCATAGACACCTTTCCGGTAAATTTCCGGACGGGAATTGTGCCATCATAGCGGACGTCGATGTCATACCAGCGCGCAGCTTTCTTCATCACTTCCTGAATGCTCGCATCCTGAAAATAGAATAATCCTTTCTTCCAGGCTATCACTTCGTCAATGTCTGCTTCCTTTTTGGTCATTGTACCTGAAAGTGCAATGGACGCCTGTTGCCCCGGTTTCAGCATCATGTTGGCTTTTTTATTAGTCAGCGAAACGGAACCTTCTACCAAAGTGGTTCTGAAATCGGCTTCATCTGCGTACGCCATCACGTTAAAACTGGTACCCAGAACTTCAATTTCGGTTTCCCCGAATGATACCCGGAACGGGCTGCTTTTGTCTTTAACCACCTCGAAATAAACCTCACCCGTTACAGCGACTTTCCTTTCGTTTTTGGAAAAGACAGCCGGAAATTTTATCGATGAAGCAGAGTTAAGCCATACCTTGCTTCCGTCCGGCAACACAATTTGATATTGTCCGCCTTTGGGCGTTGACAGCATATTCATCTGAGCAGAAGGCTGAATATTCTGTTGACCGGATGCGTGGTAAACCAGCTGGCCGTTTTCCTTTTTGTTTACTTCCGTACCGCCCTGCCTGGCAAGAACGCCGTTTGAGGCACTGTCAAGTACGATGGTCGAGCCATCCGCAAGCGTGAGCATGGCGCGGTTGCCGCCAGGGGCGAAATCTGTTACAACGGACTTCTCAATGGCGACCTCTCGTACTGCGGATTTAGATTGAAACCTGTACAATACTCCGAATCCGATAATCAGGAAGATCGCCGCCGCCACATAACGCCACCAGTAAAAGACGGAGATCGTTGGTTGCTCTGGTGGTTGTTCTTCTTCCCCGCCTTCATTTGCTGGTCTTACGATACCATCAAAAATACGGTTGCTGTCTTCTTTGGTGAAAAAAGGATTTTCCAGTTCTGAGTTTTTCCAGGCTTCATGAAGCAACCCGGAAAGTTCCGCGTTGTTTTCCGCATCCTGTACAATCGACATAAACTCTCTGGTTTCAGCATCAGTTGCTTCTCCGGAGTAATACTGTTTGAACAGGTAAGCGAGCCGACTGGAAAAATCCTTCATATAACAACAATTATTTCCGCGTGATACAAAATGATGCGTTTGTATCTAAGACAGAAAAAGTGTTAAAAAAGGGGGTATTTAAATGTGATTATTTTTAAATAAAGTAGGATATAAATAAAATAAAACTGATAGTCAGCCTCTTACGAATGTAGCAGGTGATTGATTCGGTAGAGATTTGCAGGTACTTTTTCACCGTTTCGCGCGACAAACTGAGACGATCCGCTATTTCGGAGTATTTCAAACGTTCGTGCCGGCTGAGTAAATACACAAGCCGTTGCTGGGGTGGGAGGCGGTCAATTGCTTCATCGACAAGAAGATATCGCTCATGGTCTGCTTCGGGTTCTTCAATTTGCAGTTCGTAGCCTACTGCGCCGATCTCGGTGGTTAATGCTTTTTCACAGGCGATTCTTTTAAGACAGTTTAGCGCATGATTTTTAGAAATAACGAAGATATAAGCATCAAAATTGGTGACGGCAGACAGGGAATCTCGGTTAGTCCACAGTTTTAAAAATATGTCCTGCACCACTTCTTCCGCCAGCTCGTGGGATTTGGTGATTCTGAAAATGTAGGCTCCAATCCTATGGTGATACTCATTAAAAAGCCACCTGAATGCCCTCTCATCCCCGTTTGCAACGCGCGGCAAAATGTCCTTTTCGTCTATGGCAGGTGCTGAGTATGACATTTTCTAAATGGTCATTAAGGAAGACAGAAATCCGGATCATATTTTTCACTTAGGAAAACAAATGTAAAGGAAACCGGATTAATTCTAAATTATTTATAGTTAAAATAGTACTATAACTATTTCTATAATCTACCTGCGAGTTCTTAGCAGGTACAGATTCAGATGTAGCGTACTAATTACAAATACAGGATCAGCGGTTTTTTACCCGAAATTTCGAATTAAAGATTAACACTTTTCAAACCTTCCTAAAACAAAAATGAGATCCCGGATACTCAGGATCTCATTTTTGCTTGCTTTGAAAACTATTTTATATCTTTCAGTAATTCTTCGATGGCTTTTTCGAGCTGCTGGTCCTTGCCGGTTGCAATGAGTGCCGGATCATTTTTAACCTCAAAACCAGGTTTGGTTTCATTGTTTTCCAGCCATTCTCCTGCTTTGTTTTTGGCGCTGATCGGCACAGCTCCCCAACGTGTTCCGTCAGGTAATGCTTCCCAACCTGCAAAGCTGCAAGTTCCCGGAACCGGCATACCTACTGTTTTGCCAATTTTAAGATCGGTGTAACCGCATGAGAAACAGTGACCGTCGCTGTAATTGGCTTCGTTAAACATGGCAAGCGTTGGCTTTGTCCAGCGGAAAGTAGGTTCAAGACCAACCGAACGATCCGAAGTTGCGTAGGTCAGGAATTTATCGCCGGTAAAGAACATCGCCAGATCGGCAACGAGATCCCCTCCGCCGTTGAATCTTGTATCCACTACAACACCTTCTCGGTCTGCATATTTACCCATCATTTCTTCGTACACGCTTCTGTATTGTCCGTCGTTCATACCCGGAATGTGCACATAGCCCAATTTGCCTTTCGACAGGCTATCTACTTCCGCCTGGTTGCGCTTTACCCAGCGTTTGTAGAGCAACTGATTTTCTTCCCCAAGAGAAATGGGTTTCACCGTAATTTGTTCACGGTTTTTCGATTTCGGATCCAGAACTTCAAGCAAGGTGAATTTGCCTGCTTTGCGGTTCAGGTAACGGGCAATGTCGCGGTCGGCAACGATGGTTTCTCCGTCAATTTTTTCTATGATGTAACCCGGTTTTACAGTGAATCCTGCTTTATCCAATGGTCCTTGCTGCAATACTTCTGAGATAAGGATACCTGCGCCGGTATGGTTATAATCCATCAAAATGCCCAGTGAGGCCGTGGCGTCGGCTTCCGGTACAGTTCTGCTGTAACGGGCTCCTGCGTGAGAAACATTCAGCTCTCCGATGAGTTCTGACAGCAATTCCGCGAACTCGTAACTATTGCCAACGTGCGGCAACAGACCGATGTATTCTTTTTTCAGAGCTTCCCAATCCGCGCCGTGCATATCGGGTGTGTAGAACATTTTTTTAGTACGTAACCACACGTGCTCAAACATGTAGCTGCGTTCTGCTTCCGAATCAACAAACATATCGCCTTCGATCTGGATGGCTTCTTTTTTGTTTCCTTCCGGTGTAATCTTGGTAATTTTTCCGCCTGCCAGGAGGAACAGATTTTTTTGTTCTTTATCCCAGATCAAACTACCGCCGCTGCCTTCCAGCGACATTTCCATTTTGGTTTCCTTCGTTCTCAGATTGGTGCTCCAGAGGTTGGCGTTTTTCTCGAAACGGGCAAGGTAGTAAAGTTTCTCTCCATCTTTTGAAAGAACCGCGTCGCTCAGGCTGGATGAGTGAATGGTCAAACGTGCCTTGCGGTCGTAAATGCCATTCAGTTCAATGGTGATGGGTTCGACTTTTTTGTCCGTTTTGGTCGAGTCCTTTTTGTCTTTTCCTTTATCGCCTTCTTTCAGTTTTTCCAGTTCCTTAAAAAGGCTGTAATCGTCCTTGCTCAGGTTAAATTTGTCCCACGCATCTCTGGTCAAAAACATGGTATACACATCAGCTTGTGAACCACCACTTGAAGCGTGGTCTTTCATTCCGTGACGGTTACTAAACCAGAGGATCTGTTTTCCGTTATTTACCCATTTTGCGGCGTAATCGTTGTATCCACTTTTGGTCAGGTTGGTCATTTCTTTTTTACCTTCCGCATCAAGCAAAGTAACCTCGCCGTTCACCATGGTGGGTTTTACATTCGCAAGAATCCATTTGCTGTCGGGGCTCCATGTAAAATACTGGTCGCCATCCTGCATGTGATAAAGCTCTTTTGGAGTAAGCAATGTAATGGATTTATTGGAGCTGATGTCAAGAACTTTAAGGGAACGACGATCTTCAATATAGGCCAGTTTTTTTCCGTCCGGAGAAAATTGGGGCTGATAGTTGTCGCTCTTGTTTCCAACCAAAACACTTTCTTCGATGACTGTGGATGCATAAAAAAAAGGTTCTTCTTTACGGCTCTTTTTGGCCTGGAATATCTGCCAGCGGCCATCACGCTCGCTTGCATATACCAGTGATTTTCCATCTGGGGCAAACTCAACAAATCGTTCCTGTTCTGGGGTGTTGGTAATGCGTTTGGTGCTTTTCCCGTCCACAGAAGTAACAAACACTTCACCTCTTGCAGTAAACGCAACTTCTTTTCCATCTGGTGAAATTGAGAATTCACGAACTCCTCCGTTGATTGCCGCAAAGCTGTCTTTGTTCGATTTATCCTGGGTGTAAATACTTACATCGACCTTCTTAGGCGTTTCGCCTTCGCGCATTGTATACAACTCCCCTGCATAGGAAAAGCTTAACAAACCATTGTTGGAAGCACTCAGGAACCGAACCGGATGCGTTTTGAGTGAGGTGATTTTTGTGTTGGTTGCAGGACTAGCCAGCGCCAGTTTGTGAATGTTGAAATTGCCGCTCTCTTCACTTAAATAATAGATGTTCTTATCACCATTTGCCAGCACGGGCTGACGGTCTTCTCCGTAAAACGACGTGATTTTTGTATGTTTTTTGGATTTGATATCGTACGTCCAGATGTCACGCGCTATGGCGGATTTCTGGTGTTTTCTCCATTCATTTTCTCCGCCTTTTTTGTCATGATACAAAAGCGTTTTGCCGTCTTTGGTATACTGCACATATTCTGCCGGACTTGTCAATACCAGTTTGATACTTCCGCCGTGAACGGGTACGGAATACAATTCCGGTTGAGAAGCAATCGGATATTGGCGGTGCGAAGCGAGATCCTGACGTACACCTCCAAACAGAACCGACTGACCATCTGGTGTAAATGAAAAAGGTGTTTCGTCATTGGAATGGAAAGTAAGCCGTTTTGCTTCGCCACCCATGGCATTCATAACGAACAGGTCAAAATTGCCATAACGATCTGAGGCAAATGCAATTTGTTTTCCGTCAGGGCTCCATACAGGCTGATAATCGTGGGCTTCATGAAAAGTGAGCTGTGTTGCCTGTCCGCCGGATGTACCTACCTTGTAAAGATCACCTTTGTAAGTGAAAGCAATGGTACTTCCATCCGGAGATATAGAGGGATAGCGCACCCATTTAGGACTTGTCTGCGCCGTTGCAGCATAGGCGCAGAGCAGAAAAAGAGAAATAGTAATTCTACTAATCATGTAAAAATGAAGGATGAGTGATTCTTGGTGGCAAGAGTGATACAAATATACCGAAAGGGTGTTTCTGAATTTGCAGTGTTTGGAAGAAATTTAGACCGGGCTCTCTTTATTAAATACAATTTTCAAAAACTTCCATTGTGAAAATCGATTCTGATAAAAGTGTTTGATATGGAGAAAATGTATGTGGTTGTTTTTCAAATTAGTAGAAATTAAAATCAGATAAGAGTTTAGGGAATTGTCGGGCGCTGCCAGACATTTTAAACCAAATCTTGTACCAAATCCACCACATTTTACGCCAAATGGGTCTATTATTTGTAATAATTTGTCAATTTATACTAATTTTCAAAGCTATCTTCTCCTCGTAAAAGTTATATTATATCTTTGCGACCGTTAACTATTTAGTCTAGGTCTAAATTAAAATTGAGACTTTTCTCTTTTAAGGTTGAGACCGGATATGTTGGCAAACTATCATCTAACTAAATATAGGTTCTCCCTCCGTTTCAGAATATGAGACCAGTTTTTACTATTGTCCTAATTCTTTTTTCAGCTTCTTTATCCTTTGCACAAAACGGCATCATTCGCGGTCGGGTAACATCTGACGGAAAAACAGCGGTGAGTTTTGCTACGATCCATGTGGCGAAGAGTTCACTGGCTGCTACCACCGACGAAGCAGGGCGTTACGAAATCAAAAATGTTCCTTTTGGCCATCATACACTTGTGGTCTCTTCTCTCGAAATACACCTTCATGAGTCGAAGCTGCATGTGCAGAAAGCGGAACAAACGCACAATATCAGTGTAAAACTGAAAGACGCAAATAATCTTCTGGAAGTGCAGGTGGTTGGTAAAACAGAGAAAAAAGAGCTTGAAACACAGGGCTTTGCAGTAACAATTATTGAGACCAAAGAAGCCTCACTCAGAAACCTGACTACCAATGAACTGCTGGACAGATCGGTGGGAGTTCGTGTTCGCCAAAATGGTGGGGTAGGATCCCGCGTGGAATATAACCTGAACGGGATGTCGGGAAGTGCGGTAGGGTTGTTTCTGGACGGAATTGAGATTTCTACTTATGGATCTTCATTCAACCTGAACAACATTCCTCCGGCCATGATCGAGCGCATCGAAGTATACAAAGGTGTGCTTCCGTCTCATCTTACAGGAGATTATGTAGGTGGGGCTATCAACGTGATACTGAAAAAAGATGCTTCTCAAAACAACATTACCGCTGCCGCTTCTTACGGCTCTTTCAACACATTTCAATCCGATTTATCAGGTATTTACAGGAATAAAAATACAGGTTTGACGGCAAGAGCTTCGGGTTTTTACACTTATACCGACAACAGCTACACGACCTGGGGGAAGTTCTCCAAGTTTGTACATCCCGACCGTACTTTGGAACGCTATTACCGTGCAAAAAGATTCAACAATGCTTACAGAACAGTAGGAGGACGATTTGAGGTAGGCTTTACGAACGTGAAATGGGCTGATCAGTTTTTCCTTGGATACAATGTATCAGACACTTATCAGGAGATTCCTCACGGAACCACCATGGCAAGACCGTACGTGGGAAGGGTGGCAGAATACAATGCCAACGTGTTCAGCTTAAACTACAACAAGAACAATTTCCTGGTAAAAGGAATGGCGCTGAACGTAAATGCGGTTCGCAGCCAGCGCGGCACTGCTGTGCGGGATACCGTTGGGCAGGTGTACAATTGGGACGGAAAACCACGGATGCTTATCAGAAACGGCGTTGAAATACCTGTTCCCCCGACTCCGGGAATGGGACAGCAGGGCGCGAAGAGCATAACGGAAGTGAACCGTAAGATCACGAACATGCGTTCCAATCTGGCTTATACGGTAATTCCGGGACACAGGTTATCTGTAAACCATAAACTGGAAACAACCGACAGAAACGACAGAAACTTGTTGAATCCTGTGGATCAGAACATGGTGACGGTCAGCAACATCATGAACAATATTTTCGCAGCCAACTACGAATCCCAGATATTTAACAATAAACTAAAAACCAATATTCTTGGTAAAATAACCTCCAACCGCACCATCCAGACCCGGCCGGAATTGATTACCCGTGAGGGAGTGACAACGGTAAACAGGGTAAGAAATAAAACAGTAAATACCAATAAAGGTTATGGCGCTACGGTTTCCTACAACGTCATTCCTAAAACCTACATCATCGGTTCCACCGAAAACTCTTATGTAGTAGCTACGGAAAACCAGCTGTACGGTGATCCTGAAAACAACATTCTTGAAAGCCCTAATCTGATACCGGAAAAAAACGTAAACTACAATATTGGTTTCCGTTATGCCTCGGCGGGTGAAGGAAAGCACAAATTCTCGGTTTATGCCAATACCTTCTGGCGCAATGGCTACAACAAAATAGCACTACAGGCTGTGGCAGATCAGGTGATCCCGGGAAGGGAGAGCGATGGAGATATTGAAGTGACCAAATACGTAAACCTGTCAGCAACGCAGTCGAGAGGCTTCGAAGCGGAGATCACCTACATATATAACAACCGCCTGAACGCACTGTTCAATTTCTCCAAGTTCAATTCGCTTTTCAAGCAGAAAACGGATGAACAGGGAAGACCGCATGACTTGTACAATTTGCAATTGCCCAATGAGCCTTTCTTTACCATGAACGGTAGCGTGCAATATCGTTTGAACGATAAATTTCAGAAAAAATCTATTCTCAACCTGTATTACAATGCTGCTTACGTAGCGCCTTTCCAGACAGTTTGGATGGAATCGGAATGGTTTACCACACCTACCCAGCTATACCATGACATTGGTGCCAGTTACCGTTTCCCGAATGGAAAAATGGTGATAAGTGCGGACTGTAAAAACCTGCTTAATGCTGAAATGTATGACAATTTTGGTGTGCAGAAACCGGGCAGAAATATCTCTTTAAAACTCAATTATACAATCAGTAAATTTTTATAAACTACGTCTAACTATGAAAAGAATGTTTTTCAAAGCATCGTTGCTTTGCACGGCACTAGTGATTGGTACCTTAACGGGTTGTGATAACGACCCGTCAAGCCCGGGACCAGGAGTTGAAAATCCTGCGGATGGCCGCGAATTTATTTCTCTGACTGCCTCTATACCTGATGCTGAGGGAACAGCGGGAAATGGAGGAACAAGGGCTTATGCGATAACACATGCACAGGCAATTGATCCAAACTTTTCGCTCAATATCTACGATAACGGATATCCTCTTCGGTCGGCCCGTACTGCTCGTGTACAAGCATCAGAAAACGGAACCGAGCTTTATAACATACAGTACACAGGCGAGGATGGTGGTGTGTTCAACAAATACATAGTGAAAGGTCAGAAAGATTATCAGGATTCGGGAAAGGAACTTGATGTATCAGACATGATTGGAACGTCGCCACGCTGGGTAAAAGCCGCTGAAAACATTGGGATTGGTGTAAATCTTCTTGCAGGCGATATTCAAAAGGAAGGTGCAGCTCCAAATCACGTTTACAAATACAGAAGAGGAAAAGTGAGGATTGCTCACATCGAACTGGACAAGGTAGCTGTTCGTAATTCTACTGAATTCGATTTCCCTTTCACGGCAGAACTTGAAGCACAGGGATATTATGTAGGCCGTGTGGATGTACCCGTATTGAATGAGGCGCAAAACAAGATATACATCGGATGCAACGTAAGTAAAATAGATCCTAAAAAATTGTCTTACAACGCAGCCGGAGAGCCGGTTTGGGCGAATGATGCTGCTGGTAGAACGATCGGGACAGTAACTCTTGTTGTAGATTTTCCATCGTTGGGAAATCCAAAGTTGATCTACTCAACCTTGTCTAAAACCAACAATCACTCATACCGTACAATGACGCAGTATGTGGGTGCAGATGGTCACGTGTATCAGGCAACGGCTACGGGAGGAAAAGACATCCTGCGTATCGACAAAAATACCAATGATTACGATGCAGCTTACCATTTCAATCTGGATCAGGCTTTGGCTGTTACCGATGCCCGTATCCAGGCTTTCAGATATGTAAAAGACGGAGTTGGTGTTGTGCTTTACAACATCGCAGGAAAAGGCGGATACATTGCGCTTGTAGATCTGAACGCCAAAACGGCGACGAAACTTGCAAATGACTATGAGGCGGGACTTGATTTTGGTCAGTACCAAAACATTGCAGTAGACGGCGATCACGTATATGTACCACTTACACCAACAGGCGAAGCTGGAAAACTGTATGTGATCAACTGGAAAACCAAAGCTGTGATTAAAGGAGCGACGTTGACTGGCAAGTCAGGATCGAGCTACATCGGATCTTACTAAGATTCGCTTCATAGTAAAGTAATTTCATTTGAAAGGACTGCCCGGTGGGTGGTCCTTTTTTGGTGTGTGCAGATTTAATTTTATCAGGTGCGGCAACAAAGTTAACCGAAACATGGTATGGTAAAATTATACACTCAGTAACTTATAATGCGGCATAACCATCTCAACCATGTTTGCAAATAACCTCAAAGTTGCTTTTCGGAATATCAGGAAACATAAAGTCTTTTCCTTTATCAATATTTTTGGTCTGGGTGTAGGCATGGCCGCTTCTTTTATCATTCTGCAATACGTCGTTCACGAGCTGAGTTATGACAGATTTCATGAGAATGGTGACCGCATCTTTCAGATCCAGAGTTATAATCCGGCAGAAGATCACGATTTTGTCTGGACACAGTTTGAGCCCGAATTTGCCCCATATCTTAAAGAAACGGATCCGGCAATTGTTAATTACGTGAGGGTACGTGGGGGAAATGAAGCGCTAATAAAAAATGCAACGAAACCGGATGGACCTCAAAAGAAACAAACCATTGCATTTGCAGATACCTCATTCTTTTCTGTCTTCACCTTCCCGCTGGTGAGAGGAAATCCGGTCACGGTACTCTCCAAACCTATGACAGTGGTTATATCAGAGCGAATTGCAGAGCAGTATTTTGGTGATCAGGATCCTGTGGGTCAAAAGCTGGCGTACAAAGGGAAGGATTTATACTATTACGACGAGGGAAAGAATGACGAGCCATCTGTTAAAGGGCAAACGGCATTGCTGGAAGTTTCAGGCGTGATGAAAAATATGGTTTCCAATTCTTCCATAGAATATGACCTGATAAGCTCCGTTGCAACGGGATTAAAACTAGACACTACAATCGCATTACCCAATTATGACATTTATCTGATGTTAGGGCCAGGGAAATCTCCTGAAAACGTATTGAAAAAGTTGCCCGCTGCCCGCAAATTTTTAAGCGGAGGTAAAGAATCGTATATGTTTTACAATGCGGAAGATAAATATAAACTTCAATCACTGTACAAATTACACATCGGTGAATCCGGATCAAACAACACCACAGTTAAAGTTTTTTTTGGAATCGCAATAGCGGTGCTGTTACTGGCACTATTCAATTACATCAATCTTACAACGGCCCGGGCTGTGGTAAGGGCAAAGGAGGTAGGTTTGCGCAAAACACTTGGTGTAAGCAGGCTTTCGCTGTTTGGGCAGTTTTTTAGTGAATCGCTGCTCATTACCATGCTGGCCTTTTTATTAGCCGCGGTTCTCACCATCGCAGGCCGGAAATCTTTCAATGGGCTGCTTGGTTTTGACATCAGTATTTCTATTTTCAAAGATGGCTACTTCATTTCGTCCGTCATTCTGGTGCTTATTGGCACGGCCCTGCTTGCAGGCATTTATCCTTCGTTCGTCCTCGCAAGTTTTTCCCCTGCCAAGGTTTTAAGGGGCAATCTTGCGTTTGGTAATAACAGCTCGCTAATACGGCGCGCATTCATTATTGTCCAGTTTGCCATTTCCACATCACTCATTCTAGGCAGCGTGGTTGTTAACAAACAAGTCACGTATATGAAGAACAAAAACCCCGGATATAACAAAGAGCAGCTCGTCAACATCAATCTGGTGGGAAAAGTATCCAGAAAGAGCAGCATTATAAAGCAGGACTTGAAGAGTCGTTATGGATTTGAAAATGTAAGTACATCCGCTAATCCATTGCTACTCTATTTCAATGGGGTTTCTCACTATAACCCTGTCAAAAAAGTGCAGGTGACTATGTTTACCAATTGGGTGGACGAAGATTTTATAGAGAATGTGGGCATGAAGATGGTCGTGCCGCTAGACAGGAACGTGGCAGCTACCAACGGGTACTATTATGTAGTGAATGAAACCGCCATAAAAGAACTGGGTTTAACAAAGGAGAATGCTGTCGGGAAGCAGTTGTTTTCAACTAAGAATGTTCCCATGGGTAAAATAGCGGGTGTAATACAAAACTATGATTTTATGGGGCCTAAGGTGAAGTCAGGCATATTCATGTTTCAGGTGCATGACGGAAAACAAACAAGAAATCTAATGTCATCCCTGCAGGTACGATTAAATCCTGAGGACAACAAACAAGAAAAAATAGCTCTGCTTGAAAAGATATACAAGCAGTACGAACCGGAAAAAGCATTCAGCTATTCATTTGTGGATGAAGATTTCAATACTTTGTTTCACGAAGACCTGCGCACGTCAAAGCTCATTACGGTATTTATGGGAATAGGCGTTTTCCTTGCCTGTCTTGGTTTGTTTGGCCTGGTAACCTTTATAACCCAAACACGCGTGAAAGAAATTGGAATCCGGAAAGTGCTTGGAGCGAGTGTGTTAAGTGTTGTTGGTATGTTGTCGTTTGAGTTTGCCAAATTGGTTTTCATTGCAATTGTGATCGGTCTGGCTTTGTCCTATTATGCCACAGATCAATGGCTGCAAGACTTTGTGTATCGGACTCAAATTGGTTGGCCCGTTTATTTTTTAGTGGGACTGATTTCCATTTTCATTGCGCTGCTGACTGTGAGCATTCAAAGCCTGAGGGCAGCATTGCTGAACCCGGTGAAATCTTTGAAGAGTGATTAGGGAGGAATACTGGCTGAATTATTTCTGTTTACAAATTACCGTTATCAAGGCAAGGTCTCCAATTGGTATCCTAATGACCAAAATTAATGTTCAAGACATTCTTCATTTTAGCTCAATATGATGAATTGATATTAATTTGCACTAAAATATTTACACTGATTGTGATATTTATTATATTTCGAAGTCCCTTAACTCAAAGAAGATGAAGTTACTATTATCACTGCTTATTATCTGCGCTTGTTTTGTTCTTTCGACTCAGGCGCAGGGTATTCGAACAACCCTCAACCGGGGTGCCAATAGTTCAGAAGTTATTGTTTCAATTCGTAATAATGGATCGGCCACATATTCGGGAAACCTGACTAAATTTTTGATGAACTTTCGCGTATCACAGTGGCAACCGGCATCGCCAAAGGATATTCAAACTTTGCCTAATTCAGAGGGGAATTTTTCAAGTAGTCAGGTCAACTCTTTTGGGTCAATCTATAATGTTACCACTTGGACAGGCTCTAAAGCAATTTCACTCGCTCCAAATCAGGAAATTAATATTTTCAAATTTAATCTTTATTTGTATCACTATGTTGGCATGCCTGAGGACGAAAAATTGGTAGATGTTAGCCTGGTGGACGGCAATTGGGAGCAAAATTTTACCCATTCCATAATGATAGATAATATTGAGGTTAAAGATCTTAATAATACCTTTTACAATGGTGTTGCATCTGTGGCATCCAATAGTGAAATAAGAAGCTCAGTAGAGTTGAATGACGTGAAAACAATAGATATGCTGGTCTATTTACCGGTCAAACTTGCCCATTTTGGCGCTCAAGCCTCTGAACAGATTGTAAAGCTGGATTGGAGTACCGTAGCAGAAGCAAACAGCAGGGAGTTTGAAGTTCAGCATTCAATCGATTCAAAAAATTGGAGCAAGATTGCAGTTATTAATGCAAATGGTGAAAGTAATAGCTTGAAGAAATACCTATACGATCATGGTAGTCCAATAAGAGGAACCAATTATTATCGACTAAAAATGGTGGACAATGACGATACATTTGCATTTAGTAAAATTGTCTCTGTTAACATATCCGCTGTGGATAACGTCTATCCTAATCCAGTGGCAGGCGTGCTCACTATTCCACAGACGTTCGGCTCAAAAGTCCAATCAACCAGCATATATAACAGTGCCGGACGAGAGTTCAAGCTAACCTTGAAAGATGATAATACGATAGATATGAAAGGGTTGAACTCGGGTCATTACGTTTTGAAAGTTCTTTACCAGAATGGACAGTACTCGAACTTTCGTTTCTCTGTGGTAAAGTGAGATAGTAATCTATTGGTGTTTAAGTTTATTGAGGGAATTGAATATATCAGACCAGAATTGGCTAGATAAACTATCCAATTACATAATTATTTCCATATCATTCGAACTACTCGTTTTGAGTTTTCATAATTTGAAAGTAGTCTTGCGAAATTCAGTTTAGTGCTTTATAAAATGGAGTTTGCAGAGTAGTGTCTGTTTTCATCATAACCAATTGGCTATGTTTTGAAATTTCACATAATTTCCAAACATACTTTTGTAATCCAATAAACTATGAAGACGAAAAAAATATGGGCCAACCTGGGTGTTGCTGACTTGGAGAGAACTACCAGATTTTACACCGAAATAGGATTTAAGTTCAACGGTACAGCCAAAGACCTAACCAGCTTTACCATTGGAGATGACAATTTCGTGATCAATTTTTTTCTCAATGCCGCGCTTAAACCTGCCTTAAAAGGTGAGTTGGCGGATCTGCAAAAAGGAAATGAGATTATATTCACGCTAGGTGCTCAAAGCAAAAAAGAAGTTGACTCTTGGGAACAAGAGATTAGCAGGGCAGGAGGAAACATTATTTCCCGGCCGGAAGAATTTGGGGAAGGCTACTACGGTTTTGTCTTTTCCGACCCGGATGGGCATAAGTATAATGTCTTTTTTATGGAAGGGATATAGGGATAGACAGTCAAAAACGGACTGATAAAACACCAATCCGTTTTTACTTTCTTTCAATAATATGTTTTACCTGATGCGGTTTTGCTTCTGCCTATTCCACTTTCAGTGATTTTGCCGGGTTGAGCAAAGCCGCACGAATGGACTGGTAACTTACCGTCAGGATCGCGATCACAATGGAGGCAACACCTGCCACTACAAAAATCCAGATGGAAATATCCACCCGGTAGGCAAAGTCTTCCAGCCACTTTTTCATGAGCCAATAGGCAATAGGAGAGGCGATGACAATGCTCAAAACAACCAGCCTTAAAAAATCTTTGGATAGAAGGCCTACGATCTGATAAATGGTGGAGCCCAATACTTTACGGATTCCTATTTCTTTGGTCCGTTGCTGCGTAACAAAAGCAGCCAGACCGAACAATCCCATACATGAAATCAAAATGGCAATGCCCGTGGCTGTGTTCAAAATCTGAGCCTGGCGTGCTTCTTTTTCGTAGAATTTGGCAAGCGTATCATCAAAAAACGAAGGCGAAAAATCCTGCTCGCTTGTTGAATACACCTCCTTGTAAGTTTTTTCCATTTTTGCCAGAACTGCCTTAAACTCGGCAGCCGATTTTCCATTGCTCCGGATTTTAACACTGACTGCCCGTTCGTACTTATTTTCCGATAACAGATAGAGCGGCTGGATCGAAGTACGTAAAGATTGCAGGTGGAAGTCTGCGATTACTCCCACGATTGGTAATTTTAAGTCTCCCTTTCCGCTGGAATAAGTCAGCAGTTTTCCAACTGCATCTTCCGGTTTTTTGAAACCCAACTTCTTGGCATACGTTTCATTGATTACGAATTCTTTGGCTGTATCACTGTTTGTGATGTTTCGGCCTGCAACCAGTTTTAACCCAAACAATGGTATGTAGTCATCATCTACCGCTCGTCTGTGTACGTCTAGTTTAATCTCTTTTTTGCCATCAAAATAACTGATGCGATTGGTGGAATAGCCGTTTCGTGCAGGAGTGGAGCCGATGCTGACACGCTCAATTTCGGGAAACTGCCGCAGCTTACTTAAAAGGATTTCTTTTTTATCAAGCTCAGAATCGTGCCAGTCGGTATAAAAATGGATAATGGCGTCCTTTTTGAAACCCAGATCTTTATTGAGCATAAAGCGAGACTGAGCAGCCATGATAATTGTCCCCAGAATAAAGATCTGCGAAGCTGCAAATTGAAAAGTAATCAGCGACTTGCGAAGCAAAACAGTGCGGCTTTGTCCTGCTGAAATCTGACTTTTCAGTGAAGAAACCGGCGTGTACGACGAGATAACCCAGGCAGGATATAAACCAGACAGTAAGCTGGTAAGAAAAGCGATGAGCGCTACGAATCCCAGCAGTTCAGGGTCGAAAATGTTAAAAATGAATTGCTTTGGAACAAATGCTTCAAACATGTTCAGTATAGGATGTACAAAACAAACCGAGAGAAGCACGGCAACCATGGTAATGATAAAGGTCTCGCAAAGAAATTGAAGAATGAGGCTTTTTCTGCTGCTACCCAGAACTTTCCGTACCCCAATTTCTTTGACTCGGGTAATGGATTGAGCCGTTGCCAAATTAATGAAGTTGATGGCGGCAATCAGCAGCAGAAACACAGCGATACCCATCAGCGCGTACAAGGAAGGCAAGTGCGCCTGTCTGGAAAAATTATCCTGGATATCCTTATTAAAATGAATGTCGGCAAGCGGTTGTAAGCTCAGTGATCTTCCTACGTTCCACTCATCTTTTTGGTCAAGATGCTTTTTCAGGAAAATCGGTAACTGCCTGTTGATCTGGCTTGCAGTGGTATTCTTTGCAACTTTCACGAAAGCCATGGAGCTCGAATTTGTGTTCGTCCATTCATCCAGCTGGAATTCCTTACGCCAGTTGCCGCCCTCAATACTTTTAAAAGAAATGAAATTTTTGAACCTGAAATCTGAGTTAGCAGGTAAATCTTTAACGACTCCGGTGACTGTAGTAACCAACGAATCACTGAAATAAACCCGCTTTCCCAATACCTGTTGTAACGGCATTTTTCCAAAATACTTCTCTGCTTCCTGCTGAGTAAGGACCACCTCATTAGGCGTTTTTAGTGCGGTTCCGGCGCTGCCAACCAGCCAGTCGTATCTGAATATCTGAAAGTATTCCGGCTCGCAGATCAATATTTCCGCGTCATCATTTTTCCAGCTTCTGCGAATTTCTTTTTTATCTCCAATAGAAGTTACTGTTGCTTTGGCCGACCACACATGGCATGCTGCAAGACTCTCCAAAGCAGTAACGTCCTGCCTGATACTGGCCGGCATCGGTGCCGACAAACCCGCATTTTTGCTTTCAACACCTTCCGCATTTTGAAAACCAGAGGCAATCCGGTAAATCCTGTCCCGGTCTGCCTGGAAATTTTCGAAACTCAATTCGAAGTTGACCAAAAGATAAATGACAATGCAGGCACTTACGCCAATGGCAAGTCCAAAAATATTGATGGCAGAGTAACCCTTGTTTTTTACAACGTTCCGAATTCCAATTTTGAAGTAATTGCGTATCATATCGTGGCTAAATAAATAGGTTTTCTGATAGTCCTCTGATCTTTTCGTCCGAGCAAATGGTCTCAGTAATTTGAACACATTGCCAATGTATTTCCATCTGGCTTTCCGTTCACCCAGCGTTGCACGCCAGTACGCATACATTTCCAGCAGGTCTCCCTGAACTTCCTCCTGGGAGTCGGGATCCGATAATCGACTTAGTAATTTGGCGGCCCAGGCGGGAGGTCCGGGATTTTCATCCTTGCGTGCAGGTTCTTTGTCGCTCATTGTTTATTCGGTAATGTGATTTTCGCTCATTCACCCATCAGTTGAAGCATCGACGGCGGCAATGCATTCCAAAGTTCCTCCCGAACCTGCCTGGCTTCCTGTAAAGCCTTCCGGCCAAAAGCGGTTACGGTAAAAAAGCGTTTACGGCGCCCGCCTCTTTCTGCTGTGGCACCGCCCATTGTGGAAGAGAGAAATCCCTTTTCCTCCAAACGTTGCAAGGTGGTGTGTACGGCACTAAAACCAACAGTTCTTCCCGTTTTCTTTTCCAGTTCCTGGGTGACGGATACCGCATAGGCATCTTCATCCAAAACGGCAACCGTGAGTAAAATCACTTCTTCAAACTCTCCCAGAAAGGTTCGTTTCATATACGCTTCTATTTGTTCCGATAATGTAGAGCAAATGGCGTACCAATTCTTTAAACTAGACCCATTGTGTTTAAATGGCGTTTTTCTTAAAATGAAGTGTTCGATTTTGAACAGATGTTGAGCGGGTCCGAACAGTGGGTGGGGTGGTGGTAATTTGCGAAGTAGGGTGCTGAGCGTTACTTTAATCAAACTGAATGCTCCGTCTTTTACCTGTCTGTGTTTACAGTTTTCATGACCGCTCCTAATGCAGACTCAGAAATTAAATTCATGCCCCAGTCTTTGTCAACGTAGTTGTAATAAGCGATTACAATTTCTTTTTCCGGGTCTATGTATAAAGCCTGTCCGCCAAAACCGGTTTTCAACATAACGCCATCATGGGCCATATCCCATTGATATGCCCATTTTAAAGGACCAAATGGACTCTTGATGGGTTTGGCTGCAAAGATTTCCTGTACTTGTGCAAAGCTGATCAAGCTTTCTTTTTTCGCTTTTATTTCACTGTTTGTAAACATCATGCCAAACCTTGCCAGGTCACGTAATGTTGCCGACATCCCTCCATGTGGCCAGGCTATACCTTTGTCAGAAAGACATACATAAGCGTCGGAAGATGCGCCAATTGGTTTCCATACTCTTTCGGTTACCAAATCGGCGTATTTCTTACCTGTAATTTTTTCAGCAAGCCAGCCTAAGACAAAAGTGTTGATGTTGGAATATGCAGCTTCTGAGCCCGGAACCGTATCTTTTTTCATTGCAGCAATGTATTTGTAAACAGAAGACGGGGTATTGTCTGCTTTTGGCAAAATACCTAATGCTGATTCCAGCTGGTAATTTTTATGTTGAGGATTTGTAAATGGTCCCGTTTCAAAATCAATGGATCGAATATCCATACCCGACCGCATGTTCAGAATATCTTTTACAGAGATTCCACTCCAGTCGGAATCCTTTAATTCTGGGAGGTATTGGTCAATAGATTGGTTGAGGTCGATTTTCTTTTCATTTACTAAACCCGTAATGATGGAGGCCGTTATTACTTTGGTTACCGATTGAAGCGTATGCCGATCTTCCGGAAGCATGGAAAAATACTTCTCATAAACAACTGCGCCTTTTTGAACAACGATAAAACTCGCGACATGTAATTTTTTTAAATACGCTTCGAGAGAAAGTTTCTCCTTCCCGGATTTGATACTGATCGTGTCGAGAGATTTGATGGGATTATGTCGAAACTGATACGGCTGACTGGATTTATGAATAATGCCAGTCGGGAAAAACTCCGACATGTACCTGAAACTGTATTGCGACAAACGGCCTCCGACATCCCATCTGCTTTGGCTGATACTATCGTGAATACTTTCTGTTTCTTTGGCAGTATAATGGAATTGCTGCGCCGAGGAATAAGATTGCCAGATGACAAACGCCAGCGTTAAGAAATGCCGTGAAGTAATTTTCATATGATTGAAGTGTTGTGTGTATAGTGAAGCTCAACGTTGAAGGATTGTGCTATTTATTTTTCACCAGTTCTACCCTTCGGTTTTGTGTTTTGCCTTCTTCTGAATTGTTATCTGCAATTGGATTATTTTGCCCAAAACCTTCGGAAACCAGGCGTTTCGCATCTATACCGCTTTTTTCGAGTTCTGTTTTTACCGTTTTTGCTCTTTGTTTGGAAAGATCAAGATTGTGTTTTTCATCGCCTGTGTTATCGGTGTAGCCGTTAATGGCAATATTCAGTGTCTGATCGGCCGTTAGCGCTTTCACAATTTCGGCTACCGCTTCTCTGCCGTCGGCTTTTTAGGTCGCTTTATCGGTATCGAAATTGATGTACAGAACCGCTTTGCCTTTATCATTTAAGTCCTTTTGGATCTGGTCGGACTTTAATAAAGTGATTGTTTGCTTCAATGGGGCTTTTTGTAAAATCTGAAGTTCACCGCTGGAATTGTTACTGGAAATCTGCATATATACATCATCGCCATCTGCTCTCCGGATTAAATATGTCCTCACAGGATCGTTCCAGTAGTCTATTGATCCTTCTTCACCAAAATAAGTCGCCTGGTCTTTTATTCTGTCCAATTCCTCGCGGGAAACTTTTCCATCGAAAATCTTAACTCCCCCCACGGAAGTGATTGCATCATCATAGCTTTTCAGGAAATAAGCCGAAGACCAATTTTCCTCGCTGTCTTTCGTCTCTACAATATTACTTTTCCATACTTTTCCTTCGATTGGAGTCATTACGCCATCAATAGGGAAAAACAACATGTCAAAACTTCTTTTAACGGGCTTGTTCTGTTCCGCTACACCTTTTGGCAGACTAAAAAATGGAAATTCGCCCAAATCTTTGTCAGATACGGGAACAGAATTAATATCAAATTTTCCTGAATTATCTGGCTGTGTAGTGCTTAAGGTTTCGGTTTGTACGCTATCCTGCTTGCTTTCATCCTGCTTATTTTCGCTGCTATTGCACGAAATGACAAATAAAGCCAGTCCTGTTAGTACCAATTTTGTCCCTGAATTGATCATAATCTGAATTCTATTTATTGTACGTTGTTTGTTCAAAATACTTCATACAACTTCTGTATTGACGTAGTTATTGTACGTTGACACAAGACTACGGATTTGCAGGTGATATTCCAAATGCTGATAAATCTTACGCAACAAATTGATTTATAGGTAAATGTGTTTGTTCGTGCGATTGTATTCGATGTAAGAGAACTTCCAAATCTGAATACTTGGTGATTATAGAAAAGCTGGAAATTTGCTGTTGTAAGTGGGAAAAACGGTATTGTTGCGAAGCGATGCCTAAATCAGCTCCTTATGCTTATTACCCCAAAGTTCCAGTTGCATGATCACCGGCCTTAGATCATAACCAATTTCCGTTAGCTCGTACTCTACGCGTGGGGGAACTTCCGCATACACGGTTCTTTTCACAATCTTGTTTTCTTCCAGTTTTCTCAATTGAAGCGTAAGCATACGTTCGGTAATGTTGGGGAGCTTTTTCTTTAATTCTCCAAATCTCAGTTTCCCATTCAATAGCCAGGAACAGATTACCAGAGCCCATTGTCCGCCAATAATGAGGGCGGCATAAACCTCCGGGCACTCGTCTGCAAGTGCCTGTTTGTTGGCAAAATTGGTTGATGACTTCTTGATCGCGCTCATTACTTACATTTTTTATAGTACCTCACATTTGGTAGCTAATGTACACAATTAGAGGTAGCTCGTTTACTTTTGTCTTGAAGAAATTACAAATAAGGAGATGAAAACATTAGTAATTATTACCCATCCGAACATCGAAGAATCGGTAGTTAACAGAAGATGGCTTGAAGAGTTAACAAAATATCCCGATAAATATGTCATTCATCAGCTTCATAAGGTTTATTCGGATGAAAAGATTAATGTAAAAGCAGAACAGGGTCTGGTAGAGCAATACGATAAAATAGTATTTCAATTCCCCGTTTTCTGGTACAGTTGTCCATCGCTTCTCAAAAAATGGATTGATGAAGTTTTGATATCTGGATGGGCATATGGCAGTAAAAGTGGCTATAAAGTAGCTGGAAAGAAAATCGCTCTGGCGGTTTCTGCCGGATTAGAAGAATATGAGTACGGACCGGAGGAACAATACAAGTACACAATGGAAGAGCTACTGCGTCCTTTCGAACTTACTTTTGAGTATGTAAAAGCCGACTACAAGCCATTCTTTGCTTTTTACGGAATTGACCAAAATGCATCAAAGGAGTGGATTGAACAGAGCGTTCCGTCTTATCTGGATTTTTTGGAATCGCTTTGATGAACAGTGCCAAAAATCTGGTTCATAGTACATAATGGCCAGATTTGTAGTTGTTTACCAATCAAAAGGGCTGCCTTTACAGCAGTGCTTTTGATTGGTATGTAGCCTGAACGGAAATTTAGAGCCAGGTGGATTAGTACACCGGATTCTCTCATTTGATTTCCTTGATTCCCCCGTCGTTGGCAGCAAATGGATGAATTTCCTCATTCTTTTTCACGAAAAGAGATTTCAGAGTGGACAGAAGGGTATCTTTCTGTTGTTTCATCTCCGAAGTCGGTTCATATGGTACAATGGTTTTCTTTCCGATTTGCTTGTGAAAGGGCTGCTTTCTGAGATTTTTCTCAAAAACAACCATGGAATCATAGAATGTTATGCAATTAATATTTTGGGAAATCTCATCAATTCTCACCTTACTTTTGTCAATAACATGGTGATCATAGAGGGAATCGACAAGACCTTTTGATTTTTCAATAAAAGTCCCGGGATTTTTGAGCCCTCCATGAAACTCATCCCAGTAAGAAGTATGTGTGTCTTCAACAATGTACACACCACCTTCTTTCACTTTCATATACAACATTTCGAAAGACAGTATCTGCTGTTCCATAGTATGACCACCGTCATCAATAATAAAATCAACAGGGGGAATTTGGTCATACACATGCTTTAAGAATTCTTCATCAGTCTGTGATCCGATAAATATGGTCGTATTCTCTTCTTCCAGCTTCTTACAATCCGGATTTATGTCAATAGCATAGATATGAACATTTTCACCAAAGTATTTTTTCCAGAGTTGAAGTGATCCTCCGTGGGAAATACCGATTTCCAGGATGTTCACCTGCTTTCCCCGATAAGAAGAAAAATACTTTTCATAAACATCGAAATAATGATCCCATTTATGAATCAGGTTGCCCTGGTGGTTGTAAAATAGATCTCTTATGCTACCAGATTCCATAGTCTAAAACGCCTTGATTAAAGTAAGAGTAGGTTACAAAGGTATCATTTAAAGACGAAAATCGATATTTGGTTAACTAACAATGTAATATGGTTACAAAAATAGGGGGCGAATGAATTGAATAAGTGTTACTGGTTTTCGAATCCGGGCGGTGAGGCGTTCCTCATTTCAAATCACCTTCTGAATGGAATTCTTAAAATTGACTACAAATTGATCCCGCAGATCCGTTGATAACAAGCCGATGGACAAATACGGATTTAAATCTTCCAGCTCGACCAATAGCAAATCGCCGTTTGGCAACCGGCACGCATCCACGCGCTGTATACCATGTGAAAGGTTATTCCAGCCTATAAATTGCTTTGCAAAAGCTACATCATCTGCGGTTGCTTCATACTGTTCCAAATTCCATCGTTTGCTTTTATCCGGCGCATACAAGGAGTAATGCAAATCCTGATCAATGAAGTAAAATGAAACCTCGTACTCAAAATCGATAAACGGCTGAACGATTGATCCTGTCAGTTCCACCTCGTGTAATGCCTGAGAATCCACGACCTGCATCCCGATAGAATCCGCTCCGTTTTTCAGCTTTACCATGTATTTTTCAACATCCGGCAACCTGTGCAAATCTTTCAGGTTTTCAATCGTCGGGATCACCGGATAGCCCTCAGCAGTAAGCGTTAACAAATACTCCTTACCCATCTGGTCTGCTTTGCCGTTCATGGGGTTGTAGGACAAAAGACCAGAATTCACACGTTTTACAAAAGCGTCAAAATAGCGCTTGTAATTCATAACCGGGCCAGCGTTGCGGAATATAATCAGGTCAACCTGGGTCTCAAACTTCTCCGAGTCGCACGGATGACAAATTAATATCTCATAATCGTCCCTCAAAACGTTTGTCAGATATAAGTCTTCCTCATAATATCTTCTGCCTTTCGCTTCAAAGTATAAATCCGTTAAGTACAAAATCGATTTTTTCATGGATGGATTGGGGGTGGTGGGGGTAAAATTAGAAGGTTGTTTTTGAAAGTTGGATCTGAGGAGTGTCACAAACAATGTCGGCTCCGCTGTAACTGTGCAATGCAAAATTAGCAAAGTCAGCAGAACATTAGTTTCAGACCATTCCTTACATGAAAGAACTTCCAAATCCGAATTTAGGTAATTAAAGGTCGGCTGGGAATTTGCTGCCTGTATCTGCCCTGTGGGACATAGGCCACGGAAAGCAACGGAGTATCGCTGGTAATCGTCACCGCAGATCGTGAAACGGGCGGTTTGATCCCAGTTGTGCGAAGTGTTGCGAAGTTGTGCGGAGTGTCCACACTCCGCACTCAAGATACATTACCGTCTATGACGGTAAGTTACAGAAACTCAATGTCCAATAAACCTCTTTGGTTTTTCATGTAGTCACGTGCTGAGGAATAGCGATATTCCCAAGGATCATCTACCAAGCCAGCTTTTACAGGATTATCATGAATATATGCGAGTTTTTGGTCCATAAATTTATTGCTAAATATTTCAACGGGGTGATTCTCTTGCTGCCAGAATTGATAAATCTGATTTTTTGAATTATCCTGCCCAGCGGTGCGAAACAACCATAACATCCAATTCCTTCTGCTTTCAGGAAGCGTTTTATCTTCAATGGAGGTAATAATTTTCTTAGAAGTAAATTTTTTAAAGTCCCGCAAAAAGTCTGAGGGATGGTGTCCTAATTTTGTAGTAATTAACAAGTGCACATGGTTAGACATGATACACCAAGCATGTATTCTCAAACCTTTCTCTTTTTGGCAATATCTTAAACTGTCCAATACGATATCAACGTAAGTGCTTCTGGTAAATACGTCAACCCACTGTACGGTGGCAAAAGTGACAAAATACAGGGATTCTGGATCTCCAATTCTTCTCGCAAAAGCCATAGGTAATTTGATTTGTATTCCTAGGGACGAAAACTTTTCAAGACCGTCACAGACTGTTGATTATCCGGGCCGCGCAGGCTTGATTCGCAGTTTTTAAACTGCGAATAGCTGAGGGACTCAGGCTATGGAAAGAAACTATTTTTTTTTAGACAGATCCATCAAACCTTTGGAGAGAATCAATTAAATCCACAAAGAAAAGTTTTCTGCCGGATCAATTCATTTAATTTTTCATTTGCTTATTTCGATTTGGTAAGTACTCATCAGATTTCCGTTTACCAGATAACTTTTCAAAGCATTGTAGGAATCATTACACATAAATCCCGTATTGCAGTCTTCTTTTTTTGACACAAAATCGGAAATGGTGAAATTCTCCCCGGTACTGTTAAGTTTCACTATATAATCATAGTCAATTGTCAATCTTACAGGAAGTTGTATGTGTTGAAAATCTGATCCTTCCGAGAAATTGCTGGTTACCACAGTTATATCCTCCATAACAGTAGCAAAATTGCTATTCTTGCTGAATCGTTGTATAGTAATCGTATCCAGTTCGCTGTTTAGGAAGTTATTGAACTGAATATAATCCATGTCGTCAGAACCTATACAATATTTTTTTGTACAGCATGATCCTGCCAGAACGGTCATCAAAACAATTATCAATTTGGTTTTAAGGAGCATTTTATTTATCATGGTCGAGTTCTAAAAAATCAGGTATAAATACTGCTTTACGGACTTAATAATGCTAACACATCGATAGGTGACAAATCTTCCGGGTAATTATCATCGTTTTGGGAGGCTTGATGAATGTTTTTAATAGCCTATGTGTACTATAATACCCTCAAATTAAGGTTGCAATTATGTGTATTTAAACATTTTGGAACCTCGCTTAAATAATGTAGTTAAGGCAAGTCTGATAGATAATTACTTCTTCAATAATATAATATTCTTATAGTAAAAGCAATCACATGTCTGTTTTCAAAATATTAGATAATGTCAGTGCATTCCCCAAAGTAAAAAATAACAGTATTCTTATTTTTCTAATTCTTACGTTTATCTGGAGTTGGGGCAATTGGGGTATGGCATTGTACTTTCTAAGGAGTGGTTCTCATGAAAATGCCAATTATATATTCATGGTATTATTTTTCCTAGGTGTGTATGGGCCAACCTTAGCTTCAATAATCGTTACTGCCGCAACGGGGGGAGTAAATAGCGTTAATACACTAGTAAAAAAATATACCATATGGCAGGCCTCCTCAAAAATCTATATATTAATTTTTGCTTTACCCATACTGATTATGCTGATCGGCATTGGAATATTTCACCTCTCTGCCAAGCCTGTAGGACCTTTTAGCTTGCCGAAATTGGGATCTGTTTTATGGCTTGTAGGCTCTGGCCTATTTGCGGGCCCTTTAGGTGAAGAATTGGGATGGAGGGGTTATTTGCTACCCAAACTTCAAGAAAGATACTCTTCATTTAAGTGTGGTGTTTTAATCGGCTTGGTGTGGTTCTGCTGGCATATTCCTCTTTTCTTCGCACCTGTTGGAGCCTTGGTTGCAAATGGTGATATCACAGTATTGTATGTATCGGTCTACTTGATTGCAACAATGTGCCTATCTTTTCTATTTACATACCTATCAAACATTACCCAAGGCAGTGTTTTCGTTGCCATCCTAACCCATCTTTCTATCAATTCTGGCCTCGCAATAGTCTTTTTCCCAACGTTGATGTCTTCGGAGAACTACCTATCTGTTATCAGATTAGCTGTAATTCCCCTTGTTATTTTTACGATTTATATTGTATATAAAACCAAGTTTAGCTTAAAATAAAGCTATGCATTTTACCATTCGTTTTGTGAGACCTCTTCCGAAGTTAAAATCGATCTTGCTTTAAGTGTGAAACCCGCGTTGTGCGGAGTGTTCATACCGCGCCGCGTAGGCTCCGCAATCAGGCGACATTACCCTCTGTGCCAGTAATGTACATGAATTCTATCACCAATAAACCGCTTGGTTTTTCATGTAATCACGTTCTGAGAATAGCGATATTCCCAAGGATCATCTACCAAGCCTGCCTTTACAGGATTATCATGATTTAACGGAGAGCTACACGGGTTGATTGAAAGCTACGGACTTGTATTACGGTGCGCTGTACCTTATAATCCGCACTTCACATTTTTCTCTACAAATATTGCGGTGCTCTGCACCTGTCCGTGCGACAAAAGGTGCAGAGCACCGATAATAATTGTAGAAATCAGGATGCAGAGTTTTCAAAAGGTGCAGCGCACCGCAATAAATTTACCAGCCAAACTATAACATACCATCAATTACAATCTCCGTTAGCCAAAAGGTCTCCGGTTACGTCCGGTCATTCAACCTTCGAGCAATTTACAGCCCCCCCTCAAATCATCTCCCAATGCCCAATAATCTTCCCGTCACTCATTCTAAAAACCCGATACCCGTCAATAATTTCGGGCTGAATCTTGTCGTTCCCTTTGTCTGCAAGTAATGTGGTAACGATCCTGATCTTGCAGATCACCAATTCGTCCAGTGTGCTCAGTTGCAGGATTTCGGTGTTGTGATATACTTTTTTTGCCAACTCTTTCAGGTAAATCAACAGTCCTGATTTGTCTTGAAGGGAAGTGAATGGCAGGGAATGGTCTATGAAATCGTCATGAAGGTAATTTGAAATTTCAGCATGGTTGTTTTCATTCCAGATGGTTTTTATAAACCCCATCACACATTCAATTTCCGGTTGGGCCGTGTCGAAAATCCCTTGTTCCTGATGCATATTCTGGATCATCTTAAATACGGTTTGTAAAGAAAATGGATGGATTCTTAAGCGCAGCGTTGCGCCTGAAAGGAAGGTTTGAGGTAATCAACCTGCTTTGAAGCACTTTGGCCAAAGCAGGTTGATGTGTTTATGGTTCTATATGGATCATAGTGGATGATTATGTTTTAAGTAACGCGTTTCGAAGATCGGCCTTACGAAAATTAGGAAATTGGATTGTCCTGGGCTGTTAAAAACAAAAAACTGTCTGACGACGAAGGAGGAGTTTTTTTTGTTTAGGCACAGGATAATTCAATTTCCGTTAAAATTTTCGTACAGCCTTGACTTTTTTTGTTACTTTTTTGCGTCAAGGCAAAAAAGTAAAATCTCTCAAAATGCCATATGTCCATTTTTTTCTTGCCCACTACAAATCATATAGAGCATTCTTACTCCACACCACCGCCAAGCGCACGGTATAGGTCTGTTACTGCGTTCAGTTTTTCTAGTTGGATGCTGATGGCTTCGAGGTCGTTTTGCAGTCTGCTGTTTTGGGCTGTGATTACTTCGAGATATGTTGCCATGCCGCTTTTGTATAGCTTTTGGGCGTCGTCCGTGGCTTTGTTGAGCATTGCCGTTTTTTGCTGAACGAGTTCAAGTCGCTGCGATGCGCCGTTGGATCTTGCCATGGCGTCCGACACTTCGCCCACTGCCGTCATCAGGGTTTGTTTGAACTGGATCACCGCCTTTTCCTGCTCTACAATAGCTGTTTCGTGCGCTGTTCTCAGAGATCGTTTTCTGAAAATGGGCTGTGTGAGATTTACGGCAATGGTTTTTGCCATCGATCCGGGAAGGTCAAACCATTGGTTAAACTTGAACGAATTGGCTCCCACCTGAGGCGTCAAACTGAACGCCGGATACATGGCAGCTTTTGCCAGTCCGGTTCTTGCATTGGCATTCACCACCACATATTCCGCCGCTTTTACATCCGGACGGCGGCTTAGCAGTTGCGCGGGAACAGCCTTTGCAAATTGGTCCTCAGGCATCACTTCTGCCAGATCTCCGGCGCGGGAAATATTGTCAGGATATTCTCCGCACAAAATACTCAGCGCGTTTTCCTGTACCGCAATGTTTTGCATGGCTAAAGGTATCAGCAATTCAGCTGTTTTCTTTTGTGCTTCTGCCTGGTCCACAGCCAGGGAAGTGATCTGTCCCGCAGTGAATTGCAGGTGCATCATGTGTAACGTGCTGTCGCTGAGTGCGATGTTTCGCTGGGCGATAATCAGCTGCTCATCCAGACTGATCAGGTTGTAATAAGCCTGCGCAACCTGACTAATGATCCTCGTTTTCAGTGCCGAAAGGTTTTCCTTCTGCCCAAAATAATTGGCTATCGCTGCTTCCTTCTGCATTTTTGCCTTTCCCCAGATATCTACTTCCCAGGAAAGTTGCAATGTCGCATCGTAGTTATCCATATAAGATGTCCCTACAAACTGCTCGCTCAAAGAACCATTCAAAGAGTTTTTGGACAAAAATGCCCGACTTGCTCCCACGTTCAAATCCAGAGTTGGGAGCAGGCCAAGCCTGGCCTCTTTCACGGCAAGGTCCAGCTGCTGCATGTTTTTGACGGCAATGGCTACGTCATTGTTTTTGTTCAATGCCTTTTCGATCAGGCTCACCAGTTGCGGTTCTCTGAAAAAAGTCCGCCAGGGGAGTTGTATGCTGTCGGCCGTAAGTGGAACCTGGGCACGAAACTGTTCAGGAGCTTGCAGGTTGGCGCGTTCATATTTTTTGCCAACCGTACAGGAGGTGAGGCCCGCGGCCAGCGCGAGTATTGCAATTATATTTTTATTTATCGAATTCATTATTGTTCAGTTTCAGGTTAAAGAACCAAGGGAAACGTGTTTTAATATTATAGGCTTATAGTTGTTTGACAGTTAGACAAGTAAGCGGACCGTCCCGAAGAACCCACCCCGCCTGCGGCACCCCTCCAAGGAGGGGATTGGCGTCGGATTCCCCTCCTTGGAGGGACGGTCCGCCGCGCGGTGCCCGATAGGGCGGGGTGGGTTATTTGCAAGATTGCCAAACAAGCGGTGTTTTCTAACCTAAATCCGTTCGCCCTGCTCCATCACTACTTTTTTACTTCCCGATATCTTCTCTTGTAAATACTGGAACAGGATATACAGCAACGGAATTACAAATATCCCGAGGATTACTCCGCTCAGCATACCCATGGCTGCACCTGTGCTGATCGACCGGTTACCCGATGCGGAACCTCCGGTGGCGACCATGAGCGGGATCATACCAACAATGAATGCAAGCGATGTCATGATGATCGGGCGAAGCCTTGACTTGGAGCCTTCAATGGCAGATTCCACAATGGAAAGTCCTGCGGCACGGCGTTGCACGGCGAACTCGACGATCAGGATGGCGTTTTTGGCCAAAAGTCCTACCAGCATGATCAGCCCGACTTGTACATAAATGTTGTTGTCAAAACCGATGGCTTTGGTGGCTGCAAACGAACCGACAATACCGGTTGGGATTGAAAGCAACACCGCGAACGGTATCAGATAACTCTCAAACTGAGCCGCCAGAAGGAAGTATACAAACAGCAAGCAAAGTGCAAGGATGTACATCGTCTGGTTTCCCGCCGACTTTTCTTCCAGACTTAATCCCGTCCATTCGTAACCGTAGTCCGTTGGCAGTTTGTCAAATACATTCTTTTCCAGGTTCTCCATCATATCGCCATTGCTGATTCCGGGAAGTGCTACCACGGTAATGTTCAGGGCGTTGAAAAGGTTGTACCTGTCAACCGATTCCGGGCCATAAACCTTATGTAATTTGATCAGCGAATTCACAGGCACCATCTGGTTCTGATCATTTCGCACGAATATCTCATTGAAAGCCTGCTGATCCATTCTAAAAACCCCATCGGCTTTTACACTCACCCGGTAGAATTTACCAAAACGGGTAAAGTTCAGACTTTGGTCACCAGCGAAATACGTTTGAATGGCATTCATCATTCCACTCACACTCACACCCATTTGCTGCGCTTTGTCGTTGTCCACTTCCATTTCCAATTGAGGGAAATCGGTGCGGAAGGTTGTGTAAGCAAACTGTACGCCCGGTTGCTGCATGATCTGCCCGAGAACCTGATCCGACATCGCCTTCAAAGCAGTAGCACTTTTTCCGGTTTTGTCCTGCAACACCACTTCTGCGCCACTGGTAATTCCGTAACCTTCCACCGGCGGACTCCTGAAAGCCATGATCGTACCTTCTTTTACGGTAGCAAACTGCGCACTCATACCCGCCAGAATTTCGTCTATGTCCTGCACTGCTCCGCGTTTTTTCTTGTCTTTAAGTTTAATAAAACCAACTCCGTAAGCCGGACTGGCGCTATTGGACAAAATATTAAAACCCGTAATGATCGAGCTTGTTTCAACCGCTTCATTTCCCGACAATATTTTTTCAACCTTGTCTGCTGCTGCTGTAGTACGATCCAGCGCCGTTCCGGGAGGCATGGCCAAACTGAAAATGATGAAACTGTCATCTTCCATTGGTACAAAACTCTTCGGCGTGGTAACCATCAGCCAACCGGCTGCGGCAGTGATCGTGATCACCAAACCAGCTGCAAGCCATTTTCTGCCGATCAGGAATTTTAATCCGTTGATGTATTTTCCTGTAAGGTTATCAAACCCTGCGTTGAAAGCCGTAGAGAATCGTTTTCCAAAACCGTTGTTTGTCTTTTCGTCATGCCCTTCCGCATGTGTATTTTTCAAAAGCAAAGCACACAAAGCAGGTGTTAACGTCAAGGCGTTTACCGCTGAAATAATAATGGCGATGGCCAAAGTATAGGCAAACTGTTTATAGAAAATCCCGGACGAGCCCGTCATAAAACCAATCGGAATAAACACAGCCGACATCACCAAAGTAATGGAAATAACCGCACCGGTAATTTCACTCATGGCACTGTGCGTAGCTTCCCGTCCGCTCATGTTGGAGCCTTCCATTTTGCTGTGCACCGCCTCGACGACCACAATCGCATCATCGACGACAATACCAATGGCAAGTACCAAAGCAAAAAGCGTCAGTACGTTGATCGTAAAGCCAAAAACCAAAAGAAAGAAGAACGTACCGATAATTGCGACCGGAACCGCAATGGCCGGAATGATGGTCGAGCGGAAATCCTGCAAGAAGATAAACACTACAATAAATACCAGAATAAAGGCTTCGATCAAAGTTGATTTTACCTGAGTCGTCGCTTCATCCAGACGTTCTTTGGTACTCATCAAACTGGTGTATTCAATGCCTGGAGGAAAAGTTTTGGAGGCTTTTTTCAACACATCCTGCACACCGATTTCAATCGCATTCGCGTTGGAACCTGTCGTTTGAAGGATGGCGATCGTGACAGCGCTTTTACCGTTGGAGGTTGTATTTCCACCATAATTTATAGAGCCAAATTCAATTCGTGCAACATCTTTCAGGCGAACCAGATCGGCACCATTCCTTTTCACAACAATGTTTTCATACTCGGTAGTCTGGTTCTTTTTGCCTTTGTAGCGCATCACATATTCCAGTGCTGCATGCGATTCCTGGCCCAATTTACCCGGAGCCGATTCAAGACTCTGGTCAGAAATAGCCTGGTTTACATCGGCGGGGATCAGGCCGTAACTCGCCATTTTCTGTGGATTGAGCCACACACGCATCGAATAATCCTTTGCACCAAACGATTGCGCCTGACCAACACCTGGTACACGTTTGATCTGGGGGATGAGGTTGATGTTCGTGTAATTTTGAAGGAACAGCTCGTCGTATTTACTGTTATCCGTTGTAAATACATTGAAAATCATGATCATACTATTCTGCTGCTTGGAAGTTGTCAATCCCATCTGGATCACTTCCTGTGGCAAAATTGGCGTGGCCTGCTGCACCCGGTTTTGCACGTTCACAGCCGCCTGGTCAGGATTTACACCTTGTTTGAAAATAACAGTAATCGAGAAAGAGCCGTCATTACTGGCAGTAGATTTGATGTACTGCATATTCTCCACACCATTGATCTGTTCTTCGAGCGGCGTCACCACCGAACGAATTACAGCTTCACTATTACCTCCGGGATAGCTACCGGAAACCATGACGGTCGGTGGCGAAATATCCGGGAAACGGGTTACGGGCAACCTGGTCAGACCAATGATACCCAGGATCACCAATACGACAGAGATCACCGTAGCCGTTACGGGCTTGTCAATTATATTTTTTAACATGAGAATTTTTTGTCTTTGAATTACTTGGAAAGCGAGTCTGCTGAAACTGATTTGGGAGCTACCACCGTCCCTTCATTGAGGGCGTCAATGCGGTTAACAGCTATTTTATCGCCACTTTGAATGCCCGATTTTACCAGATAATTGTTTCCCGATGTGCCCGCAATCTCAATCGGAGTCATCGCCACCTTGTTGCTGTCTGCAAGTTTGAATACAAAATATTTGTTCTGAATATCCTTCACAGCAGCCATTGGCAAATTGAGTACATCGCCCAGCACACGGTGGATCACAACCCTTCCTGCACCGCCTGAGCGTAACAATTTATCAGGATTCGGGAATACCGCTTTCATACTCATGCTGCCCGTGGTGCGGTCAATATTTCCACTTGCACTTTCCAGTTTACCCTTGTGTGCATACGCAGAACCATCCGCCATGATCAACTCCACGGTTTCTTCTTTGCCGGTTGTTGCTTTTTTAAACGTAATAAAATCGGCTTCGCTCATGGAGAAATACACAAATACCGTATTGATATCCGAAAGCGTTGTAAGCGGCATGGCATCAGAAGGCATCACCAGATTTCCGATCCGATTGGGAATACGGCCAATGTAGCCGCTCACCGGTGCTTTGATCAGTGCAAAACCCGCGTTGATTTTCGAAGAACCCAATGCTGCTTTCGCCTGGGCAACCTGTGCTGTGGCCGCATCGTAGCTCGCCTGAGCCGCACGAAGCTGCATGTCGGATACTACCTTTCCTTCCACCAATGGTTTGATTTTTTCTACTTCCAGACTGGCATTAGCCTGAGCAGCCAGCGCCGATTTTAAACCTGCATCACTGTTATTGACCTGCTCATTGAAAACCTCACTTTTGATTTTAAAAAGCGACTGTCCTTTTTGAACGTAGTCGCCTTCTTTTACATAAATCGTTTCAAGATAGCCACTTACCTGTGCTTTTACATCCACATTTACGCTTCCTTCAATGGCGCCTGGATAGGTGGTTTCTACTGGCGCATTGCCACTGTTCAGTGTTATAAAATCCGTTTCCTGTGGCGGGGTCTCACCGTAACCGCCCTGATCTGCCTGAGTACTGCAAGAAGTAAATATGGCCGTTGCGGTTAATAACCACAGTCCGGTAATAATTTGTTTTGACTTAGAAATTGACTTAAACATTGTACATAGATTATATTATTCTATGCAAATAAACCTTCTTCATGCAGCTGTTTGAACGTTTTTTTGACTGAACCGTAGTTTTTGGCGACTGAAACGAACAATTTTTTTGCCTGAATCAAATTGTGTCAGGAGTGTGTAGGGGCCACTTTTTCTGAATAATACGGTGTGCCCGGACATGAAGGTTTAAAAAAAAATTGCTTTTAAAATATACTTTTTGGTATATTTGTATCAAGATTTATAACCAGCAACTACCATGCTTACCAAGGCTGAAAAAACAAAACAATTTATACTGGAAACCGCCGGTCCGCTTTACAATGAGAAGGGGATTTCTGGTGTAAGTATAGATGATGTGCTTGCAGCAACCCGGTTGACGAAAGGATGTTTGTACGGACATTTTGAGAACAAAGAAGATCTTTCCGTTCAGGTTGTCGATTTACTTCTGAAGAAAATATCGGATAAAATTCACTTGGCTGTGGCTGATAAAAAAACGGCAAAAGCAAAAATATTCGCTTTTCTGGATTTTTACAGGGATCCTATTGATACCTATATATCAGGTGGTTGTCCTATTTTTAATACTGCTGTGGAGGCAGACGACAATTACCCCGTTATCAAACAAAAGATAGCAGGCGTGTTCCGAGCCGGCCAGCAGGATCTTATCAATGTACTTACAGAAGGGATTAATAACGGGGAATTTTCTCCAAATCTCGACGCTACGGTATTTGCTTTTAAACTAATGGCATCCATAGAAGGTGGTATCGTGATGTGCAGAACAATGGATACCGCAAAGCCAATGCAATCGCTGATCAAAAGCCTGAAAACTGAACTGGAACAATACGTTATCTAAATTTTTTTGACAAAAAATAGACCAAAAAGTATATTTTATAATTTATAAACAATGAAAATAGACATGAATAAGGAAACAATATTTGACGCTTACAAACTCAGCGAAGCCGAATTGCAAAACCGCATGGTGATGGCGCCGATGACACGTTCCCGTTCCAATAACATCGGTAATGTAGCAACGGAACTAACCGCAAAGTACTATCAGCAAAGGTCATCAGCCGGGCTGATTGTTACTGAAGGCACGTTTATCAGCGAAGAGGGAATCGGGGTGATTAATGTTCCGGGTGTCTATACTGCGGAACAGATTGAGGGCTGGAAACTGACGACCGAAGCGGTTCATCAGGAAGGTGGGAAGATTTTCGCTCAGCTGTGGCATACCGGCGCGTATTCTCATCCGGATTTGCACAATGGCAAAAAGCCGCTGGCGCCATCTGATGTAAATCCGAACCAACAGGTATTTACAGCCGAAGGACTTAAACCATCCGAAGCTCCGCAGCCAATGACTATTGACGATATCAAAAGGACCATTGCAGATTTTAAGCAGGCAGCCATGAATGCTTTTGAAGCCGGGTTTGACGGTGTGGAACTGCATGGTGCCAACGGATACCTGCTACAACAGTTTTTCTCCAAAAACACAAATCTTCGGGAAGATGAATACGGAGGAACGATTGAAAACCGTCCCCGAATCCTGTTTGAAATCCTGGACGAATTGAAGGGAGCGGTGGATATCAATCGCGTAGCCGTTCGGCTGAACCCTTCGCTCAATGGCATTATGGGTATTCTGGTTGACGATGAAACGATTGCTTTATACGATTATATTGTCGGCAGATTGAATGAGTACGGACTGGCTTATATCCACCTGATAGAACCCTTCACCGACGTTACCGGAAATCAGCACGCAATACAGGAAGTGGCCAAACATTTCCGTAAAATCTACAACGGTACCATCATCATCAACAGGGCATTTACCAAAGAAACTGCAAATCTGGTATTGAATGCAGGCGACGCAGACCTGGTATCCTTCGGTGTTCCTTTCCTGGCCAATCCCGATCTGGTAGCGCGTTTCAAAGCCGATGCTCCGCTCAATCATCCAGATCAATCCACTTTTTATACTCCGGGAGAAAAAGGATATACTGATTACCCAATATTAAATAATTAACACAATAACATTTTAAATTAATCTGTAATGAAAACATCATCGAATACCGTATTCATCAGTGGCGGAAGTGCCGGAATCGGTTTGGCTATTGCTAAAAAATTAAGTGCAGCAGGTAACAAAGTCATCATCAACGGACGTAACGAAGAGCGACTTCAAAATGCATTGAAAGAACTGGATAACGCTGTTGCGATTCGGGGCGATCTTTCTGTTGAAGCGGAACGCATCCGCATTGCCGACGAACTGGCAGCAAAACACCCGGACCTGAATATCATCATCAACAATGCCGGCGCTGCGTTTATGAATGATCTTAGCGTTGCCGGGAACAGTGCCGCCGAAAAAGCTCACCAGGAAATGAACACCAACTACATCAGCGTAATTCATTTCACCTCATTGGTATTACCGCAGCTTTTGCGACAGGATGAGGCCGCTGTTGTGAATGTATCCTCCATAGCGGTGTATCGCTCCAATAAATATGTGCCTACTTACTCTGCGAGCAAGGCAGCGCTGCATAGCTACACGCAGGGATTGCGCGACACATTTGCAGAAAACGAAAAGTTGCATGTATTTGAAGTATATCCGCCTTTGGTCAATACGGAATTTTCGGCAGAGATTGGTGGTGCCAGCGGCATTCCTGCATCCGAGGTTGCTGATGAATTTTTGGCAGCTTTGGAATTAAATCAGGTTGAAGTACCGGTGGGTGATACCAAACAAATTCATGCGCTGATAAATCCAATCATCGAACAACTTCCTCACTGATTCATTCCCGCATTTTTAGCACAAAAATGATATGAAAGTAACGGGTAAAACAATTCTGATCACCGGCGGAGCATCAGGAATAGGTTTGGAAGCTGCCAAGCAGTTTCTGGATCTTGGAGCCAGGGTGATTATTACAGGTAGAAATCAGCAGAAACTGGATACGGCTAAAAAGCGGTATCCGAAATTGACTGCGATCAAAAGTGATGCAGGCAATGCCGCAGATGCTGCATTACTTTATGAACAGGTTAAAGCGTTGGGAGGCATTGACATTCTGTATAACAATGCAGCTGTGCTTGTTCCGCCGTCGAATCTGGGCATGTTAAGTGACAAACATGCCGAGGGGGCAGCCTATGAAATGGAAGTGAATTATGTGGGTGTGATCAGACTGAACAATCTCTTTTTGGGCATGTTGCAATCAAGGAAAGAGGCTGCGATCATCAACACGACATCGATATTGAGCCTGGCTCCGTCGTTGATTGAAGCGACTTATTCATCGTCGAAAACTGCGCTGGCATTCTACACCAGGTCACTCCGTGAACACTTGAAGATTATAGGTGGCAACGTAAAAATAATTGAACTGATTCCGCCGCTTGTTGCAACGGAAATGACGGCGGACAGGAACGATAAAAAAATATCAGCTGAGGATATGGTCAAGGGCCTGATTGACGGTTTGCTGAAAGAGCACGATACAATTCGGGTAGGCGACGCGAAGATCTTCAATCTGCTTAACAGGTTTTTTCCGAAGTTCGCTTTTGGAATGGTTAACCCAAAGAAGAGTCATGAGCTCTTGAGGAATTGAAAATTGATGCGCACCACAGAACTTCCGTTACCAAAAACATGAAAGCATTTCTCATAAAAAAATACGACAAAAAGGCAAAGCTCTTATTGGAAGAGGTAGCAACGCCTGCCATTAAAGACGATGAGGTGCTGGTAGAAATACACGCCAGCGGCTTAAATCTACTGGACTCCAAAATTAAGTCCGGGGAGTTTAAACTGATATTACCCTACAAATTCCCGTTGATTCTGGGACATGATGCCGCGGGGATAATCACGCAGGTTGGCAAAAAAGTAAAGCACTTCAAAGTGGGCGACGAGGTTTACGCACGTCCGGCAGATTTCCACATCGGAACATTTGCAGAATACATTGCCATCAAAGAAAACGATCTTGCATTAAAACCGAAGAACATTTCGATGGAAGAAGCGGCCTCTGTTCCGCTCGTAGCACTAACCGCCTGGCAGGCATTGGTTGAAGTTGGCAACGTGCAAAAAGGTCAGAAAGTCTTTATCCAGGCTGGTTCCGGTGGTGTGGGTACCATTGCGATTCAGCTCGCAAAACACCTGGGAGCAACTGTTGCCACAACGGCCAGTGAAAAGAGTTTTGATACACTCAAAAGTCTTGGTGCCGATGTGCTGATTGATTATAAAAAACAGGATTTTGAAAATGTGCTGAACGACTACGACCTGGTGCTGAACAGCCAGGATAAGACAACGCTGAAAAAGTCGCTGAATGTGCTAAAACCGGGAGGAAAGCTCATTTCGATTTCGGGACCGCCAACGCCGGATTTTGCGAATGCAATAAGTGCTCCCTGGTATATCAAAATGATTTTGTCGCTGATTAGCTCCGCTGTAAGGAAAAAAGCAAAAAAACTTGGTGTGCAATATTCCTTTCTGTTTATGAGGGCAGATGGAAAACAATTGCATGAGATCACAAAACTGATAGAATCAGCAGGCATTAAACCTGTTGTAGATAAGGAATTCGCATTCGAAAATACCAATGAGGCTTTGGAGTATGTGGAAAGCGGGCGGGCTAAGGGAAAAGTGGTTGTTAAAATCAGGTAGACCTCGCAAAAAGTGAATAAAGGTTGTGTAATACGTTTTGGGACCGAACTGTCTCCGGCTCAGTTTCTAATTTTGACGGTTCAGTAAATCTATCGGGTGGTGTGTGTATGTTGCTTTCTAATTTTGATCATAAATCGGGATGAGCGATTTAGACTTAACTTTGCCCGACGTTCACCACGAAATTACCACATATGGAAAAAACACGTAGCCAGTTAATAACAAGAAAAAGCAAGCTGATCATACTCGCCTGCTTGTCGTTTGTTATGTTTTACGTGTTCACCTACATGCTCAATCCGTACGACGTTTGGTGGGTTCAGTATTTTGCAAGACCAGTTACCGATATTTTCACAGAGTGGGCTTTGTCTTTAATATCATGTACACTAATAGCCGTGTCCAGCATTTCGATTCATGAGCAACTCAATCAAAAACTGCCCTGGATTGAGACGCCGCTCCGCCGCCTGGTGGTAGAAACCTCAATAAATGTGGGAAGTGTGGTTCTGTTGATTTTCAGTCAGTTAATTGTGATGTATTTGCTGGAAGAAGAGTGCACACAAATCTTTGGAGACAATAAGGAAAATCTCTGGTATTGGCAGTGGCTGACGGTTAGTATATTCATTGCCCTCACAATCAGCGCTATAAATACCGGTGATTACTTGATATTGAACTGGAAAAACGCGGCTCTGGAAGCGACCGAACACAAATTGAAATCGGCGCAGCACAAGCAGGCAGCAACAGAAGCAGAACTTGAAGCGCTGAAATTGCAGCTTGATCCGCATTTTGTTTTCAACAATCTCAGTGTGCTTTCGGAACTCATTCTCGAAGATCAGCAGCTTGGTTATCAGTATTCTGAGAATTTCTCCAAAGTATACAGGTATTTGTTATTGAATTCGAGGAAGGATCTGATCACGCTTGCAGATGAAATGAAGTTTTTAAGGGCCTATATTTTCCTGCTGAAACACCGTGCGGGAAGCGGAATTACATTTGAAATTAACATCGATCCGGCTCAATTGAATCTGCATCTCCCTCCGATGACGCTGCAACTTCTGATTGAAAACGCGATGAAGCACAACAAGTTCCTGAAATCAAATCCGTTACAAATTATAGTTACAAGCGGACCAAATGACGATCTGATCGTTTCCAACTCCATAATCCCCTTACAAAAGAAGAAGAACTCTCCCGGACTCGGGCTTCAAAATATTATACAACGTTATCTTTTGTTGACCGACCGGCGGCCTCAGATTACTACTACCGACGCTATGTTTACCGTGGAAATCCCTTTGATTAAATCATGATAAAGAATATACTGATCATTGAAGACGAAAAGCCGAATGCGGACAGACTTAAAAGAATGATTTCCGCGGTGAAACCCGATGCCCATATTCTTGGCGTTGTTGAAAGTGTTTGCGAAAGTGTCGACTGGCTTTTGAAAAATGACTGCCCGGACGTGATCATGATGGATGTGCGCCTGCCAGACGGGCTGAGCTTTGAGATTTTTGAAAAAGTGAAACCCGATTGTCCGGTGATATTTACCACAGCCTACGACGAATACGCCGTCCGTGCGTTTAAAGTTAATGGTGTGGATTACCTTTTGAAACCCGTTGAGCAGGACGAATTGGAGCATGCATTCCAAATGGCGGAAGAAAGGCAGCCGCATACCACGACTGTTTCACTCGAAAGCCTTTTGAACCACCTTAACAAAAAAGAATATCGGAGCCGATTTTTGCTGCCTTACCGGGATGGATACAAAACGGTGCTGGTAAGCGATATCGAATACCTGTATTCTGAACTGAAAATTACCAAAGCAAGACTGTTTGGTGGAAGTGAAGAAGCATTGTCGCAAACGTTGGAAGAGCTTGAACAACAGCTTGATCCCAAATTATTTTTTCGGGCCAACCGTCAGTTCATCGTACACATAGATGCCATCAAACACATCCATAACTACTTTAACGGAAAGCTTAAAATCGAACTAAGAAAAAGCCCGGATGTGGAAATTATCGTCAGCAGAGAAAAAGCTGTTGTGTTGAAGGGATGGATGGATTTTTGATTGTGTTGAAGTCAATTTTTTACCCCTCCGGCAGCCCTGTTTATTACCACCGGAGGAATATGAATGATTAGATCAGATCTTTACGATCTTGTAAGTTGAAGTGGCGCCATCCGCCTTGAGCACTTTTACAATGAGCATTCCGGACGGAAATTGATTGGCATCAATACCGTTTTCATCCACTTTTTCAGAGTGGAATAGTACATTACCCAGTACATCCTGAACCGTTATCCGGTGAATACCTTTCAGTTCAATTTCGGAAAGCCGAATACGATCTATAACCGGATTGGGATATACGTAGGATTTGGCAATTTGCTCCCCGTCGACCTGCACAATTCTGGAATAGGAAAAGGTATGATCTATATCCACTATTTTTAATCTGAAATAGTGGCGGCCCGCGGTCGAGGTAACCGGAAAGGAATAAGTTGTCGTTGCCGACTCGCTTCCCTTCGTTTTAACAGAACCTAGTGTTGTCCAGGTATTGCCGTTCCTGCTGTGTTCGATATCAAAATAACTGGCGTTTTCTTCGGAAGATGTAGCCCATTTTAATGAAGTGCTGGTCCCTTCCTTAGCAGCATTGAAGCTGATGAGGCGAACCGGAAGGGCTGTGAAATCGCAATTAATGTTATTGATAACCAGCTGAAAACGTGCACGCGACCCGTTGCTCGTTCCTAGTCCATATTTGCCAATATAAATTGGAGACCCTTGCGTTCGTACAAACCATGGCTCATTGTCCGGATATTCGTTAACGGGATTGTGAATGAAAAACACTTCCAGATATTTGGTGCCGGAATAAGCAAAAGGTGCATTAAAGGTAAAACTATAAGTTCCCTTGCCGTTGAAAGCTTTGGAACCACTAAAAACCTGGGTAAATCCGGCCGTTCCAGGGTAATTGCCATCTGAAAACTCTGTGTTGTCAACCTCTCTTACGTAAATACTGATACCGTCATAGGTGAATGATCCGGCGAACACGTTGTTGAGTTCAACGCTAAGTTGCGAGATGGTCTGGGCTCCGCCGAGCTGAGCAGGGCTGTAAAGGCTGGAAGACCATGATCTTCCTTCGCCTTCATCTGTGTTAAAAGGAAAATCGGGGGTGTTCAGACATTGAGCTAACAAAGCTCCGTGAACTAAAAAGAACAGGGTAAGGATTAAAAGTAACTTTTTCATACGATTGAATTTTAATGAAACAGGGTTTTTTTACTAGATTTTACAAACCAATATTACGGTTGAAAAATGAAAAGTACTACCCAATTTTTCATTAAATTCACTATCGGTTACATTTACTACAAGTATAAAAATTTCATGTAGGACTAGTGTTATTTGTGGTGAAAAAGTGTTGTGCGAGAATGCGAAAAATTACGACAGCCTTAGAACTTTACCCTTCATTTGCGTCTGTTTTTATACTAAAATACCCTTACTTGTTTTTCCTCATTGAAAACAATCTGGGGCACAAATTCAATGATGCCTTTCCGCAATGCTTCGATCAGCCTTGTTTTCACCTGCTCCCGGTTCACAACCAAACAAACCTCTCTTGCAGGCTCCGGGTATTGGAAATGACGAATGTGTTTTTTACGTTCCTCCGACAGCTCTTCAATGGCAAGTTGTGGTAAAATGGTGATGCCGCCGTTACGATCTACCATACGAACCAGGGTTTCGATACTACCCGACCGGTAATTAAAACTGCTGCCAAACTGACTGTTGCGGCTCAATTCACAAAGGCGTTGGATTTGAGTCCGGAAACAATGACCTTCTTCAAGCAGCCAGAGTTTATTCGGTTCTATGTCGCCGGGCAAAATGTATTGTTTGTTGTAAAGGTCTGTACTTTGAGACACGTAGGCATAAAACTTCTCCTTGTAAAGCGGGATTTCCTGCAAACTGCTTTCACCTGAAACGGTGGCAACAATACCAACATCGAGGTTACCCAGTTTCAGTTCGGACATGATTCTTTCCGTGATCATTTCGGACACATGAAGACTTATTTCCGGGTATGCTGCAATGAAGGGTTGTACAAAATGCGGTAGCAGGTAAGGAGCGATGGTGGGGATGATACCGATCCTTAATTCGCCTGACAGGTCGCCGTTGAAATGGCGCGCGAGCTCATGCATTCTTCCTGCCTCCCGAAGTATAGCTTTTGCCTGGTCAATAATCTGGCGGCCTATGCCGGTGGGAACGATGGGTTGTTTGGTTCGGTCAAAAATCTTGACGCCAAGTTCTTCTTCCAGTTTTCGGATCATCATGGACAGGGTAGGCTGCGTTACATTACAATGCTCTGCTGCCTGTACAAAATGCCTGTGATTGTCTACTGCTACGATATATTCGAGTTGCTGGATGTTCATTGTAATTGTCTGTGGAGCGTTGCTTAATAAATATGCTCTATGCAAAGTTAAAAACAATCAGTTTAATTGATCACGCGCCCTGAAATTATTGTGAATTGGTAAGCCGACAATATGTTTTTTTTAACCGCAAAAGGAACCAAGTTCACAAAAAGATCCTTTGATTTCTCTTGTTCCTTTTGTGGTTAAACTTTTTGGTGAGTTAGGAATGATAGAAAAATTACAACTGATAATGACTGCATTGGCAATAATTTCAATTCCATCATCGTATTTTTGTTTAATCATTAAAACACTCACTTTAAACTAACAGGAAATGAAAAAATTAAAAGTATTATTGGCTGCGGCGTTTTTAATTATTGCCGGAAATTCTTTCGCTCAAACCGCTCAGCCGGCAGCTACTCCTGCAACCAAAAAAGAAGTTAAAGCAAAACCTGCCAATGGCGCTGTTAAAACAAAAGCAGACGGAACGCCAGACAAACGTTACGCTGAAAATCAGAAACTGAAAGCGGATGGTACACCAGACAAACGCTACTCAGAAAATAAAAAATTAAAGGCTGACGGAACGCCTGATAAACGTTACAGCGATAATAAGAATCTGAAAAAAGACGGTACTCCCGACAAGAGATTTAAGGCGAAAACGGATACGACAAAAGCCGGGAAGAAAAAAAGTTAATTATTTTAAAAGAAAAAATTAGGGTAAGCGCCTGACTTGTTGTCATCCTGATGAACAACGAAGCCAGGCGCTTATTTTTGAAGTTACATCAACCGGTTTGTAATGAACGTAGCTGATATAGAAGGACAATATTTGAACAAGGACAGGGAAGAGGAATTTGAAATTGTATTTAAAAAACATTTCAAAAACCTTCATGCATATGCCTGTACAATCGTGCGTGACGAGGTAATGGCCGAGGAAATGGTACAGAATGTGTTTTGTCGTTTGTGGGAAAAAAGTGAGCAGATCGAAATCCGTGAGTCAGTCAGCGGGTATTTGTATCGGTCTGTTTACCATGAAAGTCTCAATTATCTCAAACATCTGAAAGTAAGGGAAGCGTATCAAACTTATGCGGTAAACCAAATGGAGAATACAAACAACACTTCACACAATCTGGAATTGAAAGAACTGGAAAATCGGCTGGAAATTGCTCTGAAGGAGCTTCCTGAAAAGTGCCGTACCATTTTTCAAATGAGCCGCTTTGAGGAACTGAAATATCAGGAAATAGCCGACCGGCTTGAATTACCCTTGAAAACGGTTGAAAATCAGATGGGTAAAGCTTTACGGTTACTACGTGTTAAACTGGTTGATTTTTTGCCTGCTTCTTTTCTATTATTTTTTCTCAATTAACAACAGAATGATCGTGAATACGGATTCGAATGATACAATGGATGATCTTCTGGTAAAATGTATGCTGGGAGAAGCAACGCAACCGGAGCGGGAGCAGGTTGATTTTTGGCTTAAAGAGAACAACGGGAACGCCCGATATTATGAACACTTTAAGCTGATATGGACCCAAAGCCGCGAACTTGCCGCACAGAGTAAAGTAAATGAACACGAAGCCTGGAATCGTTTTAAAACAAGAACGGAGAAAGAAACACCTGTGATCGAACTCACACCTAATCCATGGCGCTCGTGGATCAGAATCGCTGCCGCTATTCTGGTGCTGGCGGGCGTCGGCTGGGCAGTGTATTTTTCTACCTTGAAAAGTGGATCCGGCGAAATGGTTACAGTAAAATCAGGCTCCCTGGCGTTGATCGATACGCTTCCTGACGGTTCGGTGGTGACGTTGAACAGGCGGTCTTCTATCTCTTATCCGGAGCAATTTGCCCACGAAAAAACGAGGCAGATCACGCTGAATGGAGAAGCTTTTTTTGACGTGCAACCTGATAAAACCAAGCCATTTGTAATCACCGTAAATGACGTGACCGTGACGGTTCTTGGTACATCATTCAACATAAAAAGTACAGCCAAACAAACGGAGGTAATCGTAGAAACCGGGCTGGTGGAAGTGGTTAAAGCAGAGGAAAGAGTCAAGTTGCAGCCCAAAGAAAAGGTGATTGTTCAGGATGGAGAGGGTGAATTGATTAAGGAGAAAAATACGGATGAGTTCTATAAATATTACCGCACCAAAGAATTTGTTTGTAAAGATGTACCACTTCCCGAGCTTGTGGAAAAACTGAATGAGATATACCAGTCCCGGATTGTGATCGGCAATAAAAGACTGGAAAATTTAAGGATCAACACCACCTTTGAACAGAAGTCTTTATCAACGGATCTGCATGTGATCGGGCAGACTCTCGATATCAAAGTTGAATATGAGGGAGATTCGATCGTACTGAAATAGATCTTATCTTTCGGGATGAATTACTTTAAATTTATTTTGTTTAAAACCGTGCTGCCGGCTATCGTTTTGATGGCCGGTACTTTGTCGTTTTGTACAGCTCAAAAAATATTAAATAAACCTGTTAGTATTACTGCCAACAGGCAACCGGTTTCGGAGGTATTACAGACCATCGGCAAACAAGGTGACTTTTATTTTTCCTACAACACCGAAGTAATTCCGGGTGATAGTGTGGTCACTATATCCTTCCGTGACCTGCCACTGAAAACAGTTCTTGACAGACTGCTGGCCGGCAATTATCTCTACAAAGAAACCGGAGATTACATCATTATTCAGAAAGCACCCGCAGAAAAGTATGCCTATATATCGGGGAGTATCACCGATGACGAAACAGGTAAAGCGGTAGATTACGCCAGTGTTTATTCCAAAACGTTACTCGTATCGGCATTGAGCGGCGATGACGGTTCTTTCCGCTTGAAACTTCGCGATCGTTCGTTTCCGCTTGTTGTCAATATTAGCAAGATAGGTTATGCCGACACTTCTATTGTGGTGCAGTCGGAGCGGGATGGGAAGTTCGATGTTCGGTTAAGACCTCGTGCTATTGATCTGGATGAAGTAATGGTATACAATTCCGGTGCCGATCGGACCTGGCTTGCCAGGCTGTTTGTCTCGTCGAGACTCCGGGCCCAAAGCCGAAATATTGGGAGGTTTTTCGTTTCACTGCCATACCAGGCCTCCCTCACACCCGGACTTGGTACGCATGGACGCATGAGTTCACAGGTCACAAACAAATTCTCGTTGAATTTGCTTGGCGGCTACACAGCGGGTGTTAACGGTGTAGAACTCGCAGGAGCATTCAATATTTCAAAAAATGATGTGCGGGTTGCACAAGTTGCAGGCGTATTCAATGTCGTTTCCGGGCATGTCAAAGGTGTACAACTGGCAGGTCTTCACAACCATGTAATCGATTCGCTGAAAGGAGTACAGGTAGCAGGATTCAGTAATATCGTTGGTGAAAAAGTACAGGGCGTGCAGCTGGCAGGTTTTTTAAATAAAGCGAGCAGTGGTTTTAAGGGACTACAAATTGGTGGCGTGGGGAATTTGACAGACCAAATTTCAAATGGTGTACAAATTGCCGGATTTCTGAACCGTTCCGGTGATGATTTTAAAGGACTGCAAATTGCTGGTGCCATTAATTTGTCAAGAAAAGATATGGCTGCTACGCAGGTGAGCGGCCTATTGAATATCGGTAAATCAAACGTGAATGGCTTGCAACTGGGGACGATCAACTACGCTAAAAACCTGAAAGGCGTGCAGGTGGGTATTGTCAATATTGCGGATAGCTCATCGGGTTACAGCTTCGGAATTTTCAATATTATTAAAAATGGAAAAGGAAGCGTTTCTGTATTTGCCAACGAAATCGTTCCGTTCAATGTAGCCTGGAAAACGGGAACCAGAAGAATATACAGCATACTGACGATCGGAGCGTCGATGGGACCGGAGCAAAAAGCTTACACGGTTGGCTTCGGTTTTGGAAAGGATTTTCGTTTGAGCCGGAGTATGGGTTTCGCTGCTGAAATCATCAATCATACAGGATATACAGGTAGTTGGGAGAATACGCTTGGAATTTATCGTCTTCAAACTTTGCTTGATCTGCATTTGGGGAAACGCATTACTTTGTCCGCTGGGCCCTCTTTTGCAATCTTGAACGACAAGACAATAGAGCCTGCAAGTGGATTTAGAAGTTATCCCCCAAAAACTTACAGGAGCTTTGATATTGGTAAATCCGCTGTGGGATGGCTGGGTTGGCAAGCGGGGCTGAGCTGGAATTACGGGGCATTGTTGTAAGATCAGTGAAAAGTGAAACTTATCTGAAAGGTTGAGACAGACATTTTTTTTAAAATTTAATTTATTGATTTTTAATTACTTATCCCTGATTTAGATTTTTTCTTCTCAGAAAATTAGGGTAAGTCCTCAACATCTTGTCGGTACTGAGCATACAGGGAAACCGACGAGTTGTAGGCCTGCAATTTCTGGTTTTCCGGTATGTGTTTGAAAATCTTTATTTTAAATACAAACACAATGAAAAAGTACTCAGGAATTATCAAGCGCGTTTTACACACCGTAATTTTATCAGGCATCGTATTTTCTTCCTTTGCTCAATCCGATTCCATCCGTCCGTTTCACATCGGACTGGTTTACCCCATCAGCTCCAATGGACTAAAAGCTGCTGATTATACCAATCGTTTTTCGCTGCATGCCATCGCTGGTCTGTCTAAATCCGAAACCTCAGTGGCTATTTCAGGTGCGGCTAATATTGTGAAGCAAGATGCAAACGGCGCAATCATTTCAGGAGCGGTGAACCTGATCGGGAATGATGCTCGTGGTGCACAAATTGCCGGCTTTGCCAACATCATTAAAAACGAAGCGAAAGGAGCTCAGGTTGCAGGGTTTGCCAATATAACTGGTAGTGCCGAATCCGTTCAGATCGCTGGTTTCAGTAACATCGTGAAGGACGACGCAAAAGGTTTGCAGGTGTCCGGATTCCTGAATAAAGGGAAAAATGTGTCTAATCAGGTTGCCGGTTTTATGAATATTGCAAAAAACGTGAAGGGTGTTCAGCTTGCCGGTTTGATCAACATTGCCGACAGCAGTAATTATCCGATAGCCCTGCTTAACTTTGTCAAGAATGGTGAAAAATCGGTCAGTCTTAGTTTGGATGAAACGCTGACAGGGATGGCTACATTTCGGTCCGGAGGCCGCGTATTATATGGAATTCTGGGCATTGGGTACAATATGGAGAACGACGGAAAATCACTTTACGCAGTGGAATCGGGCTTGGGTGCACACTTTCGGATATCAAACGGTTTCAGGATTAATACCGAAATCGTAAGTCAGCAGTTGTCCGATTTCAAGAAGGGGCATTATTCAAAACACAACATTCGTCTGTTGCCGGCGTTTAGAGTAGGTCGCCTGGAGCTTTTTGCCGGTCCTACTATTAACTATGTAAACTACACCCAGGACAAAGGTTATTCATTTATCAAAAACTACATGTGGAGTAAAAACGGGAGTAAGGATTTTCAGGGAATATATGCAGGTGTTGTTGGTGGTTTGAAAGTCATTCTTTAATGAGCTCAGGTCCGGTTACATGGGATGAGAAAAGGCAGAGCTCCCTTTCACTCCCTCAATTTAACCTGCGGTTCAGATTGCTCAGGTTTATTTGCAATAAGATTTCTGATCTGTTCTTCCTTGTTTTCGTATATGCATATCCGTACCGAAAAGAAGTAATTCTTAAAAACCTTAAAATTGCTTTTCCCGGGTTGTCAGCAGTGCGGTATAACGAACTTTTAAATGCCTATTATCGCCACATGGCCGATCTTTTGACTGAACCATTTCTTATCGGATTTTGTAAGAAACGGGACCTGAACAGGTTGGTTCGCTATGAAAACGCGGCGCTTGTAAAGGGAATTCTCGATAGCGGCAAAGATGTTGTGCTGATGGCTTCCCATTACGGAAACTGGGAGTATATGCTTTCCATGCCTATGGTGCTGAATGGCAAGGTGCTCACGGCATTCTCAACCGTGTCTAATTCCTGGCTCAATAACCGGTTGAAAAAGATGCGTGGAAAATATGGGATGGGGATGATTCCAAAACAGGATTGGTACCGTGCCAGCTTAAAATGCGATTCTTCGGAGCCAACGGTTTTTATCGCCGTTGCGGATCAGCGTCCTGTGGGCGTGAGCAAGGAAACTGTTCATTTTTTTGACCAAAAAACCTATATACAATGTGGTGCGGCGCGCCTTGCAAAACAAAGAAATGCCGTGATGGTGTACCTGGATGTGAAAAAGCAAGGCAGAAATGTGTATAGTTACCGGTTCGTTCAGCAGTCCGCTTTGCCGGGAACCACGGACGTGAACAGCATGATGATGGAGTATTACTCGCATCTGGAAAAGACCATAGCGCGTCAGCCGGAGCTGTGGCTCTGGTCACACAATCGCTGGAAGTTCAACCAGACGACTTTTCAACCTGCTGTAATCTAAAAGTGTTGTATAATTGGGCAAATGGTAGTGTTGTTACACAGCATTATTATCCGGGCTTATTTTTAACATGCTGACAGGTAGATTATTGCTTATTTCTGGTAACCCTTGGTATCATAATTTAGGAGGGAGCGGTCAAACCAATTCTTTTTAATATGAGAAAATTAGCATTGATGGGTTCGTTTATGGCAGTAATTGCAATGGGGTGTAAGGATGATGATACTGGTATAACTGACCCGCTTCCGCTGCCTGAATTAAAGGTTAGCACGACGCTGTCAGGAGCTAATGAGGTTCCGGCCAACACTTCCACAGCGACAGGTTCAGTGGAGGGTTTGCTTGATCAGGAAACAAGAATTCTAAGTTTGAACATCATGTACAGTGATTCCGCTGCGTCGGATTCTACCGCCGCAGATTCACTGTTTGTACCAACCGCGTGGCATATCCATAAAGGCGCAGCAGACACAACCGGAGCTGTTGTGATTGACTTCGGTACCAATTTTGCCTCTCCATTCGCATTCAAAGACACACTTTCAGAACAGCAGGTTGCAGATTTGAAGGCTGGTTTATACTATGTAAATATTCATACTGCTAAATTTCCCGCAGGAGAAATCCGCGGGCAGCTGAAAGCGGAAGAATAAAAGATTTATTGCTCAACGTTAGAAGGTTACAATTGCAGGCTCTCAGGAGCCTGCTTTTTTATAGGTACGATCCTGAAACTGTTTATTAAATACTGTTGACCAGATGCTTAGTACAGAAAATTGCTTTGAATGTATTTCTTGACAACTTGTCCAGAACTTTTTATATTTGTTTAAATTAACATTTGCACAGATATGAAAACGATGACGGTAGGTGAGTTTAAGGCTAAATTTTCTGATGTGATTGCGCAGGTAAAAGCAGGGCAGGAGATCGCCGTGACTTTTGGTAAGAAGAAAGAAATTATAGGTTACTTTACACCGGAGAATTCCGAATCGAAAGAGCCAAAAAAAGAACGTCCGTTAGGCCCGTTGAAACATTTGGGCTACTACATGGCCAATGATTTTTGTGAAACTACGGAAGATGAATTCCCAGTCAACGATTCTTCTTTATGAAATATTTGTTGGACACACATGTGCTACTCTGGTATCTGTTTGAAGAGGAGAGATTGTCAACTGATGTGTCAAATTTGCTGAAAGATGCGGAGGTAGAGGTTTACATAAGTGCCGTCACCTTTTGGGAAATATCTGTTAAACACGGTATTGGAAAATTGAATCTGAAATCAGTTACGCCAACGCAGCTTCCGGAACGATGTGTATCTTATGGTTTTAAAACACTACCACTGTCACCTTTCGAAGCAGCTTCATATTTCCAGTTAACATCAACACACCATAAAGATCCGTTCGATAGAATGCTTATCTGGCAGGCCATTCATAACAATTTCACCTTGATCAGTAATGATGGAAATATGCCTCCCTACGTTTCAGATGGCCTGAAACTCTTATGGTAGCGATGGGAAATTAGTTTTATAAAACAAAAAAGCTGTCCCTTGTGAGAACAGCTCTTTCGATCAATACTTTATACTAAGTTTTAAAACTGCTCCTTCGCTTTTGCAAGAGCACTTTCCAAGCCTGTCGCATCGGAGCCTCCCGCTGTGGCGAAAAATGGCTGTCCGCCGCCGCCGCCACGAATTTCCTTTGCCAGTTCTTTTACGATTTTACCCGCGTTAAGCTCTGTTTCCAGAACAATATTTTCGGCAATGAAAACCGACAACTGAGGTTTGCCTGCAATGTCCGCACCCAACACAACGATCAGATTTTCAACCTGATCTTTCAATTCGTAAGACAGTTGCTTCAAGGAATCGGCTGCCGGAACATTCACCTTCTCAACGATCAGGTTAAATGTTTTGTGCTTCTCCATTCCTGCTATCAGGCCGGCTTTTATGTCCTGCAACTTTTCATTTTCCAAGGCAGATATTTTCTTTTGAAGCGCATTACGCTCCTCCACCAGATTCTCAACTGCCTTGATCAGATCCGTCGGACTTTTCAGAAGTTCTTTCAGCTTGGTAAGGGTTTCTTCCTGCTGACGCATCAGTTCCAATGCTTTTTCGCCCGTAACGGCTTCTACACGGCGTACTCCGGCAGATACTGAACCTTCAGAGGTAAATTTGAATAGTCCGATTTCCCCGGTAGAAGGAACGTGTGTACCTCCACAGAGCTCGAACGAGAATTTAGGATCGAAAATAATCAGTCTTACAAAATCACCGTATTTTTCACCAAAAGTTGCCGTTGCTCCCAAATCCAGTGCTTGCTGAATAGGTACATTACGGCGTTCGTCCAGTGTTATGTTTTCACGGATTTTGGCATTGACAATATCTTCTATTTTTTTCAGCTCTTCATCGGTCACTTTCGAGAAATGTGAAAAGTCAAAACGCAGCACTTCGTCGTTCAGGTAAGATCCTTTCTGACCGATGTGCGTTCCCAATACTTCTCTCATCGATGAAAGCATTAAATGCGTTGCCGTATGGTTAGCTTTAATTTTCGCGCGGCGTTGTGTATCAATTTTAGCTACAACGTGGTCCGCCTGCTGCAATGCTTCATCCAGATTTTTATCCGTGGATATGTGAACAAAAAGGTCATTCTCCTTTTTGGTATCCGAAATTGCGATGGTCCTGCCATTCAATTCCAGCACACCGGTATCACCAACCTGTCCACCCATTTCTGCATAGAAAGGTGTGCGATCAAGAACAATGTGATATTCTTCACCTGCCTTGGTTTTCACCTTGCGGTATTTCACAACATTGCTGTGCGTTTCCTCAAAGTCATATCCAAGAAACTCAACGCCTTCCGATTCGCGTAATTCGATCCAGTCGGTAGCTTCTTTGGCAGCATCCTGGCGCGAGCGTTTTTTCTGCTCCTGCAACGCGGCCTGAAAACCAGTCTCATCAATCTGGAATCCTTTTTCGCGGGCGATCAGTGCAGTTAAGTCAACAGGGAAACCGAAAGTGTCGCTCAGTTCAAAAACTTCGTCTCCGGCAATGGTATTTACACCTTTGTCCTTTTGAGAATTAATGATCACGTCCAGGCGTTTCAGTCCGGATTCAAGTGTTCTTAAAAAGCTTTTTTCTTCTTCCAGAATAACTCTGGTTACAAACTCTTCCTGCGCTTTCAATTCCGTGAAAACGTCTTTAAACTGGTCGGCCAGAACGGGAACCAGTTTATGGAAAAACGGCTCCTGTAATCCCAAATAGGAATATCCGTAACGAACTGCACGGCGCAAAATCCTACGGATTACGTATCCAGCTTTTACATTAGAAGGTAATTGTCCGTCGGTAATGGCGAAGGAAACAGCACGAATGTGATCGGCAATTACGCGCATAGCGATATCAGCGAAAGGTTCGTCGTTGCCGCCATATACTTTACCCGAAAGCGTTTCCAACACACCAATTGTGTTTTGAAAAACATCTGTGTCATAATTTGACATTTTGCTTTGAACGGCCATACAAAGACGTTCAAAACCCATTCCGGTATCTACGTGTGTTGCAGGAAGCGGAATCAGCGAGCTGTCTGCTTTCCGCTCAAACTGCATAAATACCAAATTCCATATTTCAACCACCTGTGGATGGTCGTTATTCACCAAAGATTTTCCGGATACCAATGCAAGATCAGCTTCCGGTCTCAGGTCGATGTGAATTTCAGAGCAAGGTCCGCAGGGGCCGGTATCACCCATTTCCCAGAAGTTGTCTTTTTTATTTCCAAGAATGATGCGGTCTTCGCCGACGATCGGCTTCCACAGATCCCATGCTTCCTGATCGAACGGCACGCCATCTTTGGAATCACCTTCGAAAACTGAAACGTACATTCTTTCCTTTGGAAGCTTGTATACTTCCGTTAGCAATTCCCACGCCCAGGTAATGGCTTCTTTTTTGAAATAATCACCAAAAGACCAGTTTCCAAGCATCTCGAACATGGTGTGGTGATAGGTATCAAAACCTACATCTTCCAGATCGTTGTGCTTTCCAGATACACGAAGACATTTCTGAGTATCGGCAATCCTTATTGAAGGCGGTGTGCCATTACCAAGGAAAAAGTCCTTAAACTGCGCCATTCCCGAATTGTTAAACATCAGGGTAGGGTCGTTTTTAGCTACCAGCGGGGCAGAAGGAACTATTAAATGTCCTTTGCTACGGAAAAAATCAAGAAAAGCCTGTCGTATTTGATGCGAGGTCATAAAATTGTTTGCGTGTTGGTGTGCAAATCCTGATTTTTCGGTCAGATCTACACCTAATTTTTTCGCAAATGTAGTGAAAAAATACAGCAGACTTTTCAAGTTGGTACACCTGAAAAGTCTGCCGGATTAAAGTTCATGGCCAAAAGATTAAAATGAATCGGGTAATTCGCTTTTTATGAGCGAATTACAACGGTCATTATGAAGCTAAAAATCAAGCTTCCGCACCTTCGAAATGATTGATTTCCAGGTTCCTTACTACATCGTTACAATTGGCACAGGCTTCCATTCCCTTTTGGGCAAACCATCGGCACCTGCCGCGGATGGGGCAATGAACAGGGGCGTTGGACAGAGCGCTGTTCATCCGTTCAATGATTGCACCGACAAGTCCGCATTGATGTGTTCCGTCATTCCATTGGTGACAGCCCTTCTCAATACATTTGCCAGCAAAACGAAATCTTTCTTCCGCCGGTCTGCCTTTTCGGGCAGCTTCTACAAAAGTCTGGTCAATAGTGATGGATGTTTTGAGATAATCGATCTGACCTTCGCCATTCTGTATACCAAACAATTGTGCACCCGGCTTGCTTACATAACTTGGACAGAGGAGAGAGTCTGCCCCCACGTTTTCAGTTTTAGAACGGTCCATAACAATTCACTTTTAGTGACCGAACTATATGTTGAAAATATCCTTGTGAATGCGGGCATAAATACCATCAATGATCGGTCCGGGAATCCGGATTTTTTCCAGTTTGATTTTTCTGCTCATTGCAAGATCACCCCGGTTGTCGAGCGAAGCCAGTTCTTTCATTACCACCTGGGCAATGCCGGAAGATATGCGGGCATGTTGTTCTTTTGTGAGCTCAACTCCTTCCAGAGCAGCGAGAAATTGTGTTGAGGTTGTTTCGGCTTTCATAACTTTTTGGGATTGAATGGTTAATTAATAACCCAAAGTTATGTTGCTGTCAATCATTATTTTAGAGTACAATTACGTCAATTTATGTTTGGGGATTTGCTTAGGAACCACGTAGTTTTCCTGTTATCGCCATTGCATCAGTGCGGCATTGAGCACGTCTTCCACACGGCGCCTGGGTTTATGGAAGTAGGGCATGCCATGTCCCGGAAGCATGATGTCGGAATCCAGTCTTGCTAATTTCCGTAACGAGTTGATATAATGTTTTTTATTAAAATCGATGGAACCACTCCATCCGAAATCTCCTGACAACAAAGTGCCGATAAGATCACCACATACAATAACACGTTTTTCGTCCCACACAAAGGCATAAGCTGTACAACCCATGCTGTGTCCCGGAACAGAAATTACCTCGATTTGTAAGCCATCTATATCAAGTGTTTCTCCTTCACCAACGATCCTGTCGACCTCAAAAGGAACGAACTCCTTGTGATATAAAAAACCGCAGCAGCGTTCGTCACCTTTACTGACTGCATCGGCTGTTTCGGCCAAAGCAATCAGTTGTACACCCATTTTTTTCAGGATTGATCCGGCTCCGGCATGGTCGAAGTGGGGGTGTGTGAGAATACAATGGTGTATGTCGTCGGGATTTAAGCCCCAGTACTTCAAATTGCTGAAAATCTGATCAATCGTATTGCCACATCCGCAATCGAAAAGGATAATACCCATTTCCGTTTTCAGGGCATAGCAGTTCCCGTCGTTCCAAAAAGCACCAGGTTCGTCAAACGTAATGCCGTGCAGGTCGCCGCCCACGAGATAAAGGTTTTTCAGTAGTTGCATTGTCAGCGGTTATTCGGTTACTCTGGATACCGGATCTTGTATGTAAAGGACTAGTTCTTCAGCGCTTTTTTGCAGATTTTCTTCACGTGTTTAACCATTGATTTAGGACGCCAAGGCATTCATTATAATCCGGACGTTCCGTTTTTTACATCTGTTTGCTCCTAAAACAGCTCAAAATACATTGAGTATAAAATACAGTTCAGCTACTTTTTTTAATGTTCAGCCAACAATTTAAGAATGGTAAACTGAACGAAAATCACGGAGCTCACGAAGAGATTGCCGGAGACATTTGACACCGAAAGTTATAACGTGCTATACATGAAACCGTATTCGGATTATTCAGCCGAAGAGTTAGCGATGGAAAATCTTTTTATAAGATGGGTCCGGTTTCCGGATGATCCTTCCATACGCACTTTTTGGGAAAACTGGATCATCAAATACCCTTACATGAAAGCCAACGTCGATAAGGCACGGGAGCTCGTCCTTACCGCCTCGGACTGGAAGCCGGATAGCCTTTCCAATCAGGAGGTGAATTCGATCTGGGGAAGAATCCGCAGCTCGCTGGATATGATCGGGGAGAGGGAGGCTGACAACCCGACCCCAGGTTATCTTAAAACCAGCAGCCTTGCCAACCGTGTCGCGATTATACTTATTTCAGTCACACTTCTTATTTTTCTTGGTTATTTCTTAATTAGGTAAGTGCCAATCTTGCGTGCTGTACCCGTATTTATATTCATCATTCCCGCATACAACGCGGCTACCCTCCCAATCTGAAAACATTGTAAGAGCCATACAATGGCGCTTTTTAGTTTTAATTTTCAAAGAATAAAAATAATTATTAGGGGTAATTTCAGCATAGTGCGTCAAGGATTTCAGGGGCATACTCTCAGGTCTAAAAACAGATTTGGCGCGAAAAACTAAACTCATCGAAATGGAATTCAAGGTTGTTTTACCTGAGGAGAATCTCTTGCTCAGAGAGTTACCTGAAGATGTTGTCGTAGCCAGGGATCCATTGTGGGATTCGCTCAGGGGAGGTGATTATAGTGCTTTCGAGACTGTCTTCAAAAAACATTATACTTTTCTATTCAATTACGGTTTAAAGCTCAACCGGGATGAGGAAGAAGTGAAAGATTGTATCCAAACACTTTTTTTGACGATCTGGGAGAGGAGGGCATTTCTGGGTGCTTCCGATTCTATACGAAATTACTTGTTGGCTTCGCTCCGCCGCCTGATTCTGAAACGAATGAAGATGGCATTTTCTCATGTCGAACTCGATGACGATAATTCAGAGTTCTTTATTGAGCTTTCTGCTGAATCGCACATGATCTATGACCAGACCCTAGCCGAAAATGTTGCCATGGTGCAAGCGGCGGTTTCCTGTCTGCCCGACCGTCAGAAAGAGGCTCTGTATCTGAAATTTTACAGTGAGCAGTCTTTTGGAGATATTGCCAAAATCATGAATATTTCTACCAGAGCAGTTTATAAGCTGATTTACAAAGCACTCGATTCGCTGAATGCTGAATTATCGCCACGATTAGGCGCCAAACCCTCTTTTAGCTCCTTGCTGATAACCCTCATGTCGTCAGGACTTCCCCTTCTTGAAACGATTTTTTTTGCCTGAAAAATGCAAACGTTTGCATTTTATGTTGAAGATATTCTTCGTTGTAATTCATTGTTATTCAGGTATTTAATTCTGCTTTATTGAAAATATAAAAATTTTGTGAAAAAAAATGATTTAGCGAGGGTCACTCCGGCGTCTGTGCAGCTTTATTGTAGTAGAGCTTAAATCTGATCCTATTGAAAGACATCTACAAACAATTTTCTTGTAACGATTTTATCCTCGACGATGATTTCAGAGCATGGTTGAATGGAAATGACCATGAACTTGATCGCGCGTGGGAGACATGGCTCCATGCCAATCCGGCTGCAAGAGAAGAGGTTAAAAAAGCCCGTGTGTTGTTACGTGCTCTGCATATCCGCGAGCGTGATGCCAGCCAGCATGAGGTGAATGCGCAGTGGCGGCAATTGGATAGTCTTATTTCCGGTAAAATTGCTGCGAAGCAGGAGAAAAAATCTAATAACCGGAGCGGATTATTTTCCTTTTGGTACATACTTGGTGCCGCATCCATCATCCTTATAGGCGTATTCGCCGCGCCATTCTTTCTTAAATCAAAATCCAGACCTGCACTCGCTTCAATTGCCGAAAAAACAATCAACGGGCAGCAGCGCGACCTTATTCTTCATGACGGAACGATTGTGAAGCTGAACGCCGGATCGAGCCTTACTTATCCTCAGATTTTTTCGGATACGATCCGCGAAGTAGTCCTGGTGGGAGAAGCTTTTTTTCAGGTTGCCAAAAACGCGGATGCTCCATTCATCATACATACCGGGGAGGTGACAACCAAGGTATTGGGGACAGAATTTAACGTGAGTGCTTACCCGGAAAATGAATCGGTGCAGATTGCTGTGGTAAGTGGAAAAGTGAAGGTTAAAGCGAACGTGAACGCGGGCTCTGACCACAGCAGTGTATGTATCACAAAGAGCGAAATGGTAACCTTTGAAAAATCAGTTAAGGAGCTGGTTGTGAGTAAGTACGACGATCGCGAACAACTGGGATGGAAAGACGGGATTCTATATTTCGAGAAGTCTGATTTCTCAGCAGCGCTGAAAAAGCTGGAACGCTGGTATGGCGTCACAATTCAGGTGGCAGATGCAAAAGTCATGTCCGGCGAAAGCAGCTGGAGATTCAGCGGAAAGTTTCAAAATAAACCCCTTGATTATATTCTGACTACAATGAGCTACCCTAACAGGTTCTCTTACACAATAAAAAACAAAACAGTAATCCTAAACCCCTGAAACAACCCTATGAGAATGAATACGAGCTAAAAAAAACCGGTAATCCAGATGGAGTTACCGGTTTGAAATGGCGACTTAACCGTGTACCAGAGTTGGCGCTCAATAAGATAACGGTTTAAGTCGGTGTAATGAATTATAGAATTCAAACCATCAAAAATATGGAATATAAACTACTACAACAAATTGCAGCGATGTCCAGGTTTGCAGTTGTCGGAATGGTTTTACAATGCATTTTTGTAGGCTTATTGTCCGCATCGGAGGGCAACGCGCAGCAGCAAAGCATTGAAAAGATCATGATTTCGATTGATCTCAAAAACGTCTCGGTCGAAGACGCTTTTGTAGCTATTAATGATAAAACAGATTTTAACTTTCAATATGACCAGAAGCTGGTTCAGAATAAAAAAGTAAATCTCAGTTTTGCATCTGGCAGTATCGGTAAAATACTGCGCCACATCTCAAAGGAAGCCAATATCAGCTTCAACAGGGTTAACGAAACCATCTATGTATCCGGTGCTAAAAAGAACGCCGTTACAGAAGTGCTCAGTAAAACCAAACCCACGTCTGCGCTGCCATCTGCGGCCAAAGGAATAGTGATTTCGACGGAACAGTATCATGCCAACAGACTAACCCAGGTTTTGAACAACAGCCTGAATGCAATGGCTGTGACGATATCCGGTGTGGTGAAGGGAGATAACGGAGAAGTGTTGCCGGGAGTGAACGTGGTAGAAAAGGGAACCGTAAATGGCCTCTCCACGGATGCAGATGGTAAGTTTAAAATCACAGTTGCCAACAACAACTCCGTACTGGTTTTTAGTTACATCGGTTACATTGGTCAGGAACACCAGGTAGGTGCCAGAAGAACCATGGATGTGAAGCTGGTTTCGGAGAATAAGTCGTTGGAAGAGGTAGTTGTGGTTGGTTATGGCGTGCAGCGCAAAGAAAGCGTGGTGGGGGCCATTACCCAGGTTGACAACAAGGCGCTGATGCGTTCGGGGACTTCCAATATCACCAACGCGATTGCCGGAAAATTATCGGGTGTGCTTACAATGCAAGCCAGCGGTGAGCCGGGAAACGACCATTCCGAAATTATAATCCGCGGACTTTCCAGCTGGAACGGATCGCAGCCGTTAATTATGGTGGATGGAGTTGAACGCGATTTTAAAGATATGGATCCCAATGAAATCGCGACCATATCGGTATTGAAAGATGCTTCGGCTACGGCTGTGTTTGGAGCAAAAGGAGCCAACGGTGTAGTGATCGTAACCACAAAAAGGGGAACAATAGGGAAACCTAAACTGGACTTTACTGCTCAGTATGGTTTGGCAAAGGCAACCCGCATTCCCGATCACATCAGTTCGTATACCACCATGACGATGTATAATCAGGCTTTAATGAACGGACAACAGTTCACAGACCTGATTCCGCAGAATGCGCTCAATGAATATCGGAATCCCACTACGGCACTTAATGCGTTGCGTTATCCCGATGTGAACTGGTTCGATACCATGACCAAACCTTTCGCCACCAACGCCAATGCCAACTTTAATGTGAGCGGCGGAACGAACTTTATTAAATATTTCGCTTCGGTAGGGTATACCTATCAGGGAGATTTTTTCAAAGCGTACAAAGAGGGTTATGATGATACCCGCTACTGGTATAACCGGTTTAATTACCGTACCAACATCGATTTCAACCTGAGCAAAAGTACAACCTTGTCTCTTAATGTGGGGGGGGAAACCGGTGTTAAAAACCAGCCGAGCAGTACGCCCTGGCGTAACCTGTATTCCACCGGTCCATCCCGCTACCCTGCCTATTTCCCGGCCTGGGTGTTAGAGCAGGTGCCTGATCCTGATTATCCAAATGATAAGGGAGATCGTCTGGCAATGAACTTTGGTGAATTTACAGGTAACCCTTATACTTCCATGAACCAAGGTTCATTTAACCGTTATATTGATTCTCAGTTATTTACAGACCTGATCCTGGACCAGAAACTGGATGGGATTACACAGGGGCTTTCTGCACGTGGTAAGGTTTCTTTGAGTACTTTTTATAGAAATCGCTCGCTTACTGCTTCTTATAACTTTCCCGAATATCAACTGAACTACGACAAGATCGGGTCCGAAGAAAATCCATGGTTCCGAAACGGACAGGGAAATGAAATGTTTCAGCAGGGGCCACTGGATATCAATGTAGGATCGCTGGAAGATGATCCTCCGTATTACATGGATCTGTATTACGAAGCTTCGCTTAACTATCTCCGCAGTTTTGGCAAACACAACGTATCGGGTCTGGCTTTGGTGAACCGCCAGCAAAAAGATAAAAAGACCGATTTTCCTTATTACAACCAGGGATTGGTAGGAAGAGGAACTTACGACTATGCAGGTAAATACATTGTAGAGGTAAACGTTGGCTTAACAGGGTCTGAACGCTTTGCACCAGGTAACCGCTACGGTTTTTTTCCATCGGGTGCGGTGGGTTATATGATATCGGAGGAAGAATTTTTCAAGAATGCTTTACCGTGGGTCAGCAAACTTAAACTACGCTACTCAGATGGAAAAGTGGGTAGCGACATCGCTGCTAACCGCTGGCTATATCTGAGCGATTATTTCAAAGATAACGCCGGCTACATTCATGAAGATCTGGGAGCCAACAGGGTGTCGCAATGGGAAGAAGCCAGAAAACGTGATTTCGGCGTTGAGCTGGGTTTATGGAATGACAGCTTCACTTTTGGTGTCGATCTGTTCGATGAAAAAAGAGAGAAAATGCTGCTTGTTCCCCGAAGCGTAACGATGATGGTGGGCAACTCCTTTAAAGAACTTAACCTTGGTCGTCTCAAAAAACACGGTATCGAACTTGAAGCAGAGTATCGTAAAACAATAAGCAGCGGACTAAACTTTTTCGTCAAAGGTATTTTTGGATTCAACGAGAACAGGATAATCTTTAAAGATGACCTGCCATATGCCAATGACTACCAGAAAGACGCCGGCAAGCCGCTTGGCGCTCAGCTCAGCGGGGTTGAACTAACAGGAAGTGGCTACTACACTTCTGTGGATGATATTCATAACAATACAGCCGCAATTGATCTTTACAAGCTTAACGTAGGTGATTACAAATACCTGGATTACAACGGAGACGGAAAGATCACCAATCTTGATAAGTATCCGATTCCCGGCTCTGATTTCGCTCCGGTAACCTATTCGTTCTCCGCCGGATTCACATGGAAAAAGTTTGATTTTAATTTCATGTTTCAGGGCAACGTAGGCAAATACGTGGAGTTCAACCAGCCTTACGAAGTTGAGTTTATCAAAGGAGACTGGCGCGTGCATGCATCACAACTGGACTACTGGACACCAACCAATCCGGGAGCAAACCATGCCACACTGCACTATTCGGGCGGAGGAAGCACCGACAACCTTTTCTGGGGTGGAGGAGAAGCTGACCGTGGATTCGACATCATGGTGAAGGATCGGTTCTGGAGAAATGCGAACTACCTCAGATTGAGAGAGGTGTATGCTTCCTATACTTTCAATTCCAAGGTGTTGAAGCGGGTACTAGGTACTTCTAATCTGGTGTTTTTTGTAACAGGAAATAATCTTTTCACCATAACCAAACTTATAGAAGGTGATCCGGAAAGGAAAGATTTTAACCAGGGATTCTATCCTCAGATGACTACTTTAAAATTTGCGATCAGAGCAGCATTCTAAGATAAACTGTATCAACATGAAAAAATTTACCACCATACTATTGGCGCCCGTTCTGCTGATCGTGCTTCTTGCCGGATGTGTTGAGGATTATCTGGACCAGGCACCGGAGTCGGGACTTGGTACCGAGGATGTGTTCTCCAAGTACGAAAACTTCAAAAAGTTTTTTGATTCCATTTATGAGGGAAATAAGTTGGACGATAAGACCTGGCGCGGGTATAACATCAAAAACGCATACTCGCTATACTTCGACTTTTGGGACCAGAAATACACAATGGAGTCGCTCACGGATATGAGTGACATGGGACGCGTAATGGACGCTCAGATTATTAAAAGTGGCTCTGTTTCTGCTATCATTAACAAAATGACCTACGATCAGGCGCGGCGTCCGATACTGGGATCCATGTTTAAGATCATCCGGGTTTGCAACATATCCTTGCAGAACATCAATCTGCTTAAAGATGTGAATGCGGTTGATATCAACGATTTTAAAGGACAATCGCACTTTATTCGCGCTTTTGCCCACTTTGAATTATTTCGCTTGTGGGGACCTATGCCTTATCTCAATAAGGTTATCGGCCCTGACGACGAGTGGGATATTCCGCGGCTCTCAAAACATGAAACGCTTGTAAGAATTGCAGCTGATATGGACACGGCGGCTTCCTACTTCAAACAAGCCGACCTCATGCGACGGGATCCGCCTCCGGGTGTAGCGGGTCACCTCAATAATCCGGAGCAAAAACGCCCTAATGGCGTAGCTGCTATTGCGATGAAAGCCCGTGCGCTGCTCTATGCTGCAAGTCCTTTAAACAATGAGTTGGGAAATAAAGATTGGGAAAATGCCGCGGTGGCCAACTGGGAAGCGATTAAACTGGCTGAACAACATGGTTACGAACTGTTGCCTTTGTCGGATTACAAAAGGAATTACATAGGTAACCAGTACTCTAATGAGCAGCTCTGGGCTTGGTCTGCCGGAACGAAAGCATACAATGCGGGCGATCTTCAGGGACAGGTAAATGGTGTATTTGGTGGAGGCAAAACAGGGTGGTCGGGTGAATGTCCTACCCAGAATACCGTGGATAAATTTGAAACCAAATGGGGTGAACCACTCAATACGGAAGCCGATCGTGCTGCTGCAACTGCTGCCGGACATTACAATGAGCAGAACCCATATGCTAACCGTGATCCCCGTTTTGAGATCGATATCATTTACAACCAGGCACAGATCCCGGGATACGGAGCGGCAAAAATTTACTATGAAACCAACAATGGTGCAGCGGTTTACGCAGAATTGCTTGATCAGACGTATGCGGGAATTACCAGAACAGGCTATTACGAAAGAAAAACCTGGGGTGAGCAAAGTGTGAAAAACAAAACCACGCCACAGTATACCGATCCACTTATTCGACTGGGAGAGCTGTATCTGAACTATGCGGAGGCGGCAAATGAAGCTTATGGTCCCAATGGTATGGCTCCTGGTGCCACCATGACCGCCCTTCAGGCCGTAAACAAGATCAGAAACCGTGCCGGCATGCCTGATGTACTTCCGGCATATACAGGTTCCAAGGACAAACTTCGCGATCGGATCAAGAATGAGCGGACTATTGAACTTTGCTTTGAAGGCGGCCACTATTTCCACGACATACGCCGCTGGAAAGATGCCCCCAAAGTGATGGGAGGAACACTCTACAGGGTTGATATCGAAAAGGTACCGGTAAGTACTACATATCCTACCGGCTTCAAATACACCCGAATGCCCATGTCTGCCGACCGCCAGGTACGCTGGAAAGATGCTATGTACTATTTCCCGTTCAATACGGAGGATATGTACAAGATGAAAAATTTTGTTTCCAACGAAGTTTGGTAGCCTAACCCATTAAACTGATAATCATGAGATTAGATAGATATTACAAAAAGCATAGTCTGCTCGGCTTGCTTTTACTGATTCTGTTTGTAGCAGGTTCGGCAATTGCTCAGGACAAAAGCGCAAAAAAAGCGCAGGCAGTGAAAGTGAATCTGAAAGTGACCGATGAGCAGGGTAACCCTATTCCAAAAGCCACAGTGGTGGTGGGGGAAGGGTTGATTCATACAGAAACCAACGACAACGGAAGCATTGATTTTAACGCCCTGCCCGAAGATTTTATCACGGTGACGTCTTACGGGTACAGCAAAAAGGTTTCGCTGATCGGTGATTTGATCGAAGACAACATTGTTTTGAAAAAGGCAAAGTTGTACATGACACCCGATGATGAAATTCCGATGCCCTACATGAATCTTTTGAAAAGAAAGACAACAGGGAGCTATAATGTTTTCAGAACCAGTGACCTTGAAAAATATCCTACCAACGACCTTAGAAACGCTTTCGCAGGCATAGCAACTGGTATTGAGGTTACGGAAAGGGATGGATCTACCGGTCTGAATGCGGAGGAAGAGCTCGGATTTTTCAGAGTAACCGAAAAGGTGGGCATCACTTCTAGAGGATTTAGTCCCATTTTTATGATCGATGACATACCTACTGAAATCACAGAAATGAACCTCGATCCGCAGGAAATTGAAAGTGTAACGGTGATCAAGGATATTGTAGGTAAAGCGATGCTTGGGCCAAGAGGTGCAAACGGGATTATTTACATCAAGACAAAACGTGGCAGGGCACATGAACGTGTAATGAATGTAAACGTGGAAGAAGGTGTGAGTATCGTTGACAGGTTTCCTGGCTGGGCATCCGGTGCCGATTATGCAAGACTTAACAACACCGCCAGAACCAACAGCGGAATGAATCCCCTGTACAGCGACGCGGCCATAAACGGTTACGCACAAAACGATCCATACAATATGTACACGCCAAGTGTGGACTTTCGTGGTATGATGCTTAAAAATTCCAAATCGTTCAGACGGGCTAATTTGTCTTCGGGTGGCGGTAATGAAACCATTCAGTACAATGCATATTTGGGATACAACGGCGAAGGAGATATTTATAAAATTGGATCGACTTCCGACTATCATCGGATCAATGTGAGATCCAATATTGATGTAAAGATCAATGAGCTGATCAAGGTGAAGGTTGACTTTTTTGGGGGACTAACGATCCGTCGCTCGCCCAACTATGGTTACAACTCCGATTTTACCAATGAAGACGGCAATACCAATACCGCACTTGATCTTGTGGAGTTTAATACGGCCATCAACGATATTACTAACACGCCACCCATTGCTTTTCCTGTCTATGCTGCTTTCGGAGACAATGCTGTTGCTCCATGGTATGGTGTAAGTTCCAATTTCAAGACCAATCCCATCGGGAACCTGATGCATAACGGTTATTATTCGGAAAAGGGCCGGACAGGAGCGTCCAATGTTACTTTTGAATACGATATGAAGGAAATACTGCCAGGTCTGAAATCAAGAACTTATGCAGGTTTCAACGTATTCAACAGCTTGCGCATCGGAAAGGCGGAAGACTATATTGCCTACATTGCTACACCGGGAACAACTTCTTCCGGACAGGATACGATCAGGCTTTCAAAGGTACACGACGGGGTCGATATGTCGGGACTGGCCAAACTGCACGATTATTATTCTCAGCGTTTCGTGATTTACGAAAATCTTAGTTATGAGAAAGCCTGGAAAAAAAGTGACCTTCAGATGGGACTGACCTATTTTCTTTCCAGAATTTCCAGGAATGGAATAGAAGAACCTCAGCGCCAGCAAAATGCTATACTGACTGGCATTTATTCTTTTAAAGATAAATATGTTTTTCAGGGTGTATTAAATTATGCGGGTACTTATAGCTTCGCCAAGGACAAAAGGTATGCAATGTTTCCTTCTGCCGGCCTTGGGTGGGTAGTTTCGGAGGAGAATTTCATGAAAGGTGTAAAGGCTGTAAACTATCTTAAACTGCGTGTGGAAGGTGGTGTGTTAGGTTATGAAAGTTTTTTGCCTCCATTTTATGACCTGGATCGCTGGGGTGTGAACTCAACCGGTGTCGCCTTTGGTCCGTTTACAACCAACCAGTGGTTTGGCAGCAATACAGACAACTCCGTATATCGTACAACGCCCGCACGCATCGGAAATCCTGACCTCACCTGGGAAAAACGTAAGGAGCTGAGTATTGGTCTTGACGCCTTACTGTTTAACAGAAAACTATCTGTGGAGGTTAACTATTTCAATAATCTGCGCGATGGGATGGTTTCTCAGTTAGCCAATACAGTTCCGTTGATTGCCGGTATTTCCGGATCCAGACCATGGTTCAACTACAACAGGATGAAGTTTTTTGGTGTAGAAACCGGTATTCAGTATTCTGATAAAATCGGTGCTCTGAGGTTCTCAGTTGGTGGTAATGCTTCGGTTCAGGATAGTAAGATTCTGAAATACGATGAACCTGCTTTCCGGTTTGATTATCAGACACGCCTGGGAACTCCTACCGACGGATACTGGGGCCAGACCTATATCGGAAAATTTGCAACCGACGAGGAAACCAAACTTGTGCCGCAGATTTACGATGAGGTGCTGAAACAGGGCGATCTTAAATATCAGGACAAGAACGGCGACGGTATTGTGGATGACAATGACCAGAGTCAGATCGGACATTCTTCGCCACGCCTGATCTACGCGCTGAACCTTCGTCTTGGTTTCAAAAACTTTGAGTTCACGGCTGTTGGTAACGGAAGGGCTTTTTATGACATAGGAATGACAAACAAGTATTTCTGGAACGGCTGGAATGATAACAATTACTCCAACTTCGTGAAAGAAAATGTAGGCGGAGATTACCCCCGACTGACCTATCAGAAAGTTAACAACAACTTTGTCGGGTCTAATTTCTGGCTTCGTGACGGAGGCTATTTCAAAGTTCAGAACATTGAGATCGCATACAACGTCCCCGTGAATGCTGCCCGTGTGATTGGTGCAAGGGGTTTGCGTCTTTATGTACGCGGAGCTAATCTGCTCACCGTTTCCAAGATCAAGGATGTTGATCCTGAATCAATTAATTCAGGAGTGACTGTCAATCCTTTGTTCAGAACGTTTACCGGCGGAGTTAAGCTAACATTTTAATCAGGAACTGTTATGGATTTGAAAAATATAAAAATAAAAGGCATTCTCTGCTTTTGTCTGCTGAGCTTCGCACTGGTATCCTGCGTGGATTATCTGGAACCATATCCAAATGGAAACAGGACTACCGAGGATATCTGGAAATATCAGGATATGGTGCAGGGGTTGGTTGGGCAGTGTTATGACAACATGCCCCGGAATTACAACGACAATGAAGGCGTTTACATGGACGGAGCCTCCGACGATGTTGTGATTACCTCCACCACCAATGCCATGGTCAGGCTGGCTACGGGAGCTTTGCCAACCAGTCAGGATCCTTTCCGTACCTATTGGGACCGCGCCTATAGATCCATTTATCTGGTCAATCTTTTTTTGAAAGACCGTAAAGGATACAACACCAGGTTTCTGGTTAACGCGCATCTTGACAGTCTGGTTAAGAATCGTTTGCAGGGAGAAGCCTTTGCGTTGAGAGCCTGGTTTCAGTGGGATTTGCTGCAAAAATTTGGTGGCAAAGGTATGGATGGCCAGCTATTGGGTTTCCCGATCGTGCTAGAACCGGTCGACATTAAAGAGGAAACAAACCGTACACGCAATACCTATGATCAATGTGTTCAGCAGATCATTGCGGATTGCGACTCGGCCTACAAATACCTGCCCATTGCGCACCGCGATTTTCTTGTACCGAATGTGAACGACCGCGCATACGCCGGAGGACGTTATTGGGGACGCTTCGACGGGATTACTACCCGTGCGCTTAAAGCACTGGTATATCTCACTTGGGCAAGTCCGAGATTTAATCCTTCCAACAATGTGGCGCGTTGGGATTCTGCTGCTAAAAATGCCAAACTGGTAATGGATTTCAAGCAAAAAACCGATGCGGTTTCCAATGGTTTCGGCGTAACGAAGGCAATGGACTGGTTCAATCCAAACTTTGGAGGCATTGTATTCTCGGCCAGATATAACAACGGAAACGATGCCATGGAAAGGATGTTCTATCCGGGCGGGTTTCAGGGTAATGGCCAGGTGGGGGCAACGCAGGAATTGGTAGATGCCTTTCCGATGAAAAACGGGTATCCCATTACTGATTCGCGAAGCCTTTATGATCCGGCAAAACCTTATGAAAACCGTGATCCGAGATTTTACGCGACGATTTTTCATAATAATGCCAAAGCCATGCGGCTGAACAGTTCGAGCACAACACCCATGTATACCTTCGAAAACTGGACCGGAGCCAAGGATTCACCAGGCCCGCCGGCCAACAGCAGAACCAATTACCATATCAAAAAAATGGTTTTTATGGGACTGAACTGGGGAGATAATGCGATCAACCGGCAACCGCATACGAAAGTATTCATCCGCTGGGAAAACATGGTGTTTGCATTTGCCGAAGCCGCCAATCAGGTAGAAGGACCAAACGGAGCAAAATATGGCTTGTCGGCGAAAGAAGCAATGGCTTACATCCGCGCCAAAAACAATACAGACGGAGGGAAAGGATTTACGACCGACCCTTATCTGACTGAAATTGCAGCGGCTGGAAAAGTGGCTTTTTATGATTTTATTAAAAACGAACGCAGGCTGGAGTTCTGCTTCGAAGGTCAGAGATTTTACGACATTCGCCGGTGGACCACCACGCTTGCAGAGCTCAACAAAGCGGTGCACCGCCCTGTCATTACCAGAAATACAGACGGATCTTTTAGCTATAAAATGGACGAAATCGTAGAGTCGCGTTCATATCCTTCCGCATTTCTTCCCATACCTTTCGACGAGATGCTTCGCATGAGCAACCTCGTGCAGAATGAGGGCTGGGACGCCTGGAAGTGATTTTGGAACAGGTAATTGTCAGATAATCAAATAATTAATAATGGATGTCAGCAAAACGCTGGCATCCGATAGCCAAAAAATGGTATGAAAAAAATTATAATGGCAGCTTTATTCCTTTCCGTGGCGATGAGCTCTTGCTATAAGGATTATATTGAGGATTTCGATTACAGCTCGATCTACTTTATGTACCAAACCAATGTCCGTACTTTCGTGGTTGGCGAGGGAATGAAAATTGAGGTTGGAGCAGCACTCGGAGGCTTACGGGAAAACAGACAGGATCGTGTTGTGAATTTTAACATGGACAATACGCTCATCAACGCCAATATTCTTGCTGCGATGAAAGCAGGTGCCAACTACATAAAGGAAGCAATTGCTCCTGTTGATACTTTGAAACTGATGCCGACGTCTTACTACACAATTTCCGACAACAGCAAAATGATCATCAAATCCGGTCAGCACATGGGTTCGGTGGTGATCAAAGCCGATTCTGCACGATTTTTGCAGGACGTGGCAACGATCAGGCCGGGTTACGCAATTCCGTTTAATATTACCACCGCCGACGCTGATTCCATACACAAGGCTAAAAGGTATACCGTAGTTGCCCTAAAATATGAGAACATGTTGTTTGGAAATTACTGGCATGGTGGGGTAACCACGGTAAAAGATGCGACAGGCAAAGTAGTAAATACAGTAAAATATTATACGACCATACCATCACCAGAAGTTAAAATTCTGAACCTGAAAACGGTGGCGCCAAATGCCCTGGTGACCAACAAGATCAGCGATCAGACAGGTTCGATGAAGATCACCCTTGAAGGATCGAAAGTGATTGTAAGTAAAGCGCCGGGCTCGTCAGTGGAAGTGCTGCCGGACGGGGAGAGCGTGTTCAATCGCTCTAAACTTTTACAGGACCGCCGCATCATTCTTAAATACAAATATGCCAATGCCGATGGTACCACTTCATTTGCACAGGATACACTCACTTTCCGCAACCGGATCCGCGACGGTGTAAACGAATGGCAGGATGAAAATCCCGATAATTATAAATGACAGCCCATTACTGATATTGGCGTAACTCCCCTCACCAAAAGCTCCGAATTTTCCCAAACGGGATTATTTGGGGCTTTTAATATAAAGACTTATATATCAGTATTTTATCATTTTTTTTTCCACTCAACAACTTGTAAATACCTGATTTTTCTGGTCGGGGTTTTGGTTTAAAATATTCGTCAGATAAGAAATAATGTTGCCTTTTAAAGATAGTGCGCTAACTTAGAAACTGATGTGCACGAGAATCCTCAGCTATTCCTTTACTCACCTACATAACTTTAAAAATGAAAAACATCCTAACCCTTGCTTTTTTCCTAATTGTTTCGTGCGCGTCATTTGCGCAGCAGATATCGGAATCTGTGTCAACGGCAATGCAATCCATTAAAAAGGATCATCCAAGGCTTTTGCTGCTTAAAGGTGAAGAAAGCCAGATCGTGAAACAGACAAAAAAGTATAAGGAATGGAACAACATCCATCAGTCTATCTTGACTGAATGTGATAAACTTTTGCAGGAAATTCCGGTGGATCGTATACAAACAGGAAGGAGATTACTCGGCAAATCGCGCGAATGTTTGCGACGGGTGTTTCAGCTTAGTTATGCCTATCGGACTACGAAGGAAGATAAATATCTGAAACGTGCGGAAAAAGAATTGCTGGCTGTTTCAGGATTTACAGATTGGAATCCTTCACATTTTCTTGACGTTGCCGAAATGACCATGGCCGTCGCGATTGGTTACGACTGGCTCCACGATGATCTTTCAGAAGAATCCCGAAAAATAATTCGTGAAGCCATTCTTAAAAAAGGAATTGAGCCATCTTACGATAAAAAATACAATGGATTTTTAAGGTCGACCAATAACTGGAACCAGGTTTGCAACGCGGGAATGGTGTTTGGCGTGCTTGCTATTGCCGAGCATGAGCCCGAATTGGCAGCAAAGACGATCAGCCGCGCAGTTGAAAGTCTACCGATATCAGTCACTCCTGCCTACAAGCCGGATGGTGCCTATCCGGAAGGATATGGTTACTGGGAATACGGGACCAGTTTTAACGTCTTATACATCAGTGCGGTTCAAAAAGCGCTTGGCACCGATTTCGGACTTTCTCAGTCACCGGGTTTTTTGAAAACGGCAGGTTTTTTACAGCATTTGGTAGGCCCGAACGGTTTGGCTCACAATTGGGGTGACAGTGGATTGAAAGACGGTATTAGTCCTGCAATGTTCTGGTTTGCGGACAAAAATAACGACCCAAGCTTGCTGTGGAGTCAAAAGAAACTCATGTCTCAAAGCAACGTGAAATACGTAAATAACAGAATTTTACCAGCGTTGCTGATTTGGGGAATGAATGCGGATTTGGACCAGATCAAGGCACCTGAGACGAAAATGTGGGTGGGGCAGGGTGACTCGCCGGTGGGCCTCATGCGCACCTCATGGACGGACCCGAACGCCATTTTTGTTGGTGTAAAAGCGGGTTCGCCTTCGGTGAGCCATGCACACATGGATATAGGCTCGTTTGTAATTGATGCACAGGGGGAGCGGTGGGCAGCCGACTTTGGTATGCAGGATTATAATTCGCTGGAATCAAAAGGGGTGGACCTCTGGAATCGTTCCCAGAACTCGCAGCGTTGGCAGGTATTCAGGCTCAATAATTTTGCACACAACACGCTCACTTTCGATGGTCAGCTGCAAAATGTAAAAGGATATGCGAAGATAGATGCCCGGTCTGCCGATCCGTCCAATCCTGCCGTTGTTACAGATATTTCGCAGTTATATGAAAGTCAGATCGCATCAGCAAAACGAGGCGTTTCTATCCGGAAAGGGAAAAACGTCGTTGTGCGGGACGAAGTAAAAACGCTGGATAAATCTGTTAATATGCGTTGGAATCTGCTCACGCCTGCCGAAGTGAAAATCGTGGATGGCAAAACAGTTGAACTGACAAAAAACGGAAAGAAAATGTTTTTGATTTTTGAAACAAAATCGAAAATTGAGATTAAAACCTGGCCTACAACACCAAGTCATGACTATGACGCTCCGAATCCGGATACACAGTTCGTAGGTTTTGAAGTGACAATTCCGGCTAATTCCAGCGCAGCTTTTAACGCATATTTTACGCCGGATGGCAAAACCGAAGCCGTAAATGAACTCGCGTCCTGGCAGGTGAAATAGGCTGTATGTAAGGAAAAATCCGTTTACAATTCCAATTATTAAAGCACTTGCCGAATGCGATTCTTTGTAAGTTTTATGCTGATGTCCCTGTATCCGATCATGGGTATTGGTCAATTTGTTCATCCCGGAATGCTTCATTCAAAGCAGGATTTAGCTTTTGTAAAAGCGAGAATTAGTTCAGGTGCAGAACCGTGGAAGTCGTCGTGGGTAAATCTTAAAACATCGCCCACTGCACAGCTCACCTGGACTGCCAAACCGGTAAAAGTGATTGAGGTAGGGTTTTACAGCAAACCTGATATTGGCGGAACCGATTTCAGGAATGATGGTTTGGCGGCCTATTCCTGTGCACTCAGATACGCACTGGGCGGAGACAAAGCCTACGCCGAAAAAGCGATTGAAATTATAAATGCCTGGTCGTATACACTGGATTCGGTGACTAATGGTAATAAAAAGTTGCTTGTAGGTATGGTTGGTATTAAATTTCTGAATGCAGCCGAAATCTTGAAACATCAATACACAGGATGGAAAAAACAGGATCAGGAAGCATTTAAGAAAATGGTAATGAATGTATGGTTTCCGTTATTGAAGGATTTTATGCCGGGCTATAATGGAAACTGGGATGCGGCCATTGCGCAAACGGTCATTGGTATTGGCGTGTTCATGGATCGGAGAGATATTTTTGACCTTGCCTGTAATCAGATTTTGAAGGGTGAGTCCAACGGAGCTATCAATCACTATTTTAATGAATGGGGACAATGCCAGGAAAGCGGGCGCGATCAGGGACATACGCAAATGGGACTGGGTTTTCTAAGCATAGTTTGTGAAATAGCCTGGAAACAGAAAAAGGATCTGTATTCGGCATATGAAAACAGATTGGCGTTGGGATATGAATACACAGCCAGATACATGCTTGGAGAAGACGTAAAGTATGTAAGGTATAAGACTTTTCAGGGAAAGACCGTTTTCGGTGATTCCATTTCGGCAATAGGTCGGGGCAAATTTTCGCCTATCTATGAAAGGGCCTATCATCATTACCACAATCGTTTGAAACTACCCATGCCATTTACAAAAAGAGCGCTCGACAAAACCCGTCCGGAAGAAGAAAGCACCGGCTACCTGCCCTGGGCAACACTGATGACGACTGCGTTTTAAACCTGATTCCTTGATGAAAACATATGTAATTTACACGCTGTTCATCCTTTTAATATGATGTTCATCATTTCGCATGGACATTCCCGACATTGATGTCCGTACAACTTTTACCTTTTAAATAATACCATTGCCACCATGAAAACGATACTTATCCTGCTGTTGCTCTGTTGTTTTCAGGCGTCCGGACAAATCATTCGCAAACCTGGTGAAAACTACTCCATTCCTGTAATGCCCGGAACCGGCCAGCCTGACTCGGATCTTGAAACGATTCGCAACAGGGTTATTGCAGATTTGCTGGCTCCCGCAGTTGATCCGGAAGAGATAACCCGACTGATCAGGACACAGCAGAAGGACGGAACCTGGCCTGAGATCAATTACAAGGATGTGTCACGAACAGGATTTCAGCACAGCCGGCATTTGAATAACATGCTTGTTCTGGGAAGAGCTTTCAAAAAGGAAGGTACTTCATTTCAGGGAGATCCAGCTGTCAGGAATGCCGTATCTACGGCGCTGGATTATTGGATAACCAACGATTTTATATGTGAAAACTGGTGGTGGAATGAGATGGGAACACCTCATCTGATGGTAAACATTTTGCTTGTCATGGATTCGGATCTTAGTAGCAGACAAAAAACCGAGGGTGTTCGTATCGCAGGCAGGGCCAACCTGGAAGCGTCGGGAGCGCGGCCCGGGGGTGATCTGATCCAAATTGCAGGCATGCTGGGCAAACAGGCCCTTTTTCAGCGTAATCCGGAGGTTTTGTCCAAAGTTGTACTGGTAATGGCTTCGGAAATTAAAATATCGGGGGGCAGGGGATTAAAGCCGGATCTCAGTTTTCATCATCGCACAGATAACGTCATTTCAACCCTGGCATATGGTACCGGTTATGCGGCGTCGTTCGCTTACTGGGCTGTAAAAATTGCAGGTACAAAATACACACTGCCCGAACCTGCATTACACCTGCTGGTCGATTATTATCTGGACGGAATTTGCCAGTCGCTGGTTCACGGAAAGTATCCTGATCCCGGTGCAGAAAACCGCGGCATTACAAGAAAAGAGGCTTTGAAGGAAGTAAGTGCTGATCTGCCAGAAAATTTATTAGCAGCCACATCGTACCGCAAAGCCGAGCTGGAAAATATTGTGAGAATCAGGAAAGGTGAAACTGCTTCCAATCTCACAAGAGACTACTATTTCTGGCATTCGCACTACTACACGCACCAACGTCCGGATTATTATACTTCTGTGCGCATGCACAGCAACCGCGCCAGCAATATGGAGCAGCCACACAATGAGGAAGGCTTAAAAAACCATCACTATGGGGACGGGAGTAATTTTATTTCACGAACCGGGCAAGAATACGAGCAGATTTTTCCTGTGTGGGACTGGCAAAAAATACCCGGGACAACCGTAGTGCAAAAGCCGGAGGTTGCGCATTGGAAACACCTTGCCCGGCAAGGCAGGAAAGACTTTACCGGTGGCGTTACCGACCAGCGATATGGTGCAGCTGCATTTGACTTCGAGAGCGTGCACGATCCTTTAAGTGCTAAAAAGGCGTGGTTCTTTTTTGATAAAGAAGTTGTAAGTCTGGGTGCAGGAATTCGCTCCACAGCGGATTATCCCGTTGCTACAACATTGAACCAATGTCTGTTAAAGAGTAAAGTGGTGGTGAAATCAGAGGGCAGAAAACAGGAACTTGAAGCTGGTAAACACGATCTTGGTCAGGTGAACTGGGTAATTCATGATGAAGTAGGATATGTATTCCTGAACCCCACGGAGCTTAAACTGAGTAATCAGATTCAAGCAGGGAATTGGCGAATGATCAATCATCAGGCCTGGGCCACAGAAGAGATCGTCGAAAAGCAGGTATTTACACTTTGGTTGGATCATGGGGTAAAACCCCAAAATGAAACATATCAGTACGTGGTTGTGCCGGGAATAAATGAGACGGATTTGGAAATGTATGCCCAGAGCAAGCCTGTAAATGTCATTTCTAATACCACTGACCTGCAGGCTGTGGAACATGCCGGACTTGGGATTGCGCAGGCGGTGCTGTACAAGCCGGGAAAGGTTCAGTTCAGTAACGGGCTGATCGTTTCCGCTGATAATCCATGTCTTATTATGCTAAGCAGAAGTGGCGATAAAATCAAAAGCATTACGGTATCGGACCCTACGGGAAAATTGAAGAAGTTGAAAATTGAAGTCAATTCAAAACTTGCTGGAACAGGAGCCCATTGGCAGACAACTTATGACAGTTCCCTGCAAATCAGTACGATCAGTTTCAGTTTACCAGAAGAAGGCATGGCGGGCAAGAGCATCACCGCAGATGTGGTAAATGACTAAGTCAGAAATCATTCTCGGTATTTTAACAGGCAAGTCGCCCGTTTCGGTCGAAAATCCCACTATTTTCGTAATCATGCAGAATAACACAGTACGGCGTGTAGCCAGTAGTCTGTTGCTTGTTCAGCTGTTAGGAACAATTTTTGTATACTTAGAGGTTACATTCCAAACATTTTATGTTGAAGTGTTAAAGCCATAACATTACATTTGCAACCAAATACATTTAGACCTGAATATTAAGCTGGTCCAAACTGACTGTGAAAACAAAAGACGAGATACTTAGAGAAAAGATATTGCTTGGCGCCGACAAGCTCTTTCAGAAATATGGTTTGTCGAAGACTACCATGGAAGACATTGCCCGTGAAGCCGGAAAGGGGAAAAGTACGCTTTATTATTACTTCAAAAGCAAAGAGGAAATATTTGACGCGATCGTACAGCAGGAAAAAGGAAGGCTTTTCAACCAAATACAGGAAGAGATATCAAAGGTGCCAACGGCAGTTGAGAAGCTAAGAACTTTTGTTACAATTCGTTTTCTGAGGTTAAAGGATATTTCCAACCTTTACAACGTCATGATAGAGGAAGTAAGGGACGTGCTCAATCAACAGCCTGGCGATTTTGCCTGCCCATATCGCAAGCAGTACGATCAGAAAGAAGCCAATATTGTGAAGAGTATATTGCAGTATGGCATTGTAACCGGTGAATTCAGGGTATTTTCTGAAAGTGATCTGGATATGATGGTTTTCGTTTTTATGAGTGCTCAGCACGGTTTGGAACTGGATCTGATCATATACGACAAACTTGACGAATTACTCACCCGACTGAATTTCCTGCATGAAATTATGCTTAGCGGGATAAAAAAATAATTTCTGATTGCACTACAAAAAGCAGGCGGTCTTCATTGGCTGCCTGCTTTTTCCATTGGAAAGTAAATTAAGATCTTTTATTTGGGTAAAATTTTTTAATCCTGTTCGATCTGGATTACCGTGTGATGTAGATCATCGCGCTTACGCGTATTCACAGGGTTTCGAGCAGATGTGTTTCTTTGGTTCGGGGAAAAACTTAGGCAAAAAGTCTCAAATAGAAGATAGTTTTATCCTTTATTGATCTTCGTTGCTGCTTTTCTGGCGGATCAACAATTTTTGCCCGTTTTAAGAATAAACTCCATCTCAATTCAGTTAAAATAGAGCAGGAGAAAAATATATAATTTTGCAGTTTATCAATTCCAATTACCCCGATCAGTGATTTTTTTGTAATGTGCAGTTTTTCAACGTTTTGGTTAAAATTTCTTAAAAAAGTATCATTCTTTGCTGTTGTAAGTCTTTTTCAGAATGACACACCTGTTTATTCTCAAAATTTGCACGACGTCAGTAAGATCATCGATTTCTCAAACAGTTTGAACGCTGCCCGCCTGAAAGTCCCGGGCGATACAAGCTGGCATAAGGTTGAACTAGGTGCGAATTTTAACCAGGGATCGTTTAGTGGAAACTGGACCGGCGGAGGAGTGAGTTCTGTTGGGATAGGTACTTTTTTTAATGCGCTTTTCGAGAATAAGGTTGGAAAAAATGCCTGGCGAACAGATTTTCAGTCTCAGTTTGGTTTTTTGAAAAACAGTGGACAGCAGAACAGAAAGAACCAGGACCGTATTTTTTTTGACACCAAATACACCAGAGAGATTGACAAGAAGTGGACGCTGTTTGCCAACATCAATTTCCAGTCACAGTTTTCGGCAGGATATGATTACGATCTGATTATTGATTCTGTAAAAGTTAAAAAGAAGGTGTCCGGTTTTTTGACTCCGGCCTATTTCACACAGTCAATCGGATTTGAATATAAACCTGATCCATATTTCTTTGTCAATTTTGCGCCAGGCGCATTCAGGCAAACCATTGTCTGGGATAAAAATGTTTATCCTTTCACACCTGACCAAAAGAACTACGGCGTTCCGATCAACGACCGGATCAGATATGAACTTGCTCTGATGCAGGTTGTAGCTAATTACAACCGCGATATAACGAAACAGATGAATTTGAAATTCAGGTATCAGCTCTATTCAAGCATTCTTGATCCGTCCAACATCGACAACCGGCTTGATGCCTCTTTAACAGCGAAAGTAAACAAGTTCATCAATGTCAATCTCAGTGCTATCATGGCTTATGACGACGATCAGAGCAGTCGTGTTCAGCTTGCACAGGGTTTAAATGTAGGATTTCTGTATTCATTTTAGAACGGTAGCGAGTGCGGGTTTTTGTAGTAGTAAAAATTCTAACCATGTTAGATAATGCGTTTCAGGCAAATGGAGCAAGGTCATGATTGAAAAAATAGCTACGAAGTACTTATCCGTAATCGGTCTGATATGGTTTATTTCCACCGTACAGATTGGATGTAGAAAGGATGACGAACCATCCCCTGCAACGCTCAGGGATTCCACAGCGGTTCATGATATTTTGGATAATGGCGCGCTGGCAACCACATCGGTTTCGGATCCCATACCGGGTACTGTGCTTCGTTACGGGCATGTCTGGGTCAAAAGCTCAGAAAGTGCAGGTGCGCCAACTACATCGGATTCAAAAAATGTGATTTCGGGCGCTTTACCAGCCACATTAAACTTTACCGGTCGGATTTTCGGATTGACAGTCAATACAGAATACAAGCTTCGGGCATTTGTAGAAACCAATAACGGCTTGATTTATGGAGAGTTAAAAACTTTTACAACCGCTCCCGACTACGTCGCGAGACTGGTACGAAATCTCAATGACTCGCTTAAAAACAAAGGTTTTGGGTACAGCTTTGTTGTAACCAGAAATAACGAAATTGTGGGAGAGGGGTTTGGCGGACATCAGGCACGTGATATTGAGGAAGGCGGGGAGCGGTTTGTTACGGTTGATACAAAAATGCAGATCGCGAGCATGACCAAGACATTGACAGCGGCTGCTTTTCTGAAACTCGCTTCTGAAAAGGGTATTAAAACAACTGACAAAATATTGCCCTATTTGCCGAAAAACTGGACTGTCGGGCCAAATATCGACCAGATTTCGTTTCGCGATCTTTTGCTCCACCAGAGCGGCATCACTGGTTTTAATGATATTTGTCAGAACGGAGCAGTGGGTGAAAACGGATGGTACGGTCTCCAATTATTGATTGAAAAAGGAATACGGCTGGAAAACCGTGGACGGCAGTGTTATCAGAATGCCAATTATGGTCTGTTTCGCGTGCTTATTCCTGCTATGCTTGGATTCCAGTTTTCCGATGATAATTACGCCGACGACCACGGAACAAGGCAATCTTATGAGAAATATTTGAAGGAAGAAATTCTGGGCAAACTTGGCGTGTCATCTTCGGGGATATTGGTCAACTCGGCCACCAGTCCCACATTTGGTTATGATTTCCCCTATTCACAAGGTACAAAAGGATTTGATCCGGGAGATTTTAGAAATGCTGCGGGAGGATATGGAGTTTATCTGTCTGCCCGGGAAGCGGCAAAGGTTTATTCAGGTTTGTTTTCAACCACCGATGCTTCCATATTATCGGCTGCCTTAAAAGATTCTATAATTACCCGCGGTATGGGCAGTTACAGCAGCGTCACACCGCAAGGCAAGTTTAGTTATCACGATGGTTGGTGGCAATCCGGTTTAAGCACCGGGAAAGCCAAAGGTTTCAGAAGTCTATGGATGAAATGCCCCGACGATATTACAGTGGTTATTTTTACAAATGCGCTACGCCATGGAGACGGTCTTTTCCCAATTCGCTCCGATTTCTATTCTGATATTACATCCTACGTTCTATGGGCTTTTTCGGACATAAGAACATCAGAAAACGGCAGAAGTCAGGCAGTCAACTTCCACCAATATTTGCAGGATCCACAGCCTCACTGATCGCATAACAAAAGACACTTCATAAATAAACCTATTGTCGCTGATTGGGTAAGCTAAGAGCTAACAGCCAACAGCTCAAAAAAAACGGGTACCCGCCAAAGCAAGTACCCGTCTCTTATGTAACAATCTCCTATGAATTACAAACCATTCGGAGCGGCACCAGCCGTAAGCGGCCATCCCGGATTTTGGTAGATCGGTGAAGTTGTAACATCACCACCAGTAGCTGTGATAATAAAATGCTGCGCAGCAATCGGGTTCAGGTAGTGAGCCATTGTCCAGCGAGATCCTTTGTAAGAATCTGCATTGCTACGGATCTGATGTGGTCTCAGGTACTGGCTCAACGCCGGGTCAGAAACTACGGCAGCGTTGTTTGTCGCACCGAAAGTCAGCTGAGCAGGTGTATACCAGTCTTTCATTGGTCCCCAAAGTTTGAATCCTTCTACATGGTAAGGCGTATTGATCATCTGATCCATCGCTCTCCATCTTTTCAAATCCATGTAACGAAGCCCTTCTGCCATCAACTCATTACGACGCTCACGACGGATGTTGTACAATGTTGGAGAAATCAACTGGTTGGCCGAGTAAGCACCCCAGTCAGCGGTTTCTTTACTCATTTGCGTAGCAGCAATGGTTTTGTCAAAATCTGCATTCACGCCGGCACGGGTACGGATCTGTTGCCAGTAAGTTCTTGCATCACCATCAAGCGTTCCGTTTTTCTCGTAACATGCTTCGATGTAGTTCAGATATGCTTCCACACCCCTGAAAGTGATAGAACCTGTGTAACCTGATCCATTTGCGGCATGAGCCGCGTCATATGTCAAACCTTTCCGGATGGTGTAGCCGGTAGAGTATTTTTTCTCATAACTCGATTCCCAAATTTGTGGATTGGGTTCGATCTCAGTTGCGTGCGTTCCCTGAGCCAGGTTGATCAATACGTTTTTCTGACCAGGTTCTTTCAGGAATAAGTTCAACCGACCGTCACGACCTTGTCTTACATCTGTAAGGTAATCGTCACCTTTGTAGCCACTGCCAGCTGCGTAAATCGGAAGACCGTTGCTCATCAGGAAACTTTCCACCATGCTGCGGGTAAGTCCCACCGCGTAGTTGCCTGCCATTGCGTTCACGGGTACATTGTGTGTAACCAGTGTTCTGTTGTATTGTCTCCAAAGCAAAACTTCACTGTAGCTGTTCATATTCTCAGCACTGAACATGGTGAAGTATGGGTTTTCATTGGTCAGAGCCTGGATTATACCAGTGTTGTTAACCAAAGCAGTTGTAGATGCAACCTCTTTTGCTGAAGCCATAGCCTGCGTAAGGAAGTACTCTATTTCGCCGTCGATACTTCCTGACGGGAATTGGTAAGAAGCATTGTAAGCCTTCGCTTTACCCGGCCAGTCTGGTCCGTTAGGAACCATCGCTGTTCCTTTGAAATATTTCAACCAAGTTCCTTCGTACAAAGCAACGCGTGATTTTAGTAATTGAGCTACTTTTTTAGAAATGCGGTTTTTTGCACCAGTTGGAGCAGTGTTTTGCATCATCAAAGCGGCCGAATCAAGGTCTGAGATGATAAAACGTGCTACCTCATTCCGTGGCTGACGAACACTGGCGGCAGTAAGCATTTCCTGATTGTCGGGGAATGTGTTACGAATAATAGGGAAATCACCCAAAGCCTGCAGTTTTGTGAAGTATTCATGAGCTCTTAGAAAATACATTTCTCCTATGTAGTGTCTAATATTGTTGTCAGCTCCTGTTATGCTTCCGTTTTTATAACGTGGCAGCACAGTTTCAAGAAAATAGTTTGCCTGGAAAATGTTGTTAAAACCCCAATCTCCTTCAATTGCAGCGACCCTCCATAAGCCTGGTATGTATTTATTATCCAAGGCCGGTACAGCCATGTTATCGGTGTTGCCATCAGTACCAAAAGTACCAAAGTTCCAGTTTGGGTGAGATGGTAAGATATCCGGATACCTTCTTACAGCAAAGGCGGCAAGATGGGATTCGTCTGTGAGGTAATCCTCTGGTGCGATCGCGGAAAGCGGAGCCTGATCAAGATAATCGTTACAGGATACCGCCAAGATGGCCATGGCACCTATAAGCAGGGTGTTTTTTATTTTATATTTAAAAAAACTCATTTTTTTTATATTAAAAAGTAAGACTTAAACCTGCTGCATACACTTTTGATAATGGATAGACACTTCCGCCAGATCCGCCATCAACTGTTTCAGGATCAAACATTTTGGCCATTTTTGAGCTGGTAAAGACATTCTCTCCTGATACATAAAAGCGCAGTTTCTGAATAGCCAGTTTTTTTGTGATAGATACAGGAAGTGTATAACCCAGCTGTATATTTTTCAGACGGATATAAGAAGCATCCTGTAGATAGCGTGTTTGTGTCTTTTGATTTTTATCGGTACTAAAATTAGGGCGTGGATAATAGGAATCCAGATTTTGTCCAAGAGGATGATTAGCATCCGCACGGAAATAATCTACGTGATCAACCAATCCGGAAGACCACCACATGTTGTTGGTTGCTCCCCAGAAGAAGTAACTTCCCTGCCAGTAGTCTCTTTTTAAAACACCTTGTAAAAATCCGCGGAAATCGAACCCCTTATAATCCAGATTGATATCGGCTCCAATGGTGTACCGAGGCGTGTTGTTACCGATCAGTTTTTTATCACCTGGGTTAGTCAATGTGTTAGCCCCCTCGGAAATACGTCCATCGCCATTCAAATCGGCATACATAATATCGCCCGCAGCCCACTGTGAACCAAACGCACTTTGTCCGCCATTGCCAAGTGTAGCTAAATGCGCATCCATTTCCTCCTGAGATTTTGCAATGCCGATTGTTTGATATCCCCAGATATCTCCTAATTTTTGTCCGGCTCTGTATTTAGCAAGATCTCCTGTTTCGTTAGGATATCTGGTAATAGTTGTTTGATAGTCTGAAAGAAGCAGACGCACGTTATAGCCCAATCCATTCTTCAATTTGTCATTCCATGCCACTTCAAACTCGAAGCCCCGCGTTCTCATATCGGTGTTATTTGTCTGAGGAACAGGTGTTCCCACGATTGCTGGCAAAGTAGGGGCAGGGCCCATCATGTTGGTGGTTGAACGCTGGAACCAGTCGAATGAACCTGTTAATTTGTTGTTGAACATACCAAAATCCAAACCGACATCATAACTTTTAATCGTTTCCCATGTAAGGGTTGAACTTATTAAATCTGGTGCGCTCGCAGTGTTTGGACGTGCTCCATCCACGAGCCAGGCGCCATTTGAGGCTCCTGGAATTATCGTTTGATAAGTAGGATAGTACTGTGGATTCGTATCAGATGGTTTCTGGTTTCCGAGTTGTCCATAAGATCCACGAATCTTAAATGTATTTATCATTGCTAAATTATCCTCCCAGAACTTTTCTCTGGCCACATTCCAGCCTACTGATACAGAAGGGAAAAGGGACCATCGAACATCTGAACGGAAACGTGAGGACCCATCGTAGCGCAGGTTCGCTTCAAACAGGTATTTGCCATCATAGTCATAGTTGAGCCTGCCAAAGAAACCTGCCGTAGCCCAGCGGTTATATTGACCGGCAACCACCGGCGCAACAGGAAGGCCATTAATATCCATACCCGAAGCGGTATTCAAAGTTGGCAAACTTGGTACAATAATTCCGTTACGTGTAGCATTGAAATCTCTGAACTTGTTTTGTTCGGTCTGAAATCCCCCCATTACTTTGAAGAAATGTTTTAAACCAATTGTTCTGCTGTATTCTGAATACAAATTCGCATTGAAATAATTCTCTTTGTAAGCGTACTCATATACCTCCGAATTTCTGCTATACAAAATTGGGTTGCCGGCAACGTCATAATTGTAAGTTTGTTGCACATCCCAATGACGGAAATCGTTACGTGTACGATAATTAATCTCACCAAATGTTTTCCAGCCTTTTACTGGTTCAAATACCAATTGCAGTTGCTGAAAAAGATAATCTTTTTGATTACGGTCTTTGCCTCCGTCTCTCATGCCCAACGCAGGTGAGGGCGAGCTGAACATATTTCCATTTGGGTCATACAACGGTAGTGTAGGCCATCCTTGTCTTCCAAGACCCTCATAAAAGCCATTCGTCAAATTGGAAGGACGATTGTAATCTTCACGGATAAAACGAGTACTGTAATTTACAGAAACTGCTTCTGAAAGTTGTGAGTTTATTTTTGCAGTAAATCCATAACGCGTGAAGTCATCCTGATTGAATTTCATCAACCCTTGCTGACCCATGTAGTTACCAGAAAGGTAAACCTGCGTTTTATCGTTACCGCCGCTCAGGCTGAAATTATGCTCTTGTGAAAGCGTCTTGGCCCGAAACATTGCTTTATACCAATCAACATTAGCATTTCCTTGCGCATATCCATCTGCCCATCGGCTTGGATTATTAGGATCCGGAATGGTTGTGCCGGTAAATGTTCCATTCTGATAATCTTTGATGCGCTGCAAATGTGCTGCATTAAAGTGAGGAGCACTTCCGCCGTTTTGACCCGCATCATTAAAATAAAGGGCAAAGGTGTATGAATCCATCATTTTTGGCATCAGAACGGGAGAAGTTGAGCGCAAGCTATTGTTGTAATTCAGCTGCAACTTGCCAGACTTCCCTCTTTTCGTCGTGATCAAAATTACTCCGAATGCTGCACGTGATCCGTAAACAGCAGCTGCGGCAGCATCCTTCAACACCGAGATGCTTTCGATATCCTGCGGGTTGATTGCGTTGAGAGAACCTTCCATTCCATCAACCATAACCAAAGGCGCAGAAGATGAATTACCAATTGTTCCTGTTCCACGTATGTTGATTATAGGACTGCTTTCAAGTGAACCATTATTTTGTGCAATGTTCAATCCTGTCACAAGACCTTGTAGCGCTTGCGCTGCATTTTGCACCGGACGGTTTTCAATCGCTTTTGCGTCTACTGTTGCAACCGCACCGGTTAGGTTGACTTTTTTCTGTGTACCAAAGCCGACAACCACAACTTCGTCGAGATTATTGTCATTGTTGGCCAAAGTAACATCTACTTTATAAACGCCGCCCGCGGAAGGTTGGCGACCTGCAAGTGTCACTTCATTCGCAGTGTAACCAATGAAGGTAAACATCAGAACCGCATCCGATGGCACTTCAAGTTTGTAGGCACCATCTGCATCGGATATGGTACCGGTAGTAGTTCCTTTGGCAATAATACTAACGCCCGGCAAGGTGCCCTGGGCGTCTCTAACTACACCTTCAACCTTGACAGTTTGTGCAAAACCGCTCGTAAAGGATAGTAAAGTCATCATCAAACCGAGCACAAAGCCTGATCTTCTGAAGAACATGGGTAATAATTTTTTAGTCATAGAATAATTGGGTTAGAACTTTAATCCTGTTGAGATTTATGGGTTTCAACAAGAGTTTTACAGAACATGAGAAAATTACCGGGAGCTTTTAAGCAAACTTATTTCCCGGGGAAAGGGCACTGAGGGTTTTTCCTGTAGAGTTTATCTTGTCATATGTACACGTATTTGTTGGTGAATAATTGGTGCCTGGTTGATTAATCGTTTACATCGGTCCGGTAGTATAATTAAGATTTGTGGTGTGTGTGGAAATGGACTTTCGAAAGAAATGTCGCGTTGTGACTGAGTTTCAAGGCAGACCAGGAATTAGAATTTCTTATAACTGTTTACTGCTGTGAATAGAGGTTTAAGGGTAAGGAATGAGTCGTTTGGAGTTGTATTTTAAGCATTTCCCTTATGTGTCAAATAATAATATGAATAGTTCAAAATTAGGCACCCATTTCGATAAAAAGAGGGTGTAATTCGTTAATAAAGGGGTAAAATTCGTTTTGAATAAATACAATGTATTATTTATATTTGTAGTATTATTCCAAGTTTGTAGTCAATTTAAGTGACAGGAGATATCCGTTTTGTAGAACAGAAAGTGAGACAGAGGAAGCTGGTAAAGTGGCGTATTTTGACAACCCTTTTTTGGGTACTGTTTTGCAGTAATTTCAGCTGGGGGCAAGATGAAAACGGATTCAGATTCGAGCAAATCACGGTGGACGAAGGTCTTGCGCACAGTGACGCTATGGCCGTAATTCAGGATAATGATGGTTTCGTCTGGATTGGGACTAATAATGGCATCAACCGATACGACGGGTATGAGTTAAAAAAATACGACCTCGTCAACAATCACCAGCGCGGATTGTCGAGCAACCGGATAAGGGCGATGCACATTGCCAGGTCGGGGAGGATGTGGGTTGGTACAGAGCACACCGGCCTGTTTTACTACGACCCTTATGCAGATTCTTTTAAAAATGTAGAAGAACTTGCCACCGACCTTTCTTTAAAACCCCTCTTAGCTCTCATCAACAGAACTTCGGTCAGGACCATCGTTTCTGATCACGAGGGTAGAATTTGGATTGGAACGCAGGATTACTGTGTTTTTGTCATCAGTATGAATGGCGAGGGCAAGGTAACCGCAATCGAAAGAATACGACTCGGCGTTTCTGGTGTAACAGATCCGGATATTATGAGTTTGCAGGCTGATGGCAATGGGCGTATGTGGATTGGTACACTTGGAAGTGGTTTGTGGCGATTCGATATCAAAAACCTCGGACAGAAAAGTAAATCGTATCGGGCTTCCCGGGTAAATGTTTTTCCTGAGCAGGATGTTCGGGCATTGTACGAAGATCGCAACGGAGATTTTTGGGTGGGCTCCGACACAAAGGTCTACTATGCTTCCAAAGATAATTTCAGTCGGATCGTACCTGTGTTTAAAGAGTTGAACCACAGCTTCCACGGACTGCAGTGTTTCTACATGGACTCTGCCGGAAGGCTTTGGATGGGAACCAATTTCGGTGTCGTCATGATGCCAGATCCCGGGACTTATCTGTCACAACCTGAAAAAAATAAACTTCAGAATTTTTTACCAGTTGACGGCGACGAACACAGCATCAATTCCGGGCGTATCCATCAGATCGTTGAAGACTCGTTTAACAATCTCTGGCTGGCAGCTTCGGCAGGTGGTGTGAATAAAGTACATCTGCATCCCAGACGTTTCGGGAAAATACAGAGACGGTCATCGGGAGGCAGAACATTGCCCAACAACTACGTGAACGCCATTCATTCTGACGAGGGGAATAAGCGTCTTTACATTGGCACAAGAAATGGCTTCTCACAATATGATCTGATCAGCAAATCCTTTCAAAATTTTCTCAACAGGGCTGCTTCCGGCAATGTGACGGGTACCGATGTATCTGCTTTTTTGGTTACAGGTGAGAAGGTCTGGATCGGAACACGTTACAACGGATTGTTCCGGATGGACAGAAACACCGGTCGGTCGCCGGAAAGATATTCCGAGCTTAAAGGGAACAGAAGCTGGAATTACATCAGTATTGAAAGTATTGTCGCTGATAAATCGGAAAGGGTTTGGGTTGGTTCCAATGAAGGCCTTATGCTGTTTGACAAGAACGGTGGATACATTAAAACTTACCAGATCGCCAATTCAGACCTCCCTTCCAATCAGATCACATTTTTGCTCTATGATAAAACCAAAGACGTGATCTGGGCCAGTACTGTGGATAAGGGCGTTGTGCAGTTGCAAGAAAAAGACGGCCGAATTGTTGTTCTCAACCATTTTAAGCATGAGCCAGGCAATAGTAACAGCCTGAAAGTCAATTATGCCTGGCCGCTTTTGCTGGACAAGAAAGGTGATATATGGATTGGAACCATTGGTGGCGGGCTGCACCGTCTGGTCTATGCCAATGGCAAATATACCATGGAGCGTTATCAGCGCTGGCTACCCGAAAATGACATTGAAAGTATTCTGACCGATGATGCAGGCAATCTGTGGATTGGCGGAGCGGGTCTATTTAAATTTTCGCCGGTTACCAAAAAATACCTGCATTATGATGTCAGCGACGGGCTTCAGAGTAACTCTTTTAAAGTTGGGTCCGCATATCGGGCAGCCGACGGAACCATGTATTTTGGAGGAACAAACGGGCTGAATTATTTTCATCCCGATCGCATACCATCCAATCCTTATGCGCCCGTGGTACGCATTACGAGGTTAAGGGTGCTCAACCGGAATCCTTCTCCGAATGACAATGAAATCGGCAGCTCTATGGTTACAAGGGCTTTTTCGGAAGAGGAAGGGGTAACCATCCGAGCAGTAGAAAATGATTTTTCGTTTGAATTTGTCGGACTCAACTACGTCAATCCCGAGAAACAGAAGTATGCCTATCACATGGAAGGTTACAGCAGCGACTGGGTGGAGCTTCCTCAGGGACAACGCGTTGCAAGTTTTGCAAACCTGCCCGCTGGAAATTATACGTTTAAAGTGAAGGTCAACAATGGTGAAGGCGTTTGGTCTGACAGTCCTGCGGAGGTGAAAGTGGTGATACTTCCGCCATGGTATAAAACGTGGTGGGCGTACACGGCGTATGTACTGCTTGTGGGAGCAGCTTTGACATGGTACCGTCGTATGATGCTGGCTAAGTTGGAGTTAAAAAACAGGGTCGAAATTGAAAAACTTCATGCTGAGAAGGAAAAGGAAATAGCGGAAGTTAAAATCAATTTTTTTACCAATGTTTCACATGAATTCAGGACGCCGCTCACGCTGATCCTGGGACCGATGGAAGAATTTATGGCATCTATGGGTGAATCCGGCGAGATCAGGGACAAGGTGACCATGATGCACAGGCAAACGCAGAAATTGCTCAGTCTGGTAAACAAGCTCCTGAGTTTCAGGAAGATTGAAAGCGGCAATGCATCCATCTCTGCCAGCAGAAGAAATGTGATCAGTTTTGTGAATGAGATCTTCGTGATCTTCAAGGTGAAAGCCGACGAACGTGATCTGGAGTACAATATGGAGGCTCCTCCGGAAGCGGTAATGTTATATTTCGATCCCGAAAAACTGGAAGTAATACTGACTAACTTGCTTTCCAATGCTTTTAAATATACACCTGATGGTGGGAAAATTGATGTTTCAGTAAATTGGAAGGGTGATTCGGAAATGGACGCCGTATGGAACGCGGGTAAGCTGGCAGATAACTATCTCACCATCGCGGTGCAGGATTACGGGTTTGGTATCAGGGAGGAAGAATTGGGCAAGATATTCGATCCCTATTATCAGGCTTCCAACACAAACGCAGAGACGTGGAAAGGTACCGGGATAGGTTTGGCTTTGGTGAAGCAATTGGTTCAAAGTCATTCGGGAGAGGTTGACGTGAAAAGTAAAATAGGAGAGGGTACTATTTTTGAAGTGAAGATGCCGTTCGGCAAAGCACACCTGTCCGCAATTGATCTTAAAGAAGATGTGGTGGGTAAAAGGCCTGTTTTATTGATCCCGGATAAGGAAGTTTCTGCCGCTCCTGTGGAAAGTCCGGTTTCCGTTCGACGGCTCAAAATGCTGATCGTGGAAGACAATGCCGATCTTCAGGAATATCTCAAAAGTCTCTTTGAAAATACGTTCGAGGTAATTTTGTCACCCGATGGCCTTGATGGCTGGAACCGTATCGGGAATCTTATGCCTGATTTTGTGTTGAGTGACGTGATGATGCCGGGTATGAATGGGTTGGATCTTTGTAAAAAAATAAAACAGAATCCTAAAACATCTCATATACCAGTGATATTGCTGACGGCCAGGGCAGCGGCTGTACAAGAGCTCGAAGGCCTGGAAACGGGTGCGGATGACTACATTGCGAAGCCATTTAATCCGCAGATATTACGGGCCAAAGTGGCTGCTATTTTGCAAAACCGTAACAAACTCCATGCTTACTATCAGCGGAGGATACTACTGGAACCTACGGAAATTACCATTCCGGATGAGGATAAAATATTTCTTGAAAACGCGATGCGTACGGTGGAGGAAAATCTCACAAACACCGATTTTAATGTCCAGACCCTCGTTGGCATGATGGGAATGAGCCAGTCGGTTTTTTACAAACGTGTTAAGAATATGACGGGGCAGTCTGTCATAGAATTCATAAAGGATATACGCCTGAAACGGGCTGCGCAGTTGCTGGCAAACGGCAATGCCCGTATTTCGGAAATTGCCCTGATGGTAGGTATAGAAGACCCCAAGAATTTCAGAGTGTCGTTTCAGAAAGTTTATAACATGTCCCCGTCACAGTACGCCCGATTCCATCGCGAAGGTGTGAAAGACAATGACGAAAGATAGATACATGCGGATCCGTTGAGATTTGAAATGATTTTTGCTCCGGAAGGTCTTTGGTACGATTGTTTCAGGTGTATTTTTTAAATAAACCAATAGACTAAAAGACATGAAAAAGTTAATAATGATTGCCGCACTTGTAGCTGCATCTACGTTTGTATACGCACAGGAAACAACAGGTGAAAAAGTAAAAGAAAAGACCAAGCAAACTGCGAAAAAGGTAGGTGAAGGAGTTGAAAATGGTGCTGAAAAAGTAGGAGAGACTGCCGAAAAGGGGTATGACGCCACTAAAAAGGGAGTGAAAAAAGGTGCTAAGAAAACAGGAGAATTAGCTGAGGATGGCTATGATGCTACCAAAAAAGGTGTGAAAAAGGGTGCTAAAAAAGTTGGCGAGGTGGCCGAGGACGGTTATGACGCTACTAAAAAAGGCGTTAATAAAGCTGCCAAAAAAGTTGAGAAGAAAACTGACGATCAATAGTGAGTCTATTTCTAACAATAAAAAATCTACCTCCGCAAAGGCAGATTTTTTATTGTTAGTCCGTCGCTACACGGTAATCGGGGTCTTCCATAACATTCACATGAATTACTGATGATGCGTTTCTTAAAAGCCTGCGGCAGTCTTCACTCAAATAACGCAATTGTAGTTTTTTACCCGCTTTTGCGTAGCGTTCGGTCAGTTTGTTCAGGGCCTCAATCCCCGACATATCGGCAATACGGCTGTCTTTGAAGTCAATAACAACAACTCCCGGGTCGGTTGCCACATCGAATTTTTCCTGAAATGCACTTACAGAACCGAAGAATAGCGGTCCGTATATCTCATAATATTTTACGCCATTTTCATCGGTATACTTACGTGCACGGATCCTTTTTGCACTTTCCCAGGCAAATACCAGCGCGGAGATAATTACCCCGATCAATACAGCAAGGGCAAGGTTGTGCAAAAATATGGTGATCAGCGCTACAACTACGCCTACGAATATATCCTGTTTAGGCATTTTGTTTATGATCCTGAAACTCGCCCATTCGAAAGTGCTGATCGCAACCATGATCATCACACCGGTAAGTGCAGCCATAGGAACCAGTTCAATCACAGGAGAAGCAAACAGAATGATGCTCAAAATGGTAAGCGAAGCTATTATACCAGACAAACGAGCGCGTGCACCGGCAGCCAGGTTCACCATTGTTTGTGCGATCATAGGGCAACCTCCCATGCCAAAGAAAAAACCATTCAAAATATTGGCAGCACCCTGCGCCAGGCTTTCCCGGTTTCCATTGCCTTTGGTTCCCGTGATTTCATCTACCAGGCTCAGCGTTAACAATCCTTCCGTCAGTCCTACTCCGGCCATTATGAGCCCGTATGGGAAAATAATCCGGAGTGTCTCAAAAGTGAGCGGAACGCGGGGTATATGAAAGGGCGGAAATCCTCCGCCAACTGATGCGATATCCTTAACAAGACGTGTATCGATCTGGAAACCAAGTACAACGAAGAACACTACTATAATGGCAACCAGAGAGGGAGGAACTGCCTTCGTAAAACGGGGAAGAATGGTCGTGATCGCGATCGTCAGACCAACCAAACCAGCCATGATCATCAGCGGGGCGCCTTCAAGCCACGCGTCGGAACCGGGCTCGCGGGACTTGAACTGATCCAGTTGTGCCATAAAAATGATGACAGCAAGTCCGTTGACAAAACCATACATAACAGGCTGGGGCACGAGCCGGATAAATTTGCCCAGCTTGAACAATCCTACCGCAATCTGAAAAAGACCTGCCAGCGCTACTGCGGCAAACACATATTCCATTCCGTGGGAGTTCATCAGAGCGATAAGTACCACAACTGTCGCGCCTGCTCCGCCGGAGATAAGTCCCGGTCTGCCGCCGAAAACGGAGGTGACCAGCCCCATAATAAACGCAGCGTAAAGGCCAACAAGCGGAGGCAAACCTGCAAGAATGGCAAATGACAACGATTCGGGAATCATTGTCATTGCCACGGTAAGTCCAGCAAGTATTTCGTTTTTGTAATTTATCTTTTGCCTGAAATCGAAAAGATTTAAGTATGACTGCATATGCGGGTGAAAGCTCAATTATTCAGCGAAAATAGTCGTTTTTCTGCTTGCAGTAGAAATTACCTTTCTTTATGAGTCTGTTTAAAAGTGGGATGTTAAGTTTTTCATATGCCTTGAATTTAGGTACGAGGGGTAATTTTTCTACGTAAAGTTTAAATTTGTAAATTATCAATCTATTGATTTACAGCTGTTTAATGTTATTTTTTACTAAGTCGTAAGTTGAAGTTCTGAAATCGGTTTCAGCGGAGGGTTGCAGGCTTGTTGCAGGCACAATATTTTTTATGTTCCGAGAAATCACTTTTACTCAAAACAGAACTACCAAACACATGATGACAGCACAACAGCCAGAGTCAACGATCCTCTCAGGGGTGGACATGAACGAAGTACTGATACACGCTGCGAGGCTGGGAGACACAGCGGTAATCGCAGAACTATTGGATCGAAAGATAGATGTGGATGCCAGAGATTCGAAAGGTTACACACCACTTATTATTGCATGTTACAACAATCATTATGATGCGGCAAAGTTGCTGCTGGATGCCGGTGCTGATGTCAATGCGCAGGATACGGGTGGTAATACCGCATTGATGGGCGTTGCTTTTAAAGGATATTTGGATATTGGCAAGCTCCTGATTGAGCGAGGTGCGGACCTGAACCTGCAACACGGCAACCGTGGCACCGCCCTTATGTTCGCAGCCATGTTTGGTCGTAATGATCTGCTCCGATTGTTACTTGAAAAAGGAGCTGATCACACTCTAACAGACACCAGAGGGCTTTCCGCCAGCGATCTGGCTGCACAGCAAGGCAACGAAGAAGGCATCCGGATTTTGGAAAAAATGTAATTTCAGAATATTGTTTGTACTCAGAATTCCAGCATTCTGGTACGCAGTTCAACTACATTTTTTACACCTAACTTGGCGAAAATTGTAGCTTTAACAGTGCTTACCGTTGAGGATTTAAGACCGAGCATTAATGCGATACCGGAAGTTTTCTCACCTTCGCTTACCAGCCGTGCTATCTCTGATTCCCGCAGGGATAAGATTCCGGGTGTTTTAAGGGAAATTTTCCTTTGAATCACCTGCTCAATAATGTGTTGCTGTATGATTGAGCAAAGGTAGTTTTTGCCGGAAAACACCATATTAATGCATTTTATGATTTCCTCCTCTTCGCAGGACTTATCGAGATAACCGCTCACTTTGGCACGCAACGCTTTCAGTGCCTTGTTGTAATTCACATTATCCTCGTAAATAATGAGAGGTGCCGAAGGAAATGAGGACCTCATTTTGGATGCCTGGTTAAATCCTTCCCGCTCATGAATATTATTGAGGTGCATAATGATCAGATCGGGCTGAAAGGGCAGCAAATCTCTTTCAATGTTGATGTGCGTTTTTGTTTCCTGTGTCTGAAGTCCGGGGAAGTTCTTTTGGAGCAGATATACCAGCCCTTTTCTAAAAATAAACTGATTGTCAAGTATGGCTATACGTAGCATAGTAACTGGAGGTTCAATGTTGAATTGGCTGTGGGTTAGAACAAAAAAGGCAACAAGCCAGCATTCACTGTGTCGGCAGCGTGCGTTGTGAGTTTCTGAATATGCTGATGAATAAAGAAAAATCCTTTTAAGATTAGTTCTTTGCGTATGGGTCCCGGTGTTTTCTGAGATTTAAAACTTGTCGGGGGGAAGAGATAAATTGTTGAAGGCCCAAACGGACCCGGCAAATCGACTGGAAACTGGATTTCGGAAATTTTTAATATTACGTTTCATATTCTACTGATTCATATTGAGGGAAGACCTGGTAATTTACACAATACGCTCCGGCCTTGATGTTGTCCATGGTGGAGATAGACGAACGTATACTGTCAAATGTAGCATCTTTATGTGAGTTTTACTAACAATATCTTCGCAAATTTCCATTTTTTTATTCAAAGTAATTCTATATGTATGACGAATAATGGGAGGCGAGTTAGCTGTGGTTCAACAACGGGATGTTCCGTTTTGTAGACTGGCCCGTGTTTCCGCATTGTGCTAAGACGTTTTATGAAATTTATGGAAAACAGGGACTCATTATTTCATTCCTGCCTCAACCCGCTTCACACGCCAGGCCACGATCTCCGCAATGAGGTCTAAGGGTATGGGTTGGCTATACGGGAATTGAATTGAACCCTTACCGGTTTTGTAAGCAGATAGATCACGCTCAAATACATCGTTCGCAGTAGGTGCAGGATAAAAACCAATGTGGTTATTGAATGCAGCAAAGTGAACCAGATTACTCCTGAAAATAAAAGTTGGCATGTTGTACTTAATGGCTTCGGTAGCCTCGGGAACCGTGTTTTGGATCGCGGTCCGGATATCCTGTAAAATCTTTTGGATATCGGATGGAAATCCGGCAATATACTCGTCGATATTGGAAGATTTAGCGGCAGCCATCGGCAGATTATATCAGATAAGAAAGGAATGTATTGGAGCCTTTCATGAACTCAATTTCCGGTGAAAATTACAAGGATATCCGGGTCAGTTGTTTGGTACTATGTTGTGTAAATTTATTGCTATTCTGACTAAAAATTACTTTTGGATTGAATATATCGGTTTTTGTTACGTTTTCGGGCGCTGTTTTCAGTTTCCTACACGCAAGTTTTGTAATTTTGGTACACTATGTTATCAAGTGCTACTCAGAAATATTCAATTCCGGTAATTAAAAAGGATCAGCCGGACGACAATCACAAGTTTCAGAACTTACCAGAACCTACCGGTCCATACCCATATCGTCTATCGCTCGAAAACGCTAATATTTTTCCGGCGGCGGACAAAATGGTGTTCCATATGGTGGGTGACACAGGTAGTCTTCGCAGTCCCGATTTTCAAAAGCTCGTTGCCGGACAAATGGAAGAGCAGTTTTCAGGAGTTGCGGAGCGCGACCAGCCTGCATTCTTGTATCATTTGGGTGACGTTGTTTATAACCACGGCGAGGTGGAACGTTACCAAAGACAGTTTTTTGAACCTTACCAAAATTACCCAAGACCAATATTTGCCATTCCTGGGAATCATGATAGCGACGTTAATCCGGACAACCCCGTTTCATACCGCAGTCTGGATGCGTTTACAAAAGTTTTTTGTACTCCAAATGCCGGAAGTATTGCTTTCAGTGGAGGCAACAGACGGCAAAGCATGACGCAGCCCAATGTCTATTGGACTTTGGAAACGCCGCTGGTCAATTTCATAGGCTTGCATGGCAATGTGACTAAATTTGGTAGTATCACTGCCGAACAAAAGGAATGGTTTATCAACGAGCTAAAATGGGCAGGAAAGCAAAGGCCGGAAAAGGCTCTGATCGTTTGCATACATCACGCACCGTTTTCTGCCGACATCAATCATGGAGCAAGCATTCCCATGATCGAATTTTTTGAAAGCGCTTACAAGGAAACCGGCGTTAAGCCTGATATCGTTTTTAGTGGCCATGTGCATAATTATCAGCGTTTTGCGAAGAAATACGACGACGGGACAGTGGTTCCTTTTATAGTGGCAGGAGCCGGTGGATACGATGAACTGCATCCGGTGGCACTCCTGAGCGACGATCGGTTTACCCCAGACAGCCCGTTATTTGAGGGAGTAACCCTTGAAAATTTTTGCGATACAAAACATGGTTTTTTAAAGGTAAGTGTCGAAAAGAAAACAGAAGGAGTGGAAATAGCGGTGGAGTATTATACCATTCCTCACGAAAAAATCATGGAAACATTTGATCCTGCACCTTTGGCAGATGCCTATCGGTTTATAGTGAAATAGAATCTTATTGTCGATTTCATTAAGAAATAAAAATCCGCCCGAGGTAATTCAGGCGGATTTTTATTTGCTTTGGATTGGCTCATATACGAACCAGAAACTGTATAACAAATTTCTAGTAAACCATCACGGATCCGCTTCCTCCCTGTGTTGAGTAATATAGTCGGACACGTATCACATATTCCCTGCCTTTGAGAAGCCGAAGGTGAATTTTTGAATTAAAATCCGTTCCACTGTCATCGTCTCCTGACATGTAGACATCCTGTCCGTTGATCCGTTCAAAAAGAACCATGAGCGTGTCCATCGTGCCAAAAGTTTCAATTTTGTATTTGCGGGACATGGTTGGTTTAAAAATAAAATTCTTCTGTTCTCCCGGTTTGATATCCATGAGTTCAGATTTTGATAACTTTAACTGAACGTAATCTGTCTGGGTAAGGGGTGGATATATTTTTTTAATAAATTCCTTGTCTTTTGCAGATAAACCACCAGCGGGATCAATCCCGTTTCGGAAAGCCGCCGGTTCCAGAATCATTCCAGGTCCAAATGGATAATGCATCACAGAATTGGGATCATGAACGGTACCTTCAACCTGATTCGCCGGTATTTTTCGGATGATGTTATGATAAGTGGTTTCTCTCGACCAGCTGTTTGGTGGTTGTGCCAAGGCATTGTATACAGCTTCTTCATCCCAAACGATCCCCGCAAACGGATTTTGGTGTTCATGTGGTGCACCAAGCGTGTGACCAATTTCGTGGATGGCGGTATCTATTTCGTCGCTAATATCCCAGCCAAAATTCATAGTGCGTTCGTCAAAGCTTGGCACTGCATCAATAATGTCACGTCCCACATACGACCAGGAACCATCACCTCTTAGAAAGCCAATGCGGATTTCCGCGTCCGTTCTGTCATTGGTTTCCTCAAATTCCAGCCCTATTCCCTGGCTTTTCCAGGCAGTAAATGCTTGTTTTACCACATTAATCTCAGCAGCATTTCCCCGCCAGGTAGCAGGCGATCCATCGTTTGCGTTAAAAAAATAGTATTTCAGTTTTGTACCATTCACCCATTTTTTGACCATCAGAATGATCATCCTTTGCCTTCCCTCCGCTACTCCGGGAGAGAAAGTGACAGGTAGCGGTGTAACTAGCGTGCAATAGTGCGGAGTGGCAGTTGCGCCGGCGGTAGCTTTGTTTGTTGGCATGTTGTTGCTGCGTTTAAGTGTGGAAGAGTGTTTTGAAGAGTATTTTTTTTTGTTGAATCAAACTTAGTCATTCAACTAGCGGTCTGCATTACCCTTAAATAGTTTTATATCAGATACTTATTTAATGGTGGAAAGCGGAATTTATGATTGATGATTCAGTTAAATTGAATTGAACCAAGCTGTTTGGCATCATCATGAAAACCTTCCGGATATTGATATTTTGATTGCAGGAAATCATTTGCGGGTATACCGAATGGACTATCACCAATGATTTCGAGTATATATGATGTTTTGTATAATTTAAATATATTATAAAACTATATTTTTGTTATGTAGAATTCCTATCCCTTGAATTGATGTCTTTTTTAAAATACATTTCACTGTTTTACATCCTGTTTTGCATCTTCGCCTGCGGTCCCGACTTGCCCGAAGATGTAGCGCTAGCATATGCGGAACTTCCTGATAAACTGGATTATAATCAACATGTGAAGCCGGTTTTGTCCGACAAATGTTTTGCATGCCATGGACCCGATAAAGCGAAGCAAAAGGCAGGTTTGAGATTAGATGTAGCCGAGGCCGCATTCGCTGCATTGCCTGAGAATAAGGGGAAAGTGGCTATTGATCCCGGAAATCTGAAAGGCAGCGAATTCTATCATCGTATCATGTCAGCAGATCCTGAGTATATGATGCCTTCACCGGATTCTCACCTGAGTCTTTCCGCCAAAGAAAAGGCTATTCTGGTAAAATGGATAGAAAACGGAGCAGAATACAAACCACATTGGGCATTTGTCAAGCCTGAAAAACCGGAAGTTCCTGACATAAAACAAAGCGATTGGCCGGTAAATACAATTGATCATTTTGTATTAAATCGGCTGGAAACCGAAAAGTTAAAACCATCCCGGGAAGCTGAAAAAGAACTGCTGTTACGAAGAGTATCACTTGATTTGACAGGATTGCCACCCACGATCCCGGAAATTGATGCGTTTCTGAATGACAAGTCTGCTAATGCTTATGAGAAACAGGTGGATCGGCTTTTAAAATCTGTTCATTATGGTGAGAAAATGGCTGTTGACTGGCTGGATCTGGCGCGTTTTGCCGATTCACATGGCTATACAGTTGACCGGCTCCGTGATATGTCGCCTTACCGGGACTGGGTTATTAAGTCTTTTAATTCCAACCTGCCTTATGACCGATTTTTGCACTGGCAGCTTGCCGGAGACCTGATGCCGAAGCCCACGAAGGACATGTTAATTGCGACGGCATTTAATAGAAATCATCAGCAAAACATGGAAGGTGGTGTAGTGGAGGAAGAATTTCAGACAGAATATGTGGTGGACCGCACCAACACTTTCGGCGATGCCATGCTTGGGTTGTCGGTAGGTTGCGCCAAATGCCATGACCATAAGTATGATCCGGTTTCACAGAAAAACTATTACGAGCTTTTTAGCTTTTTTAATAATGTAAAAGAAGCCGGGCAAATATCCTGGAACGATGCGATGCCAACACCAACAATGATGTTGCCTACTGCCGCTCAGGAAAAAATGCTGAGGTACATCAATGCCAATATTCAGCAACAGGAAAAGGAACTTGAAGGTTTGAAAATGGCAGAAGTCAAGGCGTTTGAAAACTGGTTATCCCAGGGATTCTATAAAAAGCTTGGGAACGAGAAAATTCCCAGCCAAGGGTTGCAGGCATATTTTGCAATGGATGGATCGCTCAGAAATGAAGTTAACAAACGCCAGTCCGGATTGATGAAAAGGGAATCAGGGCAGGCCGGAGATGCACCGGTATTTGTTTCTCATGGAGACAGAAAGGCATTGCAAACCAATGGCGATGTGTACCTGGATTTGAATGAAACCGGCGTATTTCGAAAATCAGATCCATTCAGTATTGGAATTTGGGTCAATATTCCAAAAGAACTACATGAAGGTGTGATCCTGCACAAAAGCCAGGCTGAAAGACTTTACAATTTCAGAGGTTACCATTTGTATCTTAAAAATGACAAACTGGAACTGAGCATGGCGCACACGGCACCGTCCAATGCCATTACGAAATTATCGGAAATGACTGTTCCGAAGGACAAATGGATACAGATCACAATTACTTACGACGGCTCGTCAAGAGCGGTTGGTTATCGCTTGTTTCTGGATGGAAAGGAATTGAAAATGAAAACAGAAATGGATCAGCTCACCAAGGATATTTTGTTTTCGTCGGGCACACAGCCAGGTTTGCAGATTGGAGGCTGGTGGCGGGGACTTGGTTTTAAAGATGGTTTGGTAGACGATATCGTGGTATACAATCGGGAGCTTACTCCATTTGAAACCGGGATTCTTGCCAAAAATAAAACCTGGAATGCCATCTCGACAAAGGAGAAAACGAGCCTGAATTCGGCCGAATTGAATGTGCTGAAAGCCTATTACACAGAAGCCGTTTCGCCAGTTGTCAAAATCAAAAAAAATGACTTGCAAAAAGCAAGAACCATGCTTGCTGATTCGGCAGAACACATTCGTGAATTGATGGTGATGCAGGAATTGCCCGTGAGGAAGAAAGCGCATATTCTGCTGCGGGGGAATTACGATGCTTTGGGGCCTGAGGTTTTTCCGGGCACTCCGTCATCCATCATGCCTTTTCCTGAAAATTTACCTAAAAACAGATATGGTCTTGCGCAATGGCTTACGCATCAGGATAATCCGTTAACGGCGCGGGTAGCTGTTAATCGTTTGTGGCAGAATTTTTTTGGAACCGGATTGGTGAAAACCACAGAAGATTTTGGTAATCAGGGAGAAATGCCAAGCCATCCTGAATTACTCGACTGGCTTGCTGTGACCTTCCGGGAGTCGGGTTGGGATGTGAAAAAGATGAACAAATTATTGGTAATGTCTGCAACTTACCGGCAGAGCTCTATTGCTGGAAACGATTTGCGGGAAAAAGATCCGGAAAACAGGTTGCTTGTACATGGACCTGTAAGCAGGCTGTCGGCAGAAATGATCCGAGACAACGCGCTTATGGCAAGTGGGTTGATAAACAGGAAAGTGGGAGGGCAAAGTGTGAAACCGTACCAACCGGACGGTTTGTGGGAAATTAATAATACCAGTTATCAGCGTGATTCCGGAGATGCCGTGTATAGGAGAAGTTTGTATGTGATTGTGAAACGGTCGGTTCCAAATCCAACACTCTCCACGTTTGATGCAACTTCAAGAAGTTTTTGCGTAGTTCGGAGGCAGAAAACCAATACACCTTTGCAGGCTCTTGTCACGCTCAACGATCCGACATTTACCGAGGCGGCGAGAGCACTAGGCGTGCAAATGTGTGCAAATAGAGATGTTGGCACGGCTATTCAAACGACTTACCGGAAACTTACGGGCAGAAAGCCTTCTGCAAAAGAAGTTGTGTTATTAACCAAAATGCAACAATCAGAGTACCGGAAGTTTACCGATTTTCCTGCCAAAGCTCAGGGCTGGATTACGCAGGGACAATATAAGCCAGGCGACAAACATAATCTCGCACTGGTGGCAGCCAATGCTGTGGTGGCGAGTACGATTTTAAATTCAGATGCAGCGTTAACCAAAAGATAATTCATGTCAGATCATCACAATGAAGTATTCAGGTTACACAGCCCTGATTTTAACACGTTGAATGAAAAGCTGGACCGGCGCAATTTCCTGACGAAAACATCACTGGGGCTGGGAGCACTTGCGATGGGTTCATTGTTTGGATGCAGCAAAACGCCGGATGCAAAAGGCGCATCTGAGGTAGCGGGGGATGTGCAGCAACAGATCTTGAATTCACTTCCTCATCTTGCACCAAAAGCAAAACGGGTTGTTTATTTATTCATGAGCGGAGGTCCTTCTCAGTTTGAAACCTTTGACTACAAACCGAAACTGGTTGATCTGGCTGGTCAAAATCTTCCGGATTCCGTAAGGCAGGGACAAAGATTGACGGGCATGAGCGCCAATCAAAGTGCATTACCCATGGTGCCATCGATCTATAAATTCAATCGCCATGGTAAAAGTGAAACCTGGGTTTCTGAATTGCTTCCTCACACAGCAAAGGTGGTAGATGAGCTCTGCATCATTAAATCCATTCATTCGGAAGCCATCAATCATGATCCGGCTATAACCTTTTTTCAAACAGGAAATCAGCTTCCCGGAAGGCCTTCGATAGGTTCCTGGATTAGTTATGGACTGGGATCGTCGAATCAGAATCTGCCCACTTTCATTGTACTGGTCTCCAAAAATGGCTCACGTGATCAGCCGTTGTATGCACGTCTCTGGGGAAATGGCTTTCTACCTTCGCGGCATCAGGGAGTTCAGTTTGGTTCGGGTAAGGATCCGGTTCTCTTTTTGAACAACCCGGAAGGTTACGATGGAACAGACAGGAAAGAAATGCTGAATTATTTATCGGAACTGAACCGCTTGCAAAACGGAACCTATGGTGACCCGGAAGTTGAAGCCCGCATAGCACAATACGAAATGGCTTACCGAATGCAAACTTCCGTACCCGAAGTGATGGATACCAGTGACGAACCCGATGAGGTTTTTGACCTCTATGGTCCCGACAGCCGTGATGCGGGAACGTATGCAGCCAATTGTCTGCTTGCCCGTAAACTTCTGGAAAAGGATGTGAAATTTGTTCAGTTGTATCACCAGGGTTGGGACAATCATGGAGGTTTGCCTAAAGGAATTGCGCACCAATGTAAAAACACCGATCAGGCGACTGCTGCTTTGATCATGGATCTTAAAAGACGTGGTTTGCTGGACGATACGCTTGTTGTTTGGGGAGGAGAATTTGGTCGCACGGTATACTCACAGGGGAAACTCACCGCCGACGATTATGGGCGGGATCATCATCCGAGATGTTTTACCATGTGGATGGCGGGAGCAGGCGTGAAGCCGGGAATGAGCTTCGGGGAAACCGATGATTTTAGTTATAATATTGTTAAAGATCCTGTCCATGTCCACGATTTTCAGGCAACGCTGATGCACCTCATGGGGGTTGACCACGAAAAACTTACATATAAATTTCAGGGAAGGCGTTTCAGACTTACCGATGTGCATGGTAAAGTAGTGAAAAGCATTCTTTCTTAAATCAGGTTTAGTTTTTTAATTGAGATGAAAATGATGCTAATTGAACAAGGGTTTTAAAAACACATTGGATTCATAAAATGGAAAAACATGAAATGCCTGAAAATGGCGCGGTGGTAAGATTCAGACGAAGTGATGGAGCTGAGTGGGTGGATGGAGAGTTTGATGAGGAAAATCAACTTTTTATTGAAATATACTCGGCAGAGCCCATCACACACCACCGCCAGGATATAGTGGAATGGGAATACCTTGACGGAATGAATTAATGTTAAACCATGATGCTGTTTTAGCAAGAATCGGGTTTTAGAATTGGCTCTATACCGATATGTTTGCCCAAAATTCTTAAATCAATCATTACATTATGATTCGTCATCTGGAATTGGATAGTGATCCCATAGAAAGACAGCGAAGACTTCAAGGGTTAATCAGAAGAGGTGAGGTTTGTTTGGGTGGTTATGCCAGAGGCAAAATATATGGTTTACTTTCCTGCTCCGCCGGTAAAAGGATGAAGATTGAAAACCGGGTTTTCTTCAAAAATGAGGACGAGGCTATTCAATTCGGATACCGACCTTGCGGACGATGTTTACCGGAAAAGTATAGATTGTGGAAGTTGAAAACGCATGGAAATTAACAGCAATATCAAATATTCTCCCGGGAATAATCTACTTCCCGTAGATGGAGAAGCATATTTTTATCCCAATGAGTTTTCCGCTACTGAACGTCACGAGCTATTTTTTGGCTTACAGACCAAGGTTGAGTGGAGGCAGGAACCAATCAAAATTATGGGTCGGGAAATCATGCAGCCGCGACTTACGGCCTGGCACGGAGATGCAGGGAAATCTTACCGTTATTCCGGTATTACAATGGATCCCGCTCCCTGGACTCCGGAACTACTAATTATCAGGGAGAGAATACAAGAAGTTTCCGGACAAACGTTCAATAGTGTGCTGCTCAATTTTTATAGAAACGGTCAGGATAGTATGGGTTGGCATCGCGACAATGAAAAATCGCTTGGCGCCGATCCGGTTATAGGATCCGTAAGTTTTGGCACTTCAAGAACTTTCCAGTTCAAACACCGGGAACAACCCGAACTTCAGGAAAGTATCTCACTGACCGATGGAAGTTTTCTTTTGATGAAAGGCTCCACACAGCATCATTGGTATCACCGCATTCCAAAAGAAACAAAAGTCTCAGGAGGTAGAATCAATCTGACTTTCAGAACTATAATCTGATTTGAATCTGTTTTGAAATTTAGAAATTCAATAGGCACAACTGAGCAAGAATCGGGTTTTAAGTCGCTGTTGCAGACAATACCTTTGTAAGGTAATAATATCAATCATAATGGAAACACAACAGGAAATTGATTACAACAGAATTGCCGAAGCAATAGCTTTTCTAAAATCCAACTTTAAGAATCAGCCCAGTCTGGAAGAAGCTGCTGATCACGTTCATTTGAGCCAGTTTCATTTTCAACGCATGTTTCAGGATTGGGCAGGTGTTACGCCCAAGCAGTTTTTGCAATACTTAAGTGTTGAACATGCTCGTTACATTCTAAAAAATACCGAGGCGACACTTTCAGAAACGGCGGAAGAAACGGGCTTATCGGGTACTGGTCGCCTTCATGATCTGTTCGTAAAAGTGGAAGGAATGACACCCGGAGAATACAAAAATGGCGGAGCGTCACTGAGCATCAATTACAGTTTTGCCGAAAGCCCTTTTGGCAACATTCTTGTGGCTTCAACCTCAAAGGGAATTTGTTACATGGCCTTCGTAAATGAGAGCCAAACCGAGGCCCTTCAAGCTTTGCAAAACCAATTTCCGAATGCACATTACACGCAATTGGTAGACGGTATTCAGCAAAACGGACTCTTTATTTTTAATCAGGATTGGAGTAAACTGAGCCAGATTAAACTGCACCTTAAAGGAACACCGTTTCAACTGCGGGTTTGGGAAACACTTTTGCGTGTTCCTGTTGGCGGGCTCACTACCTACGCTTCGCTTGCGCAACAAGCCGGACATACGGGAGCTTCCCGTGCGGTTGGTACCGCAGTGGGTTCCAATCCCGTTGCATTTCTAATCCCATGCCATCGTGTGATCAAGTCTACCGGTGAAACAGGGCAATACCATTGGGGCGCTACACGAAAAAGTGCTATCATCGGCTGGGAATCTGGATTGTTGCAAAACGCTGTTTAACCCGATAAACCCTAAGCAATGAACAGTATAAATGAAAAGCTGGATGCACAAAACTGGCCCGAAATAAGGAGGCAGCTTCATGCAAATGGTTATGCCGTGGTCAAAAACATCCTGAAACCGGAGGTCTGCAAGGAATTAATAAGCGACTATGACGTCACCGGCAAGTATAGAAAAACAATTAGTATGGAACGCTATCGTTTCGGGCTTGGCGAATACAAATACTTCCGTTATCCTTTGCCTGATCAGATCACCAAAATAAGAGAAACGGTTTATGCTCATATTGCACCGGTTGCAAACAGGTGGATGGAGGAGCTGAGGATAGAAAAAACTTTTCCTGAAACGCATTCAGACATGATCGCGCTTTGTGCTAAAAATGAACAAACCAAACCGACTGTGTTGATCCTTAAATATGGCAAAGGAGGGTTCAATACTTTACATCAGGATTTATATGGAGATGTGTTTTTTCCGATGCAGGTAGTACTGTTTTTGAACGAGCCTGGAAAGGATTATACAGGTGGTGAGTTTGTGCTTACCGAACAAATTCCCCGTGCGCAATCCAAAGCCAATGTGCTTATGCCGGGCGTTGGAGATATGCTCATTTTTACAACCAATTTTCGACCTGTCAAGGGATCCAGAGGTTTTTACAGGGTAAATATGAAACATGGAGTAAGTCCGGTGCATGCTGGTGAGCGCCATACATTAGACATTATTTTTCACGATGCCCTGAGCTGATCTCTTTTTCCGAGACAGTAGGTGCGAGGCTGCGCCAGAGGTAAAAAACCAGGTAGTTTTCCCAGCCTTTGAAGGCACTGAAAAAATTCACAATAAGCATATTATCAGTCTTTTGTTCAATAATATTATGTCGAATGAGCGCATTGAGTAATCCTGCGTCTCCATGCGGGATGCTTGATGGCTCTTTGAGCGATTTCATGAGCGCATAATTGGCCGTCCAGATACCAATTCCCCGAACAGCTGTGAGCGCCTTCTGCCGTGCCTCCAAGTCAGGAAGACTTTGAAGATATGCCTTACTCATTTCTCCTCCTTCAAAAATCTTCGCCAGTCCAATCACATATTCAGCCTTTTTTTGCGAAAACTGCAATTCTCTCAGGTCCATAACCGTGGCATTAGCGAGGGCCTTATAGGAAGGAAAGATGTGGTAATCTTTTCCATCGTAACTTACTGCCTTTCCGTATTTGTCAACAAGCCGTCTTTTTAGTTTGTAAGCAAAGGTGAGATTAATTTGCTGTCCGATGATGCTCCATGTCAGTGCCTCAAAAAGATCGGGTATTCCTATCAGTCTCAAACCGGCATAACGGCTGGTCATGTAAGATAGTTTTGGTTCGTTTTGAAGCAGTTCGTAAAACGGTTTCAGGTCATGTGTTGGTTCAAGCCAATCCTTCACGAATTGTATAATGCCATGCTCTGCCAGTGCGTCAATTGCTCCGCTCAGTATTTTTATCTGTAACAGATGTCCTTCATGTCTGATCTCAAAAAGGAATGGCTCGTTGCTAATGAGGAGTGCTTTTCGGATGAAGTCGGTGCCTGTTACATGCATACAGTCATCAAAATTTCTGTTTAAAAACCAGAGACACTCATCAAAACTGAAATCATCTGCGGTGGAAATACTAAGTACAGGTCTGTTCATTATATAAAATTCTAGGTTTTTCTTGTGTTATCCAACCCGTATCTTGCTATAACACCAAACCTCCCGCACCAGTTGGATTATATGAATTTCCGCGCAATGCAAGCTTTCGGGCAGGGAGAAGCTACCTGTTTGAAAATCAGCGCAGGAGGGATGGAAATATCAGATTTGGTTTTTTGATTATTTCTCAGGGAATATTTTTTATGCACATTTTAGAAAAATAATATACCTTTTGGGAATTATTATTTTGTTAAGAATGTAACTATTTTGATATGAAATCATTTTAAATTAAGATTTTAAATGTTTGTTTAAAATTTGTGTTTGATTTCGTTGGAGAATCCAGATTCGTATGCGACCTTTGCAATGAACAACAACAGTTAGAATTGTGAAGTGTATCAACTTATCCAGTGAAGAAAAATTAAAGGAGGCGGCGAAATCTGTCTTTTTGAGAAAAGGTTTTGCGGGAACCACGGCAAGGGATATTGCAGATGCGGCGGGAATGAATATAGCATTGACAAACTATTATTTCCGCAGTAAGGAGAAGCTTTTTGTTGAAATTTTCAAAGATTTATTTTCTTTGTATTGTACCAATACGGTTAAGATACTTGAAAAGCCGATAGGTCTTAAAGAGAAGATCATTGAGATCATTGAAGAGGATTACAGAATGATGAAGGAGGAGCCAACGCTGGTGCTGTTTATAATGACAGAAATTCACCGGGATTGCGAGAATCTTTTACCAGAATTGTCAAAGTATAAGGAGTTGTTGAAAGGGATGTTTATCGATCAGATAGCTGAGGAGGTTCGGAAGGGGAGTATGAGAGATATTGAAGTTGAGCACCTTATGCCGATTATAATAGGAAGTTTGCAGTTCGTTTTTGTGGGCAAAAACATGCACATGAAGATGTATAGTATGAGCGAAGGGCAGTTTGACAATTATACCGAAACGCATAAAAATCATGTGATAGGTATGGTGACTAATTACCTTTTTCAAAGTGCCTGATGGCGAAAGAATTAACCGAGAGGAAATAGTTTGATAAAAATATAAGTCAGGAACGAATATTTTAGGAATTTAGAGAGCCGCAAAACAGTTTTCTAAACTTTAAGACACCAGTAAATAATATGAGAAGTAGACTACATAAAAGAGTCGCAGATTTCAAAGATGCGGCACAAGCGAGAGCAACAGGCGCTTATCCATATTTTCGGCCGATTGAATCGGCTCAGGATACCGAGGTGATTATTGGAGGTAAGCCCGTATTGATGTTTGGATCCAACTCTTATCTTGGATTAACTACTCACCCTTATATTATAGAATCGGCACAGAAGGCGGTCGAAAAATACGGTAGCGGATGTGCGGGTTCAAGGTTCCTGAACGGAACACTGGATATTCATGAACAATTGGAAAACAGGCTTGCCAAATTTACCGGTAAAGAGTCGGCAGTTTTGTTCAGCACTGGTTATCAGGCCAATCTTGGAGCTATTTCTTGTCTGACAGGCAGAAACGATTACCTTATATTAGACGAAAGAGATCACGCATCGATTATTGACGGTAGTCGTTTGTCGTTTTCGAAGGTGATCAAATATGCACACAACGACATGGGGGATCTTCGCAAGAAGCTCAACCTGCTTCCGGAAGATGCTGTGAAACTGATCGTAACGGACGGTATATTTAGTATGGAAGGCGATATTGTGAAACTTCCTGAGCTTAACGAAGTGGCCATTGAATTTGGTGCTTCGGTTCTGGTTGACGACGCACATGGCCTGGGTGTTATCGGAAAGTCGGGTGCGGGAACAGCTTCTCATTTCGGTCTTACGGATTCCGTAGATCTTATCATGGGAACTTTCAGCAAGTCTTTTGCTTCACTTGGAGGTTTTATCGCAAGTGATTATGCAACGATTGATTACATCAAACACCGTGCAAGAGCACTTATTTTCAGCGCAAGTATGACGCCCGCAAGCGTGGGAAGTACATTGGCTGCTTTGGAAATTATAGAAACGGAGCCATATCACATGGAACGCCTCTGGGCGAATACGCGCTATGCCAAAGAGTTACTTTTGGTAAATGGTTTTGACCTCGGTGCTACCGAAAGTCCGATCTTGCCGATTTACATACGTAACAATGAGAAGACTTTCATGATGACCAAACTTTTGCTTGAAGACGGAGTTTTTGTAAACCCGGTTGTATCGCCTGCGGTGCCAGCTGATGAAACACTGATCAGGTTCTCATTAATGGCAACGCATACATTTAGCCAGATTGAAGAAGCAGTTGATAAAATGGCCCGTATTTACCGTGAACTATTCCCGGAAGCTATAACCGCCAGACTATGATCCGCATTGAGGCCATATCACCGAAAGGTAAGGAACTGGGCCGGTTTATTGATTTTCCTCATGACCTGTATGCAAATGACGGGAATTACGTTCCCGAGCTTTTTATAGCACAAAAGGACATGCTTACGCCAGGAAAGCACCCGTTTTACGAGCATTCCAAAGCTCAGCTTTTTCTGACGTATAATGGGGATCGGGTTACCGGACGCATTGCTGCGATATGGAATCGGAATCACAATGAGTTTACAAATAGAAAGGACGGTTTTTTCGGTTTTTTTGATTGTATCGATGACCAACCCACAGCTGATCTGTTGATTAAAACAGCATGCGACTGGGTTAAGGAACAAGGTGCAGATACGGTTGTAGGACCGGTTAATTTGTCGACCAATGATACCTGCGGGCTTTTGGTTGACGGATTTGACAGGCCACCTATGGCGATGATGCCATACAATGCGCCCTACTACGAGAAGCTTTTGTTGGCGAATAAGCTGGTCAAAAAAACAGACCTTTTGGCTTATGAAATCAACGTGAGTGATTCTAACGACCGTTCGGTGAGGTTGTTGGAGGTTTTGCAAAACAGACTGAAACGGAGTGGAATCACAATCCGTCAGGTCAACATGAAGGATTTTAAGAACGAAGTGAGAAAAATTCGCGAGGTATATAATGCCGCCTGGGATAAGAACCTGGGGTTTGTTCCGGCAACCGACAGCGAGTTTGAGTATCTTGGTAAAGATCTTAAAATGATTGTGGATCCTAAATTTTGCCTTGTTGCAGAAAAGGATGGTGAGGTGATTGGCTGGACGTTGGGAGTACCCGACATCAACCAGATTCAGATTAAAATAAAAAGAGGACGTTTGCTGCCAACCGGGATTTTTAAGCTTCTTTTCGGAAAGAAGAACATCACGAGAATTAGGGTGCTTACACTTGGAGTGATGGAAGAATACCGGAAACTGGGGATAGAAGCCTGTCTTTACGGAAGTATTATCCAAAATACTTACGGTACCAAAGTTACTGGTGGAGAATGTTCGTGGATGCTTGAAGATAACTACCTCATGAACCACGCAATTGAACAGATCAACGGGAAACTATACAAACGTTACAGGTTGTACGAGAAGGCGTTATGAGTGAAAGAGTACTGATAACAGGAGCGAGTGGTTTCATTGGTTATCATTTGGTACAAGCAGCTTTGCAGCAGGGATTTGAGGTGCACGCAGCTGTGAGGCCGTCGAGTGAAACAAGCGAACTGAAACAGCTGGGAATTGAGGCAGAGGTTAATAAAAGAGGTAAATTACTTTTTGTTTTTCCTGATTTCACATCCGCCGAAACGCTGCTTCCGCTCATGGATAAAGGGGCATATAGCTATGTGATCCACGCTGCGGGAGTGACAAGAGCCAAAAGTACAGAAGCTTATAATGAGGTGAATGCGAATTACACACTTCGCCTTGCACAAGCTTCACTGGCATGCGGCTTACCTTTGAAACGATTTGTTTTTTTGAGTAGTCTGGCAGCTGTGGGATCAGAGGGATATCATGCAACGTCACCGATTAGCGAAGATACAGTTCCAAAGCCGCTGACATCGTATGGTAAAAGCAAAATGTTGGCAGAAAGCTACCTGGTTGATTTAAAGGATCTTCCGCTTACGACAATCCGACCAACGGCGGTTTACGGACCAAGAGAAAAGGATATTCTCATTTTGTTTCAAACGTTGAATAAAGGCCTGGATCTTTACATAGGACGAAAGCCGCAGTGGCTGAGTTTTGTTCATGTGACGGATCTGGTGGCAGCAACACTGGCTGCGTTTAAAGAGGACAGCAAGCTTCATACAGCTTATAATATATCAGATGGCAACAAGTACGACAGATACAAACTTGCCGATTTGTTCAGAAAATTTAGTAAAAAAAGCCCTAACAGGCTCCATGTGCCACTTGGCGTCATCAAACTAATAGCTGCAATGCTGGAAGCGGTGTCGGTGTTCTCGAAGAATGCTCCGGTGCTGAATCAAGAAAAAATAGCCGAATTGACGGCTGAGAACTGGTATTGCTCCATTGATAAAGCGCAGAAGAATCTTGGATACGAGCCGAAATTTGGTCTGGAAGACGGATTGAAACAAACGCTGACCTGGTACAAAGAAAATAAGTGGTTGTAATAGCCGGGTAAACGCCGGATAAAAAGTGAAACGGAAGGACAGCGGTTGTTGTCCAGACGGGAAGTGCATTGAAAAATAAAATCAGAATTTATTAAGCTTACACTATGTTGAAGCCAGCATACATAAAGTTTGTGCTTTTAATCGGTATCCTGCTTGCGGGTTATACTGAGAGCCGGGCACAAGCTACGACAGTAAAAGGAACAATAACGGATGAAAAAACGGGGGAAACACTTCCTTACGTCAACATCGTTATTCCCGGGACTACTATGGGTACCACCTCCGATGTGGATGGAAAGTATTCGATGACATTGACCGCGCCTAACTTCAAAATCAAATTCACTTATGTAGGTTACTTAAGTGTTGAAAAAACGATACCTCAGGGAACCAGCCAGACCATCAACATCAAGATGAGCGTGGATGCTTCTATGTTGAAGGAAATTACGGTAAAAGGGAAAGCCAAATATCGTAACAAGGACAATCCGGCTGTACAGCTTATTCGCCAGGTAATTGCCAACAAGGATAAGAACCAGATGGCGAGCTACGATTTTGTTGAGTACGAGCAGTACGAAAAAATGTCTTTCGCTCTGAGTAATCTGTCCGACAAGTTTAAGGATAGAAAGGTTTTCCGCAACTACCAGTTCTTGTTTAATGATCAGGATTCGGCAGCCATTGGTGGTAAAAACATGTTGCCCGCTTACATGGAAGAGAAACTGTCACAGGTTTATTTCCGCAAAAGCCCTTACACTAAAAAACAATGGATTAAAGGAAATCGCCGTGCCGAATTTGATAGCAAATTTGTAGACAACGATGGTTTGAGTGCCTACTTTAACAGACTTTATGAAGATATAGATATTTACAAAAACGATGTATCAATTGCGACGAACCTGTTGCTGAGCCCTATTGCAAACACTTCACCAACATTCTATAAATTTTTCATCCGGGATACTGTAAAAACACAGGAGCCATGGTTAATCGAGCTTGGTTTTGTGCCCCGTAATAAAACAGATATGCTTTTCGAGGGCAAACTGTTTATTACCCTTGATGGAAACTATGCAGTTCAAAATGCTTTCCTGACGGTGAACAAGGATATCAATCTCAACTTTATGAGAGACCTTGAAGCACGTCTCGAATTCGAGAAAAGCAATGATGGTCGTTACCATTTGAGTAAAACGACACTGGGAATGGAATTTGCCCTGGGAGAAAAGGGAGCAGGCTTGTATGGACAGCGTACGGTCAATTTTAAAAATTACGAGATCAATCAGGAGCGGGCGGATAGCCTGTACAGAGGACCCGGCCAACAGGCAATATATAATCCTTTGGAAAGAAAAGGCGAGAATTACTGGGCACAGGTAAGGCACCTTCCACTCGACAGAGCTGAAAAGGACATTTACAGGAATGTAGATACCTTGCAAACCATCCCGTCTTTCCGTCGTACGATGGACATCACCACTCTTTTTCTGGCTGGCTATAAGTCGTTCGGTATTGTAGAGGTTGGTCCGGTAAATACATTTTACAGTTTTAACCCGGTTGAAGGTTTCCGCCTCCGTTTTGGTGGCAGAACCACCACGGAATTAAGCAAAAGAGTTTTCTTTGAAACTTATGCAGCTTACGGCTTCAAGGATCAGAAATGGAAATACTTTTTGAGTGGAACCTATTCACTCAACAACAAGTCGGTGTATCATTTTCCGCTGCATTACATTAAAGCAAGTTATCAGCACGACACTAAAATTCCAGGTCAGGATCTGCAATTTGTCCAGGAAGATAACTTTTTGTTATCCTTCAAACGCGGAGAAAATAACAGATGGCTTTACAATGACATTTACAAAGTTGAATATGTAAGAGAATTCCAGAGCAGATTTTCTTATAAGTTAGGCTTTACGAAATGGAGCCAGTCACCTGCCGGGATATTGACGTATCAGGAAGTGAAACCAGAAGGCGAGTTATATGACATCACCCGACTAAGAAATACGGAAGTTAATGTGGAGCTTCGTTATGCACCGGGAGAGCAGTTTTACCAGGGCAAGTTGTATCGTACGCCTATTATCAACAAGTTTCCAATCTTCACACTTCGCTACAATGCAGGTTTAAAAGGAGTTTTGGAAGGGCAGAATAACTACCACAATCTGACAGGAAACATTGCAAAACGTGTTTATTTGTCTCAACTAGGATTTGTTGACCTCACCGCGGAAGGTGGATACATCTTTGGGAAAAACATTCCTTTCCCTTTACTGACAATCCATCGTGCCAACCAGACATATGCTTATCAGCTAAATTCATATAACCTGATGAACTTCCTGGAATTTGTGAGTGATCATTACGCAAGTATAGATGTTCAGTATTACATGAATGGATTTTTGTTTAACAAAGTACCTTTGCTGAAAAAATTGAAACTTCGCGAGGTATTTAGTTTCAAAGCGGTGATGGGTGGATTGCGTGATGAAAACAATCCTGCTAGCGGTGCATCGGTTTACAAGTTTCCGGTGGACGAACAGGGGCGACCGATCAGCTATACACTTGCGAAAGAGCCTTATATGGAAGGAAGTATAGGCGTGGCAAACATTTTTAAACTGCTTCGTGTGGATCTTGTGAAACGTTTCAACTACCTCGATCATCCGAATGTTTCGGAATGGGGTATCAGAGCAAGGTTCAGGCTTGATTTTTAAAGAGAATAAGAGCCAGGCGGTAAAGAGTAAAAAGTAAAAAGTGAATGGGCAAATTAGCCTGAAAGGCATGCATCTCTTAACCCAGGGCAACGCCCTGAGGAATAATGAGAATAATCTGAGAAAAGATGAACTACGCAATAATAGCAGCAGGAGAAGGATCAAGATTGGCACAGGAAGGTTTTCCGTTGCCAAAGCCAATGGTGAGTTTGCATGGAGAAATGTTGATTGATCGTCTGATCAGCGTTTTTGCCAGAAATAATGCAGAAAACATTTTCATTATTATCAATGAAGAATCGGCTCAGTTGGAAGAACATCTTAAAACACTGGATCCTTCGTTGCCGATACATATTACCAGGAAATCGACTCCAAGTTCCCTACACAGCTTTTACGAACTTCTGAAAAATGCGGATGGTGTGAATTCAGTTTGTCTCACAACGACAGATACCGTTTTCAAAGAAGCCGAGTTCAAAGCATACATCTCAGAATTTGAATCAAATAAAGACATTGATGGACTAATGGCCGTTACCACCTTTATTGATGATGAGAGTCCGTTGTTTGTAGACGTGGACGCCAATAAAAATATCACCGCTTTCGCTGATAAAAATGATAATAAAACGCCATTCATTTCAGGAGGAATCTATTGTCTTCGCGGAAAAGCGCTGAATGTTGTGAACGAGGCCGTAGAAAGTGGAACGAACAGAATGCGCAATTTTCAGCGGCAATTGCTGACCAGCGGCGTGAGCTTAAAAGCTCATCCATTCTCAAAAATCGTGGATGTAGACCACATGGCAGACATTGAAACTGCTGAGCATTTCTTATTAGAAAACAATGATACGGCTGTTGTAGCAGGTATTTAAACAATAAATGGCTGAGATAAACCAGCCAAAATGAATTCTGACACCGATTAAAAAGCCCAAAGTCAATGCAATGGCAAAAGCCCCGGGCGCTCAATTATGAATAGTAAAGAAATACTTGCAGTACATAGAAACAGGAAATTTTCACCAAACCACATTGGGAATGATGATGCCATATTTTCATTAACAGCGCAGGAGCTGGAAAAACTTGGAGGTAAAGTTCAGCTGATAAGTGAAGACGATTTTTTGGCAATGGAAAACGTCTCTCACAAGTTGATTTTTACAATGGCGCGCCAAAAGGAGGTTGTTAAAAAATTACAGGATCTTGAAGAAAGCGGCGTAGTGGTGGTGAATTCCGGATTTGGAATTGAAAATTGTTTCCGAACCAATATGACTAATGGCCTTGTTAGCAACGGCATTCCCTATCCTAAGAGTTTTGTTGTACCTACAAGTTATACCGGCGATGAGGTATTTGAGAATTTGCCCGGTAAGGGTTTTTGGATAAAAAGAGGTGATTTTCATGCGATCCATAAGGAAGACGTGACATTTACCTACACAAAAAAAGAGGCCAAAGAAATACTGCGGGAATATGCTTTGCGTGAAATTCCGGATGCGGTTATTTCTGAGCACCTCATGGGAGATTTGGTGAAATTTTACGGCGTGTACGGAACGGAATTCTTTTTCTGGTTTTATCCTTATGACAACAATCACCATAAGTATTCGGAGTATGAAAGTATAAACGGGAAATCCTTGTATCATACCTTTGATGAAAATAAGCTGCAAAACATTGCCGGAGAATCGGCGAGGGTGCTGGGGATAGATATTTATGGTGGTGACGCCATTGTAGGAGCAGATGGGAGCTTTCACATTATCGATCTGAACGACTGGCCGAGTTTCGCACCTTGTCGCGACGAGGCAGCGGAATTCATTGCAAAACGAATTTTTCAAAAGTTTTCACAAGAGTCGTAGGACAAATGATCCTTAACTAATATTTAAACTCAACTAACTGAAAGCCGATTCGAAGTACTGTTTACAAAAAACTGTTAACCGGGGCTTTTTAATATTAAACCAAAACTATCCTGATGGATAACCTTATTAAAGAAAATACTGCAAAACCTTTACAACCAGATCAGGTTTCGGCCTTTGAAAGTTCGCTGAAATCCAACGATACCGAAGAGAAAATCGATATCTGGTTCTATCGCCCGATTGGTTACCAGATCGCACTTTTTTGTGCCAAAATTGGCATGACACCCAATACGGTAACCATCATCAGTATCTTTTTTGGTGTCGCAGCGGGGATTCTTTTTTACAGTCAGGATCTATGGGTGAACGTGATCGGGATGCTTTCGCTGGTATTCGCTAATTCGCTTGACAGCGCCGATGGGCAGCTTGCAAGATTGACCAATAACAAAAGCCGTTTAGGACGCATCCTGGATGGAGCTGCCGGAGATTTCTGGTTTATTTCCATACACATTGCCATCTGTTTGCGAAGCATGAACGAAGGCTGGACAGCATTGATCTGGATTCCGGGTGTGCTCGCCGGTGCTTCCCACGTCGTGCAGTCTGCGATGGCCGATTATTACAGAAATGTGCATTTGTTCTTTATCAAGGGCACATCCGGCAGCGAGCTGGATAACAGCCGTGACTTACAGCGGGAATACAACCAGCTTACTTGGAAGAACGATTTTGGGATGAAACTGGTAGCTCGTTTTTACCTGAATTATACCAAACAGCAGGAGTTCTTTTCACCCAAATTGCAGAAGCTGCTTGGCCTGGTTCGTGAAAAATACAGAAATGGTTTACCTCAGAACCTGATCACCGATTTCAGAGCGCAGAACAGGCCATTGATGAAATATACCAACATTGTACAGTTCAATACCAGAGTACTGTTTTTGTTCCTTTGGTTATTTCTGGATCAGGCGTGGGTTTATTTTTTCTTTGACATTTTTATACTGAATCCGATTCTGATCTACATGTGTGTGAATCAGGAGAAAGTGAGCGGATATTTTTACAAAAAGATTTCTACTGGTACCGAATATGGGGTCAAAAATATATAAGGCGGTATTTCTGCTGATCGGAATTCTCACGCTGGGCTATATGGTATATGGCATCGGGTTGGATTCTATTTGGCTGAATATTCAAAAGACTGGTATCTGGTTTATCCCTGTTATCGGCAGTTGGCTCGTCATCTATATTCTGAATGCCTATGCGTTTAAAGCCATTATTCAGGAACCAGCTTTGCCCAGGAGCAACATGCTGTTTTGGGATGTATTGAGGCTGACCATAACCGGTTATGCGATCAACTACATCACGCCGTTTGTCGCGCTGGGAGGAGAACCTTACCGGATTATGGAGTTGAAACCCAAGCTGGGAATCAATAAGGCAACTTCCTCCGTGTTGTTGTATAGCCTGATGCACATGTTTTCGCACGTGTTGTTCTGGCTCGTATCGATCCTGCTTATTTTAGCTTTCATTCCTGTAAACAACATGATACTCGCCGGCTGTGCTTTCATGCTGGTAACGAGTTTGTTATTGGGATATTGGTTTATACGGGTTTATAAAAAAGGATTCACGGTCAGTACAGTTAATCTTTTAACGAAGCTTCCATTTGTAGGGAAAAAGGCACAGGCATTTGCGACTGAAAAAGCGGATTCGCTTCTCGAAATCGACGACCAGATACGAATATTGTACGCCGACAGGAAACCAAGATTTTACCTTTCCCTTTGGCTGGAATTTGCGGCAAGAGTCGTTGGTTGTGCTGAGATTTATTTCACAGCAATTGCAATTGGTCTGGACATGTCGGTAACGGAAGCACTGGTAGTAAGTTCTGGTTCGTCACTTTTTGCCAACCTGATTTTCTTTTTCCCGATGCAGCTGGGTACACGAGAAGGTGGTTTGGCAATGGCGCTCAGGAGCGTTGGGCTGCCGGCGGCAAGTGGTATTTTTATAGGTGTTGTGATGCGTATCAGGGAAATTGTTTGGATCCTGATTGGTCTGGCATTAATGAACAAAAAAGGAGCTTCCAATGAAAGTGATTTGCAGGAAGTGGAATCCGAATTAACATATGTGCATTCTATTGCGAACAAATAAAAAACGATGATAAAGGGAGTACTGATAGATTACGGCGGGACGATAGATACGAACGGTTTGCACTGGGGTTCTGTTTTGTGGGAGGCTTATCAAAAGCATAATACCGGTGTTGACAAAGAAAGTTTCTCCAAAGCGTACTCCTTTGGAGAAAGGTCATTGGCCATCAATCCGATCATAAAACCGGAACACTCGTTTTACGATACACTGATTTTAAAAGTGGAGCAGCAGTTTTTGTTTTTGAAAGAAAATGGGATTGAGCTCGCACCGGAACTTGTTGAGGCCATAGCAACGGAGTGTAACGCATTTGCCCTGGAAACAATAGGGAAAGCAAAACCAGTTCTTGCGCAACTCGCGGCGAATTATCCTCTTATTCTCGTTTCCAACTTTTATGGAAATATCAATAAGGTTTTGGAAGTATTTGAAATCGACAGTTATTTCCAGGAGATCGTTGAATCTGCGGTTGTGAAAATCCGCAAACCGGATCCTGGTATTTATAAACTTGGGGTTGATGCGCTGGGTTTGCGGCCTGAAGAATGTGTGGTAATCGGCGATTCGTTTGTGAAAGATATGGTCCCGGCCAAACAGGTTGGTTGTAAGGCAATCTGGATCAATGTAGCGGGCTGGGAGGAATCCACTGCAGCAGCAACATCCGAATGGAAAGCCGACGCAGAAATCACGGATTTCAGTGAGGTGTTGGTAAAAATTAAAGAAATGAATCAGTAATCTGTTTGGCGATCATGATTACGCCTGACTTATAATTATAGAAATTATGTATGATATCTGCACCATAGGGCATATTACTTTGGATAAAGTGGTAACGACCCAATCCGTTAAGTTCATGCCGGGTGGCACATCATTTTATTTTTCCAAAGCAATTCAGGATTTCGATTTGCGCTACGCGCTGGTAACCGCACTGGGCAATGAGGAGGCTTATATCGTGGACGGACTCCGGGAAGCAAACATTGAAGTGCGCTCCCTGCCAAGCGAATTTACCGTGTATTTTGAAAACATTTACAGCCACAATCAGGATCACCGTGAGCAGAATGTTTTGCACACTGCGGCTTCTTTCGATGTTGCTCAAATGCCGGATGTTAATGCCAAAATCTTCCACCTGGGGCCGTTATTATCGGATGATATTACGGTCGAATTAGTAAAACACCTTGCCTCAAAAGGAGAGGTTTCTCTTGATATTCAAGGTTTCCTGCGTTATGTGAAGGATAAGAAGGTTTACTACCGCGACTGGGCAGACAAAGAGGAAGCGCTTCCATACATTACTTATCTGAAAGCGAACGAGTTTGAAATGGAAGCCGTAACAGGCACTTCCAATGTTGAAGCTGGTGCAAGATACCTGGCAGAAATGGGTGTGAGGGAAGTGATTATTACACTTGGAAGCCGTGGTTCGGTGATTTATACCAATGGTGTTTTTCATCATATTCCAGCCTATCAGCCTGCTGATATTGTTGATGCAACTGGTTGTGGTGACACATATATGGCAGGATATCTGCTTCAAAAAGTGAAAGGAGAATCAATACAACGTGCAGGGGAGTTTGGTGCCGCCATGGCTACGCTGAAAATTGCGTCATCCGGGCCGTTTTCAAGAACTCCGCAAGAAGTAGAAAATGTGATTAAGCAGGGGGCCTACACTCCTCAGGTGGAGCAGGTGGCCGAGGTTGAAAAGTAAGAGTTTTTTTGTCATGAAGTACGTCATCAGCATATTTTTATTCATTGCCATACCCTTTATTGTTTCTTTTAAGGGTGTTGAAAACAGAGAGTCTATCAGCACAAGGAATTTGGCTGATCCGGATACTTTTCCGGTCCCTGGGCGCGAAGTGCCAGGATTGCTATTCTACATTCAGCGCGATCCCAATACCAACACGATTGTGTACGAGCTCAATAAGGATGGACAGGGGCGTGTTCGGGAAAAAGATCCTGTCAGCACTTTCTGGATACGTTATCCCGAAGGTGGGGGACGTAAAGATTTAAATTACCTTCAGCGTAAATTTGCTTACGGAATCAATTCAAAATCAATGGGTAACGGAGATTTTGAACTTAGGTCTGTGGCTTATTCCAAATTACCGTTGTATTTGCGACGTGATCAAAAGAACCAGTATCATGTCTATGCAGATATAGGAAGCAGAAAGTGTATCCTGAGCAGAGTTTTTATCCGAATCGACGGAGGGACTTTCTGGTCTCCAAATGTGCTCTACATCGAACTTAAGGGTGTGGAGATAGCAACCGGAAAAATAATTACACAACGAATAAAACCATCGTGACATGGCTAAAAATTATGTCTCAAACTCGAGGGAGTCATCAAGAATGTTCAAAAGTGACCTTCTTGAACCATTATCCAAAGTACACTTCAGTGTTCCACTCTATATTTTTGTTCCGGTTATAGGATACTTTTCCTGGAAAGCAATTTCACCCGGTCAAATGCCTCTGATTTCTTTCGTTGCCTATTATTCGGGCGGGCTGTTTATCTGGTCTTTTACAGAGTATGTCATGCATCGTTTCGTATTCCATTTTACGCCACGTGGTAAAATTATGGAACGGATTCATTTCATATTTCACGGTGTTCATCATGATTATCCGAATGATGCCAAACGACTCGTAATGCCCCCGTCGGTAAGTATTCCATTGGCTACGGGATTCTATTTTTTGTTCACGTTGTTCCTTGGAGAATTTACCGTCGCAGCATTTTTTTCTGGTTTTATCACAGGATATTTGTTTTATGACATGATGCATTATGCTTTACATCATGCCAATTTCAAAAACGAATTCTGGAAGACACTTAAAAAGCATCACATGACGCATCACTATTCCGAGAGTAATAAGGGTTACGGTGTAAGCTCCAATTTCTGGGATAAGGTATTCGGTTCGGATTATTAGTTACAGAATATTTTAATTCTAAACGGCTGTCTTTCAAAGGATAGTCGTTTTTTTGTTTAAAGGGCAGGTGGAAAAAACGGGCATTATCTACCTGATTATGTCAGGTGCAACCCGTAAGGATTAATAGTCGCTCCGCTCACTTTCTCTTGCTTATGTCTTTAAGATCAAATACTTAAATTGTTGTATTTGCTATAAAAATAGTCATAATAGGTTGTGTAAGGTTCAGTTTGTTAGTGAAAATTGCGAAAATTTGAGCACAGGCAAAATTTTCGTTTTACCCCATTTCTCAAACATTCTAAGGTTTTTTTAATATATTTCCTGCGGTTATCATAAGATAGTTGCTACGACTATCGTTGGAATTTGACGTTTATGTCAGTGAATCAACTTGGCGTGACGGTGTTTTTCAGGATAATTTATTACAAACCTAACTTTAATAAGCTTAACAATTATGATTACGGAGGAAGCGGAACAAGGAGGAAGGGATTTGGTTTTTAACGAAGAAATTACAAAGGTTTCCGACTTTAAATTCGGGACAAAGGTGGTTACCGTATTCGACGACATGGTGAGCCGATCGGTGCCGTTTTATAATGAAACACAACGCATGCTCGCCGAAATTGCCGCCGATCATGCCAAAGAAGGAACATTTGTGTATGACCTGGGTTGCTCCACCGGCACCACAATGATCGAGGTCGATAAACTGATACCATCCGACATACGATTTATTGGCATTGATGAATCACCGGAGATGCTCGCCAAATGTGACAAAAAGTTAAAGGAAGCTGGGTTTGTGAGACCTTACGACCTGGTCACCGGTGACCTGCATGAACAATTGCCTATTGAAAACGCCTCGGTTGTGATACTTTGTCTCACCATGCAGTTCGTCAGACCCCTGTATCGGGAGCGTCTTTTGCGTAACATTTATGCCGGACTCAATCCTGGTGGTGTACTACTGTTGGTTGAAAAGGTTTTAGCAGAGAGCACCGTTTTTAACCGTGACTTTATCAAATATTACTACAATTATAAGCGTCGCAACCATTATAGCGAGATGGAGATTTCGCAGAAACGCGAAGCACTGGAAAATGTGCTGATTCCTTACAAGTTATCGGAAAATTTGCTTCTACTCAAAGAAGCAGGTTTTGCCGACTGTGAGACGTTTTTCAAATGGTACAATTTTTCAGGAATGATAGCTTATAAAAAATCATGATTTCAATTGGTAATTTCTTTTTCAGGTTTAGAAACACACTCTTCATTTTTCTGTATTTGTTGCTTTTTGTGCCTTCTCCTATGCTTTTCTCTCCTGACTATTTTGGCGAAAAGTATTTTCTTCTTCCTATCATTCTCGGTCTTTTCGTAACGTTTTCCGGTGAAATAATCCGTGGAATTACCATTGGTCTTGCCTACATCATTCGCGGTGGTCGCGACAAGAAGGTATATGCAGAAAAGCTGGTAACCGAAGGAATTTTTAATCATTGCCGTAATCCCCTGTACGTCGGAAATATTCTGATGCTTTTAGGGGTTGGTATCCTGTCCAACTCTTTATTCTACGTCGGTATTGTGATGCCTCTGTTTTTGTTTATCTATCAGGCGATAGTACTGGCAGAGGAGAATTTTCTGCGAAATAAGTTTGGAGCGGATTTTGATGCTTATTGCAGCAGAGTGAACAGATGGCTGATTCAACTCAGAGGAATTGGCAAAACCATGGGTCAGATGCAGTTCAATCATAAGCGATGGTTGTTGAAAGAATACAATACGTTGTGGGTGTGGCTGGTAGGGATTGTGGCCATTCTATTGTTCAAATATCCACAGCTTACCTCTGGCGATAACGCCCGAAACTTGATTTTCGGCATCGCTGTGGCGCTTCTTGGCATGATTTATTTATATGTTCGTTATCTGAAAAAATCGGGAAAGATGACCGATTGATATCCTGCCGCCGAACCGCTAAATAAATTGAATAGAACATAACATTTTTTTTATATAAATTTTCAAACAATTTTATTTTCTGCTGTTACCTCCGGCATAATCTTTTGTATTAATGCGTGCGACCAGGTTTGTGAGAAAACTTATGCAGTCTGGTCCTTTACATTGATTATCAGGGATCTTAAATTATAAAGACAGCATGATTCACGAAAAACTATTCAATCTTACAACAGATAGGGAAGCAAAAGTTATTGTTAAAGGAAATGTTATAAACGGCGGTCAGGTAATAATCGATTTCGAGTTTCTGATCAAAGATAAAAATGACCGTTATTTCCATCCGCCAATCGGAATCAATCATCCTCAATACTGGAAACTGAAAAGATTCTCACACGCGAAAGGTTTATTACTGCAAATGAAGTACAGCGGACTTTCCAAAAAGCAGGTGAATGCCTCGCTCCGGGAATTCAAACAACTTGCAGGCATGAATTATGTATTTAGCGATGCTTTTGGAGTGGAAGAAAACACAAAGGGCTTGAAGGGAATTCGGAGCAATGGCGTAACGCGCCGGGCTGTGGCAGCCGTATAAGCCGGAGCTCTTATAAATTATCTCCTTTAATAATCACTCGTGATTTTTAAGGGAGATTTTATTTTAGTAAATCTTTCGACTCATTAAGAATGAAATCTCCGGCGGTTTTTTCTTCTCCGTTAACGATGAGTGATAAACGGTGTGCTCCTGCGTAAAATTTACGTGTAGTAATGAGCCGGAAACTTTGCCTTCTTGCAATCGACACAATTTCATTTCCCCCCAAAACCCGCTCACTTATTTTGAAAACTTTTTTGGAAAGCTGACCATTGGCTTTCACATAATAGATTGCATATTCCAGCCGGACAGCTTGGTTTACCGTTAGTTGATTCTGTACCCGGAATGAGAATTCAAGATTTTCGCCGATGTTAACTGCGGGAGTGTCAATCTGGAAATCTGTTACGGCAATGGAATGGCTCGTCAGACCGTAATGATTCAGGATGCCGGCATGTCCATGTTTGAGCAGGGTACGCGAACCGTGCCTGACGATGGCGTCGGTTTCCTTACTAACTCCCGACCAGCGCGATGCTATTTCCAGTACAATTTCAGGGTGATCTTTGGCTATGTCGTTCAGACTATTGGCGACACTGCGTCTTACCGACTCTGAAACGTCTGTTTTCAAATTTTCCAGAATAGGAATTATTGAAGTCGGATCTTTTTTTAGTGCCGGTACAGCCATTGCCCAGGGCAACTTTGGTCTGGAACCTTCACTTGCAAGCCTCCTAACCCTGGCGCTTGAATGCAGCGACCAGCTCTTCATCTGGCTGATCATTTTCTCGCCATATTTTATCAAAAATGGCCGTACAGCGAATTCACAACTTACAAACTGTGTGGTGAATTCGAGTGCAGTCACAGCGTTTTCATAATCATCTATTCCGTAAGTTTCAATGTAGTCAGGCAGAAACATGAATTCGAGCGCATCCGAACGAAAGTGATCAGCCAACAACTGATCTATCATTTTTTGAAGAATTGGAACAGTCTTGCTAAACTCAGCAGGTAAAAACCGATGCAAAGCGAGTGCCGTATGCTTCATCCGCTGTTTCAATTCCATTGACTTGAAATTGTCTGTGAAAATATCCGCAATGAATTTGGCTTTATCGAATGATGGAATGCTTGTTGAAAAGCTGTCGGCAAGTTTATCGTAGAAAAGAGGGGAGTAGATATCCTTTAAAAGCGAACTCATTTTGTTGAATTTCGGTGTGTTTATCAGGCAAAAATAGCAATTTGTGTTGTGAAAGGAATCCAGGCAAAGGGCATAGCAAAAAAGTTAGTACGTAGCTGGCCAAAGCTCGGTGATCTTCGACGGTGTATAAAGTATAGTTTTAATATAATCGATGATACCGGGAACTTAACCGTTTGGTAAAGTCCGCTGATCCATTTTCGATCCGTTATATTTTAGCCATAAAATAACAATGAGCGTGAGTTTCGCTCATTGTTATTGCACGGTGCACAATGCTATGTCATTTTGCGTCGAAGTCGACCATCCATTCAATTCCGAATTTGTCTCTGAACATGCCAAAATAAGTTCCCCATGGACTGTCGCTCATTGGTACTTCGATACTTCCGCCTGCCGAAAGCCCGCTGAATATTTTGTCGGCCTCTTCGCGACTTTCAGCACTGACAGCTATTTTGGATCGGTTTTCGTTCTCATCTACTCGTCCCATTCTCTCAGGGATATCATTGCCCATCAGCATGTTGCTGCCTATTGGCAGGGCAATATGCATGATTTTGTTAGCGTCATTTTCTGATACCGGATGTTCCGGCGTCGCAATATCTTCCAGGCGTATGATCCTGGCAAATTCTCCTCCAAATACGGACTTGTAAAAGGTGAACGCCTCTTGGGCATTGCCGTTGAAGTTAATGTGTGGGTTTATGAGTGCCATGGTTTCTAAATCGGGTTAGTTGTAGCTTTGTTACAGGTTATGGTTCAATGGTTTGTCAAATTGTAAATTTGGCGCACAGGTACAATTCTAACTATTAGATGACAATATTCCTAAATGCTGTTTTAAGATTTTAGAACTTAAAGGTTGACTGAGACTTACATGGTAAAAATATTCCTCAGATACGTCAAACTTTGTCGCTAAAAACAATTATAGCTTCGGACATCAATCCGAAGCTATATACTTGCAATAGGCTAATAACTTTTTATTCTGTAACCAGTTTGCCTTCGATGGAATCATCCAAAGTTTGACCCGTCATAGCACCGAACAGGGTTTTGGCAAAAGCGATTGCGTTGCCGTGTTTGTTATCCCAGTAATATCCCTCTTTGGTTTCCACCTTAACCACGGTGATCCTGGGGTCATTAACGCCTTCTGTGAACCATGCTTTCAGAATGGGATCCCACAGATCTTCAATAATGGCTTTTTCTTTGGAAATGGTTGCTGTTCCATAAATGCTCAGAAAGTCGGAATACTTCGATCCCTGGAATAACAGGTGGACATATGGATCAGCACCGATCTCCGCATTTTTATGGCTGTCATCTGAGCTTAGAAACCAGAATGTACCATCGTCTGTCACTTTCTGAATGGACATCGGGCGTGTATTCAGCGGTTTGCCGGTCGTGATGCCGGTGCAAAAAAAGCAGGTATTGGCAGCGGAAGCCAACTCCTTAATTTTTTCGCCCGCTTCCTGGCTAAAAAGGTCCTTGTGATTTTCTTCGGGCTGCTGTTGGTTAATACTATCCATGTTGATTTTTGGTTGAAGTTCTAACCTCCTTCAACAAAGATCGTTCCAGAGCTTCTATCGAAAATGTGGTGATGATTCTGTGGTTTTAATACGGTTGCTGATGTTTACAATGATTTTACCAGTAAACGGTTGGAGGCCGGAACCATCGGGATCGTCACCACAATGAATCTTTTCTATAATTCTGCCGCGTACCAAAATGGGATGGTAGCAATTGTCGTGGGTTTTGCCGGGTTTTTTGGTTGAATGCTAATCTTTAAGGTGTTCCGCCCCGTGATAAGATTATTTGGCATCAGTACCGTCTGCCAGCCATGTTGTGTTGGTTTATCGTGAAGCGTAAATAATAATCCAGGATTCTGATACAATGAATCGTTGACCCGAACTTGTATGAGGCTATTTATTTGTTGACTGCTCCAATCTGCATATTCGCGTCGGCGCTCAGCAATTGGCTTGGTCTCGTTCCAGACGGGTTCCTTGCTAATTTCAGTTAAAAGGGTATCCAGTGCTTTTGGATATGCGATGTATAAGCGAATAAACGGCTCGCGAACAATATCCGATTGTATGGTCGCCGTTCTTACATACTGCCCTTCCGGGCGTTGGTTGTCGTAAGAATTGGCGTCCACAAATACGCTGTCAACACGGGCGGAAAACAAATGCCGGCCATTGAAAACAAGAAATCGCTGATTTTGACGGGACATGTCGATCAACAAATTCACCGTCATGATCAAGACAAAACCAACAAGCATAAATGCCATGTTCCTGACAAGCTTTTTCGACGGTATATGGCTATAAAATGTATTGACGATAAAGCCGGAAGGCCGGGCAGTGCCCCAATATAAAAACTGAAGTATTGTGGAGAATTTATAATTTAAACGAGCTCCGGTTGGCGTGGCTCTTACAGCCGGCAAACTAAGGATGATCGATGCCAGAAGGTAAATACCTGCCAGAGCATAACATAGCAGTTTTACAAAAGGCATGTAATCATCAGGAATCAAGGGGCGGATGTAGGTATAAACGATGATGGCAACAAGGTACCCCATCGCAATAAGAATAAAGAAAAAAGTGAAGAGGAATGCCACAGCAAACACAATGTTGCAGCGGCGGTCGAGCCGGATAATGTAATTTTGGAGCGAGCCAAACTTACCGGACATCTGCTCCTGCGCATACTTTGATGTAAATGGAATACGGTCGTAATGTATTCCTGTCGGGTATACGCTCAGCAGGCCAACCAGTCCAACCCAGAAAGCACGCATTACAAAATTTGTAAGAAATGCTGCAAATAGTATGTAGCAGATCGCTTTCATCATGCTGAACACCAGCGAAGGAAAGACGCCTATTATACCTGTGGTGTGACTCAGTATGTTAAACCGCAAATAGTCAAACGCAACATCCAGCAAGTCCGGCAATTGCAGAACAGCGAACAATGCGGCCCCGGAAATAACCAGTTCGAGGTTCCAGCTTTGAGAGGTAAGGTCACGTAGCTTTTCTTCCTGCTGAGGATGCAGATGTTCTTTTTGTAAAGGTTCTTCGGTCACTGTAAAGAAAAAGTTAAAAACGAAAGGTACAAAAAGACCTAAAATATTGGATAGGTAGTAGGGAAAATTCTACGAAGGACACGATATGATGTTAGAACAAGGTGTCGGCTTACTTTTTGATAAATCCCCAGGTATCTAATTCAAGATTGACGACTATACCTTCGGTATGAAGTAATGGTGTCAAAGGAAATTGGCGTCTTTAAGACCAGGCAGGAAATTACCTGTTTTTGTAAAACAATGTAAAAGGCCACATCATTGCCGACACAAGAGCCCTGTTCCAGTTTGGTTTGCTTTTGCCCGCTTCTTTTGAGCAGTACCAGGCAAAAATAAGGATCGATATAAAAATTGCTAAGGCCATATCTTCGGGGTTCGCATATCAATATTGATTTGAAGATAGGCAATTTTCTAACTGTAAGTTGTTTAAATACACGAACGGTAGCTATAACCGTATGTATATAAAATAAAATTGATTCCTTTATGTAGTACTTTGTCTGTATAAATTTATCTTTATCCTCGAATATTATGTTTGGCTATGCAGCTTTATAATACTTTTAGCGACAATGAACTGTTCAATCTGATTCAGACTGGCGATCAGGCAGCTTTCGGTGCACTGTACCGCAGGCATTGGCAGAGCATGTTCAATAATGCATATAAGAGGCTCAAAAACAGGGATATTTCTCAGGATGTTGTTCAAAATATTTTTACAGATATATGGGAAAGGCGAGAAGCTGTGGTAATCGAAAATGTTCCGGCATATCTGCATACCGCGGTTCGTTTCCAGGTAATTAGGCAATCGGTAGCTGCCCCGGATCATTCGGCTATGACAGATCTGTTTGAAACAGATATTGTATCAGCAGGACGCACGGATGATACCTTAATTGGAAACGAAGTAAAAGAGCTGCTCAGGTTATGGATTGATGCGCTGCCTGAGAAACGACGCGAAATTTTTATCCTGCATTACTTCAATGGCAAGTCAACGGAGGAGATTGCCGGGCATTTGCAAATAAGTCAAAAGACAGTTCAAAACCAGTTGCATACCGCTACAACGGCCATTAAATCTCACTTCGATAAAATTCTTCTGGCAGAGGTAATATCTTCATTTTTAGGTCTTTAAGTCAATTATTTTCTTTAATTGTAAAAAAGGATGATTTTTTTAATCTTCCCATGGGAGATTGCATTCATTTTGGTACATCTATAAGAGATACTTTACTTTATCTACGACGCCCCCGATTTTTGAATCATGATTTTGTGACTATGAAAGAGAATTCTGCTAAGAAAGATTTGCTCCGAATGCTGAACCGTTATGCAGATGGAATCGCGTCTCCTGCTGAAAAGAAGTTTGTCGAAAAGTATTACGACCGCTTTGACAAAGAGTCCGACATCCTGGATCAATATACCGTTGGCGAAAAAGCCGATCTGGAAAATGAAATGGAAGCTTTCCTTACAGCAAGAATCCGGGCAAAGGAAGAAAATATCATAAAACCATTCTGGTCCAAAAGTGTCTTCCGTTTGCTTGCAGCGGCTTCTGTCTTGTTTGTGCTGGGAATTTTAGTTTATAAATCGGAACGGTTTTTTGCAAAAAATGAACATCAGATCGCGATAGCTCCCACGGATGTTGCTCCTGGCTCGGACAGGGCGATTCTGACCTTGTCGAACGGAACATCCATCACACTTGATAACAAAAGTGAAGGATATCTGGCAACGGAGGGAAAGGTTTCCATTCGGTCCAATGGGCATGGAGAGCTCCGATATACCTCGTCAGGAATTGAAACTGATAAAAACGAAGCGGGCGTAAACCGGATTTCGACACCGGTAGGAGGGCAGTACCGGGTTGTGTTGCCCGACGGCAGTAAGGTGTGGCTGAATGCAATGTCATCTTTAAGCTATCCCACATTTTTTGAAGGGACCCAGCGAAAAGTGAGGGTGACAGGTGAATGCTATTTTGAGATTGCCAGGGATACCAAACATCCATTTGTGGTGGAAATAGATAGTAAGCAAGAAGTGGTAGTGACGGGCACTCACTTCAATGTAAACGCTTATCCAAACGAATCAAACATCCGAACCACGTTACTCGAAGGCGGTGTGGAGGTTTACAGAATCGGGGATTCTTCCCGGGATGTTGTAAAACTCAAACCTGGCATGCAATCCTTTGTCGGAGCAAATAACATGCTAAAAACCCGGGAAGTGAATGCGGAAGAAATGGTGGCCTGGAAAAACGGCTTGTTCTATTTTGATAATGCCGATGTGCCTGCGGTAATGCGGCAGGTTGAAAGGTGGTACAATGTGGAAGTAGCGTACAAAAAGGAAATTGAAAGTAAAGCCTTTTCAGGGAAAATTCACCGGACAGCAAATCTTTCCCAAATCGTTGAAATATTACGTTTTAGCGGAGTAAATGTGCAGGTGGAGCCGACAGATAAAAAGGATGTTAATGCACGAATTGTGCTGAATCCCTGATTTAAAATTAAGAATGACTCATAACTAAATCCTTAAAAAATCATGATCAGAAATCTACGCAGCCCCTGACGCCAGCTACTCCTGAAATGAAAAACCGCAGATATGTTGCAACCATATCTACGGTACAATTCAGGCTAAAACCGGCAGTGCCGGAATCAATTTTCACATCTTGTTAACCCAAACATCGTAAATGTAATGAATTTTATTACGAATGGAAATGCTATGCCCGCCGGGCTGGCCTATTTCGAAGATGCATCTCAAATTGGCACGAGGCAGAGGTATGACTCGCAGGCATTAAAGCGAAAGATTGTTATGCAACTGAAACTGATCACTTTTTTACTCACTGTGTTTCTGATCCAGGTAAAGGCGGCCGGTTTTGCCCAGCCAATTACACTTAGGGAGAAGAATGCTTCGATTGAAAAAATACTGCAAACCATAGAGAGACAGAGTGGTTACGTATTTTTTTACAACAATAATGATGTCCGTGACCTGAAAACAAGTATCGTGCTCAGGAATGCTTCTATTGAACAAACTCTGAAAGAAACATTCAAAGGTTTGCCTCTTGCTTTCAAAGTGGTGGACAACACCGTTGTAATCCGAAAAACGGAGACGCCCGTAAAATCCACCCCGCTGAACAAGCGGAACCAACTTGCTCCGAAAGCCGAGATTGAAGTAAAGGGACAAGTATTGGATGAAAAAGGAGAGGGTTTGCCAGGTGTAAGTATTCGGGTCAAAGGAAGTAACGACGGGACTACCAGCGATGTCGAAGGGGATTTTTCAATAAAGGTTGCTGATGACGGTACTTCGGTACTTATGTTTTCCTTTATTGGCTATGCTCCCCAGGAAGTGCCGGTTACCAATCAGACAGCTCTTAAAATAGTGTTGCAGGTTGACAATAAGGCACTGGATGAGGTGGTTGTAGTCGGTTACGGCACGCAGAAAAAAGCCAACGTTGTCAGTTCCATCAGTACGGTGAATGGCAATCAGATCACTTTCCCCACCCGAAACCTGACAAATAACCTGGCTGGACAAATGGCAGGCCTGATGAGTATACAACGGACGGGAGAACCAGGGCGTGATGACGCCGAATTCTGGATCCGGGGCGTAAGTACTTTTGCAGGTGGAACTGCTCCGCTTGTGCTGGTAGACGGCGTCCCGCGCTCTTTTAGCAATATTGAGCCGGATGAGATCGAAACTTTTTCGGTTTTGAAAGATGCTGCTGCAACGGCAGTATATGGAGCGGAAGGTGCTAACGGTGTTATTCTGGTGACTACCAAACGCGGAGGAATAAGTAAGCCGCAAATCACTTTCCGAACAGAGCACAGCTTTTCTACACCGACCAGATTACCTGAATTTGTGGAGTCGTGGCAATATCTGGAACTGACCAATGAAGCCTTAACCAATGACGGCTTGAGTCCCATGTTTTCACAGGAACTCATTGCTAAATATAAGAGCGGGGAAGACCGCGACCTTTATCCAAATGCGAACTGGCTGGATGAAATGCTTACCAAAGTGAATCGCAACCAGCGTTATACGCTCAATTTCAGAGGTGGTACGGAAAAGGCCCGTTACTTTGTATCAGGTGCATATTTCGCAGAAGACGGGGTTTTTAAAAATGATCCTCTGAACAGATATGAAACCAACATTGGGCTGAAAAGGTACAACCTGAGAAGTAATATTGACATGGATATTACGCCGACAACCTTGTTAAATGTCGACATCAGCGGGCAATATCTGAATAGGAACTGGGCAGGTGTAGATGCGCCGAATATATTCAGTATGATGCTGAATACCCCATCGTATATTTTTCCGGCGGTGTACAGCGACGGTACCCTTGCAACCTATCCGGCTGAAAACGATGATAACAACAGAAATCCTTACAACCAACTCTTCAACTCGGGATATAAAAAGGAATGGAACGCATTGCTTCAGACTGGTGTAGGATTGACTCAAAAGCTGGATTTCATTACACCGGGTCTGCATGCAAATGCAAAAATCAGCTTTGATTATGACGGAACATTTTCTTCCACGAGGAGCTTCAATCCGAATCGTTATTATGCAACCGGGAGAGATGAAAACGGAAACCTGGTATTCAATCAGTCCGTTTCGGGAAATCCTGATATGGGCGAACCGGCAGAGGGAAACAGCGCGATTAAGAAGATCTACATGGAGGGTTCTCTTAATTACAAGAAGGTAATAGGAAATCATACATTTAGCGGTATGCTGCTTTACATGCAGAAGGAAATGCAGTATCACGACCAGGCACTTGCGTTCCGCAAGCAGGGAATTGTCGGCAGAGCCACCTATGGATTTTCGGACAGGTATTTTATAGAGGGGAACTTCGGATATACCGGAAGTGAGACTTTTGCCAAAAATCACCGCTTCGGCTTCTTTCCCGCGGTCGGGTTAGGTTACCTCATTTCAAATGAACCCTTTTTCCCGGATGCATTAAAGCGAAGTATCTCGTCATTGAAGCTGAGGGTGTCTGTGGGGCGCACCGGAAATGATAATACCACAAACAACTATACGCAAACAACAGCCCGGTTTTTATACAGACCTACATTCAGAACAGACGGATATAATTTTAATCAGGGAATTACTTCCGGAGGAGGATCCAACGGTTTGGGAACAGGGATAAACGACTTGCAGTTTGAAAACCCAAACATACACTGGGAGATCGAAAACAAAGGTAATGTCGGGATGGATCTGAGTTTGTTTGGCAATCAGATTGAGCTCGTAGTTGACTATTTCAGATCAAATCGTTCAGGCATTTTGCTGCAACGCAGAACGATCCCCGGAACGGCAGGTTTCTGGGCGGCGCCCTGGGATAACTATGGTGCAGTGAGAAACCAGGGAGTGGATGGCAGCCTGAACGGGAGGCACGCCTGGGGTAAATTCAAAGTTGGAATGAGGGGAACGTTCAGTTTCTCACGTAATAAAATACTTGAATATGATGAATTGCCACAGCCACACCCATGGATGAATCTTACGGGAACGAGGGTGAACGAAAATACGCTTTTTATTGCCGAGCGCCTTTACACCAACGACGATTTCCATATTTCACAGAATACGAACGGTACCTATTCTTATCAGTTAAAAGAAGGATTGCCAACTGTTGCACTGCAAAATAATCTGGGACCGGGCGATATCAAGTTCACAGACCTGAACGAGGATGGGGTTATAGACGCATTTGACAGAAAGCGTGTGCACGGGCATCCTTATAAGCCTGAAATCAGTTACGGATTTGGAGCCAATGTGGAATACAATGGTTTTTATGTGAGTGCATTTTTTCAGGGAACTGGCAACACTTCGGTTTTGCTTGGCAATGGAAATAGTACATTCTTTCCATTCAACTGGGGATACGACAAGTCTAACTACCGGACTTTTATGCTCGACAGGTGGTCGCCAGACAACCCGAGCCAGGATGTGGTTATGCCTCGCTTGCATCAGCGTTATGAGCGTAACGTGAATAAGGAACCAAGTACGTGGTGGCTGCGGAACGGTAGTTTCCTGAGATTCAAAAATCTGGAAATAGGTTATAACCTCCCGAAATCATTCGTAACCAAATTTAAAGCGCAGAACATGCGGGTGTACATGATGGGTTATAATCTAACTGTTTGGGATAAAATAAAATATTGGGATCCTGAAACAGGAAACAACAATGCAGGAATGAGTTATCCGCTTCCGCGTACACTATCTCTTGGTCTGGACATCAGCTTCTGAAAAATGAGTTTTCAAACAGAAAAAATCTTTAATAATGAAAATATATAAAAACCTGGTACTGTCCATCTGTCTGTTTTTTGGTTCCTGTACCAATTTTCTGGACGTGTCCGACGAGCTTGCAGGAGGGCTTACATCAATAAACGATGTGTTTAATAATGTGGCCTATACCAAACGGTGGTACTCTCAAATATTTGATGGTGTCCCCGACTATTCTTCGATTCACAACCTCAACTATGCCTCAGGTACCCAAAACCCATGGACTTCCATGGCCGACGAAGTATTTACGGAAACAGCAGGAGGCGCTCAGAATGCGGGTATTTATTCAGAATGGAACTCCGCCAGCAACAATTTCCACCGCTGGGCTGCGCTGTTCAACCTCATCAGGCAGGCGAACATTTTCATAGAAAATGCCAAACCGATTTCCAGTGCCGGAGTAAACGCTCAGATACTCACAAAGGCCGATATTGACCGCTACATTGCCGATGCCAGATTCATGAGGGCATTTTATTACTATCTGCTTCTCGAAATGTATGGTCCGGTGCCCATTGTCGAAAAATCGCTGAACCTGACCGACGAGCTGGATTATGAACGCAGGCCGATTGATGAGGTCGTAAATTTTATAGACCGCGAATTGCTTCTGGCCATGGAGGGAATGCATCAGGGGAATTACCATTCCAATGAGAACTTCCGGGCTGTTCCAACGAAAGGTACGGCCCTGGCATTGCGGGCAAAACTTTGGGTATATGCAGCCAGTCCATTGTTTAATGGTGGTTTTGAAGAAGGGTTTCAATTGAAGACTTCGGAAGGAACGCCGCTGTTCCCTGCCAGAGACGCTAACAAATGGAAAAAGGCGGCAGAGGCCTGTAAGGATTTTATCACCTTTGCCGAAGCGGGCAATTATGATCTGTACAAAGCCTACACGAATGGTGTGCTCGATCCTGAGCGTTCTGTGTACGAATTATTTCAGGAATATAATTCAGAAGTGATTTGGGCAACCGCCAAAAACAGCTGGGGAGGAATGGATGGCAGTAGCTTCGATCGGCGTGCGACACCTACAAGCGAGCAGAACGGACAGGGAGATATTGCTGTGGTACAGGAGCTTGTTGATGACTTTTACATGAAAGACGGACTGCCTATTAAAGATAAAGCCCATTTGAAAAAATCACCTCTGTATAAGGAAGAGGGCTATTCGCCTTTCAACGGTTCCGATGTAAACAACATGTATATCAACCGTGAACCGCGCTTTTACAACACAGTATTTTTCTCCGGTCGTAAATGGCACATCACCAATAATACAGTAACATTCCATCTGGGAGGAAATGCAGACAGAACGAAAGCCTATTATCCAATGTCCGGTTTTATGCTTTACAAAAGGTTCAACAGGACCGTTCACAAAAGGGTACCGGGCGTGACTTCCCGTTTCAGACCATCTTATATATTCCGCCTGGCGGAGTTTTACCTAATTTATGCAGAAGCTCTCAATGAAGCAGAGCCGGGAAGTGCCGACATACTTAAATATGTAAACTTGGTGAGAACGAGAGCAGGATTGCCAGATTTGGAAGTGCTTAATCCAGCCATAAAAGGAAATCAGGAGTTACAGCGAAAAGCGATTCAGCTTGAAAGCAGGATAGAACTCGCAACGGAAGGACAGCGATACTTCGATGTGAAACGCTGGATGCTTGCCGAAAATGAACCCGGAGAGGGAGGGCTGGGAGGAGATTTTCATGGTAAGTTTTCAGCAGGAAATGCAGCTGCTTTTGACCAGCGGGTCAAATTCCAGACACGAATCTGGAAACGTAAAAACTACCTTTTTCCTGTGCCGCTGGTAGCACTCCAAAAAAGCACGAAACTTGTACAAAATCCTGGCTGGTAGTGGTGGAAAATTCTGGATTATAGAAACTTCACGCTCCGGAAGGAGAACCAGAAAGAGCCCCGAATGTGCATTTCGGGGTTTTCTGCCATCGTTTGTGTTTTTTCGCCATCGTTTGTGTCCCCACAAACGATCATAGGACACGCAACAGATGTTTGTGAAGACACAAACATCGGCGCCAAAAAGATATTTGTGAGGACACAAACATTGGCAATGAAAAAAGCGCAACGCCTCACATGAAGACGTTGCGCTTTACCACAAAAAGATATTGAAATTTTAACCTACTGCTTCAAAAACCGAACCACGTTCGATCCGTTGCCGTCTCCAATCCGGATCATATAAATTCCGGTTTTAATAACCGGAATAACTTTGTTTATGCGCTTTCCTATTTCAGAAATATTTCCGCTTCCTTCAAATAACTTCACGCCATTCTGATTGACGATTTCATAACGAAGCAGTGCGTTTTCCTGTAAAGTGTGGTCGAATTTCAGATTGAGATGATCTGAAACCGGGTTGGGATAGACTGAAAACTGGTTTAAAACAGAGCCGTCAAATTTGATGGATACGATCCTTGAATTTGTAAATGTACCATCCAGATCAGTCTGTCTCAGACGATAATAGGATGTCCCGCTCAATGGATTGCTGTCGGTCAGGCTGTAATTTTTAACAGCAAAACTATCGCCTGCGCCGTCTACGACACCAATTTCTTCAAACTGAATTGCATCCGCAGACCTTTCTACTGTGAAGTGACTGTTGTTGGTTTCCGATGTCGTAGACCAGCTGATTTTGACTTGATTATCAAGTTGCTGCGCCTTAAACGAAAGAAGCCGAACGGGAAGTGATCCCGAAAAATCCACACCGATAATGACCGGATCATGATCCGATGAGCGGAATGGACTAGTTGCGTCAGTAAAAGCAGTATTGGCGTATTGCAAAACAAGTGGCTCATTGGAGTTGATGTTCCATTTTTTTACACTTACGAGATTGCTCATTGTCGAAGAAACCACTGCGTGATCCAAAGAACCCAGCGCTCCGCCGAACAGGTAAGAATGTTCGGTAGCGGCACTTGGCACGATCAGGCCATTTGCTCTGAAAATGTCCATTGGATCTTCTTCGTAGTAAGCATTGTAGTCTCCCACGCTAACGATGCGGTCAGTACCGCCAGCTTCGTTTGAAATGGTTTGGATAAAATTAGCAAGGTCGGTTGCCTGCTTCTTACGCTGACCGTTGAAGTTACCTTGCCCATCGTTTTGATCCGCATCAATTCCACTTCCGGTACCGCTTTTGGATTTGAAATGATTTACAATGAAAACAAACTTTTCATTTTTAGCTTTTGCATTAAAACCCTGTACCAAAGATGGTCTTTGAAGTGGTTCAACATTTGCGAATCTTGCGTCATCAACAGGCGTCAACACAGTTGATTTGTAAATGATAGCACATCTGATCAAGTCAGTATTGTTATCCTGAATGGTTGCTCCATCGTTGATAATGGAATAAGTGCCTGTACCCATTTTTGCATTCAGCCCATTCACAAGATCCTGAATTGCAGAATTTGCACCGATACCGTCGTTTTCGATCTCAATAAGTCCAACTGCGTCTGCATTTATCTGTGCGATGGCCTCAATGATTTTGCTTCTTTGAATGGCGAAAGCATCGGCTGTCAATGCTCCTCTTGATGTAGGAAAACCTCCGCCAAGACCATCACCGTTGAAATAATTCAGAACGTTAAAACTTGCAAGCTTAACATCCAAAGTAGGAAACGTTGGAGCAGCCGGACGAGTAACTGTGAACGACGCAGGAGCATCTGCTCCCGGCAATGGCTGAATGCGGTATTTGTTAAAAGCGTATCCCAATATTCCTTTTACACCTGATGTGGTGCTGTTGACACGGACCGTTTTCAAAACAGGATCAATGTATGGAAGTATAGTTGGTGCAACACCCGATCCATCGTCCAAAACAATGACTTTATCTGCATTTGCAGTTGCGTAGGCGTTTACTGCCGCTACATTGGATGTTCCTGTACTTGAAGTTCCTGTTGCCGGGTTATCATTTGGATCGACAATTTGTGTTGGGTTGAAAATACTTCCGTCCATGGAGAGTGTCAATTCTCCAAATGAAGCAAGTGAGCTGTTATCGGCAACCGTGAGCTCGCCCGTGATGCTTACACGCATTGCTTCATATTTTTCGGCAGTTGAGTTTGTATAAGCTGCCTTGTCAATCAAAGTAAATGACGGAAGCGGGTTGGACGCAGAAACAACGGATATGTTCGGATTAATAATCACAGCCTGATTAAAGGACGGAGTGGTGCTATTTTCCTGCGCTGTCCCTGTAACACGTACGAGGTCGCCAATTGAAACAGTCGGATTGTTTTGAACCACAAAAATTCCCTCAGAAGTATTCACATCTGAATCCCAGTCGGCATCTTCCTCCTGAATGTAAAAACCTGCCGGGCTTAGCGTATTGTAAACTCCCGTTACAACAGCTTCAACTGTGTATGTACCTGCAATTGCCGCATTCCCCGTGCCCTGAATGGTACTGATTAAAGTTGGCGTTCCCGGAGAAGGCGTTGTAGAAAAGGTCCAGTCTGCCGGGTTCAATAAACCAGCAAAGTCGTTGCCTGCGGGGGTGTCTTCCACCAGACCGGCATCAAGCGTTACAGTGTAAGTTTTGCTGTGTTCAAAAGTTAAGCCAGTGATGGTTAGTGTATTATTGCTTATTGTGACACCATTGGAAAGAACATCAATGGTCTGGAGGGTATTATCTGTAGTATTGGTGACATTGATATTTCCAACCAGTTTGGAAATGTTCTCTGAAAAGGTGACAACGAGGTCAGTATTGGGTTGTACGTTTATTGCGCCATTTAATGGGCTCAGCGCTGAAACTGTAGGTGGTGTTTCGTCGGGTCCAGTTGGTACATCTTCGGCTATAGTAACATCGTCCAATGCTATTCTGTCACGAGAGCCAGTGGTCCCTGCTGATTCCCAATATACCCACCGGAGTTGTACCACACTTTGGTTTTCTAAAGCCGCTGGTAAAATCAAACTAAAAGAAGAATTGTCTCCTGCGGATTTTCCAGTCGTAGTGAAAACGTGAGAAGCATCACCCAAATCTGTAAAGTTACCTGCGGTTCCTATTCTATACTGAAGAGCAAGACTGTTGTCCCGGCTATCTTGAAGATAAATGGCTCGTGCTGTCCATTCGACTTTGATATTGGACTTGCCCGTCGTGTTAATTGCAAGCACTACCGCTCCTGCCTTTTGAGCATTTGAAGCAAGCATGGCTATTCCATTATCGCTGCCAAGCCACCCTCCGGAATTTGTATTGTTGGTGCTATATCCTAAATCAAGTATGGCTGGTGCCAAGGTTCTTGTAACAGGGATTGCGCCGGTTGTCCCTGCGCTACTATTTCCAAAACTGTGCACAGCAATTCCGGCAGGTAAAGTGGATGCCGATATGGTGCTAAAGGAGAATGGTAAGTCTTGTCCAGCAGGATTTGTTTGAGCTTTGAGCAAATTCGCCCAGCCCGTAAGTAATACCAGGAAGAGACAGAGATGCAACTTTTGACTTTGTAGGATTTTTTTCATAAACCTGTTTTAGAGTACAAAATGTTATTAATTGGTAAAGTTATAAATGGTCGTTCTCTAGTATGTTAAGCCAGTATGAACATTCTGATTGATTCATCCGCTCGTGTCTTCGGAAACGATCCGGGTTTTGGCAGCAAGTAAATAGATGTTTGTGGGGACACAAACATTGGCAGTCAGCACGGGCCATCGTTTGTGTCCCCACAAACGATCCAAAGAGGTGCCAGTCTGATTTCTTTAAATCCGGGCTGACTTTACATGATATTGTGTGTGCAGAACCTGCAACAACAGGTGTGATCCGGGCGTATCATACCTATCTGAAATGCCTTGGATCAACAAGTTAAAACCATAAAAGTGATGCTCGATCTATTTCTTTTTATGTTCATATTAATACTTTATGAGGTACAAAGACAATCGGGGAAAAGGTGAAGTGAGGGCAGTTGTAAACAGGAGTTTATTAGAGAAGCGACGCCGGGAAAGCTAAAAATTCTTATTGAAACGCCGGCGTTAGTTTGGCGAATAGCGATGGGTAATTTTATTTAAGACAGATTACGCCGGGAAGCGAAAACCAGAAAGAGGGTGGGCAAACTTCAGGAGGTACACGAATTGATAGTTGTAATTCGCAGTCGCCTTGAAGATTTTCTGACGGAGAAGACTCCGTTACACAATCCGCTATCAGACCATCGTTTGCGCGCTTACAAACGATGGTTGAATTTGTTCCGAGAGAATGTTTGTGGAGACTAAAACACCCGTAATGTAAAAAAGGTGAATTGAAGCAAAAATCATGTATTACACAAAAGCACTTTCTCCTGTAATTGCTCTGCCCACAATGAGCGAGTTGATTTCCTTGGTTCCTTCGTAAGAATAAATTGCCTCGGCGTCTGCTACAAATCGGGCGATGTCGTATTCCAGCAATATCCCATTTCCACCAAAAAGTTCACGGGCATGATCGACGATGGAGCGCATTCTCAAAGTACAAAATACTTTCGCCAGCGATGCATGTTCGTCGGTGATATCGCCTTCGTCCTGTAATTGTGAAAGTCTGTGAACCATCGTTTGCATGGCAGTGAGGTCACCCAGCATGGTCACGAGCAAATCCTGGACAAGCTGAAAACTGGCAATGGGACGGCCAAATTGTCGTCGCTCCATGGTGTATTTTAAGGCAAGTTCATAGGCGCCGCGTCCGCAGCCAACTGCCTGCCAGGCGACACCCGCGCGGGTCATGCGTAATACATTGGCCGTGTCCTTGAACGAATTGGCGTTTTGTAATCGGTCCGATTCCGGCACTTTGCAGTTCGTGAGTGTAATGATCGCATTCTGAACAGTTCGCAGGGCCATCTTGTCCTCCATTTTTTCAGCTTTAAAACCCGGATTATCTTTCCGAACAATGAAGCCTTTCACCTGATTGTCCTCTGGATTTCGTGCCCAGATGATGGTAATGTCCGAAAATGTGGCGTTACCGATCCATTTTTTCTGTCCGTTCAGCACCCATTCGTCGCCTACTTTTACGCAAGTGGTGGTAAGGCCACCCGCTGCTGCGGAACCTACTTCCGGTTCTGTGAGACCAAATGCACCGATGATCTCCATTCTTTGCATGATCGGTAACCAGTATTGCTTTTGTTCCTCCGAACCGCACAAATATATCGAGCCCATCGCCAGACCGCTATGCACGCCAAAAAACGTTGAGATCGACGAGTCAATCCGGGCCATTTCCATGGCTATGAATCCTTCCAATAGCGACGAACGTCCCGCACATCCGTAACCCTTATATGTAAGTCCGCAAATATCCAGTTTCGCCATAAGCGGAATGATGTGCATCGGAAAATGTGCCTTATTCCAATACTCGTTCGCAATCGGTTTTATTTCGGTTTCCATGAAATTCCTCACTTTTAGCTGCACTGCACGATCTTCTTCAGTGAGCGTTTTGGTCAGTTCATAAAAATCTCCGTTTACCGCTGGCGGAAGGCGTTTGCTTCCTGATCCTGACTGCATGAGTTTAAGCATCTTGGCAAGATCTTCCTCATTCATTTTGGAAACGGCTCCCATCAATTTGTTGAGGTCCACCTTTTTGGAAAGTTTTGCTACCGCAGCAATATCTATGTTTTTAAGTAATGATCGTAACTGAGAGAATGATTCAAAAATGCCCATTTGTTTATCATTTTTAGTATAAAACAATCTGTTGCTTTTGATAAAAGACCCGGTGAAGAGAAATCTCTTGCTTTTGGGAATAAATCTTGGAGGAGAACAGCGAAGATGTTTTGAAAACCCTTTTGATTTCTCTTGTTTCTTTTGATGTAAACAATTGAACCACAAAAGCAACAAAGTTGACAAAAGCCCTCCAGTGGGATCTTCTGTAACTTTTGGTAAGATATATCTGCTTAAATAAACTATGCAAGCAACAAAAGTTTACAAAACCCTTTTAATTTCAATTGTTTCTCTTGTGGTAAACAATTGAACCACAAAAGCAACAAAGTTGACAAAAGCCCTCCAGTGGGATCTTCTGTAACTTTTGGTAAGATATATCTGCTTAAATAAACTATGCAAGCAACAAAAGTTTACAAAACCCTTTTAATTTCTATTGTTTCTCTTGTGGTAAACAGTTGAAACACAAAAGCAACAAAGTTGGCAAAAGCCTTCCAGTGGTATCTTCTGTAACTTTTGGTAAGATGTATCTGCTTAAATGAACTATGCAAGGAACAAAAGTTCACAAAGTCCTTTTGATTTCTCTTGTTTCTTTTGTTGTAAATATTTGAACCGCAAAAGAAGCAAAGTTGACTAAGGCCTTTCCTGTGATTTCTCTTGTAACTTTTGTGTTAAATATCCAAGCATTTCCAATCGAGATAGTTTACATTAAAATATCTTCCTGAATGGTGATTTATTGACCATATCTTGCTTTGTTTACGGTTTAGCACCTTGTATGTTTTAATACCCCAGCAAAACTTCATTTTCATTATGTTCCGAATCGTTGCCGCAGTTGGTTTACCTCTATTGTTTTGTTTATTGATGGCCTTTCAGCCAAAAACGAAAGCGGAGAAGAAACCTAATATTGTACTTTTCTTTATTGATGATCTGGGTTACGGCGATTTGTCCGTGAATGGTGCCCTGGGATACAAAACCCCACATCTGGATAAAATGGCTGCCGAAGGAACCCGTTTTACCAACTTTATGGCAGCGCAGGCGGTATGCAGTGCCTCGCGTGCGGCTTTGCTCACAGGCTGTTATCCGAATAGAGTGGGGATGTCCGGAGCACTTTCTCCTTATATCGGAGTTGGGCTCAATCCTGAGGAGGAAACGATTGCCGAACTGGTGAAAAAGCAGGGATACGCTACCGGTATATTTGGTAAATGGCATTTGGGGAGTGAAGTTGAATTTTTACCGTTACAACAGGGTTTCGACGAATATTACGGTGTACCGTACTCGCATGACATGTGGCCCCTGCATCCCAACCAGAAAAATGCGCAATACCCGTCCTTGTTCTGGTCAGATGGGAATGAGAAGGGAAAAGAAATAAAGGACCTGGAAGATGTAAGTGAATTGACACCGGCGATCACTTCAAAAGCCGTCTCATTCATCAGGAAAAATAAAAGCAAACCTTTTTTCTTGTACGTTCCCCACCCATTGCCTCACGTTCCGTTATCCGCTTCTGCAAAGTTCAAAGGAAAAAGTGGGGGTGGTATGCTGGGTGATGTGCTTATGGAAATGGACTGGTCCGTAGGAGAGATTTTAAAGGAGCTGAAAAGTCAGGGAATAGACGACAATACACTGGTGATTTTTACCAGCGACAATGGTCCCTGGCTCAATTATGGAAATCATGCCGGTTCGTCCGGCGGTTTCCGGGAAGGCAAGGGAACTTCATTCGAAGGCGGACAGCGTGTGCCGTGTATCATGCGCTGGCCAGGCAAAGTTCCGGCTGGTCGGGTTTGTAATAAATTGCTATCTACTTTGGATGTGCTGCCCACCATTGCCCAAATAACGGGTGCCGCTTTGCCCAAAGCAAAAATAGATGGGATCGACTTTACTGACCTGTTGAAAGGAAATGAAGATGTAAATCCCCGCACAGAGTTTCTGTATTACTATCGGAAAAACAACCTGGAAGCTGTCCGGAAACACGATTGGAAGTTGGTATTCGCTCACCCGGGGCGCACTTATGAAGGTGTGTTGCCCGGGCAAGATGGCAAACCCGGCCCGACGACGGAAAATAATATGTTCCCAAAAGCACTATACAACCTTACCCGCGACCCATCCGAACGTTACAATGTGATGGAGCAAAATCCGGATATTGTAGCTGAACTGGAAAAAATAGCAGAGGCTGCAAGGGTTGATCTGGGTGACGACCTGACTAACAATGCGGGCAAGAATAGAAGGGCAATAGGTGTAATCAAAAAGAAATGAAATTTACAATACGGGCTCTCATTTTCAACATTAATTCCATGTCACAATTTCAATGAGATCGTTTTCAATTGCATTGTTATTGGTGTTTACCCAATTGTTCGGCTCATGCCTCTGTCTTGCACAAAAAAGTAAAAGCGAGCTTGCTACGAAACTGATGAAACTCACAGCTAGCAGTGAATGGACTCAAACTGACACCGTTTCGTTACGTTTTGATGCGCATCATACGCAAGGAATTGTCAAAATTGGGGCGCATTTTTTCATGACTTCCGTTGAAGTATCTGAATGGCCTAAAAAATATGATACTCCACGAGGAAACCTGGATCGTGATGCGGGAAAAGGAATTGGTCATGTGATGAAATTTGACCGCAAGGGCAATCTGCTTCATGATCTCGTAATAGGAGAGGGCGATGTGTACCATCCCGGTGGTATCGATTTCGACGGCAGATATATCTGGATTCCAGTCACTGAATATCGACCCAATAGCTTTTCCATTATTTACCGGTTAGATCCTCAATCCATGGAAGTGAAGGAGGTTTTGCGCTACCCGGAATCTATTGGAGCCATTGTGCACAATACCGACAATCATACGCTTGTAGGAGCAAATTGGGGGGCGAGGAAGTTCTATTCCTGGCAAGTGAATACACTAGGTCAGATTACAAATGGCAACGAAACGCCTGTAAAACTGGGAGTCGAAAATCCTTCTTTTTATGTCGATTTTCAGGATTGCAAATACCTGGGCAATAACCTCATGCTCGGTTCTGGTTTACAGTCTTTCAAAACGGAAACTGGTACTTTCAAGCTTGGTGGATTGGAAATTTTGGATCTATCCGACTACCGGCCACGACGACAGATTCCTGTGAAACTCTGGTCTGCAACAGGTGCATCCATGCTCAATAATCCTTGTGCAATTGAATCAACGAAGGAAGGTATACGTGCCTATTTTGTTCCCGATGACGACGATAAGGCGGTGCTGTATGTGTATGACGTGGTTATGTAAAATTGTGGCGGTGATAATCCTTACTACAGATGCACGGATTATCGCGAATGATTTGGAAAAGAAGCCCATGTTCACACCTATTTCAAACATGGGATAGCTGCTATTGCTGTATTTTAACGAATCGCCCCTTTGGAACGAAGTCATAGTACCTATCACGTTATTCATTCTGCCTCGCAGCGGATCGCCAACCTATACGTCCCGTGGGGAGGTCTCGTTGGTAGCCTTGCAGGTTAAGTCGTCAAAGAGCGTTCCATAGGAACGGATTGTGAGAAGTATGACAATTTTTAATTATCACAATTTATCTTTGGAAAATACGATAGTGATTGGTAATGAGATATTTGTAAAAAAATGCTATTTTCTGCTTGCACTGATTTGAAAATCGGTGCAAGCAGAAAATAGCAATATAGCTTGCTATATTTTTGTGAAATGCAAATTCTTAATCCGGTCAGAACTGATGTAAAATCCGGTGATTGCCTGATTCTTATCCCGAATAAACCGAACCCCTCCCAAATTTCTGGCGCTACTCAAAAACAGGTCAGACTGAATGGGATTGAACCGGATGACGGGTTGATTTTTATTGCTTGTCAGTAAACCAGTTTTATCCTTAGCAACTGTATAAACGACGTTCAGATCCTTGCAATAATACGTACCCGGAAATTTGTCCAGATCAGTTTCTGAGTATGTTTGCGGGGTGTATTTTTCAAATACATACTCGTCGCTTTCTCCGGATGTGTAAATCAGCTTGATAAGATTATTATGTTCCTTGCGAAATTTGACCATCATGACATCGTCTCCGTCTGCCATGATTTGAAAGGTATTTTCTGCAACAGGTACTAGTGTATTTTCATATGTATTGCCAGATACCTGATAGCGCAACGTGTCATTTTTTACATACATTGTAAGCCGGGACATTCTTTCATTATCCCAATAGTATCCGGAATAAGTTTCCAGTTTCTGCTTACTTAGTTTGATGGTTTTTACTTTACTGAAATCAATACTGGCAGGCTGAGGAAATACATTCCCAAGCGCTTCAATAGCCATATTCATAGCAAGTCCGCCATTGTATCTATTGTTATTTCCAAGCACAAATGAAATAACATTTTGATCCGGGAAAATAAAAATATTACTCGCGTAACCACCTTCTAATCCATACGTCCAGATTTTGGGAACACCGCGTTCTGCGTGTAAGTATTGTTGTCCATGCAATAGTCTCCCGGCGGTAGGATTAAATATGGTTTTCCCATCATTTAATGTAACAGGGGAATTCAATTTTTCAATCAGTTTTTTACTACCCACCCTGGCGTTTTCAAAATTGAGATACCATCGACTCAAATCCGCCGCCGAAGTATAAAGATTGGTAGTTCCCACAATCGAATGATTGATGAAGTTATTTTTAAGTCCATCGCTATTGTTTTGATACGAAACAGCTACATTGGGTATAATCATTTCATTATCGTCAGAAAACAAAGTATTTGTCATTCCCAAAGGTTGGAAAATATTTTCCTGCGAAAATATAGCAAACGTCTTTCCCGTAACTTGTTTAATTACTTCTGTTAATAAAATAAGTCCCGATGAAGTCTGCGAAAATTGTGTACCAGGTATATAATCCAGTTCCTTTTGTTTGAGTATTAAATCTACTGCATCTTTTTGTGTAAAAACATCTTTATCACGCCAACCTGAAATTTCTTTCAATGCGATAAAATCATGTAAACCACTCGATTGACTTAACAAATGTTTGATAGTAATTTTATGATCGAAGTCAGGCATTTGCGGAATATATTTTCGCACATCATCTGACAAAGACAATTTTCCCTGTTCTTCCAATAGTAAAATGGCAAAGGCTGTGAATTGCTTGCTCATAGTCCCGATTTGAAATTTTGTATCAGTGTCTATGGGTATTTCACGGGTTAAATCTGCACTTCCGAAACCTTTCATATATCTGATCTGACCATCTTTTAAAAGCGCTGCTGCCACACCTGATTTAGCCGAAGTATTATTCCATTCAGAGAATACTTTATCGAAATAATTGGCAGATTTCTCTTGTACAGGAAGTTTATTATTCTCTATAATCCTGATAATTTCAGAAGCCATTTTTGATGCCGAACTTGGATCCTGGCCTGTTACAAACCGACCATCCACAACATAAAAACCTTTTCCCAATTCATCAGCATACACAAAATCACCGTCATTATTTTTAATAGCCTGGTCGATACTAAAAGGAAATGTCTTATAATATTCTTCCTCCTTGTTTTCAAATTTGTCCGCAAACCCGGTTATTTTTTTGCCGGTATAAAGCGATTTCCCGCTTTCATCTTTTAAATAAGCCAGCCCTGCCGTACCGTGACAAATAGCAGAAACCACGCCATTGTTATTGAAGATCTGTCTGGCAATGTTTTGAATTGTTTTATTTTCCGGCACACCAAACATCGCCGCACCGCCGCCTCCATAAAAGATGGCGGCATAATTTTCAGGTACAACCGCAGCAGGCGTTATTGTATGTTTGAGTTTATTCATAAAAAAACCGTCGTACAGATATTTTTTATGAATGCTGTCGGAAGCATTGATGTAGCCCACCGGAACCGCACCGCCGTCCGGACTAACAAAATCCACTGTATATCCTGATTTAGTGAATACATCGTATGGAATGGCAATCTCACCAAAGTGGTTGGCGGCTTGTATTTTTGAAGTTCCATAGAAGTCCTGATTGGAAACGACAAACAAAATTTTGGTCTGGGCAACAGCCGCGGTGTAGAACAGACAGAAGCAAGTGGCCAGGGAAAGTGCCAACATGGTCCTCGAAATTACTTTACACATATTTGCATGTTTTGGTTTTAAAATATATGCAAAAGTGCCTCAGAAATATCGGTTAGAGGTTTTGAGCGACGGTTCAGGAGTCCGGAATTATAAAACCGCACTCATTTTGTAAGGATCTTCTGGTACTCGCTTGGAGTTTTGCCTGTGAATTTTTTGAAGGTAGTGAAGAAAGTCGATTTGGAGTTAAAACCGCTGTCATAACCTATGCTTTCGACTGTTAAATTATTTTCTGTTGTCAATAACGTTTTTGCTCTTTCTACCCGGTGCTCGTTAATAAGATTGGAGAAGGATTTACCCATTACCACATTCAGATATTGAGATAACAAATGCCTCGTTACATTCATCTCCTTCGCAGCTTCATCAAGCGTGATATTTGGATTTAAATATAGTTCCTTCTTAAAAATGATTGATATCCTCTCATCAATCAGGTTTAGGGTATCCGTGTCAATGTCCTTGTTTTTATATTTCTCTTTTTCCTGAAAAAAGCTGGTTTCTTTGCTGTTCTTAAAAATTAATAGTAAAATCATCAGATACAGCACAAACGTAAACGACAAGCCACCAACAATGTATGAGGTGTAAGACGATGTATAATAAGCCAGCCAGATAATGAATGTCCCGAAGTATATACTTAGATACCAAATGTCTATTTTTTTAATATCTTCTTTGGTTCTAAATTTAATAATTATAGGAAGAATGTATTTAAAAGATAGAAGAATATATGTAATCCATTGAAAATAAATTGCACTCACAAACCATTTGCTCCATTCGGGTCGGTGGTCAACATAAGGATAAAATATGCCTGCAATACTAATGCCCGCAATATAGGGTATGATATGGATCTGCCAATTTGTTTTGCTATTCTCTGAATTAGACTTTAAATATAGATATAAGAAAGGTCCGATTAGCACGCATGCGGAAAGCCCTATCTGAATAAAAATGTTTGCCAGATCCGGATTAAAGTAAAAGAATACTGATTTAATTACCCGGATGCTTAAAACAAAGAATAGCAGAGATAGGAAATAATTTGAAAATACTTTTTTCTGAGCCATATAGGCAAAATACCCTGAGATCAGCAAACCATTAAAGGAACCAAGAGCACTGAAGAAAAAGATATATTGGTCTGACATATTGTTTTTACTGCCTGTTATTGACTTATATTTTTATGTGTGTCTTTGGTTAAAGAGAAATATTGTGGTACTGATAACCGGTCAGATGCCAATGATAAATGACAATAAATCTATTCCGTAATAAGGTATGTTATCTTTAAAAAATTCTATTTTAATTTTCTGAAATTGGCTTTTCAGTTCACTAATTTTATTTGAGTCTGTTGAAAAGCCTATACAATGCGTATTTGCCCATTTGTTCGACCCAATTTAATTATAATAATAATCAACAATTTAAACTTTTTATTGTAAATATTTTAAATTATTTTTTTGTCCATGTTCTGTATAATACCAAGGTTCGTCGGATTTGTCAATTCTGAAATCTTGATAAATGCTATTTCAGTTTATTAAGTATCTATTGAAATTGAAACAGTTTTATTTCATCCAACTTTCAAGTTAAATTTCTGTTTTTGGTAAATAGTTGCTATCCATTTGTTAGTTTTTTATACATAAATGGTCGCAATTCAATTTCTTTTTTTAGTTTTTCAAACTCGCTGTCAAAATACATTTTAAAGAAGTGTTTTACATCTTCCCAATTGTCAAGTTTAGTTTGTATTTGTTCATCTTGATTTTCTCCATAAACAAAAAACAAGTCACAGTTTTTGTGAACTTCAAGAACAAATTCATTTTCCATATGTCCAACCCAAAAAGCTCCGTGCTCTTCATCCATTTTTATAGTCTCTTCAATAGCGGTTTTTATGTCGTCAAATGTTGCGTTCTCAACTGAGTCGCCCCAACCTTTTTCTATCCAAATATTTGTTGTCATACGTGTCGATCTAAAATTGCGACTAGCGGTTGGGTATTGGCGAGGTTGGGGATTAAAAGCACTTACGTTCAATACAGCACAAATGTACAAAAAAGGGCTGACGATGATTATAGCACGTCAGCCCCCATTGCGGCAATACCTTGTTAGCGGTTCGTTGTTTTCAGCTAAAAGGTAAATCGTATAAACGGAACGGGGAAAAATCCTTGTTGATAATTGTTTGTAATCTGAAATGTTCGGGAATTCCATTCCTGCCTGAATATATTTTCATTGTTCGTTACATTCTGTAAATCCAACGAAATTTCTAAAGACGATTTTTTGTAATCTCTGCGATAAGACAATTTAATATCCGTTCGGAAGTAATTGCCCTGATGAATGGAAAAAGCCTCACTCTCTACATATTGCACTTCTCCGTCTGCTGTGGAAGCCGCTATGTCTATCGGGGATAAATAGCGACCACCAACGGTAGAAAGTTTTAAGGAAACCCCAATAATGCTTTTTTTACCTACTGACCATTCCTTGCCTGCGAGCGCATTGACCACATACCCCATATTAAAAGCAGTATTGCGTAAAATTCTGTCACTACCCTTATATTTCGAGTCGAATAAGGAAGTGGTAAGTAAGTAATATAACCCCTTGCTGAATCTCCGTTCCAATGTTATTTCCAGTCCATAGTTTCTTCCAGTTCCCTCGTTCACAAGGCTATCCCTGAGCGTAGGAGTAGATTCCGCCCCGAGGTTAATAGTAGAAAAAGAGGAAGGTTTGCTTTCTACCGGAAGGTCATACAGAGATTGGTAGTAAACTTCTGTTTTCAGGCGTGTGTTGGCACTCAACCGCCAGTCGTGTGATAAAACAAAATGGTTGCTTCGCAGAAAGCCTAAAGATTCGTTGGTATATTGAAGTCCGCCCGCTGTTTTTGTAACTGTAGCATAAGTAAGCAAATTGTCCATTTGACTGTGCATTCCAAAGCCAAAAACCAAAGTATGATTGTTATTTACCCGGGCTGAAATACCAATTCTTGGTTCGATGCTTTGGCTTTTCGAAATATCCAGCCTTTGATAATGTAATCCAGGTATGAAAGTAAATGTCTCATTAAACCTGTACTTCCATTGTACATACGCTTGTGTAAGCATGATGTTGCTATTTCGGTTTACTAATATTGCATCTGCCGTACCTCCGTGTATTCTTTTGTTGAGTAATGAGTAATCTATATAATCGTTATACAATCCGCCAACGATGCTATGTTTTGCATTGAATTTGTGATTCACGGAAAGTACGGCTGAATATTTTCGGGTAACAAATTTCCAGTGCCAGTCAGGTGTGGCAATATCAGGGTCAATGGTACTTATCGAATCTCTGTCAAAAAGTTCATTGGTGCTGCTGTAACCCAAAGTAAACTTGGCGGTTGTATTTTTTCCTAAGCGATAATCTAAGCTTGCTCCCGTGATATTGGTGGTATAATCTGCATAACGATTAGAGTAGTCGTTACCGTAAGCCTGTCCGTCCGGGTCATAATCTTTGCCTAACGAAGTCCAGTCGCTTCTTCCCCATATACCAAACAGGCTTACACTTGCACGTTCTCCAATAGGTGTATTTACTTTGTAGTTAATATCGGCATAGATAGGAACACCTCCGCCTGTACCAAATTCAAGCCCCAATTGTTGGAAAACAGCCAATGTAGAATAGCGGGCATTGACAATGTATGTAGCCTTGTTTTTTTGTCCTATCGGACCTTCTGCTCCTGCTTCAAAACCGTTGAACCCCACTTGCGTAACAAATTCGTGGGTTTCATCATTTCCGTTGCGAAGCCTGATGTCGAATGCACCTGCCAAAGCATTTCCGTATTGGGCAGGAAAAGCTCCCGCAATAAAGTCGGATTTGTCTATATTGTTATTATTCAGCATACTCACAGAACCTCCCATACTGTTCAATGCCCCAAAATGATTAGGATTAGGAATGTTAAGTCCTTCTAATTGCCACAGCATAGAATTTGGGGAATTGCCACGAATAATGATATCATTCCGTGTGTCGTTGGTGGAAATTACACCTGCAAAATTGGCTGTCATACGGGCAGGGTCGCCTATCGAACCGGCATAGCGTTTGGTTTCGTCCATATTGAATGTTTTGGTACTCACAACCGCCATTTCATTGTTTGGCAATCGTGAATTCGCTGTTATCACTACGGCATCCAGTGTTGAAATACTTTCGTTCATCATAACATTATTAAGCATTACCCCTTTGCCCGCAGTTACCAAAATATCGTTAACGAATACAGGTTCATATCCGATAATGGTAATAATAAAAGACTGACGACCCAATGGAACAGAAGTGAGCCTGAAATTTCCGACAGAATCACTAACCGTCCCAATTTGCCGGTCTGACTGCAATAAAATTACAGCTCCGGCAACAGGTGTCCGTGATGCCTCATCAATGATGTTTCCTTTCACAGTTTGCGTTTGTGCAAAAGATCTATTTGTAGCTAAAAAACACGCAAAAAGAAAAATAATTCTTTGAGTGAGCCAATAGTTTGAGCTTGCTGTTGTATTTGCTGAATAAGTTGCCATATACTTGATAAAAGGATGTTTCGGCAAACTTAGTCAGCGTAATTTTCAATCTCGTTGATTTGGGTTAAGAACGGAAATTGGTCATCTGAAAAAAAATTTCGTTCTCAAATTTTTACCAACCGTTTTCTTATTCTGCTTAAAGCCTCCGGTGTAATCCCAAGGTAAGAAGCCACATAATACTGTGGTACACGTTGCAATACCTGTGGTTTTGTTTTAATTAAATTGAGATAGCGTTCTTCGGGTGTTTGTGCAAGTAAGGAAGTATTTCGCTGAACAAGCCTTAAAAATTGAGTTTCAGCCATTATTCTGCCGATTCTCTCAAAATCGGGATAGGTATTGTATATTTTTTGCAAGTTGTTGTAATGCAGATTGAGCAAGGTGGTGTCTTCCACTGCCTCTATTCCGTAAACCGCAGGTTTTCTCGTCAAAAAACTTTCGTAATCCCCGGTAAATTCGTGCTCAAAGAAAAAATTATAAACCTTTTTTCTGCCGTCTAAATGATTATATACCATTACCGCTCCTGATTCTATAAAAGAAACAACATTATTTGTTTTTCCCTCTAAACTAATAGTTTCTCCCTTTTTGTATGACTTGAACCGAAGAATGTTGCAAAATGCCTCTAGCGTTTCCTTTTGCAAATTTGGCTGGATTTGCAACAAAGAATGTATGATGTTTTGATGTTCTGTATCCATAGGGTAATTATAACGGAAAATACAAAAAAAAATATCGGGAGTAATAAATTATCCGTTTCAAAAGAGTTGTTTGTTGTTAAGTCGAAAGGTTTGTGCTGTGTTCGTTGTTTATCTGTCGAGCCCATCTTTGTAACCTGATTTTAAAATTCTTTCCTTAATTTCTTTGTCAATTTTTGTCTTGGCAGTATAAAACGCAAGAATGTCAAGTGACTTTGGAAATTGTTGTTTAATGAACTCGTCAAAATTTATGTCTGTTTTAGAAATTCTCAATTGATTAAGTCCACTTAATTTTTCAAGACCTGTTAATGATTTAAAAGTCTTGCAGTTGATTAACTTAAAGTCTGTCAAGGTCGAAATATCTTTGTCGAAGTGAAGCTCGGTCAATTGTATTTGGTCTTCAATTAACAGATTTTTCAGTTTCTTGAAGTTTGAAATATTTTTGAAACTATTAAATGCTCTAACCCTAATTATTTCAAGAGTTTCAATTTCGTTTTCTTCAATTTCATCTAAGTTTTCTCGTCCGCCCAAAACAAAGTGAAGTGATTTAAGTCTTTTGAGTTTGTTTACGAAGTTCAATTTCACCTTGGAAATTGAATTTAAACCAAAATATTCCAATTCTGTCAGCTTACCAACAACGTCAATGTTCTTCGTATGTCCACTTATGATTAAGAAGTTCAAATCTGTGTAGTTTTCTAAATATTGAAGATCAAGTGCTTTTGTTCTTGCCTCACCGATTATTAACTCTTTGAGGTTTTTAAGATTGTTAGCTTGAAATATTTCTGTCTCTTTGAGTTCAAACACACCCAAACTTAAACGTCTTAAATTTTTCAAATCGGTCAAAACTTCCAAATTGTCAGCTTTCAATAAACAATCAAGCCAAAGAGCTTTAATGTTAGGTAGTTTTAAAAGTGTCTTGCAGTCGAACGAACCTTGATAATGCCCATAAAAACGAACGCTGAAATTGTCGTCATACTCGAAACAAAGTTGGTTTAGTTCAGCAAGTATTTTGCCGGAATATAATTTGTCAGAGAATTGAACAATAACAAGTTTTCCGTCCTTTAAATCTTTGTCGATTAAAAGTCGGTCAATTTTCTCTGGATTATTTATTCTGTTCTGTGGTTTCATACAATGACGCCTAACGGTTTGCAGCTTGGCGAAGTGGCGGAAATCGAAGCACAAATGTTCAGTTTTGTACAAAAGTTCAATTGAAGCACTGAACTTGAATTTAGCACTTCGGCCGCCATATTTCCAAACCGATGGTACCGGTTCGTTGTTTTTCTTACTATTTTTTTCCTCTCAAAATTGTGGATGATATTTGTCCACAATGGTGAGAATTGTGAAATAGCAAAATTGAAAACAGTTTTATTCTTGATATTTTTCCAAACCAAGTTGTATCTATTTCTTTAAGCCATTCTTTATCTGCTGTATTGACAACTAATTCCTTTAAAGTGTTGTAACCATTTTCAAAATACGCACGGCTTGTTTCAAGGTCATATTGAATTCCTGTGTCTTTTTGCCCCATTGTTGTTCCTTCTACGTCGGTTTCGTAGCCTAAAAATTTACCTATTAAATTCATCGTTTCGCCAATATGCCTGTAAATAAATCCAACTGATGCAGTTTGTTCTGTTAAGCGAAAGTTCATATTTTCTGCATTAATGTTTTTGCAGAAATGAAAACAGTCCATTTGGTTCTGTTCTAATATTTGTAATAAAATTTCTTTTTGCATTTTATATATTTTAATTTTTTTTACGTTTTAAAACAGTGTCCAAATTTTTCAATTTGATATTCCAAAAATTGTCAAAGTGATTTATCCAATTACGAAGTTCAATAAAACCGTCTTGGTTTAAAGTACAAAAGCGTTCTCTGCCAATACCTTTGATGCTAATAAAGCCTGCCGTTTGTAAAATGCTGATGTGTTTGGAAACTGCTGGTCGGCTCATTTCAAAATTTTCGGCTAACGTGTTTATGTTGTAACTGTCTTTGGTAAGTAAGTGCAATATTTGTCTGCGACTTGGGTCAGCTATTACCTGAAAAGCGTCAAGAGTGGGTGTTGCCATTATTGTTCTCTTTTAAGTGGTTAAGCATTTTTTGAATATTTTTAAGCCAACCATCTGTCATACCTCCTAGGATAGCGTAGTTTTCATCTTTAAAACCTGAGTGCTTCAAGTTCAGTATTGTTCCGTTGCCTTGTTCTTCAAGTGTCCACTCCACAATAGTGTCAAGCGTTGTAATTCCACCACTTGGCCCACCTTTCCAACTGTAAGTAAGTTTTTTAAGTGGGACGATTTCAAGAACTTTACAAAAAAAAATACCACTTAATCCAAGGCTTGGAATGGGGTTTGTCCGAAATTCAAATTCGTACCCTACAATTGCTTTGAAGTTGTTGGGCATAAGCCACAAAGCAATTAATTCTGATTGTGTGAGATATTCCCAAACTTCGCTTGGTGATTGCTCATAAATCCATTGATGTTTAATTTCTGTTTTCATATTTAAGTAACTTTGAAGTTACGAATATAAGCGTAACTTTTGAGTTACGCAATTTTTATTTAGTTATTTTTTGGAGTTGAAATGTCTGAAGGATTTTCTCTATTGTGAGGTTCTTTACAATGACTGCTAACATTTGTATATACGCAACGGTTGCGTAAATATCGCATTTGTTGGTATGTTGACTTTACAATGATATTTAAATTTTCCAAGAAATCTATTGGGCTTTTCCTGGCATTCTTGTTAGTCGCAACTATAAGGTGTCTATTTTTTCGATCATGATATACTATGACCAAAGGACTTAATTATTTTTCAAGCTTTTCCACCTGAATCGCTATAAATTTCGGTAAGTAACTAGGTGTGCAATTTTTAGCAACTATTTCATCGCTGTAAAGACCTGTGCGTTCTCCAAGACTGATGCATCTGGTTCGGAATTCTTCCTGAAAAATTCCTATTTGAGCTGCTGTGAAATTCATGGCCCACTGGACTTCCGAAGCTTCTTCTTCAATTCGATTTTCAATTTTCAACAGCAGTTCCTCCGTATTTGGCGGCGGTGTTTGTCCCGTCCAGCGCAAACGAGCTTGATAATACCAAAATGTTCTTCTCAGAAGAACAGATGGATTATTTTCCCAACTTTCAATTAACGCAATAGTCTTTTTGTCTTTGGTGAGCTGGTTTGCAAATAGCCAGTCCATGAGTTGCAACCGCTCATCCTCCTTGTGTTGTTCCATATCCTTGACAAAATGATCAATCACATCTTGTGAAAGCAGCTTTTTGTCCATAATGAGGATAGCCAACTGTCGGGCGAAAAATTGTTCACTGGACCAAAGTTCCAGTGCCAGTTCATGATCCCTTTTAATGGCTTTGGCAATGGTTCGCATGTCGCCAAGTTTAGTATTCTTGTCGGTGATTTGTTTCAGTATGTTATCTGCTTTTGTTGAGAGTTTCATTTCAATAAAGTTATTTGTCTATCGGTCGTCTGTCTTTACGGTTGGTTGTAACGCCTGTTACCAGCCAGGCTTTCTGTCCGTTGTTCTTTCATCTTAGTTTTATTCCTTGTGTTTCAAGTTTGTCTGCTCCTGATAAAACTCCCAAACTTCCTATTTTTCTTATTGCAAGTTTATTATGGATTTGATATTTTAATTTTCTCGAAGTTGCTTGAATTTCTGCCCAGTCCCAAGAACTAACCTGTCCATTTACATTATTGGTATCTTCCCATTGTAATGCTCCCTTTTCGTTAAAATGTCCGATGTGAGAATGTTTAAGTTCGTTATTTTTCAGTCCTCCGAAATATAATTGAATAAGTCCCCAACCTTCTGTCGCATAACGAAACGTATGTCCATTGCAACGTTTTGGGTCAAGATCAACTTTTCTGAAAATGGGTTTGCCTTTATGTCTTGGTGTCCAGAGTTGAAATGTCGTTCCGAGTTCTTCTATTTCAAGGTCAAACTTCGAGGATATTTCGTCACTTGTTTTGTATTGGCAAATCTTCTGTCCGTATTGTGAACCTAAGTCGTAAACGTGTAAGTCAGTGTCCTTGAAAATGAAGTCAAGAAGTTCCAATTTGTCTGCCTTGTCTGCGAAAAAATCGTAGTTCATTTTTTAATGTTGTCTGTCGTTTAGCCTTGCTGACAACGGTTTACGACTTGGTGATGTGGCGGAAATCAAAGTGCAAATGTTCAGTTTTGCACAAAAGTTCAATCGAAGAACTGAACACTTCAGCCGCCATGTTGCCAAACCGATGTTGTAGACAGTGTTTTTTTTGATTTTTTAGACTTCTTATTGTTTAACGTTTTCTGTTTTATCCACTGAATTGAAATATCAAAAGGCGCTGTATCACTGTCAAATGGGGTATTGTGTCCTAATGTTGAAAATAAAGTATATTCAAAAGGTTTACCTTGAACTTTAAATGTGTTTAATTGCTCTATACACAACTTTACAGGAATTTGTATGTCCTTCTCTCCAAAAAGCCAAAGTCCAGGAATTGAAAGAGTATTCAAAGATTTTTTTGGGTCAGTCGCCACGAATTGATACTTGTCGGGGTCATTTTTAGTATGTTCACGAGCATCTGCATCTGTATGATTTTCCCAAAATTTATTATTTCCATTCGTGTAAAACTGAAATCGAAGTTGTTCTAAAGTTGTTATCGTAGGACAACTAAATAAAACCATAAATTCTATTTTTGGATTTTTGCTTGCAGTAATTGGAATTATCCATCCTGCTTGACTGAACCCAACTAATCCAATTTGTGCTTTTCTATCTTTCAAATAGGTTCGCAATGTTTTTACTGCCTCATTTGCGTCGCTAGATAATAAATTAAGATTTGTAGTGTCAATATTATTCGTGCCAACAGATGGTCCAACATACACACCACCAGATTCTCCAACTCCACGTTTGTCATATGTCAATACAGCAATACCTTCTTTTGCAAGACGTTTTGCGAAATCTATTTCTCTTTTTACCGGGTCAGAACCGTGAACAATTACAACTGCTGCAAATGGATTTTTAGGTTTTACAATTGAACCTGCAAGAGTGATACCTTGACTTTCAAACTTTATATCTTGAATGGTAAAGTCGGTAGATTGAGAAAAGACTATTTTTGGTAAAAGTATTAATGATAACCAAATTAGTAAGTTAGAAAAAAGATTATTGTTCATTTTGGCTTATTAAGGAAATTTGTTTTGAGTGGTGGTTTTTAGCATTGCCTACAACCAATGCAATTTACGTAAGTTATCTACGCTGGTGCAAGATTTTAGATTTGTAAATAATAATCGAAATGGATGAGAGATAAGTCTGTAATTCCCTATTTATTAGGGTGTTGTCGTCTTTGTTATTTTTAACATGAATTTCTTAACAATACAAGATGCGCAATTTGTTGTGCTCTTCTATTTTTTCGCAGGTTGCAGGAGGTAACTCTTAACGTTCCCCAAAAACAATTAAAGCCCGCGTCAAATTCTCACCCGGATTTTCAAACGCAATTTTCAACCCCGTTTTCTCAGACAATTCATCTATCAGCCTGAGTCCCAATCCTGATAAACCCTGGCCGTTATTTTTTTGTGAAATAATGTTCCTGTACGCTTCCTGGGTGAAGGGAGGTCCGGAATTTTCTATCCAAAGCGTTTGCCTGTCAGGTTCTGACGTAAATCCGAGTGTTATTAGTCCGCCTTCTTCGGATGCTTTCACGGCATTTTGCAGGAGATTACGTACGATTGTTTGCAGGTAGGAGGGATCCGTTTGAATGATGCTTTTTTCCGGAATAAAGTTGTTGGTGCGGATATTCCTGGCGTCCATATTGAGCTTCAAAAGGGCAATGCATTGGTTGGTCAGCTGGAACAGTTCTGTGGGCTGAATATCCGTTGTGAACTGGTTCATCTGCGTTTTGGACCAAAGCAGCAGGTCTTCCATGGTTTCGAGCAGTGTACCCGTTGCGGTCTGTATCTTTTCACTCAGCTCAGAGCGCTGTGTCTCATTCAGTAATTTCGGGTTCAGCTGCTGTAATTTTAGAAATTGATACACCTGGCTAATCGGCGACCGCAGATCGTGGCTGATGATACTGAACAGCTTTGCCTTGGTCTGGTTGGCTTCGTTCAGGGCAAACACTACCTTTTCGAGTTCCTTGTTTTTGGTGTCAAGGCTGTCCGCGGCTTTTCTTTTGTTTCTGTAAATCACAACGAGTAACAGCACCACCAACCCGAGCAAACCGGCCGCTCCTGCAAGCCAAAGCTTTTGTTTTTTGTTAAAATCCAGCTCAGTTTGCTGGTCGTTAATTTGAACCTGTTTGGATTTGTTCTGGAAAACGGCCTCCATTTCGGCAATGTTCAGCGCTATTTTTTCCTGGTTCAATGAGTCTGCGACGGCTATATATTGTTTGTAAGTAGCAGCAGCCTGTTTCGTTTCACCCAATGTTATTTCTATTTCCGTCAGCGATTTGAGCAGCTCTGCATATTGCTCCTTATTAAACTGAGCGGATGCTTTCGCGGAGTTACGGTAATAGCTCACAGCTTTTTCCGGTTGGCCTATTTCCTTGTAATAGTCGCCATAAGCCAGGTTGACAGAGGTAGTCATGATGGGTTTGTTGTCAATCAATGCCTGTTTATTGGCTTTGTCGATATAGGATTTTGCCTGCGGATAATTTTTGTGTTTGATTTCCATCTCAGACATTTTAAGGTTGGACGATACGAGCTCGGACCATTTTCCGGGGATCTTTTTGGCAGTTTCAAACAACTTATTGTAATATTTAAGTGCCTCGGCACGGTTATCCAGAAGGACATAACTACGGACATACTTGCCATAAACGGCAATGTGAACAACTGAGGATTGGCCCAGGTAAGGTTCAGTCATTTTCAGGTATTCAAGTGCCTTTTCAGGTTGTTTCAGGTACAGGTATATCTCTGAAACCATCATCAGCTTCAAGCCATAATCCAGTTTAGTCTTGTGAGTAGTAGAGGTATCAACACTGGCTTTTTGAAGCTCAGCACTTTTAAGAAAGTGCCCCAACGCAATACTGAAATACATTTTTTGCTGTTGATTGTACATGCCTAAATTGTAATAAATGTCGCTCAGATTTGGTAGCGATGGGTTGGCGTCAGCAATTTGTTTCAGTTTTCGGGCGGCTTCATCTGCTTTATCGGTTTGTCCCAGATAAAAATATACAGAGACCAAATGGCCTAATGGTTTGGTGCTTTTTTCCAGCAGTTTGGCTTTCTCAGCCTCCCGATAAGCCTTCTCAAATTCGTCTTTTGTTTTTTCGAAGTTCTGCTGATAGTAATAGCCACTTCCTGCCGCCATGTGAAATGCAAACCTGTATTCGTGCTCGTCTTCTTTTGATAAGGCCAAACCCTCGTTTGCCTTTTTGACTAATTCTTCAAAACTCCCGGGATTACCGGAGAAGGCGGCCTGAATGCTTTCACATTCCTTTTTTATTTTTTCGAGCTGTTGCTGGTGGGTGTTGCTTTGTGCCGAGCAGATTTTGAAAAATAGTAGAAAAGTGATAAGTAAAATATTAAATTTCATGTAGGGAGAGTTTATGATGAGAGAGTAAATTTTAAATCTGCAATCGGGAAACAACCTGCCGATACGTTTTGCCAACTGGTATTCGTGCATTGCTGCATACCACTTCCGATTGGCTGAGTTCGGTAATGTGATGAAGAGCAACAGCATAACTGCGGTGTACCCTCATAAAGCGGTCTGCCGGAAGCCGTTCCATAAAAAATGACATCGTGGAAAGCGTCACATAGTTTCTTTTCTCGGTCACTATTTTGGTATAATCCTGCATGGCTTCCAGGTAAATAATGTCATTTTGAGAAATTCTGACCTGCGTATAGCCTTCCTTAATCGTGAGCAGATCATTTTCAAAAAGCACTTCATAGGCAATGGATTTCTGCCTCATTTCCCAGTACTGCTTTATGCGTTGAGCTGTTTGCGCAAAACGATCGGCAGTGAGTGGTTTTAATACATAATCCAAAACAGACAGGTCAATGCCGTCTAGTGCGAACTCGGGATAGGAGGTAATAAATACGGCCATGGGCACATCTGCTCTTATTTTCCGAAGCAGTTCAATACCATTCACAGAGCTCATTTCAATATCAAGAAACATGAGGTCGGGTTTAATGTATTGCTGAGCTTCGTAGGCTTCTAGCGGGTTGGAATAGGTACCGCAGTTTTCCAGAAAATCGAAATCTCTGGCTAATTCGGAAACGGCTAACAGGTCAAGCAGGTTATCATCAACCGCCATAAATCGTACTTTATTCGAAATGTCACTCATGTAACCGATTCTTTATTAAAAGTTGTTTCAAGATAAAAAAAATATTCATCGATTACTCTATTCCACGATACGGGATTTGAATATTAAGTAGAAAAAATAGAAACTCTGACCGTTAAATAAGTATGTTTTCCGTTCGCCGATTAAGATACTTCCTTTGTCGATTATAGCACTTTAATATTGCCTTTCTTATCTAATTTCAACATCATCATCACCAAGTGGTTTGTTTTCTTTTGCAACACCGCCCGGGTATTCAGATAAGGATATGAGAAGAACGATCTACCAATGTCTTTTAATGGTTTTTGGGCTGGCATCTGTCCATGCGCAAGAACAGAAACCGAACCAACGGCTGTTCTCCGTTTCGGGCGGGCTCAATGCCTACGCAGGGTTTTATACGTCAAATGGTATTGCAGCACGTAATCAGTCTTCCCCGTTTGGCTTGAGTGGTGCAGTTACCGTGAACCTTCCGGGTGGGTTGAGCCTGCCGTTTTCTGCGGTTTTAGGAAATCAGGGCAGCAGTTTTCGCCAGCCATTTAATCAGTTTGGGGTGAGCCCTACTTATAAATGGGCAACTGTTCATGCAGGTTACAGAAACGTTTCTTTTTCTCCGTTCACACTTTCAGGACACACGTTTCTGGGTGGAGGTGTAGAACTTAATCCGGGTAAACTTCGTGTGGGAGCGGTTTATGGTCGGTTCAATAAAGCGGCGTCGTCCACCATCGCTGACCCCAATCTCATTCCTTCGTTTAAGCGCACAGGTTATGCGGTGAAACTGGGCTATGGGAAAGCCAATAATTACATAGACCTGGTGATGTTGCGTGCGCAGGATGACACCACTTCCATGGCAGGAATTCCTGTTACGCCGGAGCAAAACATTACTCCCGCCGAGAATTTGGTGGTGGGAATTACCTCACGGCTCATGCTGCTCAAACATTTCCTTGTGGAAGTAGATGCCGCGGCAAGTTCTTACACCCGCGACATGCAGGCGACTGAGGTGAGTGCCGAAGGTAAAAATCCACTGACAAAAATATTTGGCAAACTCATTACACCAAGGCTGTCAACCCAGCTTACGCAGGCGACACAAGCCGCGCTGGGTTATCAGGCAAAATGGGGTTCGGTGAAATTGCAATACAAACGCATCGACCCGAATTTTCAAACCATGGGCGCATATTATTTCCAGAGCGACATTGAGAGTTATGCCGTTGCAACGTCTCTGAACCTTTTAAAAGGTAAGGCAAGAATTTCCGGAAGTTATGGTCGTCAGTTTGACAATCTGGCCAATAATAAAAATGCAGGAACGGGACGTTCCATTGGCTCGCTGATGATGTCTATCAATCCTGATCCGACTTTTGGATTTGATATTTCTCTTTCCAACTATGGTTTAAGTCAAAAAGCTGGAATTCGTCCGTTGATCGACACGTTGCGGATTGCTCAGAACAACCTTTCGGCGACAGTCAATACACGCTACTCCATTCTTGATACGGATTTGTCACACGTATTCACTTTGACAGCAACACATCAGCAGCTTTCGGATCTGAATGAAAGAACGGCTGCACAGACAGAAAACAACAACCAAAATTTAAACCTGGGTTATTTTTTACAGCATAACCGAAGCGGTTTAGGAGCCAATTTGATGCTGTCGTATACACAGTCAGGTTTGCCGACTGCCATACCGACCGAAGGAAATGATAAAGTCAAATTTTATGGACCGACCCTGGGAATGAATTATTCTTTTTTTAAGAAGAAAATGACCACATCGGCTAATGCTTCCTATCTCGGAAACAAGCAGCTGGGTGTAACAGGAAAAGTGATGACGGTATCAGCAAACGCTGGATATCAGATTGCCAAAAAGCAGACATTAAATCTATCGCTCGGTTACCTGAACTCGAACACGGGAATACAGGCAGAAAAATTCAACGAACTAAGAGGAAATATCGGATATGGAATTTCATTCTAAAATATACAAAATCAGCTGCGTGGCAGGTCGGTCATTCTTTGGCGCACTGCTTTTGCTGTGGCTAATGAGTTTTGGTGCTTTCGGGCAGGAAAATCTCATCAGAATCACCACCAATGTGTTGCCTCCATATAGTCCTTATATTCAGGATTATCCGGGAACTGGAAACCGTGTGCAGGTTTTTGTTTCCAATTTATCGGGCAAGGATTTGTCAGTGCGGTTAATTGGAAAACTGGAAGGTGACAATGGGGTTGTTATCCGGACTTCGCCAAACTACCGGCCATTGCAGCCGCTCCAATTGCGGGCTACGGATGTGAACCGGTTGGTTACCCGTTCGGAATTGGAAGGGCTGTTCGATCTGAATCAGATTGAAGTGCAGGGAATGAACAAAAATGAGTTGTATAAAGGTCTGCCGCTACCGGAAGGAAATTACCAGCTATGTGTTCAGGCATTTGACAACGCCACCATTCGTCCGCTTTCTGCGGAATTTCCGATGGGTTGCAGCGGTCTTATTCCGGTACGTATCGTGGAGCCGCCAATCCTGATCTCTCCGTTTGAAAATGAAGAAGTATTAACTAAAATCCCGCAAACACAAATGTTTACCTGGTCGGCGCCGGTAGGTATTATGCCCAACCAGGTAGAATACACCTTACGCATTGTGGAATTGCCAGCTGCGGATGTCAATCCCAATGTATTTATTGATGCCGTTGTATTGCCAAGAAGCGGTCTGGAAGTAAAAAATCTGCGAACCAGCAGTTTTCTGTACGGTCCGTCGCACCCGGCATTACAGGTTGGTAAAAAATACGCTTGGCGCGTACAAGCGCATTCGACCGCTGTAAAGCTCAATTTGATGAACGATGGAAAAAGTCCGGTTGGGGTGTTTACGTATGGACAGCAGGCGCCTGTTGGAGTCGAATTTGACTACATCTCTATTGTACAACCCACAGAAAAAAAGGGTGCTATGGTGGAAGTGGGTTCCAATAATCCGCTTATCATTTCCTGGAAACTGGATCAGGAATTTGAAAAGATACTACGGAAAGCATACGAAGCACCTGCGGGAAAGTCGCTGCTGGAACAGTTTGGGGAGCTTAGTTACAATGTACGGATTAGTAGCAAAGAAAAAGGTGAAGAGCCCATTGTGGTGATGGAACGCCAGGTGCGGACAGATCAGCTTTGGCTTAATAAATCAGAATTGCCTGACAATATGCAGATAGGTAAGAACTATCAGGTGCAGGTTGAGTTGAAAGGGGTAACCGAAGTGAAAAGAAAACGTACAGAACTGGTTGATGAGCCATTCATTTCCAATCCACAATCCTTTTTATTGGTTGCAAAAGACAAAGGCGATGAAAAAGACAGCCTGACTATCAGAGGAATTCTTGCGTACAGGTTTCCTGGCGAAACAGGTGCTGCACACGTATTGCCCAATACCAAAGTTGTGCTGATGAAGGTTTTTCCTAATAAGTTCCGTGCAACAGTGGCATATGGGCAGTCGGATGCTTCTGGAAATTACAAGATCAAAGTTTCCAAGATGTCCCTTCACGGAATGGATTCATCGGGGATTGTAACCCGCTGTATTGTTGACCCGATCAATCCGTTTATTCAGCCTATTGCAGAGCCAGGTTATTATCAGAACAGCCATGAGAATACATTCCAGATTTCAAGTGCAGAACAGGGCGATTATGATGTTAAGGATATTACGTGGTTGGCATCTGGCTATAATCTGGATGTTACAGCCAGAAAATCCTTCAAAAACTGGCCTGGTGTTCCGGATGTGAATCTGGAAGGGAAACACCTTGTAATTTATCGGAAAAACGGTGTTTCAAAAGAAAACGATAAGTACAGGCTTCCGTTCGAGGGGATGGGAGCCAAGGCTGAAAAATCGGCTCCGAAACCATTCATTGCTTCTGTAAATCAGGGTGTGCAAAATATGGCAGTTTCGGGCATTGCTGCGAACAGCGGACAGCAAAAGAGCGAAAAAACCGCGGTGGACGGCTATGCTGTGTCAAAGAACATTGGGGCAGATTTAAAACCAACAAATCTAAGCAAAGCGGATATCGGAAGTACAGTGGCTAATACCGCAGTGATTGACAACAATAAAACGGGAAAGACAACTTTTTTGGGCTCAACCCTTAGTTCTGGGTTGGAAATCAACACAGGTAAAGGACTTTCCACAGACATGCTTAATGGGGCGGGATTGGGAAATACGAAACCACCAAAGTTGGCATTGGAGGCCGAAATGAGAATGGAAGTGGAATCCAAGGGACACCAATTTATAAGCATGGCTACTCTGGAAGGCAAAGGCGATGGTTACGGCGCTATGTTTGAGAATTTGGTTTATGCCATTGGCTCATCGGATGTTTATCAGATATACTGCCCTGATTGTGGATTGAAGCCTGAGGATGCAGATCCTGTCGTCTTTGTTCAACCCAAAGAAAAGCTGACATCCACGCCGGCACGGGTTGAGAAATATACCTACAATCTTCAAACGACAGAAGCGCCTACAATGACCTTCACCGGCAAGCTGACCTACAAATTTGCTGATGACGGAATAGATGGAGCACAGGTTAAGGCCCTTGGAAAAACGCAGGTTCATTTGCAGGTGGTGTATAAAAATCTGGATCAGAAAGCAAGTAGTTTCACTACTGATAACTACACACAATACGATGAGCTCGCTTCATTTCATGACGGGTACAGCACAACGCTTGATACCAAAGTTACTGATGCGGACGGAAGTTTTTCGTTTACTGTAAAAATGACTAAGGCCATGCTGATGGGGGCACTTCCTACCACCAAACCGAAAGGAAGCGGGGAGTTTTCGGTACCAGCTACAAATCTTTTCCGAGGAATAAGGGTAATTGTAGATAATCCATATTATACCAGTCCCATCGAAACATTTGGAATGTCGCCGGATCAGCAAATGAAAGCGCAGGGAAGTTACGATTTCGGGCCTGTGACAGCCGAGGTGAAAAGTTATACTTTGGTAACCCAGATCAAATCGGATACTACTGGTATTTCTTTGGTAAATGTTCAAAAGGCTGGAATTAGGTCTGATTTGTCGAATATAAATGTATCGGTACTGAGGGCTACAAGTGCTAAAATAGGTGTAGGTCCTAATCGAAGACCACCATCTGACGAGGGCTCAGGAGTAAAGGAAATTATAAAAATCAAGGATCAAAGCTATACAGTAATTTCAACGGTGGAAACGAAGGAGGATGGTATAGCACGTTTCCCTAGGATGGTGATGGCTAATGGACAAGCTGACGCTTATTTTATCGCTACGAAGTCATCTGTGGATGGGTTAAACAATTATAATCTGGTAGCAGTAAAAAGGATTACTGTAAGTGAGGGCTGGGGCGCTGTATTTTCACCTGAGGCGACGCAGGAGGAAAAGGATCGCTCAAACGGAGCGAAAAAGACGGTTAAAAATGGAGCCAAAATCAACTGCCGGAATGTGTATACCCTACTTTATGGAGATCCTAAGAATACTGTGAAATCGGTTCTGAAAACTTATGAAGAGGCGGAATACATGGAGAAGCAAAAAGAAACCTATGGCAATCCCTGGTATAGCTGGAAGCCTGAATTGGCCGGTTGCCAGCCAGCTGATAACTATTGGTTGGGAGAGAAGTTAAGGGATGTGAAAGTGAACGATATGCTGCTTTTGAATACGCCAAATAACGCACGTGCTGCTGCTCAGTTTACGGATCAATATGAAACTTTTAATTCGGATATCGTGCAACGGTATCTGGCGCCAGGTAACCCAACAGTGAATGCCCGGGTAGTGGATCAGTCCAATCCGACACAGGGCATAAAGGGAGCCAGGGTAGAGCTTTCATATGTAAAAGATGGCGCACCGTTGGGCATTCCGACGGTCTTAACACGGTACACTGGTGAAGATGGCTGGATAGCCGCTCCATTTAAACTTTCGCCGGGCAATAAGGCGAAAATGCGAATTCAGGCAGAGGGTTATGTATACTATGATACGCTTGCCCAAAAGGCGTCCGGAAAAAGTGAGGTGTACATTGGCGATGTATTATTAGGACAAAATAGCTACTACGACCGTATCCTGATGATGCCAAACACGGTGATTACCGGCAGAGCTGTTAACGTGGATGAACTTGCCGGAGGTTCTTCCTTTGGTAATATTAATACAACTTTTCCTGAGTCTGTATCTGTGACTGGCGGAGTAAGCAATACCGCTTCTCCAACAACAGTTTCGACTGTTAAAATCAAAGAAAACACCTCATCTAAAACCACAACCGGGAAAGTTGCTGGCAAAACGGCAACAACCAAAATAGCGACAAGCAAAGCAACCACTGCAACTTTGGGAAGCCAGAAACAGACGGGTCAAGTTGCAGCGGTTGATAAAAATGTAGGTAGTGAGCAATTGAAAAATATCGCTGGTCAAAGTCAGACTATCAAAAATATGCTTGATTCTGATCCTTCACTGGAAGCCTATGTGCAGGTAGATGACGGAAATATGGTTAAAACCAACGCAGACGACGGAACCTGGAAATTTACCTTGGATGCGCCTTCGACAGGTAAAAATCTTAAAGTATTCCCTGTTAACATCCGCTATTTTGAAGAAGCAAGAAAAATTAATACGCAACTGCCGAAGCCGGTGCTGGGAAAAGACGGCAGGTATTCGATTGTTGCAGGAGATATCCCAATCTTCGAACGGGATCACCGCATTACGTTCAAGATATTGGATGAGATTTCGGGAAAAGAAATCAGCGGAGCTTATGTAAGACTCTTTGCCAAAAAAGGCACCGACTTTGAATTTGGACCAAGCAAAGTTGATGGACTGGTTGAAACAAGGTTTAAAAATGTTTCCGTCGACAACCTGTATGTGGAAGTTGTTTCTCCCGGCTATGTTACCAGAACTGTATCAATCAAAAACGAAGAAAGCAAGAAACCTGTGCTGGAAACCATTCGCCTCGAACCGGCCAGAACGGTAAAAGGAATTGTGGTGATGAAATCGCTGGCGGGTATTGAAACACCATTGGAAGGTGCTGAGGTATTTGTTGCAGCAGGTGAAAATGCGGGAGTTAAATACAGCACGGTTTCCGGCAAAGACGGGTTGTTTGCGTTGGATGTGTCAAGAACACTGGATGGCAATTCAGTGGTGATAGAAACGATTTTTGATAAAACGACTTCTGCCAATCAATCGGTGAATGCCAATGCGACCTATGTTGGCTCCAATGCCGGGCAGCCTATTCCACAAGGCAAGGGACAGATCTTGAAAATGACGGTTACCACCTTTGATAAATTCAGGATCGCATCCATTTGGGGTTTTCCTGTAACCATTGAAAAGTTGGACCCAAAAACTATGAAGGTGACCGGCGAGGTAGATTTAACTGATGGCGGACTAGGTCCTTTCGCAATGATGAATAAGAAGGTGAAAGTGCGTTTCGAAGACGTTGTTTTTAAAGCGGATCCGCAGAATGCCTCAGAGGGGATACCAGCAAATGAAACCGTGGAACTGAATACCGGTATTCTGGACAATTTGCTTTACCACACATCCCCTAATGTTGATATTAACAAGGTCAAATACAATGTGAAAGTAAGCTCGCCTGATGGCCAGTACGGGAAGTTGAAAATTGTAAGAACTGCCGGTACAGCGATGGGTAAAATTATGGCGCAAGCCCAGGTGATTGATAACTCGTTCAATTTTTCTGAAAGTCTTTTGTCATACGAAAAAGGTCAGTTCTTTCTCTATGATCCGGAAGTTAAAGCGCTGCTTTCCAGTAATCCTGTTGTAACCGCCTTCGATGCTGCCAAGACCAATATCAAGTGGACAAACTTTGGTATATCGCAATCCAACGGTACGCCCATGAAGCTGAAATTGCTCGGCTTTAACGCAGTAAGTAAGCTGGAAGGTTCGCGGTTGACAGGCGATGAAATTCACCTCAATCCTGTAATGTCCTGTACAATAAAAGATGCTAACCCATCAGAATTGAAAGTGAGTATTGGTGATTTGGTATTGAAAAATAATACCGTGGATGCGAAAACCGGGGATACACCACTTACCTTTCCACTAGCAGGGAAATGGAGTGTGGAGATCCGTAACTGGAAGCTGGACTATAAAAAAGGAGGTTTCTATTCAAAATCAGGTGTGATTAAAACGGGCAAAGCTGATATTCCGGTGAAGGAATTCAATCTCCGCAGCGACTTTTACAATTTGCAGGTAGAGCCGACGTCCACACTGGAACTGGCAGGCGTTGCTAAATTAAAAGTGGGAGGCAAAGCGTATTTTGGATATGACAAACAAACGGGTTCCGATATGAAAGGGCACTGGGCTGTGGTTGTTGTGCCGGACGGTGATGCTCCCGCAGCTGTGCTTCCGGCCAAATCGGTACCCGGCCTTACGCAGGATCTGGAATTTGCCACCTTATCGCTTCTTGATAATGGAGAAGATGTGGTTTCGTTTGGTACAGGAAGCAAGTCTTTCAGGTATTTCAATATCATAGATGTGCGCCCTACCACCATCGAAACCGGCTCAGACTATTTTGCTTTTGATGCCGGCATGTCTAATGCCATTCCGAATGCGCCACAGGACGTATCCATGCGTTTTATTTATTCTAAACCTGATGGTGGTTCAGTTAAACTAAAAACCATTATTCCCGGAGGTTATAAACTGCAAACCAAAGGATACCTCAATTTTGAAGCAGGGCAGCACGTTGCCGCCGACAAAAGCCAGAGCACAGCTATTTTCTTTGGAGATGGTGTGATGGCGATTCGCGGGAGTGTGGAAGAGCCTGGTAAATTGCTTCTGGATAATGTTCTTCTTGTTCATAATAATACGGAAACGCATATCAGCCACGGACGTAACCTGGATTTGACTAATCCTGCAAATTTGTCTAATTGGAAAACCAGCCTTTCTGGCATTTCTGATCCTGCAAAAGATGCCGTTAACTATGACGAAAGCGGCGACTTCAAAAGACTGAATGTATCGCTGGGTGGAAATTCCAGTCTGGGCAACGTGTACTGCCATCAAACAGTGACCAACAAGAAGTGGGATTTGTTGAAGTTCTCTGGTCGTCCTCAGGGTTTTTCCGAAATGCTGGGCGATGAGGAGAAAAACCGACTGTCTTTCACAGCTTACGGAGAAATAAAAGCGGAGGGGCAAAAAATTGAACTGGACGGAATTGATACTGGTATGGGCGGGTTGAGCCTGGTTTACGATCATGGAAAAAAACGATTAACAGGGTCTATTCAACTTTCCAATATTCCTATTCCACCAACCATGACCTTCATGAAAGGAATGGCGCAGGTGAGGCTGGACGGAAATGGCTTTTACCTGGTGGCAACCGGTGAGTTGCAAAATGTACCGCTTATTGTACCTGTTACTATGCGGGCCGGACTCATGCTCGGCGTATACACGAGTAACGACCTGGGTGATGCGAAGCAGGTGTTGTTTACCAATAGTCATCGCAAGGAGCTGCCCTGTACGTTTACTTCTGGTTTCAAAGGCGTGTATGCAGTAGGTGAGGTTCCGGTACCTATCATTGGTAGTTTTAAGCATGAACTCTCAGTGCCCGGTGTCGGAGGTTATAAGGTAGGTGTGGATGCCTATGTGGATGGTTATGTGTTCGGTAATTACGACAAAGGCACGTTTGGTGTTGGCGGTGGCATGGGTGTGGGTGTGCATGCGTATGCATACGGAAGCATTTTATCGCTGAGTGCGGGGGGAGAGGTACATGTAAACGGAGGAGTTGAAACAGCCCTGACCGTAAATCCAGGGGTAAAAAAAGTTTCGGTTTCTGTTGCTGCCAAGCTCAGTTCTGGATTTTCAGTTAGCCTGTCGGAAGGGATTACCGGTGTAACAACCGGCGCAAATGCTGGCTTTTGTCTTGGTTTTGATGGTACTGCATCTTATACATTTGGTCAAAGTCCCGATGTTTCCATAACACCTACATGTAGTTTTGAAGAGTGTACGGGCGGATGTAAGGTTGACGGACAGTAAGTGTTTTAAGCCAAATAATAACCGAAATATAGACTTAGAAAAGATACAGATTTTAATTCTTGAATTTTATACCGATGAGACCATTACTGTTTCAAATATTTGCTCTAATCCTCTTTTTATCAGTTTCTGTAAGGGCACAAAAGCCACAGGCTGCCGGAGGACCATACGGTGTTTTTATTCAACTGGACAAGCTGCTGCACGGACCACAATATGTAGTGGAGCGACTGGAAGTGGGTCGGGTTAGCAACAGACCGGACTGGCAGCCTGTGTGCACCACGGATAAAGGGCCAATGAGTGCGAGTGATCTTATCTCCCGCCTTACTTTGCTGAAAAGAAAAAATCCGCTTTACGAGATCCCGAATGACTCACTCGCAACACTGGTATATGCGCAGTACCGCAATGCGGCGCACACCGATTCCTTAGGTACTTACGGTACACACCCACAATATCTGGAAGCTTTTGGTTTGGGATTTCTGGACACAGAAGTATTGCAGGGACGCCGGTACGATTACAGAGTCCGCGCTCTTGGAGCGAAAGAAGGAGTATATCACAATCCAGGTACGGTTTCTGTTCCCGGGTCGGCCCTGGGTACAACCGCAACCCTGCTTCACCACAGTGCTGATGGGAGTGTGATCAATATCAAATATTTACTCAAAAAACCCAATCCTTACATTGCTGGTGCACGTGTACTCAGGTCTACATTTGGACAAACAGAATTTGCCGAATGTGGTGCTGAGTGGGGTTTCCGTAAAGGTGTAAAAGATTCACTTTTTCTGGTAGTGATGGATGTTAACGTTCGCAGAAAAATGCTGTACTCTTATGTGGTTGTGCTGAAAGATTTTCTCGGAAATGAAAGTGCCTCTTCCGATACATTGAGTATTGCAAATCTCCGACCTCAGGAAAACATTCCGGTAATTGAAAGTATACAAACCGTTTCCCAGGAAGAAGAAGGCGCAATTGCGGTATCCTGGAAATTATCGGATGTTAAAGATCTTAGAGCCGTTGAAATATGGAGAAGTGGGGACTACGATTTTGGATACAGAAAAATAGGACTTGCAGTAGCCACTGACACCGTTTATTACGACAATTCGGTTGAGCCAGTTCAGGGATATTATTATCAGATCAGGCTGAACGGGACCTACTATACCTCCATCGAATCTGTAAAAGTTGCGGGTATGCTAAAAGCCAACAGACCTGCGGTGGTAGCTCCTTCCCATTTTCAACTTACTGAAACCAAAGATTCCCTGTATTTCAGATGGCAGCCGGCGGATTTTGATACGCATGGCTATTACATCTATTTTGCTCAGGGACAAACTGATTCACTCAAAAGGTACTCGGATATTATCCCAGCCAAATCCGAATTGAAATACCAGATCCCGGTAAAGAGACTGGCAACGGGCGTAGGATATCGCTGGGCGGTTGTGGCTGTTAATACAAGCTACAACATGGGACCAATGAGTGAGGAATTGTATTCGGAAGTCCGTTACCCTGACCGGCTCGCTACACCACTCAATCCGGAGATGATTTACAAGGATGGTCATGCGCTGCTGGTTTGGGAAAACATGAAACCTATTGATCCATACATTACCGGTTACATCATTGAAAGAAAGGCAGAAGGAGCAAAGGTTTTCTCTGAAATTTATAAGCAAACATTCGAAGATCATGCACGCAACAACTACGAAGATTCAACTGTAAAAAGAGGGGTACGTTACAGTTACCGGTTACGGTCTTTTGATTTGAAAGAAAAACTGAGCGGTTACAGCACGGAGTTTGAATATTACGCTGCATTAAATGCAGTATTACCAGTAAGAGGATTAAATGTTGCGAGTACAGGCAAAGGAGTAATGGTAAGCTGGGATGCGCCGCTTCAAAAACCTGATAAGTTTTTGGTATATCGCTACACAGAGAAAACGGAAAAACCGCGCCTTATTCGGTCGTTGCTGGGAAGTCAGAATAACTTTATTGACATCGAAGCGGCACGGGGTGTGGGCTATTATTATAGTGTAGTGGTAGTTGAAACTGACAAACGTGAGAGTACGCCTACCGATCCGGTAAAAGTGGATTGGAAATAAAATTGTAGACCATCTATTCGTAGAAAAATGAAAAAGCGACTCCTTCTTAATATTTTACTGCCACTGGTAATTGGTCTGGCGCACGTTCTTATGAACACCCACGTTGCTAGCGCCCAAACACTCTCTGCCACTGTTATTTCCTATCGGCAAGTTAATCTGTCGTGGCAGAAGTTTGTCCACGAAGGAAATTCGGTTCAGGTGGAATATAAATGGGTGGGAATACACAGCAATTTCAATGCGCTCGCTACAGTTACAGAGACAGCCTCCGGAACACAGTCTTATCAGGACAAGGCAGCCGGAAGCGGAATCCAGATTGCATATCGGTTGCGGTACACCTATTATGAACCGGGAATGATCGCTGTAATTACCCGCTATTCTCCTGAGGCAGTAGTTACAACACCTGCTGCACCACCTCACGATCCATTGAACCTTGTTTTTGTCGACAGCACCGCTACACAAATGTCGCTAAGGTGGAATGCGAATCAGGGAAAGGATGGAGGAGCAGCATATGTAATCGAGCGCTCCACGGATGGACGTAATTTTTCGCAGGTTCATGAAACGGCTTTTCTGGAGACGTCTCTTCCATCTTACACAGATACTGGGCTAAATCCTGGGACAAAATACTGTTACCGTGTTAAGGCAAGAGGGCGTGGAGGTGATTCTGGCTACTCCAATACGGTTTGTGGTAGCACCAAACAGGGAGCTCCTAATTCACCCTCCGCCCTCATAGCCAAAGCTAACCTGGTTTTTCAAATACAACTGAATTGGATTGACCGCTCTAATAATGAAACCGGTTTTGAAATTGAACGAAGTGCGGACAACAATACTTTTACAAAAATAGCAACTACGGGAGCGAACGTAACGCAGTATATTGATGGTCCGCTCACACCAGGAACGCGCTACTATTACCGCATCAGGGCAATAAACAGTGTAGGTGCTTCCGGTTATACCGAGGTCGCAAACGATGTTACAGCGCAAAGTCCACCTGCTACACCAGCAGGTTTGAGTGCAAGCACGGCGAGTTCCAGTCAGATCAATCTTACATGGAGAGACGTTTCCGACAATGAATCTGGTTTTGAACTGGAACGATCTACCGATGGAACCAACTTCTCAAAAGTGGCTGATATTGGAGCAAATACTACAAGTCATGAAAATGGAGGGCTTAATCCGCTTACCAAATACTGGTATCGGATTCGGGCAAAAAATTCGGGCGGATATTCCGGCTATTCCAATGTAACGGAAGCAACCACACATGATAATACACCAAATACACCTCAAAACCTGAATGCCACGCCAATTTCCAATACGCAGATCAACCTAAGCTGGGGTGACAATTCCGGAAATGAAACGGGCTTTGAACTGGAGCGCTCCACGGATGGAAGCAACTTTGCAAAGCTGACTGATTTGCCAGCCAATGCCACCACCTATCAAAATACAGGTCTATCAACGTTGACCAAATACTGGTACCGTATCCGCGCCAAAAATGCCGTAGGAAACTCTGGTTATTCGAATGTTGCCGAAGCCACCACTTTTGATGTACCACCAGTTGCACCTACTTCCTTAACGGCTACCACCATTTCGGCAAGCCAGATTGATTTGGCTTGGAAAGACAATTCCGGAAATGAATCCGGCTTCGATATTGAACGATCAACCGACGGAACCAACTTCGCGAAAGTGGGGGAGACAGGAGCTAATGCGACGAGTTTTAGTAGCAACGATCTAGCACCTGCTACAAAATACTGGTATCGGGTTCGTTCAAAAAACTCTCAGGGTGGATCAACCTACACCAATGTGGCTGATGCTACCACGCGCGATGTAGCACCAAATACACCTCAAAACCTTTCCGCAACACCCGTTTCAAACACCCAGATTCGTGTGAGCTGGAATGACAATTCTGGAAATGAGTCTGGTTTTGAATTGGAACGTTCCGGCGATGGTACTGCTTTTGCAAAAATCGCTGATTTGCCTGCAAACACCACTTCTTATGAAAATACAGGATTAACTACGTTGACCAAATACTGGTATCGTATTCGTGCCAAAAATGCGATTGGTAACTCAGGCTATTCCAATGTTGCCGAAACCACCACATTTGATGTGCCGCCGGTTGCACCTACTTCATTAACTGCTACCACCATTTCGGCCAGCCAGATTGATTTGGCTTGGAAAGATAATTCCGGGAATGAATCCGGCTTCGATATTGAACGCTCAACCGACGGCACCAACTTTGCAAAAGTGGGGGAGACAGGAGCTAATGCGACGAGTTTTAGCAGCAACGATCTAGCACCTGCTACGAAATACTGGTATCGGGTTCGTTCTAAAAACTCTCAGGGTGGATCAACCTACACCAATGTGGCTGATGCTACCACGCGCGATGTAGCACCAAATACACCTCAGAATCTTTCCGCAGCACCCGTTTCAAACACCCAGATTCGTGTGAGCTGGAACGACAATTCCGGAAATGAGTCGGGTTTTGAACTGGAACGTTCGGGCGATGGCATCACCTTTATGAAGATTACTGATCTTCCCGCAAACACAACTTCTTATGAAAATACAGGATTAACTACGCTTACCAAATACTGGTACCGAATTCGTGCCAAAAACGCGATTGGTAACTCTGGTTATTCCAATGTTGCTGAAACCACCACTTACGATGTGCCCCCCACGGCTCCGGAAGGGCTCACAGCAACGACTGTTTCCAGTAGTCAGATTAACCTGGCTTGGAAGGATATGTCTGCGAATGAAACAGGCTTCCAGCTGGAACGGTCAACCGACGGAACCAACTTTACCAAAATTGCTGATCTGGCATCAAATACAATCTCTTATCAAAACACCGGGCTATCTCCGGCAACCAAATACTGGTATCGGGTGCGGGCTGTTAATACGGCGAATCCGTCGGTGTTTTCTAACGTAGCCAATGCAACTACCATTGATGTCCTTCCTTTGGCTCCGGAAAATCTTGCAGCAACGGTGATTAATTATGGTCAGATTGATCTGGCGTGGGCAGATAAGTCACGCAATGAAGCAGGATTTCAGCTTGAACGGTCTGCTGACGGAACCAACTTTGCGAAAATCGCTGATGTGGCTGCTAATGCAGTTTCTTACCAAGACAAAACAGCCGCTTCCCTTACCAAGTATTATTACAGAGTCAGGGCGATTAATCCGATTGGCCCATCTGCTTACAGCAATATTGCCAGCGCCACCACACCGCAGGCACCTATTCCGGATAAACCACAAAACCTGACGGCAACACCTGTTGACTTTGATCTGATTCAACTGAAATGGTCGGTGTTATCCAGAAACGCGACCAGTGTTGTTATTGAACGTTCCGATAAAGCCGATCAGGGTTTTGTGCAGATTGGAAACCAGGCTGCCGCAATCATCGAGTTTGGCGATCGTGAAATATTGCCGATCAACGATTATTACTACCGGATTAAAGCGGTAAATGTGGCGGGAAGTTCGGTATACAGCGATGTAGTGAAAGTAGATGCATCGGCAATTATCACAGGCGTCGAACCATCAGCTTCTAGTGGCGATTTGATTTATGTATACAACAGGGTTCTGTATGTAAAACGTTATTCACCTGTAAAAGCAACACTGCGCATGTTCAGTTCCAATGGAACCCGGTTGATGCAATATCAGGTCAGTCAGGATTTTAAAACAGAATTGCAAAATCTGTCATCAGGAGTCTATATCGTTGTTGTAGAGTCGGATAGGGAAATTGTAACACAAAAAGTTCTAGTCAATTAACATACACCTGATCATGAAAAATATCATTCTTATTCTCCTTGTCCTGACATATGCATTATCAGGTTGTCAGCCAAAAGCACCGGAACCGGCTCCGATCGGACGGATTTGGAAAGCGATTTCAGTAAAACAAAATGGCGGACTTGTTTATACAGAAGGAGGAACGTCCAATGTAAAACCAAGTTACGCCCAATTCAGGTTAGACCTCACTTCCAAAGATCAGGTAACCTTCGTAGATATTGACGGAAGGAAAATCGTTGGAACCTGGTCATTGTCTCCAGATAACAATCGCCTGATTCTGGAAAATCTCACGCCACCGCCAAGTGAGTCAACCGGCAATATTGAGTTTTATATCACCACACCTGCAACGGAAAGCAGACTGGAATTGAAAAGAACCACGGAAAGCAGAAAAACCGGAAATTCTGTGAATGAATATGTGTTGGTTCCGGAATAAACCTGTTAAATGCTGCGCGAAGCAGTTTTATACTCTTCCCATGTATGGATCTGTGATACTTTCGCGGCCGGTTTCTACATGGCCAGCAAAGCGTTTCAGGCTTTCACTATTTCCAATTTTTATATTGAAATCATACCATCCATGGTTTTTCGTGAGTGGAACGATAGACCGTGCAGATCCGCTTGCTGGTACTTTTATTTCGATTGGCTTTTGTTGGTAAGCGTTGTCAAGGATTTGTATCGTTTGACCCGTTTTTTCTCCATTGTGAATTTCTACTTGCAAATCGCCAGTAGGTTTTCCATTTTTGTCCAAAACATAAATACATACCGACTGAATATTTAAATCCTTTCCGTTGCCCGCAAATTCCCTGAAAAATCCGTTTGGCCCATATACTCTGAGGTGATATTGGCCTCCTTCAAAATCGGCCAGATTCCAGGTGTCAGTCAGTTTATCTCCGGCCCGAACCGCATAATTCCATACTTTCAAAGGATCATTTTGATATGGATTCATGGCGTAAATAAGAAATGGAGAACCAGCCGCTTTTTTGCCAAAAACCCTATTCGCGGCATTCATGCTGATTTCAAAAGTTTTTCCGTCATTCGCCATTTTTCCTTCAACATATAGTTCGTAGGGTAGTGCGCAAGACGAACGGGTTCCTTTCTCCTGTTTGGGTAAATTGGACGAACCGGCAACATTTTTATTGATCTCCGTAATCTCGTTTGCAGTAAGCACTTTGAAATTGGCGGGTATTTCTTTGAACTTCGCCTTGTGAATGGATGTCACAATCTCGTCCCTGTTTACCGGTTTTGGTTTTTTATATGAAGCAGGATCGTAAGTCTGAAAAACGGTACTGATATTACCGCAAATTGTCCTGCGCCATTCGGTAATGTTGGTTTCTTTAATCGCCTTTTTAGCCTTATGGCTTGTAAATTCTTCTAAAAACTGAATGATTGATGTGTGGTCAAAAACCTGAGAATTTACTTTTCCTCCGCGCGACCATGGCGATGCTACAACCAGCGGCACCCGAAAACCCAAACCAATTGCACCTTCACGGGCATTGGCTTTTGGAACCTGCGTTAAATCCTGATCCAAAGTCACATACTCCGCTTTTACATCAATTCCCTGAGATACTTTTCCGGTATTTTCTTTTAATGGATTTGGAATCGAAAATGGCGGAACGTGGTCGTAATAACCATCATTTTCGTCGTAACACAATATAAAAATCGTCTTTTTCCATACCTCAGGATCCTTGGTCAAAATATCCAGAATCTCGGATACAAACCAGGCTCCATACCAGGGAGCCGACGGGTGATCAGAGAAGTTTTGGGGAGCCGTCAGGTAAGAAACGGTTGGTAATTTTCCTTCATTTACATCCTTTCTGAATTGATAGAAAATATCGCTTTTCGGCACATCAACTTTCGTAGCTTCACTTCCATTTTCATACGAAATTGTGCTCAGTTTGAGATAATCAGGATCATTGATGTTGGTTACAAAAGCGCGTTTGTGAATGCTCTGTTCAATCGCAGATAGCTTTTTAAAGTTCTCCTGGCTATATTGAACAAGTTCGGATTCATACTTTTCGAGCATCAGTCGTTTTCCTTCATGGATCTTGGTAAGCTTCTCTTTTTCTGTGCCTGTTGTCGCAGCGAGTTGCTTTTCTGACTCCGGTAACTGCTTTTTTATGGTTTCAATTTCGCGTTGGATAAAGTGAATGTATTGCTTCGAAAATTTCACATTGTATTGCGCATATCGCTCCAAAGGATTACAACCAAAATTTCCCAACCAGGAACCTAAAGGCGAATTGAACTGCATTACAGCACTTACCTCATTCTGGTAAAATGCCCAGGAAACGCCGGCCTCTTCCAGTCTTTCGGGGAAAGTTTTCCATTTAACCGGTTTATTGTAAGAGAAATAGCTATTACGAACCACCGCGAGCGAATCCATAGTCGGTTGTTCTCTGATCGTACCAGACCACAAATAATAGCGATTAGGGTGCGTGGGCGTCATTGAAGAACAGAAATTCTGGTCGCAAACGGTGAAGGCATCTGCGAAGGCATAATAGAACGGAAGATCTTCCCGGTCGTAATGCCCCAGCGTTAGCGGCATGTCCGAATAGTCCTTATGACTGGATCGTTTCGAAGCAAGCCATTTATCATATTTACCACCGTTGTAGGCATCCACCTGCGATTCGCGCGAATGTGGCAGATCGTGCATCCAGGTGGCTTTCGTGTTTTTGATATCCAAACGGAAAGGAGCGTATGTATCTCCTTTATTATCAGTCTGCAACCAGACTTTATTTTTGTTAGGCAATGAAATTGCACGCGGATCATTGAAGCCCCGAACTCCCTGCAATTTTCCATAGGTATGGTCAAAAGAACGATTTTCCTGCATCAAAATCACGACATGCTCGGCGTCCAGATAGGTAGAATTGGAAGCAGGATTAATGGCCAGCGCTTTTTGTATCGACTCAGGCAAAAAGCCAGCTAAAGCAGCCCCGCCAGATAATAATGCAGCCTTTTTAAGAAATTCGCGTCTTGAATCCATGGCAAAAAATGTTGATTCGGAATTATTCTATATATAATTCCAATAAGACGTTTTTTTGCAAAACTTACTAGCAGGAGGTATTACTAAACTGTTAAGACTGATTTTGAAGTGCTATGGGCGGGGATTTATGCTACCAGGGCTATCATTGAATTGGGGATGGACATAAATATTCAGTTTTAGTGGCCCTTTTGATAAATACCCTATAACAGAATGGGTAGTACTGTTGCCAGTACTACCCATTCTTGCTAAAAAATATAAGAAAATCTACACCAACCCCTGCGCAAGCATGGCATCGGCAACGCGAACAAAACCGCCGATATTGGCTCCCTGAACGTAGCTCAGGCGGCCATCCGCTTTACGTCCGTACCGGGTGCAGGTTGCATGAATGTTGAACATGATTTCCTGTAACTTATTATCCACTTCCTCACGCGTCCACGAAAGTCTGAGTGAATTTTGAGACATTTCCAGACCGGATACAGCCACGCCGCCTGCGTTCGCCGCTTTTCCGGGAGCATACAGAATATCGTCATTTTCAAAAACTGAAATGGCTTCCGGCGTGCAAGGCATATTAGCACCTTCGGCTACACACATACAGCCGTTTTGGATCAGCAACCGCGCGTCGTTTTCGTCAAGTTCGTTTTGCGTAGCGTTTGGCAGAGCAATGTCACAAGGCACTTCCCATGGTTTTTTGCCTTCAACATAAGTGCAGCCAAACTTGTCCGCATAGGATTTGATCCGTCCTCTGGCTTCATTTTTCAGGTGCATGATGTAGGCGAATTTCTCAGAATCTATTCCCTTTTCATCATAAATGTATCCGGCGGAGTCGGAAAGCGTAACCACTTTTGCACCCAGTTCGATACACTTTTCGAGGGTATACTGCGCTACATTTCCGGAGCCAGATATTACAACCGTTTTTCCTTTGATGCTATCGTTACGTAATTTCAGCATTTGCTCAACAAAGTACACGACTCCATAGCCAGTCGCTTCGGGACGGATCAGACTACCACCGTAGCTGGCACCTTTTCCGGTCAAAACGCCTGTAAACTCATTTTTCAATCTTTTATATTGGCCAAACAAGAAACCGATTTCTCTTGCGCCAACACCGATATCTCCCGCAGGTACATCATTGTCTGAGCTGATGTGTCTGAACAATTCGGTCATAAAACTCTGGCAGAACATCATCACTTCGCGGTCTGACTTTCCTTTCGGATCAAAATCAGCGCCACCTTTTCCGCCACCCATTGGAAGTTGCGTTAGGCTGTTTTTGAATATTTGCTCAAATGCAAGAAATTTCAGTGTCCCGAGATTAACTGACGGATGGAAACGCAAACCACCTTTGTAAGGTCCGATGGCGCTGTTCATCTGAACACGGTAGCCACGGTTTACCTCAATTTCACCCTGATCGTTCATCCACGGAACGCGAAAAATAATCACCCTTTCCGGTTCAATGATACGTTCCAGAATTTTTCCTTTTTGGTAAACCGGCTTGGTTTCTACGAAAGGAATGATGGTTTCAGCAACTTCGTGAACTGCCTGGTGAAATTCGTTCTCTCCGGGATTGCGACTAATAACCCGGGACATAAATGCTTGTATTGTATCCACTGCTTAATTGTTTAATAACGGGAGTGTAAAAATGAACAGATAGAGGGTTTCCGGCGAAGATAATATAGAAGGTCAAGAATACACAGGGATTTTGCAGAGGCTAGCTGCCTGCATTATTTACTATAATTTAATAGTGCGTGTAGAATTTAGCTCTGTTTTGGAATAAAATATATTAATGTGTTCGATGTAGCATTTTTTCGTATGCAATTTTCCAGATTTACCGTATAATAAATGGCTTAATTGTTCACTTTCAATCTGAATAATTATCGAAAAAAAAATTAGCAGTCAAAACGTTGCTCAAACCACAGTTTTTTTTGGTTTTGTTGTAAGTAAGTATTTGATATTCATATTGTTTTAACATAATGCCGTTAAATAAGAACGAATCGCACCGAGTATTTCTCCAATCGTATTCTTGTTAGATTTAAATAAGAAAATGAATATGCTAAACACTGAGCCATGCACTTTTTTTACAATGGTCAGAATGGTGAAGAGCACACGCTTAGGGAATCAATAGACAAGCTGATTATAAGAACCTGCGATGGTTTTGACCCTAAGTCCTTACTCGACCATAAGCTGATCAAACCTTTCAGTCACAGATTAAAGTTGCTGGACTACTATCCGGAGGCTTCCGTATATGTGTATGCGTTAGGTTGTGCCAGCGCTGATGAACGGGACGTGATAAAGGAAATTTTCAAATCCATGGAACATCCGCTGATTCAGTTTGTGGGTACGGTCATGGAGCGAACTGATTCCGGCGTTTATCAGATTTATACCGGCAATTTATTTGTCAAATTTAAAGACGAAATCGACGGATTTGAGCAAAACGATGTATTGACCAGGCATAACCTAAGAATTAAAAAATACCTAAAATTTACCACTGATGGTTATTGGTTGGAGCCTGTTGTGGATGCTCATAGAAATATTTTTGACCTGTGTCTTAGGATTCTGGAAGAGCCCACAGTAGAATTATGCCATCCTGAGCTGGTGGTGAGCCGGAAAACAATATTGCCAACCACCATTCCGGGAGCGGTTGCGGACCTGGACGACTGGGCTGCAAGAATGATTGGCTTACGGGAAAGCTGGAAAACGACAAAGGGAAAAGGAGCCAGAATATGCATTATAGACGACGGTATTGATCTGTCTCACCCGGCATTTAACAACAGAAATCGGTTCGTACGTAGCAAAGACATGACCTGCTCTGAGGAGGTAGATGCATCTCATAAAGACGATTCCGAGATGCACGGAACGGCTTGTGCCAGTATTGCCTGTGGTGATGATGACGAAATTTTGGGTGTTGCTCCTGAGGCGGATCTTCTTGTGGTACGATCCAAAGGGTTGGGTTCGGTGCTCGAATCGGAGGCGATATTTTGGGCCGTTGAACATGGTGCTGATATCATTTCATGTAGCTGGGGCCCACCTGACGGCAGCCTGATTTTACCGCCCGAAACATATTATCACCATCCATTGCCCGACCATACCAGACTCGCGTTTGAGTATGCAACCACCAAAGGACGAAATGGAAAAGGCTGCCTCATATTTTTTGCGGCAGGGAATGGAAATGAGCCGGTAGAATATGACGGGTACGCCTGTAATGATTATGTGATGGCGATTGGTGCAGTGAACAAAGAAGGTAGTCTTACCACATATTCGGATTACGGAGAAAAACTGTTTTGCTGTTTTCCCAGCAGCGAGATTTCCATTGAAAACCAGCAGCAATTGCTTACATACGGCTTGTCCGTTGCCGACAGGCTTGGTATTAAAGGATATTCAGAAACTGATTATAATTCTGGTTTTGGCGGTACGTCGGCATCGTGCCCCGGTATGGCCGGAGTTGCTGCGCTAATGATCTCTGCAAATCCTCACTTGACTCTGAACCAATATAAGCAGTTGATGCAGGCAGCCTGTTATTTACCTAAGGCTATTGCGATTCCGGAATTGAGAAAAAGGCCGGGATACGGGATTATAAACGCAACCAAACTTTTAGAACTGACTAAAAATTTCAACATAACCAACACCCTTACACCTATGAATGCGAATAACAAACCCAAAAAAATTGCCGTTCATGTAGCGGTGGATGAGCTGGATAGGACCATTTACCAGGGCGATTATCAGGACTTGCAAGGATGCAAAAATGATCTCAACTTATTTCGGAAACTTACTAATGGAATATACGAGCAAAAAATATTTGAAGACAAAAATGCGACGAGAAAGGCGATTTTGGATGTACTGGAAGATCTTGTTACGCATACCAGTGCGGGTGATGAAATTGTGTTTACCTATTCAGGGCACGGTGGGTCTATTGATGTAAGAGTGGACAGCACTGAGGATGATGGAAAAGATGAAACGCTGGTGCTGCACGACGGCATGCTGATCGACGATGAAATACGGGACGTTTTTTTACGCTTTAAAAAAGGCGTGAAGGTTTTTTGGTATACCGATTGCTGCCACAGCGGGACTAATACAAGGAATGCTGCAACCGTAGCTACTACAAGAAATCTTCAGGTTACGAGCCGAAATGCAGGTGCACGAAAACTGTATAGATTGATGCCGAAGGAGGTATTGAACAAAGTATATCTGGATAATCGGGAAACATATCGTACCAATCGCTTGTCTCTTCAAAACAGAGGGAGTTCAAAAAGCGTAGCAAATGATGATTATGCAGCTACAATCATCCATTTTGCAGCTTGTCAGGATTCACAATATGCAGCGGAAATTAATGGTTTTGGGGATTTTACTAAGAAACTGACTGACGCGTTTGATGCTAACAAAAGTCTGAGTTACAAAGGGCTTTTTGATCAGGTAAAAAAACTGATGTCAGTGGATCAAACACCAATGTATAACAAATTTGGTCCGGATGTGGAGGCATTTGGTGAAATTCCATTTTTGAATCTGGTCACGGCTTCCACCGAAAATGTGCCGACATCCACCTCGAAACCTAAGGCTGATACAGTGCCCGATACAAGTGCGTTTTCCGATCTGGATACCTGTACCAATTTGCTGATTCAGGGTGCCAATTCTATGGTAGAGTTTAATGTGAAGCCAACCGGAAGAGGTGCACAATTTACAGTAAGAGGAAAAAGTGAAATCCGTGCCGTGGATTTTAGAGGCTCAAAAATCTGGGATAAGGCGTACGATGCTTACAACAGTAGGAAAGCTAACGGTGATCATGTTTTTATTGAACCCGATATGGCCAGTGCTATTTTTGGTGATCCCAAATTGGAGACAAATCGAAGCGGAGATGGCTACCTGGATACGTATCCTGCTCCTGAAAGCGGGAATGAACTCTGGCATTTGAGTGACAACCACAGTCAGCTTACCAAGGCATTAAAACATGCCTGTCCACAGGAAACGGTTTTGGGCAGGAATACGCAGGATTTACATCAATACCCGCTCATCGCTCACATAGATACCGGTGTGCTGACAGGTGGGCCGGTATCACCCATGAATCTGGATCTGAACGCAAGTTTTCGCTTTGATGATCCGATTGATAAAGACAAATGGTATTTGCCAGACTTTGCCGAACAACAAGGCCATGGAAATGCAACAGCGGCTATTTTGGCGGGAGGCAAACTGGCCATTCCCGGTGAAACCGTTCTTGACGCCAACGCCTTTTATGGTGGTTTTCCTTTTGCAAGAGTAGTCACGCTGAAAATCAGCGAGTCGGTAGCTATTCTGCGTGGAAAGAGTTTTGCAAAAGCATTGAATTATGCGGTAGACGTTTTGAAGGCCGATGTGGTAACGATGTCTATGGCCGGAGCTCCTTCCAAAGTCATGCTTGAAGCAGTGAACAATGCTTACGAAAAAGGCGTGATTATGGTTTGTGCAGGTGGGAATTGCTGGTCTCAAGGTGCAAAAAAGTTGTTGCCGTCGACCTTGATGTATCCCGCTATTCTCAATCGGGTGATTGCCGCCACAGGTGTAACTTTGAATAAAACGCCTTATCTCAATGAATTCAATCCGGTAACGAACCGGGATTCCGGAGGACGGTTTATGCAATCCTGTCACGGTCCGGCCAATGCCATGAGAACTGCTTTGGCGGCTTATACGCCCAATTTATTATGGTTTTCGGAGGAAGGCAATCCCTATTATCTGAAATCGGGTGGGGGAACTTCGAGCGCAACGCCACAGATCGCTGCGGCGGCTGCATTGTATTGCTTTAAATATAGAACCATTCTTTCTGCTGTTGATGAACCCTGGAAGAAAGTGGAAGCAGTGCGTCAGGCACTTTTCAGAAGTGCGGATGTTTCACAAAATGAAATGTTTGGAGAGATATACACTGTAAACGGCAGGGAGTATAACCAATATTTTGGCAACGGGATGCTCAAAGCTTACGACGCTTTACAACTTGATGCCGGTGATATTTTAAGCGAGATTGGTCAAAATCCGAATAAGTTTAAAGAAGAAAAGGAAACCCTGGGGCGCACCGGAATCGACGATCTTTTTAAGATGTGGTTCCGTTCCGCTGTGCAACCCGAGGCAGATAATACATTGAAGGAAATGGTCGCGCTGGAAATAGAGCAGCTCATTTTTACCGATCCGGAACTGTTCAAGTTTAGCAGTGAAAAACGCCTGACTTACGAATTGAAGTTGAAACTTTATGAATCGGACAGGACTTCGGCTACGCTCAAAAAACTGCTGGGTAAAGACATCGGATTAAACAACCGCTCAAATTTGACACGGTCTGCTAACATCATGTTGCAAACAGAAATAGTTGATCTTGATGAACAGAGAAGCATTTATGTTTCGCTGCAAAACATCCGCGGGACCGTAACTAAAACCAACGATGCGATAACCGAAGTGCATTTGGGAGGATTCGCTGTGGAAGTGGACAATTCCACGACAAGAGGAGGAGCTGATCCTGCGATTGAAATTAGCTATTCGTCCGACGACGGGGAAACGATGTATCTGGTTACCAAGGAATATGAAGACGGAACCAAAAGTTACAGTTGGGCAGAAACCAAAGACGGGTCATCAAGAGGGGGAGGTGATCAGTTGGACATTTATCTGGATGACCAGAACGTGCTCTACATTGACATACCAACCACAAGGGGTTTTTTCAAAAAGATAAAACGCTTCTTTGTCAATGTCTTTCGCACGATCAACGACAAGGCCGCATCCGACATGCAGGGACTTTTGTTTGGTGAGGTAGTTAATGGTGCTTTGCAATGGAGTGAGATCAAAAACGCAGGCAATGATGTTAAAAAAGAGATCCAGGATCAACCCAAAACGCTTTTCCTGAGCCATGGCGCGTTCAGTTCGGTTGAAGTTTCATTCAGGCAGTTGGGTGCTGATGCAGCATTTTTACAAGAATTGCAGGATAAAAACTACGGGAAATATGTGCTGGGTTATAATATGTCTTCCGTGAAATCGGGCATTGAAGAAAACGCCAGCGATATATTAGCGGCTCTGAGAAAGTTGGGTGTAGATAACAAAAAACTTACCATTATTGCGTCCAGCAGAGGTTGTCTGGTAGCACGGCAGGCTTTCAGAGATGGGCAAAGGATGATACTGAGTGCGGGTCCGCATCTGGGAACTCCTATGGCTTCGGAGGAAAACATAAGCAAGCTGATCAATCGGTTCACAGGTTTGGTGATCACGGTTTCAGGGGTGTCGTCTCCCGTGGTGGGTGTGTTGGCATTTGCTGCCAAAATGGTAATTAAGTTTTTCTGGAAAATGCAGGGTGTGGCTGATATGGCGCCGGGCAGTGATTTTGTGAATCAGCTTAATGCAAATGTTCCGCTTGGAGTTAATAACTTTCTGATTGGCATGAATTATCGTGGACAAGGACTCAAATCTGCACTCGATTTCGCGAATGACAATTTGATTTTTGGAGGTGTATCCAATGACATGGTGGTCCCGTTCGACAGCGCCATCAATAATTACAGCAATCCCGATAACACCTTCTTCTGCGCCGAACACGAGGACGTGCATCACCTGATCTATTTTGGAGACAAAGAGATTATTGAAACGGTTAATAAATGGCTGCCTTAGTTATGAGAATACTGGAAAAAAATGAGTCATTTATTTCGGTGCGCTGCACCTCCTAGGAAATCTTGTTTAGGATTTTTCAACAAATATTCCGGTGCTCTGTACCTTATTCCAGAACAGGTGCAGGGCACCGTAATATTTGTAGGAAGAAACAATGAATAGGTTTTCCAAGGTGCAGCGCACCGAAATATGAAGCAACAGACATTTATACAAGGTGCATTTTAAAGACCCTTTTGTTAACTTTTGCTCCTTTTGTGGTTCAAAAATGACCTATGATTAAAACCGAATAGGTGCAGCGCACCGAAATGAAAACCAGCGGACCTGTGTCCAACGAGCATTAAAAGCAACTTCTGTTAACTCCTGTTCCTTTTATGGTTCAAAATTTATTTTTGTCGTAAATCAGGTTGTAAACGCCACATCGCCATAATCCCAGTTGTGCACTGGTTTTGACTTGGAAATTATTCCAAGTCAAACTCATTATTTTGAACTAAAAAAACAATTGGCAATAGCATCCATTTCACCCAGATTGATACGTGCTCCGCTGATGTTGGCGGTGACCGCAATCACCAGATCATTTTCAGGATACACAATAAGGAAAGTTCGTCCCCCGTCGATCAGCCCTCCATGATGGATTATTTTTCTCCCTTTGTCATCATGACCAATTCGCCAGCCAGCAGCATAATTGGTATTTTCTCCCGAGTTTAACACTTGAGTCGTAAGAAGTATATCAATGGTTTCCTTTTTCAGTATAGAATGTTTAATGAGCTCCGTTCCCAGCTTGACTAAATCCGTAGGCGTGGATAGAAAACCGCCACCTGCCCATTTGTAACTATTGTCCACCATTCCCGCATGAACGTGCTTCCCATTTTTTAACTCGTAAAATCTAACACGGTTATTGATCAGACTGTCGCTGTAATCAGGACTTGTTTCAGTCATACCGAGAGGAGAAAAAACGGATGTTTTCATCAAAGACAAATAATCCTGCCCACTTGCACCTTCGAGAGCAGCACTCAAAAGCGTGTAGCCGTAAGTGGAATAATTGTATTTGCTTCCCGGCTGAAACAGCAGACTGTCCTGATTGAAAATGGAAAGAGCCTCCGTTACAGAGATATATCTTTTGGGACAAGTAATTGGATCGTCGTTTCTGTAATGTCTGATGCCGGAAGTGTGTGTAACAAGTTGCCTGGCTGTGATCGTATATTTTTTTAATGGAAACTGAGGCACATAGGCTTGAATAGCAGTATCCATATTAAATTTGCCGTTTTCCAGTAATCGCCCTAAGGCCACAGAGGTCAGGGATTTTGATACCGAGCCGATTCGGAACCGGGAATGTATGGATACTGGTATCCTGGATTCTAAATCGGCAAAACCCAAGCCTTGTGCCCAGATAATCCCCCTGGCGTTACCTACTGCGACAGATAATCCGGGTATATTTTGAGCAGTCTGCAATGAATCCAGATACTTTTGCGCTTTGTTTATTGCAGGTAGAAAAGCCTTGTCTTTTATCGATTCGCTTTTACTGTTTATCTGGGCATAACAGATGTTTAAACTCAATAGAAAGACAATGAGGAATTTGTTTTTCATGGCTTTGGGACGTTTTAATTGTATGTATCCGGTTTAATATCAAAAGTTAAAAAATTAAAGGTTTACTTGAGTAGAAAATGGATGAATGGTAAACCAGCAACAGACATATATTCAAGGAGCATTTTGAAAGCTCCTTTTGCCAACTTCATTCCCTTTTGTGATCCAAAAATGAACTAGGAGTAGTTCATCGCCCTAAAGGAACACGCAAATATTAAAGCTCCAATCAGGAATTTTTTGCGTTTTTTTGCATTGAAAAATACTGGAAATCTTCCTTTAAAATCACGTCACTGGTTTATCAACAGCCTTATGCTTGAACTTCTTGCAGTAATTACCTTTTTTGGATACATCTATTATTTACGCAACTACGCCGACCTGAGAAGCAAATCGGAGAAAGAGTTAGCTGAATTCTCCCCGGGCGTTGAGTTATACGAAACGGGGCGTATCGATGAAGCTTTGTTGTATTTTGATCAGAAAGTAAAACAGCGTCCCGGGTCCTGTATTGCACATTTGTACAGAGGGTTATGTCAAAAAGCGAAGGGTGAATCCGCTCAGGCATTTGCCGATATTCAAAAAGCGGTAAGTCTGGATGACGAGGTGTTTCAGGCTCATTTACAATTGGGTATTTTACATCTGGAAGCAAACAACGCTGAGGCTGCATTGGTGGCTTTCAACAAGGCTGTGATGAAAGCGCAGGACACTTCGGCAGAGCCATACAAATGGCGGGCAGCGGCATATTTAACCCTCAATAGAACAGAGGAAGCAACGGCTGATTTAGCTACCGAAAAACTTATAATACAAAAAATGGAAAATGGATCAGCCGTTTTGCCAAAGAATGAAACACCGTTTCTTGATAAAAAACTGATGGTGAGTATGGTGATGGTTGTTTTTACCAGTGCGCTTGTTGTAGCCGTAGTCAAAAGATCAGAAGGCGTCCATTTTCCTTATCTGGTAGCTGTTTTGTGCGCCATTGCCATCGGTTTTGCTGAGCCTCGTAAGGGTTGGTTTCTGGCCCTGATGCAATGCGTGCTGGTACTAGCAGGTTACTTTTTATTTACTTCACAAATTGATCCAAGAGGTGGACAGGAACTCGAAAATTTCCGTTTGTACGGATCCGTTGTACTGACTTTTGTGGCTAGCTTTTTGGGTGGATTTATGAAAAGGGCTTTTAGCATGTAACAAAATAGTTTTTTTATATAAACTGTAAGTTACTTATTGATAAGGAAGTAAGTCTACCCATGGTATTCTGGTTTCAGGAAAATACTGTTCATTTCAGGCTTAAAATCCAATGCAGGCTTATCTTTGGCAGAAGTTACTTTGCAGTCTGATGGCGCAGGGGCGTTCTTACTTGCAGGTTGCGAAATGTATCGCTTCTTGGTGCCAAAGAAAAAGAAGCAGCGGTGATTCTTAATGGTTAACATATATGAATTGCCCACAAAAGGAACAATAGAAAACAAAGTTAGCTTTTGTGAACTTGTGTGGTTCAATCAAAAAAACTTACCACAAAGGGCAAAATATAAGAGACAATTAGCCTTTGTTAACTATTGTTTCTTTTGCGGTTTAATTAAAACCCTTTCCGCAGTTTTGCGATGGAAATTTTAACTTCTACTACGGGCATTGAAAAACGGAATTATGAAAAGTAAAATGCGATTTGCTTACAGGTTGCCAATATTAATTTTTGCTGCCTTTCTGGTAATACCTCCCGGTTATGGGCAAAAGAAAACTGTGGCAAAAAAAGTCGCTCCTGTAAGCGACCGGCAGTTCTGGCTTGCCGAAATGGATAAAAATGTGCAGGCCGGTTATGTCTGCCCTGGCGCATGACAGTCTGCGTATTCTGATGCCGCAAGTTACCTCGGTACGTGCCGATAATAAAGCGCAACGCATTCAGGTTCAGTATCTGGAAGTTTTGGGACGTGTGCTGAGCGGCATTGCACCGTGGCTGCAAACCGAAGGCGGATCGGCAGAGGAAATCGCTTTACGTGATCAATATCGCCAATGGGCCATTGCCGGGCTCTCCAATGCACTGGATTCTACCAAAAAGGATTACATGCGTTTTGATCTTGGAGGTCAGCAGTTGGTGGATGCTTCTTTTTTGGCTGCGGCTTTTATCCGTGCACCATGGCTTTGGGAAAACCTTAATCCCGCCGACAAAGATCGTATGGTGGCTGCTCTTAAAAGTACTCGCCGCTACAAACCTGTTTTCTCCAACTGGCTGCTTTTTTCAGCGATGACGGAGGCATTTTTTAGCAAATACGGATATGAATGGGATCCGATGCGGGTGGATTACGCTTTACAACAGCTCGAACAATGGTATGTAGGCGACGGGATGTACAAAGACGGCACTTCTTATGCTTTTGATTACTACAACAGCTACGTGATTCATCCATATCTGGCTGCGATTGTAGACGTGATCGGGAAGAAAACAAATGCTTACAATGGTATGTTTGGGAAAATAAACAAACGTAATGAACGCTACGCGGTGATTCAGGAACGGTTGATTAATGGAGATGGAACATTCCCGGCTACGGGCCGCTCCATCATTTATCGCGGTGCCGCTTTTCATCACCTTGCCGACGTTGCTTTGCGTCAGAAATTACCTGCGCAATTGAAGCCGGCTCAGGTTCGTAGTGCGTTAACAGCTGTGATCCGGAAAACACTGGAAAGCCCCACAACATATGAAAATGGCTGGCTGACACTGGGACTATACGGTTCGCAGCCAGACCTGGCCGATGTCTACAATAATCAGGGTAGCCCATATCTGTGTACAAGTATATTTCTTCCGCTTGGCCTGCCGGCTTCCGATCCGTTCTGGGCAAATGCGCCTGAAAAATGGAGTGCTCAGAAAATTTGGGGCGGCGAGGATTTTCACAACGATCACGCAGAAGATTTAAAGTAATTTGTAACATCAGAAAATTTCAGAGCATATTACCATCGGGAAAGACAATACACACTTACCTTTGCATCCTCCAATTAGCCATTGATTATAAAAATTGAACTCAGTATTTCTGTCAGGTAAAACGCGGTCTTTTCAAAAATGGCCATTTATTTTTGTTGTCATCAGCCTCCTGGTACTGTTATCCAGATGGTATTACGTTGAAAATTTTGTGGTGGCGATGCCCTTCTGGGATCAATGGGATGCGGAAGGCGACTGGCTGCTCAGACCGTGGGTGGAGGGACATTTCAAAATGTCGGATCTATGGTTTCCGCAAAATGAGCATCGTCTGGTGCCGAGCCATATTTTAACCTTGCTATTATTCGAAGTAACGGGAACATGGAGTAATCTTACGGAAGCCAGAGTTAATATTGTACTTGGTGCTCTGACACCGCTGTTGCTGATCTGGCTGCTTCACCGATGGGGGGAAATTTATAAGTGGAGATGGCTGGTTGTTGCTGTAATTATTTGCGGAGCCATACTTCCATTCGCCTGGGAAAATATCCTGTTTGGTTTTCAGAGCCAGTTTTATTTCCTATGCATTTTTACACTTTCAGCACTTTTCCTCGCATCAACAAGGCCGTATCATGCGGCGTCTGTTTCAGCTATTGTTGTGATTTCCATTTTGAGTGTTTTGACCATGGCATCTGGCTTGCTTACACCCGTTGCGGTTGCCGCGGTATACAGTCTGCACTGGCTTATGGCGAAGAAAAAGCATTTACAGACAATTATTATAATAGTTGTCCTTGCGGGAATTACAGTAACGGCTTATCTCACTATGCCTTACAACCCGGGTCATGATTTTTTACATGCTCAAAATTTTGCCGAATTTTCCAAGGCTTTAATCCGCGTACTCGGATGGCCGTTAACTGCCCGGAAACTAATAACGATTGTATTTTGGTTACCCTCGGCAGCAATATTAATTACGTTTCTGATTAAGAAAAAACTAAGCCGGACAGACGTTCTGATGTCCGGTTGCTTTATCTGGTCGGCGTTGCAGGCAGTTGCAATCGCTTACGGCCGCGGGCACGAACCCGGAGATGTACTATCACGATATACCGACTTGCTAAGCCTTGGACTGGCAGGCAGTGCCTGGTTTATCGTGCGGGCCACGGAGGTATTTAATCCGGTTGGCAGGTTCAGGTATACCTTTAAAATTATTGCAATACTGTTTTTTGCTGCATTTTTTGTCAGCCACAAAAAGCGGTTCAGACCTGGTATTAACTCGATGAAAAAATCGAAGGAACTGCGTACGATCCAGGAAACCAACGTTTACGGTTACCTGAGGACAGGAGATGCACATTACCTGCAGCAGGGAAATATTCCTTATCCCGATGCAAACCGCTTGCAAATGCTGCTTGACAATCGGGGAATCCGAAGAACACTTCCTCCAAATGGGAAAGCTCCGGTGAAATAATATAGATACTTAGTACCGGTAATTTATCAATATCCGGAAGATCGTCTATAATAGTTTGCTTTCGTTTGTTGCCAGGATATCAGAAATAGTGTCCGGTTATAGCACTTGTCGCTCAGCACTTTCATCGACCTGATTGGGCAAATAATCAGAATAACATAAAGCGCTTCACCATTTGATCGTTATAAATATTTGGTTTTTTTATACTTTTAAGCCGAATATTTATATCACGTGCGATTCCATATATACAACTTAATGTCACTGAAAAGTCGTTTTCCTCTAATCTCTGTGCAACGCTGTGTTCCTAAAAATCCCTAAATTTGGAATCGGGCACGCAGGAAGTAAAGGCGTAAGACTCAAACGTTGACAATTATAAGTATTAAATGAACAAAGTATCCGCAGTTTTATTTTTTGTCTTACTGACTTGCACTGCGTTTGCTCAGTTGCGTATTGAAGTGGTGGCTACGCCTCCGCTCGCAACACCTTCGTCTTCACTTTATCTGGCTTCGGATCTGAACAATTGGAGCCCCGGAGATCCCAATTACCGGTTTAGAAAAGATACGTCGGGCGTTTACTTCATTGATATACCAAAAAATCCTACCCGTTTTGAATTTAAAATTACCCAAGGGAACTGGACCATGGTTGAGGGTGACTCGGCGGGTGCTCCGCTTCGTAACCGGTTGTATGATGCCTCGTCATTGCCGGATAAAAATCTTCTGCAAGTACGTATCAATGGATGGGAACAGAAGATCGTCTACACTTTTATCATTAAAAAATTACCCGAAAATACGCCTCACGATGCGCAGCTTTATATAACGGGAAATTTCAATGACTGGGAAGCTGCCAATCCACTTTACAAGGTTTACAAAAATGTAGACGGCACTTACAGGACAACGATTTACACAGAAAAGGATCCGGTCGAGTATAAATTTACCAGAGGTGAATGGAATTCAATAGAAGGGCGGGCGAGTGGTAAGGCGCGCCCGAATCGCTTAATTTATCGGGACTCTAAGATCAATCACATGTCGGTGGACGTGGAGATTGATGGGTGGGAAGATCTTACGGCCTCATTTCATTTTTATTCCATTTACGATCTTTTGTTGCTTTTTGCAGTGTTTCAGGGCATATTGCTCATCATCGCCATTCCCACAATACAGAACTACAACCGCTCGGCAAACCGTTGGCTGGTGATTACGATTGGCGTTGCGTCACTTATGATTTTGCTGCGTACCATTGGAAGTTACCGGGAAGCGGCTCAGGCCTTTACCAAGGTGCTGCTCATGCCGGATTTTATCTTGTTTTTATACGTTCCGCTGTTTTATTTTTATCTACAAAAGCTGCTCTTCAACCAATCTGCAAAACCGGTGAGGCAATTGCTTTTCTTTCTCCCTGCCATTTTACAGTGTTTCGTATACCTGCCATTTTTCCTGATGGGTGAAAGAACCCTACAGCTCAGTTTCATGATGCAGGACTGGAAACTGATGGGTGTTTTCCTGGGGACGGGACTTCTTGCATTGGCCTGGAATACCTATTTCTGGTTTCTGTTTCGGAAAACATTCCGGTTTTATCGGGAACAATATCAAAGCCATTTTTCCTATGAGCAAAATCTCAATTACCTCAATACAGTTCTTTTCATTCAGGCGATATGCCTGGGTCTCTGGTATTTTCTATTCATCATGCTTGGGCTGGGGCACTGGTTCGAGTTTGATGTTACGCAAATTGTTGAGCGTAGCGTGGATGCGATTTGGCTTGCTTTTTCAACCATCACGTATTTCGTAGGATACTTTGCCATTCATCAACCTGAAATTTTTAAAATTTCACCTCAGGCCTTGTCTATTTTTGGAGAGATCAAATCATCACCTGTGGTTATGGGAAGTGAGGAAGAGGTGATTGATAAAAAAGTAGAACAAGCGGAAGATTTGCATGAGGCACGGGCTCAGGTGGAAGATTACATGATTAAACATAAACCATATACCAATCCGAAACTGAGTTTAAACGAGCTTGCCGGGAAGATAAAACTTCCTCCTCATACCTTGTCGAAAGTAATCAATGATGGCTTCGATAAAAACTTTTTTGACTTCATTAATTCCTACCGTGTCGACGAGTTTAAGAAACGTGTCGATAATCCTAAGTTTAAGAATTACACGTTGCTGAGCATTGCCTACGAGGTAGGTTTCAATTCTAAAACGGCTTTCAACAGGTCCTTCAAAAAGATGACCGGACAAACGCCTCGCGACTACTACAACGAGAGCCGTTTGGAAGAGTAATTGACTTTTTCCTGTTAAAACTTTCAAATAAATAAGTGCCATTTTATAAAGTGGTCATTTGTTTTGGTGTGTATATACTTCATTTTTAAATAGTTATCAACATTTCATTTTGATTCTGAAAAATATGGGCTGAATCGTGAAGTGGAGCGACAGAGGACTTTTATAGGGATACTTTTGCTGAGTAATATTTCGATAATTAATAGGATTTAAACCTGTGTTATTATTGAGGCTTACAAAACCAATCATCCAAAATTTATTCCTCTAAGATGAATCAGCATTACAAACAATTATTCTGTTTTGCCCTGTTACTCCTTCTCGGGAGTTCGTCGGCAAGAGCACAAATTACCGTTGGAGGTAAAGTTACAGATGCCAAAGATGGCTCGGAGCTACCGGGTGTAACGGTACTCGTAAAAGGCAGCTCAATGGGGACGCAATCGGATGCGTCGGGTCGTTATTCACTTTCAAATGTGCCGGCTCAGGCAGTCCTTGTTTTTAGTTTCGTTGGTAAGCTTGCGAAGGAAGTACCGACCGAGAATCAGACAACCATTAATGTGACACTTGAAGACGACAGCCAGGATTTGACGGAGGTGGTTGTGATTGGTTATGGCTCTCAAAAGAAACAGGAACTTACCGGTTCTATCACTTCCATTTCTTCAAAAGACTTTCAGCAGGGAAACATTCAAAGTCCTGAGCAGCTCATTGTCGGAAAAGTAGCAGGGGTTTCGATCACTTCCAATAGCGGTCAGCCTGGTGTGGGAAGTACGATCCGTATCCGTGGTGGTGCTTCACTCAATGCAAGTAATGATCCGTTAATCGTGATCGATGGAGTACCATTAAGTGGAAATAAGATTGACGGGGCACCTAGTCCACTGAGCCTGATCAACCCAAATGATATTGAAACTTTTACCGTATTAAAAGATGCGTCGGCAACTGCGATTTATGGCTCACGTGCTTCAAACGGTGTCATTTTGATTACGACCAAAAAAGGTAAAAGCGGCAGGCCGACTATTAATTTCAATACACAACTTGCGGTATCGAAAATTGGGAAAATGGTGGATGCGCTGGATGCCAATGAGTTCAGAACGTATGTTGAAACAAACGGAACGGATGCGCAAAAGGCAATATTGGGCACTGCTAATACCAACTGGCAGGAGGAAATATACCGTACCGGTATCAGTACAGACAATAACCTGAGCATTTCGGGAGCGTTGAAAAACATGCCATATCGGGTTTCTGCGGGTTATTTGCTACAAAACGGGATTCTGCTCACAGACAAACTACAACGTCCTTCGGCTTCGGTTAATATCAGTCCGAGATTGTTTAACAAGCATTTGAAAATAGACCTCAATCTTAAAGGAGCGATTACAAAATCGAATTATGCGAATCAGGGCGCAATTATCAACGCCGTTCAATTTGATCCTACGCAACCTGTAATGGACGAAACCAGTCCGTTTGGCGGATATTTTGAGTGGGTGACCAGAGATGAAGCTGGCGTAGCAACGCTTAATCCCAATGCCCCACGCAACCCTGTTTCATTGATCAAATTGCAGGACAATCAAAATACAGTTCAGCGTAGTTTTGGTAATGTACAGTTCGATTACATGTTCCACTTCCTGCCAGATTTACATGCAAACCTGAACCTGGGTTATGACGTATCAAAAGGTAGGGGGACGATTTTTGTGCCTGAATATGCGGGACAGAGTTTCAGCACGCAGGGGCAAAACAACAGATCTCGCAATAGCGGGAATAACAAAGTTGCTGAGTTCTATTTAAACTATGTAAAGGATATTCCGGGAATTAAAAGTACCATTAATGCAACCGCAGGATATGGATACTACAACAACTCAACCACGAATTATTCTTTTGCCAATTTCAGCGCAAACGGTGATACAATCGCAGGTTCTCAGCCAAAATTTGCCTTTGACATTCCTGAAAATACGCTTATTTCATACTACGGCCGATTAATTTATACCCTGGATGACAAGTACATTCTCGCAGGTTCGGTTCGTACTGACGGGTCGTCTCGTTTCTCTCCTGAAAATCGCTGGGGTGTTTTCCCTTCAGTTGCCCTTACATGGAGAATTAACAAGGAGAAATTCCTGAGTACTTCAAGCAAGCTGTCGGACCTGAAACTGAGATTGAGCTATGGAATCACCGGTAATCAGGATGGTATCGCAAATTATTCTTATCTGGGGATTTACTCAATCAGCTCCAATGCTTCTCAATATCAGTTCGGGAATCAGTTTTACAACATGACTGCGCCCGCTGCATACGATGCCAACATCAAATGGGAGCAAACTGCAACGGCCAATGCCGGTCTTGACTATGGTTTTTTTGACAATCGTTTGACAGGTAGTTTGGATGTTTATTTCAAAAAAACCAAAAATCTGTTAAACACCGTTCCTATTCCTATTGGGTCGAATTTCAGTAACCAGATCCTGACCAATGTAGGTAACATTGAAAACAAAGGAGTTGAATTTGCGATCAATGGAAATCCGGTGAGAACGAAGAATTTTAACTGGGATTTAGGATTCAATTTTACTTATAACAATAATAAGATCACGAATCTTACTGCGGTTAGCGATCCTGAATTTGCTGGAAATTTGACAGGCGGAATTACAGGTGGAACAGGCCAGAGCATTCAAATTCATTCGGTGAATTACAACACTTTCTCTTACTACGTTTTCAAACAGGTGTATGATCAGGCAGGCAAACCGCTCGAAGGTGTATATGTGGATTTGAACGGAGATGGTGAGGTGAATCAGAAAGATCAGTATCGTTACAAATCGCCTTTCCCGAAAGTAATGCTCGGCTTCAATACGCAGTTGACGTACCAGAAATGGACCCTGAGTACGATTCTGAGAGCAAATTTGGGCAACTACATGTACAACAACGTATCATCCAATTTTGGAGTTGAAAGAAACATCCTGAATCCGAACAACATCCTGGGTAACAGCACAACGGATATTTATAAAACCGGATTCTTCAACAATCAGTATCAGTCGGATTATTATATTCAGAATGCATCTTTCCTGCGTATGGACAACATTGGAATTGGCTACAATGCAGGACGTGTGTTAGGCAACAAAATGAATCTTCGCCTAAATGCAACCTGCCAGAACGTATTTGTAATGACAAAATATACGGGCCTGGATCCAGAGGTGAATGGTGGTATCGATTACAACCTTTACCCACGCCCAAGAACCTTCGTGTTGGGATTGAATCTTGACTTTTAATTTATCGATTTCTAATTAATTGGAATATGAAAATTTTCTTAAAAACACTAGCTGTTTCGGCATTGCTGTTCGGGTCAGTTTCCTGCCACAACGACCTCGACCTTGCGCCAACTAACTCTATAACAGCGGATATTGCTTACAAATCACTTGCGGATTATAAACTGGTTCTTGCCAAGGTATATGGAAGTTATGCATTGGCAGGAAATACCGGAATAACCACCTCTGATCTTGCTGGCATTGATCCGGGACAAGCCGATTTTCTCCGGCTTTTCTGGAACGCGCAGGAACTTTCTACCGATGAAGCAGCCTGCGTATGGAATGATCCGGGTATCCCGGATTTTCACAATCTGAACTGGACAGCCGGAAACGTTTTGCTGAGCGCGTTGTATAACCGCAGTCTGTTTCATGTAACGGTTTGTAATGAGTTCATACGTGAATCTTCAGACGAAAAGCTGAGTGCGCGGGGAATTACCGGGGCTGATGCAGAGGAGATTCGCCTGTACCGGTCTGAGGCAAGGTTTCTAAGGGCATTTCAATATTGGGTGCTGATCGATTTGTTTGGAAACCCTCCGTTTGTTACCGAAAATGATCCGATTGGGAAATACATTCCGCCGCAGATCAAACGTGCCGATCTTTTTGCATACATCGAATCGGAACTTAAAGCAGTGGAAACGTCCCTGGCTGATCCTAAAAAGAATGAATACGGCCGTGTGGACAAAGCTGCATCCTGGGCTCTTTTGGCAAGATTGTATCTCAATGCAGAGGTATATTTGGGTAAAGGTCAGGGCAAATATTCGGAGGCAATTACATATTCTGATAAGGTGATCAAGTCGGGATATTCGCTTATGCCGGAATACAAGCATCTTTTCCTTGCGGATAACGACGTGAATAATCCCGAAGTGCTCTTATCAATCAACTACGATGGGGTAAGAACACAGAACAATGGTGGTACAACTTTCATTATTAATGCAGCAATTAATGCAGCCATGAACCCGTCGTCATTTGGTGTTCCAAACGGTGGATGGGGCGGTAACCGTACGACGAAAAATCTGCCATTACTATTTGGCGATTACAGCGGCGCCAAAGACAAACGTGCCATGTTTTTTGGTACTAAAATAGAAATGGAAGATCCGGCAGTATTCACTGATGGTCTTGCTATTACCAAGTTTCGGAATGTAAGCAGAACTGGTATTACAGCGCCTTCTGCTGGTGGATCGTTTTCTTCCGTAGATTTTCCGTTGTTCAGGCTCGCTGAGATGTATCTCACCTATGCCGAAGCAGTAAAACGTGGTGGTACGGGAGGGAGTGAAGCAACTGCTGTCAGCTACATCAACAAACTGCGTGAGCGTGCTTATGGAAATACAACGGGCAATGTTACGGCGGTAAGTCTGAATGATATTCTGGATGAAAGAGGCCGTGAGTTTTATTGGGAAGCGCATCGACGCACCGACCTTGTTCGCTATGGATTGCTTACTTCCGGAAGTTACCTGTGGCCATGGAAAGGTGGAGTGAAAGAAGGAAGAGGTGTGGCGGAAAGCTTCAACCTGTTCCCGATACCAGCAACTGATCTGATCGCTAACCCTAATCTTGTACAGAACTAATGATAAAAGATATAAAAATTTCTTTGCTAGGACTGGCTGCCCTCATGGCTCTCGCATCCTGCGAAAAAGATGAAGTGCAAACCATTGCATCTATCAGCAATGCGCCGGTAATAACGGTAAGCAAACAGACACTGGTACTTACCAACCAGGATGCAGAAAAGGAAGCTGTACAATTCTCCTGGACTCCGGTGGACTATGGTTACCAGAGCGTGGTCAACTACACCATTCAGTTGGATAAAAAAGGCAATAACTTCGCAAAGCCGGCGGAAATTGCGGGTGGAAGTTTGTTGAAAAAATCTCTGACAACAGCGGAAATCAATAGTCTGTTGATCAATAAACTAAAACTGAATGCAGGGCAATTGGCCGAAATTGAAGCGCGTGTGGTGTCGTCGCTGGGTGCTTTGGCGCCAGGTGTGAACGCCACCTCAGCCGTAACGGGTTTGTCGGTAACACCTTATTTTGTTGTGATCGTTTATCCATCCATTTACGTACCGGGCAGTCATCAGGGTTGGGCTCCTGATAAAGCGCCAAAGCTGGTTTCGATTAAGGATGATAAATTATACGAAGGATATGTTTATTTTCCGGACGCAAGTAATGAATTCAAATTTACCAATGGACCAAACTGGGATGAGGGCGACTATGGTTCGGCTGGTCCTGGAAAACTGGGGAAAGGTGATAACCTGAAACAAGTTGGAGCCGGGTATTATTTAGTTAAAGCCAACTTAAATACATTAACCTGGTCGTCGTTGAAAACGATTTGGGGGGTGATAGGTTCGGCAACCAAAGGTGGTTGGGATGCAGATCAGGATTTAATGTTCGATCCGAAAGACGGCCTTTGGAAAGCAGAACTTGTATTGAAAGAAGGAGAAATTAAGTTCAGAGCCAATGACGACTGGGCACTTGCTTATGGTGATGGAAATGCAGATGGCGTACCAGATATGCTGGATAATAACAACATTAAAGTTGAAGCGGCGGGTACATACATTTTGAGCCTGAACCTGAGCAATGCTGGTAATTTCACTTATACGCTTACCAAAAAATAATTATAATTAACCTAGAATAAGCCGTCGGTATGACAATTCAACAGATTAGAAAAACCGGCCTGCTACTGTTGTGGTTCCTCATTGGGGGAGCCACAACTCAGGCTCAGGTGACAAAACCTCCGGGAGTTTGTTACGAAATATTTGTCCGGTCTTTTGCAGATTCCAACGGTGACGGTATTGGCGATATCAACGGCATCACATCCAAGCTCGACTATTTAAAGGATCTGGGAATAGATGCGATCTGGCTCACGCCAATTGGTAAATCTCCCACGTACCACAAATACGATGTGGTCGATTACAAACAGATTGATCCGGAATATGGTACGTTGGCAGACATGAAAAATCTGATTGCTGAGGCTCATAAAAGAAACATCAGAATTGTGAAAGATCTGGTTGTGAATCACACCAGCAATCAGCATCCCTGGTTTTTGGAAGCTCAAAAAGGCAAGGACAATCCTTATCGTGATTATTACGTATGGCTTTCACAAAAGGCAATTGACTCACTAGGGATTGCTACGCGTGAAAAATCCGGTGATTCCTGGGAAGTGAATCCGTGGCATGCCGTAAAAGATGGGGGAGCGGAGAAATATTATGGGTTGTTTTGGAGCGGGATGCCCGATCTTAATTTTGATAATCCTAAGGTGCGGGAAGAAATATATTCCGTTGCCAAATTCTGGCTGCAGGAAGTGGGTATTGATGGTTTCAGGTTAGATGCTGCCAAACACATTTATCCGGATTGGGAAGCTGAAAAAAGTCAGGCGTTTTGGGTTGAGTTCCGTGAAAAAGTGACAAGCTACAAGCCTGATGTGTATCTGGTGGGGGAGATTTGGACTACGCCTGATAAAGTGGCTCCTTACTTCAAAGGTTTACCTGCCAATTTCAATATTGATGCATCTCTTGCTATTCAGAAAATACTGGGAAAAGGAGAGCAGTCTGATCTGATTATTCAGCTACTGAATACTTATGCTGAATACAAAAAAGTGAATCCTGATTTTGTGGATGCGACTATTACCGGAAATCATGATCAGCTCAGGATCGGGACAGCTGTGAATGGGAATATTGACAAAATGAAAATGGCGGCAGCTTTGCTACTAACACTTCCCGGCGAACCTTATCTGTATTATGGTGAAGAAATTGGCATGTTGGGAAACAAACCAGATGAAAATATTCGCGAACCTTTTTTGTGGAAGGCAAAGAATGAGGATAAGAATCGTACATCATGGATGAAACCTGAGTATTCAACAGATGAGAAAGTTCGGAATTTGGAATTGCAAAAAGCCGATCCGAATTCAATTTACAATTATTACAAAAAGCTGTTGAAGTTTCGAAGAAGCCAGCCAGCCATGTATCAGGTGACTCCTGCCAATCTTGCTGAAAGTGGAATTAAAGAAGTTTATATTCTTTCATTTATTCGTCCTGCTGCTGGCAGTGATTTACTGGTGATTCACAATACCAGTGATCAGGTGAAAACAGTGAAACTTCCTGAGAAATACAAGTCGGGCAAGGCAGTTTTTCAGTCTTCCGGTCTGGTTGCCGTTAAAGCGGGGAGTGTGAAAATTCCCGCTTATGGATCGGTTGTTTTGAAATAAATATTGTTCTAAAATCAAAAAAGCAGATCGCACCTTATCGGTATGATCTGCTTTTTTTGTTGAATTCGTTTTTATCAACCCCCGGATTTTACATTCTTCTGATCGTCGTTACTAATTTTACGACTGTTAGAACTCTTGATCAATCCGCCAAATTCCCAGTTGAGTGAGAGCCTTACTGATCGCATCAAACGTCTGTTGCGGAAAGTAGAGTCAAAATCAGTTGATCTTACAATTTCGTTTCTCGACAAATAACTGCCGAATGGACTTACGGTTGTGAGGCTTATAGTTAGTTTTTTAGACGGTATTTCCTTTTTTGCTGAGAAACTGTAATAGAACCACGAAGATTCATAGCCTTGCAAGGTGATGCTTTTTGCATCGTAATCACCATACAATTGAACACTGTAATTGTTCCGTAGTTTCCAGCTGCTGTTCACATTGATTCCCCAAGCCATGCCTTCGTTGCTGATATTGAGTGCCCCACTGCGGAATTGTGCATGACGTACATTGGCATTGCTATTCACTTTCCAGTTGGGCAACATTGCGAATGAAGTTGAGAAATTCACACCGTATTGCGCATTGGAAGCCAGGTTTTGCATGGTCGAAATGACCGCACCGTTTTCAACTATTCTGGCAATGTTTTCAATGGAGTTGTTCGTTTTTCTGCCAAATAAGGAAAAATTCAGAAACAGGTCTTTATCCGTTTGCAAAGCATATGTAAACTCTGCCTGGTTTACTTCTTCTGGCCTCAGGTCAGGATTTCCAACTGAGATATTATTGGGGTCCTGGCTGTTGGTATTCGGGTTCAAGTCCCACAATGAAGGCCGGGAAATGCGTTTTGTGTAACTTAATGTGAGGTTGTTATTCGCATTGAGCTTTTTGAATAAAGTAGCACTCGGAACAAAATTCCAGAAATCATTCTTGAAGGTAGTGCCCGCAATACGCTGTTTCCCTTCCAGAAAAGTCCCTTCTACACGTGCTCCTGCATGCACAGCCCAGCCACTGTTCCATTTCAATTTGATCTGGGTATATGCAGCCAGTACATCCTGGCTGAAATCGAAAATGTCTGAGCGGGCAGGAACAGGAACTACAACATCGGGCTGGTTGCTGCTACTTTCCCTTACATCGTAACTGGTACCGCCACTTCTCAGGATAGCTTTTAAACCACTTTCAAGTGCATGTCTGCCTGACTCCGCCAGGGGTAATATGTAGTCGGCCTGAAAAGTCCATTCATTATTTTCTGTACGATTGTCATTCAATTCCCTGTAAACCGGAATCTGCTCGCGGTTGGTTTGAAGCGAATTATAATTAAAATCGTCGGTGGAACGGTTGTGCTGCGCCATCAGGTAAAGCTCTTCTCCCGGTTTTTTGAATTTTCTGGTATAGCCAAGATTCAGATCAAATCCTTTACTCGGGGCGGTGGTTGTTGCACTTTGGCGGTATTCGTCCAGTAATGCACCGGAAGGTGAGTAAAGCCGGTTGAGCTGCTCGCTGTTTTCTGGCCACCTGCCAAGCCATCCATTCACGGAGAAGTTGAAAAGATTAAGTGAATCAGGAGTGAATTCAATCTGAACGTCTCCTGAGCTATGCGGATTGGTATTGTCGCTGGTAGTTTCCTGCAAAAGCCGCCCTGTCGGCATCCCATTTCCGAAAGATGTCCTTTCCAGGCTTGTCAGTTCTTTGTCCCTGAATCGGTGAATGTGCAACGTGGAATTGATATTCCATTTGTCACGATTTATCGAAAGTCGTGGATTTATGGCTTGTTCAAGATTTCCTCCCACAAGTTCCAGTGTGCCGCTTACGCTTTTCTGTCCTTTTTTTGTAATGATGTTAATAACCCCTGCCGCGCCTTCTGCATCGTAGCGTGCTGACGGACTGGTGATTACTTCCACTGATTTGATAGAGCCAGCCGGCATCATGTTCAGGGCGTCGCCCGGGCTCCTTGCCATTTGTCCCGAATATTTTCCGTTAATGAGAATACGCAGGTTAGAGTTTCCACGCATGGTTACGTTTCCCGCTGCGTCTACATTCAGAATCGGTGCCTTCCGTAATACATCGGCAGCAGTCCCTCCGTTGTTGCTAATGTCTTTTTCTGCATTATAAATGAGCATGCCGGGTTGTTGTTCCACCAGTTGGCGGCTGCCCGTGATGGTTACTGTTTTTAATTCATTTACATCCGGATTTAGGAATATTTTACCAAAATCAAAAATAGCTTTTTCCTGACTCACATTGAACGGCAGGTTCTTTTGTCCGTAACCTACGAACGATAAATTCAGGAAATAGGAACCTTCCGAAATATCCGCTGACTTGAACAGTCCGTTTTCATCGGAATAGGTGAGGGCTACTACTTTTTTCTCATTATCAAGAATACTGATGGTTGCAAACTCGATATTCTTTCTGGTAGCAGAATCGGCGATTATACCTTTTACCAGGAAGGGATTGACCTGCTGTGCTCTTAATTTTGAGAAAGTACAAAGGCATAAAAATGCTGTGCAGAAAAATAAAATTCTGTAATAATAACGCATGGCTAATAGTTAGATGCTGGGTTTGGATGTACCCGACTTGTTATGAGCAGGCAATTACGGAAAAATAATTGCTTGTTGAGATTTTAGGTAGGGTTGACAACCAGATTTTTCGAAGCCAGTACTTTCCCTTTTTTCGATTTATCTTTTTTTCGTTTATTCCACCAAACATAAAAACCAGTAATAGGTAATGTGCCGCAAATAAGACTTGCCAGAAAATAAAGTATCTTGGTTGTAGTCCCGTAAATGAGGCCTGTATGAATGCCATAATTGGCTCGCATGATCCAGTCTGCTGCTTTTTCTTCGTTTAAAGCTGTCTGTGTGCCCTTTGTGGGAAGCATCGTTTGCAGGTCAAAATAGATGTAACGCCACGATCCATAGATCATATCGGTACAGGTGTAAAGGGCTTCGCTGGCATCCGGATATCCGATAATGATCGCCTCTTTGTTATAAATGGCATATTCTTTGCGCACTTTATTCCAAATCTCATCCGTTTTTGAAAGTAACAGTGCTTCTTCCATAGTGATTACGGGCTTTTCCTCTTTCGGTTCGTTTCTGCGTTCTTTCCGGACTTTGTCACCCCCGCTTAGCCAGTAAACGGTTTTCCTGGCCCAGGGAAAACTCATTACCAATCCGGATATGGCCATGATCAAGGCAAGCAGCATAGCATAAAAACCCAGGACGTTATGCAGATCGTAATTAATCCGTTTAAGACTCGCTTTCCACTTAATTTTAAAGCTTTTATTTACATTGCTTTTGCTCCATTTTTTAGGATACCAAAGCACCAGTCCGCTGAGTAGCAGGAGGAAAAAGATGAACGTTCCCCAGCCAACAATCGGATCGCCATATTCCTTAGGCAACCACAAGTGGCGGTGCCCTTCATCAATCTCATGGAAAAAATCTTCATGATCAACAAAAGCAAGCATTTCGGCGGTATAGGGATTCACATACAGGATCGAGTCCGATTCAAGATTAACCTTGATGGATCTGTCAAGGCCGTGATACCATATACTTTGAATTTCCTTGCCCGGAACATAGGCTTTGATCGCTTTAAATATTTCTGACGGAGGGAGTTGTTCTTCGGCCGTGCGGGCCTCGACAGTTCTCCATGGGTAAAAAATATTTGAAAGTTCTTCCTGAAAAACCAGAAGACAACCCGTAATGCTCAGTATGACCACTACAATTCCGGAAAAAAGTCCTAGCCACAAATGCAGCCATGCGTTGATTTTGCTAAACATAATTTCTTAACGTAAGAGTCAGAACACCGCCCGAATAAATCCGGGCGATGCTGGATTTAGATTGGTTTTAGTTCAGTTTGAAAAGGGTAGGCGTGTTGTTACTTCCACCTTCTACTTTCAAGCCTTTTTTAAACGTGTCTTTTTCACCATCATATTCCCACACATAAATGGCATCGGCATTAGGGTCATTAACAGCTATGTAAGCTTTTCCTTCGTGGATTACAGCAGAGCGGGAGTTAAGTACGGGCGGCAGATCCAGTTTTCTAACCACTTTTTGAGTGCTTACATCCACCACAAGATATTCCCACATGGCAGCGTACCACCAGTCGTTCCATTCTTTTACGTTTGTTTCGGCATCATGCGCACTGATCAGCAGCGCCTTGTTGTTGCCCAGGTAACCTACGCCCAATTGTTTGTCGCCGTTGCGGATGCCCGAAATGTTAAAGAAATAGTCAGGATCGATTTCGTTGCTTCCCTCTTTCACACGGTAAAATCCGGTTGGCATTTCAGGTTTGTTGGCACCAAGTGCGATCGGATGGGTTAAAACGTAAGTATTTCCACCCTCAGTAAACTGGCTGAAATAGCCGTTGCGAAGTGCGCCAATTGGGGCAGAACGACCGTCCTTACTCGTTACTTTAAAGTTGGTAAGGCTAGGGAAATCCATCACTGCCATATAGGATGAATCGTAATGTACCTTGGTTGCTTCGTTGTAAAGACCGTAACCAACAAGCAGTTTGTTGCCTTTTGGAATTGCCGAGAAAATTCTTCTGCTATGGTTTGCAGGAATACCGGTTGTTTCAAATTCACCACTTTTAACGATGGTCATGGTGCTTGTGTTTACAATCGCATACAAGTTGGAGCTTCTTGGCCCGAACATCACCTGGTTGTCATCCAACCACACGTGCCATCCCAGGTAAGGGCTTGGAAATGCTGTAAATACGATCTCCGAAACAGTTTTTAGCGCGTCGTTTTCAAAACGGTATTTGCCGAATTTTCCGCCATTGGGATCCAGGTGGTAAAAATCACGGCCTTTTTGAATGATGTTTTCTTCCCAGGTAAAAATATTAGTCACATCTGTTCCTTTTCCAACCGGAGAAATAGTGCCCTCTGTTAGAGAGGCGGCATTTAGCAAATAGTTATTTCCGTTATCGGCAGTGAATATGATTGCGTATTCGCCAGGTACTTCCGGTGCCGGCGTTGAGGAACCTTCGTCATCCTTGCAGGAAAGAAGTAGTAAAACTGAGCATACGCTCAGTATTGAAAACCATTGTTTAAGTGAATTGTACATATTATTGGAATTGATTAATAATTAAACAGATTGTAAGAAGACAGGACGTAACGCAGTTTTAGAAAAAAGGAACGACCAGGTTTTTGAAGTTTAAAATTGTCGTAGGCAATTTGATCGGTGAGGTTTCTGCTTTCGATGGTGATGTTGTAACGGCCCGATTTCATCGAATAGGTGAGTGCTACGTTTTGTATCAACTGCTGCGGTATGTAATCCTTGGTGGATTTGTTGCCCAATTTCGACCAGCTCAGCGAATAGCTATTGATAAATTGGGTATACCAGTTCAATTGAAGACGGGTGCCTTTGCCAAGCAAATCGCTTTTTCCTATATTGAAATCGGTACTTCCGTACAGCCAGGGTTGATTCGGGATCCGGCTGAGGTAAGTGATTTTTTCACGGTTGGTGCCTTGTACATAGCGTTCGCGGTCCACGGCATTCTGGTAACTCAAATTCACCGAGAAGCTCAGTAAACGATAGTATTCATAGCGGATATCCGCTTCAAAACCATTGATTTTTATACCACCGGCATTGTAAAAGATGGAGAAATCTCCGCCCGTTGACGAGTTAACCGCAGGCATTGAGTAGATGTAATTTTTGGCATTGCGATAAAAACCGGATGCTTCTGCCGAAATGGAGTGGTTGTTGAAACGCGCGGTATAAAAAACACCCAGATTGTAGTTGTTGCTGTTTTCTGGTTTTAGGTTTGGATTTCCTAGTACCTCTTCTGCATTTCCATACAACTCAATGAGACCTGGCAAACGGAGCGCATATTCGTACGAAGCTTTCACACCAATGTTCTCGGTGAATTTATAACGTGAAGCGCCTCCATAACCCCAGAAGCTGGAATTTTGGCGAGAAGTACTGCTGTCGGCTGCCAATACTTTGCCGGAGAAACCAAAATGTTTAACAAAAAAGCTGTTGGTTAATCTTGCATCCCAGAACTCCTGCTGATAAGTGAAGCCAAGGATTTTTTTATTAAGCCGGTTTGACCGGTCGTAAGAATGATTGTATGGATCAATCTCATTGTAGCTTTCTCTAAACGAACTATTGAAATTGTAGTTGACGTTGAGCATGTGATTTTTTGCCAGTTGGTAATTCAGGTTCAACTGAGCGAGCGCGTTTCCTCCTGTAAGATGTGTAATGGATTTGTTGACACTTAGCTCACCGCTGGTTTGGTTCACGCGGTCGGGGATGCCGTTCCATTGGTACCAGGTTCGGGAGCTGGTATCGGTGATCACCGACTTGTCGTTGGAGAAATTGGCAAATGCTCTTAAAGCAAGTCCTTTGATGATCAGGTCATCTTTCCGGTAGCGAAGGGAAGGGACCGTATTGTGACTTTTATTGGTCATTTCTCCTATCACCTTATCCTGCGTAGCACCCGTTTGTCTTTCTTTAAAGGTGTTGGTGTGAGTAAGTCCGAGGACAAAAACATCTGCCCATTTTTTGTTTGAAATACCAACTTCAACCTGTCCCATGTAGGATTCAAATCCATCGTGAAAACGTCTCAGTCTATCTTTCACAACAAATTTTCCGTCTTCAATCACCTGTAGTTTTACATTCGCTTCCGGGTTGTTACGCATGTAATAATTGTTGTCCGAGAAGTTGTAGTATGAGCTCACATTCACGGTAATTCCTGATTTTGGTGCAGTGTAAGTTCCAGCCAATGCAGCTCTGTGCGTGTTGAAAGAACCAATGGAGTAACTGGCGTCAAGTTTGTTGCCTCCACCTTTGCCTTTGGTTACAATGTTGACTGCACCACCCAAAGCATCGGAGCCAAGGTATGCCGGAACCACTCCTTTGTAAACTTCAATTCTTTCAGCCAGGTTGACCGGAATGTTGTTGAGCGAAAGTCCTCCGCCGAAAGATTCCATAGGAATGCCGTCAATAAAAAATTTGATGTGATTTCCTGAGAGACCATTTAGTGAAAATCGGAAGTCGGAGCCAAGTCCACCGCTTTCCTGGATTCGTACACCACTCATCCGGTTCAGGATCTGATTGATGTCGGAGGATGTGTTGGCAAATGCTCTTGTGTCAATAGCGCTTACATTGTATGCGCCTTCTTTTAATTTCCTGGACTCTGTTTTTCCTACAACCTGTACTTCATTCAGGTTTTGAGAGTTTTCTTCCAGTGTTATGTTCAGCTCAACGCTTTTTGAATTTTTGATTGTTGCTGAAAGCTGCTGGTTTTTAAATCCCACGGCACTAAATACGACCTCGTGCGTGCCATCCTTAATACCTTTCAGAATGAATTTTCCCTCAACGTCTGAGTGCTCGCCATGTGCAGATTTTTTGATTTGGACGGACACCCCCGGAATTCCTTCACCGTTTGTTCCCTTCACGGTTCCGTAAATAGTCGATTGGGACATTGCCTGCAGGACGGAAAGCAGAACCAGTATTGTAGTGAAAATGTATGGGGTAACCTTCTTGTAAAATATTGAATCCATCGAGTTTTATATTGCTTACTCAATGGTAGTAGCGCATTAAGGTTGGCGCCCGAAGGTTGGAAGTAGAAAAAAGTTAAAAAAGTAACCGATGTGATTGTTAAGGCCTAATGAGAGAGAAAGTTATCGCACAAAAATTAACGTGATAGATTTTGGAAAATTCAAAATTGGCCTTTTTATTAATCTGATGACTGATTTCGGACGGACCCCAGCCCCAGTTTAAGCGGATTTTCGGATCTGAGCCTCATAAAGATCAGCTGATTGATTTTTTGAACCAGTTGTTTTTAGGTGAAAGACATATCGTCGACCTGATGTATAGTAAGAACGAACATCCGGGGCAGGCGGGAGGAGAAGCTTGGAATTGCCAGAGCAATGAAAAAAAGAGGAATGAAGCAACGGATTATAGCGGAATTTTTGAATCTAAGTCCGGAGGAGTAAAAAGGTGTAAGATCAATTCAATCGCTCCAATCGGAGAATGTAGTCGACCTTGTCGTCAAATTTTAGACCCTTCTTTAAATCACCGGATTCTGAGTTATACATCCAGACATAACTGCCTTCGGTGTCCGAATTCACACCAATGTAAACCATGCCATTCTCCACCATTACGCATTGTTTGGCAGTTCCTTTGTCCAGAGGCAACGGTAATCGGGAAGTGGTTTTTGATTGAAGGTCAATTACATAATAGTCGAAGTGCGGCACTTTCCAATGATCTTTCATTCCTGAGAAAATGCCTTTTCGTTCAGTTCGGATAATGGCTTTTCCTTTACCAATATACCACAAGCCGTAACCGTGGTTTTGAATAGGAGAAGCCGAAATATTGAAAAAATACTCCTGATCCAGCGTCGTTTGAGACTGCTGAATACGATAGATACCTGTAGGTTTATTTGGGTTATTTCCTCCGGCGATTCCTGGTGCCGAAATGAAATAAAAATCACCTTTTTCGTCAGTAAACGAATGTGCTTGTCTGGTGTTTTCATCACCAGGGTAAGTGGAACGCGTGTCTTTAAGTTTCTGCAAAGACTTCATTTGCGGGTAGCCAAGCACGTTCACGTAAACCGTATCACCAGTAGTGTAATTGTATGCACCATTGATTGTGTGATACGAATAACCCACGATAAGTTTTCCATCCGAAAACTTAGAAAAACCAATGGAAATAGAATTGTAGATACCCGATGGCGCGTCAATATCCACAATATCCTGGACCGCCGTCATATTCCTTACATTGACCCTGGCGGACCTGATCTTTTTTGTACCCTCATCGTAACCGATAAGCAACAGCGAATCAGTACTGATCCAGTTGTAATTCTGACAGGTGGTGAATCCATCAACTTGCAGGGACTGCTCCTCGGTCAATACATCGTTTTTTACAGTCGATCTGCTGAATTTACCAGTCCGCATATCCAGCCGGTAGTAATAGCCATCACGGACAATCAGGTCATGAAATATCCTTGGCGGGACCACTTTTGCTCCTGTTTTTTCTGGCGAAATGATCCCGGAATTTAATGAGTCAATCTGCAACAGATATTCGTTTCCATCCTTTAACATGGCATAAATACTGTACTTTTTTTTAACGGAGCTCTCAGTTGCATGATCAGTGCAGCCGGTAAAAGCCAATGAAGCTACGGTAAGAAGTGTCAAATACAGATGTCTCAGGTGTGCGGTCATTAAAACGGTAAATGCGGTCAGATGTTGAACTGGCTCATGAGTTGCCTTTGAACCAATGGCGGAAGGCCCATCAGCGAACCTTCTTCAAGAATAATCATTTCACTGTCATTCTCGTGGCTGCTGTAATTAAGCGCAATGTAGTTTAAACCTTTTCTCAAAGTCATTGTTTCTTTCTGTTCATTCGGATTTGAGCATGTTCCCTGAATAGTAAATTCAATATCTTCTTTAGGGTTGATCATCACCGCGCCACAAAAATCAATACTGCCTGTGTTGTTATTTATTTCAATATTACTTTTAGGTCCAAGTGAAATTGTATACCTGCTCTCGTTGACGTCCTTGTTAATGGTTTCCGATGCATTTTTCAGCACAATCACTTCGTTATTAAAAGCCGGATATTTGATGTTAAACAGCGTAGTTCCGAGAACGAGCACAGCAGCAGCAGCAACGGCTGGTCGCCAAAAGTGAGGGGAGTTAAAAAAGGTATAATTGCTGCGGCTTACAGGTGTAGCAGGGTTAATTTCATTCCAGATCTCATCCTGAATTTTCCCTTTAATTTCTCCGTCGGGTAGCATAAATTGTTCTTCGGCCTCGTCGCTAAAAAGCCAGTCTTCAACAGCTTTTATTTCGTCAGGCGTGCAATTTCCTGCATGATATTTTTCTATAAGTTCCCTGGTGATGTGCATTGAGCGTTGATGATCAACTATTATAAACCACTTTTAAGTAAAAGTAGCATAAAAATCATTTTCCCGAAGGTTGGGGAAATAAAACTATGGAAGGTATTCGGTAAGATTGGCCTTTAAAGTTGTGAGGGCACGTGAAATATGATATTCGACGGCTCTTTCAGAGATTAATAAAGAGGAGGCAATTTCTTTGTTTGTCAGACCCTGTTCCCTGCTCATTTTGTACACGTTACGGCACTGGCAGGGAAGTGTGTCAACCAGTCCGTCCACTTTATTTTTCAGACTGTTATACATGATCTCGTTTTCAGTACAATGCGTGTGGTTGCAATAGCCCGAAAGCGCGTTTTCGGTATGCTCCTTCTGGCTTTTATTATTTCGCAGATATTCGAAAACCTTGAATTTGGCGGACCTAAGAAGATAACGTTCCACAGATGTAGTGATTTCCAGGTCATCCTTCCGCTCCCAAAGAGATTTGAATATCTCCTGAACCATTCCTTTCGCAACTTCGGTTTCTTTCAAATTATTATAACAGACAGCAAATACTTTATCCCAATGCAGCAGATATATCTGTCTGAAGGTTTGTTCGTCAATGCGAAAGGGATTTGTATGGCTAATCTGGTCGGTCATTTGCAGCCTGTCGGTTAAACAGTGCACAAATATAAGGCCTTGTTTAAATTAAGTCCAAATAAGATGCAGTACTTATTCTTATTTTATTCTAACAACCTGATTTTGGTAACATGGATACTTCACACTTTTGTGTGGGTTATTCCGAATTATAATTTACGAAAGCCAGATATACAGATAAAAAATTGCTTGTTTACTCAGATTCGCAGTAATAAACTTTGACGCTGACCACATCCGCTATATCTTGCAACTTCATTCCAAAACACGTTTAAATGGTACAAATTGAATACAAGCTCACTGAGAAGGAGCTTTATAAGGGACTGGTAGAAAATTCCAATTCCAGATTTATTACAAAATTGTTCAGAGGTTTTGGAAGTGTAGTGCTTGTGGTGATGGTCTATATGACAGCTGTAAACATCACAAGCGGAATTAATAATTTTAGCCTGGCATTCTTGTTCCCGTTGGTTATGGGTGTCTATATGGTTTTTCTGCCTGAAATTACTGCCAAAATTCAAGTCCCTAATCTGATTAAATCGAAAAATCCTTTTACAGAATTGATCAAAGTACGAATGGACGGAAACGGTTTCAGGATGAAAGGGGAGACGTTTTCAAATCATTTGCCGTGGGAGCAGTTTCATTCAATCGTTGAAACTAAGGATTTCTTTCTGGTCAAAGCTGCGGAAGCAACTGCGAATGTATTGCCCAAGCGGGTATTTACTGCGGAGGACATGATCGAGTTCAAAAGTATGGCTGCCTCGCTGACAGGTCCTAAGGTGATTTTGAAGTAGTTGGATAAAATAATAAGGTGGCTCAAAACATGATTGAGCCACCTTATTTACGTCAAAGAATTTCAATTCAGATTTTACACACCCAGGCTCCATCCCTCGCGGTAGGTGCGTTTTACGTATTGGTTTACATCGTCGAAGTTGGTCACCTTCATGTTTTTGTAATCCCAAAGCATTTTCATGTTACTTCCCGGGTAATCAAATCCTTTACCATTGGCACGTGGTTTAGGCATATCCGCACCTCTGATCGCCAGGTTTGCCATCAAGATTGCTTCTGTCAACGGACCAGCCAGCTCAAACGGAGAGCTTAGCTCAGCTTTTCCGAATCCTGCAATCGCTCCTTCGACCCACTGCGCATAGTGACCATCGGCACTGCCTGGTACACGCGCAAATTTCTGTTTCACTTTCACTTCTTCCATGCGTGATAGAGGAAGTAAACGAGGATTTGCAGCATACTCACTCGCCATCATTTTGCCTTTTGTTCCGATGAATAGAATTCCACTATTGCCATCTCCGAAGAGTTCGTTTGCTCCCAGTTCCTCAGGGCGTTCAGGTTTGATACCGCCATCCATCCAATGCATGGTTACAGGGCCTTTCGTTTTTGGTGTTTTTGGGAAAGTAAGTGTTGCATGGCTCGACGGCGGACAGCTGTCGGGGAATATCCCTCTTTTACCAAAATCTGTAAATACGCTGCTCACACTGGCCTGCATATCTACCGCATATTTAAGACCAAGAACTCGGAAAGGTGCTTCCATCAGGTGACATCCAAGGTCTCCCAGTGCTCCTGTACCATAATCCCACCAGCCTCTCCAACTTCCTGGAATGAGTTTGTCTACATAGTCTTTGTATGGAGCGGTACCAAGCCATAAGTTCCAGTCGAGTTCTTTGGGAACCGGTGGTTTTTCTGTTGACCAGGGAATCCCCTGTGGCCAGATAGGGCGGTTTGTCCATATCTGAACGGTATGCACATCTCCGATAATTCCGGCATCATACCATTCGTGAAGTTGCCGAACTCCATCTCCTGATGATCCCTGGTTTCCCATTTGCGTTACCACTTTGTACTTGGCAGCTGCTTCTGTCAGCATTCTCGCTTCGTATATGTCGTGGGTCATAGGCTTTTGCACGTACACATGTTTGCCGAGTTGCATAGCGCCCATTGCTACAACCGCATGCGTGTGGTCGGGAGTAGAAACGGAAACTGCATCGAAATTTTTGGATTCCTTTTCGAACATTTCACGCCAGTCCTTGTAATATTTGGCCTTGGGAAAATTAGCAACCGTGGTTGCAGCCCGCCGGTCGTCCACATCGCAGAGGTAGGCAATTTCTGCTTTTCCGCTTTTATAAAAACTCGCAAGATCGGACTGTCCCTTTCCGCCAACTCCAACACCCGCAACGAGCAGTTTGTCGCTGGGGGCCAAAAAGCCTTTGCCTAAAACATGGCGGGGCACAATCATAAATCCTGCTGCGGCAGTTGCCGAAGCCTTGATAAATCCTCTTCTCGAAGATGCGGTTTGGTTGCTAGTTGAATTTTCTTCTTTCATACTCGGTTTGAGCTGGTTTATAAGGTTAGGAAACAATAAGCCCTCGTTTTAAAACTCCGATGCGCTTATGCATTGTTAAGGAGTTTGTTATCCTTATTTACTCTGAAAACTCAAACAAGGACTACTGTTTATCAAAAGATCACCAACCAGTACTTTTGGTTTACCAGCCAATCCCATAATCTTCGCCATGGTTGCTGGATCCTCCCCACATACTTCCGTGAATCCAGTCAAAATAAATTGCGTTGATAGGTCCGCTGGTACGTGGCTGGTAACTATTTATATACCCCATTCTTGAAAGCTCCTTTCTTGTCCAGTCGGGCATGGACTCATTGAGGATCAATCCGCCGGGCGCTTTTTCGTGTGCACCAAAACTGGCATACATCTGCAAGGTTTTAAAACTGGGTGCTTCTGTCGCTTCCTGCACGGTCATTCCAAATTCAACTACGTTCAGGAAAAATTGCAGAAGTAGCTGGTCCTGCTCATCACCTGCCTGCTTGGCAAATGAAAGGAACGGTTTGCCGTCTTTCAATGCCATACTTGGCGTAAGTGTAACACGGGGGCGTTTGCCTGGTTCTACCACATTAAATGGATTTTCGCGGGCATCGAGCACAAATGACTGCATGCGTTGGCTCAGCCCGACACCTGTGTTTCCTGCAATGCAAGCCGGTACCCAGCCACCACTTGGCGTGATAGAAACCACCCATCCTTCTTCGTCTGCCGCTTCAACCGAAGTGGTTCCGGCGGTGAATTCCTCCATGAATTTCTCATTCACATCAGTCGCATTACGTGTTGCCGATGCCTGGAAATTTCCCCACGATTTGATCTGCTGGGTATATGGATTTGTTTTTCCTTCAAATGGGTAGGGATCTCCCGGCAGCACTTTCGGGTCATTCTTCTCCCAGTCAATGAGTTTGATTCTTTCCTTCGCATATTCTTTTGACAAAAGTCCTTTCATTGGTTCTTCAGGAGCAAAAGCAGGATCTCCATAATAAAAGTCGCGGTCAGCAAAGGCCAGATTCATGGTTTGGTATAGCGTATGGACATACCGGGCCGAATTGTATCCCATGCTTTTCAGGTCAAAGTTTTCGAGCATATTCAGTGCCTGAAGCATCACCGGTCCCTGTGTCCAGGGTTGCATTTTGTATACATCGATACCTTTGTAAGTAGTCATAAGCGGCTCTTCGATCTTCACTTTCCAGTTCGCCATATCCTGTTCTGTGATCAGCCCACCTTGTTCCTGCGTGCTTCTTGCTATTTCTTTTGCAATATCTCCTTTGTAAAAACGGTCATAAGCAGCGTAAATGGCCTCTTTTCTGTTCTTTCCTTTTTTCAGTGCTGCTGCCTCCGTGTCCACGAGCTTTTGTAACGTAGCCAATAAATCCTTTTGCACGAATATTTCTCCGGCATCCGGCGCCTCCCGTTTTTCTCCGGGGTGTGTCAGGAACACCTTTTTCGAATAAGGCCACTGTTTTATTTTATCCTTTCCTTTTTCAATGGAATTAGCCGTTTGAGCTTCGATTGGATAACCTTCTGCAAGCTGCATCGCTGGTGCGAGCACTTCTTTCAGGCTCATGGTTCCGTATTCTGCAAGCATGGTCATTAATCCGCCTGCCGTACCCGGTGTAGTTGCTGCCAATGGACCATATTCCGGCGGATATTTCATTCCCTTATTTTTAAAAAAGTCGGCCGTTGCACCTGTCGGCGCTACACCCATGGCATTAATGGCAATTACTTTTTTCGTTTTGGGATTGTAGATCAAAGCCTGCGTTTCGCCTCCCCAGCTCAGTACATCCCACATGGTGCAGGTGGAAGCAAGCATGGCACAAGAAGCATCAATGGCATTACCGCCTTTACTGAAAATCATCGCCCCTGAAGTTGCAGCTAACGGTTTACCTGTAATTGCCATCCAGTGTTTGGCATGAAGTGGCGGTTTTTGGGTTGTTACAGGGAAATTGTTGAAAGACTGGGCAATGGAAAAATGTTGGAAGCCGTATGCCGCCAGCATCCATAACAATAGCTTTTTCTTCATTCTGGTAGTTGTTTGGTAATATTTTGCGAAAATATTTAAATGCGAAATGATATTCCGTATCTGTGATTTTTGTGTGTATAAATATAGTTAAAAACTGGTAACCGTTTATCCATACGTCTTGTATAGAGGCACCTGTTTCAATTCGCTCAATCAATTTTTACGGTGGCTTTTTTCAATAAAGAGTACTTCGCCAAACACTGGGCTACTCTATTTTTAAAAGCTAATTATATATTTATTTGGACTTATTACAAATAGATATATCTTTGCGCTCTCTTACATTTATCCCCGATGACTCAAATTTCATACGTTGTGTCACTGTAAGAATTCGGTGATCCCGGATAACGAAACTAACGATTTGACAAGTTTTTTCGAACCATTTGTGCTATTAGAAACATCCTGAAAGGAATAACATGAAGTAACATTTATTATACGAATAAGTGGAATGTGGATTGCCGGGCAATACCATTTTCCAAAAAAAGAACCGCACGGCGCCAACCGTACGGTTCGTCCGCGCCAGAGGCGTGGAACTTTTAAAGTCGTCAAAAATTAAAAGTAATGCAAGTTAGAAAAATCTTCATTACAGGCATATTTTGTGCCTGTTCATTGCTATCGTTCGCCCAAAAAACTACTGTTCGCGGTACGGTCAGATCTTCCGAGGGTGAAATGCTACCTGGTGCTACCGTATCGCTGAAAGATAATACCCTCGGTACATTTACGGATGCCAAAGGGAGTTTCCGGCTCGAAAACCTTCAAGGTGGAAAACATTCCATCGTTGCGTCTTTTCTGGGTTACGAAACGCAGGTTCGCGAAATTATACTTAAAGATGGCGATGACCGGCGTATTGATTTTACGCTGGCTGCCGGTGCGAGAGAACTGGAAGAGGCATCGGTTATTGGTCTTACGGAGGCCAGGGAAGCCAGCAAACTTGCCTTCAATATCACTGCGATTGATGCAAAGCAACTCCACAATACCACGCTGGATTTATCGAATGTGCTTGACCGGGTTTCAGGTGTGCGCGTGCGGGAAACGGGTGGGGTAGGTTCCAGTTTCAATTTTTCTCTGAATGGATTTACCGGAAAACAGGTGAAGTTCTTTATGGACGGAATACCTATGGACAACTTCGGTTCATCCTTTCAGCTCAACAACATTCCTGTAAATCTTGCTGACCGCATTGAAGTGTACAAAGGCGTTGTTCCCATATGGCTTGGTGCCGATGCACTCGGTGGCGCGGTTAACATTGTTACAAATCCGAACCGTCGTAATTACCTGGATGCGTCTTATTCTTATGGATCGTTTAATACGCACCGCACAGCGATTAACACCGGTATCACGACAGAAAAAGGTTTCACTTTTCAGCTCAATGCTTTTCAAAATTACTCCGATAATAATTATTGGGTGAATGTGGATGTAGTACCAGACTTGAACACCGGGCTCTATGTTCCCATGCGCGTACGTCGTTTCAACGACACTTATCGTAACGAGACTGTGATTGCCAACATTGGCGTGGTCAACAAGAAGTTCGCAGACAGGCTGATCGTCGGCGTGACACTGGGACAGAACAAGGCGGATATTCAGACAGGTAACAGGATGTACGATGTGTATGGTGAGCGCCGGCGAAAAGGAAACATCCTGATGCCATCGGTGAAGTATTCCAAAAGTGATTTGTTTGTTAAAGGTTTGAATCTGAGTGTTAACGGAAATTTCAATTTTGGACAGGAGCAAGCTATTGATACTGCCAATAAGCAATACAATTGGCTGGGCGGATTTATTTACAAAGGAAATCCAGGTACACCCGGTGGGGAATCAGCCAGAACACTCTATAAATTCAGAAACAACAATGGCTTGTTCAATGCAAATCTGAGCTATCAGATCAGCGCGAAACATTCGATTGTGATCAACAATACATTCAATACTTTTGACCGGCAAGGTGAAGATGAGCTAAAACCCCATGACAAGGGAAATAAGATGCCTCAGAAAACCACCAAAAATGTGATCGGTGTTGGCTATCGATTTGATCTCGGCAGTAAATGGAACACGTCTCTGTTCTTCAAAGAATACATCCAGAACAGTAGTTCGTACAACATTCTCAACGACGAATATTATACTCAGAAAAACAAGTTTACACAGGAAGGATATGGTGTAGCTTCAACGTATTTCCTGCTTCCAAATTTGCAGATCAAGGCTTCTTTTGAGAAGAGCTATCGTTTGCCCGAAAACGATGAAATGTTTGGTGACGTAATTAATCTTGCTTCCAACTTTTCACTTCGTCCCGAAAGCAGCAATAACTTTAACCTCGGGGTTAATTATACTACATCTTTAAACAAAGTACACCACTTCTATTTGGATGGAAATGTGATTTACCGCTCTGCAACGGACTTTATCCGTCCTAGTGTTTACACTTCTTTCAACCGGGCAATTCAGCAGATGGTGAATTTACGCGATGTGACCAACAATGGCGCTGATGCTGAAATAAGGTATTCATTTAAAAGATTGTTCACGGCGGGAATCAATGTTACTTACCAGAATATTCGTAACAATACGAAATACGAAGGACAGACTTCCGACGTAAGTCCGGTATACAAAGACCGCATTCCTAACATGCCGTACCTGTTTGGAAATGGTAATGCTTCGCTGTTTTTTCAGAATGTGGGCAAACAGGGAAATTCACTTACTGTCGGCTACAACATGCTTTATGTGCATGAATATTACCTGCGCTGGCCAAGCCAGGGTGCTGCGAGCAGTAAACTGACCATTCCGCAACAGATCGCCCATGACGCCAATGTAACTTATTCCATTGCTAATGGGAAATACAACATTGCTGTGGAATGCCGAAACATCGCCGACGCACTCCTATACGACAATTTCAGCCTGCAAAAGCCGAGCCGTTCATTCAATGTGAAGCTTCGATACTTCATAGTAAAGTAGGATAGACGCAGCTGTCAGCCATCAGCACTTGGCTGCGCCATGGTCTGATTAGATCAGGATTATTCAAATTTTTTCGCTATTACTTACAATCAACTATTTATTATTAATTTTTTAAAAATGAAAACAAACAGGTTTATACTGGGCATGTTCACACTGGGAATGCTGAGTTTCGCGTCGTGTAGTTCCGACAAGGAGGACACAGACGGCAATGTTGAACCTATTGGCAAATCCAAATATGTATTCGTAGCCTATTCTGTCGGATCCACGGGTTCTGAATCAGCGCCGTATATCATCACAGCTGATTCCCTGACAGGAGGTAAAGTGAATCTGGTAAATGGAGTTGAGACTGATGCTTATTCTTTCGTTCCTCAAAACAACAAACTTTTTGCAGCCGTATGGGGAGATCAGGGGCCCGTAACGCCATACGGACTCGATAGCAAGGGCAACGTGGTGAAGATCGGGAATACGGTTAACGCTCCCACGGCAGCTGTTTACAATGCCATCGGAACGGATGCATGGGTAGGTGGAAGCTGGTCTGGTACACCTGAAAGTCCCAGTGCAACCATATTCAGATTTGATGCCAACAACCTTGTACTATCGGGACGTAACTCAATTGATATGACGAAGATGGCGATCGGTACTGAATGGCCAACCTGGTATGGCGTTTTTGAAGCAGGAAACAATACGCTTTTCCTTCCTTACGATCTGGGCCCTACTGAAACCGGAGTTACAGAAACGAAGTTTCGTGACAGTACATGGGTTCTTGCGGTAACTTATCCCGGTCTAGAATTCAAAAAAATCATTCGTGACGGTCGTACAGGTCCTATTGGAAGCTGGTTCGGGATGCATGGTATGAAGCAAATAGAGGATGGTGATGTGTATGCATATTCAACAGCTTTGAAATCCAAAAATCCCTCCGCAATGATCCGGATCAAAAAAGATGCAGATGTTTTCGATCAAAGCTATTTTTTCAATCTGGAAGCAAAATCAGGCGGACTTAAAGTTTCCCGCGGTGATTACATCAGCAACGGTAAATTCCTGATGTCATTTTTTATAAATACAAAAGAAGTTGAGGAGTGGACCGGTCGTACCAAGCTGGCGATCGTGGATGTGAAAGCAAAGACCATTACCTGGGTTACTGGAGTACCTGAGCATGCTCAAATGGGCTACAAGCAAAAAACCTTTGTTGAAAGCGACGGAAATACCATCCGATATGTATTGAAAGACGATGCCGGAAAACACTTTGTATACAACATCAACGCCAGTACCGCGACGGGGAGCAAAGGTCTGGAATTCGAAAACATCAGTGATGTAACAACGATTTCAAAGATTAGCTATTAGGTTATTATCCAAAATTTGTGAAGCTCCGACGGATTATGAAATACCTTATGAAAACATACTTTTTGTTGATTCTTTTTCTGGCAACAATCACTTCTTGTAAAGACGATGGTAAAGTGCCGGATGAAAGGGCATTTTTACATGGCAAATGGGAGGTCAGCTTTAAAATGGTGTCAACCGGTTTTCAGGATCTTCGGGTCGAATTCCATGAAGACGGAAAAGCGACATGGAATTCGTTCTTCTTTGATGGAACTAAGCCTCAAAGTCATTGGGTGTATGAAATAGATGGTCAAAAGCTCAGTCTGTACAATCCGGACATGAATTTCGTGATTCTTGAAAAATCATCGGATCAACTTCTGGCAAGAGAGATTGACACTGGTATTATTTACACATTTAAGAAGGTAAACTAATGAAGTCCGGCAGAGGGAAATATTTTTTTTCTGCCGGACATTCGGGTTCGGGAAAGTTATGCAACATATAGATAAGTGCCACCTGATCCGATTTTGTAAACGGAAAAATTAGAAGCTATTCAACATTATGAATCCTTTAAAAAGATCGGATAAGGCATCGCAAAACGGCGGGCAGGTAAAGAAGGAAGGAAAGTCGACATTCAGAAAAATCAACGACTGGCTTCACCTTTGGCTGGGATTAATTTCCGGGATCATTGTTTTTATTGTTTGCATCACGGGATGCATCTGGGTTTTTAACGACGAAATAACCTGGCTCATTGAGCCGGAATCAAGGGCGGAAAAGGAGGAAATACCGGTGCTGACACCGTCTGTGATCCGGGCTATTGCAGCGGATAAATTTCCTGGTCAAAAGGTTACGTATGCGAATTTACAACAGGGGAGGGCTGTCAATGTTGGCGTGGGTGAATACGATGCAGCTGTGCATTACACCCTGCTGATGAATCCTTATACGGGAGAAATTCAGGCAACAAAAAAGCATTTAAAGGACGAACAGGATTTCTTCCGGTGGATACTGGACGGACACAGATTCCTTTGGTTTCCGTGGGAAATCGGTCGGCCAATCGTTAATTACGGAACGATGGTTTTCGTAGTTCTGCTCATTACCGGACTCATCTGGTGGTACCCTAAAAAATGGACACAAAGCACACGCGATAAGAGTTTTAAGATCAAATGGAATGGTACCTGGAAGCGTATCAACCTGGATCTTCATAATGTACTTGGATTTTACTCCTTGTTATTTTTGCTTGCCATTGCACTTACCGGGATGGTGTATGGTATAGAGTGGTACAGCAACGGATTATATTGGGTTACCTCGGGCGGGGAGGCAGAACCGGAATGGAAAGAAACTACTTCGGATTCCCTGCAGAATGGTAAGTTTTATTCATCTGCTGAGGCATTGGATGCAGCGTGGGCAAAGGTGGTTGCGGAAAATCCATCCACGACAGGATTTTACTATGGGTTTCCCGACACAACGGATGCAAAATCAGCAATCAGTTTTACGGTTTATCCAACTGCCGGACAGTACTTTAATACAATTTCGTACAATTTTGACCGACATACACTCAAAAAGCTAGGGCGTAATGAAATTTACGACAAACCTTTTGCCCAGGCTTCGTTTGCAGGCAAATTGCGCAGGATGAACTACGACATTCACGTGGGAAGTATACTAGGTTTTCCGGGTAAAGTGCTCGCATTTTTATCTGCTTTGATCGGAGCTTCGCTTCCAGTGACAGGATTTATTGTGTGGTGGAACCGTAAAGGTTTTGGTAAGAAGAAAAAGAGTCCGAAAAAAGCGGTTTCTAAATCAGAAAGTGTGGAAGTAACGCAAGACAAAAAGCCATTGTTCCGGCCAAAGGTCGTTGCCGCAAACCCGGCACAGATCAGGAATGATCACAGTTAATAGGCTGGCCACTTTTCAGGTACTGTTTTTAAACCCAAAAGCTGCCTGTATAGTTGCGTATATGGGACTCCGGTAAAATTTATAGAAACAACGATGTGGCCCATCCCAATCCGAACGCTCCAACAGGCCTGGTAATAAATTGAAAAACAAAAACGTAGATTATGAGCACAATATCGGGAAGGATACGAGCCTATTGCAAAACGAAGGGAATCCGCTGTCCGGGTAAAAAATTATTGGTGGCGGATTATTTGCAAAAGACGAACGACTACACCGATGCTGGAAATCTGTATCTGCTTTTGAGAAACAGTTACATTAAAATAAGCCCCGCTACCGTTTATCAGTCGCTCATCTGGCTCAAAGAAAATGGTTTTGTAGAATGCAAAACGGGAGAAGACCAACGGCAAAGGGAGAGCTGGTACAGGATCAGGCATGAATAAGGTACGTGGGAATAAGATCTGTCGATAAAATGCAGGATTGTTTTGCTTTTATGAATTGGTTTACTTTTCTTTGTCTATAAACTAAGTAGACTTTATTTTGTATGTACTGATAATACGTTCCGTAGGAGCAAAGCAAACAAACATCCGCTATACCAAGATTTACAATGATACACGAAAGAATATTCAGACTGGCAGTGGGCCGGGAGGCCAAAATTATTGTCAAAGGACATCCTTCAAAAATTACGAACGAAGTTACATTTGATCTTGAATTTTTGATCAGAGACAACGAAAGCGATTTCAGGCCGCCAATTGGAAGTAATCATCCGCAATATTGGAAAATGAAAAAGTACTCACCCGAGAAATCCCGTTTCCTGCAACTTGAATACAGCGGACTGTCAAGAAAGCAATTGCAGGCAACGATCGATGAATTCAAATCACTTTTTGAGCCTGTATATGCTTTTAAAGACAAAACGCAGATAGCGTCGAGGGTGAAGAGCCTGAAAGGGATTAGGGTTAGCGCATTAAATAGAAGGCTTCTGGCCTGACAGGTAAAAAATAATATTTATCCCGTTTAAGACTGGTAACAAACCGGCTCTTAAACGGGATTTTTTACATATAATCCTGTCCGTTTGCAGACGGGATATGGCTACGTTTGATGTACGAGAAATTTTTTGTTGGCTGCTTCGACGAAATCAATCAGAATGGAATGCTGATCGTTCGTTTTGAGATAGGACTTTATTTTTCGCAGAAAATCGTACAGCGGTTCACTGTATTTATGCCCGGTTTGCTGCTGAAACTCTTCAATAGTAAGGTTATTCTCATTTTTGATCAAAAGGTGTAAAGCAATGAAGAAATAAGATACGGGTAATTTACTTCCTTCCAGCAGGGTTCCGCTTTGCAATGTGGTACGAAATCGGCATTGTTTGCACTGAAACTGCTGTTTGGAAGTGAGCCAATAATGATTTTTGCCTCCACATTTTTTGCATACGATCCCGTCACGTAAGCGATATTCTTTAAATGCTTCTACGGCCAGCTCCTCATTTTTATAGGCATGGATAAGGTTTGTTCTAAGCATATTGTTCCGAATCTGAATTTCACTTGGAGCAAATCTAGTAATAATAAAATATAAAGTCTATCGAATTAGTATAATAATAATTATTGGTGGTATGTTGCCGGAATTATAAGCCTACAAAATCTACTGTACCACTAGACGTTTCAGGCAAATTATCTTTCGTCTGGTCTGCTATTATGCGGTTCTGGTTTTGTTTTGGAACATTGCGGTGGGTATATACGAAATTATTTCCCGATCGTTCATTTGTGTTTTTACTGGCAGGATGCCATGTGTGGTACGGTTCCTTTTTTTGCGAAAACCAGATTACCCATTGGCGTAAGTTTGTAAAAGGTATGTCACATCATTCTGAATGATGTAACAGCCAGATGGAGTGTTTTTTCAATCAATCTATATTTAAAAATGTCAAAAGTAAACGAGAAGCAAACTGCGCTGGGTGATGTAGCAGCCAGGCAGTTAGCGATTGCCACACGCACCGTACCTCAAATGGGCGCGATTACACCACGCTGGTTAACACATTTGTTAAACTGGATTCCGGTAGAGTCAGGTGTATACCGTTTAAACAAAGTGAAAGACGGAAGTACAGCTGAGGTTGATTGTTCGGGACGTGACGAAAGGGAATTACCGCATACGTTTATAGACTACGTTGAAAATCCACGTGAATACAACCTGAATGCAGTAAACACGGTTCTGGATGTACACACACGCGTATCTGACCTTTACAGCAAGCCTTACAATCAGATCAGCGAGCAGCTCAGACTTACCATTGAAAGCATCAAGGAACGTCAGGAAAGTGAATTGATCAACAATACGGAATACGGTCTTTTGCACAGCATTGCACCTTCTCAGCGCATTTCAACAAGAAACGGAGCACCAACTCCCGATGATCTGGATGAGCTGATTTCGAAGGTATGGAAAGAACCGGGTTTCTTCTTGCTTCACCCAAAGGCCATAGCTGCATTTGGTCGCGAATGCACCCGCAAAGGTGTACCACCTCCAACAGTATCTTTATTCGGTTCACAGTTTATTACCTGGAGAGGTATTCCTCTTTTTCCATCTGATAAATTACCAATCGAAAATGGTAAGACTAAAATATTGCTTTTGCGTACAGGTGAGAGCCGTCAGGGAGTTGTAGGTCTGTATCAGCCTGGTCTTCCTGGTGAGCAGTCTCCTGGTTTGTCGGTACGTTTTATGGGTATTAATGACAAAGCGATTGCATCTTACCTTGTATCTCTGTATTGCTCATTGGCGGTTCTTGTTGATGATGCCATTGCAGTATTGGAAGATGTAGAAATTGGAAACTACCATGAGTATAAATATTAATCAGCCAGCCGCTGGTGAACATATTACAGGCCTTCCCGACACTGCCGGGTTGGAAAAACTTGCCAATGAGCTGTTTTCATTGATGCCTAATGAACTCCCAAAGGCGAATTTTTCACCCGACCTGGCGGATCATCCCAAGGCTCAGAAGGCGCTGAATCTGGTACACGACCGCTTGCCTTCTCTTTTTCAGGAAAGTAAGGGGTTCGATGCGGCCAGTCCGCAAACGAGCTTGCCAGATCCGCATTTCAGCCGGGGTAGTTATAATGGCGCCGCACCAGTTGGTAACAATAGCGGGTATCTGCAAAATCCGTCAGAGTTACTGGTAACCTCTCCACCTACATCTGGGGCAAAATCTCCGAGTGTGGCTGGTAGTGGTATCTCACCGTCAGCGGCCAATCAGAACAATGCGGTTAACCTGAGCAATCCTCAGACCAGCTTTCAGGATCCAGGTAAAGCGGTTTCTCAGAGCGGAGCGGCGCAAAATACTGCTTTACCTGACTATTCAACTTACACACCGTCTTTGGGAGGAAGTGGAATTTCACCATCTGTGATTCCGGGAGTAAGTCATATTACAGAGCAATTCCCTTACGGCAACGGATTCGGTTACGGAGCTGATTTGAGGAATGCGTTGTCTTCATACAATTCGTTTAAAAGCGTACCGCAAATACCATCTTCACAGGGATTGGGAAGTTCGCAATATTACTTTTTGCAAGGAGCCGGATTTTCTGGTAATGATCCATTCGGTTTTCCGGAGTACAAAGGCGCAGCCATTCAGAATAAACCTGAGACCTCCTCATTCGGATCTTTTGATGTAAACCTGATCAAAAAGGATTTTCCGATTTTGCAGGAAACGGTAAACGGACGCCCTTTGATCTGGCTTGATAATGCTGCTACGACTCAAAAGCCGAAGCAGGTAATTGACCGCATCACTTATTTTTACGAGCACGAAAACTCAAACATCCACAGAGCTGCACATGAACTTGCCGCACGTGCTACTGATGCGTATGAAGGTGCAAGGGAAAAGGTGAGGGCATTCCTCAATGCCGGATCGGTGAATGAGGTCATTTTTGTGAGAGGGGCAACGGAGGCGATCAACCTGGTAGCTAAAACCTGGGGCGATCAGAATCTAAATCCGGGTGATGAAATCATTGTCAGCAACCTGGAACACCATGCGAACATTGTTCCATGGCAGCAACTTGCGGCCAAAAAGGGTTTGAAGATCAGGGTGATACCGGTAGATGACGACGGACAGATACTGCTGGATGAATATGCCAAACTGTTAAATCCAAGAACACGTCTTGTATCGTTTACTCAGGTTTCCAATGCTTTGGGTACAGTTACTCCTGCGAAGCAAATGGTCGAAATGGCTCATGCTGCCGGTGCGAAGGTACTTGTGGATGGTGCTCAGTCTGTTTCACATTTACGTTCAGATGTGCGTGCGCTCAATTGCGATTGGTTTGTTTTTTCTGGTCACAAAGTTTTCGGACCTACGGGCATTGGTGTGCTTTATGGCAAGGAAGATTTGCTGAACGAAACGCAACCCTGGCAGGGAGGTGGTAACATGATTGTAGACGTAACTTTCGAGCATACACGTTACCACGACGCTCCTTCTCGTTTCGAAGCTGGCACAGGAAATATTGCGGATGCCGTAGGACTTGGAGCTGCGATTGACTACGTGAATAAAATTGGTATTGATATCATTCATCAATACGAGCATTACCTCTTGCAATATGCAACTGGTTTGTTGAAAGACATTCCGGGTCTCAGGCTCATTGGTACCGCTCCCGACAAAGCCTCGGTTTTATCTTTCGTTTTCGATGGTTATAAAACCGAAGAAGTGGGTGCCGTATTAAATAAGGAAGGGATTGCAGTACGATCGGGGCACCATTGTGCACAGCCTATCCTGCGCCGTTTTGGAGTAGAAACAACAGTTCGTCCTTCACTTGCATTTTACAATACCTGCTCTGATGTGGATGTGTTGGTGGAAACACTTTATCGTTTACGGAAAAGTAAGAAGTGAAATTTTTTCAAGCGGCTGTTGGTGCATTGATGTTCTGACGGCCGTTTGTCTATGAAATTCTGATATGAATAAAAGTACGAATACGCAATCTTTGATTGGTCTTTTACGAAACACGCATCATGCCGAATGGGAAGCAACACCGTCCTGGCACGATGCAGTTTCCTGGCTTAATGATTTGGTTCATTTTTTGTTTCCAAGTAATCATTTGCCAAAAAAGTCTTCATATGAGGGTATTCTCAAAAAGAATCAGATCGACCTGGAAAACATTTTGCTGAGTTATCTGGAACCGAGCGGGATGGATATTGAAGGTGTTGTGAATGATTTTTATTCCTCTCTGGAAGGTATCTATCGCAATCTCAGACTGGATGCCAGCAAGATATTTGAGTATGATCCGGCAGCCACCAGTGTGAACGAGGTGATCGTTTCATATCCGGGATTTTATGCCATTACTGTTTATAGAATCGCCAACCATTTAAGCAGGTTAGATATTCCAGTGTTACCAAGGATTTTGAGCGAGTTTGCTCATGGAAAAACAGGAGTGGACATCCACCCAGATGCAACCATAGGCGTGCCTTTTATGATTGACCATGGTACTGGAATTGTGATTGGCGCCACGACTGTTATTGGCAAGAATGTAAGTATTTACCAGGGAGTAACGCTGGGTGCGTTGCAGGTTGCCAAAGATCTTGCCGAAACAAAACGGCATCCAACCGTTGAAGATAACGTAATCATTTACGCAAGAACAACCATTTTGGGTGGTGATACCATTATTGGAACCAATAGTGTAATAGGAGGTAGTGTATTTTTAACAAAAAGTGTCGAGCCCAACTCTCAGGTTTTTAATACACACCAGCTTCGGATTCTGGTTAAGCATCCGGTGGTTTGAGGGATGGATATCCAAGCGCAAGGTCATACTCCTTATGTGTACGAATAAGTTTTACGTAACACAGCTGTGTATTGCAAAAAGCCTCAAAAAATGTGAGATTTTCACATTTTTTGAGGCTTTGTAATTTTCAATTTATACTAAAATCGTCTAAACTAAAGTCTATTCTTTCACAATCACATCATGCGCTCCACCTTCCACAATACTTACAGATGAAACCAGCGTGATGCTTGCTTTTTCTTTCAGTTCGCCAATAGAAATGGTACCGCAGCTGCACATGGTGGATTTAATTTTACCCAAAGTTACGGCAAGGTTGTCTTTCAGAGTACCTGCGTAGGGTACGTAGCTATCTACTCCCTCTTCAAATTTAAGTCCGTCGGTGTCGCCCATGTCGTAGCGTTCCCAGTTGCGGGCACGGTTGGAGCCTTCTCCCCAATATTCTTTAACATAGCTTCCATTCACCATCAGTTTTCTTGTCGGGCTTTCGTCAAACCTTGCGAAATATCTTCCCATCATCAGAAAATCTGCGCCCATTGCCAAAGCAAGTACCATGTGGTAATCCTGGGCGATACCGCCATCTGAACAAATTGGAACATAAATTCCTGTTTGCTGATAGTATTCATCACGTGCGGCAGCAACTTCGATAAGTGCCGTAGCCTGTCCACGTCCGATACCTTTGGTTTCGCGGGTGATACAAATAGATCCACCACCTACACCAACTTTAACGAAATCAGCACCGGATTCAACCAGATATAGGAAGCCGTCTTTGTCAACCACGTTACCTGCACCTACTTTTATCTTGCCGCCGAATTCCTTTTTGATGTACTGAAGCGTATCACGCTGCCATTCAGAAAATCCATCTGACGAGTCGATACAGAATACATCTGCACCAGCTTCGATCAGTGCAGGAACTCTTTCTGCATAATCACGGGTGTTAATTCCGGCACCAACAACCAATTTCTTTTGCTTGTCCGTCAGTTCAAGCGGGTTGTCTTTATGGTTGTCATAATCTTTTCTGAAAACGAAGAATTTGAAATTCTGATCTTCGTCTATAACAGGCAGACTGTTCAGTTTGTGCTCCCAAATCAGGTCATTTGCTTCTTTAAGGGTGCAACCCAGTTTCGCGGTGATCAGCTTTGCAAAAGGCGTCATGAATTCTTTCACCTTTTTGCTTGAAGCATCCGTTCCAACGCGGTAGTCGCGGCTGGTTACGATACCCAATAGCTTGCCTTCCGCAGTTCCGTTGTCTGTAATGGCAATCGTAGAGTGACCTGTTTTCGCTTTTAAAGCAATAACGTCTTTCAATGTATGTTCCTCAGTCAGGTTTGCAGTGCTTATTACAAAACCCGACTTGTGGTTTTTAACCTTCCGTATCATTTCGGCCTGCTCCTGAATAGACTGAGAACCGAAGACAAATGACAGACCGCCATTTTTTGCCAAAGCAATCGCCATTCCGTCATTAGAAACAGATTGCATGATGGCTGAAACAAAGGGGATATTAAGTTCTATTTCCGGAGTCTGCCCCTTTTCGTATTTTGTGAGCGGAGTTTTTAGAGAAACTTTTCCAGGAACGCAGTCTTTCGTTGTAAGGCCCGGGATTAAAAGGAATTCACTGAAAGTCCTGGATGTTTCGTTTAAGTACTTAGCCATTGTATTTTTTTAAGTTTGAGGCTTATGTAGCTGCCTTTGGCAACTGGTTCTGTATGTAACTAAAAATTGTCGCCGGGAATTCGTTTTTGCAGAAAAAAATTTAAAAGTTTAGCTGCACAGAAGACTGCTGGTGGCAATCTTGCTTATTAACGGTCCAAGAAATGGCTTCATTTGTGCAAATTTCAAAAGAATATGCGGATATACGGTCTTCAAAATTATAAAATTTGCAAAAAAAATCAGGGCTCCTCCATTTTCGCTTTTTCTTGCAGAATATTCTTCGGTTTCTTTCACTTTACATTACCTGTATTTTAATTTTAAACAGGATTTCATTACCGGACTCTTATATATTGTACTTTTGGAGCATTCAGGATCAAAACCCGGGTTTGCCAAAATACATAAATGTTGAAAATCGCAACAGCACTTTTTCTTTTTTATACATCAATAACTACGGTGTCGGGACAAGCGGCATGGAACATGATCGCGGAGAATGACGGCATTAAAGTATACTCCAGATCGGTACCGACAAGTAAAGTCAAAGCGGTGAAGGTGGAGTGTATGGTGAAAGCATCCGCTTCTCAGTTGGTAACCTTGCTCATGGATCTTCCCGTGGCTACGGAGTGGGTTTCACATACCAAATCGTGTGTTTTGGTAAAAAGAATTTCTGCTTCGGAATTATTTTATTATTCAGAAGTGAGCCTTCCCTGGCCTCTGGAGAACAGGGATTTTGTGGCGCACATCAGAGTTAGTCAGGATCTGGCTACAAAAGTGGTGACCGTAGACGCACCAGCTGTGCCGGGTTGGGTCGCGGAGAAAAAGGGTATTGTAAGAATTACACACTCCACAGGGCACTGGATCATAACCCCCGTGGAGCCGGGAAGTGTAAAAGTGGAATATACTTTGCAGGTTGACCCCGGTGGCATTATTCCTGCCTGGACTGTGAACATGCTGGCTGCACAGGGTCCTATGGAAAGTTTTAAAAACATGAGGAGCCAATTGCAGCTGCCACGTTATAAAAATGTAAATCTGTCTTTTATTGTCAACTGACAGGCGTTTACTTCGCATCAGGCGTCCCTCATCACGCCGATTTTTTCGCCCTGCCAGTCGGGGAAAAGCGTTTTGTCGTCGGTAAGCTTCAAATGTTTGTCTGCCACTTCGCTGAATACACTTCTGAAATCTGTTGTAACAGCAAGATCACGTCCGTCTTCCAGATTTTCAACCGCGATTGGCTGCATTTTTCCGTGAACCAATCCACCATTCACATCATTGCCCAGAATGAAGTTGCAGGAAGCACGACCGTGATCGGTGCCGCGTGTCCCGTTTTGGCGAACTGTGCGCCCAAATTCTGTCATAGTCATTACCGTCACATCGTCCTGATAAGCACTCAGATCGTTCCAAAAGCTGCTGATACTGTTGCTGAGATCTGCGACGTTTCTTGCAAAAACACCATTAGCAGCTCCCTGATTGAAATGTGTATCCCATCCGTTGGATTCCGCAAAGGCAACTTCAAGTCCCACATTCATTTTAATAAGCTGTGCAATTTGTTTCAATGAGTTCCCCAGGGCAGAGTTTGGATAAGTAATGCCAGGTTCTGGTTTGTAGTTTTTCAGATCTGCCGTTTTTAGTAATTTCATTGCTTCAAAGCTCTCTCTGCCGGTTTCCTGTAACAGACCAGATGCGGTTTGGTCATAGAGATCCTCAAAACTTTTTGCAGCCATATTCGCTCCGGATTGGTTTCCTTTCATTTGTATTGCAAAGTCCTGAAGATTGCTGATTGATACAGAGGGATTATCTCCGTAGAAGGAGCGTGGCATGGCAGATGTTAGGCTCACTGCTGTAAAGGGAGTAAGGGCCTCATCTTTCAAAAGTCCAACAGCCCTATTCAGCCAGCCGCTGGCGGTTCCCTTGTTAAACGGGGTTCCGGATTCCATATAGTCCTGGGCGTCGAAATGAGATCTGGTGGTGTTGGGTGAGCCGATACCGTGAACAATAGCCAGCCGTTTTTCTCTGAATAGTGATTCAAAAACCTGCATTGATGGATGTAAACCAAAGCGTCCGTCGAGGTCTATCAACGGTTTATCGGATGTACTTTGTGCCGCCGACATCAAAAGATTTGGCCTCGCTGTTTTAAGAAACGTATCGTTAAAAGGCGTAACGGCCATTAAACCATCCATAGCTCCTCGTTGAAAAATACAAACAAGTGTCTTTTTCTTTGCGAAAGGAAATGCCGTTTTGTTGGCGGCAGCCGCTTGTACGGCAAATGCCGGAATGCTGCCTGCGATACCCGCACTGAAAAGTGCCACACCGCCTGATTTCAAAAAAGCTCTTCTTGATAACATAAGTTTTTTCGTTGAGTTAACGTCTCTGATATTCCGGTGAGCCAATGATAACGCCCACTACCTGTGCCAACATGGTACCGCTTTCTTTGCGATTAGCCTTGGAGTTGGACACCGGTTTCTTTGTCCGTTCAGACGACATGACATCGCCTGCATTTTCAGGCTTCATCTTGTTACTGGCTTTATCGACCTTTTCCGACAGTTCCGGATCATTCAGCATCGGTTCTAACCTTTCCACCGTTTTTGAAATGTCCCGTTCAGGCATGATCAGCTTGCTGTATGTAATCAGAGCGGCCTGCGAACTTTCAGGCTCATGGAACTGATTGAGTGCAGGGAGGTTGACCCGGACACCTGAAATCCGGTTGGCAGAAAGTGCAAGACCAAAATTCATTCTGTTAAGCAGCGCACCTGTGCTGATCCAGTACTGACCTTTGTCCGGAAAGCCGGTTGGTGCCTGATACGAGTACATTTTTTCGCCCATTTTAGAGATCCAGTTGTATAATTGATAGGGTTCCGTGATGGTTGCATTCAGACTTCGTACTGCCCCAACCGCCAGTTCAAGAGGGGATTTCGTCTTTTCACGCAATGCCGATGCGGCCCAGAACTCAGGTGCTGAAACCATGGCTGTCAGAACGGCCTTTATATCTCCATTCTCTGAAAGGAAGGTTTTTGCCATCTTGTCAACCAGGCTTTTGGGTGGATTGTCATTCACAAATCTTACAGCAATTTTCTGTGAAATGAACTTTGCCGTATTCGCATGATGCGCTAAATCTTGCAGCAGCTGCATCCCTTCAGAATATCCCTGATCCGGTCCGTACTGTTTTCCCAAAACCGTTTTTGTTCCGCTGTCGTGACGGTTTGCAGCGAACAGGAAATCGCCCTCCCGCACAAATCCCTGTCTGTCCAGTTTCTGAGCGCGTTGTCTCAAAGTATCTCTGGTGTAAGGTTGAATAGGGTATACGGTCCATCCGGTTAGAATCCTTGCGGCCTGCGTGACGTCCTCCTGGGTGTATCCGCCGTCAACTCCGAGGGTATGCAGTTCCATCACTTCTCTTGCATAGTTCTCGTTGAGCCCTTTTTCTTTTTTGACTTTTTGCAACATGTTGATCAACGAATCGATCAGAGGATCGTTTTGTGGTGCAGTCTTATCATCTGCTTTTTGTTGATTCGTTTTCTTTTTAGATGCGAATTTGTTGTTTCCTGCGGCGCTGCTGAAATTATCCAGATAATATAACATCGCTGGCGACTTAGCAGTTGCAAGAAGCAGTTCTTCAAACTTGCCCAACGAATTGGGTCTCACCACATCTCGTTCGTATGCAGGAATAAACTGGGCACAGTCGTTCTTCGTAAGAGATACATTGAAATGATTAAACCAAAAACTGGTCATTACTTCTTGTAACTGATTGTTGGTGTGGGCTGCTCTGAGTATTTTTTGATTGATAAACTGCCTGTACAATTCTTTTTGCGGTCTGATATTGTTTTGCTGCATGTAGGTTTCCAACGCAGCTTTGTTTTGCTCAGAATTTGTACCAACAGAATCTTTGTTAATGAATCCGTCTTTTACAGCCATGCGTAATACCTGTGGCTGCTTGGGATAAATCATGAGGACTTCTTCATTTGTCAGTTCAATGGAGTCATAACTTTTGAGCTTTGAGGTTAGGGTGTCGTCCGGTATTTTGGCTTCGAGCTGATCGTGAAACCATTTAGTTAAACCTTGTTTTACAACGGCGTCAATTTGTCCAGGAGTAGCCCCATATGTAAATCGGCTCAGCAGGTGTGCAGCCGCCTGGCGTTCGTTAAGTCCGGCAGCTTTATACGGAAATCTTATTTTACTTTGGTCGGAAATGGATGAAGAGAATAACCAGCCACCCAAGAAAACTGACATGGAAAGAAAAAAGCGGGGCATAGTTTTCATAAATTCTCGTAGTTTAATCGTACACTCAGCTTTGACCAGAAAAAAGCATTTGGTTTAATACCAGGTGCTTAATTATTTTATCGGCAATATTTTTAGTGCCAAAAATCCTGCCAGTTCAGATTAATTTTGTTGTTTTGATGCCAACAATATTAAGTTGTATGAAAATCAAATTTTTTGCTCCCGAATGGGGAAACACTTTGCCGTTTGAACACTTTTGTAAAAACGTTAAGGAAGCTGGCTATGACGGAGTAGAAATGGCCTTGCCTTTCGATGGTCGTCAAAAGGAAGATATCCTTCAAAGTCTGAAAAATAACAACCTGGATTTGATCGGGCAATACTGGCAGTCGTTCGAAAAGGATGTTGACGAACACGCGACTAACTATGAGAAGTATCTGAGGAATCTGATCAGTGCCAATCCTTTATTTATCAATTGCCAGACCGGAAAAGATTATTTCAGTTTTGGTCAGAACAAAAGACTTTTTGATCTGGCAGCCAAACTTTCAGATGAATCTGGTATCAAAATCATTCATGAAACGCATCGGGGCAAAAGCCTTTACGCGGCCAATATTACACACCATTATCTTACGGAATTGCCAGACCTGAGAATCACGCTGGATATTTCGCACTGGTGTAATGTTCACGAATCTTTACTTGAAGATCAGCAAGAAGAAGTTGCCCTGGCAATTGCCCATACTGACCATTTTCACAGCAGGGTGGGGCACCCGGAAGGACCGCAGGTAAATGATCCCCGTGCACCTGAGTGGGAAGAGGTCTTGCAGGCACATTTAAAATGGTGGGATGCTGTTGTGGAAACGCATCGAAAGGCAGGCACGGACCTTACTGTCACCACCGAATTTGGCCCGGCTACCTACATGCCTGTTATGCCCTATACCCAATTGCCCTTGGGCAATCAGTGGGAAATTAATGTGTATATGATGAATCTTTTGAAAGGGCGATATAGCAGTAAATAAAAAAGCACGGATCAGGTTTTTTACCCCAATCCGTGCTTTTAAATATTTCAAATTCTCCTATTTCAAATCACCGATAATATCTTCCCACCGGTAATAATGGAAGACTTTCCCTTCGGACATGGCTACAAACAATCCATGTTTGAACTGATCATTCAATGCCACATTTGTCACATCCGAACCGTCGCTTTTCAAGGCTGTTACCTGTACTGATTTAAGCATTTTATGCTCGTGCGGATTTGAAGATGAACCTTCTCTTGGGAAAATCTGGAACTTACCTGCTCCCTGATCAGAGACCAGAATGTACCCCGTTTTGTCTCCCGTTTTGTAAATGGAAATCCCTTCGTTGTCCTCGGTAAATCCTGTGTTTGGAATCAACGCCAGTTCTTCATTCCCTTTTTCAGGATCGGCGTAATATTTCCTGATGCCAACCTGCTCGTCAGAATAGTAGATGTAACCCAGCTCATTGTCTACAGCTATGGATTCTATTTCCTTTTTGCCACTGTATTTGCCAAACTTGCGAACAACCTCCGCAGCAACATTCCCATTGCCGCCGTCAGTCAATTTATATTGCCATAAATAGCCATCCGCCGGTCCTGATTTGCGTCCTACCACTGCGAAAATTGCTTTGTCCGATGGTCGGGTGTATAGAGAAATTCCCATCGGAGCCTGTACGGTTTCTCCCTTGAAAACCTCAATTCCACCATTGTCAATCGCCTTCATGTCGGGCAGACTGAAAATGCGGATTTTATTAGCTTCACGTTCGGTTACGACTGCAATGTCGGTAGGTTTGCCATTGATTATGAGCCCATAAGCGATGTCGACATTGTTAGGGCGTTTCAGATTACGCACTACTTTATCGGCTACTATTTTTCCGTTCAGGTCAAATACATACAAAGCGCCGTCGATGTCTTTGTCTGTTCCAATGATCAGACTTTTGGAAGGATCGGCAGGATTCAACCAAATGGCAGGATCGTCGGTATCGTGTTTGACGGGTTCGGTAATTACAACGGGTTTGATCGCATTGGAATCCAGGGATGTATTGCCGGATAGTTTTTTTGTGCAGGATGCAGATGTTAGTATTAAAGCCAGCGACAACGCGCTGATGGTATATTTAATCATTTTCAAAGTTCATTTATTTAAAAATCTGAGTCCGGTTTTACCCGGACTCAGATTACATATTCGAATTCAAGGATTGCTGGATGCAGCTAAAATTACTTTCTAATGTTGCACTAAGAGCTGAAAGCTATTTCGTAAGGTCAAATTTCAAGCCGACATTGAAACGGGGGCGGTAGTATTCCGCCTGCACCGTACGGGATGAAATGCTCTGGAAATAACGCAATGGTTGGTTGGTTAAATTGTTTGCTTCCGCAAACACACGTAGGTTTTTGGTGATCTTGTAAGCGGCATTCGCATCCAGAAAAAACTGTTTGTCGTAATAGATATCATCGAAATCACTTCCGCCCAAGGCATCCAGATAAGCCGCTGTGTAGTTTGCAGAAAGTCTGGCCGAGAAACGTTTGTCTTCCCATGAAAGTGATGCGTTAAACATGTGCGGAGCAGTTCCTGGCAATGTTACGTCCGTTCTTACATCACCATCTTCGTTGTAAATTCCGTTTGCATACGATTGTGTGAAAGTATAGTTGGTATAGATTCCAAAGTTTTTCAGGAAGCCAGGAAGGAAATCAAGCTGGCGTTGGAAAGCAACTTCAAATCCAAATACGTTTACATTTTCACCATTACGAGATTGGAAGAAATCCCACTGCTCGCCTGCCGCCACCGGATTGGGTGTATTAGGGAAATCAGCAGCAAAATTTGCAGATGTATATTGCTGATTGCGATAAGTGTATATGAAATTTTTCAGGTTTTTATAAAAAGCTCCTCCTGAAATAAGACCTACCGATTCGAAATAGTTTTCTGCCATCAGGTCAAAATTCCATGCATAAGTCGCTTTCAAATCAGGATTCCCGGCTCTTATCTCTTTGTCACCAGGAATGGTGCTGATGTAAGGGGCCAAAGCATAGTAATTCGGACGAGCCAGAGCCGTGGTTGCAGCTGCACGCAGAATGAAGTTTTCAGTTGCATTGTATTTGAATGACAAACTTGGCATTACGTTCAGATAACTGTTCTTTACGCTTCTTTGTCCTGTTAATTCCTCTTCATCCTGTATCAGATTTCCGGTGTAGTTGATGGCGGTATTTTCCAAACGTGCCCCTACGATCATTGAGAGTTTTTCGTTGAAATCCTGATCCCAGCGAACAAAACCTGCAACGATGTTCTCCTTCGCATTGTAGTTCACTCCCAGGAATTCGCTTGGAACAGCCTCTTGTTCGAACAAAGCGGAATTGTTCAGGTTAAGTCCGCCTAAAAAACTCTTATTGGCAAACAGACCCGGAATTAAATGTGATCCTGCCTGAAAGTTATTGTCGTTCCAGTTTACCGTAGCGTTGGTACCCAGTGTTGCGAAGTCGTCTTCATTCACCGGAGAATATTCGTAGAAAATGTTATTACGGTCTTTAGTTTTCAAACGAAGCCTTCCACCCATTCTGATGCGTCCTTTCTGATCAGGAATTACCGAGAATGGAAAACGAACATTCAATTTTGCACCGAGCTCAGTTTCCTCAGTAAAGTCGTTATTTTCACTGATTTCGTTCAGTCCGATGGACCCGGCGTCGAGACCAGCCGAGGCGAACATAGGTGATTTTGAATCACCATTGTAAACCAGTTGGTTGCCGCCTTTCCTGAAATTGATGTAACGTTCGTTCGGACGATCTTCACTTGCAGTTGAATAACTTACGGACCAGTCCATATCTACTTTTGTGCTCAGCAAATGGTCACCACGAACAGAATAATTCTGCACTTTCTGATCTTCCAGACGCGTTCCTTTGTTGCGGCTGTTGTCAATACCACCTTTGGTTTGGCGACCGATCCGACCTTCAAATCCGGTGATGCCATTATTGTCGTCATAAACAGGTTCAATGTTGTCTATTCGCATACGATATCGATTCTCACGGTCATCGCGCCAGTTGTACATCGCATTGGCGGTAATTGTATGATTCTGACTCAATTTGAAATCAAACGATGCCGATAAACTTCTTCTGATCCGCTGCACATCATATTTACGGATATCGGTTTCGTTGATATACACATTACCGAAATCATCTTTGGCCCAGGAAGCTTCCACATCATCAGAGCCATAATTGTTGTTGTTGTAAGATCCGCTCAATACCATTCCGATTGCATTTTTGGCAAAACGATTGGCATATACAAAGCCTCCCGTGTACAATGCTTTTCCACGAATTGGGTTGAAACCACTGGACAATGTTGCTGATAAACGCTGTCCGTTGGGTGCGGCTCTGGTAACCAAATTTACAGACCCGCCAATTGCGTCTGCATCCATATCGGGCGTAAGTGTTTTGTTCACCTCAATGGTCGAAATCATATCCGACGGTATCAGGTCCATTTGTACACGGCGGTTGTCGCCTTCCGCGGAAGGTATCCGGTCGCCGTTCATGGTTACCGAGTTGAGTTCAGGGGCAAGTCCGCGGACAATGATGTTACGCGCTTCACCCTGATCATTCTGCATCGTAATTCCCGGCACGCGTTTCAGGGCATCTCCAATGTTGGAGTCCGGGAAGCGACCTACCTGATCAGATGAGATGATGTTGCTGATATTTTCATTATTACGTTGTTGATTCAGAGCCTTCGCCTGACCTTTCAGACGGTCACCCATGACCACCACCTCATTCATGTCAAGTCCGCCTTCATTCATGATCAATTCCACAGACACGATTTCGCCAGTTTGCACGGTTACCTGCTGCGAAAAATTCTTATATCCGATATAGGTAGCTTCCAGTTTGTAGGTGCCGGAAGGGACATTCAAAAACTCAAATTTTCCTCTCACATCTGAAATGGTGTACTGATTTCCAGGCGTAAGTTTAAGCGTTGCTCCGGGTAGAGACAGTTTCTGACCATCCATGATATTACCCGTTATCAGCCCTTTTTGAGCAAAGGAAATAGTCGCAAAAAGCAGAAGAGCGATTGTAAGTAAGTTTCTTCCTGTAAATGTAAATATGTTCATAATGCTGGTTTTGTTCGGCGACAAAGGTCACTGCTGTGTGTTACCCTTATGTTTTGTCCAGATTATGAAATTGTTAAGAGGAGATTTTTGGTTAAGTAATTATTTGATAATGAAATACATGCCAAACTTATGGTTGTGTACTACCACATGTATTTTTCTCAAAAATCGATAGTATTAGTTCCGGGATGAGCAGTAGTAACTTCGGAATTTCAGGCGTTTAATGCACATAACGAGGATGTGACTTAAGTACTTCACTCCGGAACCAACTCATATTCATTAATCGTATTCCCTGTCTTTTTGCTATCCGTAGTTCGCTTCAACAAGAGTCTGTCACTCGTACTGCTTGTAATATAAAACTCTACATTACCGGAGGTTTCGGTTGGAGGTGGCGTGAGGTCTTGCAGGATGAGTCTCTTATAATCTGTCGATAATGACCATGTACCCGATAACTTTCTGCCATCAACATCAGTGAAAGTTACTTTATCTATCGAACCTAAATCCAGTCGGAATCCGGAGTAGGATGGACGGGTATTTTTTGTGCTGGCCGCACTATAAACCACAATGCCGTTCTCTTTGACTGTAAGCGCTTTCCATGTTTTACGGACATCCAGCGTGTCCACCTCTTTGGGTTGGCAGGACAATATAGACAGACAAAGTAATGCGGCAGAGATCATTTTTTTCATGAGCTAAATGTAGCAAAAAATATTTTTTGAAGAACTTGTACGTATTCGGAATCCAATCTTTTCTGATTAATAAGTCCCAAACCAGAACACAGCAGGAGAGTGAGGCGGAGGATTCCAGTTAAATTTGAATTCAGTGTGATTTTAAGTTACAAAGCCTCACCCTGTTTGCATTGGCCATTTGGATCAAAAATTAGTTTTGTGTTTTTGTGCCTTGGTGGCTAAAAATAAAACGATAAGAATACGAATCTAAATTACGAGTAAAAAAACTGCCACGGATGCACGAATAGAGTAGATAAATTGAAGTTATTCTGTGGCTAAGAATATTTTTTGCCAGGTGTTAAAATACCAGTTGAACCAATTTTTAAGAATCAATCGATCAGATTATCAATATTATATAATGAAATACAACCCAAACGTAAGCCGCAGGAAATTCGTAAAAAGTGCGATGGTAATGGCAGCCGGAATACCGGTTGCTTCGTCATTTGCAGGAAAGAATAAGCAGAAAGTGAAAGCAGCAGGACCAGTTTCTCTCAACTGGCTTGATTCCAAAGTTACTGCTGATACCATCGGAACCACCTGGGGCATACCCTGGCCAAAGGGTGCTTTGAAAAAAGATGCTCCTCTTTTACTTGAAAATCAGGATGGAAAGCAAATTCCTGTACAAACCTGGCAGACTGCACAGTGGCCCGACGGATCGGTTAAATGGACGGCGCATGCGATAGCAACGCAGGGAAATCTGGGAGGTAAACTTGTGATCAAACCGGGAAAACCGGGAGCATTTGCAAAACAAATCAAACTTTCGGAAAGCAGCAATTCCATTGATATTGACACCGGGCTTATAAGTTGCAAAATAAACAAAACAGGAAACCGGATCATCGAAACCTTGCAGCGTGGTGGTCGCACAACTGCGCAAAACGGACGTCTTGTTTTACAGGTGCAGGACAAAGCGAGTGCGGAAGCTGGTGAAAGCATTCAAACAGATTTCTTTGATGGCGATATAAAGTCGGTTACCGTAGAGCAAAAGGGGCCACTTCGAGCGGTGATTAAAGTGGAAGGAATTCATAAAACCGGGAGTCGCAGCTTGTTGCCATTCGTGGTGCGTTTGTATTTCTACGAGGGAAGCGACGCCATCAAAATCATGCATACAATTGTATATGATGCGGATGAAAACAAGGATTTTATTAGCGGAATTGGTCTCAGGCTGAGCGTTCCATTGACTGATGAGCTGTATAACCGCCATGTCAGATTCACTGCAGAGGATAAGGGAGTATTTGCAGAAGCAATTCGCGGACTTACGGGTTTGAGACGCGATCCAGGCAAAGCTGTGAAGGATGCTCAGACAGAAGGGAAAGCTACACCAGCCGTTGACACATTCCCGGCTACGGTGTCCAAAAGGCTTTACTACATTCCTGCATTCGGTGATTATACATTATTTCAGCCTACACCTGATGCTTTTGAAATACAAAAAAGAACCAAAAATGGTCATGCCTGGATACAGTCGGCATACGGAGGCAGGTCGTCCGGAACGGGTTACCTGGGTTCGCCTCAGGGAGGAATTTCATTTGGAATCAGGAATTTCTGGCAAAGCCATCCTGCGCAGCTGGATATCCGCAATGCGCATACAGACCTTGCAGATGTAACTTTATGGGTTTGGGCACCAAAGGCGTCGGCTATGGATCTGCGTTTTTACCATGATGGAATGGGGCAGGATACCTTTGAAAAGCAACGGGACGCACTGGAAATTACGTATGAGGATTACGAGCCGGAATTTGGAAGGCCGGTAGGAGTGGCTCGTACCAGTGAAATGCAGTTGCGGGTTTTAGCTGCAACACCTTCTTCGGAAGTGTTGACTGACATTGCCGCAGCGATACAAAATCCGCCCCTACTTATTGGAGATGCCAGCTACTACGCGAACACGGGTATTTTCGGAGGTGCATTCAGCGCGGTTGATAAGACAAATCCGCAGGAGGTGAAACTAGAAAGTCAGCTGGATTTTTACTTCAATTATTACCACAAGCAGGTGGACGAACACAAATGGTACGGCTTCTGGAATTACGGTGATGTGATGCATGCGTACGATCAGGACCGGCACGTTTGGCGATATGATGTTGGTGGCTACGCGTGGGATAATTCAGAGCTGTCGACAGATCTCTGGCTGTGGTATTACTTTTTGAGAACAGGCAGAAGTGATGTTTTCCGGATGGCCGAAGCCATGACACGACATACCGGCGAAGTAGATGTTCATCACATCGGGCCATTTAGCCCACTAGGGTCGAGACATAATGTAATGCACTGGGGGTGCAGTGCAAAGCAGCTTCGGATCAGCACTGCCGCCAACCGACGTTTTTACTATTACCTCACGGCAGACGAGCGGGTGGGGGATTTGATGCGCGAGCAAATTGATGCAGACCGAACTTTGAGAACCATTATACCGGGACGGAAAATTGGACAGAAAGCGCCTGCTAATGATCCAAAGGGTGAATTGGCGAGTATTTCATTTGGAACAGATTGGGGAGCATTAGCAGCTGCATGGCTTACAGAATGGGAGCGAACGGGAAATGAAAACATGAAGACCAAACTTCTGAATTCGATGAAAACAATTGCCGGTCAGCCACACGGATTCTTTACAGGAGTATCGACGATGGATTTGAACACCGGGAAATTTATTCAGGCAGAAAAAGGAAAGTTGTCTGTATCTCATTTAAGTTCGGTATTTGGCCTTACCGAAATCTGTGCGGAATTGATCGATGTCTTTGATGTGCCGGAATTTGAAAAAGCCTGGGTGTTGTATTGTCAATTGTATAACGGCACAGCCGAGGAGCAAAAGGCTGCACTTGGGCAGCCACTTTCAAAATTGAATCTCCGGCAGGGGCACTCGCGGCTCACGGCCTATGCTGCTTCCAGAAAAAATGATCCAAAACTGGCGAATCGTGCCTGGGAAGAGTTCTTCGAAGGTGATGCCGGTATTAAAAATCCAACGCAAACTGTCAAACAATTAAAAGGACCAGAAGTACTTTATGCCATAGACGAAGCCCCCGGCGTTTCCACCAACGCTGTGGCTCAATGGGGACTGGCAGCAATGCAATGTCTGGCGTATGCAGGAAAAGAACTGAAATAGGTGTGAATAGTGAAAAGTAAAAACCGGGTCGGTAAGGAGTAAAAGTGAGATGATCTTCTATGGTCATTCATCTCACTTTTTACTTCTCACTAAAAAGGTATTTTTCCTGCAAAATCAATGGCAACTTCTTTGTCTTTGACCACGGCCATAAATCCGCTTTTGTGTCTGAAAACAAATCCTTCACAGTTTTCAACATTTTCCGGTACCTGACCCAAGGTCGTATCCCGGCTGTTGATCTGCCATCCATTGGCATGAGGCATTACGGCAAATAAATGCTCTTTTTTGTTTTTCCAAACGGAAGAATGTTCTTCAAAAATAGCCACATTGTTGGCCAACACAATACGCTGCGCATATGCTGCTTCCGACCGCGCTTTTTTAGTAGCAGAATTGATCTCATTGTCAATAATCAAAGAGGCAAAATCCAGAGCTTTTCCGAACTGAATCAATTGCTCATTAGCGTCAGTAACTTCTCTGTTAAATCCTCCGATTAAACCCGAGGCATTGCGGAACCCTCTTGGCAACAAATCCCAGGTTGCAAAAATGTTATCACGGTTGGTATCTATTGAATCAATACTGGCAATGAAATTCTCGAAATAGGGTTGCGCTTCTTCCGGGCAAATCAGGTTTTTAAATTGATTGTATATCAAACCAGCTGACGATTGCAGACTCATATCCTGATGGTGATCAAAATTGAGCATAGCTGGGTCATATACACCGCCAACATCAATTACTGCAACTGCCGGATCAGCAATGGAAGCATTCAAAATTTCAGGATTCCGTGTGCGGATGAGGTCCACATCGAAACCTGCTTTCTTTAACATTGCCACAGCCACAACTTCGTCGGCGTGGAATGAGGTATCATGGGTAATCACTTTTAAATAATTCATACAGCAAATAAACTCAAACTACGGCTATCCACAATTTTTTAATCCCAGGTGTAGCCCGCTTTTTTAAGTAGTCCATAGCAAAACCAAGCTCAGCAGTGCATGGGAATTTGAGCTGTTTTCCCTTTGTGCGGTGTGCAATTCTCATTCTGTCCCATTTAGTCACGAATCCGGTTCAAATTGCACATGCATATCCTGGATTATTTGTTGTAACATTCCTCATATCTTGTTATTTACAGCATTAAAGGTGTTGATACATAAGTACTTATTCTTAATCCCGCGAACACATTAGCAAATGTGAACTGCAATTGAGGCAAGCAGTTGGTCCGTTTTTGCACATAGCACAGGCAATCGTCGTGCTTTTTGGCATAAAAATTATAGGCAATTGCTGGTAACAACCTGAATTGAATGGCTCATTTCGGTAGATATGGAGCCTGTCCAATTCATCCACATCTAACTTTTTTTCTCAACTATTTTAAAATTTTACCCATGAAAAAAATTTTGTTAAACTATTGTTTTGCCATTGTTGCTCTGGTCGTCACCACGAGCATCAGTTGGGCACAGGGAGAGCTGGCAGGAATACAGTATCGCAACATTAAGGTTGCTGATAATGGACAAAGTTTCAGTATGGAAATCTGGGGTTATTCGGTGGAACCCGGGTATACAACAGCAGCGGCACCATGGAGCAACTTCACCATACGAATGGATCTGAATCTGGTAGGAGGAGCAACCGCAATTGGTACGTTGGGTCCACAAAATATCACTTTTGGACTTGCAACAGCAGGTTCTTTAACTTCTAATCCTCCCGGAGCCGGTGATATCACGAAGCCAAGATTGGGCATCAACCTCGACAGAGGTACAGGAGCAAACCTGACAGCCGCGCCTCAAAGACTTGCCACAGTTACGATCCCTGTTACGGGTGGCCAGGTAACTTCCGCATCAGTAGCTTTCACACGACCCAACGCCGAAGTTACCGGCTCCTATTGGAAGAGTTCAAAAGCAGGTGAAGAGAACGTGCTGAGAGCTATTCAGGTTTCTCCTGAGACATCTCTGCCTGTGACGCTTACATCATTTAAAGTAAGCAAAGAAGGTACTTCACTCGCGCAGCTCAACTGGACAACTACACAGGAAGCAAATTCCAGTCATTTTGAAATTGAACGCAGTGGAAATGCCAGCGACTGGCAGGTACTGGGAAGAAAGGAGTCTTCAAAGAACAGCAGCCAGTTGGTGAATTACAACTTTACAGATGTTACTCCGATCAGTGGCATGAACTATTACAGACTAAAAATGGTGGATCTTGACGGAACATTCGCCCACAGTCGTGTGGAAAGTATCAACTTTGGTGAATATGCAGACAGAGCTATTACGGTTTTTCCTAACCCGGTTTCGGACGTCTTGTATCTGAATGATCTGGATGTAGCCTCAATGAAGGAAGTGGCACTTATCAGTGCAGACGGTATTGTTGCGTATCAATCTAACAACATCACCACAGAAGGGATATCTGTCAAAAATCTGATAGATGGTCTTTACATCGTAAAAGTTACCCGCGCGGACGGCTCACTGAGCAACCACCGAGTACTAATTACCCGTTAGTTTTAAAGTAATATCCTCAATACATCTATTATTGTTTCATTTCACTATCTAAATTTTTAATGATATGTTAAAAAAAATATCCCTTGTAGCATATTTCGGTCTTGCGCTTTTACTTATGAATTGTAAAGGTGACGACGGTGCAGTTGGGCCTGCGGGTGCAGCAGGAGCAAAAGGCGATACAGGAGCTACGGGGCCTGCGGGCGCAAAGGGAGACACTGGTGTGAGCGGAGCAGCGCGTTATTATGCTTCGGGTATTGATACAACAGATGCCAAAGGCTTTTTTTACAAAGTTATTGAAGCAAAAACAGCTGCCGATGAAGCATTTTGGGAAGAGGCAGTTGTGCTGGCTTTTGTGAAAACCAATGGCGTTTACTGGTCCCTGCCAGGAACTGTAAGTTTCCCGGGAGGAGCAGAAAGTACGTTTGGCTACTACCATGGTTATTCAGAAAAGGTATTTTACGCTGAAATTTTCCAGAAAGACTGGACCGGCAAAACGGCTGAGAACACAGTTCCCCCTGCCAGAATCGTTCAGGATGTGAGAATTGTCGCAATTCCGGCGTCGGCCATGAGAATGAGTGCAACAGTTAACTGGAAAAGTCTTGACGAAACCCTTAAAGCTTTGGGACTTTCAGAAAGTGACTTAAAAGTTCTCTAAGTGTTATGAAAAATTCTTTATCCTGAACTTTTTAAGGTTCAGTACAAGGCGTTCCGAATACCGGGACGCCTTTTTGTTGCAAAAATGTTGTGAAATTCGGGCGTGTTGATCTGGATCAATGTTTAGGACTTTTGAAGAGCGCATCTTTGCATTTCAATTAATTATACGTTTGTAATGAAGAAGAAACATTTTAAGTACATCAACACACTTTTTGTTGTAATTCCAATGACGCTGATTATGGCGTTCGTAGGCATCCTGCGCAATTACGGTCTGGGACCCGACTGGTTCCTTAAATTCCTGAATGCATGGAGCGTAATGCTCCCGGTCGCGTATATTGCAGCATTTTTAATAATTCCGAATGCACGCAAACTGGCTGAGAAAGTGGCGTCGAATTCATGAAAACAAACCAGGAATGACTAAAATTTATGAGGAAGTTGGCATATACATCAGAGACAGAATATCGGTTACAGATGAGGAGCTGGCACTGATACTTTCCTTTTTTAAACCGCTCAAAGCTAGAAAGAACCAGCTTCTTATTACGCAGGGCCAGACCAGCCAGCGCACCTTTTTTGTAGGCAAAGGCTGTCTGCGTATTTACTTTATCAATGAGGAAGGTCAGCATGCTACGCGTTACTTTGCTTTTGAAAATAATTTTGCAACAGCATTAATGAGCTTCATCACCGGTGAGCCCACGCAGGAATATATCGAATGTGTTGAGAATTCAGAATTACTATTTATCAACCAAAAAGACTTCTATCATCTTTTGGACATTGTTCCGTCGTGGGAAAAGTTTTACAGGTGTTATCTGGAAAAGGCTTACGTAAATAATACCAACAGGCTCATGTCTTTCGTCACAACGGATGCTTTGGAACGGTACATGAACCTGCTTCGGGAAAGTCCGGACATAGTGAAGAGACTACCCAATAAAATGGTTGCGTCCTATCTGAACATTTCTCCTGAAACGCTCAGCCGATTAAAATCGAAAGTATAGATGATCAATTTTTTGAAGGGGCACAGGTCCCGATGGTATGGTTTGTGTCTTTTCCAAGCCTGTGAGATGTTGAGCTAGTTCTATAAGAGTCGTAAATGGACTACCACATGTGAGATTGGATGCGATATAAATCTACTATGCCATTTTACTAAATATAATTTGGTCGGAATGTATATATTTAATCCGAAATGTAAGAACTTCGGCTTTGTATAAAAGCCGATCATTTACGATTCTGCGGCTGTTGGTCTTGCAGCGCGTCCGGTAATTGTTCCCGCGGAAACGATTCATCATGCTCACAACTTTAGCTAATAAAAAATTTAGAGGCCCTTTTCTCAGTATTTGTCTGGGGTCATTACTCATTTTTGGTTCACAGTATTTTGCGTATAAAAGCGTGCTGCATTTGGGCGAGCACAATGCTCTCCTGAATAAAACCAGCCGTATCCTTCACCAAACTGCAAACTTTGGACAAAGAGCAAAGGATTTGCAGCTTAATATGTATAGTTATCTCAACACCGACAACAATGATCTGCTTCGTGATAACTATCTAAAACGCGTTGAACTGATTGAGGTAAGTGATACACTTTTCAACCTGATGAAGGGCGATAAGCAGCAAACGGTCAGGGTGAAGGAATTGCTGGAAATATCCAGCAAAATAGCGCTCTTTTCGCACCAAATAATGCGGCTTGCCAATACTGACGGAATAGAAAAAGCTCGTGCTGTTATCCGGCAGGGTGAGGGGATCAGACTAAACAGCCAGCTGATGAACAAGATCAGGGAGATAGACCGGTATGAGAATCTGACCCTTGATAACAGACGAAAACTGGTAGTTTCAACTCAAAAAAATACAACCGTATACATTGTTGGCACCACCATCGCAGGTTTTTTATTGACACTGGTAGCGTTCATTTTTATGTTTCGTGATCAGAAAAAGCAGCGGCGGATGCAGGAAGAGATCAACAAAAAAGAAGTTGTTCTCAAACAGTATGTGGAGGCCATTCCTGACGGGATCATGGTGATCAACTCTGAAAAGGACATAGTGCTTCTTAACCAGTCGGGTAAAGAAATGCTGGGTGTTGAAACAGGGCAGTTTGACAAACTGGAAACGCTGATGCAACACATTGCGCTGTATTATCCGGATCAAACCGGGCAGACCATTCCGGCTGACATGTTGCCGGTAACCAGAGCATTGGCAGGTGATAAGACAGCCGCCAATAAACTTAACATTGTAATAAACGGGGTAATTAAAAACCTGGAATCCAATGTGAGTCCGATCTATGAAACCAGCGGTGAGGTTGCGAGTGCCATCACGGTTTTCAGGGACATAACGGATCGCGTAAATTATCAGAAAACCCTGGAAAATGCCCGTTTGCTTGCCGAAAAATCGTTGCGGGTGAAGGATGTTTTCCTTTCCAATGTCAGCCACGAAATAAGAACGCCTCTTAATGCCATTATTGGATTCACCAATTTACTTGAAGCCGGGGAAAAAGATGTCAGGAATCTTGAGTATGTAGGCTATATCCAACTAGCCAGCCGCAATTTACTGGAACTGATTAATGATGTACTGGATTTCTCAAAAATTGAGGCAGGTCATGTTCAACTCGAAAAAACTGCTACATCTTTAAGCGGTCTTATTGATTCGGTGTCCGTGCTGATAGGGCAGCGTGCGAGGGAGAAAGGTATTAAATACGAGGTGTATCCATCCGATAAATTGCCTCAGATTGTCGAAACGGATCATTTGAGATTGACACAGATCTTGCTTAATGTTTGTGGCAATGCGGTAAAATTCACAGAAAAGGGCGTGGTGAGATTAAGTGTTGAGCCCGTTTCAGCAATCAGTAATGAATATCAATCTGTAAGGTTTACGATTGAGGATACCGGGATTGGAATCGCACAGGGAAAGATTGATGAGATATTCGAGCGTTTTGTTCAGGCTTCCGAAAGTACTACCCGGCTTTTTGGAGGTACCGGTCTGGGACTCAGTATTGTGAAGTCGTTGGTGGATTTACTGGGGGGAACCATAAAAGTAAGTAGTGTTCCTAACCAGGGGACAAGTTTTGTAATCGAGTGTCCTTTCCGGATTCTGTCCGAAGAATCTTATGAAAAACCGGAAACTGCTCTCGAAATTTCAGCAGCCAGTTTACCCAAGCTTCATATCCTGATAGCTGAAGATAATTTATTAAATCAGAAATTGTTACGTGCGATTTTTGAAAAGCTGGGCTTCGAATTTGTGATCGTGGGTAACGGACTGGAAGCCGTAGAATTGTTGAAACAGGAAAGCTTTGATCTGGTGATTATGGATCTTCAAATGCCTGTGATGGATGGATACACAGCCATAAGAAAAATCAGAAAAGAGATTTCAAGCACGGTACCAATCATCACAATGACTGCCCACGCGCTTGTTGGCGAAAAAGAGGAATGTCTCAGCATCGGAGCAAACAGCTATATATCTAAGCCCTTCAAGCAGGAAGAGCTTATCAGTACCATTCTTCATGTAACCGGGAAAGCCCTCGTTGCGATAGATGAAGAGCAGAAAACGAACGAAAAAAAATCATCTCCTATATCTGACACAATGCTTAATCTGAGTTATCTGAATGAAATTACCGGTGGAAGTGAAGAACTTCGTGATGAACTGATTGCCATGTTTGCTGGCGAAAGTGAGACACAGCTGGCACATATCCGTAATGCAAGTAGCAGCAGAGACGCGCAAAGTCTGGCACAGGCTGTTCACAAATACCGGTCGTCGCTTTTCTCGGTCGGCATGTTGACTACCGCCGATAAATACAAAGCGATTGAAGCAAGTCTCAAAAAGGAGATTTGGCCAGAAGATATAGATGAAATGATACCCGATATTGAAGCCGAGGCACTGGCCGGCCTGGCACAATTACAGTCGTTGAGTACGCCCCAGTAGAAAATTAATTCTTCTGAAAACTCAGATAATTAAAGGGTTTAGAGTTGCAGTAATTGTTAACACGCGGATAAATATGCACGTTGGTCTTCTAGTGCTGCTGAAACGCCATGTGGCAGACCTTATAACCAGAATGCAAGATTTTATATGAAACCAGCATACTTTCAAACCTATATCGATTCCATAATAGAATTGCTTTCTGCTGAGGACGAGTTTTTAGCACTCGCAGCAGGTGGATCCTGGATAGATGGTCGTATGGATCACTATTCCGATATTGACATTGTGGTGGTGCATCAAAGTAAAAGCCTGTCGCTGGAAAAAAAGCAAAGTCTGGCGGGATCGGCGGGAGAGTTATTGGCCAGCTTCACCGGTGAGCATGTTGGAGAACCGAGGTTGCTGATTTGTCTGTATGATCATCCCATGCTGCACGTGGATATAAAATTTGTCCATCTGCCTGATATGCACGCACGGGTAGAAGATCCGATCGTTCTTTGGGAACGTGATCACCTGCTTTCTAACTTATTATCAGAGTCGAAAGCGGTTTTTCCGTATCCGGATTTTCAATGGATTGAGGACCGTTTCTGGGTTTGGATACACTACGCAGCAGCCAAAATTGGTCGTGGTGAAATATTGGAAACACTAACGTTTTTATCTTTCATGCAGCAAACTGTGCTTGGTCCGTTGGCCTTGATCCGAAATAACGAACTTCCCAAGGGTGTCAGAAAACTTGAAATGATATTGCCAGAACAGGATTTGAGGGCAATTCAAAGTACAGTTGCTGAAAACAATGATGCTGTTTCTTGTCTGAAAGCACTTGAAAACGTGGTTGAATATTATCTGGTATTGCGAGATACATTGATGCCTGTTACGTTAGTTCGAAAAACCAAAGCTGAGAAAGCTGTATTAGCTTATTTGAATAAAGTGAGAGGAGATCAGATTAGATAATTTGTCGGGGAGCATTAAATCAACTGTGTAAGACCGCTCAGGTGTAACAGAAGGCAACACATAACAACATATAGAAACAATGCAAGACATACTATTTGACTTTATATCAAAATATGTTTCTCTGACAGAAGAGGAAAAGAATGCAATCGTTTCGCTGGACATATTTCGCTCCGTGAAGAAGGGCACCACCTTACTCAAAGAAGGACAAAAATCGAAAGAGAGCTACTTTGTTCTGAAAGGCTGTATCCGGACCTATTATGTTTTAGATGGTGAAGAAAAAACGACTGCTTTCTACACCGAAATGGAAGCCTTGACACCCCCTTGTGTCATTAGCAAAACGCCGTCCGAATATTATGTGAGTTGTATAGAAGACAATATACTTTTAGTTTCCAATTCTGATATGGAAGTAGAAGTAAACGCTAAATTTCCAAAGTTTGACATCATGTGTAAAACGTTGTCGGAAGAATTGTTAGCCAAAGAACGAATGGACTTTGACGAGTTTAAAACTTCTTCACCCGAACAAAGATACCTGAACCTGCTGCAAAAAAGACCGGACCTTATTCAGCGTGTTCCGCAACACCAGTTAGCGAGCTATCTGGGTATTCAACCACAATCATTAAGCAGACTGAGAGCAAGAATTGTGGAGAAAAGCAAGGAGTAAATTCGTTTCTTAACTTAAGTGAACGATTCTAAGTCTGTTGTCAATCGATCTTTGCCGTATCCTTTAACGTAACCTAAAAAGATATGTGCAAGAAAATTTTATGGATTGGACTTACCCTACTGTTGTCAAGCAGGTTACAGGTGAATGCACAAGATGCAAAAAAAGACAGTACATATAAAAAGTGGTTTGTTGGGAGTTCATTCCTGATGCTGGGAAATTTTTCCAAAGTAAACAACCCTGAGTATGTACAATTAAATGTCGGATACAGGATAACACCCAAAGATGTTGTTTCCTTTGAATTTAAAAGATCCATTTATTCCTGGCCAATAGGCATCCCTTTTGGGCCCTCATTTGAAGCAAAGGGACTAAACTATCCCGGACATGCACGCATACTTGCACCTACATTAGGATACCAGCGTTTTTGGTGGAAAGGTGTCTACACATCCCTACATGCATTGAATGCTTTTGAAAAGTATATGGATGAGAATAAAAAAAGAATTGGAAATGGATACACCTTGTATCTGAACTTCCATTTGGGTTACCAGTTTAAGTTCTTTAAAAACCGGTTCTTCTTTGAACCAGCTATTGGATGTAGTTACTGGCCAGTAAGAACGAATGTTCCGGAATCTTTTAAATTGGCAGAAAAAAAATGGCCAAACTATTTTATTCAACCGGGGCTTCATTTTGGGTTTAATTTTTAAAATAAGATGATTAAATGAAGGTAGATAGACTTTGATAAGTTAAAGATTTCTTCACCTGAAGTTAATACAAAAAAGACCGGACCTCATCCACCGTGTGCCACAACACCAGGTACCCTTGCATTTTCATATTCAATATAATAAGTGCCGCAGCCGGGCTGTCTGCTGTTGCGATCAGTTCCAACAAATGTAAGCCATCGCGCTTGGACGATGTTAATCTCACCAGCAACCTCGGCAAGTGCAGCACGGATCAGGAACCTGTCGTCTTCCTTATCATCCACTACATAGCATTTCCTGGATAGGACATTGTTGGGCCGGTGCAATGCAGGGAGTTTCTTGGTCTGTTTACGGTTTACCGTTAACCAGGAGTTTCTCATCTGGGAATTATTCGGCGGGGCACATTTTTACCAGTATTCGACAATAGTTTTAATAGTGCTTTGCAATTCCTGGAACGAACCCGGTTTTACAAAAAGGCCTTGAGATGAAGTACTGTAAGTATCTATGACCGCCTGTTGGTTCAAGACCCTAGAGAAGAAGTGGTAGGGGATGCACCTTAGTTTTATTTTTGTATCCGTATGCAATTTATCCCTAAAAACCATTGAGTTAGGCAAGTTAATGTCAGAGAGGATAATAAAAGGAACGTTGGCGGAGCTATGTAAGTACTCCAGAGTGGACAGACCATCAGGAAAATAGACTACCTTGTTGGCATAATCAAGCGAACTAAAAACTGCTTCCCGCAGAAAGCGGTCATCTCGTCGTCTTCTACAATAATAATTGGGCCATTTTTGTTCATTGAAAGATGTATTGGAGCTTTACCTCTAATCAAGTCAACGATCTTTAAAAATCTGGTTTACAGACATTTATATTGTGGAATTCCTCAAACTGCCATTTTTGCAGATACGGTAATTAACTTTCAAATTTGCTTTTATAATAATAGAATAGTGCAGTGACGTTGCTGGTGTCTAGGTTCTTAGGCACCTGGAGATTGTTGAAAAAATTATACAAGAAACCGTTGCCTCACCAGGCTCATATTTTATTTACCTTACCTTTATGGATTCTGCTAAACCACATCATATTGTTGCTATTGGCGCATCTGCGGGAGGACTTGATGAGCTAATTACCTTTTTTGAGAACACACCTCTGGATGGTGTCGCATACATAGTGGTACAGCACCTTTCAGCTGATTACGAAAGCCGCCTGGCAGAAGTACTTTCGCGGTACAGCAAACTCACGATGGTGCAGGCAGAAGAAGGCATGAGGATCGGGGCCAACTTTGTATATGTGATTCCGAGCGACAAATTTATGACCGTTGAGGGCGCCCGGCTACATCTAAGTGAAAAAGGAAATGAGCGCGTCCCATATCTGACGATCAATACCTTTTTTGTTTCCCTGGCTGCCGATTTTGGCTCCAAAGCTATCGGAGTTGTCCTTTCAGGTATGGGATCTGATGGAAGTGACGGGATTAAAGCTATTAAAAAATCCGGCGGGATGGTCATTGCCCGAAACCCCGAGACGACTGAATACAACAGCATGCCCTCCAATGCGGTGGCTACCGGCATGGTCGATTTCATTGTTGAACCCGAAGCAATGCCCCGTGTCATTGAAGAATATGTTAAGCGGGAAATCGAGATTGTGGCAGAAGGCATTTCCGACGGCGAGAATTTGGCCAGCCTGATAGATTTGATCAGCCAGCAGTTGCCTCTGGATTTCACAGACTATAAACAAGCAACTATTCTAAGAAGGGTTAAAAGGAGGGCTGCTTACAACAACTTTGACAAGCTGGAAAAGTACCTGGAATTTGCCCGGGGGAGCTCACAGGAAATTCAGACACTTGCCCAGGACTTTCTGATTAGCGTCACAGCATTTTTTCGGGATCGGGAAGCCTTTGCTCATATGGAAGTACGAGTGCTGCCTGCCATTATTAAATCCCTTGTCCCTGGTCAGGAAATCAGGATTTGGGTAACGGGCTGCGCCACTGGCGAAGAAGCTTATTCAATGGCAATCCTATTCTCAGAGCTACTGGGTAGCAAGTTAAAAGAGCATGTAGTGAAGATCTTTGCGACCGATATCGATGCTGCTGCCATTGCTCATGCCAGCAGGGGTGTATACTCGGAAGCTGTCTTAGAGCCCGTAGGTAAAGACCGTCTGGAAAAGTATTTTGTGCAGGAGGACGAAGGGTACAGGGTAACAGCTGACCTACGCAAAATGATCATATTTTCAAGGCATGATCTGGTCAAAAACCCGCCTTACTGCAATATGCATTTGATCAGTTGCCGCAATGTGTTAATATACATGACGGCTGCATTGCAGCAAAAGATATACCAGATGCTGCTGTTTGGTCTAAGGCAGCAGGGCTACCTTTTTTTAGGTTCCAGCGAAAACCCGTTGCCAATACTAAAGGGACTGGAAGTTGTCAGCAAAAGATCTAAAGTGTATAAAAAGCTGGATACGACCCCTTCTGTCAACATTGAGGCATTTACTATGCCCGAATATACATACTTAAAACCCCAGGGTTCTCGCCCAGCCCAGCCAGAAACTATTAAAACGCCCGATCGGACGCTGGATGGGGCTATTAATGAAACCATTTATAATGAAGAGCAACGATTGGTTGTATGCATAGACGAAAACAACAAAGTTCTTAAATCCTACGGGCCTATTGGCCGGTTTTTGATCAAAGCGAATTTTCTGACTAATGATCTGACCGATCTCTTGCCCGGTCCTTTGAGCATCGCATTCAAAACTGCATGCAACAAAGTCAGCGAAACCCGCCATAAAGCGGTTGTGGATGGTGTCATTATTGAGCACGGTGGACAGCGGGTCAATGTCAGCCTGTCGGTAAGTCCGATGGTCCTGAAAGGACGCCCCAATGGTTTTTTAGTCGTACAATTCAGTGAGAATGAGTCCTCTGGCCTATCCAACCAAAGTGTTATGGTCTTTGACGAAAAGTTGTATCTGGACGATTATAACCAGACTTTGGAGCAGGAAAACAAAGACCTTAAAGAAGAGCTGTCCATTGCAAACGAAAAGCTGTTTTCCCTAAACGAAAACATGCAGTCTTTTAACGAAGAACTGCTATCTGCCAACGAAGAGATGCAGAGTACCAACGAAGAAATGCAATCAATCAACGAAGAACTGCATACCCTGAATTCAGACTATCAGTTAAAAAACAAGGAGCTTTCCGAGCTTAATGACGATCTGAACAACTATTTTAGGAGCAACATTAATGGCCAGCTATTTGTCAGCTCGGACCTCCGGCTGTTGCGGTTTTCGCCGGGCACTATCCGGCACATTAACCTGTTAGAAAGTGATATAGGAAGGCCAATTACCAATATTTCGACCAATTTCAGGTTTGAGACGCTTTCTGAGGATATTAACCAGGTGCTTAAAGATGGCCTGTCCCTCACGCGGGAAATCCAAGCCAATGATGGCAAGTGGTACCAGGTCATGACTATGGCCTATGTGCGTCAACTTGGCAATAAAAGGACTGGCGCAATCATTACCTTTAACGATATCACTGATCTAAAAAACGCGCAACAAGAACTCGACAAAAAAAATGAAGTGTTGACCCGGATCAATGGGGATTTGGACAATTTTGTCCATACAGCATCCCATGATCTGCTGCAACCTTTGCAGAACATAGAAGTCAGCATTGGGCTAATGAACGAAATGCCCGTGGATAACCTGGAATTAAAACCCTTAATGGCAATTGTCCGTAGTTCTGTGGGTAACTTAAGTCAGTTGGTCAAACAGATTTCTACTGTGGCAAGAATTGAAGACGAGGCACTTACTATGGAAATGGTGGACCTGACTGAAATCCTGGAAAGTGTGATGTGGAGCCTGGGGGATAAAATAAAGGAAAGTGGTGCTGTTATTGAAACGGACCTTAAGGTAGTGGCTATACATTTTTCCAAAAAAAATCTGCGCAGTATATTATTCAACTTGGTCTCCAACGCAATAAAATTTCGGTCAGGACAGTCACCGGCGATTAAAATCCAAACCTGGGCCAATAGCGACTTCATGGTTCTGTCTGTCCACGATAATGGCAGGGGAATGGATCCGCGTGATATCCAAAAGATTTTTGACAAATACCAAAGGCTTTCCAACGACCAAGAAGGGCAGGGGATCGGGCTTTATTTGGCCAAAAAGATCATTGATGCCGCAGGCGGAAGCATCGGTGTGGAAAGTACGCCAGGTGCAGGCAGCAAGTTTATGATCTATTTTCCAGCTCAGAAAGTGCTACTATGATTGATAGCTTAATTATTCCCCAGTTGGTCCTGGCATCATTCCCAGCCGCAGTAATGAGCGGTATCCAGAATTATCCTTCTTTTGGAAATTGTTAACAACAGCGATTATTACATCCCAAACTTGAACGTGTTTGTTCGTTGGAGCTATGCAGCTGACCATGATAGGTGAGACAAATATTATTCCAGTCTGCCCTTTTCAATACTGCATTTTACAAAATATTTCTTTCGCCAACTCATCAGCTAGGCCGCTGGTAACCCTGATAGGAGTATGGCTTGCTGTACCTCAGAGATACGCCTGCCTGCCGACCCATTTTGAAAAGACACTCATGGCAATGCAGTAAAATGTAAGTCTACATTTTGAACAGTTCTGATCTGAGATAATATCTATCAGTGAATAAATTCTGCGAACCATCCTTTACTGAGCATAGTCAGTGCCTTCCGCTTGCTAAAATGAAAGCATCACATGCACGGATTTATATTTTCATAAGCTCAGGGCTGTGTGGTTTCACTTATCTGGTTATGTACCAATACTCCTTTATTGGTTGTCAAAGATTAACATAGCTTTTCGATCGATGCTTAGTAGTCAAAAAAGGCAATCACTCGAATGGATTGGATATTCCAGAGCATGTTGACCCCCTAAAAGCCGGAATGTTTTGGAATGTTAAAGTAGCCTGATTCGCTGGAATCGCCTGCCATTCCGGCACATATTGCCCCCCT
>NZ_JAJUXG010000018.1 GCF_021390535.1 Dyadobacter sp. CY312
ATACGCACCTATAAAAGAGAAAACCGTTACAAGAATAACCTTGCAACGGCTTAATTGTAATAACTTAACGAATCTTAAATCCGTATCGCTATTTTAGGACTAGTCAAATGATGCCAACCAGGTAAAGCTGTTACTTGCTTTTCTGATGCTTAGAACGATATTGGCACTTCTACCACTGTATTTTCCCAGCCCAATGCCATTACCGCTTTCGAAGGTGAATCACCCGTAAAAACAATTGAGAAATTTTCGATTAGCGCTGCTGGTTTAGCAGAAACCGGTACGGTTACACGAGCGACGTCATTCGCTTCTTTGTACTTGTAAGCTCCCCAATAATCCACATCTGAATTTAGTATCAAAGTCCATTCTTTTTCCCCGGGAATCGCGAACAGTGAGTAAGTGCCGGCTTTTACTTTTTTGCCACCAAATGTAGCATCAGTAAAAAATTTGATTTCGGTAGACTCATCCGCCCCCAGTCTCCACACTTTACCGTACGCTTCCTGTTTGCCGAAAATCTCTCTTCCTTTCACACCGGGACGGCTGTATGAAACTTTCACCAAAGCCTTTTCTCCATCTTTACGATTATGGGCAAAACCATCCGGATAATAGGCAATGTCACGCGGGCTTTTGTCAAGACCTTTGAATTTTTGCGCCTGTGCACCAAATGCAAGTACAGTCAGCAGCAGAGAAAGGAAAATTGTCTTTTTCATTGTAAAATTATCGTTTAAACGTTTAGGGGTAAAAATAAGCAAAAGTGCCGGTAATTGACCTTGTAGTTACTATTTTGGAGAGAAAGTTTTATACACATCACCTCTCGGCCTGATCGTCATGACATATAAAATTTTTACAATTCCAGATTCCATCCCATTTCTATTTTCAAATCGTCATACGACATGTAATTGCTTTCCTTCTCCAGAGTCCGCATAATTTGTCCCAGTTCATGATCTTCCTTCTCTTCGTTTTCAATCACAGCCAATATTCTTTCCACTTCAATTTTAGCCCAACAACCTCTGTGCTTTTTTATATAAAATAGCACAGCAGGCATTCCTATTTTTTTTGCTATAAACCCAGTTTTATAACTCGACTTATCAATCAAGACATTCACTTGGTTTTTAGAATCTAAAAACCAAGTGAATTATTCATGGTTATTTCACTTTACATTTCACAGAAACTAGTAATACCACTATAATGTATCAAACTTAGAAATTGGTGGGTAAATCACCCCACTCGCTTGCCGATCAATTCAGGTCTTGTATCTTCAACATTGTTAATAATTGCCAGACTTCTCTCAAATCTCACATTGATATTATCTCCATCAAACTTGCATACCACAGTATCGTAGTGAGCTGTCTCCGTAAATCGCCAGATCATCTCAAAAGTGTTGTCATCAACCCAGGTTCCTGCGGCCGCTATCCGCGTTTCCTTCTCTCCCGGAACAGGAGTAGAAACAAGTTTAAGCGGTAAGATTGACAAATCCGTTTTTCCTGTTTTCCATTTTCCGATACCATTGGTGATGGTGTGTTCTCCCCCGCCGTCAGAAAGTTTGAACACACAGCCTTCACTTCCAAAATTAAACGATACCGAATTGATTTTTAGATCATTATTATCAAAAATGTATTTTTGGTTGTTGATTTTCGAAACACCGGCAGCGCTATTCTTTGCGACTGGTACAGGCAGCGCAAGTGAGGAGAGTTTCTGTTTCAACTGAGCTTGTGCACCTTTTTCGCTCAAAGAACTTTCCTGAACGGCCGGCAATACATGTTTCCAAAGCTCATTCATGATGGCGCCCATATCGCCACTTTCGCTGGTTATCGCCACCACCATATCTTTCTCCGGCATTACAATACAGTATTGCCCAAAGGCACCATCACCGCGATAGGCGTTGTGCCGGCATCTCCAAAACTGATATCCGTAACCCTGCTCCCAGTCGCTTTCAGTTCCTTTTGTGGGAACATGTGCAGAAGTTGCCTCATCAATCCACTTTTCAGGAAGCAGTCTCTTACCATCCCAAACCCCTTTCCGGAGATAAAGCTGACCAAACTTCGCGATATCTTCCGTTTTGACACGCAACCCCCAACCGCCCGTATTGACGCCATTCGGATCCACCTCCCAGTCTGCACCTTCTATTCCAAGGGGGACAAACAACCGGGGGGTGAGGTATTCCAGCAGCGTTTGCCCTGTCAGCTTCTGTATAATAGCCGACAGCATGTATGTAGCACCGCTATTGTACACAAAGAAAGTGCCGGGTTCGTGTTCCACAGGGTAAGCCAGGAATGATTTCACCCAGTTTGGATCTGTTCCTTCTCTTAACGCAGGCGTGGAATCCTTTGCATGTCCGGTACGCATGGTTAGCAGATCCTGCACTTTCATATTACCCAAATTTGCACTGATCTCAGCAGGAACCTGATCCGGAAAGAAAGAAATTACTTTATCATTTACCGATAATTTCCCCTCATTTACAGCAAATCCAATCGCACTCGACGTAAAACTTTTGCTTAATGAATAGAGGGTATGTTTAAGGTCGGCCTGGTATGGAGCCCACCATCCTTCCGCCAATATCTTTCCGTGCCGGAGGATCATCAAACTGTGCAGGTTAAGTTTTTTTGTCTCTACTGCAGCAATAAAATCTATAATTCCCGAAGATTTCACTCCCTGCAACTCGGGTAAACTTCGCGGTAACTGACCGGTTTTCAGAACACCAGCAACCGTAGAATTTGCAAAATAACTGACCAATCCAAGCTGCAAGGCACCAAGGCCTGCTTTTTGTAAAAATTCTCTTCTGTTAACGGTCATATTAATAGTGGTATCTTTGTAAAAAATATATCAGCAAGTATCTTTAAAATCTATGTCTTTTCAAGCGCTCGGCCTGTCCGAATCCCTACTTAAAACGATCACCGAACAGAATTATACTCAACCATATCCTATACAGCAAGAGGCAATTCCTGCTATAATGAAGGGTAGCGACATTCTGGGTATAGCAAAAACCGGCTCGGGCAAAACTGCCAGTTTTGTATTACCGATTCTGGAATGGTTTCAAAGTAAGGGCGCACCTAAAAACAGATCGATCCGGGTGCTTGTGCTCGCTCCAACCCGTGAACTTGCATTACAGATCGCGGTGGTTTTTCAGACGTTCGGAGAGAAGTTACCCCGAAAAGTAAAAACAATGGCGGTGTACGGCGGAGTATCCATCAATCCGCAGATGATCGGGCTGCAAAATGTAGAGATACTTGTTGCAACACCGGGGCGGTTACTCGACCTGCTCTCCCATAAAGCGCTGACCATCTCAGACACAGAAATACTGGTATTGGATGAGGCCGACAAAATGCTGAATATGGGTTTTGCCGATGAAATGAAGGATATCTTTTTTCTTTTGCCCAAAAAGAGACAAAATATCCTTTTTTCTGCCACACTGGGTGATGATGTAGAAGCGATCCATAAAAGCATTTTACGGAATCCGCTTAAAATAGAAATTGCCGAAGAGGAGCAAAACCTTGACCTGATCAAGCAAACGGCTTATTTCGTAGATCCTGAAAGAAAGGGACCTTTACTTAGATACATTATTAAAACAGAGGAAATGAAACAGGTTCTGGTATTTGTCTCAGCCACCAGAACGGCAGATAACCTCGTGGAAAAACTCAAAAAAAATGGCATTGAAGCGGCAGCCATGCACAGCGGAAAAAGCCAGGGAGCAAGAACGGAAGCATTGAACAAATTTAAATCGGGGAAGCTTACAGTACTGGTAGCTACTGACCTGGTATCACGTGGAATTGACATTCAGTTTCTTCCCTATGTAATCAACTTTGAACTACCGCGCTCGCCGAAAGATTATGTTCACCGAATTGGCAGAACCGGACGTGCTGAAACTCCGGGCGAGGCCATCTCTCTGATATGTCCCGAAGATGCGCATCATTTTAAGATCATCCAGAAAAAAATGGGAAAACGGGTGGAGATGAAAGAAAGTTTTGAGCTGGATTTGCATGGATATTGATGCTGAAAACAAAGTATTTAGGTTTGAATTTCAATTTACTTCGATAGTTTTTACCATTTAAAACGTATCAACCAATCTTTAAAAAGTGCTTTTCTGGTAAAGAAAGGCACTTTTTTGTTTGCATTAATTGCAAAATCCTTATAATATCTTGGCTTATACAGGAGTCTACATGAAGGTGTGCCCGACGGTTATGTGGAAATTTGGAGTAAATCTAATCGCATACAAACCATGCATATTTACTACTCATCCTCAAACATGTTGAAAAAGGCGTATCGACACCTCGCCTTCCTCATGATTTGCATCTTGCTAACTGTCACGTCCAACGTCGTAATGGCGCAGACAACCATTACCGGAAAGGTTACTGGAGCTCAGGGAAAAGAACCCTTGCCGGGAGTTAACATTGTTATAAAAGGGACAACAACGGGGACATCCACCAATGTGGAGGGAACGTACTCCATCAACGTGCCCAAAGATGCCGTTCTTCAATTTTCTTTCATTGGCTATGAGCCTCAGGAAGTATTGGTAAACGGACGTTCGAAGATCGATATCGCCCTTTCCGACGACTCAAAGGCATTATCAGAAGTGGTTGTAATCGGTTACGGTACTTCAAAAAGAGCTAACCTAACGGGAGCTGCGGCAAGTATCTCTTCAAAAGATATTGAGGAAAGACCTGTTTCAAGACTGGAAAACGCACTTGCGGGCCAACTTCCGGGTGTGGACGTGCAAACTACAACGGGTGAGCCTGGCGCTCCTTTGCAGATACGCGTACGCGGTACAGGTTCTTTGAATGCTTCCAATGACCCACTTTACGTGGTAGATGGTGTCCCGGTTGAGTCGCTGAACGGTATAAACCCTGCTGACGTACAAACGATTGACGTACTTAAAGATGCTTCGTCTGCTGCCATTTATGGTTCACGCGGATCTAACGGGGTTGTGATCATTACCACCAAAAGAGGTGTGAAAGGCAAGCCACGTATTCAGTTTAACATGACACAAGGTGTTTCCAAAGTAGAAGGACGTTTGGATATGATGACACCAGAACAATGGATTCAGCAACGCAAAGAAGGTATTGATGCTTCGTGGGTGAGTCGTGGAGTTAGCCAGGGTAAACCTTACACTGCTAACGACCCGATGTCATTCCGTGCATCTGAACTGGGCATTTCAGAAAATAACCCGAATACTGGCTTGATGTATGATCCAAAGTGGGCTTATGGAAGAGACAGTCTTGATTACGTTGACTGGCAGGACGCGTTTTTTGGAAACACTGGTACGTTATCCAATTACCAGCTGAGTGTAAATGGTGGAAGCGATAACATTACTTTCAACATCAACGGTAGCTACATGGATCAGAAAGGTGTGATTATCAACACCAACTACAAGCGTGCTACGGTAAGAGCTAACATAGATGCAAAAGTTAACAAGTTCATAAAAGTCGGTTTGACGCTATCGCCATCTGTTGAATGGATTAACGGAGGAGGACAGGTTGATGGAAAAGACCGCCAGGGAATGAATGCTGTGCAAATGCCTCCGGTGGCTCCGCTAGGAACAGGACTTTATGTTGGAGCGCAACCAAACGGTACTTATTTATGGTCAGGAAGATATGTGAGCCCTGTTGCTGTATTGGAAAGAACTCAGGCGGACCAGACACGTAACAGACTGAATACCAATCTATACTTGCACGCTACCATCGCAAAAGGACTTCAATTGCAATTGACTGGTGGTATGGATAACACTTCATCGGTATCCAACTCATTTGTACCAACCAATGCAACCCGCGACTGGGCATCAGCGCCAAACGAAGGTTATGCTTCATCTTCGGACAGACAGAATTCAAATTCGTACAGATATTTGTTCCAAAGCACATTGAACTACAACCGTTCTTTCGGCAAACACAATGTCACCGGATTATTGGGTTATTCTGTTGAAACAACAAATGGCTACGGAAACCGTCAGAACCATACACGTTTGCCAAATGACTGGACAAACCTTTTCAACCAGGGATCATCCACCGTTTCAACTTCCAATATCAGTCAGGATAAGACGGCTTTGTTATCATACTTCGCACGTGCCCAGTACGATTTCAACGAGAAGTATCTTTTCTCAGCGAGCATCAGACGTGACGGTTCTTCCAAGTTTGGTTCTGAAAACCGTTGGGGAACATTCCCGGCAGTTTCAGCAGCATGGCGCGTATCCAGCGAAAATTTCATGGCTGGGGTAGATGATATCACAGACCTTAAACTTCGTGCAAGTTTTGGTATCACAGGAAACAACCGCATTCCTAACAACGCACAATTCTCACTACTTGGCAACAGCGACTACGCACTTGGTGGAGTACAGCAAACAGGTTATGCTCCATCTGGTTTCGAAAACACCATGCTTGGTTGGGAACAAACCAGCAGCTACAACTTCGGGGTAGATTTTGGTATACTTAAAAACCGCATCGTTGTTGCGGCAGATTATTACAACAGAAAGACATCCGAACTTCTTTTGCAAGCACCAGTTTCAGCCACAACTGGTTTTGCCCGCAGCTGGCAGAACATTGGTGACATAGAAAACAAGGGATTTGAACTCTCATTGATATCGAAAAACACAGTTGGTGTTTTCAAATGGGGAACAAACTTCAACTTATCATACAACAGAAACCGCGTTTTAAAACTCGGCTACGACAACACACCAATTCCATCAGGATTCTCCGGGCTGACTTCCATGATCGAAGTTGGACAGCCAATTGGTTACTTCAAATTGTATGACGCCATTGGTGTTTACAAAAACCAGGGAGAAGTAGATGCAAATCCGCGTATGTCTAAAACATTGGTTGGAGATTCTCAGTATCGTGATGTAAATGGCGATGGGGTTATTGACGAAAATGACCGTACAAACGTTGGACAGCCACTTCCTGCTTTTGTATACGGACTTACCAATACCTTCACATACCGCAATTTTGACCTAAATATCCTGGCTACTGCACAAACTGGCGGGATGATCTATTCGATGATTGGACGTTCTATCGACCGCCCTGGTATGGGATATCTTTACAACAAACTGGCGATCTGGGAAAATCGTTGGAAATCACCGGAAGACCCGGGTGATGGCATGACGCCGAGCATCAACTCCACCACAGGTTCTTACTACGACACCCGTTGGCTATACAGCTCAGATTACATCCGTGTTAAAAACATCACGTTTGGGTACAATGTACCTAAAATGAAATGGTTCGAACGCGCGAGAGTGTATGTTTCCGTAGAAAATCCTTTCATCTGGCACAAATACTCGGGAGGTTTCACACCTGAGGCCGCTAACAATGAAGGAGGCGATTACGGTGGATATCCTCAGTCTAAGACCTATTCTATCGGTATCAACCTGAATCTTTAACAACACTTTTAACGCAGACGATATACACACGTATTTCTCCTGCATTAATTTTTGAGACTATGAAAATCACAAAAATATTCCCATATCTGCTCACAATTGGCTTGTCGGCAACGTTGAGCTCGTGCAGCGAAAGCATACTGGACATTACCCCGCTGACCAACAATACAGCAAATGATTTTTACAAAACCGAAGATCAGGTAAATCAGGGTGTTCTGGCTGTTTACAATTCATGGTTGCCCATTCCGGCATCGTCCAACTGGTATCTGTCGGAGGTTCGTTCGGACAATACGCATGAGATTGAAGGTGGTGCGCAACGCGACTATAAGGAAGTTGGAAACTTTACAGCGTCTTCACAAACAGCCGCTTTCCAAACTGCCTGGTCACAGCTTTACGCGGTAATTTACCGTTCAAATGTTGTTCTTTCCAAAGTGGAAGGTTTTGAATTTGCGCGTGTAAATCAATTCAAGGCGGAAGCGCGTTTGTTCCGTGCTTTGGCGTATTTCGACCTGGTTCGTTATTGGGGAGATGTTCCTTTGGTAGATAAAGTGCTTAGTATTGCAGAAGGTAAAAATGCGCTGCGTGCACCTGCAACAGATATTTACAAATTCATTGTAGATGACCTGACCTTTGCAGCAGAAAACCTTCCTGAATCTTACGTTGCTGCTCAGAAAGGCCGCGCTACCAAATATGCTGCCAAAGCCTTATTGGGAAGAGTTTACCTCACGATGGCTGGCTATCCGCTGAAACAAACCGACAAACTTGCATTGGCAAAAACGCAACTTGCAGAAGTAATGAAGGCAAGTTCACTTTTCCCCATACCGGCAGTTTATCGTGATCTTTTTACTGTTGCAGCCAAAAATAAACACCACATTTTTGAGGTACAGTACCTTTCCGGTGGAAAAGGACTTGGTTCTTCGCTACCATCCGAAATGGCGTTTCAGTTCCCATCTCAGTGGAGTCCTTTCACTGGTGGTTTTGAGGGACAGGTAGAGCCGGCTCTGCTTGCTTCGTACGCTCCTACGGACGCCAGAAAATTGGCGACTTTGGATTCGGGATATGTAGATACAAAAACAGGCGCAACGTCTGGCCGTGTTCAGTTTACTAAATTCCTCGAAAAAGGAGATGCAACCGTAACAAGTCGTAACGATTACCAACGTAATTTCCCGATTGTGCGCTATGCCGATGTATTGCTTATGTATGCAGAAATCCTGAATGAAGAAGCCGGAACGCCTCCCGCAGAAGCTATTCAGATCCTGAACAAAGTACGCGCAGATGCAAAAGTGGCACCAGTTACACCGGCCACAAAAGCCGAGATGCGACTAGCATTGGAAAATGAGCGCCGCTGGGAATTTGCAGGAGAAGGACTTCGGTGGTTTGACCTTGTTCGCACAGAACGTGCCATTCCGGCAATGACCGAATTCTTCCGCTCTCATGATATTCCTATGGCAAATGGCGTTACAAATCGTGATCTACTGTTCCCTATTCCACTAAATGAGATGCTTATTAACCCGGGTTTCTGGAAACAAAACGACGGATATTGATATTGAATAATGTAGACTAGGGTAGTACAAAACGGAGCCGGAATCATTATCCCGCTCCGTTTTTTTATTTTACTACATTGAGCTTCAAACACAGGAGACCACAGGTAGGAGCCTTATGATACAAACATTAACTTTACTTTTCAGCTAAACCATAACCCGCAAAGTCATGCAAAGAGCCGCCTTTAAAATGAAACTAAATCCCGGTCAGGCCGAGGAATACAAAAAACGCCACGATGAGATCTGGCCCGAATTAAAAAAGCTGTTGAAAGACAACGGCATCAGCGACTATTCCATTTTTCTGGATGAGGAGACCAATATACTTTTCGCCGTGCAAAAACAAGATGGTTCGGGTTCGTCGCAAGATTTAGGAACAACAGAAATCGTAAAGAAATGGTGGGCGTATATGGCCGCGGTGATGGAAACAAACCCCGATAATTCCCCGGTGAGTGTTCCGTTGAAGGAGGTTTTTCACTTGGAGTAAAAGTTTCACGCGAAGCAGAAAAGAAAAAGGCAAAGAACGCAAAAAATAAACTTAGCGCACTTTGCGAGTTTTACTTCGCGTCTTTGCGTGAAATGCTTAAAAAACGACACAGAGAACCACAGAGTCCAGAAGAGATTCACAGAGAAAATTTATTCTCAGTGCTCCTCTTTTTTATCTCTGCGATACTCTGTGTAATAAACACAGTACACCCTTTTCGTGAAATGTCAAAAAATGACACAGAGAGCCACAGAGAAAACATGAGCTTCACAGAGATACTTTCCCCTCCGTGCTCCTCTTTTTAATCTCCGTGAAACTCTGTGTAACCTAAAATTACGATTATAATGAACAGTAAAATATTAACCTCCCTACTCCTCTTTTCCACCATTCTGTCTGCAACAGCACAGCGGCAGATGGAGCATTTGAACCGGGGATTGATTGCCATTAAGGGAGAAAATAATCAGGTGTATATCGGTTGGCGACTTCTGGGCACAGATCCGTCTGATATTGCTTTTAACTTGTACCGGGGCAAAATCAAAATTAATAAAACACCACTTTCGGCTTCTACCAATTATGTTGATACAAATCCTTCCGGTGAAGTATACAGCATTAAAACGGTGATTAAAGGAAAGGAACAAAAAGCCGTAGAATCGGCGAAGGTTAATCCGAATCCTTTCATTTCTATTCCATTAACCCCACCTGCGGGAGGAACAACACCAAAAGGAGATGCTTACACCTACAATGCCAATGATGCAAGTGTTGGTGATCTGGACGGTGACGGTGAATATGAGATTATCCTGAAATGGGATCCTTCCAATGCCAAAGACAACTCGCAACGCGGCTATACCGGCAATGTATATCTGGACGCCTACAAACTGAACGGTACACGTCTTTGGCGGATTGACCTCGGCAGAAACATACGCGCCGGAGCACATTACACGCAGTTTATGGTGTATGATTTTGATGGAGATGGCAAAGCCGAAATTATCTGTAAAACCGCAGATGCAACCATTGATGGAGCCGGTAAAGTAATCGGTGATGCCAACGCAGACTTTCGCAATGAAACAGGTTACATACTTTCCGGTCCCGAGTTCCTTACTGTTTTTGAAGGAATCAGCGGAAAAGCAATTGATACGCAGGATTTTTATCCAAAACGGGATGTAGAAGCCGGAGACAATCCGACTCCTGAACAAATGAAAGCTGGCTGGGGTGACAACTATGGAAACCGCATAGATCGCTATGTATCGGCAGTGGCCTATCTGGATGGTAAAAAGCCGAGTTTTATTGCTGGCCGTGGTTATTATACCAGACTGGTTCGTGTTGCCTGGGATTTTAAAAAGGGAAAATTGCAGCGCCGCTGGATATTTGATAGCAAAGACGCTCCCAACGAAAACTATGCAGGAATGGGAAACCACAGCATGACCGTGGGTGATGTAGACGGAGATGGAAAGGACGAGATCATTAATGGATCGAGCGTGATTGACGCCAACGGCAAAGGTTTGTATTCAACCTGGCTCGGACATGGCGATGCGCTTCACATGACAGATATGGATCCCGCTAATCCGGGTATGGAGCTATGGCAGTCGTACGAAGAGTCGAAAAAGTATGGACAATATGGACTCAGGCTGAATGACGCCAAGACGGGGAAAACGTTGTGGGGAGTAGATGGTGGTGGGAAGGATATTGGCCGCGCGATGGCCTCTGATATTGATCCAACTCATCCTGGTTACGAATATTGGGGATCTGTTGGTGGTTTGTACAACAGCAAGGGAGTTGAGATTTCAACAACACGCCCATCATCCATCAATTTTGCTGTGTGGTGGGACGCCGATCTCACAAGAGAGCTTCTCGATAAAAACAGAATTGACAAATGGGACTATAAAACGCAGACAACAAAAAATCTTTTGACAGCCGAAGGTTTTACTTCAAATAACGGAACAAAAGGAACCCCGGCACTGAGTGCAGATATCCTGGGCGACTGGCGGGAAGAAGTAATCTGGCGGAAGGAAGACAATACGAAACTACGTATCTACACGACAACCATTCCAGCCGACAACCGGATACCAACCCTGATGCACGACGCACAATATCGCGTGGCGATTGCCTGGCAAAACTCTGCTTACAACCAGCCACCGCACCCGTCTTTCTTTCTGGGAGAAGGAATGAAACCTGTTTCACAACCAAACATCAAAACAAATAAGTAAAGCTGCTGTCGTGTCACAATCACTATGTCAATTGAAATAAGTTTCGTAGGAATACAAATGTCACCCTGAGCGGAGTCGAAGAGCAAAATGCTTCGACTCCGCTCAGCAAGACATTCGTAAAAGTATACGTCACACGACATTAGGAGCTATTAACAATCAACTTATAGCTTCATTACACCCAAAAAAGTTATCTAGTAAAAATCATTCTGTAAACATGAAAACCAATTTCATTCGTCTTGCCATATTCTCCCTTTTCTGTGTGGTTGTATTGGCGGCCAGTATCAAACCTAGACCTGTCCAGTTATTTCTGATAGGCGACTCCACCGTAAAAAATGGTTCTGGCAAAGGAGCAGACAACCTCTGGGGCTGGGGCACTGTTTTGCCTGAACTATTTGACACAACAAAAATCAAAATCCACAATCACGCCATCGGAGGCCGTAGCAGCCGTACCTTCCTGACCGAAGGTCGGTGGGAAAAAGTACTGGCACAATTGCAGCCTGGCGACTACGTGATCATGCAGTTCGGACACAACGATGGCGGAGCAATTAATGATACCACCCGAGCAAGAGGTTCCATCAAAGGCATTGGAAATGAAACCGAAGAAATTGATAATCTGATGACCAAAAAGCATGAAGTTGTGTACACTTACGGCTATTATATGCGCAAATACATCGATGAAGCAAAAGCCAAAGGCGCCATCCCAATCGTATGCTCCCCTGTACCCCGAAACATTTTCAAAGAAGGAAAAATTGAAAGGCCGACTACCGGTTACGGTCCCTGGGCAAAACAGGTGGCTCAAACCAACGGGGCCGACTTTATTGACCTATATGATCGTGTGGCAAATCGGTATGGAAAACTAGGGCCTGAAAAAGTGCAGGCTGAGCTTTTCACTGCTAAAGATCACACCCACACCACCGAAGCTGGTGCAAGAATTAATGCGCAGGAAGTGGTGGCTGGGATTAAGAATTTGAAGAAAAATAAGCTAAAGAGGTACATAAGGTAAAAAGGTTTCACGCAAGGGGGCAAAGTTAGATGCAAAGGACGCAAAGGTTTTCTTACCGGTCTTTGCTTAATCTTCCCTGCTTTGCGTGAAACAAAAATATTTGCGCCTTTGCGTGAACCAAAAAACTAAAAACAACATGAACAGACGTAATGCACTTGGGTTATTGCTGGCGGGCGGTGCAGCCATACAAACGACCTGGGCTTTTGGGAAAAACTCAGAAGCATCAAAAATAGATAAGAAGAAAATTCTTGGCACACTTCGGTTGACGAACGATTACTTTGTAGCAAAATGGCCGGATACGGGCAAATCCATTGTTACCAATCGTGAACGTCCAAGCAATATCTGGACCCGCGGAGTTTATTATGAAGGATTGATGGCTTTGTATCAGATAGACAAACAACAGTCCTACATTGATTACGCCGTTTCCTGGGGTGAAAATCACAAATGGGGCTTACGGAACGGAATCAAAACCCGTAATGCGGATGATCAATGCTGCGGGCAAACTTACATTGACCTTTATCTGATGGACAAAAAGCCAGAAAGAATAAAGGACATCAAGGCATCCATAGATCTGATGGTCAACTCTGAACAGAAAGACGACTGGTCGTGGATTGATACGTTGCAAATGGCAATGCCTGTTTTTACCCAGCTGGCCGTGATTTACAACGACAACAGGTATTACGAGAAAATGTTCGACCTCTATAACTTCACGAAAACCGTGCATGGAGGAAGTGGATTGTTCAATCCGCAGGAAGGACTTTGGTGGCGTGATAAGGATTTTGTACCGCCATATAAAACACCGGGAGGCAAAAATTGCTACTGGTCGCGCGGTAATGGTTGGATTGTAGCGGCATTGGTACGTGTACTGGATATCATGCCAAAAAATGCACCACACCGCAATGAATATGAAAAAATGTTGCTTACCATGCTCACCGCTTTGCTACCTCTGCAACGCCCGGATGGCTACTGGAATGTAAGCCTTACCGACGAAACAGATTTTGGAGGAAAAGAAGTGACTGGTACTTCGCTTTTCATTTATGGAATGGCATGGGCGATCCGCAAGGGGTTGGTAAAAAGTAAAGAATACGAACCGGCAATCACCAAGGCATGGAACGCCATGGTATCAGAATGCGTACACGAAAACGGATTTTTGGGGTTTGTACAGGGAACCGGAAAAGAGCCAAAAGACGGGCAGCCTGTAACTTACGACAGCATGCCCGACTTTGAAGATTTTGGTCTTGGTTGCTTTCTGCTCGCAGGAACAGAAATTTACAAAATGAAATAAAGAGGGTTTACAGAGATCCCCTGCGAATCATATAGAATGGATTTTTAACACGTACCTGCTGTTTGTTCATAATCGAAGTTGCAGCAGTACGTCCCATTTTCTCGAAGTCAGTGGTAATCACTGTAATTTCTAAAAGTTCTTTCAGGGTGGTTTCGTTAAAAGAGATCACCCCTATTTCTTCACCCATTTTATAGGATGACAAACGGATCTTTTTCACAAGTTCGCCCAAATCACTTTCCTCCACTACTATATAAGCCGTGTTCGGCAAAAGTTCTTCGTCCGACACATTGCTTCTGATCTCAAAATCCTTTTTGTAATTGATGCAATAGTTTCTGAAACCACGAACGATTTCCTTCGGATAGTTACCATGTTCCGGAAAAAGCAATACCAAACGTTCGTATTTGCTCATCAGATCGTTGGCATCTTCCAATGAAGAAAATATGTCTTTATCAAAATTCTGAAAAACACTTACCGATGTCTGATGCAGTTCCGGAATATCACGGTCCAGAAGAACCAGTTCCGAAGACGGTATACGTTTTAATACCGCCATATAATCCTCTTCGTTGTCTGTATCCGTATTAAAATGAGGCATAACCACGTAACGGTTGTATTTCCCCAGATTTTTTTCAATAATTTCTTTAAACCTCAAAACACTGCAATGATGGATTTCCAGATCAACTGTTGCAGCATCACCCAGCGCCTTGATAAAGGAATAGTATATGATTTTTTTGTAAGAACTCAGCTTGTTAAAAATCAGAAGAATTTTCTCTTTTTTATCCCTCACAGATTGCACATAATAGCCTTTCCCCTGTACAGCTGAAATGTATCTCATATTACGCAGTTCACGATATGCCTTTTCGACGGTATCTCTCGCAAGCTGATATTCTGCACTCAATTCACTGATAGACGGCAACTGAACCCCTTGTGCCAGTACACCCAGTTCGATATCCGTTTTGATGGAATGAACGATCTGCTTGTATTTGGGCATCTGATTTCGCGGATCGAATTGCATGTGAAACAATCCATCGCGTTCAGGAACGTAAACATTTTTAAAAACAAAATCCTTGCTCTCTAAATTTGTCCTGGCAGCCGTATATCCATTCATAAGAATAAAATTAAATTGAATTTTTCTATGAAACTGCGTTCATCCCCTAATTGGTGTCGTGATGATCCACAATGAATATTAGCCAATTAAGAATCAAAAAAATGCAATTACGCTGACTATTTTAATGCACACGTTATCGGGAACGTTGCCAAAAAGCATCGAACCAAAGATAATTTATTATAAAATCGTGGTAATATGATATAAACGGAGGCAGAACGCCTCCGTTTGAGAGGAACTCAATTTAGATTATAGCAAGAGTTACTCACTTTCCCTGCGTGGAAAGCTTCACAATATCTGCTTTACTTCCTTTCCAGAAAGCAATTTTTTGCCGGTTCCAGGTGTAAGTCACCGCCACCGAATCGCCCCAGCTGATGATCGCCGGATACGAAAATTCATCTTCCTTTTTCCCTGAATCCAGGTCAAATTTCTCTTCCCATTTCTGACCATTGTCGTGTGACAACGCTATCGATAACGGAGAACGGGAACCCCAGTTTTCTCTATCAGGATTATAAGCCAGCGCTATCGTTCCGTCCGACAACTGAGCGGCATCTATACCGCTATTTGGATTAGGCAAATCCGTTTTCCGGATCGGCGTCCAGGTTTTACCGTTGTCAAACGAATCACTTCTTCCTACAATCCCACCCGTTGTGCGCACCAGCATATGTACGTTGCCTGGTTTTGATTCCCACAACGTTGGTTGTATAGCACCTTTTCCTTTTATCTCTGTTGTGTCTATTTTGAAATAAGGACTCGCTTTCCAGGTTTTCCCCTTATCCTCACTCCTGTCCACAAATACTTCCCAGCGCCCTACTTCATTGGATGCTCCGGCAAGCCAGGTTCCGTCTTTCAGTTCTATCAATTTATCTTTCACTGGTCCACGTCCACCTTTGTCGCCCTTCACAAGTTCGTAAGCCTTCGACCAGCTATTCCCACCATCTTCCGAAGTTTGTACCCAGGTTTCCCAATGCGATATTTCTTTTCCAACTTTAAAATAAAGAATCACTTTCCCATCTGCCGTTTTTTGAAGAACGGGATTCCAATGTGCATCTTCCCGAATTTTAGCGATTTCTTTGGGAGCACTCCAGTTTCCCGGTTGGCCTTTGGAAAGCCATATACCCACATCCGGATTTTTTTCTTCCGTTCCGCCAAACCACGCCACCAGAAACTGGCCATCATCCAGCCTCACTAGCGTTGAAGCATGACACTGAGCAAAAGGTCTGTCGTCCCCAAAAACGAAATTCTTCTCTACTTTGAGCGTATCCACATTTTCCTTGCCGGCAGACTCATTCGGTTTGGAATTACATGAAAGAAAAACGGCAACAGCAAGGGATGCTGCAATAGCAGATTTGGGAGTAAGATTTAATAAATTCATTCTTATCAAGGGGTTTAGAAATTCCCTGTGAATACGTTGAGATATTGCCAAAAGGCTACTATTTGAGATTTTTTTTCAATTCTTCCATTACTCCTGCCGGAGCCTGTTCATCGTAAAGAATGCTGTAAACAGCGGTCGTTATCGGAATATTAACATGAAAAGTTTTGTTCATTTCCATGATACTCCGTGTGGCATAATAGCCTTCTGCAATCATTTTCATTTCCAGCTGAGCTGCTTTTACGCTATATCCACGGCCGATCATATTGCCAAAAAGACGGTTGCGGCTAAATTGAGAATATGAAGTTACAAGAAGATCACCCAGATAAGCCGACGAGCTGATCTCGCGCTCTCGGGGGTCAAGTGCAGTCACAAACCTGCCAATTTCCTGCATTGCATTGGAAACAAGCACTGCCTGGAAATTATCTCCATAACCCAGTCCGTGTGTGATTCCGCAAGCAAGCGCCACAATGTTTTTCATCACAGCGGCATACTCTACACCGTACAAATCTTCCAGCGGATTGGCCGTAACGAAGCGGCAGGTCATCAGTTTTGCAAATTCCTCAGCTGTGGCATTGTCCGTAGAAGCGATAGTCAGGTAGGATTGTTTTTCCAAAGCCACTTCTTCGGCATGACATGGGCCCGCAATAACGCAGGTATCTTTCAGCGGCACTTTATATTTTTCCGCAACCCAATCGGTTACGAGTATATTCTGATCGGGAATCATGCCCTTAATGGCAGAAACTACACGTTTTCCTTTGAAATGTTTTTCAGAAAGTCCTTGTAAAGATTCCTGCACAAAAGCAGCCGGTACAGCCAGGATTACATAATCCGCACCTTTAACAGCATCGGTTGTTTTCTCAAAAACCTTTATCTTTTTGGGAGAAAGATGTACATCACTCAGGTAGCTGGGATTGTGATGAAACTTACGGATGTGGTTGATATCGTCCTGATTACGCAGCCACCAGCGGATCTGAACATTAGCCTGTTCACTGAGTATTTTGATCAAAGCCGTTGCCCAGCTTCCGCCTCCAATCACCGCAATTTTTGTATTACTTAAAAAACTCATGGTTGATGTTTGTCTGTTACTTCACGGTTTCCATTTTTTTAAAAATGAAAAAGGAAGTTACAAAGTAAACTGCTTAATGTTGAATTTTCTCCAAATTGGCTGTTTTTAAACATCTGCTGAACGTCGCAGGAGTAGTTCCGAGGTATGTTGCAATGTAGTGGTCGGGCACACGGCGGAACAAAGAATAAGGCTGATTGATGTAGTATTCAATCCGCTGCTCTACCGACAAATATTTAAACAGCCGCACCCGTTCGCTAAAACTCACGAGGCGCTGTTCCAGCAACTGAATAATCAATTGTGCTATAAGTATATTTTCCTGCGCCAACTGACGGTATGCCTCGTACGAGATGGAATACACCATTGTGTCTTCCAGTGTTTCCATTACCTCATCAGATACATGCTGAGAAAAGAAGCTTTCGGCCACGCAGGCGATTTCTCCCTCCGCAACCAGTCGGGATGTAATGTCTTCTGAACCTTTGAGGTAGTACGAACGAATTACACCGGTTTCGATAAAATAAATCGCAGAATTTACCTGACCAATATCCACAAGTACCCTTCCTTTTCGGATAAGATTGGGTTTTACCAATTGCATGAAATGCTCCTTGAAAGGTTCGAATGTGGGCGTACTCAGCGCTTGTAGCAATTGATGAAGCGGTCTTTTGTTATCCATAAATGAATTGTTTTGTACACTTATAAAACACAATCGCTTCCACCGATCAACGCAAATCTTGTCGTACGACAAGTTAAAATAATGTCCTGCAACAAGTTGAATTGATGTTGTACGACAAGATATAAATATTAGAAGAATAATTTACTTTGATCGAAGAAAAATTGATCAACTCAAACTTAAAACAACATGAAAAACCAAACATTACCTTCACAACACAAGCCTTGTTTAAGGATGTCGTATTCCTTAAACTGCCTGATCTTGCTAACGATATCACTTGGAGTTTCTTCCTGCGAAAAAAATGTGCTTCGAGAAGGAACATCCTCAATTGATGAAGTTTCTAACTCCGCCAGATTTTCGTCTAATCCACTTTTCTCTTCAACTTATGAAATTGAGGAACTTACAGCTACACAATTTCTCTCAAAAATACCAGAAAACTCTAAGGAGAAGCCATTTCTGGAAATAGCAGCGCAGCCAAGACTTGACAGACAAAAAATTGAATTTAAGCTATTTGCAGACGGAGAATATGAAATTACTACAACTCAATTGGAACCTTCGAAGCTTGAATTATTACCTCCTGTGTTGCGGCAGCAAAATTTCGAAACCGTTCTTTCCAGCAAAACTGTGGTAAAAAATGGTGTTGCTCATTTTTATGATCAAAGTGGTCAAGAAACAGGTAAGTCTCAACTCAAAGTAACACGTTTTTCTCAACTAGCTAATAAAATAATAGAATCGGGGGAAATCAACAAAGATCAAGTAGCAACTGAATTAATGGGGCATCCATTAATCAATGAGGTTCATATACTGGGGATCGCAAGGAGCAAAAATGCAGAAATAAAGGTGGAAAGAGGTATTACAAAAATCAAATACGATTTATCCTTGTTTGCACCTGAGATGAATGAAAGTATGGAAAACCTATCAAAATACGCTATTCAATATTATGATTTTAAAAGCAAGAGAATGCTTGGTGAAACGCTCCATGACAAGAATAGCAACAAACTATTGTATCGTTCTTCCATTTTTTATACTCCAATAGAAAAAGGTAACCAGATTGAAAAAATCTTTTCTGAGTCTTTTACTGAAGATCCTAAAACAGGTTTAAAAACCCGACATATGAAGCAAACATTTTACAGTAATATGAAAGTGGAAATCAACATTTAACATCTACTCTATAAAACTATGAAAACGATATCTCAAATTGTAAGATACATTCTCTTATCCCAACTAATTGTAAACAATCCTTTGCCCATCCTAGGACAAAGCCGCGGCATAGATTGGATACACGGATTAGGAGGAAACCACGAATCCTTAGAATCAGTAGACAACTTCTTTTTTTCCGAAAGACAAATTACTTCCTCAAACAGGGAGTCCTTTACTACAAACATTGGTATTCATGAAATGGCAGTTGAGGTAGACAATAAGACACAAGGAGGAGGAACTCGCCTAGGTATTGGACACAGCCTAGGTGGTGCGGCCGTTAGGCAAGTTTCCCTGTGGAACAGTGCCTACTGGCATGGTGTGATAACAATGGGATCACCACTACGTGGAGCACAAATATCTACATCGGCCTCCGACGGCACCAACACGGCTTTTGTAGGCAGTGGAAGAGACAAGATGATGGCGGGACCGAACGTAGGATCTGCGGTATCTCCACCTATTTGGCCTGGATTAGGTCTTGAATTTTCATTTATTCAACCTCTTGCTACACTATACTCTAATTCAATTGCGGAATGGGCAAACAATCGACTTATGAGCAAATTCGGACTATCAGGCCAGACAGCTGAAGATTTAAAACCCGGGAGTAACTACCAGAACACGAGAGCAGGCCAAACCTCCTATGTACCCAAGATACTCATTTGGGGGAGCGAAAACTATCCAATACTGTGGAAAGTTCTTGGAACTTATGTCATTGGAGACTCTGAAACTAACGGAGTTAACTTAGCATCAGATATCGCTGACCTTTACAACCTTATGGTGAATGGCGAAGAATTTCAGAGTTGGGTTAACTTTCCCTTCCATGGCTTCCACCAATGGAGAAAAGGAAAATGGGAGGAGGGCCGTAATTGGATGAACACGGATTCCAACACAGGATGGCAACAGGTAATTGGTGCAACCTGGGTGGAAACCATCAACGGTACGTATTGGGAGAATACTTGTTCAGAGGAATACTACTACACCTATTGTGATACCCAGCCCGATCCAGCCCAATGTCGCTCATATTGTATCCTCACCTATCCTACAGTTTATTACATTACCATGACAAATCCAGCGATGGGGTTGTTATAGACGAATCACAAAAGAATATCGGAGGTGCATGGCAGGGGTACCATAAAGAGGCACCAGGTCTCAATCATGGAGAATTTAAAAATCCTGGCAGGTTGGAGCCTATTTTAAATTGGGTTTTTGACAATGGAGAGGGTAGTGGTGTATTCAGAATAGACCGACGATGACATGAAAAGGGTACTATACCTTCTCTTTTTCTCCGGCCTGCTGGCCTGCAATCCGGAGAAAATTACCACCCAAATCGACAAGGATGGAGTGGTGACCGAAAAACCTTTCCTGTGGAAATCTTCTATATCAGACGGAGTTCTAGCAACTGGGCTTTACCGTGGCTTCGTTGTTGACAACAGAGGTGTCTTAGCAATGGCGAGACGTAAATCATCTTCGTACACTGGTGATGGTGAAGACTACCTACAACTTAAAGATATTGAAACCGGTAAAAACTTGTGGAGTTGGGATGATTTCCATAACAAAAACGCTGGCAGTTTACACCGAAGTATTGGCTTAGACCGGGGTACTATGTTATTGCATGATGGTAGTACTACTTATTGGATCAATACCCTCACAGGTACAACGATTTGGAAAATACGAAATCCAGAGCTCACTCTGACTCCATATCCTGCATTTTTAGGTGATAAGTACTTTTTTTCTGGAAATAGTATACAATCTACACAAAAACGAAGGATTGAACCGACCATTTTTGTAGGTAATATACATACCGGAAAACTCATTCAGAGCACAAGTCCCAAATTGGGTAATGAATATGCCTATATTAATGTGGATTCTATGTTATACCGAGGCTCCATGCTCCACATAGAGGCATTTAGTCGGGACGGAATAGATTATCTGATCATTCCGCATACAGAACCGGGTCCCAAGGATCAGTACAACCATACCCGAGGTTATTTTGGATTGTTTAATCTTACAGCAAACAAGTGGATTTATGAAAGAATAGCTATTCGCCCAGACATCGGCGGTGCTACGGCATGTCTCAAACCCATAATACACAACGACAAAGTTTATATGACATCACTCACTACGGTGGGATGTTTTGAACTTATGACCGGGAAAGAAATATGGAGACGAAATCTAACAGAGATGTTCACCGGTTTTAATGATTTTATCCTTGCAGAAGGTAAGCTTTTACTTAACGGCGACAATGCTATACTCTATTGTGTGGATGCCAGCACCGGATCGCTATTGTGGACTCAAAAATCCAGTGCACTTACAAGCGATCTGTTCTTTCAAGACGGGGTTGTTTACTATATATATACAAAATATCTACTCGCTGTGGAGGTGCTAACCGGCAAGTTAATCTGGGATATGCCTTCGCCAGACATTAAGGTCGAAAACCGTCATGATTCTTGGTTCAGCGGATTCGTAACTGGCTTACCTAGCAAAGATGGTAGAAAAGGTAAAATATTTGTGTCCACAAACTACAATGTCTATTGCTTTGAGGCAGTAAATTAATACACATCACTAAACCGAAAAGTCCCATGAAAAGTCACATGTTAACATCTCTGCTTTTTCTTGGTTTAACTTGTCAAGCCCAACTTGACACAAATCGTGAAGTTCAGATCGGCTACAGTCCCTGGGCTCGGGAACGTTTTGTCAATGATGCCCTACGCTTACTGTTTTTCAGAACTTTGAACACAACTCCGTCTAGAAAAATGGATTTCTCGGACTCCTTTTCGGCTTCTTACCGCTATCAACTGCGTTCCAAATTCTCGATAGGGCTAACCGGAGCAGTTACGGCTGGTGAAGCATACAGGCAATATCTCTTCGAATCGCCAAGCAATTACCAGGACAGGAGCGTCCTCATAGCCTTTGAAACAAAGTTCATCTATATGAATAAATCCAGATTGTCAATGTATTCACTCGCAGGATTGGGAAGTATGCTGCGTTACGAAAAGGACTTAGAAAAACCTGAAACCAGGCCCAGAACCTTACTCAGACCAACAGGCCAGATTACGCCCTTCGGCATCCGATACGGGAAAAACACAGGTGCTTTTGCAGAACTTGGTTGGGGATACAAAGGCATTTTAAATCTTGGAGTCAGCGCTAAATTCTGACTGGTCAGTGAATCCTTTCACTCTTTAACCAAAAGAAATCATGAGAACGAGACTTCTTGCAACATTAGTGGCTTCTCTCTTAATCTCTTTCCATTCAAAAGCGCAAACTGTGAGCCGCAATGAAATACAAATCGGAGCAGGTATCTACGCCAATGAATACGTGGTGATGGATATGCTGGAAAATTTCGTGAGGTCTCTTTTTGGATCCGAACCCAAAAGGATTGAACCGAAAACGATGGCCAATCTGTCCTACTATTACAGAATCAAACCAAAAGTAGCAGTGGGAATGGGAATCGGGTACAATAGCCATCAATACAGCGGTTTACATGAAAAAGGTAACAAACCCGGTTACCGAACCAAAACGGCTGTGATGGCATTCGAGATGAAACTCTATTATCAGGAAAAAGACAAATTCACTTTATATGGCGGAGCCGGCTTCGGAAATTTTTATCGACAGGATCAGCTAATCAGTTACCCTGACCAGACTTACCAGGATACTGCAATAACTTTTCAGGTGACACCACTTGGTATTCGTTTTGGCAAAAAAGTAGGTGCATTTGCCGAAATAGGCTATGGCTACAAGGGAATTGTCAATCTGGGATTGAGCGGCAGATTCTGAAAATTGATGGGTTAAATAAAAAATCCTTGCAGCAAAGCCGCAAGGATTTCTCTTTTAACCTAAACTAAATCGAACTTATTACGCTTTTACAACGTATCAGTTGGTCTTTTCATTTGATTTTTTATCGTCTTTTTTCTCTTCTTCTTTCTTTTTCTCAACAAGATCCCCCGCATTCAGATTTTTCGACACTACTATATATGGTCCTGAGATAATCTGATCGCCTTCTTTCACACCAGATACGATCTCAATATTTTCGAAATCACTGATACCCGTTTTCACTTCTCTCATCTCCGCTTTTCCTTTCACGTCAACAAAAACGACTTCTTTAATCACCGCTTCTTTTTTAGGTTTCTTGCTATCGTCAGTCCCCGCCTGCTCATCCGTTTTAACTTCCTCAGCAGGTGTATTGTTCCGTGTTGTTACCGCAGCGATAGGTACGGAAACCACGCCGTTTTTACGTTCGGTAATGATCTCTACCGAAGCCGTCATACCCGGCTTAAACGGATATGCTTTCTTGTTACGGGTGCTCATCAAATCACTGAACGATTCATTCAGTATTTTCACCTTCACCTGGAATTCGGTAACCGCATCAGCAGAAACTGTGGTAACCGTACTGGTAGCCGCACCCGCCGCCGTGTTGGCAATTTCTTTTACAATACCTTTAAACTTACGTCCCGAAGCGCTATATGCATCCACATCTATTTCGGCAGTATCGCCAATTGATACTCGCACGATGTCATTTTCATTCACGTTCACACGCACTTCCATGTTGCTCAGGTTAGCAATACGCATCATTTCGGTTCCTGCCATTTGTGAAGTTCCAACCACACGCTCTCCTACTTCCACATTCAGCAAGGAAATGATACCGCTCACTGGCGCAAAAATGGTTGTCTTTCTTAAGTTCTCTGCTGCGTCACGCATCCCTGCTTCCGCATTTTTGATGTTGAACAAAGCAGCTGAAACATTTGCTTTTGCCGATTCCACATCCTGTTGAGCCACGGCATAATTGGAATCAAAAGTTTCGAAATCCGAAGCAGAGATTACTTTGTCGTTATATAGCTTTTTATTTCTTTCGTAATTAGCCTTTGCCTGCACCAAACGTGATTCTGCCTGTAAAACCATCGCTTTGGTTTGCTCATAATTGGCTTTACTCGAATTCACAGAAGCTTGTGCACGCGCCATTAAAGATTCGTAGTTGTCTGGACGTATTTTCAGCAACAACTGACCTTTTACTACAGAATCTCCCTCGGCTACATTGAGGCTAATGATCTCTCCAGACACATCAGGGCTGAGTTTCACTTCCACTTCCGGCTGTACTTTACCCGAAGCAGTAACTCTTTCAATGATGTCGTTCCGTTTCACAGTAGCATATTCCACTTCCGTAGTTTTGGGCTTCCCGATTAATCCGGCCTGTTTGGCTCCGAATAGTCCGGCCACCAGCAGTACCAATACACCTCCGGTGATCCACCATATTCGATTTGAAGATTTACGCGCCATATTTTTATTCGTTTACAGTTAATTCGTAAAGGGTAATAATTATCAGATGTGTTGAATTGACTAGAAATCAGACAAAGGTCTGCTCATGTAAAAATCCAGGATTTTGGTGCGGAACACGTAGTCATATTTTGTCTGGATCAAATTGGAGTTTGCACGATCAAGGTTGGCCTTTGCGATATTGTATTCTACCGAGTTAATCGCACCTACATCAAACCGAACCTGAGCTACCCTGAAAGTTTCGCTAAGCGCCTGCACTTGATTAGCCGTTGCTGAGTAACGTTTTGCAGAATTGTTCATATCAATGTAAGCCTGCTCCACATTTTGACGAATGGATAGTTGCACCTGCTGCGACTGGTATTTGGCATTCATTTCCTGAATCTTCGCATTTGAAACATTGTACTTCACCTGAAACTGGTTGAAGATCGGAATGCGCAAGCTCAAACTAACAGAAGAGTTTCTGTTTCCATCGAGCTGATTGAAATAACCAAAATCCTGAAGTCGCCCATTAGGAGTGGTTACACGCTGGATAACAGGAACCGAAATTCCCTGATAAGATACAAAACTGGTTGCCGAAGGCACTTCTATGGTTGTGCTACCCGTACCATCCGCAATGAAACGCTGGTTTGGCGCTGCACTAGAGAAAGCAGTACCCATCCCGCCACTTAGCGACAACGATGGCATACCAGCTCCTTTTGCAATGTCTATATTCTGTCTTGCGGCTTGCACACGTAATTCAGCAGCTTTCATTTGCGGCAGATTGCCAAGTGCTACATCATATACTTCCTGAATGCTGGCGTCGTAAGGTTGTAAGGTTGGATCTTTGACCGGTATTTTCACAACTTCAATCTGCTCACCTCCGGGCATATTCATCAACTGTTTCAGACTGAGCTTCGCCGTTTCTCTGTTATTTTGTGCATTCACAAGGCTCAGTTCATCATTGGCAAGCTGCGCCTTCAAATCCAGTAAATTACTTTCTGCCAATGTACCGGCAGCTACAAGCTTACCTGTACGTTCCACCTGAAGTTCCGAAGCATCTACCTGGCGTTGTGCAACCTCTATCAGTTCTTCGTTCGTTATTACCTGAAGATACGACAGTGCTACATTCAGCATCAGATCATTACGTGCAGCGTCCAGGTCTTTCTGGCTTGCTTTTAAGTTTGTATCGTTTCTTTTAATGGAATTTTGTAACTGAAATCCGTTGAACACCACCATCGAAGCACCTAATTGGTAGTTGCTTGAATTTACACTTTGCTGTACGTAAGTGTTGGTAAAAGGGTCAATGTTACGACCGGAACTAAAACCCTGTCCTGCGTTAAAGTTGAGGCTTGGCCAACGCTGCCACTTCGATTGCTGAAAGACATTCTCATTTGTCTTCACCTGTAATTCCGAGATTTTCACCTGAGGATTGGTTTCAAGGGCGATCCGGATGCAGTCTTCCAGAGAATATGTATTTGGCGCCTGCTGAACCTTAGCCTGAGCCCAAACATTCTGAAACGAGGCAAATCCGGCTACTATTAAGGCAATAAATACGGATTTTCGTAACGATTTTGTCATTGCTTGTATAAGTTTGATAATCAATATTACGAGATGCAATAAAAAACAACCATCCATTTTGTACGGACGGTTGCATATCTAGGTAAAGGGTGATTTGTGTGTATTATCAAGTGTGAAAAAATAAATATCCGAGCCATATACCAGCCAGTACGCCAATAAGATCGGCAATGAGGCCGGCCACTATCGCATATCGCGTATTTTTTATTCCGACCGACCCGAAATACAGGGCGACGATATATAAGGTGGTGTCTGCCGAGCCCTGAAAAATACAAACCAGCCGTCCCACAAAAGAGTCCGGACCAAACTCTTTCATGGCATCGATCATAAGCGCGCGCGCTCCGCTTCCGCTCAGGGGTTTCATGAGGGCAACGGGTAATGCCTCTGTAAAATCTGTATTAAAACCGGAAAAGGAGAAGATCCATTTCAGGAAATCTATAAGATAATCCATTGCTCCGCAACTACGAAAAGCACTAATGGCAACCAGCAACCCAACCAAATACGGAATAATCGTAACGGTGGTAGTGAAACCAGCTTTTGCACCTTCTATAAATGATTCGAATACATTTACCTTTTTGACCATTCCCCAAAAAAGAAACCCGGCCACGACCATCAATAAAATAGAATTACCGGTAACAATTGAAATGGCCTCGATCTGCTCTTTTGGTAAACCTGAAAGATACCATAGCAACAAACCCATAATGGTTGTAACAGAGCCCAATCCCAACATGACGGACTTGTTGAACAGGTTGGTTCGCTGCCAGGCTGCCGTAATGAGCATGGCCGCCACTGTTGTAACATAAGTACCTACAACACACGGAATGAAAATATCGGAAGGGCTTTTTGCACCTAAAATGGCCCTTTGAGCAATGATAGAAAGCGGGATGATTTGCAGACCTGATGTATGCAATACCAAAAACATAATCTGCGCATTGGAGGCAGTGTCTTTACTGGGATTTAGTTCCTGCAAACTCTGCATGGCTTTCAATCCGAAAGGCGTGGCTGCATTGTCAAGCCCAAGCATATTGGCCGAAAAGTTCATGATCATCTGCCCGTTTGCAGGATGATCGGCAGGTACCTCGGGAAACAACTTATTGAAAAAAGGGCCAATAAAACGTGCAAGTGAATTGATTATTCCGGCTTTTTCGCCCACATTTAGTACACCGAGAAAAAAAGTCATTACACCGGTTAACGGCAAGGCGATGTCCATTACGGCAATTTTTGCCATATCGAGCATGCCTTCGGTGATGGCTTTAAATGTCTGGACGTCTCCTGTTAGGATAAATTTGAGGGTGGCAATTACAAATGCAATTACAAAAAAAGCTACGAAAATGTAGTTTAACGCCATAGACGAATGCTTAGGAAATGTCTGTTTGTTTAGAAATGTTAGTCCTGACTTTTAAAATCGAAAGTTAACATTGACATAAAATGTGATTATGCAATGTATGCTTATCTTTAAAAATCAGGAATCCAATTAAGGCGTAAAATAGCATAAATTGATGAGAGCTTTCTATCTTTATCGCAAGGCCATCTAACTTTTCTTTTTTGTTTATGAAAAAATACTGCACTTTACTGATTTGCCTATCACTGTTTGCCTGCGACAAACAAACCAGCTCTGACACTAAAAAAGAAGGAATGACAATCGTTAATGATACCATTCCGGAAACAAGGAGTAATGTCAAATCAGGACCAGCAGCGAGTTATAGCGAACCTGTTGCAGATAAGGACAAACTGAATAACTGGAAGTTTTCTGTTGACGCCTTCGAAACCGGCCAGACATTTAAATACCTCTTAAAAATACAGTACAAAGAACTGCGGGTAGAAGACACACTCACGGTTCCCAACTTCGGGATTCAACCAACTGTGGAACTTAAAAAAGGGAGCGAAGACCTTTCGTGTATTGTTGGTTTCAAAGGAAAAGAAAACGAATTTAAAGAATATAAAAAAGTCTTTGTCGAGAACGGCCAGCTGAGAATTACAACGATAAAGGCTTATCGACGAGCGCTTCAAAAGAAGAAATAAGGTTTTAAAAACCAGAAAAAGCCCGGTAGTGCCGGGCTTTTTCTTATAAACTATAAAACGATAATTACGCCTTAAATATATCATCCATTTTCTCACGGATGGTTAGCAAACGTTTTCTGTCGCCACCGGCAACTTCGGCTGATGCCCAGCCTGAGTAACCGATTTTTTGCAATGCCTTGTTAACTTCCGGCCAGTTGCAGTCACCTTCAAAAAACTCAACATCAAAGCCTTTCCACAGACCGAGGTCATTTTGTTTTTTGAAACTAAATTCTTTCAAATCAAGCTTTAGAATGCGCTTATTGAGTGCCTCAATCCAGGAATTTGGCCAGCTGTAACGAAGCACATTCCCTACATCAAAATACCAGCCGACCAAAGGATGATTGAACTCATCGACATATCGTGCAGCTTCCAGCGGACTCACCAAAAACTGATTCCAGACGTTTTCGAAAGCAATTTTCACGCCTGTTTCTTCCGCAACCGGCAACACTTTCCGGATTTCCGCCTGAGAGCGCTCATATGCCTCAGCATAAGTAACATTTGCATTCACCACACCCGGAACCACAAGTACAGTCGTACCGCCATATTGTTTGGTATCGCGAAGTGCCTTTTCAATTGACTTGACACATTCTTCCCGTTTCTTAGGATCCGGATCAGATAAAGGTAATTTCCAGTGCATGGAGTTAACCGTCCCCGGAAGTTCCAGACCAGTTTTATCCCGGGCTGCCAGCACTTCTTTCATTTCCAGTTTGTCAGGAGAATCAAGCTCAACGCCATCATATCCAAGGTCTTTCAGAAGTTTGAATTTGTCCATGATAGACAATTCCTCTTTTACCATTCCCCATTTCAAACTTTTCTTCACCATCGGTCTCGCCAATGGATTGATGATTTCTGAAACCGTTGGTTTTATATAAATGCCGGAATTAGATGCAGCAACAGTGGAAGCGACACCAGTTCCAACCACAGCAGCGGTGGTTACCAATGCGCTATTTTTAAGAAAATCTCTTCTTTGCATAATAATGGAATAGTATCCTTGTGGAAGAAAACAATCTGAGCAGTATAGACATAGTGAGCATATTTAGGATGGTTTGACGGCGCTCCGTTTACTTTCGTAATTGAGCGTCATCAAACCATCCATAAAACGTATCAACAGTCTACAAAAAACAGATTTATTTTATGAGAAAGAAGTGATTCCCGGACGTGCTACCTCTACAACAGGTGGTGTCATATCGAAGCTGTAAGTATCAGGACCCAGCTTTTCAGTTGAATTCATAGCCTCATCCCACGTTACACGCTTACCTGTATAGGCAGCCATTCTACCCATAATTGCCAGAAGCGTACTTTGTGCCATATACTCACCGTCGTTAATCAGTTTTCCACTGCGGATGGAAGCAAAAAGTTCGTTGTGTTCAGTCTGGTACATGTCGTTTTGTACGCCTTCATATTTCCATGGATTTTGTCCATAGATTTCATGAACATTTCTTGCGCAGTTAACCATTGCACGTCCTTTTGTACCTAATGTTTCCACCAGGTAACTGTTTTCGCAATTGGCTTGCTGACGAGAGTGATGGAATCCTTTTGCACCATTTTCGTATTCATAAGTAATGGCGAAGTGGTCAAAGATATTACCAAATAGTGCATCGGTACGTACTTGTCGTCCGCCTGTTCCGGTTGCTGAAATTGGTAATTTGCCACCCATTGCCCACGACATCATGTCGATACTATGCACAGCCTGTTCCACAATGTGATCGCCCGCCAACCATGTATAGTAAGTCCAGTTACGGAGCACGTATTCAGCATCAGACCAACCCGCTACGCGAGGGAAAGACCACAATGTACCTGTATCATATGTATTGTAGATGGCCGAGATATCCCCTACCGCACCGTCAAGAATTTTTGCGAAACTGGCGCGTTTTGGTTCATGGTATCTCCAGCAGAAACCCGACATCAACGACACATTCTTTTGTTTCGCAAGTTTCGCTGCATCCAGAACTTTTCTTACACCAGGAGCATCCACAGCTACCGGTTTCTCGCAGAACACATGTTTTCCTGCATTGATGGCAGCCGTAAGGTGCTCAGGACGGAAATGAGGAGGCGTTGCCAGAAGAACTACGTCAACACCCGAATCCAATACTTTTTTGAAAGCATCAAAACCTACAAATTTACGACCTTCGTCAACCTGTACTTTGTTGCCGTGAACTTTGGTAAGGTTCGCAAAAGATGAATCCAGTTTATCTTTAAAAATATCTCCCATGGCATGTAAAACCACATTCGGATCTGCTTTCAGAGCCTGATTGGCAGCTCCGGAGCCACGTCCACCACAGCCAATAAGGCCCACCTTAAGTGTTTCGGCATTTACGCCGGCAAAAGCACGATTCGGGTTCAAAATGGCGATCGTTGGAAGTGCGCTGCCTGCCAGCGCAACACCAGCCATTTTTAGAACATCTCTGCGAGAAGTATTCATTATAGTAGGTATTAGGTGATTAGATTAAGGAATATTGCTTTGGACAACCGAACTGTTAAGTTAATGGATAACATAACATTCAGCGCAATAAAGATAGAAAAATCTATTGTGATTTTTCAAAAATTCGGCTAAAAATTCGGCTATGTGCTCGTTAACACTATCATAAAATTGGTTTCTGAATGAAATTTCGGGCATTTTGATAAAAAGAAAATTAACCTCTGTAATAAGCGAAATGTGCAAGAAAAAACCGGAACAGTTACTTTTTGTTCCGGTTTTTCAGCATGATTAATATCTCGGTGCTTTAAATTACGCAGTTATCAGTTCCACTCTACTTCAATAACCGAATCTTTAAGATCAATGGTGGTAAAGCGCTCCCCATTCTGGCGTTTCAGTGAAACCCTGCCATTCTGCACTTTACCGATCTGCTGAGACAATACATCTTTCTGATTTTTCTTTCTGTAAATCGCCACCAATGAATCGGCACTGGTCACATCGACATCGCAACTACGCCCTTTTGCAATGATGTGTTTGGAGTTATTCGGCAAATAAGGCGCTTTCACCAAAGCCAGTGCGCGTGAAGCAAGAGGCACTCCGTAGCCCACATAGTTATTGCCGTATGGATACAAGTGTGCCGATTTTTCAATCACATCAATAAGCTCTTTATTGGTCAGCTTGGGGTTCGCTTGTAACAGGCAAGCTGCAAAACCTGTAATTACCGGTGCTGACAAGGAAGTACCGTACAGCGAAAAGCAGGAAACATTGGGTTTCACATACGACAGAAATTCCGGCCCTACGCTACTATACCCAATCCGATTCCATAATTTGGCGTTGGTGGCACCGATAGACAAAACACCTTTGGCATCTGCCGGAGCCGATACAATTCCCCAGCCTTTGTCATCACCTTCATTTCCGGCGGAAACAATCAGCATCAATCCTTTTTTGTCAGAAGCAATTTGAGCTGCCCTTGTAATGGCGCTGGTTTTGCCATCCATTTGTGAGGGCGTATAATTTTCTTTTGGGTCAGAAAACCCTTTGGCATAACCCAATGACGTATTGATCAAACGAACACCCAGGCTATCCATCCATTCCATGGCCGCGATCCAGTTGTCTTCTTCGCCACGGTACTCACGCAAGGAATAATCCGTACGAGCCAGATAAAACTTTGCGTTGGTTGCCATGCCATATTGCATCTCATCATGGTTATCAATTCCGCTGATGGCAGCCATTACTTCAGTTCCGTGCATGTCGGAAAAAGACTCTGCCGTACTGAAAAGCAAATCACCTGGTCTACCCGGTTTTACATAGTCACGGATGCCAAGAATTCTTTTATTTGAAAAAATATGAGATAACGAGAGAGAAGAATCCGCACCGTAAAAACCAGCATCAATAACACCAATCGTTACGTTATTGGCTGTAATTCCTTCTTTGAGAAATGCCGTTGCCTGTACCTGTGACATTACGGGCGCCATTTGCGCTTTTTCAATTGGTTGGGTACGCGCGATATAGAATCCGGGATCTATCATAACAACGTCTTGTACAAAATCCAGCTGACGAACCCGCTCCACTTGTTCGCCCGTCATCACTGCAGACACTGCATTAAGCCATTTCGAACGATTCACCACATTCACGGAATTGTCACGCAAAGTAGTTTCGAAAGCTACATTTACAGGAAGATCGGTTTCATCGAAAAGGGGCATTCCCAGCTTTTGTCTATTTTCCAGGGTAAGCGGTGAAACTGCCGGAGCTGCGCTTTTATCTTTTGTTTTAAGGTAAATCCAATATTTTGGGCTTGCAGATACAAAGAAGGGAGCAAGCACGAATGCCAGTAAAAGGTACTTTTTCATGAAAACTTTATCAGTTAGGAGCCAAAAGGCTGTAATTCTTATCTTCTCAAGTATTGATACAGTATAAAGCAGGCACGATTACCGATTTAATACTTATCAAAATAAATAAACAAGATAAACGTAATTTTACGGAATAAATTACCGGCTACAAAATTAACAACCAGATGCGTTACGATCCTATTGACAAATCCTTATTTACAGAAAACCGCCGTCGCCTTTCAGAAATACTAAAACCACAATCGCTGGTAATCCTGAATGCGAACGACTTCATGCCGACCAACGCAGACGGTACGATGGGTTTCAAACAAAACAGTGATTTGTTCTATCTGTCGGGCATTGACCAAGAAGAAACAATACTGCTACTTTCACCTCATCATCCGGATGAAAAATACCGGGAGGTTCTTTTTTTGAGAGAAACCAACGAACTTATAGCTGTTTGGGAAGGTGAAAAACTGAGCAAAGATCAGGCAAGAGAAGTTTCGGGAATTAAAACGATATACTGGACGCATCAGTTTGACAGGATTTTTAGCGATATCATTTTTGTAGCTGAAACTGTCTACCTGAATACCAATGAGCATACGCGTAACAGTTCGCTTGTACAAACGCGGGAGTCGAGATATATCACTGACTTCAAGGAGAATTATCCTTTACACAATCTTTCACGACTTGCTCCTTTGATGCACCAGCTACGGGCAATAAAGCAACCTGTGGAAATAGAATTGATGCAAAAAGCCTGTGACATTACAAAGCTGGGCTTTGACCGGCTATTGAAGTTTGTAAAACCTGGTGTTCAGGAATTTGAGATTGAAGCTGAATTACTTCATGAATTTGTAAGAAACCGATCGAAAGGATTTGCCTATCAGCCCATTGTCGCTTCCGGTGCCAATGCCTGTGTTTTGCATTACATTCAAAACGAAAAAACATGCAAAGACGGCGATGTGTTGTTATTGGACGTTGCAGCCGAATATGCCAACTACGCCTCTGACCTAACCAGAAGCATCCCTGTAAATGGCAGATTTACCAAGCGGCAACGCGAAGTATACGATGCCGTTCTACGTGTTTTCAAACATGCCAAAAGTATGTTGGTAACTGGAAATATATGGGACGAATACCATACGGAAGTAGGCAAAATAATGGAGAGCGAACTGATAGGTCTCGGACTGATCACTAAGGACGACATTACTAAACAGGATCCGGAATGGCCTGCTTACAAAAAATACTTTCCTCACGGAACATCTCATTTCCTTGGCCTCGACGTGCATGACGTAGGTAATAAGTACCAACGCTTTGAGCCGGGAATGGTATTCACTTGCGAACCTGGCATCTACATACGTGAAGAAGGATTAGGTATAAGGCTTGAAAACAATATCCTCATTACCTCAAATGGCAACATTGATTTAATGGAACACATTGCAATTGAGGCAGAAGAGATCGAGGACTTAATGAATAGGTAAAAGCAATCATCATTTTTTGTAAATTTAAGGCTCATAACAAACTACTTAAATCAATGGATTCAATCCTCGAAGCAAAAAGATACCTGGCTAACGCAAAGGATATTCTTCGTGAAAAGGCTCTTAAAGATGATGGCTATTATCAGGACGCCAAATACGTAAAAATGGCTGGACATACAGCTTACACTGGTATTTTGCTTGCTTTGGATGATCTTTTAGGAAAGAAAAGTAAAGGCAGAAAAGACGTTGACTGGTATAAGTCGCACTTGTCTAAAATGGATAAGAAAGTTCTCAATGCCTTTAACAATGCTTATCAGGTTTTACACCTGGACATGGCTTATGATGGGGCAAATGGTGCGGATTTGATTAGCACAGGTTTTTCAGAAGCCGAAAAAATAATATCGTGGATTGAAGCTCGTACAGCAGCAGCGTAATGCTGCGACCATTATAATTCAACAAAGCCGGGAGATTCCATATCTTTCCGGCTTTAATTTTGACGACTCATAGCTCAACGGCCAGTAACTCCTTCCCCAACTGATGCAAAGCCACTTCAATTTTTTTCACCTGTGCTGCTCCTGGCTTTTTTTCACCCGTGGCATAATGATTCAGCAACTTTTCATTTATACCCGCAACCTTGGCAAGCCCTGACTGATTGAATACAGGTTTATAGTAATTCAAAAGACTTGCTACATCCAGCTTCCATTCAATCTGATATTCCGTTTTAAGTATTGACGGTATCTGCCTGGCGTCGAAACCCTTTATTATTTCAATCGAATTTAATACAGATTCTTTCACCTCCTGCAAAGAATCACCCATACCATTGATCTGTGGAAAATTCTCGGAATAGGCACTATACGAATCTTTACTTTTCTCAATAATTACTTTAAGTGTTTTCATCGTTGTTCATTTAATGTAAGGCAATTTTCCGGTTTGCTACTATTTCAATCTCATTAATTTAACCAGAGATTTTCTCAACCCCTCCCCCATTTCCTTTGATCCATGAAATGGCACAGGAATAGTTTGACCATCCTTTTCATAGATATAATGACTTCCACCGGTCCTGATGTGAACCCATCCATTTTTCTTGACCAATCTGTGAAACTCTGATGATTTCATGTTTTCAAAAAAAGCAATTAAAGGTATACAATAATATACTTTCAGGCAATCCAAAAACAGTAAAAAGAGATAATAAATCAGCTCAAATGCTAATAAAACAATCTAAACAGTACTTTTTATCTCCCAACTTTTAAACAAAGCCGGGAGATTCCATATCTTTCCGGCTTTTATTAAAATAGCATTTCTGAATAGAATAGATGGATTTTGAATTAGAAGATATTATTAAGCTGTTGATATCATTCGTACTAGGTGGGGTGATTGGGACGGAAAGAGAGTACCGCAGTAAATCGGCCGGGCTCAGAACCCTTATTCTCATCTCCGTGGGCTCAACACTTTTTACGATCATTTCAACCAAAACAGGCCCTGACGCTGGAAGAATTGCCGCCAACATTGTAACAGGGATTGGCTTTTTGGGCGCGGGAATCATTTTCCGGGAAGACAATCGCGTGGTTGGACTAACCACAGCCGCTATTGTGTGGGTAACGGCTGCGCTCGGAATGGGTATCGGAGCTGGGCTGTATGCATTATCACTTGTAAGTTTCCTCATAGCCGGATTGTCTCTGGTTATCCTGACGCCGGTTCAGAAGTTTATAAGAAAAAAGAGCCAGATCAGGAATTACAGGTTGATGTCTGTTTATCAAAAAAAGACACTAAAAAATTATGAGGACCTTTTCAGTAGTTATGATTTAAAAATCCTGCGTGGTGAACAAAACCGGTCAGGAAACCATATCAATGGTAGCTGGTCACTTCAGGGATCAGCAAAGAAACACGAACAGCTCACCAAATACCTCTTGGATGACCAGAACATACTGGAACTAGACTTTTAAAAAACAGTTTGCTAGAGAAACTTAAAGGCCTCAAATTAGATTTTAATTAAATCTGTCAGAAACACTACACACAACGGGACTTCCCGATACATTATACCGTTAATAATAACAACCGGGAAACTTTATCTTTCCGATAAGACTTTCTATAAGATTGATATAGGTCATAGAAAATCGACAACGGTTCGATGATCTTTGCAATACAGAATGAACTTAATTTTATGTCAGCTTTCATACAAAAAATACTCTGGGAAATAATTAACCAGAATGCCTCAGAGACTGAAACATCGTGGCTAACGCAAAAAAGTAATTCTGAGCCTTTGGAATTAATGACAGCTTTTGTTGCCTGTCCGCGATTTCTGTCCAAAAAATTGATTATTGTGAAGCCGGAAACTGCCTCACAACTGAACGAGGCAATCGCCGGGTTTTCAGTAGAAGGATGGTCACTCGTAAGACTTGCCCGCGTGTGGCTACTTACACATCTGGATGCTTCGGACAAAGAAACTTACATCAAACACATCAATACCTTGTTTGATACAGCGGAAATGAACGAACTGGTGGCACTGTACTCAGCTCTTCCTATTTTAACTTATCCTGAACAATGGCTTTTCAGGGCAACAGATGCAGTTCGTTCCAATATGGGTTTCGTCTTTGATGCCATTGCGTTACGGAACCCTTATCCTGCCAAATATTTCAATGAAGCAGCCTGGAATCAACTGGTGATGAAAACCATTTTTAATGATAAACCCATTCATTTCATTGATGGGTTAAACGAACGACAGAATAAAAATCTGGCGCTTATTCTATCCGATTTTGCGCATGAAAGATGGGCTGCCGGAAGGTCGGTTGCTCCACAGGTATGGCGACTTACTAGTTCGTTTTTAGATGAAACGCTACTCTCTGATATACAGCATCTGCTTAAATCAGGCAATATTGAAAACCAGCAGGTAGCTGCTATTGCAAGTGTCGAATCCGGATATCAACCTGCTATTGACCTTTTGGCCCAATATCCTGAACTTAAAAAGGCAGTCGCTTCCAACGAGCTGACCTGGGCTGATTTTGAAACCAAAGACCTGAATACCTATGTGCCTAAACCATAATGAAAATACCCCAAATCCATCGCATTTTGAAGAAAGCGAAGGAAACAATGCACCAGCTCACCGTGATATAGCCTGGAACGAATACAGCGAACTGATCAAAGGAATGCGCTTTTTCGATCCGCATATCCACATGGTTTCACGTACCACGGACGATTACCAGGCGATGTATCAGGCGGGGATTGTTGCACTGATTGAACCCGCTTTTTGGGTAGGACAACCACGTACAGGGCTGGCAAGTTTTAAGGATTATTACAGTAGTCTGGTTGGTTGGGAAAGATTCCGTTCTTCTCAATTTGGCATAAAACATTATTGCACCATGGGGCTCAATTCCCGTGAAGCAAATAACGAACCGCTGGCTGAGCAGGTAATGGAAATTTTACCTTTATATGCTTATAAAGAAGGTGTAGTTGGAATCGGAGAAATCGGTTTCGATGACCAGACTCCGGCAGAGGAAAAATATTATCGCCTGCAACTGGAACTTGCGAAAAAAGCCAATTTGCCCGTTCAGATCCACACACCACATCGTGACAAAAAGAAAGGAACGGAACGCAGCATGGCTATTGCACTGGAACACGGACTGGATCCATCCTGGGTGATTGTCGACCACAACAATGAGGAAACCGTAAAAAGCGTGCTTGATCAGGGCTTTTACGCTGCATTTACAATTTATCCTTTTACCAAAATGGGCAATGAACGTATGGTGAAAGTGGTGGAGCAATACGGACCTGAACGCATCATGGTAAATTCGGCAGCGGACTGGGGCATATCCGATCCATTGGCCATACCAAAAACTGCTGCGCTCATGAAAATGAGAGGCATTTCTGATGAAACAATCAAAAAAGTAACATATCAGAACGCCATTGATGCTTTCGGGAAAAGTGGTCAGATTGACGTAAGCGATTTTGAACAACCAACAGAAAGTGATCACACTGCCAAGTTTCATGGCAATTCGATACTCAGAGGAGGACAGCAGCCGGTTGCGAATAAAAATTCATTATTAATCCAATAAAGTGAGTAGCCTAAAACCATATTTACAGCTAACCCGCCCCGCCAATCTGGTAACTGCCGTTGCAGATATCCTGGCAGGAATGGCTATCGCTCAGTTTACTTTTGCTGATTTTTCTCCCGCTCCGCTGGTTATTTCCACCATTGGTTTGTACGGAGGAGGTGTGGTAATGAACGATGTTTTTGACGCAAAACTGGATAGTATAGAAAGGCCCGAACGCCCTATTCCGAGTGGAAAAGTTCCTTTGCAATCAGCTACGATGATGGGAATTTCACTTCTGTTTCTCGGGATACTTTCGGCAGCAATGTATAGTTTCCAAAGCGGTATCATCGCCATTGTGATTGCGTTGCTTACGGTGGTTTACAATCGTTTTGCCAAACATCATACCGTGCTTGGTCCCGTTACGATGGGCATGTGCCGTGGCGGTAATCTCATTCTCGGCATGAGCGTTTTACCTGAATCCATCCAAAGATGGGGGCTTATCGCACTGCTTCCAATTGCTTATATCGGCGCCATTACACTAATAAGTCAGGACGAAGTGCACGGCGGAAAACGCAGAACGTTGTATATCGCAGCTATCCTGTACGCTGTTGTGTTAACTGCACAGCTTGTTATTTCACAAAAACACGGAAACATTCTATATACCCTTCCATTTGTGTTGCTGCATATCTGGCTGATCGGGCGTCCGTTATGGAACGCTATTCAAAATCCGGTAGGTCCGTTGATTGGGAAAGCAGTGAAGGCAGGCGTGATATCGCTCATCGTGATGAACGCTTCCTGGTGTATGGCGTTTGGTCTCTGGCCACTGGCACTTGCAGTGCTTGCTCTCCTTCCGCTTTCTATCTTATTAGCAAAAGCATTTGCCGTTACCTGACCCGCAGTATTATCTTTACAAAAGCAGTCTTTATTAAAAAGAGATTAGAATAAAGATAAATTTGATCTCCGAAGGTAAAAACAAGCTGTTTTAACGTTTATCTGTAGTACCTATTTCCCAAGACCTTTTTAATGCAAACGATTCAACAACGTTTTCAGATTGAATATCAATATTCTGTATTTTTCACTGAAAACTTATTTCATCAAAATAATCCGTTACTGAAAGACTTTTTCAGCAATTATACCGAACAAGGATTTCAGCGTAAAGCTCTGGTCATTGTAGACGAAGGCTTTGCAAGTCATCATCCTTCGCTGACTTCGGATATCCAAACTTATTTCTCAGAGTCTGTTTCTCATATTTCTCTGGCAAAGGACGTAATTCTTGTCCCTGGTGGAGAAGCTTCTAAAAATGATCCGGCACTTTTTGAAAAATTATGTCTGGCAGTTGACACTTATGGTATTGACCGCCATTCATTCGTGATCGGAATCGGTGGTGGAGCCGTTCTGGATCTGGTAGGTTATGCTGCTGCTGTTTCTCACAGAGGCATCAAACTGATCCGTATTCCTACAACCGTGCTTTCTCAGAACGATTCGGGTGTTGGTGTTAAAAATGGCATCAATTTCCATGGCAAGAAGAATTTCCTTGGCACATTTGCACCTCCTGTTGCCGTTTTTAATGACCTGACTTTCCTGCGTACGCTGGACGACCGTGACTGGCGTGGAGGAATCGCGGAGGCTATTAAGGTGGCGTTGATCAAAGACGTTTCTTTTTTCGAATGGATGGAGAAAAATGCCGACAATCTTGTGAATCGGGATGAACCTGCAATGTCTTATCTTATTCATCGTTGTGCAGAAATGCATACCGATCACATTGCAGGCGGCGACCCGTTTGAATTTGGCTCATCACGCCCGCTTGATTTCGGTCACTGGGCAGCACACAAGCTCGAATATCTCACCGGATTTGAAGTACGACATGGCGAGGCGGTGGCTATTGGAATTGCACTTGACTGCGTGTATGCAACGCAAATTGGTATGCTGGCAGAATCAGATCTTTACCGGATTCTGGATTTGCTAAGTAAACTTGGCTTCGACCTTTACCATTCCAAACTGGCTGAAAACGATAAGATCAACCTTCGGAACGGATTACAGGAGTTCAGAGAACATCTTGGCGGCAGACTGACTATTATGTTGTTGGAAAAAATTGGTAAGGGTGTTGAGGTTCATGAACTGGATGCAGATATCATTGCAAAAGCGGTAGATTATCTGGAAACAGCCACATTGACCACAACCGAGAAAAATTCGTAGCCCTTAAAGCCTACGCCCTATTCCCCATGCCCAAACCCCTAAACCATGCTAACTCCATACGGACATTTAACCTATTGCAGCAATATTCATCCCGGCGAAAAGTGGGACGAGCATTTTAAAACCCTGCAGGATAATTTACCATATATAAAGCAACAGCTTTCTCCGGACCAACCGTTTGGATTAGGCTTAAGAGTTGCCAATGAAGCATCCCTCGAACTGAGCAAGCCCGAGAAACTTGCCGAATTCAAAGCATGGCTTCAACAGCATGACATTTATGTATTTGTCATCAATGGATTTCCTTATGGCGGCTTTCACAATACCGTCGTAAAAGGCGAAGTTCATACGCCGGACTGGACTACCAACGATCGACTGAATTACACGATCAGACTTTTTAATATTCTTTCTCAACTACTTCCCGAAGGAATGGAAGGCGGTGTTTCCACACCTCCTCTATCCTACCGTTTGTGGTGGAAAAATGATGACGAAAAGCAAAATGTGCTGGAAACAGGAACACAGAATATTCTGATTTTGCTGGATGAACTCATCAGAATAAAAAAGGAGACCGGTACAACTTTACATTTGGATATCGAACCGGAACCAGATGGCATTCTTGATAATACCGTAGATTTCGTCAACTGGTACAGAGATTCACTTTTGCCAACCGGAATAGAATATCTTACAGGAAAATATCAGCTTTCTCAGGAGGATGCCAGAGAAGCCATATTGACCCATATCCAGCTTTGCTATGACATCTGCCATGCGGCGGTTGCGTACGAAGAGCCTGAAAACATTTTGCAGTCTTTGAGTGAAATTGGGATTCGTGTGGGTCGTATCCAAATCAGCTCTGCACTTAAAATTGATTTTTCGACCAATGCTCTAATAAAACGCAAAGCGATTGAGACCTTCAATGAGCCAGTTTATCTGCATCAGGTGGTAACTAAAAATAAGGATCAGTCTCAAACACATTATCCCGACCTGCCGGAAGCTTTGGCCGACTGGAACGAAAACCAGGAAGAATGGCGGATACATTTCCATGTCCCGCTGTTCATCTCGTCTTACGGTGTTCTGGATTCTACACAAAATAAGATTGTTAAAACACTGGCTCTTCACAAAAAACAACCTTTCTCAACATTCCTGGAAGTGGAAACCTATACATGGGGAGTATTGCCGGAGGATATACAAAAGCCTATTGGTGAGTCTATTGTGAGAGAAATGGAATGGGTCACAAAAACATTGAATGATCCTTCCTGAACCGAAAATTACCGTTATGAATAAAACAGTTGTCATTGATATTGTGGGCCTGAGTGCCAATCTGATCGGAGAACATACGCCATTTCTTCAATCTTATTTAAAGAAAAAGCATTTAACATCGATTAAGCCAATCCTACCTGCCGTAACCACAACCGCGCAAAGCACTTATGTGACAGGTAAATGGCCGGCGGAACATGGCATTGTGGGAAATGGCTGGTACGATCGGGAAGATTCAGAAATAAAATTCTGGAAACAATCCAACAAACTTGTTCAGGGTGATAAGATATGGGATGCCGCAAAAAAGCTTGACCCTTCTTTCACCTGCTCAAAAATGTTCTGGTGGTACAACATGTATTCCACGGCAGATTTTTCAGTAACTCCGCGTCCGCAATACCATGCAGATGGTGTGAAAGCACCGGATTGTTATGCTTATCCTCCAGAACTGCGCGACGAATTACAAAAGGATCTCGGTCAGTTTCCACTTTTTAATTTTTGGGGACCGAATGCCAATGTGAAATCATCCAAGTGGATTGCAGATGCGTCCATCTGGGTGGACAACAAGCATAATCCAACGCTGACATTGATTTACCTTCCTCATCTGGATTATTGTTTACAAAAATTCGGACCTGATTTTTCAAAAATAGCCGTTGAACTTGGCGAAATTGACAAAATCGTTGAAGAGCTGGTAAATTTCTATGAGGCAAAAAAAGCCAAAATCATCTTATTGTCGGAGTACGGAATTAACCCGGTAAACAACCCGATTCATATCAATCGTATTCTTCGCAATGAAGGATTGATCTCAGTGAGAAACGAGCGTTGGTATGAGTTACTCGACGCAGGCGCATCCAAGGCGTTTGCTTCTTCCGATCACCAAATCGCGCATGTTTACCTGAACGATCCAACAGTAAAGGAAAAAGTAAAAAAACTATTATTACAAACTCCCGGAATTGAGCTAGTACTCGATAAAGAAGAACAAAAGGCGTATCATATCGACCACGCCCGCTCAGGTGATCTGGTTGCTGTGGCGAATGCGGATAGCTGGTTTACCTATTATTACTGGAATGACGACGCCAAAGCACCGGATTACGCGCATCTGGTTGACATTCATCGTAAGCCAGGTTATGATCCTGTTGAAATGTTCATGGATCCAAAAAATCCATTGATTAAACTTAGAGCCGGATACAAACTAGCCCGCAAGTTGCTCGGTTTCCGTTATCTGATGGATGTAATTCCGCTGGATGCTACTTTGGTGAAAGGTTCTCATGGCGGTATAAGTGCATCCAAAGAGTACCACCCCATTTGTATCACTGACCAGCCGTTAAATCAAACTGAATTGGAAGGTACTGATGTTTATGACGTCATCTGGAAACATCTGGTATAAAGGCCAATAACAAGATAACTTTCTTTTCATGTCGTTGTTTCCAAAAACACAACGTCACGGAAGTTTAGGTTTATTAAGCAGATTATAGTGAGCGCAAACTGATGAAGTTTGTCTCAAAACAGGCGGTTTTGTGTGAGAAGTAAAAGGTGAGATAGGCGCCATACTTTTACTTCTCACTTTTTACTCCTTTAGTCCTCTACTTCCAGAATTCAGCCACTGCAAAACCAATCATTATCAGGCACAAAATTACCTTCATGACAATGCCTGTGATGAAACCAACGAAAGATCCGAAAGCCGATTTTAAGGCACTTTTTGCATTGGTGCCACCGATAAGTTCACCCACAAAAGCCCCAAGAAAAGTACCGATAAAAATACCTATCGCCGGGATTACAAAGAAACCAACAAGGAGGCCAAGCGTTGCTCCAATTGCTCCATATTTGGTACCACCAAATTTTTTCGTCCCCCAAATCGGAATGTAATAGTCAAGCACTGCAATAACTAAAGTAATAAATCCCAGGCTAATCAGAACAGTATTACTGAACTCGGCATAGGTACTGATGTGCAGTAAAATAAGCCCCACAAAACTTAGTGGTGGGCCCGGTAGCGGTAATACTGCACCGGCAAGTCCGGTGAGCAAACAAGCGATACCGGCGATCAGCAATAAAATGTCCATTGTCCTTCTGTTAAATTACTTTTGAAATAACAAAAAAACCTATAGTCGTCCTATCTTTGCCGAAAATATCAATGCGAACACAGTTTACTGGTAAAGGTTCTGTCATTCAATCATTCAAAATTATAAAATGTCTAAAGTTCTTATCATTGGTGCCGGAGGTGTTGGAAGTGTTGTTGCACACAAGTGCGCACTGAACAGCAATGTGTTCACCGAAATTATGCTTGCAAGCCGTACCAAGGCCAAGTGTGATAAAATAGCTGCCGAAATTAAAGAAATGCACGGTGTAAGCATCCAAACTGCACAGGTTGATGCCGACATTGTAGCAGAAACCGTTTTGCTGATCAAAAGATTTCAGCCAAAGTTATTGATAAATGTAGCTTTGCCATATCAGGATTTAACACTGATGGAAGCCTGCCTTGCAACTGGTGTTCATTACCTCGATACAGCCAACTACGAACCAAAAGACGTTGCCAAATTTGAATACAGCTGGCAATGGGCTTATCAGGAGCGTTTCAAAGAAGCGGGATTGATGGCATTGCTTGGTTGCGGATTTGACCCGGGTGTTACCCAGGTTTACACTGCTTATGCCAACAAGCACCATTTTGATGAGATGCATTACCTCGATATTATCGACTGTAACGCGGGTGATCATGGTAAAGCCTTTGCGACCAACTTCAATCCTGAAATTAACATCCGTGAAATTACTCAGCCTGGCCGCTATTGGGAAAATGGAGAATGGGTTGAAATTCCGGCTATGTCTATCCACAAGCCGATCGACTATCCGGGAATCGGACCGAAGGAAAGTTATGTGTTATATCACGAAGAACTTGAATCCCTTGTTAAAAACTTCCCTACCCTGAAACGTGCTCGTTTCTGGATGACGTTCGGGCAGGCATACATCACGCATTTGAATGTACTTGAAAATGTAGGTATGACCAGCATCAAACCTATCAAATTCCAGGGAATGGATGTTGTACCACTAGAATTCCTGAAAGCTGTATTGCCAGCTCCGGATTCATTGGGTGAAAACTATTCAGGCCAGACTTCCATCGGATGCCAGATCAAGGGGATTAAGGATGGCAAGGAAAAAACCTATTACGTTTGGAATAACTGTGACCATGCGGAATGTTACCGTGAAGTAAAAGCACAGGCTGTGAGTTATACCACTGGTGTGCCTGCCATGATTGGTGCCATGCTGATGTTAACAAGCGAAGAATGGCTGAAACCGGGTGTTTTCAATGTTGAAGAATTGAATCCTGATCCATTTATGGATTTGTTAAACCAACATGGTTTGCCCTGGAACGAACTTGTCAATATTGAGTTGCCGCACGAATATCCTGCGTGATCACTGAGATAATAAGATATATAAAAGCCTGTTATGCAATCGCTGCTAACAGGCTTTTGTATTATACAGACATGGCATTAATGTAATTGAGAATGGCATCCATCTCACCCGGATTAAACCACTTAAAATCTCCCTGATGCCTGAACCAGGTCAGCTGGCGCTTGGCATAACGTCTTGAATTTTGCTTCAACAAACGGACCATTTCTGTTTCGCTATACAGCCCATCCAAAAATCCGTAAACTTCTTTATAACCCACGGTTTGCAGCGCATGATGATTTCTAAACGGTTCGAGCTGCCTGGCTTCCTCCACAAGTCCCTCTTGTAACATCATATCCATCCGTTTATCAATACGGTCATAAAGTTCTGAGCGCTCCCTATCCAGAGCAAGCAAAATTTGGTTAAAAGGACGTTGATTGAGGCTTTTTTGCTGATAGCTGGAAATTGGTTGACCAGTGGTTTGAAAAACCTCAAGGGCACGCACAACCCGTTGCGGATTCACAAATTCCTTGGAACCCGCAAAAACGGGATCAACCGCCTCAATTTCTCTTTGCAAAACAGGCAAACCTTCGTCTTCAAGTCTCTTAGTGAGCAATTCACGCAAACCCGGTGAAGGTTGCGGCAGCGAATCCAAGCCCTCTGTTACTGCTTTAATATAAAATCCCGAACCGCCTGTGAGAATAACCTGATCATACTTTTCGTAGAGTTCATTCAATAATTTAAGCACATCCCGTTCAAAATCGCCGGCGCTGTAAACCTCTGAAATCGAATGAGAATTGATAAAAAAATGCTCAGCACCGGCAAGTTCTTCCTGGCTGGGTTTTGCAGTTCCAATGTTTAGTTCCCGGAAGAACTGCCGGGAATCAGCAGAGATAATTACAGTTTTTAACGCCTGAGCCAACTGTATTGAAAGTTCCGTTTTGCCAACCGCAGTGGGCCCAGCCAGCACGATCAGGTATTTTTCTTTACTATTTGGCATTCTCCGCTTTTTATATGAATTTTAATAGAATGCAAAAGTAAAAATCATGGACTCCAACACACTATTTTTTTTCATTTTATCACTCTTCATCGGCGCCATTCTTGGTGCTGGAATGTACTTTTTTCTTTCCAGACGAAATTCAGGAAAATCAAACAACAAAGTTGAAGCCACAGTATTGGTAGAGCGTATTGAGAAGGTTTTCAAAGTGGTAATGGCTGAGGGTTATTTTACGGAGATATACAATTACCAAAATGACAAAAGCATCTGGAATCTGATCAATGATAAAAAGAAGGCTTTGGTGATTGCCAAAGCAAAGGTACTGGTAGGTTACGATTTTGGTAAAATGAAATTCCACATATCAGAAACTGATAAACGGATCATAATCGATTTTTTCCCTGAGCCGGAAGTATTGTCAATGGATACCGATTATAAGTTTTATGATATCGAACAAGGCTGGCTTAACCGTTTTCAGAGCGACGATTATACAAGTATTCTGAACGAAGCCAAGCAAACGATGAATGAGAAAGCCCTGCAAAGTGATCTTCCACGTATCGCAACCAACCAGGTTCAGCTCATGATGTTTCAGCTTGCCGCTACCATGAACTGGAAGATAGATTTACAGCTTCCTGAGACGAACCGGAAGGAACTCGAAGAATTCTCTACTTACAAGCCAACAGATGCCGGAATTGATTCTTTAGACTGGAAGAAGGAATAAAAGATATTTTATGTATTTTGTGCAGTATTGCCGTCTGACCTCGTCATTCTTCAAGTCAACTGCGTATAAGCTTTTGTGGGTATTTCTTTTCATTTACTAAACGTTTAACAATTATGTTCAAAAAACTATTAATTATTGCTTGGGTTGGGCTTGTAGCTGTTTCAGTAGGCTGTAAAGGAGATCAGGGTGACGTAGGACCACAAGGTGCAAAAGGTGATGCAGGTGCCGCAGGACCGGCCGGACCAGCAGGACCTGCGGGGGAAGATGGTGAGGGAAGCGGTTCAGGAGCATTTGTGTTCACCAATGGTGCGGACACTTCTGACGTTGACGGTAGTTTCTATTCAGGGTTTACCTTCACCAATGCGGCAGATGCAGAAGTATACGAAAATGCCGCTGTAATGGTGTATATCAAGGCACAGGGTGTATATTGGCCTGTTCCAGGAGTGGTGAGCTTTGGTGGCGATAAAGTATCCAACTACACCTTTGTTCACGGGGTCGAAGGAACCACATTTTTTCTGGAAATCATTACCACCGGATGGGCTGAGGATGTTGAGACTCCACCTGTTAGAATAGCACAGGATATCAAGGTTATCGTTCTTCCGGCAGCACTTGAAGGCAGAATTAATGGAGAATTAAAAAACAAAAGTTACGAAGAAGCTATGTCTGCACTCGGGCTCACAGAAAGTAATGTCAAAACAGCCAGCGTAAGGTCAAAATAGCGTTAGATCATTAATGCCAATAAGAAATCCAGGTATCTAACTGTTGCAAATATGTGGCGTTAGATCCTGGTTTTTTTGTATTTCAATCCATATACTCTCACCCAATGCTAATCATAGTTACAGCAGGGCTTTTTAAACAGGCACGAATAAGATGTGTCAACAGCCCGGTCCTTGCAACGTTGACAAACAAGGGTTAATTAGAAGCGAATCCATTTCTACGAAATCGGCAATTCATAAAACCATCTTATCGTAAAAAAGCGACCATCCTTTCGGACAGTCGCTCTCAATATTTTTAATACAAAACACTTCTTAGTATTCCCAAAGACCGTGTTCAAGCTCCATAAGCTCTTGTTCGTAGTTAAGGGATTTCAAAAGAGCTTCTTTCTCTCCACCGTAGATGTCCAAAAATGCTCTGTCGTTGGCATTAGAAAATTTTGTAATCCTTCCCCAGAAAAGACGTAAATCGAAGGCGTCAGCAAGATTTTTATTCTGAGCAGTGTTTTCTGTATTGTACCAGATATATTTTTTAGGATCACTACGGAACAACCGCTCTACATCTTTGTATCTGAATGAAGCAACTGGCAATTCAAGACCGCTTGCAGTTTGTTCAGATGGCAAAATGATGGACAAAGTCTGGATATCGTTGTATAAACGTGAACGCTTTTTATCAAATGTCCAATCTTCTTTAATCTCAAGAATAGAAAGTTGCTCAGGGAAATATTCTTCCTCGCTAGCAATCACCTGTTGTGTCTGAAATGTGTCAACTGGCGCGGCTTCTACAACTGGTGGTTCTACTTTCGCCACTTCTGTTTTAGCACCTTTCTTGGTTGTCTTTTTCTTAGGAGGTCCCCAACCATCGTCTACGTCGGCAGGCTCTTCTTTTTTAAGCTCCTTTTTAGCTCCCCAGCCATCGTCAGCAGTGGTTGCCTGTTTAGCAGGATCAGCTTTTGGCTTATTACCCCAGCCATCATCAGCCGCCGCAGCAGGTGTTCCAAAACCCGCAGCAATTTCATCAGCAGACAATCCTGCAACCTGATTTGGTATTAACAATTTCGTATGAATATCCGCAGACGTAACTTTTACAGTACAGGAGTCATTGGTGTAAGCATCAATTAAGCCAGCCTTTGCTGCCTCTAACAAATACCTTGTGATCTCGTTATTTTTGGAGAACATGGATACATTCTGTTTTTCTTTCAGATCCACCCTTCTCCAAAGTGTACGTTTCATCATTATATCTCCGTCACTGATCGGACGGGCGGAAAACCGATTTTCGGTTGAGTCCACCTTTTCCTGAGCAAAAGCAGCCGTGGAGCTTACCGACAAAGCGAGCAAAGACCACGCAATTGTTTTTCCGTTCATTCTTATCATAACTCTTGTGTTCTTGTATGCTTAGCAACAAATATTAGCTACTACTACTTATTAATTCAAAGGAACAGTACGGAATTGATTTCCCATTTCCACTTCACTTACGCTTCCTTTGAAGTTCTGACGCTCTACTTTCAGAACTGTAATTACATAACGATCACCTGGCTGCGCTTGTTGTGCCAGACTGGAAATTGATCCGCCACCGTTCAAGGTAACACCATTAATACGTCTTGTGCCCCTTGCTAGTGAAACCTCGATTTGAGAAACACGGAAACGAGCATCCTGAGGAGAGAAGTTCTTGAAGCTTTCATCAGGTACAGCAATGACCTGAATACTCCTTGCCGCAGATGCAGCAATTCCTCTTCTTTCATCAAACACAGCACCGTTCACTCTCACTTCCAGAGAAGGCTTAGGTACACGGTTCACCCTGAAAGGATCCGATCCTAAAACGTTACCTCCATTGCTCACTGTGATATTCAGAGATGCTTTGTTCGGTACAATGGTGAACTTTCCTTTTTCTCCACTAGGGATAATCTCTCCACCATCTGTCGAGAAAGAAGGAGCCCAAAGTGCACCCAAAGCAGGACTTTGAATACTTAGTTTATTTGCGCAACCAAAGTAAAGAGGAGGTAAAGTTCCTGTTTCAATCTGGTACGAAGGCTTCACAACAAAGTACTCCTGAGTCATGTTGTATGTAGTATCACGGCCCGAAGGAGTTGGGATCGTTATTTTTCCTGACAACTCACGTTTCGCAATACCTTCTGCATTATATCCACCACCTTGTGCAGTGAATTCGACAAGGCCTACACCGTTTTCAACTTTAACAGGCGCACCGTTCAAACTCATACGTGGCGTCAAGCCGGAAGCAGATGCTGCAATGAACATTTGCCCTTTGAATTTGGTACCTGCTACAACCGTTTTAGCATCCGCACTGATCATCGCAAGAATACGGTCGAACTTGATATCCGCTGCACCTACTTTGCTCGCAAGATAATTCAGCACTTCACCTTCCATACGACGAATATCCGTTTGTTTCTGACTCAAAACAGCCAAAGCAGCTGCAACAGGAGTCTGAGCAAAGTTCAATTCAGCAAAGTCCTTATTTCTTTGGTCTTTGTTATCCTTTGCAACCGGATCATCCTTACCATCCATGGCAAGTGGCATAAATTTGTTCTGAGCAATAGCGTTCAACTGAGTAGTAAAACCGTTCAGGCTTTGTTTCAGCTTATAGGCTTTACCATTTTTTTGTCCGCCAACCATAAGTTCGGCAACTTTGCCCTCTTCCTGTGGATTTTTAATACCACCTTCTTCATTTAAACCACTACCTGCCTCAGTAATGATCTGTTGTTTAAGTGCATTCAACTCATTTATAATGTCGGTCGAAGCCTTCCGTACATCATCAGCTTGTTTCATAACCGCAACATCCGAAGAACGGTTACCCGATTTTTCAACAGCTGCTTTAATTTTAAGTACCGTTTCCTGGTTAATTTTATTGGCTGCTCCGGAAGAAAGTTCCAGAGAATTATTCAGGAGGATGAATTTCTCTATGATGGCTGAACTTACCTGTAATGCAAGCATTGCAGTCAGTACCAGATACATCATTCCAATCATCTTTTGACGGGGTGTTTCTTTTCCACCTGCCATATAGTTCAGTAATCAGTTATCAGTGATAGAATAATTTTGAAGCACAAACAATTTGTTAATTGATCGTCTGTACGTTATTAGATATTATGCATTACCACGCATAGCGGTCAGCATATTACCGTAAATACCATTCAGAGAAGAAATGTTTGTTGTTAACTTATTCATCTCATTCTTGAAGACCTGTGATTCTTTGGTAGCATCTGCCATATTCTCCATAGCGGTTGTCAGGTTACCATAAAAAGCATTCATTGCTTTCAGGTGCTTGGTTGTATCCTGCAATTCTAATTCATAAACTGCGTTTAACGCGCCCATGTTTTTAGTGATCTGCTGGAACTGCTCACGGTAAGACTGTGCATCTTTCGTAGCATCCGCCATTGAAGTCATTGCATTAATAGCAACACCATAAGACTTATTCATATCACTGATCGCAACAGAAGCAGATTTTACATTTTTAGCATAATCGTTTGTTGCAACAGTCGCATCCGTAAGGTCAGTTATTTTACCAACGGTGTCAGATAACGTTCTGAAATTTTTACCCAGACTATCGAACACATCAGGTGATATTTTCGCATTGTCCAACATATTGTCAAGCTTGGCAGTAATTCCACTTGAAGAACCCGAAGATGCACGGTTAATAGCAGGTCCGCTATAATCGTCTGCAAGCTCAGGATATACGCGTGTCCAATCCGGGTCACGGTCTGATGATTGTGTTAATGTTTGTAGTGCATATAATAAAAAGATGACAACTTCAGTACCCAAACCGATGGTAAGCATTTCGCTACCTCCATCCCAGTGTTGAATTTTAAATAAAGCTCCTAAAATAACGACAGCAGCACCTGCGCTGTAAATCGTTGGTACCAGTTTATCCCAAACAAAACTAGGTCCGCTATTCTTAGCCATACGAATGAAAATCGGTTACAGTGAAAAATTAGTTATTATGATAAAATAAAATGAGGCGAAAAGGCCGTAAAAAAGAAGCAGTGTTATTACGCTGCTTCTTTTTAAGGAAAAATATTGTTAGCGACGACCACGCGCTCCACCACGATCATTGACATTGTCCATTACACAACGGAAGCCAATAAAAGCGCGTCTTTCTGTTTCATACTCGAAACTACGTGTACCCGTCTGAAGGAAGTAAGCAATGTCTTTCCATGAACCACCCTTGATAACTTTGCGGGGTTCGTCCGGATTGTCATATCTTGGGTTCATATCCCAAACAATTGCAGTAGCATTGTCCGTGTAAGCATCAAGTGTCCACTCAGCAACATTACCAGCCATGTTATAAAGACCGAAGTCATTTGGATTGTAAGCATTTGCAGGAGCTGTGTAAGGATATCCATCCGCGTCGTAGTTACCACGTTGTGGTTTGAAGTTCGCAAGGAAACATCCCTTAGCATTCATTGTATACGGGTTACCCCAAGGATATTTGGCTACGGCACGTCCGCCTCTTGCAGCCCATTCCCACTCGGCTTCTGTTGGCAATCTGAATCCAGTCGAATTAAACTGTCCTTCCTGATTTTGGAAATCATGCAGCAGATTGGTTCTCCATTTTGAGAAGTATTGTGCAGCCTGCCAACTAACACCTACAACAGGATAAGTATCAAATCCAGGATGGCGATAATAGTACTCAACAAAAGGATCTCCATTAGAATATGCAAAATCCTTCTTCCATGAAGTGGTGTCAGGATAGTATTTGGTCATAATTTCTTCTTCACCCAATACAGAAATTGAATCTCGTTGTAAAGCATCAATAAATTGGCGATACTCATTGTTTGTGATTTCAGTATCATCCATGTAGAAAGAACTGATTGTAACCCTGCGATTCATATTTGACATAGAAGCGGCAATGTCTTCATCAGCTTGTCCCATGATGAAAGATCCGGAAGGAACAACGACCATACCGGCCGGAGTTGTTTGCTTAAATCCTTTACGGGCTGTGGCTACGATTTCCCCGTTCTGGGTGCCAACATCTTCTTTTCCTCCCTTTCCAAACTTACTTTTGATAAATCCGCAACTCTGCATGAGCATAAGAGCGGCTACCAAAAGCAGGCTTTTGACTCCATCCCGATAGAACACTTTCACATTCATAGTGGTTTTGTAAAATTTGAGTAATAAATGATAGCCTAAAAACGCAGGCAGTTATTATATAGTATACTTAAAATAAAAACAAAAGTAACAATTGGTACTCGGGAGCTGAATCCGTCGAAACAATGCAGTTTTAGTTTTAAACTTTCCGATTATTCGTCTTAACGAATGAATGCCGCTGAGTGGTATAACCTTGGAAAATTTTACAAATATAAATTAAAGTTTCGCAAACTGAGTGCCGCTAACTACGAACAAGCCAACAAAAAAACATCAATTTAAGATTAATGAGGATGTTTATAATAATATTTCCAGATGATATGGTACTGTATCGTGAAGCAAATTAGAATCTGAATCGCGGAGTTCTGATAATTGTTTTCTTTCCGAATTTGGGAGAAGGAAGATCATAAGAAAGTAGTACTTCAAAAGATGAAGGCGCTTTGGTTTTATTACCACCTATAACCATATCATAAGCCCCCGACAACCTTAATGACTGATCAGGAAGTAAATAAAGACCACCCATGATGATGACAAACGCATCCTGCTGACGATACGTACCACCAACCCAGAATCTCTTGTTGTAGGTAACAGTCGCTCCCCCTTCTACGGAATAGGTCGAAATATCAGATTTAACCAATACAATAGGCTGCACATCCAATAGGTATCCAACTTCTAAATTGACACCTGCATTCAGATATATTGTTCTGGCAAGGGGATTGGTTGCAGCATCTGATCCCAATTTATATTTTGGCTGCAATAAATGATTCAAAGAAAGTCCAACGTGGAAGGTTTCATTTTCAAACCTTGCTCCCACAGCCACATCAGGATGCATTTCACTTATTGTTACATCCCCAAGAATAAGCGGATCATCCGGATCAATGGCTCTTAGTTTTCCATGATCCAGTGCCTGCCTGAATATTCCTGCACTTGCCCCTAGTTGCAAGTTGCCTCCCATTACGGGTAAGCGATAAGCGGCAGACAGTTTAAAATCCTGATAGGAAAGTGGTCCCGTACGGTCATTCACAGCATAAAACCCGATTCCGAAGTTCTTTATCGGCATGCTGAAGGAGAATAGTTGGGTAGAAAGTGCACCTCCCTGATCCTTGGTATTAATTCCCTGATAGCCCGCGTATTGTGTACGGTGCATAAGCTGAAAACGGGTTGCCTGCCCTGCTCCCGCTGCGGCTGGATTGAGATACAGCTGATTCAGAGAAAATAAACTAAACTGTGCATCTTTCTGAGCAACAGCACCTGATGAGATGAGTACCAATAATGCAAGTAGCCGGTTCCATTTAAAATGTCGTAAGATAAACGTCAATGTCATGCCGGTAGATTGGGTTTTAAGAATCGCTCGATATTCATAATCTGTTTCAATAACGCATATTGCTGAAAAAAATTGATAAAATCACAAAAAAGGCCGGGAAAATTTCCCGGCCTTTTTTGTCCTGTGTAAATATCAATTATTCATCGCTTCTTTGATATATAATTCCAGCGCGCCGGTCATGGATGGGGCATTTGGCAAAGGCGCCTGAATGTCAAGAATCAATCCTGCATTCTCCACAGCTTTGGCGGTTGTAGGACCAAAAGCAGCAATACGGGTAGCATTTTGTTTAAAATCAGGAAAGTTGTCGAATAGGGACTTGATACCTGAAGGACTAAAAAATGCAATAATATCGTAGAACACTTCTGTCAGGTCAGAAAGATCAGCAGATACAGTCTGATACATGGTGGCCTCAGTGAAGTTGAACTCTTCTGTATCAGCAAATTCCGGAATGTCATTTTTTCGAACATCGGAACATGGATACAAAAATTTCTCCTTTTTGTGCTTCCGCATTAACTCAATGAGTTCGGCTGCTGTTTTCGTTCCCGCAAATATTTTACGTTTGCGTATTACTATGTATTTCTGAAGGTAGTTAGCAGTCTGCTCCGAAATGCAGAAATACTTCATAGTTGCCGGCACTTCGATTCTTCCTTCGTTACATATCCTGAAAAAATGATCAATAGCATTTCTGCTTGTGAAAATCACAGCTGTGTGATCCAGAATATTTACTTTTTGTTTGCGGAACTCCTTGTACGATACTCCGTCAATTTGGATGAAGGGTCGAAAATCCACTTTGATATTATACTTTCGTGCTAATTCAAAATAAGGTGAATTTTCGTCTGCTGGTCTGGATTGGCTAACCAAAAGACTTGTGACTTTTGTTAATCGATCCTGATCAAATTTGATAGTCTCACTCATGTATAAGCCTCATTAGTTTGTTCCCGCAAATCTTTGAAATCTATAAAGCAAACTTTATGCCAATGATCAGCGGGATTATTTCTATGACGCAAAGGTACGAAAATAAATACAGATTAATAAAAGTGCCTTGTGGTAAGGTAACGATATAGAGAGCTAGAAACCGAATGGTGTAGAAGAGCAGGAAAGGAAACAAAACATACGGACGAACCGAATCAAGCCAAACAGGTCCGTTGAAAGTTAGCATAAAAACAAGAAGAAAAACCGCTACATAAAACAGATAAGATGATTGTACTATTTTAATAAAAATAACATCAACCACCTTGTCGAGATTTAGCATGTTTCCTACCATAACCATCAATACGTACTTACCGTAAAACAGTAAAAAAAATATTGTAGATAGCAGAAAAAAGTCACCCATCAATTGCAACGTATTCCCTCTTTCGGAAAGAATAGTGCTCACAGAAAAAATATTGATCTTATTGGCTGCCAGAAAAACAAGCACGAAGCTCGTTAGCATGGAGACAATCACGACGAAGAAAATAATACTGTTGCTATAAGGTTTGTTGAGTTTGGAAAGCAAATCCCGGGGATCATTCCTTATAAATTCAACAGGGTTTATTAATCTGGTGAAGGCAAGTGGATTCGCATTGAAGGTCCAAGCATTGAGTATAAGAATCAGTAAAAGTGCCAAAACAGCAAAATTTCCAAAGGAAGAAAATGCTATTGGTTTGATATTGATAAAGCTGGATGCACCTGCTTCAATACCCAAGGCTTCGTTTTTCTTTCGCTCATTGCAAAGCAACAGATTTTTATCTCCTATTCCCGGGCCTCCATAAATGGTGAGCAGCAACTCATCCTTTTTGTAAATCTTATACAGGCTGTCGATACTCATAACAAGCCATTGCTGTTCGGGCACTTCCTTTTGTAGGGCGCCTTCGAGGAACAGGTAACTTTTTGCCTCCGATTTGAGCAAAAGATAATAGTTCCGATTCTTGATCAGATCTACGTAGGTACTTACATACCTGGATCCCTCATTAATATCCTGAGAAAAAGGCACGTAATTTTTGTACTGGCTACTGTAAACCAGCCAATCATTCTGATAATTGTAAATCGGGTAAAATTGATCGGGATGCGTTATTCTTGTAACAGCCTGCGACTGAAAGCCAGTCAAAAGCAGTGCAGTGGTAAAAGCCCAAAAAAGAAATGAAAAAATGGACTTCGTCATATATTAAAAAGGGCGGGGTTTCCCCAGCCCTCTAAATGTATCATTGATATAGCTAAACTATTATTTTCTACCCAAAGCAATCAGCATTGTTTCTCCAATCAATGCAGGAGACTCAGCAACAAAAATACCTGATTCCTTCATAATACGAATTTTAGCCTCAGCGGTGTCGTCTGCTCCACCAATAATTGCACCAGCGTGACCCATACGACGTCCCTTAGGTGCTGTTTGACCTGCAATAAAACCTACAACGGGCTTCTTATTTCCTGTTGATTTGATATAGTGGGCTGCATCAGCTTCCATGCTACCACCAATCTCGCCAATCATAACGATTGCCTCAGTTTCAGGGTCATTCATTAAAAGTTCAACAGCTTCTTTTGTAGTTGTTCCGATGATCGGGTCACCACCAATACCGATTGCAGTAGTTTGTCCAAGTCCTGCACGAGTCAACTGATCTACCGCTTCGTAGGTAAGTGTTCCTGATTTTGATACAATTCCAATCGTTCCTTTTTTGAAGATGAAGCCTGGCATAATACCTACTTTACATTCTTCTGCAGTGATTATACCTGGGCAGTTAGGGCCAATAAGCCGACAGTTTTTGCCTTTGATGTACTCCTTCGCCTGCATCATATCTTTGGTTGGAATTCCCTCAGTGATACAAACAATAACACCAATACCAGCATCAGCGGCTTCCATAATAGCATCAGCAGCAAAAGCTGGCGGAACAAATATGATAGATACATCTGCACCGGTTGCACGTACTGCTAGATCAACGGTATTGAAGACAGGCCTTTCAAGATGAGACAGTCCGCCTTTGCCAGGTGTAACACCACCCACAACATTGGTACCGTACTCAATCATTTGCTGGGCATGAAAAGAACCCTCAGAACCCGTAAATCCCTGAACTATAATCTTAGAATTTTTATTAACTAAAACGCTCATGTTGGTAAATCTGTTTTTTTGGTAAAAGTAGGACGAAAAGCACGAAGTAGCAAAATGTAACCAGAATTTGTAAATTGCTTTTTTGAGATTATTACGCCACTTTTAAGTTATGCCTATAAATTCACATGTATTTTCCAATCTGATACTTTGTCTCACCGGCATATTTATCTTTTATAAATATTATAATCTACAGCCTCATTTCAACCGGATGTTATGGGGCCTGTTTTTGTTAAGCATCTCCCTGACAGCCTTAACCGAGCTAATTATGCTCTTTGGCTTAAACCTTCCTGACAAAGCAACGGAAATCGCCTTGTCACTGGAACGTACACTGGGTGCAGTCGCAGTGGTGAGCGCAACCTGGTGCCTCATTATGCGGTACAAATCCGGAAGTTTTTTATTTTACTCTACACTTTCAATTGGCTTGCTCCTGTTCTACTGTATCGTTTGGTATCGTATAGCATTTATGGGGCTGATCATTGAGCCGTTTTGTATCATCATCACCTTGCTGATATGTTGCCTCGGCTTGGCCAATAAACAAAAAAGTGCCCTGTGGATTATCTTTTCCATGATGTCTATTGCACTGGCGACAAAATCAAGAGAGATTCCAATCCCTATGGACCCGATTGATATTAATCGTTATCTGATGGTTCTGGCCGTCATTTGTTCGGGCTATGCGTTACGGGATCAATACAAAATCCTTTTTTAGTTTTGTTTTTTTCAAACAATTGTTAATGAATTATTTTTTTACTCCACCATCTATTAAATTGCACCAGTTATTTTAAACAAAACAAGTTTACTATTATTTAAATATGAAAAGGATCAGTTTTAGCGTATTGTTTCTTGCCTCTGTTATTGCGTTTGGTGCTGTTGCAACAACTGTGAATGCGAAATCCAGCGTTGAAGTAAGTGATACAAAGCAAGAAAAAGCGATTGTTATAAAAGGAAGTGATGCAATGCAGTTCGACCTTAAAGAAATTAAAGTAAAGGCCGGACAAAAAATTAAACTGACATTGACGCATTCAGGTAAACTTGCAAAGGCAGCAATGGGTCATAATTTCGTTTTGCTAAAAGCGGGTACAGATGTTGCGGCATTTGGTTCTAAGGCTGCTGCTGCAAGAGAAACTGAATACATTCCTAAATCAGAAGCTGCAAGCATCATCGCCCACACAAAACTTGTAGGTGGCGGCGAAAGCGATACCATTACATTTACAGCTCCTAAAAAAGGATCTTACACTTACATCTGTAGCTTTCCAGGGCATTACGCTTTGATGAAAGGTACTTTCATTGTTGAATAGTCTCAACTGGTCAAAAAGTAAAACGGCAACCGGAAGCTCCGGTTGCCGTTTTACTTTTATAATACTTAGTGATTTTATATCTCAGCAAGATTTTTATCGATCAGTTCAACGATCTCTGGTCTATCCCATTGAGACGCACCAACTTCCTGTGCCAGAATCTTTCCCTTGTAGATTATGTAAGTTCTTGGAATCGCATTTCCGTCCAGAGCGGTTGGATATGCTCCTGTGAATCGATAAAAAGGAAGCTGATAACCTTTTCTTGCAATAAACGGATTAACAGTTTCGGAGTCTTCGTCAGAAACAATATAGAAAGCTACCTTTTCATTGGTTTTATATTTGTCATAAAGTTTCTGAATCCCGGGCATTTCCATATTACATGGGCCGCACCAGGTCGCCCATACATTCAGGAAAACCAATTTTTCCTGATCCATAGCAATCTGCTCACCATCCAGAGTACTCATCCCTGAAAGATAAACGCCTTCTGGTTGCTCCGTTGCAGTTGCACTCTGTCCCTCAATCTGCTGACTATCTGTCTTGAAAAAAGCAATGTAAACAGCAAAAGCTGCTACAATGATCAATCCTGAAATCAGTACTTTCTTTGAAACATTTGCCATGATCGATACCTATTATAAATTTTGCATAAACTAATTCGTGCAAAAGTAGGGATAATTCTAAACATGCGATCTCGTCAGTTTCAGAACTATCACTGTTTGTTTTTTGATGCTCCGTCAAATTTTGGATACATTTATAGCACAATTTAAAACAAACCCAGATTTGAGGAAACGGTTTACATTCATGAAAAGTTTATTTTTGATTACCTTCATTGTGGCTTCCTTTTGCCTGCCTCATTCCAGTTTTGCCCAACGTTCTGCCGCTGAATTTTTTGAAGATGGAAATACCAAAGCCGGAAAGGGCGATTTCCCTGGGGCCGTGCAAGCCTACACTACAGTTATTTCAATGAGTCCGCAACATGCTCCAAGTTTTTTCAACCGCGGACTAGCCAAGGCCAACCTTAAGGATCATCGGGGAGCCATTGCTGATTATGACCAGGCCATTGAGCTGAGTCCTGCTTCGGCCATGTATTTCCAAAGCCGGGGTGTAAGTAAGAGTTTGCTGGAAGATTACCGATCGGCCATTCTCGACTATACCAAAGCCGTGGAACTTAACCCGGAAGACCCGAAATCTTACTACAACCGTGGTGTGAGTTACGCTAAAATCCAGAATCACCGTAATGCGCTAAACGACCTTGACCAAGCACTTTCTTTGCGTCCTGACGATCTTGCTTCATTGTACGCACGAGGAAGCTGTAAGCAGGATTTGCAGGAATATGCAGGAAGTCTTGCCGACTTTTCCAGGGTAATTGAGCTAAGTCCAAAACGCACAGGAGCTTATGTTGGACGCGGGCTTGCGAAAATCGAACTTGGAGATTTCCAGGGAGCTTCCGCAGACTTTACCCGTGCCATTGAGTTGAACCCCGACGATCCGACTTTTTATAACAAAAGGGGATTTGCAAAAAATAAAATTGAAGACTTCAAAGGGGCTATTTTCGATTTTGACAAAACGATACAATTAGATCCAGAAAGCTACGAAGCATATTACGGCAGAGGTTTTTCAAAAGGTAAACTTAATGATCAACGTGGTGCAATTGCCGATCTTACGAAAGCAATTGAAGTTAAAAATCTGTATGTAGGTGACCCTAAAAAGATTGTTTATGCCGGTAAAATAAACCGCGAGATTCTTGATGGTTTACGTGATCAGGTAAAAGATCGTGTTAAAATAGAAAACCTTACCAATGAGCGTGCAGAAGCTTATTTCGTAAGGGGCATCAATAAGTCTGCGATAGGCGACAGAAAAGGCGCAATTGAGGACTTTACCACTGCCGTTGAACTCAATCCTACCTATTCCAGTGCGTATTTCGCACGAGCTATGTCACGATCCTCCAATGGAGATCAAATGGGTGCTGTACTCGATTTTACAAGTTCCATTAAACTGCGCTCCGATTTTTCAGAAGCATATTATCTGAGAGGAATTTTAAAAAACAGCCTGGGAGCTATCAATGATGGCTGCCTCGATCTGAGCAAAGCGGGCGAGCTGGGCTATTTGCCAGCATACAAAGTAATAAGCAGCTACTGTACGGTTCCTGCCTCAAAAGAATGAAAATGAAAACGGCCAGGAAATATATCCCGGCCGTTCATTTTTTTATCAAGCTTTTTTAAGATTTTCGGCAACCTTATCCCAGTTTACCACATCCCAAAATGCTTTGATATAGTCAGGGCGTTTATTTTGGTAATGCAGGTAGTAAGCATGCTCCCAAACGTCCAGCGCCAAAAGCGGCGTTCCTTTAATATCAGAAACGTCCATCAACGGATTATCCTGATTTGGAGTTGAACCAATGGAAAGTTTACCTCCCTTGGCTACAAGCCAGGCCCATCCGGAGCCGAAACGCGTAGCTCCCGCTTTTGCAAATTCTTCTTTAAACTTTTCAAATGAACCGAATTGTGCTTTAATGGCATCAGCAACAGCACCTTTTGGTTCGCCGCCTTTCTTTGGCCCCATCACTTCCCAGAAGAAAGTATGATTCCAATGACCTCCACCGTTATTTCTGATTGCCGCAGGAGCTTTGCTGATCGTTTTAAGTATGTCTTCCAATGACTTCGTTTCAAAGGGTGTTCCTTTCACCGCGTCATTTAAATTCTTCACATATGCTGCATGGTGTTTTCCGTAATGGATTTCCATCGTCATTTTATCAATACTTGGCTCTAACGCTGCAAAGTCATAGGGCAATGGAGCTTGCTTAAAAGGCGCAGTCTCCACTAAAGTACCGGTTGAAGTTTCAGCAAACACCTGATTACCCAATGCACTCACGGCAAAAGTGCTGCCAGCTAGCGTGCGCAAAAAATCGGTTCTATTCATAATTTCTGCATTATTTAAATATATAAATCAATCGTAAGCCACCCGGCTCACGATGCTTCGTCCCAGTGTAATTTCATCTGCATATTCAAGATCGCCGCCAATAGGCACTCCCCTGGCAATGGTACTTACTTTAACGCCGGTTGTTTTTAATTTCTTTTGAAGATAAAAAGCAGTTGTATCTCCCTCCATTGTGGGGCTCAACGCCAGTATCACCTCCTGAACTTCGGGCTGATCCCCTTTCTTTTCAACCCTGTCTATCAGCGATTCGATCTGAAGATCAGAAGGACCTATTCCTTCCAATGGGGAGATTATCCCTCCCAAAATGTGGTATAGTCCCTTATACTGACTGGTTGCTTCTATCGCAAGTACATCACGCGTATCTACAACCACACAAATAATGGAGGCATCCCTGTTAGGATTGCTGCATATATTGCAAAGCTGATTGTCGGCAATGTTGTGACATTTGATGCAATATGAAGTTTTGATCCGCATGTTTACGATTGCTTCTGCGAGCGAACGGGATTGTTGTTCTTCTCTCTTTAGCAAATGCAATGCCAGACGTAATGCGGTTTTTTTCCCAATCCCCGGCAAACGGGAAATTTCTCCAACGGCATCCTCAATAAGGCGTGAGGGATAATTCATGTGACCTGATAAATGATGAGGCAGAAAAATGAGCAATTAGCCCCAAATCTTAATAGTAACGGAAAACTGGGTAATCCGGTTCGGACAAACTGGCGAATGTCTAATGGATTTCTGCGGAAATACCTCTGCGGCATATTTCGTTACGCATGGTGGCAAGTTCGTCAAATTCTCCTTCTTTGACAGAGCATTTACCCTTATAATGTATAATGAGCGTACATTGCTCAGCTTGTTCATTGGTATGGCGGCAAACCTCTATGAGCGTATCAATTACCCAGTCAAAAGTGTTTACATCGTCATTATAAATAACCAATCTTTTTATATCGGTTTCAATGGTTTTTTCCAGAATTTCAACCTCGGTATCTGTAAGCGCTTGCATAACAACCAAATTTCTGTTTGATTAGCAAAACTAATTAAAAAGGTACATTATCAGAAGATTTTCCCGTCTTTTGTTGTCCGTCTCTAGTTCTTTAACAAATAATCATTTTAATGAATCCGTACATATCCCTGATTATACTAATCTTTTATTTCGGAATGCTGATCACTGTTTCGATCTACACTTCCAAAGGAGCGGATACAAATACTTTTTTTACTGCAAACCGACAGTCTCCCTGGTATCTGGTGGCATTCGGGATGATCGGAACTTCGCTCTCAGGCGTTACTTTTATATCGGTTCCGGGAGCAGTAGCCAACATTCAATTCTCTTACTTTCAGGTAGTAATTGGTTATATCCTTGGTTATCTCGTCATCGGAACGGTCCTTATGCCACTGTATTACCGGCTCAACCTTATTTCGATTTACTCCTATCTGGAACAGAGATTCGGATTCTGGTCTTATAAAACCGGATCAGGATTTTTTCTATTGTCACGCACGGTAGGTTCAGCCGTAAGGCTTTATGTAGCTGCTCAGGTATTACAGCTTGCTCTCTTTAAGCCACTTGGCATACCGTTCGAAGTTTCTGTCGCGATTACAATATTCCTGATCTGGATCTATACATTTAAAGGTGGCGTTAAGACGATCATCGTTACAGATACACTCCAAACTTTTTTCCTGATCACAGCTGTAATCCTCACAATCGTACTTGTTTCTCAGGAGCTTAACCTGGATGGTATATCAGGAATATGGAAAACGGTACAGGAAAGTAAGTATTCCAAAATATTTTATTGGGAAACAAACGATCCTAAAAACTTCTTTAAACAGTTTTTAGCGGGTGTTTTCATTGCCATTGTTATGACCGGGCTGGATCAGGATCTTATGCAGAAAAACCTTACCTGCAAGAACATTGGCGAAGCACAGAAAAATATGTTTTGGTTTACGATTGTATTGGTAATTGTAAACTTCCTTTTCCTATCGCTGGGAGCCCTGCTTTACGTATATGCCGAAGCGCAAGGTATACCTGCAACTGCCAAAACGGATGAATTCTACCCGATGCTGGCTCTTAATCATTTGGGCGTTGTTGTTGGTATCACATTCTTACTGGGTATTACAGCAGCAACCTACGCTAGCTCGGACTCTGCTCTCACTGCGCTTACAACTGCTTTCTGTATTGATTTTATGAATATAGAAAAGCAGCCCGAAGAGAAACGCTCGTCAATTAAATTCTGGGTTCATGTGGGTTTTTCCGTAGTATTCTACATTGTAATACTCATATTCAACAGACTTAATAGTAAGGAAGTGATCACAGCAGTTTTTGATCTCGCTGGTTATACCTACGGTCCGTTGCTGGGACTATTCTCTTTTGGAGCCTTTACCAAACGTTCAGTAAACGACAGATTAGTACCTTTTATCTGTATCGCTGCTCCTATTATCACTTATATACTTAATGAGAATTCTGCGGAATGGTTTAATGGCTACAAATTTGGCTTTGAAAGGTTGATTATCAATGGGCTCATTACCTTCGTCGGCTTATGGCTATTGAAAGGCTCTAAATCATCTTCGTATGAAACATTGAAGTAATGCGTGAAGAACCAGGTTTCAGTGAAGCTAAGGACGATCTCATTAACATAAGGGATATTATTGCCTACTTTCTGGTGGCGGCCACAGGCGTTGTTATACAATTGCTTGTAGGTTCGCTGTCTCAGGAGTGGTTTCCTGTTACTTTCAAGGAATCGCTCATTCTTGGATATGTAATGGCATCCATTTCGGGCTTCTTTCTGACCAAATTATTTGCTTTCAGTAATAAAAGTCCCAACAAGAGCCGGAGGGAAATGGTCAAATTTACGATGGTGACCCTGCTTTCCTTTGCAATAACTGTGTATGGCTCAGATGCTCTTTTCAATATTTCCGAGTCGATATTCGGACTTCATACAATACTTCTTCCTTTTTCAGTAAAGACAATCAATGTGAATAAACTGCTCAGTCAGCTTTGCTGCATGGGCATTAGTTTCATAAGTAATTACACGCTTCATAAAAAATTCACCTTCCAGAATACCGGCTTCTACGAAAGATTAAAGAAACTTCTGTTTTAAAAAACTTTACCTCAATTATTCCCACCTCTCCGGATTTCACAGCCGGTTAAAGCCTGTGTATTTATCTTAAGATTTTTCTTTTTTAAATCCAAAAATATCTTAACTTTCTGATGAAAACAGAATGAAAATAAGTGGATTTCTTGCAAGCGTAAAATGGATGTTGGAATTAGTGATTTAACTTTTTTAAACAAACTAACCTTTTACCAATATGAAAACATTAGCATTGATTCTGATCGTTACGTTGGTTTCGTTTTCCTGCTCTAATAAAGAAGCGGACGAGAAAAAGATCGAAGCCAACATGGAAAATGAGAAAAAGGCCATCTATGCTACCATAGAAAATGAAACCAAGGCTTTTTTCGACCGTAACTACGATGCCTGGAAAAATACCTACGCACAAACAGATTACGCATTTCAGGCATGGAGCAACCGGGATGGCACTTTTGATTCGAATGTAGGCTGGGATGATATCGATAATCAAATAGGTAAATACATTACCGACAACCCCGAAAAAAGCCATCCAAAAGTCGAACGCAAAAACATCAAGTACAAGTTTTACGGTGACAATGTGGCCTATCTTACCTGGGACCAGTTTAACAGCGACGGAGCAGAAAAGAACTTCCACCACAGCAAAGAAGTGAGACTAATGGAAAAAATAAGCGGACAGTGGAAAATCGTATGTGTTTCGGCATTTTGGGATTATAAGAACATTATTCCAAGCAGCAAACTTCCTATGATTCAGAAAATAGCGAACGAAAGCCGGGGTAAAAACAAGATATAGGAGGAATGTCAATGTTCGGTTTCAAACAAATTCGTTCGCTTCTGAACATTTTCAAATAATATAAATTTCGAGGATTATTTTTAAAATTTATATAACTAACTTAAAATCAAATATTTAAAATACATATGCCAGCTCTGGAACACAAGGTTCCTGAGCTGGCATATCCTTTTTTATAATGATTAATAACCGGACAACCGGAAGTTTAAATTATAAAAACAAAATAGCCATGAAAATCGCAATCATTTCAAAATTAGCTCTGGCATTCGTGCTAACGTTCTCACTTGTATCATTTACAGCTGACAAAAAAGAATCAATGAAAAAAGTAGAGGCTGCAAGACGCGATGGATTTGACGCTTCTTTGTTCCAACTGACCAACACACACAAGGTTAAACTTGCAGTTGACAAAGGCAGCGATTCCCACTTACGAGTGATCTTACGCGACGATTCAGGTAGAACCTATTATAACGAACTGTATGGTAAAGGAAAAATTGACTACCGCAGAACCTTTGATCTGGCCGACATGATCGATGGTACTTACCACTTCGAACTTTTCTACAAGGATCACAAACTTACAAAAACAGTTCAGCTGGATACCACCAAAGACCGGGTTATCTCATTACAGTAACAAACAACAAAAGGGGGCTGAATCGTTAATTCAGCCCCCTTTTGTTGTTTTATGTCAGTTCCTTTTCAGGATCCCAGAAATATTTATTCCAGTTTTGAATTTGGTCATCCTTTACCTCTACTCCTTCTGCTTCTAACTTCTCCTGCATTGTAGTTGGCGTTTCAAACAACTGTCTCGCTGTGAGCACGCCTTCTTTGTTCACAACCCTGTGAGCGGGAATATTAGGTACATTGTAACTACTTCCCATAGCCCAACCCACCTGTCTGGCACCTCTTTTTGAGCCAAGATAACTTGCAATGGCTCCATAAGATGTAGCTCTGCCCGCTGGTATAAGCCTCACTACATCATACACATTCTGGAAAAAGTCGTTGTTACTTTCCCGCTTCTCTTCTTGCTTCCTGGCGCTCATCAATTTCATCTGTTAACTGACCATACCAATTTTCACCATAAGCGCGTATGAGCGGCTCCTTCAAAAACTTGTAAACAGGAACTCCCAATTCTTTACCAAAGTCACATGCAGGACTGCAAATATCCCAACGATCATAATTGAGGGCGTGATACTGCTCGTATTTGGTTACTCTAATCGGATACAAATGGCAGGAAATAGGCTTTTTAAATCCAATTTTTCCATCGTTATACGCTTCCTCAATTCCGCACTTTAAAATTCCTTTCCCATCGTATATTGCATAGGCACATTCACGGTTGTTAATAACGGGAGTCACATAATCACCTTCAAAATCGGTGGTGTATGTTCCTTCCTTAGCAATAACCTGTTTACCTGCCTCAGTAAGATAAGGTTCAACCATTGGGTAAATCTCATCCATAATAGCAAGCTCATCCTCATCCAAAGGAGCACCTGAATCACCTTCCACACAGCATGCTCCTTTGCACTTGTCCAGATTGCAAACGAACAACTGGTCTTCTATATCATCACTGATGCATGTATTGTCGATGAGTATCATTTTATGCCTGCCTTACTATTTTTGTGGAACTTTAAGTTTCTGCCCTACGACAACATTGTTGCCAGACATATTGTTCAATCTCTTTATTTCTTCAATCTCTACTCCGTAATTCTGAGAAATGCGGAATAGTGTTTCTCCTGATGCAACTGTATGCGTTTTAAAACCCTGTGGAGTGCTACTCGTTCCGGTCGCGTTTCTTCCCGCTCCCGTTCCAACTTTAAGCTGTTGCCCTGACACCAGACCTTTTGGAGACGTCATGTTGTTCAGCTTCATCAGTTCACTTAAACTGATACCATAAGTTCTTGCAATACCGTAATAGGTCTCGCCCGGTTGAACTGTATGGTATTTCCCTCCCGTCGAACCACTTTCATTTCGTTCAGCAGCAATTTGCTCTGCCTCTCTTTCAATACGAGTAGGTCCTGTTGGAGTAGCAGACGCCACCGGAGCCGATGTTTCAGCTATTGCTCCTGTCATATCTTTAACACGCAGTCTTTGTCCGACAAGCAGACTTTTTCTACCACCAGTGCTGTTCATTTCGCTCAGTGCAGTAACATCCATTCCGTACTTTCTTGCAATACTGAAATACGTTTCTCCCGACTTAACAATGTGAAAACCTTCCCGGCCTTCACTAACAACCGGACGGACCACCTCTTTCACAGCAGTTTCGGCGCTTGCTTTTTCACTGGCGGCCTTTTCCGCAGCAGCTCTTTCAGCAGCTTCTCTTTGCTTTCTTGCATACACGGAGTTCGCAGCTGTTGTAGTAGTTGGTTTTGTTTCCTCACTTGCTACTCTTTCCGTTTTTTTGCCCTCTGATGTGTTTCCATCACCCGATTTGAAAGTGTTTTGATTATCATCCTGAGTAATAATCACAACCCTGTCATCCGGATCACTTACAGTGGTACTCGGTTTTGTTGTAACAACAGGGATGGTTACCTGAGGCGTTACAGCCGGTTCAAATTGTTTATCTTCTTTTGCAATACTACTTTCAGCCTTGTCTACCAAAACTGGTGTGTATTTTTTACGTCCGGCCGCGTTCGCAGGAATCTCTCCGCTTGTTGCTACCGGCGTTGTTGCCGATGGAGTTGACGCAACTACCGGACTTTGTGGATCAACAGGAGCCGGAGTTGTTGGTTTTATAATTTCAATTGGTTGCTTCTTCGGACGCTTTTTTGTTAGAAATAAAACTTGTCCTGTTTGAATCGGATAGTTCCTGCTAATGGTGCGGTTATAGTTAAGCAAACTTACAAGCCTCAAACCATATTGCTGAGAAACGCTATGCCATGTGTCACCGGGTCTTGCTGTATGAAATGGTGTTGCAGCTTTTTTATTCTTTTTAGACAAATAATATACATTGCCGGGAATGAGCGGCATGTCTTTTACCATATCGTTATTACGCATGAAGCGAGGCGTTCTGAGTTTACCTGCTTTTGCCAACGTTTTTGGCTTATCACCCGGTCTTGCTTCTATACCCGGCAATCCGTTGATCTCATAAAAAGCAGGAGCATTTTTATCATTGGACTGCACTTTAGATTTCTTCAAGATTGGATAACCCGATTCGTCATAATTAGCAGCCACGGTGGTTGTCTCAACCGGCAATGCAAGTTTTTCTCTAACCGACGCCACCAGATCCAGAGGAACAGGAATTGTGATCAGGTATTCACGATCCGTTGGGATACGGCCATTTGAAACCCATTTATTGTACGATTCAAGCTCCTTTGAACTAATGCCAAGGTTTTTCGAAATGTCATCGAACGATTGCCCTTTGCCATATTCCGATTCAAACAAAACAATTTTGTTGGCACTTCTGAATCTTTCAATACCTGCCTCCAGCGCAATTTTATGAGCAAAAAAGCGAAGCATGTATCGATCCGTTTTCCCATTTAAAGTAACTTCTCTTGCATAAGCCCAATTCGCCGGAACGACTTTTTTCACGCCTCCTGCACCTAAGTAATAGGAATACAAGGAAGAGACCCAGTTATTAAACTGTTGATTATTTTTTTTGAGATACCATGCAGCTGCATGTGTAGACGAGCTAATATTCTTTCTTTCATCAATCTCATCGTCAACGCGCAAATTCAGTTCCCTTGCCGTTTCCGGTTTGAACTGCCAGTATCCAACCGCGTTGGAACTCGAAACAACGTCCGGCTTAAATGAGCTTTCCTGAACTGCCAGATATTTGAAGTCAATCGGCACTTCCTCGTCCATAAGGATACTTTCTACGATGGGAAAATAAAGAATGGCGCGCTCCATTTTCTCCTCCCAAAATTTCTTATTCGACATAAGATTTTTGACATCTTCCTCAATGAGATTCTGAGCTGTTCTGTCAAACTTTACTGTAATACCTCCAAAAGAAACACTCGTCGGTATTTCGGGATTCTGTGCCTGAGCATTAAATCCAACTGTCGCCATCACAGCCCACAGCAAAAGGGTAACCTTATATTTTTTGATGAAAATTCTGGCCATAAATGTCAAAGCTTGTCCTATTAATATATGTGTGACTTACAATTTTTGAAGAATCATTAATCCATCCCGGACCGGCAGAAGAAGATTGGAAACCCTTTGGTCCTCATGTACCATCCGATTAAATTCAATTAACAGTTGAGTGTCTTTGTCAGATTTTTTCAGTTCTGCCTGCGCTACCTTGCCGCTCCACAATACATTGTCGGCGATAATGAAGCCCCCTTTTCTTACCTTCTCCAGACAAAGATTAAAGTAAGAAATGTAGTTTATTTTATCAGCGTCAATGAAGGCGATATCAAAGGTGTCTTCTAATAACGGAACAATGTCCAGCGCATTACCTATTCTATAGTCAATATTTGAAGCATAGGGCGAATCGTCAAAGTACGCCCTGGTCATCGTCTCAAGTTCCTCGTTGATATCAATCGTGACAATCTTACCTTCATTCTGAAGACCTTCGCAAAGGCACAATGCCGAATATCCCGTGTAGGTACCGATTTCAAGAATACGCGCGGGTCGTATCATCCTGGAAATCATGGATAAAAATCTTCCCTGAAGATGACCCGAAAGCATTCTGGGATTAAGGACCTTAGCATGTGTCTCCCTGTTCAGCTTCCGAAGCAATTCACTTTCTTCTTCGGTGTGCGCCTCGGAATAGTCCTCAATACCTTCTGCCAAAAATTTCATTCAGTATCAGTGAAAGTAATTTTAAGCGGTTTTATTTCAAAAGAAATTACCGCAATTATAAATGGGCAACGATTTGTTCGAGATACGTGCCATAGCCACTTTTAACCAAAGGCTTAGCAATTTCTTTAAGCTGTTCGGCAGTGATGAAGCCCATTCGATAGGCTATTTCTTCAATGCAACCAATCTTCAAACCCTGACGCTCTTCAATAACCTGAACATACTGGCCAGCCTGCATTAAAGACTGAATTGTACCAGTATCCAACCATGCCGTTCCGCGGTTCAATACTCCTACTTTTAATTTACCGCGTTCCAGGTAAACTCTGTTCACATCTGTAATTTCCAGCTCGCCGCGTGGAGAAGGAGGAATGGTCTTGGCTATTTCAACAACATCGTTGTCATAAAAATAAAGCCCTGGAACTGCGTAGTTCGACTTGGGTTTCTGAGGTTTTTCCTCAATGGAAATAGCCGTTTTGTTTTCGTCAAATTCCACTACACCATATCTTTCAGGATCCTGAACCTGATACGCGAAGATAACACCGCCATCAGGGTCGTTATTAGATTGCAACAATTGCGAAAGTCCTGAACCGTAAAATATATTATCACCCAAAATAAGGGCTACTTTATCTTTACCAATGAATTTCTCACCAATGATAAATGCCTGAGCCAGTCCATCAGGACTTGGCTGCACTTCGTAAGTAAACGTACATCCCAAACGGCTGCCATCTCCGAGAAGCTTCTCGAAATGAGGCAGATCGTGTGGTGTAGAAATGATCAATATTTCACGAATGCCGGCAAGCATTAAAATTGAAAGTGGGTAATAGATCATTGGTTTGTCATAAACAGGCATAAGCTGCTTACTAACTGCCAATGTAAGTGGGTGTAGTCGTGTGCCAGAACCGCCGGCTAAAATAATTCCTTTCATAAATGGGATAATTGGCCGTCAGCTCCAAGCTTCCTGCCTTTATATTTGTTTGTAATGATATGTTGAAAAACAGCAGCGAATTATCTTGCTGCGTACATGTCAGCATAATATTTCTGGTAGTTTCCGGAAGTTACGTTTGCCAGCCAGTCCTGATTGTTCAGATACCAGTCTACGGTTCTTTCCAGACCCTCTTCAAATTGCAGGGATGGTTTCCAGCCCAGTTCTTCCGAAAGTTTGGTTGCATCAATAGCATAACGAAGGTCATGCCCTGCTCTGTCAGTCACATAAGTAATCAGTTTCTCTGTTTCGCCTTCCGCACGATCTAATTTTTTGTCCATTAAGCGACAAAGCAAAAGAACCAGATCCAGGTTTTTCCATTCGTTATGACCACCAATGTTATAAGTCTCTCCATTTTTACCATCATGGAAAATAACATCAATCGCAATAGCATGATCCTCTACAAAAAGCCAGTCTCTTACATTTTCACCCTTTCCATATACGGGAAGCGGCTTATTTTCGATGATGTTGTGAATCATCAACGGGATAAGTTTTTCAGGAAAATGGTTCGGTCCGTAGTTGTTTGAGCAGTTTGAAATAACAACCGGCAAATTGTAAGTGTTCTGATATGCCCTTACAAAGTGATCAGAAGATGCCTTCGAAGCTGAATAAGGCGAACGGGGATCATAACTTGTTTCTTCTGTAAAGAATGTTCCGGGATCGTGTAACTCTCCGTACACTTCATCCGTAGAAACGTGGTAAAAACGACGTCCTGCGAAATCATCTTTCCATACTTTTCTTGCTGCATTAAGAAGATTCACCGTACCAACCACATTTGTCATCACAAATGACATTGGGTCAGAGATAGAACGGTCCACATGACTTTCAGCCGCAAGGTGAACAATGCCATGGAAATCTTCTTCACCGATCAGTTTGTCAATAAACGCTGCATCGACGATATCGCCTTTAACAAATGTGTAGTTAGGAGCATTTTCAATATCACGCAGGTTTTCAAGATTCCCGGCGTAAGTAAGCGCATCAAGATTGTAAATATGGTATTCAGGATGGTTGGTTACAAAACGTCTTACAACGTGTGATCCTATAAAACCTGCCCCTCCTGTAATTAAGATTTTTTTCATTTTTTCGGTGTGATTTTTAATTGCCAATTCCAGGCGTCGCGCAATGCTTCCGCCATCGTTTTTTCAGCTTTCCATTTCATTATATTGTTGACTTTATCGGATTGCGCATATATCTTTTCCACATCTCCTTCTCTTCTCGCCCCGATCGTATAGTTAAGCTTAACGCCATTTACTTCCTGAAAAGTATTGATGAGCTCCAGAACAGTGTAACCTTCGCCTGTTCCAACATTGAACACATCATAATAGTCGGCCTGTTTCTGTTCATCCAGAAGCTCAAGAGCTTTCACGTGTGCTTTTGCAAGGTCAACAACGTGAATGAAGTCTCTCACGCAAGTTCCGTCGGCAGTGTCATAGTCGTTTCCGAAAACCGTAAGCGACTGGCGCAAACCTGCTGCTGTTTGTGTTATAAAGGGCACCAAGTTACTCGGAACTCCATTTGGCAGCTCTCCGATCAATGCGGATTCGTGCGCGCCAATCGGATTAAAGTAACGTAAACAAATTGCTTTTATACCCGGTGCCGAATGCACATGGTCTCGGATGATATCCTCTGCAATCGCTTTGGTATTTCCATAAGGTGAAGTAGCAGGCTGCCTTGGTGTCAATTCAGTCACCGGAAGTTGCTCCGGCTGCCCGTAAACTGTGCAAGACGAAGAGAATACGAAATTTTTCACATCAAACTCCTTCATTACTCTTAGCAAAACGAGCAGTGAAATCAGGTTGTTTTCGTAGTAATCAAGCGGTTTATCTACGGATTCACCAACAGCCTTATATGCTGCGAAATGAATTACCCCGTCGAATTTTTCCGTTGCAAACAAATTCCTTACCTTTTCTATATCATTACAGTCGATGTTATAAAATGGAAAATCTTTCCCGGTAATTTCTTTTATTCCTTTAAGTACGTTGAGATCAGAATTATAAAGATTATCAACAATAACAGGTTCAAATCCGGCTCTATCCAGTTCAACTACTGTGTGGGAGCCAATGAAACCCACACCGCCAGTTACAAGAATTTTCATATAATGTGCTGTTACTTTCTCAGATTTTGTGAAACATCAATTTTAGACTGGATGATACTTTTGAAAGCTAAAAAAAGGTTTTTTTGATATTTTCGCCGGTACACAGTGACAATTCAGGTCACTTTTTTTCCCCGCAAAAGTAGAAAATTTGACGTCCATAAAAAAAAAATGTTTTTATTTATCCGTTGGTTGTAAAAAGCAGATTTGAGGAAAATGAACCAGAGAGAAATTAAAGCACTAATATCCCTACTTGATGACGATGATCATGAAGTAACTCAACACGTTGAAGATAAAATACTATCACTCGGGGGCAATGTGATTCCGTTTCTTGAATCGGAGTGGGAAGAAAGTTTCAATCCAATCATTCAACGCAAAATTGAAGAACTCATTCATGAACTTCAGTTAAGTATTATGATTGAAAGACTGCAAAGCTGGAAAAACGGAGGAGGGCTCGATTTGCTGGAAGGCATGTGGATACTCGCAACCTACCTTTACCCAGACCTTTCACTTGAAAAGCTGAAAGCTACTGTGGAGCAACTTCATTACGATATCTGGATACAGTTTCAGGACGAAATGAATGCCGTGGAGCAGGTTAAAAGGATCAACAGCCTCTTCTTTGGATCGATGAATTTTGCTGCAAATACAAAAAATTTCCATTCTCCTTCCAATTCCATGATCAACGTCGTACTGGAAAGCAAGAGAGGAAATCCCATTACACTCTGCGTAATCTATTTGTTGGTTGCAAGAAAACTAGGCATGCCCGTTTACGGCGTTAACCTGCCTAATCTTTTCGTGCTGACATATAAAGACGAATCAACCCAATTTTATATCAATGTGTTCAACAGGGGAATTATTTTTTCCAGAACCGACATTGACCATTACATTGCCCAGTTGAACATTAAATCAAAAGATATTTTTTATCAGCCGTGTACAAACCTGGAAATTATCCAGCGTGTGCTTCGGAATCTTATTCTTTCGTACGAAAAAACAAGTGATGAAGAAAAAAGTAAGGAGATAGAAAAGATCTTAAAATCAACACTGGAAGACAATCAGGAAGATTAAACAGTTATAAAGCAATAGCCAGGCAGTAGTCGTCAAACCAAAGAAGCCGGATCCGGGAAGTAACTAATTTGTCGTCGTCCAGTAACGTGCCTGCTATTTCGCTATCGGTAATTGAAAACGGTTTTATTCGTATAGAATCTTTGAAACTGATTTTCTTCTTACCATATAACTTATACAAAGCCTCCTTGGCACACCAGTACACACAGAGCGTTGCCACATCGTTTCCGGCTTCTTCGTACTCATGTCCTGACAAAAACTTCCGGGCTGTACGGAGCAATTTCTCACTTTTCTTCTCCATATCTATCCCTACGGACGATTGGAGGTTGATAACCGCGGCTACGTAATCAGCCGTATGAGTTAACGAAATATGGGAATCGTTGTTGACAAGGAACGCCTTTCCATGTTCGTCTTTATGAGTGCCTTCATAAAATATGCCGGATTCCTCGGCCAAGGTTTTGATAAGCAAGCGGCTTGCAAGCCATTCTCTTATTTTTTGAGGATGACTTATTGTTTCAAGATCAATGAAATTATATGTTGAACCCAAACTACTGCGCAGTTCGGATTCACTCTCCGTTAAGCTCCACAGCAACAGCGTACTGTTGGCATCAACCTTTCCGGAATGAACGAGGGGCATAGTTATTCTGTTTAAAAATTCCGTTCAGGATCGTAATTTAGTCTTTAGTAAAAGGGTAACCTGATTTAAACTTTTCGCTTACCCTAAAATATCACCATGAATATTCGCAAAATTGATACTTTTTCCGGTCACCGGGACAGTGTTTATACAATTATTTCTGACGGCACAGCAAGCGGATTCTATTCTGCGGGCGCAGATGGCTTTGTTATTCAATGGGATCTTGAAAAGCCCGACCTGGGAAAACTCGTTGCGCGTGCAGGAACGTCTGTATATGCTTTGTGCTTTGATGAAGTCCATAAAAAGTTGTGGGTTGGCCAGAACTTTGAAGGCATTCAACTGATTGACATTACGACAGGAACCATATCGGCTACTGCAAAAATTACCACAGCCGCCATTTTTGATATTAAAATTTGGGAAGATAAAGCATTGATTGCTCTGGGAGACGGTGTAATTGTAATTATGGATGTAAAGAACTTTGCAGTACAAAAGCATATCAAAGTATCTGAAAAAAGTATCCGTTCTATTGCCGTCAATCCACTCACAAGGGAGTTTGCTACCGGAGATAGCGGCCACAACATTCACATTTTCGGTCTGGATGATTTTCAACTGAAAAAGACAGTTCAATCTCATACTAATTCGGTATTTTCTGTTCAATATTCGCCAGACAACCGACTGCTGTTCAGCATGGGTCGCGACGCGCATCTCAAAATATGGAATGCGGACAAAAACTATGAAGCAGTAGCTGATATTGCTGCTCATATGTATGCTGTAAATCATTTAAGCCACAGCCCGGATGGACAGTATTTCGCAACCTGCAGCATGGATAAATCCATAAAGGTGTGGGACGGAGCGACCTTTAAGCTTAAGAAAATAATTGACCGGTCACGGCATGCGGGACATGGTACATCTGTGAACCGACTGCTTTGGACAGATTACCAGAATCTATTAATATCCTGCAGTGATGATCGTATGATATCGGTCTGGGAAGTGCAGGCGTAGCATACTTTTAAAATGGTAAAATTGGCAAATACTTTGAAAAGTGATTCATATATCTTTAACTTACGCCGCCATTATTCAATACATAAAAAAGCAGATATCACATCATGAAAATTTCCGCAATAGACATACGTAAGCATACGTTTGAAAAGATTTTCAGAGGTTATGACCCGGACGAGGTAGATGCTTTTCTCAACTCACTATCACAGGAATGGGAGCGTTTCTCAAGCGAAAACGGTCTGTTAAAGATGCAGTTGGAATATGCAGAAAAAGAGCTAAGTAAGCTAAAAGATATAGAATCAACACTTTTCCGCACCTTGAAAAGTGCCGAGGACGTAAGTAAGCAAATTGAGAAGGAAGCAAATGAAAATGCCGAGAAAAGGATTGCTGAGGCTCAGGAAACGGCTAACAATCTTGTAGAAGAAGCTGAGCGACGTACCACACAAGTTATTAAGGAAACCGAAGATAAACTTGAACGTTTTAAGAAGGATTTTGCAGCTGAGGTTAAATTACAGGAAAGAGATTTCAGAGCTATCGAGAATTTTAGAGATAATCTGATAGTTCAACTTGCTTCTTTGGCCAACAATACGATTGAAACCGTAGAACGCTTCGAGCAGAAATATGATAAAGAATCTGTTTTGAATAAAATGGACGAGATAAAACAGCATATTTCTGAAATTGAGATACCACGCAAACCTAGCTTCGCTTCTGAAATTAGAGAATCGGAAAATATCGAAGAAGAAGCTACGGTAATTCTGAATGATGAAAAACCAGAAGTTGCTTTTGAGGTAATTGATGTAGAAGAGGAAGACGAAGTTTTAGTAACAGAAGAGGTGGAAGAGGTCGTTGAACCAATTGCTGAAACAAAACAGGAAACCGTAGCAGAGGAAGTTCGAAGTGCTGCAGACGAAGCGAATGAAGCTTTGGCAGAATTGCAAAAATCGCGTGAGGAAGCTCCTGCAGTTAACAAACCAAGAGTTCACGAAAGTAACCAGGCTCCGAAAGGCGGAGGAGGTTCATTCTTTGATCAAATATAATTTACATTGGGAACCATTGCACTGGAAGGGCTGGAATTTTTCGCTTATCACGGTTATTATCCGGAAGAGCAGCTGATAGGAAATAAATATGCCCTGGACATCACCGTGGAAACGGATTTTCACGAAGCAGCCAGGCATGACAAGTTGAGCGAAACGGTAAATTATGCCACGCTTTATCAAATTGCAACCAAGGTGATGAAAGAGCCTGCAAAACTATTGGAACACATTGCTTTCAAAGTTATTGCAAATATTCGGGAGCATTATCCCAATGTGGCAAACATTACAGTGAGAGTATCCAAATTCAACCCTCCTGTGGGCGGCGTCTGTGCAAGATCCGTGATCACAATGCAGGGATAATGAAAAAGAGGCCACAGCGAACATGCTGCGGCCTCTTTTTCATTACATGGTCTGTTTGTTATTGCTCCTCCAATTCTCTGAAAGCCAAAATACCTCCAACCACATTTCTTGCATTGGTAAATCCGCGTGATTCCAGGAAACTTACCGCCTTACCACTTCTTGCTCCTGAACGGCAATGAATGATAATTTCTGAATCTTTAAGATCTTCAAGTTCATCCAGATGATCAGGCAACTCTGCCAATGGGATCAGGATTGCACCCAGATTATCCTCCTCGTATTCATGTTCTTCTCTTACGTCATAAAAATGAAGATCCTCTCCTTTTTCCAAACGTTCCTTTAATTCCGCTACTGTAATATCCATGACAAGTGATTTTTTATTAGAATAAGCTATTTTACGATTACTACCTTCTGTGTGAAAGATCGCCTCCCATCAGTTGATTTCAATATGTACATCCCATTAGGAACATTCAATGTTTCAGAGCGTTGCCCTGACTGAGGCACCACAGTTCTCATTAAACGCCCTTCAACAGAATACACATCAATTTTTTTCAAATTGTTACTTTTCCAATTGATCACACCATTTCCGGGATTTGGAAAAAGAACCATTCCCCAATCATCCGCCGGCTCTAACCCACCTGTTACCTTGGGACCTTTAACTCCCAAATAAGGACGAATCATAATGTTTCCTTTCAGTTCGTCCGCTGTCGCCCATGTAGTAGACAAGCTGGAAAAAATGCGCCCATTGGTAGTCGAATTCCTGTCCAAACCAATAGATACCGGCAGCTCATTCAATTGAAGCCATCCCACATAAAAGGTTTCTGGCACCAACACTCCTTCCTCGAACTTACAATCCAGAAATCCATTGCGTGAGTCTGGGTATTTTACGGCAATTGCCTGTTGTTTCAAAAGAGCGCCGGGCACGCCATTGTTGTCATCATAAAGCTGTACTACAAAACCCTGCCCTGTAACATCAGTACCAAATGGAACCAACGCCAATCGCACGCCGCCAATATAATCCGACTTAGCGATTGTGAATTTAACAGCTGCCCTGGCGAGTTTCTGGGTTATCTGAACTCCATATTCTGCACTACCATCATCATATGCATAATAATCATCTAGATTCGTAACCGCGCTCACACTGTCATTCCTGCTCAAATCCCCAATTGGATTTTGATCATCCGTTGCTAACAGTTGAAACTTATAACGTAAACTTATTCGTTTCGAAGTATCGGCAGGCAATGGCGCTATTGGAATATTAACTCTCTGCTGTTGACTCCCTTTTATATCGTCACCGGGGTAGTTTGAATCAGCAAATACCGTTTTACTTCTCTCATCCTTTACAGAAAAAGTGTAGGTGAATTTATTGGGACCCTCATTCCGGTTAATCACATCGGTAGCCACAGAAGCAGCCGTATACTTCGCTGCATCCAGCCTGTAATGCGCCAACGGCATTGCACTATATCCTTTTAAAAAGCTCGTCAACGGATTCCTAACCGTGATATCGGCCATAAATTGATCCTTCGAAGTTCGCTTAGCATTGAGGTATACATAATCCAGATGCCACATATCATACATACCCGAATTACGTCCGAAAGACCGGAAGCGAAATTGAAACTTATCATGAAAATACTTTTGCTCCGTTATTTTTACGAATTTCTGTTGAAAAGCAGTGTCAATGATGTCACCTTGCTGCTTCCAGGTTTCCTCCCAGTTTCCCTGGACATCCAAAAATTCCAGACTCATAAAATCAGATGAGTCAGGTCTTTCGCCCAATCCTCTTCCCAGCCAGTAAAAACTAATGTAAATCGAATCTTTCGCTGCTCGGGTGGATAAATTGATAGGCTGTGAAGTTAGCGTATCGTTGTAGTCTTCACGCAAAGGGCTGGTAGAATTATAAGGTCTGCCAGATGCATTCAATCCGTCAAAAGTTGCAATATTTATTGACGGATGATTGTTGGTCAGCGTATTATTAATAAACACTCCGCTACCCGACATCCAATAAGCCGTATCCGGACGAGTTCCCTTTGCAGTGGAAAAATCATCAAAAAATGGCAGGTCTAATGCCGCAGCAGTTCTCGCTGCGGATTTATGCAGTATTTGTTCGTTCTGAAAATTACGGCTTTCATTAGGTACAATTCTCAATTGAGCCCATGCTTCCCCGGACTGAATTAACACCAGCAAAAACAACAAACATAATTTTAAAGAACAAGTGAGCCCGTTGTCACTTCTATTCCGGGAGGGTACCTTCATTTTCAATAGATTCAGCTGCCTGAGGTGTTACCCACAAATCGATTACATCACCAATTCTTACATTACTGCCTCCTTCGGGATTTTGGCGGACCACTGCTCCCGCAGTCTGGCCTTCTTCCAAAGGAACTGTCATGATCTGACCAATTTTAAGACCAGCTCCGATAATCACAATTTTGGCTTCGTCCAGCGGCATATCGATTACCGAGGGTGCCTCAAATTGTGCGGTACCTAGTCCTTCTCCCAATTCCAAATCTATTCTCGAACCTTTGGCAATAGGCTGCCCTGGTTCAATTACCCGCCCGTTATACATTTGGCGTAAAACAGCATTTTGAGCCATGTCTGGCACATACGAAATATTCCCTTCTTCAAGCCCCGCACTTTTTAAGAGCTGTTGCGCACTTCGGTGCGTCATGTCTGTCAACTTGGGCATCTTGATAAGTGGAGCCGTACGCGAAACTACGGTAACATATATTTTCCTTCCCTCTTTAACCTTTTCTCCCGGCAACGGATATTGAGCCAGAATGGTTAAAGGAGCTATATTAGCCACGAAAGTACAGTCACTAACTTCATAGCGTAAATCCCTGGAGTCAAGAAAATCTTCCAACCCTTCTACACTTTTCTTTTTCAGGTCAGGAACAGTAATGGCTTCGCCGTGATTTGTTGTAAAAGGCAAATAGATAAAGAAGAAACCAAGAAAAAACACAAGGATCAGTGAAATAACGATTCCGATGTGAATAAAAAGGTCACTCCGGGATTGTGTACTAATTTTTGCCATGGAGGTTCGTGAAACAGATATTTTTTAGAAAAGTAAAAATAGAAGTAATATTTAAGTATGCCAATAGTCTGTTATTGATACCCTCCCAGAATACGCTTGATGTACTTACCTAAAATATCAAATTCGAGGTTTACCCTATCACCGACTTCCAGGTTATGAAAATTGGTAAATGAGTATGTATATGGTATAATGGCCACTCTGAAAGTATCACTGGCTGAATTGAAAACGGTAAGACTAACCCCATTGATACAAATCGATCCCTTCTCTACAGTAATATTTCCAAGTGTTGGATCATACTGAAAATCAAAAAGCCAGCTTCCATCTCTGTTTTCTTTGTTGATGCAAACAGCCGTCTGATCCACATGTCCCTGCACAATATGTCCGTCAAAACGTCCTGAGGCAGGCATGCATCGCTCCAGGTTCAGCTTATCTCCTTCTTTAACCGGGTCGAGATTGGTTTTAATCAGCGTTTCTTCAATAGCCGTAACCTTGTAAGTATCGTTATTGGTTTCTACCACGGTCAGGCAAACGCCGTTATGACTAATGCTCTGATCTATCTTAAATTCCCTGGCAATTTCAGCCTTCAAGGTAAAAGTTTTATTTGTTCCTTCGGTTTCAACTTTAATTACTTCTGCCAGTGCTTCAACAATTCCTGTAAACATTTCACTTACGTTTAAAAACAATTCTTTTGTAAAGTTACAACATCTTTAAAAACCTTTTTATTCCATTGGCTTGCCGATGCGATTTAGTTGCGTATTGGCTTTCCAAATCCATATACTTTGCGAACTTTGTGCAAATTTACTTCTTAGTCCCTACGGGAATTTTACAGCCTATTTTCCACTCAATGAAAAAAGTACTTTTTATAGACCGCGATGGTACCATTATTGTCGAGCCACCTATTGATTTCCAGATAGATTCCCTTGAAAAGCTGGAATTCATCCCAAAAGCAATCTCAAATCTTCGCAGAATATCGGAAGAAACTGATTTTGAATTTGTAATGGTTACCAATCAGGACGGACTTGGAACGGAGTCGTTTCCGGAGGATACTTTCTGGCCGGCACATAATAAAATGGTAAAGACCCTGGAAGGAGAAAACATATATTTTGCGCATACGCACATAGACCGGAGCTTTCCAGAAGACAATCTGCCAACCCGCAAACCTGGTATCGGAATGCTTGGCTCCTATTTTTCGGAAGAATATGATCTGGGTAATAGTTATGTGATCGGCGATCGGCTCACCGACGTTCAGCTTGCCGTAAATCTGGGAGCAAAAGCCATTTTTATTGGTGAAAGGTTGCCTGCCGAAGGATTAACTGCCGAAATGAATGATGCCGTTTCATTTGTTTCCAACGACTGGGATGCTATTTACGAACACTTAAAATTACCATCCAGAACGGCATTTGTAGAAAGAAATACAAAAGAAACGCGTATTAAAATTGAGTTGAATCTGGATGGAAGCGGCCGCTCTAGCATACATACAGGACTTGGATTTTACGATCATATGTTAGACCAGCTTGCGCGTCACTCTGGTGCAGATCTGACCATTCATGTTGAGGGTGATTTGCATATAGACGAGCATCACACTATTGAAGATACAGCACTCGCACTCGGAGATGCATATCGTCAGGCGCTGGGAGACAAAAGAGGAATAAGTCGTTACGGATTCTTACTACCTATGGATGAAGCACTTGCACAGGTTGCAATTGATTTTTCTGGTCGTCCGTGGCTTGTTTGGGACGCTGACTTCAAGAGGGAAAAAATTGGTGAAATGCCAACAGAAATGTTCTATCACTTTTTCAAATCGTTTTCGGACACTTCACTTTGCAACCTGAATATTAAGTCAGAAGGGCAAAATGAACATCACAAAATCGAGTCTATATTTAAAGGATTTGCCAAGGCTATAAAGATGGCCGTACGCCGTGATTTAAAGGCTCTTGACTTTATGCCATCTACAAAAGGTGTTCTATAATTTTGTACGGAGGCTTCCAATCTTGGTTTTTTTTTCTATTTTTGTTCATATTATAATCAGAGTAAATCAGATAGTTTTATGGAAATGACGATTATCATGATAGCGTTTTACGTGGTTCTGCTGGGCTCAGCTTTTGTAGTTGGGCGCTGGTTGGAAAACCACGAAAAAGGCTGGAGACCTTAAAATAACGAGAAGGGATGTATCATTACATCCCTTTTTTTAATAGCTTATGGAATAGAACGCCTTCGAAAATTCTTATCTCATTTTAATAATTGAGGCATACCAGATCAAAAAAACGAACGTTCTAACGCTGTAAACAGTTAGAAAAGCTGAATTAACCCGATTCTCATTCATTGAAAAACCTTTGTCTCATATTGCTCACGGTCTTCTTCTTCTGTAAGTCAACAGATGTTGTAAGCATACTGTTGGCTAAAGACAAAGTCGCATCCCTGTGCAAATCGGACAATTGTGACACTGAAAAAACAGAAGTTGAAAAAATAGTGGACGATCAGCAGATTGTTCACACTTCGGTACAACTACATCATAATACGGCATCAGTAATTCTTAAAACTGTATTTTCCTACGCCGTACAATGCGAAAACGAGATTTTCAAAAATCTCTTCTCTCCTCCCCCGGAACTCGCCTGATTTAATCTTCCCAACATTTTATTCCGTGCATTAGCAAATGCCTCATTCATTTCATTCATGATTTGAATTAAGGACATTTTGATGCTTCGCACGTTTTTTCATTCAGGATTTAAATCAGAAAAAATGATACGTTCATATAAAAAGTTATTTGACAATAACGAGAAGTGGGTTTCAGATACAAACAAGAATAATCCAGACTTTTTTAACAGCCTCGCACAGGGTCAAAGCCCTGAATTCTTATGGATTGGCTGTTCAGATAGTCGTGTACCAGCCAATGAATTGACCGGAACCGCGCCGGGTGACATATTTGTAACACGAAACATTGCCAACATGGTCGTGCATACCGATATGAGCATGTTGAGCGTGCTCGATTATTCCATCAATGTACTTGGCGTTAAACATGTGATGGTGGTAGGCCATTATGGTTGCGGAGGTGTGAAAGCAGCCATGGGAACCAAGCAGGTTGGTCTCATAGACAACTGGCTTCGTAACATTAAGGATGTGTACCGTTTACACGAAACCGAGCTTAATGCAATAGAAAATGAAAGCGATAGATTTAACAGACTGGTTGAACTGAACATAAAGGAGCAGGTTTTTAACCTGACCAAAACATCCATCGTGCAAAACGCATGGGCTAATGGTCAGAGTCTGCTTGTTCACGGGCTTGTCTACGATGTTCATACAGGTTTGCTTAAAGATCTGAACATCTCCATCGGAGATATAAGCAAGGTCGAGTCCGTTTACAAATTCGATCTTCAACACTCGTTGCAGTAATCATTTCATTCACTCCTGTCCTCGAATCATTTAAATTATCATACCTACAATGTCAGCTAGTAAGAATAATTTGTTATCTAATCTCAAATACGACTTCCCGTCGGGACTGGTGGTGTACCTGGTCGCCCTCCCACTATGCCTTGGGGTGGCACTTGCTTCAACAGGCAGATCGGACCTTCTATTTTCCGGTATTATTGCCGGTGTAGTAGGTGGAATTGTCGTAGGCTCACTGAGTGGTTCCGCCCTTGGGGTGTCTGGTCCGGCAGCTGGATTAGTGGTAATTGTACTAACGGCACTGGACACGCTGGGCAGTTTTGAAGCATTTTTGCTTGCCGTTGTTCTGGCAGGTTTACTCCAGATTATTGCAGGATTTCTCAAAGCCGGGATCATTGGCTACTATTTTCCATCTGCGGTAATTAAAGGAATGCTGGCAGCCATCGGGATCACCCTCGTGTTGAAAGAAATACCGCATGCTTTCGGTTATGATGCTGATTTCATGGGAGACGAAGCATTTGCTCAAAAAGACGGGCAGAACACTTTTAGTGAGCTTTTTAATGCTGTAAAATATAGCAGCGTAGGTGCCATTGTCATTTCATTGGTGTCATTGGCTTTGCTCATTCTGTTCGATAAGCCCTTCATGAAAAGGATACAACTCTTTAAATTTCTACCGGGAGCTCTTTTTGTTGTAATGGTTGGAACGACACTCAACATGCTCTTCGGAAGCGTAGCTCCTCAGTGGGTGTTGTCTGGAGAACATCTGGTTCAGTTACCGGTAGCTTCTAATGCGAGTGAGTTTTTCAGCTTTTTCAAAACACCGGACTTCTCTGCGTTCCAGAAAGTGGAGGTTTACACGGTCGCAATTACAATCGCTATCGTTGCCAGTTTGGAATCACTGCTCTCCGTAGAGGCCACAGATAAACTGGATCCCTATAAAAGGAACACGCCGACCAACCGCGAGCTGATAGCTCAGGGGGCAGGAAATATGGTTTCGGGATTAATAGGCGGGCTTCCAATTACCCAGGTAATCGTGCGTAGTTCGGCCAATATTGAGTCAGGTGCCAGAAGTAAAATGGCAACCATCATCCACGGCAGTATCCTATTGCTATCTGCGATCTTTATTCCAAAGTATCTCAACTTTGTGCCATTGTCGTGCCTTGCTGTGATATTGTTGATGGTGGGTTATAAACTATCCAAATTCTCCCTGTACAAAGGCATGTACAAACTTGGGAAAGATCAGTTCATTCCGTTTATCGTTACGGTTATTGCTATTTTAAGTACAGATCTTTTAAAGGGGATCGCCATTGGTATGGTGGTTGCGATTTACTTTATACTAAGAAAAAACTACAAGCACTCTTATCACTATAAGAAGGAAGAACACCGTGATGGAGATGTGATTACGCTTATTCTTTCTGAGGAAGTTACATTCCTTAATAAGGGAAGCATTGGTCTTACACTCGATAACCTGCCCGAAAACTCAACCGTGATTATTGATGGTACCAAGTCTGTCAACATTGACTACGACGTACTTGAAATTATTCAGGATTTTAAAGAGCACACAGCTCAGCAAAAGAACATTACAGTTGAGACCAGAGGTATCAAAGGTGTATCGGCCGTAGGTGGCCATTAGGAACTTTGTATGAATCAAATAAGCAGCGGCCGGATCAATTCAGATTCGGCCGCTGCTATAATAGAAAATCCCGCAAAAGATAAATTCCATTGCGGGATAAAAATTAAATGTAATAAGTCGATTTACTAGTTAGAACTTCCTTCTGGTCTTTGCTTTAGACGTTGAAGCAACATATCGTTAAATGTTTTTTCCGCCTTATAAAGCTCAATTACCTGATTAGCCGTAATTACCTTTAAAAAACGGTTCTGGTATTCTTTTTCCAGATCCAGTTCACGTTGTTTCAGCTCCTGGACTTCCTTCAAATTGCCGAGTACCTGTTCATCTGTTTTTCCTTCCGCTTTTTTATCATTGATAATTTTGCGTTGTGCGCGATGAATATCTCTGCGTTTCTGGCTGTATTCATTATACACCGGCCAAAATCCGGTCGACTGCTCAGCCGTTAAACTCAATCGATTGGTGATGATCGCAACCTTTGCATCCTGTATCTTTTTCATTTCATCTTCCGAACGGCGCTGAGCATTAACTGCTGTAACCGAAATGAAGAGCAAAATAACCGGAAGTACACCGTGTTTCAATTTCTTTAATAGTTCTGATTTCATCTTTATCATTGTTAGGGTCAAATAGTTTCTCCGGAAGCTGATTCTAATAATTGCTGACGGATAAAATCACTGTCCATATCGTCCAAATAATTCAAAATTGTTGAGTCCGTATCAAAAGCTTTCTGAACGACTTTATGCTCGCTTAAATCGTAATAGCTGATATCCTGATCTTCCAGATAAGCCACAATAGAAGCATCGCTAATGTCTGTCAACGGACCTTCTCCCAGTGCACCCTGACGCTCCGGAACCGTAACCCATACCAGCACCAGTATCAGCGCCATTGCCGAAACCAAAGATACCGAACGTTGCCACGACCACCCTACCAAAGGTTTCCGCGCAGGTTCCGAAACAATTCTTGACTGAATGATCTGTGGTAACTTGTCAAAATAACCATCCGGTACAGAAAAAGGCGTTTCCTTTTTCAAATCATCCAACCGTATGCGTTTGTTGTCCATGACTTTTTAAATTTCTTTATTAACGGAGGTTTGACTTATTAAAATCGTAATGGTTTAATCGGTCTCGTTTAAAAAATCTTCAATTTTTTTTGTAGCCCAGTGATACGAAGCTTTCAGAGCACCAACTGACGTTCCTGTGATTTCAGAAATTTCTTCATATGGCAACTCTTCATAATACTTCAAATTGAATACTAAGCGCTGTTTTTCAGGGAGTTTCAGAAGTGCTTTTTGCAATTTCAATTGTATAACGTCACCGCTAAGCTCCGGATCCGCTTCCAGCTTTTCACTCAATTCATTCTCAACATCGTAGATCGGAATGAAGAAACGTTTTCTTTTTTTATTCAAAAAATTGATTGCTTCGTTGCTCGCAATGCGATACAACCATGTATAAAACTTAGCGTCACCACGGAAATTTTCCAGTGCTGTCCATGCTTTGATAAATACATCCTGCGTAATATCATTGGCGTCGTCATGATCAACAACCATTTTGCGAACCAGCCAATAGACCTTTTGCTGGTACTTACGTACCAGTTGATTGAAAGCGTTTCGACGCGTTTCGGGATTCTGAAACAGAGCTAATAATTCTTCGTCAGACATTTACAAAAATAAACCTGTTTGTCGATTACAGGCTAAACCGGAGGAAATTAAATCCTATACCTGACTAATAAGAGTTCAGGTGCTTCAATTATACATTATTTTACTAATACGGACAAATATAACAGAGTCTTGCAAAAAGCGAAATGATGATCTGCTTTCTACAAGACTCTGCAAAACTGCTACTTAGCAGCAACTTTATAAATACTATTGTTTACGGGCGATAGCACGCTTCGCGGCAGCAACAATATCTTTGGCAGTCAAGCCATATTTTTCCATCAATTGTGCAGGCGTTCCGCTCTCTCCAAAGCTGTCGTTTACGGCTACATATTCCTGAGGAACCAATTTGTTCTTAACCAAAACCTGTGCAACGCTGTCACCCAAACCACCCAGACGGTTGTGTTCTTCGGCAGTTACTGCACAGCCAGTTTTCTCAACAGATTTCAGAATTGCTTCTTCATCCAAAGGTTTGATGGTGTGAATATTGATAATTTCAGCATTGATACCTTCTGCTTCAAGTTGTTCGCCAGCCTGAATTGCTTCCCAAACCATGTGACCCGTTGCAAAAATACTTACGTCAGTACCTTCGTTCACCATCCATGCTTTACCAATCTCAAACTTCTGGTCCGCATCTGTAAATACAGGAATTACCGGACGGCCGAAACGCAGATAAACAGGACCTTCGTAATCAGCGATTGCGATCGTTGCTGCTTTTGTCTGGTTGTAGTCGCAAGGATTGATAACCGTCATGCCCGGAAGCATTTTCATCATTCCCAAATCTTCAAGAATCTGGTGTGTTGCACCATCTTCTCCCAAAGTAAGACCGGCGTGAGAAGCACAGATTTTTACGTTTTTATTAGAATAAGCAACACTCTGACGGATCTGATCGTAAACACGACCAGTCGCGAAGTTTGCGAATGTAGTTGCAAAAGGAATTTTACCTCCGATTGTTAAGCCGGCAGAAACACCAATCATGTTGGCTTCCGAAATTCCGCACTGAACAAAACGATCCGGATTTTCTTTAATGAATGGTTCAAGTTTTAGAGAACCAACAAGGTCAGCACAAAGTGCAACCACATTTGGGTTCTGCTGTCCGAGAACATGCATCCCGGCTCCAAAACCAGAGCGGGTGTCTTTCTTTTCAGTGAAAGTGTATTTTTTCATTATAACTTAATGTCTATATCTGTTAACCAATCAGGCTGTATCTATTAATAATCTCCCAACGTCTCTTCCAACTGTGCCAATGCAACAGCCAACTGATCATCGTTAGGTGCAGTTCCGTGCCATTTGTGCGTGCCCATCATGTAGTCCACACCAAAGCCCATTCCTGTATGAAGAAGAATCATAATCGGACGACCGTGTCCCAGTCTGCTTTTCGCTTCATAAAGGCCTTTAACAACAGCAGCCATATCGTTACCTTCTTCAATAGAAATTACTTCCCATCCAAAAGCTTCGTATTTTTTACCAAGATCGCGGTTGTTCATTACTTTTAATGTAGGACCGTCGATCTGTTGTCCGTTCAAATCGATGATCGCAATCAGGTTGTCTACCTCGTGGTGTGGTGCAAACATAGCTGCCTCCCAAACCTGGCCTTCCTGCTGCTCTCCGTCACCCATCAAAACAAATACCGAACGATCGTCCTTATTCAGTTTCTTAGCAAGTGCAGATCCAATTGCCGCCGACATTCCCTGTCCAAGTGAACCAGATGCGATTCTGATTCCTTCAAGATGTTCGTGCGTCGTTGGGTGACCTTGCAAACGTGAATCCAGCTTTCTGAATGTAGCAAGTTCACTCTTCTCAAAATATCCTCTATGTGCTAATACGCTATACCAAACCGGAGAAATGTGGCCATTGGATAAGAAGAACAAATCTTCCCCTTCTCCGTTCATATCGAAAACAGGTTTGCCATTTTCTTCTTTAAGCTTCATTTGCTCAAAATACAGCGCTACCAAAATCTCCGTACATCCCAAAGATCCTCCCGGATGGCCCGACTGACAGCCATGCACCATGCGGACAATATCCCTGCGAACCTGGGATGCTACTTTTTCTAATTTTTCAATTTCCATTTCTATTAATTTTTCTTGCGGATTGGCTCCTTTTAAAAGATTGTAAATTTGGTACTAATCAGACTTAGAATATGACTATTTATTATTCAGTTTTACTAAGAATTTGATCTGTATGATTTTTTGTATCGACTTTTTGGATAATCTCTTCAATCACACCCTTTTCGTTTATCACAAATGTCGTTCTCGCCGTGCCCATGTAAGTTCTGCCATACATGCTTTTTTCCACCCAAACACCATACGCTTCTACAATTGCATGATCAGTATCTGCAAGCAAAGGAAAAGGCAAATCAAATTTTTTGATAAATTTCACATGAGACTTTTCTGTATCAACACTTACTCCGAGCACTACATAACCTTTGTTTAAAATGGCGTCATAGTTGTCGCGCAGATTGCATGCCTGTGCGGTACATCCGGGCGTGTCATCTTTGGGATAAAAATAAAGAATTACCTTCTTACCTTCAAAATCAGATAGCTTTACTTCTTTTCCATCCTGATCTTTCGCTGCAAACTTTGGAGCAGCATCACCCACTTGAAGTGCCATAACGTTCTATTTTTTTCGTTTAGCCGATTTTACAACCGGTTCTTTCAGTTCAGTTTGCAAGATAGTACTATTTCCCGCCCTATCCGTAACTTCAAGCGTTAGTTCTCCTTCAAAAGGAAGGCTTTCATCAAGCTTTTCTGACCATACATATCCTGTCTTACTATCAAAATTCATCAAAACCCATTCCCCTCCAATTAAAGCTCTGGAACGGGAAATTCCGGAAGATGTATCCCAGACATAGCCTCTTATCCTCGTTTTGCTGTGTTCTAAAAGCCTCACCTTAGGTGGTATGGTATCTGTCTGAATCACAAATGTCCCCAGTTCTTTTGTATCAAAGCTGACCTTATCGCCCAGCCACTCCCCTCCTATAAACCGATATTCACCATCCAGATACCTGTATACTTGCGTCCTTTCCTTGTTTTCGGGTGCGTTTCCGGGAGTAAACGAGATCGACACAACATCTTTTAGCGCAGTTCCTTTTGTATTCACTGTCAGATAATTCATATTCTGCTGTCCTGTCACAAATAATGTATCAAACAAGCTCGTTGGTTTAAAGTCAACCGACCAATTTTTGCCGTTAAATGCCGCCTTAGTACCTGGCAGAATCTGCGTCCGCAGATAAGTTCTTGCGACAGAATTCCCAATCTTAACCGAATCCGGCATCAGTTTACGCAAATCCGTCAAAAAAACGGCGGACTCTTTGTCGTAAAAATCAGGCTCTTTATTCACCTCTTTCCCTGCTATATAATAAGTAGCTGACGGAACTGCACTCCTGAAATTTTTAGCCCTCACCATCAGCGTATTTTCCTGGATATCTGTTTGTATCCATTCCGGATTCACTTCTGTATCAAATACCGGCAGTTCAGTACTTCGTTCTTCACCCTTGATCGTAAAAACCAGTTCAGAAAAATTCTCGTAAGAATCTGAAATACGAATTTTTACTTCATGTGACAATGTATCTGTAATATTCAGTTTGCCTTTCAGCAAATCTGTTTTATACAAATTGAATGTATTGCCATCAGGAACGTAACACCTCAAATACCGTTGCCCTGTTTCCTGCTCCGTTTCGTAGTCGATCAGGTTGTTGTAATCCCTGGTAGATGCATTCGGAAAAATTTCCATGTTATATGAAAATACCTCCTGTCCATCCATTTTGATTTCAATACACTGCAATCCGTAGCGGAAGCCAGTTCCTGTCATCTGGTCATGCGCCACCAGGTCAATACCGATTAGTCCGGTTGCTCTGACTGGCTGGGCAATACGGTAAGATCCGTCTTTCAACTTAACAGGGCTATATACCCGACGATCAAACTGCCCGTTCACCCTTCCGTTGATATCCAACGGTCGTATGGCCAGATTGACAAACTTTGGAGGAGTTATATCCTTAATTTCCCTAAAACCGAAATACAAAGGATTCAGATAGTTGTCCTGCGAATCCCTGATCTCAAAATGAAGATGCGGCCCGGCTGATCCGCCTGTGTTTCCGGAAAGTGCTATCACTTCGCCTTTGCTAAAACTAAACTGACCGGCAGCGGGGAACAGATCAATTTCAAAACTCTGCTTTTTGTATTGCTCCTCTCTCACATACGCTGCAAGTTTAGAACTGAATTTGAGCAAATGGCCGTAAACAGTAGTCTGACCGTTCGGATGTTTCAGGTAAATTACATTTCCGTAGCCGCTTCGCTGCACAGCTACTTTGTAGACATATCCTTCCGCAGCAGCATAAACCGATAATCCTTCCCTCTGCTGGGTGCGAATATCCAACCCTGCATGAAAATGGTTTGTCCGCAAATCACCCAGCCCGCCAGCCAGCGTATTGGTCAAGCCTGGCATAATCGGAAATTGGTAATAATTCTTAGGATAAGATTCCTTTTGAGCCGAAGCAGGAGATACTAAACCTATAAATCCTGTCAAAAAGAACCCGAAGCGGACAAGTGTCCGAAAAACATTTTGCATGAAAAGAAGTGTATGATAATAGACTGTTAAGTCTTGGAGAAATTTAAGATGACACAATTATCTAACGAATAATTCCAGCATCTTCTTGCCTTCTATTGAAGCGGTTAGCTTGTCTCCTATTTTAACAGACGACACACCTTTAGGCGTTCCTGTGAATATCAGATCTCCTTTTTTCAACATAAAGTACTTGGAAACAAAGGATATCAGGTAATTGATGCGGTATAACATCATGGAAGAATTGCCATTCTGACGCGTTTCGCCATTTACATCAAGACTAAAATTCAGGTTTTGAATATCTTCAAAATCGCTAACCGGAACAAAATCCGACACAGGCGCCGATCCGTTGAATGCTTTTGCCAGTTCCCAGGGTAAACCTTTACTTTTAAGTTCTGATTGTAAATCACGGGCAGTGAAGTCTATACCTACTCCGATCTCGTCGTAATATTTGTGTGCAAATCGTTCTTCAATGTTTTTACCAACCTTATTGATCTTCACCACAAGTTCCACTTCATGATGGATATCATTCGAAAAATCAGGGTAAAAAAATGGTTCGCCAAGACGAATCTGAGCAGTTTCCGGCTTTAAAAATATAACTGGGGCATCAGGACGTTCGTTGTTAAGCTCGGCTATATGATCGGCGTAATTGCGACCTACACAAATAATTTTCATCTTGAAATACTGGACAATATGGTTATAACTGCTGACTAACCCGCCAATGCGGCTTAGCCCAACAACAAAACTACTGACAAAGCAGCCAGAGACATAATATTTATTCCGATTTTTAATAATGTATCATTCTTTAAATTTCGGTTGACAAAAGTTGCGCATTCTTTTAAGACACATTTGACAATTTTTAAAAGAAGTGACGTTATTTGTATGACAAAAAAATACTGCCGGCCAAAATTTTGCGCATGACCAAGTACATTACCAAATATCTCTTCCCCATATTCTTTTTAGTGTTATCAATTTCTTCTTGCGATACGCTCAAGAAGGGACCTTCAACTGCATCAAGCTCAAAATCAAAGAATTCAGGATATCGATCTGGTCCGTCAAGATCGGCTTCCCGCACACCTGCAGGAAGGACCCCTGCAAGGAAACCCGCATCCAATACCGGCAGAGCAACTGCTGCTCGCCCGACCTATACCCGTCCTTCCGGATCTTACAGCGCTGAAATTCCAAAAGTTGTTGAAGTAGCCCGCACGTATTACGGCACGCCCTATCGTTCTGGCGGAAATGATAAAAATGGAATTGACTGCTCAGGTTTGATCTGTTCGGTATATTCTGAAATAGGTGTTAAAGTTCCACGGATTTCATGGCAGCAATCTGAGTTTGGGGCAGAAGTAGCCGGTATCAACGAACTAAAACCAGGCGACTGGGTCTTTTTTGTTCCGGAAGCAGGAAAAGAAGGTTATGTTTCCCATGCAGGGATTGTAACGGATGTAAGAAATAATGACGAAATCATGTTCATTCACGCCTCCACTTCTAAAGGCGTAAGAGAAGACAATCTGTTTTCCAACTATTTTAAAGGAAGATTTGTAAAGGCAATACGCCCATTTTGAGGCATTTACAGTATATTATCTGTAATACAGCTCTTTTTAATAGCATTACACAGTAACTGTTACCAAACATTTATAGGGGAAATAACCCCCTGAAATGTCTGTAGTTAGTGTACTGAGACGTTGAACCTGATTCTCTCTATTCAAGTTATGGAAACTACTTTTACGCCATCGCCTTCCGACACAGGACGAGTGACTGCCGCGCAACGGAATGAGCAAATTCCTATTTACATTCTGGCGACCGTTTTTTCGTCTTTTTGTGTAATCACCGGTCTGATCTGGGACATTTGCTGGCACATTTCCATCGGCCGCGACGGGTTGCTTTCACCGCCACACCTGGTCATCTATCTTGGTGCAGTTGTTGCCGGATTATTTTCCGGATATGAAATTCTGAGAAAAACGTTTTGGGGATCTGATTCAGAAAAATCCCGAAGCGTCAAAATATGGGGGTTCTTTTACAGCACACTCGGAGCTTTGTTTTGTGTTTGGGGTGCTCTTGCTATGCTTACTTCCGCTCCATTCGACGACTGGTGGCATAACACCTACGGACTGGATGTCACCATTCTTTCGCCACCACATACGGTGTTGTTACTCGGAATGATCGGTATACAGTTTGGAGCGATGATCAGCGTTATCGCTTTAAAAAACCAGATAAAAACAAAAGGTTTTCTGCGTCCGGATACATTAAAGAAAACGGACAACAAACTATTTATTCTCTTCGCGCTTTCCGGTGGATTCCTGCTTACAATTTGGTTTACTTTACTCTCGGAAGAATTAGGCAGAATGGAATCTCACCGTTCGAGTTATTACATTTATGCAGCTGCGGGCTTTCCTATATTACTTATGGCGGCGGGCAAAGCTGTCAGTCATAAATGGACGATAACTGCCATAACCGCAGTGTATACCATATTCATGTTGGGTACGCTCTGGATCATTCCGCTTTTTCCTGCCGAACCAAAGTTAGGCCCGATCCTGAATCACATTGATCATTACCAGGCATTCCAATTCCCTTTGTTGCTTATTGTTCCAGCTATTGCACTCGATATACTTCGAAACAGATTTGCCTATTGGAACGACTGGAAACTTACATTCCTCCTCGGAACCACATTCCTTGTCATTTTCTTTGGCGTACAATGGTTTTCAGGAGGTTTTTTAATGGAATCACCTTATGCCAGAAACTGGTTCTTTGGCTCCGAATCCTGGTATTTTGGCAACAGCCCTGACTGGGAGTTCCGTTACAAATTTGCACCCTGGATGCTTGAAAGCACACCCGAGCTATTAAAGGGTTTAGGGATAGCATTGGTCGCTAGTATTATCTCTACCAAAATCGGACTATCATGGGGTAACTGGATGCATAAAATTCAAAGATGAAAAAACTATTATTCCTTCTCTTCCTGATTTCAATCAGCCAATTTGCACTCGCTCACATTGGCAGTTCCGGTGTACAAATGCAGGGACAAGCCGGACCATATAAGGTATTGGTCAGTGTACAACCTCCTGACGTAATTCCCGGAACTGCAAAAGTTTCTGTTTATATTGAAACAGGTAGTGCCTCGTCAGTAGAAGCACGCCCGATTTATTTTCGGTCGGGGGACAAAGGAGCGCCCTCACCGGACAAACTTCAAATTGTCCCCGGTCAGTTGGGACAATTTGAAGGCGAAATCTGGCTAATGGAAAATGGATCATCCAGTGCTCAGATTCTGATTGACGGAGACAAAGGAAAAGGTGAATTGATTGTGCCGGTAATGGCTATGTCAACGGCTCAGCGGGAAATGCCGGAGGGATTGGGTATAGGACTTGGAATTCTCGGTGTACTTCTTTTCACTCTGATGATCACCACAATTGGAGCCAGTGTGAGCGATGGATTACTTCCGGCAGGTGAAAGTTTATCTAAACCCAGACAGAGAAAAAAGTATATCAACATGGGCATTGCCAGTGTTGTATGCGCGGTTATCTTGTATGGAGGAAGCAGCTGGTGGAACAGCTGGGCAGCGGAATACAAGCAATATTTGTACAAACCTTTGCAGGGCAACGCATCCATAATTAATAAGGAAAACCTAAGTGTTTTTCAACTTAAAATTGACACTACCGGTTGGGCTGCGCAGGAAAGGGGTAGCATGCTAAGTACACTCATTCCTGACCACGGAAAGCTGATGCACGCATTCCTGATTCGTACTCCGGGTCTCGACGCGTTTGCACACATTCATCCCGAAAGAAAAGACAGTACCACTTTTGAGGCTTTACTGCCCAGTCTACCTCCGGGCAAGTATTTGGTTTATGCTGATATAGTACGGTACTCCGGTTTTGCTGAAACCATTACTGACACCATTGTTATTGGAGAACAGCCAAAACGCATTGCAGAAATTGAGACTACAACAAATGAAGATACCTATGTAATTACAGATCCAATAAATGCTCCGGGAAATGTGGCACTGGATGCGGATGTTGTCATTTGCGGCAAACCAGGAACCAAAACCGTTTTTCAGGATGGTTCCTATGCTGTTTGGGAAGGCAAACAAGATCAGGCGCTGGAAGCGGGAAAAGCACATCAGCTGACTTTCGGACTTTTCAACCCTGATGGGAGCGAATGTCTGCCGGAACCCTATCTGGGCATGATGGGCCATGCCGTGGTGGTAAGCGCGGATGGTTCGGTTTACATTCACCTGCATCCATCCGGTTCTTTCCCGATGGCAGCTGAAAACATCTTCAAAAACCGCCTGGCCGATACGACCAAACTCATAAAACGACCAGCCTCAGCAATATTCAGAGATAGCGTCGACAGCTATCTGAGTAGACTAAAAGCCATGACCACATTGGAAAGAGAGGAATTTCTGATGACTGAAATGGGGATGTATGAGCCCAACGAAAATGGAATGGTTGGAATGGATCACGGCAGCATGATCTCATTCCCATATTCTTTCCCTAAAGAGGGTCGCTACCGGATTTTCTTACAGGTAAAAAGAAACGAAAAGGTATTGACTGGCGCATTTGACGTCAAAGTAAAAGGTCCGGTACAACTTTAAATCACACCGGAACTGTTCTCATTTTGCACCACTATTTGGCGAATAATCCTTTTATCGCTTCAAAAGATAGCTCATTGTAGTTTGCAACGTACAAATTGCAAGGAGGCAATTCTTCTATTGTATGAGAACTTAATACGCCAACGACAAGCATCCCCGCGTTGATTGCTGCACTTACGCCGGAGAATGAATCTTCAAAAACCACGCATTGATCTGGCGTTACACCAAGATTCGCTGCCGATTTAAGATATACCTCGGGATCGGGCTTATGTTTGGTAACATTTTCACTTGCCAGGATGGAGCCAAGTTTTTCCTGAATTTCAACCTTGCTCATGATCAGATCCAGGTTGGCACGGGGTGCGGACGTGGCAACACCAAGTTTAACATCATGGCTATGCAAATCGACTATAAAGTCGACTATCCCCTCAATGGGTTCTATGTATGGCTCATATATTTCTCTAAACAGACTTTCTTTCTCGTTTTCCAACTCCAATAATTCTTCGCCTGCTATCACTCTTTGCAAAAAATGGCTTAGAATATAGCTATTGCTTTTTCCGAACATGTGCTGAGCAAAGTCCTCGTCAGTAGGAGCAAGATTACGCTTGGCAAAAAAACTACGAAAGGCTTTCGAGTGGTATGGATTGGTATGGCAAATGACGCCATCCATGTCAAAAATTACTGCTATTTTATTATTCATCCGGCAAAGTTAAGAAATGTGTTGGAGTGCTATATTAAAAGAAAGGTGAAGATTAAACGTACTATAAAATTATTACAAACATTAGAGAAATAATTCTTATTTTAGCATTAGACTATCGAATAAATATAGGATTTTGTATAAATCCATCTAGTCGTCCTTAACTTTACTGGCATACCATTTTCTTATAGCTTACATAGCTAAAACATACCCCAAGACTTACCCTAACACAGTATTTGTTTTAATTAAGTTGCTTTTATGAATGAATTAGAACGAATGAACAATGGGGTGGATCTTCATCCTGTTACCAAAGTCGCGCCGCTCACACCACTGGAAGTTTATGATAAGTTCGGAGCAATGGCTTATGGCATTATTCTACAAATTGTGCCACAACCGCATCTTGCACAGGAAATACTAGTCAATGTTTTTGCATCTCCGCAACTACAAGCTTGTAATAGCTACCCGTTCACTTTTGCTGTTTGTGTGATAAAGCTAGCCAGAGCCAAAGCAGTGGAAGCAAAGAAAAAACTGATGGCGATTGGTACTGATGATGTTGAAAATACACTTGAAAACCTTGATTTGTCCCCTCAACGTATTTTTGATCTTTCCTTTCGTCAGGGATTTACGCCTGATGAAGTAGCTCAAAAGCTAAAGATATCCAAATCTGAGGTACTTAAAGCGCTTCACGATTTTTTCAAGTCCTACCGCAACTCTTAATTTCATCACAAATTGGAAACAAAAGATTTCATAGAAAGTGGAATTCTGGAAGCATACCTACTCGGCTTCACAGCCGAAGATGAGAAGGAATACGTGCAAAACAGAATTCTGACCGACCAACAAATTACCGATTACGTACTGGACCTGGAAACTGATATACGATTATACTTTGATCAGCATACAATACCTCCGCCACCAGAAATTAGAGAGATAATACAGCTAAGGACTACTAAAAGAGATATTCAGAAAAAGAAGCATGTCTTTGAACAGAAATCAGCAGAAGAACCTAAGAAGAAAGATGAATATCTGGAAATTGAGGTCAACGATACATATATCAAAGTGCACAAGTTCTGGCGCCCTGCATTTATAGCTGTTTTTATCTTATCCAAGATATTTCTGATTGCCGGGTTGTATTATTACTTTAAAACCACCAGCCTGGAACAGGAAAACGAAAAACTAAAATTAGAAATACAAAATATAAAGTAATGAAAACAGCCTGGTCCACAAGTGAGCCAGGCTGTTTTCATTATTGCTTGGTTGGTACATCCCACCACTTTTTGTCGGGATAAATCGTGTCCAGTACAATCTGTTCTCCTATCATCGGCGTTGTCAGTTTTAAACCCAATTCCGCCGCTCGTTTGCTGATACGCTTTGGTGACTCATTCCAGGGATGCAAGCCCAGCGTGAATTTACCCCAGTGAACCGGCCAAACCACTTTTGCACCAAGTTCTACACCAACCTGAGCCGTTTCTTCGGGCATCATATGTATGTAAGGCCACATTTCATTATACTGCCCGCATTCCAGAATAGCCAGGTCAAATGGTCCGAATTTACGACCAATCTCTCCAAAATGTTTTTCATATCCTGAATCTCCGCCAAGGAAAATCTTGTGTTCAGCAGATTGAAGTACGTAAGAAGCCCATAATGATTTTCCTCTCCTAAAACTTCTTCCCGAAAAATGTCGGGCAGGTGTAGCAGTTAACCGCATTCCACCGCCAAGCGCATTGGTTTCTTCCCACCAGTCGAGCTCGGTGATGTTGCCGGATGCAATTCCCCAGTGAACCAAGTGTGCCCCTACACCAAGAGGAACAATGAATTTGGTTGGCATGCCTGCAAATTGTTTCAGGGTTTCATAATCCATGTGATCGTAATGATCATGTGAGAGAATTACAAAATGGATGGTCGGCAGATCTTTAAATTCAAAAACATGTGTTCCGTCGTAATTCTTGGTTCCGGCCCATTGCACGGGAGAAGTCCTTTCGCTCAAAACGGGATCCATCAGAATGTTTTTCCCATTGATTTGCAACATATAAGCAGAATGCCCGAAATACGTAATCGTTGGTTTTGCAGCTGGCGCAAGCTTCAAATCTGTTTTTACGGATGGTAATTTAAAATCCGGATCGGTTTTGCTTTTATCGTTAAACAAAAACTGAATTGCTAACTTGAACATGCTGGCGTTCGGGGCGCTCACCGGTGTATCAACCAGATTAACGAAACTTCCATCCTTGTAATTGGGCGATTTCCTGATGCGTTCCAGTCTCGGGCCGTCCGGGTCTTTGCCAAAAGATGCCTGCTGCATAAAAAGGAATAAGGCGACTCCGCCCAAAATTAAAATCCAGAGGAGTATAGCCATTGTTTTTTTTAAAATACGTATTGGTTTGTTGTTCATGGATTCCTGATCCTATAATGAATGAAATGCCCGTAAACAAAATTACCGGCCTCATATAAAGCCGGTAAAAATAGTTTATTAAAATCAGATTTTGCATTATCGGTGTACTTGCATCACCTGGATTTTCGATATGCTATAAATCGTCTCGCAATTATTTCTCTTCAAATGCCGGCCTTCCCCTGATTTTTTCGACAGGCCATGTTTCAATCCACAAGATTTCACTCAACTTATTATCATAGTAACCTGCCAAATCGCCTTTCAATAAAATGATATTCTTGATCTCTTCGCGTAAAGGTTCCTGCCCGAAACCTACTTTTTTGGCGTTACGAAATCCATTCACTAAGCATGGCTCCTTATCTAATCGTTTCAAATCAAATGCATTTACATCCAAATACTCATAGTTATTTTCAAGCAAATCCGTTGGAGGCGCCTGGGACACCAGCTTGTATGTATAATAGAGAATTGTGCTTTGTGTCTGATCATAAGCTTGGGCATTTTGATTAATACCAAAAACCTCATAGAATTTTTTATCTTTAAATGCTTCATTTACTACTCTATAATCTACTTCAAGATCATTCAAATAAACCTTTAGCACCCCATCATAACCCACCAGTTTACCGTATCCATCAAAATAGGCGTTTTTGAACTTTGTAAGAATTTCTTTGGGCTGAGGATATGCTTCCGCAAATGCCACTTTCAAATCGTACTCCGTTCTGAATTCCGATTCTTTCCTGTCCAGATATTGTTTAATATCATTGCGGATGTTTTTAAACTTTCCGGAGTTGAAAAAACTATCCTTGGGTACATAGTACGGAAAAGTAGTATGCCGCTTAAATATTTTATTGCCTATTTCATCATCTCTTGTCAGGAACGAAACCAAAAATTCTCCATCCCCCGGAACATCTTTTTTTAGTGACGACCCCATCGCGAACTTTTCATACTCTCCTTGCCCTGAAAGCCCATAGTATACCACCGAATCCTGAAACTTCTGTGTATCAAGTTCGTAATAGTAGAATCCGTCCCCATCACTTTTGATTATCTTTTTCAGTAATTTATTCTCACTCGAAATTTCCAGTTTTAAAGGCATATTGGAAACTCTTTTGCCTGTTTCTCCGTCTACCAGCAGTCCTGCGATGTAAATTGTGTTCTTGTTCTGTACAAACTGCTGTTCAATATTGCTTCTGAATGCAACGAGTAACACAGAAATCAGAGGCAAAACAAACAGAAATCGTATCAGCTGTATTTTTGCCGTTTTCATTTTGTTCATCATAATAATGCGCTGTTTAAGTGATGAAAAATTAAATTGGTTGGCTATCCGAAATTCGGGCACACCAACGACTTTGAGAAGAAGATACTGGTAAGATTTCGCGTCAACGCCGTTTTCCAAAACGGCACGGTCGGCTATATACTCAAGGTTCTGGCGAATGGCTGAACGGAGCATCCAGGCAAACGGATTATACCAGTTCAGAATACAAAGTACTTCCGACCAGATGATGTCAATCGTATGCTTTTGTTTCACATGAATAAATTCGTGCAGCATAATTTCTTTGAGATCGCTGTCGCCATGCAGGTTTCGGTTGAGGAAAATGGAATTACCAAAAGAAAATGGCGCAATGTTCTTCTCAACCTGAAACACTTTTACTCCAGCATCGGAGATCAGCCGGGACCGGCTCCTTATTTTGTAAAAAGAGAACAGGGAAATTATTCTCGTCATGAACACGACAGCTGCTCCTGTAACGAGTAAATACAACAGCATATCCGTATAGCTCACTTGCGACATACCCGGGTTGATAACGGGTGCGGAAGCAGACTTTACCGTCAGGTCCTGCACAACCGGGACAAATTTAACGATTCCACTTTCTGAAAGTTTTGTCTCCCGAAGTTGGTATTCCACATCAATAAACGGAATTATAAAAGCAAGCAGACTGTATCCCAGCAAATACCATCTGTTCCAGTTGAAGAACGTGTATTTCCTTAAAACAAAATGATAAAAAACCGTTATCAGGGTCAGGCTGATCGACAATTTGACGACGTACTCAAGCAGAGGTGACATAACAATTCGGTTAAAGATTCACAGAATGCACTTCAATTTGTTAATCAGAATGTATAGTGTCGGAGAAACAGCGTCTGCCTTCCACGGAATGAAACTTAATTGCTCGCAAATGCTGGTCGCTCAAAAACCTCATCCACTGGCCTGGTTTCAATCCAGAGTACTTTGTCCAGTTTTTTGTCATAATATCGGGCGAGTTTACCTTTAAAAACTGCAACCCTTTTTATCTCTTCTTTGAGCGGCTTCATATTACTCCCTACACCATATGTCTGGCGGAATCCATCCAGAAAATAGGCTTCATTATCTAACCTACTGAGATCAAACGAACTCGCATCAATCCATTCGACATTTTTATCCTTAACCAGAGATGTTGGAGGCGCGTCTTTGTTTGTAGAAAAGGTATAATAAAATAGGTCTCTGGAAGGCATCTCAGTATTGAAAAATATATCTGCATTATGTAATGAAACCAGCCCATCCCTACGCGCACGATTTATTTCATTGTAGGCAACTTCCTTTCCATCCAGGTGAAACTTTAATCTGCCCTCATAACCGATCAATGCTTGCTGCTGATTAAAATAAGCATTTTCAAATTTCGTGATCACTTGTTGCGGCCTTTTGTAGGCTTTTTGAAAGGCAATAATCAAATTCTGCTCTTTAAGTGGTTGTATACTTTCCTGTTGTAAAAAAGATTTTAGCGCATTTTTAATGTCAGAAGATTTATTCGAGTCAAAAAAGTTGTCCTGACTAACGTGATAATATGGGTAATGTGAATTCAGCACCCTTGGAGAGTTCGTTTTTCGTACGAAAGTTATTGGAAAATCAGCTTGCCCCAATCGGGCATTTCCAGCAGCTCGCCCTAATGCAAGAATTTCACCAATCGGCTTGCCATTTAAGGTAGATGTTGAACCAAAAGCAAAACCAGTGTACTCACCGTCCTCGTACAATATCCCATAGTACAAAACCGAGTCCAATGGATAATTGCTCGTGTCAAATTCATAGAAATAAAACCCGTCTGAGTCTGTTGAAATGCTTATAGCGGTTTGGCGATTTCCCAATTTTAGTTCCAACGGCAAATTCTCTATGGGATTACCAGTTCCTATTTCCAAGACAAGCCCAGATATGTAAATTGTCTTGTTTTCTTTACCTGATTTCACCCCCTCTGAATTAACCTGATTTTCAATATCCTGCCTGAACGCAACAAGTAAAACCGATATCAATGGTAATACAAACAGAAACCGTATCAACTGTATTCTTGCTGTTTTCATCTTGTTCATCATGATAATCCGTTCTTTAAGTGATGAAAAATTAAACTGATTGGCTATACGGAATTCTGGCACGCCTACAACTTTTAAAAGAAGATATTGATAAGACTTTGCGTCAACGCCGTTTTCTAAAACAGCACGGTCGGCTATATACTCAAGGTTCTGGCGAATGGCTGAACGGAGCATCCAGGCAAACGGATTGTACCAGTTCAGAATACAGAGTACTTCCGACCAGATGATGTCAACGGTATGCTTTTGTTTTACATGAACAATTTCATGAAGCATAATTTCTTTGAGATCGCTGTCGTCATGAAGGTTTTTGTTGAGAAAAATGGAGTTACCAAACGAGAACGGTGTAATATTCTTTTCAACCTGAAATACCTTCACGTCACCATCGGAAATGAGCTGTGCGTTACTCCTCAGCTTGTAATAGGAAAATAAAGCCAGAATAACCCTCACAAACATAAGCAAACCGCCCACGAGCAAAATAGCAGTTAAAACCTCCGAACCGGTTACCGGAATTTCCTCAACCGATACAGGTTGTAAATGCGCCTGTGATACTGCAAAATTCTGAACAACCGGAATGACTTTAACCACCTCATGCTCCGAAAGTGCTACTTGCTTTAACGCCGGATCAATATTGATAAACGGGATAAAAAACGTCAGCAACGAATAGCCCAGCAAATACCATCTGTTCCAATTGAAGAAGGTGTATTTTCTTAAAACAAAATGATAGAAAACACTGATGACCATCATTCCGATGGAAACTTTTACGACATATTCGATGTAAGGCGACATAACTATCCCGTTTTAAATGTCTCTACTTTTTTCCCTCAATTAAACCTATAATCTCCTTCAATTCATCCGCCGATATCTTGTTTTTCTCCACAAAAAAGTTCACCATTTCTTTGTAAGAATTTTCAAAATAGTCTTTCACCACATTTCCCATGAACTTCTGTTTGTAAGCCTCTTCGGTAATCGCAGGCGAATACAGATAGGCGTTACCGATCAGTCTGCTTTGCACGTAACCCTTCTTTTCAAGATTCTTAATCGTAGAAGCCAGCGTGGTGTATGGTGGCAATGGCTCTGCAAGTGCTGCCATAAACGACTTGATATTTCCCTCTCCTATTTTCCAGACTGCCTGCATGGCGTCTTCTTCCTGTTGTGTTAGCTTTTCCATATCTACGAACTTTTCGTAAATCTACGATAAGTTCGTAGATTGTTGCAAGAGTTTTGAAAAATAAATTACGTCATGGCAAAAAATCATTACTTGTCATTCCCGCTTACAATCGCCAAATTGCAGTTAAGCTTTAAATAACTAAGACAAATATGTTCCCCTTCCGAATAGGACAAGGCTACGACGTACATCAAATGGTAGAAGGCCGGCCTTTCTGGCTTGGCGGTATTTTAATCCCTCACACTCATGGGGCAAAAGGACATTCCGACGCCGACGTTGTTTGCCATGTATTGTGTGACGCTCTTCTCGGTGCCGCCAACATGCGAAACATTGGTTATCATTTTTCGGATAAAGATCCGCAGTGGAAAGGTGTCGACAGCAAACTACTTTTGTCAAAAGTGCTGGAAATGATTCGTGAAAAAGGATTTGAAGTCGGTAATGTAGATGTTACAATTGTGCTTCAAAACCCAAAGCTCAATCCCCACATTCCTGAAATGAAATCCTGCTTGTCCGAGGTCATGGGTGTTTCAGAAGAAGATATTTCTATAAAAGCGACAACTTCTGAACATCTGGGTTTTGTGGGTCGGGAGGAAGGTATTGCCGCACATTGCGTTGCGCTAATTTACAACACTAGTTTAGCAACAAATTTTGGTACGAAATAAAACGATATACCTTTCAAATTTCCAAAAATGAAATTGATAAAACTTCTCCCCTTTGCCCTTGCTATTGGTTTTACTTATCAATCACTTGCCCAGCAAACCCAACCTAACATCACCCAACCACTGGGTTTCGAAGAATATGATCCCATTTCAACACTAAAAGTTGAAGAACACCCAGTTAAAAGAGCCAAGTTTCCATTTATTGATGTTCACAATCATCAGTATCAGATGCCTACACAGGATTTGAAAGCGCTGACAAAACAAATGGACAGCCTGAATATGGGTATCATGGTTAATCTGAGCGGTCGTGGCTGGACACAGGAGTGGGCAGAAGGAACTGCAACGTTGAAAGGTTCGCTTGAAAATGTAGCTAAAAATGAGCCCAAGCGAATTGCCATTTTTACCAATCTTCAATTTAAAGGATTTGGAGAAAAAGACTGGTCAGCAAAGGCTGTGAAGCAGCTGGAAGAGGATGTAAAAATGGGTGCGAAAGGCCTCAAAATATATAAAAGTCTTGGTTTTAGTGGCATAAAAGACGACAAAGGTAACCGCGTTCCGGTGAGCGCGGCGGGACTTCAACCGATTTGGCAGAAATGTGGAGAACTGGGTATTCCTGTGATTATCCATACGGCGGACGTCCCGTCTTTCTGGGATCCGATGGATCGATACAACGAGCGCTGGCTGGAACTCAAAACACACCCTGGGCGCCGTCGCGGTCCGAATGATCCTGTTCCGTTTGATTCGCTTATAGCAGAACAGCATCACATTTTCCGAAACAATCCTAAAACGACTTTTATCAATGCGCACATGGGTTGGTATCCCAACAACCTCAAAAAACTGGATAGTCTCATGACTGTGTTTCCAAATATGTATGTCGAGATTGGAGCAGTAATTGCTGAGCTTGGCCGCCAGCCACGTGCTGCAAAAAAGTTTTTTGACAAATATCAGGATCGCGTTTTATTTGGAAAAGACAGCTGGGTGCCTGCCGAATATGCCACTTACTTCCGAGTGCTTGAAACCGAGGACGAATATTTTCCTTACCACAAAAAATATCACGCGTTCTGGCGCATGTACGGAATGGGGGTATCGGACGAAGTGCTGAAAAAGCTTTATTACAAAAACGCGCTGAGGATCATTCCGGGACTGGATAAGAGTTTGTTCCCGAATTGATAACAGTTTTCAAACCCAATACCTATTTCATGAAACAAATAACCCCATATAGAACTGTTGATGAAGCACTTACCTCACTGGACAACGGCGGGCGGTTTTATAATATTTTCACCCGGGAGGAAGATGGGACTATTGCCCAGGCAGAATTAGCTAAAGTGGCTGGTTTATTTAACGAAAAGCAAAAGCTAATCCTTTTCCTTGACCTGTCTTTATCTCAGCTGGATACACAATCCAGAGAGTCAGTCATTTCCAAACTTGATGATCAGTTACGGGTTACTTACAAGAAGTATAAACCAATCGAGATGACCCCATCTGAGGTAAATGTGGTTGGGACAAAATCTTCAAATATAATTGTCACCGGCATCCCGGAAATGAAGGAATCAAAGAATTACTTTTCCGGAATGATATTGGTGCCGATAGGAAAAGCCTTTGTTCCGATTCCGATCAGCGACATGTATACTGTTTACGAAATTAAAGATGAGCAATCTTCTGAAATGATCCTGATTGCTCACGCCAAAGGTTCGGAAAAATTACCCGAAAAGAGAATTAAGGTTGGTGGTGTTTTAAAAGAGGTGAAGCCGAAAAAGAATGAAAAAGTAGTTGTTGAACAGTTTCTGGAAATTAACTATTTTCTGGATTTGGATTGATCGGGTGATGCGATTGAAAGTACCAAAAACACTTTTTAATAAATCGCGTTACAAACCCTTAACCACTACCACCCCGATTGCGAATCGGGGTGAGCGCTATATAAGGGAAACTGTTACTTAAACGCCTTCGCCTCTTTTATCAAAGACTTATACTCCGATTTTTCAAGACACTTTTTGTAATACTCTTTCGCTTTGGTTTTGTTACCTGCCCGATTCGCAATACGGGCCAGTCCGGCATAAGCCATCGCATGATACTCCTTGGTGTACTGGGCGTCATGAGGAATTTTCAGGGCCAGCAAATATTCCTTTTGCGCTGCCGCATCACTTTTTGTATCCTTTTCATAACCTATCCCCTGAAATGTATGAAGCGCAATCGGGAAAAATCCACTGGTATATTTGCGTAAAGTCGTGGTATGTTTCGCAGCCTGATCATATTCTCCGGCCAGAAGTAAAGCCTCTGCATTTTTCATTACAAACACAGGGTTTTTAGGATACCAGTCCGTCAATTTGTTGAGATAAGGAACGGCTTTGTCCGGTTTCATTTCATATTTGATGTACAAATGAGCCAGGTAAAAGCAAGCCTCAGCACGTGTGATCACTCCTTGTCTTGTGGCGATATCCACCTGTTTCAATCCCAATTCTTTATTCCCGTCTTTGAAAAATATCAGCAAAGGTTTCACCATGGGATGCAGCTCGGGATATACCTCAACGTAATAATTATACATGCCCGATGTAAAATAAAACTCCGGGTTTTTGTCCATCAGTTTCATCCCTTCCACAAATGCGTTATAGGCTTTTTTTCCTTCTCCTGCCGCATTCAGCATTTCGCCACGGTAGTTGTACATCATGGCCATATATCCACGCGCTACCATGATGTAAAAAATCCCTTCCGGGTCCTTGGTATCCTTGCCAAATTTTTTATCCGTAGCACTCAGAGCCAGATTCAACTTTTGAATGTATTCCTTCGATTTTGTTGGGTTGTCCTTGATCGGCAAGTGTTTCCAGTAAAGAATGAATGAGTCCAGAATATGCGTAACCGGATGATTGGGATACTTTTTCTCAACCTGATTGATAACGGCTTCGGCCTCGTCAAATTCGTAGTTGTAGATGTGATCCAGGCTTTTCTGAACTGTCTTTATTGACGCCGGGTCATTTAATAACTGTGCTTTCAGTATAAAAGGACAACAAATCAGAAGTGTAATAATATAAAATACTCTTAAAGTAAATTTCATGGCTTTTAGTATAAAAACGAAATGGTTTGGTGGAATCCCACCGGAACATTAGCTTTGTTTATAACCCCAAAATATACAACGTGGTTTCTAGGCGGATGTATATTTTATGACCTTAGATTATTACAATAAATTACTGATTCATAATATGATTCGTTACGAGCAGTTTACACTCGAAAATGGCCTGAAAGTTTTTGTTCATGAAGATTTTTCGACCCCGATGGCGGCGGTCAATATTCTATACAATGTTGGTTCGAGGGACGAAGATGAAGAACGGACGGGTTTTGCTCACCTCTTTGAGCACCTGATGTTTGGGGGATCCAAAAACATTCCGAGCTACGATATTCCTGTTCAAAACGTGGGTGGAGAAAACAACGCATTCACTTCTCCTGACATTACCAATTACTACATTACCTTGCCCGCAGAAAATGTGGAAACAGCGTTCTGGCTTGAATCGGACCGCATGATGAGCCTTTCGTTTGATCCAAATGTACTGGAAGTACAACGAAAAGTGGTGATTGAAGAATTCAAACAACGTTATTTAAATCAGCCGTATGGAGATATATGGTTGAAATTACGTCCACTTGCATATCAAAAGCACCCATATCGGTGGGCAACAATTGGCAAAGACATTGAGCATATTGAACGTGCTACAATGGAAGATGTTAAGGCATTCTTCTTTAAATTTTACAGACCTAACAACGCGGTGATGGTGGTTGCCGGTGCGGTAACATTTGCACGTGTACAGGAATTGGCACAAAAATGGTTCGCCGAGATACCAGCCGGCGAACCTTATATTAGAAATGTCCATAAAGAACCGGCACAAACAGAAGCACGACATCTTGAAACCTCGGCGGCAGTGCCGCTCAATTCGTTGATCAAAGTTTTTCACACGCCTGGTCGTTACGAAGACGGATTTTATGCGACTGATCTTGTAAGTGATATTTTGGGCAGAGGAAAATCGTCTCGTCTTTATCAGGCACTATTGAAAGAAAAACCACTTTTCAATAGCATCAGTGCAAGTGTAACCTCATCATTGGATCCGGGTCTGTTGTTAATTAAAGGAAACCTGAATCCCGGTGTGACGCTTGAAGAAGCAGACGAAGCGGTTAAAGAAATACTGCTTGAGTTTGTTCAAAACGGAGCTACGGATGACGAAATAACCAAAGTAAAAAACCAAACTGAGGCAACCCTTGCGTTTTCAGAAGTGGAATTGCTTAATCGCGCCATGAACCTGGCTTTCGCAGCCAACGCCGGAAACCCCGACTGGGCAAATGATGATGCCGAAATCATCCGAAATCTCACCAAAGAAGAAATCAACGAAGCCGCTGCAAAAGTGTTGAGGCCAGAAAATGGGTCGACTTTGTATTATCGGGCGGAGAATAACTAGGATTGCAGTCTACCACCATTTCTTAATCCCATAGGGATGAAATATTGGTAGATAGAAATATAACACAATGCCATCCACAGTGCCGTAGGTACGCAATGTTGCGTACCTACGGCACTTAATGTAATATGTGTATTTTTAATTCCTACCAATATTGCATCCCTAACGGGATTAAGTTATTGAAAATTCCATTTGGTCTCTCCCAACGAATCGCTTTAACAACTACTTCGTCGGAACAAACACCCTCACCTCCGGATGCATGGTATACAGCCTGTTCGCTTTACCATCGTTTACGATAATACCACTAGAAGTGTTGTCCTTGACAATCGGGTTATTTGCGTACTTTTTCCAGTGAATTAAATCTTTTGACACCGCAATGTTGGTTGACCATTCCCGCCAGTCTTTGAAGGCGGACGCATGATAATAGGCGTAGTAAAGACCGTCGTGCTTAACGATCTGATTGAAGGCTACTGCGAACTTGTCGTATTCCTCAGGTCCGCAATTGAGCACCGGCTCGTCCTGAACATGGGTCCAGATTTTCAAATCTTTGGAGGTTGCCAACCAAACGGCGGCATCATTTCTTTCATAAAATAAGTACCAGGTGTCCCCTTCTTTCCAGACTGTTGGTGTGCCATAGGGTCCTTTATCAATGGGTTTCCCATTTTTCGTCCAGATGTCCAAAGCACCTTTATCATGCCAGTTTATACGATCTGATGAAGTCAGCAAATGTGCAGAATCGCCCCTGCTTTCTGCAAACATGTAATAGAGACTGTCTTGTTTTGTCACAAATACATCTTCAACCCAGATCGAGCGATGAATGGGATTGCCTGCATATCTTGTCCAGGTCAAACCGTCGGGTGAAGTAGCCAGACCAAGATATTTCATATTCTTTCCAGTCTTGCGGTCATAACCTGTATACCAGAGATAATAGGTGCTATCTTCTTTTATGATGTATCCCCGTTCGCGAATCTTCTCATCCCAGAGGGTAGAATCTCCCGTTCCTTCAAAAACCGGATTGCCTTCGTAGGGTTTAAACGAAACCAACTCCTCCGGAAACTCATCGGCAGTCTGGTCGCCAGCCTTATCTGATTTACCACAACCTGCCAAAATCAGGCAGTTTAGTAATAGAAACCAATATATTTTAGTCATATAAATAGTGAGACAAGTTTATCTTTTTTCAGGCACGTTTTGTGGGATCTTATCAATCACTTTATTGATTTTACCTTTTTGTTTAACCAGATCAAAAGCATCATACAACTCCCCGGTCGCAGTATATGCCTTAAATTCCAATAGATCATTGTCTACCGTAATCACATGGTAAAGCTGGGTATACAGCGCCGAACGATCCATCCATGTCGCTTTTTCAACATTTGAGGCCGTCATTTTGGGGCCGCTTACAGAGACTACATACATCGTTGGCGAAACCGCTCCCTTTTGCTGCATCGGAATTTTCGCCATGCCTCTGGCGTAAGTATGGTCATGTCCCTGCAATACCAGATCCACTTTGTATTTATCAAAAAGTGGCTTAAAAGTTTCACGCATCCGCTTGTTATCCCGCGTTGATTTTGGAGAATATATCGGATGATGAAAAGTGACGCAAGTCCATTTATTGGGATTGTCTTTCAATACCTTTTCCATCCAGATACGTTGCTTTTCCAGATATTCATCTGACTCTTCGGCCTGATCAGAATTGAGTGAAATAAAACGCATTCCCTGAATGTCGGAGTAGTAGCAGGTTTCTTCAAGACCGGCAGGCCCGTTTTCAGGCAAAGTAAATTGTGGACGCCAGAATACCGAAGTTGTATTTTTCCCATTCGGACCATCATAATGATCGTGATTGCCGGGTGTAGGAAAACCGGGAATCATACTGTGAATAAAACCTCCGGCTTCAAACCAATCTCCCCATTCTACATCTCTGTTTGCTTTGTTGATCAAATCTCCTGCGTACATCATCAACACGGCATCCGGTGCCTTTGCATAGGCATCACGCACCACACGAGACCACATGGAACGGATATTGGTTTGTACATCGCCATGATAGATAAAGGAAAACTTGCTGCCTGTTTTCCCTGCGGTGTTAAAATGTATCCATTCGCTCCACTGATCTCCCTGCCCTACCCGATATGCGTATTTTGTATTTGGTGTCAGATTGTCAAACACCAGAGAATGATAAGTGGCAGTTGGTGTATCTTCCCATTCCAGCTTTTCTGATTTCGCCTTGATCCTTTTCACTTCATCTGTAAACCTTGGATCGGCGCTTGCAACGGCAATTTCAGCAAAACTTTCTGTTACCAATTCCGAAGTTCGCCAGTTTACCGCCATGGATGTGGATGGATCGGCAGTCACGTTCAGGATAATCCTGTCGGGCATTAACGAAGGCAAATATGGGTTTGCAGCCGACTGAGCGTGTAGATCCGCAAAAAACAGAGAGACAAAATAAACGGTAAGAACTTTGGAACAAACTTTAAATACTGACATACCAACTGAATAAATGACCTTGATATTTTTCACAAAAAGTGATACATGTTTTACTATCCAAAAGCTGATAAAGGCTATTCCCAGGCCTGATTCGACACAAAAAAACCGGTCAGCGTTGACTGAACCGGTTTTCTAAAAAGCTTCAAATCCTTCTTATTCTGGCAGGAAAGTGAGGTAGCTAAAATTGTCAGGATTGAACATTTCCTGTGCAATCTCCTGTAAGTGAGCCGAGGTGATGGCATGTATTTCAGTGAATATTTCAGGAAGAGAATCTACCTTTCCGGTATCCAGCAAACTTTTCGCCATCATGAGCATAAAACTCATATTACTTTCTTCCGACATCGCCAATTGCCCCATCAGCTGTACTTTGGTCTGGTGAAGCTGCATGGTCGTAAGCGGCACTTCACGCACTTTTTTCAATTCTTTATTGATCAAAGCAATGCTTTTTGACAATTGCTTTGGTTCAGTGCCAAAGAAAATACCCATAAAGCCAGTGTCCAGATATGGTGTGTAATTCCCCTCAATCGAATATACATATCCATTCTTCTCCCGCAGCGACAGGTTGAATCTTGAATTCATGCCCGGTCCGCCAAGTAAATTGATCAACATAAAAAACGGAAGTCTTTTATCGTTATGCAACGCGTAGGCCGGCTGACCCATAGCGCATTGTGCCTGTGATATAGCCCGTTCCTTTTGCTGAATTATAGGCGTATACAGTCCCGGTGCACTTCGTTGCCTCACCGTGGTTTTGGCAGGAATATCTCCCAGGTATTTTTCTGCAACCCTGATCACTTTTGAAAACGGCAACCGACTTACAGACGACACCACAATTCTTTCGGTATCAATATTATCGTTGATAAACTGATGCAGTTGATCACGGTCAAAAGAATTGACGGTTTCCGCAGTCCCCAAAATGTTGCTTCCCAACGCATGATTGGCAAAAACCAATTGGTCAAAATCGTCCTGAATGGCATCTTCCGGAGAATCGACATACATCGACATCTCTTCCAGAATTACATTTTTCTCCCTTTCTATCTGCTTTTCAGGAAATACGGAATGAAAAGTAATATCCGCCAGCAGTTCCAGTGCCTTATCGAAATGGTCGTCCAGAACGGAGGCGTGAAAGCATATTTTTTCTTTGGTGGTATAGGCATTCAGCTCCCCGCCTACATTTTCGAGCCGATTGATGATATGGAAAGAACTGCGCTTTTCGGTGCCTTTAAAGGCCATATGTTCCCAAAAGTGTGCAAGCCCTTGCTGGTGAGGCAACTCGTCACGGCTACCAATGTCCAGCATAATACCGCAATGAGCAATTTGAGTATAAGGAACCTGTTTATGCGCAATACGAATTCCGTTGGAAAGCGTATGTAACTGATATTCTTCGGTAAGCGGTAAAGATGTTGCTTTGGAGTTTCCTCTTTTGCGAATGTTATTTCTCTTCATTTCTGGTAAACACAAAATCCCCGCCAATAATTTTCGGCGGTCTGCACAAAATTACGGACTTTTGCCCAAAACCCTTATATTGTATCATTTATGCGTATTGGATTTGACGCCAAAAGAGCGTTTGCGAACAAAACAGGGCTTGGAAATTACAGCCGCTTTGTACTCGACACATTGCTTAAAAATGAAAAGGGCAATGAATATCTGGCTTACACCCCCAAAAACAATCAAAATCTCTTTCCTGAATTTCCTGAAAATCTGATCAGAAAGCCGACTTCGTTTCTTGATAAAAAACTTTCGGCATACTGGCGTTACGCTTCGGTTACCAGTCAGCTCAAAAAGGACAAGGTCGATGTATTTCATGGTCTCAGTCACGAGATACCACAAGGACTTGAAAGCGCAGGAATAGCATCGGTAGTGACCATTCATGATCTGATATTTGAAAAACTCCCTTCACACTTCAAAGCAATAGACAGGGTTATTTACAGGCACAAGTTTAAATCGGCCTGTAAAAGGTCGGATCTGGTAATCGCAATTAGCGAACAAACCAAACGCGACCTTGTTGATCTGTATACGGTCGATCCGGATAAAATAAAAGTGGTTTACCAGGATTGCAATCCTATTTTCAAACAGCGGGTTGACCAAAATCTGCAACATGAAATTTTGAAGCAATATGGAATTGATGGTCCTTACATTCTTTGTGTAGGAACCATTGAGGAGCGCAAAAATCAGCTCAAACTTGTGGAGGCTTTTTCGCTGATGAGAAAGGGCGATTTCAAACTGGTTCTTGTGGGCAAACAGACGCCTTATACCAGCAAAATTCTGGATTTCGTTCAGCTAAATAAACTTCAAAGTCAGGTTATTTTACTTCAAAATGTACCTACCGAACATTTACCTGCTCTGTACCAGGCAGCTGAAATATTTGCGTACATCTCTGTTTATGAAGGTTTTGGAATCCCTATTCTCGAATCTCTTCATAGCGGGACACCGGTGGTAGCAGCCAAAGGGTCATGTCTTGAAGAAGCAGGCGGGCCGGGTGGTTTATATGGAAATCCTGACGACGCCGAAGACATTGCTACTCAGCTGGAAAAGATACTTTATGATTCAGAGCTGCAACAATCCCTCATTAGTGCCGGAAAAATACACGCGGAAAAGTTTGAAGGAAAACATATTGCCTCCGAACTTGTCGCTCTATATCAGGAAGTAAAAAGGCTGCATCGTTAAATGCAGCCTCGTCTTATTTCTCTCTGTATTGTTCGATAATTCTATACAGTGCTTTTTGCTTTTCCAGATCAGGAAAGAAGTCAAAAAGCTGAACATGGGAGTCGTAATCAAGCGTGAGTGCTACTTCCAGATTTATTAAAGCCTCGCGATAGTCACCGGAATGGATTTGATACACCGCCATTCTATAATACAGATCAGCCTCCTCTGGCATTTCATCAATAGCGGCCTGAAGCAAATCGCAGGCACGCGCATAATTGCCCTGATCGAAGAGTACGTGTGACCATTTCAGCCAGATATCCGGATTAGAAGGCTCTATCTCAGCAGATTTCTCAAAGGCCTCGAAGGCAGATACGATATTTCCTATACGGAACTCAACTTCCGCCAATGCGAGCCAGTAATCCGGATTTAGTTCTGTGATCTGTATTGCCTTACGCAAAAAACCAGCGGCTTCATACCAACGCCCAAGCTCGCTGAAACAAATTCCCATACCATACCAACCATCGTCCCACTGGTTATCCAGCTTCACGGTCTGCCGGTAATATTTGATGGCAGTTTCAAACTCACCCAGTTTTTCATAGCAGGTCGCCAGACAGCAGCATGTTTCTGGTTGCTCACCTTCCAGCTCTATTGCTCTGATATACTGCGTTTTGGCATCATCATATTTTTCGAGGTTCATGTAAGAACTTCCCAGCTGAAAAAATGCAGACGCAAAATCGTCTTTTACCAGCGTTGCGTATTCATAGGCATTCACGGCATCCTCGTATCTTTCAAGTTTACTGAAAGCAATACCAAGATTATACCAGGCATGATGCGAAAACGGATCCCTGTCCACCAGTTCATGGTAATAGTCGAGGTGGTCTTCAAGCTGCCCTACCAGGTCCAGGCAATGCGCCAGTTCGTACAGCGCACTTTCATTATTGAGATTTCTTCGGAGTGAGCGTTTGTAATTTACAATCGCCTCATCATATTTCCCCCAGTTTTGGTAAGTCTGACCGATCTGAAAATAAATCTCATCCTGATCTTCAACCCGGTTTAGTAAACCTTCCAGAATAGAAATGGCTTCTTCATACTCACCCATCATGTTGGAAATCCCAACCTGCATAAAGGTAATTTCAAGATCTCCCGGATGAAAAAGTGAAGCACGTTCAAGAATTTCCATGGCCAGATCGTGTTCGCCACGGTTGGCATGTAACTGAACTTTACTAAGAAGCAGATCCAACGAATAAGGAAAGTCGGCCAGGCCTCTTTCGCACGCCTGAAATGCCTTGTCCCAATCACCTTTCTCTATATAATGTGCAGTTACCTTTTCGTATGTTTCCAAATCAAAAAAGGTCTGCTCATTGGTTTTAATCATTCTTTCAAACCGAAGCAGGGTTTCTTTCATGTAATCTTTTCTTTCCCCGAAATTTTTCTCCATCACACGAACAATTAAGTTAGAGGTTGGTATTACTCTGAACAAGCAAAATGCTGTATACCATCTGTACGAACGGATTCTCTCGAAGTTAACTGTAATTCAAACCTCAAAATCCCCTATTCGATGATTGTTTATTCAGACGGAATACAACCTTGATAATGAAAGAAAGTTAAAAATAATTCCTTGCTTATCAAATCTTGCCCAGCAAACTTTCGCTTACACGCGCCACCGTTTTCTCAATGGGTTGAAAGTTAAATCCTAAGGCATTTTTTATTTTTGAATTATCGTAACGAATCTTCCGCCCTGCCGACTGCGCAGTTTCCCGGGTAATCAATGGCTTGGTTCCAAGCAGGAATGTCCGTACTGCTTCTATCCGCCAGATAGCGCCGGCGAGTCCCGCTCCCACCTTGTACGAAGGTCGCTTTTTTTTCATCGCATCGGCCATCAGATTGAAGAGGTTTTGATACGAAATACTTGCTCCGTTCAGTAAAAACCGCTCTCCCGAAATGTCAGAAAAGAGCAAGCGTACCACCGCTTCCGATACATCCTTTACGTCCACGCAATTGGCAACACCTTCGGTATAAAATGGCTTTTCTCTGTATACATACCGAAAAAGCTGTGTGCTGCTCTTGCCCCAGTCGCCCTCTCCCAGTACAATCGTTGGATTCACAATCACAGCATTCAAACCTTCGGCGATCCCGCGCCAAACTTCCAGTTCGGACAGGTATTTGGTCTTCGCATATTCGGAATTTTCAGGAGAATCTTCCCAGCGTTGGGTTTCATCCAACACCAGCTCTTGCCCGGGAGTAGTCTTTCGGGAATCAGGTCTTCCAATGGCTGCAATACTGCTTACATGGCATAGTTTACCAATGCCGTGCTTCAGACAGGCATTTACAACGTTCGCGGTTCCTTCTACATTTACTTTATACATCATTTTGCGATCGCGGGGCACAAAAGATACAACAGCAGCAGTGTGAACGACATAATCTATTCCGTTCAGTGCTTTTTCAAGGGAAGAAATATCCAGGATGTCACCTTCAACCCACTGTATCTGATTTTCAATATCAGCAAGCAGACTTCTGTCAGATCCGATGCGAAACAATGCATACACAGAATGATTTTCAGAAAGAAGCTGGCGTGTTACCGTACTTCCAACAAGGCCAGTAGCTCCTGTAATGAGGATTTTCATGCAAGCTGTAATCTAATGAAATCCAAAGTTCGGGGTTAAAGTCGGATCAGACAACAGCTATGTCGTTATTAAAAGGTTATTCCAGTAACTATTTGAAATGTTCTTGTTTTTAAATCGGAGTAACTTTGCGCATTTGGGAAAGGATCTTTTATCTTGTATGTTCCAACAGCTTCATCTACCCTTATACTTATAGGAACACTTAGTTTCCAAAGGTTCACTTCGGCACCCACACCGGCAATTAAACCAACTCTATCTTGTGAAGTGGTTGACTGCAGATTGATATCCGAAGCGAAAGGGGTACAACCTATAACACCGCAAACGGCTCCACTCCTTCGGTTTCTCAAAGAAGTCCTAAACTTAAAAGAAGATCCAATTTCTACATAAGGACGAATACGACCATTCCCTATGGTGTAGCGAATCAAAAGCGGAATATGGATAGATTCTGATTCCCACTTACCTTCTACACTTCCCCAACTGTGGGGGCCATCACTATACATTTGACTAAGCTCGCTCCAATGTGGTTGAAGTAATACAGAAGCTCCCTTCAATTTTCCTCCCACCTGATATTGCAAGCTCAAACCACCTAGAAATCCAGAAGTAGACTTCCACTTATTCGTATCAAAAACTTTTCCATAGGGCTGGATTCCTGCAATTACACCAAAGTGCCATTTTCTGGTATCTCGACTTTCTTGTGCGAAATTGTCAAGAGAAACCAAACTAAGAAGGATCGAAAGTAGAGTTATGTTTTTCATCCTGAAAATTTGAAAGGTCCTCTCTCTAAGACACCAAAATACTAAATTGGTTGTAACTCACTAATCCTCCTCTTCCAATTCAAATACCTCATTCACCGTTTTGTCAAATTCTCGGGCGATTTTCATACCCAAAGCAAGTGTAGGAGAATATTTTCCGGCTTCAATGGCATTGATAGTCTGCCTGGAAACGGAGAGCCTGTCTGCCAGATCGGCTTGTGTTATATTCAGTATTGCACGTTCTATTCTGATTCTATTTTTCATACCAAACTCTTTTCACTTTTATCTTCAATCGACTGATTTATAAACAACAACCAGTAAAACCGTGCTACAAAAATGAGTAGTGGCGTAAAAATATTGTAGATCATCACCGTAAAAAACCAGGAGCCATAAACAAAGAGTATACACAAAGCCATGATGATAAAATTGGCATAAATACCCCATTGCAGAGATTCCAGCCTAATTTGAGCTATACGTTCGTCTTCAATTTTAAGTTTGGCAAAGCCAACAATAAATAGCCCGGTGATCATTCCAAAGCCGAGTAACTCATCGATGATTTGTAAACTAATGGTTCCGTCTTCACTCCTTGAAAAGATATTTTCGGAATAAGACCAATCAGGAATTTCAAAACGAAAAGGCGTAGGAATTGAATCTAAAACGAACGGAAACTGATCTCCGAAAATCAATATACATAGCGTCAGGGGAACGGTGATTAATGTTAGAGCAATTCCAAACGGGCGCCAGGAATTCGGCAGCAAATACTTTGTTTTCATGACTGCTAAATGTTTTAGTGAAATTAACCTCTCAAATGTAAATCAAAATTAAATAAATGTAAAATATATTTTACATAAAGTAAATTTAAATAAACAATATGACGTGTTTGATTTCCATTCCAGCTCAGCTTAGAGTATTTGACTGGAATTTAATTCAAACCAACTGCCTTAAAACTTCTCGAATCGCCCCTTAAACTGCATTCCTCTCATTTCGATTTTGCTAACTTTGCGCGAATATTAATTACAGAATAAATTTAGATGGCAATCACCGACCCTAAAAGATATACCGTTACAGCAGCGCTGATTTACGCAAATGGTCCCATACATATTGGTCACCTGGCGGGCTGTTACGTTCCGGCAGATATATATGTACGATATCTTCGTTCCAACGGGAAAGATGTCGCTTTCATTAGCGGAACGGATGAACACGGAGTACCGATCACAATTCGTGCAAAAAAGGAAGGACTAACACCGCAGCAGGTGGTAGATAAATATTACACGCAGATTGACGATTCTTTCAAGAAACTCGGAATCTCATTTGATGTTTATTCCCGTACCAGTAAGCCTATTCATCATCAGACTTCGCAGGAGATATTTAAGGATTTATACGATAAAGGTGTTTTCATCGAAGAAACCACCGAGCAATATTATGATGAAACGGCACAGCAATTTCTGGCCGACCGTTACATTGTTGGTACCTGCCCCGTTTGCGCGAACACCAATGCATATGGCGATCAGTGCGAACGCTGTGGATCGGCGCTTAGTCCAACGGAGCTGATTGAACCACATTCCATGCTTTCCGGTGCCAAGCCGGTTTTGAAACCAACAACGAACTGGTTTTTGCCTCTTGATAAATTACAACCACAGGTTGAAGAGTTTGTTAACAGCCATCCGGAATGGAAAACCAATGTTTTGGGTCAATGCCAATCATGGCTGAAAGAAGGTCTGAAACCACGTGCAATGACCCGGGATCTGGATTGGGGTATACCTGTTCCCGTTCCGGGAACAGAAGGAAAAGTGCTTTACGTATGGTTTGAAGCTCCAATAGGATACATTTCTGCTACTAAAGACTGGCTCATTCAGAAAAATGGCACAGACGAAGGCTGGAAAAAATGGTGGGAGAAAAGCGAAAATAAAGACGATCAGACCAAACTGGTTCATTTTATTGGGAAAGACAACATCGTTTTCCACTGCATCATTTTCCCGGCTACGATTATAGCCGAAGGCAATCTGGTGCTACCGGATAATGTTCCTGCCAATGAATTTATGAATCTGGAAGGCGACAAAATATCTACATCCCGTAACTGGGCGGTTTGGCTTCATGAGTATCTTGAAGAATTGCCCGACAAACAGGATGTACTTCGTTATGTATTGACAGCAAGCGCTCCTGAAACAAAAGACAGCGAGTTTACCTGGAAAGATTTCCAGACCCGTAACAACAGCGAACTCGTTGGTATATATGGCAACTTCATCAACCGCGCCGTTGTACTTACGCAGAAGTTTTGCGACAGTAAAGTACCTGCTCAGGGTGAATTAACAGAACTTGATCAGGCAACACTTGCCGAACTTGCTGCTTTCCCTGCACGCATTGGCGACGCCATGGAAAATTACCGTTTCCGCGAGGCGCTTACATTGATCATGGACCTGGCAAGACTTGGGAATAAATACCTGGCAGATACACAGCCATGGCATGCGATAAAAACAGATCCTGAGCGAGTGAATACGATCATGAATATTGCCTTGCAAATATCTGCTGCGTTGTCAATCGTGTCGGAACCTGTGCTTCCTTTTACTGCTGAAAAGATCCGCAAACAACTGGGTCTGGAAACTTACAACTGGCAGGATGCAGGTAAAGCAGATTTACTTCCAACCGGACAAGCAATTAGCGAAGCGGGACTTCTCTTTGAAAAAATAGAAGATCATGTGATCGAAAAACAAGTCCAAAAACTTCATGACGCCAAAAGAATGAATGAACTGGAAGGAAAAGTGGTAAGTCCCGTCAAACCTGAAATCCAATATGACGATTTTGCCAAAATGGATATTCGCGTGGCTACCATTACGGAGGCTGAAAGTGTACCGAAAAGCAAAAAGCTATTGAAACTTAAAGTGGATATCGGTACCGAACAAAGAACCGTTTTAAGCGGAATATCCGAGCATTTCAAACCAGAAGATATTATTGGTAAAAGGGTCCTATACCTAGCCAACCTTGCACCACGTAAAATGATGGGAATGGAAAGTCACGGCATGATCCTGATGGCAGAAGACCGCGACGGCAGCCTGGCATTTGTTCAACCAGGAAAAGAAATTTGGAATGGCGGTACGGTAAATTGATAACCGTCAATAGATATCGAAGACCTGTTTCCGAAACGAAGCAGGTCTTTTTTTATCAGTAACTATTGAAATTCATTTTTCACTTTTTCGAACAGCACGTTCAAACGCTCCACCAGTGTTTGGCAATCAGATATTGACAGACTGTCTATCGAATTGGATGCAGCATTGGAGATCACATTTCCGTCCTCATCAACCCTGGCTCCCTTCTGTTTTGTAAAAGAAACAATCCCCTCCCATTCATGTACCAGTGCATCAGAAAAGTACCTCGGCTCGATGATATTGAAGTAGGCTGCCTGGGCTTTCAATTTTTCTTTAAGCTTGTCGGAAGTGGCAGACTGCCTGAGTTCTTCTACTAATTTGGAAAGTTCGATGTACGCGAAAATATTGGACTTTTTCATAAACGTTGAGTTGGAGGTATGAGGATTCTTATCTTAACCCCTAAATTACGAATTGCAAAGCCCATTCTGAACTGCAAACCAAAGGTTTACAATATTTTAATATATTCTATTGGCAGAAGATAATTTCCGAAAAGAGAAAGTGCGCCTTTGAACGAAGTTTGACTTAAAAAGCAGTCAAAAGACATAAAAAACCTGTAACAGCCACGATACAGGTCTTAAACAAAATTTCACTAAGTGGTTACCAGCGATCAATATCTACTTTTCTTCGGTATTCGCCCTCTTCATCACCATAAGGTAAATGCAGCACCAGATGCCTGAAAGTATCGTCATATCTGGCTGATATATTTTCAACGTTTACACCATCCGGTATAACGAAGGTATTGATGAAACGTATGGTTCTCCACTGCTCCTCTTCGGGAAGGGTTTCTTGCGAAAAAATGGGCAACAAATGATACAATTTCAAGTTGGTCGAATTTTTCTTTCCTCTCACAACTTCAAGCTGAAGATCATCCACTTCGATGCCCGGAACTTTCACAACTACCTCAAAGCCATCCGATCCTCTTTCGAGCTGAATGGCTGGCTCACTCATTCCACCGTTCACTGTGTTAATGAAATCTATGTTCATCAACATCTCATGCGGTATTTTTAGTTTGCTTTCCATGGCAATCGTATGTTTAGGTTAACAATTTTACCTAATAAACGATAAACAATGTGCCATAGATTCATTGCTAACTGTTAATATTTAATACAATAGCCAAAATTAACAAGTCAACAAACTGAATACTAATACATTAATACAAAATACACTGCAAACTAATATTAAACCGAATAAAATGAGAGTGTCAAATTTTCAGTATAACATTTGGTCTTAGTGACAATTTGTCTACAAAACTGGTAGATAATTCCAGCAATCATCAATTTACCTCTCATTATGACCTAAATCTCGTTCAGGGGCAATGACATCCCGCACCCGTTGCTTCATTTCCTTAGGTTCTGGAAAACCTCCTTCACGTTTCCGATCCCACAGCAAAGTATCATTAATATGAATGGTATATCTTCCCGCTATTTCCGAAGGTACAAGTGTGACCCCGTGCAAATCTTCCACAAAAGTGTTGAGCAGCTCCTGTGCCATCCAAGCCGACCGCAACAGCCAGTTGCATTTGGGGCAGTATTCAATGGTTATGATTGGTTTCATACTGCTAAAAACTTTAAAAAGTAGGTTGCCGTTAAATCGCATCCTGTAATTTCTGAAATTAAAAATAGCTTATTTAAAAATCAAATCAACGTTCATTTTGTCCATTTAAAGGTACTATCGTAATTATCCCCTTTGTAGTAAGTAATTCTACGTGTTTTTTCGAAAACAGATTACAACTATTCTCTCATTACCAAAAAGTTATACAAAAACCGTTAAATCAGTTATCAGTCACATCTTTGGGTTTGATTTAACTTCAATCTATTTTTATGAAGCGTAAAACTTATTCACAACCAATCCAACATCCTTACAATCATGGCCATCCCTTTTGACAAAAAAGAAGTATTTACAGGTAACGAAGGAACAATTATTCTATCTTCCGAATCTAAAAAACAAAAAGAAGCTCACAAAAAGATCAACAACGGCAATGGTCGGAGCGAATCAGAAAATTTTGTTGAGGCTGAGTTTTTTGGAATAAAGCAATTTAATAACCTTATCGCACCTTACGGAGATCAATGTGTAGGTTTTCGTGTTTATCATGGTGTGACCTGGGAAAATCATAAGGGTAAGGATGTGGAGGTTGCAGCGGAAGGCAAAGGAAAAAAAACTGCAAGAGTCATCATTGTTCCTGTTGATAAATACGGTAACGATCTGAAACCAGAACTGGCGCATAAGGACCCTACTCCTTCTGAATTGTCAAAGGGACCGCTTTGCCCGAGTAATTGTAAGTCCGACACCAATTAATATCTAAAACAAAAGCTCTTTAATGCTGGAAAAATATCTTTCTTATTTCCAATACGATTTACTTGCGAGTATGCCAGTGGTAGTTACAGTACTACCACTGATCTTAATCTTTTACAGACAAGCGTACGTAGACCCAACATTTAAGTTGCTTTTGTTTTTTTTAATTTCAAAGTTGCTCATTGATCTGATTATGTTTCACTTGGCAGCACAACGAGTAAACAATCTACTCTTCTTTAATATTTTAATAGTAATTCGATACAGCCTGCTAAGTGGAATGTTCTACTACAAATTTGAGAGCAGATTTGTAAAAAGTCTAATTTTTCCAGTAGCAGTGATTTTTAGTGTAGTTACATTTTGGGATATATGGTATTGCAACGAGGATTTGATAAATCTGCACATACATCGAATAGTAAAATATGCGTTAACAATAGAATCATTATTAATGATTTTCCTGACTCTATTATATTTTTACGAAGTGATTAAATCTTTAAAGATACCAAATCTGCTAACGTTCCCATTTTTTTGGGTATGCTCTGGATTATTACTTTATTATTCAAGTTTGATATTCATATCTCCGGCACTACATTATTCTGCGCAATGGAAAAAGCTTATTGATCTCGGACTACTAGATCGGATACCTTATTCATTCGAAATAATTAGCTTGCTTCTATTCAGTATAGGAATCTCGTTTTTCTCAGCACGATATTATGCAAGACACTGAACAAATGAAATGGGCGTTGCTTATTGGGACTCTTGCAATGTTGATGATGGCATTTTTTGTCATCTCATTTGTTTTGTTTTACCAAAAAAGAAGATTTGAGGAAGAAAAAAAACTAAGCGAAATAGAGAAAAACCACAGTCGTCTGCTTCTTGACACAGCTCTTAACTCCGAAGAAACGGAACGCAGAAGGATTGCGCAGGACTTGCATGATGACATTGGCACAATGCTCTCTCTCACCAAGCTGAGTCTGAACCAATTGGGAAAATCAATTGGAGAAAATAGTGAAAAGGACGAGCTGATTATGAAAAAGACCCAGTCGCTGGTGGAAGAAACAATCCTGCATGTAAGACGTATTACGCGTGAACTGGTTCCAACTACATTAGAACGTTTTGGCTTGACTGAGGCGATTGATGAATTTATTCATAAACTTGAAGAAGGGAACAATCTTACCATAACGTTTCAACCTGGTTCGGAGGAGCTCCCACGACAAGGACAGAAGATTGAACTAACCATTTACCGCATTATGCAGGAGCTGGTTAACAATGCGATTAAACATGCTAACTGTACCAAAATCGATATCAGTTTGGAAATGAACGAAGAGTTCATAGGATTACGGGTTTCAGATAATGGAATTGGATTTGATCCCGAAGCTGTGAAGGACGGACATCTGGCTGGATTAGGCCTGCTTGGGATAGAAAGCCGGCTGGCTATTGTGAACGGTTCTGTACAATACAGCAAAACAGGAAACGGAGGCTCAACTGCGCTGACACTCATACCGGTAGTGTCGGAGATGTCTAACAGTAAACCGGAACCATTGCATCCTTTTCGTCGTGAACGAGTGAATCTATAAATCAATATGGCAACCCTTAAATTAGGTATCGCTGACGATCATGAGCTTTTCCGCAAGGGCTTCATTTCCATGCTCAGCGGAATACCCGACTTCGAGTTTGTGCTCGAAGCAGCCAACGGACAGGAGTTACTCGACAAACTTGCCGGCAATACGCCTGACATTATTTTTATGGACTTGCAAATGCCGGTAATGGATGGCATTCAGGCAACGGAAGCTACATTTGAACGTTATCCGGATATCAAGATCATTGTGGTTTCGATGTATAATGAAGACAGGTTTGTGATTCACATGCTTGAAAAAGGTGTGCAGGGATATCTGCTCAAAGATACCAGTCCGGACGAGGTGGAAAAGGCAATACGTCGTGTTGCGGATGAGGGTTTCTATTACAACGATTTTGTATCCAAAGCCATGCACCGGAAAATGGTGAATCGGCATCCTAACAAACATCCGTTTTTCCCTAATGCTTGTAATGTAGCGCTTTCGGCAAGAGAGCAGGAAGTACTTCAACTAATATGTGACGGTCTGTCAACAGCAGAGATTAGCGAAAAACTCTTTATCAGTATTCGTACTGTGGAAGGACACCGTTTACGGGTTCTGGAAAAAACAGGCACTAAAACAACCGCGGCGGCCGTAGCCTTCGCCTATAAAAACCAGCTTCTTTACGTGTAACGAGATACTTTCCTTGTTTACAAATATTTTCGTCTCCTAACTATGATGTTTGTCAGGTGGAAATTTCTATGATTTTATGGTATCTTTCCCGAAGTATACTTCCGAAACGACGCCATGAAAGTTCTAATCGTTTGTACCAATCATGATACCTACCCTACCAAATCCGGAAAGACCGGCCTGTGGTTAAGCGAACTCACGCATTTTTATGATGTAATGGTGAGGCGAAAAGTGTTGGTTGATATTGTAAGTCCAGTAGGAGGCAAAATTCCCATTGACGAACGTAGCTTTGATCTGAAAGAAGAGACCAACCACAAATATTGGGAGGATAGCGTTTTTCAATCGAAGATCAGTAACTCGCTTACACCCGATCAGATTGATGCCAGAGATTACCGACTGATCTACTTCGCGGGGGGGCACGGGGCAATGTGGGATTTGACGGACAACCTCGCATTGCAGGAAATCACAAAACGTGTGTATGAAAATGGCGGAACAGTAACAGCAGTATGCCATGGGGTATGCGGCTTGTTGAATGTAAAGCTGTCGGACGACTCATTGCTTGTCCAAGACAAGTACATTACAGGTTTTTCCAACATGGAAGAAGCACTGAACAGCTTTGTTAGCGAAGTACCGTTTTATCTGGAAGACAAACTGAAAGAACAGGGAGCGCATTACACCAAATCCATGATTCCCTTCATTGAATTTATAGAGCTGGATGAGAGGATCATTACCGGACAAAACCCTCACTCGGCACGAAAAGTGGCTTCCAAGGCGCTGGAAGAACTGTTCGAAAAATAGAAATTTGCTTTATTAAAATCAGGAATAGCGCAAAGATCAATCTCTGCGCTATTCCTGACTTTATAATATTGTTGTTTGGTTGATCAACTTTTGATCTCCCCGAACAGAACTTTCAAAGTTGGCAAAATAATATCCTTTTCTGACACAATCGGATTTTCAATTCCCCAATCAATTCCCAGCTCAGGATCGTTCCATAACAAACCAGACTCCGACTCTTTGTTATACACATTGGTGCATTTGTAACTAAAAATGGAATCTTCCAGAGCTACAAAACCATGTGCAAAACCTTCCGGCACATAAGCCATGTTGTTAAGATCCGCTCTCAGGTCAAATATCTCATGTTTCCCGAAAGTTGGTGATTCAGGACGAATATCTACTGCAACATCCAATACTCTTCCGGAAATAACCCGAACCAACTTACCCTGTGCAAACGGAGCTTTTTGAAAATGTAATCCTCTTACTACTCCTTTAATAGAAAAAGACTGATTATCCTGCACAAAGTTGGTAGGAAGTCCCAGTTTTTTAAACAATCCTTCATTGTAGGATTCAAAAAAAAGACCACGTTCGTCTTCAAATACGCGTGGAGTTATTTCAACTAAACCCTTGATGGATGTTTCCCTGATCTGCATAGGTGCTTCGAATTACTGATTGTTATTATGTTAATTACTGATATCTCTCCGCAAATTTATGAATCTATTGTCATAGGTTGTAATTTCGGCGCAATATTTCGAGAATCATGACTTATAAAACACTGTTTGACCACATTTCCAGTAAGAAATCGTACTTGTGCGTAGGCCTGGACACCGACATCCGTAAGATACCATCCCATTTATTAAAGGAAGCGGATCCTGTATTTGCCTTTAACAAACAAATTATTGACGCCACTGTTGACTACTGCGTTTCTTATAAACCAAACATTGCTTTTTACGAAGCAATGGGAGGAAAAGGCTGGGAAAGCTTGCAGAAAACAATGGAATATATTCCTGCTTCTCACTTCACCATTGCAGATGCCAAACGTGGTGATATAGGAAATACATCTGGTTTGTATGCACGCACTTTTTTCGATCCGTCTTCATCAGGGCTCGATTTCGATTCGGTAACCGTTGCTCCTTACATGGGAAGTGATTCGGTGTTACCATTTCTTGAATTCGAAGACAAATGGGTCATCTTGTTAGCACTTACTTCAAACTCCGGTGGAAGTGATTTCCAACGGATTGAATCGGATGGCAAACCCTTGTACGAGCACGTACTCCGGAAGTCGCAGGAATGGGCCGGAGCAGATCGTATGATGTATGTGGTAGGTGCTACTCAGGCAAAAGATCTTGCACATATCCGGACAATTGTACCTGAGCATTTTCTGCTTGTACCAGGCGTGGGCGCTCAGGGCGGGAACCTGGAAGAAGTATCCAAATACGGCATGAACAGCCACTGTGGCTTGCTGATCAATGCATCCAGAAGCATTATTTATGCAGGAAACGGCACCGATTTTGCAAAAAAAGCAGAAGAAGAAGCCAAAAGTATACAACAGGAAATGGCTGTTTATCTAGACAAATACTGTATCTAATATTAGAAGCTGAACCAAATTCTCTCATTCAATACCCATTCATTTTCGATGCAACTTTCTGACCAGAATCAATATACAATCCAGGGAATAGACCCAACTCAGCTTACAGAAAAATTTGGAAGTCCGCTTTATGTTTATGACGGCGCCACCATTCGCCGCAAAACAGAAGCATTGCAACACGCGTTTGCGGGTGTGAACATGAAAATTAAGTTCGCCTGTAAATCCAATACAAATCTTGCTGTTCTTCGTCTGATGAAGGAAATCGGCGTGGAGCTTGACGTCGTTTCGCCAGGTGAATTTGAAATGGGCAAGCTGGCAGGATATGATGCGAGTCAGATTACATTTACGCCAAGCGGTGTTCCTTTCTATGAAGTGAAAGAAGCGGTGGAAGCAGGTGCGCTTGTGAATGTGGACAGCCTGCCATTACTTGAATGGTTCGGACAAACATTTGGCAATACCAAGCCTTGTCTTATTCGTATCAAACCCAACGTTGCAGCCGGAGGGCATGAAAAGATCATGACGGCTCATGCTGATTCCAAATTCGGAATTTCAGTATTGTTACTTGATGATATTCTGGAAATTGTAAAGAAGTACGATATCAAAATCATCGGCTTACATCAGCATACTGGTTCTGACATCAAAGATGCTGAGCCATTTCTGCAAGTAGCCGATATACTTTTTGAAACTGCGAAACATTTCCCCGATCTTGAAATCGTTGATTTGGGTGGTGGCTTTAAGGTTTCCTATATGCCTGGCGATGCCGTGACAGATATGACATTACTTGGAAACAAAATTTCAGAACGTTTCAAAAAATTCTGTTCAGAATATGGAAGAGAGTTACAGCTTTGGTTTGAGCCAGGCAAATTCCTGGTCAGTGAATCAGGGTATTTGCTGGTAACCACAACAGTTGTGAAAGAAGATCCTGCGAGAAATTTCGTGCATGTGGATTCAGGATTGAATCATTTGATCCGTCCGATGATGTACGGTTCTTACCACCACATCCTGAACGTATCCAATCCGACTGGCGAGGAAAAGCCGTATAACGTGGTTGGTTATATATGCGAAACAGATACGTTTGCCTCTGACAGAAACCTGCCCGAAGTAAGACAGGGAGACACGCTTGCGTTCCTCAATGCCGGAGCCTACGGATTCACAATGAGTTCTAACTACAATGCACGTTTCCGTCCGGCCGAGGTTTTGGTTGATAACGGCGAAGCCCGCCTGGTACGCCGCCGCGAAACCCTGGAAGATCTTTTGCTGACGCAGCAGGGATTATAAATAGTTAGCCACAGATACACGGATTCGTGTGCATCAATGACCAAAAAATTAGCCACGAATACACTAATTAACACGGATAAATATTCGCGTTAATTAGTGCATCAGTGGCAAAATACCTCAAAAACCTTACTTCGCAGCCGTCAGACTTTTAATCAAATCCACTTCTGCCTGGCGGTATGGCGTTCCGTCTTTGCGGAAAATATCATGGAACCAAAGGTCTGGCTCCTTGGTATATGTTTTCTTCCAGCTATCCCATGGATATATCGTTTGCGATTTACCATCAACTAATCCCCAGTTGATAGCTCCTACGTTGTACTTTTTAGCAATGGGTAAAAAGCCTTCGAAAAAGCTTCCGTTTCCACGAGACATGTATTCGGTGCAAATCAGCGGACGATCATATTGCTGCAATTGCTTGATACGTTTTTCAAAATCCTCCGGTTTGTCATAATTGTGGAAAGTAATCACATCAGATTCATCAATACTAGCCTTTTCAATCGGTTTCAAACCTTCGTAAGTCGCCCAGTCACCTGCCCATATTCCGGCAGTTAATGGTTGAGACGGATCAGCAGCGCGCGCCCATACGAACGCATCTTTCATTAAAGGCAACACATAATCCACCTTGTTTGGAAGTTCCACTTTACCATAAGAGCTGGTGTTTGGATTATCGGGCTCGTTCCAGATATCCCAAGCCAATATACGGTCATCATTTGCGAATTTCTTCACAGTTCCGTTAACATATCTTGCCAAACGAGGATATTGCGTACTGTCTTTCAAAGCTTCCAATCCCGGACTTTGTACCCATCCTGAATTGTGCACGCCCGGCTTAGGAGCACGTTGTGTACCCAACTTTGGAAACGGATCCCAGCAAGAGTCGAATAATACAAACATAGGTTTGATGTTATGCTTTTTCGCAATATCGAGAAACACATCTACTCTTTTGAAAAAACCGGCTGAATCCTGCTCGTAAAGCAGGTCATGCAAATAAACACGCATGGTATTCATTCCTATGCCAGCCGCCCAACCGAGTTCGCGATTAATGGTTGCTGTATCGAAAGAAGCTTCCTGAAACATTTCCAGCTGATTGATTGCAGTACTCGGCAGAAAGTCGGCACCAACTACCCAGCCTTGCTTTCCGTACCATTCTTTCGCCTGTTCTTTAGTCCATATTTCACGGGTAGCTGCGGTGGCTTCCTCTTTTTTCTCCTCCTTTTTTGCACAATTCTGAAAGGTTAACCCAATCAGCAATGCACCCATTGTTAGTTTTAAAAATTTCATTGATTAAAGGTTAAAATGGTAATTTGACTTTTTTATAAAAGGTACCCGCCCCTGTTTTCTATCATATCGGGTCTTAAAAAGTTATCAATCCAGCCACACAATCTGCGTGAAAGCACCGTTGGCAGCTACATCCCAAACTTCAATCCGAAGCCATTTCCGATCTTTCATATTTTTGGTAAAGGAAAAAGTCTTTTGTCCAAAAGCCTGGGTATCGTTCAGGTTGATCACATCATGAAAAACCTCTTTTCCATCACCCGAAATGATCTCAGCACGATTCAGCGGGAAAGTCCAGTTGGCACCCAGCGAAATTTCGACATTACCTTTTTTATCCACTTGTGTAGATTCTCCTGCACCGACACCGTTTACCGTGAAAGACGGCAAAAGAACTTCACCGGTCGACACAAAAAATTTCCCTTTCTCCAAAACGTCCAAAACCGGTTGCCAACCCTCCTTAAATTGCGGCAACTGATCCATCTGTAAATAATTGACATTCAGATGTCCATACAGCTCGTAATTTGGTTCAATCCGGAAAAGGTCTGCCTCGGCGATCACGTATTTCTTTTGTCCCCAATTGGCCATATCGTCCATCAGGTCAAGTACACGTTTACCAAGTTTTGGTTGTGACAAATCTGCCGGCATGGCCTTCCAGGCGGCTCCTAAAAACCTGTCGGATTTATAAAACGCCTCTTCCTTATACTTATCAGGGTAACCGGTTGAGCCTTTTGTACGGGCATGAGCAGTCCAGGCAAGTCCTTTTTCCAATTCAAGCAGTTTCAGCATTTCTTCTTTATTGCCAATCCTATATAGTTTCCCATATTCAGGATGATCTTCAACAAAAGGCTGATCTTTCTCCCTTGACATAAGCCAGTAAACCGGCTTTGGAAAAATATTCATCCAGTGCCCGCCAAAGAAATTGTTGGGCTCTTCACCCGGTAGTAATAGAAAATTACCACCTGATAGCCGCTCGCATTCATCAAACATCGTCTTCAACTCAGGCCATCTTTTGGCTTCCGGTCCACGCGGACTGCCCGGACCGTGAAACTCGCCCAGGTGAACAATGTTGACACCTGTGTTACGGAATGCTTTCACGAAACCCGGCATTTCTGGCAAAGGTTTTCTGGTGAGTACATCGTCCGAATGTTCCTGATGAAAATGACTGGACATGGTGTAGTAACCCGGCAACGGCGCGTAAGTATCGTTGTGCGTAAATGCCTTCACATTTTCCAATACTTTCCCATCCTTCTCTGCACTTAGCAAGCAAAAGAAATTGTAGCGCTGCTGTGTGTTTGGTGGAGCGTTGAACCAGGGAACCCACCGCCTGTCGCCCAGCAAATCGTGTCGAATACCTATTCCAAATCCTGGAATCAACGTCCGATAATTTTCTCCATACCATACGTGTTCCAGATTATAGCAGTTGTCTAACGGATAAAAATACTGATGCGGAGCTGGGAAAATGGCAAGACTTCCTTCCTTTCCCTCGCCAATAATGGTGCGGTATTTAACCGCCATCATTTCCACGGTATCCATTTTTACAGCTTCCGTATTTCTGATGTAACTGTCAGTATCTGACCAAAATATTTTCTTCCACGGCACTTGTTTCCCCACCAGTGCGGCATCGTAAATGACTGCCAGTGAGTCCACCTTGGTGTTCATCACAGCGGCTACATTCATCAATGGACTACCGTTGTAAAGCGTTACGTTGTATGAACCCGAAAAAGGCCCTGCTGTTGCTCCGGATACAATAATTTCAGTTTGAGAACCGGAGGTTACCACTTTGAGCCCAGACTTATCCAGCTTTACCGGATAACTCGAATATTTCTGATAGGCTGTTTTATCAAAGAAAATATTCCAACCGTTTTGGGAGATCAGATCCCGTTTCCCTACGGTAAGAATGACTGCCGGATCCAGCTTCTCAGCAATGGTTTTGTATTTACTTTTTGTGCCAATCTGAAGACTGCTGAATAGTGGTTCAGTCTTTCGTAAATCCACCACTATTTTTCCAGATTCCAACTCGCCCGTTGGCCATTCAATAGTAAAAAGGTTTTCATTCTGCGAAATTACAACGCCTGATTTTTTGTCGAATCCTTTTGTATCAACCGGAATCTGAGCGTTGCAAACATTCGCAAACAAGAGAAGCAAAACTAATATTCTCATAAATGGTCATTGTTAACAGCTTGCCGTAACCTGGCTCACTTGATGAATACGATTCGCTTTAAAACGTTTTTAAAATATCTGCTTGTAAAAAGCAAGTCCTTCACTAGCTAACTCGTCAGCACTATTGGCCAAAGGCCGCCAGATACACGCGGCCCTTGCAAGTTCTTTGGAAGGCTGGCCGAATGTTTCGATTACCACTGCGCCGTCGTAACCAATTTCTTTCAACGCTTCACTGATGCCCTCCCATTCCAAATGACCCGTTCCCGGCGTTCCGCGGTCGCTTTCATTTCCTTGTACGTGACAAAGTAAATCCTTGCCTATTTTGCGGATTGATGTCGGAATATCCTTTTCTTCTATGTTGGAATGGAAGGTATCCAACACGATTTTCAGGTTAGGACTAGCAACTTCCTGCACAATAGACAGTGCCTGATCGACCGTATTGATCATGTCCGTTTCAAACCTGTTGAGCGGCTCCAATCCTACCACCACACCGTGATCCGCGGCTATTTGCCCGATCTCAACGAGTGTATTCACACACCATTCTCTTTCCTGTTTTTTTTGTTCGTCCGAAACCAGTCTTGTTTTCCCGACAGCAGAATAAACCGGCCCGCCGAAAATTGGGCTGCCTACATCCTGCGCAATTTTAATGCAGTCGATAATATATTGTTTCCCAAGTTGCCGGAATTGCGGTTCGGTGCTGGAAATGTCCCGTTCCGTACCAAAAGCTCCGCTGATCGTAATTTTAAGGTCGAGATCCCGGGCAATCTCTTTGATCAGTTTCCAATCGATGATACTGGTATTTTCGACGGCTATTTCAATAATGTCATAGCCCATGTTTTTAACCTTAGTCAACAAATCAATATTCTCCGTTGAGAATGGAGATACCCAAATGAATGTACTTGCTCCGAATAACATGGTTTGGTATAATTAATAGCCATGGGCGATGCCCATGGCTAAAGAGATGGAAGCCTTTCAGGCTAATACTTTATTAGACTTGCCAGGTCTTAAAGGGATGCACAGACTTTGTAAGCCCATACTGCAAGTCTTTACTCTTCAAAACTTGGTACATCTACACGAATACCGCCGTTCATAGCCGACTCGTGTGCACAAATTCCGGCGCAGGTATAGTTGGCAGCAAGCGCCGCGTCCACAGCTGAGTCACGTCCTTCGACAATGGCCGCTACGAACTCCTGAACCAAATGCGGGTGTGAACCACCGTGACCTGCTCCCTGCAAGAACGACACGTGATTTGGATCGTCAATTTTTTCTCTTCTTGTAAAATGTTTGATCGGCTCAATGAGCAAGTCATCTGTATCAGGAATTGCAACACGTTTAGCATTTTCGCCTCCGTCAAAAATGATGTGCTCTTCGTCCTGCAGCTGTTCCCATTCAAACGACATTTTGGTCCCGTAAACATCGTAGCTTTCGCGGTATTGACGTACCACGTCGAACAATGAGCGTGTCGCTTCTGCAACCACATCCGAATTTTTAAGGGTGAACGTGGCCGTTTCAACAGCAAACGGAGAGCCATAACGGCTTGCCAAATCCTCAGAAAGTCTTCCTGAGCCGTGGCAAACCACCGTTTCAGCAATGGTATTATTGATTTTTAAAAGCGGCGAAATAGCATGTGTACCGTTCAGCATTGGCGGGTATCCCTTCCAGTATTCTCCCCATCCGTCCATGCTCATATCCTGAATGTGTGAACCGCGTACAAACTGGATGCGTCCTAATTCGCCCGTTTCAACCAGTTTCAGACCGTACAGAAACTCGCGTGTGTATAATGCAGTTTCCATCATCATGTATACCTTTTTAGCGCGACGTTTTGCATCTACAATAGCAATGCAGTCTTCTTTCGTCATCGCCATTGGAATGGTACATGCTGTGTGCTTCCCGGCGTTCAGCGAGGCTAATGTCATTTTAGCGTGTTCAGGAACCGGCGTCACAATGTGAATTGCATCCACGTCTTCTCTTTTAGGAACATCTTCAAAATGTTCAAATACCAGATCAGGATCCAGATTAAATTTGGCAGTCAGTTCATCCCGGGTTTCTTTGCTGCGGGTACAAATTCCCACTGCTTTGATATTGGGGTGACTTTGATAAATGGGTATAAATTCTTTTCCAAAACCCATACCAACGATTACGACTGTGATTTGCTTCTGACTCATGTTTTTTATTTTTATTGGAATGATAATATTTCGAACGAATTCCATGGGTGTTGCCACAATTCTATGGTAACTACTCATGGTTCCATGGGCGTTGCCCATGGCTCAGGGATTTCACCCTTTCAGGGCTGTTATGTTAACTGTAAACTAAAAACTCAGAGCTTACTTTCCCGCCGCCCACTTCACTGCATTGCGTAGTATAGTTTTGTAAGGCTCTATGGTATGCGACTCAGCATCATGACCCAGAGCAATCCCTACAATACGGGCTTTGGGATATTTGATGATTGTAATGCTTGGAAACACGTCATCCGCTTCCTTAGCCTTTGCTGTCGCCAACACTTCAACAGGTGTACCGGAAGGGTCAGTTTTCAGATAGTACAACTCATCTTTCAAATTGAAAGTGGCCGGCACCCCTTTCATCACAGGATGTTTTTTGTTAACCACGGTCACATCAAAAGCACCGTATTTATTGTGACCTCTTGATCCGCCTCCAACCAGTTTTTGGTTGTATTCCGGCCAGTCTTTCCAGTTGTACCAAAGTGCCGGATGTGCCAGTATAAGTCCTTTTCCGGCATCTGCAAAAGCGAAAATTGCCTTTCTTGTTGCCTCATCTTTGATCGGTTGATTATTGCTCAGAAGAAGTACATCTACACCACCCAATTTTGACAATATGGTTGTTGGATCGCTGGTGTATTCCACCGTAGCAAAGCCATCTTTTTGAAGCGTGGCCACGTCTTCCTGCTTATACCAGCGATCGAAATCGTGCGATTCTCCACCACCTACAAGAAGTACCCTGATGGTCTTCTTTTTATCCGGACGATCTGCCTCTGCTTTCGTTTCAGCTATACCAAATGCGAACAGAACAACCAGGCAAACTTTGAAAATTGAATTGATCATTAAAAAAGAAGTTAAGTAGTTATAGTAGTTAAGAAGTTAGGGCTTGAATTCTCCCAAATTATTTGGTTACCCGGATAATTCCGTTCATTCCACGCCAGTGACCCGGGAATGTACATACAAACGGATAGTCGCCAGGTGTGTTTGGAACTGTAAATTCCAGTGTTGCAGTTTCTCCGGTACTGATCAGTTTGGTGTTAAACAAAACCTCAGGAATTGAAGGAACGTATTGCTTATCGGCAGCTTTCGGATCTCTCAACATATCATCCGCAGCTTTCCCTACTTTTTGCAAAGAACCCGGTTTGATGATCAAAAGATTGTGCTGCATTCCATCCGGGTTTTCCAGATTGATTACCACTTTCTGACCTGCTTTCAACGTAATGAGCTTTTTGTCAAATTGCAGCATTTCAGGCACCACTTTCAGTTCGATAACTGCTGCATCAGACGAAGTTCTAGCTGGTTTTTCCTTTTTGACCTCTGCCGCAGCCGAGTTATTGCTATCCGGACGGTTTAGTTCCAGCGATGCCTTTTGAAAATTACCTGCAAAGCCGAATCTTCCTTCGTAATCGCCCAATTTGTCTTCTCCTTCAACATCTTCACCTGTTCTGAAAGAATTGGAAAGCCGAGCAGCGAACAACATGTGTGCTTTCCCTTCGGCAACCTGTTTGCCATCAATATCAATGGTGATTTTACCTGATTTCAATAGACGTGCAACCACATCAAACTTTTCCGGAAGCGGCTCACTGGTAGCAGCCTTGCTTATCATGCCATGTTGTTTTACAGACATAATCAGTTTTCCGTTCTGAATATACAATGCGTATCCGCCATCTTTTCCACCTTGTCCGGCGACGAAACCCTGCAAGTCTCTGTTCTTATCTTTGGTAACGCTTGCCTTGATCGTTATTTCTTTTCCTGAAACATCAGGCGGGAATTGAAGCGTGTTTCTTCTTCCCAACGGATAAACTTCTTTGTATAAGGCAGCGGCAATTTGCTCACTGAATTTCGACTTCAGTGTATTCTTTTCAGCAGCAGCCAAAAATCCTTTTTCATGTGTAATTGCAGCGGCTAGCAAAGCCTTAGACAACCAACCGTCTTTTGCATTTTGCTCATCCAATGAAGCCTGATACACTGCTTCACCAATTTTCTCTGACGCCGGTAATTCTACCAAAGCAAGAAAAGCAGAAAGTCTGGTATTCAGATTCGGATCTTTCATCAGCTGTTGTAATGCACCGAAACTCTGATCGTTTTTCGGCAGAACAGTCGCAGCCGCTTTACGTACACCTGCAGCCGGATGCGATAGTGCTTTGTTCACAACCTGCAAAGCTTCCGCATTGGAACCATCTAGTACACCCAGTCCATGTAAAGTCCACAATGCATGCACAGCCGGACCATTCAGTCCTATTTCATCTACTTTCGGATTCGCAATGATTTTGTACAGATCAGGAAGAACAGATAATTTCTTAGACTCAACCAAGAGACGCTGAGCCGTCATTCGCCAGAACATATTATCGTTTTCAAGCGCAGCAACTAATCCCGGCAGATCATCCTTCGAAAGTTTTAAAGCAGGCGCTTTTTTAGCATTCTTGTAAACAACTCTATAAACACGACCGTGATTCAAATCGCGCATTGGACTACTAAATGCGTTTCCTGGTCCGTGAGGCTGATCTTTAAACGGAAGAATGAATTCCGCAGGCGATTGAGCTGGAACAAAAACGTTATGCTGAATGATGAAGTTATACCAGTCGGCAACCCAGATAGCTCCGTCAGGACCAACTTCTGCCTGCACAGGACCAAACCACTCATCAGAACTAGCCATAAAATTCCAGCCGTCTTTTTCCTTAAATCCGGCACCGTCTGGCTCGATGATGGATTGGTGTACCAAACGAATTGTAGGTTCAGACACAAAAGCAATGCGATTCCAATACTCTTTCGGGAAATTTCTTGCAGTATAAAAATGATGTCCGGCAGCAGAAGTAAAACCTCCTACCACATCCACCTGACGTAAATTCGGCGTCATGGAATGGGCATCATAATGTCCGTCAATTTTTTGTACAGCCTGTATGGATGATTCTTCTCCTGCAACGGCACGTTGTAAATATTTGGCCGGCATCGAATAATAGGCACTATGCGTATTGTTGGCGGTAGACAAGAAAACGTTGTTGTCTTCAGTCACGCCAAGTCCCCAGGTATTATTGCTGCTGCTTCCAAGGTAAGCAAAGTCTTTTCCATCAGGTCTGAAATGGTAAACACCCTGACCGAAATTATATGGTTTACCTTCGATTGTTCCCTTAAAACCTGAATAACCATTTACACCCCATATTTTGTTGTCAAAGCCGTAAAGCAAATTGGACGGCCCAGCGTGGGTATCGTTTTTACCCCAGCCTGTCATGATCACTTCGCGCACATCGGCAACATCATCCCCGTTGGTATCCTTCATGAAAACAAAATCAGGAGCCATGGAAACTATAATCCCGCCGTTTGAGAAAACCATACTGGTTGGGATATTCAGTTTGTCGGCAAAAACAGTGAATTTATCAGCCTTGCCATCACCATCTGTATCTTCACAAATCTTGATACGGTCATTGGCTGCACCGTCGGTTTCCTTGAAGGTATTTGGATAATCAACCGATTCAACCACCCAAAGTCTGCCCCTTTCGTCCCAAGCCATGGCAATAGGATTTGTAATGTCCGGCTCTTTTGCAAAAAGCTGAATTTCGAAATCAGCAGGAACCTGAGTCAACTTATTGGATTCGGCAGGTGAAAGTGCATCTTGCATTTTGGGCACTACATGGCGCTTTGTGTATTGAGCAATCGTATCTGAGTTGTATATATCAGGATTCGGAATATTCAGGGCTTTAATCTCATTCTGAACCTTGTCGCCCATCGCCCACAATACACCATTTCTTACCAGATCCAGGAACCCACGATTGGTCCACGTGGCATCATCATGACCATAAGCTGTGTAAAAAACACGTCCTTTCCCTTCGTTTCTCACCCATGTGTAAGGTTCGTGGTGATCGCCTTCCACACGTTCACCCAAAACGGTCTTGTCCGGATTCAAATTCTTATGAACATAGGTTTCGTCAAACGTTTCGAAATCCGTAATTCCTTTCATCACAGGATGATCAGGTTTCAGGATTGTATTTTTAAATGTACCTACTTTATGCGATTCAAACTGCCCACCGATTGTTTTGATATACCAATCTGAATTTTTGAAACATCCTGCCGCAGAATGCAACGGAATGAGACCTTTACCTCCCTGCACAAATGCTTTCAAAGCACTTTCCTGAGACGCAGACAAGGTGTCGTGATTGGCATAAATGATCAGACCGTCGTATTTTTTCAGATTTTCAGGATTGAGATCTTTCAGGTCGACGGTGTAAGTCATATTTATTCCGCTCTGGAACAACTTAATCGCCATCCACGGCGCATACTTACCAGAATCGTGGTGTTTGCTATTGTGTCCCAGAAACAAGACCTCCGCCCGGCGACCCTCCTGTTTGGCATTTCCTGTCTTTCCACCCGCGTTACTCATTTTATTATGAGCACAACCTATCGCAAGCAACCCTAAAAATAAAACGGCGATGTACTTCCTCATTAAAACATTCATTTATATCAACAATTTTTGGCATGAAAAACCTTACTGTCCACGGAGCAAAACATATCTAACAAAGTGCAACCAAGGCAAATATTACTTGTTTAAAAACCATCACCGGACTTGTTAAAGAACAGTCGGCTGCAAGTTTGCATTTTACAACCGACTGCTTTAAAGACACTTATTAAAGATCAATTTTTTGAACCGGGGAAAAGATCATATCCTCGACATCCTTAATTTTTACCCCAACCCTTGCATATACGTAATCCTGAGTTGGTACTATTGCGGGTACGTTTGTAGAGATGATAATATTATTAAGGTCCTTGATAGTAGCCCCGTCCACATCAGTAACTCCAATGTTGACAGCTCTCGAAACGTGTTGGGTTTTACTGATATACAGTGAAACTCTTTCCACGTCTTTGGCATTGGCATCCGTTATAATTTTTTCCAGCTTGGCCAAAACTCCTACTTTGTTTTCGCTGCCGCTGAAATTTGCTGTTCTGATCATATAGTAGGGCAACACCTCCACGTCCAGTTTTTGATCTCCTCCAAGGCTCAAATAAAGCGTATCCTTAGAAGTTGCATCCTTTTCAATGGTCCTGAACGGCCCCCTTCCCTTAGGAAAAACCACCTTATAGTTTCCATTAAACAATATTGCCGAATACGATCCCTTCGGATCAACGAAAACGTTGATAGCTCCCAGCTTACCGAAGCCCGGTTGCCATAACTGCATTCCCAAGCCACTTTCCATTCCGATTGGCTCTCCTTTGTAAAGAATCTGTCCGGAGAGTGTTGATTTGGGTTCGGTAAAATTATCTTTTGCACAGGAGAACATGAGCGCAGACAATGCCATTAAATATATAAAATGAGACTTCATCTTCATGATATTTTATCGTTTGAATTGGATCACTTAATGATTTGGATTTCTAACAATCTTAGGATTGTTGTTCACCACCTCATCATTTATGAAAGCATAATAATTCCCCATTTGGAAGCGACCTGCACCAGTTACGCGGCTCAGCTTTGTGACCTTGTAAATCCATTTTCCATTGTTTGGAGAGGCAGGATCATACACTTTGTAAGACCACAGACCCCATGGCTGCGTATTTCTTTTTGTAGCTTTCCCCAGGTCCGTTGAAAGATTAGCTGCGGTAATAGCGTTCCCATCCAAAATCTGATGCGCAATCCTCCATCTTTTCATGTCATAGATGTAGTGACCTTCAAACGCCAGTTCCACACGACGCTCATGCACAATGCGATCGAAAGTAATTTCAGCAGCCTTCAATGGTGTTACCAAACCGGCACGTGCCCGAACCTGGTTCATGTAACCTGCCGCATCAGCCGCCTGACCTAGCTCAAAAGCAGCTTCTGCTGCATTCAGCAATACTTCGGCATAGCGGTAGCGTACAAACCAAACTTCGCTCTGAACACCTCGCTGCCCGGATCCCACAACCGGATCAAGATATTTACGCAGGTAGAAACCAGTTTGCGCTGTAAACTCGAATCCGTCAATTGGTCCGTCAAAACCGACAACCTGTTCAGGTACTGTTTTGCCTGGCAGAGTTTTTTGCGCACCACGGTCATCACCACTCAATATAGTACCGTTTGCTAGCTGGAAACCAGCCCAGATATCCACGTTTCTCCCTTTAAAGGCGGTACCAGGCAACATAACCGTACCAGCCAGACGTGCATCACGGTTTGCAAAAATGTCAATCTGATTATTGTAGTAAATTGGCGCTCCTGCTGCGTTAACCGTTGGGATTGGAGCGAAGGTATTGTCCAGTTTTTCGAATGCCTCTACAAAATTGAGCGATGGATTCAGACGTCCACCTTCCTCTTCTTCTGCCCCATAGCGCGGCTGATTGGAAATTGTAAAACCATGTACCTTACCACTTTTCAATTTAAAATCATCTACAAAAATGACTTCTGAATTGTTGGTCTTGTCATAAAAAATGCTCGAAAAGTTTTCTGACAGATCAGGCTTTTTGGTATACAATACGTACGCTCCGGCATTTCCGTTAATAATTTCCTTCGCCGCTGCCAACGCTTTGGTGTAGTAACCCGTAGCCAGATTAGCAGGAATACCCACTTCGCCACCCGGAAGAGTTACTGCTGGGGTAGTCGTTCCATATTTCGCAATTGATCCCGCGTACAGTGCTGCTCTTGACTGCATGGCCAACACAGCTGCTTTGGTTACCCTCGACTTTTCGCCAACGTTAGCCGGAACAAGTGTTTTGATAGCCTCCGCCTCGCTGATTACAAAGTCATAGATTTCCGATTCCTTGGCACGTGGATGTCTTAAGTACGAAGGATCTCCACTAAAATCGTAGGTCATTGGTTCCAGAATTAATGGAACTCCACCTTCACGTTTCACCATTTCAAAGTAATAGGATGCACGTAAAAAGCGAGCTTCGGCAAGAAACCTTTCTTTTACTTCCGCACTTAGCTTATCCGCCGCAGTACATTTCTGAATGAACAAATTCATTTCGCGGATATAGCCGTAATCCCAGGTAAACTCGTTTCCGTAACCCCAGCCGTTAGACTGAAACATACCATAACTTCCTGCATTGGAGTAAAAGGCTTCATTGTACATGCCCAGGCTCTCCCAGTTTTTGACAGAAGCTATATCGTAATAACGATTGTACAAATTCCCAAGCAACGACAACACCTGACCTTCATCCCCCCAAACCTGTTCCTCCGAGAGCAAGCCTGTTGGTGGTCTGTCTAGGAATGAATCATCATTACATCCGCTGCTCAGGGCGAGCATGATCGTTGTAATTATATAAAATATCTTTTTCATTTCTACGTCGTTAAATATTTTAGATTGAAAGACTTATCCCAACGTTAACAAACTTGTTCTGAGGATATTGAAGACCATTGCCTTCCATAATTTCAGGATCAACGCCAAATTCTTTCAGGTTGTCAATCGTGAACAGGTTATATCCATTGATGTAAACCCTGGCACGCTGCATCTTGATTTTCTCTAAGACCGATTTTGGTAAAGAATAGCCGAACTCGATTGTTCTCGCACGGATGTATTTCACGTTGTGCAGCCAGAAAGTTGAGTTTCTGTTGTAATTACTATGTCCTCCATCGTTGTAACGAAGAGCCGGATATTTACCAGGAACCCACTCACTATTGAGATCATAAATATCTTTACGATGCCATCTGTCAAGGAAAATACTATTCAATGCACCGTCATTCTGGTACGCCCATCTTTGCTCCCAGTTCTGGTTCCATGAATACATGCCAGCTCCCGAAAAATCTGCATTGAATGAAAACCCTTTCCAGCTTACAGCAAAATTCAATCCAAAATTGATATTAGGCTGACCAGTTTCTGTATAACCTATCGGTCTTTCATCCTCACCACTAATTACATTATCACCATTGATATCCTTGTAAATCAGATCACCAGGTAACAACGTCCGGTTTCCCTGTCCATCAATGTTCACAGGGTATTCGTTAATTTGCTGCTGTGACTGGAACTGACCTATTGTTTCGTATCCCCAGAAAATATTGTTATATCTACCTTCGGAAGAATTACGATATTGATTCAGTGAATTGTTGAATACCGGTTTGTATGATTCTTCAAACTTGCTTCTGGTAAAGGATACATTACCACCAACAGAATAGGATACATCTCCTGCTTTTCCATTGTACGTTAGAGATCCTTCCCAACCGCGTTGAGAATCGCTATTCACGTTTTCCTCAGGAAGAGCATAGCCCAATTCACTTGGAACCAACAAATCATACTTTCTGCCAAGCAGACCAGTTCTTAAACGATGGAAGTAATCCACAGTTCCAACAAGCTTGGTGCCTAGCAAAGAGAAATCCGCCCCAACATCAAATATTTTACTTTTAAACCAGGAAATGTTATTGATAATCTGTCCTTTATCACGAGTAGTAACTACTGCATTTCCACTCAAAATTGCATTACCCTGATTGTAATTATATCCGGGAAGGTAAGCATATGGGCTTAATGGTTGATTTGGATCGTTATTGAATAGGATATTATCATCTCCAAGTATTCCATACGAAGCACGTATTTTAAGATCATCCAATATGCTGCGTTCGCCAATTATATTCTTAATAAACTGCTCTTCTGTAACCCGCCATCCGGCAGATGCAGATGGAAAATAACCTACACGACGATCTGGAGCAAATTTCCAGGATGCATCGCGACGGGCAGATGCTTCAAAATAATACTTACCGGCATAGTCGTAATTAACCCTACCGATATAGCCTATACGTGCCAACTGATTATCGGAATCGTTATACGTATCCATATTGGCAAAGTACATGAGAGGCAGCACGTTTGTAGACGGTACCGAGTGAGCCCATTGTTCCTGATCACGCTCTTCCTGACGCTCAGCCACGAAAGTGGCGCCGAAAGTATTTTTACCAAAAGTGTTGTTGTAATTCAACTGTCCCTGATAAACATTTCTGATGATTTTCCTAGTGCGACGTTCCCGCCAAGGGTTTGTACTTCCGCCCGTTACGTTGTAGGTATCGTCCTGTGCATTATAGGTATATGCTTTATAGGTGTACTCATGCCCGTTCATTACCTGATCGGCTATGTAATAGGAATACATCCCCTTAGCAACCAATCCTTTCACACCCGGAATTTTGTATTCAGCATTCATATTGCTTTGCAATACACGCCAAATGTCCGTCTGATATCCGCCCAGTTTTTTATTGTTGTAAGCCCAGTTGGTCTCATTGTGCTTGATATCATTGAGGTAGTCGGGATTATCATTTGCGTAGGGACGTTCAAAAGGACGGTTTCTTAAAATGGCAAAACGCGGCAGCCAGTAATCATCTCCTCCGGGAATCCCCGGCTGGTCACGGATCTCAATACGGCCATTAATCTGAACTCCAATTTTAAGGTTGTCCGTTATCTTGGCATCCACATTGCTTTGAATGTTACTTCTTTCAAAAGTGAACTCGCGACCTAACACTGAATTCTGGCTCAAACGTGTTGCAGAGATGTAGTAAGAAATTTTATCCGAACCTCCGGTCATATTCAGGTTGAGCGAATACAATGGGGAATTACCCTTAACGATAAAATCCTTCCAGTTAAAACTCTGGTAACCAGGCTCAGTTCCTGCCTGATACTTATCAAGTTCCGACTGCGTAATATTGGTCTTACCATACTGGTTCATTTCAGCCTCTGCCCTGCCTGCCATCCATTGATAAGAATCATTTACCACTTTGGGAAAACGTGACCAGTTTTGCCAGCCCGTATACGCATCCAGATTCACCGTATTTTTTGTGCCGTTTTTACCTCTTTTAGTAGTTACAACCACTACCCCATTTGCAGCCCTAACACCATAAATCGCAGCAGATGCGTCTTTCAATACAGTAATACTCTCCACATCATTGGGTGCAATGTTGTTAAACTGGCCTGCATCCTGCTGTATACCATCAATTACATAAAGGGGATTTCCCATATTACGTATCTGAATGTTGGCACTAGCTCCCGGGCGTCCGTCAGGCATACGAAAAGTGACACCCGGTATTTTTCCTGCAAGTCCTGAACTTACGGTTGATCCTCCATGAACACGTTCCAGGTCTTTGCTCGTAACAGTTGCGATAGCACCAGTTAATGACTCTTTTTTCTGGGTTCCGTAACCGACAACCACAACTTCTTCCAACGCTTTATCGTCCACTTTCAGTGTTACATTTACCAAACTTTGAGTTGACGGAATAACGATCTCTGCCGACAAAAACCCTACAAATGAGCACACAACAGTTACTTCTCCGTTTGGAAGTGTAAGAGAGAATTTTCCCTCTGAATCAGATGAAGCACCAATTTGTGTTCCTTTTACCACAATACTCACACCAGGTAATGGCGTTCCGGACTCTTCCTTCACGGTTCCTGTTATCGTCCTGTCAACTATTTTAATTTCAGTTTGTTCTTGCGAAACAATTTCATTCAGCCCTACATCCTTGTTATCTGGTGTAGCGCGACTTGGCTTAATAACAATCAGGTCATCTGTTGCTTTGTACTCCAGTTGTAAAGGATGAAGCAACTCGTCCAGAACAGATGAAAGCGAGCCGTTTTGTATTTTCACGGAAGCTTTTCGCTCCGCTTGAATCAGTTTTGAACTGAAAACAAATTTAACACTCGTCTGCTTTTCTAAATTTCTGAGAATTTTCTTAATATCTTGATTTTCAACATTAATAGTAACCTTCTGACTAAGAGCCGCCTGCCCCTTCCCTACATGTGCCATCGACATACCAACGAATAGATATGCCATGAAACATTGAATGACTGTTATACGCATAAGTGTAAATAGTAAGCCATCAATTGGTCGATTTTTTTTCATATTTTTGAACAGATTTGTTGGTTAGGAGATTTATTCAACAAAATGCTCCCCTGCATCTATTTACGAATAGATGTGAAGTATCTTAACTACTTTACCGGGGGGAATCTTCCGGATCAGTCATGCTCGAACATGACTGATCTTTTTCATTTGTAAAATGTGTTTATACCATAGGCTAAAACGGTTTAGTTTTTTTTAAAATTAAGGGTTTAGGAATATGATTCTTATTTACATCCGTTTCCGGTTATAGTTACCTGATTTTCTCTGATCTCGTATTGCACACCCAGCGCATTACAAATCACTTCCAGTTTTTTACTGAAAGGCTGCCCGACCAATGTAGCATTCAGTGAGCAGTTCCCAACAAGTTCTTTATCGTACGTAATCTTCACGTTATAAGCAGCTTCCATAGCTTCAAACACCTGAGAAACGGGTGTTTCGTCAAAGAAAAAGTTTTGTCTGGAAACATCCCGAACATTCAACACAAGCGGAATGCCCTGCTCCAACTTCAATATCTTACCATTATCCCTTGAAAAGGCGATCTTCTCATCTTTGTTCAGGGTTACTTCTTCGTATTTGGAGTCCTTAGAGCCACCTTTCATTTCGTCAGACATATTGTTGATCGAAAATACAGAAACTGTTCCCGTCTTCACTTCAACTTTAATGTCATCATTGCTTTCAGATGCATCTATCAGGAAACTCGTACCAAGCACCTTTGTTGCGAGCCCGTAGCTATATACCAAAAATGGTTTCTCTTTGTCCTTTGTAATTTCAAAAAATGCTTTCCCTGTCAAAGTTACCTCCCGCCTGTTACGTTTAGATACTTTTGTAAAGCTCAGGTGTGCACCAGGTTGCAATACAACCGAACTCCCATCCGGAAGTATTACCGTCATGGGCTTTTGTGTATCGTTATACTTCTGGACGAACCCTTCTGATTGCTCAGTTTGAGTAACCGCTAAATTGTGCATTCTTCCGGCATCAGTACTTTTATAATAGAACCAGTAGCTGACAGAACCTATACTCAATATCAGAGCAGCCGAAGCTGCTACGCGTACCCATCGCCAATGTGAATCCACCGGCATCTCTAACTCCGCTTGTTTTGCTTCCTCCTGCATAGTGCTCTCCACCATCTTCCACATCTTTTCACTTTGCTGAGGAGCCGGAACGTTCCTTCCTGTATCTTTTGCCAACAGAATTACGTATTCACGCGCTGACTCAACCGTTTTTTTCTTTCCAGGATTGTTTGCCAGAAAAAGCTGCCATTGAATATCACTTTCAGCATCGGGATGTAATACCCATGCAATAAAGTCATCATTTCTGATCAGCTCCGTTAAAGAATACGCGTCATGCTTCATGCCAGTGGGGGTACAGTTCTTCGGTCTTTCAAATATAAAGAGTGAGGAACTTCTGATATGACCCCTTTAAAATGAAATTATTTTCAAGAAAATTTCTAAAATACCAATAACAAGCAGAAAATCAGGCTCAACAGGCTGAGCGAATGGCTATGGGAACGCAGGGAGGTAAGTGCCTTGTACATAAAATTACGCACAGACTTCTCGCTCACACCCATAATTTGAGCAATCTCTTCTGTACTAAATTCTTCGAAGTAGCGTAAAGTAAGCGCTTCAATCTGACGTTCGGGAAGATTGGATAACAACTCCTGCACCTGTCGCGATCGAATCGCAGATGATTCTGTCTCGATCAGTATAGTTTCGGAATTTGAGTCATTGACAAAAAAACGATCTTCACTTGTAAGATCAATATCCTCTGTTACAGGAAACTTATCAATACCAACATGGATCCTGCGTCTAAGCGCGCGATATAGATAAAATTTAATGGAGGTGATATTTTCTGTCAACCCGCTTCTGAGCCGCCAAATGTCAATAAAGACATCCTGGACTGCATCCTCTACAATTGCAGAGTTGGAACAGAGCTTGGTGCCATAGTTATAAAGCGTAGCGTGGTACAAATCGAATACCGAAGTAAAGGCGGACTCGTCGCCACGCCGTATCCCAGCCCACAATTCCTGATCGGTTTTGTTTTTGTTAAACGTTTCGAAAGTGAAGTCCACTTAGTGCGATTTTTTTCTATCGGCTATAAAGCTAGATATATATTCTCTAAATGTTATTTAGTGAAGAAAATAATGAACAAAAAAAGTTTATTTAAGATCAATTTTCACTCATAAACATATGACAAATCAGCAACTAATATCGCATCCATTTCGAGTTAATGGCTTGTTTGGCACACAGACAAAAACTAAAAGAAGCGCAAAGTCCGGAGATTTTGCGCTTCTTCAATATCAAGTAATCATCACAATGCTCCCAACACGCTGATCAATTCTTCAACCTGAGCGACGCTCGTAGCAGGGAAGTTAGCGATTCGAAGCTGAGAATTTTTGAATTGTCCGTAACCACTGCCAATCACCATTCCTTTTTCCTTCACCGCTTTGATGATATCAGCAGATGGTAATTCTGTATTGGTCACGATTACTGTTTGCGAACGCTGTGATTTTTCTTTCACAAAAAGAGAGTAACCGCTTTGTTTTTCTATAAATTTATAAAGCAAAGCTGCCTTTTGTTCAGTTTCTTTACGAATAGTCTTCACACCAATTGTGTTCAGATCTTCGGCTATTTTACCCAACAAATAAATTGCCATTACGTTTGGCGTAGCAGGTGTTTCGTTGGTCAAACTGTTTTTCCAAAGCGTAGGCAAGTCGTTGTGCGCACCTATGGAATATTGCTGACGAATAGTCTCCGCCTTTTTGAGGCATTTCTCGTTCACAATCCAAACACCCAATCCTGCCGGCAAGCCAAAAGCCTTTTGAATAGAGAAAAAAGCGGTATCGATCAGCTTGTAATCCAGATCAGGATACGGAGCCGACGAAACCATGTCTACGGCGATCAGTTTATCTGGATTTTTTTGTTTCAGTTTATGAATTTCCGCAACATTCATCTGCACACCAGAACTGGTTTCGTTGTGTGTTGTACAGATCAGTTCGGCATACTCCGGTACCACTACTTCCGAAGCAGTGAAGCCTTCACCCATCGACTTTTCCTGCTTGTGGGCATATTTGTTCAATGCGTTGGAATAGTCGTAAAACTTCTTTGAAAACGACCCGTTCACAAGATGAAAACTTTCCAACTCAACGCAACTGAACAGAATACGTTCCCAGGCTTCGGATGCCGACCCCAGGAACAGAATTGCGTGCGTATCCGGTACATTCAGCAATGTCCTCAACTGGTCCACTGTAAACTTATGTAAATCTCTGTATTGCTGGCTTCTGTGCGAGATCGAACCAAGCTGATTGCTCACAAAAGTCTGCAAATGTTTCTCAAAAGTCGGATAAAGCGCAGCTGGTCCGGGGGTAAAAAAAGTAAGCATTAAAAAAGAAGTTAAAGTAGTTAAGTAGTTAGTAGAAGGTAGCTTGGGTTTTGGTAGTTAAGAAGTTAAAGTAGTTAGAGGGAGCTAGTCACTCGGGCTAGAAGGAGTTAGACTTTCTGGGAAAATTAAAAAAATCACTTCCCTGATACTTTTGCGGCGTAGCTGTTGAGCAAACGGCTAACTTCTTCAAGCAATAATTTATTTTCTTGGTACACATTTTCTGTTATATAATTCAGGTCTTTGCTCAGTCTTAGGTAATAACGACATTCTTCAAGAGAGCCTTGTGCTATATTGTAGAACCGTGCCTTGTCGGCACGGCCCAATCTTTTGTAACCTTCTGCAATATTTGCAGGAATTGAAATTCCGGCTCGTCTAAACTGCGAAGTAAGACCGTAGATTTCAGAGTTTGGAAACACAGCAGTTAGTTTGTAAGCAGCTAAAACGAAAGCATGCGCTTTCTGCCATACAATCAGGTCCTCAAAAGATTGACTCATTTTCGTTTATGATTAAGATGAAGCGATACCTCAAATCTATCATAATTGAATCAAAAAAACAGACTTCCCCAGAAGTAACTTCTTAACTACTGTAACTCCTTACTTCCCCTAACTTCTTTAACTACTCCTAATACAACATCCTGAACCGGATCGTACCTTCTACCTCTTTCACTTCCTGAATGAACTCTTCGGTATATCCTTTGGCGATATCTACGATTACATAACCTATGCTTTCGTTTGTTTTCAAATACTGCCCTGTGATGTTGATATTGTTGTTGGCAAAGATCTGGTTCAACTTCGCAAGTACACCCGGCACGTTGGCATGGATGTGCAGCAATCGATGCGAATCTTTGAGTTTTGGCAATTGCACCTCGGGGAAGTTTACGCTTCCATAAGAGCTGCCGTTGTTCATAAATTCCAGCAATTTGGCAGGAACAAAATGACCTATATTTTCCTGAGCTTCCTCGGTACTCCCTCCAATGTGTGGTGTAAGAATCACATTCGGCAATCCACGCAATTCGCTTTCAAAAGACTCAGCATTTGTTTTCGGTTCATAAGGAAATACATCCACACTGGCTCCGGCAACTTTTCCACTTTTCACAGCATCAGCAAGGGCTGCAATATCTACCACATGTCCGCGAGACAGGTTCATAAATATTACCCCGTCCTTCATCAGATCAAATTCTCTTTTGCCAATCAGATTCTTATTTTCCTTTCGTCCGTCCACGTGCATACTGATCACGTCGGAAATCGCCAGGAGTTCTTCAAGCGTATTCAGTTTGCGTGCATTTCCAAGAGATAGTTTTTCAACTCCGTCGTAGAAATAGACTTCCATACCCAAAGCCTCAGCCACCACCGACAATTGTGTACCGATACTTCCGTATCCAACCATTCCCAGTTTTTTACCACGAACTTCGAAACTTCCGTTAGCCGATTTATCCCAGACACCAGCGTGCATTTGGTTACTTTTGGTGACGATGTTACGGATCAGCAAAATCATTTCACCTACCGCAAGTTCCACAACAGAACGCGTGTTGCTATATGGCGCATTGAAAACCGCGATACCCCGGCTTGCTGCTTCTTCAAGGTCAATCTGATTGGTACCAATACAGAATGCCCCGATTGCCATCAAACGATTGGCATTTTCAAGCACACGTTTGGTAATATTTGTTTTGGAACGAATACCAATGATCGACACATCTTTAATACGCTCGCAAAGCTCGTCCTCATCCAAAGCACCTTTTACAAACTCTACATTAAAGCCTTGTTCTTCAAAGGCACGAAGTGCAACCGGATGCACGTTTTCAAGCAAAAGAACTTTAATACGGCTTTTAGGATACGACTGGCTTCTGCTCAGTTTGTTATCATATAAAAAGTCATCAAAAGATGTAGCGATATGATCTGCAACAGCCATTACTTTCGGACGTTCCACGTTTTCGGTAAACGCATAAAAGCGGCTTGCAAGACCGGACTCTTTTAATTGATAGTCGGTGTATCCGTCACCAATTGCAAAAACTTCCCCTTCAAGTTTCAGGCTTTCAAGAAGTTTAATTTTACCGCCATCAGTTGACAATACATTGTTTTCATCAATTCCGATGATATTGTCGTCTTCGTCAAACCTGAATTCATTGGCATATACATGATCCGCACGAATACCAAGCTCAGTTGCAATTGGTACAATAAACTCTTTAAAACCGCTTGAAACGATAAATATATGGTCGGTATTCTCCGTAAGAAAGTGTTGGTTTCTTTTAAAAGAATCCGAAACCTTGGTTCTCAGGAATATAATAAGTTCATCAATATGCGAACGTTTTGCTTTTAAAAGATCTATTCGCTGACGTAATCCATCGGCAAACGACATCTCTCCGTTCATGCCTTTATTTGTAAGATCCACAATCTCCTGAACGATTCTCTCACGTTCCGGATGCCCTGTAAGAGCAATGGCAGCTAATTCATCCAGACCTTCAACCTTGGTGAAGGTGCTGTCGAAATCGATAATAATGTACGGGTTGCTAAGTGTTAATGTGGGCATGAAGCGGCAGATAACTTATTAATTATCAATTTAAAAGTAAACAAATCAATACGACTGAATCCGGTAGCTTGCTGATTGAGGCACAAAATTACAAATCTGTTTCCTATGTCTAACAAATTTTATAGCTGTTGTGTTTTATTATTTGTCATTTCTGGTTTTTTTCACACAAAACCATTTTATTGTATAAAATTCAATGCTTTACGTTCCGACCAATACACACCGTCAGCGACATGAGCTGGCCGGAATCCGCAATGACCACCATGGCTGCTCAGTTCCAGATGAACATTTTCCAGTGTAGCAATTAAATCCAGAGGCAGACTAGAACCTGGCACAATCGGATCGTTATCTGCGTTTACAATCAGCGTCGGTATTTCAATGTTTTGGACAAAAAACTGAGAACTGCACTGCTCGTAATAATGGCTCGCATCACTAAATCCGTGCAACGGAGCTGTGTATATATCGTCAAAATCATAAAGGGTTTTCACCAAATGATCTTTTTCCAGACTGATCCTGTCCGGAAACAAACGGGATTTTTCGGTCACTTTTGGTCTGAGCGTATTGAGAAACCGATGCATGTAAACGCGGTTTTCTCTTTTTATAATTGAAAGACTACATGCTTTCAAATCCATGGGAACACTAAAAACAACAGCTTTTTTTATGCTGACGTGTCTTTTGCGTGACTTCTCTCCAAGATACTTTAAAGTAAGGTTTCCTCCCAGACTAAAACCCATCAGATGTATTTCGGTATATCCTTTGCTGATTCCCTTTTCAACTATCAGATCCAGATCATCGGTAGCACCGCTGTGATAAAAACCGGATGTCCGGTTCATTTCTCCGCTGCAACTTCGGAAATTCCAGGCCAGACAATCGAATCCATTCTGATTGAGCAGCTTCACCATGCCAACAATATATTGTTTGTTGCTATTCCCTTCAAGCCCATGCGAAAGTATAACCAGCTTTTCAGATTTACCAGATGAGAATGACCAATCCAGATCCAGGAAATCCTGATCGGGTGTTACAATCCTTTCTCTTTGGTAAACCACTCCCGATATTTTCCTGAAAAGTGCGGGATAAATGGTTTGAAGATGTCCGTTGGGAAGCCAGAATGGTGGAATATGATCCTTAATATTTACAAGCGGCATAACTCTTACTTAATTTCCCGACAAAGTTAGGAATAATAAAACCGGGCTCCACAAATGATGAAACATCCATAAAACCCGGCTTCACCGATAATGATCTTCTTTGGGGCTTGGAGGAATATTTAAATGAGCATAAAATGGAGCGGTCAGAGATATATGTAATTTACTAACCGTCATCATTGCTTTCTTCTTAACACCTGCAGCTATTTTACCGAAATGAAGAGATAGCGTCATGTAACTTAATCCTGATATCAGTAAGAAAGTGTACCTGGAGTTGCAAAATTTTAGTAGTTACAAAAATTAAATTTTGCTGGAGTCCGGACTCTTCGAAGCCTTAATCCAGAATTCACTCAAATGTTATTTTGATTGGGCAAGAATAGCAATACATATCGTATTCCACCCAAAAAATATAACTATTACAATATTACATGTTATCAAAAAACAAAGAAACTTTCTCAGACTTGTCTAATGATCTGGTTCTTAATGGGTAACTAAATGGAATAATTCTAAACCTTTTTAAATATTTGTGTTGTATATCTGCATTTTCTATCTACATTTGGTTTTTAAAAAAATAAGATCAATACCAATGGCAGAAGGCACAGTTAAGTTTTTCAATGATTCCAAAGGATTTGGATTCATCCAACCATCAAATGGTGAAAAAGACATTTTCGTACACGTTTCAGGTCTACAAGACGATATCCGTGAAAACGACAAAGTGTCTTACGACGTAGAAAATGGAAAAAAAGGTCTAAATGCAGTTAACGTAAGAGTTATCTAAGTTTAAGTCATAATAAGACATTTCGAAAGCATTCAACCTGAGGTTGGATGCTTTTTTTGATTTCGGTGATACCGCATTCACTCTAAGCCCGCCAACTCCTTCGCCAGCCATCTTCCATCGATTGTTGCTGACCGCCAATCCTTATGAAGTTCGCTGTTAGCCTTCATTTTCATTCCCAATAGCTTAAACTTGTGCTGTTCTACCCTTGGATCTTTATTTCTGACCAGTTCGGCAAGATAAGGAAGCTTTGTACTACCCAGATTATCAAAAATGTAGGCCATATCAACCTCCTTCGCATAATTCGGGTTGTACCAGGTTATCAGCCGGTCCCAATCCACGAGTACGTAAAACGTCATCACGAAGTACAACACCCAACTATTCTGACGAATCAGATACCAATTCGTTTTCAAATGTTTTATCTTAAACAGGGTAAGTACAAGACCCGCACCTGTGAGAAGCATTCCGATAAACACCCAGATTCTTTTGTAAGTCAAACCAAAAGAATCAACGTAAAGAATATTTTTATAACAGGTAAACAGAGCGAGCAATCCGTTCAGAAAAATCCATATCGTCGCTAGTTGCACAAGTCGGTTCTTTCGTTCATAAAAATTCTGGTTTGCACGAAAATAGTACATGATCAGCAGAATCGCCGATATGAGGCTTATCACCAAAGCGTCAAACCCCTGATGAACCTGTTCTGAAAACCCTCTGGTTACGTCACTTAAAGATGGGACAAAAATCTGAAGAACATTAAAGCATAAAAACAGGATGATGAGAGTGTTCAACATTGCGAACATTATGACGCCCTGACGGTTTTCTTCAACCAGACCCAACTTCCTGGAAACTTTGGTTTTAGAACGCACTCTTTTTAAGTCTCCCGGTTGGGCCAAATCCCATTCCGTAACTTTTTGTAGTCCCCAAGGGAAAAATAACGGAGACAGGAATACCAGTCCAAACATGATATAGGCCATTAAGGAAAAGTCAGGCTCCAAATCTGGAAAAGCATTTTTCAGCCAAAAGTCAGGATTTGCTGAACTATACAGGGAATAAAAAATGAGTGTGACAGTTATTGGTGCAACATATAAATAGGCCTTTTTATAAGCAGCCTGAGGCAGGAAAAATTGAACAAAGCCTATGCTCCTGATTTCCCTTGCATAAGCACTCAGCATTTTTACAAAGCTCATCCCGAAGCTTGCAAGGATTCCGTTTAAAAGCGCCACAGAGGGACTACTGCGAGCGGCAAAGACAAATCCAGCGAGCAGAAATGACGACACATGATACAACAAACCTGCATCCCCGGTAACATGCCAGAAAACAGCGAAAGCAGAAAGTAGATGCAACCCCGCACCCAACTGCCACATTCTTTCATTCCAAAGCCGGTGATGCCAGGTGATTAAAACCACAGAGGCTAGTGAAAAAACCAGGGCATTAAAGCCCATCTGCTGGTCAAAAAACAACCAGGTGTGAAGTCCAGTCAGGGATAACCACAAATAACTGGTACGAGATTTTATCATGTCAATTAATTTAAAAGTACTTTGTGTTACAAAGTAAATAATAAAATATCTACTTACACAAGTTTTTAAAATCTATTTTAACCGTTAATCTTAATTATTCTCCTGACATCAGGAATTAGGATAAGTTTTGTTGGAAGTAATTAATTTTGACTTGTAAGATTCTTTGCTTTAATTGAAAGTAAATCAAACCTTTAACCCTATTCCTTTTATGACAAATTTTACGCTTGCAGGCTTCGGTGCCCGGTTAGTCGCTCAAATCATTGACAGTTTCATTGTTGGCTTCGCCATGTCACTAATTATTATTCCAATATTTGGCATTGGAGCCTTAACAGGCGCCATGGGTGATAGCGACACGGCAGGGCTAATTGCAGGCCTGGCCATTTTACCAATTATACTAATGGCATTTGTTGGTCCCGTTATCTATGAAGTATTCATGCTAAGCTCTTCCCGCCAGGCTACCTTTGGTAAGGTAATCATGAAAATTAAAGTGATTGATGAGCAGGGACAAAGACTCACCCTAGGTGCTGCCGTCGGCAGAACGCTGATTAAATATTTAACTGTAAATTTTTGCTTTTTACTTTGGCTATGGCCGCTATTCAACAAAGAAGAGCAGGCGCTACACGATCTCATTGTGCGTGACCTGGTAATTCGCGACTGAACACTTTGCCATGCTGCAAATTCCTTTCCCGGCAGTTAAAAAAACTGTTATTGTCATCGCCGCAATAAGCGTTGTCTCGTTCTATTATTTGTCGGATCCCGAAAAAAGTCATGTTGGATTTGCATGTCTTCTGCATCATTCAACAGGTTTTCTTTGCTGGGGTTGCGGAGGACAAAGAGCGTTCCATGAGCTGCTACATGGCAATTTGCAGAAAGCCTTTGAGCTTAATGCACTGGTTTTTCCAGTAGTTGGTTTACTCGCTCACGTACTGGTATGCGAATTAACAAAACAAAACCCTTCTTATCCGCTTATACGGAAAAGAAGGGTTTCGCTTGGTATTCTAATCCTGGTTATCGGTTTTACGATCTTTCGCAATTTACCTACCTGACGATCAATACCTTATCTTGCTACTTCAATTTTGAATTTTTTACCTTTCATTTTTTCCTCGCCTATCAGCGAAAGCATAGCTTTCACTTTACTCCTGTTCACTGCCGCAAATGAGATGGTGTCTTTCACCTCAATCAAACCCAGATCCTGCTTTTCAAGCTTGCCCTTTTGAAGAAGGAACCCCACAATATCCATCTTATTCAACTTATTCTTTTTCCCTCCACTGATGTAGATCGTAGTCCAAACAGAAGTTGGCGGAGCTTTAAAAGTTGCTGACAATGCCAAAACTTTGGGCTTGATGGTGATGTAATCAGGAAGTTTTTCATCGACATTGGTCAAAATGTAAGCAGTTCCCTCCGCTTCCATTCGCGCAGTACGTCCGTTTCTATGCCTGAATTCATCCCCTTTCATCGGAAGCTCGAAATGGATCACATGCTTCATATCCGGAATATCCAAACCCCGTGCAGCCAGATCCGTTGCTGCAAGATACAGTACCGAACCATTCCGGAAACGCATCAATGTACGTTCGCGGTCTTCCTGCTCCAACTTCCCGTGAAAAAATGCACAATCCACGCCCTCTTCCTTCAACACTGCGCTGATTCTTTCCACAGAATCTCTTTGATTACAGAAAATCATGGTTGATTCAGAACCTAAATCACCTAATAACCGTAACAAACTATCCATTTTGTCGTTTTTCTCCGAGACAACCTGGACAACAGTAAGTCCGCTTGCCTGGTTGCGATTGGAAATAAAATCGATCTCAACCGGATTCTTAAAACTGACAAATGACGGTATTTTGGACCCGGCAGTAGCTGATACAAGTATCTTTTTCTTAACATTTCTCAGATTTCGCACGATTTCAGTCATCTCTTCCTGAAAACCCATTTCAAGTGATTTGTCAAATTCATCTAGAATAAGCGTGAATATGCTCCTATATGAAAATGACTGACGATGCATGTGGTCAAGCAACCTGCCAGGAGTACCAATTAATAATGCTGGCGGCTCGGTGAGGCTCCTCACTTCGGTCTGCATGTCGTGCCCTCCATAACAACAGGTCACTTTAAAACCTGTAGACATCTTTCTCCAAACCTGCTCGATTTGTAGTGCAAGTTCTCTTGTAGGAACGATGACAAGGCATTGTACCTGATCCACTTCCTTTTGAAGGAGTGACATAATGGGAAGAAGAAAAGCGAGGGTTTTCCCTGAACCTGTGGGAGACAGAAGCAATACCTCGTTGCTTTCCAAAATTGCACTTTGAGCGGCTTCCTGCATTTCATTTAATGCGGACACACCCAGGCCGGCAATAGCGGCTGTTATATTTTCCTGATCTGACATGCTGCAAAGGTACTGGTTCCCGCAGGCATATCATGAACAATAGGTTGAATCATTTTATATGACCAGTAAATTGCTTAGGTTCAGAGTACAGAGTAAGCCCTAAAAATTTCCATTCATGCGTTCCCGAAACAGAATAATTTAATTTCCCATTTTCAAACCACAGCCTTGACAATGTAGGCTTCCAGCCATGACCGATCACCAGTCCGCTCTGCGAAACATCTCCCCTGGCTTCCCCAGTAAGTGAATCCTTTGGGTAGGCATAGAACAGGCTGGTATTGTACCAAAGTTGCTCATCTATCATTTGCACACCCAGCGTCATTTGCTCATTATACGAAGGTTGTGGTTTTTCATTGGTGAGTGTTCCCTGACTAAATGACAGACTACCCAATATAAATATGATCAGAGAAGGAACACCTAAATGCTCTTTGATCAGTTTTAAAACGGAAAAAGCAATGTACAAAAACCAGCACAGCGCTGCCAGATTTATTAGGGACCAAAGAAGATAAACCATAAATATCAAATTTTCGGATAAATAAAAAAGCAGTCCGGATAAGACTGCCTTTTATAAAACTCTTGGATTAATACAGATCCTCTGAACGTTCCAGCATCAGTATAGAAGCCTGTGGAACAATTACGTATTTTTCACCGTCATATTCCAGATCAATCGCGTTGCGCTGCAAGTATATCGCGACATCACCTTCTATGGATTGCAAAGGCATATATTTCACCTTTTCTTCCGTTTCCTTCCACGGCTCATCGTCGGTAGCGGCAGGAATAGGATAACCAGGCCCAACCTTAATCACATAACCACTCTGAACCTGTTCTTTTTCTGTCACAGTTGGAGGAAGATAAAGCCCGCTGTTGGTTCTATCCGACGGGCTTTTCGGTTTTATCAAAACACGATCTCCTACGATAATCAGTTTTTTCAATCGGTTATCAGCTGTCACTTCGTACATATTATTGAACTAAATAGAATTATAGATACTAAAAAGATGCCTGCGTAAAACATTAGCTAATTTAGAGAACAGCAAAACATTCAGAATTGTTTGCCGCCGTTTGTACAATTGGATCAGAATTGGAAATAGATAAACTGATTTTCGGTAACAACACCCAGGAAATAGGTTAAAAAGGCAATTATTCCAAACAGCAGATAAAATACCAGCGAATTCTTTGTCGGAATTTTCTGAACAAAATGCTCTTTGATTAACAAAAAGAAAATCAGAAAAATACAGAACCACATTTCCACCGAATTGAAAGGAGTATGTAGTTTTTCACTCCACGACAAGGTTGATATTCTATGCAAAATGGTAAATGATCTACCCACAGGAGAAGTATGATTCCGGAAGAACACCCATGCTATGGTCACCAGAATAAAAGTAAAAATAACACCCAAAACTTTGGTAAAAGAATTTTTAGGTATTGAAATCCCCACCTTTTTCATCCACTTATCCCTAAGCAAAGCACTTACCTGATAAGTGCCGTGAAGAGCACCCCAAATCACATAATTCCAGCTCGCTCCATGCCACAAACCACTCACTAAGAATACAATAAACAGATTTCGATATTTGACAAGCTCTCCGTTACGATTTCCTCCAAGCGGAATGTAGAGGTAGTCGCGAAACCAGGTGGAAAGCGAAATATGCCATCTTCCCCAAAATTCCGATATGGATGAGGATTCATACGGAGACCGGAAGTTGTCCATCAATGTGAAGCCCATCACACGGGCCGCACCAATGGCAATGTCGGAATAGCCGCTGAAATCACAATAAATCTGAAATGCAAAAAAAACGGTTGCTACAAGTAATGACAGACCGTTTTGCTCAGCAGGATTGTCATATACAAAATTCACTACCTCAGCCAGACGATCCGCAATGACAATCTTTTTAAACAAACCGAAGGCCATTTGCATCAATCCCGACTTAACCAGCTCAAAGTCATACTTGAAATAAGAATGAAACTGATGCAGCATATTTTGCGGCCTTTCGATCGGACCGGCCACCAGCTGCGGATAAAACATTACATATAGGGCGTAAATACCAAAATGTTTTTCAGGCTGCTGGTTACCGCGGTACACCTCAATGGTATAACTCATGGCCTGAAATGTGTGAAAAGACAGCCCGATGGGTAAAATAACCTGTCCGCCGCCATCCACCATCCACTGTGCTATCCCGGCAGGTAACAAACGTTCGAGCGGCGGGATAATAGCACGAAGATCGAATAACCCGAGCAGGTCGTTTACTGAGCCGCGACCAAAATCGTAGTACTTAAAAAAGGCAAGTATCCCTATATTTGAAATCAGGCTTATGATAAGCAATAGTGTCTTCCGCTTCTTATCCTGCGCCTGGGCAATCCATATACCTGCATAATAGTCGATTACAATGGTACCAAACAGGATCAGAATAAAGACCGGCTTGAAAACCATGTAAAAATAGCAACTGACTGCCAAAAGCAACATCCAGCGCCCACGCCACGACAAGCTGAAATAAGCCAGCGTAACGACTATAAAAAATATGATAAACTGAATTGAATTAAATAGCATCCGATTAAATATACTCGCAATTAACTATTTCATCTTTAACTATATAAAGAGGCCGCCCTTTGGATTGGAAAAAGATTCTCAGAACATACTCACCTATAATTCCCAGAGCTAATAATTGTACCCCACTGAAAAGGATGATCACAAATAGCAGGGAAGTGAATCCTTCGATAACATGGGCAAAAAAGAGTTTTTTGGCAACGACAATAAAAAAATAAACAAGCGCGATAAGAATGGCGAAAATACCCGTTCTGCTCATGAATTTGATAGGAAACTCGCTAAAATTAAATATCCCATTATAGGCCAGGGCAAACAATTGCTTAAAAGAATACTTAGACTCTCCCGCCACACGCGCATCACGCTCATATTCAAATCCCGTTTGTTTAAATCCGATCCATGAACGCATTCCCCTCAGATATCTGCTCTCTTCCGGCATTTTGTTCATAACATCTACTACACGTCGGCTTATGAGCGCAAAATCTCCACTATCCAGTGGAATTTCTACATATGAAATTGAGCGGAGCAAACGATAGAAAACATAATAACCCATCCTCTTTACGGCACCCTCCTTTCTCTTTTTTCTTACTGCATACACCACATCATTTCCCTCCTTGTACAGTTTGTAAAATTCAGGAAGTAATTCTGGTGGGTCCTGAAGGTCACCATCAATAACAAATAAAGCTTCGGTCCCCCTCGCACGTGCCATCCCAGCAGTTAATGCCAGCTGATGACCATGATTCCGGGACAGCAATACACCGTGATAACGATCATCAGTAAGCGCCAATTGGCGAATACGTGTGGCGGTATCATCTTTACTACCGTCATCAATCAGCACTACTTCAATAGCGAGTGGGCTGGAATCCATTAATGCATTGATTCGCTCGACAAGCAATGGAAACGATTCAGATTCATTATAAAGCGGTGCAACAATAGATATTTGCGGGATTTTCAAAATACTGAATTTAAACTATTAAATCTGTAATGGCAAAAATACATTTTTCACATTACAGATGTATCTTCCTTATTACGGAACCTCAATATTATTGAGGATACCTCCGGTAAAAACATAGTTTTCAACTTTAATAATACCGAGTTGATAAGCTCCTGGTTCAACAGAAGAAAAAGGAATTTCAACAAAGGATCCTTTGTCATACTGTTTGAGTGGATTACGCCCGGTGTAGCTCCGCTGTGTAAGCTTAAAAACATAAACCTTAGAGCCACGTCTCAAAAAGGCATATTGTCCGGTACCCTTGTTCAAACTTAATGGAGCGTTGGTGTCTTCAACCCGCACGGTACTTCCTTCAATTTTATACTTAACGCCAAGCTCGCTGGTAACAGGTTTATCTATTTTTTTTATCTCCAACGCCAACCATTCTGACTCGGATGGATAACGATAAATTCCTGCACCGACCATTTCTTTCATCAACTTATCAACATACTTGGCCGAAGTTGAAAAAGGAACATGACCTAGCCCAAATCCATTATGTTCCTGATTGTAGGCGTTGATCATCAAAAACTTTCTCCGTTCGTTGATTGCCGGCAGATAGGTATAAATGGAGATGCCCCAAATCAGCACACTAATAACAGCGGCAGACCTGAATACTTTGTTTTGCACTGCTGCATTTGTGGATGACAGGAAAGACAAATAAGTGACAATCAGGAAAAGAGCCGGATACAGTTTATAATTGCTAACTATCATCACAAAAAAACCAAAGCGGGGTCTTAACAAACCGATAATCAAAGCATTGGCAAGTAAGAAGATCATTATGCCAAGCAAAAATTCCTGAAACGATTCTTTTTCTGACCTTTGCCGATCCGACGGATTAACAAATCCGGGCCTTTTTAAAGTAATACCCCAAGTACGTTTCAGCCAGGGAAGTGAAGCTGTGTACAGCCAGATTGATACCCAAATCATCGCAACAAAACCCATTATTACAGGCATTACAGATCGGGTTACGATATCCTTTTCAGGAAAAAGATCGAAAAGACCTCCCAGGAAAGCAAAAAAGCCAAGTACTGACAAGTGAGGATTTTTTATCAAGAATGCAATACTAGCCTCATTGCCCTGGGGCGACATACCTGCAAAATAAAATCCGATGGCAGTCGCCGCCACAAGAATCCAGATGATCAACTGCCGGTAATTGGAACGTAAAATCAAAATTACAGCTCCTGCTACCCACACAAATATACCACTGCTCATTGCAAAAGTGGCACAAACAGCTGCCGCAACGGACCAGACAAAACGATGTCGGGAAAGCAAAAACATCGAAAGTATAACAAAGAAAACCACTGTTTGATGTTGCATGCTACAAATCGCCCACAGAAACACGAGGTGATATTGAAGCTGAAACAACAGAAAAGGAACAGGCAAAAAATACCAGACATTGAAATTCTGCTTTCGAAAAGCTGACCAGATCAGTGCCAATGTTCCCAGAGTGAAACAACCTCCTGCAATATGAATGAAAGTAATATTGAGAGTTCCGGTTAGCTGAAAGTACAGGAGCGTTATCAGTTTGCCGATAACCATCCGATGCTCGTTATTGGGCTGAAAAAGAAGAGATATCTTTTCACCAGCGGCTCCTGCCTCTGTCCAGTTCCTCAGGAAATCGGGAAAGGGATCAAAATCATCGAACCACGGCACATTTACTGAATAGCTCAGAATAACGAATACCCATAGCATTACAGGTATGAACATGGCAAGACCGAATATCTTATTATTTCTCTCCAACTCCATTCTCTTTCAAGTAAACCGCTTTCTTGCCAAAATACCCAGCCAGACATTTGTTCCACCAATGGTCTTTATCCGTTTTTATGTCATCATCGTAAAATATAGACAACGGCTTGGATTCAATGGCTGGCAGATAAACCACATCCTCCTTAGAAACACGCAGCATTTCATAACGGCTATTCATTTCCCTGTTGAAAGCGGCAGCCTTCCCTTTGATCAGATCGGTATAGATAAGACGTACATTGTCGCTGCTGTAAAAGGCAAGAAAAGATGAAACAACCAACAGTACATATAACAATGAATACCTTAAACCTGAAAAGCTGAATCGGGAAACGTCGCCTTTCTTAAAATAATGAAATATTACACCGATAATATAAAACCACCCGATCAGAAAATAGAAGTAAACGCAGTTGATCACCCGTGGCGTCGGTTCAATCCCTACACCGTAGTATGAAGGGAAAAGTTGTGCGGCAAGTACGCCAATATATAACAACAGCGCATACCAAACGGGTACAGAAAAGTAATTTCTTGCTCCAACGGAAAGTCTCGAAAGTACGATTAACCACGCAAAAGAAAAGAAAAGAAGAGGTGTCCGGAAGATCCAGTCAAAACTCAGTGAGCCAAGTTTTTTAAATGAACTGACAAATGAGAAGACAACGTCGCCGCCAAGGGGATTTCCCCCTATACGCGCCTGATTGCCCGGAGAACTAAAATACAAATAACCCGAAAGGATAGTCACCGTTAGCATGGCGATCATAAATCCATCTACTTTCCTGTGGAAAAGTAAACGGTAAACCCACCATGCTCCCACCAGAAGGATCATAATCAAGAGGTTTGTTTCACTGCTGCCGATCACTGCGAAAATTAAAAAACCGGAGAGCGTTGCTAGCAAAATTTTAGCCGTTGGCGTGTCTTGCCGGTAATAACGTAAAACCAGCACAAGCCACAGTAGGGTAAAAATATTGGGAACCGTGTATGTAACAAAGGCAGCCATCCAGTAAAATGCTTCTGAGATACTTGCCATTTTTAACATGTACAGGAAAAATACAACCCCGGCAAAACCAATGTGGGCCAAACGCGATAACGTTGGTGTGAGATGGCGGAACAGACTGTATAGTGCAAAAACCACTCCACTCAACAGAATAACCGGCAGCACTTTAAAGCCTGCTACGGAGTGAAACAACAATGGATTGGAATGATTAAGAAAGATACCAAAATACCGGCCTGTCCATCCGGAATAGTAATAATTCATTGCTTCAAGCCACCCAAACTTAAAAACTGTATCGATATAGCAGTAATCGTCGGCAGGTGAAGGATGGTTATAATAAGAAAGCACAAGTAATGGCAGCAATACACTGACCATCAACAAAATATTTATCCAATTTCCAAAAACCCTGTATTTCCTATAAAATCTATTCATTGACAATTTTTTCAATAATGTATCGGGGGCGACCTTTCACCTCCTCGTAAATCTTGCCGATATATTCACCTATCAGACCCAATGCCATCATGTTTGAGCCACTGAAAAAGGTTAAGGGCAACATGGTAGAAGTCCAGCCAGGAACGGTATATCCGATCAGATACGAAAGCATGATGTAAATCACGATCGCCATCGCAACAATAAAATTAAATACGCCGAAGTAAAGCACCAGCCTCATCGGAAACGTAGAAAAAGAGGTAATCCCGTTCCAGGCAAAAAGCAGCATTTTACTCAGCGGATATTTCGTTTCGCCTGCCTGCCTTTCCAGACGATTATATACTACTTTGTCGTTTCTAAAACCGATCAAAGGTACGATCCCACGCAGAAAAAGGTTTATTTCTCTAAAATTTCCAAGTTCTTTCAGCACTCGCCGATCCATAAGCCGGAAATCGGCATGGTTAAATACAACGGGCACCCCCATTTTTTGCATCAGTACGTAAAAGCCTTCTGCTGTTGACCGTTTAAACCAACTATCTGAACTCCTGTCACCTCTCACGCCATACACCACCATGGCACCTTCGTGGTGTTTTTCAATCATTCCTGTAATGGCGTTGATATCGTCCTGTAAATCGGCATCGATGGTGATAAAGCAGTCAAAGGCATCAATATTATTTTCCAGACCGGCCATAATAGCACTTTGATGCCCGAAATTTCTAGAAAGCTTAACACCCATTACATCAGCATCTTTCAAACTCAGCTCTTCAATAATGTCCCAGGTTTTGTCGCGGCTACCATCGTTCACGAAACACAGTTTGCTGTCTGCCGCTATAAACCCTTTCGCTTTTATCTCGTCGTAATAACGCTTTAATGCAGAATAGGTTAAATGCAATATGGCTTCCTCATTGTAACAAGGTATTACTAAGAGCAGGCGGGCTAACTTCATTTAGTTTCAATTTGATTGATTCGACAAAAATAGCGGTTATTATTTGATTTCGGGCTCCATCGTATTGGCAAGTGAGTATTCCACTGTTTAAATCACCGGGGCAGGGTTTTATACAAAATGAGACCGATAAAAGAAAAAATAATGTTTGGCAGCCAAACCGCAAGCAATGTATTAATGGTGCCCGCCTCCGCCACTCCTTTTGAGAGCAGGAAGAAAAGTATGTATATAAATGCCAGCATGAAACCCAGCGCGATTTGCCAGCCAACCCCTTTTCTGCTCTTTCTTGCCGATACAATCACACCAATAGCCGTGAGTATCAGAATAGCAAACGGCTGGGTGAAACGGATGTATTTTTCGATGAGATAAACTTCCAGACCATCGGCTCCCCTGCTTTTCAGAAGATCGATATAGGCATTTAATTCAGGGAGTGTAAAAGTTTCGAAAAGATTGTAATCACTTTCGAAGTCCCGGGGAAAGAGATTAATGGTTGTATCAATTTCAACTCCCGTTTTTATTTTTTCACCCAAACTATCCAGCGTTCGTATCTGGTAGTTCTGTAAAGTCCATTTCCCTTTTTTAGGTTGCCATACAATTTTGTCCGCGGAGAATTTTTGAACGAGCGTGTTCCCTTTCACCGTCTCCATTGTGAACTTGTTACCCGTTTTGGAAGATGTATTGTAGCTCTCCAGATATGCGTAAACATCTGGTGCAATGGTAATATGTACATTCCGACCACTAAAATAGAACTCACTTTTTACATAAGTTTTCTCAAAGTTGTTGCGAATCTTGTTTGCAAGAGGTAAAACCCAGCCTACCTGCAAAAATGTAAGCAAGCCAAGAACCGAAGCACCGAGCATATATGGTAAAAGCATTCGACCAAAGCTGATTCCGCTACTCAGCATGGCAACAATCTCGGTTCTGGCAGCAATCCTTGATGTAAAGAAAACCGTAGCGATGAATACCATCAAAGGACTGATGTAGTTGATCCAGTACGGAATCAGATTGAAGTAGTAATCAATTACGATTTCTTTAAGTGGTGCTTTTTTGTCAAGAAAGTCGTCCACTTTTTCTGTGTAATCGATCATACAAATGATGAGCACGATTACAAACGCGACGAAAACGTAGGTGATCAGGAAATTTTTGATCAGATAGCGATCCAGTATTTTTAGTCTCATGGCTGGTTTAGTCTCATCGGCGCTGCACTAATAAATTTTTAGATACCTCAAGACTAATGAATAACGTATTAGTACCATTGATCCGTACAGATGCGGACTTGTCATATTCGTTAATTTCTGTTATTTCGAGCACAGATCCTAAAGTGATGCCTGACCGGTCGAGATGCTGCAAAAACGACGGAGCATGGTCCAGCACGCCCATCATTAATACTTTTTCTCCCACGTTCACATCCGTCAAAATCAAATAGTCGGGATCAGTCAAATTTCCTTTGGCGTCGGGAATAGGATCTCCGTGTGGATCAAATCGCGGATGTCCCAAAAAAGCATCCAGCCTTTCCACCAGTTCGTCAGAGGGTATATGTTCCAGCTCCTCGGCAATTTCGTGTACCTCATCCCATCCAAACCCCAGCTTTTCTACCAAAAAAACCTCCCAAAGCCTGTGCTTACGGATCACACTTATCGCGACCTTTTCCCCGGCACCGGTGAGCCGTACCCCCTGATACTTTTTGTAATGAATAAGCCCTTTCTCGGCCAGCTTACGCAACATATCGGTTACCGAAGCCGCGCGTGTCGCCGTACTTTCGGCTAGCGCATTGGTACTCACTTCAACACCTTCGCGGCCTGATAATGCGTGAATGATTTTCAGATAGTTTTCCTCTGTAAAAGAATTTTGCATATGATCTGCCTCAGCAGCCGGCACATTGCCATGAGCTGAAATTGTTCTTAACTGTGAATTGATATACCTGCGGAAGGTACCTCAGTTCTGAATGATTAAACTGTAATTGGCAAAAGTACAATTTTCAAATCATAATTAAAAAAATTTAGACTAACCTAAAAATATATTTACATTGTTATTTATATTTGTTTTCAGTTAATCGAATAAGTCGAATTCAGCATGTTTGAGAAGTATAAAATCGCCCCAACGTCCGACGATAAATCCCGCCAACCCGAATTACTTGCCTCACTGTCGGAAGTAAATTCATCCATAACAGTCCCGGAAGGAGCAGGTTTCTGGAAAAAAATGATGGCTTTTACGGGTCCGGGGCTTCTTGTTGCAGTTGGTTACATCGATCCGGGCAACTGGGCAACGGACATTGAAGGTGGCTCCCGATTTGGTTACACACTACTTTCCGTGATTCTGATCTCCAACTTGTTTGCTATGCTTTTACAGCATTTGTCGCTCAAACTGGGGATTGCAACAGGAAGAGATCTCGCTCAGGCTTGCCGCGACTATTATTCAAGACCCGTTTCTTTTGTGCTCTGGATAATATCTGAAATCGCCATTGCCGCAACTGATCTTGCAGAGGTGATTGGCTCAGCCATTGCATTAAATCTTTTATTTGGTCTGCCACTTCCCGTCGGAGTCGTATTTACGGCATTTGACGTGCTTCTTGTTTTGTATTTTCAACAAAAAGGATTTCGCATTATCGAAAGTATAGTGGCCGCGTTAATGGGCATCATCCTTTTATGTTTTGCCTACGAAATGATTGTTTCTCAACCCTCAGTTTCGGGCATGCTTAACGGATTGATACCCAGAACTGAAATTGTAACCAACCCAGGGATGTTATACATCGCCATCGGAATACTGGGTGCTACGGTCATGCCGCACAATCTTTACCTGCATTCCAGCATTGTACAGACCCGCGCCTTCAAAAGAGATGAGGTTGGCAAAAAAACGGCGATCAAATTTGCCACCATTGACTCTACGGTGTCACTTGGACTGGCATTTTTCATTAACGGGTCTATTTTGATTCTTGCCGCAACTGCTTTTCACCAAAATGGTCATTTTACAGTTGCCGACATTACTGACGCCTATCATTTACTGGACCCCGTTCTTGGTGTAAGTCTGGCAGGTATCTTTTTTGCGCTTGCGCTTCTTGCTTCCGGCCAGAGTTCGACACTCACCGGCACCTTAGCCGGACAGATTGTTATGGAAGGTTTTCTTAATATCAGGCTAAAACCATGGCTTCGCAGATTGATAACCCGAGGAATAGCCATTATACCGGCACTGATCGTGGCCACACTGTATGGAGAAAAAGGCACAGCCGAACTGCTCGTTCTCAGCCAGGTTATACTTTCACTTCAACTCAGTTTTGCAGTAGTACCCCTGGTTTTTTTTACTTCCAATAAGAAAATAATGGGAAGTTTTGCCAACTCAAAAGCCATCAGAATCCTGAGCTGGATTATCACCCTGGTCATTATTAATTTGAATATTTTTCTATTATACCGAACGCTTTTTTAGGCACTAATCAATCCTTCGATATTAATTTTCTTTGTGCCTGTTTATTGTTTGCTTCCCGTTTCCTACCTTTCGCCGGTTTTTTAAAAAAGGTAAATGGAATCCAAACATAATTTAGACAAAATCTCTGCCGCTGGGGTGCTAATCGCTTTTGGGATTATTTATGGTGACATAGGCACCTCCCCCCTGTATGCGATGCAGGCTATTTTGTTGAACGAGATCATTACAGAAGAATTAATTTATGGTTCTATCTCCTGCGTATTCTGGACTTTAACACTTCTCACAACAATCAAATATGTTATTCTTATTCTCCGGGCTGACAACAGGGGTGAGGGAGGTATTTTTGCTTTGTACGCTTTGGTGAGAAAACATGCCAAATGGCTTACCGTTCCGGCGGTGATTGGCGGTAGCACCTTGCTGGCCGATGGCATCATCACACCCCCTATTTCAGTTTCCTCTGCAGTGGAAGGATTGCAGCTTATTTATCCAGAAATTCAAACCATTCCTATTGTAATAACTATACTTACTATAATTTTTGTCATCCAAGCCTTTGGTACCAAGGTAGTTGGCCGTGCTTTTGGCCCTATTATGGTTACATGGTTTCTAATGCTGGGAACATTGGGCCTGTTTCAGGTAATGAAACATCCTGAGATTTTGAAAGCTCTCAATCCCATGTACGGAATTCGCCTGCTCACACAGCATCCTGGCGGTTTCTGGATGCTTGGGGCCGTATTTTTATGTACTACCGGAGCTGAGGCACTATACTCAGATCTGGGACATTGTGGAAGAGATAATATACGTATCAGTTGGATCTTTGTTAAAATATGCCTCGTTCTTAACTATTTCGGACAAGGTGCGTGGTTAATATCAGAGCTCGGAAACAGACTTGAAGGTCGTAAGCCGTTCTATGAAATTATGCCCGAATGGTGGCTCCTTCCAGGTGTTGCCATCGCCACATTAGCCGCAGTGATTGCAAGTCAGGCCGTTATTACCGGCTCGTTCACCTTAATTTCCGAAGCGATCCGCCTCAATTTCTGGCCCAAGGTTAGGTTGGTTTATCCCAGCGATCAAAAGGGGCAACTGTACGTTCCCAGCATTAACTGGCTTTTGTGGTTAGGCTGCACCGGTGTGGTGTTGTACTTTGAAAAATCATCGAATATGGAAGCTGCTTATGGTCTGGCCATTACGCTCACGATGATTATGACTACCATCTTATTCTCCTATTACTTGTATCTGAAACGCGTCAATCTTTACGTTGTGATCGGGTTCATGCTATTTTATCTGTGTATTGAAATTAGCTTTCTTGGAGCAAACCTGCTTAAATTCACTCATGGCGGCTGGTTTACCATTCTTATTGGTGCCATCGTTGCGGGTTTAATGACGGTATGGCTAAGAGCATTTTACATTAAACTGCGACTTACGGAATATACCAAGCTCGACAAATTCCTTCCCGCATTGCATGAGCTAAGCCGGGATATCAGTATTCCAAAATATGCGACGCATCTTGTGTTCATGACCAACGCTTCCAGAGCGACGGAGATTGAAACGAAGGTGATTTATTCCATATTTCAAAAGCGGCCGAAACGGGCAGATATCTATTGGTTCCTGCACGTTGACACGACCGATGATCCGTATACAATGGAATATAAAGTAATGGCCGATGATGACGATGACGACAATGTGATCAAAATCAATTTCCGTCTTGGATTCCGGGTAGAACAGCGTATCAACCTGTTCTTCAGGAAAGTAGTAGAAGATATGGTAATGAACAAAGAAGTGGATATTACCAGCCGTTACGAATCTCTGAACCGCCAGAACATTACAGGTGATTTCAGGTTTGTTGTATTGGAAAGATTCCTCTCCTTTGAAAATGATTTGCCGTTTTTTGAACAAATGGTCATGAAGACCTATTTCTTTGTCAAGGATTTTACGACATCAGAAGACAAATGGTTTGGACTCGACAGCAGCTCGGTGAAAATCGAAAAAGTCCCGCTGATTATTCGTCCGGTGGAGAACGTCAAGCTTCGGCGCGTGTATAGCTAGGTGATTTTAAGTTTAATAAAAATGCCCTCTTCGCTAAACAGCAAGGAGGGCATTTTTACATTTAAACAAATATAAGATCAGTCAAAAGTCATTTCAAATAAACCCCTTCTTCATCCGGCGTACTCAATACCACCTGCACATGTTCACTGATTGTGGTGCTCAGAGAATAACCTACATAATCGGCATGAACGGGAAACAAATGATGGCTTCTATCGACCACAACTGCGACCTGCACTTTTTTCATCCTCACTTTCAAAAACGGCTCCAAGGCGAATGCAAGTGTTCTGCCTGTATTTAAAACATCATCGGTAACCACCACGACCTTCCCTTCCACATCAGTTTCATTATCGAAATGAATCGTACTTTGGTAATGAATGTTTTTGTCGAAACGAAGCTCGATCAACTGAACATGAAGAGGCGAAATACTTTCCAGCTCAACAGTGAGACGTTTTGCAAATTCATACCCCTGCCCCGCAATGCCGGCCAGTATAATACCAGTTTCTTCAAAATTTTGCTCGTAAATTTCAAATGCGATACGACGAATCTTCTGGTTTGTCTGATGCGAACTAAGTATCTGGCGTTTTGATTCAGTGCTAATTTCGGTCATGGAAAGTACTGGTATATGGAAAAATATATAGTGGTAAAATTAACAATACATCCGATAACTACTTCATTGCATTCAAGACAAATTTCCTGATCCATTCAGCCACTAGCAATTGATCTGTCTGTATTTTGAGGCTTGCAACTCCGGCTGCAACCTTCTCCGCTCCTATTCTGTCAACACGGATTTCCATCAAAGCTTTGTCGTAATCTTTCGGAAATTCAGGATGCGCCTGAATACCCAGCATATTATTTCCAACTCTGAACATCGCATTCGGACAATCGGCTGTTTGCGCTAACAGTACGCTTTCCGGAGGCAAATGAAGCACCTGATCCTGACACATCATCAGAAGGTTAAAAGGCGATATTTGCGGACTCATCCATTCCTCCTGTTTTATGAGATCAAAAGAATGGACACCGACACACCAGCCAACAGATGATTTCTGAACCTTTCCACCCAATGCTTCTCCCAATGACTGATGCCCGAAACATACACCAATAAAGACTTTACCGGAAGAATGAATTTGGCGGATAAACTCTTTCAATTCATGAATCCAGGACTCATCGTCATAGACAGAACTTTTAGATCCTGTACAAATGTATACATCGCATTCATTAACGTACTCAGGAAATTGTCCCTGGCAAACATCATAAAATTCGAACTCCCAGTCCGGCGCGACCTGCAAAAAAAGGGCAGGAAACATATTGCGGTAGTCGCCGGCAATGTGTTGTAATTCTTCCCGAACATGATCGCATTCTAATAGTCCGACTTTCATGGGTTGACTTTATGCTATTGGCTGTTAGCCTGGATTGATGGTTGAATAATTAGGCAAAATTCAAATGGCTTGTTATTCCATTTGAATTTGGGTCAGAAAAGCCAACAGCTATTAGTTCACGGCTATTTTCAAATGAAAAGACTTAGGCCGAGTCAAAGCTTCGTAACCAACCGTCGAAAGTGTACATCCTCTTCCCGAATTTTTCACTCCCGTCCATGCCAAAGCAGGATCCAGGTAATCACACCGATTCATGAAAAAAGTACCTGTTTCGACCTGCTGCCCGAGTTCCATCGCAGTATCAATATCTTTAGTCCAGATCGAAGCAGTCAGACCATATTGGCTGTCGTTCATAAGCCGGATGGCTTCTTCATCACTTTTTACGGACATAATCCCCACCACCGGGCCAAATGTCTCTTCGGTCATTATTTTCATCGAATGATCTACATCAACCAAAACCTGCGGGGCCAGATAGGGCGTACCTGGATTGTTGGCGGGAAATAAATCCGGATCGATTAATGCCTTTGCTCCTTGCGCCACGGCTTCGTCAATTTGTTTTTGAGCAAAAGTCGCCGCCGAAGTTTTAACCATCGGCCCCAAAGTCGTTTCCTGATTCAATGGATCCCCCAAAGTATATGTTTTGGTAAGTGCAATAAAACCATGTACAAACTTGTCGTACACATCTTCATGCACATAAATACGCTCTATACCGCAGCACGATTGTCCGGAATTAAAGAATGAACCATCTACCAGGTTTTCCACCGCATCCGCAATGTCAGCATCAGCCCGCACGTAGGCAGGATCTTTCCCTCCAAGTTCCAGTCCACCTACAATAAAACGCTTGTTAATTGCGTCCTGTACAGCATGCCCGCCCTCCACTGATCCTGTAAAAGCAACGTAATCAATTCGTTCATCGGCAATGATACCGGCAACCTGATCGTGGCTAAGATGCAGATACTGAAAGACCCCGGACGGCAAACCTGCATATTTAAATGCAGCCGCATATCTTTCGGCACATAACGGTGTTTGCTGAGCATGTTTTAGAATAACGGCATTGCCTGCCATGATAGCCGGAATGACCGAATTAACCGAGGTCAGATATGGATAATTCCAGGGTGCTATCACAAAGACGACACCCAATGGATCCCTTCTGATAAATCTTTTGAAGCCGTCAATTTCTTCAACCGCCACATCAGCAAGTGCCTTTTCGGCGACGGATATCATATACTTGGCCCGCTCCTGGAAACCCTTCCGGATCTCATTTGCCGTGTAACGGATAGGCCTGCCCATCTGCCAGGTAAGTTCAAGCCCGATTTCATCCGCATGATCTAAAAAGTATTCAACCGCTTTCCGGCAAATCATTTCGCGTTCGGCCAGCGTAGTTTTGCGCCATTCCTTTTGTGCCAAAGCCGCTTTGGTCAAAGCAGTTTCTATGGAAACGTCATCGGCCACATTCCGCTCTACAAATACGGATCCGTCAATGGGACTTATAGTTTTTTGAGTTGACATGGATTTTCAGGAGAAAGGGGGAACGGAGGATGAAGCAAAGTGGATGGAACTGTAACTCCGTCTCCCTTTCGTTCATCTTCCATTTCCAAAAATTAAACAGGTGTTACATAAGCAGAGGTAATTCCTCCGTCAACAAGAAAATCGGTTCCGGTGACAAATGATGATTCGTCCGAAGCAAGGAAAAGTGCTGCGTAAGCCATCTCTTTGGCTTCACCAAAACGACCCATTGGGATATGAACCAAACGACGTTGTTTTTTCTCTTCTGTATTTAAAAACTTCATCAGCAGTTCAGTGCGTAACGGTCCGGGACACAACGCATTGACGCGAATGTTTTCTCTTGCGTGAATAACAGCCAGTTCCCGCGTTAAAGCTAAAACAGCACCTTTACTCGCCGTGTAGGCGATTTGTGGTGTTGCAGCTCCTAAAATAGCTACAAATGAGGCTGTATTGATAATTGATCCGCCACCTGCCCGCTGCAAGGCTGGAATCCCATATTTACATCCCAGAAAAACCCCTTTCGCATTGATGTTCATGGTCAGGTCCCAAATCGATTCTTCGGTAGACATCGCATTGTCATCATCGCTATGCATAATACCTGCATTGTTGAAGATGATGTTGAGCTTGCCGAACTTCTCTTCGGTGAAGACAACAGCTGCTTCGCAGTCGGCCGCTTTGGATACGTCTGAGTGGATAAAAAAAGCTTCACCACCATTGGCATTAACCTCATCGGCAGTTGCCTGTCCCGCTTCGTCATTTACATCCGTGACTACAATTTTGGCTCCTTCTTTCGCGAACAGCAAAGCAGTTTCCCGGCCAATTCCACCGCTGCCACCAGTAATAAGAGCAACTTTATTTTCTAGACGCATTTTTTGTTATGTGTTAAATATGTGATGTTCCTGTTTCATATAAGGTTACACAGAGGTGCACAGAGATTATTAGAGGGACACAGAGGTTAACTCTCTGAATTTCCGCGTCTAAAATATTTTATCTCTGTGTCTCTCTCTTTTAAAACTCCGTGCACCTCTGTGTAACCTATTGAATAATACTATATCTGTTCAAAATACCTTCTCCGTTCCCAATCCGTCACCGACTTGTCGTATGCTCTTTGTTCAGTTTTGAAGAAGTGGCTGTAATGTTCAATCACCTCTTTACCAAATGTATTTCTTGCAAATTCACTATTCTCAAACATCGCTGTGGCTTCTGCCAAAGTATACGGAACCCTTGGCAAATGCGCTGCGGCATATATGTCTCCTTCAAAAATTTCAGGTGGTTCAATTTTGTTTTTAATACCATCAAGTCCCGATGCAAGCGATGCCGCAAATGCGAGGTATGGATTACAGTCCGCTCCCGGAATCCTGCACTCAATTCTTAAACTTGCTCCTTTTCCTACCACACGGAAACCGGCTGTACGGTTATCATAGCTCCATGCCAACCTGGTTGGTGCCCACGATCCGTCTACAAAACGTTTATAGGAATTGATCGTTGGCGCATAAAACGGCATCACATCAGGGACGTGTTTGATCCAGCCTCCTAAGAACCACCTGAAGATATCCGACCCTTCAACTGGCCCGAACTTCTCATTTCCTACAAAAGCATTTTTACCATCTTTCCAAAGACTCATGTGAATATGGCTGCTTGACCCTGCCTGATCGGTGGCGAATTTGGCCATAAATGTTACCGATAAGCCCATTGAATCAGCAACCTCTTTCAGGCATTGCTTGTATACGATGTGATTATCTGCCATAGGTAACACCTCCGAATACCTCACATTTACTTCGTGCTGACCAAGTCCCCATTCCCCTTTTGAAGTTTCAACAGGTACTCCCGAATATTTCAAATGTCTGCGAACGGCGGATGTAAATTTCTCGTTACGTGTTCCTTGTAAAATATGGTAGTCTTCCAGATAATAACCTGCGGGTTTCAGGTTCTGATAATTTTGCTCAAACGCCTGTTTGTAGCTGTTTTCGAGTAGATAATATTCAAGCTCAGAAGCAGCAAAACAGCTTAGTTCATTACTTTGGAGCTCTTGAAGTTGTTTTTTCAGAATAGAACGCGGAGCTATGGATTCCGGCTCATGTGTTTTGTCGTTGTGCAGATCGCACATCACCATTGCCGTTTTTTCGAGCCAGGAAGCAATTCGTAACGTAGCCATGTCGGGCACCATATGAAAATCCCCGTAACCCAGTTCCCAATTGGCATAGTCGTAACCCGGCACGGGTTCCATGGTAATGTCGGTTGTCAGCAAATAATTGCAGCCATGTGTTCCTGAGTCGCAAACGCTGTCGAGGAAATACTCTGCATCAACCCTTTTGCCCATCATTCTGCCATAGTGATCGGTAAAAGCAACGACAACTGTTTCCAGCATATCATCTTTCACAAGCTGTTTAAACCCTTCCAGTGTTAACATATTCCGTTATTTTGTCAGGACAGCATGGTCCATTTTCATTTGAGAAAAAACATTACCTTAACTTATCGATCTGCGTATTCATCGGAAATTTCAACATCACTTTTTTACCAGATGCTTTTTCCAGAATGGGTGTGAGTATCTTGGTCGCGTTCTCTTCGGTCTGCTTCAAAATACCCATATCCAATGCTGACTTCTGAATCTGTTTTTCAGCCTGTTTGTAGGCTTCCTGCACCAATTTCGCTTCTTCTGTAAATGCGTATTCAGTGTTGTAAACCTTCGATTTATCGTGGTCAATTTTGAAAACACATAGTTCCGGTTCAGGCATATGGACAACCAGTGTTTCCTGCTCAGACGTAATATCGGCGATGTTGATTTTGGTCATATCAATACATCCAATAGCTTCTCCCTGCACGATCAAAACAGCTTTTGCATTTGGAAGCCACATTTTAACGATCTCCTGCTCTACTACATCTTTGAAATTGTACTTAACAAGTTCCAGCTTACCCATGGCAGTAATTTCCTGTAACACTACCGTATGCATCGTTTCTGTTTTGTCCTCTTCCGAAAATATTCCCGAGAGCCATCCTCCGCTCCCAACGTTTTTCCAAAGAGACTGAATCCCCAGCAACAAAAGCACCAATACAATTAACCGCACCAACCAGGACAACAACCGCATAATATTTAAGATAAAGGGTACATCTACAATTTCGCCAACGGCTCCTGATCCTGATGATGGAGCCGGGCCATGCGCTGAGCTATAACACTCGCCGAAATCAACTGAAGTGCGTGATAAAGCATAATTGGCAATAACATAACACCTGCATTTGCACCCGAAAATAACACTTTTGACATCACTGCGCCTTGTATCAACGATTTTTTTGAACCGCAGAATACAGCCGTAACCTCATCTTCTTTACTGAAACCAAGTATGCGACAGAAAAATGTCAGCAAAAAATACACCGCGAAAAACAAAACCAGCATTCCTACACCAAGCAACACAATATCCTTTGCCTCGAACTCACTGAATAAATGCTCTCCAAATGATTCACAGAACGAAGTGTACACAATCAGCAGAATGGATGACTGATCGAAATAACGGATGTTTTTTTTATATTTTTCAGCAAACCCGCCCCATTTTTTGTTCATCAAAATTCCAAGCGCTACCGGAAGTAATACTTGCAAAGAGAGTTTTCCGACTACCGACATAATATCATAATGTCCGGAATTTGTATCCAGCACCACGCCCATCCAAAGCGGTGTTATAAAAACACCCATTAAGCTGGAAATGCTGGCATTAAAAATTGCCGCCGGAATGTTTCCTCCCGCGATGGAAACCATAACCACAGAAGAAGAAACGGTGGAAGGAAGCGTGGTTAAAAAGAAAATAGCCAGCCACATCATTTTATGATCTTCCCCCTGAAATAACGGGCGAAAAGCCAGTGCCAGCAGAGGAAATATTACAAATGTGGATATGTGTACCAGGGCATGTAATTTCCAGTTGGCCAACCCTGCACGCAGTTTATCGGGACTGAGCCTTAGTCCATAAAAAAAGAAGATCAGCGATACCGCGTAGGTAGATATTTGGGCAAGAGGTACCGGGCTCTCTTTCATTCCCGGATAGGGCCAGAGATATGCGAGACCAATCATGCTGATCAATGCTAACATAAAACCATCTAAACCCGCCTTTTTTGCTGTATCCAGTATCCTGTTCATTGTTCAATTCTTAATTCGCACAATCGGTCACCTGCCAATATAATACTTCCGAAAAGCCTGGCAGGCAAAGGAAAGTTAAATGTATGCTAAATAAAGTCACTAATACTGGTTTTGACAAATAATGCTTTAAACCGCTAAATCGCTATATATGGTAGATTATTTTCAACGTTATTTGTTTTCTTTGTTCAAATAATTCACTCACTTCCTTACTATTCATTAGGCTTAACAGATGTCTCTACTCAACAAAGGATTACTATTATGCAGCTTTTTATTCGTTTCGTTTTCACCGGTGCAGGCGCAGTGGAAACTGGTATGGTCCGACGAATTTAACAAGGACGGAAAACCCGATCCCGCCAACTGGAAAGCTGAAAAAGGGTTTGTGCGAAATCATGAACAGCAGTGGTATCAGGAAGATAATGCCTATTGTAAAGATGGAAAACTGATCATAGAAGCAAGACGCGAAGCGATAAAAAATCCAAAATTCGTAGCCAATAGCAACAATTGGAAGGAAAACAGGGAATATTCTGAATATACCTCAGCCAGCATCATCACACAGGGAAAACAAAGCTGGCAGTACGGCCGGTTTGAAATGAAGGCAAAAATAGACACCCGCCTGGGAATGTGGCCCGCTTTCTGGACGTTGGGAAATGAAGGTGAATGGCCTGAAAACGGAGAAATTGATATCATGGAATATTACCGTGGAGATCTCCTGGCTAATACGGTACATGGTTCCATGCAAAAATGGAAAGGGAATTGGCACACCACCAAGAAGCCAATTTCAGAATTTAACGATCCAAAATGGTCCGAAAAGTTTCATGTGTGGAGAATGGATTGGGATGAGAAAAACATCAAACTTTATGTCGACGATATTCTTCTGAGCGATGTAGATCTCGAAAAAACTTACAATGACAAAGACCCGTCAAAAAATCCTTTCCGCCAGCCACATTACATTTTACTTGGAATGGCCATTGGTGGAGACAACGGCGGCGATCCATCCAAAACCGTTTTTCCTGCAAAATACGAAATAGATTATGTGAGGATTTACCAGAAGTGATAAAGAGAGCTTAAAAGGTGAAAAGCTAAGAAGGAAAGAGATAAAAGAATTTTCACAGAAAGGTATTTTATGCTCTCTGAAACTCTATCTTAAACCGCGCGACAGTGTGTTCAAATTGTAACAGGAAGAATTTTTTGTAAAAGGAAAAGGTGAAATGAGACTTTAAAAAGTTTCGTTTCACCTTTTTTGTTATTTGTGAGCAATTTTACAAATAAGATTTACTTGTTAAGCAATATAATTTGTTAAGAATCAAAAAGATAACCCTCTAAATTCAAACGACTACTCCTGATTTGAGGGGCAAAATTGCATCATTGTAAAATCTCCCCCTCAATCATAAGTAGCTCCTCCTCCCATTCACAGAAAAAATCCGTAATTTTGCACTCCCAAAAACAAGAAACAGAGGATCTTTGTTATAAAGAAAAGCTAAAAGCCAACCGTATGACGGACCACGCTAACAGCTATAAGCTTATTTATGAAATACAACGAATTTAAAAACCTGAGCTATCCACAGATTGCAGACGATGTACTGAAATTCTGGAAGGACAACAAGATATTTGAAGCTTCCGTAGATACACGTGAAGGATCACCTTCTTTTACATTTTTTGAAGGACCACCGTCAGCGAACGGAACACCTGGTATTCACCACGTTATGGCTCGTTCGATCAAGGATATTTTCTGCCGTTACAAAACTTTACAGGGTTTTCAGGTAAAACGTAAAGGTGGCTGGGATACACACGGACTACCCGTTGAATTGCAGGTTGAAAAAGAACTGGGCATTACCAAGGATGATATCGGTAAAACCATCTCCATCGCTGATTACAACGAAAAATGCCGACAAACGGTAATGAAATTCACAGATCAATGGAATGATCTTACTGAGAAAATGGGATACTGGGTTGACCTGGACGATCCGTACATTACATATAAAAGCGAATACATCGAAAGTTTGTGGAGTTTACTTAAAAAGCTCTACGACAAAGGATTGTTATATAAAGGCTACACCATTCAGCCTTACTCTCCGGCGGCAGGAACCGGGCTTTCGAGCCATGAGCTGAACATGCCGGGTACATACAAGGATGTAAAAGACACCACCATTGTGGCTATGTTTAAGGTAAAAAACCAGGAAACATATCCGGTATTTGCCAATACATCAGGACTTGATATCCGGATTCTTGCGTGGACTACCACACCCTGGACTTTGCCTGCAAACTCAGCGCTGACTGTTGGTGCAAACATCAATTATGTACTGGTTAAAACCTTTAATCCATATACCTACGAGCCGGTTCATGTGGTTCTTGCCAAGGATTTGATCGGAAAATATTTTTCTGACAAATATCAGGATGGCGACTTTGACGGATTTGCCGCAAGTGATAAAAAGCATTTGCCGTGGTCTGTGGTTTCAGAGTTTAAAGGTAAGGATCTGGAAGGAATTGAGTACGAGCAATTGATGCCTTATATCCAGCCCGAGCTACCTGCATTCAGGGTTATCGTTGGTGATTTTGTTACAACAGAAGACGGTACGGGTGTGGTACACACCTCCCCTACTTTTGGCGCGGACGATTTCCGGGTGGCGCAAGCCAACGGGATCCCTTCCATCATGGTGAAAGACGAAACGGGCAAAGAGGTGCCGATCGTGGATCGCCAGGGACGGTTTGTGAAAGAAATCACGGATTATGCAGGTCGTTTCGTTAAACCTGAATATTATTCTGAGGCTGAGCAGAACGATCCTGAATTCCGTGCTACGGATGTATTGATCGCGATCAGACTGAAAGAGGAAGGCAAAGCTTTCAAAGTTGAAAAATACGAACACCCTTACCCACATTGCTGGCGTACGGACAAGCCGGTATTGTACTACCCGCTCGACAGCTGGTTTATCAAAACCACTGCCGTAAAAGACAAACTGGTAGAATTGAATAAAACCATCACCTGGAAACCGGAAAGTACCGGAACGGGCCGTTTTGGAAACTGGCTGGAAAATCTGGTTGACTGGAACTTGTCGCGTTCGCGTTACTGGGGAACTCCGTTGCCGATCTGGCGCAGTGAATATGGTGAAGAAAGATGTATTGGTTCTATCGAGGAACTGAAAGATTTGCTGGAAGAAGCCATCATTTCCGGGCATTTGACACGTGAACAGGCAGCTCATAACTCCGAATATCTGCTCAAATTGCAGCATGGAGATTACGATCTGCACCGTCCTTATGTGGATACGATCGTGTTGATATCTCCATCCGGACATGTCATGCACCGTGAGCCGGATCTGATCGACGTATGGTTCGATTCAGGTGCAATGCCGTATGCACAGTGGCACTATCCATTTGAAAATCAGGAGATATTTAACCAGAGTTACCCAGCCGATTTTATTTCGGAAGGTGTGGATCAGACACGTGGTTGGTTCTTTACTTTGCATGCAGTAGCAGGAATGCTGTTTGATTCCGTTGCATTTAAGAATGTCGTTTCAACTGGTTTGGTTTTGGATAAAAACGGTAATAAGATGTCCAAACGTCTTGGCAATGCCGTTGATCCGTTTGAAACTCTTGGAAAATATGGCCCGGATGCAACGCGCTGGTACATGATCACCAATGCGGAACCCTGGGATAACCTGAAATTTAATATTGATGGTATTCAGGAAGTACAGCGGAAGTTTTTCGGAACGCTGGTGAATACTTATAATTTCTTTGCACTGTATGCCAATTTGGATGGTTACAACTTCCATGAGGCTACATCGGTACCGGTTGAACAAAGAACGGAACTGGATCGATGGATTTTGTCCAAACTGAATACGCTGATCAAAGAAGTGGGCGAACAGTTTGATGACTACAATCCGACAAAAGCAGGCCGTTTGGTACAGGATTTCGTTACGGACCAATTGTCCAACTGGTATATCCGCCTGAACCGTCGTCGTTTCTGGAATCCTTCCAGCGAACAAGGATCTGGCCTAACGGAAGATAAAAAAGCAGCTTATGAAACGTTACAACATTGCCTTGTAACTGTGTCTCAACTGATGTCGCCTATTGCTCCATTCTTTGGAGAATGGTTGTACAAAAGCCTGACGGACGGAATCAGGGATGAAGCGAAGAAGGCCGATTCTTTATTGAAATTCGATTCCGTGCATTTGACGCACTGGCCGCTTGTAGAATACCAGGCCATTGACCTGGATCTGGAAGAAGCAATGGAAATGGCTCAGTCGATCAGTTCGTTGGTACATTCGATTCGTAAAAAACATAAATTAAAAGTACGTCAGCCGCTTTCAAAAGTATTGATCCCGGCATTGACAGAGAAAACCAGTCGTCAGATCAAACAGGTTTCTGCCATTATTTTGTCAGAAGTGAATGTGAAAGACGTTGATGCGATTAATGACAACGACGGATTTTTCCATAAAAAGGCCAAACCTAATTTCAAGGTTCTGGGTCGGAAGTTTGGAAAAGACATGCAGGCAGTTGCTGAAAAGATCAAACTTTGGGACAATACGGAAATAGCTCAACTGGAAAAAGATGGTCAGTACATGATCATCGATCTTCAACCGGTAGCTGTTATTTTACCCGAAGAAGTGGAAATCTACACGGAGGACGTTCCGGGATGGCTTGTAGCAAGTGAAAACGGTCTGACTGTTGCGCTTGACATTACCGTTACGGAGGAACTGAGGCTGGAAGGCATTGCCCGTGATTTTGTAAACCGTATTCAGAATCTGCGTAAAGACAGTGGATTTGAGGTTACGGATAAAATCAAAATTACGCTTCAAAACAACGATGAGTTGTTGGCAAGTGCAGTTACTGCCAATAAAGAATACATCTGCCAGGAAGTACAAGCTCTGGATCTAGATCTGGTTGGCGACTTAAATGGTGCAGCCAGTGAGATCGAAATGGATGAGTTTTTATTGAAGGTGAAAATTGAGGTGGTTTCGTAATGGTTTATTAACACGGAGTTACACAGAGGTAAAAAAGGAGAGCCGCGGAGATAAATTTTCTTCTCTGTGAAACTCTTATTAATCTCTGTGAAACTCTGTGTCACCTTAAATGTTTAATAACTATGCAACTAAAAAACGCAACAGCTCTTATTACCGGCGGTGCTTCGGGACTTGGAGAAGCCACAGCCAGATTGTTCCTTTCCGAAGGATCTAATGTTGTTGTTCTGGATGTTAATGAAACTGCTGGTAAAAATTTAGAAAATGAGTTTTCTGGTAAACTGAAATTCATCAAAACCAATGTGTCTGATGAAGTAGATGTTAAACTGGCCATTAACTCGGCGCTGGAAATATTCGGTTCAATAAACATTGTGGTGAACTGTGCGGGCATTGCACCAGTTGGAAAAACTGTTGGAAAAACGGATGGTGTATATGGTCCGCATTCTCTTGAAATTTTTGATAAAACAATCCGTATCAATCTTATTGGAACGTTCAATGTAATTCGTTTGGCGGCATTTGCCATGGAGAAAAATGAAGCCAACAGTGAAGGAGAACGTGGCGTGATTATTAATACAGCTTCTGTGGCGGCGTATGACGGTCAAATTGGTCAGGTTGCTTATGCGGCAAGTAAAGGTGGTATTGTCAGTATGACGCTTCCTATTGCTCGGGATCTTGCCAAATCAGGCATCCGTGTCATGACCATTGCGCCGGGATTATTTGAAACGCCTTTGATGCTGGGGCTGCCTGAAGAAGCCCGCCTGTCTTTGGGACAGCAGGTGCCGTTTCCTGCACGACTTGGGAAACCTCATGAATATGCCCTCTTGGCAAAATCCATTGTGGAGAATGTGATGTTAAACGGAGAAGTGATCCGACTGGATGGTGCGATCAGAATGGGACCAAGATAAGAACATGATAGAAACAGCTCACTCATACAAGACTAAATTTCCCATTTTTCAGTGGTTATTTCTGGCGTTTTTGTCGGCCGGCCTTGCCAATGGCACATTTCAGTTTCAATCAGTAAGACCTGTTCCGACTGTTGAAAATGTTATCTCAAACAGGTCAAATTTTACAAAGACTGCCGGAACAATCCGTTACAGCAGCTTTACCAAAAGCCCATATATACCTCAAACGATTCGTTTACAAACAATCAGGCTGGATTCCCTCTCTCAAAAACTAGAAGTAAGCTCAACAATCTCCTTCCAGCTTTATCCAACCACAAATCATTTTCAGTCCTGCAATAAGTCGGTTTTTACGGCCAGATGTACTACAACTTCTCCTGACGAAGACCTCATTCATTCCTGAGTAAGAGTCATTCCCTATTATCCGTTTGCCTGTTCTGCAACTGAACTGTGCTCCAATTCCAGTGTACTGCACCTGGAACGTAACGGTATTTCTTACATTTTAAAGGAATAAAAAATGAAGTTAAATTGTGTTTCTCACACCGTTGTAAAATGGCTGAGAAGGTTCGTCATTGCATTCATGCTGGGCTTTTCCAATGTCCTGAATCAGGAAACCAGAATGATTGACGACACCTTTTTCAAGATTGAACAGACCTCCGAAGATAAGGATGATCAGCAATAGCAAACCATTCACTAAACCATTTTGATCCCAATTTCACGGTAAATTCTGAATTCTTCCCGTTCGTCCGGCTGATCAGTTACTATTGTTGTAAGCTGGTTAGTCGGACAAACATAATATGCTTCCGCTGTATCCAACTTTTCCATAGTGGAAAGCGCAACAACTTCACGCGACGATTCGATCATAGCCCTTTTCACTTCACTTTCTTCAAAATCAGGTCCGGTAACTCCTAGCTCCGCATGAATGCTGCAAATTCCTAAAAGACATACATCAGCCCGAAATTTTCTAAAAAACTGGATGGTTTCGTTTCCAACCGTAACAAATGAATTTTTCATAAGTCGCCCGCCAGCAAACAGCACTTCTACTTTTTCATGTTCTTCAAGGATGTTGGCAATAGGAAAACTATTGGTCACAACTGTTAACCGTATATCTTTTGGCAGCGACTGCGCAATAAGCAATGCTGATGTTCCCCCGTCGAAAATAACGACCTGCCCATCCTGTAAAAACTGCAATGCCTTCTTTGCAATTATTTGCTTTTGTTCGCTTCCGTAACCAATCCTGTCCCGAAAATGATGCGGTCCCGGAGAATGTGGAACAGCCCCTCCTCTCACGGATTTCAATAATCCCTGATCGGCCAGCTCTTTTATATCTCTCCTCACAGTGTCCTCTGAAACCTTCAAAAGATCACTCAGCTGCCCCAATTGCACTTTTTGTTCCTGATTCAGCTGTTCTAAAATCAACTGAAAACGTTCTTCTTTTAGCATACTCAAATTCGATATTTTGCAAATATAGAAAAATAAAACCGCAAATTATTGCAATATATTGCAAATTTTAAATACATTTGTTGCACAATAAAGCAACACATATCATGAGAAAAACAATAGCTATTGACATGGACAATGTCATTGTGGACATTGAAACCAACTGGATCAATTTTTACGAAAAGGAATTTGGAGTGAAGATCAACAAGAAAGATTTATTGGGAAAACCAGAGGACGAAGCCTTCCCGGATGCCGTTGCGGCACGCAGTTTATTATACAAACCCGGTTTTTTCCGCAACGCACCTGTAATGCCAGGCGCAATTGAAGCATTAACAGAACTCGCACAGGACTTCGAGATTTACATTGTGTCAGCAGCGATGGAATTCCCCAATTCATTGGCAGAAAAGTACGACTGGCTCGCCGAACATTGCCCTTTCATTTCATGGAGAAACATCATTTTTTGCGGAGATAAAAGCGTTATTGCCACCGATTTCCTGATTGACGATCACTTGAAAAATCTGGATTTTTGTAAGGGAACACCCGTCCTTTTCACAGCAGGACACAATATCAATGTTACCAGACACCAGAGAGTGAATAACTGGACGGAAGCCGTGGCGTTTATTAAAGGAAGTGTTGCGGTAGAAGAATTGGCATAAATAAAGGTGATACATGGAAGTGATCACCTTTATCTGACTACCAACACAACGATTACTCAATCCGGTCTTACATTTTCCTATTTACATAGGGCATAGTTTAAAATTATTTGAGGTACAATTATCTCAGTATTTTCTGTACAATTACCGGCTGATCCTCCGATTTAATACTGAGAAACATGATACCGGAATTGAGTCGGGACATGTCGTCTTTTATATGGTTTTTCCCGTCAGAAATCTGCCGGTCCCATGTTCTCACCTTATTACCCATTACATCAAATACGGTAATGGTAACCAACCTGCTTCTGTTCGACACCAGATCATAGGAGATATCATTTCCATTGATCAGGGTCTGGCAGTTTACAAGGGCGAGGCCTGATTTAAAACTGTTGTTTTTGATATAAACAATTCTGCTGAAAGTTGACTTTCCATCCAGCTCAGCCATTTGAAGTTTATAATAATAACCTCCCGTTTCATCCGTGATTTGATCATCTTTAAACTCGTATAGAAACTGATCACGCCCTGTATTTTGGGATGATACCGCACCAATATCAAAAAATTGAAACCCGTCTTCACTTCGCTGTACCGTGTAGGATTTCATCCCAGTTTCGTTTACAGTTCGCCACTGTAACAGATTGTGGCTCTCTAAACTTTTTCCATTGAAAGAGATCAGATCAACAGGCAGCGAACTATTATTACTCATTTCTCCTCTGAAAACAACGCCATAATCTTCCACCTGACCATTCACCGGATTGTGGCAGGCACTGCCCGGTTTTGTAGTATCAGTAATGATTCTTAACCTCAATATTTTGTTTGTAGTAATTTGAAATGGCGTTGTAAATCTGAGCCAGGAATTTGCGGCAGTATTGTAAATAAGGTGTCCCGCCCATGTATTGTCAGTTGCAATCACCCGCTCATCGGACTCATTAAACATGCCATCCCCATTGTAATCAATGTAAATGCTTACATATTCCTGTGCACCTGCCTGGCCTACATTAATGGTAAAATCGTAGGATGTGTTCTTTTGCAGGTCTGCAATCTGTGAACAGGATCGATCAACGTACCTTGCTCCGTCCGTTGCAGCATTACCCGACGAAAAAGAAATTTCATTCAATCCAAAATACTTAATACCACCCGTCCCTCCGGCACCGGAAGGGATAACACACGACTCTTTGTTAAGAGCAACATCGTTCACAATAACGCGCCCCGGAATGTGTAAAGTGTTGGTGTTGTCAGCTGTTAAACTCACATCGTATACACCCGCAAGGGCATAAGTCACAGGGACCTGTGCCACTGTGGAAGTGGATGGACTTCCCGACGAGAATCCCCAATTACGAGCTTGGCTATTTGTTGATTTATCCTTAAACAAAACACTTCCCCCAACGCAAGCCGCACTAGGTGAGATCGCGAAATCCGGCGTCACGGAGGGTGAACAGCTTTTGAAACAGCTTCGTATTGAAATTTGGTTGCTAATGTCTGACTTGGAAACGGGCGACCAGTTTATTGACATATTTACCGATGGCGCCATGATTGTTGCAGAGCGGGATGCATCGTGATCAGCTCCAAAATTGTGGCCTATTTCATGCGCTGCCAATACGGCCATTGCAGCCATGTTCCCACCAAAGTCCTGCAAAGCATTGTACCTGCCAGCGGTGCAAACCCCACGCACCCAGGCTATTCCTACTGCCGCAGCATTAAAATCCCTGTTTGTCCACAACTGCCCAATCCCATAATCGACCTTAAAGTTGCCAGCTTCGGCCCAAGCTGTAAAATTCCATAACACAGTTGAAGGATCTGTTGAATCAGTTAAAGGCAGAAACGGCTCAGCTGATGGTGCCTCGGCAATGTATTGCGCCACAATACGAAATTCAATATTGTCAGAGAACTCATGCCGGTAAAGTACAGCTACGTTGTTCATAATGGCAATGTTGTGATTAAATGCAGCCGAAGCGCTGCCGTATTTAGTAAACATGGACAGATCGGACGCAATAGCAAGTTCCACAACTTTGCAGCCGTCAGCCGCAACCCGAGCCGATGATTTTGTTTCTTTAAATTCAGCAACCTTGCTTTCCGTATCTTCCACACCACACTGCGCACCTTCCAGAGGAATGACATCACTCGAATTATAAACTACTACTACATCGGAATCGGTTTCTCCATTCAGATATTGTGCCTGCTCCACATACCAGGTCTGCCCGCCATCGGTGATCGCCGCTGAAAAAAAACCATGGTCAACAGTCATCGATATACGTCCCCTTCCTCCTTTCAAAATACCTGAATAACTTCTCGCTGATGACACCTTTCTTTTTATTTCCCCACCCTCTCCTGCAACAATTTCAACGTAAGCAGGAGCAAGCAATTCATTCTTTTCCAAGTCGAATTCCCAACTAAGCTTATCCGAAAATGTCAGTTTGAAGCGTTTTTCGACACTTTTATTAAGTTGTTTATAAATATTACCTACATCTGCTTTAAACAATTCGTGCTGCTTAAATTTCCCTTTGAGATCAAAACCGCTGGTCACGGCCGGTATACGAAAATCAATCCTTTTCTGAGCTATACTGGTAACCGCGCATAGCGTCAGAATTCCTAACAGACAGAGCGTTTTCATAAAAGAGGATTTAATGATAGTAGATAGACTGCTTATCACGCATTAACAGATACCAATATCAATATGTAATATTAATTAGGTATGTTAAAGTACTCAAATGTAGTATTATTAATAACTAATTCTAATCAATATAAAGAATTTATTTATTAAATAAAGTGTCGTTAAGAAGAGCAACAAGCAGTGCCAGGTAAAACCCTGGTTACAAGAATATTTAAAAGGTTTAACCAATAGATATGAAGGAAAAACAGAATTGAAGAAACATTTATTTGGAGGACCTTTTTCAATCTTTACACAGGTTATCCCCATAACGAAGCCCTTATAAAACAAAAACAGGAAGCCCTTCCAAGCTTCCTGTTTTTGTTTTACGAAACGCACTTAAAATACGATCTAAACTTTATTTTTCACCTGTTCTTTTAATTGCAACAGCTCATCACGAAGCCTTGCAGCTTCAAGAAAATCAAGATCTTTCGCCGCAGATTCCATTTTTCTCTGGGTTTCGGCGATCAATTTCTGAAGGTCATTTTTACCCATGTATTGCACTACCGGGTCAGCAGCGATGCGAATTTCGGATGGCTCTACATATGCCCTTCTCGGTTTGGAGTCGGCAACGGATGTTTGTTCCATAATGGCCTCCCGCGATTTAAGAATCGTTTTTGGCACAATACCATGAGCACGGTTGTATTCCAGTTGAATACTTCTACGCCTGTTCGTTTCATCAATAGCCTGTTCCATAGAACCGGTCATTACATCGGCATACATAATTACTTTTCCCCGATCATTACGCGCGGCGCGGCCAATCGTCTGGATCATGGAACGTACATCACGAAGAAATCCTTCTTTGTCGGCATCCATAATCGCAACCAGCGAAACTTCCGGTAAATCCAAACCTTCTCGTAACAGGTTGACGCCAACCAAAACATCAAATACACCTAAACGCAACTCTCTCAGAATTTCCACCCTATCAAGTGTTTTTACTTCTGAGTGAATATAACGGCACTTAATACCAACACGATCAAGGTACTTACTCAATTCCTCAGCCATTCTTTTGGTCAAAGTTGTGATGAGCACCCTGTCGCCCATTTCAATACGTTTGGTTATTTCGTCGAGCAGGTCATCTATCTGATTCAAACTTGGCCTCACTTCTATTTCAGGGTCCAGCAAGCCGGTTGGACGAATAATTTGCTCAACCACAACACCTTCCGATTTTCTCAATTCATAATCCGCCGGTGTGGCACTTACGAATATGGTCTGCGGGGTCATATCCTCAAATTCCTGAAATGTAAGCGGTCGGTTGTCCATTGCTGACGGCAGTCGGAAACCATATTCAACCAACGACTCCTTGCGAGACCGGTCGCCACCCCACATTGCACGGATCTGAGGCATGGTTACATGACTTTCGTCCACCACCATCAGGAAATCTTCCGGGAAATAATCTAAAAGACAGAACGGCCGTTGCCCTGGAAGACGTCTGTCAAAGTATCGCGAATAGTTCTCAATACCTGAGCAGTAGCCCAGTTCCCGCATCATTTCCATATCGAATTCCGTGCGTTCTTTCACACGTTCCGCCTCTGCAAGACGTCCTTCCTTTGTAAAATATTTGATCTGCTGAACAAGATCATCCTGAATTTCCTTGATTGACTGATTAAGCACATCGCGACCGGTTACAAACAAATTCGCCGGAAAAATAGCTACTGCTTTGTCATTGGAAATCTTCTTGCCACTTTCAGGTTCAATTCGCTGGATTTCTTCTATTTCATCGCCGAAGAAAATGATACGGTAAGCAAAATCTGCATACCCCGGAAAAATATCCACTGTATCACCTTTCACACGGAAAGTACCCCGGCTAAATTCTACTTCGGTGCGACTGTATAGTATTTCGACCAGCCTGAACAGAAACTGATTTCTGCTGACAATGTCTCCAAGTTTTACACTGACAATACTTTTTTTATACTCATTCGGGTTTCCTGCACCATATATGCACGATACAGAAGCTACCACCAAGACATCACGCCGCCCGCTCATCAGTGAAGAAACAGTGTGTAATCTCAGCTTATCAATTTCCTGATTGATCATCAGGTCCTTTTCTATATAGGTATTGGTGCTGGAGATGAACGCTTCGGGCTGATAATAATCGTAATAGCTTATAAAATACTCAACTGCGTTATTGGGGAAAAACTGCTTAAATTCTCCGTAAAGCTGTGCAGCTAGCGTTTTGTTATGACTCAAAACCAGCGTAGGTCGGTTAATTTCAGCCACCACATTAGCAACCGTAAAAGTTTTCCCCGAACCGGTTACACCAAGTAACGTCTGCGCGGGCTCGCCGGCGTTGACACCATGCAAAAGCTGCCGGATCGCTTCCGGCTGATCGCCGGTTGGTTTGTATTCTGATGTGAGTTCGAAATTCATAACATGTGATGATGCGTAAAAGCTTATAACCTAAAATACCCCGGCAGGTTTCTTGCCAGGGTATATTGGTAACAATATCAATAACTATGCCTGTTCCTGCAAAATCGCTTGTGCCTTTTCAACAGCTTGTTTTTCCTTCCAATGCTGCCAGCCAAGACCAAGTAACTTCGTCATGCTTTTATCAACAAACGTATGGCGAACGATATTCATACCACCACGCATTGCTGTGAATATAGAATTGTTGGCACGCAAAGCCAGACTGAATCCGCCATCGATGTAACGAATGTAGTGCCACCAAAGTGATGGAATAAAAATCGTTTCACCGTGTAAAAGCGTCGTCTCATGTCCAACCAATCCTTTCAATGCCGGGAATTTGGCATAATCCGGATTAATCGGATCCACTTTACTCATTACCGTGAACGGATGATGATAAAGCCTTGCGCTATCTTCGGGCGCAAACAAAATCACCTGCTTCCTGGTATGGAACTGCGTCAGAAACACATTGGAACAGTCCATATCGTAGTGGAGGTTCGTAATTGCACCTTGTCCTCCGAAAAACACAAATTTGTAGGATTTCAGAAAGCCATCCATGATTGTCGGGAAAATGATATCTTTTTCCAACGAAGGTGCTTTTTTGAATATATCAAACAAAAACAACCGAAGGTCTGTGGGACCGGCTTCAATAGCCGAAAGATATTCGCCAAACTTCATCGTTTTGGCGGTTTGGAAATATTTATCTGCGTCGTGCACGTGGTTATCTACCAAAGGCACTTCAATTTGCCCGTGATTTTCTCTTAGCCACTCGAAAGTCCATTTTTGCATTGCCGGCCAATCCTTCATCAAATCCGTAAAAACAACGGGGCGGCTTGGTTTTAAATAGTTTTCGATGAACTCTTCACGGGTAAGTCCGCTACGCTTTTCTATGGGCACTAATTTCATGACAGAAACTGAATTAATGGTAAGCTACTGAATAAAAGGATCATAAAAGTTACAATGTGTATGCTTCTAAACCTGTTACAGAACCAAACGGGTCAGATGTAGCTGTGAACTTTAACAGTCGACACGGATAGATAAGTTCTGTAATTCCGTTAATTCTGATATCCGGTCCAAATTTATTAAAGAGATTTGAGAAACTACATTATTTTCATACTTAATATAAAATTATCTCTTCTAAGTTTATAGATTATCTATTATATAAAATTAGCAAGATCCTCCGCAATTGTCATTTTGAAATATCCTCTCCTATTCGACATCATCTCGCTCTTTATATAACTGTGAAATTTTGTATCCTGATAACGTATAGAATAGCAAATTCGTAAATTGGGAATCAAAATTGAAAACATGGATACCGAAAAAGACGATACTGAGAACATACTTGACGTACAGGGAGCACAGATGAAAAAACTTCATGACATTGTGCTGCAATCCATAAAAGATCAGGATGTGCTACTGAGTAACCTCTTACACCCACCGGCAGAAAAGTCAACAACCGGCCAGAGAATTTCAGATCAGGTCGCCAAATTCGGAGGCAGCTGGACATTCATAATTACTTTCTCCGTCATACTGATCGCCTGGATCGCTTATAACTCAGTGGTACCGGCATCTGCTCAGTTTGACCCTTTTCCTTTCATTCTGATGAACCTTGTTCTGTCATCCGTTGCAGCATTGCAAGCACCAATTATTATGATGAGCCAGAACCGGCAGGAGGAAAAAGACCGGATCAATGCGGAAAACGACTACATGGTAAATTTGAAAGCAGAGCTTGAAGTACGCAGCCTGCACCAGAAAGTGGATCTTTTGTTGGAAGAACAAATCAAAACTTTGTTCGAAATTCAGGCCAAACAGGTCGAAATGCTTAAAAAACTGGATGAAAAAATTGACCTTGTACTAACGAAATAGTCATTCAAAAAGCCGCAACCCAAAATGGAAATTAATTACAACAACAAAGTTTTCAATCCGGTTTCTAACTCAGAAAACGGTGAGGTAGATCTGAGTATGCAGTTCAGATACAAACAGGAAGGCAACATAGTGACGTCAACTTATGCTGGCGGGAGGATCCGGTCAGGACATCTGATCGCTCTTGTGGACGAAAATGGCGGACTTGACATGAGATATCATCAGATTAACACACACGGTGAAGTAATGACCGGCATCTGTAAATCAGTCCCTGAAATGATGCCGAATGGAAAAATACGTTTATATGAAAAATGGAAATGGACGGCTGGCGATTTTTCTGAAGGTGAGTCAGTTCTTGAGGAACAATAATTGCTGGTCATTAGCTGTTGGCTATTAGCTGCGAGCGGCTAGCTGTGAGCCACTAGCTGTGAGCGACTAGCTGTGAGCAATTAGCGCGCATACTGCAATTCACATAACTGAACCCATTTTCTCTAACTTATCCACAACTTTTCATCATGAAACACTTACTCACACTTTTTATATTCGTTATCATTCTAAGTTTTGGCAACGCACAAGCTCAGACAACCCGCATCGTTTCCGGATCGACCAGTTTCAGTGTAAAATTCATTCTTGGAACCTGTGATGGCACATTCGACGCACCCAAAGGATCGGCTGTTTTTGATGAAAAGAATCTTAAAAATTCGTCTTTCAATATCACGATTGCTGCCACTTCATTTAAGACCAACAACAATTCGCGCGATAAGGATATGAAAAGTGAGAAATACTTTTTTGTATCCAAATATCCCGAAATTCATTTCAAATCGTCCAAAGTCGAGAAAACCGGCGGTCAATACCAGGCGACCGGCACACTCACAATCCGCGACGTTTCTAAAACTGTAACCCTACCGTTTCAGGCAAAGAAAAATAACGACGGAGGTTATTCCCTATACGCCAAGTTTGACATCAACCGACTGGATTACAACATCGGCAGCAAAGACTGGAAACTGAAAGATATTGTGTCGGTTGATTTAAAGGCTGAAATCCGATAGAACTGAGTCCTGGGATAAACACCTCTTTGCAACAGACTTTTCCTCACACAATTGATCCCGTCTTTCTAAATCAAAAATCTTAGGTGGTTTGCGCTGTACCTGATGCAGACTAAATGCCTATGCATTCCTTCCGCTGCTCATAACTACAACAGCTAAAAAACTTTTAATTTCAGTTTACTTTGTAATTAGTCTAAATACCATTTCCTTTGCGTCTATATAATTGGTCTAAATTGCAATTACACTCATGAAATACCTTTCCCTTCTGGCAATCTGTTGGATATTCGTCTGTACTGAAACCAATGCTCAGACTAATAAAGGGGTCATTTCAGGAAAGGTTCTTAGTAAAGAAGGTAAACCAATTGAGGGAGTAAACGTAGTACTGAAACCATCGGACGCCGGACAAGCGACCGATGGCAATGGTAAATATTCCATTACAGTGCGTGAAGGATCATATAAAATTGTCATATCCAATTTGGGTAATGATAAAATAGAAAGAACTGTACAGATCAAAGCCGGAGAGACGGTATCACAGGAGGATATAGTTTTAGGTGAATCACCCGCTATCTTGAAAGATTTGGTAGTTACGGGACAATTTGAAGCCCAGTCTTTAAAAAATTCAGTATATCAGGTTCGAACCATTGACAGTGAACGTATAAGGCTGCGCGGTGCTACAAACGTGCAGACTATTTTGAACACCGAGCTAGGTATGCGGTTTACGAATGATCCTGCAACGGGCGCAAGCGACATCGAACTGATGGGAATGACTGGGCAGAATGTCAAAATACTTCTTGACGGTATTCCGATGGTTGATCGTGGAGGAACGCGGGAAAGTTTGGGGCAAATAGACATCAACACCATAGAGCGAATTGAAATTGTAGAAGGCCCCATGTCCGTAATTTACGGAACGGATGCACTTGCAGGGGTGATCAATATCATTTCAAAAAAAGGTATACATCAAGATAATCTGATGATTACGGCTCGTATTCAAGAAGAAACAGTGGGCAAGGAATACAACGCATTTACCAAAAACGGAACGCACAATCAACATATTGGTGCCATCTGGCAAAGAAAGGGTTTTCAGCTATCAGGCAACTTTACCCGCAATGATTTTGGCGGATGGCAGGGAGATTCCACTGGTCGGAGCAAGTCCTGGATGCCTAAAAGTCAAGCATTGTATACAGCTTCGGCAGGCTACAATGCGGACAAGTGGAACGTTTGGTATCGATTCAATGGAACCGACGAGACAATTAGTTTTTTGGGACCTGTCAACGAGAACTTAAACCTTGCGGGCGATACAGATTACATCTCGAAACGCTGGTTTCATCAGGCTCAGGGGGAATTTAAAGCGAACGAAAAACTGAGTTTCAATGCCGCGGTGTCCTACACAGATTATAGCCGGAAGACTTTAAATACGCAAATTGATTTTGAAACAGGCAAACGTACCCTCGCGATAGGCGCTTCACAGGACAAGTCAATATTTACTACGGCATTTTTCAGAGGAACATCGCTTTACAAATTTTCTCCGAATTTCACCTTGCTGGCAGGAATTGATGTAACAAACAACAATAGTTCAGGAGACCGTATTCTCGGCTCTCCTACTATCAACGAATATGCGCTATTTCTGGCTCCGGAAATTAAAATCACACAGAAAATTAAACTGAGCCCCGGATTAAGATTCTTACAAAACTCAGTGTATGATGCGCCTCCGGTGATTCCTTCCCTTAACGGTAAAATTGTACTGAACAAAAAACTTGATTTCCGTTTCGGCTACGCCCGTGGTTTTAGATCACCGGCATTGCGTGAACTTTACTTCAAATTCAAGGATGCGTCCCACGACATTATCGGCAACGAGAACTTAAAAGCTGAGTATTCCAATAGCTTCAATTCTTCATTTGTACTCCAATTGGCAGAAAAAACAGACCTGCGGTTAAGTTCAACGCTAGGTGCATTCTACAACGTGTTTCATGATCAGATCACGACCGGAACAGTCGCCGGAAATGCATCGGTATCCACTTATTTCAACCTGAACCTCTTTAAAACAAAGGGACTAACCCTTGAAAATAAGTTGTACTGGAAAAACATCACGGCAACGCTTGGCGGCTCTTACATTGCACGCTATAACCGGCTTTCCGAATCTCCCCAGGAACTTGGTGATACCCCCCAATTCACCTGGTCGCCGGAAATCAATACCAACCTTTTATACAGTTTCCCAAAATTAGGAGCTACTGTTAACTTGTTTTACAAATACAACGGAAAACGTCCCAGCTACCAGACAATCACCTTACCAAGTAAAGAGGTTGTTGCTCGCCTGGCAGAAACCGAAGGATACCACATGGCTGATCTGACGTTAACGAAAACCATCTCAAAATACATCAATGTGATAGGCGGAGCCAGAAACCTGTTTAATGTGACCAGCATCCTGAGCACATCGCAAGGTACTGGCGCCCATGATCCCGGCAATTCCATTCCTACATCCTACGGTCGCTCCTATTTTCTCGGTCTTACTGTAAACTGGTCAAAAAATTAATTAATACCCTTTCAAACAAATAAACAATTATGAACAAATTAGTTAAATACCTGTTAGTCATTGCATTTCTGTTATCGTTTAATGCTTGTAAGGACGACGAACCACCACTACCTGATAACGTTGCAGGTTTTGAAAGCACAGAACTTGGGTTTGACAATACTAAAACCGAGGTGGAGGTTAAAATCACGCTTAGTCGTGCAGAAACCGCTGCTACTGCTATTAAAGTGGATCTTACACCAACAAAACTGGTCTACGGAACAGACTTCACAACAGATCCTGTTACAACAGCGAATAGCATCAATGTAAGCATTCCTGCCGGGCAAACTTCCGCCACTATTAAGGTAAAGAAAACAGCCGGGATTACCTTGAATGGTGACGAGAACATCGCTATGAAGATATCCTCAGTTGCTACTCCTGCACTTACCGGAACAAATACTAATTTAAAACTTTCTTTTTCCGCGATCACTTCGACCGGATCCAACGTAACATTGAATGGAAAAGTTGGAGATGTAACTTATGCCAATTCAGTTTATTTTGATTTGAGTGGAAGCAACCAAACTGGTGTTGATCGCAAAAGCTGGAACCTTGGATTTTATAGCGGTGCGGATTTTAGAGTGATATTGAATCCCGCATATCAATCAACTGCAAAAGCAACTACTAAAACTGATATCAATGCGGTAACATTAGCAGATTCAGTTGGCATTGCGTTGAATCACAATGTTGAAGATCCTACAACAGTTTCTGTTGCCGACGACTGGACGGGCGATCTTACCAAAACAGCTATTGCAGAAATCTCAGCAACAGAAGCGGAAAACAAAGTTTATGTTTACTCATTTGAAGGAAATAAGTCTGCCGACAAATGGTTTAAAGTTAAAATCACACGTAACGGAACCGGATATAAAGTACAATATGCACGTCTGGGATCTACCACGATCAAAACGCTGGATGTTGCCAAAAATGCTGATTTCAATTTTGTATTCGCATCTCTTGAAACAGACAAAGTGGTATCGGTGGAGCCTCGTACAAAAAGCTGGGATTTCTCATGGAGCTATAGCACATACAATTCTGGCTTAAATACACCTTACTGGGTTCAGGATTATGTTGCGATCAACAAGCTGGGAGGAGTTTCAGGCGCACAAATTATGAATACGACTGTAACCTATGCAGATTTCAAAGAAGCTAATATTGCAGCTGTAACGTGGTCGACTGCTAATGATGTGATTGGTACAAAATGGCGCGGTGCTGCTGTACCAGGCACTACAACTCCGGCAGGTGTACGCACCGACAGATTTTATGTAATTAAAGATGGTGCGGGCAATGTGTACAAAATTCAGTTCCTAAGCTATACCAACACGGATGGCGGCGAGAGAGGCAAGCCAACTCTGAAATACGAACTTGTCAAAAAAGGTGCATAACCTTAATTTATAACTGAATAAGCAGAGGGAAGCCGCCATAGCTGGACTTCTCTCTGCTTATTTAAAACCATATCAAAAATTATGATAAAATTAGTTCTTAGCTCCTTGATTGCACTGGGAGCCAGTGACGCAAATGCGATGTCTGTAAATACCCGGACTGAAACTGTATCTCCTGCAAAATCGGAGATCGTGGTGGTGAAAGACCTCAATGCCAATACCAAACCATATATCTATTTTAGTCTGGTTACAGGAAAAGATGTTCCTGCAGGTGATTCAAAAACGGATAAATGGGATGTTGCATTTAGCAAAACGACCATTACTGTAAATGGTGGTACGAGCGGTCCCGGTCAGGGCGGCGCACAGGTTTTGGAAAAATCTTTTGATCAGGTTTCAGAAGCTCCGAAAGACGGCTACAAAACGGATGGAGAAAGCGGGAGCGCTATTCCGGGCGGCAGCGGCAATTCATGGTACAAGTATGACATGAGCGTTCATGCTATTTTACCTATTGTGGGCAGAACCATTCTTGTAAAAACTGCGGCAGGTAGATTTGCCAAAATAGAAATAATCAGCTACTACAAAGGTGCTCCGGAAGAAGTACCAACTGAAGAGTCGAGCTATTTTACCTTCCGTTACAGCCTGGCTGACGAAAACGGTAAGTTTTGATTTTTTTTGCCACGGATGCACCAATGTTCACGAATTATGACTGGTTTTAAAACTTTGGGAATCCGTGGCATTAAGGCCAGCCCCTCCTTTGTAAATCAATCCCAGAGCTTTGTCAACCACGTTTTTATAACGAATTTGGTTTGATGTGCGTAGCGGAACTTATACTTGACTTCGTCAAGATCTTCGATCAGTTCGACATTTAACATCCCTACTTTTTCCAGTACGCGGATGGATGCCGCATTGTTAATATTGACAAATGCAATAACGTCTTTTGCCCCAATTTGCTCTCTTGCAAAACGGATCAGCCCCTCAGCAACTTCGGTAGCAACACCTTTTCCCCAATACTCCTGCCGGATACGATAACCAACCTCTATCTCCTCGCCCACTTTATCCAGTTTGGCTGCACCAATGAGTGTACCCGTAACTTTCTCTCTGACAAAATAGCGACCTAAATTAACGTCAAGGACATTTTCCAGCAAAAAAACCTTAAACATTTCATCGGATTCTTCTCTTGTCAGGGCGTATCCGGTTACAAATTTCATCACTTCTTCATTACAGCTTAAACTGTAATATTCCTCCTGGTCACCATCGACCATCTTTGTAAGTATGAATCTATTTGTCTGCGGCAGGTTGCTACTCATAATGCCTAAATTACGAGCACTTTTGTAAAATAAAAACTGCCTTTATGCAAAAAAGTGCGGATCAAAAACTGACCCGCACTTTAAGTTGAAATTATCACAACGCTTAACTTCTACAGAATATAAAATCTTGATGGCGCAACAGCTTCCGGCATATCGTACTTTTCGCGCATCATCTGTTTAAGGTCTCTTTCTATGTTTCGGGAAATAGACAAAACTGGTGTATCCGTCGGTTTATTTTCAAACGGATCCTGCAAATGAATGGCCATTTTTTCGATCAGGAAGAAACAAGCTGTAATCACCACAAGCACCGGAACCATCAGAAATCCAAAAAGCTCAACAAGTCCGAATGGCAGAAGTAAAATAAAGAAATGCAAAGCAAGGTGTATGTATAGACTATACGTTGCAGGAAAAACTGTGTTTTTGATCCTCTCACATTTCCCCATGGAATCGCAAAGCTTGGTAAGCGTTCCGTCAATTTCAATCTGCTGGTATGAGTTCACCCAACCCTGCTTTAATGCGTTGTTTAGATCACGGGCATGCAGCTGCAACAATCCAATGTGTTTGTTGTCAAACTCTTCCACAAATTCAGCTTCTTCCGCAGAAACAAACTTACGGATCAACGGCATCGGGTCATTTTTACGCAAACCTTTTCCAAGCGCATAACACCAGGCAATTTGCCTGTTAATCATACGGTGTTTGAAAGGCTTTATGTTATCGTTGTCATACGGATCTTCCATCAAAAACAGGATTTGCCGCGCCAGAGTACGCGAATCGTTCACGATAGCGCCCCATACAATACGTGCTTCCCACCAACGGTCATAGGCCTGGTTGGATCGGAAGGCTAAAAGGAGTGATATAATTGTACCCAACACGGTATGAATCGTCATGGGTATCGATATACTCGTAATATGATAATTCTGATAAATGACCTCAATCAAAATACCATAGATCGCTACGAACAGAACCTCATATTTGATCTTTCCGAATACATATTTAATCGGTATGTTCTTTTTAAGCAGCATAATTTATAAGCTTTAAAGGTGATTCAAAGCATTCATTTCCGACGGGAATCATTTCTCCTGACCCATATCCGCAAATTCCGCTTCGTTAATTGCGTCTGTGTTGATCAGACGTATTCCGCTTTTTCTAAGAACGGGCATTGCATCAATACTGCTTTTGCTAAGTTTCGGAATTCCGTAACTTTCTGAGTATGCAATTCCGTCTGCTTCGTTGTAGTCGAGGAAATTTTTAAAACCGGCTAGTTTACCACCGTAGAAGAATTCAGTTTTAACACTTACCAGATGCGGATGCATGCTTTTCAGAATGCTTACCTCCCTGTTAAATTCGTCTGACACAAATTCGTATTCTTTCTTTCTGTAACTTAAAAAAAGCAAGTCCTGAATATCATCAGCAACATAAAACAAGTGAGTGAAAATTATTCTAACCTCATTTTTTTCATTTCTGACAATTGCTTCAGCAACCTGTACCGAATCCAGACTAAAATCACTTGGAATTACTATAGTTTTCATAATCCTACCGTTTTGATTAACAATGCTTTTAAGTCATTTAATTGACATTACAATGTTACGGCGGGCATATTAGCACCAGCTAAAAACAGGATTATAATACGATGTGTATTTTATTAGAATGAAATAAGAATATTAAAATCAGATAAGAGAATCAGTATCCGAAAGGCAAATATGTGATAAAACGGGTACCTACTCCCACTACACTTTTGACCATAATACTCCCCTGATGCATCTTAATGATGTTATTGGTAAGCGGAAGACCAATTCCATATCCTTTATATTTGTTGGTATTGGAAGCTCTGAAAAAAGGAACAAAAATTTGAGCAATTTCCCTGTCAGGAATGCCTATACCCTGATCTGTTACCTCTACAACAATATTTGAACCCTCATTTCCTATTTTAACTGACACTGGCTTATTATCTGAATATTTGCAGCTATTAAGTACAATGTTGGTAAATGCTGCCTTCAACAACGCCTCGTTTCCATTCACTTCCAGCTTCTTTTCATCATCTGGCAAATCATCAAAATTGATCTCAACACTATTGGTAGGCAAGATCTGATCAATAGCACTTTTAACGGAAAGTATAAGTTCGTCAATACGAATCTTGTCCCATTGTTCACGTTTACCATCAAAACCCGTTTGCGCCAGACTAAGCATACTGCTCGTAAGATGTTCAAGTTTCTCAGCTTCTCTAAAAATCATTTGGAACGATTCACGGGCTTCTTCCGGAATTTGTGGTAGTGACAAGCCAATCTGAGCCTCACCACTAATTACGGTAAGGGGAGTCCGAAACTCATGAGAGGCATTACTCACGAAATTATTCTGCATATCGAAGGTGATTTCGAGCCTGTCCAGCATGTCGTTAAACGTGTTAGAGAGCGCATCTATCTCATCTTTTGTACCATCAATCGTAAGCCGCTGATTGAGATTATGGGCATTAATACCTTTTACATTTCGGATGATGCGTCTGATAGGTTCAAAAATCTGATTTGAAAACAGTTTACCGAAGGTGAATACGAAAATCATGGCGATAAAAAAACCAATAACCATCAGATTTTTAAGATTATCCATTTCCTCCAATCCGTAAAGATCTACTGCTTTGGATATGACAATCAGATTTTTGCCCTCCTGCGTAATGTTGAGACCAACATAAGAAGTATCATTTTCAAAATAACGGGCAGGTTCTTTTCTAACAATCTGATCGTAAAAGGAAGGTGGAACCGGCAACTGTGCCTTCAACTGGTTCACCTTCTCAACCTCACCGGAGCGGATGATGTTGTGCTGCTCATAAGGAAGGTCTCCCAGATGCTTTTCCTTGATGTCGTAATAAATTGAAGTCTGGGACTTGTTTTCGTGCAGAGATGCATGTCCGACAATGTCAGCCCGAACCTCCAGACGATGAAAAAAGCTGTTTTCTATTCCCTTTCTTGTGAAGGTATAAATGAAAACACTCAGCGCCAGAATAATCCCTGCTGTCAATATTGTGAATATAAGGGCAATTCTATTTTGAATCTTCATAAGTCTGGCGCAATACGTATCCCATGCCGAACACCGTATGAATGAGTTTGACTTTATGTTTCTTATCGATTTTCTTTCTCAGATAATTAATGTAAACATCCACAACATTCGTACCCAGATTGAAATTTATGTCCCAGACATTTTCGAGTATCTCCATTCGGTTGAGAACCTTGTTCTGGTTCATCAGCAAAAATTCCAGCAGTCTGAATTCAGTTGCTGTCAAATCGATCGGCTGTCCATCTCTGGAAACCGTTTTGGTAACTGTGTCCATCACCAGATCTCCAATTTTCAAACCTGAAACAGGTTTTTCCTTTTCCGCTTCCTTTCCTCTTCTTGTTAAGGTGCGCAACCTCGCTTCCAGCTCAGCAAGTTTGAAAGGTTTTGTCATGTAATCGTCTGCACCGGCATCCAGTCCCGACACGATGTTTTCGGTTGTACCCAATGCCGTAAGCATCAGTATAGGCGTAGCAATTTCGGCTGACCGCACTTTTCTGCATACCTCCATTCCGTTGATCACGGGTATCATCAGATCCAGTATTATAATATCAAATTCGTGCTGAAGAGCCATTTGTAAACCAGATTGCCCATCCATGGCAACGGCAATTTCGTGACCAGATGCGGAAAGACTTCTCTGAATTAGCGAGATAACACTCGGCTCATCTTCAATTAACAGTAATTTCATAGTTGCAATAAGAGGTTATACCAGTGCGGGTTTCAAAAGTGACAACCCGCTTTTGGAGTAAATAAATCCCTTTCCGGCGACCTCGGCTCTATTTATAGTTTAACAATTATCCAGTCCGGTGACCAGTAATATAGCAAAAATATGGTTTTGTCGACTCCCTTTTCAATCTATTCCCCAATTATATAGATGCTACAACAACATACGAACCTGGTAGTCGAAACCCTTGTTTAACAACCATTAACATTCTAAGAAATTTTTAATCTTCATTCAAATTATTATATTTGGATTATTACTAAGATCTATCAAATTTCCGTTCTTATAATTCCAATCATTCTTGAATTCATTATAAAAGTATGAATTTTTTAATGTACTGATATTCGTCAGCATCATGATAAAAAGAACTTTTGTATTGTTTTTTTGCCTGGTACAAGTCCTGGCTCTTTCGCTGTTCCCTGAACAGTCCAGGGCTTCCTATAAGCCAGATGTACTCGCAAATGGTTTCGTAACTTACGTTGTTGCGAATCAGGAAGTATTAGAAGAATTTGATATATGCCAGGACGAATGCCCCGTTGATTCGCCCATCATTCAGGCCAATGAATGTGAATGGAAAGAAAGCCTCGCCGATATGCTTCGTCACAGGCACTCTTCCTACCGATTCACATTATTTGAAACAGCTCCATCGTCATTTATTGATTTGATTCCCGGCTTTAAAGGCCTTTCCAAGGCCCTTAAACCACTTTCTGTTTATTTAAGCATTACGGTCCTACCCGACTATTATAGCTTTCTTCATCGTCTTTGCCCGTTTTAAATTCCTGCCGCAAGCAATTTTATTAGAGCCTATGTCATGCCAGTTATGGAGTAATCTATAACGCTGCATTTATGCATTTTTCTGTGTCCTTCATCCGGCACACCAATCTGCCATGCTCATCCCTCACTCAATCGGGCGCCATCAGTCCGGAAAGAGCATTATTGTTAAGTCATTTAATATTCAATAAAATTTATCTACTCATCATGAAAAATCACATTTGGCCAGGATTTATTTTGTTCAGTGTTTTCCTTGCGGGATGCGCTACACAAAGCCAGGATACGTCGGAAACGAGCGACAGTGTAAGGACCATACCAGTTACAGAAATTAAACCTCAGCATACCAAGCTTCACAGGGAATATGTTGGGGATATACATGCTGTGAAAAACGTTGAAATATATGCACGTGTGAAAGGATACCTGGAAGAGGTATACGTGGACGAAGGCAAGGAAGTCAAAAAAGGGCAGGTTCTTTTCAGGATTAATAATGCCGAATATGAATCGCATCTTGCAAAAGCCAAGGCAACACTTCAAAGCGCTATTGCTGACGCAAAAGGGGCAGAACTTGAACTAAAAAGGGTTCGTCTGCTGGTTGAAAAAAATGTAGTTGCCAAAACGGAAATAGAAGTTGCGGAAGCAAAACTTGCCGCTGTCAACGCGAAGATTGAAGAAGCCAGATCGGAAAAAGCGAATGCCGCTTTACACCTTTCTCAAACACAGATTCGCGCACCTTTCGACGGTATTATAGACCGCATTCCTTACAAAACAGGAAGTTTGATTAACGAAGGAACTCTGCTTACTACGCTTTCGGACACCAAAAATGTGTTTGCCTATTTCAATGTTTCTGAGAATGAATACCTTGAATATGTAAAAGCAAGAGGCAAAGCAGATAACAAAGAAGCCGTTGTGGAACTTGAACTGGCAGACGGTTCTTACTTCAAACACAAAGGAAAAATCGAAACTATGGAAGGCGCATTTGATGAAGGAACGGGCTCTATTGCTTTCCGTGCTCGTTTTTCGAATCCGGAAAAACTCCTGAAACATGGCTCAACAGGAACCATCCGCCTTACCAATTCTGTGGACAATGCCATATTGATTCCTCAAAAAGCTGCATTTGAAATACAAGACAAGAATTTTGTCTATGTGGTACAAAAGGATAACAAAATTAAAACCCGCAGTTTCACGCCTCAGTCGAGGCTAGGAGATTACTATGTGATAAAATCAGGATTGGAACCTGGCGAAACAATTGTGTACGAAGGGTTGCAGGGGCTCAAAGAAGGAGCTACAATTAATCCCAAAACAATTTCGCTCGACAGCGCCAATAAGTCTGCCAGCACTGTTGAACTCACTGCTCGCTAGACCACTTCGTTCCACCTGAATCAAAAATCATGTTTCAAAAATTTATAGAAAGGCCAGTGTTATCACTGGTCATATCAGTCTTTATAACCCTGCTTGGGCTTTTGGCCTTTTTAGACCTGCCCGTTTCTCAGTTTCCCGACATCGTACCGCCATCGGTGGTTGTAACGGCAACCTACACCGGAGCCAACTCGGAGGTTTGCGTAGATGCCGTAGCCGTGCCTTTGGAAAAAGCGATCAACGGTGTACCCGGCATGACCTACATGACCAGTGTCTCCGGTAATGACGGGGTAACCACCATCACCATTTCTTTCAACGTAGGTGTAGATCCCGACCTGGCGGCAGTAAACGTTCAGAACCGTGTTCAAACCGTTATTGACGAACTCCCCGAAGAAGTAATTAAAGCCGGTGTAACCACCGAAAAAGAAGTAAACAGTATGCTGATGTATCTGGACATCATGAGTTCAGATTCAACAGTAGGTGAAGATTTTGTATACAACTTCGCCGATATCAACATTCTGAAAGAGCTAAAAAGGATAGACGGCGTTGGTAGAGCGCAAATTATGGGTAGCAAGGATTACTCCATGAGGGTGTGGCTTAAACCAGATCGCATGAATGGTTACAACGTGTCCGCCGACGAAGTAGTACAGGCCATCCGTGACCAGAACGTAGTAGCAGCTCCTGGAAAAACAGGGGTAAGTTCAGGAAGAGAGATTCAGGCTTTGCAATATGTTTTGAAATACACAGGAAAGCTGTTCGAACCTGAACAGTATGAAAATATAGTATTGAGATCCAATCCGGATGGCTCCATGCTCAAACTGAAAGACGTTGCCGACATCGAGTTTGGAACGCTTGAATACGACATGGCATCCAAGTCGAATGGAAAACCTTCGGCTTCTATTATGATTAAACAACGGCCGGGATCCAATGCGCAGGAAGTAATTGCCAATATCAAGTCGAAAGTTGCCGAACTTAAAACGAGCACTTTCCCCCCCGGCATGGATTATTTCGTTTCTTATGACGTATCCCGCTTTCTTGATGCATCCATTCACGAGGTAGTTCGCACGCTGATCGAGGCCTTTATTCTCGTGATTATCATTGTATACCTTTTCCTGCAGGATTTCCGATCTACACTGATTCCCGCACTGGCAGTTCCGGTTGCTTTGATTGGAACATTCGCTTTTATGCAGCTATTTGGATTTTCTATCAACCTGCTTACATTGTTCGCCCTGGTATTAGCCATCGGTATAGTCGTGGATAATGCCATTGTCGTCGTCGAGGCCGTTCATGCAAAAATGGCCGAAAAACATCTTGATGCCCGACAGGCGACCATTGAATCCATGAAAGAAATGAGCGGGGCTATCATTGCGATTACCCTGGTAATGTCAGCGGTGTTTGTTCCCGTCGCTTTTATGTCCGGACCTGTTGGTATATTCTATCGCCAGTTCTCTATCACACTCGCCATTTCCATTGTCATATCCGGTATCAACGCATTGACCTTAACACCGGCACTTTGCGCCTTGATGTTGAAAAATACCCATGGGCAACCATCCAAGAATACACTGCTTGACCGGTTCTTTAAAGGGTTCAATAACGGTTATGATGGTATTTCAAATAAATACAGAGGCTTGCTTTCCATGATCGTAAACCGACGGGTAATTACAGTAGGGTTGCTTATTGCTTTTTGTGTTGGTACTTACGGGATCAACAGCATACTGCCTACTGGTTTTATCCCTACGGAAGATCAGGGCGTAATTAACGTTAACGTGACCACGCCGGTAGCGGCGACGGTAGAAAGAACCGAAGCCGTTTTGGATGAAATACAGAAAGTGGCGGAATCGTTGGGTGCCGTGGAATCGGTTTCATCTCTCTCAGGATATAGTTTGATCACAGAATCGGCCGGATCATCGTATGGTATGGCCATGATCAACCTGAAACCATGGGATCAGAGAGATGTATCCGTAAAGGATATTATTGCCGAAATGGAGAAAAAAACCAAGCACATCACCGATGCGGATATTCAGTTTTTCCCACCTCCTACTGTTCCGGGTTTTGGTAATTCCAGTGGTTTTGAACTAAGGGTGCAGGACCGGACCGGAAGCGACGACCTCCAGAAAACGGCGGATATTACCAATCAATTCGTGAAAGACCTGATTGCTTCACCTGAGATTGCAACAGCGTTCAGCAGCTTTGATGCGAGTTTCCCGCAATACATGATTCATGTGGATGCTGAAATGGCGGCAAAAAAAGGGGTTTCTGTGGATATTGCCATGAGCACACTTCAGACTTTGATAGGAAGCCTATACGCTTCTAATTTTATCAGATTTGGCCAGATGTATAAGGTGATGGTGCAGGCAGATCCTGATTTCAGAAAAAACCCTGAAGATATACTAAAACTGTATGTAAAGAATAACCGCGGAGAAATGGTGCCATTCTCGACGTTCATCAAGCTGGAACGCGTATATGGTCCGGAGCTTTTGACGAGATACAACATGTTTACCTCAGCCATGATCAACGGTGATGCTGCACCTGGTTTCAGTAGTGGAGATGCCATTAAAGCGGTGGAACGTGTGGCAGCTACCAGTCTGCCAAGAGGTTTTACTTACGAATGGTCGGGTATGACGCGAGAAGAAATCCTGTCTGGTGATCAGGCGATATACATTTTCGGGGTATGTCTCATATTCGTATATCTACTGCTCGCGGCACAATATGAAAGCTTCCTGTTGCCATTGCCGGTAATACTTTCTCTGCCAACCGGTATTTTCGGAGCATTCCTTGCACTGAAATTAATGGGACTTGAAAACAACATTTACGCGCAGGTTTCGCTCGTCATGCTTATTGGATTATTGGGTAAAAATGCCATCCTGATTGTTGAGTACGCGATTATCCGCCAGAAAGAAGGTCGCTCAGTTGTTGAAGCCGCGCTCGAAGGAGCCACAGAAAGATTACGCCCAATCCTGATGACTTCCTTCGCATTCATAGCTGGTTTGATACCCCTTGTCATGGCCAATGGTGCCGGTGCAATCGGTAACCGCTCCATTGGTACGGCTGCGGCAGGCGGTATGCTCATCGGAACGCTGTTCGGGGTTATCGTCATTCCGGGACTGTATGTGCTTTTTGCAGGAATGATAAAAGTCAAAAAACCTGTGGTGATGGAGGCAAAAGAAGAAGTGTTACAGGACTAACACGGCATACAACAGAGCGGTCAGATTCTTCTGGCCGCTCCAACATTCTAAATCAGACATTCATAATTAATGAGAACATATAAAAATTATGCTTTGCTGGCTGCAACAATTTTGGTGGTTAGTAGTTGCAAACTCACCCAACCCGTTCAGCATCAACAGGCAATAAAAACGCCTGCTACCTACGCAGGGCAGACCGATTCTACCGGCATTGGAGAGATTAAAAGAAGTGTATTCTTTACGGACAAAAAACTGGTCGCACTCATTGATACCGCCATCCAAAACAACCTGGATCTGAAGATGGCTGTTCAGAGAATTGAAATGGCCCGATCTAATGTATTGTTTGCAAAGGGTGCCCTGTTACCTACCGTAAGTGTAGAAGTATCCGGAGGCGGACGCAAATTCGGCGACTACACCATGGACGGAGTTGGTAACTATGATACCAATTTCTCACCCAATATTGACAGCGACCGAAGACTTCCTGCCCCGTTCATGCCGGATTATTTTGCAGGACTTCGCAGCTCATGGGAAGTTGATATTTGGGGTAAATTGAAAACGCAACGAAGAGCAGCATACACCCGTTTTTTGGCAACGGATAAAGCCAGACAGGCAATTACAACCAGTTTGGTAGCACAGGTTGCAAGTCTTTATTACGAACTGTTGAATCTGGATGCCGAACTGAATATCATCAAAAAGAATATCGCTTTGCAGCAAACGGCTGTGGAAACAATCGGGATACAGAAGGAAGCAGGCCGTGCTAATGAGCTCGCAGTACGCCAGTTTCGGGCACAGCTGCTTAATACCCAGGCGTTAGAAATAGACATAAATCAGCGCATTATTGCAACCGAAAATCAACTGAATTTGCTCTTGGGACGATTCCCTCAGTCAATTTCAAGAGGAAATACGTTGGAACAGGTATTCCCTCCGCAGATACAGGCAGGAATACCATCCCAAATGTTAAGGCAACGTCCGGATGTGCAGCAGGCCGAACTAGAAATGCTTGCTAACTACAACGACCAGCAAGCAGCTCGTCTGGCATTTTTACCATCGCTGAATATTACAGCAATGCTTGGGTTTAATGCATTTAAGAGCAATCTCATTTTCAATCCGGGTTCAATTGCTTACAACGCGATCGGAGGACTTGCGGCTCCGTTAATCAACAGAAAAGCACTTAAAGCCGGGCAAAACAGAGCTGAGGCAACAAGTCTCGAATCGTTGTACAACTACAATAAATCCATTCTTACAGGATTTCAGGAGGTAAGTACAAGCCTCAATAAAATAGAAAATTCGAGAAAAATTACTGAATTCAAGAGAGAAGAAGTTACAGTACTCCAACAGGCAGTGGCAACTTCCAGAGATCTGTTTCTGACTGGTTATGCTTCGTATCTTGAGATAATCATGGCACAAAGAAGCGTACTTGAAGCAGAAATTACGCTGACAAACGTACAAACGGACCAGTATCTGGCTCTTGTTGAGCTGTACCGATCAGTGGGCGGCGGCTGGGAATAACCTGGATTGACCCACAGAAAAAAGCGCGAACGGATTAATTTCCATTCGCGCTTTTTGTATTTCCCTGTATGACTATGCTTTCCTTGAAATTGTCTTTAAAAACATAAAGGCAACGACCATTTCTGCCAGAACTCCGACAGCCATCAAGCTACTTCCAACGGCTTTATAGGAATAGCTGGATATAAAAATATAGCTTCCTGTAACCACAAAGGCCATTGCCACTAGCATTAGAATAAATAACATTTTCCGACTCATGCCTTTCAATTTTTATGGATTGACTTAAACGCCCGACAACCAAAGTTAGCGGGCGTTTAAATTAAGCGTTTATCTTATTTTTTCTTAGTCCCTGCCAAACTTGGTTCCTTGGAAATTTGTATCAGGTCCACCAGCATACGACCAGTTTCTTTAAGATAGATGTCCTTTTTCTTTTTCACTTCTTTGGGAGCTTCTGCTGCCTTTCCATCCAGTTCCTCTTCGTCCTCGTCTCCTTCTTCACCCAATTGCTTCATCGCAGCACGTTTCTTTTCAGCTTCTTCGCGTTCCACTTTGCGCTTGGTTTCCTGAAGAGAAACAATCTTGTTCTCACGCGCTTTTTTAAACTCATCCAAAGTTTTCACCAAAGTCTTCAATTCTTCGTCCGACTTCAAACGCTGGCCGTACTTGTCTTTAAGCTGAGATACAATTTTATCGTTCACATTGCTTGTAACCTCGTATCTCGAAGACGCGATCTGATCCCAGGGCAATGCACTTGCCTGTGAGCCTTCACCGTACTCATTGGTTTTAAATGCTGTTGGCAATTCCAGATCCGGCATAACTCCTTTCAACTGCGTGCTACTTCCGTTGATACGATAGAATTTAGCAACCGTTAGTTTAGCCTCTCCAAGCGGTTCAGGATATTTAGGATCGTATTGATTCAAGTTGATCAGCGTCTGAACAGTCCCTTTACCATAGGTTTGCTCACCAACAATAATTCCGCGTTTGTAATCCTGAATAGCTGCTGCGAAAATTTCAGAAGCCGAAGCACTGAAACGGTTCACCATCACTGCCATTGGCCCATTGTATGCAATCATTGGATCGTTATCCGACTGTACATCAATTTCTCCCTGGCTCTCTTTTACCTGAACAACAGGACCACGGTTGATAAACAAACCAGTCAACGAAATCGCTTCTGTTAACGAACCACCACCGTTGTTACGAAGGTCAATCACAATTCCGTCGACATTTTCAGTCTGCAGTTCCGTAATCAGTTTCTGAACATCGCGGGTCGTGCTTGAAAATTCCTTCTCTCTCTGCTGCGCACCTTCAAAGTCACGATAGAATAGCGGAATATCAATTACACCGATCTTGTAATCCTTTTTGCCAGAATTGATGGAAACGATTTCTTTCTTGGCGCGTTGCTCTTCGATTTTGATCTTTTCACGAACTAGTCTGTATTCTTTTGGAGGTGTTCCCGGAAGTGCATCTGCAGAGATAATCTGAAGACGAACCACAGTTCCTTTTGGCCCTTTGATCAGCTTCACTGCGTCATCTACAAACCAGCCTACGATATCGACTATTTTACCTTCATCGCCCTGTGCAACTCCGGTAATTTTATCTTCTTTCCTAAGTTGCTTGCCTTTAAATGCAGGTCCACCCGGAATTACTTCCTTAATTTTAATGTAGTTGTCTTCTTCCTGTAGCAATGCACCAATACCTTCCAGCGACTGGCTCATATCCTGCTTGAAACGATCAGCAGCAGTAGGTGCCAGATAGCTCGTATGGGGATCCAATGCCTCCGCATAAGAATTCATGAACATTTGAAAAACCTGCTCTGTACGAATTCTTGCCAATGCGCGGTCTCTGTTTTTATAACGATCGCGTAAAGTACTCGTAATTGACGAATCGGCCTTACCTGATAGTTTCAAATCCAGCGCTTCGCTTTTCAGGTATTTGCGCCATGTATCATTCAGCTCGTCCGAACTTTTTGCCCAGGGAGCTTTTTCCCTGTCTGTGTTGATAGACTCATCTGCCGAGAAATCAAACGGCTTTTCTTCCTTTAAAAGAGCCTGGATGTATTCACTACGCTCCTTATAACGCTTTCTGAATACATTGTACATGTCAAACGGTACATCCAATTCCTTTTTGATCAGATAATCATCGAATGAAAATTTGTACTTCTCAAAATCCGATATGTCCGAAGCCAGGTAGTAAAGACGACCGTGGTCAATCCCATCAATGAAATTATTAAACATAATCGCTGACAACGAATCATCGAGTTTTGTCTTGCGATAATGGTAGTTCGACAAAATTCGTGTAGTCAGTTCCTCAGCTTTATACTGAGAAGCAATCGGTTTAATATCTTCTTTTGATGAGCTGTCCGCGAGAGAAAATGTTCTTTTCTCCTGATCAGGGCCACTCTGCCAACCCAACAACACAACCGGAATAAGAGTTATTAAGTACTTTTTCATCGTTGAATGTTCTATTTAACTATGTCCAATAATTCAACCTCAAACACCAACGCCGAATACGGAGGTATCTGAGCGCCCGCAGCTCTCTCGCCATAAGCAAGCTGATACGGGATAAACAACTTCCATTTAGAACCGACTGGCATCAACTGAAGAGCTTCTGTCCAGCCTTTAATAACCCCATTCACCGGGAATTCAATCGGTTCGCCACGATCAACGGAGCTGTCAAAAACCGTTCCGTTGATTAAAGTCCCGTGGTAATGCGTTTTCACTTTATCTGTCGCAGTTGGCTTTGCACCTTCACCTGCCTTAATAATTTCATATTGTAAACCGCTCTCAGTAGTAACTACACCGGTTCTTTTCTTGTTTTCTTCCAAAAACTTCTCTCCTTCTACCCTTACAACCGCTCCCTTTTCTTCCATTTCTTTTTGCTTAACTGCTGAAATTTTTTCGAAATAAGACTGTAAAAACATATTAGCTTCTTCCGGCGCAAGAGCCGTTTTATCTCCCTTCAACGCAGCACTGATCGTTTTAGTGAGAATATCGGTGTTCAGGTTTCCAATTCCCTGTGACGCTACTGAATTGGAAAAGCTTACTCCAATTGCCGCAGACAATGAATCCATTTGAGTTTTGAGAACAACCGGTGCAGATGCTGCTTTTACCGCTGGTTTTGCTGCCGCTGCCGGTGCTTTTTTTACAGCAGTAGCGGGTTTAGTAGGTTTTTTAGGTGCTTGCGCAAAGCTTTGTGTAGTCGCAAATATTCCACAAACTACACCTGCTAAAATCATTTTTTCTAATTTGTACATTCTGCTAAAAGATGGTCTGTAAGCTAAGTTTTGATCAGTAATTGTTATAAACGAACTCAATTACAACAAAAACACAATTAGTACCTAAAAAAGTTTTAAAAACGTTCATATTGCCTGATAAGCGGTAATTTAAATTAATTACGACCGCAAAAGGCTGCAAACTTGGAAAAATCTAATTTTCACAGGCAGTTTTTTGCATAAAACATTCTTTTTTTCCCAAAATAAAAACCTACCTTTGCGGCTGATTTCAAAATCTTACTACTATACTCTAAATAAGTCAATTATACTATGGTATCTGTTAGACCGGATGAAGTTTCGGCCATCCTGCGTGAACAACTTGCAGGCGCTAAATCTGAAGCGGAACTCGAAGAAGTAGGAACCGTCCTTCAGGTTGGTGATGGTGTTGCCCGCATTTATGGCCTTTCACAGGTTCAGGCAGGTGAGCTTCTTGTTTTCGAGAACGGCTTAAAAGCACTCGCCCTTAACCTTGAAGAAGACAATGTCGGTGCCGTTTTGCTTGGTGATTCAAGTGAAATTAAAGAAGGTGACACCGTGAAGCGTACGAAAGAGATCGCTTCTGTAAAAGTCGGAGAAGGAATTATCGGACGTGTTGTAAACACACTTGCGGAGCCAATCGACGGTAACGGCCCCATTCAGGGAAAGACTTACGAAATGCCTCTTGAGCGTAAAGCGCCGGGTGTAATTTTCCGTCAGCCTGTTACAGAACCTCTTCAGACTGGTATTAAGGCTATCGATGCCATGATCCCTATCGGTCGTGGACAACGCGAGTTGATCATTGGTGACCGTCAGACTGGTAAAACAGCTGTTGCCATTGATACCATTATCAATCAGAGAGAATATTTTGATAAAGGCGAACCTGTATTCTGTATCTACGTTGCTTGCGGCCAGAAGGCTTCAACCATCAAAGGTATCGAAGCAACCCTTCGTCGCTACGGCGCAATGGATTACACTGTAATCGTTGCAGCTGGCGCATCAGATCCATCTCCAATGCAGTTTTATGCTCCGTTTACAGGTGCAGCGATTGGTGAATATTTCCGTGATACTGGTCGTCCTGCTTTGGTTGTTTATGATGACCTTTCAAAACAAGCGGTTTCTTACCGTGAAGTTTCTCTGCTTCTTCGTCGCCCTCCGGGTCGTGAAGCATATCCTGGGGACGTATTCTATCTGCACAGTCGCCTATTGGAACGTGCTGCAAAAGTGATCGCAGATGATAGCATTGCAAAAAACATGAACGACCTTCCGCCTTCTTTGAAGGACATCGTAAAAGGTGGCGGTTCATTAACTGCACTTCCAATCATTGAAACACAGGCTGGTGACGTTTCGGCATATATTCCTACCAACGTAATTTCTATTACCGACGGACAGATATTCCTTGAATCCAACTTGTTCAACTCTGGTATCCGTCCTGCAATCAACGTAGGTATTTCGGTATCCCGTGTGGGTGGTAATGCACAGATCAAGTCAATGAAGAAAGTTTCGGGTACCCTGAAACTGGATCAGGCTCAGTTCCGTGAATTGGAAGCTTTTGCGAAATTCGGTTCGGACCTTGATGCTGCTACTAAACTTGCTATTGACCGTGGACGTCGTAACCAGGAAGTATTGAAACAACCTCAGTATGCTCCGGTTCCGGTTGAACATCAGGTAGCAACTGTTTATGCTTCGACTAAAGGTCTTTTGGATAAAATACCTGTTGAACGCGTAAAAGAATTTGATAAAGAATTCCTTACAATTCTTTCTGTTCAGTATAAAGATACTTTGAACGCGTTGCGTGCTGGTAAACTGGATAACAGCGTAACCGACGTGATTGAGAAAGTTGCAAAAGAAATCGCAGCTAAATATTAAATTTTTAGTGACTGGCCGTAAGTTCTAATACCGGGCCAGTCACTAAGAATTATTGAATGAGGAATGCTTAATGTTCTGAAAGAAATAAAAGTTAGTTGAATTAATCTTCACCAGTAGAAATTTCGGTGTCGTCTTGTTAATACGACAGTTTTGTACTAGGTGGTTACTATTCGAGGTTCTCACTACCCTTCCACTTCATTCAGATGTCCAAATTTGATAGCTTAAAAAAGATTCCGGTTCTTGCAGATTTAATTCGCGCAGTTGGAAAATATAAGACACGCGTACCAGCAGGGCATTTTTACAGCCCTATTGTATCTCCCCGTGAAATTCTCGAAAGGGAAAGCCAGGTGTATGGTGAAATACCAAGAGTACTACCAGGAATAGACCTTAGAGAGGAAGCACAGGTTGAATTAATGAAGGAGTTTGCTTCTAAATATTACGACGCAATCCCTTTTCCAATCAATCAGGAGTCTGGATATCGGTACTATTTCAGAAATAAGTACTTCATCCACGCCGACGCCACCACTTTGTATTGCATGTTGAGGCACTATAAGCCAAAACATGTCATTGAAGTAGGTTCAGGATTTTCATCGGCCGTGATGTTGGATACAAATGATCTGTTCTTAAATAAGGCCACTAAGTTTACATTTATTGAGCCTTTTCCGGACAGATTGTATTCTCTTATTCAGGAAGGAGATCGCGTTAACAGTGATATACAGGTAAAAAAGTTGCAGGATGTTCCTGTTGAAACTTTTGAAAAGCTTGGAGAAAACGACATTTTATTTATCGACTCCTCCCATGTTTCTAAAACAGGCAGTGATGTTAATTATTTTTTGTTTGATATTTTCCCAAAGCTTAAACCAGGTGTAATCGTTCACATTCACGACATCTTTTACCCGTTTGAATATCCAAAAGAATGGGTCATTTATGGAAACGGACGATTTGGCTGGAACGAAATTTATCTTTTGAGAGCGTTTCTCATGAATCAGAATGAATTTGAAATAATATTTCAGAATGATTTTGTCCAAACGTTTCATAAGGAATGGCTGTCTGAAAACATGCCCAATTATGTTAATCAAGGAAGAGGCGGCAGTTTATGGCTCAGAAAACTCTGAGAAACACAAACTGCATTTAGAATAGATAAGATTCCTTGTGAATAAAAAACGTGCGTAAGAAACAAACCGCAGACGCTTTAATTGCAAAATAGACAATGGCAAGTTTAAAAGAAGTACGTAACCGGATTGTATCGGTTAATTCTACCCAGCAAATTACAAAAGCCATGAAAATGGTGGCTGCGGCTAAATTGCGCAGGGCTCAGGATAACATTATCCAGATGCGCCCTTATGCACAAAAGCTGGGAGATATGCTTTCTACCGTTTCGGCAGGAGCAGAAAGTTCATCGGACAGCCCGCTTAAAGCAGCTCGCCCGGTTGAAAAAGTATTGATTATTGTAGTTACTTCTGACCGTGGACTATGCGGTGCTTTCAATACAAATATTGTAAAAGCAACGCTTCTTCTTATTGAAGAAAAGTATGCGGCACAAGCAGCAAAAGGTAATGTTGAAATATTTGCTATTGGCAAAAAAGGAGCTGAATCTTTCGTTCGGAAAGGCTTCACTGTCAATACAAGTTATACTGATTTGTTCACAAGACTGAGCTTTGTTGCAGTGAAGCAGGCTGCCGAAGAAATTATGACCGCCTTCACAGAAGGACGTTATGACGCGGTGGATTTGGTTTTCAACGAATTCAAAAATGTAGCAACTCAGATCATTCACACGGATCGTTACCTTCCTATCGTTTCGGATAATTCTTCGGCCAAAACAAAAAATACCGATGTTAATTACATTTTCGAACCGACAGAGGAAGAGATTCTTGCAGAATTGATCCCGAAATCTTTGAAAATACAGCTTTACAGAGCTGTTTTGGAATCATACGCCTCAGAACAAGGGGCACGTATGACAGCGATGGACAAGGCTACGGAAAACGCCCAGGATCTAATAAAAGAACTGAAGCTTGTTTACAACCGTACCCGTCAGGCTGCAATTACTACCGAAATCCTCGAAATCGTGGGTGGAGCAGAAGCTTTGAAAGCTTAATTTCACCAAGAGTGTTGATAAATGAAAACGAGCGGATCAATCGATTCGCTCGTTTTTTATTTTTATCTTTATGAATACTTTTTATTCTGAATGGCGCAATGCTTTTCTCTAATTACGACTACGACATGGTTTATTTAATGGACAGAATTACATTGGACCCTGATTTATGTAATGGCAAGCCAACTATTAGAGGCAAGAGAATTACGGTTCAAACGATTCTCGAACACCTCGCAGCCGGTGACAATAAAGAAACCATTCTGGAACAATTTCCGTCACTTGAGTCTGAAGACATCGACGCTTGTCTGAATTTTGCAGCGCAAATGGCTGCGAGAAACTTTGACATCTATCCAATTGCAGCATAGTATGCTAAAATATCTGATAGACGTTAATCTTCCCTATTATTTTGCTCTCTGGAATACTGCTGAATTCATTCACCAAAAAGATATTAATGATGAATGGCTGGATTCTCAGATATGGGATTATGCAAGGCAAAATAATCTGACCATACTCACAAGAGATGCTGATTTCTCACTGAGAATAGCTACCAACCAGCCTCCACCCAGAGTCATCCATTTTCGGCTTGGAAACATTAAAGCGGCGGATTTTTATCTACTTTTAAATCGTAACTGGAATACGATTTCTCATCTAAGTATGGTTAATAAGTTAGTAACCGTTTATCAAGACAAAATACAAGTTCTATCCTAACATTTTCAAAAGCCAAAAATCGATATGTCTTTTTCTTTCAGTTCAAAAGTTACTCTTTACCTGCTTTTAGCATTCATCTCCACGAATGTATCTGCCCAAACGGTGGAAGATATCATAGCCAAACACATCAAAGCCATGGGTGGCGCGGAAAAATTAGCTCAGCTTCAAAGCGTAAAAATCTCGGCTGATATGAAAGTGATGGGCATGGAAATGCCAGTTACGACAACCATCATTCAGGACAAGGGATTTCGTACAGAAACTACGGCTCAGGGCATGACTATCGTTCAAGCAGTAAGCGGCAATTCGGGATGGATGATCAACCCGATGGCGGGACAAGGCAAGGCAACTGCCATGCCCGAAGAGGCCGTAAAATCGCTTATCGGGCAAACAGACCTGACCGGTCTTTACAATTACAAACAGAAAGGATACACAGTGACCCTTGACGGCGAGGAAGATCTGGCGGGTGCGAAGGTTTACAGAGTTACAGCAACGCTGAAAAACGGCGTGAAGCAGGTTAACTATATTTCAAAAGACACATTCTATATTCTTAAAATTGGCGCCTCGATGTCTGTAAACGGTCAGGATGTAAAAACAGAAAGCGCACAGTCTGATTTCAAACAAATTGACGGCATCACTTTCCCTTTCTCATCCGAAGTAACTACCACGGCAATGCCCGGAATGGCAATGGTAAATAAGATTACCTCTGTGGAAGTGAACCCCAAGATTGACCAGAGCATATTTGAGATGCCGAAGGAGTGAGGAGAGAAGTTACAGGAGTTATGAATGTAGACTCCCTGGTATAACGATAGCTATCTCTTTTCACAGCCTCGAAATAATTAGATTTAAATCCGGAATTTTAAAATTTCGGATTTTTTTTGTGATGTTTGAAACTATTTTTTAAAATTACATGTATATACATTAAATGTAAATACACTAATTAAAACATACAAAAAATGGCAGCTTCAACATGGGTAATTGACCCAACACATTCCGAAATTCAGTTTAAAGTTAAACACCTTGTTATCTCTACTGTAACAGGCTCTTTTAAAAGCTTTGAAGGAAGCGTAACCACCGAAAGCGAAGACTTCGATGGTGCGACTGTTTCTTTCTCAGCTGATACTACAAGCATTGATACCAACCAGGCTCAGCGCGACGAACATTTGAAATCTGCCGATTTCTTTGAAACAGAGAAGTACCCAACGATATCATTCACAGGTAATCTTGCTAAAAAAGGAAGTGACAGCTATACACTAAAAGGTGATTTGACGGTAAAGGATGTTACAAAACCATTCGAATTTGCCGTAGAATATGGCGGTAACATGACCGACTTTTATGGCAACAACAAATCAGGTTTTGAAATTTCGGGTAAAATCAACCGTAAGGAATTTGGATTGACCTGGGGAGCTGTTACAGAAGCCGGCGGAGTTGTTGTAGGTGACGATGTGAAACTGATCGCCAATGTTCAGGTTGTAAAGCAATAAGATCTGCTTCACACCTTAATTTATTATTGAAAGTTACAGATCAGGAATGTACACATTCTTAGTCTGTAACTTTTTATTTGTAACACATTGTGCAAAACTCCATATCGTACAATTGATTTAAGCCAGATTCAGGGCTAAAAACAGGAATGCTCGTCAATTTGTTACTATTTTTGACGAAAAAAGAACTCAATCTTGATAATAGAAACACGTGCATATGCCCGGGCAGGTCTTTTGGGCAATCCTTCCGATGGTTTTTACGGAAAAACCATCTCCATTTCGGTAAGGAATTTTGGTGCTTCCATCTCCCTTTACGAATCTCCTGAACTGCATATTGAACCTCAGCCACAAGATGTGAGCACGTTCCGGAGTATTTATCATCTTCGCGATTCGGTGAGTATGCTTGGCTACAATGGCGGGATTCCGCTTATTAAGGCTGGTATCAAAAAGTTTGGCGATTATTGTGAGGAAAACAATATCAGGCTACCCAACAGGAATTTCACGGTACGATATCGCTCCTCTATTCCCCGCCAGGTAGGAATGTCCGGATCGAGTGCCATTGTGGTAGCTTTGTTCCGTGCTTTGATGCAATTTTACAAAGTAGAAATCCCGATAGAAATTCTTCCTCAGCTGGTGATGGTAACCGAAACGGAAGAACTTGGTATCACCGCCGGCTTGCAGGATCGGGTTATCCAGTGTTATGAGGGTTGTGTTTACATGGATTTTGATCAAAAAATGATCGCAGAAAAAGGCCACGGTAAATACGAACGAATTAACCCGGAACTACTGCCCAAGCTTTACGTCGCCTACAATACCAATCTTAGCAAAGTCTCCGGAAAGGTGCATAGCGATGTAAGAACCCGGTTTGACAGAGGTGAAAAGGAAGTGATCGACACCCTGGCTGCTATTGCTCAAAAGGCAGAAGACGGACAAAAAGCTTTAATGGAAGGAAGGGCAGAAGATTTACACCAATTAATGAATGAAAATTTCGATTTGAGGTGTAAAATTTACAACGTTCCTGAATCGAATAAACGCCTGGTGAATGCCGCCAGAGCGTGCGGAGCTTCTGCTAAATTCGCAGGATCGGGAGGAACCATCATTGGAATTTACCATAATGATGATATGCTGAACCAACTATTTGTAGAACTTAAAAAGCACAATGCAAGGGTGATTAAGCCGTTTGTGGTTTGAGAGCTGTTAGCTGTTAGCTGTTAGCTGTTAGCTGTTAGCTGTTAGCTGTTAGCTGTTAGCGAGAATTGTTCATTACAGGGGTGAGTTCCTGAAACAAAAATTAATATTACAGATTTACCAGAAAAAAATTTATATACCTGAAAGCCTTTGCGCTAAAAGCGGTTTACCGCGCGCTAATTGCTAACAGCTAATACACAAAATATGATTCGTAAAGCCGTTATACCTGCCGCTGGACTTGGAACCCGGTTTCTGCCAGCAACAAAATCGATGCCGAAAGAAATGCTTCCTATTATCGACATTCCAACTATTCAATATGTAGTACAGGAAGCTGTTGACTCAGGAATTGAAGATATTCTTATCATTTCCGGAAAAGGGAAAAGAGCCATCGAGGATCACTTCGACCGCAATGTGGAACTGGAAAGTCGCCTTGAAGAAAAAGAAGACCTGATGTGGTTCAATGAAATGCGTCGGCTTGCCGACATGGCTAATGTACATTTCGTTCGTCAGAAAGAGGCAAACGGACTGGGCGATGCCATTTATTATGCACGCCATCACGTGGGTAACGAACCATTCGCTGTGCTTTTGGGAGATACCATTATGGACTCGGTGATTCCGGTGACGCAACAATTGATGGATACCTATGAGCAATACGGCGGTTCTGTTATTGCGGTGGAGGAAGTTCCGGCTAACAAAGTGAACAGATATGGCATCGTGGGCGGAACGTCGTTGAGTGATACCATTATGGAGCTTTCTACCCTGGTTGAAAAACCGGCTATTGATCTTGCACCATCTAACCTGGCTATTGCTGGACGTTATATTCTGACTCCTGAAATTTTCAGAACCATAGAGCAAACGCCAAAAGGAAAAAACAATGAGATTCAGCTTACTGATTCGATGCTGCTGCTTCTGAAACGCGAGAATATATTCGCGCACAGAATTGAAGGCAAACGCCATGACATTGGTGACAAACTCGATTACCTGAAAACGACTGTGGAATTCGCCCTGAAACGTAAAGAATTTGCAGAGCCATTCAGGAAGTTCCTTATCGAACTGCTTGCCGCAAATTGATGTGGAGTGAGTCCTGAAGCAATAAATAGATTAGAAAAAACAAGAAGCCCGCTTTTAAAAGTTGGCTTCTTGTTTTTTATTTACCTGAAACTTTATTTTAAAGATCGTGCAAAATATCATCATCAGCGGAGCTTCCGGGAATTTGGGTCAGGAAGTGGTTCAGAAACTTTCTGCATTGGACACCCACCTGTTTGTTACCACAGGGAGTCATTACAAAGGGGAGTTCGATGCGCTTTCAGGAGTCGACAACTTCGGTATCGATCTGCTGGATTCGGATGCATCTCATTCTTTTGTTCAAAAAGTAATTGACCAGGCTGAGACCATTCATGCAGGAGTATTTCTCGTCGGCGGTTATGCTCCCGGCGGTCTGGCAGAAACGGATGATGAGGATCTGGAAAAGATGATTCATCTCAACTTCTTCACCGCATTTCACCTGACCAAACCTTTGATAGCACATTTCAAAAAGCAGGGAGGTGGACAGCTTATTTTTATCGGAGCAAAAGGCGCTGTAAGTTCCAACCAGGGAGATGCCAATTTTGCTTATACATTGTCAAAATCTCTGTTGGTTAAAATGGCCGACATGATCAATTCAGAATACGAATCTGAGGGCATTACAGCCACTATGATCGTCCCGGGCATTATCGATACGCCTGTTAACCGCGAAGCAATGCCAGATGCTGATTTCGACAAATGGGTACCTCCTACTGATATTGCCGAAAGTATCGCATTCGTTTTGAGCGAAACGGGACAAAAACTGAGACAGCCGGTTATAAAAATATACAATCAATCCTGATCGTCAACCAGCTGTTTGCTGTTAAAACAGGTCAATTGAATCATCATTCAATAATGTGATCTTGACCTGAGAAATGGTACTACGCTGTTTTTTAAGCACCGTAAACTCATAACGCTTGGTTTTGAGTTTTTCTCCAACCGCTGGTATACGACCAAATTTCCAGATCAGATAGCCAGCCAGTGTTTCATAATCACTTTCTTTGTAGATATCGTGTGGTAATTTGTCGTTGAGATCGGTGATTGATGCTGAACCAAGAACCGTATATGAATTGTCAGCTTCGTTCTTCACAATAGGTGTCTCGTTATCATATTCATCCTGAATCTCCCCTACCAGCTCTTCAAGAATATCCTCCATTGTAACGATACCATCCACACCACCATATTCATCAATAATTACCGCCATTTGCTGACGGTTCAGTTGAAAATCACGCAACAAAGCGCCAATGGGTTTGGACTCGTGAACGGTTGAAACAGGACGAAGCATTTTTTGCAAAACAATATCATTGCCTTTACGCATTTGCAGAAGCAAATCTTTAAGGTGTAACACACCCACAATCTGATCCAGCGTATCCTCATAAACGGGAATTCGGGAATAACCTTCCTCAATTACCTTTTCAAGTTTGGCCTCATTAAAGTCATTTATATCAATCCCGAATATTTGCGTGCGGGGAATCATAACCTGCTTGGCAATACGTTCCGAGAAATTGAAGGCATTTTTGATCAGATCATAATCAGCTGCTTCTATCATTCCGCTTTCTTTCTGCTGCTGAACGAGATAACGAAGTTCGTCGCTGCTGTGTACTTCGCTCCCGTGCGTAGGAGTAATACCGATTCCCTTCAAAATAAAATTCGCAATCCCATTCAAAACCCAGACAACCGGCCTGAACACAATGTAAAATGCATGAAGCGGATACGAAAGGAATAACGTGGTAGACTCAGGACGCTGTATCGCAATTGATTTCGGGGCAAGTTCACCAAAAACAATATGTAAAACCGTAATAATGGCAAATGCTGCCGGAAGAGCGATCTGATGCGCCAATTCAGGATCAAGAGAAATTCCTACCAACTCCATTCCACCAATGAGAATTTTGGAAACAACCGGCTCCCCAATCCAACCCAGACCTAGGCTGGCAAGCGTAATTCCAAATTGTGTGGCTGCAAGATAACCGTCCAGATTTGCTACAATTTTTTTGGACAAAATCGCCATGGCATTGCCATCCTGAGCTTTTTGTTCCAATTGCGAAGCACGGATCTTGACGATGGCAAACTCTGCTGCGACAAAGAACCCATTAAGAAAAACGAGGACTAGGGTAATTATAACCTGAGTTATCATTTGATGTTATTCGGAGTGAATTGGGTGTTGTGATACTAGTCTTCATGCTTTTTTCCATCCTCTGCCGGTCCTCTCATATGAATAATAAGCCCGTTCAGGAAGTTGCGCAACAATTGATCACCACAAGGCTTATAATTTTCGTGCCCCTCTTTACGAAACAGTGCACCCAGCTCACTAGCGGTCACTTTAAAATCCACAAGACTCAGAATATGGATAATTTCGTCGTTACGAAGGTGTAACGCTACGCGGAGCTTTTTAAGGATATCGTTGTTGGTCATTTTTAGTCTTTTTTTGTGCAAGCTCTCAATATCTTCCTAATAATCCAATTATTGTCACTCCCATTAGTCAACAAAAGGAGGCTGCCTTTTAAGGAGGCAGCCCCGATTCATATTTATTCAAACGCAATAAAGTCTAGTCTTTAGCTTATTTTTCACATAGAAGATAATCTCTAAGCATAATCCGTGCAGCTACAATTTACTTAAGTAGCCACATCTTTTGATTAAAATCATCATTGCCGCCAAATTGCGATTGAATGGCCTTTGACAGGTTCGCATTGTTATAATTCACCTCACTGTCCGGATACATCCATCTTACCGGTATCTTATCCTTTTCAGTATTGTTGTTTGACAAAGGATTAACCGGAAAAACAGGAAAACCTGTACGACGGTTTTCGAAATAACTATCGTACCCCGACTGAAGAAAAGTACCCAGGTATTTCTGGGTAATGATTTTTTCTAATTGCTGTTGCATAGTCCCGGACAATTTAACTTTATCCGACGCCAGATAAGTCGTAATATAATCAGCCGTGATTTTACGATTATGATGAAAATCAGCATTGTCTGGCGTGGTGTTGGCTACAAATTGCATTCCGGTACGGATCGCGTTTTCGTAATAAGTACTGGTTGGTGTTCCTGTAATCCATCCTCTTAATGAAGCCTCTGCCAGCATGAATTGTAAAACAGAATAGCTTATTTGGTAATAAGGCTCTGAGTTGGCAAGTTCCGAATAGCGTGCATTCAGATTGGAATAATCTTTTGACGAAGCAACCGCCGTCAGGTCAGAGTAAACAACCGACGGGTTCACCGCCACGTAGGCAGCATAGCTTGATGTACTTACACCGGCTGCCGTTTTAACTGGTGATGGCGCTGCGTAATAGAAAAGGCGGTAGTCTTCCAGATCCTTTAATTTATCCACAATCATGGTCGACATCACCGGGTAGATAAGCCCCTGGTTATTTAACTTGAACCACGGGAAACGCTGTCCGGCCACATCAGAATAAATTATCTGAAAATTATCGGCAGAGCTTTCAAAAATTGGCTTAGTAGTAGCAATCGTATTGAAGCGTGCTTTTACGTTTAAATCCGTATCGGTTTCCTTAGCGGACAGGGTTAGTAATACCTTCAAAGCGAAAGTATTTACAACCTTACGCCATTTGGTAACATCCCCAGCATAAATAGGGTCCCCTGCGAATTTCGTACCCTGAGCAAATGCCTGATCGGCTTCTTCAAGCTCCTTCAATATACCTAAAAACACTTCTTTCTGGGTGGAATACTCCGGACTGATAACACCGCTTTCACCTTTCAAAGCATTGCTATAAGGGATGTCTCCCACACGCATCGTAAGTTCATAGAATTTCCACGCCCTAACAAACTTCCCAAGTCCTGTAAAAGAGTTTTTCAGTCCTCCATCAGGAGCCAGATTAACCATTTTTTCTACGTTGGTCAGTATCACCAGGCCATCAAAGCCTTGTTTCCCCAGATTGTTGTACTGGAGAGAATTAGGAAACTCGGTATGACTAATTGCTTTAGAAAGCAATGCCGGGTCCAAAAAGCTGCTATTTGACGCTACATTCAGGATAAGACTGGTTGCCAGCATTTCTGACGACACCGAAGTTGCTGCATTGGGATTGGTATTAATCTCTGCGAAGTCGGAGCAGCTGTTTAGCGCTAACAGAGCTCCAGCGATGAGAATATATTTAGCGATGAATTTCTTCATGATATGATTCATTAATATTTATCAGAATGTAAGTTGAATACTACCACCCACGTAGCGTACGGAAGGAGAAGAAAGTTGGGAGTCATTTGCTTTATCTGGATCAGCAAAGCGGAAGTCTTTCGTCCACATCCACACGTTTTGCCCCGTAAATGACACAGACGCCGATTTGGCACCTACATATTTGGCCACAGACGATGGAAGTGTGTAACCCAGCGAAAGTTCACGAAGCTTAAAGAAAGTAGCATTAGTTACACCACGTGTACCATCTCCATAACGACGAGCGTAGGTTTCATAAGACACCTTGGTTGTGTTAGGAGCATATTCTCGGGAATCACTCGTAATGTTACCAAAGTTGTCAAAAGCCACTGCACCAGAGGTCACCACTACGCCTTGCCCCACGTATGACTTATCTTTGTTAACAACTTCGTCATAGCGCCACTTGTTATCCGAATCGGGATGGGCACCGGTATCCCACATTTTGTAGGATGAGTAGTTGTACAACAGACCACCTATCCTGCCATCGAACGCTGCATTGAAAGTGAACTGTTTATAACGGACGGTATTGGAAAGACCAAAAATAAATTTTGGATCATTAAAACCGTATAAGCTGTTGTAAGAACTTGCCTGGGTGAGGCCATTTGCCTGGTGGATCAAATTACCCTGAGGATCTTTCAGCCAAGTAGCGCCTGTGTATGTGTCTGTCCGGCCTCCTTCTTTGGTCCAGTTATTTTTGGCAGAAAATTGCGAATCTAGTGATTTGAAGTAGCGGTGGTTATACGACCAGTTCGCTGTTGCATCCCATTGCCAATTTCCTGTTTTCAGGATCTTAGTCTCAAGCGTAATTTCCATTCCCTTGCGTACGTACGTCTGATCAATGTTAATCAACGTCGAATTAAAGCCGGAAGCATGAGATATTGCTGCACTGGTTTGTATATTGTAATTGTATTTATTAAAGTAAGCAACATCCAGCTTGAAGCGCTTTTTCAGAAAGTAGGCAGCAGTACCAATTTCCCATGTACGGTTCGTTTCTGCAATTACATTGCCTGCGTCGGTAATTGTACCCGGATAAGTTGCTGCATTTAAGCCGTTCCATACTCCTGTTACTGTATTGTAAGTATTGTTTGTGGCATATACACCCAAATCGGATTTAGCCACGGTCCAGGAGCCGCGAACTTTCCAGAAATCAAGCCAGCCAGGCAGAACATTAAAAAACTCACTCACTACCACACTGGCGCCTGCCGAAGGATAAAAGTAACTGTTTGTATTGGAAGGCATGGTTGAGCTCCAGTCATTACGCCCAGTTACGTCCAGAAAGAATGTATTGTCGTATGCAAGGCTCAATTTACCCAGAAGACTGTTTACCTGCTTACGAAAGCGAGGATTAGAGGCCGCAGTAATGGGATCAACTACGCTTACATTTGGTCTTTCCACCGAGTTGTTTAGCGAGTAGTATCCTGGAATAATTAATCCACTTCTGGTTGCACTGTAAAGATAATTATTGTCAAATTTATAGATAGTACCACCAGCCAGGGCATCAATTCCTAATTTGCCAATCGTTTTATTGTAAGTGATAAAGGCGTCCCCGTTAAAGCTATAACCATTTCTTTTTGCAATGGAATACAATCCAGAAGCATCCCAGCCTCGGGTCGAAAGAATTCCTGGCGGGTTTCTACGGGTTTCATTATTTTGGTATAAGTCAAATCCGGGGCGAACGAGTATTTTTGCGCCTTCGAATAGCTCCATTGTCGCTGTGAAACTGGCATTCATTTTATTCTCCTCAATTCCATTCAACTTTTCATACGCCATCATGTAAGGGTTGTCGTACCAGGCATTATAGTGCCAGTTTTGCTTCAAGTTAGGTGTAATCCAGTAGTTGTCTTTGTAAGACGCGAGGTTGTACTCGGGTCCCATCCACATCAAAATATTATAAATGTAGCCTTGTGCATCGTAGCCCGAACCGGCAACTTGCGGTGCAGTAAGCCGGTTGTATCCGATCTGGCTGTTTAAGTTAAACTTATCACCTACCTTCATTTCACCACTCACACTAAAAGTTGTGTTATTGGATTTAAGATTTGGATATTGCCCCTTGTTGTAAACATGGCTGACCGACGCTCTGAAACTTCCGTTTTCGCCGGTTTGTGTAACACTTATGTTGTTATTGGAGATCAGGCCCGGCACGAGAAAGTCCTTAAAATTATCTTTCCCAACAGAACGCAGTTCAGAATTTCTCATTTCCTTCGCAATTGGATCCCACTGGTCGGCCATGGTTCCGTTATCCAGTTTGGCTCCCCAAATGTAGTCCGTCGGGCTATAGGTACTACCTAGCCCGGCACTATAGGAGTGTTGCACCTTAGGGAGCATCAGAAATCCCGCATTAAACATATTATTGGTATTAACCGAAACGGTGAGACCTTTGCTGTCATCGCTGCGTTTTGTGGTAACAATTACCGCACCGCTACCTCCTCTTGAACCATACAATGCTGCTGCGGTTGGTCCTTTTAATACGTTAATACTTTCGATATCGTCCTGATTCAGGTTTTTGAGCGATATATTTCCGTAGGGAACCCCATCTATAACCAGCAAAGGTGTTTCACCCCGAAGATCCAATGTAGGTGCCTCATTAAATTCAGTACTGTTTTTAACCCACAATCCTGACACTTTGCCGGTTAACGAGGTAGCAAGGTTAACTCCTTTCACAGTCTGGAGGGAGGCGCCACTGATTTTTTGCACTGAGTACCCCAACGCTTTTTCCGCAAGTTTCATCCCGAGTGCCCCCGTTATGAGAGCCTCATCCAGATTTTGAACATCCTCCATAAGTGAAACATCGATCTGCCTTCTCCCATTAATTTTCACCTCCTGTGCCGCATAACCTATAAACGAAAAAACAAGTATCCCGTCCGAAGGAGCATTCATGCTGTACTTCCCTTCGGTATCGGTAATTGTTCCGTTGGTCGACGATTTCAGTAGGACATTCACACCAGGAAGCGGCATTCCCTGTATGTCCTTGACAGTACCTTTAACGGAAATTTGGGCAAAGGCGAGCCCCGGAATAACCAAAAAGATTATCCAGAAAAGAGTAAAGATCTTTTTCATAGAACTAGGGGTTGGTTGAGGTTAAATTTAACAAACTGAGTACTTAATACTTAAACACCTATACTAATATACGTAATATAATGTTTAACCGAAAAACATAGAGACTAAGTACACCTTAGTTTACTATAAGTGAATGGTTTAAGTTAGAAACTACACTAATTAATATAGGATTTGTACATAAATTTCATAGCTGAAAACTTAATAGAAGATGTTGCGAAGCCACTAGCCCACTGCAACGATTTTATCGTCCGCATCCGGAACCATTATCTAAGCCAATACATCACCCCGATTTCGCGGTGCAAGATTAAGAAAAAAGTGAATGTGCGAAAAATAAAGCCCCCTGCACTATTTTCAACAATCTGATTCTTAGAATCTTAAAAATGATTATTAACAATTATTTCATTTTAAACTCAGTCAGTACCAATTGTGTTAACATTGATAATAGCCTCTGAATAATTTAGCTCTAGCCGGAATCTCCTGTCATCAATTTTGTTTATCTTAGTTTTCAATTCAAGAGATATATCACATTTTCGATTATGATACTTCAGCCAAAATCTCAGGTTATACCACAAAACTTCGAAGAATTCCTTCTTTGGGAGCCTGTTGACGGTTTCAAATATGAATGGAACGATGGTGAAATTATCAGATTCGAAAAAATGAAGAAAAAGCATCTTGTCATTGTACGAATACTTAACAGGCTTTTCCTAACAACAACCGCTCATAGAAATGGTGGTGAGTTGATGACGGAGCAAGACGTTATGTTGACTGGAATTCAGATGCGCCGACCAGATCTGGCTTATTTCAGCGGTTCACAAATCGATAAGAGTATTGGTGCAGAGGAGCCTATACCCGAATTTATCATAGAAATTGTTTCTCCGACTGATGATGCCACAAAAGTTGAAGAAAAACTAGCAGAATATTTTAAGTCGAGCGTGAAAGTAGTTTGGCACATTTACCCAGACAATGAAGTGGTTTATGTCTACACCTCACGCAAGCAAGTTACCATTTGCACGGACACCGATATATGTAGCGCCTCTCCTGTTCTTGCAGACTTTGACATATCCGTCAATGATCTTTTTGCACTGCCGGTTTGATAATCAAAGAGAAATAAAAGTAAAGAAGTCAACCTCACCGGGTTGGCTTCTTTACTTTTACGCCTTAAAATATATTCTAAACAGTAAAAAACACGACTATTTGTCTCTTACCTGAAAAATTTAAGCATTTACTAAATGACCCCGAAACGTTTCTTTCGAAAACCTGTCGTATTGATCGGACTAGCCACTATTGCAGTTGTATCATGCATGAAAATGTCCCCCACCGGCACCTCTTCTAAAACCAACAGCAGTGCGCTGATAATTCGGGAAGACGCTGCCACCGGAAAGGCCAGAGCCAAAGAAATTCGTGAGAAAACGGCGGTTAAAGTGGCTGACGGACTCAAACTGGATTTGTGGGCTTCTGATTCCCTTGCTCCTGACCCGGTATCCATTTCCGTTGACGACCAGGGGCGCGTGTATCTGAACAGAACGAACCGTCAGAAAAATTCAGAGTTTGATATACGAGGTCACCGCAACTGGATGACGCAGTCTATTGCCATGCAAACTGTGGAAGATCGCCGGGCATTTTTGCGCAGCACTTTTGCTCCTGAAAAAAGCAAAGAAAACAGCTGGCTTAAAGACCTGAATGGTGACGGATCGCATGACTGGAAGGATCTGACCGTAGAAAAAGACGAAGTGTGGCGACTGGAAGATACGGACAATGACGGAATCGCGGACGTATCCATGCGCGTGCTTGAAGACTTTTTCGAAGAAGTTTCCGACGTAGCCGGTGGTATTCTGGTTCGTGCGAAAGATGCTTTCGTTGCCATTGCTCCGGATTTATGGCGCGTTGAAGACACCAACAATGATGGTGTTTATGATAAAAAAACTTCTATAAGCCACGGTTATGGCGTTCACATCGGTTTCGGCGGACACGGCATGTCGAACCCTATTGAAGGGCCGGATGGTAAAATATATTGGAACATCGGAGATATTGGCGCCAACATTACCACGGCAGAAGGTGTAAAACACGAACATCCCAACTCCGGAATCATAGCCCGGTCGAATCCAGACGGAAGCAAATTCGAAATCTTCGCAGATGGACTTCGTAATACGCACGAATTTGTTTTCGATGAGTACGGAAACCTGATCAGCTCAGACAACGATGGCGATCACCCCGGTGAAAGCGAACGTCTGGTTCACGTTGTTGAAGGCTCAGACGCGGGATGGCGGTCCAACTGGCAATACGGAAAGTATACGGATCCTAAAAACAATGGTTATAAAGTTTGGATGGAAGAAAAGCTATCTGTGCCTCGTTGGGACGGGCAAGCTGCGTATATCATTCCCCCTATTCAGAATTTTCATAACGGACCAACCGGAATGCAGTACAATCCGGGAACGGCTCTTGGTAAAGAATGGAAAAACAAATTTTTCCTTGTTGAATTCGTAGGAAACCCGGCCCGTTCGCCAATATGGGCTTTCGGACTGAAACCTAAGGGAGCATCGTTTGTATTGGATGGAGAAAAAAATATCCTCAGCGGTATTTTGCCAACCGGGATCCGTTTCGGTCCGGATGGCGCATTGTATGTTGCCGACTGGATTAATGGCTGGGATACCAAAAATTATGGCCGTGTTTGGAAACTGGATGTAACAGACGAGAAAAACGACCTGAAAGATCTTCGAGTTGAGACAAAAAGACTCATGCAGTTGAATTATACCACGCAGTCAGACGAGATCCTGCTTTCGCTGCTATCCAATCCGGATATGCGCATCAGATTAAAATCTCAGTTTGAGCTTGCAACCAGAGGAGCAAAAGGTGCAGCTGTATTCAGCAAAGCCATCGCTCAAACGAACAGCCAATTAGCAAGAATTCACGCCATCTGGGGAATGGGACAACTGACCCGTCAGGATAAGTCTTACAGCAACGCGTTACTTGCTTTGTTAAAAGATTCAGATGAAGAAATTACTGCACAAGCTGCCAAAGTTTTGGGTGACGAATACATTTCAGAAGCTGGCCCAATGCTGATACCTATGCTTTCAAGCAAAAATCCACGTGTGCAGTTCTTTGGTGCACAGGCTTTGGGCAGAATTAAAGAAAAATCGGCTGTTGCTCCTTTGCTGGAAATGATCAAAACCAACAATGATGCAGACGTTTACCTTCGTCATGCAGCAGTACTGGCTTTGTCAAGAATCGGTGAGGTTGAACCAATTGTAGCATTGGCCAACAATTCCAACAAATCACTCCGTACAGCTGCTGTTTTGGTTTTGCGCAGATTGAAAAGCGAAAAAGTGAGCTTGTTCTTGCAGGATAAAGATGAGTACATAGCAACAGAAGCAGCCAGAGCAATTAATGATGATTTGTCTATTCCTGGCGCTTTGCCTGCTTTGGCAGCCACATTAACAGAAACCAGATTTACTTCCGAACCTTTGCTTCGCCGGGCAATCAACGCTGCTTTGAGGGTTGGAACGGACCAGCAACTTGACAATCTGATCGCTTTTGCAAAAAGGAAAAATACAGATAAAGTAGTTCGTGCGGAAGCACTTGCTGCACTTGGAACCTGGGCAAGCCCTTCGGTGATGGATCGCGTGGATGGACGTTACAGAGGCGTGATTCAAAGAAACCCGGCGATTGTTAAAAGTAAGATCCAGCCAGTAATCGCTGATCTTCTTGCAGATAACGATGTAACGATTCTGATCGCTACGGCCCAAATGCTTACCAATCTAGGCGTTTCGGACAACAACGATACGCTTGCGAAACTCTTAAACGATCACAAAGATCCAAAAGTAAGAGCTGCCATGCTTACGGCTCTTAATGAGCTAAAATACACCGACATGGAATCTGTGATGAAAAAGGGAATGACGGATTCTGATGCGGATGTTCGTACGGCTGCTTTGGGAATGGTGGGTAATGTTACCATGTCGAAAGAAGCTTTAACAGATATTTCAAAAACCATCTTCGAAAAAGGTAGTGTGAAAGAACAACAGCAAATGCTGCGTGTTCTGGGAAGTTTGCCTGTGGCTAAAACCGAAAGCATATTTGGAGATTTAATTGGGAAAATGACCAACAAACAACTTCCTCCAAGTTTAGCCCTGGATTTAGGAGAAGCCGTCGATTCAACCAAATCTACCTCTCTCATTGCAAAAATGGCTCCTTTGCGTTCGACCGGTGAAACTGTTGCAGATTACCAGGAAGCCCTGGTTGGTGGAAACGCGATGCTTGGTCGTCGTTATTTCATGACCAATTCCGCGGCAGAATGTGTTCGCTGCCATTCAATCGGCGGACAAGGTGGTGAAGTAGGGCCAAACCTTTCCAACATTGGTAACACATTGAGCCGTGAACAAATATTACAGGCTTTGGTAGAACCAAGCGCAAGAATTTCTCCGGGATTCGGCATGGTGATATTGAC
>NZ_JAJUXG010000019.1 GCF_021390535.1 Dyadobacter sp. CY312
ATACGCACCTATAAAAGAGAAAACCGTTACAAGAATAACCTTGCAACGGCTTAATTGTAATAACTTAACGAATCTTAAATCCGTATCGCTATTTTAGGACTAGTCAAGCTATATAAACAAAGAAGTCCGGCCAATTACGACCGGACTTCTTTGTTTATATTATTTCTCTGTAAAACTCTGCGTTTAACTCAAATCACTCTGCGTTTAAACACTTACAACGAAGAAAAATCAAAAGTTTCCAAATATTTGGTAGTGAAGTTTCCTGATTTGAAACCAGGATCATCCATCAGTTTAATATGGAACGGAATTGTTGTTTTAATACCTTCAATCACGAATTCCTGCAAAGCACGTTTCATACGGGTTAAAACTTCTTCACGAGACTGGCCGCTCACGATCAGTTTGGCAATCATTGAATCGTAATTCGGTGGAATGGTGTATCCGCTGTAAACGTGGCTGTCAATACGAATACCATGCCCTCCCGGGAAATGCAGATTGGTGATTTTACCAGGAGATGGTCTGAAACCATTTGCAGGATCTTCGGCGTTAATCCGGCATTCCATTGCAAACAATTTCGGCGTATAATTTACACCTGTTATTGGCTCACCGGCAGCTACTTTTATTTGCTCCTTGATAAGGTCAAAATCTGTAACTTCTTCGGTGATAGGGTGTTCTACCTGGATACGGGTGTTCATTTCCATGAAGAAGAACTCACCGAATTTATCTACCAAAAACTCCACCGTTCCTGCACCTTCATATCCAATAGCCTGTGCACCTTTGATGGCAGCGGCACCCATTTTCTCACGAAGTTCAGGTGTGATAATTGGCGATGGTGTTTCTTCAACCAATTTCTGGTGACGACGCTGAATAGAACAGTCACGTTCTGAAAGGTGGCAAACTTTACCAAACTGATCTCCGATGATCTGGATTTCAATGTGGCGAGGTTCAACTACAAACTTTTCAAGATATAAACCGTCGTTACCAAAAGCAGCAGCAGATTCGGTACGGGCATCATTCCATGCCTTTTCGAATTCATCCGGTTTGTTGATCACACGCATTCCGCGTCCGCCACCACCGGCTGTTGCTTTCACAATTACAGGATAACCAATTCCTTCGGCAAGTTTTTTACCTTGTTCAACAGATTCCAGCAAACCTTCAGAACCCGGAACAACAGGAACACCGGCAGCAATCATTGTCGCTTTTGCGGTAGCCTTGTCGCCCATTCCGTTAATCTGAGCAGCTGTTGCACCAATAAACTTGATGCCATAGTCAGCACAGATCTGAGAGAATTCTGCGTTTTCTGATAGAAATCCGTATCCCGGATGTATCGCATCAGCACCGGTAACTTCCGCAGCTGATATAATATTTTGTATGCTCAGATAGGATTGTCTGCTTGGAGGAGGACCGATACAAACGGCTTCATCTGCAAAGCGGACATGCAGACTGTCACGGTCGGCAGTAGAGTATACAGCAACCGTTTTAATGCCCATTTCGCGGCAGGTTCTTATCACTCGCAGGGCAATTTCCCCGCGATTGGCAATGAGTATCTTTTTAAACATGAAAATCAGTTAAGTTTTACAGATCATCCATTGCCTTATGCAGGCTCAACCAGGAACAGAGGCTGATCAAATTCAACAGGAGTTGCGTTTTCAACCAGTACTTTTACAATCTTTCCTGAAATTTCAGACTCGATCTCGTTGAAAAGTTTCATGGCCTCAATCACGCAAACAGGTTTTCCTGGTTTGATTTCATCACCTATGCTTACAAAAGCAGGTGTTTCAGGGCTTGAAGCACGATAGAATGTTCCAATCATCGGAGACTTAATCGTGATCAGATTAGAAGAAGGTGCTGCTTCGGCAGCTGCTGGTGCTTCTGCTGCAAAGGTCGGGGTAGCAGAGGCTACCGGTGCTGCAACAGCGGCCGGAGCTGCTGCTTGTGGAGCAGATGTGTACACCACAGGAGCAGCGCCATATCTTTTCACTTTAATCTTTAATTCGTTGGTTTCAATATTTACCTCATCCAGACCAGACTGAGCGATGAAGTCAATCAATTTTTGAATTTCTTTGGTTTCCATTTAGAAAGTTTTTAGCAGTGCGGGGAAGTTATCGTTATTGCTTGATAATAAGCAGGGTAGATAGAACTTTTACCTTTACCAGAAAAATTAATTTATGATTTTACCCTTTCTACGTAGTCGTAGGTACGTGTATCAACTTTGATTTTTTGTCCTTCTTCGATAAATAAAGGAACCATAATTCTTGCACCGGTTTCAACCTCAATCGCCTTTTTAGGGGAGTTGGCTGTATCACCTTTTAAGCCCGGCTCAGAATAGGTAACTACCAATTCAACGAAAGGAGGCAATTCGCAAAGCAGAGCAGAGTCATTTTCAGTGTTAATCAGAATTTCAACTTCCTGGCCATCCTTCATCAGGTCAGCGTTGGTGATCAGTTTTTCGTCAATCAATACCTGGTCAAACGTCTCTGAATTCATAAAGTTGAATCCTACGTCGTCCTTATATAAAAATTGAAATTTATGACGCTCCACACGTACAGGAATAATTGTAGCTCCAGATGAGAACGTGTTGTCCAGCACTTTACCGGATGTTAAACTCTTTAATTTTGTACGAACAAAAGCATTTCCTTTGCCGGGTTTAACGTGTTGAAATTCTGTAACCTGAAACAGATCATGGTTAAAGTGTATTACCAATCCGTTACGCAAATCTGCTGTAGTTGCCATTTTAATTCAATAAATAATTCGAAATTGTTTTTAATTCAAAAATGTAGACGGCCAAAGCCAGAGCGTTATGCTAGGCTCCGTAAGCCCATTTTAAATATACTGATCCCCATGTGAATCCACCTCCGAAGGCAGAAAGTATCAGATTGTCTCCTTTTTTCAGTTGTGATTCGTAATCCCAGAGACAAAGCGGAATGGTTGCAGCTGTGGTATTTCCGTAATTCTGAATGTTCATCATTACTTTATCCATTCCAACCCCCATTCTGTTAGCAGTGGCTTCTATAATCCGGCGGTTGGCCTGATGTGGAACAAGCCATGCAATATCGTCTCCCGTTAAGCCATTTTTCTCCATAATTTCAGCAGAAACGTTGGCCATGTTTGTAACTGCAAATTTGAAAACCTGAGCACCGTCCTGGAAAACGTGATGCCAGCGGTTATCTATTGTTTCATGTGTGGGCGGGTAACGGCTTCCTCCTGCTTTTTGATGCAGATATGGATATCCCATTCCGTCAGAACGAATGATGGAATCATGAATTCCATATCCTTCTGTATCTGGTTCAAGCAGAACGGCACCTGCGCCGTCACCAAACAAAATACATGTTTTACGATCAGTATAGTCTGTTATTGCAGACATCTTATCCGATCCAACAATCACTATCTTTTTATATTTTCCGGTCTCAATAAACTGAGATCCCAATGTAAGTGCATAAACAAAACCTGAACACGCAGCCTGAATGTCAAAACTACCGACATTACGTATTCCAACCATATCGCAAATGAGGTTGGCTGTGCAGGGAAAAATGAAATCCGGGGTTGTGGTTGCGCAAATCAGCAGATCGATTTCGCCGGGAGAAGTATTGGTTTTAGCCAACAATCCTTTTACAGCCTCAGCTCCCATGTGTGAACTCCCCAAGCCCTCGCCTTTGAGAATGCGCCTTTCTTTAATACCAGTACGGCTAACAATCCATTCATCATTGGTAGCTACCATTGTTTCCAATTCGGCATTGGTCAGAATGTAATCAGGCACATACCCTTGTATTCCTGTAATAGAGGCTCTAATTTGGGTCATGGTTCAATTGTAACAATCATAATCCGGTTGGATTGTGTTAAAAGACAATGTCGTTTTATTGATAACAGCGTGGTTATAGGCATAGGTAATTAATTTAGTGCCTGAGCAATATGCAGGTACGCTTTCGTTTTTACCTGTTTGTATGCCCAGCCGATCATATTTCTTATTGCCAGAGGTGAAGATATTCCGTGGGCTATCATCACATTTCCGTTCACGCCTATGATCGGGCTCCCGCCGATGGATTCATAATTCGTCTGATCTATAAAATCATCCTGAATCCCTCGCTTTTTCATGATGTCATACAGCGATTCACCAAGTTTGAACAGGATATTTCCTGTGAAACCGTCTGTTACGATCACATCAGCTTTATCATTGAAGAGGTCTTTTCCTTCAATGTTACCAATAAAATTAATTTTTTTATTTCCTTGCAACAGAGGATAAGTTGCTTGTGCGGTTAATGAACCTTTCTGTTCTTCCTCTCCAATGTTCATTAAAGCAACACGGGGATTGTCGATCTGGAAGGTATGCTGAGCGAAAAGAGATCCGATTTCACCAAATTGAGCTAATACCTCCGGTTTGCAGTCGGCATTGGCGCCAATATCAAGCATAATAGAATGCCCTCCGCCAACCTGCGGTACCAGACCTGCGATAGCCGGACGTAAAATACCTTCGATAGCTTTAATGCTGAAGAGTGCACCTACATGCATGGCACCAGTGTTACCTGCGCTGCAAAATATGTCCACTTCCTTCTCTTTGAGAAGCCTGAAACCTACTCCAATACTGGAGTTGGGCTTTTGTGAAAGTGCTTTGGTAGGGTGTTCGCCCATCTCAATAACATCTTCTGCATGAACGATATCAATATTGGTAGGGGTGTAATTATTTTGTTTAAAAATATCCAAAATAATGCCTTCCCGCCCGATCAATACAATTCGTGCCTCCGATGGTAGTTCAGAAGCGGCTTGCATAACCCCTTCAACAATAGCCTGTGGAGCTAAATCTCCCCCCATAGCATCTACCGCAATTTTCATTTACACGCTGTTATTTTATACTAATAAGTTAGAAATCGAAGGTGTAAATTTAGCAGTTGTGCCTTAGTAAAAAAGAATTTCGCAACAACTTTTATACGGCTGCTGCGAAATTGATATCTTCACTGGTAAAAATTAAACCGTTTTGGAGTAATTCTCAACCACTACTTTCCCTCTGTATACCAAGTTTCCTTCGTGTACGTGTGCACGGTGAAACTGGTGGATTTCACCTGTTGAAGAGTCAGTTCCCAATTGCTTGCCAGTCAGGAAGTCATGAGCTCTACGTGTATCGCGACGGGTTTTGGAAATTTTCCGCTTGGGATGTGCCATGATGCTTTATGTTCTTGTGTTAATATTCGATTTTGAAACTCTTATTTATATACCGGCATTTTCAGCCTGATCTATTCTCCTTTTAGTTTTTTTAAAGCCTCCCAGCGAGGGTCAATTTTCTCGTCGGTGCTTTCGCCTTCTTCATCTTCCGGTGCTTCCGAAGAGTAAACCAATACTACCTCGTCTTCATCTTCCGAAAAATTATCATCCTCGTCGGTTCTTAAACTTGGATGTATTTTTTTAACTGGTAACGATAAAGCTATAAACTCGAAAATGTACCTGGCAATATTAATGCGGTTGGTGTTTCTGTTTATAATCTCGATCTCATCTGTTAATTCCTGATTTTGTTCACCAAATTTCAGGATAATTTTATCGTCTGAGATAAATGGCTCTTCGTAAGGTTCCAGACTGCGGTCGCATACGAGGCCCACGGTTCCTTCTGTATGAAAATGAAGCTGGATCATGGTTGCCGACTTGGTTAGTTCGACATGTGTTTTGAAATGGCCGCTTTCAATAATATCCTGCTCCAATTCCTCAAAAAACGCATCACCCGATTCCATATCATAGTCATACAGTTTGTCTTCCAAACCGTAAATGTCTATGTTGTATTTACTTAGCTCTTTCACTATTTCTGACAAAAGGACTGCAAAGGTAGTGTCTTTTCGTGTTAATAAAAAAACAATAAGGAAATTTTATTGGTCTTGTAGGTAGAACCCTAAGAATAACTCCATGCAAAGCATATTTCTACGGGTTTCAAAAATCAAAAGACTCCTGGAAAGAGTCTTTCTAATATCCAGTGTTAAAAAATCAACTACTTTTTCAATGATTTTTCTACCTCTAAGACGAACGAGGGTGTAACATTGGTAAAGTTTGCAATTTCCATTGTTGAAAATTTGCCAATCGCTAATAAATTTTTAATGACGTCGGCCTTTCCTTCTTCTCTGCCTTTTTCAATCCCTTTTTTCTCCCCGAGAGCAATCCCTTCTTTTTTTGCCATGTCCAGCACTAGTTCCCTTATGCCCATAGTTCTTTGGTTTTCAGTTAGTACTTCAATTACCCTCTCAAATTTAATATTATATTCCGGGTCTGCAAAAGATACATACCGCTGCAGGAAAATAAGCAGATCGTCTACCTTCCTTTTGGAAATTTGTTTCCTTAGCAGGTTTTTGGCTAATTTATATTTGAGATTATAGAGTTCTTCGTCACTCAGATTCTTCTTTTTTAACGCCAGCAATACTGTTAGAATTACAATTGAAAACGGATTGGTATCGTTGACAAGGGTTTCTTCATCTTGCTCAATTACTTTGTAAGTATTAAACTGAAAAGTTGCCTTAGTACCGAGATAGTCATATTCGAAAAAAGTAGGTCTGGATTTTCTGTTGCTGTCGGTGAAGATAGCAATTGCTGTTACCGGTTTACGATACTTATCCAGAATGCGGTAAAAGTAGGTAAACATTCTTTGCGCAAAGTTATCGTCATCATAACCTTGAACTTCAACATGTACCAAAATCCATTCCTCTTTTCCGGATTTTGTAAATACCTTAACCAGTTTATCTACAAACTTAGGCGCTTGAATATCATCGGCTGGATAAAGCTGCTCTAGTTCCTTGTCCAGAAACTGAAATCCTTTTTCTAATGAAAATAGTGTGTCTGCCTCTGCAAAGAAAAAACGTAAGAAATCATCTGTAATGTTTTCTAGTATGCCTTTCCATAAAGCATCGTTTCTTTTCAATTCTATATGTATTTAGTTGATAAAGTGTGTGTGGCGAATTGCGGTGTCTAAACCTTCTTCGCAGGATTTCCGAAATAGGTCGCTTTTGCCGGCACATTTTCAATCACAACGGAGCCTGCACCAACACGCGCATTTTTGCCAATTTCAATTCCGGCAACAATAATGGCTCCGGAACCGATAAACGCTCCATCGGCAATTTTAACCCGGTCGTTGATAATGGCGCCGCTGCCGATCGTAACATAGTTGCCAACCTGTACCCAGGTGTCCAGAATAGCTCCTGCCTGAACCAGACAATGACTGCCTACTTTGGACTTGGGCCCAACTGTTACACGTGCTGCTATCAGATTCCCGTGGCCTATTTCTGCCATTTCTGAAACAACGGCAGTGTCATGAATCGCATTGACGGGCATTGCTTTACGATCTTCAATAAGCGTTTCTACTATTCTTTCGCGTACCGAACGCTCACCAATGGCAACAAATGCTTCACATTTTTCACCCACAATGTTTACAAAACCAGTGTCGTCGGTGTCGCCCAATACACTCACATCGCCGTATTCCTGGCCGTGTAATTCTTTTTTATCATCTAAAAGGCCGTAAACAAGCACTTTATTCCTTCTGAAAATGTCGAGTGCCTGTACACCAATATCTCCTGCGCCAAAAATTAAAACCGGGTTTTCCATGTTGATTTGATGAATCTGTTTGATTAAATCAGAATAATAATCGCTGAGACCTTAACAGATATTGTAATGTAAAAAATTATAGGAAAGTTACTCTGAATACAAAAGGACTGCTATATGGCGAAAGGTTTTGTCCGCTGTACTGGTCAATCTGATTGTTGTAACTTAAATTATATAGTATTGTAAGGTGCACAGCCTTGATAAATCGTGCACCAATAGGCTGAGAATAGGAGGCTCCCAGTAATGGAGAAGCAAGCCATTTTCTTTTTTGATAAGAAGCTTCCACATTCATTCCTTCCAGTTCTCCGATTAAATTGACCATTGGAAATGCGTTATACATTATAAAGCCACGACCTCCATAATACAGAGAGTTAATGCCATAATATTTAGACCTGAAATACATACCTGTAAGACCTACGCCAGCTACCAGTTTTTCTGTTAGTTCGTAGCCTGCCATTGGAGAAAGGTTCACGTTGGTAACACTACCAAAGCTTAAACCGAAACTTCCACCCAAACGGAGACGGTCTATGAAAGGCTGCTGTTTGAAATCTACTTCTTTTTTCTTCTCTACAACTTCCTGTTTTTCCACAGGTGGTATTTCTTTTCTCTGAGGCTTTTCCTTTCCCAGTGTGTCCGGACGATAGTATTCGTCTGTTTGTGCAATTACCTGTGATACCGATAAAAGCATTATCACAGTGAAGCATGAAAGGAGGATTTTAATTTTCATCTATTATTCGTTTATTTATATTGTTGTAAAGTTTAACGTAAAAAAACTGGATTTTGGTTTGCCTGTTCAGTTTTCCTCCTGTAATCCTATTCTATTTTTATGCATTATCATATTTCTGTAAACGATCCCGCGTCTCATTTTCTTTTTATAACCTACACGATCCCGGATATCAGCAGCGATTATATAGAAATACAGCTTCCGGCATGGAGACCAGGGCGTTACGAAATTCAAAATTTTGCCAAAAATATTCAATTTTTTGAAGCGATCTCGAAATCGGGTCAGAAACTATCGCTGAACAAGATTTCCAAAGACCGGTGGAAGGTTCGTACCGAGGGTGAAAAAGAAGTGCAGATACGGTATTCTTATTACGCTGCAATTCAAAATGCAGGCAGCAGTTATGTGGATTCAGAACTGTGGTATCTCAATTTTATCAATTTCTGCATGTACACAGAAGGAAGAATTGGAGACCCCTGTTCCATTAAACTTGAATTGCCCGACGGTTTCGAAATTGCCTGTGGACTTGCGAAGTCTCCCGGAATTCAGAATACATTAGTTGGCAATGATTTTTATGAATTGGTGGATAGTCCGCTTCTGGCTTCAACCACTTTACAAAGATGTAATTATGAGGTGGGTGAGGTGCAGTTCAGCATCTGGATGCATGGGAATCTGAGGCCGAATTGGGAGCGTATCAAGCGGGATTTTAGGCGATTTTCGAGGGAGCAGATTGCTATGATGGGTGAGTTCCCTGAAAATCGGTACCATTTCTTGAATCTGATACTTCCAACAGCCTTTTACCATGGTGTGGAGCACCACAATTCTACTATGGTAGTATTGGGACCCGACGATGAAGGTGAAGGCTTATACACCGATCTGCTTGGAGTAAGTTCTCACGAATTGTTCCATGCCTGGAATATCATCAGAATCAGGCCCATAGAGCTTTTGCCGTATGACTTTACCAAAGAAAATTATTTTGCAACCTGTTTTGTAGCAGAAGGTTGCACGACTTACTACGGAGATCTTTTTCTGAAACGTTCGGGCGTTTTTAACCACGAAGCCTATATTAAGGAATTGCAGGTTTACATGAAGCGGCATTTTGAAAACGCCGGCTCAGCGCGCCAATCTTTAACAGAATCATCATTTGATCTTTGGCTGGATGGTTACGAAAAAGGAATTCCTGACAGGAAGGTCTCGGTTTACCATAAAGGCGCTCTGGCTGCACTGATTTTAGATTTATACATTCGGAAAAAGACCAATCACAAGCAATCTCTGGACAATGTGATGCAGTTGCTTTGGCTCCGTTTTGGAAAACCCTTTATTGGATATACACTTCAGGACTACATTGACATTGCCGAAGAAGTTGCTGGAGAAAGTCTGGAATGGTATTGGCAGGAGTGCATTTTCGGGAATGAACCGATGGAAACCAGACTAAATGAAGCATTGGCGTTTGTTGGCCTCCAAATGACTACTTTCAGTAACGGAAATATTCAGCTCAATGTGATGGATGATTTTCGTGCCAAAATGCAGAGAGATAAATGGTTATCAACGGTACAGTCGCTTTCGGAGGAAGAGGAATAACTCAAACCCGATGTTTGGGAAACAGCTATTTTCGATTGTTGAAAACATCGCTCAGCGCTTCACTCAGATCGGTAAAGCGATACTTAAAATCGGTCTCGGTAGATATCCTGTCGTTGATCACGTAGTTACTGCCCAAAACCACATTGGCCATTTCCCCGAACGCTGCTTTTAATGCAAATGCAGGAACGTTGGGAAACCACTGCGGACGATTTAGTGCTTTACATATTTCTTTTGTAAGTTCTGCATTGGTTACAGGGCCCGGTGCAACAGCGTTGTAGGCGCCTTTCCACGATTCGTCGGTCATTGCCTGCAGGTACATATTGCAGAGGTCGTCCTCATGTATCCATGAGATCCATTGTTTGCCTGTGCCAAGCGGCGCGCCAAAGCCGAATTTGGCGGGCAAGGACATTTTGGGTAGTGCGCCTCCATCATTACTTAATACAATTCCTGTCCGAAGTTTGACAGTCCTAACGCCGGATCCGGCAATTTCATCCGCAGCTTTTTCCCACTCCACAGTTACATGAGACAAAAAATCGTTTCCGGGAGAATCCCTTTCTGTATGCTGCTGATTGCCGGTATCTTCACCGTAATAACTGCTGCCCGACGCAGATATAAAAGACCGGAGCGTAATGTTATGGTCTTTTAAATGGCGTGCAACGAGCTGGGTTGTTTTAGTGCGGCTTTCCAGAATGACCTTTTTTCGTTCGTCTGTCCATCTGCTGTCAGCTACGCCTGCACCGGCCAGGTGAATGAGATAGGATGTATTAAAAATTGCTCCATCCTCTATGTAGTCCTTCTCAACGTTCCATTCGTACACTTTTACCGAAGGAATGGTCTCCTTTTTCCGGCTTAGCAGCGCGACATCGTATCCTCTTTTTAAAAGTAATTGGGTTAGCCGCTTTCCAACCAGTCCGGTTCCGCCGGTAATCAGTACTTTTTGTCCCATTGAAGTTTTTGGTTGAGATAAGAACGTGATTTTCAATCACGCATATTCAGGTCAACAAAAAGCATACCATTACATTATTCGATTGTGGCGGGAGCAACTCCTCCCGGGGAATCCTGTTCGATTGCCCTCGTGACGCGTTCGATCATGCTTTCCAGGGATTCATCCGGTAAAAAATGCATGGGTTCCTTGAAATGTACGGTAAGTTTGGTATTACGCTTTTTGAACCGTAAACCTTTTTTATCAAATGCTCTTCTGAAACCGTTAATTACAACAGGAATCACAATGGGTTGATGATCTTTGATTAAATGGGCGGTACCTTTTCTTATCGGTGCATAAGGTTTGGTTGTTCCCTGCGGAAAACTTACTACCCAGCCATGTTTCAGTCCCATGCCAATTTTGTCCTGTGCCGAGTTATCCAACTGTCGCTTTACGTTTTCCCCATTAGCACGCCACGACCTGTCAATTGTGATGGCTCCTCCTATACTGAACAATTTGGGAAGCAAACCTTCTTTCATTGTTTCCGAAGCAGCCACATAATAGCAGCGTGCACGTGGCGAAAAGAGATAAAACGGTGGGGATATGGTGTCTTTATAACCCCATTTAGCAGCACAAAAAATATGGTAAAAAGCGATGACGTCGGCGAAGTAAGTCTGATGATTAGACAGGAACAGGACACCGTTGTCCGGCAGATTCAAAAGCTGGTCTGCACCCGTAATTCGGATTTTATTTACCGCCGTATAGCGGTAATAGGTAAACCAGCCGATAACAAATATGAAAAAACGTTTGACTGCCAGGTAATTGCCAAATGGGTCCTTCTCGAAAATTCCGAAGAAATCCAGAGGGACCAACCATGACGGCAGTAAGCTAAATGTGCTCTTTTTATAATTCATACCAGCAAAATATACCAAAGCATGTTTCGTCAAAAGTAGTAAATTAACGTTTTGCGCTTATCAGGGGCAATATAATAATAGCATTCTTATATTTTTTATAATCCTGAATTAGTTACCAGTTTGAACATCCAACGTATATACAAAGCTCCTGGCATGATTGTTTGAGAATGGGAGCAGACTTGTTTAATTTTGACAAACTTACTAAGCAACTCACCAGCTTAATTTTATGAAAATGAAAGTTCAGTTACAGCTTCTCACGGGTATTCTGGCCGTTGGAATGTTATCAGGATGTTCTAAAAACCCGGTTACGGGCAAGAAGGAGATCATCTTTATGTCAAAAGAAAAGGAGTTGGCAATAGGTGCGGAATCTCACCCTGCTGTTGTGGCTTCAATGGGTTTATACGACGATAAAAATTTACAGGCCTTCATCAATGAAAAGGGATCAGCAATGGGAAAAATTTCTCATCGTCCCGAGCTCAATTATCAGTTTCATATTGTTGATTCGCCGGTTGTGAACGCCTTCGCAGTTCCGGGTGGGTATGTGTACTTTACAAGAGGTATTATGGCTCATTTCAATAATGAAGCTGAATTCGCTGGTGTATTAGGTCACGAAATCGGGCACGTTACGGCACGTCATTCTGCCCGTCAGCAAACCACTCAGATTTTGGGCCAGGTTGGACTTATGGCAGGTATGGTACTCTCACCACAGATCCGTAGCATGGGTGATCAGGCAGCTCAGGCTGTGCAGGCGCTCTTCCTGAGTTACAGCAGGGATCATGAAACGGAATCAGATAAAATCGGGGTGGATTATTCCAGCAAGATTGGATACGATGCGATTGAAATGGCTGATTTTTTTGGAACACTAAAAAGGCTGAGTGATAAGAGCGGACAGAGCATTCCAACATTCCAGTCTACGCACCCTGATCCGGGCGACAGGCTTAACAATGTAAAAAAGCTGGCAGCCGAATATCAGAAGAATCATCCTGGTCAATACGCTGTAAATCGGGATCAATATCTGCGCAAGATAGAAGGGATCATATACGGAGAAGATCCTAAGCAGGGTTTTGTAGAGAATGGTCAGTTTTATCACCCTGAATTAAAGATGCAGTTTCCTGTTCCAAGCGGCTGGCAATACGAAAATACCCCATCTCAGTTCCAAATGGCTGCCAAGGACGGCAAATCCATGATGCTATTTACAATGGCAGAGGGAAAAACATTGGATGAAGCAGCCCAGGCAGTCATTAAAAATTATAGTTTGCAGGTTTCAGAAAATAATAAGGTGACCATTAATGGTAATCCTGCCATAGCGCTTATTTCGACGCAGGTAGAGCAGGCTCAGGAAGGGCAGCAACAACAGGCTAAAACTCCGGAAACCACTACGCAAGTGGCTTCATGGCTTATTCAGTATGGTGGAAATATTTATGCGATGCATGGTGTTTCCACGGCAGCTACCTTTGCAAACAGTGTTGGGCAGTTTAGATCAATAGCACAAGGTTTTAAGGCTGTTAACGATCCTAATATTTTGAATCGCCAGCCAGAAAGAGTTAGAATAAAGACCGTTCAGCGTAACGCAACGCTTCGCGAGGCACTTAAAGATTTCAATATGCCTGATGGGAAATTGGCTGACCTGGCTATTCTGAACGGAATGGAACTTACAGAACGTGTTGACAAAGGTATGTTGATCAAAACTTTGGGTAAATAACAATCCAGCGATATTATTTAAGGTTCAGACCCTGGGATGTTTCGGTATCTCAGGGTCATTTTTTTGAGTATAATATTAAATTATTTGTATCGTTTTAAGGTTAATATTCACCCTTCAAACTAATCCAAAATATGAGACAATTATGCATTTTTGTTCTACTTGCTTTTGTTATTGCAAGCTGCTCGAAAAAAGGATCAGATATCAATCAAGAAGACGATCTAGAAAAATATCTGGGGCACGTTACCGTTTTTGACGAGTATGATAATCTGTTAAAAGATTGGAGCGGTGTGAATGTATCCATTGAAAATTCCAATCCCTTGATTAGTGTAGTTACAAATGAAAAAGGGAGTTTTTTGCTGCCTAAGCTGGATGATACTAAAAATTTGGTGGTGGTCTATTCCAAACCGGGCTTTGGAACGTACAAGGAATATCTTACACCTTCGCGGATAGACAGTATTAATTCGGGCAAAGATAGATTAGGGTATACTATGAAGGCGGCGAGCAATGTCATTGTAAATTCTTTGATTGCAACCGTGAAAGATGATTCAGTGAAAATGGACGTAAATGTGTCATTCCCACCAGCGAACGGGTTGAAATACGTTCGTTTTATAATGTCTACTGATGCGAATGTGGGGCTTAATGACATTGTATCAATACCTAAAAATCTTTCCAGGACTTTTAAAGTGACTAATGGGGCTAATGCAATTACTTTTTGCAGGTCGTGCATGAAAGCCTGTGGCTTTAAATCAGGAGATACAGTTAATTTAAAGGCTTATGGTTCCACAGATTTGTTAGATGGATATCAAGATCAAATCACAAACAATTATGTGCTTGCTTCATTAAATCCAGACAGTAAATCTGCTGTGGTATCTTTTGTTGTGCCTTGATTCGGTGATAACGACTTATAAACGAAAAGAGGGATCCAGGGATCCCTCTTTTCGTTTACTGGCTAATAACTCCAACATAGAATATCACTTCTTTCCAAACGCTGCCTTCCCACTATCAAGATACTTTGCAAAGCTAGCCGGATTCAAATCGTAATTTTTAGGTGGAACAAGCAGGTTGCCTTCATGGTCCACAATGCAGTAATGAGGCTGCGCATTGTTATTGTACTTCACGATTTGCAGGTCGCCATTTTGCGCTCCGATTGTCTTTTTTGCCTTATTGTCGTATTTGGAGGTATACCATTGTGATTCCGACAGCTCCGTTTTATCGTCTACATACAGAGCAACGATCACAAAATCATTTTCCAGCCTTTTTAATACCTCAGGATCCGGCCACACACGTGCTTCCATTTCACGGCAGTTCACACACCCGTGACCGGTAAAGTCTATAAAAACAGGTTTGTTAACCTTTTTTGCATACGCGAGTGCATCCTTGTAATCGAAGAAGCCGTCCAATTCGTGTGGAAGATGAAAAAGATCCGCATATTTTTTTACTTCGCCTGAGGTGACCTTGGCTGTTCCGGATGTCCGTTTACTCAGATCAAAGTCCAATGTCGATTGAGGAGGAAGATATCCCGCCAACGCTTTTAACGGAGCTCCCCACATTCCAGGTATCATGTATACCACAAACGTGAAAGTGATAATGGAAAGAAGGAGGCGCGGTACGCTCACTTTTTCGGTTACCGAATCATGTGGAGTGCGGATCTTGCCCAAAAGATAAAATCCTAACATGCCAAATATCACAATCCAGAAAGCCAGATAAACTTCTCTGTCTAGCAGTCGCCAGTGATATACCTGATCGGCAATGCTGAAAAATTTAAGTGCGAGCGCCAGTTCCAGAAATCCTAACACAACCTTAACTGTATTGAGCCAGCCACCAGACTTTGGAAGCGATTTCAACCATTGAGGAAATAAGGCAAACAGCGTGAAAGGGATGGCAAAAGCTGCTGAAAATGCAGCCATACCGATGATAGGTTTCACAACCTCACCGCCCGCAGAAGCAACCAACAAACTACCAACGATCGGTCCTGTACAAGAGAAAGATACTAGTACCAATGTGAATGCCATAAAAAAGACTCCAGCGTAACCACCTCTGTCGGCACGTGCATCCATTTTATTTACAAAACCGCTTGGTAAAACGATTTCAAACAAGCCCAGGAATGAAAGTCCGAAAACAAAGAAAATGGCGAAAAACAACAGGTTGGGAAACCAGTGTGTACTCAGGAAGTTGGCAAAAGCCGGTCCGTTGATTCGGGAAACGACGGTGCCAATTAAGGTATAAATAAGAATGATCGATATCCCGTAAAGCAATGCCTTTACTTTCCCGTTTTCCTGATTGGTAAAATAACTCACCGTCATCGGGATGATCGGGAAAACGCAGGGAGTAAGTAGTGCTACCAAACCGGAAAGAAATGCGGCCAGAGCGAAACCCCAGAGTGATTTATCTCCGGCAGCCTCATCAGTGCTGGTGACAACGTTACTATCGTCAGATGTTGTAGAAACCGTTGTGTCAGTCGCTACGCCGGTTGCTGAAATGATTTCTTGGGAAGTAGTGTCCGTAGCAGCAGCAACTTCGGGATTAGCCGTGCCTTGGGTGCCCTCTGTTTTTGTCTCAATTGTTTCCTTTTCAGGTACAGCTGCACCGGCAAGCACTTTAATTCCTTTGAATTCAAAATCCTGATTACCCCCAACACATACACCATTGGTATGGCGACAAGTCTGATAGTCCGAGCTACCTTTAATAACAGGATTGTCGGTCAGTATTTTTACGGTTTGTTTGAAAACGCCTTTATTGTCGAAAAAACGAATTTTGCCTTCCCATATCTCATCATACTTTTCCTTGGGGTTCTGTGGTTTTACCTTGCCGACAAGCTCAAAAGACGCATGAGGTTGTAAAGTAAAACTGGTTGGAATAGGGCCGTCCGCTTCAAATTCGGTTGAATAGATGTACCAGTCATTTTGCAAAATGGCTGTAAATATCAAGTCGACCGTTTCTCCTTTTTTAACCTCATTTTTCGAGAAGGTATAAGTCCAGGTCGCCGGTTTTTGGATTTGTCCAAACGAATTAGCGGTTGTAAATAATGAGAGAAAAAAGAGGGAAAGAAAAATGATTCGCTTCATCTTGTCGGAAAATGGTAAAAGCTGAATAAAAATAAATTCAGTATTGATTTTATCTAGTAAACTTATAGACTTTTGTCTTGGCTTCATTAATGGAACGTAATTTTCAGGAAAAAATTCATTGCGGCAAAGAAGGTTCAAAAGTGAACACTTAACTTTGGCGCTCTAAATTGCTTGCACAAAAATATCAGATTCTATGTCTCAGTCCTTATACGTTATTAAAATTGGTGGAAATGTAATTGACAATCCGGAGGCCTGTTCCCGGTTTTTAAAAGAATTTTCCCAATTGTCATCGTTACGTATACTGGTACATGGTGGCGGTAAAGTAGCGACTCAGATGGCTTCCCGGCTGCAAATCGAGACTCAGATGGTGGAAGGTCGCCGTATCACGGACCAGGCAATGCTGGATGTTGTGACCATGGTATATGGAGGGTTGGTTAATAAAAATCTCGTTGCGCAACTTCAGGCATCAAATTGTAATGCGATCGGTCTCACTGGAGCCGACGGTGGTATCATACGTTCGGTAAAACGCCCGGTCAAAACGATCGATTATGGATTTGTTGGTGATATCGAATCAGTAAATGCAGAACAGATACAAGCCTTGTTAAATAGCAGTCTTGTTCCAGTGATTGCACCGCTTACGTATAGCTCTGAGGGGTTACTCTTGAACACCAATGCAGACACAATGGCCTCGGCAACAGCAGTGGCCATGGTCAAACAGGCAGATGTGAAACTAATATACTGTTTTGAAAAAAGAGGAGTGCTCTCCGATCCTGACGATGATGATTCCGTAATAGCTTCACTTACACCTGATTCCTACGCTTCTTACAAAGCTACCGGTGCCATTAATAAAGGAATGATACCAAAGCTCGACAATGCATTTGCCGCCCTTCAGCAAGGGGTATCACAAGTAATCATCTGTCATGCGGGTGAACTCAGGCAGGCTGTAGCCGGCTCGGCGGGGACGATGCTTTTTTCTGCATAGGGAATATAATTTTACTAAACCGTTTTAGCTCATTCAATAGTAACTGAGAGTTTTAAATTATACTATTTAAATAAAAAATTGATTTATTTTACAGTTACTTGTTTGTACTTCTTATTTGCTGATGCTTAAAATTATTTTCCGCAGACGCGCTGATTTGCCATAGATAATTTTGGTTTAATAGGTATCGGAAGCTGTATTTTGAAGTATAATGAAAAGAAAATTAACTAACTTAATCTTAGTTATTAAAATAATTTATTAATTTGGTGCCATAATTCTCTTTTCATCATTATAATGCAGTTTTTTGTGATGTAAAAGTTTAATATTCACTATAACCTCAATAAATTCTATGCGAAATTTTTTACTCAGACTTATTGTCTTTGTGATGGTAAGCTCCCCTGTGTTGGCACAAACCATCACTGGGAAAGTGAAGGCCGGGGCAGATGGCTCTCTGTTGCCGGGAGTGTCTGTCCTGGTTAAAGGAACAACTAACGGAACTTCAACTGATAGTGAAGGATCTTTTAGTATTTCTGCTGAATCAGGCAAAACTCTTGTGTTTTCTTACATTGGTTTCAAGTCACAAGAAGTACTCCTTGGGGCCAATTCGGTTATTGAGGTTTCTCTGTTAGAAGATGCTTCTCAATTGGACGAAGTTGTGGTGACCGCTCTTGGTATTGCAAAGGAATCGCGTGCTTTGGGTTATGCTACTTCAACAATTAATAACGAATCGCTGGTAAAAACGGCATCGCCTAACTTCGCAACAGCACTTTACGGAAAAGCTCCTGGTGTAACCATTAATGCTACACCAGGTGGAGCTACCAGTGGTGTGAGTATTAACATTCGTGGCTTCAGTTCAATTACAGGTAATACTCAGCCACTCATTGTTCTTGATGGTATTCCAATCCGTAATGGGGAGTCAAGAAACGGGGATTACTGGAACGATCAACGTATTCGTGGAAACGGATTGTTGGATTTGAACCCAGCTGATATTGAAAATATTTCTGTTCTTAAAGGTGCTTCTGCTGCTGCTCTTTATGGTTCTGAGGCTGTTAATGGGGTTTTGCTTGTAACTACCAAAACAGGAAAAGGCAAAAAAGGAATTGGTGTTGATTTCAGCGCAAGTTATAATGTGGATAAAATCGCTTATCTGCCAAGATATCAAAATGTAAGAGGGCCGGGCTATCCATTAAACTACAACAATGGTGGTCAGGATGCAGCTGGTTTTATATATTACGACACAGATGGTGACGGTAAAAATGAGACAAGAGGGCTTTTGGACGCAACGGTAAACTTCGGTCCTAAATTTGACGGACAACCAGTAATGGCATGGGATGGCAAAATAAGACCATATTCGGCATCAAATAACAGCTACGCTGATTTGTTTGAAAATGCGAGCAGCTCAAATATCAACCTTTCTATCTCGAAAGCTACTGAAAATTCTAACCTGCGTTTCTCTTTTACTCGCCAGGACAATGGGATGATCAGTTATGGTGCAAAAAACAACAAGAATATTGCTAACCTGAATGCCAGCTTCAATCTGAATAAAAAGCTAAAAACGGATTTGATGGTAAACTATATTAACCAGTATACCTACAACAGACCCTTTAAAGTGGATCGTATGATCAACAACTTTACCGGAATGATGAACCGTTTTGAATCAGCTGACTGGTACAACGACAGATATCAAACCAGCCTGGGTTATAGATTTGTTAACGGAGCTGGAACACAGAGTTTAACACCTAACGAAAATATTCGTTACAACGGATTTAAAGGTGATATTGCTGAATATGTGTGGAATACGAGAAAAAATCAGGCTTATGAATATACCAACCGGGTTATTGCTAGTGTGACTCAGCACTGGCAAATAATTGAGGATTTGAAGTTAAGAGGTCGTATTGCAACGGATTATACCGACGAAAGATTGGAAAACCGTGGATATAGCACTGTACCTTTGGCATTTGGTTATTCAGGAGAATTCAATATGAAAAACAACCTGTTCAGCAATGTGTACGGAGACGTTCTTCTTACTTACACAAAAAAGCTTTCTTCGGAGGCAACAGTTTCTGCGACGGGGGGATACACTGCCAATAAAATGTTGAACACGTTTTTGTCAAGATCTACTAATGGCGGGTTGAGTACTGAAAACTTCTTTGACATTTCTGCTACTGTTAACACTGCTAATGGAGAGCAAAAAAGAGAAAGATCTCTTAGAGATGCATACATGGGGACTGTTAATTTTGATTACAGGAACCTGTTCTTTATTGAAGGAACGATTCGTCGGGACCGTACTTCGCAGTTGGCTAAGGGAAACAATGCTTTTGTTTATCCATCTGTTAACGCAAGCTTTGTGTTCACCGATGCTTTTTCTCTGCCATCATTTTTTAGCTACGGTAAGTTGAGAGGTTCGTTCGGTATCGTGGGTAATTATCCGGAGATATATAGGGCAAACGTTGCATTTAATCAGGGTAATTTGAGCTTACAGGAAAAGGGGGGCGGCTCTGTATTGTATACAACAATGACTGCTGAGCGGGGAAATGACAAAATTCGTCCAGAACAAAAGAGAGAATTTGAATTCGGCTTGGAAACCAAATTGTTTAATAACCGCATCGGTTTTGATATCGCTTATTACAATGCACAGATCGTAGATCAGATTTTGCCTTTGAACATTGCTGCGACTACGGGAGCAAGAACAATTCTTGCAAATATTGGTACATTAAGAAACCAGGGTGTGGAAGTAGCGTTTAACGTTAGCCCTATCAAAGGAACAACCATCAATGACTTCAACTGGGATTTGAATCTGAATCTTGCAAGAAACATAAACAAAGTTGAGAAGCTTGCTAACAATTCGAAAGAATTGCTTCATGCTGACTATGATGGAAATGCAGCTCAGGTAAGATCAATTGTAGGCCAGCCAATGGGTGATATTTTTGCACATGGAATTCTTAAAAATGCAAATGGTGAAGATGTAGTAGGGCCTAATGGTCTTTATCAGCTGGACGGCGTTAACTGGAAAAAGGTAGGTAATGCAATGCCTAAATTAACGGGTGGTTTGCTGAATAATTTGAGCTACAAAAATTTTTCTCTTGATGTTGTAGTTGATTTTCGTTATGGAGGTCACCTCATGCCAACAGGAATTAACTGGATGACTTCAAGAGGGTTGACAGAAGAAAGTTTAACTGCAATGGACAAAGAACATGGTGGTCTTTCTTACTACGTAGATGCCAACGGAAAAGGTGTACAAACATCAGAATCTGTCGGGCCGGCTGGTCAGACTGTGTACAATGACGGTATGCTTATGAAAGGTGTAGTAGCTACAACGAAGGATGGGGTGACAACTACAAGTCCAAATACGAACGTGATATCTCAGGCTACTTACTACAACAGTACTTATAACTGGGGTGGTCCGCAGTACGGAAGCTCACGTTACGAGCTTTACATTAAGGAGAATACCTTCATCAAATTGCGTGAGCTTTCTTTTGCTTACAGATTGCCATCTGGTATAGCACGTAAAATAGGAGCTCAAAACTTGTCAGTCTCTGTTTTCGGACGTAACCTGTTCTTTATCTACAGAACAATTAAAGATATGGACGCAGAACAAACCAGCATCAGTTCAAGATGGTATGAGAATATCACCAACGCTGGTAGTAATCCGTCGTTCCGTACATTCGGTGCTATGTTAAGAGCAAGTTTCTAATTTTAAAATATCATGACAATGAAAAATATATCATCTTTCATAGTAGCAGGGTTTATGCTGGTTGCAGTGTCCTGTAAAGAATCGGAGTTCACGGAAAGATATCCGGATCCTTCAAAAATTGCGGAAACGACAATTGAAAAAGAATACACGGGTATGATGTATACCAACAGGGAGTACATTCTTCCCGGGTATGGAAACTATTTCGTAACGTTAAGAACATCCCTTAACCGTTACAATCAGGCAGTCGGCTGGCCAAACGCTTCGGGGCAGTATATTCCAGGTTCCGCTGGTGCGCAGGAGCTTTGGTTTAACTACTACAATACACTTGCCCAATACCGCGAATTAGAAAAGGTTTACGTCGCGAAATCTGCTGAGGAGCAAGCTGACAAAAAGATATTCATGCTGACAGCAAGGATTTATTTGTACGACTATACTCAAAGAATTGTTGACCTTCATGGAGCAATCCCTTTTACTGAGGCAGGTTTGCTAACCAAGAAAAATGAAGATTATGCCAATTCAAATGCTAAGTTTGATTCTGCCGAAGAAATTTATACGCTTATGCTGGACGATTTGAAAGGTATTGCGCAAGAGCTAAACAGTATTACAATAAAATCAGTATATCAAAAGCCTTTCCAAACTCAGGATTACGTCAACAAAGGAGACCTTACTGCATGGAAGCGCTATTGTAATTCTTTGCGTTTAAGAATGCTAAATCGTGTTTCTGATGCGGAAAGCTTCAAATCAAGATCAAATACTGAGATCACTGAAATTTTAGGAAATGCTGCGACTTATCCTATAGTGGAAAGTAATGATCAAAATATTCAAATAAATGTTTACGATGTCAATACCGATATTAATTCAAAGGGATTTAAAGACGGGATTGCTTCTGGTGGTGACTGGTTTGGAAACACTGCTGGTAAAAAGATGATTGATCACATGAATACAAATGCCGATCCTCGTTTGAAAATTATTTTTGAACCGGGACAGAAAGCTGGTGGTGTTTATATGGGTATTGATCCAACAGCGGTTTCGGCTTCCCAAACTGCAATGTATCAGGATGGTAAAGTAGCGATATACAATCGCTATACATTGAGCCACAATCAATTCTTCCCAGGTGTGATCATCAATGCTGCTCAGGTGAACCTGATCAAGGCGGAATATTACCTGAGAACCGGAAATGATGCAGCAGCTAAAACGGCATATGAAACTGCAATTACACAGTCGGTGAAATTCTATAATGGAATTTTGGCAATTACAAATGCAACAGGTATTACAGATGCAACAATACCTACACAGGCAACAGATGCTTCAATTGCGGCCTATATCGCCGGTAGTGGCGTCAACTGGGCATCTGCTACCACAAGTGCACAAAAGCTAGCTTTGGTCGCAACACAAAAATGGTTACACTACAACATCGTTCAGGCTTACGAAAACTGGGCGGATGTTAGAAAATTAGATCTTCCGACTCTGGAGTTTCAGGTTGACAACGCTAATAACCAGACTCTACCTCCTTTCAGATGGACGATTCCAAGCCACGAAATTACCTACAACCCAACAAATTATGAGGCGGTGAGAGCCAAAGACAATCTTACAACCAAGTTGTTCTGGGATGTAAAATAAGAGTAAAAATAATTGATTTAGTTAATGTATAAATGGGCCGGCAAGTTTGTCGGCCTTTTTATTGGTAATCGGTAGGGCGTAAGGCTGAACAGTTTATTTGGTTTGGTTTTTCAAAACCAGAAGTTGCGGAAAGGATAACACTCCCTTAAAAACAAGTTGGGTCATTTCATTCAGCGTGTGGAAATAAGAGCCTAGGACGATGTCTAAATCGCCGTCCTGATCAATATCTGCTGCTTCCATAGTCAACCATTTGCCGGAGGCTGCTTCTGGTGTGGAAAATGGTTTAAAGTCCTGTTGACCTTCATTTTGAAGATAGATAAATCCATGGGCTGGATTTTTAAGATCGGAATAGAAAGACGCAGCAGCGATATCGATATCGCCGTCGTTATCGAAATCCCTTGCAACGGCCTTGCTAGCTCCATGTAATGGGTAAAAGAAAACTTCTTTAAAATTGTCTTTTTTGTCGTTGAGGTAAAGCCTTACTCCGTGATAATTCTTCTGAATAGGAGAAAGATCCCAGTTATCGCCATTCGTAACCAGAATATCCTGAAAACCATCTTTGTTAAAGTCGACGATTTCAAAGTAGCTCATGCCGTAGGAAGGAGGGAATTGTAGCAAAATCTTTTCTCTAAACTTGCCGTTTCCCAAATTGTAAAAAATGGAAACTTCCTCTCTCGCCTGTGCTGTTAATGCTATAATGTCGGGTTTTTTGTCTTTGTTAAAATCAGTAATCTCTACTTTACGGGCACCAGGCAAAGCCTTCAAAACATGTTCTTTTTCTGGTTGAAAATTGTCCAACCAGAGCAACTTACCCGAATGATTTCCAAATCCTGAGATAACAACATCCTCTTTGCCATCCGTATTGATATCGCCAGATGCGAATTGAACAGGTCTGGGTAATGTTTGAATGTTAACATCTGATGTCGGGTTTGATATTTTATTCAACGACATAAGTCTTCCCAATTTTTGTTCCGAAGGCTTGAAAATACCAATGGTAAGTAATCGGGGCATGGCGTTTTTTGGAAAATCAATATCGGTAGGAGGTGTATCGATCCACCAGGTGTCTTTTAATTGAAAAGAGCTGTCTAGGACATAAAGCGAATTTTGAGCATCTCCAACGTAAAGCGACGAAGACGCTTTGTTAAATTTTAAGAGCGTTGTTTGTGGGAAGGGCTTATCTCCAATAGAAATTTCTTGGACTTTGAACAACGGAAGGTGATCAGCAATTTCGGCCGTTTTTTTCTGGGGAAGTGGCTCTTCCGGCGCTTCCTGCTCGTAGTATTTTACAATTTTCTCCCAATCTTCCTTAGATATTGCGGCGGTTTCAGGGTAGATGTTAAGCTCACGAATCAACTTTTCTTCTTCGGGTAATAGATCCTCAAGCGGATCCAACCCCTGAAACTTTAGACCTAACCGTTGTCCCATATTGGGCAATACACTTGAGATCCAGGTTTTTTTGTCCAGGAGAACGGGTTCAGGAAAAAGATGACATCGCTGACAGTATTCAATAGCCAGTTGCTTGCCGGAAGTAGCTGAATCTAGCAGGATCGGGTTTATGTTAGCTAGGAGCTTCGTACGTGGCTCGGTTGCCGTAGTATTTATGGATAGGCTGGTTATCCAAACCGAAAGAGAAACAATCAGGCCTTTTTTGACTATCAACATATCAGCTACTTACTAATCAAGCTAGCGAGTGCTTCTTTCACCTCCTCAAACCCAAACCCCGCAATCTCCCGCTCCATCCTCTCCTTAATCTCTTTCGTCTGAAGATTTCCGATACTTCCTTCGTGTGAGTGCTTGAGTTCGCGTGGGGCAATGTATGTTCCGTCGCCTATTTCGGTACCTACCTGGCGGTATGCGTCCCGGAAAGGTACACCGTTGATCACCAGCTCATTTACCCTTTCTACACTGAAAAGCAGGTCGTATTTAGCGTCGTCGAGCAGGTTCTGTTTTACCTTCATGTTTTCCAGCATAAAAGCAGCAATGTCGAGGCAATCCAGGATTTCGTCAAAAGCAGGCATCAAAATCTCTTTCAATAGCTGCATATCGCGGTGGTAACCGGAGGGTAGATTGCTCAATACCATGGTAATTTCCATTGGCAGCGCTTTCATCCTATTGGTTTTAGCTCTTAATAGCTCAGCCACGTCCGGATTCTTTTTGTGCGGCATGATGCTGCTTCCGGTTGTGAGGTCATCCGGCAAAACGATGAAACTGAAATTCTGGCTGTTGTAGAGGCATACGTCCATGGCCAGTCTGGAAACGGTTGCGGCCAGAGATGATATTGCTGTAAGGGCAGCCTGCTCTGTTCTTCCGCGGCTCATTTGAGCATACACCACGTTATGGTGCATGCCTTCAAATCCCAGTAATTCTGTTGTGAGTGTACGATTCAAAGGGAAAGAAGAACCATATCCGGCTCCTGACCCCAGTGGATTCCGGTTTGCCAGTCTGTAAGCAGCATTGAGCTGTATTACGTCATCAATTAATCCTTCGGCATAAGCGCCAAACCAAAGTCCGAATGACGACGGCATCGCAATTTGCAAATGCGTGTAACCCGGTAAAAGGTCGTTTTTATGTTCTTCCGATTTGTTTGTCAGTACGGAGAAGAGCTTTTCCGTAGCCTGTACAACTTTAAACAAACGGTCACGGGTGTAGAGCTTCATGTCTACCAAAACCTGGTCGTTACGGGAGCGGCCGCTATGGATCTTTTTACCTGTGTCGCCCAATTTTTTTGTCAGCATCAGCTCCACTTGTGAGTGAACGTCTTCTACGCCATCTTCAATCACAAAATCACCATTCTCTATCTGGGTGTAGATATTTTTAAGTTCAACGCGAAGTGCAGTAAGTTCATCTGAGGTAAGTAGTCCGATTGTTTCCAGCATGGTGGCATGCGCAAGATTGCCCAGCACATCAAATTCCGCCAGATTCAGATCCATTTCGCGATCCTTACCAACTGTAAACCGTTCTATTTTCTCAGAAGTAACCGTATTTTCTTTTTGCCAGAGTTTCAAAATGCAGAAGTTGAAAAGGTGATTGAGATAAATCTCTCATTTATTCCTTTGCAAATTTACACGCTATGGACCGAAATTCCGGCTATGGATAGGAAGAAGTTCTGGTTTTAATCGATCAGGCGACGAATGGCCACAAATCGTTTCTGGTAATAATCGGCATCCAGCAGATCATAGCGGATACCTCCATTCCAGGCTGAATGGATGAATTTAACATAAGATGGCGTCACCTCTGTGATAATACCCACATGACCCACGTGCTCACTTTTTGTGCTGTTGCCTTTAAAAAAGATAAGATCTCCGGGCTTTGCCTGTTTGCGCTCAATAAGTTGCCCTTTTTTTGCCTGTGCGGCACTGGAATGTGGTAATGTAATATCCCACTTATTGAAACAGTATCTCACGAAACCGGAACAGTCAAATCCTTTTTTAGATGATCCGCCGGAGCGATAAGGTATGTGAAGGTGTTTTGTAGCGAAAGAAACGAGGGATTCGATGGGGTTAAGCGTGTCGGCAGCTGCTACGGCTTTTTTATTGGTTTGAGCGATTGACGGGTTCCCCGCAGTGAAAACTAAAAGTATGGTAAAAAAGAAAATTAAGCGTCCAATCGAAAATTGCATCAGGATTCAGTTTGGTTCAGAATACAAAATATCTGCACAAGAGAATATTTTGCCTTTTGTAATTTTATCTATGATTTGTAAAGCTAGCCATCATTTTTTGATTTGTTTTCTTTTAATTTCATATCTTTTTATAGTGTTTTTGTTAAATCGTTGAAACCTAGTAAACACGGTGCTTTCTGTGAAAGTAAAGGTTTAATGACCGCCCTGAAAGACATATTTCCTTCATCCGACCCTTCTTTTTTCCTACTTTTGTGGCTCCAAATGGAGTAAATTCTAAAACGTTCCTGAATGAAAACCACCAACCGTTATCTGCAACGCGGCGTATCAGCATCCAAAGAAGATGTGCACAAGGCAATTGAAAACATTGACAAAGGCTTATATCCAAAGGCTTTTTGCAAAATTGTACCTGATACCCTTGGCGGAGATCCCGAATATTGCACAATCATGCATGCCGATGGTGCAGGAACAAAAACCTCCCTGGCTTATCTGTATTGGAAAGAAACAGGTGATATTTCTGTTTGGAAAGGTATTGCCCAGGATGCCATTGTGATGAATACAGACGACCTGCTCTGTGTGGGCGCCACAGGTCCAATGCTTTATTCCTCTACGATAGACAGGAACAAAAACCGCATTCCTGGTGAAGTAATTGCCGAGGTGATCAACGGAGCTGAGGAGGTTTTGGAAATGCTGCGCAGCTATGGTGTTGAGATATACAGTACCGGTGGAGAAACGGCGGATGTAGGTGATCTTGTGAGAACGGTAACGGTCAACAGTACGGTTGTTGCAAGAATGAAGAGATCAGAAGTAATCGACAATGCCAATATCCAGGCGGGTGACGTGATTGTAGGTCTTGCTTCCTACGGACAGGCTACCTACGAAACTGCCTACAACGGTGGAATGGGTAGTAACGGACTTACTTCGGCACGCCACGATGTGCTGGGTAAATATCTTGCATCCATTTATCCCGAAAGCTTTGATTCGGAGGTTAGTGAAGATCTTATATACAGCGGTACCAAAAAACTGACAGATACTGTGGAAGGAGCACTGGTGAATGTTGGACAACTCATTTTGTCTCCGACTCGTACGTATGCGCCTGTTGCAAAGGCATTGTTGGATGAACTTCGTGAGCACATTCACGGTATGGTACATTGCAGCGGAGGCGCACAGACCAAGATTTTACATTTTATAGATAATCTGCATATTATTAAAGATAATTTGCTGCCAATTCCTCCATTGTTCAAACTGATACAGGAAGAAAGCGGAACCAGCTGGCAGGAAATGTACAAGGTGTTTAATATGGGGCATCGTCTGGAAATATATCTTCCGAAAGAACATGCAGATAGAGTAGTGGCGATATCGCAGTCATTTGGGATTGATGCACAGGTCATTGGCAGGGTTGAGGAGTCGCCGGTTAAGAAGCTGACCATTAAGACTGAAACGGGAGAGTACATCTATTGATGTTTAACCATTGACTATTCGCTTAAAGCGTTCAGTACAGAAAATGCGTTTTTCTGGTAGATCATATATCAAAAAAGCACAGCCGCAGTTACGGTCTGTGCTTTTTTGATGGAAGTGATCAAATTATTATCTCACTTCTTCTGGTTTCGATTTATCGTTCTTGGACGGATTGTAGCGAACAGGAACGTATACTTGTTGTGTATTATTATCTGATTTCTTTTCGGAGTCTTCCTGATTATTTGATTGCCCGATCAGTTCTCTCAGATTTTTGATCAAGCCGGATATCATTGACATGTTTTCGGTATTTAGAGATGTAATCGAAATAAGTAGAATGTCAAAGATAGCCAATCGGCAGATGGTTTCATGTGTGCAAAATGAATTAAGAGTTACATGATTCACACATTTTATAGGTGACTATCGCTTTTCAGACTTGTGTTTGAAAAAACTGGGTGTGAAACCGGTCACTTTTTTGAATTGGTTCGACAAATGTGCTACACTGCTGTAATGCAGCACGTAAGAGATTTCTGTCAGGTTGAGTTTTCCGAGAATGAGCAGTTCTTTCACCCGCTCTATTTTTCTAAGCATGATATAACGTTCAATGGTCATGCCCTGCGCCTTGGAAAACAGGTTTGCCATGTAGGTGTAGTTGTATCTCAGTTTGGCGCTAAGGTAATTTGAGAAATTAGTATTCAGCGGTTTTTCAGAACCATTCACTATTTCAGCAATACTCACTTTGATTTTCTCAATGAGTCTGCTTTGCTTACCCTCGGTGAGCTCAGAAAAGGAAGAATCATCTGAGGAATGCGTGTTTTCAGATGTATTCGCAGCAGAATCGATTGTTTTGTGGTTTATATGCTTCATTTCTCACGTCTCGTTGGAGCCAGACACAAATCTGTTTACTTGTAGAAAGCTAGTTAATTTTGTTTTGAAAACATAAATCTTTTCCGGATTAAGTAAATATCCACCAATATTCAAACGAATCCATCTGGCTTTTTTATACAGTAAACATATCACATCAGCTTTGATTCCTTCTTCGCATTGGTTGGATCTTCCAATAGGTAAGGCTGCGCCACAACCATTCCAGCGGACCAAAATAAAAATGGCGCAGCCACAGCGGACTCAAGAAAATTTGTAAAATCCATATTGCAAATACAACATAGAAAATTTGATAGTATTCTAAGGTTGCGTAATAATTGAGACCGTAGCCAAAAAAGAAAAGCGTACAGATCACCGTATGCATGACGTAATTAGTGAAAGCCATTTGCCCCACAGCTGCCAGTTTATTTAAAAGTGACTGCATAGCTCCTGAACGTATAATAAGCATAACCAGAGATGCATGTGCCATCACCAGTAAAATGCGTTGAAACGGGTAAATGATATTAACCCATACAATTGGGTGCTGCTCCATATGGACGAACGATGCAGCCAGATTCGGCATGTTAACAAAGCCGTAATAAAAGTCATAGAGTACAAGGGGAAGGCCAAGTCCGTAGCCTAGCAGGATGGTGAACTTGTACTGTCGTTTCGACCATTGGTTTGTAAAAAAGCCCCATTTTAAAAAGGCCATGCCAAGTAACATGAGCGCCAGCGGATCTGCTATGGTATACATAAGATATTTTGTCTGAAAGTCCCAGGACGATTTTCGTATCTTTTTTGCAACGGTACTGTAATCAGACTTCATCTTCTTTGTATTATCACGAATATCCTGTTCGTTGGGAATAAACTCTTTTTCAATTTCGCGCCAGTTACTCAACACGGTCTGTTGAGCTGCACTTGGTTTATCACCTGCCTGAATTTCCTTTTGCACCTTCACGTAATCTAGCCGTTTCTGACGCATGTCTTTGTAAAATGAATGGCTCAAACCGAAGTCTAATATCGCCACAAGTGGTACTCCGAAAGCAAGGTACATTGGTTTCATTTTTCTGAACAGGAAGGCGATCATGCCGATGACACCATAGGAATACAGAATATCACCTTCCCATAGCAAGATATGGGCATCGGCGAGGCCAAAAAGTACAAGCCAGCCCATTCTGCGATAAAATAAAAATGTGGTTGACTTGCCTGCTGCTTCCTTTTTTGTTGTAAACAGAAGGATTCCTGCTCCAAAAAGCATTGAGAATAAGGCTCTCATTTTTCCTTCAAAAACAACCAGAATAACCGCTCTCACCCAAAAATTAACGTTTTCAGGATCAGTCCTGAAAATTTCAGAATATCGGGAGGGCATCGAGAATCCCGGGATGTTCATCAAGAGTATTCCAAGAAGGGCAATTCCCCGCAGCACATCAATGGTTTCTATACGGTTGAGCTGCGATACAGGTGCAAGCTTTATTTCCTTTGCGGCAATAATATTTGCGCTTTCCATAGTTTATATCATTAAGATCGTCACCGTGAGGGTTCTGATAAAATTAATGATATAATACTTTACCGTTCAGGTTATTACCTTTTACTTATTATTCGGCATAATCACTGCCTGCCTGCTGGATATTGCGTCAATTAAATATATTTAAGTGTACTTAAATTGAACGATATGCAATAAACGTAGTGTCGCAATTTTGAGTGCAAAGAGCGTTACTTCAAAACAAGAAACAGTGAGCTGCCAAAAGGGCCACTTGAAAGCATTGTTTCTTCGGTTTTCATGGTAAGATGGAGCAGACCGTTTATGAAATCACCCGGGTATTTTACATCCGAATCGAGCTCGGATACATTTACCAGGCCTTTTTTAATCTGATATTTCTGAAATTGACGCACAACCCAGATGGGTATAGAAAGTAAAAATGGCCAGTAGGTACGGTAATCTATCTTTAAATCTGCACGTTTGGAATAGCCGATGAAATCGTCGAGCACAAATCGTCGTGAGCTTCCCACAGCCAGGTCATGCGTACCTGAAAATGCTTCAAATGCGTGAATATTGATGATGATGATTCCATTCGGTTTTAGCCTTTTTTTGAAAACAGATAATGTATGTACAATCTCATCATCCGTCAGAAAATAAAGTGCATCGTTGCAGCAGATGACGTCATACATTTCAGATGGACGGAAATCTTCGACACGTTTTAAATCTCCTGGTCCCACATCCAGATTTCGTTCCAATGAAAAGTCAACTGCGTGGGATGAATAATCGAATCCAGACAAATTTTTGAAACCCTGTTCTTTAAGAAATGAAAGCAGTCCGCCTGTACCGCAGGCGGCATCCATTATTTTCAGCTCCGGATTGATTCCTCCAAAATGTTTTTTTATTTGCGTCAAAACTTTGTTGTGTAGTATTTGATACCACCAAAGTGTTCGCTCCACATCATACATTTTTTGGTATTCGAGCCGGTTATCTATCATATACTCTCGGTGCTATTGTATTTTATAACATACTGAGGCTGGCCGCTCTGTGCCATGAAGCTTTTTCCGATGTATTCACCCAACACACTCAGAAGCATACATTGAATGCCACCAATAAACATAATGGCAGCAGTAACAACCTGCCATCCTTTGGGATCGGGGCCTATAACCCATTGCCCAAGCAGAAACATGAGCAGTAAAGATCCCAGCAGAAACAAACCAAGACCAATTGGCATAAAAAGCCTGATGGGTAGTGAAGAATAGCAGAAAAGGATGTTAAGGAACAGGGATATCAGTTTGCGCCAGGTGTAATTGGATGTCCCTTCTTCCCTTTTTAAGTGCGATACCTGCACTTTGCCAATGTTGTTGGTAATCCGGAAGATCAGTCCATCAATGTAAGGATAGGGTCCCTGATATTTAATAATTTCCTCAACTACCTCCTTTTTGATTAGTTTGAAGCTCGATAAATAGAGATCTTTTGGTTTGTTGAGTAAATAGCTGGTGATCCAGTTCACTACTTTGCTGCCGAAATTTCGGTGCCGGGCATGCTGCTTTTTAGCATAGTGAGTATAAACAACATCATACCGGCCGTTTTCAGCTACGGAAAGTAGCTTCAATATCTCCTCTGGAGGGTTTTGGAAGTCATCGTCGATCATGACAGCGTAATCGCCATAGGCCCAGTTAAGCCCGCACATAACAGCATTAAACTCCCCGTAATTTCTTCTGAGCGATATGAAACGAACGTTGGAATAAGTTGAGGCTATTTGTTTACATATTGTTTCCGATGCATCGCGACTGCTGTCATTAACCATCACAATTTCAAAAGAAATGGTTTCCAGGGCAGTTTGAAGTCGCTCCACCAGCTGTCGTATGGTTGACTCGCTGTTGTACACGGGAATAATTACAGATAACTTCATTTTAATTATTTATTAGAGGTCGAAGTTGTTGAGTGCTTCTATGATCTGCGAAACTTCATTTTCCGTCAGCATTGGATGTAATGGCAGGCTCAATACCTCATTGTGAATCTGTTCCGTAATGGGGAGCGACAGATTCGCAAGATGCTTGTAAGCCAGCTGCTTGTGTACCGGAACAGGATAGTGAACGTTGGTTTGTATACCCATACTGTCAAGATGATCAACCAGCTTTTGTCTTTCCGGATGCCTCACCACGAATATATGCCATGCATCTTCTTCGGGTCTGTCGCCGGGAGGTAACAGCAGGTTTTTAACTTTTATTTCATTCAGATATCGTTGCGCAATCTCCTTTCTTCTCTGGTTGTCAGAATCAAGGAAGGGAAGTTTAATGCTCAGAATAGCTGCCTGTATTTCGTCCAAACGGCTGTTTACACCCTGATAATCATTCTTGTAACGCACCTTGGAGCCGTAATTGCGCAGATAAGCGATCTTTTCGGCAAGTTCGGGATCCGATGTAGTTACAGCTCCGGCATCTCCCAAAGCTCCCAGGTTTTTGGTCGGATAAAAACTGAATGCAGTTGCGTGGGCAAGGCTTCCTATTTTTCGATTTTTATAAACGGCTCCGTGCGCCTGTGCAGCATCAGTAATTACTTTCAGATTGTGTCTACCGGCAATTTCCATAATCTGATCCATCTCGCAGCTTCTGCCATAAAGATCTACCGTAATAATTGCCTTCGTTTTATCAGTGATTCTGCTTTCGATCAGTTCAGGATCCAAAAGCATTGTCTTATTATCAGGTTCTACCAATACGGGGGTCAGGTGAAGATAACTTACCGGCAAAACCGAGGCAATGTAGGTGTTGGCAGGAACAATAATTTCGCTCCCGACCGGGAAATCAAACGCCTTCAATATTAACGTGATGGCGTCCAGTCCGTTGGCAACACCAACACAATGATCACTTTCGCAGTAATTGGCAAATGATGTTTCAAAGGTCTTAAGTTCGTTACCCAAAATATACCAGCCCGATCTCAATACGCGTAGTGAAGCTTGTTCAATGGCCTCGAGATGAGGTTCATTGATCTGATTTAAATCCAGAAACGGGATCATTGAGAAATAAGCTGGTTCAGTTCGTATGGTTCGTCAATATAATCTGCCTGATCGTAGCATTCATTTGAGAGTACCAGGAGAATAGCATCTTCGGAGAACGAATCCATGATGTGCCAGTCTTTTGGTTCAAGAATGAGGCATAGCGTTGGATTATTCAGTGAGAAATACTCCTCATTTACACCGTCATTGGAATATACCCGGCAACTGCCATGTATGCAAATCAGTGCATTCCAGGTTTTGTGATGTCTGTGACCGCCACGGCTCGCATCTCCTGCTCCATAAATATAAAAAACACGCTTAATAGCGCCAGGGACGATGTTTTCCAGAACGGTGAGGTTGCCTGCGTCTGAGCTAAAAGTATTCAGCTCAACTAAATGTGGCATAGAGGATGAATTTGTTAGGGATGTAAAATTTATCAAATATGACGATTTAATATTTTTCTAATACCAATTGTTTAGAAAATTAATTCGAATTCTTATAGCAAAAATATCTTATTTGTAGTCTTTAAAAAATATTCCGAATTATTTTATCGTAAAATTTGTATACACCAAACATTGTACTGTACAGGTGAGCAGCAATGGCTAATTTCCTATTGAACAAAATCTCGCCTTCCTGGCTGAATGCGCTCAACAAGATGTGACTATTTCCAGCTCGAAACGATACGGCTACCCTCTTCGGTTTGTTCAATCTTTAAATAGGTTTGAATCTCTTGTTGAAGCTCTTCTACATGGCTTATTATACCAACGATACGGTTCTCTTTACGAAGGGATTTTAAAGTCTCAAAAACAGTTTGCAAAGCATTTTTATCCAGAGATCCGAAGCCTTCATCCAAAAAGAAGAAGTTATGTCTGGATTCATTTCTTATGTGAATATGATCGGCAAGTGCCAAAGCAAGGGAAAGCGCAGCCTGAAATTTCTGTCCTCCCGATAGCGTCTTGAGCAAGCGCATGTGCCCGCCATTGAGCAGATCCCGCACCCAGAAACTATTTCCTTCGCCCAGTTCGAGATGCAGTTGCTGATGCGTCATCTGATGAAATCGGTGGTTTGCAGCCTGAATCAGATTTTGCAGGTAAATACTGGAAGCATAGTCGACAAAACCACTTGACCGGAAAAGTTTGGCAAGATCATCAAGATGTGATTTTCTGACCTGTAAACGACCTTTTTCTTTCAATAGAAGGCCTTTCTTTAAAAAATCGTCTGTTAGTTTTTTGAGCAAACCATCCAGCCGTCCTTCCTCTTTTCGCAGTGCGTTCAGATTAACAGTAAGTTCATCTTTTTCTTTAATAAGCTGTTCGTGCAGTTCAGTACTGTATATTTTGTCCTGATTTTCTTTTTGTAAGATTTCCAGGTCCCTTTTTACAGTTCCCAGCGCAGTTTTGAAAGCATCAATTTCTTTTCTTTCCACATCAATTGAGATGTGCTTTTCAAGTATGCTTTCTACTTGTTTTTCTGATTCAAACTCATGTTTGAGCAACTGCTCATGAATGGACACCTGTATGCGTTTCAATTCATTTTGGTTGATTGTGAGTGTTTCCAGTAACGTAGCCTGACTACCCGAAATCGTATTTTTTTCTTTGTCCAGCACGTCAATCTGAGTTTCCGTCTGCTCGTAAATTTGTTTTACTTCTTCAAACGATTTTTTGAGACTGAGTACTTTTTCAATTATTTCCTGTTTTTCTGTATGACTAAATTCTGTCAAACTGACCTGAACCAGCTGCCCGGACAAAGTTGACGTAGTATTCTCAATCCTTAAAATTTCATTTTTCAGCTCTTGCAGCGGTTTTTCAATCTGCTCTGTTTTGTCGAGAGAAGCTTTTTCTATGTCTGCGTTTTTGGCTTTAAGTTTAATCTCATTGTCTTTAATCTGCTTTTGGAGCTGCTCCATAAGTGCAAGCTTACTTTCAAAAGCTTCACGGTTATCTTTGCTGAATTTTTCCCAGACAAAAAGCAGATCATGTGCCTTAATACGGTCCTTCAAATCTGTATACCGTGCTTTTATAGCGGTCGTTTGTTTTCCCAAATGATCAATTGCAGCTGAATCTTTTTCAATATCGGCGTGGAAACGGCGTATGGAATCTTCCAGTTTTTGAATCTGATTGCGGCGACTGTCCTTAACTGTAATTTGTTCCGCCAAGTTTTCTTCTACATGCAATACGGACGGATGATGCTCTGCTCCACATAAAGGACATGGTTCGCCATCTGCGAGATTTGTTGCATACTGATTCAAAGCCATTTGGGTTTGGATCAATAGAGTCTGTTTGGTCAGGCCTTCTTTTTCTGTTTCACTTGTCCTTAAATAATTTTCAACACTGGCAGCGATCGTCTCTTTTGAAGAACCAACCTCTAAGTTCAGACCGAAGAAACTGCTTGCTTTGCTTATTTTTTCTTCACGTGCTGTTGTGGCGTTTTTAATTTCGGCATCCAGGTCAATGGCTTCTTTGTAAACTGCTTTCCGGTTTTGCTCCAATTCGTCTGAAAGAGCAAACCATGCCTTAATTTGGCTTAATATATTGACATCAATGAGTTGTCCTTTTTTGAGCTCATTTTCGTCTTCAATAGTTAGTTTCTCTTTTTTGTATAACGCAATAAGCTCCTCCTGATTTTTTAGTTTTTCTTCGGTTTGAGTTAGTGCGATGTAATGATTCTTTATCCTGGATGCCAGATCTTTAATCTGAATCACTTTTTCGAGTTCTTCGGCCAGGTCCAGCAATTCCTGACGTTTTTCGTAGCGATCGTGTAAGCTGGTCAGGATTTCCTTTTTCTGATTTAATAGATTGGCCAGCTCCGTTTCGCGAATGGTATTCTTTTCATGAGAAGACTGATCCCGGATTATATCAGTTTTAAGTCTTTTCTGCTGATCCAGAAAAGTCTTGAGGTGAAGCGAGCAGATTTCAAAAATTCTAAGATTTTCTTCACGTTCAAGTATGCCTGCCTGTTGCGACTCAAAACCCAAAAGCTGATTTTTAAGAAGCTGCATTTTCTCAAATGCGGCTTTTACTTGCTGCAATTGTTCGAGCTGCGAAGTTTGGCTTATAAGCTGGTTGTTGACTGCTGTAATTTTTGATATCACCTCCGTTTTGAGGGAATCCTGTTCAGCGATCATTTCCTGCGTTACGTCGCCAATACCTTGCAACTGCCCATCCAGATTGGAAAGTTCAAGATCGTTGCGTTTACTTAGCGTGCCCACATTCCTGCTCAGGTCGTATTTTTCGAGCTGGAAAAGCTCTTTCATCATACGGGTTCTCTCTGCATCTTTCAGTTCTATAAATTCCTGAAAACGGCCCTGAGGAATGATGATCGTACGTCTGAAATTATCGTAACTCAGACCAATGATGCTTTCTGTTGTTTCATTTTCTGAAAGGGGTATCCAGTTATTTTCTTTCCAGATGTATGCCTTTCTTTCGAAGGTTTTTACCTCTTTAAAATTTTTGCTATTCCGTTTTCCTTTTACCGTAAAGCGGTATAATTCTGCATTTTTTCCTGCAATACATTCAAAATCGATCAACAGTTCATCTGACCGCAGGTTCATCATGTTGTATGTTCTGTCGTCCCCGGCTTTGTTGAGGCGTTCAGTATCACCATAAAGGGCAAAAGTAATGGCTTCCAAAACGGATGATTTTCCGCTCCCCACTGATCCAAAAATACCAAACAAGGAGGCATCCGTAAGTGCATCAAAATGGATTTCCTGTTCGGTTTGATAAGAATACAAACCTTTAATTTTGAGGTATTTAGGAATCATAGCACAGCGGTTGGCTTTCAGCTTTTGGGTAGGTTGCCCAAGGCCGTTGGCTTATTAAATGGTCAATTTCTAGAAAGATAATTTTTATCTGCTTGAAGCCGAGGGTTCGTCCATGATCATGGAAAGCAGATCGTCCAGATAATCTCTGTCGTTGCTCAGTCTTGGGACTTTGTTTTGCCCGCCCAATTTCTTGCGTTTGCCCATCCATGCATAGAATGTTCCTGCAGGCACAAAATGGATCAGGGGTTCCAGTAGTGCCATGTCTTTATAGCGTTTGGCATCATAGTCCGAATTTACTTCACGAAGTACTTTATCCAGAATTTGTGAAAATCTTTCCCGGTCATCAGGTTCCTCAGTAAATTCTATGATCCATTCGTGACGTCCGCGGGAGCCGTCGCCCATATACACCGGTCCGGCTGTGTAGTTTGCCACAAGTGCATTCGTTTCACTAGCCGCCACTTTTATAGCATGGTCCGCATTTTCAACGATCACTTCTTCTCCAAAAGCGTTGATAAAATGTTTGGTACGTCCGCTTACTTTCAGACGGAAAGGATATTTGGACGAGAATTTGACCGTATCGCCAATCAGGTAACGCCAAAGACCGGCGTTGGTGGATATAACGAGCGCGTAGTTTACACCCGTTTCTATTTCGTCCAGTAACAGCGCTTTGGGATGAGGTTTTCCCAATTCATCCATGGGGATGAATTCATAAAAAATACCGTAATCCAGCATGAGCAACATTTCTCCGATTTTGCTCAGATCATCCTGAATTGCAAAGAAGCCTTCGGATGCACTGTACGTTTCCAGATATGTTACCTGATCGGATGGGAAGTATTTTTTAGTAAACAGTTCTCGGTATGGTTCAAAAGAAACTGCTCCATGTATGAATGCCTCGAAATCCGGCCATACTTCCAGCATATTGTCTTTTTTGGTCAGATCAAGAATCTGATCCAAAAGAACAATCGTCCACGTAGGTACACCAAGAATACTGGTTACATTTTCCTTGGAACATATGGTTGCCATTTTTTCAAGTTTGCTTTCCCAGTGATCCATGAGTGCGACTTCCAATGGAGGAGTACGCATCAGTTCGCCCCAGGCAGGCAAATTTTGCATAATCACTGCGGATACATCACCCACCTGTGTATAGTCATCGAAGGGATTAGCATGCAAAGTTCCACCGATAGAAAGACCTTTTCCATCAAATACGCGCGTTTCGGGGCGGTTATGAATCAGAAGCGACATCATATCTTTTCCACCTTCATAATGGCAATCTTCGAGTGCTTCCGGTGATACGGGAAGGTATTTACTGCGGGCGTTGGTGGTGCCGGAAGATTTTGAAAACCATTCGATGGGAGAGGGCCAGAGTACATTCGGCTCGCCTTTCAACACACGTTCTATGTATGGATATAATTCTTCGTAGGAAGAGACCGGAACCTGTTCCTGGTATTCTTTAATCGTTTTGATCTGGCCATAGTTATGCCTTGTTCCCCATTCGGTATACCGGGCCGTTTCGATAAGCTCGGAAAATATACGTTGCTGGGTTTCAACCGGATTTTTCATAAACTGTTCTATCCTTTCAAAGCGTCGCTTCAAAAACCAGACAGTCATATCGTTCACCAGTTTCATAACGTGTGGGATGGTTAAGACCTTAAATTTGAAATTTCGTAAAAATAGCAAATAAAAATGGTGAGAGAACAGAATGGAACTGTTTCCCTCACCAAGCTTTGTATGATTTAAATCTTAAGCTCTGGTACTGAACTTTCTGTAAATAAAAAGAAGCAAAACGGCTCCAAGTATTGCTATAAACAGACTTCCAATATTAAATCCGTCGACGGTGCCAAAGCCGAACATGGACGATATCCATCCACCAACCACTGCACCGGCAATACCGATTAGGATGGTGATGATGAAACCACCCGGATCTTTACCAGGGTGAAGTGCTTTTGCAATAGCTCCGGCCAGAAGGCCAACAATGATCCAGGTTAAAATTCCCATTATGTCTTTAGTTTATTGTGAAAAATTAATTGTCAATATTATAAAAAGCGTGCCTCAGAAAAAAGCATCTTCATTCTATTCAGGAATAATGTTGATAACGAATTAATTATTTGTCAAAAAACATATTGCTGCCACCGGCTTTTTTTGCTGTTGTAGAACCTATTTCCTGGTAATCTGCCTGGATACGCGCCGAACTTTGGCGGGTTACCGGAGCGCCTGTAATGAGTGACAGCGCTTTGTTCAAAAGCGGATCTTTTACACTGCCATATGGATACAGCTTTGTTCCTTCAGTTACTTTAGCAGTGGGGGTGAATCCTACGGAGTAGTCCGACTGTTTCAGGCTGTTGAAAGATTTGGTAACAATAGGTTGCATACCCCATTTTATACCCTTGTCCTTGCCCGTAATCGTGATGGAACCTACATTTTTACCATAAGTTACATCACCAACCAGCGTCACGTTCATAAATGGTTTAAGCCCGTTGATGAGCAGCTCACTGGCAGAAGCTGAGTTTTTGGAGGTCAGAACTACAAGATTGGTAAGGTTCGCTCCGATGTTCTGGGATTTTGTCTGGAATTTCTCGTAAAAGAAACTGGCACCATATTGTTTTTCCAGAGCCGGAGTTACCGTTTTGTTGTATTCTTTGTGGTAGAAAACATCGTTGGCAGTCACTTTCCCGATCAGGCTGGCAAGACTTGTGGCTGAGCTCACATAACCGCCACCGTTGTAACGTAAATCCAGAATGAGTGCATTTACATTTGCAGATTTAAATTTGCCAAAAATACCTTCCAGTTTCTGATCGTAAGCTTTTGACCCGCTTACACTGTCAGGTCCCGGAACAAACTGGTGATAAACGATGTAGCCAATTTTATTGGAGCCGTATTGGTAAAGGGTATCAAAATGAACAGGGTCTTCCTGCAACGAAAGTTTTGTAACCTGTTTTTTTAATGTTCCTTCCGTAATCACTCCGGCGTCGTCGATGCTTCCTAGTGTGAAAGTCAGAGCACCGTCGGCATTTAGTAAAGCATTATAATTGGAGCCGGTTAGCTTTTGGTCGTTAATGTGCGTGAAAATATCGCCGCGCTTGAAACCTGCTTTGGCGGCCGGGGAATTCGGGAGCGTGTACAACACAATTCCAACCACGTTTGTGGATCCGCTGGGGTAATACACGAGTTTGAAGTCCATTCCGGTAGTTGTCGATTTTCCGTTCAGAGATTCCTCAAGTTCATCCGCGCTTTCCTGTATCCACGAAAACCGGTCTCCGTTGGGATTGGTTGTTGCGTCATATTTGTTAAGCAGTGAACTGAAAAATGCACCTGGTTTCAGAGATTTATCCGGGCTCGCCGGAATGGTTTCATTCCAGTAATACCAGTACTTCATGTTAGATAGTATCCAGTCATTGGTCTGGCCGTCCGAAGCCGGATCCACCGTTTTATCCTTGCAGGAAGACAAGGCTCCCGCCATTATCAAAATTGCCAGCAGACGTTTTAATCGCATCTTTCTAATTGTTGAAATCCATAAAAACTTCACATATAATGTCGCATGCATCATTCATTTGTTCCTCATTGATAACCAGCGGAGGTGCAAACCTGATCTTATTGCCATGCGTAGGCTTACAAAGCAAACCCTTGTGCATCATTCTATAACAAAGGTCCATTGCTGTATTACTTTCTTCCGTATCGTTGATCACGATTGCATTCAAAAGCCCCTTTCCACGAACGATTTCAATCAGATTACATTGCTTTTGAAGATCCTCCATTCTACTTCGGAACAAGAGTCCCATTTTCTCAGCATTATCTGCCAGGTTTTCATCATCAACCACCTGCAAAGCAGCAATGGTAACTGCACAGGCAAGCGGATTGCCTCCGTAGGTAGAACCGTGTTCGCCGGGAGCAATCGTTAGCATTACCTCATCATTAGCCAAAGCGGCCGAAACAGGCATTGTACCTCCGGAAAGCGCCTTTCCTAAAACCAGAATATCCGGTTTTACATTTTCCCAGTCACACGCCAGGCGTTTTCCGGTACGTCCTATTCCGGTTTGAACTTCATCAGCAATGAAAAGGACATTGTATTTTGTACACAAATCCCTTACACCTTTCAGATATCCTTCCTTCGGGACCACCACACCTGCTTCGCCCTGAATGGGTTCTACCATAAAACCTGCGATGTCCGGGTCATTCTTTAAAGTATTTTCAAGAGCATCGAGGTCGTCATAAGGAATAATTATTACTCCAGGTAAAAACGGACCGTAGTCGTCGGTGCTTGACGAATCCGTTGAAGACGAAATGGCTGCCAGCGTTCTGCCCCAGAAATTTCCGGAAGCGTATACCGTTTTGGCTTGGTTTGGGGCAATGCCTTTTACTTTGTACGCCCATTTGCGGGTAAGTTTGAGTGCAGTTTCGCCACCTTCCACGCCACTATTCATCATCAGGACTTTATCGTACCCGAAATATTCACACAGAAACTTTTCGCATTCTCCAAGTTTGTCGTTGTAAAAAGCACGTGAAGTAAGTGTGAGTTTTTGAGCCTGCTCCACCATTGCATTCACAATTTTCGGGTGGCAATGTCCCTGGCTTACGGCACTGTACGCAGACAGGAAATCAAAATACTGCTTGCCTTCAACGTCCCATACGTGCACACCCAGGCCTTTTGCAAGCACAACCGGCATCGGTTTGTAATTGTGAGCACCGTAGCGGTATTCAAGCTCTATTGCATGTTGAGAAGCATCCACGAAAGTAGTATCTGTATAGTGAGTCATTAAATATACGCCTTTAAGCTGTTGTTAGATTTGGTTAGTAAAAATACATAAAAGGTTACTGATTATCAGGTATGGCCTGTTGCCATGCATTAATTTATAAAATGATTATATTTGTTAATAGTGATTTTTGTTTTTAGCCTAAGGATTTAAATTTCTATCCGTATAATTCAATTAACTAGGAAACACAACTATGAAGTTACAATATATCGCAGATAGCGAGGGTATTACGACTGGTGTTTATATACCCATTTCCGATTGGGAGGAATTGAAAACGAGGTTCAAAGGAATAGAAGAAGAGGAAACCTATGATATTCCTGAGTGGCACAAAGATGTAGTTTTATCTCGCCTGGAAGAATTTAAAAAAAATCCTGAGTACGCTTTGGATTTTGAATCGGCGATGGATGATTTAGAAAAAAATATCTGATGTACAGGGCTGTAATTCTGCCTGATGCAAAAAAGGACATTCAGGAAGCTGCTCTCTGGTACAATGAACAGCAGCGGGGACTTGGCAATCGTTTCATCCGATTTGTAAGAATAAAAGTCTCCAAAGTTTTACTTAATCCTCAGCTTTACATTGTTCGTTACTCTGACGTGCACACTGCTTTGTTGGATGTTTTTCCATTCATGATTCATTTTACGGTTAATGATAATACAAAACAGTAATAATTGTAGCGGTGCTACATACCAGTAGAAATCCAGCTTTGTGGGACGATAGAGGATAATTATCGAGCTATTGGTGATTCATTCGCATTCCTGCGCTAACTTTGCAGCAGAATCTCATAGGGGTGCCCAACCGAACGGGCTGAGATCATACCCATACAACCTGATCCGGATAATGCCGGCGTAGGGAGAGAAAGCTTAAATGAAAGAATACGAAGGTTAATAACCTTCAAATGAATACCATTCTTAGCTGTTATCGCATTTTATTTTTTTAATCGAGGATAGGTGGCCCCTGCCTGTTCGTAAATATTTTTATCGCTATGCGAAAATTTACGACCTATCTGTTTGTGCTGATTTTTAGTGCAATAACCGTGTCCCATGTTTGGGCGCAAAAAACAATTTCCGGCACAGTTACCGATGCTGCCGATGGCAAACCATTGCCTGGTGCGACTGTCCGAGCAGGAGAAATTCGGGGAGCTACCACCGACAAAAACGGCAACTTTTCTTTGAAGAACATTGCCGAAAATATTTCTATCCTGAATGTTTCCTATGTTGGTTATCAATCTCTGAAGCTTGATCTTACGGAACAGAGCAGCGTTGTAAATGTAACACTGACTAAAAGCACTTACCAAGCCGATGAAGTTATCATCAGCGCAACGCGTGTGAATGATAAAACGGGAATGGCTTACACCAATGTGAGTGCCGAGACTATTGAAAAACAGAATCTTGGTCAGGATTTGCCGGTTTTGCTCAATTTTACGCCGTCGCTGGTGAGCACCAGTGATGCCGGTGGTGGTGTGGGATATACCGGAATTCGTATCCGTGGATCGGATGCAACGCGCATTAACGTTACGGTTAATGGAATTCCCTACAATGATGCGGAAAGCCAGGGTGTGTTTTGGGTGAATATGCCGGATTTTGCTTCGTCGGTCAGCAGTATTCAGGTGCAGCGCGGCGTCGGGACATCTACAAACGGTGCAGGAGCATTTGGAGCTAGTGTCAATATCAGCACCAATGCTTTCCGGGAAGAAGCTTATGCAGAATTGAATAATTCATTTGGCTCGTTCAATACCTTTAAAAATACCATCAAACTGGGTACCGGGCTGATCAGCAATAAGTTTTCAGTGGATGGCCGGCTTTCGAGAATATCGTCGGATGGTTTTGTAGACCGCGCTTCTTCGGAGCTTCATTCCTATTATTTGTCGGGAGCATATTATGGTAAAAAGAGTTTTATACGTGCCAATGTCTTTTCGGGGAAAGAGCGTACGTATCAGTCGTGGAACGGTGTGCCAGAGGCAAAGCTGAGGGGTGATCGGGAAGGTATGCTGGAATACATTGGTAGAAATGAACTGAGTGAAAAGGATGCAGAAAATCTTTTGAATTCAGATGACCGAACCTACAATTCATATACTTATAAAAATGAGGTAGACAACTATCGCCAGGATCATTACCAGCTTGTGACTTCACATACACTTACCGATAATCTTACGCTTAACCTGAACGCATTCATGGTTCGCGGTTTGGGATATTACGAGCAATTCAGGCCTGGTGCAAAATACAGCAGCTACAATCTGCCGAACGTAGTCGTTGGAGCCGACACGCTGGAACGAACGGATATCATCAGAAGAAGGTGGCTGGATAATTACTTTTACGGAACGACTTTCTCACTGGATTACAACAGTTTCAAAAAACTGACGGCAAGCGTTGGCGGAGGATGGAACAAATATGATGGCGAGCATTACGGACAGATTATCTGGGCAAAAAATGCAGGCAACATTAGTAATGAGCATCAGTACTATTTCAATACTGGTATTAAAAAAGACTTCAATATCTATGGTAAACTCTATTATCAGTTTACCGAAAAGCTGAATGGATTTGCTGATGTACAATTCCGGACTGTGAGTCACTCCATTCATGGAAATGATAATGATCTGATCAATCATGCGGTGGATCAATCTTACTCTTTTGTGAATCCCAAGGCAGGTTTGACGTATCAGATTGCTCCTCAGAGTTCAATTTACGCCTCTTACAGCATGGGTAACAGGGAGCCAAACCGGGACGATTTCACGTACGCGACGGCACAATTATTCCCCAAACACGAAACACTTCATAATGTAGAGGCAGGAGTGCGTACACAAAAAGGAATCTGGGCTTTTGCAGCCAACTATTACCTGATGAATTACAAGAATCAGCTTGTTCTTACCGGGCAGATTAATGACGTAGGAAATGCGATGCGCGTAAACGTACCGAAAAGTTACCGGATGGGTATTGAACTGGAAGGTGCCGTTGTGTTTAATAAAAATCTGAAATGGAATGCAAACGCCACTTTTAGCCAGAACAAGATCAATAATTTTACAGAATACGTAATCGATTATGATACTTATGAATACCGTACCATCGGGCATGGGAAAACAGATATCTCGTTTTCTCCTAATGTCATAGTTGGCAGCCAGTTGACATACAGCCCAAAGAAAAACCTGGAACTCGCCTTGCTGACCAAGTTCGTAGGCAAGCAATATCTCGATAACACATCGAACGAAACCAGAAAACTGGATGCCTATTTTACCAATGATGTACGGTTGACTTACACGGTGAAGCCATCCTGGATGAAAGAAATTACCTTCAATTTGCTGGTCAATAACATTCTGAATGAGCGGTATGAGTCTAATGGTTATACTTATGGATTTTATCCTGAAAAAACACAAGCTCAGCCAAATCCCCAGCAAATCCGGGAGAACTTCTATTTTCCGCAGGCCGGGACGAATTTTTTAGTTGGGGTTAATTTTAAGTTTTAAGTATTGACCACGGAGTTTAGAGGAGGAAATACAGAGTTTCACGGAGTTTTATAATAAAATATCTCAGTGAAGCCCCGTGTTTAAACTCCTTTTAACTCCGAGGTTAAAATGGTACGGGATTTGCTGTAATGTCCTTATGTATATTATAATCTGATAAATCGTTATATTTAATGTTAAATCCGGACTGAAAGGAACTTGCAAAACCACCCATTTGTATGCAAACAACATATCACATAAAAGCAAGTGACGTAAATACAAGCCTCATTGCTGATATAAAAAGCCAATTTAGAGGAGAAGAAGTGTTGACAATTACCGTTTCATCCGAACAGACGAGTGAAGCTCTTGATCCTGTATATCGGTTTCTGGAACTGGAAAAAAAATATCCCCCAAAACGGGTTTCCAATGACCTTGATTTCAATTCCATCGTTAACGAAATGAATGGTTGATTGTGGAGTATTTCGATTCAGATGTAATTTTTAATTTTCTTGTAATCCAGGATCCTGATAAGCATGAAGAAGCCAGGAATCTTGTATTTAAAGCCATTGGCAAAGGGACCTTTGTTACCTCAACACTCACTATCCAGGAGGTTGGTTACGGTCTTGCAAGGTTTGGCCTCTCAAACGATGAAATTGAAAGTAAACTTTCGTTCATCGCTTCGCTTGATCTTGCTGTGGTCACACAGGCCAATATCGTAAGAGCGTTGGATATTGCTAAAATGATAGGCTTTAAACATATCAATGATTGCGTTCACACTGCTTTGGCAGAAAGTCTTTCTCTTACAAAATTCTACACCTATAACAATTCAGATTTTAAGAGGATACAGAAGCATACAAATATTGAGATTTCTATATTGTAGAAATTTTGATAGCTAAATCGTGAACGTAACTCATCTGTTTTGTCTATCTATCTACTTTCTGGTTACCTTTGCCGCATGAATTTGAAAAATGACCTTTTACTACGTGCGGCGCGGGGCGAGAAAACCGAACGTACTCCTGTTTGGATGATGCGCCAGGCTGGTCGCATTTTGGCTGAATATAGAGCTGTACGTGCAAAAGCAGGAAGTTTTATCACCCTTGCGACTACGCCAGAAATGGCTGCGGAAGTGACATTGCAGCCTGTGGATCTGCTTGGAGTGGATGCCGCGATCATATTCTCCGATATTCTGGTAATTCCCGAAGCGATGGGTTTGCCTTACGAAATGGCTGAACAGCGTGGACCAATATTCCCGAATACAGTTCATACAACCGCGGATCTGGAAAAACTACATGTTGCTGAACCGGAAACGGATCTTAAATACGTACTTGACGCTATCAAACTGACAAAGCAAGGACTTGATAACCGGGTTCCGCTGATCGGTTTTGCAGGAGCTCCTTTTACGATTTTTTGTTACATGACGGAAGGGAAAGGTTCCAAGACTTTCTCGGTTGCCAAAAAACATCTCTACGCTGATCCGGCTTTTTCTCATTTGTTGCTTCAAAAAATAACAGACAGTACAATCGCTTACCTGAAAGCACAAATACGTGCTGGTGCTGATCTGGTTCAGATATTTGATTCATGGGCTGGAATCCTTTCTCCTGAGCAATACCGGATATTCTCTTTGCCGTATATCAAGCAAATTTGCGATGCGATAACGGAGGTGCCTGTTACGGTTTTTGCCAAAGGTGCGTTCTTTGCAAGAGAAGAAATCAGTCAGTTGAGTTGCTCCGTTGTAGGGCTCGACTGGAACATGGATATCGCCGAATCCCGCAAGCTTATTCCAAATAAAACGTTACAGGGAAATCTTGATCCTTGTGTTTTATATGCGTCTTATGATCAGATCAAACTGGAAGTGAAGAAGATGCTGAACCAGTTTGGAACGCAAAATTACATTGCAAACCTTGGTCACGGCGTTTATCCGGACACTGATCCCGATAAAGTACGTTGCTTCATCGAATCTGTTAAAGAATATTCTGCTTAGTTGTTAGGTTACACAGAGATAAAAGGAGGTACACAGAGTTTTATTTAAAATCTCAAGTCCCGGTTAAAGAGCCAATAATTTTCTCTGTGACCCCGCGCGGCGTCCGCTCTTTTTAATCTCTGTGAATCTCTGTGTAACCTAAAACCACTTTATGCCCCCAAAAAGCAAATGCGTATTTCTTGACCGTGACGGTGTTCTGAATGAAGAATTGGGTGATTATATACAAAATCTGGAAGATCTGATCATTCCCGAAGGAGTTCCCGAGGCATTGCAGTTATTAAAATCCGCAGGTTTTCTATTGATTGTGATTACCAATCAGGCTGGTATTGCAAAAGGATTGTATGGTCCGGAACTGGTTTATGCCATTCATGAAAAAATGCAGGAAGCTTCGGGAGGCATGTTGGATGATCTTTATTTTTGTCCGTATCATCCTTCTGTTTCAGGAAGGTCTCTTTCAAGAAAACCGGACTCTCTGCTGCTTGAAAAAGCCATAGCTAAATACAACATTGATCCTTCACAATCGTGGATGGTAGGAGACAGAGCCCGTGATATGGAAGCAGGGAAAAAGGTGGACTTACAAACAATTCACATCGTGACGGGTGATGAGACGGCGACAGGGGATTACTTTTCGGCTAATTTGCTGGAAGCAGCCAAAATAATATTGGCTAGTGGCACGAAATAAAAATACATACAAACTTCATTGAAAGCCTGTATGCTTAATATTCAACAAAAAAATGAATTAAGCGCGCTCCGAAGGATTAACTGGTGCTGCTTTCTGACTTGATCCGTAAGCAGGACAAGCATGTTTGGTGCAGGATGCCATTGCCATTGTACCGCAAACTGCAAGAAGGAATAATAATTTTTTCATCAGGTGTGAAATGTTAGATGTCACTGCAAATTTATAAAAAATAATTCTTTGAATGAGCGTTTTAGTCTGACTAATAACGAACTCATTCAAAGAACTTTATATAACTGATCAGATTTTTGTTTCTGCCAGTTCTTCAACCTGCTCAGCAGGCTCATCATCTTTTTGATCCTTCACATCAGGCGAAACATAGGATTCATCTTTGAAACCCAGTATTCTGAGCATAGAATCGCTGTTTTGTTCCACCGCAAACACCTTGGTGGTGATCTTACCTTCTTCATCACGGTCTACCAACACATGTTTTGGTGCCGGAATCAGGCAATGCTGTATGCCGCCGTATCCGCCCAATGATTCCTGATATGCACCGGTATGGAAGAAACCAATGTATTGTGGTTCATCATCTTCGTAAATCGGCATGTACAAATCGGCGCTGTGCATCTCACTGTTGTAGAAATCCTGCGAGTCGCAAGTCAGTCCGCCAAGGTTTACCTTTTGATACGGGCTGTCCCAGTTATTGATCGGCATCATGATGTATTTCTGGTTCATTCCCCATGAGTCAGGAAGCTGCGTGATGAACGAGCCATTGATCATGTACCAGAGCTCTTTATCATTCTGAAGTTTTTTGTCAATCACTTCATATATTACCGCTCCGCTTTCACCGACAGTGTAACTTCCGAACTCGGTAAAGATATGAGGTGCAGGAACGTTATTCTTGTTACAAATCCATTGAATGTTTTCAACGATTTCGTCAATCATCTGCTGGTAATCATATCCGGTCGACAATGATGTCTGGATTGGCAAGCCACCTCCGATATCAATAGAATCAAGATCCGGACATATTTTCTTCATTTCACAGTACTTGAACATAAAGCGTGTGAGCTCACTCCAGTAGTAGGCACTGTCTTTAATTCCTGTATTGATAAAGAAATGAAGCATTTTAAGCTTGAACTTCGGATTCGATGCAATCTTATCCTTGTAAAGCTCAGTCACATCATTGTATCGGATACCCAGACGGGATGTATAGAAGGCGAAGTTAGGCTCTTCATCCGTTGCAATACGAATTCCCAAATTTACAGAGTCGGCTGTAACCAGCTTTTCGTAAGCTTCTATTTCACGAAGGTTATCCAAAATAGGAATACAGTTGAATCCTTCGTTAATGAGCTCGCTTAAATACTGTGTATAAAGGGGTCTTTTATAGCCATTTGCTAATATGTAAGTAGACTTACTCACTTTGCCACGTCTGTACAGCTCGCGAATGATGGGAATGTCGAACGAAGATGACGTTTCCAGATGGACGTTATGCTTCAGGGCTTCTTCCAGCACAAAACTAAAGTGCGACGACTTGGTACAGTAGCAATAGGTATAGCTTCCCTTGTAGTTATGCCTCTTAAAGGCATTTTTGAAAAACATATTCGCGTTTGAAATATGTTCTCCAATCTTGGGAAGATAATTTAGTTTTAACGGCGTACCATGCTCCTTGATGATGTCCATCAATGGTACATTGTTGAACAGCAATTCATTATTGTCAACGTTAAATTCCATTGTAGGAAACTCGAACGTTTGCTGAATCAGGTCAATGTAGCTTTTCATTTATTGTTGGTTGCGGACTGCTGTTTAGAATTGTGAGTGATTGATTACAATACGTTTAAAACCGGATTTCATTATTCTTTAGTGCCACTGATTACCCGATTTATCAAATTGTTAATATTGCAGGTAGTGCGGAACAAAAAAGACCCGAAAATTGCCCAGAATATATGTTAATTCCAAACATCATTTGCTTATAAATCATTCCTATGGGATGAGGTTTATCGTTCAAAACGATACGTTTATCCCTTGAAATCACTTTCTCATCCTTTTTTGATTGTCAGCCTGCCAGCATTTACGCTAATTTTAGGAAGTAATCGTGTACAACTGAGCGTGAATTTTCGAGCTGGTCTAGTCTTCTGAATTAATATATAATCTTTATATAGTTATAATTGCTAATTTTTAAATAAAGTAAAAACTTAGAAAGGGTGATGGTGATCAATCCTGTCTGTTCATCGTGTATATGTTTTTAAAGTATTGTGTATCATAATATTATGCTGAATATTGTATTTTTCTATTTAGCGTGGTTTTCATTTTTTTTGAACTTATTAGAAAACTTTGAACATAATGAAAGTTTTCATAGTTTTTTTCATTTGAAAACTACAACTTTGCTTTGTGAAAGAGAGAATCGTAAAATCAGCATTAAATCTCTTTTGGCGCTACGGCATCAAAAGTGTTACCATGGATGATATTGCCAAAGAACTGGGCATTTCCAAAAGAACCATTTACCAACATTATTCCGATAAGGAAGCAATTTTAAAAGTGGTAATTCAGGAAGAGCTGAGTTCACAGCAATGTGACATGGAGCAGCTGGATGAAATGACAGACAATCCCATTGATCAGATGATCCAGGCGACAGATCAGATGAGAACAGCAATGGCGCATATGAATCCCGCCTTACTTTATGACCTTAAAAAGTATTATCCCGAATCGTGGGGATTATTTCAATCCTACAAACACGAATTTATTTTAAAGGGGATACGGGACAATATGTATCATGGGATTTCTCTGGGTTTTTACCGGCCCGATATTGACGTTGATGTGCTTTCTCTTTTGCGCATAGAAGAATTTGAGATTGCCTTTGATCCATCCATATTTCCTCCCGACAAATTTCACATGATGCGCGTACAGATGCAGTTTGTACATCATTTTTTGAGGGGGATTATGACGGAAAAAGGTTTTGAGTATTACAACACCATAAAAGATAAATCAGTAATTGAATTTAACACCCATGAAAAATGAACAATTAATACGCAGCTGTTTATTCATGCTTGCGGTATGCCTGAGTATTGCTCCATTGCGGGCTCAGGATGGAAATTTTACCTTGGAGCAAGCCGTTGATTATGCCATTAAGCATAATCTGAATGTAAAAAATTCTCAGCTGGACGCCGTTTCTGCCGAAGCCCGAATCGGAGAAATACGTGCGGCAGGATTACCGCAGGCATCTGCAAACTTCAATGTAGTCGACAATCTTATCATTCAAAAGATGATATTACCAGCGAATATTTTTGATCCCACTGCACCAGCTGACGCAACGGCAGCCGTTCCGTTCGGTATCAAATATTCAGGAAGTGTATCGGCAACGGTGAATCAACTTATTTTCAATGGCTCATACTTCGTAGGCTTGAAAGCTGCTGCTACATATCGTGAACTCGCCAGTAAAAGTGTAGTTCAATCCAAGGTTACAGTGGCAGAATCTGTTACAAAAGCATATTACTCCGCTCAGGTTTCAGAAGAGCGAGCAAAGGTTCTGGACCTGAATATAGAAAGAGTGGATACGCTTTTGCGAGAAACAAAAGCAATGAATGAAAGTGGCTTCGTGGAGCTACTGGATGTAAATCGCCTGGAAGTTCAGATCAATAATCTGAGAACAGAACGCCAAAAAGTGCAGAATTTGATTGATTTGAGCTACGCACTATTAAAGTATCAGATGTCTATTCCATTGGACGAACCCATTACTTTGAAAGACAAGATCAGTGATGTTGACATTGAAGCACTCAAAATAGAAACGGTATCGAGGGATTTGAGTTATGCAAACCGCATCGAATTTTCATTGCTCGAAACGCAGGAAAAATTGGCAAACCTGGATATAAAAAATACCAGAAGTGGATATTTGCCAAACGCATCTGCGTCATTAGGTTATGGGCATAATAATGGACGGAATAGCTTTACAGATCTTTTCTCTACCAAATGGTTTAACAATTCTGTTCTAAGCCTGAATTTAAACATTCCTATCTTCGATGGTTTTACCAAGCGTTATCAGATTGAACAAAAGAAAATTGCACTGGACAAAGTCAAAAACAGCCAGACTTTGTTGAAACAATCCATTGATCTGGAAGCAAGTCAGGCAGGAATTAACATCAAAAACGCTTTTGCAACATTGGAAACACAAAAGCGTAATCTGGATCTGGCGCAGGAAATTGTTCGGGTTTCCAAGATCAAATACAAAGAAGGCGTAGGTTCCAACATTGAGGTGATCAACGCGGAATCATCTTTCAAAGAAGCTCAAACAAATTATTTCGCTGCACTGTACGATCTGATGATTGCAAAAGTGGATATGAGCAAGGCAAAAGGAGAGCTTTACACGGAAAAGTAACAGGACAAGAAATGGTTGATTTTCTGGTTTTAAGTTGGAAATCAAACACGTTAATCGCACCGGCGACCCGGCATTAAGAATTTAGGAAATAACACTACATATCAATATCATGAAACGACATATTTTATTAATAACCACAATAGCTGCTTTTCTTGCCGCCTGCTCTGGTGAAAAAAAGGAAGGTTTAGAAGGAAAAAGAGAAGAGCTTACCAAGCTTAAAACGGAACAAAGTGAGACTGATAAAAAGATCAAGGCACTTGAATCCGAAATAGCGAAACTGGATACTACCAAAAGAGAAGAAACGAACATTAAAATTGTTACTGTTCAGCCGCTTACAGCCGGAACTTTGAGCCATTATGTAGAGCTTCAAGGATCTATTGATGCAAAAAACAGTGTTTTGGTAACACCAAAATCAGGTGGTTCGGTTACTGCCGTTTACGTTCGTGAAGGCGATCAGGTGAAAGCAGGAAGTGTTCTGGCGAAAGTTGACGACAGTATTTTGCGTGAAACAATAGAAGAGCTCAACAGCTCACTAACCCTGGCAAATACGGTTTATAACAAACAGAAAAATCTTTGGGACCAGAAAATAGGTACCGAACTTCAGTTCCTGCAGGCACAAAACAATAAGGAAGGACTTGAGAGAAAGCTGGCTACGCTTAATGCTCAACTTTCTCAATCCAAAATTGTGTCACCAATTTCAGGTGTTGTAGATCAGGTTAATATCAAAATCGGAGAATCGGCAGCTCCGGGAGTTGGGGTTTTCAGGGTTGTAAATCTTGGTAATCTTAAAGTTGTTGCAAAAGTTTCTGATACCTACGCTGCCAGTGTGAAACGCGGAGATGAAATTCTGATCAGTTTCCCTGACTTGCAAAAGGACTACACTGCAAAGGTTTCTTTCGTGAGCACAACAGTTGATCCGCTTAGCCGCACGTTTACTATTGAAGCGAATCTTCCTTCAAATCCTTCTTTGAAGCCAAATATGATCGCCAAAGTGCAGATTAACGATGCTACTAAAAAGAATACACTTATCGTAGATCAGAATATTATTCAGGGAACTGAAAAAGGTCAGGTTGTATATGTGGCCGTGGAAGAGGGCAGCAAGAAAGTTGCCAAATCGAAACTGGTTAAAACAGGTTTGATCTACAATGGTAAAATAGAAATTACGGAAGGCTTACAGGCGGGAGATCAAATCATCACTACTGGTTACCAGGAAGTCGCTGATGGGCAAACGATCTCGTATTAAGCTTTGAGCATGGGGTTCGGGAAATAGGATTTTGCGAAAATCATATTTCCTGGCCAGGCGCTTTACAAACATTCACTTTCAGCTAGCATACTCATGAAATTTGAAGATCATAAAACCCTCAGTTTTACCAACTGGTGCGTAGAGAATCGGACGACGATTTACATCTTTACGTTTATCATCACGTTGACAGGCTTTGTGGTATACAACAACCTGCCTAAGGAGCAGTTTCCGGATATCAAAATACCCCAGATTTATATCAATACGGTGTATTTTGGTACGGCTCCCGCGGATGTGGAGAATACAATTAATAAACCCATTGAAAAGCAGTTAAAATCGATCAATGGTGTTAAGCACATCAAATCCAATGCTTTACAGGACGTATCGGTTATTCTGGTAGAATTTACGCCGGATGTAGAGGTTTCCGATGCCTTGCAGAGGGTAAGGGACGCGATTGACAAAGCAAAACAGGATTTACCTCAGGAACTGGATTCAGGTCCTACGGCTCAGGATGTAAACTTTTCGGAATTTCCGATCATGAACATAAACCTGGCGGGGAATTACTCCCTGAAACAGTTGAAAGAATATGCGGAAGATATGCAGGATGCGATTGAAGCCATGCCCGAGATCAGCCGTGTGGATATTGTTGGGGCATTGAACCGTGAAATTCAGATCAATCTGGATTTGCCACGTATGCAGTCTACCGGACTCACTTTCTATGACATTCAGTCGGCAGTACAAAGTGAAAATATCAACGTTTCTGGTGGTGATCTTAAAGTGGGTAAAGTTCGGCGTACGCTTCGCGTGAAAGGTGAATTCCTGGATATGACTGAACTGTCCAATCTGCGTATTCGTACCTCAACCGGAGCCGTGGTAAGACTTGGTGATGTGGCTGAGGTTGTAGACAGTTTCGAAGAACAACTTGACTTTGCCCGTCTGGATGACAAATCTGTAATTACACTCAACGTTATCAAAAGAGCCGGCTCCAACCTGGTGAAGGCAGCTGATGATATTGAAGTGATTATTGATAAAATGAAAGAGACCGAATTGCCATCCGGACTGGATATTCGTATCACAGCCGATCAGTCGGAGCGTACACGTGCAGATCTGCATGAGCTTATCAATACGGTTATCATCGGTTTTATTTTCGTGGTATTGGTTCTGATGTTCTTCATGGGTATCCGTGATGCAATCTTTATCGGGCTGTCGGTACCTTTGTCGGCGCTGGTTGCCTTTATGCTTATGCCTGTGATAGGGCCTTTGATTGGCACTGCATTCACTTTGAACACCATTGTTCTTTTTGCCTTCCTGCTGGGAATTGGTCTGGTGGTGGATGATGCGATTGTGGTTATTGAAAACACGCACAGGCTATTTAATAATCACAAGGACTGGACGATCCAGCAGGCTGTGAAAGCGGCAGCAGGCGAGGTGTTTGTACCCGTACTTTCTGGTACGCTCACTACCATTGCACCGTTCTTCCCGTTGTTGTTCTGGCCAGGTATTGTGGGGGACTTTATGAAATTCCTCCCACTTACGCTGATCCTTACTTTGATGTCATCTCTTTTCGTGGCTTACGTGATCAACCCCGTTTTTGCAGTGTCGTTTATGGGACGTCATGAGGATGAAAAAGAAAAACATGATACGAGTATTAAAGCCATCATGCGCCCTATGATTATTCTGGGAGTGATTGCTATAATAGGGTATTTTATAGATCGCGGTGTTGGTAATTTCTTCGTGATTCTTCTGGGTCTGTATGTATTTAACCATTACATACTTACGCCAAAAATATTGGTTCCTTTCCAGGACAGGTTGTTACCGGCGCTTAAACGCAATTACAAAGGTTTGATTACCTGGCTGATTAAAGGTTACAGACCGGTTGCAGCTATTATATCCATGGTGGTGCTATTGTTCGCCACTTTTGTGATTGTCGGTATTGCCAAGCCGGAAGTAACCTTCTTCCCAAGCGGAGATCCTGATTACATTTATGTTTACAACAAACTGCCAGCTGGTACAGATGCACTCACAACGGATTCGGTAACCAGGATTATTGAGAAAAGGGTTTTCACGGTGTTGAAAAATGAAAAAGCGATGAACATCGTGAACTCGGTTATTGCCAATGTTGGTAAAAATGCGGGTGATCCTAACAACCCTGACCGTTCGGCTACACCACACAAATCCAAAGTAACTGTGGCATTTGTTAAGAGTGAGTCGCGTGACGGACGCTCTACACAGGAGCTACTTACCAAAGTGCGTAATGCTGTGAGTGGAATACCGGGAGCAGAAATTTCGGTAGAACGAGAAAGTACAGGTCCTCCAACCGGAAAGCCGATTTCAATCGAGATTTCGGGGGATGAATTTGAGACACTTCAGACACTTGAAAAAGATCTGTTACAGAAAGTTCAGCAATCCGGAATACAGGGTATTGATCAGTTGAAATCGGATTTGGTGACCAACAAGCCTGAAATCACCATCGATATTGACCGTGAGAAAGCACAACGTGAAGGGATCAGTTCTTCCCAAATTGCACTGGCAATTCGTACAGCTCTTTTTGGTCTGGAAGTTTCCAAGTTCCGTGACGTCAAAGATGAGTATCCGATCATGGTTCGTTTGAAAAAAGATGACCGTCAGCAGATCGAAAAACTATTGAGTTTGAATATCGTATACCGGGATATGAACTCCGGTGGAGCGCTACGTCAGGTGCCGATTACGTCAGTAGCTAACATTTCATATACTACCACTTTCAGTCAGATCAATCGTAAGGATCAGCAGCGGATTGTGATTTTGAGTTCAGATGTATTGCCTGGATTTAATGCCAATGAAATTGTAGCTCAGATACAGGATTTACTAACTGATGTGAAAGTGCCAAGCGGATATACGGTGAAAATGGGTGGAGAGCAGGAAGATCAGGCAGAATCTATGAACTTCCTTACAGGTGCATTTGGAGCTGCTATTTTGCTGATCTATCTGATCCTTGCAACACAGTTTAACTCGGTAGTGAAGCCACTTATCATATTCTTTACCATCGTACTTTCATTGATCGGAGTATTGTTAGGCTTTGTGATTTTCGACAAAACCTTCTCCGTGATCATGTCTGGGGTTGGTATTATAGCACTTGCCGGTATCGTAGTTAAAAACGGGATTCTGCTCATTGAATTCATTGACGAACTTCGTGAGCGTGGTTATCCATTGCGTGACGCCATCATTGAAGGAGGAGCGATCCGTCTGACTCCTGTACTACTAACCGCGTCGGCAGCTGTACTTGGGCTGATACCATTGGCATTCGGTTTAACGCTTGATTTTGTTGGATTGTTCAGATACTTCGAGCCAAATTTTGTTACAGGCGGAGCCAGTTCAGTATTCTGGAATATCCTTGCCTGGACCATCATTATGGGACTTACCTTCTCCACCATACTTACACTTTTGCTCGTTCCGTGTATGTATTATGTGAACGAGAGAATAAGAGACAAATGGTTCCGTAAAGGAAAGCAGGAAGTGATTAATCCAAATTGGAGAAACGAAAGTATTTAACATGACAAGTATAAATGTCCCCACAGACTTTTTGTGTGGGACATTTATACTTTTATAAAAAGATTGTTAGCTTTGCAGCCTTGAAAATAACGGGATGTGGCGCAGCTCGGTAGCGTGCTTGCATGGGGTGCAAGAGGTCGCAGGTTCAAATCCTGTCATCCCGACAAAGCCTGGTCAGAAATGATCGGGCTTTTTTATTTCAATACCAAAGTATATCTTACACTTCGACCACCGCCTTCTACTTTTACCACGCCATTTTCAAGCAAATTTTGTAGATCACGTGTCGCGGTTGCCTTTGATGTTTTGGCAATAGACATGTATTTTTTTGCCGACATTCCTCCTTCAAAACCGTCTTCTCCGGCTTCAAGCATTTTTTTGGTCACTTTTATCTGTCGTTCGTTTAGCTGAGTGGCATACTGATCGAAGACTTTGGTTTTCTGTAAGGTAAAATCAATCAGTTTTTTGCTGGCAATTTGTGCATTCAATACTACTTCGGAGAAATATTGAATCCAGGCGGAAATTTCGTTGTGTTTTTGAGCTGTTTCCAGAGCTTCATAGTAGGACTTCTTATCAGCTTCGATTGTTCTTGACAAACTAAGCATCAGCGGTTGTCCGGAAGTTTGCGCCAAGGCTTTTTCTGCCAGAGCTCTGCCTATTCTGCCATTGCCATCCTCAAAAGGGTGTATCGTTTCGAAATATAAATGGACTATTGCCGCACGTACAAGAGCACTGCCTATTAGTGCGGTGCCATCTGGTGCGGTTTCATTAAACCATTTTATAAATGCTTCCATTTCAGAAACAACTTGCGATGACGGAGGTGCCTGAAAATGGACTTTTTCTTTTCCGGTGCTTCCGGAAATAATTTGCATCGGCTCTGTTCCGGTTCGCCATTGTCCGGATCGGATATGCAATGAGCTGCCCAAAATCATTTCATGCCATATGAATAGCTGTTCCGCAGTCAAGGGTTTTTGGTAAGTTGTTCTTAGGCTAACCATCAGTTCTCCCATGCCCTGAGATTGTTTGTCCTTGACTTTTTCCTGGGGTACATTCAGACCCAGATTATTCCGTATCGATGACATAACATCTTGTCTGCTTAGAAACTCGCCCTCTATTTTTGAGGTTTTGATCGCTTCTAAAAGCATTATTTCCAGCAGTAACTCTTGCCTGATATGCTCAGGCAATGATTTTAGAAGGCCGTTTATTTCACCTGTTTCCAGTGCAAACCGGTATGTCAGAGATTCTATGCCATTCAGCGAGTACCTGAAATTTGGCCAATCGGGTAATTCCCAGTTATATGTCATGAGCCGATTAATTCATTTATTCGGCTCAAATATAACAAAAATATGAGCCGAATAAGTTTTTTATTCGGCTCTTTAAAGGCATTATGAGATGTTACGTTTTGAATTTCAGTCTGTTAGACTAAAGTAACTCCATACGGTGTGGGAGTGGTGTCAGGAGTAGCTTCGCTATATTGTAATGCCAATTTTTTGCCAGTCACATCAGCTTCTTCAAGTAGTTCAAAGGTCTTTCTTTCTCCCAAAATCAATAATGCCTGAAACAGAACACCGGCATAATTGTATTCTTCGCTGTCTGGTCCTTTTTCTTTTCCAAGATCATTGTAATGTCCAAATAGGTCTTTTCCCTTGCCCATAGTGATGTTCCGGTGATTATAATTGTTACAAAATTTGGTACTCTTTGGCTTAAAGTGATCTACCTCGCAGGTTCTACTGCCAGCAGTGCTTTTTGGCTGCACTCTCCGTTCAGATAGTCAACTGCCATTACGGCAATGGAAAGCGGTAATCCAGCTTCCAGCATCAGATCGATCTTGTCATAAGACCGTATATTGCCGGCAAGGATCTTGATAGCTTCTCTATATCCGTTCTTGAGGCCTATATTTTCGTCCCGGTTGGTAATCGGATGCTGTAATTTGCGGGAGACCATTTGGATGGTTTCCTCAATCTGATCTTCCGATGGAGTCGCGTGTTCGTATTCTTTTTGCTCAGCTGAGTTCATTTTGCAAAGTATTAAAATGATCGCTATTACAAAGCTAATTCTTAAAATTTCATGCCTACGTGAAATAAAAACCCAAAATCGGGTGATGTGTCAGATACCGGCTGGCAGATCTTTACACGGTGATTTCAGTTATTTCTGAGTCAATTTACCTAGAAAAAATGTTTGCCGGGTAAATGTTCTAACTTTTGTTAAAATTGTATTATTTGCTAATTGTGCGAAATTTAATTTTGTAAATATCTAATTTGTTGAACGTTTTGATAGGTGTATGTGCCATTAGTTCAAAATAGTTACATTTGCTTATTATTTCATTTCAACGATTACCAGACTTATATGAAACGGATTTGTTACCCTTTACTATTTCTTTATCCAGGATTTCTGTTTGCACAGGAAGCCGATCCTGCTGCTATTGCAAAAATTAGAAAAGAGGGGCTCGAAAATTCCAAAGTGACACAAATCGCCCACCAACTCACGGACGTTACCGGACCAAGACTTACTAATTCTCCGGGATTCCAAAGGGCGGCCGATTGGTCGGTAAAGCAGTTGACAGAATGGGGATTGAAAAATGCGAATCTTCAGGAATGGGGTGAGTTTGGAAAAGGATGGCAGGTTGAAAAGAGTTATCTGGCGATGACGAAACCCTATTACATGCCTTTTATTGCCATTCCAAAAGCATGGACGGCAGGAACAGGAAGTGCGGTATCCGGCGAAGTGGTGGTGGTGAATATCCAGAATGAAGAGGATTTGAAAAAATATGCAGGCGGGAACCTGAATGGTAAAATTGTTTTGGTAAAAGGTGCCAGTGACACGGATCCAACTTTTAAGCCTGACGCAACCCGTTACACAGAAGAAGATCTGGAAAAAATGACGAATTCCCAGCCTTTCGGCCAGAGCAACTTTACACCTGAGCAAATGGCCAAGTTAATGGCTGCACGTTCATTCCGCGGAAAGGTTGACAGTACACTCAAAGCGCAAAATGTCAAATTGGAGCTATCAGGCCGCAGCGGGAAACATGGAACATTCTTCACCAGTAATGGCGCTTCTTACAAAGGCGATTCGCCGGTTGCGGGTCCGGCATTTGAGCTGGCGGCTGAGCATGCGGGTCTTGTTGCGCGACTTGTAGAAAGTGGTATTCCTGTAACGCTGGAAGCAGAATCTAAAACTACATTTTATGATAAAAACCTGAAAACAGGAAATGTCATCGCGGAAATTCCCGGAAGCGATCCAAAACTAAAAGATGAGATCGTGATGCTTGGAGGTCACCTGGATTCATGGCATAGCGCAACCGGAGCTACGGATAATGCAGCGGGTTGCACGGTGATGATGGAGGCTGTAAGGATTATTCAGGCAGCTGGTTTGAAACCAAAAAGAACCATACGGATCGCTCTTTGGTCAGGTGAAGAACAAGGATTACACGGTTCGAGAAATTATGTAAAAAATACATTCGGAGATCCTCAGACGATGAAATTGCTGCCTGCTCATGAGAAGCTTTCGGCTTATTACAACATTGACAATGGAACAGGGCGTATTCGTGGTATTTATCTGCAAGGCAATGAAGGTCCGCGTTCAACTTTCGAAAAATGGCTGGCTCCGTTTGTCGATATTATCGATCATCCAACCGTAACTTCGCGTAATACAGGTGGGACTGACCACCAGAGTTTTGATGCTGTGGGATTGCCCGGCTTTCAGTTTATTCAGGACGGGATAGAATACAATACCCGTACGCATCATACCAACGTGGATACCTATGAGCGGCTGGTTATGGACGATTTGAAACAAATGGCTGTTGTGGTTGCCGCTTTTGTGTATAACACGGCACAATTGGATCAGAAAATACCAAGAAAAGAATTACCTAAACCACGTACAGCAACGGGCGTGAGCCGGTAGTGTAATTCCGTGATTACATAAAAATGGCAACCATGCAGTGAAGTACTGTTCGGTTGCCATTTTTTTGCCTATCAAGCAGAGCAGTCGTGTCTACTGTGATCTTCTTACTGTTTACTTAATATCATTTCTTCGCATTTGGGATAAATCAAATATCCTTCTCAAAATACAAGTGCACATAAATCGCCAGGCCAAAGTTGGTCGAATTTGTTGACACGAGCCTGTAACCATTCGCGGCATATTCGTCCAGTTTAACCTGTATGTCTTCCTTTGATTTTTTTGCAATGTGTTCAGAATCAAGAGTTACTTTGGAATAAAAAATCAGTGACTCCACTTTGTATTCTTTCATAACAGTAATAGGATTGGTTAAATGGAATTGTAATATTTAAAATTTAGTGAGACAAAGCAAGTTGATCATTTGGGCTTTGGCTTAAACACCGGGATAGTACTTTTTGAACCAATTAGAAATCTCTGAATCTTCAATGTTATCCCACCTTTTTTGAGAACCTATCTTTTTAAAATGTCCAACAAGTTTGTAAGGTTGATTGTCAATGGAATTATCAAAGAAGAATGCTTGATAAGCTATGTCAGCCGCCTCTTTCAATAAACCTAATGAACGATAGTATCTGCTCTCAATCTTATCTTCTGGCACAGTATGTCCACCTTGCTTTACCCTTAATTTTACTCGATATTTATTGATTTCCGGAGATTCTGTTGAGACAAAATATAAATAAACCTTATAACCGACTTCCACAGCTTTCTTCATGATATCAAGATTTGATTCATGAGAAAATACCGTTTCAAAAGAAAATCTACGCCTTGAGACGAGCAATTCTTCTCTTAAAAAGCGGGCTATAATTTGCGCAAGGCGATCTGCTTCGAAGCCGTCAGATAAAAATACTTTACTGTTTTTAAGCGCAAAAGAATTGGTTAAATTAAGAAGATCAGTTGGAGTTGATAGTAAACCGGACGATTCGGCAAATTTGACTATGTCTTCTTTTTTGGGTTTTAATTTGTAAGCCTTAAATGAAAAACGTTTTTCATTTAAGGCTACTGTAATGTCGTCTGCATTGATATATGTGCCAAAATCCAGATTCCGGTTATTAATGACGGTTTCCCGAATAGACTTGATGACGGTGCTTTTACCTGACCCATTCGGACCGGCAAATACACGTAAGCGTAACTGAGAGTTTGAAGGGATATTATCAACCAAATCTACAATTGTTCAAGTTGTTGAAGTTGTTCAATTTTACCGTCTTCATAACGTTTTACAACCCAACCATCCTGCACGGTAACAATGTAACCCATGATATTCATGGCATTTTTAGCCGCAATCTTTCCTGCGCTCTGAGCCTTACTCACCAATGTTCTTTTGGTAAGATACTCATAGCCATCCTTCGTAGTATGCTTCGAAAGCTTTTCTGGTCTTGTTTTCATAATTATAAAGTTACAAAAAAGATTTAAGACTTAGAATTGATCATCTATACATCATGATTGTGTCATTTTTTACAATTTATGACCTCTACTTTTCTCGTATCACCGTAAAGCTTCAATTTCAGCCACGCTTTTAGCCAGCTTTTTTCCAAGTATTCTGTGTCCGTCTTCGGTAATTACCACATCATCTTCAATGCGGATACCCGTGAAATCGCGGAAGCTTTCGAGTTTGTTGTAATTGATGAACTGCGAGAGTTTGTTTTCTGCTTTCCAGCGGTCAATCAGCGTTGGGATAAAATATAAGCCCGGCTCGACTGTAACCACAAAACCGGGTTCCAAAGCACGTCCCAGGCGCAGCGATTTCCATCCGAAACTTGTTCCCTTTTTGAGCTCGTCGGTGTAGCCTACATATTGTTCACCCAGGTTTTCCATGTCGTGCACATCAAGCCCCATCATGTGACCCAGTCCGCATTGGAAAAACAAGGTATGGACGTCATGCGCAACAGCCTCAGCCGGATCGCCCTTGATGATGCCCACTGCTTTCAATCCTTCGAGCAATTTGGTTGAGGCAAGCGTATGCAGATCTTTGAACAAAACGCCAGGTTTGGCGGCCGCAATAGCCGATTCCTCTGCGTTCAGTACAATCTCATACATTTCCTTTTGCAGGGTTGTAAACTTTTTGCCTGTCGGGATTGTGCGTGTGAGATCGCCGCAATAATGCATGGCTGTTTCGGCTCCGGCATCGCAAAGTGAAAGTTGCCCATCGCGCATGATCAGGTCACGGGTATGTGTATGCAGGATTTCCCCATTCACAGTCAGGATAATAGGGTAGGATATGTCTCCGCCTTGTCCTATTGCCATACTTTGTAGCTGGCCTGCAACTTGCTTTTCTGTCATTCCCGGGAGTGTGATGCGCATGAACTCCAAATGCATATCCACAGAGGTATTCACTGCCTTTTCAATTTCAGCAATTTCCTCAGCAGATTTATAGGAACGCATGGAAACAATCGCCTTGATAAGCGAAACCGAAGCAAGCTCTGCCGCGGCAGCAGGCGCTATCTGCAACCATTCCTGCAATTTCAGGTAATGCTCGCCACGGTAAGGAGGGAGGAAATGGATGGTCTGAGCCAAGGATTTTGCGTTTTTCAAAAATCTCGAAATAGCTCCCGAAGGTTTTACATTTACAATACCCGCCTTGGCAGCTTTTTCAGATAACGGTTCTTTCGGACCCGTCCATACGATATCATCAATGGTCAGTTCGTCACCAAAAATAATTTCCTGATCGTTCTCCACATCAATCACAGCATGAAGCGAAGCCACATCGAGCCCGAAATAATATAAAAAGCTGCTATCCTGTCTGAAAGTATACACGTTGTCACGGTAGTTCATTCCCGTTTCTTCGTTCCCCAGAAAAAGAATTAATCCTTTCCCTACTTTTTGTTTTAATTCCTTACGTCTTTGGATGTAGGTTTCTTTTGAAAACATATTTATAAACTTTTGAAAATTACTTTTTATCTACAACGATCGTAACCAACGATCTTGGCGGAACAACAACACCTTTTGTAAGATTTTTCCCTTTACTAAACTTCATATTTACATCCTTGTCTGCCGTTGTCAGGTATTGGTCAAAGTTGGTTTGAAATTTGGCATTGCTGATTTCCGGCTTCAAAGTTCGGGGTTCGGAGGTATAATTAATCACTACCAATACAATTTGTTTTTCGTTTGTGTACGCTGTCACCATCAGATCCTGCGCAATTTGAATCGGAGATAGATTGTCATTTCTTGATACCTGCAACCGATTCATTCCGGGACGTACAAACCGACTGTAATGCCCCAACGCCCAAAGATTTTTCGTTGCCGTAACGGTCCCGTTTGTGTATTCCTTATTATCTGGCTTTAAAGCGATCACATAATATCTTGTATCAAAATCTGCACTGCCGGGTTCCCAGCTATTCCAGAGCTGCCACGCAGCAGCATTGCCATATACAATGTCATCATGAATCACTTTGGAAAGAAACAGCGCACAATCGATTGCCGGAATCTTCCCTGTTTTTCCTTCTTTATAACCGTCCGCGAGCATGGAATATTCGCTTTGCCAGAATGTTAGACCATACTTTGCTGTGGTATCTGCAACGTGTTTCCTGATGGCGATCCGGCTGCTGTCTCCTTTGTCGGTGAAGTAGCTGTGGCCGCCTATAATGGAAGGCATATTTTTGGTTTTACCAAGATATAAAGGGCTGTTTTTATCAAAGAAGGCCTGAATCTGTCGTGATGCACCTCCTTTGGCGCCGTACATATAATCCAGCTGGGCGGCCTCGGTAATCAGTATTTTGGAGGATGATTGCGTAGCGGTCAATGCACTGTCCAGAGCCAAAACGACTTTTGCGATTTCCGCATTTCGCCATGGGGTTCCTTCTTGTTTGGCTGGTGTACCCGGGCTGTGCGACCAGTCCCATTGCGGTTCGTTTACAGGGCTGATATAATTGAAATGCAAACCTTCCTGGTCAAAGTGTTTCAACACAGTGGCAAGAAATCCGGCATATTTTCCATAGTTTTCCGGCTTTAAATTGGATACGTAATCTTTATCTGTTTTGTAGCCAAGACCATTTTTGTTGAAAAAAACCGGGGGCGTATTGGAGAACGCGATCAGATTTTCGACACCATATTCCTTCGCTTTCCTAGTAAACCATAAGTAGCCCGATTGTTTGGTCCAGTCGTATGTTCCGTCGGGTTTTAGAAAGCTTTCCACACGTTTTCTGAAATCGGAAATACCGCTGTTATCGCCCTGTTCTGCTGTTCCTCCGCCAATATTGAAGCGCCACGCTGATAAGCCGATTCCTTTCGGATTGTTGTTGCTATCCAATTCTTTGCTGAAAAGCCATTCCGCCATTTGTTCACGATTGTGAGCTGGCCAGTTTTTGCCAATTCCCTCCGAAAACCATGCCCCGGCTGCACCAAAATTGTCGATGCGTTGTGCTTGTTTTTGGACGTCTATCTTTACAGTAAGTGGTTTGCTTTTTTGTGCAAATGAAATTATGGGTAAGAATATAAAAAGGCAGGTTTTGAAGTATTTAAGCATAATTAAAACGTTGATTTAAAATAAATTGATTCCCATGGCTATCAGTATGAGCACAACTGCCCAACCTGCAATTTGTAGTAATACCGGATGTTTGTAATTCCCCATTAGTCTGGATTTTCTGCTCACAACCAATAGGATGGAGAGAGCAACCGGGAGCACAAATCCGTTGAGCGTTCCTACAAAAATTAACACTTTAACAGGTTTCCCAACGGCTAGAAATACAACAGTTGAGATCAGAATAAACAGAATGGTGAGGTATGTGTGGTATTTTTCAAGAAGCGGATGGAATGAGCGAAGGAACGAAATGGATGTATAAGCTGCCCCAACTACCGAGGTAATCGCTGCGCACCAGATCATGAGTCCGAACATTTGTCTGCCGAATGAGCCAGCCGCACTTTCAAAGACAGAAGCAGTAGGATTTTCGGGATTGATGACTGCGCCTGTCATGATGATACCCAGCGTTGCCAAAAAAAGGAGGTAGCGTATGGATGCGGTAAGTAAAATTCCTGTGGACGCGCTTCTGTTTACCTGCGGTAATGCTGCCTCTCCCGAAATGCCTGAGTCAAGGAGACGGTGTGCCCCTGCAAAAGAGATGTATCCACCCACTGTACCACCAACGAGGGTCAGCGTGGCAATGGGATCAAACTGTTCCGGTAAAAAAGTGTGATGGACAGCAGCTGCCAAAGGCGGATGCGATGTGAATGCAACATACAAAATGAGGGCGATCATGAGTAGTCCAAGGATTTTGGCAAAGCTGTCCATCGCTTTTCCTGCTTCTTTGAATAGAAAAACACCAATTGCCATGGCTGCGCTGCCAATTGCCCCCACATGTACCGGAATACCTGTCATAGCTTCTATACCAAGACCAGCTCCTGCTACATTACCGATGTTGAAAGCAAGTCCACCGATCACGATCAGGCATGCGAGCAGGTAACCCAAACCCGGGAATAGCGCATTGGCAAGATCCTGTGCATGTTTTCCGGACACGGTTATAATTTGCCATATGTTGTACTGAACGCAGAGGTCGATCAGGATTGAGATCAGGATGATGAAGCCAAAGCTGGTCGTGAGCTGCTGGGTAAACACGGTGGTCTGCGTAAGAAACCCAGGCCCAACAGCCGAAGTAGCCATCAGGAAGGCAGCACCGAGCAAGGTTTTAGAAGTAGATTTAGCCATATATTTTTAAAATGGGACACAAAGTGAAATGGGACACAGAGTTTCACGGAGGTTTGAAGAGATACACGGAGTTTATGAAGGGAGACTTAGAGAAAAATTATCCTCTGTGAACCCGCACGGCGTCCCCTCTTTTTAACTCTGTGAATCTCTGTGTAATTTTTGTTTAATCATTTTTCATTTCATAACACAGAGTTTCGTGGTGGTTAAAAAGAGACTCACGGACAAGAGCTTCAAATTTTCCTCTGTGAACCCGCGCGGCGTCCGCTCTTTTTATCTCTGTGGCTCTCTGTGTAATTTTTGTTTCCTCAACTTTCATTTAATCCAAACCCTCCGCCGCCCGGAGTTTCTATTAGCAATACATCACCGACTTGTGCTTCAAAACTACATATACCAGGCAGCTTCAATGTCGTTCCGTTCGTCTGTAAAGTATGTTCACCGCATTTGCCGTTCTCGCCGCCTTCCAGGCCATATGGTTCATATTTTCGGTGCTGACCCAACAACGTCACCTGCAAGTTTTCCAGAAATTGGACCTTTCGTGTGATACCATCACCACCTTTGTACTTGCCCTTTCCACCAGAATTTTTCCTGATTCCGAATTCGAGCAAACGCACAGGATATTTGCGTTCGAGTTGTTCGGGATCGGTGATGCGGGTGTTGGTCATATGCTGGTGAACGGCTGATCGTCCGTTGAAATCGACACCGGCGCCCGTTCCGCCTCCTATGGTTTCGTAATACCCGAAAGCTTTATTGCCGAACAGGAAGTTATTCATCGTTCCCTGGCTGCAAGCGGCAAGCTCAAATGCTTTAAGCAAAGTATCTACTAAACGCTGGCTTACTTCGGTGTTACCACCAACCACGGCCGGACAAAGTAACGGATCGTCGGAAAACTGAGGATGCAGAAAGCTGTTCTCCGGCAAAATGATTTCTACATGCTTCATCAAACCATCGTTCAGCGGTATTTTTTTGTTTACCAAAAGTCTTAAAACATATAGAATGGCACTGTGCAGAATGGAAATATTGGCATTCAGATTATTCGGATGCACAGGCGAGGTTCCTGTAAAATCAAAGATTTGCTTGTTGTCATTAATAGAAACCGAAACCTGAATCCGGTGATCATCATCCAGAAATTCTACTGCATGGAATGTTTTGCCACGAAGCGGTAACAGGGTTGTTTTCAACTGCGAAGCGGCACTTGCTTTTAGCAAGTTCATGTATTTTTTTATGGTTGAAGATCCATGCGTTTCTGCAAGTTTCAGTAGCTGTTCACTTCCTTTCCTCAGCGCCGACAATGCTGCCAATATATCGGCTTCATTAGACATGAAGTTCCTTGTCGGATAAGATGCCTCAGTGAAAAGCTGGTTCAGATTCTCCCATTGAAATTCACCGTTTTTAACCAGATATTGAGGCAGGATCACAACACCTTCTTCTGCAAGACAAGTCGCATCCGGCGGCATGGAGCCGGGTGTTTTTCCACCAATTTCGGCATGATGTGCCCGGTTGATTACGTATCCCAAACATTCCCCTTCATTGGTAAAAACACCTGAAAGTAATGTAACATCAGGCAAATGTGAACCTCCGTATTTGGGATGATTGGTGATGACAACATCTCCCGGACCAATTTCAATGGCGTCCAATACAAGCCTGCCGCATATTCCCATGCTACCCAGATGTACGGGAATGTGCTGTGCATTGACCAGAAGATCGCCTTCTGAATCCAGTAATGCGCAGGAAAAATCGAGTCGTTCCTTCACATTCACCGAAAATGCTGTCCGTTGTAATTGCGCGCCCATTTCTTCGGCAATTGCCTCAAACCGATTGGTGAAAAGCTGCAATGCAACCTCTTCTTTATCCTCCGTAATGTGGCTGCCGCTTTGTGCCAGATTGAATGCGGAAGCGTCTTTATTCGACTGGATGATCAATTCCCAATTATCGGGTATGAAAACAGTGGAAGTATTGTTCAGCAAAATCGACGGACCATTGATACGATCACCGGATTTTAGAGCATCCCATTCATAAATATTTACACTGGTTTTATCAGCTGAAAACTCGGGTTGGATCTTACGTATAGGAGCTGCCGGATCGCCAGACCGCAACTGAGGATTTACAGGCTGAACTTGTGCTTTTTCCTGAACTTTAATCTTGATACTTTCCAGTTCAACGGGAATGTTTTCAGGATAATAACCAAACTGATTGCTATATAGCTCACGAAAGCGGTCGATTGTTTTAGCTCCCTGCCATGCTACATCAATCGCATTTTCCTGTCCTGTAAAACGAAGAAAAACCGAACAAAACGCAATCTCGTAATCTTTGATTTTCTGTTGAAATAATATATTTTTTGCCTGAATGATCAGTTCCTCATTCCAATTTTCAACTTGTGCTTTGGCGTTTTCCCAGGGTTGTAAAACTTGTTTGGATACGATCGTGCTCACCAGTGATTCGCCAATACCGACTGCACTGAAAAGCCCTGCATCGTAGGGAATGATCACATTTTTGATATCGAGTAAATCGGCGAGCTGGCAACTGTGCAAACCTCCCGCACCTCCGAAAGTGATTAATGCATATTCCTCGGGACTAATGCCTTTTTCAACGGATATTTTACGTATCGCATCCGCCATTTTCTCATTGGCAATGCGTTCCAGACCAGTTAGTATTTCGTAGCCGGTCAGTGAATTACCTGTTGAAGTTTCAATTTTAAGTACCAGTTTTTCCAGTGCTTCAATCGCCTTATCTATTCTGATTGGTATTCCGAATTTGGCGGGATCGAGTTTCCCCAATAAAAAATTTACATCGGTGATCGTAAGCGGACCACCGGCTCCATAACAGGCCGGTCCGGGGGAAGCGCCTGCACTTTCAGGTCCTACTTGCAAAGTGAAACCATCAAACCAGCAAACAGATCCGCCCCCTGCGGCCACTGTTTCAATGGCCAGCGTTGGGTTGTGAAACTCGATGCCATCAATTTCTGTAATGTATTTCAACTCCGGTTCGCCGTCGATTCTTGCTACATCGGTGCTGGTTCCGCCCATATCGAAAGTGAGCACTTTCTCAATACCGAGTTGTCTGGCTTTGTTTGCAGCCGCAACCATTCCGCCGGCCGGTCCGCTGAGCAGACTATCCTTTGCACGAAATCCGGCAAGCTCGGCAAGACTGCCGGTGCTGGTCATGATTTTCAGACTACCGGCTTGCAATGTATTTTTTATGTTGGACAGATATGTATCCAAAACCGGATCCAGATAAGCATTTACAATAGCAGTCTGGGTCCTTCTCAGATAATGAGAGAACGGAAAAAGACTGGCTGATGTAGATACATATTTTGAACCGGCTTGTTTGAAAGCATCTGCAACTGATATTTCGTGTTCGTCAGATTTATAGGAATGCAATAAAGAAACCGCGACAGACTGGAAATCTATTGCATCAAGTTCAGGTATGTCTAATTGCTGTATCGTGTTCCCGTCGGCATCAAGTCTTTCGTCAATTTCCAGCACATCGCAATACAATACACGGGGTTCGGGAATATTGAGTTGAAACAGCGAAGGCCTTTGCTGGTTGCCTATGTAAACCAGATCTTTAAATCCTTTTGTCACAACGAGCAGGGTTTTTGCACCTTTTCTTTCAAGTAAAGCGTTGGTTCCCCTGGTCGTTCCGAGCCGCATGTCTATGGGAGGAAGTGGTTCGTTGAGTGCTGTTTTTGTCAATAGTCTTGCAGCCAGTACAGGCGCTTCTTCATTGGCGTAAAGCTCAAAATCCGTCGCTTCTGCGAAGTCTAAATCCGTGTCAGCAGTAAGTGTACTGTTGCCATAATCTATGGAGCACAACTTTGCTGTAACGCCATTAATCTGCAAATGATAGCCAGCAAGAACGCTGCTTTCGTGTAACCAGGGCGCTTCAAATCTGAAAATAAACGGAGCTGCTTTTTCAGTAACCCTTCCCCTTAGACGGGAGGAGCTAAGTACTTTGATACGCAGTGTTTCCCCGGAAGGAGCTGTTGCGAGGCAGTCGGTGAAGGTACCTCCGGTATCAATATTTATTTTCCAGTTTGGATTGCTAGAAGTTGCCAAGTTATTTGGAATAACGATTACAAATTTATCAGATCAGTCTTGCACGGAAATCCCGGTGATATTCCCGTGGCGACTTCCCGATTGTTTTTTTGAAAACCCTGTTGAAATTCGTTACGTTATCAAATCCTGTTTGATACGAAACTTCCGAAAAGCTATCGAATTTTCCCGAAACAATCATTTTACATGCTTCGTTTACCCTCAATTCATTGAGGAAACTGACGAAGGTTTTGTCAGTATGTTTTTTGAAATAACGGCAAAATGCCTGGGGAGTCAGACTGGCTATTTCCGAAATCTCGTTCAAAGAAATATGATTCTTGTAATTGGTAACCAGATATTGAAAAATCTGGTCCATACGGATACCTTCTACTTCCGAAATGATGTGCTCGCTGTTGTTGGTAGCCAGCGGTTTCATATTTCTTACAGTAGAAAACAAATGAAGCAGTGTGATAAACGACGCTACCCGCAGGCTGTCTTTTGTTTTCATCACTTCTGAGATCGTCGCCTTTATTAAATCAGCAGAAGCCTCTGGTATTTGAAATCCGTTATGTAGTCCGTCCACAAACTTCCTGATCCCGCTCATTTCCGGAAGGTTCAGGATGTTGTTGGTAAGTTGGGTCGGATTAAAAAAGATGGATACTGAATGAATTTGCTTTCCTTCGTCCGGATCAAAATAGATCTCGTCGTTCTTGAAAATATGTGATTGATTGGCTCCGATAATGTATACATCACCAGATTCAAAACGCTGCATGTAATTTCCTGCAACAAGAATTCCGGTACCCTCTATGACCCATTCTATTTGTACTTCTCTATGCCGGTGAAGATGGTTGTAATAATGCGGAAGGATGTCTTCCTGCACCACAATGGTGTTTTCTTTGGAAACAGGAATGGTGAATTGTACAACTTTCATCTGGCTAATACGGTGGTTCTTGGTGTCTGAATCAAAATTGGTTTGTTAAAATATAAAATATGATCAAAATTTACAATGAGATGATAAATCTGGTTTCTTAATTGTTAAAATATGATAAGTAAGTGTGCGTATTTTACCAATTTTGCGCTAATTGTTGATTTTGATGTGAGGCCAATTTTGTTCATCCCAGTCTAATTTTTCTACACGCAGTTTCGACCGGCCTTTGTCTTTGGCGTCATATCCGTGGAAAATTAGGTAGTCGGTGTCATCGAAAGTGTATACTGAATTATGCCCGACACCGTGCCAGTTTGCATCACCTTGTAAGAGTAATGTTCCTCCACCTTTGGTCATCGGTATGTTGTCCTTGTCCAAATATGGACCTGTAAGTTTTTCTGAACGCCCAACCCGCATTTTGTACGTGCTGTTTTCTCCTTTGCAGCACAGGTCGTATGAGGCAAAAAGATAATAGTATTTCCCTTTCTGGAATACAAACGGAGCTTCAATCGCGCCATTGGCCGGAGGAGTTCGGGGAACGCTGGCGATGTTATGCCATTGCTGTGGATTGGTTTCAACGGCGGTGGCGTCATCTGTAAGACGGACAAGTTTTAAGCCATTCCAGAACGAGCCGAAGCTAAGCCAGGGTTTTTGATTTTCGTCCAGTATAAAATTGGGATCAATCGCATTCCATTCATCTCTTCCTGTAACGGATTCAATAACCTTTCCATGATCCGTCCATTTGAATTCGGGTGAATCAGGATCCAGCGTTGCATTGGTAACAAGGCCTATGCAGGATCTGTTTTTACCAAAAGTTGAAATTGAATAATAGAGATAGTGTCTGCCCTGAAAAAAGGAGATGTCTGGTGCCCAAATGTGGCCTTTGAAACCAGGAACTTCTTTCATTGCCCATTCGGGAGGAGAACTGAAAACCGGTTTTTCTTTTTTCCAGTCTTTCATATCTTTCGACGACCAGGTGCTTATACCGCGTCCTGTGGCAAAAAGGTAATAAGTGCCATTCTGCCGGATCATGACGGGATCATGAACGGGGATGTCCTTTTGCAAAGAATCCTGAGCGCAGGAAATTTTCGCGCTCAGGATTACGATGAAGATAATAGCCAGATGCTTTATCATATTTACTTCAACATTATTTTTTGTGGAGCTCCGAAAAGCATTTCACCTACACCGGAAGTTTTTACACCAATTCGTGCATACACATATTCCCGACCGGCCAGGGCAGGGGATAATGTCGCAGTTAAAGTAATTGGTTTTGTAAGATCCGTGATCGCTGCGGCCAATTGCTGAGCATTACCGCCATTGTTGTTTGGATCCACGATCATGGTGGTGCCCACATACAGGTTTACACGCTCCAGTGTTCTGGAAGTATTCACCTGCTGTAAATTGAAAGTAGCGGAAACTTTCCCTTCGCCTTTGGAATAGGTATCATTGCGGAAGATGAAATAAGGTGTTACCGGTACGTCCAGCTCCTGGGTTCCACGAAGTGCAACATTGATGGTGTCGGTATTGTCAACCCAGGGACCATTTCCACGCAACCGAACGAGTTTGTAATCGCCGTCGAAAAGCGAAGCGGAAAATGTTCCGTCCTGATTAATGTAAACAGGAATTTTGGTAAAAAGCTGATAGCCACTTTGCCATATCTCCAGCTGCACGCCATTGGAGCGGACACCTACTGCTTGTCCATCGTGCACGATACGTCCCTTTAAAACCGATTTTGGTTCTGCACGATTGTCCTTTTCACAAGAAGTGAGTAAGCTCGTGGCTACTAACGCTCCCAGGAAAAATTTGAATGAGAATATGATTTGCTTTTTCATAGTTTCAGAATTAATGGAAAGGATTCCGGATAATTTTAGGATTGTTGTCTATTACAACCTGTTCGATAGACGAATAGTAATTTCCCATCTGGAAGAATCGGGGCGCGCGGAATCGGGGCGCAACCAACTTGTCGAATACGTACTTGTTGTGTGTTGGATGGCCCGGACGAATAACGCGATAAGGATACAGTGCGTAAATTACTGCGTCCGGATTGTTTGCATTACCGTTCCAAACTTCATGTGCTATTCTCCATCTTTTTAAATCCCAAACGCGATGGTCTTCAAAGGCAAGTTCAACACGTCTTTCATTCTGAAGCCTTTCGATGGTAAGCGCTTTTAAGCTGTTAGCACCGAAACCTGCACGTTCACGAACAACATTAACATACTTAATCGCGTCTGCGGTTTTTCCGGTTTCGAGTGCAGCCTCACTTGCGTTGAGATATATTTCTCCCAGGCGGTACCTTACCCACCACATATCGCTCCGGATACCACGCGTGCTGGACATAGCAGCCTGATCTACGTACTTTCTCAGGTAAAAGCCTGAATTAGTCACTTCTGTTTGTGAGCGCTGAGGTCCTGAGGCGCCGGTCAGCAATCCGCCATCATCATATGTGGATCCAAGTGTATTTGACTCCACATTCTGGAAGCTGTTAGAAGCCGCGTTCCATACTTTTACACCAGCCTGAATCTGCACAGGTGTGCCGCGGAAAGAGGTGCCGGGATAAATGACAGTACCATATAACCTTGCATCCTTATTGGCAAATACACCCTGTAGGTTGTCATAATAGATGTAATCGGTATTGCCTGCGTTCCTGATCTTTAATTCACCAGAGGTTCCATCCAGATATTCGTAATCCTCAACAAGGTTCAAAGACGGCGTAATGGAAGATGACGACAGGTTGTCCTCACGCACGTTACGGGCAATGTTGTCATAAGTGAAACCATGTCTTTTATCTTTACTTACCAGGAAATCCTGTGCAAGTATTACCTCTCTGTTCGCAGTTTTTTTAGTGATGGCTTCATAAAAGTTCTCTCCTACATTCGGATTGGTATTGTAAAGCTGGTAAACGCCGCTATTGATGATCTCCTCCGAAGCGGCGAGTGACTGCGCATAATAACCTGCTGCTCTGGATGCCGGTATACCCACTTCTCCACCCGGAGTAGAAATAGGGACGGCCATACGACTGTTGTATTTGGCAATAGAAGCTGCGTAAAGCATTGCACGGCTTTTCAGTGCCATGGCAGTATACTTGTTTGCACGCGTGTTGCTGGTGCCGTTACCGATGGTTTCTTTTATGGCATCAAGCTCCGAGGCAATGAAATCGTACACTTCTTCTTCCTTGTTGCGTGGCTGCTGTAATGCTTGCGGATTCCCGTCAAAATTGTATATCAATTGTTGAGTGATAATTGGAACCCCTCCCATTCTTTTTACCAGGTCGAAATATACCTGCGCACGCAGGAATCTGAATTCGGAAGAAAATTGTGCCTTTTGAGTAGCGGATAAAGATGTACCAAATTTATCCATATTTTCCAGAGCAAGGTTTATATCTCTGATCAAGGCATAATCCCACAATCTCCATCTCTGAAAAGCGTACGAGACAATATTGTTTCTTGCGTCGTCATTATTAGACCACATGGCCTCATCATAGGCGGCAAAATCCTGCCATCCCTCTTTATTGGGAATGTTGACGTCTGTTGTCGACCCGTGGTTCAGATCTGTATGATATGGCAGACGATCGTAATAGTTTGCCAGTAAACCCGTGATCATTTTGGAGTCGTTCCAAACCTGATCTTCCAGAATGATGTTTTGCGGCTTTCTGTCGAGCCATTCCTCTGCGCATCCCGAGAGTATCAGGATGGAAAGGGCAAGAATATATGTTGATAATTTGCGCATAGCTGATTCGAATTAAAAAGTGATGTTGAAACCTGCGTTAAATAGCCGCTGCTGTGGGTATACCAAGGCATTTCCGGACGAAATTTCCGGGTCGATTTCATATTTCTTTACGTTATCAATTGAGCACAAATTGCTGGCGTTTACATAAACGCGTAGTCCGCTACTGCCCAGTTTTTTGAATACTTTTGAATCAAAAGTGTAACCCAGCTCAATATTGCGAAGACGGATGTATCTCACGTTCGTAATCCAGAAATCGCTCTTGCGGAAATTAACGTGGCTCGAATTGTCTTTGCGTATAGCAGGGTAGGTTCCCGGAACCCATTCGCTATTCGGATCGAAGGGATCGGCGCGGTGCCAGCGATCTTCCAGCATAAAATGCGGAGAAGTTCCGTTGTTCTGATATGGTATTTTCAATTCCCAGTTGCGTTGGAAACTTTGTAGTGAAGCACCTGCAAAATCCATGAACAAAGAGAAACCTTTGTACGAGAAGCTTGTGTTTAAAGCAAAGCTCAGGTAAGGGTTGGCTCCTTCTGCAAAACCGATAGGACGTTCGTCAAGGTTATTTATAATACCATCGCCATTGACATCTTTGTAAATAAAGTCTCCCGGCAATTGCGTTCTGTTACCCTGTTCGTCATTGTTGATCGGATGGCTGTCAATTTGTTCCTGAGACTGGAACTGACCAACTACCTGATATCCCCAGTTGATATTTCCCCAGCGATCCACATAAGAATCACGGTATTCGTTGTAGGAGTTACCAAAACGAGGCTTGTAAAAGTCCAGGTCACGGCGACGTGAAAGCGTAGCATTGGCACCAATGGTATATTCAACCTGTCCGACTGAGCTTTTGTAGGTCAAGACACCTTCTACGCCTCTGTGCGTGTCGCTGTTCAGGTTTTCATCTGGCAGGGTATAACCTACTTCTGATGGCAGCAGAACGTCATAGCGTGCTGCGGGAAGTCCTTCACGTTTTCTTTCGAAAATATCAATTTGTCCATTCAATTTTCCATCCAAAAGACCAAAATCAAGACCTATGTTTGTAGAAACGTTGGTAATCCATGAAAGCGTGGTGATCGGCAAACCCCTTGGACGAACACCAATGTTGTACTGTCCGTCGAATATTGCACTTCCCTGTAAGAAGTTGTATCCTGGCAAATAACTGAAAGGAGCAACAATAAACGGATCGTTTGGAAGAGTAGCGTTTCTGTCGCTACCTGTACGTCCGTAAGAGGCACGAAGTTTCAGGTTACTTAATACGTTTTTAAGTTTTCCTTGGAAGAAATTTTCTTCTGAAATTCTCCATCCGGCAGATACTCCGGGGAAGAATCCAAAACGTTTGCCCGCAGCATAGAGGAATGATCCGTCATATCGGCCTACACCCTCGATTAGGTATCGCTGCTTGTAGTTATAATTAATTCTCCCAATGTATCCTGCACGTGCTTCTGTATTCCACTCATCGATAAGCAAATCCTGATTTGCAAATGACATCAGTGGGATGTAATTGTTAGGAGGAACAGTGTGTACAACCAGATTGGTATGCACAAGGTCCGACTGTTCGTAAGCAGCAACAGCAGAAATTTCGTGATCACCGAAGGCTTTGTTATAGCTCAGTTGGAACTGTGCAAAGCGGTCAACCGTATTCCGTTTGCGGCGTTCTCTCCATGGGTTTTGGTTACCTCCACCCGGAACTACATTGTAAGCATCATTTGCTGCGTCGTAGGTGTAGGCATCATAAGTATACTCAAAACCATCAAAATCATGATTGCGATATTGATAGGAGTATGTTCCTCTTGCTTTTAAACCAAACGAGAAATCATATTCAGCGTAAAAGTTTCCTTTCACTACACGATCAATCTCATCAACATACCCCGTGATAGATTTTTTGTAAGTAGCAGGGTTTACGTTTACATTATGTGTTTGATTGATGTATTTCGGATTATCATTCGCATAAGGACGCTCGGTAGGCCACATGGTGAAAATACTGAGGAAGGGATTGAAGTAATCATCAAGCCCTGGAACACCAGCCTGTTGGCGGTCTTCCAAACGGGCGCTTATTTGTGCTCCGACTTTTAACCTTTTTGTAACACTTGATTCAATGTTAGCCTGAATATTGGTTCTCTTGAATTTGAAATCCTCAATCAACGCATCCTGACTCAAATGTCCAACAGAAAGGAAATAGCTAATTTTATCGGTTCCGCCGGAAACATTGGCATTCAGGGAATACTGAGGTACGTTCGGGCGCATTACCATTTTGTAGTAGTCGAAACTCTGGTAGCCCTTTTCTGTTCCTGCTTTCCATTTTGCAAGTTCTTCTGGAGTAATCGAAGGCGTACGCCCCTGGTTTACGTCCGATTCCACAAGTCCGCGCATGTGCTGATAAGCATTAGCCGGTTTTGGGTAGCGGGTGAAGTTCTGTAAACCGTAGTATCCTGAAATGTTGATGCGGGCGGGACCGTCACCTGCTTTTCCTCTTTTGGTAGTTACCAATATAACACCATTTGCAGCCCGCAAACCGTAAATCGCAGCCGAAGCATCTTTTAGAATGGAAATACTTTCGATGTCGTTCTGACCCAGGTTATTAAAGTTTGCTGCGTCCGATGGTATACCGTCGATTACATACAGGGGTGTTCCCAGATTCCTGATTTGAATCGAGGTTGCGTTACCTGGACGTGCATCTGCTTTTCTGGCAGTGATTCCTTGCACACGACCTACAAGGGCATCTGAGGTTCCGACAGACGGTGTTCTGATCAGGTCCTTAGCCTGCACGTTGCTGATTGCACCTGTTACAGTTGCAGTTGATTGCGTACCATATCCAACCACCACCACTTCCGTCAGTTCTTCACTGCTCGGCTGTAAGGTGATATTGAAACTAGTTTGATTGCCAACGGTCGCATCCTGAGACGTGTAACCAATGAAGGAAAATGTCAGCGTTTGCGTATTGTCCGGAACAATCAGGCTGAAACTTCCGTCGCCATCGGAGGTTGTACCCACCGTTGACCCTTTCACAACTACACTCACACCCGGAAGCGGCGTATTTTTTTCGTCAACAATCTTACCTGAAAGTGTCTTGTCGATAACTTTCATCAGTCTTACTTTTCGGGTGGTGCTGCCCGGAGTGGCTGCACTAAGCAGCTGGGGGGCAAATGTTCCGGAAATGATCAGAGCAATGCATCCTCTGAAAAGTCCCGGGAAGAGATTTCGTCTAAGTTTAAACATAAAGTGATTTGGTTAGAAGCTGAATTGGAAACATATTCTCTCTTTTTTACTTGTTTTATTTCATAAAATATTGTTTTAATTATATATTTATTTTGACATGGCAATACGATTCCCGGCCACCGGGGTAGATGGTCACAAACGTCAGGAGAGTAATATGTTCAGCATATCAGAGCTTATTCTTTCTGATATGCTGAACGGTATTTGTTTAAATGTTAAAAAATGATTGATAAAACCACTTATTAACAGACACTGTTTATTGTTTTACAACTTTCATTACACCGGTCATCAGTCTCCAGTGACCAGGGAAAGTACAAACGTATGGATAGTCACCTGGTACATCAGGTACCACAAACCGCAGGCGGAATGTTTGGCCAGGATTCACAAGTGGTGATGCTGCAATGATCTGCGGAATAGAAGGAACATAGTTTTTCTCTGCTCCGTCTTTCGCAGTAATCATTTTGTCAGCTGCTGTACCAATGATATTGGTTGATTTTGGTTTTCCAACTACGATGTTGTGCTGCATCGCATCCGGATTTTCGAACACGATTTCCACTGTTTTACCTGCAACTGCCGTAAACTCTGTGATATCGAATTTCATTTCTTCACGAATCGCCTTGATTTTCACGATCTGTACGTTCGGATCCACAGGAGCTTCTTCTTTCAATCCATATGATTCCAAAAGTGTATTGAAACGTGCGCTCAGGTCTTCTGGAACATCATTTTTGATTGAAGCAAGAATGGTTTTATCCGCATCCGATGGTTTTTCTTTTCTGCGTGGGTTCCATGCGCCAAGCACACCCTTCAGTATTGCATTACGTCCCTGTGCATCAAGTGTCTGAGATGTTTTGATCAGATCAACAACTTCGCTTCCGCTTGCATAAGATGTGTAGCCACGTGTAGCACGTTCGAGGGCGAAGTCGGACAAACGATCCAGACGGCGCACTTCAAATGATTTTGTCAACGTGTTGTTTTTGAAATCATCCTTCTCCGGAACCACGTTGTCCTGATCGATGGTCGCCGTTACATTTACTTTGCCTGCTTCATCAGAAGTAAAGTTGAAAACGCTCTTCCATGGGCCATTGTTTCCTTCGGTAAGTTTGATGGTTTCACCTGGTTCTATCCCGTTCATCAGCTGCTTGCTGATGTAGTTGCTGTTCAATGAACGGCTTCTGATTCCAACATTTACAACAGGAACAACTCCTTTCGGCACCGCTACACTTCCCTGGTTGGTGATCTCAATGGTTACACGAGCATTTTCACGTACATAAGGTGTAGCCGGGTCAATGGTAATGTTGGTAATTGCCAGTTCGGCAGTTCCCTGCACAGTTACTTTGCTAGCACCGTGGTTGCTGTGGTCCATACCTGCATGCGAAGACGCTGCTGCTTTGGTATCTGTTTTTGCAGATGACTGCGATGAACCAGCTTTGCTTGCACGCTGAGCAAGATATTTTTTCATCAATTTGCCATCCTGCGCATTCAATACGGCTGCAAAAGCATCCGGCATCCAACGATCGTCAGCCTGAGCATAAGTATCAAGCAATCCTAAAATAGCAGTTTCTACTTCGGCAGTATATGGTATTTCAGAGAAAGCAAGCAACGAATTAAGTACTACAAGTGCATCTTTATCATGCAATGCATCAATCGCAAGTAGTGTTTGTGCAGAACCGGCGGTGCGTGGCAATACCTGAACCGCAGTTTTACGAACGTCATTGGATGGATGTTTCAGTGCTTCGGTAATGGTAGCAAGCACGCTTGCATCACCAGTTGCATTCAATCCGTGCAAAGTCCACAATGCGTGAATTGCAGCAGTATTCAAACCTACTTCGTCTACTGATTTGTCTTTTACCAGCTCAACCAGTTTGGCAACCACATCTTTGTTTCCGCGTTCCACAAGCAAACGCTGTGCGTGTCTTCTCCAAAGCATGTTGGTGTTTTTCAAAGTCGCAACCAGTTCATCAGGACGGCTTTTGCTTAATGAAAGCGGCTTGTAGGCAGGTGCTTTTTTGTAAGCAACACGGTACAAACGACCATGTGTGAAATCTCTCAAAGGCGTTTCATATGCATTTCCCTTTCCGTTTTCAGCACCTTTTGGAGTTGGGTTATGCTGGATAATGTAGCTATACCAGTCTGCTATCCACACAGCACCATCAGGACCTACTTCTGCAAATACAGGAGCAACCCATTCGTCGGCACCGGCAAGCAGGTTGAAACCCAGTTTGTCTTCAAAGTCCGTTCCTTTTTTCTCCATGAAGTTCTGATGCAGGATGTGTCCTGTTGGCTCAGATACGAACGCTACTTTGTTCCAGTACTTTTTAGGATATGCACGGGCAGTGTAGAAATTGTGACCTGCGGCTGCTGTAAAACCTCCGAAAACGTCAACCTGACGTACTTTCTCTGTGATAGGCTGCATGTCTTTATGCGTATCTGTACTGCGGCTTCCATTGTCTACACGGCTTTTTCCGAAGTAGCGGTTAGGAATGGCACTGTACCAGCCGTGCGAGTTGTTGGCAGTGGAACCGAAAAGATCACCAGCTTCATTGAAACCAAGTCCCCAAGTATTATTAGAAGTTTTGGCAACCACTTCCATGTCAGAACCGTCCGGTTTGAAGCGGAACAGCGCTTGTCCAAAATCAAGAGAATCGCTTTTGCCTGCTACTCCTTTAAATCCTGAATAACCAACTGAACCATATACCCAGTTGTCAAATCCGTAATGAAGGTTAGATGGTCCGGCGTGCGTATCACCCGTTCCGAAACCTGAGAAAAGAATTTTCTTAACATCAGCCTTGTCATCACCGTCTGTATCCTGCAAGAAAAGCATGTGCGGAGCCTGAGAAACGATCAAACCTCCGTTGGCAAATACTAAGCCGGTCGGGATACTCAAATCATCAGAGAACTTCGTGAACTTATCTGCTTTGCCGTCACCATTGGTGTCTTCGCAAATCAGGATGTAGTCGCTTCCACCTGTATCTTTTCTTTCGTTAGGATAATCTTTTGTAATCAATACGAACAATCTGCCGCGCTCATCCCAGGTCATAGCGATCGGGTGCATTACATCTGGTTCGTGTGCAAAAACGTCAAGTGTGAAATCAACCGGAATCTGAATGTGTTTGACAGATTCTTCCGGTGAAAGTGGTAATTGTTGCAGCTGTTGTCCAGGGCGTTGTTCGTAATTAGGAAGTACAGCAGGGCGGTATTCAAATGGCTTTGGCGCCAGTGCAGTCAATGCATTCTTAGCATCATCATTCACTGCCCACAGAATTCCTTTCTCAATCAGATCCTGGAATCCTTTGGTAGCCCATGTACGTTCATCGTGACCATAAGCTGTGTAGAATACGCGGCCTTTTCCATGTGTACGCACCCATGTATAAGGTTCGTTGGCACGTCCGGGCTTGTCTTTTTCCTGATCTGCCTGTACCAGACGTTCGGTAAGTACGATGTTGTCTGGTTCAAGGAGTTTGTGAAGATACGTTTCATCCACCGTTTTGAATGGCTTTACACCAGCAATAGCCGGATGATCAGGTTTCGTCCATACAGGTTGAATCGTATCAAAAGTATGTCTCCAGAACTGTCCACCCATCAACTTAACAACCTCAGGATTGTTGCGGAAACAGTAAGATGCACAGTGAACAGGAATGAAACCTTTGCCACTGGCTACGAAATCAAGCAAAGATTTCGCCTGTTGCGGCGCAATAGAATCCCAGTTTGCAAAAAGCATCAGGGCGTCGTATTTGCCAAGTGTTTCCGGGTTCAGGTCTTCAAGATCATCCGTGTAGGTGAAGTTGAATCCCTTTGGTCCCAAGGCCGCCATCAACTGAGGAAGACGTTCGGCAGGCTTGTGGTGCCCCACTTTGTCTCCCATAAACAGGATTTCCAAACGGCGCGCCTTTTTTGCGTCTTTTGTAGATTCTGCCGTCAAAGAAGCCTTTTGGGAAGAAGGTTGCACGGCACATCCAAGCAGGACGAGACCGAATAGAAAGGATAAGGCTTTGGTTTTCATTTAAATAGTTTAAAATAGGTTTTTGTCTTCTTTACTTTCTCTTTAAATATCCCAGTTCGAAACGTCTTGAAAATCAAATAAATAATTGTCGTTATACTCTATTTCGAAATCTGTGAGCATTTTTAAATACTCTTCTTCAAATGTGTGTTTCTTGTGATGACTTTCCTGATTTATAATGTATTTGATAACTGCATCAACGTGCGAGCGGCTGTACGAAAATGCAGAGTAACCTCTTTGCCAGTTAAATACTGATGTTTTGTATCTTTCTTTTAAAAATTTGTTGGATGATGTTTTAATTTCTTCCACTAAATCAGGCAACGATACTGTTGGATTATACCCAATAAAAATATGTATATGATCCGGCATTCCGTTTATTGCCAAAGGTTTACATTTATTGTTGTTGATAATGCCTCCTATATAAGCGTACAACTCGTCTTTCCAGATCTTTTTAACCAAACTCTCTCTTCCCTGCACAGCAAATACCAGCTGAATGTATAATTGAGTGTAGGTATTTGCCATGGGATGATGAAGTGATTTGGTTGTTACATATTGATTTCGTTGAGTATGTTAATATTCTGGTTCGACGTTGAGCTATTTATTTCGGTGCGCTGCACCTTAGGTTAAAGCCTGCTGTATTGTTTTTTCTACAAATATTTCGGTGCTCTGCACCTTTCATAACCTGATCGACAGGTGCAGGGCACCGTGCTAATTGCGGTCCGCCGCGCGGTAGAAAACGATATGCTTGACTAATTCTTTAAGGTGCAGAGCACCGCAATAAAAACCAATCAAACATTTCAATTTCAAACGTTCTTAAAATCAGGCAGCTGAATCAAAGCTCCGCCTTGCATCGCCGACTCATGAGCCAGAATCCCAACGCTTGTCCAGTTTGCAGATTGGGCTGCATTCGGGAAAGGTTCGCGGTCTTCTATCAATGCCGTGATGAACTCATGTGCCAAATGCGGGTGCGAACCTCCATGACCACCACCTTGTACGAATGAAAGGTGGGAGTTGTCGTCCAAATCATAAACGCCCTTTCCTGTGAAATGCTGAATTTCCTTCGGAAGCAAATGTGCGTAATCAGGAGTTGGTACGCGTTCTGCGATTTCGTGTTCTGGTTTTTTCGCAGTGTGGATTACCGGATCTTCACCTTCGATCAATGGCCACTCAAAAGATTTTTTGCTGCCATATACTTCAAAGCTTTCACGGTACTGACGTGCAACATCGAATAAAGAACGATACACGTAAGCAGACAAGTCGCTGTCTTTAAACTTAATATGAGCAGATTCTACCGCGAAAGGAGAATTGTGGATTTTCACAAGATCTTCGCTGATAGTCCCTGAACCGAAGCAGGACACATACTCAGCTTCCAGTTTAAGCAAACCTGCAACCGGGCCCACGCAATGCGTTGCATAGTGCATTGGAGGCAACCCAGGCCAGTAGTCAGGCCATCCTTCCATATCCTGCTGATGGCTCGCTTTCAGGAACTGAACTTTACCCAATTCGCCGTTTTCGTATAGCTCTTTTGCAAAAAGGAATTCCCGTGCATAAACCACGGTTTCCATCATCATATATTTTTTACCTGTTTCTTTAACCGCTTTTACAATTTCAAGGCAATCTTCAACACTAGTTGCCATCGGAACGGTACAGGCAACGTGTTTCCCAGCCCGCAATGCTTTTAATGTTTGCTCTGCATGGTTAGGAATAGGGGAGTTGATGTGAACCGCGTCTACATTCGGGTCAGCCAGAAGATCGTCATAGCTGGAATAGCGAACATCAATACCGTATTGGTCACCCACAGCATTCATTTTAGATTCTGTACGCTGGCAAATCGCATACATGTTCGCATTTGGGTGCTGCTGGTAAATAGGGATAAATTCGGCTCCGAAGCCAAGACCAACAATAGCAACATTAATTTTCTTCGACATATTTATTGAATTGAAAATGATGAATTTAGGATGAAGAATGATATTGTACCGTGCAAGCAAAAGGTCATTCAAAATGCACAAAATTGACAATACAATTTTAAAACAAAATAATGCTAAAAACTTTTCGTCTTTTGATTAGTAGTGGCTGTATTTTGATCTTTATTTATTTGATCAGCTATTTTTGAGCAAAATATTGGTATAATCAACGACTATGATGTGAATTTTAAAAGCGAATCAGGTTTTCGAAACAGTGAGTATCATTTAAAAGTGGTTATTTTGAGGATATGATCAGACCAGCCACTACCGACGATGCAACTCAGGTTGCTCCCCTTTTTATTCTTGCAATGGGGCATATAGCGGGAATTTTTGCCAATTCGGACCGTTACGAGGATGCAATTCCATTTTTTGAAGATTTTTTTATCAGGAAAGGAAATCAGTACAGTCATGAATTTACACTGGTATGTGAAGAGGAAGGCGTCGTGACAGGATCTGTAACTGGTTACGACGGAGCGCTGTTGCATCTGCTCAGGCAACCCATTCTGGATCAGCTCCGAAAAACGAAACCTGATTTTTCGCCGGATGATGAAACCGAAGCAGGCGAATATTACCTCGATTGTATCAATGTTCATCCCGATCATCAGGGAAAAGGCATTGGTAAAAAACTGATTCATGCATTTTGCAACAAGGCGCAATTGCTGGGATATAACCGTGTGGGGTTAATCGTCGATCTGGACAACCCGCGGGCTAAAAAATTTTATGAAAACCTGGGTTTTAAGGTTTCAGGAATTAAAGCGTTTATGGGACATCGTTATTTTCACATGGTGAAGGAGGTGGTGTAAATTTTTTTTGGAAATACACAGCAGACGAAAGTGTTCTGCACAGCATTTTAATTACGACAGGAGGGGCAGGTACAAATTTCACTGTGGTGTTTGTTAGCGTTTTTGTGGTTCAATTGCCTTGTAAATGGAGGGTCTGTAAATATTTTTTACCAAGAAATAAATATTTACAGACCCTACGGAAATATTCATTTACATTGTGCAAAAATCACCCCAAATAACTATAACATATGAAGTTAGCTTTACGATTCATTGCAACTTTGTTACTGTATTCCTCAGTGACTTATGCTCAAAATGCCGTTCAGGGAGAACTGGATGCATTTGTCGCCAAAACCGGAGCAGCCCCGACCATTGACAGGGCTACTTCTTCTGTCAGTTCGTTGAGATTTCCGGAATCAAGACCCCTGAAACTCACTGGAGGTACATTGCAGGAAAAAGCCCTTAATTTTATCAGTCAGAACTCCGGCATATTTGCCGTTCAGTCTGGTAAAGATGGATATAAGGTTAAGGAAAGCAAAAAAGACAACTACGGGATGGAACATGTTGCTCTGCAACAATATGTTAGCGGAGTGCCTGTGTTTGACGGCGTGCTTAAATTCCATTTTAATAAGGCAAATGATCTTTCTTCGCTCAATGGGAATTTTATCAAGGTTGAGAAGTTGAATACAAGGCCAACCATTAGTAAAGAAGTTGCAGATGCTTTGGCCATTAAAATGGTCTTGTCCCAAAAAACGAGGGAGTTCAAAGATCCGCCGAAGTCACCCTTAAAAGTTAACAAAAGCACGCTCTACGTTTTTCAAAAAGGGCTTGCACAGGGGTACGAAGGACGCAAACATCTTGTGTATGAAGTTGAAGTACGTAATGATGCCGATGTGCGAGAGTTCCTTTACATTGATGCACACTCAAAAGAGTTGGTTGAGCAATTTGCGGGAATGCACGAGGTTCTGAATCGTGAATTGCGTACTTATCCTCCGGGATCAACTACATCCACAGTACCAACTGTAACCTGGGTTGAGGGGCAGGCCTTTCCGGGTGCATTGGATACCTGGCAACAGTCAGAAATTGTTTCTGCGGGCCAAATTTATCATATGATGAAAAATGCCTTTGGTCATGTATCTTATGATGATAATGACGCAAAAATGATCACCACGCACAATAATCCGGGCATCAGTTGTCCCAATGCGAACTGGAATGGCGTAACAGCTAACTATTGTGTAGGCATAGCTACTGACGATGTTGTAGCCCACGAATGGGGGCATGCCTACACCGAATACACAAGCGGCCTTATCTACGCCTGGCAGGCGGGAGCGCTCAATGAGGCGTATTCGGATATATGGGGAGAAACAGTGGATCAGCTTAATAATTATTTTGATGGCGGGGAAGGCATAGCAATGAGACCTCCTTCTGGTGGTGACTGCCCGACAGTGGCAACCACGTCAAGATGGAGAGTGGGTGAGCAGGCAACCTCCCCGAATGGGGCGATACGAGATATGTATAATCCAAACTGTTTTAACGATCCCGGGCGTGTTCTGGATCCGATATATTATTGTACGACCGGGCAGCCTACGAATTCCAATGATCAGGGTGGCGTGCATATTAACTCCGGCGTTATTAATCATGCTTATGCATTGCTGGTAGACGGCGGCACCTACAACGGGCAAACCATTACTGGGATAGGCCTTACCAAAGCCGCCCATATTTTCTGGTATGCGCAGGCTAATTTTATGGGTAAAACAACTGATTTTGCAGCTCAGGCTGATATTCTGGAAGCGGCGGCACAGGCTTTGATAACTGCAAATGTGAACCTGCCGAATCTGTCTACTGCTGACGCTCTGCCAACATTATCAGGGCAATTTATTAGCGCTGCTGATTTGGGACAGTTGCGGAAAGTACTGCTGGCAGTTGAGATGAGAGCTGAAAATACCTGCGGATACGCCCCTTTACTGAAACCTGTAGCGACACTTTGCGCAGGAGCCAACACTCCACTGTTTTCCTACAATTTCGAATCTGGGCTTGGTGTTGGTCCTGATGCCTGGACGGTATTAAGCACGCCGGTTGACAACGCGACCTGGTTTACTCGTACGTGGGTCTTAAACAGCGCTGCACCTGATAACCATCCGGGAAATGCAATTTCGGCTATAAACTATCCCGGAGGAGATTGTGCTGGTGATAACGAAAGCGGAGTAATGAGCGTGTTAAGCCCCGTAATGGCCATACCAGCCGGTGCACCGACGGATTTGACTTTGGCCTTTGATCACTACATTTCATTGGAGTCGGGATACGACGGAGGTAATGTTAGATATAAAATCGGAGCCGGAGCGTGGATACTCGTGCCCGCTTCTGCTTTTGTTGCAAACGGATACAACCAAACTTTGGTTACCACTGCCGGAGGTAATACCGATCCACTTGCCGGGCAGGGCGCATTTTCAGGAGCTGATGCGGGATCGGTATCAGGTACATGGGGACAAAGCCGCATCAATCTGACGGCTCTGGGAGTAGATCCCGGAGAATCAGTTCAGTTTCGATGGGATTTGGGTACTGATGGTTGTGGTGGCTGGGATGGCTGGTATCTTGACGATGTCCGCATTTATTCCTGTGCTGTTCCAGGCGTTCAATTTGTGACCACTACAACAATCGTGAATGAGGCGGAAGCTGTAAACCCTGGTCCCGGGTCTGCTGATTGTTTGCCTTACCTAGAAAAGATCGTACAGGTGAAAATTAACCAGGCTCCCACAGCACCAGTTACAGTGACTTTCAATACGCCAACAGGCACGGCTACCTTGGGAGCAACAGCTGATTATTCCTTCTCGCCAGCCTCTGTCATTCTTCAGGCAGGTTCTTTAATGCAGGATGTAACGGTACGAATATATAACGATGTGTATGTAGAAGGTCAAGAAACGGCTGTGTTGTCATATACATTGTCAGGTGGGAATGGAATTCCGGAAAGTATAAATCAAATCCATACAATAACCATTCAGGATAATGAATTTCTACCTGGTGTTAACACCGTTGAAGTTTTGAATGCCAATTTTAATGATAAGGCTTTGCCACCAGGCTGGTCAGGAGGTAATATTTATCCAGATGACTGGGCTGTGGTATGGGGAGAGAATCCTAACTCCGTTTTCCTGGATACGAACATGCCGGAGGGGCAACCATTCTTAATTGCCGATAGTGACTCTTATGGTGATGGAGAAAGAACATGGAGTATTGAAACCGCTCCTTTCAACACTTCGGGAATGACATCTTTAAATCTTTCATTTTTAGAAGCATTCAGGGTGTACAACGCAGCAGGTGATTTTGCTGAGAGTGCCAAGGTTGACGTATGGGATGGTGCCGCATGGCATAATTTGTTAACTCATACAGAAGCCTCAGGTACATCCGGTGCCTACGGAGCCGCCAACGCACAAAATATTGCCATCCCAATTGTATATGCCAATGCGGCAATGAAGCTTAGATTTCAGTACACAGCAAATTGGGATTATTATTGGGCATTGGATAATATAAAGGTTACTGGTCAGTTCCCTACACAAATATCTACCACCGTTACTGCCCCTCCCGATGAGCAGTACCTCGGACCATTGGCAACGGCTTATTTTTACGATCCCATATCGAAAAACCTGATTGCAAAAATAGAGAACCTAACCACGCATGATTATGGCTGTACCTCAGTACAGATAGATAGGGCAGGTACAGGTTCCGAAGAATGGGTTGCTGCTTATAGGATTACCAAAAAAACGGTTAAGGTGACTCCCTCCAACCCGAATCCGGCAGGTGAGTATAATATAACACTCTATTATACAGATACTGAATTGGGAGCTTATCAAGAGTCGATTACTTCGATGGGTAAAAGTGAAGATGGTATCACAATTGATAATACTGGTGCGGGTTCTTTTGCCGAGATACAGGTAAGTTCGGCGTTTAACACCGATTGGGCCTATACCGCTAAATTCACTTCGGGCTTCTCAGGATTTGGATTGTCCAATGCTCCACCTGTGGGCAGTTTGCCGGTGACGCTGGTTAAGTTTGAAGGAAAGCATAGTTCAGAAGGAAACCTGCTGAAGTGGGCAACTACTGCCGAAGTAAACAGCGACTTCTTTGCCGTGGAACGGGCCTCCGATGTCAAAAAATTCTCGGAGATTGGCAGAGTGGCTGGTAACGGAAATTCGGCCATCACCAACAATTACACCTTTACGGATAGTAAATATGGAAGAGGGCTTAACTATTACAGACTCAGGTCGGTGGATAAAGACGGCTCCCTTGCCTACAGCAAAATAATAGCCATAGATGCGCATAACTCCAGGGAAACCAAGTCCTTTCCCAATCCGGTACAATCGGTACTTAGCATTGAGCTACCTGATGTGGATATGAAGCTGGTTACATTAAAGGTCATTAATGTTTCGGGGCAAGTGGTGATTGAGCAATCCAAGGTTAAAGCCAACGGAGGCGTTGTTACGCAGGATATGTCGAAGCTAGGAACGGGCGTGTATCAGGTGGTAATATCGGATGACAAAGCGAGTTATAATTTCTCGGTATTGAAGTTATAGTGTCGTTTTTCTGAAAATTGTAGAAGAGATGTTTTTAAAGTTCCGGCTTTAAGAACATCTCTTTTTTAGTAGGAAGTTTTAAATGCTCATCCGTATCACTGCTATCATGCAGAATTGAAGCGTTTCTCCGGAACTTGTAAGGCAGACTTAGTAGGAGTAGTTCAACCATGGCTCTGTAAAACCCGCCCTGTTAGCAAAAAATAACGCCCGATCTCGAATTGTGATCAGGCGTTGTATTACATAATGAACCTTTGTCTACTTTAATTTTGCCTGTATGGTTTCAAGCCACTCTGATATTTCTATTGCCGACTTATCTTTATTCTGACTTTGCCAGTCGCCGGTTTCACTTAATAAAATGGGCACATAAGCTTCCTTTTTGGTGTCATACTGATATGCGTAAAAGTTGGTTTGCCCCATATCATTGCCCCCTGCAATACGTTTTGTGAAGTCAGTGGTGCTGATTTTAGGTATTTTTCCAACGAGAGCTTTTAGCTCCGTAACATCAACTTTCAAATCAGTCGCTATGGTTTTGGATATGTTTTCTTTTATTTGAGTCGAGGTCAGCAATCCTTTGGTATTCGTTGCTTCGTTCCAGGCAGTTGGGTTTTTGTAAGTTCTTACCGCACCTGCGTTGTCCACAATAAATCCTTCGTGCATGCTTGCCCATGCCTGGTTGCTATGAGCTACTTCAAAATAGATTTCCTGACTAAGAATTAATGGCTCGTCTGTGGAAACCATATCCTGTTCCGTACAGCCGCCTATAGCAACAAGTAAGATCAAGGGTAAGTATATCTTGCTGATTTTCATTTTGATATTAATTTACACATAAAGATATAAACAAATCGTTGCATTACAATTATGCATTTTTACGAGTTATTATGAGGTTGAACTATTTCAAAATAACTGAATATGAGTTTATTATAAAACCTTTTGAGAATCTTGAAAATTACCTTGCAGCACAATAAAACGCAAGACTGATTTTTACCTAAATTGCTTCTTTAAAATTTTTAATAAATACCTGAACCCAATGACACAACGCAGAGATTTTATAAAAAAGAGTACACTTGCTGTGGCCGGAATGGCAATTTCAAACTGGTCTTTCGCTAAAAACGCAGCTGATTTTCCGGTAGTTCGTACGTCTGCTGATAAGCGTAGTTTTACCAGTGCAGCGGTGGAGGCTACGATTGTCCGTATGAAAAAGGTGATCAAAGATCCGGAGCTCGCATGGCTTTTTGAGAACTGTTTCCCTAACACAATTGATACAACAGTTCATTACAAACCCATTGACGGCAAGCCGGATACCTTCGTAATTACAGGCGATATCGATGCCATGTGGCTTCGCGACAGCACTGCGCAGGTTTGGCCATATCTGCCGCTTTTAAAAGAGGATAAACAGTTGAAGGACATGGTTGCAGGGCTGATCAACCATCAGACAAAATGCATCATCATCGATCCGTATGCCAACGCGTTTTACGACAGGCCGAAGAAAAGTGAGTGGACCACCGATCACACGGAGATGAAGCCAATGTTGCATGAAAGAAAGTGGGAGCTGGATTCACTTTGTTACACCATTCGTTTGGCATACCATTACTGGAAAACGACCGGAGATACTTCCGTATTCGACGACGAATGGCTTAAAGCAATGCGGCTTGTGCTGCAAACGTGCCGGGAGCAACAACGAAAGGAAAATCGTGGTCCTTACAAGTTCGGCAGAACCACGGCCTGGTCTACTGACACGGTGCCCGGTAATGGATATGGAAATCCGATCAAGCCAAACGGATTGATTGCCAGTACGTTTCGTCCGTCCGATGATGCTTCTCAATACCTGTTCTTCATCCCTTCAAACTTCTTTGCAGTGGTTTCTTTTAAGCAGGTAGCCGAAATACTTGACAAAACTGGAAAGGACGCTAAGTTATCTGCTGATTTTAAGGCTCTTGGAACAGAGGTTGATGCAGCATTGAAGAAACATGCCGTATACAATCACCCGCAGTTTGGTAAGATATATCCTTTTGAAGTGGATGGTTTTGGTAACTATCTGCTGATGGACGATGCCGGTATTCCCGGACTGATCAGCATGCCTTACCTGGGAGCGATGTCGGTGAAAGATCCTGTCTATATCAACACGCGGAAATTTGTTTTAAGTGATTCAAATCCTTATTTCTTCAAAGGAAAAGCAGGAGAGGGATTAGGTAGTCCGCATACACTTGTGGATCAGATATGGCCTATGGGAATCATCGCACGTGCTATAACTTCAACCGACGACAAGGAAATAGAAGCGCAGCTGCGTTTATTGAAAACGACGCACAATAACACCGGTTTTATGCATGAGTCATTTGATAAGGACGATCAGGCGAAGTTCACCCGAAAATGGTTTGCATGGGTAAATACGCTGTTTGGTGAGCTGATCCTGAAACTGGAAAAAGAGCGTCCGCATTTGTTGGCGAAGGTGTATTAAGTCGTTGCGGGTTGTTGAAGGTTACACGGAGGCGCACAGAGTTTAAAGGGAGAGCCACAGAGAAATATAATAGAACTCTGTGGCTCTGTTGTATTTTGTGCCACGGATACACAGATTTACACGAATGTATTTTAGATTTTTATCCGTGCATTGGTGGCAACTTTTGTTGTGGTGAGAACTGACTATGCTCTTTGTTGCATTTACTCTTTTGTTTCTCTACGTAACATAAAGATTTGGCGGCATTACATTAATCATAAATATTATATAAATTGATCTAATATTGATACTGTATTTGCCAAATTCATCAACTCGTTATCATGAAAATCAGGTTGTTTTTACCCCTCATCTGTCTGGCAATGGTTTTTCAGACATGCAAAAAATCAGAGATACAAAAGGAGCAGCCAATTATTGAAATATCGAATCCGGAAGAAAGGGATTTCCTCAAAACCGTGAATGTGAAAGGAGCTCTTAAAGTGTCCTGGGATACTACCACCAGTGTAATCCAGGTTTTACTTCCCGAAAGTTATACGGATAATATTGTATCTCTGGATCTGACCTTCCATGACGGTGCTAGTTTACAGTATTATGAGGGAGATACATACATCACAGAAAATAAAGTTGGTTTTATTTTCAAAGGGGCGCGACCGGTAGATTTTACGATTAGGAAAAAGACTGGCGAACGTTGGTTTGCGAAAGATTATAAGGTTTATGTAGAGCACCAGGGTAAACTCACTGCCGAAATCACATCACCTTTGGAGATGCAGGCAATTTATGGAGAATCAAGATCAACTATATATACACAAATCAAATTATTGTCTGGTGTTGGAACAATCCCGGAGCGACCAGAAGATTTAAAAACACTTAGTGCAGGATTGGCAGATTTAGAAAAAAACATAACTGTCAAAGGATCAGCTTATGCCAGTCATTTGGACTTCCCCAATGCTCAATCATTAATTGCATCATCCAAACTTTCGGTAAGCCTTATGTATGGTGATAAAATTTTCACTTTCCCCAATACGTATCAACCAGTAAGGGGGGATGTCAGAGCTGGAATGCATACTTTTTCTTTTTTTGCAAAAAAGAAAGCTATTGAAATCTCTGGCGGGTATTTCATAAATGGTATAAAGTATCAGGTGAAAATGGAAAATGATTTTGTCAAGGAGCCGATTTGGTTGAATGCCGAGGTCCAAACACCAGCTAATTTAACTTTTGTAATTCCGGAAGGAGTGACTAATGGAGATTATCTTTTTAGTATTTACGAGGGCGAAAACTTGCTTTCAAGTACAAATTTTTTAGTCTCAGATGAGAACCTGCCTGTTAAAGGTATAGGGAAATTATGGACAGAAAAATTAGAATATCCGTCAGGTTCTATTCTGTTTAAGGATTCAAAAAGAGTGAGTCTTAATAAAGGACAGGTTTTTTATGCAGACCCCAAACCCTGGATTTATGGAGACTATTATAAACCTTGGGATCCAAATAAAAAAATGCCTGATTTGGAATTAAAGAATAACAAAAGTGTAATCGTTATTTCTGCCAAAACCAATGGAGATCCATCATATGCTGACGCAAGTATTCCATTGTATTATTGTGAATATAAAATTCCTGCAGATATTGTCTCAGGAAATTATGAGGCTCGTATGATCTATGAAAACGGAGAAAAGTCTGCTCCCTGGTGGGCTTTGGTGAATATTAATTAATTTTTTGGAAAAGAAGACGGAATACAAAAGAGTATAAAATTCTTTGTATTCCGTCTTCTTTTTCCGTTTCACAAAATCAGGGAATCCTATAAAACACCTTTCTGAACAGCAACTTCCGTTTCAACGAGGCTGCTTTGGGAAATAGCTTTCTGCACCTTTTTCTTCCTTTTCTTTTTGCGTCCCAGCCAGATGATGATGCCTGTAACGGGCAAGCTGGCGGTTATAAGTGCGGCAATAAATGCGATGATCTTGGTAGGCCAGCCAAGCAAACTTCCTGTATGAATTGGAAAAACTACCCTTCTTGCTTTAAAACCGGGCGTCTCGTTTTCGTATAGCCGGGTTGATATCAGCGAGCCGGTGTTTTTATCAAAATAAAGAAAGCTCACAATGTTGCTGATCGCGGCTTCATCATCCGTTTTGGCAACGGTAATACTCAAACTGTCCGTATCAAGCGTGGTGAAAGTTACTTTTCCGGTGTGAGAACGAAGTTGGTCGGTTTTGTTGAGTATTTGCTGATAATGTGTAACGCTTGCTGCCGACGAAATCAGGTTTGAAGGTGCTTCTCGTTTTTGCTGAGGTTTGCCGTCGAAGGCAAGATAGATGAGATTATTTACCCATTTGTAGCTCCACACCAATCCTGTTGAAGCGATCAGGAAAACAAATGGCAGTGCATAAAAACCAAAAACCGCGTGTAAATCCCAATTGAGCCTTTTAGGTGATGCATCCCATTTAACTTTAAACCGCTGTTTTCTGTTTTTGCGACCAGGCCACCAGAGCACCAGTCCGGTGATCATGATGACTAAAAAGCATATACATGAAATACCAGTAATGATTTTGCCTGTGTCGCCCATGCATAAATACCGGTGCAGGCGTATCACCACTTCGAAAAAAGTATCGTGTTCCTGGCGGCTACCCGTGATTTTACCAGTGTACGGATCAACAGCTACAGACAGCAGCTCCTTTTCACTTTTTCCTTGTTTTAGACCGAAAACGACTGTCCGGTCTTCTTCGGGTTCGACAATGATTCTGGAAAGTTTGTTGTTCGGATATTCAGTGGAAATGACTTGTGTCAGGCTGTCAAGAGACAAACGTCCGGAACCGGAGGGTACACTTGTAATGTGAAATGATCTATTGATAACCGGTTCAAGTTCTTCTTCAAAAACGAGCAGACAGCCGGTAAGAGCCACTATAAAAACCACAAGGCCGGAGGAAACCCCCAGCCATAAATGCAGTTGCGAAGCAATGTTCTTCAATATTTTTTTCACAGGTATTGCTTACAAATTGAATGCTAAAAAGTATAGGAAACGGTCGCCATAAAATTACGTGGTGCTCCCGGGAATAATCTCAGGTAATCATAGCCACCCACCCAATAGGTTTTATTCGCCAGGTTGTTCAGATTGACCTGAAACTGGAATTTTTCGATTTTATAGTAAATACCTCCGTTCAGAACTACATAGCCAGGCAAAGTTTGCGTGTTGCTTAATGATAAATTACGTTCTGTCACAAAGTTACCTCCAATAGCTAAACCAAGTCCGTTGATGCCTCTGTTTGTAAATGTATATTTTGTCCAGATACTACCCTGATTTCTAGGAGCATTTGGTTTCTGCATGTTCACCAACACCTGATCAATTGCTTTCGTACCTGCATCTGTAACTTTTGCATCGTTGTAACTGTACGCTACGATCAGGTTCCAGTTTGGCAGGATGTTGCCGGTTACATCAAATTCAACACCTTTTGCCTGTTCTTCGCCTATTTGTTGCAACAAATCCGGGCGTCCGTCAACATTGGCATTGTAAAGTGTATTGGTTTGGGTGATGTTGTAAACTGAGAGGTTTGCTGTAACGCGTCCGTCGAACCACTCCGATTTTACTCCACCTTCAATAAGACTGCTGCGAACAGGATCAAAAGGTCCGCCTGCCAATGGATTTACCTGGATGGCGGCATCCTGTGGATTGTATCCTTTGGTGTAGGTTCCGTAAATATTGATGTTTTTATTAACCGTATACACAGCACCGATCCGTGGCAATAAAGCATGCTGGGTCACATTTTCTTCATTATTTGTGGTATATCCTTTTTTGTCGATGTAGGTATCGTAACGAAGTCCAAGCAATATTTGAAGACGGTTAATCTTCACCTGTTCCTGTAAATACAAACCGTGCAACTGGTAAAATACTGGTGTTGTAGCCGCATTTGTAACTAAGTTATAAGTGTATTTGCTTAGATCTTCCATCTGGTTATTCTGCAACGTCAGATCGTAGTGAGTGATATTTGGTTTTGGAATGCTTCGGGTTATACCATTTGCCGTATAATTGTAAAACACGTATTTTTCAGGTGTGTCCTTATTGTAATTTGCCGCACCTCCTGCTTTGAGTAGATAACCATTGGCAGTCTGTTGACCGGATCCTTTCGGCGTATAGGATTGAATGTAATCGTAACCGGCAACCAGTTTGTGTTCTGCTTTTCCGGTATTGAAATTGTGGTTTACGAACATGGTTACGTTGTCCATAAACGATTTTGTCTTGCGAATAAAAACCTGTCTTCCCACCAGATTTGGCACAGCCGCGCCCGTTGAATCCACGCCATTTACATTGCTGCTTCTGTGTTCAAGTAAATCTTCGTTGTAACCTGTACGCAGATAGGCAACGTTTAAAGAAGTGTTTTGGGTAAACTGATGGTTGAGCGATGTCGTGATCAGATACGTTTCTTCATTCAAATAATCATTCACCGCATTGAGTGAGGTTTTAATTGAGCTCGAATAAAGGTCATTGCCTGCCACAGACTGTCCTCGATCCAGCCGGCTTTTTGAGTTGTTGTATACGAGGTCAAAGTTGATGCGGGTTTTTTGTGTTGGCAGGAAAGAAACAGATGGAGCAATGATGATGTTTTTGTCAAACTGCATATTTCTGAATCCCTGCGCATTTACATAACCGACATTTAGTCGGTAGAGGAGGGTTTTATTTTCGTTCATCGGACCTGTGAAGTCTGCCAGTGCGCGCAGCGTATTGAAACTTCCTGTTGTGAATGACAGCGACTTCCTTGGCGTCATCAATGGTTTTTTGGTAACCCTGTTAATGGTTCCTCCAGGCGAAGTATTTCCGTACAGAGCCGATGCTGCACCTTTTACTACTTCAACTCTTTCAAGGTAATTTACGGGTGGTTGTTTCCAGAAACCAGAAAACGTACGTAATCCGTTGAACAGCTGTGTAGTACTGCCCCCATTCATTCTGAAGCCACGGATTGTAAGGTCATCATAAAAGGTAAACTGATTCACCCCGCTCATGTTTTTGACAGCGTCGCCCATCAAAAACGTTCCCTGGTCGTGCATCACTTCCTTTGTAATGTATGAGATCGCCTGCGGTACTTCCCTGATAGGAGTTGCCGTCTTACTTCCGATAAATGACAGATCTGTTTTATAATTCGACTCCAAATTTCCGATCACATCCACGGTTTGAAGAAGGCGGGCGTCTTCAACGGCTTCGAGTTCAACAGTTACAATCTGGCCTTCTGCGAGCAATACCTGTTTTTCAATACGTTTGAATCCAATACCGGTACCGATGATCTGATAACTGCCTGCTTCGAGTCCTGTAAACACAAATTCTCCTGTTTCGGAAGTAACCGTTCCTTTTCCTGTCTCTTTGAGAATGAGGTTAATAAGTTCTACGGGCTGATTATTTTGTGAGGTGATTTTTCCTTTGATCTCGGCCGTTTGTGCAAATGCAGAAAAGACCAGTGACGAAAGAAGAAACGTAAAGAATATTCTCATTGTCTGAATAAAATTTTGCTGAATTGGGGAGCAAAAGTAGTCTTATTTAGACTAATGCAAAATAATATAGAGAGAATTTTTGTGTAAAAAATAAGTCACTTTTGGTTATAGGAATTTGATTTTAAATTGTTGCAATAAAGAGTGTTGGTAGCTTCGATTTTCATTTCGGAAAGATCTAATCTGAACAGGTTTTTTGAGTGGTGATGTTATAAGTTAATGTGTGCTAGGTGACTTTAAATGATCTTGTTAGTCCTATTTATCTACTAACCTTCCTGTTTATGAAAGCGTCTATAATTGTTTCTGCTCTTTTTTTAGTATTCACATTAAGTTCTTGTAGCAAATCAAAAAAGGAAGATATTTCTCCATTCACCAATGAAGTTGACTTCGAAGGAAGAAAAATATCATTGGAAGATGGCTTGATTGAGGACTATGGCGCATGGGAGAAGGAGTATAATCTGGAATTTTACATGCTTGATGATAAGATAACCTATAATCCTGTAACGAAAGAGGTGGAAGATGTTTCCATGTCTTTTCTTATAGATCTGGATCTGTATAGTGGAGGAGATCAATTTACAAATGGCAGATATACAATCGTAGATTCCACCGGCCAAGAAGAAAAGAATTCTGGATATGCCTATGTATTATTCAGTAAGGACCAGAAAAAACATGCTGATGCCTTAGATTTTGAGGAATTTGAGGCAATTTCCGGCTATGTCGATGTGAGTGGTAAGGCGCCTTCTTATGAAGTGTCTTTTAATCTTATGCTTGAAAATGGAAAGACTTTAAAAGGAAATTATAATAATGGGTTTGTAATCGTTAAAATTGAATAGCTACTTTTTATACTTAAATGGGAGAAAGCTTTGACACAGGATTCTTTCTCCCATTCTTGCCTAAATATTCGCCTTAATAAACGACAGTCCGTCACGCATCAACTGCTCTTCCGAGTCGAACATTTTGCGCCATATATTGGCTACCGGAAGTTTTGGGCTGAATGCTTCAATACTGATCCAGCCATCATACTTAATGTCTTTGATAGCTTTGAAAATACCATCCCAGTCTACATTTCCTTTGCCGGGTGTAGAGCGGTCGTTTTCTGAAAGCTGAATAAATGAGATCCTATCTCCGGCTTTACGCATGGTATCGCCTATATTCTTTTCTTCAATGTTTGCATGAAAAGTATCGAACATAATCTTGCAGTTTGGATGATTTACTTCATCAACAAACCGGATCAGTTCATCTCCGCAGCTTGTCAGGTATAACTCGAAACGGTTCAGATATTCCAAACCCAGTGTAATGTCCAGAGATTCAGCATAGTCGGCAACCTCACGAATTCCTTCAATTCCCCATTGCCATTCCTGCTCGGTTGCTGGTTGTCCGGTGAAAACACCTAATGCGGAATGATAAGGGCCCATAAGCTTGGTTGCACCCAAAACAAGCGAGCAGTCCAATGCGCTTTTAAGATGATTGATCGTTTTCCTGCGCATCTGCGGATCGGGGCTGATCAGGTGGGTATCCGGACCGCAAATCGTATCCGTTTCACAGGCAAGACCCAGCTCGTCCAGTTTTTTGCGGAAGCCAAACCAGTGCTCAGGATTGGTGTTAAAAATGGGGACTTCTACACCGTCAAAACCAATTTCTTTAATTAATTCAAGGGTTGGAAAAAGACTTTCATCAATTTGATTCCCCCACAAAAGGAGGTTCATACTGTATTTCATCAATATCAATTTTGAACGGTTAAAGCCGTGTGGCTGCACCGTAGTTACATAAATGGATTTAGTAGCATTTGCCCGAAAGCGAACTAACAGGCTTTTTTGTACAATTTTACAGAAATAAAATGCTAACCATATAATCTCATTTGATTAGTATTGACTAAATATTGATTTTGTAATCATGTTATGGTCGGTTTTTCTGGCAAAATAAAGTATGCCGGGCAAAATAAAACCGGATCATGCTCGCGATTCGGTTTTATTAAGAAAGTTGAAATAGCTTTGTTTATCGTGCTCTGCTAAATATCAGCTGGCTATCATTATTATAAAATAGGATCAGGCGGTTGTTCGATTTGAGGTCGTACAGGTTTACCTGCGGCAGAGCGTTTACGAAAAGGTTGCCCCATGATGTTTCTTTTCTTTCTGTTCCGTCACCACCAAGGTGAATGGCATTCAACTGAGCGGTTTCGTAAAATCCGGTGAGGTAATTGGTAGAAGATGTTGCTTCCAGGTCGCCCTTCTCTTTAAAAGTTAAGCTCACGTCGTACATGCCATTCTTTTTTGCAGGTCTGTGAATGGTATCCCTTTTCTGAACAACGCTCTCGAGTTCCCATTTTCCGGTAATTTCTTTGTCACTAACAATTGTTGTTGCGGTTTTTCCACAGCCAGCCAAAATAGCAGATAACAGTAAAACTGTCCATAGCTTAAAGTTTCTCATAAAATGCATATTTCTGACCAATAAAAGGATTGTGTTCTTCAATGTTCACATGGGTTAACGCGTCACGTTATATCGTTTCTGACAAGTAAAAATGATGCCAGAATCTGCATTGTTTCAGTTTTAGGGTAGAATAATAACGATTTTTCTGCCTTTTTCTTTTGCGAATTATTTATTCAGAATCTGTATAAATGCCGTTTAAGAGATATACGCAGTCCTGAAAGTCTGTATTTTAAAATAACTAAAAAAATGCTAATTGCGCTATATTTTGATATATATTTGTATTGAATTCAATATTTTTGATCAAAATAAAGGTGTGATATGAAGGCGCCCATCCATAAAAATATAGAAAGCCAGGTGAGGACAGTGACCGTTCAGGAATTGAAAGAGTCGCATTTTGACCCCAATTGGCATTTTCATCCGCACTACCAGCTGTTCACTGTGATGGAAGGTACAGGAAAGCGATTGATAGGCGACTCAATTCATACTTTTGAACCAGGCGATACGGTTTTTCTGGGACCGGATATTCCACATTTATGGAGGAGCGATTCTGATTATTTTCTACCGGATTCCGGGCTGTCTACACATGGGATCGTGGTTTATTTTCAGGAGGATTTTTTGGGAAAGGACTTTCTGGACAGGCAAGAAATGCTTGGACTAAGGCAATTGCTGATTGATTCAAAAAGGGGAATTGCTTACAAGGGAGCGTTAAGAGATCACGTTCGCTCAGAGCTGGTCGGAATGATGCATGAAGAAGGTTTTCAAAGTGTGCTTCGGTTAATGACATTGCTGCACAAATTGTCTCAGGAGGAAGGCGGAACGCCTATTGCCAGTTACGGATATGTGAACACTTACAAGATTTCGGAAACCGAACGGATGCAAAAAGTGCATAGTTATGTGTTGCAGCATTTTGCGCAGGAAATTCGCTTGGGGGATGTGGCATCACTGGCAGGAATGAGTGAAGCTGCATTTTGCCGTTATTTTAAGGCAAGATCCAATAAAACCTTCATTGATTTCGTGAATGAGATCCGGATTGGTCATGCCTGCAAACTGCTTTTGGAAGACCAGTGGACCATTGCACAAATTGCCTACGATAGCGGATTTGATTCTCTATCGAATTTTAACAGAAATTTCAAAAGGTACATAGGGCATACACCGAGAGAGTATAAGGGGAATTATTGATCAGAAATATCTTGTGACTGCAAAGGGCGAAAATTTCGCCTTCGTTTATTTAACCTTCTCTTTGGTATTTGTTTAACTCGTTCATTTTTGCAATTTCCATGGACTTGTGCAGTTTATCGGCAAACCAATCTTTACTTGGTAGTTCGGTAAGGTATTGAGCTACTTTAATTTCAGTTTCGTCCAGCATCAGGAGTTCTATATGTTCGGTATTGCCTTCGCTGCACAACAGCAAGCCAATAGGCGTTTCTTCGCCGGTTTGCATTTCGTTTTTTTGTAACCATCGCAGATACAACTCCATTTGTGCTTTATAACCGGGCTTAAACTTTCCCAGTTTCAAGTCAATCGCAATAAGACGTTTTAGTTTTCGGTGGTAAAACAGCAAGTCCAGGTGATAGTCAGTAGCATCAATACTGATTCGTTTTTGTCTTTCCATAAAGGCAAATCCGTTACCCAGTTCCATAATAAACTGTTCAAGATTGCTCACCAAAGCTGATTCCAGATCTTTTTCTGAATAGGTGTTTTTCAATCCCAGAAAATCGAGTACGTAGGTACTTTTAAAAAAGAGATCCGGATTGATAACATCCTTGGTTTGTAATTCTTGTAAGGCCAGTTTTATCTGTTGTTCGGGGTGCTTTGCTATGGCCGTTCTTTCATAAAGCATGTTATCTATTTCATCCGCCAGTTTTCTTGTGTTCCAGCGTTGATTAATGGCCATTTCGATATAAAACAGTCGTTTTATTGGATTTTCTTCATAAGCTATTGTTTTTAAATGTGTCCAGCTCAATTGTCTCCGCACTGCGTAGACAATCTGTTCTTCATCAATTGTCTCTGCAATGCGGAGACAATGTCTAATATGTTTTTCACCCCAACCGCCGCCAAAATTAGCAGTAAGCATTTTGGACAAATTAGAGACAATTTGTTTGCCGTATTTAGCCCTATCACCCTGTAATACAAACTCATTGACGTACAACCCAACCTTCCAGTTTAACAATGCTAATTCTGCATTGGCAGTAATAGCAACCTTCGTTTTTGCTTGGCTAATTAGCTCAGCAATACTGGTATAAAGTGTATCTACCTCTCCAATAATTTTCGGTTGATTCATATTTCTGATGTCCGTAATAGTACAGGCAATTTTACAATAAACTGAACATAATTTTCTGAAACTGATATCTTATTACTTCCTCCTAAAACTCTCAGAAACCTTCTTAAACAAAGCGAGGTTTTCTTCTTTGTTTTCCTTCGCAATGCCGATCAGGATGTAATAATCATCTGTGTCAGTGAACAGTATCACCTGGTAAATCGTACTGCTATCCGAATCGTTATGTCCGAGGATGGCGTAACCGGGAAGCTTGTCAATTTCAACTTCATTGATTTTCTCAACTGTTGCTGACTCCCCACCAGGTAATTTTCTCAGCCTTTCAATGCTAAAAACCCTTCGATCAAGGATAGCCATTTTGGAAATAGAACCACCGGCAATGAACATAGGTTTGTTTGTCGGGATCTTGCCGTCCTTCGTATAAATGATGCTTCCGCTCATGTATTTCGCCAGTTTGAATTCGGTACCCGATACGTCAATTCTAAAATTAACGGCATCCAGCGGGTTGTCATTCTGATTTTTATCAAAAGTTGTGGAAAGCATGGCGTCCAGCAGCGCGGCTTCGTTGGTTTGAGATGCTTCGGGATAAATACCATTGACCATTACCGTTTTGAGGCTATCTCCGAAAACCAGCATTTGTTTCAAATATACAGTCCCGTTCGCAGGCTGACTGATCTTCAAAATTCTCGCTTTACCTTCGTTAAAATCTACACTTTTCTCTTCAATTAAAGTCATTCCTTTGGTTTTGAGCGCATCTGCTGTTAAGCCATTATTAATTGTTGAAACAGGTGCAGGAAGTTCGCTGACCATAATGGAAGCACAGGCAACATTATTCTGAAATCCGCTAAAATTGCTGGATGCCACGAAACCAGCCGGAGGAACCATGCTGTATTTGGTGCCGGGAATCTGTATTTGCTTGCTAGTTTGAGCGAACAAACTGCTGCCGGAGAATAGGAGGGAGATCAGGAATTTTAATTTGTTCATTTTTAATGTTTGTTGGTGCCAAACTAACCTGTTGCTGAATTTTGAGCAATTTATACTTTTCTCCCTGAATCACGCAAAACGAAAACAACCTCTATGGCTTCCCACAGAGGTTGTTTCAAACAAATGAAAATTACTAAGAATCATCCCTTCACCTTCGAAGTGCCATAAATTCCGCGTTGTGGTCTGGAAAGCATTGCTGATGCCTCCTTGTCATTTATAAAATCTTCTTTTTTAGGATCCCATTTCAGTTTTCTCCCCAGCTTCATTGCTGTATGCGCCAGAAGGCAGGCGGTGCAGGAGCGCTGCGCAATTTCTGCATGGCTGATGGTCTGCTTGCCGCTTTGTATACTTTCAATCCAGTTTTGGTGTTGCTCAGGGCTTTCGTACAAATGGGTTTCATTTTGACCGATTACCGATCCTAAAATCTTTGGATCGCTTGCATAAAATGCCTTGTTTTCTTTGGCTTGCGACGCGCCGGGATCGGTTGCTGTTACGCCTACATTACCACGGGAAACAAATATCCACCCTTCTGTTCCTTCAAATTTCACTCCGTTTGGATTGGTGCCGCCAATTTCCATTTCTACGCCATTGGCATATTTAGAATTGACCAAAAAATCGCCATGAACATCCCAAAGCCCTGAACCCGGAGCCGGGAATGTTGCCGTGCCCTCAATTTCTATTGGTCCCGTAAGTTCGGTATCCATTCCCCAATGTGCAATGTCGATGTGGTGTGAACCCCAACCGGTAATCATTCCGGCACCAAATTGCTCCAACCGCAACCATCCCGGTCTTTCGTTGTGCATGTCGGTTTGTGAATGAACCCGGTCCAGTGTGTAATATATTTCTGGCGTTGAGCCCAGCCACATGTCATAGTTTAAATTAGAAGGCACTGGCATCTGAGCGGGATTCCCACCTGCCGGATCGCCCGGTAGTCCAACATATACTTTTTTCAGTTTCCCAATCCTGCCATTTCTGACCAGTTCGCAGGTTCTTTTAAACTGTGGCCAGGGATTCACGGAGCGTTGCTGGCTCCCAAGCTGGAAAATGACCTTCTTTTTGATCACCATATCAGCCATTTCCCTTCCTTCCTTGATGGTCAGGGAAGTAGGCTTTTGCATGTATATGTGCTTTCCTGCCACGGCAGCTTCCATAGCAGGTTGTGCATGCCAGTGATCAGGCGTACTGATAATGACTGCATCTATATCCTTTCTTGCAAGAATTTCGTGGTAGTCGTCATAAGTTTTTACTTCCAGGTATTTTTCTTTTCCGGTACGTTCCGCATATTTTTTCTCGATCCAGGCTTTTCCTTGCGCCAGTCGGTTTTTATCCAGATCGGCAACTGCTATAACGTGTGCAGCCTCATTTTTAATTACTTCTGGCAAATCGTGAGAGGAGCCAATCCGTCCGAAACCGATTTGACCGATATTGATTTTGTTGCTGGGAGCATTTTTGCCAAAAACACTCGCCGGCACGATGGTCGGGAACATAGAAGCGGCGATAATACCTGCTGTTCCGGTTGCTGCTTTTTTAAGGAAGGATCTTCTGTCCTGGTTGTTTTCCTTTTTGATGTTCATTTTTATTCTGGGTTAAGTTCAGGAATGTGTTATATGAGCTGACTGGTCATTCATTACTTCGCCGGTTGTGCCCGGTTCGTCGGACGTTGTCCGACTTTGAGAGATGAAAGCCTTTCAGGCTAGGGTTAGCGTTTTTTTATCGGATCGTTTGGGGTGGTTGCGTAGGCTTTGCTGTAATTTCTGGGCTTTTGCGGACCTATTGCCCATTCAATTGCTCCCAGAATGTGCTTTTGCAGATCAGGTTTGAGATAGTCACCTTTTTCGTGTCCCAATGATGTGTAAAACGCCCTGCCGCCATCGTATTCATGCCACCATACGGAGGGAAATACGGTGCCGAATGTATCAAGTGCTTTGCCGCCTGGCTTCTGGATGGTTGTGTGATCGTTCACCGCAAGAACATTCAGGTTGACACCCAATTCTTTGATAAAATAAAATTCATCCGTTTCCCGAACCCATTTTGTTCCCAAATGAGCCAATGACGGATTTTTCTCATCCAAAATATTCACTGTAAAACCTTGTCCGGGTTCATGCCAGAAGAATGTTCCGCCGAGCAAGTCTTTAAACCATCTCCATTTACGCTCGGTACCCGATGCAGAGTGCAGACCGACAAAGTTTCCACCTGCCTGAATGTAACGCATGAGAGAAACCCGCTGTGCATCCGTATCGAAAACATCGTTGTTCGTGTTCGAAAATACAAGCGCATCATATTGTTTAAGATTTTCGTCGGTAAATTTTCCAGGGTCATCTGAAACGTCCACGGTAAACCCGTGTTGCTTACTCAACGCTTGAATGGCAACAACCGAATTTGCGATGTTGTCATGCACATAACCTTTTCCATTTTTGGTATAAAACAGGATTTTTACCTTGTTCCACTTAATTTTCTGAGAAAATGATGGATTGCTAAAACCGGCTCCTAACAGGATCAGGAGGCAAATAAAGCTTTTAACGAAACTGATTTTTTTCATTGTAGGAATAGAATTAAGCATTAAAAACCGATTGAATTTCCACCGTCTACCGGCAATGTCACACCTGTAATAAACTTGGCAGCGGAAGACGCCAGGAATACGGCGGCCAGTCCGATATCGTCTGGCTTGCCCCAGGTTCCCATTGGTGTACGGTCCATTGCCTTGTCACGCCGCGCCGGATCACCTCCCATGGCAGTTAGCATCATAGGCGTTTCTATAAAACCAGGAGCTACGGCGTTTATCCTTACATTGTGCGGAGAAAATTCTGTCGCCAGTGCCTTCACCATTCCGCCCACTGCTGATTTTGAAGCTGTGTAAGCCACCACACGGTCGATACCATACAGCGCTGCCATGGAGGTGATCATGATAATTGAACCCTGTTTACGCTCAATCATTCTTTTTCCACATTCTCTGGTCATCGAAAACACAGAATAAAGATTGGTTTGGACAATCTTGTCAAAATCTTCATCGGTAACCTCCACAGCATGTTTTTTCATATTGATGCCCGCGTTGTTGACCAGAATATCAATCAGTCCGTTCCGGGTTTCAATGTCGGCAACAAGTTGAGGAATGGTTTCCAGTTTGGTTATATCATTAACCATATACGATGCATTTGATCCCAGCGTTTCGACTGCTTCCTGTAATACCGATTCACGGCGACCGGTGAGAATCACTTTTGCGCCGGCCTGTACCATGGATTGTGCGATATAAAATCCAATACCGCTGCCTCCGCCTGTTACTACTGCTATCTTGCCAGCCAGTGAAAAAGCTTGCTGGTGAATGTTTGCCTCAGATACATTGTGATCTGTACTCATAGATTTATGATGTGATGTTTTTAAAATGTCAGCCTAAATGATGTGCTCGTTTGATGCCCATTTCCAATCCTCTTAATTCAGCCAGCGCTTTCAGCCTGCCAATGCCGGAATATCCCGGATATGTTTTTTTATGTAAATCTTCCAGCATCTGGAAACCATGGTCGGGCCGCATCGGTAGTTCCTGACCGGGATTATCTGTTGCTTTTCGCTTCTGTTCTTCTTCCAGAAGCGCTTTCACAACTTCATACATGTCCACATCGCCGTTCAAATGCGGTGCTTCATGAAAATTTCGGGTACCCGTTTCTCTTTTGGTTGTACGCAAATGCACAAAATGGATTCTGCCTCCATAATTTCTGATAATTTCTACAAGATCATTGTCTGCTCTCACACCAAGTGAACCGGTGCAAAATGTGATACCGTTTGCACGTACATTACTCGCATTCATCAATTGCTCAAAATCTGATTGGGTACTGACAACTCTCGGAAGACCTAGTAACGACCTTGGCGGATCGTCGGGATGAATACAGAGATTGATGCCCAGCTCCTGAGCAAGCGGTGCGACTTCTTTGACGAAATAATATAAGTTATCCCGAAGCTGCTGATCTCCTATCTCAGAGTAAGCATCCAGTAAAGACTGAAAAATGGAAAGATCAAAAGCTTCTTCGGAACCGGGCAAACCGAGTAAAACAGTATTCGTTAACACTGCAATTTCATCTTGAGACATGCTTTGAAACTTGCTCAGAGCAGATTGCTGAATTTTAGATTCATAATCCAAAGCCGCGTTAGGACGTTTCAGAATATAAAGGTCAAACAAAGCAAAATCTTCCCAAACGAATCGTAAGGTTTTATGTCCCTCCGGAAGTGTATAATCAAGTTGTGTACGCGACCAGTCCAGAACCGGCATAAAGTTGTAGCAAACCGTGTTGATACCGCATGCAGCCAGATTCCTGAGCGATTCTTTGTAATTTTCAATATACAACTCGCGGGTTGGAAGCCCTTTTTTAATGTGCTCATGAACAGGCAGACTTTCTACTACGAGCCACTGCAACGGAGTGTATTCCTCGTTACCAGCTTCTATGATGCTTTTTCTCTCCTGGATGGCTTCCACGCTCCACACATCTCCCACGGGTATCTGATGTAGCGCGCTCACAACTCCGGTACAGCCGGCCTGACGAATATCCATCAAAGAGACTGGGTCATTGGGGCCGAACCAGCGCATGGTATGTATCATAGGATTAATTCACTGCTAAAAATTGATGTATAAATATCTTTATATTATTTTGCATTGCAACCGATTGCATAAATAATTATAAATTGGGTTATTCTGAATTTGGATGTTACTGCCGGCAAAATATCGGGGGATATGTATTGTGACGCAATCGGTTGCAATTTCCCTTACATTTGAAAGAAATTAATTGAATAGAAATTTAAGACCTTCCGCCTGATGGAAAAAGAAGTTACTATATACGACATTGCCAAAATACTCCATATTTCTCCGGCTACGGTAAGCCGGGCTTTGAACGATCATCCGGCGATAAATAGTAAAACAAAACTTTCCATAGCAGCAAAGGCGGCGGAATTGGGCTACCGATCCAATACATTTGCCAGTAATCTGAGACGTAAAAGCACGAGCACGCTCGGTGTTATTGTGCCAAGGCTGGATAGTAGTTTTATGTCTGCGGTGCTGGCAGGAATGGAATCTGTTGCAAATCGTGCCGGTTATAACCTGTTAATAAGCCAGTCACTGGAATCGGAAAGCAAGGAGAGAGCCAATGCACGAACCATGTATAACAGTCGGGTGGACGGTCTGCTGGTTTCTCTGGCCTATGATACTGACGGATTTGATCATTTTGAAAATTTTGTAAAGAAGAATGTCCCCATTTTGTTCTTCGACAGAATTTTCGATCATGATGCCTGTGCTGCCATTGTTATCGACAATGAACAGGCAGGTTATGATGTGACCTCACATCTGATCATGCAGGGTTGCAACAGAATTATGCACGTGACGGGTAATCTGAAAAGAAACGTTTATTCGGAAAGGTACCGGGGATATCGAAGTGCATTGGAAGCTCATGGTGTGCTGTTCGATGAGTCACTTGTAACCGAAACGGATCTTTCACGAGAGGCTGGCAAAGATGCAATTGCGAAACTTGCGGATATGTCAATCCTCCCGGATGGCATTTTTATAGCAAACGATGTCTGTGCAATCAGTTGTGTGAAAGAGTTAAAACAACGTGGCTACCGAATTCCCGAGGATATTGCCGTTGCAGGGTTCAACAATGATCCGGTAGCGGAAGTAGTGGAGCCCAACCTGACTACGATATATTATCCTGGCAGAGAAATGGGCGAAATTGCAGTCAAAACAATGATTGACCATCTGAACGGAACCGTGAGTATGGACACTGTAAACACAGTTATCATGAAGTCAGATCTGATTGTCAGAGACTCTTCCTTGAAGTTGACAGGAAAGTATCAGGTAAATTAGTTCTGTCACCAAAGTGTTTTTTTACCTTACTCTTTTGACAAAAATCTGCTGGGTAGCAACACCGCTTTTTCCAGATTTTACAAACCTGTTAAATGCAATTGTTTTACCGTCCGGTGACCAAACAGAATTGGTAGGCGCAGGCGCAGTGGCCTCTGTTAGTTTTTCAAATCTTTTGCTAAAAGGATCATTTCCTGTTCTGCACAAAATCAGACTGCCATTCCAAACATAACTCACATGTTTTCCGTCAGGATGCCAGCGAAGGTTTCCTGCTACGTCCGAATTATGTTCTGTCAGCTGTGTTGCACTCCCACCATTTGGAGAAATAATAAAAACCTGCTGAACTCCATTTTGGTCGTATGCCATGTATGCCAGCATGGATCCGTCGGGTGAGGACCGTACAATGCCTGAACAACCCGGTTTGGCTGAATTGGCGGTGAAAGTAAGGCGTCTTTGAACTGCACCTTTTGGTGGCATTGGAAAAGTTGTTTCGGTACCTTCCAATGGACCAGATTCTCCGGGAATTGTAATGTCTTCGGGTATATCCACTACAAATACCTCCGGAACATCTTTTCCGTTTTTGTCTCTTACCGTGCCCAGAAATGCCCTTGCAAGTTGTCTTTTGTTGTCTTTTTGTAAATATCCGTTTGTGCCAATCCAGCTGTCACTGGCTGCATGGCTGATTTCGTCACTACCTGATTTTGGCTCAGGCACTACAAGTACAACCAATGCACTAAACCAGTTTCCGGAAACATTCTCTTCGTTTGTGTCAACTTCCACAGCCTTTCCTCTTCGGGAAACCCCGATCGTCCGAAGATTTTGACGGGTACCTGAGCTGTCTTCCAATGCCTTCATAATGGCGTCGTTGTAAGTAAATCCAATCCACTGTCCGTCTCCGCTCCATTCGTGCCTGTGGGTTCCTCCCCGCAAAGCCCCGGGCGTGAATGGAAATGTTACGTCACGGGCATCCATGTAAACAGGCACATTCGGATTTTGATCTTCGATAATTACTCCCGTGCGGCGCCATTGCTGGTAGGGATTTTCTTTGGTACCTGATGCCAATCCATGAATGAACACGACTGTATTCTCCTTTGAACTATAACTAACCGCTCCCGCACCCGGTCCCCAGGGTTGATTATTCTTTATTTCAAATAAAATCTTTTTTTCGCCTGTCAGGATATTTACTTTCTCGATCCTGGACGAAGCCGGAATCCCTCCTTCATCCGTGCGGGTATCATACACCAGCCATTCACCGTCGGGCGAAAAATTATCGTTGTTGTCCAGATCGTGGTTATAACTCAAATCTGTGGTGATCTGTTTCTCGTTCGAATCGGTTTGGCAGGAACTCATTGCGGCAATAAGTAAAATAATAAGAATTGATTTCAAAGTTACAGCGGGTATGTTTATTGGAAAAGGAAAAACCTGCTTGACTATATCATTTGTTAACCGGTGCGCTAATCACGCCAAGGTATCTGCCCATCCAGTAAGGAAGCAGCCATATGTCACCTGCACTATGTTCAGAAGAACCGTTGCTGTGGGTGCGGTCGAGATTAAAAGTATTTCCGTTGTGTCTTTGGATTGGTCTTTCATCGGGTGGAAGTACTTCTTTGGTTGTCTGTTTCCGGAAATTAGGTTCTACCATCTCAATGTCTTTTCTATGGCTGTTTCTAATCTGCCAGTCGATCAGATCCAAAGGATGTTCCTGCAGGTACCAGACCGCTTCATTTAAGTCAAACTTGTTTGTGCCGGTCAGGGCAGTGAAAATATTCCAGGCTCCTTCTTTTTCTGGTCTTTCTGCCTGCCAGTGGTCGAGAATTGCTTCCTTGTATTTTGCCTTCAGGGTGTCGTTCAATGCATAACGATAAAGTCCCCAATAGCCCACAAAATACATTTCATCATCGGAGTGGTTCCAGCCGTCGGACATGTGTTTGCTGTGTTCATCGGCATCTTCCGGTGCTTTTCCAATCACACTCATCGGGCGCATCAGGTTTTCGAGATAACCGTTTTTAGTCATCAGTTCCAATGCTTTTTCCTTATACTTTTCCTTTTTGGTAAAATGATAAGCCGTTTGCAACATCGACACAATGTTGGACGAGTTGAGTTTTCTATCCCCGACATTGACAGGAAAAGCGTTCACATATTCCGGATTCCATTTTCCCCACATCGTAGGTTTGCCATCGAAGTCGATCAGATACATGTCATTTTTAATGATATGAGACATTACTGTGTCGATCAGCGTAATGGCGCGGGTTTTAAGATTGGTATCGTCAACCAGCTCCGCCATCGCTCCGAAGGCGAATATATGCCCGATTACCTCGTCACTGCTCGTAGTCGATTTCCAGTCCCATTCTTTATTTGAAGCATGTTGCCAACGTTCCGGATCTCCAAGTTCATTGATGTGACCGGATCGCTCAAAAGATCTTGAAGGAAAACCAGGAACCGGATTAATATCATACAGCCTCTCCATGGCATCCATTGATTCCCGGCAGTTTTGCAGCGCGGCAGAATCTTTGGTAACTGCATATCTGAAAATCTCGCCGCCCAGATACATGGAAGTCCATAGTCCGTCGTTGTCCGAATCTTCCATAAATCCGGTGGATAGGTCACCGCGATTCATTCCGCGTACCGTAGCATTAAAACCATTACGGATGTGACGAAGCCTTACCTGCTCTTCAAAATAAAGCGCTTTTTGTTCCAATGTCATTTCCTTAAACTCAATTTGCGCCAGACCGGAATTAGTCAGTACCAGCACAGAATTTTTCGGTCCTGCGCTGATTTGTCGGACCTTATTGCCCGGTAGCCAGCGTTCTCCGTTGTAGTAATCATATTTTCCGTCGGCACGCAGTGCAAATGTGCCGTCTGTTGATCCAAACCACAGCTTTTCATTAATTACTTTCACCGACTCGATGTTGGTGACTGGCAATTTTCTGTTGATTTCGCCAAGTTGCTTCTTTGCTTTAATATCGTATTCCAGATAACCGTCGTTGCTTCCGATTATGGCAATGGTTTGCTTTTTGTAAAGATCAAAGGATGTAAAGCTGCTACCCTCCAATACCTTTAGCAGCTTCTTGTCAGTTGGGCTAAATGTTGAAAGCGTTTTTTTTCCAAGAATCCAGAATTGGGAGTCAACTGTATTGTATCGTATTTCCAAAACTTCATCATCCGGAAGGTTTCCGCTCCAAAGATTTTTAGAATCCTGTATCAGCTGTAATGACCTGCCGTCGGAGATAAGAAAAGCAAAATTTTGTCCTCCTTCAAATATCCGTGCACCGGGGAGCGTATGTCTGGAAAATAGCTTTCCTGCCCAGGCATTGCTAAAAACCACGGAGTCGCTCAGGTATACGAGTTGATTCTCATAACTGCCAATGGCGGATATTTTTTTGTCTTTCATAAACCGGTACGAGTTATCCGGCGAAATGGTGCCGTGATACAGAAAACGACCGTTATGAGGATGTAACAGGCCTTGTTTTGATAATATTTGTACTTTCCCGTTGTTGTCCGAAAAGGCTTGCAGCAGGTTTTGTGTTACCGTATCGGAATAATACTTTACACTGAGATCCTGCACAAATGGCTTGTCTTCATGTACGGGTTGGGTTGATTTTTTAGAACAGGAAAGCATTCCTGATATACTTAAAATCAAAAGGAAGGTTAGGATTTTTTGCATTGTCTGGTATTTAAAATTGCCTTGATGTTGAGTCATAATCTGCTATCGGAACCAAAAATTATTTGATCAGCTTTGGGTTCACAACCACGTATTTAATTGATTTTTTGTTCTTCTCAGGATGATAGGAATAAGATAAATGGAGCATGCCGTCTTTGGTCTGGATCAGCGAAGGGTAGGAGTATCCACCTTTTTTTGACTCGTCATTTTCAATATAGGTTTTCCATTTCCAGGTCTGCCCTTCATCGTCTGAGATACGCAGACTTAACTGATAGCGGCCATCGTAAATGTCATTTCCAAGAAAAGCCAATCGCCCATCCTGCAATACCAATAACTCCACACTGGCCGTGTTCGGAATGTCTGTCTTCTTTGTGGCATCCCATGTTACGCCTCCATCAGCAGACTCGCTGACATGCACACGTGTAGGCCCATCGCCGCTATCACGCATGTAAGCGAGCAGATTTCCATTTTTTTTCCTGATAACGGCAGGCTGTATAGGTCCGCGGCCAACTACGGGCAGTCCGGGCAGCCAGCTTGTACCATCGTCTTCCGATATTGCCATCATCGACATGTTGTAACCATCCGAATAAAGAGGCAATACAATTTTGCCCTTTGGTAACAGCAATGGTTTTATGCGTGTCATCCAGCCAATGCTCCTTTTTGGTGAATCTCTGGAAGCTTCAATGATCATTGCATCATATTTGGGAGCATAACCTGCCCAGCCAATGGCAGATTCCGGAAGTTTTTTAAATTTTGCTTCAACCTCTTCTGCAAATTTCTGATCGGGTTTAAGGAGAATGTTATCCTGCCAGTTCCATTCAGGAGCACCATCTTTTTCATAGCTTACAGAAGTTCTTAATCTCAGAATGGATTGTTCCCATAAATTGGCCTGTACCGCAATCCAAACCAGAAATAGTTTTCCGGAGCTATTCAGAAACAATACAGGATTACAGTCGGGGATGTGAGGTGTATCAGCCATCAAAAATGGTTCGGACCAGTTTTTTTGGCCTTTTTTAAGTCTTGCGCCCATTATCTTGACATCGTCCGATTTGCGTTCGCCGCTTCCCTGAAACCATGCAATGAGCATATCGCCATTGGGCAGGTTCACCAGGCTGCTGCCGTGTACATGCTGTTCCTGTTGCGGAAAAACCAGTCCCTGCTGTACAATCTGAGCCGACAAAAAGCCTGGCAAACAGAATAGTAATATTGTTAAAAAATAATTTTTCATTTTAAGGAAATCAGGCGCGTGGAGTGGCTGATTATAAGTTGTTGTATTGAATAATTATCAGGCATTTGTATAGTCTTCCTGTTCCTGAAACAGGAGCGAAGCCAATTTTTTGTATTGAGAAAAATCAGGAATAAGCAATTGGGCGCCGGCTCTGACAAGTCTTGGACGTTTGGCCGGATTGTGTCCGAAACGTTGCTGCTCGTTGCTCGTGATCCCTACCGAAATGCCTCCTGCCCGCCTTCCTTCCCGAATTTCGTCTGGGCCGTCTCCGAACACAGCCAGTTCGTTACCTTTCAAATTGTGGTCTTTTATGATATTCTCAATGATCATCTTTTTCGAAAACTTGGTGTACTCTCTCAATGCACCATAAATACCCCCGTCGAACAGGTCTGCATAACCGAGCGCTTCTGCCTCTTTTTTTACGTCATCCACATCCGTTCCGCTTGCCAGGTACATTTTTACGCCTCTTTCTTTAAGCAGATACAAGAAATTTACAGCGCCTTTCATTGTAAAATCTTCCTGTGACAGTTCACCTGATTCCAGTTTTGCCATGCGCTTGTTCACCAGCTCCATCAATGCATCGTTGTACATTTCTTTATACTGGAATTTATCCAGGATCTGATCCGCAGGTACAAATCCGAATTCTTTTACAAGCCCCACCAGTCCTTCCATTTGATAAATGGTCTGTATACCAGTTGTTTTGTGAATAAATTCTTTCACTTGTGCCAACACGCTCCTGAAAGTTTCCTGATCTATGGTAGTGTACTGCGCGCCTAAAATGGACTTCATCATCACAGGTTCCATAATTTCCTCCCAGCCTTGTCTGAGGGAACTGATGGTGCCGTCATGATCGAAAACGGCGTGACGGATATGCCCCAGTTTTTCCATTACTTCCGGATCACAAAGTTCAAAATCAGTATCGGGGACAAAAACAGCGCTTCTTTCGTCGGCGGCCAGGTCGGAGTTGTAAATAAAATCCGGTTCGTGGCTGATATTTTTGATCTCATTTCCGTTTGCCGTGCCGGTGGTGTATCTCTTTTGCACAGTTACGGCCGCTGCGAAGTTGGCAAAGACAGCAGCTTCGGATACAGGTATTCCTGCGGCCAGACAGAGCGTTATTGCACTGATTGTGGTGTCGCCCGCTCCAACAGTATCCAGTTTATTTTTCAGCTGTAAACCGGGGACATGATAATGACCGTTGGCATCAAATGAGATAATGCCCCTTTCGCCGCAGGTTACAAATACCGGTTTTTGGCTCTTTTTGAAAACCTGACTACCAAATTTTTCTATATCGTTAAAAGGGACCACATCATCATAATTAACAGGCTGACCTACCAGGGATGCTATTTCACGGTCGTTGGCTTTGAGATACGTATTGTGGAAACGGTCATTGAAGTGCCGGGAATCCAGCATCACAATTTTGTCGCTGTATTTAGCAAACAACGCATTTGCAGCATCGATAAAACTGCTGTTGGTAATGCTGCCAGTTACCTGTTGGTTAAAAATAACTGCGTCATATTCCTGCAAAGCGGATTCCAGTGCAGCCAGAATAAGCTCGTCGGTCTTTATGCTTCGTTTGTTGTAAACTCCGAAATCGATCCTTGGCTGCTCCTTTTCGTCAAGATGTCTCTTTAAATATGTATAGGTATCAAAAGTTTCATGTTGGATAAAAAGTGAAGATACATCCGTACCCAGGCCATGCAACTGGAAAGTGAGTTCTCTGCCGTGCATGTCATTCCCAACTGTGCCTATCACTTTAATAGAAGCAGGGGTTAACGCAGCCAGATTAGCCACCACGTTGGCAGCGCCTCCCGGTGTGTAATACTGTCGGCTTACGGTTTCGGTCATAAGTCCGGTTTCAATGGATACTTCGGATCCCTGTTGATCCATGATCCAGTAACAGTCGAGGCAAAAATCGCCATAGACAGCAATTTTGACTGTTGATATCTTTTCAAGAATGTCTTCTATGCGGTTATGGTCCATTTCTGAAAGGGTCAATTATTTTTAAAGGTTTGGGAATAGCGGATCAGAATCCGTTTCAATATATACTCCCAATGCAAAAAGGCAGGCTATTGCTTGTGTTACCGTTTGGAACGTTTCAGGGAAATCGCTTATCCTGCTGCAGTGTTTAAATGCAGCTATTCAAGGCTACGGAATATCCTGATACTGAGTATTTATGATCAATTTGATAAATAATTATTTCCTTATTGTTAAATAAAGATCTTTTGCGCAAAATGAAGATAAATTTACGCAAGTTGCGATTTGAATTAGAAAAGGATCCGGTAAATTTATCATCAGAAATTCATGACGCCGCACAGAAGAAAACATTAAAGCTAATTTCAATACCAGAATTAACAATTACGCATTTAATGTTTCGCAGTATTTTATAATATCATTGACCATAATATCCTTATAATATAGATTTTCAAGAATATTTTTCGAAGAATCATTAAATGGTATTAAATAAAGAATAAAGTAAATAATAGATATAGCATTTTGCGCATTACGGCTTTTATGTTGTTCTAAAAAATTAACCAAAAATTATCGATTAAACCCTTACTACTGTGGCCCATCCTGACGAGAATATCCTAAGAAGAGTTACCCAGGGCGATGAAGTTGCCTTCGCCGAACTCTATAATTATTACAAGGGTCCTGCCCTGCGGTTCTCCATCTCTCTTTTGAAGGATGAGGAAGAAGCAGAAAACATGATACAGGACGTATTTGTGAAGCTTTGGATCAAACGTGAGCAGATCAAACCTGATCACAATTTTAGCTCTTATCTTTTCACCTGTTTGAGAAACATGGCATTTGACTACTTTAAAAAGGTAGAAAAAAGCGAGCAGCTCAGAAAGCAGTTTATGGAGGGGATGATGCTTGCAGGAGATGAGGAAAAAGAGGAAAAAGAGCGACGTATATCCCTTGTGCAAAGCGCGGTGGAATCACTCTCACTCAAACGCAAGCTCATTTTGAAACTCAATATTGAGGAAGGAAAGTCTTATCAGGAAATTGCTGAATTTCTCAGAATATCAAAGAATACAGTAAAAAACCAGCTTGTGAAAGCAAAACAAATACTTCGCGAAAAAGTGGATGTAGCAACAGCGTAGCCAGTTTTGTCAGGAATTATACGTTATGTAATGCTTTAAAATGCAAAAGACAGGAGTTGGCCAGCTCCTGTCTTTTTTATGGTAAGTTATTGATAGTTAATTACCACCTGCGGCTATTACCAGTACCAACGCCAGGTTTACCCCGAATCCAATTCCCCAATTGGTCCAGACCTTCTTTTGTTTTATCTTTTTTGCCTTGCGGGTATAGTTTGAATGGTATTCTGCCTGATTGAAAAGAGCCTCATCCGGATAGCCAAGGTTTTGGATTTTTGGAGTTGTTGCCGAAGTTGCAATTGCAGGTATAAGCCCGATAAGCGGAGAAACAAGACTTGCTATCAAAGTTCCTGTTGCCGCTCCTTTGTATTTTTTGTAATTTCTTTCAGCGTCAATCTGACCTTTTACCGAAAGATTTTCTGTTGGCGCCAGGGTATACAATTGCTCCTTCTTTGTTGATACGGATGAATCTGGAGCAAAGTCCTGTGCACTGATGGATAGGGAAATTAAAGAGAGAACGCAAGCGAAAAACAATACTTTCATAATGGTAATGCTACTGATAAAATGATGGATGAGTTTTGGTGCGGAATTTAAAAAAATAAAACTGTGATTTATCTTACTTTTCGGAATCGGGTAGAATTATTTTTACTAATGGGCAAATAAAAAGGGAGCCGAAGCTCCCTTGCACAAATAATGCTGTTTGAAATCTATTTCAGTTCTCTAAGCTTTTCAAGATCCAGGTCGGCCAATACACTTTTAAGTTGCTCCATGCTTACATTGTTTCCACTCACGTTGACAACGTAACGGTCGGCAACCAGCACATTCAGTTCCCCCGACTTATCCTGACTGCTGTACTTTTCATACGCTTTGTAACTTTCCAGAGTGGTCGTTTTTTCGTACCCGTTTGGCGTTTCTTTATCTATGTCCGCCATGGTCCAGGCAGCAAGTGCCATTGTTGCCACTCCTGCAATTCCACCCGTATCCAATATTTCGAGTTTTAGAGATGCGTCTCCGTCTCCCTTATAACTGGCTTCTGATCGTGAGATGGTAAAACCCATTGCACCTTCTTTTTCACCTGAAGCTTCCGTTCTTTTGAAACCAGCTATTGCTTCGGGAAGCAATTCCTTTAATTTTCTGAAATCAACAGGATCAACCGGTTCACGGGTTTGCATTTCCTTTGCTTTGTCGGCAAGCTGCTGCAAGGCTTCCATACCGCTCTTGGGTTCTTCCTGTTTCTCTTCTTTTTTACCACAACCCACTAAGAAGGTCGTTATAGCCAACGCTAAAATTAAACTTTTTTTCATTTGAGGTTTAATTTAAAATTTTAGAGATACAGCAAGTTAGCACAAACCAACAGCGAAATTTCATTCAAATGATTATTCGGTTGACTTGGCTGCCTAAACGGATTTTTGAATGGGGTTTTGGCGCGACTGCCAGATGAAATAAAAGCCCAACAGAACTGCCGGAATGCTCAATAATTGTCCCATATTAAGGGTATAATCAGCTTCGAAAGCTTCCTGATTTTCTTTTACAAATTCGTATAGGAAGCGGAGTGTAAACACCCAAACAAAAAATATCCCAACCAATAATCCGCGCGGGGTGTTCTCTTTGAATTTATTCCAAAGTCCCAGTAAAATAAAGAACAGCACAAGACAGGAAATGGATTCGTAAAGCTGGGCAGGATGGCGGGGATTCTGAGAAAACTCTGTGTTTTGCATAAAAATAAAGCCCCACGGAACTTCGGTTAGTTTACCTACAATTTCGTGGTTCATCAAATTTCCGAAACGGATAAAACAGCCTGTGAGGGCTACGACTATAACAATTCTGTCGGCAACCCATAAAAAACTCTGTCCCGTAGATTTCCTGGATCTTGAATATAGCAACAATCCGGTAATGATCCCGATGATGGCGCCGTGGCTTGCCAGACCAGCATACGGTGGTAAAATCACTTCCAAAGGATTTTTGAACAATACGTCTGGCTGATAAAAAAGAAAATGACCAATACGTGCTCCCAAAACCGTCGATATCACCATATACAAGGTCAGTGCATCAATATCTTCGAGTGGTTTTTTCTCTTTTTTGAAAACATGTATCATAACCTGCTGGCCGATGAGGAAGCCTGCTGCAAAAAGAAGCCCATACCAGCGTACGGGGAAAGGGCCGAGACCGGCAAATTCTGGTATTGTGAAAATTTCGGGATTCACATTCCAAAGTATGTAGGAAATCATTTGTCTATGATGTTAATTGGCAAAAGGCGGTATGTAAGATTTATTCAATACACAAAGATGAATGAAAATTTAGTCCTTGTCCTATTCAGCTGTGTTATATTGGTGAAAATTATGCGGGGAACGATAATGAATTGATTTTCCTTGTACTAAACAGAGGTCATTTTGCTCTCGATTTCATGATACTACAAGAAAAAAAATGAAATTTTTACTCATCGGACTGGTTCGGATATATCAGGGTGTGCTATCGCCTTACCTGCCCAATTCGTGCCGTTATACACCAACCTGTTCACAGTATATGATTCAGGCTGTTCAGAAACACGGATTTTTCAAAGGCGGCTGGATGGGAATGAAACGTGTTGGTCGTTGCCATCCCTGGGGAGGTCACGGCCACGATCCGGTTCCTTAGCCAATCGCTACTTTTCTGAGTATCGAATCAATAATTGATGTTGTCCGTACATTGTCTGCCTCGGCTTCGTAATTGAGCAAAATCCTGTGGTTCATAATGTCAGGTGCCAGTTCTTTAATATCTTCGGGCAACACATAATCCCTGCCTTCCAGATATGCCAAAGCTTTGGCTGCACGGTTGAGATAAATGGTGGCACGGGGTGAAACGCCAAACTGAATGTATCTCGCTTCGTCTCTCAAACCGTAATCGAGCGGTCTGCGCGTTGCAAATACCAGTTCGATGATGTAACGTTCCAGGGTATCAGAAATATTGACATTGTTGACATTGTTACGAATCGCAAAAATATCCTCTTTGTTCAGGATCGGCTTTATTTTGTAATCGTAGTTAATATCCGACATCCTGCGCATTACCTCCAATTCTTCCTGTTTGTCGAGATAATCAACATACACTTTCATCATGAACCGGTCAATCTGCGCTTCGGGTAGCGGATATGTTCCTTCCTGTTCAACCGGGTTTTGGGTTGCAAGAACGATAAACGGACGGTCGAGCAGGTATGTTTCGTCCCCTATGGTTACCTGTTTTTCCTGCATAGCTTCCAGCAGGGCAGATTGTACTTTGGCAGGAGAGCGGTTCACTTCATCGGCCAGAATGATGTTGGAAAAGATCGGTCCTTTTTTTACTTCATAATCCCCGATCTTCGGCTTGTAGATCATCGTTCCGATCAAATCGGCGGGCAAAAGATCCGGTGTGAACTGGATTCTTTTGAAATCCAGATGAAGAACTCTTGCCATGGAGTTGATCGTCAGCGTTTTCGCCAGACCTGGAACTCCTTCCAGCAGAATATGTCCGCCAGTGAAGAGGCCTATCAAAAGACGGTTCAGTAGTTTGTCTTGCCCAACAACTACTTTCCCCAGTTCATTGAGTACATCCTTTATTTTCTCTAAATACATTGTGTTCCGTTTAAAGCAGCAAGGGTTGATTTCAATCTTGTGCTTGCTTCAATCCTAATTATCCCAAATGGCACGAACAAACCTGTCCTTACCATGAATATCACGCAGAATCTCTACGTTTTTATAGGCTCTTTCTTCAAAAACTGTTTTGGTTTCAGCTCCAAAATGCTCGTTGATTTCCACGTAACATTTACCGCCTTCTTTCAGGTGATGTTTCCCGAAATCTGCAATGGCTTTGTAAAACAGGAGCGGATCGCTGTCTTCAACAAACAGGGCTTCGTGCGGCTCAAAACGCAAAACATTCGGACGCATGTGTTCAGCCTCCGAATAGGTGACATACGGCGGATTACTTACCAGACAGTCAAACTTGATGACGTCTCCCGGCAACGGGAAAGTGACGTTTAGCATATCCTGTTTGGCGAAATGTACATCTGCAATTAGCTGACGCGCATTCTCACGTGCTACTTCAAGGGCTTCGTCGGAAACGTCCCAGGCATGAACACTTACATGTGGCAGGAATCGTGCTAAAACAATAGCAATACATCCGCTACCGGTTCCGATGTCAAGAATGGATATGTTTTTATCTGGTTCAGCGTAGTCGCGGGTAACCATGCGTACGAGTTCTTCCGTTTCCGGACGAGGAATCAATACTGATGATGAAACGCGGAATTCGAGACCGCAAAACTCGGTGGAACCGATGATATGTTGAACAGGCTCATTATTATTGAGACGGGAAATAATAGAAAGCCAGTCGGGCTGAGCGGAATTTTCAGGAACCGGTCTGTCTACCAGAACATCTATGTTCCGCAAGCGCATATAATGTTCCAGCAACATGAATGTAATTGCCTGCGCTTCTTTCTCGGGATATACTTTTATGCCACTTACAATATTCTGATATAGCTGACGTGCCGAAGTCATTTTTTATGAGTTTTTATTCCAATGTCGGAAAGTTAACAAATTATAAGAACTCCCGAAACTTGAGTTTCGTATCGGCTTCGTATTTTTACTACATGAAGAGAGATATTCAATGGATGCAGCGGGCTTTGCAACTGGCAGAATATGGCCGGGGCAGTGTGAGCCCTAACCCTATGGTGGGATGTGTAATTGTACATAACGACATGATTATTGGCGAAGGCTGGCACCGTCAATACGGCGGTCCGCATGCGGAAGTGAGGGCAATTGAAGATGTTGAACGAAGGGGAAATGCTGCTTTGCTGTCTGAGGCGACGGTATACGTTACGCTTGAACCCTGCTCGCATACAGGCAAAACACCACCATGTGCGGATTTACTGATTCGTAAAAATGTGAAGCGGGTTGTGATCTGCAATACGGATCCTAATCCGTTGGTGGCAGGAAGTGGTATTCAAAAATTGAAAGGAGCGGGAATAGAGGTTTGCCAGGATGTGCTTTCGCAAGCAGGACTGGAACTGAATAAGCGTTTTTTCCTGGCCCTGAATAAAAATCGTCCATACGTTATATTGAAGTGGGCAGAAACTGCTGACGGTTTTTTGGGACATACCAATGGAGCTCCGGTGGCCATTAGTGGAGAATTCTCGAACCTGCGTGTTCATAAATGGCGCAGTGAGGAAGATGCAATTCTGGTTGGCTTTAATACAGCGCTTGTGGATAACCCACGGCTGAATGTGCGTAAGTGGGAAGGGCGGGATCCGGTGCGGATTGTATTGGACAGAAACAGGATTTTACCCGAAACACTTCACTTTTTTGATCAAACACAACCTACCATTGTTGCCAACTACAAAGACGAAACCGAGTTGCCATCGTTTCCTCAGCGATATGAAGAAACTTTTGAAACCGCATTGGTAAAACTCATACCGGGAAAGGATGAAATTGAACAGCTGCTTGGTGAGCTGGTGAAACGGAAGGTGTATTCAGTGTTTGTAGAAGGCGGGCCTGCTGTAATTAATTCTTTTTTGAAAAGTGGATTTTGGGACGAAATACGCCGTTGCCAGAGTAATAAGGTTCTGAAAGAGGGAATTATGGCTCCTGCACCCCGTGGAATATTAATGGGCTCCGAAAAGGTGCAGGATGATCTTTGGACGTACTACAAAAAGAGCTAAACGCTCCACATGTCGTCTTCGCTCGTCCAGATATCCCAGGCTTTTTCAGCCTGCAGTTCGAGCATTTTAAGACCGTTTTGCAAAGCAGCACCTCTTTCACCTCCATTTTTAAGGAAGGTTGTTTCTTCGGGATTGTAAACCAGGTCGTACAAATAATGTTGTTTGCCGATGTACTGGAACGGAATCTCAGGGCATCCTTCTACATTGGGAAAGGTACCGAGCGGTGTAGTGTTGATGATCAGTCGGTGCGATTCCATCACCTCCTGTGTCAGATCTTCGTATTGTAGAGTATCATTACCGGCACTGCGGGACACCTGTTGGTATTCTATCTCCAAATCCTGCAAAGCTACCTGAACTGCCTTTGCCGCTCCTCCGTTGCCAAGGATCAACGCTTTGAAACCGTCACAAGTTTCTCCCCGGCGATCAAACCATTCCAAAAGTGACTGGCGAAATCCATAGTAGTCGGTATTGAAACCTTTGGTGCTTCCGTCAGCAAAGATCTTGATCGTGTTAACAGCTCCAATTCGCTCTGCAGATGAGTCATCCAGATCGTCCAGATAAGCCATTACTTCTTTTTTATGCGGAATTGTAACGTTCAGTCCGCGGAGATCCCCTTTTTTCAGAAGTTCCGGAAGTTCTTCCAGCGACTTCATTTCGTAAAGATCGTAGCTGCTTTCCTTGATTCCTTCCCGGTTAAATTTGTCAGTAAAATAGCGTTTGGAAAAAGAATGGGTGAGTGGAAACCCTATTAAGCCGTATAAATTCATATTGTTGAAAATTCTGTTTCGATAACGTTACCGAAGAATGGGGAAGTTGAAAATCTGACGTAAATAAAGAGGATTCACCCCGATGACAAGATTTATTCCGGAGGCGAAGTTAGCTGACTTGTGATGGAATCGCAAAGTTTCGGCTAATCCGGATTTTGGAATCGGGGTTGAAATAGTTCGTAGTTTGCAACGCGACTGATCGCAGTACGCTTTGCAAACTACGAACCAATTATGGACCTTGATCGAAAATCGGGGCGAGAGTGTGATAATCCTGTAACCCGAATGAATTTTAATGTATGGTTTCAAATGTTAAACTACATCAATAGCTTCATAGGGAGGTTTCTTGACACGCTTTTGCCATTTAAAATTATCATTTGCCGATTCAGTGGTAGTATACTGAACGCGCTGCGCTAACTCTTTAAATGGTTTTTCAATGTATATATAGTAAATGTATGCTGCTGCAATTGAGATAATTAAAGCAGCTATCACCATTAGTTGGCGTAATGATTGTGTCTCCAAAAATCTTTGGGTAAGATTAATTACTCTAAGCCCTATTGGAAAGTGCAGGAGATACAGGGAAAAAGAGATATTTCCTAAAAATACCCCTATGGATGTACGTCGCATCGGAAGCAAAACAAATATACAGGTAACTACTACAACTACAATTTCTTTGTATGTATACTGAAAAAGAAGTACAGTGAGTACAGCTCCTGATAAAATAAATGCTTCTAAAATGTTTAATTTATTGACAAGATATCTGTATAATAGAATGCCGACTGTAAAGAAAATAGCAAAATTAAAAACAAAGTTTCTCGTGAATATAAGAGAGAGTGCATTGAAAATAATTAAACTGGCAACGCAGACCAGTAGGCGTTTATTACTGAATAATGGGAAGAGCAGTGCAATCAATATATAGTATTGAAATTCAATTGCTAAAGTCCAACAGACCGGATTCAACCAGTCTTTTCCCATAAATGCATTCAAATAACCTATATGATAGGATAATTGGAGATAATCAATGTCAAAGGGCTTTCCATTGTACACAGGGGATAAGGTAGTTGCGTAGTTCAAAGCAAGAGCCAGAAGAATTGAAATCAAAAACGGAGGCTCAATTCTTATAATTCTTTTCTTAAAAAAGATCCCGATTTTACTCAAGGTGTATTTCCCTTTTTCCATTGAATAGGGAATGACGAGACCCGAGATAATGAAAAAAATCTCTACTCCATAGTGTCCCCAACTAAAAATATTCTTAAAAATATCAGTGCTGGGAAGATAATCGAGCTTATCAGTGAAATGGAACAAACAAACCGAAATGGCGGCAAATCCTCTTAAATAATCTAAGGAGTAAAGGTGTTTATTCATAGTTTACTCAAATGTGGATAAATGTATTGCAAATTATGAAAACTATCTATTGCTTTAAAGCAAGAAATTTGATGTTGAAAAAATAGTATTGAATTAGGCCCTTACGGAATAATTAATTTGTAAGGATGCGGTGGTTTTGATACCATTCGTTTCATTAAATTCTCAAATATTCCCGCGCGGCGTCCGCTTTCTTCATTTTGTGACGGTTGAACCTGTAGGGTATACTCATTAATATAAGCTTGCAAGTAATGCACTGAGTGGTGAACGCCTCTAAGCCAGAATTTAAACACGCGGAACGCCCGCCGCATAATACTTCGACACAATTGCGGGACGTTTTTGCCCTTTTTCTCGGATTTTTCACATGTTAGTTTCGCGAATTCTGACTCCAAGCCCTTGTATCCAGTCCAGCCGTCAGTACGCACCTGAGCGTACTTTCTGATATGCTCATCTATGAATTTTTTCAGGTTTTTCCGCTTCAGTCCGATTGCTCGCTGTTTTAATAACACGTACATACATCGAGACACCGGCATCGGCCGTCCGACTTTCCCTTCCTTTCAATAGTCAGAACCATAATCTTTTCGCTTCGGCGGTCCGATGAAACTCAAATAACGATAGTCTCTTGAATCTTTTTCTTGTATAACTTACTTATTTACAGTATAGTTAAGTATTTTTACATTCTCTATCAAGTACCTAATTCAAAATATTATTAAACGGAAGTGAAATTTGCATCGTTAAGTATTTTCTTTACTTCGTATCAGCAAAATAAAAAATTTTAATGAATAAACTCCAACAACATATTAATGTTTCAGAGGAGTTAAGACATCGTTTAAACCAAATAGTTACAAAGTGTAAAATTAAAGCGCTTATAGAACTGTTGGCTCCCGCACAGGAGCAAAAAGAGTTGATATTCCTGGTCAGTGGAATCATTCGAAACTATTATAAGGAAGATTTGAGAGAGTGGACCAGCCGTTTTTCCGAAGCGGGGGATTTTGTGTTATCCATTGATAATTTCTTGTTCAATTTGCCCTGTAATGAATTTATTGAAACATGCGCAAAGGCAGAGATAATTAGGTTTTCGAAGAAGGATTATACAAATTTATTTTTGGATTTTCCTGAACTTAATATCGTTGCAAAAGACATTGCGGGCAAACGCTTAAAAGAAAATAATGATAGGATGTATAGCTGCCGAATGTTATCAGCGGCTAAGCGCTATCATCAATTCGTGAATCAAAATCCTATTTTAAGCAGGCAAATTCAAATTCAGCACATCGCAAGTTATCTTGACATAAGTCCTTATAACCTTTCTCGTATCAGACGAGAATTCAACAAGTAGTGCATTAAATTACTTGCGACAAAAGAACAATATGTAGGTAGAAGGTGCAGGCACAACGAGACTCTTGTCGAAATAGATCAATTTTTTCCCTCCCAACGCAGCAAAGCTGCTCACTTAAACGTACATTTCTCTTAAACATAACTTCGTTTTTGAGACGAAAAATTTCAAATCACTGTTCAGTTACAAGTACAGATTCAAAAATATAATAATGTATAAATTAGCTTTACTTTTTACCCTTCTTACTATATCCACAGTTTACGCTCAAATAGGAAACAGACAATCCGTTGCTGTGATACTGGACACAGATATAGGTCCTGACTATGATGACGTTGGCGCCATGGCTGTATTGCACGCACTTGCCGATAGGGGAGAAGTAAGGCCTTTGGCAGTGATCTCTTCCAACAAAAATGAACTTGTGGTGCCTTCCATAGATGTGATCAATACCTGGTTTGGCAGAGCTGAATTGCCGACTGGTGCACCTAAAGGAGCCGGCCCGGGCTATGGAGCTTCTCAAAAATGGCCGGAGATGTTGGTTGAAAAATATCCACACAAGATCAAAAACACATCTGATGCTCCGGACGCAGTGGAAACCTACCGAAAAATACTGGCCTCGCAGCCAGACCGTAGTGTGACAATCGTTACCATAGGTTTTTTGACAAATCTGAAAAATTTGCTGGAATCGGAGCCTGATAAAATTTCTCCATTGCCTGGCGCTGAGCTGGTGAAGCGTAAAGTGAAAGAACTGGTTTCTATGGCTGGTGCTTTTCCGGAAGGACGAGAATATAACGTTTTGACCGATTCTGTTGCGTCGGAAAAGGTATTCGCTAACTGGCCAACACAAATTATCCTGAGTGGATTCGAGATCGGAAAACAAATAAAAACAGGAGCGAAGGTAATCGTAAACGAGCGGCTCGACAGCCCAGTGAAGGATGTGTATGCATTGGCTATGCCGAAAAGCAAAGAGGATGCGGACGGGAGAATGAGTTGGGATCAGACGGCAGTACTTGTTGCAGTACGCGGAGCGCAGCCTTATTTTGGAATGAAAAGAGGTAAAATAATAGTCGAAGGTGGTAGCAATAAATGGCAAGATGACTCAATGGGACCGCATGCTTACCTGACGGAAGCTATGCCCATAAGCCAGATTACAGCGCTCATTGAGGGATTGATGATGTGGGAAGGTAAGAGATAGTTTCGTTTTATAATTTGATGAATATTTTGCGACGATACAGAAGCCAAACCGGGATAAAGTTAATACCAACGAAAATTAAAGCGTAAAACCAACTCGCAAGTCGGGGTTCCACGCCAGCCGTGATGAAGGTGTCTACAACGTGTTGGTTTAGTGTTTTTTCGCCAAAGTGACTGATGTAAAGTATCAAGGCGAGTATATCGGCAAGTACGTATGCTGCGATGGCATTTGCACCGAAAATAATTCCAAATGAAGTTCCTCGCTTTTTGCCCAAAATATCAATAACAAAATACATTGCACCCAACAGCATACAGGCAAAACCCGAAGTGACCAAAACAAATGAGCTTGTCCAAAGGTTTTCATTTACAGGGAAAACAAGTCCGCAAAAATATCCTGCGGAAGCAGCTAACAAACCTGCTGCCATCAGATAATTCGTTTTTCTTTCAGGAGTTAAATCGCTTAGTAATAGCCTTCCCGCAAGCATTCCGCTTATGCCCGAAACTGTGGCTGGGAAGGTGCTTAGTATACCTTCGGGATCCCAGTTTCCCTGCCACATTTTTCCTGGTAAAAATTGCTGGTCAATCCAGGCTGCCAGATTTTTACCCGGTTCCAGCATCACCTGACCCATTCCGGGTGTTGGAATAAGCATCATAGCAAGCCAGTATACAATAAGAATAATTGCACCGGTAATGGCCTGTTGTTTCCAGTTTGTATTCAAAAACAATACAGCGCAGAAAAAGAATACGATGGCTATTCTATGCAATGTACCCGTATATCTCAGATCGGAAAAGTCGAAATAGGGGAGCATATTGAGAAACATCCCCACTGCAAAAATCTTCACAGAACGTATCGCAATTTTCTTGTACAATGCTGGTTTGTGCTCAGTTAATCGGCGGGAATAGGCAAATGCAATGGACACACCCACAATAAAAAGGAAAACGGGAGCAATAAGGTCGGTGAAAGTAAGCCCGTTCCATTTGGTATGTTGGAGCGTGGGGAAAACATGTTGCTCATCACCCGGGAAATTCACCATGATCATGGCGGCTATGGTGAATCCACGCATGGCATCCAGTGAAATAAGACGTATCGGCGCTTTCGGTGAAATATCCATTTGACTTTGATGATGAACCACAAAAGGAACAAAAGACAACAAAGTCCTCTCCTTTTTACTGTTGTGTTTTTTGTGGTTAGTATTTTGTATAACTACAAATACGCAGATATACCTTGGAAGGGCTATTTAGCTTGTATCGGGTAGAGGTTAAAGTAAATTCTTGATTGCCAGATCTGCTATACTGCTGATAACTGCCTGTTTCGTGCTCTTACCATATATCAATACCATTCAACTAAAAATACAGAAGAAATTCCAATGGTATCTTTTGGGGTGATGGCAGTATTACAACTGCGCTCTGAGATGATGGTTATAAACGAATTACTCAGGAGCTGAAAAAATTGAGGATTAGAAACGACGAAATCATAAATTGCCGGGTATTTATTCGGAACCTATTCAAGACCAATTATGAAGAACCTATTTCTATTATTTGCTGTGCTATTGCTTCTTGCAGGCTGTGGCCGTTCGAGAATTACCAAGGAAGAAGCACAGAAAATAAAAGTATCCTGGAAACTGAACAGCAATTTTATAAAGCCGGATGGCAGCTTTTCGGCCCAATTTACCCTAAAAAACAATAGCGGGATTACACTTGACGGGAGTAACTGGGCTCTGTTTTTCAACATGTCACCCCGACCTATTCATTCAAACAAAACCGCTGAACCAGCCACTATTGAGCATATCAATGGCGACTGGTACAAAATGGTGGCCGCAAAGGATTTCAAATTAAGACCAGACGATTCTCTTGTCATTCAATACTCGGGTACCGAAGGAGTGGTTAAAGAGACGGATGCGCCGGTTGGGTTGTATTTTGTTTTTTACGACAAAGACGGTAAAGAGGAAGAAATCGCGGAAGTGACGGATTATGTGTTGGAGCCGTTTACGACGGAAGAGCAAATATTAAGAGGTAAAATGGATCGGAATAAAGTAAACACGGCCGAAACACGTTATCAACACAATTTGGCTTTTACAAAACTAGGAGCCGACCAGTTATTGAAAATTATCCCTAGTCCGGTGAAGATGACTTCCACACCGGGAGCTGTTTCCCTGACAAATCGCAATCAGATATTTTACGAAGAAGGACTGGAAAATGAAGCACGTTACCTGATCCAGAAATTAAAAGAAGTAACCGGTACCGATTTCCCTATTCAAAAAGGATTGCCTGCGGAAGGAAGTTTTACTAATCCTGCTATTGTTATTAAAAGCGGTAAGGTAAATGTGAACGGAATTTCGAAAGAGGCATATACCTTAAATATAGATGCCAACGGTATTGTGATAACAGGAAGTGACGCGGCAGGCGCTTTTTACGGAGTTCAAAGTCTGATGCAACTGGTGCCTGTTGAAAACTTTCAGAAACCTGTTAATGCCATTAATCTTGGTTTTGTAAAGGTAGAGGACGCTCCCCGATTTCATTTCAGAAGTATGCATCTTGACGTAAGCCGTAATTTCCAGACAAAGGAATCTGTGAAGCGGGTTCTGGATCTGCTGGCTTCTTATAAAGTGAACCATTTCCTGTTTTACACAACGGAAGATGAAGGATGGCGTATTGAAATTGACGGTCTTCCTGAGTTGACAGAAGTTGGCGCGCAACGCCAGCACACATCCGGCAAGGATGCGTCTGCGATACATCCGGCTTATGGATCAGGTCCGTTTGCCAGGGATAAAAACAAACATGGTAGTGGCTATTACACTAAGGCAGACTTCATAGAAATCTTGAAATATGCGAATGAAAGACATATTAAGGTAATTCCTGAGCTCAATTTCCCGGGGCACGCCATGGCGGCGATCAAGTCCATGGAGGCACGTTATGAGCGTCTCATGAAAGAAGGTAAAGAAAAGGAAGCTAACGAATACCGTTTGATCGATCCGGATGATAAGTCGGAATACATTTCGGCACAGGGTTACAAGAATAACGTGGTGAGTGTTGCGCGGGAATCTACCTATCATTTCTTTGAAAAGGTGGTGGATGAAATTGGCAAACTGTATAAGGAAGCAGGTTTAACGATGGATGCTTTCCATACAGGTGGAGATGAAGTTGCCGAAGGCGTTTGGACAAAATCACCAATGGCCGCGCAGCTGATGAAAGAACATCCGGAGATTAAAGAAGCCAGATATTTGCAGACCTATTTCTTCCGCAAGCTTTTGCCAAGGTTGGAAAAACGTAATCTGAAAGTACATGGCTGGGAAGAAGTTGCTCTCAACAAAACACCTGCCGGAATTTACAATGCCAATCCTGAATTTGCCAACCGTCCGGTTGTACCTTATATCTGGAACAATGTATACGATGTCGATTTGGGTAACAGGCTTGCCAATGCCGGATATCAGGTGGTGTTTTGTAATGTGACCAATTTCTATTTTGATATGGCCTATAACAATGATCCCAAAGAGCCGGGATTGTACTGGGGTGGTTTTATTGATACCCGTGATAACTGGGCGTTTGCTCCCTTTAATATGTTCCGGACTACGGAAGAAACTTCTATGGGTAAACCAATGAAAGAGGAATTTGTAGGAAAAGAACTGCTTAAACCGGAAGCAAGAAAGAATGTATATGGTGTAGAAGCGCAGCTCTGGAGTGAGATGATCAAAGGTCGGGATATGATGGAGTATGCCATTTTACCTAAACTGATGGGCTTTTCGGAAAGCGCCTGGGCTCCGGAACGTAAGTGGGAAAATGTTGCTGATGCCGATTCCCGGAATAAAATGATACAGGAAGGATGGAATGTGTTTGCTAACACCATTGCACAGCGCAACATTCCAAAGTTGAAATTTATGAATGGCGGATATAATTACAGACTGCCGATGCCGGGAGCAATCATAGATAATGGACTTTTGAAAGCAAATACAGAGTTGCCAGGTTTGGCTATCCGTTACACCACCGACGGATCGGAACCTACTACGAAATCTGAATTGTACAATGATGCCGTAAAAGTGACGGGTACCGTAAAACTGAAATCATTTGACAGCGCAGGAAGCGCAAGCAGGACTTGCGTTATCAATGCAAAATAATATTGTAATCCCTTCTCTTGACCTTCGTCTTTCCACAAATCGTTGTGGAAAGATGGAGAAATAACTTAATACTCAATTTTTTTAATTAATGAACATCGGGGTAGACATTGGCGGTACCAACATCAGGGCTGGAATAGAATTGGGCGGAGCAATTACACGTCAGAACAAGGTACTATTGGAAAACAAAGAATCATTGTCTTCCACCTTATCTCAGCTGATGGATGTGATACGACCTCTTACAAAATATCCCGTAAAAGGCATTGGTATAGGTGTCCCGTCGGTTGTAAATGTCGATGAGGGGATTGTGTACAATGTAATGAATATCCCATCATGGGAAGAAGTGGCACTAAGGGACATCGTGGAACGCGAATTCAATTTGCCGGTTTTTATCAATAACGATGTAAATTGCTTTATTCTCGGCGAGCACCGTTTTGGTCTTGCTCAAAAATACAAATCTGTGGTTGGGATGGCGATAGGAACCGGACTTGGATCGGGTATCATCATCGATAACAATCTATACAGTGGCAATAATTGCGGAGCCGGAGAAATAGGGATGTTGCCTTACAAAGACTCCATTCTTGAGGATTATGTATGCAACCGGTTCTTTGAAGAATCCTTACAGATGGATGCTTACGCTGCGCATCGGTTGGCATTGCAGGGGAACACAACAGCACTTGCTGCATGGGAAGAGTTTGGTGTGCATCTGGGTGCGGTAGTGAAAACGATCATGTACACCTACGATCCGGAGGCAATTGTTTTTGGTGGATCAATCACTAAGGCGAGCGGACTTTTTACAAAAAGTATGTTGGCAAGTCTTAAAGATTTCGCGTATCCAAGGTCAATAAGCAATCTGACATTATTATTGTCGGAAAACGAAAACATAGCACTTTTGGGAGCAGCAGCATTGATGGAAAAGGCATAATACTCGTATTCGGGGGTCTTTACAATGCAAATCACTACGAAATAGTAAGGTAAATCTGCTTTTTTCTCATCTTTGGGCACAACAACCGGTTACAAAAAATTGTCATGCAGAGAAACTCCTTTATTGTTATACTGATCCTCGTTATTTTCTTTGTCATTTCCTTCCTGACCAACATTCTTGGACCAATTATACCCGATATTGTACGGGATTTTAATCTGAGTCTGGGACTGGCCGGTTTTCTTCCTTTTGCATTTTTTGTGGCTTACGGTGTCATGTCTATTCCATCCGGCCTACTCGTTGAGAAATACGGAGAAAAGAAAGTGTTGCTCTGGGCATTTATGGTTGCCTTTGCGGGTGCTTTCCTATTTGCTGTTATTCCTGGTTTCTCAATTGCACTACTATCTCTTTTTCTGATTGGTATAGGAATGGCGATGCTTCAGGTGGTGATTAATCCGCTGTTGCGTGTTGCAGGGGGAGAAGAAAAGTTTGCGTTTAATTCGGTGATGGCTCAGCTGTTTTTTGGTGCGGCTTCGTTTCTGAGTCCCATGTTGTACAGCTATCTGGTCCGTAACGTACATAGTGGAGGGGACGGATTTATCATTGGTATTCTCAATAATCTGGTGCCTGAAAACTTGAAATGGGTTTCGCTTTACTGGGTATTTGCAGTGATCGCTCTGTTAATGGTAGTGGTTATCGCGGTCATCCGGTTTCCAAAAGTTGAACTTCGGGATGATGAACGTATTGATGTAGGAAACTCTTTCAAAGAGCTTGTCAGAAACAAATATGTATGGCTGTTTTTTCTTGGTATATTTTGTTATGTAGGAACCGAACAGGGCATAGCGAACTGGATATCTCAGTTTTTGCAAACCTATCACGGTGCTGATCCCGGTACGACAGGAGCATCGGTTATCTCCTATTTCTGGGGATTGTTAACCATTGGCTGTTTATTGGGGCTGTTGCTGCTTAAAATTTTTGATAGCCGGCATGTATTGATCATATTCACAACCGGGGCCATTCTATCTCTTTTGCTGGCATTGTTTGGTTCAAAAGAAATGGCATTGCTTGCGTTTCCCGCAACAGGCTTCTTTGCCTCGGTGATGTATTCGGTAATCTTTTCTCTTGCGTTAAATTCTGTTCCAAATCATCACGGTACGTTTTCAGGTATACTTTGTGCGGGTATATGCGGTGGGGCGGTAGTGCCGTTAATTGTGGGCGGTTTGGGAGAAATGGTTGGTTTAAAACTCGCAATGCTGTTCCTGCTTATTCCGCTGGGTTATATATTGAGCATTGGATTATGGGCTCGCCCTTTGGTTACGAACGATCGGGTCGGAAGCTTGAAAGAACTTTTTGAAAGTAAAGCATAAGTAGCATTTTGATATACATTTTAGCTACTATTGCTTTTCTAATTCCTCGCTACTCATGTATAAAATTATCCTTCTTCTAGATTTTGCCGAGGAGTACAGCAAAAGCCTTATGAAGGGTATAAATACCTATTCAAGAGAATTTGGTCCCTGGGTGTTTTGTCGGATGCCATTGTTTCACCGCGAAACGGTTGGCATGGATGGTATTCTCAAATGGGCTTTGGAGTGGGGAGCCGACGGCATTATTGGTCAGCTGTATAACGACAAAGAAATCAGCAAATTTGTGCAGGCAGGAATACCGGTCATCGCACAGGATTTTAAAGAAAGATTTTCTGAAATACCCAACATCACCGGAGCGTATCATGAAACCGGCCAGCTGGGTGCTGATTATTTCCTGAAAAAAGGATTTACCAACTTCGCCTTTTATGGTTTTAGTGACATTGTATGGTCGAGGGAACGTTCCGAAGGTTTTGAAGAACGGCTTAAAAGTACCGGACACAATGTTCATTATTTTGAACACAAAAAGGCAAGGTCAACGGAGTTGTGGTATTACAAACCAAGTTCGCTGAGCCGCTGGTTGAAATCATTACCGAAGCCAATTGGTCTCATGGCTTGTGACGATAACCAGGGGCAACATATAACCGAGGCATGCAGACATTTGGGAATACGGATTCCTGAAGAAGTAGCTGTTTTGGGAGTGGATAACGATGAAATGATATGTGATCTGTCCGATCCGCCACTTTCGAGCATAGCACTGGATGTGGAAAAGGGAGGATACGATGCAGCCAAATTATTGGATCAACTGATCAAACATGGCGTGGCTGATTACCATGATATTGTAGTAAAACCGACGCAGGTGATCACACGTCATTCAACAGACATCTATGCCACCAACGACGATCACATCGCCACGTCGCTGAAATTTATACATCAAAATATAGATAAAAACCTGCATGTGGAGGAAGTTGTAAAACAGGTTCCATTGTCCCGAAGAGCATTGGAAAAGCGGTTTCTTGAAATAACCGGCTATCCGGTTTACAAATACATTTTCAATCTGCGAATAGAAAAGTTTACCCAAAAACTATTGGATACGGACATGTCGGTTTTTGAAATTGCCCTCGATATGGGACTCACCGATAGCAAAAACATCGCAAGGCAGTTCAGGCAGGTAAAAGGATGCAGTCCGAGTGTGTACCGGAATAAGTATATGGCTGGGAAGTAGGGGGAGGTAGAAGTTATAGAAGTTAAGGAGTTTGGAAGTTAGAGTAGTTAAGGGAAGTGAAAAATGTAGTAGTTAAGGAGTTAAGAGTATAGTAGTTAGGTAGTTAAGGAGGGAGTTAAGTAGTTAGCTTCCAGTGCCGGTGACTTCTTTAACTTCTCAACTTACCTTAACTTCTATTTTCTAACTTCTTAACTACTATACCTCCTTAACTCCTATTTTTAACTTCTCTCTTCCCTACCAAATAACCACCCTCGAAGCTTCTGGCAATACCATTTTATTTCCGGCGCCGCAGTTCCAGGCATTCTGGAATTCTTTAAGATGGGGCAGCGGTCCGTTGATACGGGTTCTTGCAGGAGAGTGCGGATCGGTTTGAACCTGGTTGCGCAGCGCCTCATCCGTGGTATTCATGTGCCATACCTGCGCCCAGCCAAGGAAAAACCGTTGTTTCCAATTGAAGCCATCTATCAGTGCCGGCTCTGGTTTACCTTTCAATGATTTTTCCAAAGCGTAATATGCCAAGGTTAGTCCGCCAAGGTCGGCTACGTTTTCACCAATGGTAAGTGCTCCGTTGATTTTGAAACCAGGCAACGCTTCTATACCGCTGAAATAGTCGATATACCTTTTAGTCAGCTTGTCAAAGTTGGTTCTGTCGCTGGCAGTCCACCAGTTTTTAAGATTGCCTTCTTCATCAAATTGTGATCCTTGATCATCAAATCCGTGTGTGAACTCATGCCCGATTACCGCTATAATGCCACCGTAATTAATTGCATCATCCGCATCACGATTGTAAAAGGGCGGTTGGAGAATGCCAGCCGGGAAAACAACTTCATTATTTAACGGATTGTAATAAGCGTTCACTGTTTGAGGTGTCATGTGCCACTCACTTTTGTCAACTGACTTGCCGATTTTCTTAACCGTTTCCTCATGTTGGAATAAAGAAGCAGCAACCACATTTTCGAACAGTTTATCCTTTTCGATTTTTATGGAAGAGTAGTCTTTCCATTTGTCAGGGTAACCGATTTTGTAGGTAAATGCTTTAAGCTTTTTGTGAGCCCTGGCTTTGGTCGAATCACTCATCCAGGTCAGGTTGTCGATACGCTCACCGTAAACGGTACGTACGTTTTCGATCATTTCAGAAACTTTCTTTTTGTCCTCCTCGGGGAAGTATTTTTTAGAGAACAGTTTTCCCAAAGGCATCCCCAACAAACCATCCGTAGAGCGTATTGCGCGTTCGGTGCGTGTTCTTTGCTGTTTGGTTCCGCGCATTACACCACTGAAAAAGCGGAAATCTTCGGCGTCAAACCCTTTTGGTAAAAAACCGGCAAAGTTGGAAAGTACCTGCCAGCGGGTATACAGTTTTAAAGTTGCCAGCGGCGTAGCTTTAAGCAGCTTATTGGTATTGACGATGTATGGGATATTCTGAAGAATAACAGTATCTGCTTTAATATCCTGTTTTGCGGCAAAAGCATCAAGATCAAAGTCGGGCGACAGCGCTTTAAAATCTTTGTAGGAAGTTTTGTTATAGGTCTTCACAGGATCTCTCAACTCTACGTTGGATAGCTGCAATTTGGCAAGTTTAGTTTCAAAGTCAAGAACCGTTTTTCCCGGGGCCACATCTTTGAAATTCGCGAGGCCGAACATTTTATCAACATGTTTTACAAATTCATTACGCACATTAACCGTACTCGAATCTGTTCTTTCATAATAGCTTTTTTCACCTAAGCTAAGTCCGTCCTGTGCCTGGTAGAGTGCGTTTACTTTACTGTTTTTTAAATCTCCATCTACATAAAAGCCAAATACGGTTGATACACCTAGCTTCTGTAATTCTCCTGTAACAGAAGCCAGGTCATTTAATGACTGAACCGCTTCTATTTTGTCAAGATATGGTTTCAGAGGCTCAATATTGCGTTTTTCGATGGTAGTGGTATCCAAAAACGACTGATAGTAATCGGCAATCTGTTGCTCTTCACTACCGTTTTTCCTGTCCTTCTGGTTGCTTATCTCTTCAATAATACCTTTCAGACGAACTTCCTTATTTTCCTTGTCAAGAATTCCAAAAGCACCCCAGCGGCTTTCTGTACCCGGAATAGGGTTGTTCTTTTTCCAGCCTCCATTGGCAAAGCCATCAAAGTCGTCACACGCTTTAAATGCCGAATCAAGCGAGCTAACGTCATAACCGGGAACCTTCGCAACGCCGGATTCTTCTTTCCCTTTGTTGCAAGCGGTGGTTATCAGACCGAGTGCAACAAGAGAATAACTTAATTTTACTAATCTCATATTATTTGTTTTTTGTGAGGTTGATAAACAAAAGTAGGTAGTTACCTGTAAAGTTATAGGACTTAAATAACTAATTTCACACAACTGATCTCAAATCGATTCTGACATTTAACACCATTTATTTATGAAATTAAAATTGCAGCTCATTGCACTGCTTGGAGCCTCTTCATTCTTTGCGGGATGTGGTGACAAAGCAGAAACCAAAGATGAAAGCCTGATAACAGGGAAGGAATTTGCGAAACACATTGCCGTGCTGGCCTCCGACTCACTTGAAGGGCGTAAGCCGTTTTCAGAAGGAGAGGTAAAAACGATCAATTATCTCAAAACAGAATTTGAAAAGCTGGGTTTGCAACCAGGAAACGGAGACAGCTATTTTCAGAAAGTTCCGTTGGTGGATATCATGTCTAAGCCGACTGGAAAGATGGTATTCAAAGGAGCAAAATCCAATATCGAACTTAATTATCTCGATGATTTTGTAGCTGCTTCCCGCCGGGTGCGTGAAAAGGTGGACTTGAAAGATTCAGAAATGATCTTTGCAGGTTACGGTATTGTAGCTCCGGAATATGGATGGAATGACTATGCAGGTCTTGATGTTAAAGGCAAAACGGTAGTGGTACTTGTAAACGATCCGGGCTTTTGGGACAGCACATTGTTCAAAGGCAAAACAATGACTTATTATGGTCGCTGGACATACAAGTTTGAAGAAGCGGCTCGCCAGGGAGCTGCCGGAGTCATCATCATTCATGATACAAAACCGGCAAGTTACAACTGGGCAGTAGTACGGAGCGGATGGTCTAAGTCGAAATTGTACCTGCAGGCAGAAGATGATAATATGTCGAGGGCAGCCGTGGAAGGTTGGATTACGATGGAGTCTGCTAAGAAACTTTTCCAGCTTGCGGGAGTTTCTGATACATTGCTTCAGGCAGCAGGTAAGAAAGGTTTCAAACCTGTTCCCCTTAAAGTGAATGCTTCTATTGCAATTAACAATACCATCAAAAAATCAGAATCCAATAATGTATTGGCGCTGTTGCCGGGTACTGATAAAAAGGATGAGTATATTATATACTCCGCACACTGGGATCATTTTGGAAAAGGAGAACCTATCAATGGTGATTCAATCTATAACGGTGCGGCAGACAATGCTTCCGGAACAGCTGCACTTCTGGAGCTAGCTCATGCATTTATACAACTAAAAACAAAACCTTCCAGGTCTATCCTTTTCCTTTCGGTTACAGCGGAAGAGCAGGGACTGTTGGGATCGGATTACTATGCTTCGCATCCCGTGTATCCGGTTAATAAAACAGTAGCAGATATCAATATGGATGTGTTACAGCCATTTGGCCGGATGAAAGATATTATTCTGGTAGGTAAAGGTCAGTCGGAGCTGGATGCTTATGCTGATGAAGTTGCCAAAAAGCAAGGCAGAGTAACCCGTGGCGAACCGGATCCATCAGGTGGCTGGTATTTCCGCTCCGACCATTTCAATTTTGCCAAGGTGGGGATTCCGTCTATGTATATTGAAAACGGATCGGTATCATTGGAACATGGAGAGGAGTGGGGAGAAGCTCAGAAGAAAGAGTATAATGATAAAAGATACCATGCTCCAACGGATGAGTATTCAGCGGATTGGGATTTGTCCGGAATTGTAGAAGACATGCAACTGCTGTTTGAAGTAGGGTCTAAACTGAGTAACGAATCTACTTTCCCGGGCTGGAAAGAAGGTTCAGAGTTTAAAGCAATCAGAGATAAATCAATGGGCAAATAAGATACCCCAATTCTCGTTAAACGAAAAGAGCTCCTGATCGACGGGAGCTCTTTTCGTTTGTATTCAAATAAGATTATGCAGATTAACTGATTCCGCCCATCCATTTTTTAACAGGCTTCCAGAAAATAAGGAGGAGAAGACCGAAACCAACAGAGAACAATGTTACCTGATTGAACAAGGCAGGCATTTGCTGAAGGTTCTCTTCGTCGAATCCGCCTGCAAACAAACCAGCTATAAGGTTACCCAAAGAAGCTGCCACAAACCAGATTCCCATTAGCTGACTCACGTATCTTTTAGGAGCCAATTTAGTATAAGAGCTCAATCCCACCGGACTTAAACACAATTCTCCGATTGTATGGACCATGTAGGTAAAGGTCAGGAATAAAGGCGAAGCAAGCTGACCAGTTACGGCAACTTTCGCTCCCATTTCCATGATGAAGAATCCTGCACCAACCAGTAGAAGGGCTAATGCAAACTTAACAGGGGTAGAAGGATTAAGGCCTCTTGCAGAAAGGAAAATCCAAAGACTTGCCATAATAGGGGCGAAGATCAGAATGAACGTTCCATTGAAGTTCTGAAACCAGCTTGATGGCATTTCCCATCCACCGAATGTGCGTTCCGTATATCTTTCTGCGAAAATTTGTAATGAAGATCCTGCCTGTTCAAAGCCCGACCAGAATATGGCTGCTGCCAGGAAGAAGACGATCAGAACCATAACGCGGCGTTTTTCTACGGTGGTTAACCCTCCTGCAATAAGTATAAACAGGAAGTAGAAAAGTGAAACAGTAACGATAATAACACCTGCACCCTGAGCAAGCCCTTGCGCGGTGGTCATATCAATAGTACCAGTCAGTTGAAGAACTGCAAGAAATCCAACCAAAAGAGCTACAAGACCATAGCCAAGTTTTCTTTCTTGACCAGATTTAGCCTCTGATTCCGGAGTAATAACTTTGGCAGCGGGTACTTCTCCATATCCCTGGAGATACTTCTGGCTTCCATATTTAAAGACAATCAGACCCATTAACATACCTACAGCGGCTGCACCGAAACCCATGTGCCAGTTTATTTTCTGGCCCAGATATCCGACAATAGTAATTCCAAGCACCGATCCAAGGTTAATACCCATATAAAAGATAGAAAACGCTGCGTCGCGTCTTGCCCCACCTTCGGGGTATAATTCCCCAACAATAGAACTGATGTTGGGTTTCAACATGCCTGTACCCATGGCAACAATGGCCAGGCCGAAGAAGAATAGTGCTGTACCGCCCGGTATGGCGAGTACGATGTGTCCGATCATGATCACAATCCCGCCATACCAGATAGCCTTCTTTTGACCGAAAATATTGTCGGCAAGCCAACCTCCGGGCAAGGTGAGCAAATAAACAGATGCGGTATATAAACCGTAAATGGCAGTTCCTTCAGAAGCAGCTAGCCCCATACCACCTCTCATGTTATCAAGCAGAAATAATAAGAGAATGGCCCGCATCCCGTAGTAGCTGAATCGCTCCCACATCTCTGCAAAAAATAGTACATATAACCCTCTCGGGTGTTTTTGCGATAATTGTTCAGTCATAAAAAAGAGAGGTGTTTTATTTGGTGATTGATGGTTTAGTCAGGTGATTTTAACGGCGCAAGATAGGAATTATGACTTATAATAAACACATGTTTGTTTAAACAATGATTTTGGCTGACCACAAAAAAAGGCAGAACGTCTTTAACGTCCTGCCTCTATATAACTTATCGTTTGCTTCTTCTATTTCACTGAAAACGAACCTTCACCAATTGAAAAGCCCTCAGAATATAGCTGAATGACGTATTTTCCTTTCGAAAATGGTGTTGCTCTATCGTAAAGGATACTTACATCCTGATTGTTGTTTCCATAAACAATGTCCTGACTGATGGTATAACCCTGTTTCTGTCCATTGTAATCAAATTCTCCTGAACCGGTTGCAGCATCCGAAATGGTTGCGCCGGAAGGATCAATGATTCTCAGATACACTGTTTTGTTATCAGTAAGTGTCAGCGGATTTTTTTCAAGAATGAAATCAACCCTTACCTTATCCACTCTTTTCGCTTTCACTTCTTCACCTTCACGTACTTTTCCTTTTGAAGAAATAGCATATACTTTCACATTCCTGGCTCTGAGTGCAGCCGCCATAGTTACTTTGGATTCCAGCTCGGTATTTTTGGTAACTACACCTGCAAGAGAGTCAGTAACAGCTTGTTTGCTGGTTTGTAGCTCAGTGTTGGTTTGTACCAATGTTTCGTTTTGGCTAAGCAACTGCTGATTTTCTTCTCTCAACGTTGCTATCTCTTCATCCTTTTTGGTTAAGAAATCTTCGTATTCTTTGATCTTTTTGCCCATTGTAACATTTCCTTTGCGAAGAGCGATACGGTCGCTTTCCAGGGATTCTTTCATTTTTTGGAGTTCGGCAATATCTCCGCCAAGTCCCTGAACTTCCAGAATTCGTGCATCAAGTTGTTTCGAGATGGAGTCAAGTTTAATTTCCGACGCAGCCAGTTCACTTACTCGTGCTTCCAGGTCTGTTTCCTGTTTGTTGGTTATGGCGCGCTCCTGATAATAGAGGTAACCAAAAACGGCAGCCAGGACAGTCATTAGAATGAGACCGATCAGCATACCGGTGTTGTTATTCCTGTTTTCCATTGTTATTCAATTTAGGTTAAAATGTTAATTTTAAATATGAATAAAAAAGTATGCCAGTACTATACGTTGCCATTGCCGGTACAAGAGAAAACCCCACTACGATTGATGTCGTAATGGGGTTTTACCAAATGTATGTTTTGTAACTTAGGATTAATAATCGCCTCCGGCACCTCCTCCACTGAATCCTCCGCCTCCGCCGAACCCGCCAAAGCTTCCGCCACCTCCACCTCCCCAGTTTCCGCCGCCGCCCCAGTTTCCTGACGAGCCGCCATTGCCGGAGTAGGTCGTATATGGCCAGAATATAGGTCCGCCCATGTTTCGCATTCCGCCACCACCTCCGCCTCCATTGTTTCTGTTTTTATAAACAATAAACAAAATGACTCCGAAGATAACCAAAACGATCAGGATAGGGGGGAAGCCGTCTCCGTCATCCTGACTTCGGGGCTCGGCTTTATATTCTCCTGTTGCATATTTAAATATGTCGTCGATACCACGATCCAATCCGCGATAAAACATTCCGTTTTTAAAATCGGGTGTGATGGTTTGCGTAATGATCCTTTTAGCTATCGCATCCGGGATCACACCTTCCATACCATCTCCAACGCTGATAAATATCTTTCTGTCGGTGGACGCCCACAGCAAAACAATACCGTTATTTTTACCTTTTTGTCCAAGTTTCCATTCCCGTCCTATTTTTAAGGCATAATCCGCAATGGGATAATCTCCTGTTGTAGGAACTACTACAATAACGATATCCGAAGAAGTCGAGTCGTTGTAAGCAACGAGCTTACGTTCAAGTGCTTCAACTTCTGTTGGATTAAGCTGTTTGGCAAAATCGTTTACCAATCTTGGCGGGTTGGGCTGCGGAGGAATATCCTGAGCGAGCGTCCGAAAGAAAAGTAAAGTCAGTAAAAAAGAAAAAACGAGGTATTTTTTCATAATGATTATTGTCCGAACGAAATATCGTCAGGCAGTTCGTTGACATCGTCGGAGCTGTAAGGGAAATGTATCTTTAATTGTTGTCCGGCTTCCCGGATGGCAAGGCACAATCCTTCGGTGAAACGTTGATTAGAAAAATTACTGCGCAGCAAATCTTTGGTACTGTTCCAGAAGTTCTCCGGTACCTTGTCGTTGATGCCTTTATCTCCAAATACAGCAAACTTCCGGTCTTCGTAAGCCAGGTAGAAAAGTACCGCATTATGATCTTTGGTAAGATGCATATGCAGAAAAGCGAAAACTTCCTTGGTCCTTTCTAAAACGTCGGAGGGGCATTTCTTTTCTATGTGTAATTTTATTTCACCCGATGTTTGCCGCTCAGCTTCACGGATAGCGGCAATAATTTGCTGCTGTTCCTCTTGTGAGAAAAAAAGTGCTGCCATGTTTTTATAAACTTGATCAGCGGTGGTGCCGCAATGAAGGTAATGAGATAATAAGAGAGGCGAGGTACTGGTAATCCATTCGCCTGCGCAAATGGATTACCAGTATTCTATGACTTAGAACTGAACAGATGGTGCTTTTTCAGATCCGGCGGTAGCAGTAAAGTATCCTTTTTGCGAGAAACCGAATACACCTGCGAACAGATTTGTCGGGAACGTGCGTACTTCCTGGTTGTAGTCTTTCACAACGGTGTTAAAATCGTTACGTGCTACGGTAATGCGGTTTTCTGTACCTTCCAGCTGAGCCTGAAGTTCAAGGAAGTTCTGATTCGCTTTCAGCTGTGGATATTGCTCAACCGATACCAGTAGTCGGGAAAGCGAACTGCTCAACTGATCTTGCGCACCCTGAAATTTAGCAATGTTCTCAGGAGTTAACTGATCAGCATTGATGGTAGTCTGGGTAGCTTTTGAACGGGCTTCAATTACAGCCGTCAGTGTGCTTTTTTCAAAGTCCGCAGCACCTTTAACAGTACTAACAAGGTTGGGAATAAGGTCAGCACGGCGCTGATACTGGCTCTCTACCTTAGCCCAGGATTCTTTTACAACCTCGTCTTTACCTACAAGGCCGTTATATTTACCACATCCTACAAATCCCAGAATTAGAAGAACAGCAATTACTGCAATTAGTCCTTTTGACATTTTTTTTAATCGTTTAGTGTTAATTAACTTGGTTCAAAGTTGCTCAAAGCTAACAAAATCCTGAACAAAAACTACATGGCCGGTTTTCTGCCATTACATCATGTACTTGTGCAGGATAGCAGGAAAAAGAGATATGCTTAATTAGCTCCTACTCCGGCAAGATTATTCCATTTACCCCAGTTTACCGACACATTATAGTCAGTAAGGAAGCTCTCAAAATACATGGCTCCCCAAGTCCAGTTGACTTGATCATGTTGTATCAGGTAGTTGGCAGCTTTCAACCTTTCCGAAGCAGATATGCTTCCGGTTGCTGCAATTTTATTCATGATGGCATTCACCTCGTTGTCGTCTGTCTGTCCTTTCTCCCATTTGTTAAACAAAGCTTTGTCATTAAGCCATTTATGATGAAAATTGTGAAGCACACCACTCGGTTTGAACATCCGTGGGCCATATCGCAATAAGGTCCAGTTAAAATAATCCCTTTCCAGCATATTTTTCAAGAAACCGTCTCTGTCAGTATTGCGTATATCAGATATGGCATGATATACGGTACGGGACGAAAGATTTCCAACAGAAAGCCAGTTGGTGAGCGCAGAGTCTGTTAACAGGTCGTCGGAATTTTCATCCTGAGTCGGGAATGCGTGGATATAATTTTTTAATGCAGACATTGCTTCCGTTTCACCTCCCTTGTGCAGGCTCTCTGCTTGTGAACTGCGAACCGAAATTTCAAGAGGATCTATTCCGAGCATAGGTAGCGAGACAATTGTTCCTGCTTCATATTCCTGTGGCAGGGTGATTTGATCCGGTTCTGGCAGTGGTTGTTTTACCTTCAGATTACTTTTAACTTCATCATGAAACACGTTAAAACCAAGAGGAAGTTTTGAAATCGGGAAGGGGAGATCCGTAACCTGACTTAGTGTATTCATCCAGAATAACTTGATGTCAATATTGCTTACCTTAAGCTGTTTGCTTAGCGACGACTCAATACGTGTCTCTTCCGGGGCAATTTCTTTACTGGTATAAACGTATTCAGCCTGATACATCTCTGCAAGCTGTGCCACAATTTTTTCGGGGTCTCCGACACGGATCAGCAGGTCTCCACCTTTTTCACGAAGCCGGTTCCGGAGGTCAGTAACACAGTCAATCAGGAATTGTGCACGCAGCGCACTGGTTCTCCTAAATCCTAGTTTTGTATTATTAAACAATCGGGGGTCAAATACATACACAGGTACAATCTCTTTTGCTGTTAATGTAGCTGAGAGAAATGCTTCATTATCATTCAGTCTAAGGTCATTTCGAAACCAATAAACGATTCGTTGAGCCATTGGTAATAAGCTTGATATAATTAATTGTTGTTGCAAAAAGTCTGAAATCGTTCCTTTGGAAGGTCGATTTGTAAGAGTAAACTGTAAGTGAGGTGTATCAGTTCATCCGAAGAACTACATAAAACAGGGCCTGATCTTCTTTCGAAATCAGGCCCTGTTTCGGAGTGCAGTATTATTAATAACTCAGGATTGTAAATTCTGTCCTCCTGTTTCGCTGGTGCTCTTCTTCGGTTTTGGCATTAGGGACGATGAGTTCTCTTTCACCGTAACCCTTCGCGGTCATCCGGTCGGCATCAATTCCTTTCGAAACCAGGTAGTCTACCGCAGATTCGGCCCTGTTTTGAGAAAGGGTCATGTTGTATGCATCCGTAGCACGGGCATCCGTGTGTGAGCTGAGCTCAATATTCACGGTAGGGTTATCTTTAAGTATCTGTACCAGTTTGTCCAATTCAATGGCGGCATCCGGTCGGATGTTATATTTGTTCAAATCGTAATAGATATTTTCAAGAACAAAGGTTTTGTTCAATTCCAGTTTATCCAGTTTAAGCGTAACCTGATAAGTTGTGTCTGTCAGAACCTTGTTCAGGAAAATAGGAGGAATTGTTTTACCATCCATTGTGAAAGGCTCTCTTCTGCTGATGTATCCTTTTCTGGTTACATAAAGCACATAAGATTTTCCCTCTTGAACAGCTTGCTTTCCAAACATACCGTCTTTGCCCGAAGTATATTCGGCGATGGGTGTATCAGATGTATCGGGCAAGATCCGCACCAATGCTGAATCTAATGCTATCGGAGATTCGGTGCTGTTTTCAATCACATTACCTGCCAGGAAGTAGCGTACCGTTTTTAATTTACCCTCAATGTAATTTGGGTTTTTAGGATTGAGCGGATCATTCGGATCATCTCTTTTTACAATCGTAGTTGTATCTTCTTCTTCCGGTCCATAGAAGTAGTAGATGTCGTCGTCACCTTTGCCACCATCTCTGTTTGAGGAGAAAAATCCTTTATTCAGATCTTTGTAAAAAACGAGGCCGAAGTCATCCTGTGGACTATTGAAAGGCAATCCCATGTTTTCAATCGTGATCAGACCCTGCGTACGTGTGGCTGAAAAAAGATCCAGTTTTCCAAGACCCGGGTGTCCATCCGATGCAAAATAGAGTTTTCCGCCTTCTGCAACATATGGGAACATATCGTCACCCGCCGTATTGATGTCCTTGCCCATGTTAACCGGCTTGCTAAAACGACCAGATGCATCCATGTTGGTGCGGTACAGGTCAATTCCGCCAACACCACCGGCACGGTTCGATGCAAAATAAAGCGTTTTGCCATCTCTCGAAAACGCCGGAGATCCATCCCACGCAAGAGAGTCGTTGATGGGTAGGATTGCCGGAGCAGTCCATTGTCCGTTCACGTTGCGGCTCAGATAAAGGTCTACATCTGCTGCACTTTTTTTCTTGCCTGTATTACCACGGGCAAATACCAGCGTTTTGCCATCAGGAGAGAATGCGGGAGAACCTTCATTGGCATCGGGTGCGAAAATTTCCTGGCTAAACAAAACCGGAGTGCCCTGTGTAGAGCCTGCGTCCTGAGCAATATTCACTTTGTACAAGCCGAGCATCGGCTGTCCATTGTTTTTGTATACAATTTCTTTTCTGGAAGATGAAAAAACAAGTTCGTTGCCCAGGATTGCCGGAGAGAACTCGGCACTTGCTGTGTTCAAGGGGATTTCTTTGAGTTGCACTTCCATTTTCTGCGTGCGCAATCTGTCAGCGATTTTAAGAATCTCTACTTCTCTTAATGCTCTTTCCTGAAGATTTTTAGGGCTGCCTGGTGCCTTGGCAAAAAGTGCGAATTGATTGGAAGCTTCTTCGTACTGTCCTGCTGTTTTCAGCGCATAGGCATACTGGAACTGGGCCTCTGGATTGGTTAAACCTTCATCCAGCGCTTTTTTATAATACGGGATAGCTTCTTTGAAACGATTGGATAGTCTGTATGATTCCGCGATCAGAAAGCTGGTTTGAGTGGGTTCGTAGTTTTCAGCGGCTGCTTTTTGAAATCCTTTAATGGCGAGATCGTACTCTCCGTTGCTGAATTTTTTGTACCCGTCCTTGTACGCCTGCATGGCAGAATTACAACTTGAGAGAAACAGGGCAATGGCCAGAAAGCTAATAAGGAGGGTAAAATGATACCGCAAAATTTTCATAATTTAATGTATAAAATCAAACGATCCGACTCGCACTTTGGGTTTTTGAAAGACAATACTAATAAACAACGTTTTGAAATAAAATTCCGGGTGTAACCGGGATATATTTTTAATCAAAAATTAAAAAAAACTTCCCAACCTCTTACCAACTCCTGACTTCTTGGGTGTAACAATCTCTGATTACGAATCGCCGGATTGGATAACAGCTCTTTGGGAGCATGACGATACAGGCACGTTGTTCGTCGAATGTATAGATTTTTTTAGTTTTAATTGCGTTGTGACTGCTTAAAAATCAGTCCTGGCTCCAAAAAAAACTGACAACCTTTTGGAAATCAATGCGAATGTTTTACTTTTGCAGTCCGATTTTTCGGGAAAACTGTTTTCAAAACAATAGACTGGTGCATTAACCAGATCAAAATCAATTTGTTAAATGCCAACTATTTCACAATTAGTCCGTAAAGGTAGAGAGACCATTACATGGAAATCAAAGTCACCGGCTTTGGATTCCTGCCCTCAGCGTAGGGGGGTGTGTACACGTGTGTACACCACAACGCCTAAAAAACCGAACTCTGCACTTCGTAAAGTAGCGCGTGTTCGTCTTTCAAATAACAAGGAGGTAAATGCTTACATCCCTGGTGAAGGACACAACTTGCAAGAGCACTCGATCGTATTGATTCGTGGTGGTCGTGTGAAAGACTTACCTGGTGTTCGTTACCACATTATTCGTGGTGCATTGGATACTGCAGGAGTTAACGGACGTAAACAACGTCGTTCGAAATATGGTGCTAAACGCCCTAAGCCAGGACAAGCGCCAGCAGCACCAACAAAAGGTAAGAAAAAATAAAAAGTAACTCTCTCTGCTTTTATTAAAGAATACTCTGATAAAAGGGAAGTAATTCCGGAGCAGATCCGGGGTGAATAAGTTGCAAAACGAAACCTCGTTAAACATTAAGTACTACAATGAGAAAGTCCAAACCAAAGAAAAGATATATCCTGCCTGATCCTAAGTTCAGGGATGTACAGGTTACTAAATTTGTTAACAACCTGATGCTTCAAGGCAAGAAAAGCATCGCTTTCACAATTTTCTACGATGCTCTTGAGCTAGTTGAGAAAAAAACCAGCGAAAGTGGTCTTGAAACATGGAAAAAAGCATTGAACAATGTAACTCCATCTGTTGAAGTAAAAAGCCGTCGTGTAGGTGGTGCAACTTTCCAGGTTCCAACTGAAGTACGTCCGGAACGTAAGCAGTCATTGGGAATGAAATGGTTGATCAACTATTCACGTAAGCGTGGTGAAAAAACAATGGTAGACCGCCTTGCAGGTGAAATTATCGCTGCTGCAAAAGGTGAAGGTGCTGCTGTTAAAAAGAAAGACGATACCCACCGTATGGCGGATGCGAACAAAGCATTCTCGCACTTCAGGTTCTAGGAAAAGCGTTTTCTTTGAATATATTGATCCGGTTATTGCATGTATTTGCAGTAACCGGATTTTTTGTTTTTGACCTGTTGACTTAGCTATATATTTTTTAACACAGAGGGTAAAATTCAGGGCATATAAATTTTTTCAAAAAATAATCTCCGCTTCATTGCTTTTATAATCAACAATTTATACTTTTGCGCTCTGAATTTTTAAAATGGTGCAATAGTATGCCTACTTTAAAGTTCCGAATTGCTTCAGGTTTAGCATTGCACATCGAATAAATAAACACATCACCATTTGTCATGGCACGTGATCTAAGATTAACAAGAAACATTGGAATTGCTGCTCACATTGATGCAGGTAAAACGACTACAACTGAGCGTATTCTTTATTACGCAGGGGTTAGCCATAAAATTGGAGAAGTACATGATGGTGCTGCTACAATGGACTGGATGGAGCAGGAGCAGGAGCGTGGTATTACTATCACTTCGGCGGCTACAACAGTTAACTGGGACTACCGCAATGAAAAATATCACATCAACATCATCGATACTCCGGGACACGTTGACTTCACAGTAGAAGTAAACCGTTCTCTTCGTGTATTGGATGGTTTGGTTTTCCTTTTTAGTGCAGTTGATGGTGTTGAGCCTCAGTCTGAAACGAACTGGCGTTTGGCTAATAACTACAACGTAGCACGTATCGGATTCGTAAATAAAATGGACCGTTCTGGTGCAGACTTCCTTAAAGTTTGTGCACAGGTTAAAGAAATGCTGGGAAGCTACGCAGTTCCTCTTCAGTTGCCAATCGGTGCAGAAGATACTTTCCGTGGTGTAGTTGACCTTGTTAACTTCCGTGGTATTGAGTGGAATGAGGCTGATAAAGGTATGACTTTTACAGAGGTTCCTATTCCTGACGATATGCTTGAAGAAGCAACTGAATGGAGAGAAAAATTGCTTGAAGCTGTTGCCGAATTCGACGACACTTTGATGGAGAAATATTTTGAAGATCCTACTTCAATCTCAGAAGACGAAATTCTTGCAGCTTTGCGCGCAGCAACGATCAGCATGAAAATCGTTCCTATGGTTTGTGGTTCTTCATTTAAAAATAAAGGTGTTCAAACGATGCTTGATTACGTGATGGCTATTTTGCCTTCACCACAAGATCGTGAAAGCATCATTGGTACTGATCCACGTACTGGCGAAGAAATTTCACGTCAGCCTACTGATACAGATCCTTTCTGTGCCTTGGCATTTAAAATTGCAACTGACCCTTACGTAGGACGCCTTTGCTTTATACGTTCTTACTCAGGTCATTTGGATTCAGGTTCTTATGTATTGAACAACCGTTCAGGTAATAAGGAACGTATCTCTCGTATCTTCCAAATGCATGCTAACAAGCAGAATCAGATCGACAGACTTGAAGCTGGTGATATTGGTGCTGTGGTTGGTTTCAAAGATATCAAAACAGGAGATACACTTTCTGAGGAAAAATTCCCGATCGTTTTGGAATCAATGGTATTCCCTGAGCCTGTAATTGGTTACGCTATCGAGCCTAAGAAAGCTGCGGATAGTGATAACTTCTCTAAGGCAATCACGAAATTGATCGAAGAAGATCCTACGTTGCAGGTTGAAAGTAACGAAGAAACTGGTCAGACGATCATCAAAGGAATGGGTGAACTTCACCTTGAAATTATCATCGACCGTATGCGTCGTGAATTCAAAGTGGAAGTAAACCAGGGTGCTCCTCAGGTTGCTTACAAAGAGATTCTTACCAAGAATTTCGAACACCGTGAAGTTTACAAGAAACAAACTGGTGGTCGTGGTAAGTTCGCCGATATCGTATTCGAAATCGGACCACGTGATGATAACGAAGAAGGCAAAGAACCAAAAACAGGTTTGCAGTTTGTGAATCAGATCGTAGGTGGTACTATTCCTCGTGAATTTATCGCACCGATCCAGAAAGGTTTTGAAGCTTCTATGGCTAATGGTGCTCTTGCGGGATATCCATTGGATTCTATGAAAGTGCGTATATTCCACGGTTCATTCCACGATGTCGATTCAGATGCACTTTCTTTCGAACTTGCAGCGAAAATCGGTTTCAAAGAAGCAGCGCGTCATGCAGGTTCTAAGTTGATGGAACCAGTTATGCACGTAGAAGTTCTTACTCCTGACGAATACACAGGACCTATCACTGGTGACCTTAACCGTCGTCGTGGTTTGATGAGAGGTATGGATACACGTAATGGTGCACAAGTTATCAAATGTGATGTTCCTCTTTCTGAGTTGTTCGGTTATGTTACAGACCTTCGTACAATGTCCTCTGGACGTGCTACTGCTTCTCTTACGTTTGCTTACTACGAGGTTGTTCCTAACAACATTGCAGAGCAGGTGATTGAAAAAGCAAAAGGATTAGTTAAAGCATAATGGGATGGTGTGTGTTATTTACTTAACACACACTGTTTTTTTATATAGCATTAAGCGGTTGAAGTAAATGGTTCTTTCAGCTGTGGATTGTCGGAATACGTTTCGTTCAAGTAATTTCAGAACCGGAAATAAAAACAAATCATGAATCAAAAAATTCGTATCAAACTTCGGTCATTCGACCACAACTTGGTTGATAAGTCGGCTGAGAAGATTGTAAAAGCGGTAAAGGCAACAGGAGCAGTAGTAAGTGGCCCTATTCCATTGCCAACAAAAACTGAGAAATTCACTGTTTTGCGTTCTCCACACGTTAACAAGAAATCACGTGAGCAGTTCCAGCTTTGTACTTACAAACGTTTGGTAGATATTTTCTCTACAAGTGCAAAAACAGTTGATGCACTTATGAAGCTTGAATTGCCAAGCGGAGTTGACGTAGAGATCAAAGTATAGTGATTGAGACCTGTTTAAGCCAGGTCAAAGACATAAGTTGGATGAAGGTCCGGAATTCTGGAAACCACATCTGAGCTCGAAAAATCAGACAATCCTTGTCGTTTATTGTCAAGGACAAAGTTCTGAAAGAAACGAAGGTCAGATGTGTAAAAACATCTGACCTTTTTTGCTGATTATCAGCGAGAAATAAATAAGAACTGCTTGGATTGAAAAATTAAATTTTCTACCTTTGCAGTCCGTTTTAAAGATTAAGGGGTTTTACCTGCTAATTTAAATTAATTTACATGTCTGGTTTAATAGGTAAAAAAATCGGAATGACTAGTTTGTACAACGCTGACGGGCAGGCTCTGGCGTGTACGGTTATCCAAGCTGGTCCTTGTGTTGTTACACAAGTTAGGTCCGAAGAGAAGGATGGCTATAAAGCTATCCAGTTAGGTTTTGGCGAGAAGAAAGAAAAGAACTCGTCTCAGCCATTGATTGGCCACTTCAAAAAAGCCAACACAACACCAAAACAAAAGGTTGTTGAGTTTAAGGAATTTGACGTGGAACACGAACTTGGTACTTCACTATCAGTACTAGATGTATTTGAGGAAGGTGAATTCATTGATGTTGTTGGCAATGCCAAAGGACGCGGATTTCAAGGTGTTGTAAAACGCCACGGATTTGCTGGGGTTGGTGGTCAAACTCACGGTCAGCATAACCGTGCACGTCACCCGGGTTCGATTGGTGCCTGTTCATTCCCATCGCGCGTATTTAAAGGCATTCGTATGGGTGGACGCATGGGTAACAATCGTGTAAAGATTCAGAATTTGCGTATTCTGAAAGTGATCCCTGAGCAAAATCTTATTGTAGTAAGTGGCTCGGTACCTGGTTCAAAGAATTCATTTCTAATCCTAGAGAAATAGCACCGATGGAACTGTCCGTATTAAATATAAAAGGAGAAGATACCGGCAAGAAGGTAAACATGTCAGAAGATATTTTTGGCATCGAACCTAATACGCACGCGATCTATCTCGACGTTAAGCTTTACCTGGCCAATCAGCGCCAAGGAACGCACAAGTCAAAAGAACGTGCAGAAATTAATCATTCTACACGTAAGATTAAAAAACAAAAGGGTACTGGTGGTGCTCGTGCAGGTAGTATCAAATCTCCTGTATTCGTAGGTGGTGGACGTATTTTTGGTCCAAGACCACGTGACTACGGTTTTAAAATCAACAGAAAAGTTAAAGCATTGGCTCGTAAGTCAGCTTTCTCTGTCAAAGCAAAAGCAGATTCAATTTCAGTTCTTGAAGCATTTTCATTTGATGCACCTAAGACAAAATCGTATCTGAATGTTTTAAACTCACTTGCATTAGTGAACACAAAAACATTATTAATTCTTCCATCAATTGACAGCAATTTATATCTGTCAAGCCGTAACATTCCTAAGGCGAAAGTTACAACGGTGGATGCGGTCAATACCTATGACCTGATGAATGCAGACCGTCTTTTAATAAGTGAATCTGCTCTGTCTATTTTGGAAACCCAATTGAACAAATAATCATGAGTGTACTGAAACGTCCGATTATAACCGAAAAGGTAACGGCTCAGGGTGGTCAAGGAAAATATGCCTTTGAAGTATCCCTTACTTCAAACAAAGTTGAGATCAAAAAGGCTATTGAAAAACTGTTTGGGGTTACCGTAGAAAGCGTTCACACAATGCGTAGCATTGGTAAAAGCAAGTCCCGCACATCGGGAGGTAAATTTGTAAGTGGAAAAACGTCAACTATCAAGAAAGCTATCGTAACGGTAGCAGAAGGCGAGATCATCGATATTTACGGTGAAGCATAAGAATAGTTGAACGACTTAAATCTTTGACGAGTTAATAGCAATGGCAGTTAAAAAATTAAAACCAACAAGTGCTGGTCAACGTTTTCGCTCAGCTCCTACTTTTGAGGAGATAACCGCAGCGAAACCGGAAAAGAGTCTCTTAGAAACCGTCAAAAGAACTGGCGGTCGTAATAGCTCAGGACGCCGTACCATGCGACATATAGGTGGTGGTCACAAGCGGAAATACCGTGTGATTGATTTCAAAAGAAATCGTTTCGACGCACCAGCCACAGTTCTTACAATTGAATACGATCCAAACCGCTCTGCACGTATCGCTCTGGTACAATATGCAGATGACGAAAAAAGATACGTAATCGCACCGAACGGACTTAAAGTAGGACAGGTTATCGTCTCTGGTAGTTCAGTAGCACCGGAAGTAGGTAATGCACTTCCATTAGGTTCTATGCCAATCGGTACAATCGTTCACAATGTTGAACTTACTCCTGGTAAAGGTGGACAGTTTGCACGTAGTGCAGGAGCTTACGCTCAATTAGTAGCACGTGAAGGGAAATACGCAGTATTGAAAATGCCATCTGGTGAAATGCGTATGATACTTTCTACTTGTATCGCAACGGTTGGAACAGTTTCCAATTCAAGTCACATGAATGTGAGTATTGGTAAAGCAGGCCGTAAACGTTGGTTAGGTCGTCGTCCCCGCGTTCGTGGTGTGGCAATGAACCCAGTCGATCACCCAATGGGTGGTGGTGAAGGCCGCTCGTCCGGTGGACAGCCTCGGTCAAGAAACGGACAGTTCTCTAAGGGACTTAAGACTCGTGATCGTAACAAGCATTCTGAGAAATTGATTATCAGCCGTCGTAAAAAATAATAGAATAACATGGCACGCTCATTAAAAAAAGGACCATATATCGACTTTCGTCTTGAGAACAAAGTGACTGTGATGAACAGCGCTGCTCGCAAGTCAGTTATCAAAACCTGGTCTCGACGCTCAATGATTTCGCCTGATTTTATCGGGCACACATTTGCGGTTCATAACGGAAACAAATTTATTCCTGTTTATGTAACTGAGAACATGGTAGGTCACAAACTGGGAGAATTTTCGCCAACGCGTAACTTCCGTGGTCACACTGCAAAAAAAGATAAAGGTAGAAAATAATTAGTCGACGATAGCTGGTTTTGCCCTGAGTAAAACGAGCCTATATCTGAAAGAACATGGAAGCAAGAGCTATATTAAGAAATGTGCCTACTTCTCCTCGCAAGATGAGATTAGTAGCCGACATGATTCGCGGACAAAAGGTCAGCAAAGCGTTGGCGCTTTTAAAGTTTCAACCACAAGCAGCTTCACCTGTTTTGCATAAAGTTTTACTTTCTGCAGTAGCCAACTGGCAACAACTGAATGAAGATGCAAAGCTGGAAGACGCTGATCTTATTGTAAAAACCGTATTTATCGACGGTGGACGTATGTTGAAGCGTTTGCGACCTGCACCGCAAGGGAGAGCACACAGAATTCGTAAGCGTTCGAATCACATCACAATCGTGATAGACGACGCAGCGGCTTCTACCGCAAGCGCAGATAAACAAGCAGTAATCACCGAATCATAAGTAAAACGATCTATATCGAATGGGACAAAAGGTTAATCCTATAGGTCTGAGACTGGGAATTGTTAGAGGATGGGAGTCGAGTTGGTACGGAGGAAAGGACTTTTCTGACAAACTTGTTGAAGACGAAAAAATTCGTAACTACATCAAAGCACGTATCCCTAAGGGATCGATCTCAAAAGTAGTTATTGAGCGCACTCTTAAACGTATCACCCTTACTATACACACGGCTCGTCCGGGTATTGTAATCGGTAAAGGTGGTAGCGAGGTTGATAAAATCAAAGAAGAGCTTAAGAAGATTACAGGTAAAGATGTTCAGATTAACATCTACGAAATCAAAAGACCTGAAATCGATGCTAAATTGGTAGGCGAGGCAATCGCTCAACAATTGCAGGCACGTATCTCTTACCGTCGTGCAATGAAGCAGTCAATCGCTTCTGCAATGCGTGTAGGAACGCAAGGAATCAAAATTCGTTTGGCTGGTCGTTTAGGCGGTGCTGAGATGGCTCGTACGGAAGAGTACAAAGAGGGACGTATTCCTCTTCATACTTTGAGAGCGGATATTGATTACGCAATCTCTGAGGCACAAACGATCTATGGAAAAATAGGTATTAAAGTTTGGATCTTCAAAGGTGAACTTTATGGCAAGCGTGATTTGACTCCAAGTGCTGCAACAGCTGCATCGGACAGAGCGGATAGAAGCGCAGGTGGTAACGACCGTGGTGGTAATGACCGTGGCGGACGTGACAGAAGAGGTGCTCGTGATGGTGCTCCACGTGGCGAAGGCGGCGGCGGTAGCGAAGCAGATCGTCGCAAGAGAAACAACAACAAAAATAAGAAGAAGTAATCCGACATTTTCCGGTTTTTTAAATCGGTTCAAATAGATTAGAATCATGTTACAGCCGAAAAGAACAAAATTTCGCAAGCAACAAAAGGGAAAGGGTTCATACAACGGTCTGGCTACACGTGGACATGAAATCGCTTTCGGCTCATTCGCTATCAAGGCGCTTGAACCAGGTTGGCTGACTGCACGTCAAATTGAGGCAGCCCGTATTTCAGTAACCCGTGCTATGAAACGTGAAGGCCAGGTTTGGATTCGTGTTTTTCCAGATAAGCCTATTACCAAAAAACCTGCTGAGGTTCGTATGGGTAAAGGAAAAGGAGCTCCTGAATATTGGGTAGCACCTGTTAAGCCAGGAACAATTATCTTCGAAGCAACTGGTGTTGCACTGGATACAGCGAACGAAGCATTGCGTTTGGCTGCACAAAAGTTGCCAATCAAAACAAAGTTCGTGGTACGTCGGGATTATCAGGAATAGGACCAACCCCGAACGTATTAAGAACGCTAATTATTAAAAGCAATGACTAGTAAAGAAATTAAGGATCTGTCGCAGGATCAGCTTAAAGAGCAGATCGCCCAAGAGAGAGAGCGCTTACTACGGTTGAAATTTGCTCACGCTATTTCTCCTATCGAGAACCCTTTGCGTATTCGCGCCTCACGTAAGGAAGTAGCTAAACTCTTAACCGAGCTGTCGGCTAAAAATAACCAACAGTAAAATAGTTTAGAAATTATGGAGGCAACAGAAAGAAATTTACGTAAAGAAAGAGTAGGTAAAGTAGTGAGCAACAAAATGGAGAAATCCTGTGTGATCACTGTTGAACGTAAAGTTAAGCACGAGAAATACGGTAAGTTTATGACTAAAACTACCAAATTGATGGTGCACGACGAAACAAATCAGGTAGGTATCGGTGATACGATCCGCGTGATGGAAACCCGTCCGCTTAGCAAGAATAAGCGTTGGAGATTAGTAGAAATCCTTGAAAGAGCTAAGTAACCATGGTACAGCAAGAATCAAGACTGTCGGTAGCAGACAACAGTGGAGCGAAGGAAGTACTCGTTATCCGAGTACTTGGCGGAACTGGCAAACGCTATGCTTCAGTAGGCGATAAGATCGTCGTAACAGTAAAATCTGCTCTTTCTTCGAGCAATATGAAAAAGGGAACGGTATCAAAAGCCGTTGTAGTACGGACTAAAAAGGAAGTACGACGCAAGGATGGTACATACATTCGTTTTGAAGATAACGCTGCGGTTTTATTGAACAACAATGATGAACCACGCGGAACACGTATCTTCGGCCCGGTTGCACGGGAATTGCGCGAAAAGCAATTTATGAAGATCGTATCACTGGCACCTGAAGTGTTGTAAGAAATCAGAATTATAGTATTTCTTTGAACCGTTAAGAGAATACCTCAAATGGAAAGTAAAAATAAAAAAGCACCTGCAAAATTACACATACGTAAAGGAGACACTGTAAAGGTGATCTCTGGTAACGCAAAAGGTGAAACAGGAGTGATTAAAAAAGTGCTTGTTGAGAAATCAAGAGCTACTGTGGAAGGTGTTAACATGATTACAAAACATGTGAAACCTAACGCACAAAATCCGCAAGGAAGCATTGAGAAACTGGAAGGTACTATACACATCAGTAATCTGATGGTTGTAGATCCTAAAAGCGGGGAGCCAACCCGTACCGGTCGCAAAGCAGATGACAAAGGAAAATTGCAACGTTACAGCAAAAAGACTGGAAACCTTTTATAAGGTTTCAGTTTTGTAACAGTTGAGTTGTTATAAATAAGCAGGTGGGTCGGCAATCCACAGTAACTATTTTAGAAAATGGCACAGCCTAGATTAAAAGAAAAATACGCGAGCGAAATCGTTTCGCAACTGAGAGAGAAATTTCAGTATAAGTCAATCATGCAAGTTCCGCGTTTGACTAAAATTGTACTCAACAAGGGGATTGGTGCAGCTGTTGCTGACAAGAAACTTGTTGACGTAGGTGTTGAAGAGTTGGGTTTGATCACTGGACAGAAAGCGGTAGCTACCATTTCTAAGAAAGCGGTTTCTAACTTTAAATTACGCGAAAACATGCCGATTGGAGCAAAGGTAACCCTTCGCGGAGATCGCATGTATGAGTTCTTAGACCGTCTTACTGCTATTGCGATGCCACGTGTTCGTGATTTCAAAGGTATCAGTGATAAAGGTTTTGATGGACGTGGTAACTACACAATGGGTGTTAAGGAGCAGATCATCTTCCCTGAAATCAGTATCGAAAAGGTAAGCAAGATTACAGGTATGGATATTACGTTTGTTACTTCAAGCAATTCGGACGAAGAAAGTTACGAATTGTTGAAAGCACTCGGAATGCCTTTCACTAACGCGAACAAACAAGGATAATTCTTAAGAGTAAGATATTTACCGACAATGGCAAAAGAATCAGTAAAAGCACGGGAAAGAAAAAGACAAGCACTGGTAGCTCGTTACGCTGAAAAGCGTAAAACATTAAAAGCTGCTGAGGATTGGGTTGGTCTAGATAAATTACCACGTAACTCTTCACCTGTACGTCTGCACAATCGTTGCAAAATCACAGGAAGACCACGTGGATATATGCGGAAATTCGGAATTTCAAGAGTATTATTCCGGGATATGGCCTCAGATGGTAAAATTCCGGGTGTTACTAAATCAAGTTGGTAAGAATACTTTCAATTCTGATTTCAATTACTTAACTTTGCACTCCCGTTTGAAAGGGGTGTACAAAACCAGGCATAAAGATGTTAACGGATCCAATAGCAGATTATCTAACCAGACTCAGAAACGCCATTAAAGCGAAGCACAGAGTCGTAGAGATACCTGCGTCCAACATAAAAAAAGAAATAACCAAAGTACTTTTCGATAAAGGGTACATTCAGAGTTATAAATTCGACGAAATCGGGCCTCAGGGAACAATCAAGATAGCCTTGAAATACAATCCTGTGACAAAACAATCTGCAATTGTGAAATTGGAGAGAGTAAGTAAGCCTGGACTACGTAAATATTCAGGTTCATCAACGCTTCCGCGTGTATTGGGTGGATTAGGTACTGTAATTATCTCTACTTCTAAAGGAGTAATGACGGATAAAGAAGCTAAGACGCTGAATGTAGGTGGAGAAGTGTTATGTTTCGTGTATTAATATTTTAAAGTTATTCAGGAAATGTCACGTATAGGAAATAAAATAATTGTTTTACCAGCTAGTGTCTCTGTTTCAGTAGCAGCAGACAATGTAGTATCGGTAAAAGGCCCGAAAGGAACACTTACTCAGGCTGTTGATAGCGATATCATCGTTGAGGTGGAGGGAAATGAATTGAAAGTAAAGCGTCCAACAGAGCAAAAGCGTCACAAAGCATTACATGGTTTGTATCGTTCATTGATCAATAACATGATCATTGGTGTTGATGCCGGATATAAAAAGGAATTGGAAATTATTGGGGTAGGTTATAAAGCCACTGCTGCTAACAATGTGTTGGAACTGCAGTTGGGTTACTCTCACAATATTTTCATGGCGATCCCTGAGGAGATTAAATTAACAACGACTTCTGAGAAAGGTCAGAATCCAAAAGTTATTTTGGAAGGAATTGATAAAGAATTGATCGGTTCTGTTGCTGCTAAGATTAAGTCATTACGTAAAGTAGAGCCTTACAAAGGAAAAGGTATCCGCTTTGTTGGCGAGATCGTTCGTCGTAAAGCTGGTAAGTCTGCTTCTAAGAAGTAGTGCGTAGCCACAGAATAATGTTATAAACTGTTAGATAAGATTAAAAATGGCTACGTCAAAAGTAGATAGAAGACAACGACTTAAATACCACATTCGCAAGAAAGTGGCTGGAAGTGCAGAACGTCCGAGATTGTCGGTTTTTCGTTCGAACACCAGCATTTACGCTCAGATTATTGATGATATAAAAGGTGTTACTCTTGTGAGTGCATCTTCCGTAGACTTGGGAGGCAGAAAAGAGAATTCAAATATCGAAGTTGCTACTCAAGTTGGTAAGAAAATAGCTGAAAAGGCACAGGAAGCAGGTATTCAGGCGGTTGTATTTGACCGTAACGGGTATTTGTACCACGGTAAAGTTAAAGCATTGGCCGAAGGAGCTCGTGAGGGTGGCCTGAAATTCTAAGAATAACAAAGACTATGTCTACAAATACAAGACCTTCAAAGGTTAACGAATCGGATCTGAAAGAACGCGTAGTAGCGATTAATCGGGTAGCAAAAGTAGTAAAAGGCGGTCGCCGTTTCAGCTTTTCAGCCATTGTTGTAGTAGGTGACGGAAACGGAACTGTTGGTCACGGACTTGGTAAAGCCAATGAGGTTACTGACGCTATTGCAAAAGGAATTGATGATGCGAAAAAGAATCTTATTCAAATTCCAATGCTGAAACATACTGTTCCTCACGAAATGGAAGGTAAATTCAGCGGTGGTTTCGTATTGATCAAACCAGCTGCTCCTGGTACAGGTGTTCTTGCTGGCGGACCTATGCGTGCTGTGCTAGAAAGTGCGGGTATCAAAGACGTTTTGGCTAAGTCAAAAGGATCGTCGAACCCACACAACGTAATTAAGGCTACTATTGATGCGCTTTTAAAGATGAGAGCTCCGCATCAGGTTGCGTTCCAGCGTGGTGTTAAACTGGATAAAGTTTTTAACGGATAATCCTTTCGGGAGCATCCTCTATCTGATAGTAATCATGTCAAAAGTACGTATTACACAAGTTAAAAGTACAATCGACCGTCCGGAGAAGCAGAAGCTGACGATAAAAGCGTTAGGTCTTGGTAAACTGAACAGAACGGTTGAAAAGGAAAACAGCGAAGCTATTGCAGGAATGATCCGCAAAGTGAGCCATTTGGTTAAAGTTGAAGAAATTTAATATATACGATAGTATGAATCTTAGTTCATTAAAACCGGCTGCTGGCTCCGTTAAAGTTGGAAAGCGAGTTGGACGTGGTCAGGGATCCGGTAAAGGAGGAACTTCTGCACGTGGACATAAAGGTGCTCAATCCCGTTCAGGATATAGCCGTAAGGCTGGTTTTGAAGGGGGCCAGATGCCACTTCAAAGACGTTTACCTAAGTTCGGGTTTAACAACATTAACCGGATTGAGTACAAGGCTCTAAACCTGGATGCTATTCAGGCTTTAGCGGAAAAAACCAATGCATCTGTTATTACATTGGAATTGATTCGTGAAAATGGGCTTTGCGCTAAAAAAGATCTTGTTAAAATTCTTAATCGTGGAGCTATTTCGTCTGCGGTTGAAGTTCAAGCTCATGGGTTCTCTTCTTCGGCTATTGAGTCGATCGAAAAGGCGGGAGGAAAAGCAGTTAAGTTATAACTTTTGTTGTTCGGTTAAGCATCAACGTTTATTATCGGATAGCTATTGTAAGCCCATAACATGAAACGATTTTTTGAGACGATAAAGCATATATTTTCAATAGAGGAGTTGAGAACACGTATTCTCAACACTCTTTTGTTTATAACAATATTCCGTTTAGGGTCTTATGTAGCTTTGCCAGGTGTTGAGCCTGATCAAATGAATGTATCCACACAAGGCCTTTTAGGTTTGTTGGATACATTTTTAGGTGGAGCTTTTAGTAAAGCCTCCATTTTTGCATTAGGGATCATGCCCTACATTTCTGCATCGATTGCGATTCAGCTTTTGACAATGGCGCTGCCATACTTTCAGAAGATGCAGAAGGAAGGTGAATCTGGACGTAAGAAATTAAATCAGATTACAAGAGTTCTTACCATCATAGTTACCCTTGTTCAAGGAACGGCTTATTTGAATACTACTGTACCAGATGAAGCTTTATTAGTTCCTCGTGCGATGTTCTCTATATCTTCAGTGTTTGTCCTTACTGCCGGAACGATGTTCTGTATGTGGTTGGGTGAACGTATTACTGATAAGGGTATTGGAAATGGTATATCAATGCTGATCATGATCGGGATTGTTTCTCGTTTTCCAGGAGCTATTTACAAAGAATTCGTATCCAGAGGAAGTGGTTCGATTTTGTTGTTTGTACTTGAAGTAGTTGCGCTATACTTTGTAATCATGGGTGCCGTAATGCTTACGCAGGCTGTTAGGAGAATACCTATTCAGTATGCCAAGCAGGTTGTAGGGAACCGGGTTATGGGTGGACAGCGTCAATATCTGCCATTGAAACTTAATGCTGCTGGTGTAATGCCAATCATTTTTGCTCAGGCTTTAATGTTTATTCCTTCCTTAGGGGCATCTTACTTTGCAGAGAAAAGTGACTTCGCCAGTGATGTAGCTACCATTTTTGCTAACTACACAACATGGCAGTATAACCTGTTGTTTGCATTCCTTATCATTGTTTTCACTTTCTTCTACACAGCAATTTCTGTGAACCCACAGCAAATAGCTGATGATATGAAAAGAGGCGGTGGTTTTATACCTGGTGTTAAGCCAGGTCAGCAGACTTCGGAGTATATCAGTTCTATTTTGGACCGCATTACATTCCCGGGATCATTAATGCTTGCTCTAGTAGCTATTTTGCCAGCCTTTGCCAGCCTTTTGGGTATATCAACCGACTTTGCTCACTTCTTTGGTGGTACGTCGTTGCTTATTATGGTAGGAGTTGTTTTGGATACATTGCAGCAGGTTGAAAGTTATCTGTTGATGAGAAGATACGAAGGTTTAATGAAGTCAGGACGTGTAAAAGGTAGAACAGAAAGCGTTGCTATCTGATAATTAGGAATGATTTATCTGAAGACCGAAGAGGAAATTAACCTCATAAAAGTAAGTGCCCAGGTTTTGGGAAAAGCGCATGCCGAAGTAGCTCAATGGGTGAAACCGGGTGTTGCAACAAAAAAGCTGGATACAATTGCAGAGCAGTATATCAGAGACAATGGAGGAATACCTTCTTTCAAAGGTTTTAATAACTTTCCTGCTTCACTTTGTATCTCTGTTAATGAAGTAGTTGTACACGGTTTTCCAAGCAATTACATTTTAAAAGACGGAGATATCGTATCAATCGATTGCGGCGTTAAGCTAAACGGATTTCATAGTGATAGTGCTTATACCTATCCAATAGGAGAAGTGTCAAAAGAAGTGATGGATCTTCTTACAGCTACGAAAAGATCGCTTTATAAAGGAATAGAGCAAGCATTTGACGGGCAAAGAATGGGAGATTTAAGCTTTGCAGTTCAGAATTATGTAGAGGAGAGAGGATATACTGTTGTGAGAGAACTTGTTGGTCATGGGGTGGGAAGAGATTTACACGAAGGGCCGGAAGTACCTAACTATGGTAAGCGAGGAAAGGGGATAAGATTGAAAGAGGGCATGGTAATTGCCATTGAACCCATGATTAATTTAGGAACCAAATCGGTGATGCAGGAACGTGATGGCTGGACCATCCGCACGAGTGATCGGAAATATTCAGCGCATTTTGAACACACTGTTGTGGTAAGAAAAGGAAAAGCTGAAATTTTGACAACGTTCGATTATATAGAAAAAGTGACGGCTAATACCAGCTTAATGGTTGAAGCATAGTAATAAACGCTAAGAATGGCAAAACAAGCATCAATCGAACAAGACGGAGTAATTTTAGAGGCACTCTCTAACGCAATGTTTCGTGTGGTTTTAGAAAACAAACACGAAGTGATTGCCCACATTTCTGGGAAGATGAGAATGCACTATATTAAAATATTACCGGGTGACCGTGTTAAGTTGGAAATGTCTCCTTACGACTTATCAAAGGCAAGAATTACTTACCGGTACAAATAGTAGGAGAAGACCACCTAAATATTAACAAATAAGTAACATTCGAGATGAAAGTCAAAGCATCAGTAAAGAAACGCAGTGAAGACTGCAAGGTTATACGCCGGAAGGGGAAGATCTACGTAATTAACAAGAAGAACCCACGGTATAAACAAAGACAAGGTTAATCATATGGCACGTATTTCAGGAGTTGATATTCCCGACCGTAAAAGAGGCGAAATTTCACTAACTTACATCTTCGGAATTGGACGCAGTTCAGCGAAAAAAATTCTGAGCAAAGCAGGAGTTGACATCAATAAAAAGGTGATCGATTGGAACGATGAAGAGTCTGGTGCAGTTCGTGCGGTTATCGCAGGAGAATATAAAGTAGAAGGCGCATTAAAGTCAGAAGTTCAATTGAGCATCAAACGCCTTATGGACATTGCTTGTTATCGTGGTCTTCGTCATCGTAAAGGATTGCCATTGCGTGGACAAAGAACGAAGAATAACTCTCGTACTCGTAAGGGTAAACGCAAAACTATCGCGAACAAGAAAAAGGCTACTAAATAATTAATGGGAAATGGGTTCATACCCATAACTTATTCCAGAAGCAATGGCACAAAATAAAAGAAAAGATAAAGCTAAAAAGAGAGTTGTCGTTGTAGAAGCGGTGGGTCAGGTACACATCAAAGCTTCTTTCAACAACATCATCATCTCTATAACAAATAACAACGGACAGGTTATTTCTTGGGGATCGGCCGGTAAAATGGGTTTCCGTGGATCTAAGAAAAACACTCCGTATGCAGCACAAACCGCAGCACAAAGCGCAGCTCAGGTAGCCTTTGACTTAGGAATGCGCAAAGCAGAAGTTTTTGTGAAAGGACCGGGTTCAGGACGTGAGTCTGCTATCCGTACGATCCAAAATGCAGGAATCGAGGTAACAACGATTCGTGATATTACTCCACTTCCGCACAACGGATGTCGCCCTCCAAAGCGTCGGAGAGTATAGTACTAATTTAATGCCCATTCGTAATTTGGACACTGGGGTTACAGAATGGTTTATCTAATTTTTTGAATATTAAATAGTTTTTAATGGCACGTTACACAGGTCCCAAATCAAAGATTGCAAGACGTTATGGAGAGCCCATCATGGGTCCAAGCAAAGCGCTTGCTAAGAAAAATTACCCTCCGGGAGTACACGGAAAGGGTCGCCGCTCTAAGAAATCGGAATATGCTTTACAGTTGATGGAAAAGCAAAAAGTGAAGTTTATTTATGGTATCCTTGAAAGACAGTTCCGTAACTTGTTTGAAAAGGCATCTGTTAAAGATGGTATTACCGGAGAGAACCTTCTTAAATATTGCGAAGCTCGTCTGGACAACACCGTTTATCGTTTAGGAATTGCACCTACAAGACGTGCTGCACGTCAGTTGGTATCTCACAAACATATTCTTGTTGACGGTGAGATCGTAAACATTCCATCATATTCACTACGTCCGGGTCAGGTAGTTACAGTTCGTGAGAAGTCTAAATCTCTTGAGGCTGTTACTGATAGCTTGGCAGGTCACAGCTCCAAAGGATTCAACTGGCTTGAATGGGATGGTCAGCAATTGTCAGGTAAGTTTGTCACTTTCCCAGACCGTGAATCGATTCCTGAAAACATCAACGAGCAACTTATCGTTGAATTGTATTCTAAATAACAGTACTTCATTAATATGGGCACGCCTCGGTTTACCGGGCGTGCTTTTAGCCGGAAACGGCATTTTGCGATCGCAAAGGTAACGGTAGCGTGATCAACTATCATTTACTACTATAAAAGGAGCAAGGACTATGTCAATATTAGCTTTCCAAATGCCTGATAAGGTCGTCATGGAAAAAGCAGACGACTTCCACGGGTTGTTTGAGTTTAAGCCTTTAGAGAAAGGGTACGGCGTAACAATTGGTAATGCGTTACGTAGAATACTCCTTTCCTCTTTGGAAGGTTACGCCATCACGAGTGTGAAGCTACCAGGTGTACTTCACGAGTTTTCTTCTATCGAAGGTATCGTTGAGGATGTTACAGAAATCATCCTGAACCTGAAAATGGTTCGTTTTAAAAAAGTTACGGATTTAAACGAAAGCAGAATCGTTGTAAACCTGAAAAATGTATCGGTTATTACAGCCGGAGACATTGGCAAGTTTACAAGCGCTTTTGAGGTTTTAAATCCGGATCAGGTAATTTGCCATATTGACGATCAGAAAGAGTTCGAAATGGAACTTCTTTTGGATAAAGGCAGAGGATACGTTCCTGCTGATGAACCAAGAGCAAACGAGTTGCCTTTTGGATACATTGCAGTGGATTCAATCTACACGCCGATTAAAAACGTTAAATATAGCGTTGAAAATACAAGGGTTGAGCAGCGTACGGATTACGAGCGTCTGTTGATCGATATTCAAACTGACGGGTCTATTCACCCTGAGGACGCATTGAAAGGTGCAGCTAATATTTTGATTCAACACTTCATGCTGTTCTCTGATCAAACGATGACGTTTGAGAAGCAGAAAGCGGAAGAAGACAATCAGGTTGATGAGGAAATGTTACGTATGAGAAAACTTCTCAAAACGTCACTATCTGAACTTGATCTTTCAGTTCGTGCTTATAACTGTCTTAAATCAGCGGATGTTAAATCGTTGGGTGATTTGGTAAGACTTGAAATTTCGGATATGATGAAATTCCGTAATTTTGGTAAAAAGTCTCTTACTGAGTTGGAGCAGCTTGTAGCTGATAAACAACTCACATTTGGAATGGATGTTGCCAAATATCGTTTGGACGAAGAATAATTTAAGTATTCCATAATAAGTATGTATTCTGTAGCGCGTGTGACGCAGCTCGAAGCAACTAAACAAAACAATAATGAGACACGGAAAGAAAGATAATCACTTAGGAAGAACAGCATCTCACCGCAAGGCAATGTTGTCAAACATGGCTTCTTCTCTGATTATTCACAAAAGAATCGAAACGACTTTGGCAAAAGCAAAAGAACTCAGAAAATATGTTGAGCCTCTTCTGACCCGCGCTAAGGATGATTCAACCCACAACAGACGTATCGTTTTTTCTTATCTTAATGACAAAGAATCTACGAAAGAGCTTTTCGGAGCAGTTTCCGACAAGATCGCAGATCGTCCGGGTGGATATACTCGTATCATTAAATTAGGAACAAGACTTGGTGATGCTGCTGAAGTAGCACTTATCGAACTTGTAGACTTCAATGATGCATTGCTTCTTGCTAACGCAGACAAACCGGCGAAAACTCGTCGTAGCCGTCGTGGTGGTAAAGGAGCTTCTGATGCCGCAGCACCGGTTAAAGCGAAAGCTGAAACTACTGCCGTTGTTGCAGAAGGAGATGATCTTAAAGTGATCGAAGGTATTGGACCTAAAATTGCTGATCTTTTGATTGATGGTGGAATTTCTACTTTCGCTCAATTGGCAGCTTCTACTCCGGAAGCTATTCAGGAAATTCTTGAAGCAGCAGGACCTCAGTACAACATTCACAGCCCTGCTACATGGCCAGCACAAGCTCAATTGGCTGCTGACGGTAAGTGGGATGAGTTGAAAACATTACAGGACGACCTTTTAGGCGGACGCGAAAGTGCTGAATAATATGTTAACAATGTATTGATAATATTAAAAGGGGTTAAACGTTTTCGTTTAGCCCCTTTTTTTGAGCAATATTCATTAATTTTGCACCACTTTAGGTGAAAGCGATAAAATTGAGTGTTGTCCATTAGTGAAATATTGCGGATTGGCGAATTGAACGTTATACCAGTAAAAAGATTTTAACCATATATGAATCAGAAAAAAGAAGCTCTACTATTGCTGGAAGATGGAACAGCATACAGAGGATTGGCTTTGGGGATAGACGGTACTACCGGAGGAGAGATTTGTTTCAACACCGGTATGACGGGGTATCAGGAGATTTATACGGATCCTTCGTATTATGGACAGATAATAGTTAACACAACTTCCCACATCGGAAATTATGGGGTACAGTTGGAAGATGAAGAGGAGTCGGGATCCGTGAAGATTAAAGGAATGGTTTGTAATACCTTTTCGAATATTTACTCGCGCCATACTGCGGACTTTTCATTACAGGAATATTTCGAACGTGCTAAAATAGTTGGAGTAAGTAATGTAGATACGCGCCACCTTGTACGTCATGTACGTGAGAAGGGGGTAATGAATGCCATTATTTCATCTCAAATTTTGGATGAGGCTGAGTTGATGGCCGAGTTGAAAAAGGTGCCATCTATGGACGGACTTGAATTATCCTCCCAGGTAACCACGCCCGAAGCATATTTTGTAGGAGATGAAGCCACCAGCCAATGGAAAGTGGCTGTGATGGACTATGGAATTAAGAAGAGTATTTTGACCAATTTAACGTCCCGTGGATGTTATTGCAAAGTGTTTCCTGCAAGGACTTCGTTTGAAGAGGTAATGCAGTGGCAGCCGGATGGATTCTTTATTTCTAACGGACCTGGTGATCCTGCTGCTATGACATATGCAGTGGATAATGTGAACCAGATGGTGCTCACCGGAAAACCTTTGTTTGGTATTTGCCTCGGTCATCAGCTGCTTGCGCTTTCCAGTGGAATAAGCACTTATAAAATGCACCATGGGCACAGGGGACTTAACCATCCCGTTAAGAACCTGATTTCTGGTTTTTGCGAAGTGACTTCTCAAAATCACGGCTTCGCTGTGAAGCAAGAGGAAATTGAAACACATCCTGACGTGGAAGTGACGCATATCAACCTGAACGATAAAACAATTGAAGGGATCAGACGAAAGGATTATCCTGCGTTTTCGGTACAGTATCACCCGGAGGCGTCGCCTGGACCTCACGATTCCCGGTATTTATTTGATCAGTTTGCGGGATTGTTATCCGATAATTGAAGTTAAAAGAAAAACCCATCGGCTGCCGATGGGTTTTTCTTTTACTGGTATTTTCGTTTAAGTTATTTGGCTGACTTGCCATCAAGAAGTTTCCTAAACTCCGCTTCGGAAAGTTCTCCTGATACTCTTTTTACCAGCTTCCCATTTTTGTACAACAGAAAGGCGGGAATTTCGTCAATACCCATTTGTTTCGCAAGCGCTTTATTCTCGTCATAGTTGATCGTCTGAATCTTTGCTTTGCCCTTGTATTCGTCGGTAAGTTTGTGGATGACGGGAAGCATCTTTACGCAAGGTCCACACCATTTGGCATAGAAATCAACAAGAACAATACCGTTTTCCGAAACCAGCTTGTTAAATTCATTCATGCTAATTGCACTGGTTGCAGCAAGGTCGGATGCTCCGTCAACGGGTTTCTCGGCAGAAGTCCATTTAAGGTATCCTCCTGTCATATCATAGATTTCGGTAAAGCCGCTTTCGTGAAGTATATCAGCCGCAGCGGCGCTTCGTACTCCTCCGAGGCAATACACGAACACAGGTTTGGATTTATCGAGTTTACTGATCTGCTCTTTAAAGGCCGGGCTCTTGTAGTCTATGTTTTTTGCGTTTTGTAAATGCCCGTCTTTGTATTCGCCCGGAGTGCGTACATCCAGTAACTGCCCCTGTTTCGTAGCATTTAGTTTATTTTCAAATTCGTCGGGGCTTAACTTGGTTTGGGCCTGAGCAGCCAAACCAGTACAAACCATTGCAAGTATTAATAAGAACTTAATTTTCATGATTGGTGAATTAACCTGTTAGTATTGTAAATTTACGCTAAAATGAATTGTCGTTTATGGATGACAATTTTTTTGTGTTATTTTGTATCGTTAACATAATACATTTCTAATCAAAACCCAAGCTGCAAATGAGTACGATTCAGTCAGTACATGCAAGACAAATTCTTGATTCAAGAGGAAACCCAACAGTTGAAGTAGATATTCGTACCGAAAATGGTTATTTAGGTCGTGCGGCAGTTCCATCAGGAGCTTCCACAGGAAAACATGAAGCAGTTGAGCTTCGCGATGATGATAAAAGTGTCTATGTTGGTAAAGGGGTTTTGAAAGCCGTTGAAAATGTAAATGACATTATCTTCCCTGAATTGATCGGATGTTCAGTATTTGAGCAAAATCTGATCGACAAGATCATGCTGGAACTGGATGGTACGCCTAACAAAAGCAAATTGGGAGCAAACGCTATTCTTGGTGTTTCTCTTGCTGCTGCAAAAGCTGCTGCTCAGGAAGCGAATCTTCCTTTGTATCGTTACATAGGCGGTGTTAATGCAAATACACTTCCTGTTCCAATGATGAACATTCTTAATGGAGGAAGCCACGCTGACAACTCTATCGATTTTCAGGAATTTATGATTCTTCCTGCAAAGGCGGATACTTTCTCTGAGTCATTGAGAATGGGTGTTGAGGTATTCCATACTTTGAAAACTGTTTTGAAAAGCAAAGGCTACTCAACCAACGTTGGTGACGAAGGTGGTTTTGCTCCGAATATCAAATCAAATGAAGAAGCGATTGAAATAGTAATTCAGGCTATCGAAAAAGCAGGATACAAGCCAGGTGAAGATATCTTCATCGCTATGGATGCTGCTGTTTCTGAATTCTACGAAAATGGTCTTTACCACTTCAAAAAATCAGACGGACGTAAATTGACTTCTGATGAAATGGCTGATTACTGGACACAGTGGGTTGCCAAATATCCTATTATCTCAATTGAAGATGGTATGGACGAAGATGACTGGGCTGGTTGGAAAACACTTACCGAGTCGGTTGGTAAAAAATGCCAGTTGGTTGGAGATGACTTGTTCGTAACCAATGTTACACGTTTGCAACAAGGTATCGAGTCTCAGATTGCGAACGCTGTTTTGGTTAAAGTAAACCAAATCGGTTCTTTGACTGAAACAATCGATACTGTGAATCTTGCTAAGAGAAACAGTTATAAAACGATCATGTCTCACCGTTCAGGTGAAACAGAAGATGCTACTATTGCGGATCTTGCTGTGGCATTGAACACCGGTCAAATCAAAACTGGTTCGGCTTCCCGTTCTGATCGTATGGCTAAATACAATCAGTTACTACGTATTGAAGAAGAATTGGGGGAAAGTGCATACTTCCCAGGATTGAAATTCTAAATAATAATGTTAACCGGGGCCTTTTGCCCCGGTTTTTCCTTTTATATGTCGGAGCTGAAGAACCATTGGTTACTAAAACCTTTCCGTAACTTTTATACCGCAACACTGGTCGCATGGCTGGTGTGGGTGATCGGTCTTGATAATAACAATATGAGGATCGTTATCTCGAACAGAATGAAGATGATGGCTCTGGAAAAGGAGAAAAGCATCTTAAACGAAAAAATTAAGCTTGTTAACAAGGAGCGTGAGGAGGTATTGGGAAATCCTAAGATGCTTGAAAAATGGGCGCGGGAAACATACCTGATGAGGAGACCTAATGAAGACGTTTACGTCATCGTAGACGAAAACAACACTTTGTTAGAAAGTAAAAAGGAATAATCTTCATAAATTTCCTGCAACATGACGGAATGGGATATGAGGATATTAAAAATAAAAAATTAAACATTGATTCAGGTTCTTTTTGTTTGCCTTGGCAACATATGCCGATCACCGATCGCAGAAGGAGTTTTTAAGGAATTGGTGGTAAAAAAGGGCCTGGACGACATCATTCTTTGCGATTCTGCCGGAACAGCAGCCTACCATACCGGAAGCCTCCCGGACAAACGTATGAGAAAAACGGCACTAGATAGAGGAATTTCCCTGACACATTCTGCACGCCAGCTCTGTTATGAAGATTTCACCCGCTTTGACTACATCATGGCAATGGATGAAGCCAATTTTGCTAACATTCGTGAGGAGAGTTTCAGAGTGAATGGATTTTATTTACCTGAACAGCAATTGTATCTGTACCGTTTGTTTGATCCTTTACGAGGCGAATCAGTGATTGTTCCTGATCCTTATTATGGAGAAATTTCTGGCTTTGTGGATGTATACGAAATTGTGGAAAGGAGTGGCGAACAGTTTCTGGATTATCTGATTGAGAAGCATAATTTATCCCCCGCTTCCGGAGACTAACGTGCAGATTTGTTTGTTAATAAATCAGAACTTGAATACTAAACATTATATATTTTGAGCAAGAAAGTAATTCTTATCATCATGGATGGTTGGGGAATCGCCAAAATAGGCGAGGAAAACCGTTCAGCTGTGGTTGCGGCCAATACACCGTTTTACGATAGTATTTTGCAAAAATACCCACACAGCAAACTTGCCGCCAGTGGATTGGCCGTTGGGCTTCCTGATGGACAAATGGGTAACTCGGAAGTTGGGCATACGAACCTGGGGGCAGGACGTGTTGTTTATCAGGATCTTGTTAAAATCAATCTTGCGGTAACAGAAGGAACCCTGGGAAAGGAAAAGGCTTTAATTGACGCGCTTGACTACGCCAAAATCAATAATAAAAAGGTGCATTTTATCGGTCTGGTATCTGATGGAGGTGTTCACTCTCACATCGATCACCTGAAAGGGCTGTGCAAAATAGCGGCAGATAAAGGTTTGGAAGATGTGTATGTTCACGCATTTACAGATGGTCGTGATTGTGATCCGAAAAGCGGTCTTGGGTTCCTAACCGAATTGACCACCTCCATGGCATCCACAACCGGAAAGCTGGCAAGTGTTACCGGGCGTTATTATGCAATGGATCGTGATAAAAGATGGGAACGTGTTAAGCTCGCTTACGATGCCATGGTACATGGAGAAGGCAAACACGTTGCAGCTGGTGGCGTATTGCAGGCAGTTGAGGATTCGTACGAAGAAGGTGTGACGGATGAGTTTATTCTGCCGATAGTGGCGGTGAACGAGAATGGAGCGCCTTTGGCGTTAATTCAGGATGGAGATGTAGTGCTTTGCTTTAATTTCCGTACGGATCGTGGCCGTGAAATTACCGAAGTGCTTACGCAGCAGGATTTCCATGAGCAAAACATGCACAAGCTCAATCTTCGTTACATCACGATGACAAACTATGACGATACATATAAAGGTGTCGACGTCATTTTTGATAAAGATAACCTGAATAATACACTTGGTGAGGTATTGGAAGCAGCGGGTAAAAAGCAGATTCGTATTGCAGAAACAGAGAAATACCCTCACGTAACGTTTTTCTTCTCCGGTGGTCGTGAAAAACCATTTGAAGGTGAAAACCGTCTGTTGTGCCCATCTCCAAAAGTTGCTACTTATGATTTGCAGCCAGAAATGTCGGCTTTTGGAATTCGCGATGCCATCGTTCCTGAATTGGTGAAAGGTGAGGTTGATTTCGTTTGTCTTAATTTCGCCAACCCGGATATGGTTGGTCACACAGGTGTTTTCGAAGCTGCTGTGAAGGCATGTGAAACTGTGGATCAATGCGTGGAAGCGGTTGTAACGACGGGTCTGAATCACGGGTATTCTTCTATAATCATTGCGGATCATGGCAATTCCGACTACATGTCCAACGACGATGGGTCACCCAATACAGCGCATTCTTTGAATCTGGTGCCTTGCGTTTTGGTTGACAATACATATCAGAATCCTATCCACGACGGGAAACTGGCTGATATTGCTCCAACTATTCTTGCATTAATGGGAATTGCTAAGCCGGAAGAAATGACGGGAACCAGTATTTTATAAGCAGACACTATTTAATGTGTTAATTTTGCAGAGAGTCTTTCAAAGGCTCTCTGTTTTTTATTGTTGGCTGCCTTCAAGGCCGATTCATTTTATTGCATCATGACTGGTAAATCCCAAATATTTAGACCGATAATTAAAAATAAGATTGTCGGATTGTTTCTTTTTCTGGCTGTTTTCCTAATTCTCTCCTGCGATTCCAAAGTTGAAGATGACCAGAATAACGAAAAGATATTTTATGATCTTGCGGGTTTCGTTAATCAACAGGTATCAGAGCTTAACAAGCTTAAGCCAGCCGTTACAAAAATGACTATTATGGGTGTGGAAAGCAATCAAATTGAGACCTCTGATATCAATTGGCAAAAAGAGCTTGAATTGTTTTCACAGGCAGACATCAATAAGCCAGCTTTTCGCCAGAGTTATTCCGTAAGTCGACCAGACTCTTCAACCTTTCTGTATGTTTCGAAGGAAGGAGATCGGTTGCCAATAAGACGGTTGCAGATTGTTGTTGACTCGACCAACGCACCTTTGGTAGTTGAGGCATTTATAAAATCAGACAACAAATTGTATACTTCTGAAAAAAGCATTTCGATGCGCTGCTCAAACGTCGGAAATATGCTGATGATAAAATCTTACCGGGTAGAAGGATTTCAAAAGCTTGTAATGATGGATAAGAAGCCTTTTCTCATCGAAGCTCAAATTAGTTACTAGCATTATTTGCATTATTTAAAGCTGTACGCTTATACCATAAGTTGGGTAAAGATTACCCAGAATTTAGTCAGGAAAGGTATCAGTGGGTTTTACTTTAACTTTCAAAGTTTTTTTACTAAAAAAGCCCACGGCATATTGCCAAGGGCTTTTTTAGTATTATTTGTATTTCTATTCTGCTGTTTCAGTTACCAATTTATTCGGGTTCGGCATAGTATTGGTGTTTTAGTAAGGGAAGTGTAACCAAAAATGTAACACGGCACCGGGTTTGAGGCTGCCGGTTATTTTAAAGCTAAATCAAAACTATAACATCGTTTATCAATGCAGCAACAAGAACAGAAAAACAAGCAAAGCATAGCCTGGGCAATGGTAGTTGTCCTTGGGCTCGCAACGGCCATGTTCGGCTACCTGTTTACCACTCAGAAGAGTGAACTGACACAACAGGAAAGTTTAGTGGTAGAAAAGGCCAGAGAACTGGCACTTACAAAAACAAGGTTGGATTCTATCTCAACAGTTTTGGACGCGAAAATTGCTGAAATAGAGAAACTGGGAGGAGACATTTCGGAGCTTACCAAAGTGAAAGAGCAACTTGAAAAAGACAAGCTTGCGTTCAGCAGAAGCAAAAAAGTTGAGACAGGTAAGTATCTTGCCAAAATCAAGGAATACGAGAAGTTCCTGACTGAAAAGGATGAAGTAATCGCCCAGTTAAGATTAGAAAACGAACATCTGGTAGCATCTAACGATTCACTTAGCACACATGTAGGTTCATTAACGAGTGAAAGAGAAAGACTTGTTCAGCGTCAGGCAGAACTATCTGACTCCGTGGTTACTTTCACTGCTGCGAATAAGGAACTTTCAGAAAAAGTGAGCCAGGCTGCTGCACTTAAAGCTGCTAACCTGAAAGTACTTACTGTTAATTCAAGAGGTAAGGTAAAAGACAAAGAAGAGTACAAAGCGAAACGCGTTGATAAACTAAAATTGACTTTCAATCTGCCAGAAAATGCTTTGACAGCTCAAGAGCCAAAAGATATTTATGTCCGCGTTCTTGATCCTTCGGGAGCTGTGGTAGCAGACGATGCAACAGGTTCAGGAGAGTTTGAGATCAATGGTGCTCCTTCGAAATTCACATCACGTGAGTCAATTGCTTACCAGAACAACAATCAAAAGGTTGAAATGCTTTATGACAATGCATCTCAATTCCGTCCTGGTAAATACAACGTGGAACTTTACGCGGAAGGATATAAAATTGGTAATACCAACTTTACTATCAAATAACTAATACCACACGATACACCACAATAAGACGGCCGGATTATTCCGGCCGTCTTTCTTTTTTATTTCGTATTCTGTTCCTTAATCACATCAATGAAATGATGAAGCTCGGAAGCACGTTCGGGGCTGGAATCGGGGTAGCTCATGTCCATCTTTTTCAATTCTTCCACGATAATTTTCCCGACGGTTAACCTGAGATTCTTCTTATCGTCAGCTGGTACAACAAACCATGGAGCCTTTTTCGAAGCAGTTTCGTTGATACAATCTTCATAGGCTTTCATATACTCATCCCACTGCTCCCGCACTTTGACATCCTGTTCTTCGAATTTCCAGTTTTTAGAAGGGTCTTCTATCCGTTCAATCAGCCTTTCGGCCTGCTCTTCTTTGGATACATTAAGGAAGAATTTTACTACCCTTATACCATTACGATGAAGGTATTTTTCCAGGTTCTTGATGTCCGAATAACGATGTTTAAAAACCTTATCTAAATCAGAAGTCAGTTCCAGCGGAAGACGCTGCGAGTTCAATAATATGGATGGATCCACTTTCACTACCAACACTTCTTCATAGTAGCTGCGGTTAAATATAGTGATTGTGCCACGTTGTGGGAGTACAGCATTGGTTCTCCATAGAAAGTCATGACCCAGTTCGGTATCTGACGGTCTTTTAAATGAATGAATTTTTACGCCAACGGGATTGACCCCGGAAAGAACATGTTTGATGGTGCCATCTTTTCCGGCAGCATCCATGGCTTGGAATATCACCAGCAGACCGTATCGGTTGTGTGCATACATCATACTCTGTAATTCATCCATTTCCCGTGCAGATTCTGCCAGCATGGATTCGTACTCCTGCTTGTTGTCGTAAATATCCTTCAAGCGCGTTTTGGCTTTCGTAATATCAAACTTTTGCGTTCCGTCAACGCGATACTGATCTGAATTGAAACTGGACATATACAGGAAATTGATGGTTTAATTGAATTACAGTTCCTTTAAAAATTTGTTGAGCTTTTCGAAAGCGCGAGCTCTGTGACTTAGTTTGCCTTTCTCAACCATTGTCATTTCGGCAAACGTACGTTCGTACCCACTGGGTAAAAATATTGGATCGTAGCCGAAGCCCTGGTCTCCTTTTTTTTCGGCAATAATCTCTCCTTCAACAATTCCTTCAAATTGATTGTAGTTACCGTCAAGAACAAGGGTAATAACAGTTTTAAACTTCGCTTTACGATTATCTGAGGTAACCAGCTTAGTGAGTAAAAGATCCATGTTGTCGTCTGCGTTTCTCTGGGGACCCGCATATCTGGCAGAGAGCACGCCCGGCTCCCCATTGAGTGATTCCACTTCCAGTCCCGTGTCGTCGGAAAAGCAATTGATACCGTACTTCTCCCAAATGTACTCAGCTTTCTGAGCAGAGTTTTCTGCGATGGTACTTCTTGTCTCAGGAATGTCATCGGTGCAGCCTATTTCGGCAAGTGTAACAAGCGAAAACGTGTCACCAAGCATCGTTTGAACTTCCTGAAGTTTGTGAATATTATTCGTAGCAAAGCAAAGTTTCATAGCCTTGTGATTTTAATAAAGATGCATATTAATAAAAAACGGCTACTCTTGCGAAGCAGCCGTTTAGATTTCAGATCGTTGTGTCCATTATCTGGTTGGAGGAGCACCTGCACCAGCAGGCTGTGCTTGTCCTTTTACAACATCCAGCAATTCCATATCAAATTTCAATACTGAGTTTCCAGGGATAGGACCATTTGTTTCGGGCCCGTAAGCCATTCCCGAAGGAATAATAAGAACACCTTTAGATCCTTTTTTCATCAATGTAAGTCCTTCTTCCCATCCCGGAATTACCATGCCTGCACCAATTGTTAATTGAAGAGGTTCTTTGCCTTTTGAGCTATCGAATTCTTTTCCATCAAGCAACTTTCCTGTGTAGTGGGCTTTAATGTTGTCACCAGGCGCAGGATTTGGCCCTGTTCCTTCAACTTCAGGAATGTAATACAAGCCAGATGCCGTTTTTACAGCTTTCGCTTTCAGATTATTCTTAACAAGATAGTCCTCAATAAGTTTTGCCTCAATTGCTTTTTGCTTGGTTCCTGCTTCTGATTGCTCCTTCTGGAATTCCTCAGTAGTAAGAATGCTGACAACCTTAACAGTAAAGCTCAATTCCGATCCTTTTTTGATCATAGGAGGCATTGGCTGCATAATTTTGGCATAAAGTGTATCGGCGCTGATTGTAATTTTAGCACTGTCACCCGTTGCAAGTAAAGCAAGGCCCTCTTCAAAACTTCCTTTATACTGAGGCGCCTGCAAAACCATTTTCTGTGGGGTTCCTTCTTTATAAGTATCGCGAAGTGTTGAATCACTGCCATTTTTCAATACAAAATGGAAAGTCATGATATCACCAAGCTTTGCTTTTCTTGCTTTGTCGTCGTGTTCGAAGATCTGGTATTTCAGGCCATTTTCTGTAACCTGAGTACGGTATTGGTTGCAAGCGGCTGCGAGAATAGTTATGCCTACCGCATAACCGATTGTTTTAAGATTCATTGGATAATTGTAAATTAAAAAAATATAAAGTTGAATATTATGAAATTCTATCGTTAGTCAACGCTTAAAAGTGCTTCCCGGTATGATGGCAATACGGATAAAAATCGATCTACTGTTTCTTTTATAGACTGTTCAGATCTTCCTCCTGACGCATTCTTGTGCCCACCGCCGCTGAAATGGCTGCTCGCAAGATCACGCACAGAAAATCCACCCACCGATCGGAAAGAAATCTTTATTTCGCCTTTTCTTTCTATAAAAAGTGCCGACATCACCACATTCTCTACTTGTAAGCCATAGTTTACAATGCCTTCAGTTTCACCCGGACTCGAGTTATACCTGATCAGTTCCGCTTCGGTAAGCACCATATAGGCGGTACGAAATTCCGGTATTACAATCAGTTTCTGAGAAAGTACGTATCCTAAAAACTGTAATCTGGAAAGAGGGGCATTGTCGTAGATTAGCCTGTGCACCCTGCTTGCGTCAAATCCTGTTAGCATCAGGTCGGCTACTGCCAGGTGTACCTCCGGTGTCACATTTGCATGGCGAAAAGATCCGGTATCGGTCATGATGCCCGCATACAAACATTCAGCCATGGATTTGTTTATTACATCTGTAACAGCAGCACCCGGCTCCATTTCTCTTATTAAGGAATATACAAGCTGAGCCGTAGCGGCAGCATATGTATCCCAGATCATCCACTTTGCAAAATGCTCAGGTTCCAGATGGTGATCTATCATCATTTTATCTGCCTTGGCATCCTGCACTACTTTTCCCAGATCTTTGAGACGAGATAGTACCGAAAAATCAAGACAGCAAATGAGGGAAGCCTCTTCAATTTTTGTTTTACAAATTCGCTGATCACCAGCTCTTTCGTAAATTAAAACCTGCTCAATACCAGGAAGCCAGGCAAGGTTGGCTGTATAGTCGGTAGGGCTGATAACCGTTACCGCATGACCTTTTTGTATCAAATAGCTCGCCCATCCCAGCGAAGAGCCCAGCGCGTCAGCGTCAGGATCTCTATGCATCGTGATGACGATATTTTGAGGAGTGGAAAAAAAAGTAATTAACTCTTCAACAGTTTGATTCACAGTTCTTTGGTTCGGAAGAAGGCTTCTTAGACGTTAGATTAAGGCACAAAATTAACAAAACTGTTGGGATTTGTTCAATCTTGATTACTAAAGGCTTAATCTCTTTATGCCTTTTTCTGACATACATGGTTGTAGTCAGTAATTGTCGAGGTTATAATTGAAAAATAGTAAGTTTGTGAGAAATAAAATTTAGAGAGCATATGTCAACGAATAAAACATTCACAATGATTAAGCCTGACGCCGTTGCAGACGGGAATTCAGGTGCTATAATTAAAATGATCGAGGAAGCAGGTTTCCGTATCGTAGCATTGAAGAAAACACAACTGACTCCTGAGCGTGCAGGACAGTTTTATGCGGTACATGCAGAGCGTCCTTTCTACAACGATTTATGTAAATACATGTCGTCGGGACCTATCATTCCTATTATTTTGGAAAAGGAGAATGCTGTTGCAGATTTCCGTACCCTTATAGGCGCTACCAACCCTGCCAATGCAGATGAAGGTACAATCCGCAAATTGTTTGCAAAATCGATTGAAGCTAATGCAATACACGGTTCGGATTCCGATGAAAATGCACAAATTGAAGGCAGTTTCTTCTTTGGAAATGTAGAGCAATTCTGATATACGAGCTTATAAAACAAGAATAGCCGTTCGGTGGACCGAACGGCTATTCTTGTTTTATAAAATACTTATTTCTTTATGATGAGTAACTGATCTACCACCTGAATTATACCTCCGTCGGTATTTACATTTTTCTGAACAATAACCGCATTGTTGTTAATTGTTACAGTTGTAGTGTCTAGTCCTTTCTGAATGGTCAACTCTTGTCCATTAAGCATCGTGTATTTTCCTTCCTTAAGATCAGCAGCTGTTTTTCTCTTCGCCAGAGTGTGATATTTGAGAAAAGAATTGACCGAATCCTTAGACCAACCCAACACTTGGGTTGACGACAGACCTGCTCGTAGGAATGCGGTGTTATTTGGAGCAAAAAAAGTAAAATTTTCAGTCCGAAATGCATCAGTTCCTTTTATCCCTGTAATAATTTCATTTAGCGTACTGAACTGCTCATTTTCTGATATTACATCAGTAACCGTTTTTGGCTTCACAAGGTCCTTATCATTTTCCTGGCAGGAAAGAAGGGCTCCCGAAAACAATAGAGCAAATAAAAATGCCTTGTACCGGCCTGTGAAATAGGTTTCTTTCATAACTTACGCATTGTTAATTTTCGTAAAACTAATGTAAAATGAAGTTTTATGAATTGAAAAGCCAATATTTTTTTAATCCTAATCCCTTAATGACAATGATGAAACTTAAACGTGTGATGGCTGTTTGTATTGCAGTCCTGTTTATCAATTCAGCCTTTTTGGTGCTGAACGAACGTCAAAAAGTACAAAAAGCAAAACCAGTTAAACTATTTAATGGGAAAGATTTGACTGGTTGGAAGATTAACGGAACCGAAAAATGGTACGTGGAAAAAGGAGAGCTGATCTGCGAAAGTGGTCCGGATAAGGCGTACGGATACCTGACAACCAATAAATTTTACAAAAATTTCGATTTGTCTCTGAAATTCAAACAGGATGCCAATGGGAATAGCGGCGTATTCTTTCGATCAACTGTGGACGGGACCAAAGTGGCGGGTTGGCAGGTAGAGGTTGCGCCGCCGAATCATGATACGGGTGGTGTATATGAATCCTATGGCAGAGGCTGGCTGGTACAAATCCCGGATGAAAAGGAAGGTTTTCTGAAAATGGGAGAATGGAACACCTTGCGTATTCGTGTGATGGGGGATAAGGTGCAAACGTGGCTGAATGGCAATGCGATGGTCGATTTTTCTGATGCAAAAATCGGTGCTGCTGATGGCTCATTAGCGCTTCAGATTCATGACGGAGGAGGGATAAAAGTCCGTTGGAAAGATATTTTGGTAGAGGAACTGTAAAATTCGGGTTTATACTCATTCCGTATTTACACCGGTTCATTCGATAAAAGATTACTTTCGTCGGAAATCATTTACAGAGAAGCTTCATGCTTAATAGGTTTGTGTGGATAATCGCAAATACTGTTGATCATGGAGCTTTTTTTAATGCCCGAACATACTTAGCATAACAAAATGAAGGACAGGGACGCAACGGCTACAGCATCGAAAGGTTCTATGACTGCCTCATCATTCGATGGCCGTGATTTCAGTAATATGGATTTGGAAAATGTTGACTTCAGTTTTTCGAGCTTGCAGCAAACCAATTTTGACGGAGCCAACCTGAAAGGTGCCAAAATGAGGTTTTGTGTACTGGATCGCACTACATTCAAAAATGCAGACTTACGTAATGCTGACCTCAGTTATAGTGCACTCACAGATGTAGATTTTAAAGAAGCGCAAGTTGAAGGGGCCAATTTTAGTTTTACCACCAGGGATAACTCTGCCGATTGGAAAGATTTTAGTCTGATCGGATTGATTCAGAGTCCTGGATGGTTGGGTACCGTGGTTGCAGTAATTCTTGGCGCAATTATGCTGTATGGACTCAATGCCATAACCTATTTTACATCTGAAATATATCACACCTCGGAGCCGGTAAGGGAAGGGCTTTACCAGTATTTGGTTTTACAGAATTTGGTGGCCGGCGTGGTTGCCGTACTACTTTCCAAATTTCTGGCGGGCTGGCTTGATCGTTTTTCGAAAGTGCCGCTGCGCTATCTGATACTTTCCGCAATCATGTTCTTCGCAAATATCCTGGTAAGTATGGTCGTGTATTTTCAGTTTGGGATAAAGGCTGTGATGCGGTTCGCAGAACGCTACCCTGATGAAGCTGCGAAAAACGCACCGGGATACTGGTATGCGCTAGGCCCCATCATCGTGGCAAATGTGTTCTATTTCCTTATCACACAGGGTAAACAGATATCCAGAAAAATTTCTGATCAGGAATATCAATTACTCAATCTGGAAAAACTCAAAACCAAAGCCGAACTTGACGCTCTCCAGGCACGTATCAATCCTCATTTTTTGTACAACGCACTTAACAGTATTGCCAGTCTGGTTCATGAGAATCCGGACAAGGCTGAGGAAATGACTTTGCTGTTGTCTAAACTGTTCAGATACACAACAGGACGAAAAACGGATGATTATTACGATTCAATAAAGAATGAACTGGAAATGGTTCAGACATATCTTCAGGTAGAAAAAGTGCGGTTTGGCGACAGACTGAAATTTACAGTGAAGGTAGACCAGCCGGAACTCAGCGACTTGCAGGTCCCCAAATTTATCCTTCAACCTATTGTTGAAAATGCAATCAAACATGGCGTTTCTAAACTGGCTGACACGGGTACAATTGTGGTGAAAATTTATGAGAGGGCTGGCTGGCTGTACCTGTGTGTACACGACAACGGTCCTCGTTTTACAGAAGAAATGGGAACGGGCTACGGTATTCGCAGCATTCAGGAAAAACTTAAATTGCTTTATGGTGAAAACGCCAAAGTAGAACTGTTGAATGAACCGGAAAAAATGGTTTCTATTTCTATTAAAAAGTCAGCTATAATTAAACAACATCATTAAAGTCATGAACTTTCCATTGAAAACGATTCTGATAGATGATGAATCACTTGCACTGAGCAGGCTCAGAAGGTTGTTGGAAAAACATCCTGAAACCTTTCAAATCGTTTCAGAAGCTCAGAATGGTGGAGAAGGGCTTGCGCAGATCAATAAATATCAGCCCGATCTTATCTTTCTGGATATCGAAATGCCGATTCTGAACGGATTCGAGATGTTGTCGAAACTAAACAGGATGCCAATGGTTGTTTTTTCCACCGCTTTTGATCAGTATGCCATACGTGCGTTCGAAGAAAACTCTGTTGATTACCTGCTCAAACCGGTTGAGAATGATAGGTTACTTAAAACCATCGATAAGTTACGGAATATGCCCCTGGCAGGAAACACCAGTGTTCATAATCCTTATGCGGACAACTTGCTGAGGCTGCTTGAAGAAATGAAACCCAGGAAGGAGATATTTTCCTTATCGGTGAAAACCGGTGACCGGATTTTACTAATTCAGTTGACGGAGATTACGCATTTCGAGGCAGAAGAAAAATACGTCTTTTTAAATACACTGGACGGGCAAAAGTATCTGCTCAGTTACACGCTTACTTCACTGGAAGAAAAACTTCCCGATCATTTCCTGCGAATAAGCCGGGCAGGTATTGTCAATTCCCACCATATCAAAGAAATCCAGAAGCACTTCAATGGTAAGTTCACCATTCTGATGCGCGACCGCAAATCTTCTCAGTTGTCAAGTGGTAGCACTTACGGTGAAGTAATACGCCATCTTCTTGATAATTAATCGGATTCGGATATTTTCGGTTGCTTTACATATAGATTTTGAAGACGCCGTACTTATTCCTAAATTGCGCCCCTGTTAAAAATATGCAATTAAATTTTGGCTATTAATTTGCTGTTAATCAGGATGTTTGGGGCGTAATGTTCGTTTTTATCGTTAAGAAATTTACTTCTTTCGACACAAAAGGACGTCAACGTGCGTATCTGTTCCTGACAAAGCAGGTGCCTAAAAGGCGCGAAAACAAAAAAATAGACCAGAATTTTATTTTTTGCAGTCAAGGGTCAATTTGTTTTGTTAAAAAAGGTTAAAGAGTTCAGGTACAATGAAGGAACTCATTGATGTAGGCAATCTGCCAAAGCACATAGCCGTTATCATGGACGGTAACGGAAGATGGGCTCAAAACCAGGGAGCAGCGCGTATTTTTGGGCATCGTAATGCTATCAAGGCAGTTAGAGAAGTTACAGAAGGCTGTGCCGAGCTCGGTATTTCTTATTTGACTCTTTATGCTTTTTCAACAGAAAACTGGGGTCGTCCCGAGTTTGAAGTACGCGCTTTGATGGAACTGCTGGTGCAGTCAATCCGTAACGAGTTGCCTACGATGATGAAAAACAACGTAAAACTGGATACGATAGGTGACATAAATAGCCTTCCCGGTAGTTGCCAGAGACAATTGGCAGAGGCATCGGAGGCTACCAAGGACAATACAGGTCTTAACTTGATTCTGGCATTGGGATACAGCGGCAAATGGGACATTACTCAGGCTGTTAAAAAGCTGGCTGCTGATGTAAAAAGCGGCGTTTTAAGTCCATCAGATATCAATGAAGATGTTTTAGCAGCACAATTGTCCACAGGAGCAAGACCAGAAGTGGATCTGATGCTTCGGACTGGTGGCGATCATCGGATTAGTAATTTCCTGTTGTGGCAACTCGCTTATGCTGAATTGTATTTTTACGAAGACCTATTTTGGCCGGATTTCAGAAGAGAACATCTTTATCAGGCAATAATGGCTTACCAGGGCACAGAGAGGCGTTTTGGGAAAACAGGTGAACAAATAAAAGCGAATAGTGCTAAGTAGAATAATATGAACCTTGTGAAAAATTTGATTAGATCATTAGCACATCGTAATGGTATTTTGTCAATAATGTTGCTTTGCTGGCTTTCCAATGCCGATGCGCAACGAGTTGGCTTAGGTGCAAATACGACCAAACCCACTTCCTCTGCAATAACATTTGACCCTGCCGAACCGAAGGAATACACAATTGCCGAAGTAACCGTATCCGGTACACAATTTCTGGACCCCAATTCAATGATCTCGATCTCCGGTCTCAAACCGGGGGATAAAGTTCGCATTCCCGGACCTGCTATTCCTTCTGCTGTGCGACGCATGATGGACTTTGGTACACTGGATGACGTAGAAATTATGGCGACCAAAGTGGAGAATGAGAAAGTTTGGTTGAATATTCATATTAAAGAGCGTCCACGTCTAAACAGGGTATCTTTTTCCGGAATCCGTAAGGGAGAGCGCGAAACACTTAACGACAAGGTGAAGCTGATCAAAGGACGTGTAATTACGCCTACTGTAATTAAGAACACGCAGCTTGTTATCAAAAAATATTACATGGATAAAGGCTTTTACAACACAAAAGTGAAGGTGTTGCAGATCCCTGATTCTTCAAGAGGCCAGGCTTCGCTTAACTTTACAATTGCAAAAGGCAAAAAAGTTAAGATCGATAAGATTGATATTCAAGGCAATACCGCTGTAGGTGATCGTACACTGAAAAAGAAAATGAAAGGTACCAAGCAGAAAATGCTGGGTCGTTTATTTAATCCTTCAAAATACATTCCTAAAAAGTATGATGAGGATAAAGAGAAATTAATCGCATTCTATCGTAAAAATGGATATCGTGATGCTGTGATCGAATTTGATACCATTAGAAACAATGGTGAAACGATCAGCATTGAGATGAAAATTGATGAAGGTGTTAAGTATTACTACCGGGATATCACCTGGTCGGGTAACTACCTGCATTCGTCTGCCTTGCTTGGTAAAATTCTTGGAATCTCGAAAGGGGATGTATACAATCCTGAGGAGCTGGAAAAGAAAATCAACGGGATTCCTGGTGCCGACGTTAGCTCGAAATACATGGATGACGGTTATCTGTATTTCCGAATTGATCCAACCGAAAAGGCAGTTGAGGGAGACTCCATTGACATAGAGCTTCGTTTGTATGAAGGGAAACAGGCGACAATTAACCGTATTCTTCTGAACGGGAATACCAAGACAAGTGACCGTGTGGTTTTGCGCGAGCTATTCACGCTGCCCGGACAAAAATTCAGTAAAACTGAGATTATTAACACCCAGCGTCAGCTTTCCCAAATGGGTTACTTCGATCCTGAAAAAATTCAGATCAACCCGATTCCTAACCAGGCTGACGGAACGGTGGATATCGAATACACAGTTGAAGAAAAACCTTCCGACCAGATCGAACTTTCCGGTGGATGGGGTGGATACATTGGTTTCGTAGGTACATTGGGCCTTGTGTTTAATAACTTTTCGTTGAAAAACATACCAAACCGCGAAACATGGAGACCATTACCTTCCGGAGACGGACAGAAATTATCTCTGAGATTCCAGGCTAACGGGAAGCAGTATCAGACTTATTCCATGTCGTTTAGTGAGCCTTGGCTGGGAGGTAAAAAACCAATCAATTTTGGTGTTTCTCTTCAACGCACAGTGTACCGTATGACTGATTATAGCTCTATTTATGGAAATATGGGCGGAGGTAATGGTGGAATCAACTATCGTGGTGGGTATTTCAACAACGGTATTACAGTTTCACTTGGCCGTCGTTTGAAAGAACCAGACAGGAATCTTGTTATGACCCATTCGTTGTCTTACCAACGCTACCGTTTGGACAGTCTTGACATATTCCGTATCGGATATAGCACTGGTGTTTCAAATAATATTTCATTCAATACAACGATTTCAAGAAATACATTAAGTGATTTCCAGTTCCCAAGAAGCGGTAGTAATATCTCGCTGAGCGCTACTTTCACGCCTCCATATTCGGCATTGAGAAACAAGGAATTTACAGATAAGACGGATACATACCGCTGGGTTGAATACCACAAATGGATGTTTGATATGAGCTACTACGCAACAATCACCGGAAAGCTGGTATTGAGTGCCCGTACGCACATGGGGTATCTTGGTTCTTACAACCAGAAGATTGGATACAGTCCGTTTGGTAGATTTATCGTCGGTGGATCAGGACTTGCAGGACAAGGATCTTTCTCTCTTGCGGATCAGGACATTATTGGTCTTCGTGGATATGAAGATCAGAAGGTAGGGCCTCTTGCTCAGAATGGTTTTCCTGCTTCGGGTGGTGGTGTTGCCTACAACAAGTACGTAATGGAACTTCGTTATCCGGTTTCTCTTAATCCACAGGCAACAATCTTTGTCCTTGGATTCGCAGAAGGTGGTAATAACTGGGGTAGCTACAAAGAGTTTAACCCGTTTGACCTGAAACGATCTGCCGGAGTTGGTGCACGTATCTTTATGCCTGCATTTGGTCTTCTTGGGATTGACTGGGGATATGGTTTTGATAAGATCCAGGGTAAGAAAAGTGGTGCTCAGTTCCACTTCACAATTGGGCAGCAGATTAGATAATATTGTCGGACAGTTTTCGTTAAAGGGGTGCAAATTATTACCCGCATAACATGAAGAAGTTTTTAATTTTACTAGTTTTGTCTTTAATAGCAGTGTTTCCCGGCTGGGCACAGAAGTTCGGCTATACTGATATGGAATACATTACCAGTAAGATGCCGGAATATAAGCTTGCTCAGGACGAGATGAAAAAGTTCTCCGAAAAGTGGGCAAAAGAGGTAAAAGACAAATATGGAGAGATAGACCGGATGCAACGGGCCTACATGGCAGAAGAAATGTTGCTGACAGATGAGCTGAAAAGAAAGAGGCAGAATGAGATAAAGGAAAAAGAACTGGAAGCTAGAGAATACAACAGTAAGATTTTCGGAATGGAAGGTTTACTCTTTCAAAAGAAAAAGGAACTGATGAAACCAGTAATGGAAAGGGTGCAGAGAGCTGTTTCGAAAGTGTGCGCCCAACGCCGTCTGGATATTTTGATTGATAAGTCGAGCGACTCAGGGTTACTTTATACCAACCCGAAACATGACTATTCGGATTACATAATTGAAGAATTAGGAATAGATCTGAAACCGGCGAAAACGTTGAACAAAGAAAAAATAGGAGCAACGACGGAACCGGCGCCAGCGGCGACGACGCCTACGGCTGGAAAAAACTCACCAAAACAAAAAAGTACAACCAATAAACTCAAATAAGTAAAAAGCAATGAAACAAAAATTGATAGCGTTTTTGGTCGTAATGACCTTCGTTAGTGCCCCTCTGTTAGCGCAAACAACTCCTGCAAGCGGACTTACAAAAATTGGATATACCAATGTTGACTATATAATCGACAAATTGCCAGAAGCAAAGAAAATGCAGAATGAGCTTGAAGTTACCAAAGCTCAGTTGGATAAATCTTTGGGCGATATGATCAAAGAAGCGCAGGATAAGTATGAGGCTTATCAGAAAAACGGTGCGAACATGACTGACGTGATCCGTGCTGACAAAGAAAAAGAATTGCAGGGACTTCAGACTCGTATTCAGGAGTATCAAACAAGTGCACAAACGTCTTTGCAAAAGAAACAACAGCAATTGCTTGAACCAATCCTTACGAAAGTGAACGAGGCGATCCAGGCTGTTGGAAAAGAAAACGGATACCTTTACATCCTGAATATGGATGCAGGTATGAACTCTACGCCTATCATCCTTTATGTAGGTTCAGAGGAATACGCAGTATCTAACCTGATCCTTCGTAAACTGGGTGTAGATCCTGACAAAATAGAAGCTGCTCCTGCTAATGCGAAACCGGTTACGGTTCCATCATTGGGTGCTCCTGCAACAACAACCCCTGCGAAGCCTGCTACAACACCAGCTGCTACGCCTAAGAAGAAGTAAGTAAGTCAGAGAATATTATTGCCGGAGAGAAGTCTGAAAAGACTGCTCTCCGGTTTTCTGTTGAAATAGGGTTGATATTGAAATTATTACAGCACCCTTTAAGTTATACCAGGAGTATCTCAGTATAAAAAAAATACAAAACGAAAAGTCTCAGATTTCTGGTAGTGGTATCAATTGAAATTTGGGAAGTATTCTCAACGTTAAGTATACAGTATTTACTAATTTTGCGTTAAGATCAATGTCTCATTCAACCCATAGAATTAATTATATTTCTGACGTTATGGTTTTAAAAAATATTCACAAAATATTCTTTGTCCTGACGATCATATCGGCTTTTCAAGGGGTTCGGGCACAGGATAATTCCAAAACAAATTCAGTAGCACCTTTACAGATTATTTTCCCTAAGGAAGCAGATTGGAACATTCTTGACGAAGGAAAGGAGCTTAATTTCCATTTGCAGACAAAAGGTGGAAAAGGAGATTCTGTACGATACAATATTGTAAGCGGACTTGCCAAAGACATGAAATTCGATTCATTGGGTCATTTCGTCTGGACTCCGGCTTATGACGTTGCAGATCGTATCAATACAACCAAATTTTTTCCCGTAGTTTTTGAAGCACAAACGCTTGGAGGGGAAACGGCTTCCCGCGAAATCATATTTAAGGTGAACCATGTAAATCGTCCGCCTCAGGTCGATGAGCTAAAACCTTTTTACGTACAGTATAAGACGCAGAATCTGTATCAGATTGACATGAATTCGGTTCGTGATCCTGATGGCGATCCTGTGGTGTTTATTCCTATTCTGGATGGAGGTATGCCGGAGGGTATGAAATTGACGGCTGGTGGTGAAGTGATCTGGGAGCTGTCCACAAAACAGTTCAATCTGTTGAAAGAGGGAGCGCGTTACATGGAATTTTATGTGGAAGATCAGCCATCAAAGGCTAGAACGAAGGGGAAGCTACGGCTGGAAATCACACAAATGGACCTGGCTCCGGACTTTACGATCATTCCGCAAAATCAGGTAATTCGTAGTGCTGAAAATAACCGTATTAACCTCAGGTTCTCATTGTCGGATCCCAATGGAGAGGATGACATATCTACTTTCAATTTTATCTCTGAAAATAAGAATGTGCCTAAGGAAGCATTGGTAAAGAATACACCAACCAGCTACGAATTTATCTGGGAGCCGGGATATGACTTTGTAAAGGATCCTTTTGATACACTAGCCTTTAACATTACTTTCTATGTCTTAGATAAGTCTCAGAATAAAAAGGAGAAGACAGTTAAATTTGTTATTAAAAATACTGTTGACGAATCGCAGCGGGATGCGTATGTCTACGGTCTTTATAAGGGCGCACTTGTGAATGCCTGGGGATTGTTGGAACAGATGAGGGAGAAGGAAGGTGAATTGAAGAGGGCATATACGAGAGCTAAAAAAGGGAAACGTGGACGTTCGCTCCTGAATGCTTCTTTGGGTGTTACCACGGGTCTGGCATCTGTAATTTCTCCAAATGACCTAACGAACAGAGGTTACATTACGACGATCGGAGGTACAACTGTTGCAACGGTTGGGACTCTGGAAGCTACTGAGGTTATTGGGAAGTCGACTAATGGTTTACTTGACCGTTTTAACTATGTGGTTCAGAAGAAAAATGAACTACAAAATAAAGGTGATGTTTTTGCCCGGGAATATGCTCAGAAGTCAAGTAGGCGCTCACCAGATTTCATCAAGAAGTTGGATGAGTTCAAATCGTTAATGAACCTAAACGGTTTGGTTGCTTTGGAATTGGATGCTAATTGGGAAAATAAACGGGAATCGAATGACGCAGCAATAAAAAAAGCATTTAAAGATTTTATGCCATTCTCGAAAGACGAGAATTAAGTGTTTTAATAAGCTTATTAAACAAAAAAGAGAACTATATGTTCTCTTTTTTGTTTTCGTCTTCTTCCTGCTCAACTTCCGGGTCGGGTAGGTTGGGGTCTACAACCACATCATGAGGTGCTGAGTCAGTATGTGGTTCAGCAGCATCCACAGTAGTAGCTGCCGGTTCGGATACTTCGTTTTCCTCTTGCAATTCATCTTCGTCAGTTGGTTCTGGTTCTTGCGGTGCGGGATGGAAGCTTCCCTGGAATATCAGAATACTGCATACTCCAAGAAAAATGCATGAATCGGCAATATTGAATATAGGTGTCGAATAATACTGTCCACCCCAAAGTGGCACCCATTCCGGGATAAAACCTTCCCAGAAATCGACAAAAATCATATCTATAACCTGACCATGAAACCACGGAGTAGGCGAACCGTAAGGAGCATTATCGAGGAACACACCGTAGAAAGTACTGTCAATCACGTTACCTACCGCGCCAGCCAGAATCATGGATAGAGCCCAAAGTAAACCTTTGGAAGCTCCTTCTCTTGCCAGGTGGACCAGGTACCATCCAATAGCAAACATGGCAACGAGCCGGAAAAGCGTCAGGAAAAGTTTCCCATATTCGTGGCCAAGCTGCATGCCAAAAGCCATTCCGGGATTCAACACATAATGTAGCTTGAACCAGTTGCCTATTAAAGCGATTTGTCCGGAAAAACCGGGTTCCATGTATTCATGAACCAAAAGTTTGGATGCCTGATCAATAATAATCAGAAAGATACTGAGGAGTAAGTATGGTGCTGGATTTCTGGATTGGTTCATTCGGTAAATAGGTAATAACTTTAATCGAAACGCTAAATTAAGAAGATACTTATAAAGAACTGATTCCGCGCCTCTTCAATTCGCTTTTAACCATGAGGAATTCCCTGCTGCTCTGGCCGGCAATGGACGTGTTTTCTTCCGCCCTTCGCATCAAGTAAGGCAACACAGCACTTATGGGGCCATATGGGACATATTTGGCCACATTGTAATTAGCTTTTGCAAGATTGTAGGAAATGTTGTCACTCATCCCAAGGAGCTGAGCAAACCAAATCCGGCTGTCTTTTTTGTCAATGCCCAATTTTTCCATTTTCGCAGCGCAGTACTGGCAGCTATACTCATTGTGCGTACCCAGGCAAATTGAAATGTGATGAAGGTTTTCGATACAAAAATCAATCGCTGAATTATAGTCTGAGTCGGTTGCTTCTTTGTTGACGTGAATCGGGTTAAAGTATTCATTTTCCCGCGCACGCAACCGCTCTTTTTCCATATAGGCTCCCCGCACTAGCTTGCCGCCAAGTACGTATCCCTTTTGGCGTGCAACAAGATATGCCCCTTTGAGGGCATCTAACGTTTCATGGCGGTAAAGCTGATAGGTATTGTAAACAATTGCTTTTTCTTTATTGAACTTCTCCATCATTTCGTAGGCGAGTTCGTCAATAATTCCCTGTATCCAGCTCTCTTCTGCATCAACAAATATCCGGACATTCAGTTTGTGGGCATGACTGCACAGGTTTTCGACCCGTTGCCTGGCTTTGCTAAACAGCTCCGCTTCCTGGTCAGACAGCCTTTCTTTACGTTGCACTTTCTCCAACAACTCGGAAGAAGCAACTCCGGTAATTTTAAAAACAGAGAACGGAATATGCTCTGATTGAGAGGCCTTGTTAATCGTATTTAAGATTTCTTGTGCAGTATCATCGAAACTGGCCTCACTGCCTTCGCCTTCGACCGAATAGTCTAAAATCGTTCCTATGCCCGATTTTCCCAGCGTATTAATTGTATCGTCACATTCGCTAATTGTCTCACCGCCACAGAATTGTTCAAAAATTGTAACACGAATAAGATTTTTTATAGGTAAGTGAAGCTTTAGTGCAAGCTTTAGAAAAAAAGTGCCTAAATTTACCACTCGAGCCTGATTCATAAGACTGAATAGCCAGTATGTTTTGCGAAGTCGGGAGTCGGATTTGGATGCAAATGCGACAGAGGTGTCTTCAAAAAATACAGGTATTTTGTCTTTTGGTAAAGGGGATGCCATTGTGATGAAAGGTTTTCCTGAATAAGCGTTCAATGATTTTATTCTTAAATCATTGAAATAAAAGTAAAACGTATAAGAAGTAAACTTAGATTTTGCTGTCAAATGTACGTCAATCCCTGAAATACGCATAACACAAATTGGAAATATTACCATTATCTATTTTTTATTAAGGACAGTTTTTGAATATGAATGCTTCTTTAGATATCCTTCCGCTTAGCAGTTGGATCAATACCGAAGGAAAACCTTTGGTAATCGCCGGGCCTTGCAGCGCAGAGACCGAGGAACAAATGTTAGAAACCGCAACCCAGATCAAAGAGGAAGGATTTGCGCACGTTTTACGTGCGGGAATTTGGAAACCAAGAACACGTCCCGGTAGTTTTGAAGGTATGGGTGAAGCGGCTTTGCCGTGGTTAAAAGCTGCCAAAGAGGCAACTGGTATGCCTGTTGCAGTGGAGGTTGCTAATCCGCAGCACATTGAACTTGCTTTGAAATACGGAGTAGATATTCTGTGGATCGGTGCAAGAACAACGGTAAACCCTTTTAACGTACAGGAACTTGCTGATGCACTGAAAGGTGTGGATGTGCCTGTATTGGTAAAAAACCCGGTTAATCCTGACTTGCAGCTTTGGATCGGTGCTCTTGAGCGTTTGAACCAGGCTGGTGTTAAGAAATTAGGTGCTATCCACCGTGGTTTCTCAAATGCACAGGAAACTAAATTCCGCAATTCTCCAATGTGGAATATTGCTATCGAACTGAAAACACTGTTGCCAAATCTACCTGTAATCGGTGATCCTAGTCACATGGCTGGAAAACGTGCTTACTTGTATGAGCTTGCGCAACGTGCACTTGACTTGAACTATGATGGTTTGATTATCGAATCGCACCGTGAGCCGGATAAAGCGTGGTCAGATGCATCACAGCAGCTCACTCCTGCCGCTTTGGGACAAATGCTACATGACTTGCACGTTCGCAAAGAATCATATGGCAGCGACTACCAATCACAATTGGAAGTAGTTCGTGGCAAAATAGATAACCTTGACCGTGAATTGTTGGAAAACCTTGCGGCGCGTATGTCGTTGGTTGAAAAACTTGCTGAATACAAACGCGATAACAACGTAGCGGCCTATCAGGTTGATCGTTTCCGCGAAGTATTGGAAACACGGGCAGGATGGGGTAAAAGCCTTAATCTGTATCCGAATCTGGTGGATGAGCTTTTCAAGCTGGTACACATGGAATCAATCCGTAAGCAAACTGAGGTGATGAACCAGGTGAGTGCATAAGGATCTATAATTATTAAAAAGGGCTGTTTCTGAAAAGGAGCAGCCTTTTTTGTATGAGCAGGATAGAGAATCTGCCGCGATGCGTGCATCTTCACTTTACATCTCACAAAAAGTTACATTCCTTTTTCCTTCAAAACCCTGTCTATTTCAACTGCCCAAACTTTATAGGCTTTTTCATTAAGATGCGTTTTGTCGACGGCGTACTCTGGTTTAAGACCAGTTGAGTCAGCAAGAAGTGGGTTGATGTCCAGATAGTCTATATTGTTTGTTTTACAATAGCTGATGAGGAAATCGTTAAGTTGTTTTACCTTCGCTTTGCTTGCAGGATCATTTTGTTCATACAGTGTCAGCGTCACAACAGGAATGATCTTGTTTTGCACCAGATTTTCAAGGATTAATCTGTAATGTTCCTGAATTTTCTCTGGTGATACACCAATTGTAATATCATTGATCCCTCCCATTACAAAACAAATTTCAGGGTGAAGATCGGTCACCATAGGTTTTATGGCATTCAGAAAATGGTAAGTACATTGTCCTGGTAAAGCACGTGTCATCACATCGGTACGTCCCAAAAGTTCCACCCATTTTCCCTGGGCAGTAATAGAATTTCCAAACATGATGATTTTAGGTTTGCCTTTTACTGAAACAAACGATTGGTAGAGTTTGTCCCGATAAGTGTACGCAAGCAGGATAAAGCAAAATAAAAATGCCAGGTTAAGGGCAACGGAAATAGTCAAGCGTGTTTTTAGTTTCATGCCAAAGAACTTTTACATCCATTTGCTTAAAAACTGGCTGAAAATTTCTTTATACTGATCACTAACCGGAATTGTAGTATTGCCGATTTGTATGGAATTGCGGGTAACGGCTCCAATCTGATCGAGATTGACAATGAAAGAGCGGTGAATACGCATAAACCTGGAAACAGGAAGCTTTTCTTCCAATGCTTTAAGGCTTGTGAGAGACAGTACAGGTTTAGTATCGGACTTTAAATGAACCTTCACATAATCTTTCAGACCCTCCATGTAAAGTATATCATCATAAGCGATCCGCACCAACTGATATTCTACTTTCAAAAACAGATATTCATCTTTGGTTTCGATCGGAGCCGCTGTCTGTGCTGCTTTTCGAACAAGTTCCACATAGGTCTTTGCTTTGGAGGCAGCTCTGAGGAATTCTTCGTAGTTAAAGGGTTTTAGGAGATAGTCAAGTGCGTCAACCCGGAAGCCATCTAGTGCATATTGATTAAAAGCGGTTGTAAAGATGATTCGTGGGGCACCCGGGCCAGCTTTTTCTATAACCCGGGCCAGCTCTATTCCTGTCAGGTCGGGCATCTGTATATCCAGAAACACAATGTCAACCTGTTGTTGATGAATTACATCCAGGGCTTCGACAGCACTGGAAAATTTCCCGGCGAGCTGTAAAAACGGCGTTTTCTCAATAAAAGCAGCAACAAGACCCAGAGCAAGTGGTTCGTCATCTACTGCAATGCAGTTCAATGGGTTCATGCGGTTTCGAGTTCGAGATGTACTTCAAATTCTCTGTCTTCCTTATTTTCATTCATCTGCAAAGAATATTTTCCGGGATAAAGAAGATCCAGGCGGCGCTGGGTATTGTTAATCCCGATGCCATTACTTTCATCCAGAACAGTTCTTTTATCTGTAAAGAGCGTATTTCTAACGTCTACAAAAATCTTGTTTGTTTCTTGTCTGATACGTATGTCAATACTGCTTTTTTCAACAGAACTGACTCCATGTTTGAATGCATTTTCGATAAATGGCAGGAAGAGCATGGGGGCGATGGATACGTCATGCAAAGGCTCCGGCGGTGAAAGATGTACACTCACTTTGTCGGTAAGCCGGAGTTGCATGAGTTGGATGTAATCCTGTGCAAAGGCAATTTCCTGACTTAGCAGTACGGTTTCATTTTGTGTTTCATACAATACATAACGCATGAGACGCGAGAGTTTGTGTAAAGCCTGCTGTGCAGCTTCCACATCAATCACCGTCAGTGCATAAATGTTATTGAGTGTATTAAAAAAGAAGTGCGGATTTATCTGGGCTTTTAGAAAAGACAGTTCTGAGTTTATCTTTTCCTGTTCCAGATCCTGACGATATTGTTTGTCTCTTTGCACATTTTGCACTGCCGCCACACTGGTGCTTATACCTATTACGATCAGCGCGGTCAGCAGGGCGAAATAATCAAGTTTGTCCTTTTTCTTTTTAGGACGTGTCATGTCGTCATGCGCTGCCTTCCAGGCTTTGTCCATGTATTCCCGGTGGTTTATTGCTGTTTGCACCTGTTCGATAATAACAGCAAGCATAATCACCGATACAATATTAAACAGGATGAATTTGAGGTACTTATTTTTTGCCAGATAACGCGGAAACCAGAAATATACATTGAGATAAAATATAGAAACCAGCATGACCAGTAATACAAGCTGTTTTATCCAGAAAGTGGCTGGTAATTCAATTTGCCAGCTTAATGGTTGCCACATCAGAAACAAAACCAGGAAACCCCAGCCGAGCAAATGAAGAAACAATGGCGGATACTTTCTAACCTTTCGGGAATCCATTCAAGTCGTGTTTATAGCGTTGCTACAGTATATGCAATTACAATCTTAAAGGTTAATTTTCAAAGCACATAACGCAGTCGATCAATATTGGACAAACACCGACAGTATGCCGTAAATGATCTATGAAGCTGTTGGTGACAAAGTCGGTGTTATTGCCGGTCTGTTTATACTTTAAAAATTCCGCTTCTCTTTTTGTTTTCATCGTGTAAAAAGTACAATTGATCGGTGAGTATGACCTTTCCATCTAATGCGTTTAGAGAAGTGTTGAGAAGGTATTTATTTTGAAATTGTATTTACTATTTTTCGATGATTACCATGAAAATGATGAAAAGATTTACAGCCCTGCTCTTGATGTTAACATTCGTTTCTACCGCATATGCCCAGTTCCCTGGTGGTGGAGGTGGAGGCGGTAACAGAGGCGGCGGAAATTTTGGTGGCGAGAGACAAAGGCAGACGGTTATCCCCGGGACTGCGGAAGATTCGCCGAAGGGAAACGGCAAAATTAAAGGTATACTGGTTGATTCAACGACCAAAATGCCTGTTGAATTTGCTTCACTGGCGTTGGTGGATACCAAAACAAATAATCCGATTGACGGAACAACCACGGATGAAAAAGGGGAATTTAGCCTTACCAAAGTGGCCTCCGGAAATTTTAAGATTTTGATCTCTTTTATAGGTTACAAAACAAAAACCATCAGTGATATTAAAATTGACAGAAAAACGGAGATTGATCTGGGTTCAGTTTTATTATCGGCAGATGTGGTTCAGCTTAGAGAGGTTGAGGTTGTAGGGATGGCTCAGATGATTGAGGAAAAAGTGGACAGGCTGGTATATAACGCTGAGAAAGATATTACAAGTAAAGGTGGAGATGCATCGGATATTATGAGAAAAGTGCCGATGTTGACGGTTGATTTGGATGGGAATGTATCCCTTCGTGGTAGTTCCAACGTCCGCGTATTGATCAACAACAAGCCTTCAACCATTATAGCAACCAGCGTTGCAGATGCATTGAAGCAAATTCCTGCAGATATGATCAAATCTGTTGAAGTTATCACTTCGCCATCTGCTAAATACGATGCGGAAGGTTCAGCAGGTATTATCAACATCATCACAAAGAAAAGCACAATACAAGGTGGAACGCTTAATCTGGACACAGGTATTGGAAACAGAGGTTCTAACCTGGGTTTAAGAGGAAATTACAGAGTAGGTAAAATGGGTTTCAGTCTTGGCGGATTTGGAAGATTTAACTACAATATGCCAGGGAAATCGGAAAACGTTCAGACATATCCTTCAAGAGGTACGGAAACCAGACAAACTGCTGATACTGATAACAAAATGGCATTTGGTTCTTACAACTTGGGATGGGATTATGAAATAAACTCAAAAACTTCTCTTTCTGCGGGTGTGAGATATGGTATGCGTAATATGAGGAATTCGCAGGAATTGAAAACGTATAACACTTTTGCAAATGATTCACTCACAAGTACTTTCCGTGATGTAAAAACAAAGGATTTATCGGGCACTTGGGATGTGAATTTGGACTACATCAGAACTTTGAGTAAACCGAATGAGGAGCTTAGCATCTCGGGACAATATAGCAGAAACAATAGAACCAACGATTTCGACTCGAATATATATGATCTGACTAATTCTGAAATTATAGGTAGTAATCGTATTGGAAGTCAGTCTAATGACAATGCAAGTCATAATCAGGAAAGTACGATACAGGTTGATTATCAAACGCCAATTAAAGATAACCAGATGCTTGAAGTTGGTGGAAAAGGAATTTTTCGTCAAGTGGTGAGTGATATCATTTATTCAGGAACTGGTGATGTAGTTATTCCGGTCAGAAATATGCTGAATTACGATCAGAACGTGGCGGCAGGTTATTTCTCTTATACCTATACAACAAAAAGTAAATTTACAGTAAAGGTCGGTTCGAGGTATGAATACACGAGCATTGATGCCGTACAGGGAGAAAACAAGGTAAACCTCAATCTTCTGGGTTACGGTAACCTTGTACCAAGCTTAAACTTATCTCAAACTTTCGGCAAGGGACAAACGATCAAATTAGCTTATAACCGCCGTCTGCAACGACCTGGTATTCAGTTTTTGAATCCGAATGAGAACAGATCAAACCCGGCGCTTATTATTAAAGGTAATCCCGAGTTGGATCCCGAGTTGACTGACCAGGTTGAATTAGGAACTAGTTTTTTCAAGAACACACTGTATGTGAACGTTTCTACTTTTGCGCGTTTTACCAATAATTCAATAGAGAGTATAACTACACCATCCAATAGTGAGGCTAATGTTTTAGAAACCACTTATGGTAACATTGGTAAGAAAGAAAACTTTGGTGCGAACATTTTTGGAAACATTACCTTCTTTAAGAAATGGCAAGTTGGTGGAGGTTTTGATGCTTATTATGCCAACCTTGTGGATAGAAGAACCAATAATAGTCAAAGTGGAGTAGTTGTAAGTGGCCGTTTCAGAACTGGTTTGACATTAAGGAACGGATGGGGCTTACAGGCAGGCGGTTTCTTAAGAGGTCGGGAGGTACAATTGCAAGGTACTCAGGCTGGTTTCCGTATGTATGACTTCGGTGTGAAAAAGGATTTTGCTAACAAAAGAGGTAGCATAGGCTTTGGAATGGAAAACTTCCTTGCTCCAAGGTTCAATATGAAAACCAGTTTGCAAACTCCAGAATTTAGTAGAGTTAATAACAATTACCTTTACAACAGAGGATTCAGAGTTAACTTCTCGTACCGCTTAGGTAAAATGACTTTTGTTGAGCAAAAAACAAGGAAGAAAAAATCGATCAATAACGACGACCAGAAAAGTGATGGCGGCGGCGGTATGGATGGTGGCGGTGGAGCCGTACAATCTGCACAACCAGCTGTTACAGCACCAGTTGTAAGACCGGGCGGAGCCAGACCTCAAGGTGCAGCGACGATGAATGCGGATAGTTCAGCGAGACCTGCTCGCCCAGCCGGTTCTTTCAAGCCACAGTCGGCAGACCCGACAGCAACACCAGCTGCTCCTGCACAGTCTGACTCAATCAGAAGAGCTATGCCGGTACAACCCGATTCAACGGCAAGACCAGCGATTCCTGCTACTCCTGTGGATTCAACAGCTAAACCGGCTATACCAGCGGTACCAGTTAAAACGGATTCAACCTCTGTACCGGTGAAACGCGATTCGACAGGTACGATTCCAAAAGGAAACTAAATTTTAGTTTAAAAGATAAAAAAACCTCTTCGGGCCAGCCCGAAGAGGTTTTTTGTTGCCTTATGTTTTTTTCTACTGAGCCTGAGCAAGTCTTATTTCGCTAAGAATGCGATCTGCTCCCGATGCAATCAGTTCATCAGCAAGAGCGAATCCCAAATGTTCGGGAGTAGACGAGGAACCGGATTTATTCAGCCTAATCAGCTCTTTACCATCCAGGCTTACAATTCCACCGGAAATGTTGATCTGATCGGCACTTAATGTAGCCAGCCCGAATACAGGAATGCTGCAACCTCCATGCAGCCTGTTCAGGAATGCACGTTCTGCACGCAAACAGGTAGCAGTAGGTTCATGATTAAGCAGATTTTTTAATATTGCTTTTTTATCCTCAGCCAATGATACAGCGTTCTCTATTGCCACGCTGCCCTGGCCGACAGCCGGAGTAAATTCATCCAGTTTAAGATGTTCTGCAATCTTATCGTCATATTCCATGCGATGCACACCTGCGTAAGCCAATAGAAGTGCATCACAATGCCCGTCTTCCAGCTTTTTAAGCCTGGTCTGCAAATTACCACGCATATCCACAGTTTTAATATGAGGATAAAAATGTTTGAGAATGGCTATTCGGCGAGTTGATGAAGTTCCTACAACAAATGTTTCACCGCTGTTCAGTGAAAGGCTGGTATTGTGACTAACCAAAACATCATTGGCTTTTTCCCGTTCGGTAAAGGCCGATATTTCGAAATCTGCATCCAGGTTAGATTGCAGATCCTTGGCGCTGTGTACTGCGATGTCGATATCGCCGCTTCTAAGCTGATCTTCCAGTTCCTGAGTGAAGACGCCTTTACTTCCGATTTTTGACAAGGAGCGGTCCAGTATCTTATCTCCTTTGGTTTCAATGATAACAATTTTGGTGTCAATTCCGCCTTGCTGCAAAAGTGCTTCAATATGATATGCTTGCCAAAGGGCGAGTTTACTGCCGCGGGTTCCTATTTTTATTTGCATGGATTCTTTCAAGCTTTGAACTATCAGTTACTCACTTCCAGCTCCGATTCTATTTCAATGCCAAAGATTGCCTTTAGATGACCATAATCAAACAGATTTGAGTCAAATGATCGTTGTGCTGATCTTTTTTGCCACGGATGCACGAATTTATCACGGATGAATTTTTTCTGATGCAATCACAATACGACTTATGAAAGTGATTGTACCGAAATCAATATAACATTCGTGTATCCGTGGCATTAAAACCTTGATCCTAAACTCCAACGGTATCGCCTTCGTCAGTAACAATTTTATCTTCAATGTAGGCAACGATCAGTGAGGCTACATCTACTCCGCTTATTTCTTCAATACCTCTCAATCCGGGCGATGAGTTGACCTCCATCACCAATGGCCCTCTTTCCGATTGAAGCAAGTCCACACCGGCAATTTTTACGCCCAATGCTCTTGCTGCCGCAACAGCGGTATCCTCCTCTTCCTGAGTAAGTTCAATACGGTAGCCTTCTCCTCCCCGATGCAGGTTAGACCGGAAGTCCCCTTCTGCACCCTGACGTTTCATAGCTGCTACAACTTTGTTGCCGATGACAAAAGCTCTGATATCGGCTCCTTTGGACTCAGCTATAAATTCCTGAATAAGGAAATTGGCACGAAGACCATAGAATGCTTCAATAGTTGATTTTGCAGCTTTTATAGTTTCAGCAAGTACAACACCAACTCCCTGAGTTCCTTCCAATAACTTGATGATAACCGGCGGACCGCCTACGTGTTGTATCAGTTCGGTTACCTGCGAAGGGTTTTTGGCAAAAACTGTTTTAGGAATATCTACACCCGATTTGGCTAAAACCTGCATGCTCCTCAGTTTGTCCCGGGAGCGAAGGATGGCTTGTGATTTTACGGTTGTAAAAACTTTCATCAGTTCAAACTGCCGGACCACGGCGCAGCCAAAGGCATTCACAGATGTGCCGATTCTGGGTATTACGGCGTCGATCCCTGTAATGACTTTTCCTTTGTAAACAATGGAGGGATTTCCGCCTTCAATCATTACAAAACATTTGACATGATCGATCACTACGGCCTGATGGCCTCTTTGCCTGATTGCTTCTACCAAACGCCGTGTCGAGTATAATTCCGGATTGGTAGAAAGTATGGCGATTTTCATATAACTGGGTAATTTAGGAAAGCGGGGGAGAATCAAAGTCATGCTTAATCCGTCTTTTGGACGGGTTGTCGCCAACTTTGTTTTTAAGGTAATTGGCCGAAAGGTCTTTTTGAGCAACGTCAATAATAAAACGCCCTTTCAGAAGTTTCCGGCCTAATAATATGGGATAGCTCATTTTTCGGCGGTTGGCCAGCGTGAATTCAGTGCGTATCTTTCTACCGAAAAGCTTGATCGACGTTTTAATCACATAGCGTTTTTCTTCCTTGCCCGAAGAATTACGAACAATGGTTTCTTTAAAATCCTTTACAGAGAATGATTGCTGAGGAGCACCTTTTTTAGAATCCAGGTAAAACCGCAGTATGGTCTGATCGCCTTCGGTTATCAATCGAACGCGCGAGCAGTGTATAGATGAGGTCGTAGCGCCCGAATCCACCCGGACGGGAATGTGGTACCAGTCCAGTTCCGGCATGTCAACAATATCGGTAGCACCAATAATTTCGATGGGGTGTTTCATCCTGATCTTCTGCCTTTCGCCTCTCTGGTTGAATTTTGTTGTAATCCGGCATTCTGATCTGCGAACGGTCGGAGAAGTTTAGTTAGGAACTTATCTGCGTTGAAAGAAATGAGCGATGGTGAGTGATAAGTCAAGAAAAACCATCTTAGCTCTCACATTTCGTTCAATGTGAACAAAAGCTACGTTCACTTCCTGAATCATATTTTCGAGAGATCCCATGTTCACCGCCTTGGAAAAATTTTGTACGAATGTAAGTTCTTCCTGTGGAACACGCAACAACTCACCCGCGCCATGGCTCCACACGAGCATATCACGGAACAGTCGGAGTGCATAATCCAGCAAACCTTTTTGCTTTTCCTTATTCATAACATCAAACGTATCAGCGGCTTTTACAAGGTAGGCGACGTCATATTTGTAACAGGATCGCATCCATTCTATAAACCATCCCGACCTGTCGTCTTCTGTTTCTTTTACCAGATGTAATGCTTCGGATAAGTTACCGTCACATAAATATGCGATCTGATTCGCAATGGTTTCACTTACAGCTTGTTTTTTCAAAAATACCCGAACATCGTCATCCGTAAATGCAGGAACTGCAACGCGTTGTGTGCGGGAAATGATGGTGGTCAGCAGCCGGTCTGACTGGTCGCTGACAAGAAGAAACAATGTTTTGTATGGAGGCTCTTCCAGTATTTTCAGAAGCGCATTGGAAGATGACGCATTCATGATGTCCGGCTTCCATATTAACAGAATTTTATATTCGCCCTCATAAGATTTAACAGAAAGTTTACGCAGTATCCCGCGAGCCTCTTCCACAGCTATATTGCCCTGTTTGTTTTCAGCATTAATGTAATCCAGCCATTCAGGAAGTACGCGGTATGGACTTTCAAGCAAAAAGCTCCGCCAGTAGGAGAGGAAAGCTTCACTGGTTTTACCTTCAATTTTTTTGGATGAGGCAATTGGAAATATAAAATGAAAATCAGGATGAATAAGTTTATTCATTTTAGCGCAGGAAGCACAAACGCCGCAAGCATCTTCTTCACTTCTGTTTTCGCAGTTGATATAGGTAGAAAAAGCCAAAGCCAAAGCAAGACCACCACCTCCCGCAGTACCGTCGAACAGCTGTGCATGAGCAAGGTGGCTATTCTGTACCGAACGCCTCAATGTTGCCTTAATGTTGTCCAGCCCTGGTATATCTTTAAAAAGCACTTTATGTTCTCGTTAAAACGATTAATTCCCTGATAACTTCATTCTAAATCTTAACTTCCTGCAAACGTTGCTCCTGCGTTTGCTCAAATACTTCTCTGAGTACATTTTCTTTATTTTGGTCAAAAACGATTCCGCGGCGACTTACCGTGTCCGTAGCCACAGTGAGAGCTTTTTGAAATCTGTATTCCATAAATCCTTCGGCATTTCCACCCCATGAAAAAGAGGGAATGTGTTTTGCCTGAAAGCCGGCTCCGTAAACATTGACATTTACGCCAACAACCGTTCCGGTGTTGAACATGGTTGAAATTCCGGCTTTGGAATAATCACCCATAAACAAACCGCAAAATTGCAGACCAGTGTCTTCCAGTGAACCCGTCACATAACTGTGCAGCTTCACATTCGTATGGTCATTTTTAAGGTTGGAATTATTGGTGTTGGCTCCAAGGTTACACCATTCACCTAACACAGAATTTCCCAGATAACCGTCGTGGCCTTTATTACTATATCCAAAAATGACAGAACCGCCTACTTCACCACCAATTTTGCAATAAGGACCTATAGAAGTGTTCACACGGATCTTCGCGTTTTGCGCAATTATAGATCCTTCTCCCATTGCAAAAGGGCCCTGAATGGCGGCTCCTTCCTGTATTGTTGTGTTTTTGCCTATGTAAATGGGACCATTTTCAGCATTTAAAATAGCAGCTTTAATATTGGCACCAGGTTCAATGAATATGTTTTCAGGATTGTAACATCTCGTAAAAGGATCTGTGATGGGCTCCGATTTTCTGGTGCTGGTCAGTTTGGTAAAGTCCGACTGTATTTGAGCTCCATTGTAAGTGAAAATATCCCAGATGTGACGGATCATCATGAATGAACCTTCATAAACAACTTTTGAAAATGTAGATTCTGATTCCGGGTTCCACTCAGACGAGGTCGTTTTTACAACCAACAATTCCTTTTGTGCTGAATAGAGTGCGGTTTCTTGTGGCAGATTTTCAATAGCTTCTATCAGCGTCTGATCAGGACATAAAGCTCCGTTAATGAAAATATTATTGTCTGAGGTCTCTAATGGAAAACCTGCTTGTAAATAGGGCTGGGTTAAAAAAGATGGCGTGGTGGAAAGCCATTTTGTCCATTTTTCAAGAATTGTATCAATCCCACATCGGATGGTTGCTACCGGGCGCGTGTATGTGAATGGTAATAGTTGTGCCCGAAGTGTTGAGTCGTCGAACAGGATAATACTTGGCATATTTGTGTTTAAGTATGTGTGACCAAAGTTCGCCCATTTTTTTGTAGGGCACAAAAAAGAAGCAGTCTCTTTTAAGCTTTCGCTATGAGACTGCTTCTTTTATAGGTTTATAACCGGCATTTCTGTTTATCAAGAGCAATGCTATTTTCAAGCGTTTTACTATTGCCAACAGCAATAAGCCAATTATGCGTCTTTTTGTCCGTAACGTTTTCTGAACTTGTCAACACGTCCTGCTGTATCTACAAGTACATTTTTACCTGTGTAGAAAGGGTGTGACTGAGAAGAAACCTCTACTTTATATACCGGGTAAGTTTTTCCATCTTCCCAGGTAATGTTTTCGCTAGTTTCTATAGTTGAGCGCGTAATGAATTTAAAATCGCTTGATAGATCCCAGAAAACCACGTCTCTATAGTTGGGATGAATATCTTTTTTCATTGGTATATGGTATTATGTGTTTCGATACAATTCTCAAAAAGGATTGCAAAAGTAATTATTTAAATTTATCGGCGCAAGTATCAGGCAGTTATATTTTAAGGGTATCTGTAATAGACGGTTAAAATGTGCCAGTTATGCCTCACTGATCTGTTTTCTAAGTACTTCAATCCCTGTTTTTATTTCTTTATCGAAATCTGTGTATTTGAAACATTCAATGGATAGGCCTCCTTTGTAACCAATTTTCTTTAGAGCTTTCAGGTAAGGGCGGAAGTCGTCACCTTTGACTCCTGGTGGTGTTCTGCTCTCTTTTTCTGCTATATGGCAGTGCACAATGTACTTTCCATATTTCACGATTTCGTCAGGAGACTCATCTTCTTTCAGCATGTGATAGATGTCGCAAAGCAGTTTTACCTTCGGACTGTTCACTGCTTCCACAATCTCTACGCCTTCTGCCAGACTATTTATAAAGTTGGTTTCGCCTCTGTTCAATGGCTCCACGGCTATGGTAATACCATATTTTTCGGCAAGGGGTGCCATTTTTTTGGTAACCTCTATATGTTGCTGTTTGGCCTTTTCCCGATCAAACCCTTCGGGTATCATTCGTGATGCGCCGCTACCAAAAACAATGTAATGTGAGCCACATTCTTTGGCGCGTTTCAAGGCCATTTCAGTACGGGCAAGTACGGCTTCGTGATTCACATCAGGTCCGAGTGTTTTCATTTCACCCGGAAGCAAGATTACATACGACCAGATCGGGAATTTTAAGGTATGCAGTTCGTGTAGATTCTTAGTGAATCCCGACTCTCCCGAGGCTGGTATCAAAAAGCCGCCTACGGATTCTTCTATATAGTTACAGCCAAGATTACGCAGGTAATTGGCGTGATCATAGGAAGCAAAAACGCCCAGAGAAATACCCGAAGCTGTGAGGTGCTCACCCACGGAGGCGGCTGCTATTACAGAAGGATATACAGCAACACCTAAAGCCGCCGTTGAAGATGCTTTCAGGAACTTCCGTCTTGATACAGATTTGTCTTGTGGAGTCATATTTTTGGTATTTTCAAGGTGCTAAGCCTTGGGTTGTGAGTTCCTAAAGTAAGGAATGTTCAATACCTACCTGCGATATAGGCTATTAATTTGATAAAATTTTACCGTTGAATTATTTTTATAAAGTTTACAAATATATTCGATCAATAAGCTGTATATCAGTGAAAAATGTCAGTTGACTTACGAAAAAGTTGACAAAAAAATAATTTTTCTTCCGTTTATTCTACCATAAAATAATTTTTCGCCTTGTTATCGGATTAAAATAAAATGTAACGGTTGAAGTAACGTGCTTGTTTCTAGAATTTTAACAATTTCTTAATCCGAAGTTCCGCATTTACCAGTGGAAATCGGTTAATATTCAGGTTGTAATTTCCATTTTTTTGATGTTATTTCATGGGAAATTTAAGAGGTAATCTTCATCAATACCCCAATATTAACATCACTATTTTTCTTCCTAAAAAACATCACATTATATGTCTATGTACGTCATAAAGCGTGACGGTCGCCGCGAATCGGTAAAATTCGATAAGGTGACTGCCCGCATTGAAAAGTTGAGCTATGGCCTCGATTCTAACTATGTTCAGCCTGTTGAAGTAGCAAAAAAGGTTGTTTCCGGTATTTACGATGGTGTTACCACTGCTGAACTGGATAACCTTGCTGCGGAAACGGCCGCTTCTATGACTACAAAACATCCGGATTATGCGATTTTAGCTGCCCGGGTTGCAATCTCAAATCTTCATAAGAATACTTTGAAGTCATTTTCAGCAACAATGAAAAGGCTTTATACTTATGTAGACAGCAAAACCGGCGAAAACGCTTCCCTCATATCCAAGGAAGTATATGAGGTGATTCGTCAGAATGCATCTTTGCTTGATTCTACCGTAATATACGACCGCGATTATGCATATGATTATTTCGGATATAAAACACTGGAAAAATCTTACCTGCTCAAAGTAGAAGGAAAAATAGTAGAACGTCCGCAGCATATGCTGATGCGTGTAGCTGTTGGTATTCACCAGGAAGATGTTCAGGCAGCTATAGAAACTTACCACCTGCTTTCAGAAAAGTGGTTTACCCATGCAACACCTACCTTGTTTAATGCAGGTACACCCAAGCCACAGATGTCGTCATGTTTTCTTCTGACGATGAAGGAAGATAGTATCAGTGGTATATATGATACACTGAAAAGCTGTGCAATGATATCACAGTCTGCGGGTGGAATTGGATTGAGCATCCATGATGTTCGTGCGACGGGTTCTTACATTAAAGGAACAAACGGACAATCCAATGGGATCGTACCGATGCTTAGGGTATTTAACGATACGGCAAGATATGTGGATCAGGGAGGTGGAAAGCGTAAAGGTTCTTTCGCTATATATATGGAACCATGGCACGCCGATATTTTCGATTTTCTTGATCTGAAAAAGAATCACGGAAAGGAAGAGCAGCGTGCGCGTGATTTATTCTACGCATTGTGGATACCGGATCTTTTCATGAAACGTGTAGAATCGAATGACACCTGGTCGCTGTTTGATCCGCACGAATGCCCTGGACTGTCGGATACACACAGTGCTGAGTTTGAAAAGTTGTATGAGAGATATGAGCTGGAAGGTAAGGCGCGCAAAACAATAAAGGCGCAGGATCTCTGGTTTGCGATCATGGAGTCTCAGATCGAAACGGGTACACCTTATATGTTGTACAAGGATCATGCAAACAGCAAGTCCAACCAGAAAAATCTTGGAACGATTAAGTCATCCAATCTTTGTACAGAAATTATTGAGTACACCGCTCCGGATGAAATAGCGGTTTGTAATCTTGCATCCATTGCATTGCCAAAATTTGTAGAGCAGGGTGCAGATGGTTTTATGCATTTTGATCACAAAAAGCTATACGAAATCACAAAGGTTATTACGCGTAACCTCAATAAGATCATTGACCTGAATTATTATCCCGTTCCGGAAGCAGAAAAAAGCAACAAACGCCATCGTCCGATTGGAATTGGTGTACAAGGACTTGCCGATGCATTCTGTCTGTTGCGCATGCCATTTGATTCAGATGAGGCACGTCAGTTGAACAAGGATGTGTTTGAGACCATCTATTTCGGAGCTATGGAAGCTTCTATGGAACTGGCCATTAAACATGGTCCGTACGAAACCTGGGAAGGAAGTCCGATCTCGCAAGGTATTTTTCAGTTTGATATGTGGAATGTGAAACCAGAGAGCAATCGCTGGAATTGGGAGAAACTGAGAAAGGAAGTAGTACAGAACGGTGTTCGTAATTCGCTGCTTCTTGCTCCGATGCCAACAGCTTCTACTAGCCAGATCCTAGGGAACAACGAATGTTTTGAACCGTTTACATCCAATATATATGTAAGACGTGTTCTTTCAGGAGAATTTGTGGTGGTGAATAAGTATCTGCTTAAAGACCTGGTTAAACTTGGACTGTGGAATGAAGAGATGAAAAACAATCTCGTGAGAGCAAGTGGATCGATTCAGCCAATTCCAAATATTCCTCAGAATATAAAAGATCTTTATAAAACTGCATGGGAAATTAAACAGCGGAGTTTGCTGGATATGTCTGCCGATCGTGGTGCGTTTATCTGCCAGTCGCAGTCACTGAATATCTTTATGGAAGAGGCCAATTTCGGAAAACTGACTTCGATGCATTTTTACGCGTGGAAAAAAGGACTGAAAACCGGGATGTATTACCTGCGTACCCGTGCGGCTTCCGATCCTGTTCAGTTTACATTGACCAAACAAGCCGAACCGCAGCTTGAACCTGCAACAGTTGTTGTTGCCGAGAAAGAATTGAATTATGTACAGTATGCGGAGGAGCATACCAAGCCTGTGACGCCACGCGACAATAAGTCGGACATGCAGTGCTCACTGGACGATCCGGAAGGATGCGAAGCGTGTGGATCATAATTGATTTAAGTAATTTGACATAACGAGAGGCCATTGCTGAAAAGTGATGGCCTTTTTTTTGTAACGAGAATAAAAAATCCCACAAATCAGCCTTGTTTGCAAATTAAAAATAGTTTTATTTTATTAATGCAATTATTTTGATTAATACCTACCTACTCGGCCGTATGAAAAATGAATGATTTTTTTCATCTCATTTTTTATATTCATGAATTACACTACAAACATCCATTTCGAAACTGGTTTGCAGATTCCATTGCTTCATAAGCGTTTAACTTTGATCGCACCAGAGATTAATCTCAATTATTCTTCTTAAGGTCTGTTTAAATACCATTTAGTCATCGATACATATCAATAGGGACCTTATGAAATTAACTAAGGCTATATGATTCAACAATATGCAATCATTTTACTATTACTAATAATGCCTGCTTATGGATTTTCACAAACAGTATCAATTCATGGACAGGTATTGAATTTCTCTGAAAAAGGGATTCCCTTTGCTTCCATTCAGGTATTGGGAACTAGTGAGGGTACAGTTACAAATGATAGTGGCTTTTTTAAGTTAACTGTAAAAAGGAACAACGGCAATTATGAAATTCTTGTTGGTTCACTTGGCTATAAAGAAAGGAAGCTTGTAGTTATGGCTTCTTCTCAAAGAGTTAGCATCTATTTAGAAGAGGACTCCAGAAATCTTAACGAAGTGATTGTTACTACGGATAATTTTCTGAAAAACGTGATTAAGAAATCGTATGAAGCTATTGATACGAATTATCCGCTCAGTCACATTGAGTTAGAAGGCTTTTACAGAGAAACTCAAAAGTCAGTCGAAGGTAAATACTTATACTTTGGAGAAGCCGCTATCAGATTACAACAAAGCGGCTATGGAAATTCTATTGAAGATGCCCAGATCCAGATATTGCATGCCAGAGCGCGCAAGTTTCCTGGCCGGGACACCATTGATCATGTACGCTATTATGGGGGCGTTTCTATTGGTAACTGGAATGATCCGGTAAAAATGAAGCAAGACTTTTTAAATCCTGCTTCCTATAATAGAAAGTATATTTATTACTTGGAAAATGTGAGTTCCTATAACAGTGGCAAGGATACTCTTTACACTATAACATTTCAATCCAAAAATGAGATGGATGGTATTAGTGGAAGCATTGCGATCGATAAGAATTCCATGGCTTATCGAAAAATTCAATATAAAGAGAATAAAGTATCTAAGTCAAATCCATTAAGCCCCATAAAGCGACTCAAAAAGGAGTACTTAACAATGTACCAATTGGTTAATGAAAAATATGTGTTGAACTACACTTCTATGACAGCCCGTAGGAGAAATTCCAAAACCCAAAAGGAGAGTATTCATGAACTGGAATTTGTGACCACAGCGTGTAACACGGGAAATGATATTCTGGCATCCATCCCAGTTAAGTCAAGAATGGATCCGGGAACTATTTTTTCGGAAATTGAAAGTACTCCAACAGAAAATTTCTGGGACTCTTATACTACTATTGTAAGGGATTCGTCGCTTAAAGAGCAGACGAAATCCGTTTATGTGGATAATAATGTAAGAGGGATAGACTACCAAAAATCTAACGAAAGGGCTCCTTTAAGTAACAGAGATAAGGTTTATAGAGTACTGAAAGGCATTAATCTTGGTTATTCTCTCAATGGGCTTGGGTTCAATAGGCATGCTAATGAAGCTGGGTTTGTTCGTTACCAAAGTTTGGAGGCTACGAAAAAAATATCTGATAGTAGATTTTCCCCTGCCCTTACTGTTTCAATAGGATATGCTTTAAATCGTGTATCCTCGGTAAGATTGGATATTACGAATTCTGTTTTAAAGAGGGACCTCTTGGACATAAAGCGATTGAGTTATTCGCGATACTTCCTGATCAAAGAATTTGGGAACCCCATTTTTCTTTCCGCTGGTGCCGGTGCTTCCTGGATGAAAAGCGGGCAGAGATATGGAGAACTGAAAACAAACAGTAGACTTCTTATCAAAAATAGGGATTTTGGAAATAGGGCAGCTGTTTATCTTGGGAATAAAGGCATTCAAGGCTACGTGGAAGCAGGTGTGGAATACCGTAAAGGAAAATATTCTTATTTTATAACGGGAGGATACTCCCCAGTTTTTACGAAGGATGCCTATGTGATTATACAGCATAGGAAAACTTTTTTATTACCAAGAAAGAATGGATAAGACTTTCTGACAAATCAATTCATATTTCATCAGATGACCTTGTAAGACAAGTTAACCCGTATAGTATGTCACTAGGTATCAGTCTTCAATTATAATGTTTGTATTTATTTTTCCATAAAAGGAATTTCTAATGGCAAAAGAGACCTGAAATTTTCTCATCGGGATTCATGGCAACTACCCACAAATCCTATTTTTCAAAGATACTTTTACTTTAATCCTTTTCAGTTTTTTAGGATAAGGTATGGATGGTGTGATTTAGCGTCATGGATATAAGGGAAAATATTTTGCCATGACGTTGTTACTCAGATTTGCCAGAATACTGTAATAAAAAAGGAGCAGATCCGAAAACCTGCTCCTGCAAACTAAAAGTTCAATTTAATTATAGGTTAAAGCCTAATGCAAACCCTTTGGCAGCTTTCGGGAAGTTCGAAGTTTTAGTAGCAGCTCCGGTTGATAGATTTATCATATAAAGTCCGGTGGAGCCGCCAACTGTAAGTAGCGCATGTCCTTTACCGGAAATGCCACCAATGTCAAATCCGTTTGCCTTGTCAATTACAACGCCAAGATCTCCGATGTTTACCAGTCCACCTGCATTAGGTGGATCCTGCCTGTATAACTTATTAGTCTGACTGTCAATATCGAAAAGGACAGTTTGTGTGCCGGCAGTTAATCCAACATTGCTGTTGGTGTAAGCTGCACCATTTACTCCCTGAGAAACGGTTGCTATATTAAGCGCTCCGTCCACGGTGGTTGCACCTGTTGTGACATCAATTCTCAAATTTTGTCCTGTATTGCTTACTACCCTGAGACGATCAGCAAAAGGGTTAAAATCCACACCATAACTTGCGTCCATTCCGCCACTTAGCATTGTCGAAAGTGTAGATTTAAAAGTAGCAGCTCCCGTTAGTATGTTTATAGTGTATAATTTACTGTCGTTGCCTAGTGCATAGATGGTGGCATCCGCAGGACGGAAATCAATTCCTTCGATAGATACGCCTGATGGCAGCCCTCCAATTGTTTTCTCAATAACTGAGATGTTGGAGCTTAGCGGATTAAAAATGAGTAATTTGTTGTCAGTGCTCAAAGCATAAGCAACCGGCGACGGAATTGCGATCCCGATGATGTTACCAGAAGGCAAATCTCCCAGCTTTTGAAGTTTACCAGTTCCCAGGTCCACAAAATCCAGTTCCCATTTGTTGTCGAACAATACAGATGCAATAGCGTACTCTTTACCTGCGGGCGTTTTCCACGGAGCTATATCAAATCCACCTACATCAGCAATGTCCATTCCAAGGGATCCAACTTCTTCAAGAACTCCTCCATTAGGATCCTTTTGAAAGTAAAGCTTATTGGCAACCGGATCTATATCGTACAAACCGGTTGAAGTGGTTCCTGAAAAGCTGTTGGTGTATGCAACAGCACCTACCATTGGATTGGGCACACCGTTCAGATTACCATCAGTTACAGCCAGAGCACCGGTTTCGGGATGCAAACGAAGATTTTGACCTGCATTGGTAACAAAACGAATTCTGTCCACGGTAGGATTAAAGTCAAAAGCTATCGAGGAAGCGGTAATAGCAGGACCGAAAGGCATGCTGCCAATTGGTGTTGCAAGTCCTGGTTTGGAGACGTTGTTTAAGTTAATGTTATAAAGCCGGCTGTTTTTACCAATTGCGTAAAGCTGACCAGTTGCCGGGCGGAAATCAATCCCTACTAGTTTATCATTATCAACCAGCCCCTCACTTACTGTTAAAGTACGTATTACATTAGTAGTGTTACGAACATTCAATTCATATATTGTATTGTTATCAGTAAGTGCGTAAAACATCTGGTCAGGCAATTCTTCCTGTGCTGGTGGCAGTCGGTGATCTTCACATGCCTGGAATGCCAATGCAAAAAGCATGATTCCCCAAAATGATTTCTTTCTAACACTTGGTAGATTGAAAAATTTCATAAGCTTAAATAATTAGATGAGTACTGAGTAATGTTATCATCTACGGTAAAACCAGGGCTTTGGATTAAATACGTGTAACTTTTTTTAAGATTTCAGTTAATGCTCTCAAATGATGGCTCGTTACTATATATAGATGGCACCCTGTACAGCTGTACATATAGTAACCAATTATTATGTTGATTGACCACTGACCGAAATCACAGAGGGAAGAGGATTACTAGAGATGATGTGGTGCAGAGAACCAATCTTGTGGACCATTTACCGCATTCCTGCCGCTATTGTGCTGGTTGTGCTCCTTGCCTTCAAAAACTTGTAAAAAACTTTCTTTATTAGGTTATTGGTTTTCAGCGCTTTGAAAATTAAAATCAAAAAACTTTAAAAATACTTTTGCCTTGTACTTGCGTATTAAAAATAAAGGCTGCACTTTTGCACTCCCAATCGGGAACAACGGTAGCGAAAACGATCGCTACAACGAGTTCTGA
>NZ_JAJUXG010000020.1 GCF_021390535.1 Dyadobacter sp. CY312
TCTCCGACATAGCCTTTGTGTCTAAAGATCAACTTTGTTACGGAATTACAACAAGCAGCCAAATTGCGACGCTGGATCCTTTCACTGGTAATGTAGTGGTTGGGGCCACAGTAAACGGGTTGTCGGCATCGGATAGTTATGGTGCCGTATTCAGCGATATTTCTGGAAGACTATACGCGTTTCAAAATAGTACAGGTTCTTTTTATCTCGTGCATCCTTCCACTAATACTGCTTCCCTGATTTCAACCAGTGCTCCGTCTGGTAATAATGACGGAGCAAGCTGCGCTACCACAAGCCTGGCAGATCTGCCATTTACCTGCGAAGACGGCATTACCTATCAGGTAGCAGCGTCAGGCGGTCGTCCAACCTCCTCGCTTTATGCATATAATGTCTCAAGCGGAGTGCGTACGTTGATTGCTCCGTTGCCATATTCTGTAAATGCATTGATATACAATTCAGCGGATAACATGTTGTGGGGAGCTGTTGGTACTTCTATTGTTCGGATCGACCGTGAAGGTGCGACCACATTATTCCCGATTGCGAATTTACCGGGTGGGTTTAACATTGGTGTTGAGCTCCCGGGTGGCTATATGATGCTGTCTACCACCAATAATACTAATTATTATGTTGTAGACCTTAATCCAAATCGTGCAACATATCTTCAGCTGGTAGATCCGACTGCCGGATTTGCACTAAAAACCGGTCCGGATTATGGTACCGCGGTCAGCGCTCCGCTTGATATCTCAGATATCGCTTTTGTGACCAGCACGCAGCTAAGTTATGGTATTACGTCCGAGGCTAAGTTGGCTTCGCTAAATCATTTGACCGGCAGTGTTGTGGTAGGAGAAGCAGCCGTGAATGGATTGCCAGCAAGTAACTATGGTGCAGTTGTCAGTGATATTACGGGACGAATATATGCTTTTGATAATGCTACCGGATCTTATTACCGAATAAATATTACTTCAAACTCGGCTACTTTAATTTCAACGAATTCTCCATCTGGCAATAATGACGGAGCAAGTTGTGTCAATATGCTTGCTGAAAATCTTCCATTCACCTGTAATGACGGCACAACATACCAGGTTGCCGCTGCTGGTGGTAACCCCTCCTCTCTCTATGCCTTTAATGTGTCCACCGGAGACCGCACGTTAATCGCACCGATGCCTTTTACATTGAATGGTTTGGTTTACAATTCAGCTGATGATATGCTCTGGGCATACGTCAATAATAATAACTCAAACAGAATTGTGCGGATCGACCGCGACGGAGGTGTAGTTACGCATTCAATAGCGAATTTGCCGAGTGGATTTAACATCGGTGTTGAGCTTCCCAATGGTTACATGATGCTCACTTCCAGCAACAATGCTCATTATTATGTTGTAGATATTAATGCAACCCGTTCTACCTATCTTCAACTGGTGGATCCAACGGCTGGTTTTATACTAAAAACGGGTCCCAATTATGGTACTGCAGTGAGTGCTCCCCTTAATATCTCGGATATTGCTTTTGTGTCCCGTGAACAGCTGTGTTATGGTATTACGCTTGATGCCAAGCTAGCTTCGCTGAACCCTTTTACCGGTGATGTTGTGGTTTCAGAAACATCTGTAAATGGATTACCAAATGCAGGGTACGGAGCTGTTGTTACCGATGCCAGCGGGAATTTATATGCATTCAATAATAGCAACGGAGGTTTTTATAGGATAGACTTAGCAAGTAATACAGCTAATATTATCAATACATTTACCCCTTCCGCCAGCAATGACGGCGCCAATTGCTCGACAGTGACACTGTGTGACGTTCCTTATGCACCGGTCGTATCGCAAAACACGGTCCAGCTGTTATGCCCCATCGTCACCGCGGATCTGACTGCGCTTGTAACAAGCAATACTCCATCGGGAAGCACGCTGGCGTTTTACACAAGTGCAACACCTTCAAATGAATCACTGGTGAGTGACCCTACCAAGGCAACTGAAGGAACGTACTATGCAATTTATAGCAGTGCGGGATGTGAATTGAGCACGAAAATCACCGTAACTGGCTGCTCATTACCTGTAACGCTGGTATCATTCACATTAGCTAAGGAAGAATCCATTGTAAGGCTGAACTGGGCAACAACGGAAGAAATCAATAGTGAATCCTTCCAGGTTGAACGCAGCGGGGATGGGAAGTCATGGAAGCAGATTGGCGCGGTAGCAGCTCAGGGTGAAAGCGTTGCCTTGAAAAATTATGAATTTATTGATCTATCTCCGTTAAAAGGAGGGAATTACTATAGATTGAAAATGGTGGACAAGGACGGCACTTTCACCTACAGCAGCATCCGGTTTGGTGAATTTACAAAAACGGACGAACCTGTTTACCCTAACCCGGCCAGCAGAAGCATTTTCTTCACAAATTTTAACGAGATTAAAGACGTGGCAATCTACAATTCACTTGGAGTGAAAGTACTCAATGCCAAAACAATATCATCCGCGGGAGTGGACGTGAGTAGTCTTTCCAAGGGAATGTATATCGCTATACTCACGCTGATTGACGGTTCTACCCATTCACAAAAGGTAGTCATTGTAAAATAGACAATCATTCCGGGCAGCAGTTTTGTCTGTTGCCCGGATGATTTCTCAGGTTTTATGATTTCAAAAGCGTCAAAACAGATACCTCAGTAACAAGTCATGACTATGCCCGCGGAATGACAAATGAAAGCAGTCGATCATCTCACCCGCTGGTACAAGGTTATATTTTGATACTTTCTCACAAACAAAAACCCTGTTAATCGTTGATTTGCAGGGTTTTTGCTTTTGGGTTGGTTTGAGGTTTCTCAGTCCTTTGAAAGAGAGCCCCCTCGCTTACTGGCGGTTACCAGTCCTTCTTATTACTTCCGAATGTAGTTATAAATCGAAAATTCCGATTTCACCGGATCCCTGAAACCCAGTTGCATCCTATCCTCTTTAAGGCTGATGACATATGCCCTGGACCAAACCTGGTCTCTCCCCAGATTAAGCGGAACAACACCAATGAACGATATTGTCTTTGTCTTGATATCAAAAAAGTAGCTACCCAGGAAGGCCCCGTTCTTGGTTGTCCCTTTTTGACTCACCTTTACCACCGGTTCGGCTGAGCCGCTCGTTAGGCCTAACGTCATCGTGCCGTAATCCTGAGGCGCACCCATCCAGCTTTCATAAGCCGGATCATACAACCAGCAATCCCCTCCTGTTTTGGTACATTGGTTATCCCAGCCATAATCAACGCCAGAGAAGTACAATGGGCCTTTGAATTTGGCTGAAACGCCTTTTGCATCAAGGTCCAATACCCATGTTTTCTCTTTACCAATTCCGCCGGTAAGCAAGGTAAATATGGGATCTTTATAGTATTCCAGGATGGCCGGGTCAAAAATTCGGATGAAATACGTGACTGTGTCGGCCGCCGTGGCATAGGTAATTCTATTCGCCAGCAAGGGATCGGCGCCGGAAAAATTACCGGGAACTTGCACAACAATGCTCGAGTCGGTATAAACTGCCCCGCCCAAATTGGCATCCACTCCCTGAAATGCTATTTTAACAGCTTTTTTGAGATTGTATCCGACAATATTGATCTTTTGGCCAGGCATTACCATGTTGAGAACGGTATCCTTCGGCGCAGCGGCATAATTTCTTACACGGGCAATAATCGGCGGACCTGTAATGTTGATCGTAAACGACGCCGAACCACCGCCGCCAACCACCGTGACCGTATTCACCTTGTCCCTCGCCACGGAATCGAACGGAATGTAAGGTACCTGTACAACGATACTTTTGTCAGTAAATAAAGTATTGTTGATGGTAGCAGGTATACTGCCGAAATAAACCTGTGAAACCTCTCCCAGGTTCTGCCCGAGCACAACCACCCATTGTCCGGCCCTCAGCGTGTCCACCAGGCTGTCGCTGGGTGATGCGGCGTAATTCCGTATTTCAGTGATAACCGGTGGTGAGGTTATGTCATCATCTTTTTCACATGAGGATAGCACCAAAACACCAGCCATGCAGGAAAACAGAAGAAAACAAATTCTGTTGTATATGATCTTTTTCATTTCTTTTAATTTTTAAAACGAGTAAGGCACGGGAGCTTCTAACAATTTTGGATTAGCCGTCACCTCTGGTGAAGGTATTGGCAACTTGAAGGTAGTGGTGTTGGCGGGCGTGATAGCACCGAGTGGGTTGCTTTTTGTTAAAACTCCATTATCGAACGTGAACAAGACCCGTTCCTGCTCGTTAAGTTTTTTGATCGCCTTCGGTTCGTTGTGATAAGAAAGCCTTACCAGATCTTCCCAAAAATGCCCTTCGGCTGCCAATTCAACTCTTCTTTCCCTGAACAAAGTTTCCTCATCAAGGGAAGTCACCGCAGCCAGGCCAGCCCTGCTACGCACTTTGTTGAAATACAGCAGGGCATCCGCATTGGTTGTAGACGCGCTATTGCCAATAACAGCTTCCGCATAGATCAGGTACACTTCGGCAAGCCTTAACAGTGCATTGTGCTCAATAGAAGATGTCAAGCTCATCGTCGGTGCACTGTTATCGACCCTTGTGCCGATGATGTGCTTTTTCAAACCGGAGTTACCAGTAAATTTATAACCTCCTCCTGCCGCATTCAGCTCAGCGTAATAGTCACCTTTAAGCATCACAGTAGCCTTCCGTCTGATCGTGTCTTCCTTCGCGTATTGCTTGTAGAGGTCATAGGTAGGTGCTATGCCAAACCAACCCGACTGTCCAGCCGCCGATATCTCCGGGCCACCGGGCGAATAAACCTGCAGCATGTTTCCTTCAAGCCAGCCGGTACCCGGTGACCATTGCAATGCAAATAAGGATTCGGGATTATCATTAAACTGGGTTTTGAAAAGATCGGCATAATTGGGTAGCAACGACAATCCGCTTTGTTTACAGACATTGCCGGCATGCAGTGCCGCACTGTCGAGAAGTGCCTGGTTGCGCGGGCCATTGCCTTTTGCTTCTACCCCGGCCCAGGTCAGATATACTTTGCTTAACATGCCTTGTGCCGACCAGGTTGTCAATCTTCCCGCAGCATCCTTCGCCGGAAGGTTTTTCGCAGCAAAAAGCAGGTCATTCGCAGCAAACCTGTACACGTCTTCCACCGGATTGCGGTGAACCAGCGGCGAGGTAATGAGCTCTGTATTGTCTTTAATAATAGGCACATCCCGCCATAACAGGGCCAGATTGTAATAGGCAAACGCCCGCAAAAACCTTGCTTCAGCAATGGCGCCAAGCCTGTCTTTTTCAGGAATTGAAGCCGGTGCCTTCTCCTCAATGGCCTTGATGGTCACATTGCAATGTGCGATGACCTTGTACATGCCTTTCCAGTTGGCGATCATAATTTCGTTGCTACCCGTAACTGAAAACGTATTCAGCTGTATAGCGTCTCCCCAATAACCCACGGCCATATTACCGCTAAGGACGTCGCCTATTGGCAAGAAGCAGTTATAATTCCATTCGGCCCATGGCTTGCCGCCGTACAGAGCGGCGGTGGCCAATCTGAGGTCGTTGGTGGTCTGGTAAAAATTGTCTGCGCTTATCTGGGATAATGGAGGACGGTCCAGAAAGCTTTCGCTGCATCCGGCCGAGAACAGGGCAAGGCAAAGCCCGGCAGCCGCCATTGTTTTTTTGATTTTCATTGCTCAATATTTTTATAGATACACATCAAATGAAGAATTGTCCCGAACATTCGTGTTTGACACCTGTTTCGAAGCAATTATTTGGTCAGCTGCAAGCTCGCACCAACAGTAAACACACGTGGTTGCGGATAAAAACCATTGTCATAGCCTGCATTCAGTGGATTCCATGATCCAATTTCAGGATCCATTCCTTTGTACTTTGTGATCAGGAATGCATTGGATACGTTCACATAAACCCGCAATGAATGGATGTGGGCTTTTTCCAGCAGTTTGTCGGAAAGCGAATATCCCAGCGAAATGGTTTTAAATCTGATGAACGACCCATCCTCTACATATTTGTCCGACGCCCGTTTGTTATCGTTTGTATTATCATTTCTAATACCCGGAATATCTGTATCCGGATTAACCACATAGACGTTGCTGACGTCGGTAGCAGGTTTAGCGGGATCAATCAAAGCAAGTTTGGCGTAGTTGTTCAGTGCTTTAAGGTATCCGAAGCTGGTCCCCGGAAATTCTCCGTTCATACGCATTTGATTGAATACCTTGTTACCGTAGTTACCAGTCAGAAATATGTTCAGGTCAAATTTCTTGTAGGAAAATGAGTTGTTCAGCCCCAATTGAATTTTCGGGATCGGTGATCCGAGGAAGGTCTGATCGCGCTCATCGATCACCCCGTCGCCATTGATGTCCTTGAACTTAAGGTCGCCATACCAGATACTACCTCCTGCCGCGCCAACGGGTAGCGGTTCTCCGTTCTTAGTGGGTAAGGCGTGTGTCTCAAAATCCGCCGCAGTTGCAAAAACACCATCTGCCTTGTATCCAAAGAATTGACCGATCGAGTTCCCTACAACCGTCTGGCTATATGGCGATCCAACAAGCGATGCCCCGTCGGTATTCAGTTTTATAACTTTATTGATGTTGCGTGATGCAGTCAAATCGGTTTTCCAGGAAAACGATTTTGTCTGGATGTTGGTAGAGCTGATTCTAAAATCGAATCCCTTGTTGCTGATCGTCCCGATATTCACATACGGCGCGCCCAATGCTCCCGGAGACCAGCCAACGGTCGTTCCTGAGTAAAATGGCAACGGGATCTGCATTAACAGACCATCCGTTTTCCGGTTATAAAAATCGACCGAAAAGTTGATACGCCATGAAAATAATGCTCCATCAAGACCGATATTGGCGTATTTCGTTTTCTCCCATTCCACATATGGGTTCCCGATGTTTTCGGTGAGCTGGGATATACCCGACAGACCGGTAGCCACAGTAGCTAATGTGGAGGTATATGCGAAATCCCTGACATTTTGATTATTTGTTAAACCGTAGCCTACCCTGAGTTTCAATTCATTGATGTCTTTGAAACTTTTCAAAAAAACCTCATTCTGGATCTTCCAGGCAACAGCACCCGAGTAAGTAGTCACCCACCGGTTTCCGGCTGCGAATCTGGAAGAGCCGTCGCTCCGGACGTTTGCGGTTATCAGGTATTTGTCAAACAACCCCAAATTCAACCGGCCAAAGTACGATTCCTGGGCATTCTGACTTTTTGAGCCTGAGTTAATAGCAGAAGTTGGATCACCGCTGCTTATCGTCTGCACATTGTTGGACGGGAAATTATTGCGTTCCGCACTTACATTCTCGCCTTTGCTCAATTGCGCCTCGTGTCCCACCATGACATTTGTATTGTATTTGTCGCTGAACAAATGCGAATAGGTGAGGTAATTTCTTACCGTTGTATACATGTTTTGTTCGTAGCGGTACGAACCGTTGTTGTTCGTGTTTTTCACAAGCCCCATCGTGTAGGTTGGGTTGAATCTATCCTCAGTAGCCATTGAAAAGCTTCCCGTAACCTCATTCCGCAACGTCAGCGATTTGCTCAACAGAATCTCAGCATAGGCATTTCCAAATATCTGATTTCTGTTCACCTGGTCCTTGTTGATCATCGCGATCGCAAATGGGTTGATGGTACTGTTCACCCAACCGTTAGGGTTATACGCACCACCCCAGCCGCCATCGCTACTTTTCACCGCGATGTCGGGAGTCTGGCTGAGCGCGGCGTTAATGACGTTTGAACTGGTCGAATTTATATTCTCTTTGATATTGGCCATTTGCAGGCTGGTCCCGACTTTCAACCAGTTGGTCGTCTTGTTGTCGAGGTTGAGTCTGACAGATATCCTTCTGAAATCCGAGCCCAGAGCAATCCCTTCCTGTTTGAAATATGAACCTGAAAGCAGGTATTGCGTTCTGGCGTCTCCTCCGTTTATGGTCACTGTGTGGTTAGTCATCGGCGCGTTTCTAAAGAGTTCCTTTTGCCAGTCGGTACCCTTCCCCAGATATTGCGGATTGGCAAATTCAGGCCGTTTATCGAATCCCCAGAGCAAACCTGCATTTCGCTCATTGATGAAGGTGGCGTACTCCTGCAAATTCATGATGGGAATTCGCTTTGGCACTTGCTGGAAACCTGTATAGAAATCGTAAGAGATTCTTGGAGGTGTTACCGCGCCACGTTTTGTGGTAATGATAATCACCCCATTCGTGGCCTGTGAGCCATAAATAGCAGTGGCGGAGGCATCTTTAAGCACGTCAACCGACTCAATTTCAGACGGATTAATAGCAGCCAATGGGTTGGTACCAGCGCCCAGCGTGGCTGTGCCACCGATAATCACACCATCGATTACATACAACGGCCCCCCGCCCCCGAAGGAAGATATCCCTCTGATCTGCACCGAAACACCTCCGCCGGGCTGCCCCGATGCCTGCTGCACTACCATACCGGCCACTTTTCCCTGTAAAGCCTGGTCGATGGTGACCGGGTTCGTTTTACGCAGTTCCGCTCCGGACACGGAAGATATCGAGCCGGTAACGTCTTTCCTTTTCGATTCCCCATACCCGATCACCACGACTTCTGAAAGTGTAGCAATATCGGGTTGAATGGTAATGTCAAATTGCGTTTTGTTACCAACCGGAATTTGCTCCGACAGATAACCGATATAGGAAATTTTAAGCACATCCTCGGGCATTGCCTGGATAGCAAACTTTCCATCGACATCCGTTGTAATACCCATCGTTGTCCCTTTCAGCAGGATCGTTACGCCGGGCATCGCGCCGCCTGTTTCGTTCTTCACTATCCCTGACACCTGACGTCGCTGCGCGTGGGTCACTATACAGGAAAACAAAATAAGGGCAGCGACACAGAAGGATCTGTAAATTTTTTTCATCATTGATTTTACCTTAAGTACGTTACACAATGCAGTTTGAAATCGAATTCCTGTCTTATGTACAGATCTGCATCCGGTGCGCGCCTACCTTTGCCAAGCTGTTCATTTCGGGGAATTCTCTGCATCAAAGGTATGGGGTCAACGTACTTTTGGATGGTACGGATTAGTCCTAATTAAAGTGATAAAAAGTCCACAGATGATCCAAATGCACAATTTTCATAGATATTTTGTCTTAATTAAACTTGTTTTTGTGATACGGAGATGGGAACGCAACCCTGTTATAGACTGAGTGCGACACGATGTTGGTTTGAGAAGAAATCTCCTTAGAAAAACTCCAGAGAACTCCGGCTATACGCAGAGGCAAATCAACTTACGTCAGAATAAATTGCATAACAAAGCAACCACCCAACTGATCAACGCGGAAAGCAGAACATAAGAAAAGACTTCGAGCCAAAGTAATACTGTTAGTTTTCTTTTCATGGGATACCAAAGAATGTGTGGCCCAAAAGTAGGAAAACAGATTCTTTGAAAACGGGACAAAACATCCCAAATAAAGGTAAAAATCGTCCGTAAGCGCCGAGTTTGTACCGATTAGCTTCTTCGTTTGCCGCCGGCGTATGCGGAAGGCAGCGTGTGATACTCTTCCTTAAAGTAGCGGGTAAAATATTTCGGATTGTTAAAACCTACCTGATAGGCAATTTCTGCAACCGAAAGCTGGCTCTTTTCCAGTAGCTGGGCAGCACGCTGCAACCTGATCAACCGCATTACTTCCAGTGGAGACTTGTCTGTGAGTGTCTGAACCCTTTTGAAAAATTGCGACCGGCTCACACCCAATTCACGGGCCAGATCAGTAACCGTAAACTCGGCATCGGAAATGTGATTCTCGATAACCTGAACCATTTCCTGAAGAAATTGCTGATCCAGCGAGGTAATCGGGATTTCACTTGCCTTGATCCCATTCCTGGGTGCAAACAGGGCACGAAGGTCTTGACGGGACGAAATAAGGTTTTTGATCCTTGATTCCAGTACCTGAAAATTGAATGGTTTGCCAATGTAGTCATCGGCTCCCGCATCAAATCCTTCCAGGCGCTGCTCATCTTCCGATCGCGCGGTAAGTAAGATAACGGGCGTATGGGCTATCCGTTCGTCTGATTTCACCATTTTACAAAAGTCGAGGCCATTCAGTCCAGGCATCATAATGTCCGTCACAATCAGACGGGGTCTTTGTTCAATGGCCTTGGCCCAACCCTCTTCACCTGTCGAAGCATCAATCACCGAATACGAATGTTTCAGGTTGTCTTTCAGATAAAAGCGAAAATCCTCATTATCCTCTACGATCAAAACAAGTGGCTTGCCTTGGGAGACATGCCCAGTCTGGATTCTGGCATCGGGCAAAACAGGCTGGACAGGCTCGTTAACTACTTCATGCACTGTCCCTGTCTGCATTTTAAAAGAAAACTTCACAATAAAACAGCTTCCCTGCCCAACCTCGCTTTCTACACGAATGGTGCCGCCATGAATCCGGATAAATTCTGCTGTAATGGCAAGTCCGATACCGCTTCCCTGGTTGATGATCGTATTCGGCAGGTCATTCTGAAAAAACCGCTCAAAGATTAGCTCATGTTTTTCCGGGGCAATCCCGATGCCAGTATCCTTTACCCGGATCTCGACCAACTTTTCCTCCATGGTCTGCTGCACATCCACCGTTACGGACACCTCGCCGGGACCAAGTGTAAACTTAATGGCATTTGACAGCAGGTTAAACAATATTTTTTCCAGTTTGTCATGGTCAAAGATCGTTTCCAGTGCGGGGACATTTGAATTAAAGCTAAGCCGGATTTCCTTTTTATCGGAAAGGTCCGAGAATGAGTACACCGTGTCTTTGATAAACAGGATAAGATCGCCGTCCGAAGGGTGAAACCGGATTTCCTTTTCTTCGATTTTACGGAAATCGAGCAGCTGATTGACCAGGTTCAGCAATCGCCGGCCATTTCTTTGGATCAGCTCAAACTGTTGGCGTTCATGGCTGTCGACGGCTTTTTGGCTCAGCTTTTCGACCGGGGCGAGGATAAGGGAAAGTGGCGTCCGCAGCTCGTGGCTTACATTGGTAAAAAATTTCGTTTTCAGGATATCCAGTTCCTTCGAACGCTTCGCCTCTTCGCTCGTCTGCCTGATGGCAAACTTCATCCTCTCCCTTTCCTGTATCAGCCTGCGAATGGCCAGCAAAAGTAAAACCACACCCAGTACATACAGTGCATAGGCCGCCGGTGATTTCCAGAAAGGAGGAAGCACTTTAATCTGCAATGCGATTCCATTTTTATTCCAGAGTCCATCATTGTTTGAGGCAATGACACGAAAAACATAGTCGCCCGCATCAAGATTGGTGAAGGTAACCCTTCGGTTAGCTGCATCAGTGGCCAGCCATTCTTTATTAAACCCTTCCAGCTTGTATCGGTATTGATTCTTTGAAGGCTGAATAAAGCTCAGTGCCGCAAACTCAATGGAAAAGACATTGTCGCTCGCCCGGAGCACAATGGGCGGATTTGTTGTAATGGAAGCTGCCAATGTGAACTTGTCCCCGGCCGGATGTGCGGGAACAATGCTACGATTAAACAGCTGAAAATCAGTAAGCGCGAGCCGGGGAGCAATCCGGTTCTTATCCAGATCGCCCGGCCTGAATATGTTAAATCCATTGGCCCCGCCAAATATCAACTCGCCCTTGCGCGTCCGGAACGCAGCATCCTCGTTGAATTGCTTACCTTGCAGCCCATCGATCTCAGAATAATTGCTAAAGCTCACCTTTAAACCGGTGTTATCCGATGAAATGGTCGCAGATGAAAGTCCGTTTGACGTGCCCAGCCAGAGCCGCCCGTCTTCGTCTTCCACCATCGATAGAATGGCATTGTGAGGAAGACCCTGCTTTTCGGTATAGTTGATAAATGTATTCGATTTCCTTTGCCATACGCTTAGCCCACCGCGGGTCCCGATCCAGATACGCCCTTTTGAGTCTTCCAGAATACTTAAAACGTCGTTACTGCCAATGGATTTGGGATTGTTTTTTTCCGTGTTGTAGTGGACGATATCACCGGATGTTTTCATTAGCACATCTACTCCATTGGCTGTCCCAAACCACATATTACCCCGGGAATCCTCGAAGATCGTAGGAACATAAACCGAGTGGAGTGCACGTTGCGCCGGGTGATTGTACCTGGTGAAGGTTTTTGTATTTCGATCAAACAGGCAAAGTCCGCCGTCTAGCGTGCCAATCCAAAGTCGCCGCTGCGAGTCCTCAAATATCTCCCACACACTTCGTCCTGAAAGGCTTTTCGGTTGCGCAGGATGATGCTGGTACCTGGTGAATTTTTGTCCGTCAAAACAATTCAATCCCCCCAAAAAGGTACCTATCCATAATTGATTTTGATGGTCGAACCGCAAACTAACGATCACGTCGCTGGCCAGACTTTGCGAATTATTCGGATCGTGCCGGTAAGTTGTGAATTTTCGGGTACGCCGGTCGAAGTATATCAGCCCGCCGCCATTTGTTCCAAGCCAGAGATTACCCATTTTATCCTCTGCAAAAGTATTAACATCATCAAAGGGCAGCCCGTAAGGTTTCGAATACCGGTTGACGAGCGGAAACTGCATGATGTTCTTGTGAAAATAATTCAATCCGCCTTTGTAGGTTCCCGCCCAGATGATCCCATCATTGTCTTTGAGCATGGTGGTCACCGCATTATGGCTCAGCGTTTGATCGTCCTCCGCGGAATTAGACATATTGGTCACCGATAGCGTCTTTTTATCCAGGACATCAATACCGTTTTGACCATTGGAAATCCAGATATTGCCCTTGTTATCACCGACAACACCTGTAATCATGTCGGAACTGAGGCGAGGAGCCCCGAATGTCTTTCCAAGATAGCGTATCTTGCCTTCTTGCCTGTTCAAATAAGCGACACCGATATCGTAATTGGTGGGATACACCCAAATATCTCCGTCACTATCAACCGTCAGCTCACATTGCAGATAATTGCTCCCGGCGGGCCTGCGATCCTTGAAGAAATTGAGCCTTTTGATCACCTTCACGCCCTGTTTTCCAAGAATAATATTTTCGACCGTCCCGTTGGAATGGGCTATCCAATAGGTGCCATCTTTGTACTGGGCGACCGATGTGACGTTGTTACTGACTATGGAAGCGGCATCACGGTCTGAATGTTTGATGACAATGGATTTTTTGCTTTTTTCATTGTAGCAAATCAGTCCCTGATCCTTAAGGATAAACCAAAAGTTACCACTATTATCCGATACAGCCGTTTTAAGATTATTTGGATTTTCGATTGAATACGCCTTAAAACCTTGTGAAGGTCCGGAAAAGGTTTCCTTTGCAGGGTCATAAAGGCACGGGCCTATGGAGGTAAGAACACCCATTTTACCCTCTGGCATTTTAAACAATCCGGCAATGTAGTCGTAAAAGAGTGTTGTAGAGTCGGACGCATCTTTACGAAAAACCTTGTTGGTGTACCCGTCAAAACGATTCAGACCCGATTCTGTACCGATCCACAGGAAACCTGTCTGGTCTCGGTAGATGGCCGTTACATGCCCATGCGAAAGACCATTCCGGGCATCGATATGGACAAACCGATGCTCCTGCCCCAACGACCTGCAAGGGGTATACACCAGTAAAATCAATATGATCAACCTTACAGACTCCAATAAGCTCATTCGTTTCACCATTTGGCGTTTGGTTAATGCATCGCCTTCTATTCGCGTGATACCGGATTTTTTATGTTCGACCGCCACTGACCTTAAATCCTTTTAAATTTTAATCCATCTATTCAAATCCTATTTCATAAGCAGCCCATTTGTATTCGCTTGGATGGTTCTTCACAACGTTGTTAACAATTGCCTTCCTTCATCATCGAAGTATGTTCCAATACCTCCTGAAAAGGGTTGGTTCCGTCGAGTCGCACAGTCAAATTGTGGTATAAATTACGAATACTTTAAGATATCTTCATGGTACCTCCGGGCGTGCGACTAGTTGTCGTTTTCCGACAGGAGCACCTTCCACGAAAATCACCCCAGTCAATTAAAATGTAATTTTGACACTTAATTTTAAAATATCAAAATATTTGGAAAGAATTTAAAAAAACCTTGTCTCGAAAGAAGAGGGTACCGAAAAAATCTTGTAATAAATCGGGGCAAAAAACGAGATGCACTATTTCAGTTTTGAGACATACTCATTTCAGGCGATCCAATATTTCCGGACAAATAATATAATTGCTCCAACCTCTTGATCACTTTTTTTGTCTCTGATATTTACAACCTCAAGAGATATTCCATGACACTACTTCAAACCTTGTCAGCGGCCGGCTTTTGGTACTTTTGACAAAATTTCTGCTTTTACCCTTACTACCTTTTACTTGAGGTGACAATTCTGAACCTGACGCTTCCAAACGCTATGAAGCAACATGAATAAGAGAATTTGTATCGTAGTTGTTACGGTTATCAATACAAATATTGGAATAGAACTGATAAAGCGTGTTTCTCAAAAATCATAATCCTACAAGCTATGAAAAATATCATGTTATCAAATGTAAAATTCCTGATAAGGAGTATCCCTTTTACAGCAATTATCTTTATTCCAACAATTTTTTCTTGCCAAAAAACTGAACCTTGTTTGGTCGCTGATCGAACCGCTGTAAAGTCTGAAGATTTAAGTGCTCCCAACAACGGGGTTTTAGTGCTACAGAATGTGAATGACTCAAATGAAGTATCATTGATTATTGATAATCAAAATGATTATCAAAAGTTTGTTAAAAGTAGTACGACATTGCCAGTTATAGACTTCGCAAACCATATTCTGGTAGCCGGGAGAAAAAAATGGCATCAATGTATAAAATTTCAGGATCAACAGTTGACAGAAGGGTGTGATAAAGTCTACTATCATATCAACTTATCAGAGATGGATTGCGAAGCTCTTAGTCATTACGATTTTTTCGCAATTATCGGTTCTGAATATGGCAATAGAAAAATTGAATTTCAGATTAATGTTCAATAAAACCATAGGCCTTACAAAAAAGCTCTGTCAAATAACGTTGCTAAGAGCTTGTTGGAGAATGGAGATCGTACCATCTTTGCAGTGACCAAACCTTCAACCTAAAATGGCATCTGACCAGAAATTTGTAGACTTTGTGCTGGAACAAATCGAAAACGCCGGTGAAATCACTGCCAAAAAGATGTTTGGTGAATACGGCATTTATGCTGATGGAAAAATATTCGGACTCATTGCCGACAACAAGTTGTTTATTAAGCCAACAGAATCCGGTCGTGCATTTATAGGTAGTGATTTACTTCAAGCACCTGCCTACGAAGGAGCGAAACCAAGTTTTCTCATTGAAGAGAAAATTGAGGACAGGAAATGGCTCAGCGAACTAGTACGGATCTCAATAAAGGAGCTACCAATGCCAAAACTGAAAAAGAAGAAATAGTAACCTCAACAGCTCATTCTACCATCAATTTGCAAAAGAAGAAATGCTTTCGTGGAAGGATTATGTGCAATAAAATTTCCCCGGTTGCAGGCCAATACTAAACTTTAATCAAATGGATTATTTAAGCAAAATCATTACTGACTTCGAAATTCATTCTGTTGAAGGAATCAGGGAATGTTTTGAAAACGGAGTTGGCCCGAATCAAACAGTAAAGGGTCGGCCGTTGATTTACGAACTCATAAATATGTACTCTCGAGGTCCGTCCTTCAAGAGTTGCATACAGGCTTTTGTAGACTACGGCCTGGAATTCGAGGATGAAATTTTACTTTCTGTATTGCTCGACAACGCTGCCTCACTTGCGACTCAACTGGCATCCAATGCAAATGCAGTGAACAAAAGGTATTCGTTTGAATGTACATTCACACCGCTCTACGAGGTTTCACTCCTGCACATTTGTGCGGAATATAATCATTTGGCTTGTGCCGAAGTTCTTGTGCAGCACGGGGCTGATGTCAACTCAAAGGCAGGTATTGATGACCAAGGTTTTGGAGGGCATACACCCATTTTTCATACAGTAAACCAAAACAGAAATAAGTGCCTGGACATGATGAAGTTTCTAATCTCAAAACAGGCCGATCTTACAATTACGGTAACAGGTCTTATCTGGGGCAAAGGCTATGATTGGGAGACTTTTATTCCTTCTGTGAATCCAATTAGTTATGCGATGATGGGCTTACTTCGCCAGTTTCAAAGAACTGAGGAGGATATCTATGAAGTTATCTCACTGCTGGTGAAAGCGCGATACGGCATGGACTATGTACCGGGAAACATTCCCAATAAGTATTTAAATGAATAAGTTAATAACAACAGTTACTCCTGTTGCAGGCTGACGTATGGACGTAACCGGTGATTGACAATCATTCGTAGTGACCGAAGCTCTTGTTATTTACAAGTTGAATAATTTTCGGGTGAAGATGGAGGTTTTAGCACAACTATTTCTTCGTATTTAGCAGCTTAATGATTTATAATAAATTGCTACATTTGGTTTTCTCACAGGCAAAAAGGACGGAATCGTGAGCTGATTTAACCTTTCACCAACCTGTTGGAAATAGCTTGCAACTCATCACGGATAACGAGTAAAAAGCGATCACTATGGATAAAGGCACACAAACGATGATCGATAATCTGTATAAAAATACAGGAAAACCCCTTGATCAATGGATTGAGATTGTAAAAGCAGGGAACTTTCAGAAGCATGGGTTAATCGTGAAATTTTTGAAAGAAGAACATGCACTCACACACGGATTTGCCAATCTCATCGCACTTAAAAGCCAGGGAACCGATGCTGGCTCGGCGGAAAATACAGATGAGCTGATCTTGAAACAGTATCAGGGTAAAGAGCATCTGAAACCCATCTATGACAAGCTGATCACTGAGATCCTAAAATTCGGAAATGATATTGAAGTCGCTCCCAAAAACGCCTACGTTAGTCTGCGGAGAAAAAAGCAATTTGCCACTCTCACTCCTGCTACCAAAACCCGTTTTGAAATTGGCGTCAATCTGAAAGGACAGCAGGCGCAAGGAATATTGGAAACCATCACAGCAGCCAATGCCATGTGTTCGCACAAGATCAGCATTTCGGACCTTAATGGCATTGACCATGAAGTAATCAACTGGGTTAAAACAGCATACGAGAATGCAAACTAATACCAGTTGGGACAAAGAACTTGCAGTGGTGGGGGACATTCTAAACAAAGCACCATTACAAAAAGCAATCAAATGGGGAGCGGAAGTCCTTACGTATGAGGGAAATAACGTAGTCAGTTACGGAGGTTTTAAAAACTACTTTACGATATGGTTTTATAACGGAGTTTTTTTGAAAGACCCATACCAGGTTTTGGTCAATGCGCAGGAAGGAAAAACAAAATCGCTCCGCCAATGGCGCTTCACTTCCCTGAATGAGATTGATGAAAAGAAGATATTGGAATATGTTCAGGAAGCCATTGAAATTGAAAAGCAAGGCTTAAAAATTAAGCCTGAAAAATTTACGCCTTTATTGGTTCCGGTAGCTCTTGAAATCGAATTTCAAAAAGACGAATCATTTAAGGCAGCATTTGAAAAACTCACTCCAGGACGTCAAAAGGAATACATATTGTATATTAACGAAGCCAAACAGGGAAGTACGAAAACAAGCCGGGTACAAAAGATTAAACCTATGATCATGCAAAGCATAGGTTTGAATGACAAGTATAAATAGCGGCTTGATGCGTCGAATTAAGATTAGTAACGGCTCAACAAAGTATGATTTGACAACCTAATATTTTTATTGTTAATGTAATACATTTCTTCACGCAAATGGAGAATTCTGATGACTTGGCCACTAGATTCCGTGGCAGATTGACCATCAAACCGTACTTTTATTTTTCTACTCAAATAATTAATAGTCAGTCATTTATATCAGAAAATTAGACCCAAAATGACATAATATGATCTTAATTCCCCAATTGAGGTGGTCAACGACTCCGTATTCTCCATTTTCATGCCCGTAATCCTATTTTAGCTGGCTTGAATACTGTATGCCCAGTGTCGTGGCGACTTTGTTGCTTCTGACTGTGGCGATCAAGCCGTCCATGTTATTAGTTAGATCATAGGAAATTCATCAAAGATCAAACTACTTTTCAGCTTCCCTTTCTGGTTGGCCAACATCACCAGACCTTTTACATACAATGATAATACGACTCCGTATTTCTGTATTTTCCAAGGATTGCTATCCATGCAAACCAGCTTGGAATTATTGCAATTTATAATGTAATTATTCCTTCAATACCTACCAAAATAATTTACATAAGTAAAATATTCTCCATTCTTTGACAAGAAAACACCCCTTCACGATTACTTCACCTACCTAATTTTGCAGCTCAATTTATCTATCCATGTGCGTTTGCTACTTGGACTTTTCCAATCGTCAACAAAATTAACATTCCATGAAAAAGCGATTTATCTACCACAATTTAAAAATGAGAAATTTCTACTGTAAATTATTTATAGCCTCACTACTTTTATTATCTGCCAAGTATACACAAGCCCAATATGCGAACGGTACAGGGACAGGCTTGCATCAAAACCAGATCTTTTGGCTTGCCTGGGGCGGCCCAAGTTTAATTTCGACGCCAGCTGGCTATACTTCTACACACATTGTTGAAGGAACATATGTCTGGAATCTAGAGCCGGGACTGGTAAGGGTTGTTGGTGAGGTTGACAATATTCAAAATCCGGTTGCCCCATCATCAGGCACACTAACTCTGACTCCATATTCATCAGGTACCTATACAGGTAATGGCACCACCAGTTTGGGAGATGGTCTGCAACTGATGTATCCGGGTGTAAACCCAATTGGCATGGCTACCAAAAACAGTGCAAGCGTGGGCTCTTACAACGGCGGTGTCATTGAATTTGACATTAACCTGAAGCTACAGATGCTGATCAACGGTGTCTGGACCGACCTTAACTATCCGGGTATGGTGATGGCAGATGCAGAAACGATGGCGTCCAACGGATCAGGTACGGAGTACATTTCTGCGGAAACAAACGGAACAACCGGATGGCAGATTCTGGATGTACGCAATGATGCTGCCTCGATAGGCCAGAACCCTACTAACTACAAGTTGCAGATCGGCAACAGTGGAAAGTACTTCAGGCTCTACAACAACCGTGTTGACAACATGGGCGTGCAGGCGGTCATGTATGCACAAGGCACCACCACACTGACCAACGTGCAGATGCAGGGGCAGGGTGTAACGGCTCTGGCCCTGGGTTTTATTGCCCCTTTTGATTACGGGGATGCACCCGCTTCCTATGGAGAAGTTCCTCACTACATTGACAATCTGACACTAAATGGTACGCCCCTTACCGCTGATGGTACATATTCAGTTACCAGTCAGCAGATTGCTTCCCTGGTAGTACCTACCGCAAATATTTATATTAATCAACTACCTGACCCGGATGGAGGATTAAACCACTTCAGCCCCAATGCAGACATTGATGGTGCTACTACCGTACCCAACTATGATGGCAGTGGCTCATACACTTTAACCATTCCTATCACCAACAATACCGGACAGCCCTCAAATGTTGGGGCATGGATTGACTGGGATCAGAATGGTGTTTTTGATGCTTCGGAAGCAGTATTACACACTAACCCTGCCTCTCAGACAAATGCCAGCTTTACCTGGAACAATCTAACCACAAATCCTGATCCAAATACTAAGTACTTTGTCAGGGTCAGGGTAACAACAGATCCTCTTTCAAGTCCAAATGCAGGAGCGACAGATGGAGAAGTGGAAGATTATGCGCTGGGAGTGGATGTTGCAATATCCGGAAATGTTTTTCACGACGTTGACGGATTAACAAATGCCCAGGTTGACGGAACAGGAACAAATGTTGGAGGAGTTTTATATGTAAATCTTGTAAATGATTCAGGAATTGTTGTGGCAAGTGTGCCGGTAGGAAGCGACGGCACATACGAATTTGGAGGTTCATTATCTGGAAACTACACGTTACAGTTGTCAACAAATCAAGGTGTAATAGGTTCGCCGGCACCGGCTGTCGTTTTACCTGATGGATGGGTTTCCACAGGTGAGAATCTGGGGCACAATGCGGGTAACGACGGAGTTGTTAATACCATACTTCCAATCACAATGGTACCCCAAACCCCCTTGTTTGATGCGAACTTCGGTATTGAACAGCCTCCCGTTGCTGACGAGAAAAACCATACAATCGCAACACCAGCTATTGGCACCTCGCTTCAATTGAATGGAACCGGCTCAATCGATTCACCAGGACCATTGTCGGGCAATGATACAGAAGACGGAGTCATGGGAAGCTCCAAGACAGTTGTGATCACAGATCTGACAAGCATGAACGGTAATGAGCTTTACTATAACAATGTTTTAATTACTCCCGGAACTGAGATTGACAATTATGACCCTGCCTTGTTGACTATCAAATTCACAGCGGTAGGCACAACATCCCTTAGTTTTGATTACACATTTATAGACGCAGCAAGCCAAACAGGAACATCTGGCAGCTATAATGTTACCTGGAACACACCACTTCCTGTAACGCTGGTAAGTTTTACTGCTGCGAAGGAAGGAAAAATTTCAGTACTTAGCTGGGTAACCACTGAAGAAACCAATAGTGATTTTTTCCAGGTGCAACGGAGCTCAGACGCTAAAAGCTGGCAAGATCTAGGTATTGTAAACGCCAAAGGTGAAAGCAACGAGCAGACCAGATACTTCTTCAATGATAATAATCCGCTAAAAGGATCAAATCTGTACCGTTTAAAAATGGTAGACAGAGACGGAAGTTTTGCTTACAGCCGTATTAGAGAATTATCATTCACTGATGGCGTAATGGTATCAGTTTACCCCAACCCAGTGTCGGATGTTCTGAATGTTAGTGAAAAAACCGGTGACACTTTAAATGAAACCGTTCTGTTTAATTTGAATGGACGAAAAGTATTTCAGTCATCTAGTGTTGGGGATCAAAAAATCAACGTTCGGGGTCTGACACCGGGTATGTACATCCTTAAGACAACACAGACTAGCGGAACAGTAAGCAGCTACAAAATTATAATCGGCATTAAATAACCGAAACACGGTTCATCTTAGATAATATCAGGCTTGATTCATTTTATGAATTAAGCCTGATATTGTTTTTTAGCGTCAATACAAAACTGATTTATTCCTAAGGTTCCAACCCGATCGACTTGGGTCAATTTATATCTGGCGGCAAAACCTGAAAAAGTTGCAAGAAAACTGATTCTAAAATAAAATCGATCAACTTTATAAAATAGAAAGTCTTGGTTTGCCTCCATTGCTAGTCAAGTTGCAAAGCCATCATTGATCTCTATGATGACGGCTCCTTTTCAAACCAGCACGTTACGTACCGGAGATGGTAGAACATGGACAATGCAAAAGGGACCAGCTGCAAGATCTGAAGCTAATCCCTCTTGAAGTTTAACTCTGGTTTTATCCGAAATCAGACTTGTTCCTCAAACGAATGTCGTTTGACAATAGGCAACAATTCCAATAAATCATCAATCACAAAGTCAGGCTGAGCAGTCAGCAATTGCTCCCGAGTTTGAGCACCTGTGGTGATACCGATATTCAAAACACAACCGGCATTCCGGCCCTCTTCTATATCAATTGTCGAATCTCCCACCTTGATCACCTGATCTGCATGCTCTATTCCCAGCTTACTCATAGCCAGCAAGATCATATCCGGATTAGGGCGATTTTTTTCCACGTCGGAAGCTGTGATCAGTTCATCGTAATGCGTGCCTTTTTCCCAACCAATTTTTGCTATCAAACCTTCGGCTGTCTGCCGGTCATAACCTGTGTTTAGAACAACTGATATTCCTATTTTCTTCAATTCGGTAAAAAGCGGAGTAGCATTGTTTTGCTCCGTAACATCCAGATTTTCATAAGCCGTTTTGAGCAATTTCCTGAACGTTTCAAAAATATCCTTTGCCAGTGCTTCGTCTGCAATCTGCTTCGAAGCGAGGATGCTTCGTATGGCTTGCAATTTTTCCATGCCCGCCCCTTCCGCCAGCACTTCATCCAATGTAAAATCGAACTGTCGCTCGTTGATTGCACGCAACAGCGTTTTGTATACCACATTGTTTTCATCGACTGTTGTTCCAGCCATATCGAAAACTACCATTTTGATCATAATAAAGTAAAATTAAAGGTTGTTGTAGGTGGCACCTGATGTGGTGCCGGATTAAAATTGATGTTCGTGGTATATGTTTTCAACTGTTCCGTCTTCATACAGTTTGAGAATAGCATAACCTGGCGCAGTCTCCTGATAATAATAAGGGCCGGCAGAATTTTCGTCACCTTTTCCCCACCAAAAACCGCTGATTGAACCATTGCAATAGTACTGTACATTGTTGAATACATTTCGATCCAGTAAATGCTGATGTCCCGAAAGACAAACCCTGACTTTATCTTTGTGCTTGTAAAACAGTTTTCTCAACGCAACATGATCCTTATGCTGCCCACCTTCCCAAAGAGCTGTTACAGATAGAATGGGATAATGTGACATGAGCAACACATGATGTCCGGCAGGCACTTTCTCCAATTCAGTTTCAAGCCAGGCAAATTGTTCAGCATCCAGTCTGACCTCCGGGTTGTTTCCATCCAGAATCATAAAATGCCAGTTTTTCTTCGTAAAGCTGTAATACCGGTGCGGCATTCCAACCCGCTTAGCAGCATATGCGACACCATACATTTCGTCGTCTTTTGAGGTCGCCTGCCACCAGGGATCATGATTACCAATGCAGCTGTAAACCTCGAAACCAGAAAGAGACCGAATGCAGTCATCCCAGCAGGCCCATTGTTCCAGCATTTTTTCGCGGGTTACATCTTTGTAATCCGCCGCGAAGATGGAGTCACCGCCATTGAGTACAAAATCCATTTTATGTTTTTTGACTTCTTCAAGACACTTTTTGAAACGAACGGGAATGTCGTCTTGCGGGCGGATATGCGCGTCAGTAATGTGTGCAACAGTTAGTGCAACTTTCGACTTCGAACCTGGCATAGCATGTGCATAGTCTGCCTGCCCGATGACAGTAGTAGCGGCTGCGCCGCAAACCAGGAAATCTCTTCTCTTCATTTTTTATCGGAATAGGTTTTAAAGATTAGATTGAAATAAACTAGCAAAGCGAGGCTGTGTCGGGCAATAGTGTTGTTTCCGGTACAGCCCGGGACTTTTTCACAAAGTATATCCAGGAAAATAATAGAGCACATGTTCCCAGCACCGTAAGCAGGTAGGAAAACTGTATTAACACCTGAGACCATTCCAGGCTTTTCATGAAAAACTCTTTGTATAACAAAAGAAAAACACTGCCCAAATACCCGAAAGCATCGGAGATGTAAACGAAGAATCCCGCGTTGCCTTTAATTCTGAACAGAGCGATCATACGTTCGTATAAAGCGACCTGGATGGGCGTGTAAGCCATAAACATACCAGCTCCCAACGTCAGCATCCAGCTGAATGGATCAATAAATCCGTTGTTAAAAGCATAAGTACTGGCACCACAGGTAATCAGACCGATGGCAATAAGTACCTGAACCGCGACAAACCCTTTGAAATTGCTCTGAAAAAAGGACAGACACGCCACGCTAATGAGCACTACAAATCCGATGATCGTTTCTGTTGTTGAAAAAATATTGGCATTCCATCCTGGCTGTATTTCATTCCAGATCTCAACCGAAAAGTTGTCCCGGAAATCGCGCATGGTTGACAGCAGCATATATATGAAAACAAAGGCCGCTATCCCCCATCCATAATTTTTCAAAACCAGCTTTTTGTCGACCGATGTCATCGGCAACCGTTCAGACCGCAGTATTTTATCAGCGGCGTCTGGTGCGGGAATGATATGCAACATCCAGGAAAAGAGCAGAAAAGCGGGAAGGAACAGCAGCCCCACAATGGCAGGCAGCCAAAACTCGCTTAAATCAGGCATGAAATCATTGATTTGAAAATAGATCGTTTTCAAAAATCCGGAAGAAATAATCAGGCTGATGCTCAACCCCATACTCAGTGCTTCTGTAAACTTACGTCCTTCCAGATAACTAAAAATAACGCCCCAGACCATACCCAACGGAAGACCGTTAAAAAACAGCAGGATGAAGTTGTACGGTGCGGGAACAATCCCGAACAATACCAGGGCGATTTCTGCAAATACAATTAACCCAATGATCAGTTTTTGCCTGGATGCGGCTTTTAATTCGGAAATGATTTTGATACCCATCCATTTGGAACACATGTAACCTATGACCTGCGCAACGATTAGCACTGTCTTATAATGTACGTCCCAGAGGCTGTAATCGGCATAAGTTCCTGCGGCAAAAGGCTTCCTGAATGCATACATACAGAAGTAAGCACCGAAGGCGGCCACGATACACCAGGCAACAAAGAATACTGGAGAGCTGGACAGCCAGCTCCGGAGCTTTATCTTCATAAATTTTTTTAGTAGTTAAAAACCGACTTTGTGATTGCTGATTTTGGTTGGGAATCTGGCACGTACTGCATCGGGCGTTTCGTCCCGGTAGGTGGTACTGCGCCCTTCAATCGTTAAAATTCCTACCGGATCCAGGGTGATGAATGCGTACAACGGATCCTTGTAATAATGCGCACCGCTGTTGGTATACACATAAGAAGCACTGTTGATGATGAAATAATGCACACCATTGCGCTCACCATGCCGGTCGTCGTGGTCGTGACCCATGAAAACAGCAGCTACTTTATTACCCGTATTTTTTTTGGTCGCATTCAGATTTGCCTGATCGAAGATTTCCAGGATATCGTCGGCATTGCCCATTTCCTGATAAAAATCACTGAGAAATACCGGTTGATGCATGAATACGATAACAGGAAACTGCGCGGTTGCCAGATCTTCCCGGAGCCAGTCGAGCTGGGCCTGATCCGTAAAACTACGTTGCGGCGAAGGAAACGGCCCCCAGTTGGATGTATTATAATCCACCAGGGTACCGTCTTGCTTTTTCAAGAAGTTACGATCCATCACCACAAAATGAAATCCATCTTTATCGAAGGAATAGTATCGCTTAGGCATGTTCCAGAACTTCATGATCGTCGCCTTGTCACAAAAATCCATATCGTGATTTCCAAGGACATGGTATTTTGGACCTTTGAAGCGATTCCATTCGGTCAAGATCTCGTCCGAATTGGTATGCCTACAAAAATCACCGCATTGCACAATGAAGTCCGGATTTTCTTTCAGGACAGCGTTCATAAAACCCTTCATTCTTGCCTCCTCGTTTTTGCCAAACTGCAAATGGTGCAGATCGGTGATAAAGCCAAAGCGGAGCAATTTCCGGCTCGCCGTTTGACTCGCCGGGATGGCGAAAGAAGAGCTGGTCAGCAGCGTAGCGCCAGCCGCAATTCCAATGTCTTTGAGAAAACGTCTTCTATTGTGCATGTTGCTGCGCTTTAATTTCCAAAAATCCTGTTCGTGTTGTCATTTGCATAACCCGACGAGCAGGTCATCCCCTTTCCGCCAATGCCCACGGCGATGTGAATGCGGTTCTCTATCGTATGTTCGAAGATTTCTCCATTCTCATGCAAGCCGTAATAACCAGCCCAGGTTTCGGTCATATCACTCAGATCAAAACCAACAATGCGGCTGGCCTCTTTCACCATCAGATCATTGACATACTGATTGTGCTGATAACCCAAATTTTCCTCCTCGCCAATTTTTGCGTATTCGTGAGAATCCCCGACAATAACAGTGCCGTCAATTGCCTGCTTAAACAAAATATGAATACCGTAACTTTCAAGTTCCTGTAAATGCTCGGGCGTCTTTATCCCTGCGAATCCGGGACATTCCTCAAAAGCCTCGTAGCGACGAATGGTCAATCCGGTAGCGATATTACCGGGAAGCGACAGTGATGGCAACGGTTTGGTCCGCATCATTTGCAGTTTGCTCACAGACAAATCCTGTGCTTTGAACAGGGCAGGAAATAGCATTTTGAATTCATGACCGGACGCAATAACCACGTTTTCAGCAAGGAATTTCTCTCCGCCCGAAGTGGTGATCACAGCCTCATGGCCTGACACTTCACAGCCAACAACCGGTGACGAACGCTGAATCGTAAGGTTTTTAAAACTTTGCTCCATGTATTCATGGATCCTGTGGATGAACAAATTTGGTTCAACGCTTACTTCTTGCGGAAAATAAAGCGCTTCCCGGCAATAAGACGCCTTCATGGTCGGGTATTTGTCGAGCAGCTGCTTTTGCGAAAACAGCTCGCTACCGTATCCTTTTGTGTCGTAAATTGCTTTTAGCTCATGGATCAATTGCTGCTCGTCGTCGTCAGAAGCAATGTAAACAGAACCGTTATTGCGAACAGAAACATCATAACGCTCCTGAATGGATTTGTAAAGGTTGGTGCCGTAAACGCCATAGTCAAACCATTTGCTCGACATTCCTGAGGCGATTACCTGTCCGAAATTGCGAACCGTAGCGTTAACAGGCCGTTGGTCTTTTTCAAGCACAAGCACTTTTTTACCTAAAAGAGCTGCGTGGTATGCATGGAATGTGCCAATAGCGCCCGCGCCAATTACCACCAGGTCATATTTAAGATTCATATTGTTTTTTATAATTGATAGACAGATTTATTTCTTGATTGCGCTTTGTACAGGTTCTCCTACTGGATGGTTTGCAGTGAACTTGAAACCCATGATTTGTGCCGCAGTCTGCGCAATCTGGTCCTGATAAATGCGCGCTTTATCTTTCATTTCACCAGTAGCCGGCGTTTTCGGACCAATCGCTGCCAGCCACGTTTCATTTGATCCCGGTGCTGACGTCCCATGGCCCGTCCAACGTTTGTCAATGCCTCTTCCATGATCAGGATAAATCAAAAAAGTGGTTTTGCCTTTGTAGAAAGGGTCCTTTTGCATTGTTTCCCAAAGTCTGCCAATCATGGCGTCGATATAATGTCCTGAATCCAGATAAGAATCGTATTCGCCTGCATGGCCGAAGTCGTCCGGATCCGCGAAGTCGATGTGCAAAACGCGCGGGTGATTGGCATTCACGTAGGATTTCGCCATTGCGTATGTATTCACGTCAAACCGGATACCTTTTCCGAAATAATGAGGGAAATTATCCTGGATTTCATTGGCGAGTTCCTGCGCCTCAGTAAGCTTGCCTTCTACCATTTCGCCGGCAATGTTTACAAGCATGCCGTTTCTATCGCGGTTAACGATGTTCTTAACCACATCCCAGGATGCGAACGTAACTACCTTGCCTTTGAAGCCCTTCTGCTTGTCGAAAAATTCGAGGACATTCTCATTGGGGTTATTCGGGTAGCTGTTGCTATTGATTTTTTCGTCGTAAAAGCCGCAGAGCGTTTCACTGCGTCCGGGGTAAGAAAACCAGTATTTGTTTCGCAGATTCACTTCATTGCCCAACTCCCTGTTGCCGTAAAGCTGCCCTTGACTGGCGATGGTTTTCCATAGAAAAGGCATCAGCTTTTCTCTTCTCTCCTTTGCAGATTCAGCCCAATACTTTTTGAAAAGGAAAGTTGAATCCTGCTTGCGGTATTTTTTGTTAAAGATCAACGTCGAATCTGCTCCCTGAAAGATCTCCTGCCAACGGTAACCGTCAATGGATATCAGGACGATGTTCTGAGTTTGTTGAGCCTTGCCGGTGAGGGCAAAGGCCAGCAAACAGAAGAATATGATTTTTGTTTTCATATTATTGAATGTTAAGCTTTGTTTAAGATATTATTTGGCGAGCCACATTCCACCGTTCTGAGTATCCGCTCCATTGTACTGCACCTGAATGGAAGCTTTTACATTGGCTTCATTGGTGGTGTACTCCGAGGTTGGATAAGCCCAACGCGTTGGAATCTGATTGTTATTACCATTGGACTGCCCCACGTCAAAAGTAGGCACACCTGTCCGGCGGTACTGATAATAGGCCTGCTTACCAGAGTTCTCGAAGAACGACATATACTTCTGTTCCAGGATTTTATTTAACGCAGCAGCCTGGGTCGCCGGGTAAGGATTGCTCGCAATAAAGCTGGCTACGTCTGCTGTGCCGATGTTGTAAAACTTCATGGATTCCTCGATACCTGCTTTGTAATAGTTGGCGGCGTTGCCGGTTGCCCAGCCACGATTTATACCTTCTGCAATCAGGAAATTCACTTCCGATGCTCCGAGCTGGATAGCAGGTACACCCGCTGCCGAAGCTTCCCAGAAGTCAAAATTGATCATAGACAAAAGACCTTTTCCGGCCTGGTCCAGTAGCGTCGATTGCAAATCACCGGTTTTGCCTCCTGCATATTTTGCGAATGCATCCTGATTACCCGCCAGTGCCTCAGCAGGAAGTGCTACTACCATCAGGCGCGGATCTCTGGTTGTCTTCGCGATGTTGGTGTAAGTTGCTCCCAACGTATTCCTTTTGTCATTTTTAACCACCACACCATTGCTCGGCCAAAGCGGATAGGTGTTAAATGTGTTGTATACAATCTGGAAATTATCTGCGTTGGTCAGGACGAGCGGGTATTTATCAGGATTAGAAAGGATAGTTGAAAATTGCTGTTTAACATTCAATTCGGGGGTATCGTCAGCCCTTTTACTCAGACTGATCAGTGTTCTCAGCCTGAAAGAATTGATGAGTTTCTGCCATTTGGAAAGATCACCGTTGTAGATAAAATCTCCTGGTAATGTTGCGCGGTTCGCTATCAAAGCCGGCATTTCTGCGTTAGCCTCATCCAGCCATTTCAACACCTGCAAATAGATATCCTTTTGGCTATCGTATTTAGGTTTGAAGTTCTGGCTGCTCACACCCTGGATCGCCTCAGTCATGGGCACATCACCAAACATTTCGGTAGCGCGGGCATAAAAGTAGGCTTTGAAAAACTTGGCCATTGTTTTGTACTGCGCCCCCACTGCTCCTGCCTGATCGGCAACCTGTTCCATCTGGTTTACATTTCTCAAACTAGTGTAAAACACGTCATAAGAACCAGTTGTCCAGCTGTAAGGCTGACCTTCGTAGTAGGCTTCGTTCTGCGTCATATACTGGTTATGACGCTGATCCAGGCTCCATGGCGAATCGTAAGAATTCAGCAGGATCCCGGTAAAAATCAGGTCAGCAGATGGGCTTGTGATTGCGCCCGGGTCTTTTTGCAAATCGGTAATGTCTTCGCAGGATGCAAGGGATACCGCGAGGGAAAGGATCAAATATTTTAGCTTTTTCATCATTGAAATGATTAGAATGTCAGATTGAGGTTGGCGCCGAAGCTTTTAACAGAAGGAGTCTGGAAGCTCGTGATCGTTCCGGTAAACTGATCCAGGTCGATATTCTTCGTGTATTTACCTGTGATGTAAAGCAGGTTACGACCTACAAGTGAAATACTGGCAGCAGATGCGAATTTGGTTTTTGCCAATAGTTTCGATGGCAGATTGTAGCTGATTACCACTTCCCGAAGTTTCAGGTAAGTCCGGTTTTTTGCTGCCACATATGCCGACTGGTAGTAATTGGTAGCCCAGGCCTGCCAAAGTACCGGAACATCGTTTGGCGCAAATTCACGTGTATCTGAGATTACAACACCATCCTGATCGGTATTCAACTGCCCTTTTACAATGCGCTGACCGTCTGTCATCACACTTCCTTTGTATCCTGCCACATCCCTGTTCTCCCAATCTTTCAGACGAAATTCGTTTGCTGATTCCGGCGCAGTTCCGCTACCAAACTGTTTGGTATACATGTAGTTATTCACCTTTCCGCCAAAACGGCCATCCACCTGGAAGCTGACAAGCAATGACTTGTATTTGAAGGTGTTATTAATCCCGGCTGTGAATTTGTTGTCGGAGTAGCCTATTTTGGTATTGTACGGATTGTATGCAGGCATTCCATTTGAACCCACGATCATATTGTCCTGCTCGTCACGTTGGAAATCCTTAATGTAATACGCATCTGCGCGGTCGCCTACCCTGATGTTCCCGTCACGCATTTGCGTTCCGTCAATCTTATCCAGCCAACGGTGGTTCGTTGACCAGTTTGCAGCAACATTCCACGAAAAATCTTCTGTTTTAATGGCAGTTCCGTCTACGGTCAGCTCAATACCCTTTCTAATATACGTTTTCGCATTTTGCTGAATTCCTGAAACACCAGAAGCGATCGAAGTCGGCACATTGACAATACCCGGACCTTCTACATTACGGAATATCGTTCCGTCAAAGGCAAGGCGGTTTTGGAAAAAACGCATTTCCAGTCCTAGTTCCAGCGTCTTCACGCGGGCAGCTTCCAGGTTATCACTGTACAGTGTCCCCGTGTAGTTCACGCCGGTATAAGAGTTGTTCCAGCGGCCGGAATTTGAATAAGTAGGAATCAGACTGTAAATGTCATACTGATAGTTTTCATCTACAAAATCACTGGCTACGTTCGCATAGGAACCTCTTACTTTCACAAATGAAATTTTTTCGGGAAACGAGATTACTTCGGACAAAACGGTACTCAATGAAGCCGATGGATAGAAGTAAGTATTGTTTTTCATAGGCATTGTGCTGGATTTATCCACCCGTCCGGTCAGGTTCAGATACAGGAAATTCTTGTAATCCATATCCACAAAACCATAAACACTCCCTACCTGACGTTTTGCATAGTCATTGCTGGAAGTAGCAGGCTGCACCGAGTTCGACAACGCATACACACCCGGCACGATCAGGCCTTTTGTGGTGATACCATTCAGTGAAGTTACTTTTACCGAACGAAGGTTTCCGTAAAGAGATGCACTCATGCCAAGGTCTGGCGAAAGCCTCTGATCATATTTCAAAGAAGCTTCTGTGTTGTTTTCAAAGAAAGTATCATAGGTTTCAGAATAGCCCCCTGCCTGGTTCGGGAAACCGAAATTGTACAGGTTGGAAGAGATCGGAGCACGTGTGCTGCGGTTCCTGTTCCATGTGCTTACATTGGTACGCAGGTTGAAAGTCAGCTTGTCTGTCAGCTTGTAATTCATCTGTAAAAACCCGTACGTATCATTCTTGTAGTAGGTTTTCAAAGCTTCATAAGCCGTCATCCATGGATTGTCGTAAATGGTGTATTCACGGTTGAACTGCTGCGCGTTTTCTTTGCCTGGTTGCCAGTAGTTGCGCATGTCCATCACGTCATAATCTACACCACCCCAAACGGTGAAAATGTAAATAGGACTTGCCGGGCCATAATCAAGTGTTGGATAATTGGGTGAATACTGACGGTTATAGTTGATACTAGCATCAAAGCGAAGTTTGTTTCCGGCGTTAATCCCACCTGCGATGTTGACGGTTGTACCACCCAGCTTTGTGTTGGGAACCTGTCCGCGCTGGAAGAGTTGTGAAACCGATAAGCGGAAATCTCCAAAGTCACTTTTATTGGAAATAGCAATGTTATTGGTACTCAGAAGACCGTTACGCAAAAAGTTGGTGAAGTTGTCCTTGCCTCTTGCAATCCAGGGAAGTGGCACCAGTTTACCCGTTGCAGGATCTTTCGGACTATTGTATTGTGTAATCGGCTGACCTTCGAAGCGAGGTCCCCAGATGTTGTAATCATTGTCGTTGATACCGCCGCCGCGGCCATCCACAAAGGAATACCGGAAGTTACTGCCCGGACCGTATTCAGTCTGATATTTTGGGATTGCGTTGAAACCGGCTTGCAGCTGGGTGCTGGAATTGAAATCAACCTGAAAGCCTCTTTTATTACTAGATCCTTTTTTAGTTGTAATAATGATCGCACCGTTTTGTCCGCGGTTACCATACAATGCAGCTGCACTGGCACCTTTTAATACGGAGTAAGTTTCAATATCATCCGGACTCAGGTTCCAGGAGTCGGTGCTGACAGGCACACCATCCACCACATACAGCACGCCGCTACGTCCTCTCAAAGTCACTGCGGGACTTGAAAACAAGTCTGTACTTTGTGCAATGGTAAGACCAGCCACTTTTCCTGTCAGTGAAGCAATAGCATTTGGTTCACGGGCTTTCACCATTGTTTCGCCTTTCACTTCCTGCACCGCGTAACCCACTGCTTTTTTCTCTTTTTTAATACCCAATGCTGTTACAACTACTTCATTAAGCTGTCTTGGGTCGGCAGTTAACGCGACATCCACTACGGTGCGGTTTCCAAGCTGGACTTCCTGGCTGGTAAATCCCAGAAAAGAGAAGATTAACACATCGCTGGCGCTTTGCATTTCAAGAGAGTAATTTCCAAATGCGTCGGTAATCGCACCTTTGGATGTTCCTTTAATCATGACGTTCACACCTGGCAACGGCTCACTGTTAGAGGCGTCAACCACCTTCCCCTTGATCGTCTCGACTGTCGGGCTGGTGTTACCTGTGAGATAGTTGGCAACTGGCGTCGCACCCGCAGGAATGCAAACTACCGCGATCAGCAAAAGCGAGGCTTGAAGAAGCCCTTGCAACAGTTGCTTTCTTTTAAAGAAGTAAATTTTGTTTTTCATACAATAGAGTGATTAGCATTTGCTACTCTATATTCAAAAAACAAACCAGATATTATATTATTGATTTACAACAAGTTAATATAAACAAAGCAAGCTATTTTGATTAAAAACACCTTATTTGATGATATTTAGTCAAAAACTAAACCTTACCCCTCCCAGGGAAACATTCAGATAATGTACAGATGTTCAAATAGTTGAAACGATTCAGGTAAATAGAGGCAAAGTGCTATTATATTTTTTCCTAATCAGGACTTGTTGGAATAGTTGCAGCAATGCCCGGATAAGACGACGAATTTAAATACAAAAATGCTGATGATTAATCATCAATCTCTTTCGGTCTTTTGATCTCCAATTTCCGGATGCGAGACTGCAGTGTGCGCTCGTTTATCTGAAGAAGGCGGGCAGCACCCTGATCGCCGGTTACACGCCAGCTTGTCTGCTGCAAAGCGCGGATGATGTGTAAACGCTCGTTTTCATCCAAAGATTGAATCGCGCCATTATTAGTCCTGCTACTCACAGGCATTGACCAAAGCTCATCCGGTTGCATCTTGAACTTATCGGTTTTACTCATGATCACGCCACGTTCTACCACATTTTCGAGCTCGCGGATGTTACCCGGCCAGTGATGTGCCTGTAAAATATGATAGGTTTTTTTTGAGATACGGCGGATTACTTTCCCATTTTTGAGCGCGTATTTTCGCACAAAATGCCTCACCAGCATGGGAATATCTTCTTTTCTTTCTCTTAGGGGAGGCGTGTGAATGGGAAAGACATTAAGTCTGTAAAACAAGTCGGCGCGAAACTTTCCCTGACGAACAGCTGAATCCAGATCAACATGTGTGGCTGCGATCACGCGAACATCCACTTTGGTAGTTTTTGTTGCGCCTAGCCGGTCAAACTCGCCCTCCTGCAAAACGCGCAACAGCTTGGCTTGTAATTCTAGCGGAAAATCACCGATCTCATCAAGGAATATTGTACCCTGGTGTGCCAGCTCAAAGCGACCGGGACGGGAGGATATGGCTCCGGTGAAAGCACCTTTTTCATGTCCAAACAATTCACTTTCAATGAGCTGTATGGGCAGAGCGGCACAATTTATCTTAATAAACGGCTTCTGCCTGCGCTTACTCAGCCGGTGAACGGCCCTTGCCAGCAACTCTTTTCCCGTACCAGTTTCACCGGTAATCAGTACTGTTGCCTCAGTGGCAGCCACCCGGGCCGTTCGCTGAAGAATTTCCTGAAAATTTACGCTGTTGCTAACGATATCATCGAAGTTAAAATTATCATTGACCTCTTCACGTAACAATTGGTTCTCTTCTTCAAGCAGTATTGTCAGCGATTCCACTTCCCCGAGTGCTTGACTCAGGTCATCATTTGATTTTTTCAAATGTGCAATCAGGTCTGCGTTTTCCCGCTGCAACGTGCGGATTTTCAAAGCCCTTTCGAACGCAGCTATCAGGTCTTCTTCAACCCATGGTTTTTGAAAAAAATGAAAAATCTTGCCCTGGTTTACTGCCTGAATAATTGTTTCAAGGTCTCCGTAACCCGTAAGTAGTATACGCGCCGGCTCCGGATTGAGACCATATATATGCTCAAAAAATTCAACACCCGACATACCGGGCATCCTTTGATCGGCGACGACCAGGTCCACTTCATTTTCCTGAAAAAGTCTGATCGCATCTGCCGCGGATAAGGCAGTAATGACATTGTATTCCCAGGAAAAAGTGGCCGAGAAGAAAGTCAGATTGATTTCTTCATCGTCAACGTACAAAATGGTATAAGACTTCTGATCCATGCTCATTAGTTAATAAATATTAAACATAGGAATCGATCTGCTTTCTTAAATTACGTCAGTATTAAGTTTGTAGGCAAACAGATAAAAAAGGTGGTTCCCACCCCTACTTCGGTCTTAACTTCAAGAGTCCCCTGATGCTTTTGGATAATACCATAAGTGATCGACAAACCAAGACCGGTACCCTCTCCAACCTGTTTTGTCGTGAAAAAAGGATCAAAGATTTTCGCAATAATATTCTGCGGAATACCTATCCCATTGTCGCTGATCACAATCTCAACCATTTCATCTTTTTGAGTGGTTTTTAACTCAATGCGACTGCTGATTTGATCAGTGCGGGCTTCAATCGCCTGGATAGCATTTGTAAACAAATTCATAAAGGCCTGGTTGAGCGGACCCGGATAACAGAGCATTTCCGGAACGCGCTCATCGTACTTTTTAACAAGTTCAATACCCGCCTGTTTGAGTTTAAAGTGAAGCAATACAAGCGTCGAATCCAGGCAATCGTGCACGTGGGCCTGTGTACGTTCCGACTCATCTGTACGCGCAAAATTTCTGAGTCCGCTCACAATATCGGCGGTGCGTTTGGCACCGATCCGTATGCCAACGATAAATTCTGCCAGACTCTCCTTTACAGCATCGTATCGGTTTTTACGCTTTATCTCCGCTATTTTCTCTCGCTGAATTGCAAGCTGATCCGAAGTTAAGTGCTCCGCCTTTTCGTATTCGGCCACCACATTCATCAGCGCTTTCATGTTCTTTTCAAGACCATTTATACCGGAAAAAATAAAGTTAACCGGATTGTTGATCTCATGCGCGATGCCTGCGGTCAGAAGACCGAGGGAAGCCATTTTTTCGGAATGAACAAGTTTGTCCTGGGCAATACTCAGGTCGTATACCGCATGTTCGAGTTCTTCATTTTTAGTAGTGAGGGCATCATTCAGCTTTTGCTTCGACCGGCTCGCCTGCGTGATCACGACAATGATTGCAATAATTCCCAAGACCACCAGACCCAGTAAATACAGAGAAAATGTTTGTGTTTTGATCTGAATGATCTGCTGATCGAGAATGGTCTTTTGCTTCGTGATTGCGGTCTGCTGTCTGCCGATCAATTGGTCTCCTTTTGTTAGCTCCTGCGCTTGCTGAGCAAGCCGTTCTTCATAGTAGTTCAAAAAGTAAACAAGCTTTCCAACCTTATCTGCCGCCTGCTGCACCGACACAAAGTCGGCCGCAGTTGCATCCATGAAACGGGCAGGATCCACGGCACCCCAGTTTTCCTGAACGTGACGCCATACAGCAGGATTGTCGTGATGAAGATTCAGAAAAAGATTGCGAAGATCTTTTTTTAGACTTTTCGGAAGGTTACTTCGAATGACAACAGGACTTTGCGTAATCGGCTCGGATGTCCATACGACTCTGACGGCATCTTTTCCAACTTTTCCGGTCAGCTCGAAATTGATCAGATCATCATAAGAAACGAAAGCAGCGTCGGCCCGTTTCTCAAGAACGGATTGTATGGCCTCCAAATGCCCACCTGAATAATGAATACTCGCAAACTGCGCTTCGGGATATGGAATGTTTAAAGCAGCAAGTTTCATTCTTGGCACAATATGCCCCGATGTAGATGAGACGTACGCGAAGTCCAGGCTAATATGAGCAGCATCATTTATAACCTCCTGAATATTTCGGTAACTGCTTGACGGAGCGACAATCAGACAACTACGGTAGGTTTTTGCCTTACCAGCGCTGTCGCCCAAAATCATGAAGGGTTCAATGTTTTTTATACTATCGCTTTTGGCAAACACATACTGAAAGGTATTCATCATCGCCAGGTCTACCTGCCCCTGCCTGAGCAGTGTATGCATCCGTTTGGTGGATACAATATTTTCATATTTGACAGGTACTTTTAACTTCGAAGAAATGTATTGACTTAAAATCTGTGTTCTTTTTTCATCAAAATAGGAAGAGCCCGTGATCCTGAGTGTATCGGTCTTAGAATATGCAAGTGAAGAAACAGAAAATAAGATTATACAGACTTTAAACATCAAAATGAGCTTGTGAATCATCACTTAGAGAATTTCGAGAAACTGATTATGCAATTTAATTAAGTCTTTCAAAACATTTACCAAACGTTGTGTTATGATATCAGTAGGTAATCGGAATAGGTTGAAGCATTAACAGATTCGACCTGAATTCATACAAAATGCAGATGTTAGTGAAAGTTGTCGGCGTGGTGAAACATCAGCGACCGATCCTGTTGACTGCTATTACGAAAATGACGCAGGGTTGCTATACATACCGAAAAAACAAGTGATGATGTACACGGGCTATTCGATCCGGCCAAGGCAGTTGAGTCATACATCGGGTAAGGAGCGATATGCCGAATCTCAAATTTAACTATCCATAGTAATTTGTCAGAAAGCCTGACAAAAGAAAAGCCCGGAACATTGACGCTCGAGGCTTAACTGTGTTAAAAGAGTGTGTTTATTAAGGTGGTGTGGTCAATAGCAGTGAAATCTTCGCGAAGCAACTTTTACTGCTACTGGTCTTTTCATCTACAATATTATTTCACAAGTTCACTTTCCCTGGCAATCTTCCTGATTTCCTGCTCGAAATAATAGGCAATATCAAAATTCTCATTGGCTTGATTTTCCATTACAATCACGCTGGTTTTGGTTTTAGGATAATATATATTGACCGCCGTAAACCCTTCACTTGGATGAAAGCCTGTATGTCCGATTTCATTGATGCTGCCTTTATCATTGATCCGCAAACCATATCCATACCCAATCGGCGTTTCGCTGAAAAGCTGGTGCGTATTGGTGATTACATAACTGGTCATCATTTTGTATGTAGCCGGTTTTAGTAATTTTCCGCCGTGTAAACATTCATTCCATTTTGCCAAATCGGGTGCTGTAACGATCAAATGGCTCCCAAAAAAATTGTGAGCATCAAAACTCAATTGTTCGTTGAGCTGGAAACCGCCGTCTTTTTTGATGGTATGTCCGTTGGTCAAATTTTTGCTTGCTGTTTCATTCGGATAATAACTGTTATTCATTTTACACTTTTTGAATAAAGCCGTTACCAGCTCTTCAAAGCTCTTCCCACTTTGCTTTTCAAGAACAAGTCCTGCAACGTAATAGCCAACGTTGGAATAACTGAAAGCCGCTCCCGGATTGAATTTCAAGGGTTTGTCCATGTTTTCGCTCCACAATCCGGAAGTGTTATTGAGCAAATGGTGTACTGTAACCGTGTCTGCCCAGGTGTATTTAAAATCAGGCAGGTATTTGCGAATTGGTGTTTTTAAATCGATGCTTCCTTTTTCCACTTCTTGCAAAACAAGTGTAGCGGTAATCTGCTTGGCAATGGACATGGTCGAGAACCTGTCGGAAATTTTCAAAGGTGTCTTTTTATCGAAATTTCCATGACCGTAAGCTTTCGAATATTTTTCCTTTCCATTTTGTTGGATGAAAACTACGCCGTTAAAATTTCTTGGATTTGTGGCTTGCAGCAAACTATCGATTTTTACTGCATAGTTGCCTTTTTGCTGTCCGAAAGAGTTGCTGGAAGTAAAGAAAAGGGCGACAAGAGAAGTCAGAAGAAAGATACTTTTCATTAATTTAGATTAACTATATTTGATTTATTGTTATGATCTTGACGCACCTTTCCTAAAGACCGCTTTCTTAAATTTGCCAAATATCCGGCAACGCTTATCAATCATCGTAATGTTTTGCGCAGTTTCAAATTCAAAAGTATAGAAAAACTAACTGCAATCACCGGAAGGAAATTTATAGGTGATGATTTACTTGAAGCACCTGCCTACGAAGGGGCAAAATCAAGTTTTCTCATTGAAGAGAAAATTGAGAACAGGAAATGGCTCAGCGAACTGGTACGGATTTCTGAGAAGAAGCTACCAATGCCAAAACCGAAAAAAAAGAAACAGTAATCATGTGCACTGAAATTTCCCTGGTTGCAAGCGAATACCAGATTTTTAGTCTAGTGATTATTTAAATAAAATCATCACTGACTTCGGCATTCATTCTGTTGACGGAATTAGGAAATGTTTTGACAATGGTTTAACCCAAACCAAACAGTAGAGGGCCGACCGTTGATTTACGAGTTAATAAATATGTACACCCGAGGTCAGTCCTTCAAGAGTTACATCCAGGCTTTGGAGGAAATATACCTTTTTTTATATCATACGGGAAATCAGAACAGAAAGTAAGTGCCTGGACATGTTGAAGTTTCTCATCTCTAAGCAAGTCGACCATACACTAACGGTAACAGGTCTTATTTGGGGCAAAGGGTCTAACTGGGAGACCTTTATACCTTCTGGGAATACAATAAGTTGTGCGGTGATGGGCTAATTTCAGGAGCTTGGCATCAACTGGATGGTAAATTTCCGACGACCTCACAAATATAATGGCATTAAAACAAGAAAACTCTTAGCCTAAGAAGATCTTCCCGGGCCATTTTGTTTGCAGTGAAGTTCGGTTAATTTCCTCTACCTAGCGATTGATATCAATCTCATAGGTAAAGCTGTCTCCACGATAATAGCCAAGATTGTATTCTATTGGTCTTTCACCAGGATCAAGCACTAACCTCTTTCGGAACAAAACAGGTGACCCTTTGTGTATTTTCAACTCGTGAGCAACGACTTCATCAGCTCCAATTGCTTTGATCTGCTCTTTGGAAACAAAAGGTACGGTTGCATATTCATGTTCAAGGATTTCATACAAATGTCTCGAAAAATCTTCCTTGCCTGTTAGACCAACACGCGGATGAAAATAAGAAACGAACAAAACAAATGGCCCGTCCTGCAATCCCCTGACCCTTTCGAGACGGAGTACTTCTTTGTCTTTCTGGATGCGCAGCATATCAGCAACCTCTGTGCTGGCTTTAACCCAATCCACTTTTATTTTATAGTTGTGAAAGTCCATTCCCTGAGAATTCATCTCGGAGCTAAAACTTACCCAATTCACCAATTTTGTACTGACCGTGTTTTTTATGGTGCGGGTTCCCACACCTTTTTTGCGCTCTAGAAGATTTTCATTTTTTAGCTTATTGGTAGCCTGTCTTATTGTATTTCGGGATATTCCAAGACGCTTTGCCAGTTCCACTTCCTTAGGAAGCATTTTACCGTTTTTGTACTCGGGCAAATCTATCAGCGTCCTTAGAAGGCTTTCAACCTGAACGTGCAACGGCAATGGGCTGCTGTGATCTATCTTAAATTCCAATTGAGCTACTTCTTCACTATTTTCAATTTCCATGCGTCAGGTCTATATTAAGCTCACAATTTAAGTCTTTCCTCCCAAATCCGCACATGAATTCTAAAAACGGGGACCACTTTGAAACTTCTTACCATCGGTTATTCCTTTCCAGTCGTCTGTCCGAAATGGCACAGCAGGCAAACCTTCCTTGTTAAGCAAGTTCAGCTCCCCAGGATTATCACTCCAGGCATACCTTACTGCAACAGGTTCATTAATCTGATCTGAGCTGACAATCACCTGATCTCCTGTAATTCTTGCCATCGCCCATACAAACTTTCCCTCTTTGCCAGCAATCTGAAAACCTTTTACATAACCATATTTATCGGTCGTGTAAATCCCCCCGGTGATATTGGTAAAATTCAAAGCAACCTCCTTTCCTTTTACACTCATTTTACTATATGTCGGCCCTTGTCCGTCAATCTGCTTTTTGTAAGCCACTTTTAGTGCAGCAACAGCCAAGCGTTTGCCGACATCTTCCTTATTTTTCGGATGAATATCAGCGGCTTCGCCAACATCAATAGCAGTTACCATGCCAGTGTAAGGTAGCGTTAATGTCTTCGCCTGAGCTTCCCTTAATTCTGCCCAGGCACTCTCCTCCGGCTCCTGCTTTTCCTTCATATAGTTGGCAAGTTGCACGAAGATAAACGGCAGATTTTCATCATTCCAATTCTTTCGCCAGCTACCAATCATCGCCGGAAACAGAGCCCCATATTCCTCAGCCCGATCCGCATTGGCTTCTCCCTGATACCAGATTACACCCTTTACAACCAAATTGGCCAAAGGAGCTATGTTGGCATTAAACAGTACGCTGGGTGAAGAAAAGGGCGTTGTGTTAGGGACAACCGGTTTCGGGAATTTTGCAGGATCAATACTCAGTCCTTTTTTGTAAAACCATTTTCCCCACAAAATAGAATTGCCCCAAAACGGAGAAGTCGTAAATCCGCCAATACCTCCTGTATCAAAAATTCTTACTACTAAAACATTACCCGTTGGTTTTAATATTGACACAGGAACTTTGTAGTTACGGTGATTGTGGTTGCCGAAGGTCTCTCCTATTTTGACGCCGTTTACCCAGGTAATGTCATAATTATCAATTTGTAATAACTGGATGTTAAGCGAATCCTGGTGTTTGCTTTTATCAAAATCAAAACTTGTCTTTACCCATACCGCCCCATCAAAATCTTTAAGGTCAGGTTCCTGTTCCCAGGTATTTCCTGCAAGATTAATGGGTTTCCAATCCGAAAAGTCGGTCTCCGGCAAGTACCATTTCTGATCTACACCCTCTCCACGGTAATAGTGCTTGTGATACCACTTTTTCTTATAGGTCTCAAAATCTGCATACAACTGTAGGAAACTCTTTCCGGTACTTACTGTTTCTTTCATCTCCTCCTGAAATACAGGAAATTGAAGGAGAGACTCATTACTCATCCAGGTTTCAACAGAAGTAGCCCCCAGGTTGTCACTGACAAGCCCGATGGGTACATCCAGATCCTTATTCAGTTTTTTACCAAAGTGGTAAGCCACTGCCGAAAACTCTTCAATATTATTCCAGCTCAGTTCCTGCCAGCCAATGCCTTTGAGGTCTGTTCTTGGCTGGTAATCCATTTCTGTCAGTACTGTAAAAAGTCTGATTCGGTTGGACTTGATCAGCGAACTATCTGTTTCTTTAAATCCGGTCTGTTTAACCTTCCATTGCATATTTGACTGCCCTCCACAAATCCAGACGTCACCAATAAGTACATTTTCAAAACTGATGGAATTGCTGCTGCTTATGTGCAAGGTATAAGGTCCTCCTGCTGGCACGGCATTCATTTTCACCAGCCATTTACCATTTCCGTCGGTCCTAACCGCCTTTTGATCTGAGCCTAGTTTCACAATCACTTCTTCACCGGGTTTCGCCCATCCCCACACAGTAATAGGTTTATCTCTTTGCAGAACCATATTATTTTGAAAGATCTGTGGCATTTTAACCTGACCAACTGCTGATACGGAAACCAGCATCAGCAGTTGGAAAAACAGACAGGATTTTTTAAAACCGGACATACAAAACGTAATTTGATACTGATTTAAATTCCCTCCCTTACGTACGCTTTAACCGTTGCACATTTCTTCCCAGTTGATTTCCCATATGGACGCACCGTGTAAACATCCACATTTGCAGGTACAATAAAGGTTTCAGCGTAATGAATAATTTGGGGTTCGAACCGATTATCGGGACTTTCTATTATCACCTCTTCGCCTTCCACCAAATTTACCACGTTCAGGTTACCATTGGTTTGGTGCACAACAGTATCATCGAACCAATGTCTTCTTGTCTCAATAAACTGCGTTTGATATAATCCCGTCGACTCCTCCTTCACATGTTCGTTCTTTGATATCTCCGTAATGTTATTAAAAAGATTTTCCTTCACCCAGGCGTCGTCACGTGTCCAGTCAATTACCTTTTTGCCGTGCTCAATATTAATCGGGCGGGGTAAACCATCCAGTCCCAATCTACCCCAGTCCCACAATTTAAAAGTGAAGATGTAGGGTGTTGCAGAGATCTCTAAAACGACCGCGTTTTTACCGGAGCAATGTATGGTTCCGGCAGGGATTAAAATATGATCATGTTTTTTGACAGACATCTTATTTACATACTTATCCGCATCAAAATCACTGATTCCCTTTTGTGCTTCTTCCAGCTCGGCTATCATTCCTTCGCTGTCGACATCCTTTTTGGTGCCCAGATAAACACAGGCGTCTTCCTCCGCCTCCAAAAAATAATAGCTTTCATCCTGAGTGTAATCCATGCCAAAGTGCTCTTTGATATACGCTTTGGTTGGATGCACCTGTAAACTCAGATTGCCGCCGTCCATGGTGTCCAGAAAATCGAAACGGATTGGGAATTCAGCTCCAAAAACATCATAAACCGATTTTCCGAGTAGTTGCTCTGGTCGTTTCAAAACCAGGTTAATCGATGGAAGCTCGAAGGTATGTTCACCAAATTTGAAAAGCAGACTGTTTTCTTCGGGTACACAGTCGAATCCCCAGGCAAAGTTCACTTCTGTTCGATCCAGATCCACAACTTCCTTTAACCATTGTCCACCCCATGGTCCAGGATCAAAGAAGGGAACCACTCTGAATGGCTGTTTCACGGCTGCATCCAGACCTGCGTTGTAATCCTCGGCACTGATCATTTTAGCTTGTTCTGATACATTCGCATCAACAAAATAATCTATTTGGTCAAAAAAAGCCACTTTATGGCGATCCAGAACCCGCCAGTCAAGGAAGTAGGCTTGTTTGTATTTTAGAGCAAAACTTTCGTCGAGGTTATCCGTTCCAAAGTTGCCCACCTCGTTTCGTTTCATTCTTTTCTGAATCTCCCATCTTGCCAAATCCACATAAATCAGTACATCACAATCTGCAAATAGGGCTGCACCTTCACCATAAATGACCACAGTTCCGGAACCTGACTCAGCAACTGCTTCTCTTTCATTATTTACTTTTTCCAGATCGAAGAAATCCGAGATTTGCAGACTGTTCATTTTTCCAAAAATCTGGTCGTCGGTCACGAATGGATACACCATTTCCTGAATTTCATCCACACTTTTCAAAAAGTCATTGGTATTGATAATTACATCAGGTTTCAGGTATTCCGTTATTGCTGAGCGAACCTGATCGGCCTGTACGCCGTGGTAAAGATCAATCCCGACAATGGTTCTATTTTTGCTTTTGGCACGAATCAAATCTTTAATTTCATTGACAATATTTTGCCATCCAACCACACATTTATCGCCGGACTTGCTTACTTCTACAAATGGAAATTTTTCGTAATTGGAAACCATCATTTATATTTTTGTTTAAATAATTCATATACCCCTAGTATCCCGGCGCTTTCCAACTGAAATGCTTCAATCAACGCTACATCTGCTGAATTTATCCAGGCGTGTTTGTCAATCATTTCTTTGATGTAAGGCAGGATAATGTGGCTGCTTTTCATAATTCCTCCTCCAAAAATTACCTTCTCAGGATCATATGCATGTACAAGATTGATCACACACAAAGCCCATACTTTAAGGCAACGGTTTTTAAGTTCAATAGCCAGCGAATCCCCCGCTTCCGAAAGCTGAAACAGGTTCTTGAAGTCAATCACTTCCACCTGAGACAGTTTACTGCTTAAAAAGTCTGGGGATTTTCGAGCTATCTCTGTCAATACCCAGGTAGAACTTTCGCTTTCTACACAGCCAATGTTTCCACAATTGCAGACATTACCTTCAAAATTGATTGTGGTGTGCCCTCCCAGATTGCCTGCGATAAAATTCTTGCCGCGAAGTGGAACGCCATTCACAAGCACGCCAGTTCCTACACCTGTTCCCAGTGTAACCAGCACCAGATCCGAGCTACCAACGCCAGCTCCATGTTTCCATTCTCCTATCAGCGCGGCTCTTGCATCATTTTCTATGACCAACGGTACACCAAAATTTGCAGTTGCCCAGGCATTTAAATCAATATTCTCTGCTCCGGGATATTTTACATATTTGGAAAGAATGACATTGGTTTGAAAATTGACAATTCCCGGAAAGGCAAATCCGATTCCTGAAACTTTAAAATCAGTACCCGGTAATAAATCCTTTATTTCCAGGGCAATGTCAGCGAGCCGCTCTTCAAAGGTTTGCTGAGATGCAGCCTCAATGTTTCTCTCTACAAGAATTTTATTCTCAAAAATGAGTGCGATCTTTATTCTGGTACCTCCAAAATCAATACCTGCAAATACTTCTTTCATATCATCATGCTTAAAAATCTTACCACGTTTTTTCTATTTCTTCCAAAGTCTTGCCTTTCGTTTCAGGGATCATCTTAATCGTGAAAACCAATATGATGATCGAGTTGATCATGAATATCCAGAAGGTTACCGCTCCGCCGAGGGTTTCCAGAAAAATGGGTGTCAGTTGGGTGATGGCGACAACGCCGATCCACAAAACCAAAGTAGCCAGAGACATGGCCATCCCGCGTATTTTTGTTGGAAAAATTTCCGACATCAAAACCCAGGGAATGGGCCCGAGTGAGATGGCAAAACTGGCAATATAACCTAAAATGAAAATGAGTAACCAGGGCCCCTGGTCGAAATGGAAATGAAAACAGATGCCGGTTGCAAACAGACAGATCACCATGCCGGCAACTCCCCAGATCAGCAGACTTTTTCTTCCAGTTATATCAATAAGCCAAACTGCCACCAGCGTAAAGATCATATTGACCAGTCCGATAATAATGGTCTGGGTAAATGCGGATTCAGCTCCGAAACCGATACTTTTGAAAATTTCCGGTGCATAGTAAATAATGGCGTTGATACCTGTAATTTGAGAAAACAGCGCCAGAACAACACCTATTACCAGAGGCTTTCTTAGTTTGATATCAAGCAGGTCGGACAGGCTGCCCTTTTCGTTTTTTAGGCTTTCAGATATCTCTGCAAAAATTTCCAAAGAAACCTTTTTTCCGTTGATTTTTTCCAGGATTTTCATCGCCTTTCCTTCTCTGGATTTGGCAGCAAGCCAGCGCGGACTTTCAGGAACAAAAAACAGCAGAACAAAAAATACAATCGCCGGAATAACCTCAGAACCAAGCATGTATCGCCATCCGTACTCAATATTCCATGCTTCATCTCCTGCCTGGCTTATTTTCAGGTTGATCACATAAATAATATTGATTCCCAGTACAATAGCGAGCTGGTAAAAAGTAACCAACCTGCCGCGGATGTTGGATGGGGCAATTTCAGAAATATACATCGGACAAAGCATAGAGGCGGCTCCTACACCAATACCGCCCAGCAAACGCATGATGATGAACGTTGTGAGGTCATTGGCAATGGCAGAACCATAGGCGGGAACTGCAAAAAGTACTGCTGTTCCTAATAGCACAGCCCGTCTTCCAAAACGATCGCTCAGGTAACCGGCAGACATGGCACCAAGCACGCACCCCCAGATAGCACTACTAGCCGCCCAGCCCACCATCAGTGGCGAGAGGTTGAATTTGATTTGCAAATATCCGATGGCTCCTGCAATTACAGCGGTATCATAACCAAACAGGAATCCACCAAAAGCGGCAACACTGGTGATGAGAATGATGTACGGAATATTGCTTTCCGTCGGTGGACTTTTGATCTCTTGATTAATCATTTTCAGTGGTTTGCTTGTTTAGTTTGCGCTTTAAATTTCACCCGAATAAACCTCGGACGATATAGATTCGGCTTGCTTTCTACTATTTTGAAGAATTTGAAACTGTTCACGTTGTAGGAAATCAGCAGTTCGCCATCCTCGGAAAGCGCAGGATGTGCTTTGGCATTATAGGTGAACAGATCCGGATCCTGGATGTCGGCAGATGTCTTGTAAAGTGTGATCCGAGGTCCAAACGGCCCCACAGGTGAAGGCCCAACCTGCATACAGATGTCAGGAAAAATACCGCCCAACTGGTACACGAGCGCATATTTTCCTTTTGCCAGTCTGCTCACACTCATTTCGTTAGAAACAGAATCGCTCAATGCCGCCGTCGACTTCACATCTTTTGACCAGGATTTCCCATCCCAAAATTCCCATTGTCCAAATGACTCAATAGCATCCGGTTTTACCCGGGCAGAAACCAGCTTTTTATTCACACCTTTGGTTCCATACACATAAACGAATCCGTCTGCATCCACCTCACCAGCCGACTCGCTGTTGTTGAAAACACCCGCTCCGAAGGAGATCGTTTCTTCTCCTGTTTTATAATTATTGAACGGCAGTTCCATCTGCTTCTGATCCGTATATGGAAACTTGCTGTTTGCAGGAATTCGGATCAGTGTATTACCCGTTTCTTTAAAAGGGAAATCCGATTTATCGTTGGTATTGGTGATTTTGTAAGCGAATACAAACAGGTCTTTATTTGCTGCCGGATTTACAAATCCATCGCCAAGCCAGAAATAAGTATCTTTATTGGGTTTGTCAGTTTTTGGTGTAAAAATGGCTTTGTAAGTTTCATTTTCCTTTGCCATTTTAAACTTGATGTGTGTACTATCCGGAGTTTTGTCTTTCAAAACAGCAATCGAATTGTTGATCATCACATAACCGGGTTTCAGTTTTTCACCATTGATCTCCCCGATCATTGTATCACTGAAAAGGAAGATCAAACTATCTCCTTTTTCCGAGTCTTTTCCCGAAAACGGAATAGCAAAAATCCCATCCCCGCCAAACCAGCCAGACTTTCTCAGAAACAGGTTCGTCCATTCCGGTGCGGGTTCTGCGGTAAATTCATTCTCATTAATTTCCGGTTGCTCCGCCACCTCTTCCTTCTCGGAAATTTTAGGAGTACAGGAGGCCATTATTGCCATAAAAAACAGAATGTAATATTTCATCGCTAAACTTATTTTGTGGTTAAATATGATGTAATCCAACTAATTAAGATGTTGTTAGCTATTCGGCAATTCCAATTGAAAGCTCAGCCTTCCTGCCTGCTTCCTCCAATGCCTATACCCAAACCCCCATCCACCCTAAAAGCCTGTCCGGTAATGAAAGAGGCTTTGTCCGAAGCTAAAAAGGCGATCAGTTCAGCAACTTCATTCGGACTGCCTACTTTTTTTAAAGGATGCATATCCACACATTCCTGAAATACAGCGGCGGGATCAGGCGATTCGGATATTGCTGCCTGTAACATGGGTGTATCAATCGTTCCCGGACAAACTGCAACACAACGGATATTTGGTGCGAAATCAACAGCGATGCTGCGGGTAAGCCCCAGCAAGGCTGTTTTCGACGTGGTGTAGGCAGCTACCAGTTTTTGTGTAATAAAAGCCTGAACGCTTGCCACATTGATAATCACTCCGCTACCCGCATTTTGCATGGATGGTATGGCAAACTTTGCGCACAGAAATGCACTTTTCAAATTCACATTCATGATGTTATCCCACATTTCTTCACTGGTATCCACCACATTACTGTATCCTAAAATACCTGCATTATTGACCAACACATCTATTTCTCCAAAGTTACCAATGGCTTCATTTAAACACCTTTCCACCATTACAGACCTGGAAACATCACAGATATAATTTTTCAGATCAGGACTTTGCGTACCCGTAAACTCATCCAGATCCAGAACAGAAACCTTGTAATTGTTTTCCAGAAAAACCTCTACACAAGCCCTGCCGATTCCCTTGGCTCCGCCGCTGATCACCACATGTTTCTTATTCATTTTCAGTTTTGTGATTTATGTGACATACCAGTTTTAAACCAACAGTTCCTAAATCAATTTTCGAAATATGCCACCTGCCCAGATTGGCGACAAATAACTGATCGAAGTTGGTGCCTCCAAAAGCGATATTAGTCGGGTTGGTGATTGTATGCGCTTCCCAGTCGTGAACCAACTCCTTCAACTTCCCGGTTGGCTCATAGTTATAAATGCTGTTGGGAGCGTAACAGGAGATGTACAAAGTGCCGTTGGCATCAAATGCAATTCCGTCAGGTACGGTTTGAGGCATTTCCAACACAACTTCACGGGCTCCCGCACTTCCGTCTTCCATGATGGCGATCCTTTCAATACCCGGTAAAAAAGAGGAGACAACGTATAGAAAATCATTGTCCGGCGACAAAGCCAAACCATTTGCAAAGTTGAACGGACCTACATGCCAAATACTTACCTTGCCACTCCGATCCATTTTATAGATGCACCCGGTTGTTTTTCTAAAATCGCCACTATCGCTCACATACAGATTTTCGTTTTGATCAAAACAGCAGAAGTTTGGAATCTGAAGAGCCCTATTCTCCACAGTATTAAACAATAGGGTGAGCTCTTTGCTAACAAGATCAAGCTTCCACACACATTTTTTACCCGAGTCACAAATCGCCAGCCAGGAGCAATCCGCACTGAGAGCCAGTCCAAGAATAAACCCTCCGGTATTGGCTATCTCAGAGACTTCTCTATTGGTATTAATTTCATAAATAAGCCCTGCTTCACTTCCCGCATACAAATTTCCATTCGGATGATAAATCACACATTCTGGATGATCCAGACCTTCCGCATATATCTCAATTTCCTGTACTTTGATCTCTTTCATAGCCTTACAAATCCTGACATATTCCTGCACTCAGCTTCGTTTCAACTTTCTGGCCCGCCCTGATTTTTAGCCACTCTCCACGTTCAATGGCTTTTTCAGGTTCGGAAGTCCAGGGCGATGTCCAGGGTTCCAGTGCAACGGTGTAGGCCTTACCCCACCAGGGAAACTCTGTGATTCCATTTCTTTCCTGCCAAAACCAAAGTGATCTGAAAATTTCAGTATCCCACTCCACATTGAACCGTAGACCAGATTCATTGCTGCGAATGGAGTATCTGCCGGTTTCATTTTTAAAATCAGACAAATAGATCAGCTCGGAATATTGCTTTTCACCTTCTGCTGAAATCTCGGAGACGTTCACTTCCTGATTGTTTTTGTTCACTGCCATCGGGAATTGAAACCGCTGCCCCGGAATGATCAGACGTTTCTCTGGCATACATTCCTCTGCCATCATTTGGGTCGCATTGGTTTCTATTTTAGCACCATTTTTCAGAAAAGGAAGTCCGAAAGCAATGTGATGCCCCCACATAATATCCAGCTCCACTCCGCCTCTGTTTTCAAGTGTTTCTTCGATATACAATACCGGATCACCGGCGTTCATTCGAAGCGTTTTGGTAATGCGCAGCGGCATCCTTAGCGGTTCTGTCCAGAACTTTACTGCAATTTGTGAATCGTCATTTTCAACAATGGCGTATTTCCAGGGAATTAAGGACACTTCGCCGTGCTGACCCAAAACAGCTCCTTTGTAATTGAATGAAGGACTATTGGGCAAAATTTCCTGCCACCCTCCATAGTAATAATCTTCAAACTGTGATGCCGTATTCCGGATCTGGCTAAACTGCTGGTTGGGATTAGCGATGCCCTTTTCCAATCGAAGCAATGGATCTATTCCCAAAGGTTTGTAGGTGAATTCGAAAATATCACTTCCCCGATCAGCCAGAATGCCGACTTTAAGAAAGCGGTTTTCCATAAACACTACCTTCATCGATTTGTAAGTCCAGTCGTCACAGACCCGGCAGTTCTCCATTTTCAAAATGAATTTAAACTTTGAATTGCACCCTTCATATATCCCAACGCAAAGGCCATTCCGGCATGCCATGGCGCATCACATGACATTTCGGGTGTGTGATCCGGAATAAGGACACCTTCGTAATTATTCTTTTTAAGAATTTTCAATGCTTTCACCATGTCTATATCTCCTTCGTCCACAAACGCCTCACGATAATGCGGCACCTTTCCCACCACATTTCTAAAATGTATATAACCGATGCGGTTATTAGCCGAGTATTTGTCAAGCATCTGATACACATCACTATCCTGCATCTCCTGCACCGTTCCCATACAAAACTCATAACCATTGGCCTCGCTCGGGTATTTGGTCAAAAGTTTTTCGTACTCCGTGGTGTTGTAAAACAACCTTGGATTGTTTCTCAAAGTCGGCAAAGGAGGATCGTCAGGATGCGCCACCAGTTTCACGCCCTCCTCTTCGGCAATGGGAAGCATATTTTGCAGGAAGTAATCCAGCCTGCTCCACAGCTCCTCCCTTGTTATCTTCGGAATGAATTTCCCATTTTTAGGTGCATAGGTCATATTCCAAACCATACCCTCCGGAATTTCGGCATTGACATCAATCTGATTTGTGTCAAATAAAATGGAATTAGATTGTCCACGACCTACCGGAGCGGTTGTCCAGCCCCAAACCCCTGCTAAACTGAAATAGTAACCCATCACCGGTATTCCTGCTTTACCCACGTTCCTGATCAGCTGTTTCAGATTCTCGGTCTGCTTTACTTTCAGTGGACCATCCAGCAGGATATCATACCAATGCGACGGATCAAAATTCTCAATCGCTTCCAGTTTCAGGCCATGCCCTTCAATCTTCTTTCTCAGAGAAACCAATTGATCCAGTGTCCAAAGTTTGTCCTGGTTATAGGTTTCTCCCCATCCGTCCAGATTTCCCCGTGCCACTTTGGGATTAGAACCTTTGATATAATTCACCAACTGCGCCACAATATGTGTTGCTCCGCACTGGTTTGCGAACCGGAGGTTTTCATCCGTAAGCGACTCTGAATACAACCCTAAACCTAGTTTCATAGCTGCTATTTTGGTCCTGCTTTATAGGTGTAAAGGAATGTTTCAATACCCAGTCCCAACACGGTTAAATCGACCGTCAATTCCAGTTTGAGCTCGTCTGTTGTTAGTGACCGTACCTTGTAAGTATCGACGGTTGTGGCAGGATTAAACAAGCCCTGATAAGAAATCGTGAATGTTTTTTGATCTTCGCTCAGGCTCCATTTATCATACAAATTAAACCCGTCGAACTGGCAGCTTCCCGTTGCGGTATCCTTTCCATATAGGTAAACCAGCGTCCCGTTCTGATTAAACAGGATCGCATTGTCCTTTTCACAATCATTGATCACCTCCTTGTTTTTATCACTTACTTGTAAAATTGAAGTCAGGCTCCATTTTTTTGTAGGGATGTTGTCGCGAGGCGATAACGTTACCTGCATGTTCAAATCTGAAACCTCTTTTGCCCCCGAAGTATTAAGCGCTTCAAAAGAAAAACCAACCAGCTGATCTACGTCAGAGCTCAATGTGTTGTAGGCAAAATCGTAGGAAAAAGAACTTCCGCTTGCGTTTACCGTCATTTCTCCGTTGGTACCAAAAGTCAGGTCCGGAGTCAAATTTTTTGTTTTCCTGATTTTAAAACCTGTCAATCCCGATGGCGATTCAACATTTACCTTCACCGTAATTTTTTGACCCGATTCACTTTTGAGAACATACTGTCCGTGACCTAATGCTTTGTCCGCAACGAGTTCAACTTTGAAACCGTCATTGTCAAAAAAATCATCGGGACCTTGTTTTTCTTCGTCGCAGCCCATGACGATCGTCAGTAATAGTACCGCAATCAACCGGCTTATATATTTTTGAATTGTGCTCATATTCATAATAGATTATAGACTAAAAACCAGGATTTTGAGGCAAATTTGGATTCACATCCCGTTCTTGCTGCGGTATCGGAAAGAGCTGATAATTCTGGCTAAGAACCGGAATTGGAGTTGTATACTCCGCGTCTTTGGCTTTGTGCACTCTTTCGCTAAGTTTATTCATCCGTACGAGATCAAACCAGCGTTGTCCTTCGCCAATAAATTCCTTACGACGCTCATCCAGTACCGCCTCTCTGAAAGCATCAATCGCAGTGATATTTACAACAGGTAATCCCGCACGCTTTTTCACTTTATTGATGTTTTCGTTCGCTGCCGGGAAATTTCCCAACTCAGCCTGGGCTTCGGCATACATCAGCAGCACATCTGAGTATCTGATCACAGGAAAATCGTTAGTGGAACCTCCTGCAGTTGGGTCGGCTGCTTCATCCCAATATTTTTTGATATATATATTATTTAGAGTCACGGCCTTGCCATCATCTCCGGTGAAGGAAGTCATGTAGGTTGCTGCCTTTCTTTTATCGGCAGGTAAGTATGAATCATGAAGTTCCTTTGTCACTGTTTGCCACCCTTGCGTATTGTTTACCTTATCTCTCGCCGTCGAAAGCTCAACAGGCAGTAATCTCACATTGAACTGGCCTACTTCCCAGAAGGAAATTGTACCACCGCCATCTCCAAAACCCACCGAAAAGATAGCCTCTTTGCCATTCCTGGCAGCCAGTTTGAAGGCGTCGGCATAATTGTCCCACAGACTGTAAACGTTGGAATCAATCACTTTTTTTGCCTCTGTTGAAGCGTTGCCAAAATCCTTTTGAGTCAGGTACACTTTTGCCAGAAGCGCCTGAGCGGCTCCCTGTGTTGCCCGTCCATCCTGAATCTGCCCATCCTTCGGCAAATTCGAAGCGTCTTTTAAATCTGTAATAATTTGTGCGTATACAACCTCTGATGCTACGGCATCCGGTTTCAGTGGATTACTTTCACCAACAAGAAGAGGTATTTTGCCAAACATTCTCACGAGATTGAAGTACATCAGTCCACGTAAAAATTTGGCTTCATTTACCAATCTGCTTCTGGTGGTTTCGTTCATGTTTATACCTGGAATCCGGTTTACTGCGATGTTGGCCAGATAGATAATTTTGTAATGAATTCTCCATATTTCAAGCAGATTGGCATTATCTGAATTATAGGAAAAATTAGCCAGCTGGTCGTTGTATATCGCACCAAGCTGATTGTTCTTCATGTTATCGGAAGCCAGGTCGGCCGTGACCCAAAATGTACTGTGATAGGCTCCTGCAGTATTTCCTGCGAAAGGGCCGGCAAAATCCAGATTATACGATCCCAGATATGAATAAATAGCATTTACCGCAGCTATTGCGTCCTGCTCCGTCCGATAATAATTACTTTGTGATACCGTGTTTTGTGGATTCTCGGTCAAAAAATCCTGACAGGAAAAAGTGACCGTGCACAAAACCAGAGACAGGAAGGCAATTTTAATTTTATAAGTTAAATTCTTCATTTCAATAGTTGTTAAAGGCCAATGTTAATTCCAACTAAAAAGGTTTTTGTCTGAGGATAATTACCATCATCCACACCCACCACGTTTGTCGACGAGCCGTATGCATTACCCTCCGGGTTGTATCCACTGTATTTGGTAACAGTCAGTAGATTTGCTGCACTCACATAGACTTTTAATCTGTTTACTTTGATTTTATCAAGAACCGACTTTGGTAGATTGTATCCCAGACTGACGTTCCTCAACCTCAGATAAGAAGCATTTTCTACAAACCTTGATGAGAAAATATTGTCGTTTGCAGTTGCAAGCGGACGTGCATGTTTGTTGCTCGGATTGGTCGGAGTCCATCGATCTTCATAGGCATCCAGGAGTACGTTTTGCTGACCATTTACATTTTGCAGATTTAGTAAATTCATGTTCACCATTTTATTACCCTGCGATCCCTGGAAGAAAAAGTTAAGTTCGAAATTTTGGTAACTAAGCGTGTTGTTCAATCCCCAATAGAACTTAGGTTGAGCTGAACCGATCAATGTTCTGTCCATGTCGTTGATCACACCGTCCGGCTTGCCATCTGCTCCGGAGATGTCTCTGTATTTTCTGTCTCCCGCAGCCGGACTTTGTCCCGCAATGGCCGGGCTCTTCTTGGCTTCTTCGTCACTCTGATAAATCCCGTCGAAAACATATCCATAAAATGAGCCCAACGGCTGCCCCTCTCTGAGAATATTTCCGCCGGCAAGTAATACATCACCGCCACCAGCCAGGTTCGTAATTTTGTTTCGGTTTAGGGAAACATTCAAAGATGTGTTCCAATTGAATTTACCATCAAAATTGATCGAACTTAGCTCAATATCAACTCCCTTGTTTTCTACATTACCAACATTAAGCAGTGTGTATTGAAATCCACTTGTAACGGGTATAGGTGTTGAAAGCAACAGATCCGACGTTTTTTTATGATACAATTCCGTTGTCAGTGAAAGACGGCCTTTCAGTACAGACAGATCGATACCCAGATTGGTTTGTCTTGTTGTTTCCCATTTCAGGTTTTCATTCGGATATGACAGCGGCTCGCGACCGTAAATAATGGATGGACTGCCGCTTCCGTTGTTAAATACACCTTCTCCGAATGGTGTGATCAGCGCAAGTGATCCATATGGCGCTATTGACTGGTTACCGGTTACACCGTAACTTCCTCTCAACTTCAGATTACTGATCACGTTATTTCCTTGCAGGAAACTTTCCTCAGAAACCCGCCATGCAACAGCTGCCGAAGGGAAAAATCCATATTTGTTTCCTTTTGCAAACTTGGAAGAACCATCCACGCGACCTGAAACCGTAAACAGGTATTTATTGGATAATGAATAATTGATCCTTCCCAGATAGGACATCAGACTCCATTCTGTTTCACCATTAGCAGGTGGTTGCGGATTTTGTCCTGCTGCAAGATTGTGATAACCCGAACGCGGATCAGGAAAATCGAAAACCAGGAGTTGTAAAGATTCATTTTTAAACTGCTGAACCTCAAATCCTGCCAGTGCACTTAACGTTCCCGAACCAATGTTTTTATCATAGTTAACTGTATTGGTGCTTAGCCAGGTAAAAGCTTGTAATGTTCCCGAGCTCGCCTCTCCCAAACTGTTTTCAGTGCGTTTGAGACCGAACGGACCAAAAGTATTTGATTTCGAATTCAATGCATCCATGCCAAAACTGGATCTGAAACTGAGATCCTTTGCGAGTTTCAATTGGGCAAACACATTTCCAAGAAAACGATTCGTACCCGTATTGGCCTGATATTCCCGCGCTTCTGCAACCGGGTTTGCTATTCCTGTTTTCAGATAGTGCTCATAGGTGTAGCCAAGAGCTTGTCTCGGATCATAAACCGTTGCAATCGGATTAAACTGCATGGCTCCCGTGATAACGCCTGGCACAATTTGCCCGGGACCGGTGAGAACGCCGTCAGACGACAACCTGTTGTAAGAAAAATTGACTCCCACAGACAGATATTTCGTAACCTCGGTTTCAAGATTTGTTCTGAGTGAATACCTTTTGAAATTGGAACCAATGACAATACCATCCTGGGTAAAGTATCCTCCTGAAAGCGCATATTTTGTTTTGGTCGTTCCGCCATTCACAGACAATTGATAATTGGCAATCGGAGCGGAACGAAGCAGCTCATTTTGCCAGTCTGTACCTGCACCCAGTGTTGACGGATTAGTATATACGGGAACCCGGCCGGAATTAATGTTCGCTTCATTGACCAGATTAGCAAATTGGTCTGCTCTCAATAATTCCAGCTTGTTTGCTGCTTGCTGGGTTCCATAATAACTTTCAAAGTTGATACTTCCCGAATTCGCCTTTCCCTTTTTTGTGGTAATTAAAACAACACCATTTGCACCTCTAGACCCATAGATGGCCGTAGCAGAAGCGTCCTTCAATATTTCTATTGACTCTATATCACCCGGATTGATCGTCGACAAAGCCCCTATTCTCGGCCCACGTCCTCCTACAGACATTTCGCCTCCGTCTCCGTTTATCAGCATACCATCAATCACATACAGCGGTTCGCTGCTTGCATTCACCGAGCTTGTTCCACGGATACGGATGTTGGTTTCTCCACCCGGAGCACCCGTAGACTGCACCACCTGCACACCTGCCGCGCGTCCCTGTAACGCTTGGTCAAATGTAGTAACGGGTACTGCTTTAAGATCGTCTGATTTGATAGAGACCACTGAGCCTGTTACATCCGATTTCTTCACTGTTCCATAACCGATCACTACGACTTCCGAAAGAGCCTTTTCGGACTCAACTAGTTTGATTGTCAGATCCGAACGGCTTCCTGTCTGAATCTCCTGACTTTCATAACCAACAAAAGAGAACACGAGAATTGCATCGTTATCCGGTACTTTGAGCGAGAACTCTCCACTGGTATTGGTTATCGTTCCCTGAGTCGTATTCTTTAAAGTAATACTTACACCAGGCAAGGGTTCGCCACTTTCTGATGTCACCTTTCCGCCAACCGTACGCTCGGTTGCAGAGTCAACCATCCGGTATCCAACCGGGTTTCCAACCGGGATCGCAACCGGGTATCCAACCCGGTTGGATACCGGATCCTTCGGATTGAGGGATCTGGCACTTGTAGTGAAATGCAGAGCGACCAAACACAGGATCAATCTTAATTGATGTAGTATACGTTGCATATGATTTGGATTGAAAGAATTTATTGAACAGCTCAAAGCATGATTAATATGTATGAACATATGAACAAAACAAATATGAGTATTATTTTAGACTTAAAAAATTAATTATGCATTTATTTTAGCATTTTTATAATTATTCGAAGCAAATTCATCTTTGACGATATAATTGAATTCACGGATCTAGCAATCAGAGACTGATACTGACAATTGTCTCGCTACTTTTTAGAATTTACCGTCATACCCGTTCCCCAGTTTACATTAGGTTTGGAGCCCATGTTCAGTTGTAAAACTCCCCCTTTTGCGAAGTCCGAGTGCGTGAACCAGTAAGAATTCAAAGGCTTTCCACTCAGGCTTGCACTTTGGATATACATATTTTTCTCAGAGTTGTTTTTTGTCGAAATCGTAAATTTCTTGCCTTGATAATACCTTGGATCCAGTTCAATTTCTACCGTATCGAAAATTGGACTTGTGATCTCATATGTTGGATTTTGATCTACATTTCCCTTCAAACTGAAAAGGCCGATGGACATCAGTGCGCTTATCGCTCCCATTTGTCCCTGATCCTCGTCATGTCCTCCATATCCAAGATTTGGCGTAACTCCGCTATAAGCCTTCTCTCTCACTTTTCTGACCCAATACTGACTCAGCCACGGTTTGCCGGCATGGTTGAACACGTGTGCATTCGAGCAACCAGGCTGATTGGCATAACTTACGTAACCATCATTATAGGCAAATACAAAGTCGGAAGGTTCTGCTTTGGTAAAAGCGAAGTTCAGTTTATCGCAAAGTACAGCGTTACCCCCCATCAGCTTTGCCAGTCCGCCAATGTCATGAGATACTGACCAGGTAGCCTGCCATGCGTTTGCCTCTATCCAGCCTCTGCCCGAAAGCGGATCGTCATGAAGGAACTCTCCCTGCGGAGATTTAGGAAAAATCAGATTGTGCTTTTTGTTGAACAATGTTTTCCAACCATTCGCCCTGGTACTGAAAAACTTCTGATCCTCTGATTTTCCAAGTTTGGCTGCAACTTCCGAAAGTGCATAATCCTGAAAAGCTGCTTCGAGGGTAATACCTGCGTTATTTTGCCAATATCCGTTTTTGGTGTAAAATTCAATGTTTGCCGAGTCGCCGAGCATGCCTCCGGGAAGCATATTTTGTTTCATGGCTGTGTAGGCATCATTCTGTGAAACTTTGGTGAGCAATCCCTTCTGGATCGTAGAGGATATCAGGTTTACAGCCGGACAGCTGGTCATGATGTAGGAATACCCGCCGCCAGACGGACCTCTTGGAAGCAAATATCCATTTTTTGAATACTCGATCATAGATGCCGACATCTCGTCCATTACCTCTGGCCAGGCCAGCCCCCATAACACGTTCAGGTTCCATTGTGTGAGCCACCATGCATCGGAGCTGTACATGTTGAAACGGTTTTCCCCTTTTTCGGTTTTAGGCACAGTTCTGATTTTGAAGTTTGCATCCGTAAATGTTCCCATTCTCTTTCCGGTGGTTCTGTCCGGGTAATCACCAGATGCGTCTGTAATCTTCTGACGTCCCAATAAAACGTGCCATAAATCAGTATAGAACTTGGTTTTCTGATCTTTCGGCCCTCCGCTTACTTTTATTTTGGAAAGATTGTTATCCCAAATTTTTAAACTTTCATCTTTCACTTTGTCAAAATCCCATCCTTTGCATTCCTGACTGAGATTTTTTCTTGCATTTTCAATACTGGTAAAAGAGATACCGATTTTCATATTGATTTGCTCCCCGGCTTTCATGTTAAACGCAGCCGAAATCCCCGCATGGTCTCCGTTTACTCCACTGACATCTTTAACCAGCTTCCCATCCTGCCACCCATCAAGTGAAGAGAAAGGTTTGTCAAACTGAGTAACGAAAAAGATTTTCACATCATTTGGTCCACCCCAGTACCGTTTTATGGTGCTAAACGAACCTTCGAATTCCTGCTGATTAACCTTTTTCACCTCTGCATCTGCCATTGTACTATTGGATACATAACCACTCAGATTAGTCAGTATATTGGCGGTTGCGGATTTCGCATAAGTAAACCGGTACAGACTAACCCGATCCGTTGCTGTATTCTCCACCCAGATTTTATTTTCTTCAAGAAAAAGCCGGTGATATCCCGGGTGAACAATTTCACTAGCATGAGAAAATTTAGCCTTCCAGCCTTGTTGCCCTTTCAGTCTTTCCGTTTGATCCGTTCCTGGCATAATCTCAAGGCCTCCCACCATCCAATGATGGATCTGCTCAAAACCCAGTACCTCAGTATCATTGTAATTATAGCCACCCCCGTTTTGATTTTTATTTCTCGTCAGCGGAGCAGAGCTGGCCATTCCAAATGGCCGTTGTCCTGGAATAAAAAAGATATAGCGCCCCCGATTGGTTTCAATATAAGGATCAACCCATGATACAAAATCCGAATTTTCAGTACTGAATATTTCAATCTCCGAAAAGCCGATGTCCCTGCCCTTGCCGTCCGTAGTTACAAATTTAATCCACTTCACGTTTTTGGCATCAAATCTTATCTCTTTCGCAAGGCCGTCGTTTGGGATTTCATTGACCCACAACATAGATCCATCGCTAAAAAGCAATTTCCCGCTTGCTATGTGATCTTTAAGATTTGGTCTGTCGTAGAGAATAACCCGATTCACCTTCATGGGAATTTCCCATTCCAGCTGTATCCAGGGAAACCGGACATAACCCCAGTCGGTGGTATCGCCCTCGCTGGCCCATTCACCTTTGCCGTCAACCGAAATGATCCCATCAGCCACATTTCCAGATGACGTTTGATGATTCAAATGACTGGAAGCTGTGATTTTGGCCTGAGGTGCGATATTAAACGGTGAAGCCTTTACAAAGCCTACTACCGCAATACAGAGAAAAGCAAGAACAGAAAATGATTTAAGGGAAGTCATAAACAGTAAGGGTTCGGGATTTATAATGTTCATATGTATGAACATATCAAAAGTAAGAAAATATTCACTAAACAAAAATATTTTGTGTTTAAATATAAAATATTAAAGAGTTAGTTAACTAATTAGGGCTGTCTGCTTGTTATAATGCAGAATTGGGACGTTTGGACCATCTGATTCCGTGGCTGATTGACCACTTACTGACTATTACTGCGCAGGAGTTAAATAATTATCTATCATTTATTTAAGCCGGTCAATTTCTACCGAAACGACACGTACCTAATTTCCAAATTGCAGTGGTCAGCGGCTCCGAATTCTCCAATAAGGACTTAAATACCATTGATCTGATATTATAATATTGGATTAAATTGAGAGAAGTACAAAAACACTACGAGTTTTGCACAGCAAAACCGGTGGAGCATTGATCACGATATACATCTGGAATAATCCAGTATGAAGCAGGGTAATTCTGTTCCATTTTATCATTTTGGATCAATAAACCTCTCTTCAAAGCCAGTAGGTAATCAAATGCGGGATCCCGTTTTACGGTTAAACATCCCAAACATATGGTAACCGTACACCGAGGCCGTGACAGCTTTTCCGCTGGGCCGGTATTCCTAATAGCGGTGCCATTCATTTAATTTAAGCAATGGTGCGAAACCAAGAAAATAGCATGTATTATACTTGAATTGGCGCTCTTGAAGTTTGCGGGGATCAATAGAAGAATAAGGTCCCTGGGAGCAATTATCTTCTTTGAATAAAATAGAAGTATGCCCGACAGGCTGGCGTATCCGATTTACTAACTGAATTCATTTAAGAGGCAATAGCTCATTATACCTGGGCCGTGACATTACTGGTACGGATTCAGTTTACACATCATTTTAATGCCTGGTTACATATTTAAATTTTTTTTGAATAAATTGTAATATTTGAAATAATTACAATATTTGTCAAATCGCTTAAGGGCATTTTTGCTTCCCTTCACAGCTATAATATTGCGGTGCCAAACTTATTGGACAGCAAATATGAATGAGATGTTCGAAAATCACCAGGAGCCAATATCAGACAATGGAGTCTGGGACATGTTTAAAAAAGGGGATGACAAGTCCCTGAGTATTCTGCTCTCGCGGCATTTCCGTCCGATGCTTCACTATGGTAGTAAATTCACCAAAGACCGCTTTTTAGTCGAGGATGTTATTCAGGATCTTTTTCTGGAATTTCTTGAGAAAAGGGACCGGCTGGGAGATCCTGTATCCGTAAAAAATTATCTTTTTAAGTGCCTGCGCAATAATTTGATCAGAGCTCTGAAATCACGGGGTGAGGAACTTGACCTGGTTGAAGATCAGGATCTGGCTGTTGAGTCCGAAAACATGGAAATGTTTCTCATTGCTCTTGACGATTCCGCTGAGCTCAGCGTGAAGATGAGTAATTATTTTTCCCTGTTGACATCGCGTCAACGTGAATGTCTTTTTCTCAGGTATTATCAGGATTTGTCAAATGATGAAATTGCCCAGATTATGGGTATCAACAAACAATCTGTCTCCAACCTGCTGGTCAGGAGTATTGCAATTCTGAAAGAGAACTGGGTACATATCCTGATTTATTTTCTATCATTCACTGACTAGTTATCAGCTGTTTAACTTTTAAGTTGAACTTTATTTTGAAAAAATATCCTGATTTTGAGTATAAACCCTCCTGATTTTTCTAATCGTATAGGAGAGACATAATTCAATTTCATGAATAATTATAATGATTTCAAGTCTGGCGATTTTATTGCTGATCCCGCATTTCGTGCCTGGGTATATGGCTTTAAACAGCAAAGCGATATAGATTGGGAGTACATCGCTTCACAGAGTCATTCCGTGGGCAAAGAAATGGAGATTGCCAGGTTGTTTTTAAAAAATATAGAGGATAAAACCATACCCGTTTCAGATTTATATATTGAACGTTTTTCAGAGCGTATTCTCGAAAATCATAGAAAGTTATCGCCGTCCATCAAATTGTCTTCCCGGCGCTGGTATGAAGTATCAAGCCGCCTGTTTTATATGGCAGCTGCAATCATTATGAGTTTCGGCATTGGCTGGTTTTACTATACATATTCCCAGAAGCAGTCTGTAAATACGGATAGCATCTCGTGGGCTGCGCCAGAGCAAAAGCTCACCAGCAGAGTTAACCGAACAAAAAGCCCCGAACTTGTTGTATTGAAAGATGGAAGTAAGATCACGTTACAACCCAACAGCACCATCACTTACCACGAGGCATTTGATGGTGCAGAAAGGAATGTTCAACTTGAAGGAGAAGCTTTTTTTGATGTGGTCAAAAATCCAGACAGACCTTTCCTGGTATACTTCAACGATTTAACTGTCAGGGTTTTGGGCACCAGCTTCAATATCCGCTCTTATGGAAAAGAAGAAGGCAGCAGAGTTACTGTGAAAACCGGTAAGGTTTCTGTATCAGCTAATCGGGAGACAAGTCCTCCGCAAAATCACACTGATTTATCCTCTTCTGCGATCATGCTTACGGCCAATCAGGAAGTCTTTTATAAAAAGGCTCAGGGCTATTTTGAAAGAAGTGTTGCCTCCCGCACACAGATTGTAGACAAGACGATTTCAGAAAATGATTTCGTCTTCAATGAAACTCCTCTAAGTACGATTTTCAGCAAGCTTGATAAAGCTTATGGTATACCTATCATTTTTGACGAACAGCAAATTTATGGATGCTCGCTGACAGCATCTCTCGCCGATGAACCGCTGTTAGAAAAGTTAAATCTGATTTGCAGAACCATGAATGGATCTTACGAGGTCATCGACGGACAAATCGTGATAAATATAAAGAGCTGCAGAAATTCTCTTCAATAAATTTCCATCACATAAACATTAAGCCGATATGACTCCATAGCTACCTACAGAACAGACCAGTAGTGTTTGCGCCACTACCGGTCTGCTACTTCCCCTTTTTTGCCTAGACAAATATGGTTTTTTATCAGAAAACCAACGGGAATTGCTTTGCCCAAAAATCTCACTAATTGATACAAAACAAATCAAATGTATGAATGTAAATCTAGTCTTCCAACGCTTCCTAGTGCTTTTTATGAGAGTGACGTTGATTCAATTCTGTTTGCTTGTGCTATTCACAGATCTCGTCTGTGCGCATGATTCCCACGCACAGGAAATTTTACAGCAAAGGGTCACCTTAAAACTGGATAACAGTGAAATCAAGACCGTGTTGTCCAAAATTGAGGATGCTGCCAAAGTAAAATTCATGTACAGCCCTGAAATGATTCAGTCACACAGGAAAGTAAATCTGAATGTGATCAATGAGCGGCTGGATCAGGTTTTGAGCCAATTTCTGAATCCGTTGAAATTGACTTATGAAGTTAACAAGCGCACCATCATTCTAAACCTGGACAACTCTCAAAACCGGCAAAATTTACAGCCTCTTCCAAGATCAGGAAGCAGTCTTCCTGTTAAAATAAATGTGACGGGAAAAGTAACCGATGAGAAAGGAGATGGGCTACCCGGGGTTAATATCGTTTTGAAAGGAACCCTCTCAGGTACCACTACCGATACCGAAGGGAAATACAGTCTGGATATCCCTGACAATTCCGGTATTCTTGTTTACAGTTTTCTGGGATACCAAACGCTGGAAAGAGAAATAGGAAATAATACCATTATCGACGTGCAGATGCAATTTGACGATAAGTCGCTCGAAGAAGTTGTTGTAGTGGGCTTTGGTCTAAAAAACAAAAAGGAAACTGTTTCCGGTGCCATTTCGACTGTAAGTGCTGATGAACTGTCACATGCCAGTACGGTTACTTCTGCTGGTGCTTTGGTAGGAAAAATGCCAGGAGTTACATTCCGGCAGACCTCCGGTGTTCCCGGCAGCGCGCCAACACTTCAGATCCGTAACTATGGAACGCCGCTGGTTATTATTGATGGAATTCAGAAAGATTATGGCAGCTTTGCCCAGCTTGATTTTAACGACATTGAAAATATATCAGTCCTCAAAGACGCTTCTGCCTCCATCTACGGTATGCAGGCAGCTAATGGTGTGTTGGTTGTAACTACCAAACAGGGAAAACGAAACCAAAAGCCAGTCATTACGATGCAAGGTTATTATGGGCTTCAAAAGCCCGGCGGTTATAACAAGCCCGCCGATGCCGCCACCTACATGAAAGCAATCATTCAGGATGAGACATACAATAACGTGCCCGAATCGGCCAGAACCATCACCCGGGAAGAATATGCTAAATGGGTGGCAGGAACCGAGCCTGGTTATCAATCATTTGACTGGTATAACCACATCTGGCAAACCAGACCTCAGGTATATGGAAGTGTGAATGTATCGGGAGGGAGTGACAACACCGACTATTACATCAGCTTTAACAGAATTGAGCAGAAAAGTATGCTTCGCAATTTCCATGGATTTGACCGAACCAACTTTCAAAGTAACATCAATATCAACCTTACCAAAAAGTTGAAGGTTGGGATGAACATTAACGGACGTCTCGAACGTAACCGGCAGCCGGGCCTTCCTGGCGATGACTATGATTTTGCTTTACAGGCTGCATTCAGGAATCTGCCCACCAAACGCCCTTTTGTAAACGACGATTCACGTTACCCAGGTATTTCTGCTATCGATCCTCAATATAGTTATGGCTGGATCAATGAAGACATGTCAGGTATTTACCAGTCACAGGTACGCATTATGCAACTGAACGGTACTGCGGAGTACAAGATAACCAATTCATTGAAAGCCAGAGCACTTGTCAGTTACTGGTATAAAAATTACCGCACCGATTTACAAGAAAAATCTCCGCTGCTGTATCGTTATGATAATGCGGCGAGCACATACAACATTGCCTACCAGGGGAATGCGAGATATTTGGAAAGATATGTACAGAATTCAGAAGAAATGACCAGTAATGTGCAGCTTGACTATGAAAAGACTTTCCAGAAGCATCATGTACAGCTGATCACCGGTATGGAGACCAAAACAGCTAACTATCCCGGCGTTTATATCTGGGGAAATCAGGAAGCAAACGGAATTCCTTTTCTGACAACCAAATCGACGGCTAATGTTAGAGATGAAATTCCTTTCAACCAAAACCGGTTAGGTGTACTGGGAAGATTTAATTACGACTATGATAACAAGTATATACTCGAAATGTCGGGCCGCTATGACGGATCTTACTACTACAAAAAAGGAAAGCGTTTTGGATTTTTTCCATCCGCATCAGCTGCTTACCGGATTTCCCAGGAAGATTTCTGGAAGAACAACTCTTTTTTGAGCAAGACCATCGACGAAGTAAAATTACGCGGTTCCTATGGTGTTTTAGGTAAGGAATTAGGAGGTGCGCTAACCTACATAACCGGTTACAACTTTAATCAGGGCTCGGCTATTTTAGATGGAAAAGATGTTGTATCCAGCCGTATCACTGGCCTGGCTACTGATAACATCACCTGGGGACGCGTGTACGTGCTTGATCTGGGTATTGATATTGGTATGTTTCGCAACCGATTAACAGGAGGTTTTGATTGGTTTGACCGTCACCAGACAGGCGAATTAGCCAGTCGTTATGACGTGCTGCTCCCCAATGAAATCGGCTTCCGCCTGCCGGCGGAAAACCTGAACAGTGACCATACGAAAGGTATTGAGATGAATCTGGGCTGGAAAGACCAGGTTCGCGATTTTAGCTATTTCCTGGGAGGCAATTTTACCTTTTCCCGCTGGATAACAGGTACCCGATACAAACCTAGATGGGCCAATTCTTACGACCGGTTCCGTGACTTAGGTAATACAGAGGGACGCTTCCGGGATGGTAGTTTTCAACTTGTAGCCAATGGACAGTTTCAAAGCTGGGAACAAATTGCAAACCACCCTATTGACCAAGACCACTCTGGTAATACCACCATTCGACCGGGAGATTACATCTACCAGGATACTAATAACGATGGCTACATTACTGATCTGGACATGAATAACGTAACCTACCGCGTCAACAGCGGTACCCCGTGGCTCAATTTTGCTTTTAACGCCGGAGTAAGCTGGAAAGGGTTTGATTTCAGAGCCGAATTTGTCGGTGGTTCCAAGTTCACATATGAACAACAGTGGGTAATGCGCTACTTTGATGGAAACACGAACGTGTCTCAATATCTGGCTGATAATTCAACATGGTATAATGACATATGGGATAAGAACAGCGGTTTCGAGATAGGTCGTTATCCCCTGCTTACCAAGGGCGTCAATAACTGGATGAACACACATTGGCCTAATAGCAATTGGCAAACCAATGTCACTTACCTGAAACTCCGGAATATTGAGCTAGGTTACAATTTGCCCGACCACGTTATCAAAAAAGCCAGGTTGAGCGGTCTGCGGGTATATGTTACAGCTCAAAACATTTTGACTTTGACTAACATGCCAGGAGGGCTGGATCCTGAAATGGGTCATAACGGAGGAATTGCTTATCCCAATCCGAGGCTGGTTAACGCCGGTTTTGTGTTAAAACTTTAATTCTTTTAGATACAACAATCATGAAAATTTCCTTTCGCTTATTCATAATGGCTTTCTTGCTATCCATGGGAGGTTGTATAACGCAACTGGATACAGAGCCGACTAATATTTTGCCGGAGTCAGGTGTGTTTACAGACAAAGTACTTGCTCAGTCCGTGTTAGCCAACTTTTACAACTCTGTTAATTACGGCCAGAATAACGGTAATCATGCCAATTATCACCTGTTGGATGAAGCTAATCTTTCATATGGCCCGGCAACAACAACCGATGCCGAAAAGGTGATCCCACGCGATTTCTTTCAGACATATGATTACGAACTTGTCCGCAGGATGAATCAATTTCTGGCAGGTATTCGTTCCGCTCCCGCACGAGCAGCCCTGCTGGAAGCCGACCGCCGGGAACTGGAAGCGCAATGTATTTTCCTGCGGGCGTGGTATCATTTCTGTATGGCGCGCAGTTTTGGCGGAATGCCAATTTTGGGAGATACTGTTTTTACTTACGAGTCCGGTGTTGATCCTGAACGTTTCCAGGTACCCCGTTCTACCGAAGCCGGAATTTATGATTATGTTATTGCTCAATGTGATCTGGCTGCAACAGGTCTGACGGCATCAAAAACAACAAACGGAGGGATCGCAAACAAATGGGCAGCGATGATGCTGAAAGCAAGAGCCGCCGTTTATGCCGGCTCCATTGCCAACTATGGCACTAAGCTTACACCAACAGTCCGCACACCCAACTGGGAAGCCGGAATACCATCAGATCAGTCAGAGAAATACTATAAACTGGCACAAGAGACTGCCGAGCAAGTGATAACGCAGAGCCCATATGTATTACAGATTGATGCCGCTAATCCGGGCGAGTCATTCTATAAAGCAACCAGCGTCAAGGCCGGAAACACGGAGGTAATCTGGGCCATGGACCGGCTGCGTCCCAATGTGGTCACACAATTTACCAACTTTACAATGCCCTATTCTAACCGTGACTTCACGGAGGGAAATGCGCTGGGAGCTGTATTGAATCTGGTGGAAGCATTTGAGAACAAGGATGGTAGCGATCCTGCTGTCAAAACGACTACAACGAATGGTAGCTACGTCTTTTATAACTCAGTTGAAGACCCTTTTACCAAAAAGGATGCACGTTTATGGGGTACCGTAATATATCCTAATGCACTATACCGTCAGACACCAGTAGTTCTCCAGGCTGGTCAGCTCAATAAATCCGGTGATGGCTATGTACTGAGAACTTCTGTCGTAAACGGAAAAGACGCTCAAGGAAACCTTATTACTTCACTTAACGGTCCTGCGTCTAACTCTGACAATTTTGTAAATAAAACCGGCTTTTTGGTTCGCAAATTTTTGGACGAATCCCCGAATGCAGGTCTGAATCCGGGATTCAGCGAAATGTGGTGGCCTCGTTTCAGAATCGCCGAAGCATACCTGATCGCGGCGGAAGCTTCTTTCGAACTGGGTGATAAAACCAAGGCTGTGACACACATCAATGCGACCCGCAAACGTGGGGGCATCCAGCCGTTGTCGGCATCAACCATAACCTTTAATCACATCGTCAACGAATACCGTGTCGAATTTGCATTTGAAGATCACCGGTTCTGGGATTTGAAACGATGGAGGCTGGCGCACACAATTTGGAATGGAATTCCCAACGATCCGAATGCACAAATGTATTCGCTTTATCCTTATAAAGTTGTAGCCTCGGGTGATGCAAATGATGGCAAATGGGTCTTTACCAAACAGTTGTCATTCAAGATGGCTCCCAACCCAAGGAATTTCCCATTGATGAATTACTACACTGCGATTCAGCCCGGTTGGCGTGCAAATAACCCTAAGCTGGTAAACAATCCATTACAATAAGCATTTATCTTATGACTATACGATCAATATTCCGACTATTCATTTTATCCATTACCGCCGGTTTCTTATCCGGGTGCAGCACCGAGATTGATAACTGGGACTACCCCACCTCCACGGTTTCAGGACAGTTTTTGTACAAAGGTCAGCCGATGCAACTGATGGCCACTGCTTCCGATGCAACGGGGTCCAATATGCTTCAATTGCACCAGACGGGCGATGGCTGGGTACAGGGCTTTGTAAAAGTATTCACAAAACAAGATGGTAGCTTTACTGTGAACACATTTGACGGAGATTACTATCTGAACCTGACACCGGGCCGCGGGCCATGGCAACCCAATAACGATACTCTCCGCTTTTCCCTAAACGGGCAAGCTGAGAACCTCAATTTTGATGTAACTCCGTACTTCTGGATCTCCGATTATTCAAGCACTTACACCGATTCGGTTTTGACAGCCAGGTTCAATCTTGAAAAGGTGGTGGCATCTGCAGAGTTGGAAAGGGTTGTGCTGCAACTCGGCACAACCGCCATCGTGGATAACACCTCAAAAACCTATGAACAATCATTCACTACATTGGTGCCGGGTATCAATACCATTACCGTTAATTTGAAAACCTTAACCTCTGGTCAAAAGTTAAATCTAAAAAAAACAGGATTACTGTTTGCCCGTGTAGGTGTTAAGACCAGAAATGTGACGGACTTGATATATTCACCAACACAGAAGTTATGACAAGTTATCCTGAAATGTTTCATCGAATCCATAACACCAGGAAGTTTTGAATTTTGGTAATACAAAAGCCTTGTAATGTGTCAAAGCCATGGCCGGATGAAACGAAATCCGGCCATGGCTTTTTGATTACGGAAGCTGGCGATAAAATTCTTGTCAATGGGGGCGCTTAGCATATTGATTTCTCAGACTACTTGTTGAAACCCGTTTCAATTGAAGAACTACAAGCTGCTGTCCAGCGAGCGTACCAGCAGCATTCGTTAAAAATGGAAAATCAATTGCTCAGCAACCTAATGCATTTTTTGAAGGATAATAATAAACGTGCCGAACAACGCATTGCCTTAACAACTACCAGAGAGACGCGTTTTGTAAAAACAAGTGGGATTATCCGGTGCGAATCTGCTAACAATTACACCACATTTTATCTTGTAGGCGGCGAGAGGCTGCTTATTTGCAAGCCAATGTTCTTTTATGATGAATTATTGAGGAATTATGGCTTTGTTCGCTGTCATCAATCTCATCTGGTAAATAAAGAGTCAATCAAAAGCTGGAAGAGAGAATTTGGCGATTTTTTGTTACTCATAGATGGATCGGAGATACCTATATCCAGAGGTAAAAGGGAAGAGATAAAACAGTTATTACAAAGTTAGTGGCATCTTATCCAAACGTATACACGTCCTTCTGGTGTAAGTCGTTCATTCGCTTGATCTAGTGTAGTTTCTAATTTGCCCACTATCACAACTTTTTCTCCAAGATTGTATCTTTATGTAATTACCAGGAAACGTTCTATTATGTATACTTTCTCCAGGGGTCCATTTTACTTTAGCGTACTGTTCTTTCTTGTATAATCATGTTCAAATGATGACGAAGACTGTGGATGTTATGGCCCAACATACCAAACTGCTGAGAAAGTACAAGCCAGATACACCGGCGGCGGTACTTTTGCTGCTTCACATTCAATAGAGGGTTACATATATGTATCAGTTTCTGATTTGGAATTTGAATGCTGCCGAGCTCTTGTCGTTGTTCAACCCTTTGGAACAGAGCAAGTGTGATAATGTCAAAAATACCCACTGTTTTCTCATACAACCAGGAGCTATCTTGAAATGACAATAAGTATTAACCCTATCAGAAATGAAACTAACATGGTGTTTAGAATGTAATTAGTACCTTTTGGTGCGTTTTTGAATTCCTTCCAAAAATAAATACCCCAGATGGATGCTACAACAATTGCCCCAGATGCCAATCCATAAGAAATAGCTGTTCCTGCTTTGTCAGAAGCTATGATACTAAAAGACATTCCAATACACCATATCGCTCCACCAATAAAACCTAAAAGATGGTTTTTGAAAGTGCCTTTAAAATAGTCGGAATACTTAACAGGAATACCAACAATGGGTTTAAACATGATGAATGTATTTAAAACAATATTACTGATCAAAAAACCTACGGCGAATATGAATACAGCAGAGTAAGGGCTAAGTTTCCCTTCAAGCGGTACTTTGAAGTCCAGGAACATTGAGTTGGTAACATATTTAAAGAAAAGACCCATCAAAATTCCGCTAATGATTGAGATCAACAGCCCCTTTATAGAAATGGATCTGGCAGCTGTTGACATTCGTGTATAGGCTGTTGTGTTTAATAGAATAGCAATAACAATAAGTAACACGCCTGAAAAAAGAAGGCTAGCATTTCCAATAGGTGAAGTTAAGTAATTGACAATGACTTCAATTACCAGAGACAAGCCAGAACCAACAGAAAAGGCAACGGAGATGCCGGCAATTGATACAGCTGTTAAAAATAAAATGTTGGCGGCGTTAAAAATAATGCCTCCCAGCAGCGCATTAGCAATGCTTTCAATTCTGGCTTGTTGAATATCAGCAATAAAGCTCCGCCCTTCAATTCCATAACTACCCATCGTTAACGCGAAGATTAGTGACATTACTAGTATTCCGAAGGCATAGTCCCAACAAAAAAGTTCAACTCTCCAATCAGGACTAACGAGTTTTTGGGTGTTTGAGCTTGAACCCCATGAAATCATCGTAATTAAACAAAAAAATACTTCGGTAGAGTAACTGTCAATAACGAACATAAGATTTAATTGTTAAAATGTTACAATAACCCGGTCACGAATGGCGATATCCATTTTAGTGTCTCAAAGGTGCGTTCATGCACAAAAAGTCGAATCATAAGAGCAAAAAAAGGCCCTCTGTGAACAGAGAGCCTTGTATATAAATCGAAAGAAATATTACCAGGAAAGCCAGCGTTCACAATACCAGAATTGGATATTGTGCCACCAGAAGGAAGTCGAAGAAACTAAATTTTGTTTTTTCATTAAGTGAATGTAAGCATGATTTCAAATCCTAAGAAAATTTCGGCCTGAAATTATTTTGCAGCCCGAATATTTTTCAAAATTTAAATGAAAAGCTGGTCACAAAGTTTCTGGTAAATTGCGCATTTCCTACCGAATCCCAATATTTCTCATTGGATATATTGTTTAGTTTAAAACCAAGCTTCCATTTGTCTTTTTGATAAAAAGCGGTCGCATTAATGGTCTGATATGATGGAATCGTATACGTGTTGCTAGAATTAACGAACGAATCGCTCACATAATTTCCTCCGAAACCCAATCCAACACCTTTAAGATTCTGGAAAGGCAAACGGTAGCTAAACCAGTAGTTGACGATATGTTGTGGTGCTTGTGTCTGGAATTTCCCCTCATATACATCAGCTTTGGTAAATTTGTTTTCATTAAACCCATATCCGGCAATGATATTCAGGCCCGATACAGGGTTGGCCGTAAGTTCAACCTCAACGCCTTTGCTTACCTGCTCGCCGTCTTGAAAACTGTATAGTGCATCATCGGTACGCAAAGCATTGTCAACCCCAATATGATAATAACTGATACTGCCACCCAGTTTATTTCCTGGCAGTTCGGCTTTTATACCAGCCTCCAACTGATTCGCAAAAACCGGCTTTGGCTTAAACAGACTGCCATTAGGCTGCTCAACAGGTCCCTGGTTTTGAAACCCGTTCATAAAATTTCCAAACAGCGATACCTGATCTTTTACTATCTGATAAACAATTCCCAGTTTAGGAGAAAGCGACGGCTGCACAAAACCTCCTTCATAAGTTTGCTCAAATCGATTATAACGAAGGCTCAGCATCGTTGATAAACGATCTGTCCAGTTGATCACATCAGAAACATATATGCCCAGAGCATTTCCACCGTATGCGTCGTGCAATGCAGTTGTGGAAGGGTCTGCCAAAATACTGTTCACTCTGCTCAGGCCTGATCTTTCAAAGGAGTCGTTGATATTGATCTTGTCAAGAGGAATAATGCTGTAAGTAACTGTTTCATCGTTGTATTCATAACTTGCTCCTATCAACAGGTTGTGCTGAAAACGGCCGGTATTGAAGCTGCCGTTAAAATTCTGCTGGACATTGGCATACGTTCTTTCTCTTGGCCCAAAATGTCTGATACTGGTAACGGCTGTATCGGCACTGATCCAGTTCACATAGGGCTGATAACTATGATTCAAAAATTCGTTTACATGCGACATGCCTGTGGTTGATGTCCAGTTTTTACTGATCTGATATTTGGCCTGCCCAAAATATTTTGTGGCCTGCGCATCGCTGAGCAAGTCATTATGAAAGAAAGATTTTTTAAAACCCAGCGGAATATCTTTTGTGGATTTGAAAGGAACCTGATCCGCAAAAAGCAGTGTGTAGGACAGGCGGGTGGCGTTACTTTTGAAATATTCAAAATCAAACAGGAACGAAAGGCGATCGCTGGCCTGGTAAGAAAGGCTTGGACTGATTACAAATCTTTTATTTTTTCCGTATTCATTTGAACTGTTCTGCTGATGGTTAACGGCGTTGAATCTGAGTAGTACTGTTTTTTCTTCATTCAGCGGGGTATTTATATCAACCGTTGCTCTGCTTAAATCAAAACTTCCCATGCTGTAACCCACTTCGCCACCAAAAGCGGCATAGGGTTTCTTGGTAACCAAATTCATAGCCCCGCCAAAAGTGGAAACCTGCGAGCCAAACAACGTACCTGACGGGCCTTTGATCATTTCGATCCGTTCAAGATTTGCGATTTCCGTTCCGGTGCGGTAAACCGAGGTCGCCATACCGTTTCTTGCGTAGTCGAAGTTCGTAAAACCTCTGAACACAACGGCGAAACTTCCGGTAACATATTCTGTAGGCGCAACACCGGCCGCGGCCCGAAAGACATCCTTCACATCAGTCATCATTTGCTCTTTCATCAGATCCTTACCCACCACTTGATAGACCTGGGGATTTTCTAGATTTTTCAAAGGCATCCGTGCCACATAGTCAGTTTCTTTATTCACCAGCCGGCTATCACCACTTACAACAACCTCCTGCAATTGTTGGTTGTCCTCCGCCAGAGTGAAATTTACGGAGCTGGTTTCTCCGGCTGTCACGGTTAAGGTACTCTTTTGCGTAACAAGTCCGGTAAAACTTGCCGTAAGCGTATATGTTCCGGCAGGAACTTTATTGATTACATAATGGCCAGCTTCATTGACGACAGTCCCCTTAGTCGTTTTTTCGAGAACAATATTTACAAATTCAGCAGGTTGGCCGTCGGATGTGGTCACAGTGCCCTTAATGGTGCCGTGCTGAGCCAAACCCTGCAATGAAAGAATGGACAAAATGAGTGTTAAAAATTTAAGCATTGTATTTGTTTTTATTTGGACTTGTTATAAATAAAAACAAATCTACAAATCTTTTATTCATATACGCAAGGCATTAGCATTTTAATAACTCAGGGAAGTAGGAGCAAAATCAGAGTTGTAATTGACATGTCCTGGGATCATCTGCTTCTGAGATAACCAGCGTTCAATCCTTTTAAGAATAAAAACACAAAATGAACCAGCCAAAAACAGGATTAATGCTGACGAAAAAATACGGAATTTTGAATGCGTAAGAATGGAATTTATATCTGCATTACGAATTTTTTAGACGCTCCCCACACCATTAAATAAGTCGAACAACCGCGCTTTATACCTAAATTTGTCATTCATAGTATTCCTCAAACTCAAATTTAATGCGTCAGACAGTTCCTGGTGAAATCAGTAAGTATGGTGAAGGTTTCGTTAAAGGCCTTGCCATTGATGCTGTAATTTTTGGTTTCAACAACGACCAATTGAAGATCTTGATCATCGAGCATGGAGACACGAATCTCTTTGCATTACCAGGTGGCTATATTTATGAAAAAGAAGACCTGAACGATGCTGCCAAAAGAATACTGGCTTCCAAAACAGGCCTTTCGGACATCTTTCTGGAACAATTCCATGTCTTTGGCGACTACAATCGAAACAATATTGACACCATTAAAATCATCATGCAAGGCCAGGGTATTGCACCCGACCCCGAGCATTGGATTTTGGGGCGTTTTTTTTCTGTTGGATACTATGCGCTTGTGGATTTCACCAAAGCCATTCCAACTACTGACGCCCTTTCTGACAGCTGTACCTGGTATGACATCCATGATTTACCACCCTTAATACTGGACCATAAATCAATTGTTGATAAGGCTCTGAGCGTGCTGCGTGAAAATCTTGACAAAAAAATTGGCTTCAATTTATTGCCTGAAACGTTCACCATGGCAACCTTGAAAAATCTATACGAAACCATTCTGGGTGAGCCGCTGCTACGTTCTAATTTTCAACGTAAAATTCTCAGTCTGGATATTCTGGAACGTGCCGAGGATTCTGTCAAATATGCGCACAAAGCTCCTTTCATGTACCGATTTAAGAACACCTGACTTTGCTACAATGAATTGCGGACATTTACTGTGAACGGAGCTGGTACGTGCTCTGTTTTATTGTTTAACGCAGCATAAGCAGTTCTTTTTCCTATAAATCCAAAATCGGTTGAAATCGTAGTGAGGCCATTCAAAATCAATTTTTTGATCGACGTTTCATTGTACGAGATCAGGCCTACATCCACTCCTATTCTCATTTTCACATCCATTATTTTTTCGATTAGCGTAACCAGATCATCTTCCATGAGATTAATGTAAACCGTACCCGGAACAACTACCTCATTTTCTATATTCCCAATGAGCTCACAACCAAAGTTATAATCGTTGCAAAAAGCGCTGAATCCTTCAATAATATCCTTTGGATGATACGTCGTGACCGGGAAAACGAGTTTTAGGGTGTGATACTGACTGAGCCGGTCAAGTAATTGCAAAAGAGCCTCATAGATATCTTTCTCAAAGTTTTCATAAACAGCTGCAAAACTTCCTGTGACATCATCCATAAGCTTATCTACCAAAATCAGCTTGTCTTTTGGTATAAGATTCACCACTTCATGGGCCTTATCGGCATGTTCCATAAAATGAGGAACAATGATAAATTTAGAATAGTCGCTATCTATTTTTTCAGTTATTATTCTTTTAAACAGGTTGAAATCATTGTTGTAAACGTAAAAGTCAATCGTTGCACATTCTCCTAAATGCATCACCAGACTGTCATATATGATCTTTTTGTGACTGCTCAGTTTATTGAACAACAAAAGAACTTTCAACGGTCTTTTGAAATCGGTGTTTGTGATGTATACGCCCTTGCCCGGAATCGATGCTGCAATTCCCATCTTTTTAAGTTCATAGTACACGCGCTCAATCGTATTTCTTGAAACTTCCAGATCATAGCTTAAGCAATTGATCGACGGCAGCATGTCGCCTTTCGAAATTTCGCCCCTTTCAATACCTGCAATAAATCCGTTCATCACCTGAACATATTTGGGGGTTACACTGAAAACGTCAACCGAGAGAATGGACAGGTAATTTTTCATGGAAAAATATAAATGAAATTAGAAACTAAATCAGGACAGTTAGGGACGGTTGATAAAAACCAATAATCTACATTTGTATCACTTTGATACAAAGGAAATAAATTTTATGAATCATTAAAGAAAAAACCATGTCACTTAACCCAAAAAAGCTTCTATGAAAACAAATGTCTACAGTATTTCCATCCGGTTTCTGTCGCAAGCCCTGGTCATAGTCCTTTTCAGCTGCGTACAGCTTTTAGCGCAAACCAATATATCGGGTACGGTTACGGATGATAAGAAGATACCAATGCCGGGTGCAACGGTAACGGTGAAAGGTACAACCACGGGTGTAACAACAGATGTAAACGGGAAATACGCGATATCCTCTGATGCCAATGCAATACTTTCATTTTCATTTATTGGCTACAAAGTACAAGAGGTTGCAGTTGCTGGCAGGTCAGTGATCAATGTTGAGCTGGATGCTCAGTCCCAAAATCTCGATGACGTTGTTATTGTAGCATACGGATCGCAAAGCAAACACAATGTAACAGGTGCCGTACAGACAGTAAATCAGAAGGAGTTAAAAGACATACCGGCTTCTCAGCTCACTCAAAAATTACAGGGGAAACTTGCCGGCGTTCAGATAAACCAGACCACCGGGATACCCGGACAAGGTATGTCTGTCAGAATACGCGGACAGGCTTCCATATCGGCGGGTTCTGAGCCGCTTTATGTTGTGGATGGCTTTCCAATTACAGGAAATATTGCCAACATCAATCCGGATGAAATTGAAACAATCTCTGTCTTAAAGGACGCTTCTTCTACTTCTCTTTATGGATCCAGGGCGGCAAATGGTGTTGTTATTGTAACCACCAAAAGAGCAAAGGCGGGAACTTCGACGATCAGTGTGAGTGCTTACACCGGTATTCAGCAAATTCCTCAAAAAGGAAGACCTGATATGATGAATGCAACCGAATTTGCACAATTTAAAAAAGAAGTTGCGATCGAAAATGGGCAAACAGTTCCGGATATATTTCAAAATCCGGAGCAGTACGGAGAAGGGACAAACTGGTACGATGCAGTAACGCGCTCAGCTTCCATTCAGAACTATTCTGTTTCTTTCAATAGCAGTAAAGACAAGTTTAGTACTTCTGTGGTTGCAGGTTATTTCAAGCAAAATGGTGTACTTCTGAATTCGGATTACAGCAGGTACTCGCTTCGTATCAACACCGATTACAAGTTTAATGACAAAGTGAAGGTAGGTTTCAATGCTGCTCCGACATTCTCTTCGAATCACACTCCTCAAAGTGACGGTATCTGGTACAATTCTCCAAGTATTGTTCAGTCGTCTCTATTGACTTCGCCTCTGGCGCCATACAAAAATGCTGACGGATCAATTCCGCTAAATACCAATGGTTATGGAACTGCGGACGGACCAAACTGGTATAATCAGGTGCAGGTAGTTAAAAATAAGGCCAGAAACAGTGGGCTTCTTGCCAACGGATTCATTGAAATAGAACCAATAAACGGACTTACCTACAAATCGAGTATTAATATTGATTTGGGAAATTCAGTATCTGATTACTTCTATCCGTCCACGGCAGGAAACGTATTCAATGCACCCAATGAATCAGATGTTTCCCGAATTAATGCGTCACATGGAAATTCGCTGGGTTACTCATGGCTTTGGGAAAATACCCTTTCTTACCAGAAAAGCATAGGTGAACATCAGTTTGATATTCTCGGTGGATATACCTCTCAAACCGCACACTCAGAAACAGGATCTTTCTCGGCAACCGGATTTCCGGACAATAAGGTGCAAACCTTCAATGCAGCAAAAACCATCACAGGCGGTACGGACATTCAGGATTGGACGCTGTTGTCTTATGTTGGTCGTGTCAACTACAATTTTAAGCAGAAGTACATTTTATCTGCAGCAATCAGAAGAGACGGATCCTCGAAATTCGGGGTTGACAAAAGATGGGGAAATTTCCCTTCGGTATCGGCGGGCTGGATCATCTCAGACGAGGCATTTATGTCAAACATCAAGGCGGTTTCTTTCCTGAAATTGAGAGCTAGTTATGGTGTAATAGGCAACAACAACGTGGGTAATTACACACAATACGCAAGTGTGGTTGCTACCAACAACCCTGTCGGAAACCAGTATGTGAGCGGTAAAAGTATCGCCGGCCTGAACAATACTGCACTAGGCTGGGAAAACACCAAAGAGCTGGATTTGGGTGTGGATATTAACTTTCTTAATAACCGGATCAATTTCGGATACGACTATTATCACAAAACAACAGATGCATTGTTGTATACAGTCGACATTCCAATCTCTTCCGGTTTTTTCAACTTTGCTACCAACATCGGCAAGCTCGCATTCTGGGGGCATGAATTTACGCTGAGCTCGCAAAATCTGAGAGGGAATTTAACCTGGAACACAGATTTCAACATTTCATTTAATAAAAATAAAGCATTGGCTTTGGGTACTGCAAATGCGGCCATTTTCGGAGACAATACCATCACCGAAGTTGGCAAACCTCTTGGGCAATTGTATGCATTGGAATGGCTTGGTGTTTACAAAGACCAGGCAGATTTCGACAGCTCACCCAGGTATGCAGGGGCGGAAGTTGGAACTGTAAAATTCAAAGATGTGAATGGTGACGGGATTGTAACAAACGATGACCGCGACAAAACCGTAGTCGGCAATAGTGCGCCGAAAGCCATATTCGGTATCACCAACTCCTTCACTTACAAGAACTTTGATCTTTCCATTGTCGGTGCAGGTGCTTTCGGAAATAAAATCATAAACGTAAGCGAAAGATTCACCACCAACCTGGACGGTACATTTAACGTCCTGAAAGGTGTATCACAAAGATGGCGATCCGAAGAAGATCCGGGTGCTGGAATTTATGGAAAATCAAAAGCGAATACCACCGGCTACGAACGCGACTGGTCCAGCTCCAAATTCATTTACAACGCCAATTATTTCACCATCAAGAATATCACGCTGGGTTACCAGGTTGGGCTGAAAGAAAACAAATACATCCACGGACTACGCGTGTACACCAGCATTCAACATGCATTTGTTTTCACCAAATATCCAGGCGGCAATCCGGAAGTTTCAGCCGCGGGCGGACTGTTCTCAGGAAGTGATTACACCACCTACCCTGTTCCGCGCACATTTACGCTTGGTATTAACTTTAATCTTTAACATCGGGATCATGAAATTCAAACTTTTTATACTCGGCGCTCTTCTTTCGTCCTGCTCAGACGATTTCCTTACCAAGGTGCCTGAAACAGTGGTATCCGCAGCAGATTTTTACAAAACGGAGTCCGATTTCCAACAAGCCATTGTAGGGCTTTATAACCCACTCAGAACTTTGTACGGCACCGGACTGGCAGACGCAGGTGCGTGGTCGATGGGAGAAATGCGATCTGACAACACCACTTTCAGTTTCAACGCCGGCAATAGAGGTTACGCCGACAGAGAATACGTTGACCTTTTCACCGATGATGCCAATAGTGGCGCTACTTCAAACAAATACAACAACAATTACATCATCATTGGAAGAGCCAATCAGGTGTTACGGACCATCGACGCGGCAGCATTTGATGAAACCCAGAAGAACAACTTCAAGGGGCAGGCACTTTTCCTGAGGGCATTCTGCTACTTTGATCTGGTTCAGTATTATGGTGATGTTCCGTTGGCGCTCATCCCGCCCACAAGTTTTGAGCAAACTTCCCTGCCTCGGTCACCAAAAGCGGATGTATACAAGCAGATCATCGCTGATGCAACATTGGCCGCATCTCTGTTACCCGATCCATCCAAACAAATAAAGGGTTACGTGGCTAACGGAGCTGCATATGCGCTATTGGGCAATGTACATCTGGTGCTAAAACAGTGGACAGAGGCAGAAAATGCTCTAACAAAAGTGCAGGGATATTCTTTAATGTCTGACTATGCAGCTGTGTTTGATCCTAACAACAAAAACAATGTGGAGTCGATATTTGAGGTACAATATCTGGATGAGCCAACGGCGGGTTCGGCAAGTAATTTTGCCTACAATTTCCTGCCCATTCTGGCAGATCCGGGCGTAATCCCGGGTTTCCCTTCGGGTAACACCAACTCATACGCCGGATGGAATACGCCCACACCCGATCTGATAAATATCTATGACCAATCTGATAAAAGAAAAGCAGCCTCCATTGGATTTTACAACGGAGAAGGTTACACCAACAGGCCGTATATCAAGAAATTTACCCACGGAGCTAAAATTGCCCCGAATACCAATGACAACTGGCCGGTATATCGTTATGCGGAAGTGCTGCTGATGCTCGCCGAAGCCCAAAATGAACAGGGTAAAGCAACGGCGCTGGCAAATCTCAATGCGGTTCACGCGCATAGCCGAACAGGGCTGGCTCCGATCGCAAGCACGGGACAGGCGGAGCTCCGTGAGCTGATCCTGAAAGAACGCCAGATTGAACTTGCATTTGAAAACAAAAGGTGGCTCGACCTGGTAAGATCCGGTAAAGCCGTTGCGATAATGAATGCTCAGGGAGCAAAGATCAGAGCAAACCCGGAAGCATATTATTATCCCAAAGGCATATCACCGGTGTCAGGTTCTTACACCGTTACCGAATCCAAATTGTTGTTTCCCATTCCTCAAAGGGAATTGAGGCTGAATCCTGATATAGAACAAAACCCGGGATACTAATTCCCAAGGTCACTGAATTGGAATGACCAATTCAGTGGCTTTTTTAATTTAATAGGCAAACCAATTTAACAAAGCATTTCACTTCCTGATTATTAGAAATGAAAACCAATTATTTAAAAAATTCCATTGCCATCTTTTTCACAATACTCGCATCGTTTTATTCTACAAAGGCGATCTGCCAGGATGTGTACGGATCCTCGCGTAAACAGTGGCTCTCCATTGCCGAAGAATTAAAACCCAACCTTACAAAAACTGTCGAAACGCCACAACGTATAGTAAGTCTTGTAGAAGACAAATCTTCCTTTCAGGGATGGAAAACAGTTTCGGGAGAACCATTAACCGATCTTTACGAAAAATCTTTCAAAGAAAAGAAAACCGTCATTCTGGACTTCGGAAAACATCTGACAGGTTATTTTTCTTTTAAAGTAACTCCATTAAGAGGTACTCCGGATGCACCATTAAAGTTTAAATTGATCTTCGGGGAAGTGCCATCAGAAATAGCAACCCCATTTGATCCATACAAAGGTGACCTTAGCCGTGCATGGCTTCAGGATGAAATCATTACAGTAATGGATGTTCCATCGACGGTGAATATTTCACGCAGAATGGCGTTTCGCTATGTGAAAATAGAGCTGTTGGGAAGCTCGCAATATTATGATTTCAAAATAGAACAGGCGCAGTGTACCGCTGTTACCTCGGCCAATTCTACACCCACAGCCCTGAATAGCAGCACGGATGTGATGATAAAAAAAATCGACAGCATTGGGTTAAATACCTTGAAAGAATGCATGCAGACCGTTTATGAAGATGGGCCGAAAAGAGATCGCAGGCTTTGGATTGGAGATCTTTACCTGGAATCGCTGGCTAACAGTTATTCTTTCAAAAATCACGATCTGACAAAAAGATGCCTGTATTTACTGGCAGGTCTGAGTGATCAGAACGGCTATTTGGTGGGTACTGTTTTTGAAACTCCCGAACCTCATCCGCAAAGCGGCCAGCATTTGCTCGACTATTCCTTTCTTTACAATGTTACTTTGAAGGAGTACCTAACCGCAACAAATGATTATGAAACAGCAAAAAGTTTGTGGCCGGTTGCCAAAAAGCAAATTGAGATTGCGCAGAGTTACGTACTGCCAAACGGAATGATGGATTTTGAAAAAGCGAAGAAAGACTGGTGGTTATTTTTTGACTGGAACGAAGCACTTGACAGGCAAACAGCATTACAAGGCCTCACCATTTACACGCTGAAACAGACTTATGAATTGGCCAAACTTCTAAAAAAAGAAGATGAGCTGAAAGAGATTCCGGATTTAATCAAAAAAATGAGCAGCGCATCAAAAGCCAATCTATATGATAAAAAATCTGGCCTGTTTACAAGTGGCGATAAAAAGCAAATATCGTATGCGTCACAGATATGGATGGTTTTAGCTAACGTCACTACACCCGCAGAAGCGCAACTGGCTCTGAAAAATATTACGAATCACAAGGATGCCGTAATTCCCGGTGCGCCTTACTTGTACCACTTTTTTATCTCAGCATTGATAGAAAGTGGTTTGAAGGCAGAGGCAAGGCAGGCACTCACAACTTACTGGGGAGGCATGGTGGCAAAGGGAGCGGATACATTTTGGGAAGTCTACAATCCGAATGATGAATACTTATCGCCTTATCACTTTTTCCCAATCAATAGCTACTGTCACGCATGGAGCTGTACTCCGGTATATTTTATTCGCAAGTATCCGGAAATCTTCCAGTGATTTTAAGTTTGTAACACGGTTCAATAATCGCAAACAAGCTACAACCAGCACCAGGTAAGAACCAAATGTAATAGGAAACTAGCCGTCGGTCGGATAGTTTCCTATTACTCCCCAACTACACCTGCGAATACGATGTAGGAACGAGAAACGCACTGCTGATTTTAGAAATCGTGTTGGCGTACTGGGAATCCCCTACCAGTTTTTTCCATTCCGGATCAGCCAGGAAAGCAACCCAACCTTTGTCACGCTCTTCCATATTTGGGCAAGTGATCATGTAAGTGAGGCGGGGTTGTCTATCGCCCGAAATCACTTCTCCACCGAAAACCGGATTCAACTTTGCTCTGCTGAAAATAGGAAACTCACCATCATTGAACATCTTGACTTTTCGTCTTACCGCGTCTTCGCTGTAACCCTCGTAAGTCCTCAATTCGAACATGCGAGATCCCGACGGAACAACAATTGCCGGAAAGCCGTCGAAAGCAGCTATCAAACAAGAATTAAAACGGCTGTACAGTGGTTTGGATGCAGGTACGCTGTTGTATGCCGCACTATTTTTTATGTAATCAGCATCGGATTTTACTTTCGCATTGATGGAGAAATAACTATCAAGAGAAGAATATGGCGTTAGCAGGTAAAACTTTGCGGGTTCGGATGGTCTCCACTCTTTGAAGACACCAACTGTTTTTACACCATGTTTATTCAAAGCCGGAATGAGTGCCGTCTTAAAGTAAGTTTCAAGTTGCCCACTGTCAGAACCGAACTGCATTTCATACTCCCGCCATTCGTACACTTCCTTTTGTACCAAATGTTTGCTGTCGGCGATGAGTGGCGTAATGGTTGCCGCTGTGCTTGCGGTAACGGCAATCGAAGATTGAAGAAATTTCCTGCGTTTCATCTTGATTTTTGTTTATGTGTAAGCGTCTCGACATAAATGTAACTTCAAGCGCGGGATTTAACAAACCACCAGAATGTGGAATGAATTTCTATTTTAGGTCAATCTCAATTGAACGACGCTCTGAATTCCAAAGGCGATTGTGATGTTTTGATTTTAAAGAGTTTACTGAATGATTATGGATGCTCAAAGCCCAGCTCATAGGCAATTTCGCTGTTGGAAAAGTTGGTAGTGGATTGGATAATTCGGGTGACTTGACCGCTCGATTCCGTGGCAGATTGACCACCAACCCATTCTTTTATTTCATGAGTTACACAACTACCAGTCAGTCATTTATACCGGTCAATTCAATACGGAATGACATGATCTTAATTCCCGAATTGAGGTGATTGACCACTCCGTATTCTCCACATTACCTATTCAACGAACCAAACTCACTGGCATAAATTCGGGCTAATAAAAGAAAATAGCTAATCATGAGGGGACCAAAAATAAAGCCCCAGAAACCAAACAACTTTAGTCCCACAATTAACCCAAGTACTGCGATAACCGGGTGCACGTTGCCAATTTTCTGAAGCAAAGTTACCCGCGCCAGATAATCAACATTGCCTGTAACGACAACACTGTAAATAGAAAGCCCGATGGCATTTCCACTTTCTCCGGACGCATACAAATAGATAATCAAAGGTATCCAGATAAAGGAAGTACCAACAACCGGAAAAAATGCAAAAATGGCCGTGATAAACCCCCACAGCAAATAATCCTTAATACCGAAAATCCAATAGCCAACGATGGCAAACACCCCTTGGATTATGGAAATTAATGGAATACCCAAAGCATTTGCCCGGATCATGTTTTTGGTCTCAACGGCCAAGACAGCAATATTTTCCTCTTTTAAAGGGATTATGCCCGAAATTTTCCTTTCCATTTCAGTTCCATGTGTAAGCATAAAGAAGAAAAGAAAGAGGATCATGAGCAGATTGCCGGCAACCGAAGCAGAACTGTTGAGAAAAGATGGAATGAAATTTGTGATGAGCCTTTGGATTTCGCTCAGGCTCTGGTCGGTCAGAATGTCAAAACCGGTCCATTGCTGGATTTGAGCCGAAGCCGATCTGAAAACCACTATTACCTGATCTGAATTATTAAGAAGTACACTGACCTTGGAGGAAATCAGATGAATTGCAAAGGATGCTGGCAAACCAATACCAATAAGAAACGCAAGTAAGAATAACAGCGCTGTTCCGGTTTTATTCCAATTCTTGCGGATGGTTAAGGAAAAGTACCACTCCCGGCTTAAAATGTATAAGGTAAGTGCCCCTAAAAAGCCCGGAAGGAAACCATTCAGTTCAAAGAGAAGCAATAGAGCCAGACCTGTGAGGATTATCAGCAATCCAATTTGTCTGATCTGGTTATTAAAGGTTGGCATTGAATGAATGTTGGGTGTTCAAAGCAGTAACGGCCTTTGATCAAAGAACGTCACTTTAAACCGGACGCCAAATTAAAATAATGAAATACAAGTATTTATATTTTCTTTCGATCATTTTTGTATACCACAAGCGTGTTATATTTAAAGCCTGTGCATCTGCTTCATTATTCCCATTGAAACCAAAACCTTCGAAATTTCACAATAAGAATATGTCAGAAACACCAGGTCAAAATTTGTCTCAGAAACCAGACAAACTTGATATAACAGATATTAAAACCGGATTACTAAGTCAGGAAGCGAGCCTGAGAATTCAGCAATTTGGCCTGAATGAACTGGAACAGGTAAAACCTGAAAGTGTCTGGTCCATACTGTTGAGGCAGGTAAATAGTATCATCGTCTGGATCCTTGCGGCAGCGGCCATCGTTTCCTTCTTTCTCGGCGACAACCTTGAAGGCTTTGCAGTGATTGCGGTTATCGTAATCAATGCCGTCACAGGGTTCGTGCTCGAATACAACGCCAGGCAATCCATGGAGGCGCTGAGAAAGCTGGACACGACACCAGCCAGAGTATTACGTGACGGAAAAATAAAAGAGATTCCATCCGATCAGGTAACCATAGGCGATATATTAATTTTGGAAGCCGGCGACCTGATACCCGCAGATGCTCTTATTTTAGAAGTCAATCAGTTAACTGTGGATGAATCCGCACTAACGGGCGAATCTGTACCTTCTCAAAAAAGCACAACTGCCTCCGACGAAGATGCACCGTTGGGTGACAGGCACGACAGGCTTTTCAAAGGAACAGCGATAACCAATGGAAATGCCAAAGCGATGGTGACCGGAATAGGACAGACAACGGAGCTGGGCAAAATCGCCACGCTGGTCAGCGACGCCAAACGCACCGCCACACCTTTGGAAACCAAACTTGACGCCCTGGGAAAAGTGCTGATCTGGGTTACACTTGGGATGGCTACGCTATTTTTGATCGTTGGCTTTACAAGAGGTCAGGAGATCAAACAACTTATAGAAACGGCTGTTGCATTGGCCATTGCAGCCATTCCGGAAGGCATGTCGGTAGTGGCGACCGTGGCACTGGCCTATGGTATGCTCCGTCTGGCTGAAAAGAAAGTGATTGTAAAACGGCTATCTGCCGTCGAAACACTGGGTGGTACCAACGTCATTTTTACAGACAAAACCGGAACACTTACTGAAAATAAAATTGAAGTGCAGGCATTGCGGGTAGCTGGAAATGATTTTACGGTTCGTTTGAATGCAAACACAGAAGGTGTTCAAACACTTGAAGTTGTAAAAGGTGATCAACAGCTTTTTCATTCACCAGAAGTTGAAATGCTCTCTCTTGTAGGCGCATTGGTTAATAATGCACAGCTGGACTCAAAGAAATCAGACCGGAAAGAACTGGGTGATCCGGTCGAAGTCGCCCTGCTTTCCTATGCGCGGGCAGCTGGCATCGATCTGCACAAATTACATCGCGACCATAAGCGGCAAGCCGAACAGCCATTCAGTTCCGACACCAGGATGATGGCAACCATGGATCAGGTAGGAACGGAGTATTTTATTGGTGTAAAAGGTGCGGTGGAAGAAGTTTTGGCTCTTTGCAGCTGGAAGAACCCGGAAGAGCGGGACAAGGAACTTGAAATATCGGAGCTCATGGCGGCAGACGGGCTGCGAACCCTTGCTTTCGCCTACCGACAGACCAGTCAAAAACCCGGAGATGATTTTACTCATGATGAAAAACTGACCTATGCAGGTTTGATCGGATTTCTGGATCCGCCGCGTAAAGAAGTGGTAAAGTCCTTAATTGCGTGTCAGCAAGCCGGAATAAAAGTTATTATGGTTACCGGAGACCACCCCGCTACCTCGCTGAAAATTGCCAAGCAGGTCAATCTTGTTGAAGCAGACGAACAGCTGGTCCTCACCGGAAAAAACCTCGAATCTTTTGACTTTAACTCAGCGCCGGATCAGAAAAAAATGATGGAATGCCGCGTATTCGCCCGGGTAAATCCTGCTCAGAAGCTGGATATGATTGATTTCTATCAAAAGCATGGAGACATTGTGGGCATGACCGGCGACGGAGTGAATGACGCCCCTGCTCTGAAAAAATCTGATATTGGTATCGCTATGGGCCTGCGCGGAACTGCTGTTGCCGCCGAAGCTGCTGATATGGTTTTGAAGGATGATTCATTCGCATCTATTGTTCACGCTATTGAACAGGGAAGAGTGATTTTTGAAAACATCAGAAAGTTTATCGTCTTTCTACTGTCCTGCAATATGAGTGAAATTTTCGTAGTCACCTTTGCAGGTTTTCTGAATGTGGGCAGTCCGCTCCTACCCCTGCAGATCCTCTTCATCAATATCATCACCGACGTCTTTCCGGCACTTGCCCTGGGTGTGGGAAAAGACAATAAAAAACTGATGAAATCCCCACCGAGAGACCCCAAGCAGCCCATTCTGAAAAAATCAGATTGGTCAGGAATTGTATTTTACGCCCTGGTGATGACTGCTTCTGTCCTGGGTGTTTACTGGTATGCAATCGACGAATTACGCATGAGCCCACAGGAAGGAAACACCATCACATTTTATGCGCTTTCCCTCGCCCAATTACTGCATGTATTCAATATGTACTCAGGAAAGCGGCGTCTTTTCAAAAACGAAATCACCGGAAACAAGTTTATCTGGATGGCTTTGGTTCTATGTATATTGATCATGTTCGCTATCAATTACATTCCCTTCTTAAGGCAAATACTGTCGCTTGAAATGCTGGACCTGAGGTCTCTGGAATTGATATTAGCCGCCGGATTCGCTCCCGTTCTGGTGATACAGACAGTTCGTTTATTTTTTCCGATCAAATAACAGAACCTTCCCCAATCAGTGATTGATGCAACTTGTAGCAGCACATCTGTAACAAATGCCGCTGGAAATAGTCCCACCTTTATGATAACGGATTAATAGGATCATCATTACTTAAAATAATGACCCGCAATCCATAATCACAGATCTCTCATGATGGACAGGCAAGAAAATGATACCGAAATGGAGAAATCAAAAGCGCATATCATTGTTGAAATCATAGAATATGTCCCAAACGCCGTGTTAAGCAGGACTATCATCCGGAAGACGACCGGCAACATAACCGTCTCTTCTTTTGATACAGGCGAAGAGCTTCCAGAGAAGTCATCTGCCTTTGATACCTACATCCAGATCATCGACGGATCTGCTGAAATTGTGATTGACGATATAAAACACAAACTCGAATTGGGGCAGGGAATTATCATTCCGGCTCATACAAGAAATTCGTTTTGTGCCAAAGAGCAATTTAAAATGATCTCGACAGTGATTAAAAGCGGGTACGAATAATTGTTGCTTGCTGACCCACTAATCCGAACAACATGATACCAAAAAAAATGAAGGCGGCGGTTGTCCGTGCCTTTGGACAACCGCTTCAAATCGAAGAAATGCCGGTGAAGGAACCCGGCAAAAATCAAATCCTGGTCAAAGTCATCGCCAGCGGTGTATGCCATACCGACTTACATGCTACCGATGGCGACTGGCCCGTAAAACCCAAAATGCCTCTAATTCCCGGCCACGAGGGAATCGGCTATGTGGTAGCGCTTGGCCCGGATGTAACTGGTGTAAAGGAAGGAGATATCGTTGGAGTGCCCTGGTTATACAGTGCCTGTGGTGGTTGCGAATTTTGCATCACAGGATGGGAAACTTTGTGTGAAACCCAGCAAAATGGCGGATACAGCGTCGACGGCAGCTTTGCAGAATATGTGATTGCCGATGCCAGGTATGTCGCGCATTTGCCCGACCATACCAATATGATCGAAATGGCCCCTATATTATGTGCAGGAGTCACTGTATACAAAGGGCTTAAAGAAACGGAGACCAAAGCGGGTGAATGGGTTGCCATTTCCGGAATAGGTGGCCTTGGACATCTGGCTGTCCAATATGCAAAAGCAATGGGCATGCACGTGGCCGCAATCGACATCAGTAAAGACAAGCTCGACCTGGCCAAAAGCCTGGGTGCGGACCTTGTCGTGAATGCCCTTGAAGAAGACCCGGGTGAATTTTTGAAAAAACAAACCGGCGGAATGCATGGTGTACTGGTCACGGCTGTCTCGCCCATTGCCTTTAAGCAGGGAATTTCAGCTTTGCGTAGAAAGGGCACCATTGCATTGAATGGCTTGCCGCCCGGAAGTTTTGATCTGCCCATTTTTGAAACTGTGCTGAATCGGTATACCGTGAGAGGATCCATTGTCGGAACCCGGAAAGATCTTGCCGAATCGATCCAGTTTGCACTGGAAGGCAAAGTGAAAGCAACCGTACACACCGACAAACTGGAAAATATCAATTCTGTTTTCGATCAAATGAGAGCCGGAAAGATTGAAGGACGGGTGGTGATGGAAATTGGAACGGACTAAATCACTTCTTCATGATCGTAATACAATAAACCCTCAAAGGAAGCGTATTCCAAACATGGTGCTATGACGCACCCACCATTTATCCGCAAGAGCAGCCATGAAAAAAATACTCGTTACCACCGACTTTTCCGAAGACTCAAAAGCAGGCCTGCGGTTTGCAATACAATTGGCTTCACAAAATAATTTTGCACTCACTTTCTTTCATTCCTACAACGTCATGGCCCCGACAGCCTGGCCGGCAGAGAGGATTATGGATTATGAAAAATCAGAAGCCGCCAAGATTCAGCAGAAGCTTGACCAGTTTGTCGAAGAAATATATCACGAGTTTGGAATCAAACCTGAACACATCCAGTGTATGATCAAAAGCTCTGTATTTGCACAGAGCAATATCATGGATTACGCTGCCGAGCATCATTATGATTTCATCTGTATCAGCACTCGCGGTGCTGGCCGGTTGCAACAGCTTCTGGGTACCAACACCGCCAACCTGATCAACAATTCAGATGTGCCGGTGATAGCAGTGCCGTATTTGTACAAATCGGAAAAGATCACCAGTATACTGTATGCGTCCGATCTGGCCAATCTGGATAAAGAATTGGAAATTGTAGCCGACTTTGCCAAACCTATCCAAGCAGAAGTGCAACTGCTACATTTCAGTACTTTTCTAAATACCCATATCGATCCCAAAAAAATAGAGCAGGCAACGAAAAAATCCGACAGTCTGAAGATCAAGCTAGACGTCAAACTTTTTGAACCTGCTGAAAGTCTGGTTTCTCACATTGAAGCCGCCATCACAAGGACCAAACCCTCCATGCTCATCATGTTTACAGAGCATCATAGAAACCTGTTTGAAAAAATATTCTTAGCCAGTAAGTCGGCTGAGTATTCATACCATCCTACGGTTCCCTTGCTGGTTTTTAATAAGATGTAGCATTGAAATAACGGACACTTAAAGGCATAATGGAGTAATTCGGCCCTGGCTACCTGATTTCTGCCGGCTTTTTTGCATAACTTCAAAGGTCCGTTCGGCACCTTTCATAAATCTGGTCCTTTCCGCGAGAAAGTTCTGACTATTTCCAATACAAACGTACATAACAGTGCCTGAATAGTTTGACCTGAAATATTCTCATTCCTATGTCCTCCCCCGCCCATCTTCACCAAGGCCTAACCACCAGCCAGGTCCTCCAATCCCGTCATACCCACGGCGAGAACAAAGTAGAAGACAAAAGCAAAAACAGCCTTTTAATGGCAGCTTTGGGCCTGGTCAGAGAACCGATGCTGATTCTGCTGATCGTGGCGGCGGCTATTTACTTTATAACCGGTTCTGTAGGCGAAGGATTGTTTATGCTTGGCGCAATTTTGGTTATTTCAGCCATTTCTATTTACCAGGATACCAAAAGCCGGAATGCGCTTGCTGAGCTGAAATCACTGACACAACCGAAATGCAAGGTCGTCCGGAATGGCGATGAAGTGGAGATATTGAGGGAGGAACTGGTGATAGGTGATTACCTGATATTGGAAGAAGGCAACAAAATTCCGGCAGACGCTTCGATTCTGGAAGCTCATGATTTCTCCGTAAATGAATCTATTCTGACGGGGGAATCGCTCGCAGTTACCAAAAATGAATCCGGAGTCGAGATTTTCCAGGGAACCCTCGTAACCAGCGGAAGGGCACTTGCAGAAATCACATCGATTGGTGACAAAACAAAACTGGGGCTGATCGGGATAAGCCTGGAATCCATTGAGCAGGAACCTACCCCACTCCAGATTCAGATCACCAACTTTGTCAAGAAAATGGCAATCATCGGCGGGATTGTTTTCCTGATCGTCTGGGGTATCAATTTTATACGCACAGGTCAGTTTTTAGAAAGTCTGTTGAAAGCACTGACACTTGCGATGAGTATTTTGCCTGAGGAAATCCCGGTGGCATTTACTACGTTTATGGCTTTGGGTGCGTGGCGATTGATGAAAATGGGGATCATTGTCAAGCGAACCCAGACCATCGAAACATTGGGCAGCGCCACCGTAATTTGCACCGACAAAACCGGAACGATTACTGAAAATAAAATGGAGCTGGCCGGGTTGTACGTACTGGCAACAAATTCTCTACAATCACCTGAGAGCACATTAAACGAAGATGGTCAACAACTGCTGGAAATGGCGATGTGGTCGAGTGAGCCCAAGCCTTTCGATCCTATGGAAACGGCTCTGCACGAAGCATACGGAAAACTTTCAACGACCGACAACCGACACGATTTCAGGCTGGTTCATGAATATCCGCTGGAAGGGAAACCGCCCATGATGACGCACGTGTTTGCAAATGACAATGGTGAACGCGTAATTGCAGCCAAAGGAGCTCCGGAAGCAATTATGGCACTTTCAGGATTATCAGAAGCTCAGAAAACCCAGATACTCCAAGCAATTAATGAACTTGCCGCAAAAGGATATCGGGTTTTGGGCGTAGGTGAAAGCGATTTTTCAGGTGATTCATTTCCCGAAAAACAACAGGAGCTGTCGTTTCATTTCCTCGGTTTGGTTGCGTTTTACGATCCGCCGAAAGCAAACATCCGCTCTGTTTTTGAATCTTTTTACGTGGCCGGCATTCAGGTGAAGATCATTACAGGAGATAATGCGGCAACGACACAAAACATTGCCAGACAAATAGGCTTTAAAGGAGCCGAAAACATTTTGCTGGGCGAAGAGCTGGTGGCGATGGACGAGGCGACATTACGACAAAAAGTAATGCAGACCGGCATTTTCGCAAGAATGTTTCCGGAAGCTAAGTTAAAGGTCGTCAATGCACTTAAAGCTCAGGGACAGATTGTGGCCATGACCGGCGACGGGGTTAACGACGGTCCGGCACTGAAAGCCGCACATATCGGAATCGCGATGGGTAAAAAAGGGACAGAAATCGCCAAACAGGCTTCCTCGCTGATTTTGGTAGATGACGATCTGGCCAGAATGGTTGATGCTGTGGCGATGGGCCGCAAAATTTACATCAGTCTGAAAAACGCGATTCGCTATATTATTTCCATCCACATCCCAATCATCCTTACTGTGTTCATTCCTTTGGCCCTGGGTTGGATATATCCCAATATTTTCACACCAGTCCATATCATATTCTTCGAGCTGATCATGGGCCCTACGTGTTCGATCATCTATGAAAACGAGCCGATGGAAAAGGATCTGCTTTTGCAAAAACCAAGGCCGTTCACATCCACATTTTTTAGTTTGAAAGAATTGTCTGTCAGTATTTTGCAAGGTATCGTCATCACCATCGGAATGCTTTTGCTTTATCGGTACGCAGTGATGCAACGATACGACGAGGCGCTTACCAGATCCATGGTTTTCATTGGATTACTGTCTTCCAACGTTTTCCTTACATTGGTGAACAGGTCGTTCACATATTCGATGCTAGCCACATTGAAGTACAAAAACAACCTGGTTCCAATGATCATTGGTGTCACCATTCTGCTTTCCGCTCTCATCTTTACCATTCCACCGGTCAGAGGTTTTTTTAGTCTTGAACCTGTGAATTTGATGCAATTACTGATTAGCATTGGTGTAGGATTTGTGTTTACGGTTTGGTACGAGGCGGTAAAATATGGCAAAAAGAAAGTTTCCAGGCAGAATCCGAAGAACAAGTCAACTCATAAGTGATTGGCCAGAAGCTAGAAATGCGCAAGTTTCACTTTTTGAACTTTCCCCTCTCTTCCCCAAATAAACAAATCACCTTGTTTTCTCTGCAGCAAATACAAAGAAACCGCCATAAACAGCGTTGCCGGAAAGGCAGCGTAAGAACCTATTGGCGATATGGCAATACAAAATACAATTCCGCCCCAACAACCAAATCGGAACAAGTTACCTTTCAGAATCATGGACAGGGCTATCAAACCCTGTGCGGCAGCGATTGATAAAACCATTGGTGTCGCAATCGCTTCAAATGCGCCTAAAATAAATCTTTTGTAAACGGGTATGGAGCTGTCTGCATAGTCCTGATATACCCAGGGTGCGTCCAACGCCGTGGATGAATTGATCCAGCACGCCCATCCGAAAAGCAGAAGGAAAAACAACCTTGCAAGCTGGGGCTTTTTGACGCTCGCAAATATTGACAACAGCGCCAGTACATTGGAAGCCACGTAAACACCGACCAAAAAATACGGATTTATTAGAAAATGATCCATGATCAAAGGATTTTGCAGGAAGTAAATGGGAATGTGTAATTTTTGGTCGGGTTTAAAACCTCAGTCGGCGATGGAATGCTCATACTCCACAACAATATCATTGTCGACAATCTCAACACCAGGCGCCTTCCAGGCTTGCCGCCCGGCTTCATCCTTTTCATACCACGAACCCACCGTACCGGTCAGGATCACTTTGTTGTGTGCCACGTGTACATGAATATCCTTTTCCTTGATAGACCAGTTCCGGGCCAATGCACTTTCAATGGCAATTTTCTCGATCCGGTCCAGTGATTCAGATTTAATTGTGATCTTGTTGGACACCCCTCTGATACCCGCAAGCTGACCGATAAACTTTGCCGTATCTTCCTTTTGGTAATTCCACTGAACTTCGCCCTCGAGTGTGATCCATCCGTTTTCAACTTTAACCCTGATTTTGTCCTCCGGAATTTCCCAATGCCATTTACAGGCATTCAGCACTTCATTGGCAAGATCATGATCATCCCGATGATTCAGGGCGCTGAAAGTTTTAACTTCAATCTGCTCCACTACCACTTTTACACCAGCCACCTTTTTAGCCGCATTTTCCGCTTCCATCTTTTTTGCGTAGCTATCCACTGTACCCGACAGCGTCACAATGCCGTCTTTCGCAGTAACCCCTATTTCGGCATCTCTCAGCAAAGGCTCCCATCTGAGTGCTTCCTGAACATCTTTCTGCAACTCTTCATTGGTTGTCATAATCCCGATATTTTGTTGGCAACAAAATCATTGCCAGGGTAAAGGTCAAAAAACCAGCCCCCATTAAGTTACATTGTCCGAGCTAAGAGTTGCATCAATCACTGTTTTTCAAAGGTCTTTTATAATACAATTGTACTTCACCCCGTCGAGCCTGAAAGTACCGTAACACAAATCCCTGTCCGGATACGAATAAATCGTTTCTGCATCGCGCATCAGGTTAAATCCGTTTATTTCCTGATAGTCTTTCAGTGGTGTTGCCCAGGGCAGCTGTGTTCCGGTATCAGCGGCATAGCGGTCCAGAGAAATGAAATTGACCAGAGCGCCCGCTTCGTTGAAATGCAGCCAGGCCGAAACGGTGAGGTGGTTGTTTGTAAAAGAAGCCCTTACATTGCCATCCAGAACTTCGAGCCATGTGATGCGTTTATCAATGAGCGTTGCCGGTGCCAGACAGCACATATCATTGAAAAAAGTTACCGTCTCGGACAGATCCATTTCGGGGCCGTCCTGATACTGCACCTTGAACAACGAAAACAGACGGATGTCCATTGATGCACGACCATCCAGAAAACAGTGGTAACCCGCGACAGGTAGATTTTTCATCCAAGCTTTCATAAAAAATAACCTCGTTGGCGTGTGCATAAAATTGTATTGCTCCGAGGTAAACGGCATCCACGCCGACTGCTCGTCCTTCCTGAGTTTCCCGGTAAATTCCACTCTAAAGTTGTTCACCTTTGCCTTGCCCATGCACCCGGCAAAACGAATGTATTTTTTCACCGGGTCAGGAAGTTGGCTGATGTCAGTTTCGGTAAGTAGGGAATCACCGAAATACGCCTTTTGCTGCAATCCTGTTTTTACATCCCTGTCGAATTTTCGTTTAAAGAAACAGGCAGCCGCGGCTGTGAGGGCTGCGACCAGAATAACCACATTGGGTATAGTAGCAAATTTCGCCTCCTGCCAAAACACGATAACAAGAACTTGCGAAAATGCCACTGCGACAATACCGCAGAGCCACCATCGTCTATTCCGGAAGGCCAGCAAAAAGGCCGTAAAGGCAAAAAGCAAACCCGCAATCAACCAGAGATTATTAAATGGCTTGGGAAAAGTCTGCCGGAACTGCATCACATCCACAAGCTCAAACTCACTAAGGAATCCGGTCAAATGAAGCATTCCATGGATCAGTATCAGTACAGGAAAATAATATCTCTTGATCATAAGGATTTGATAACGTGTTGAGTTTGCTTTTTGAAATAATCATGGCGGTTTGTAAAGGTTCGTAATCTCGTGTAGGTTATCTGATATCGTTAAACCTAACATCCCCAGCGCGAAGCTGTCATCCACCGGCAATTTCTTGTCCCTATGAGCAGACCCATAAAACGGAAACGCTAACATTTGACTCTTTTGAACGTGGGTAGATGTTATGGATGTCTACCGAGACGCTTGGGTTGACCTGCTTTCTACGCTAATTGCCACTATATTTTTGTTTTATAGACTCACCTGTTGACCTATAAAATTGCTCCTTGCCCAGACGGGACACCAATTCCAGCGGGGTAAATCCAGCTATTTTTTCTCATCATTTAATAATTGTTTCGACTCTTTCAAATCTTCGTCTCAGGATACTTTTTGTACCGATTTCTGACAGGTGGCAACAAGGCGACGAATAAGATCCCAACTGCATAAAACATATAAAATGTGTGCAGCCAATGCACAGCATGCAGGAAAACCATTTCAAGCTGGATCCAGATAATCAGCGTAAAGGCCTGATAAATGGAGAAGCTCCATGCCCATTGCATGTCTTTGAAAACATTCAAGGATTCAGCAAATGGACTTTCGATTTCTCTGCGAAGTGAATAAATCAGCACGAATGGAAACACACCAAGTACAAGAAATAGCACAATACCGGGTATCAAAAATGTATGAAACGGCGATCCCACCAGCATCGATAAGGGCATTCCGATCAGCGATCCGGTTGGAGAAACGATCAGCACGCCACCGCCGAATAGTGCTCCCACACCAAGAAATGCCAACAGGCCCACGAGTATATTTTCTGCTGTTTTCAACTTCATCATTTCTTGGTTTTTGGTTTATACTGCTCCCGATTCCCTGCGCCCCACCAACACAAAGCTGAATATTTTTAATGCACCAATTGTTACGGATCTCTTTCTCAATCTTACATCTTTCACGCTTTGGAAGCGGTAATGATCAGTGAATCATGCAACAATTTGATCATTTCCTATAAAGTTTCGTGCGTATTTTCCTTCACCTTTGATTCAGGATTTACAAATCAAGCTGATCAAATGAATAATCCCTTTAATCCCCTATTCGATGTACCACTTGCCCCCGATTTCAAAGCTATCCTGGCACATGAAATTCGCAATCCCCTGGCCACCATCGACCTGTCCCTGGAACTGATTCTGGAAGAGTGCAATGACGACGGCTTAAAGGTTTATATCGACATCATCCAGCTCGGCCAGGATTAATTTACTGGTGAGTGAAATGATCAAAAATCAGACTGTTGATAAAACTGCAAACCAATCCGTTCATCACCTGCTCAACGAGGTCGTCGGAATGGCCATGGACCGGATCATACTGAAAAACATTATCCTCTGAAAGAATACGATCCGGCCGACTGCACCGTAACTTTGAATCATCAAAAAATGAAAATTGCCCTTACCAACATTATAGTAAATGCCATTGAGGCTATGCGCACACAGGACGGGCAATTGGCACGCAGTACCCTGTTGATCGCCGGGAAGTATGTGATTCAAATAGCGAATAATGGATGTGGCATCAGTGCAAAAAAGGGACTAATTTAGCATTCTCACGACCCAAGTAAATCATGTTGAGGCATTCCGGTACGCATCGTACACCAAACCATAATCTCAAACTGGCAACCCTGCTCGGTTTTACGGCCGGACTTGTGAATGCTGAGGGCCTTTTAGGTTTTTCGCTACTAACTACCAACATCACAGGTCACGCTGCACTGCTTGCCGAGGGCATTGCGGAACAAAACTGGCAAAATGCACAAGTCCTTGTCTTATGGATGATATTATTTCTTGCCGGTGCTTTTACGTCCGGATTATGTTTGTCTCTTTTTGGGGCACATCAACGCTACTCCTATTCCATTCCGATCGTAATCGAAATCGCAATACTCGTCACTTCTGCAATCTATGGATCAAAAACTTATGTATCAACACTTTACAAAATAGCCCTTCCCGGCAGTTTACTTTTCGCCATGGGTTTGCAGAATGCACTGGTTACCCTGGTTTCCGGATCCGTTGTGAGAACGACGCACCTTACAGGTATTTTCACGGATATGGGCATTGAATTAGCTCAACTGTTGAGGACAAACCTGAAAGACCGTGTAATTCTTCTGTTAAAAATAAAACTTAAACTTTTTATCATATGCTCCTTTCTGTTCGGGGCAATTGCCGGTGCTTACCTTTTTAAGTGCATCAGCTTCAGGTCATTTTATATTCCTGTTCTCATTTTGACATTTGTGCTCCTGTACGATGTATTCCGGGTCAATGTAAAACGGTACTATCAGACGACTTCAAAAGCCTTTAGAAGGAATTAGGCAAATAGCAGACACCATTACACAGACAAAAAAGGAGAAATAGGATAGTCCTATCTTCTCCCTGCATTTAAAAACTGACTCTTGGTTTACCTCTTAACAATCGGAATCACCCAGAACACACTCGCCTGAATAACGCTGTTTTTGAAGTCGGGGCTGATGTCCCTTCCCAAAAAGCTTCCAACTTTCGATAACCCGGCCATGTATCGTAGTCCCACCCCAAAGCCGGCGTCGGACTGGTATCCAAGGCCGGCGCCAGCGGACAGATCGAGTTGTTTTGCAAAATCATTGATGGTTTGATCGGGTATGTTTTCAGACAATCTCAAACCAGCCTGCGGGCCGCCCTCAATGTAAAAACCATTCGCTATCCTGAATTTTACCATTACGGGTATGTTCAGATAGTTAATTTTGTAATTCGTCTTCGTTCCTGCATTTTCCACTTTGGCTCCCTGAGTAGAAAACAGCACTTCGGGTTGAATCGAGAAGATTTCACCGAAACCGAAATTAAGCAGGCCACCAATGTGATACCCTATTTTTGCATCAGAATTGATGTCTCCGCCGGAATAGTTGCTGACGTTTACGCCTGCCTTGGGCCCGAAACTAAAAGACTGCGCAAAAGAGAAGGTGCTTACAGAAAGCAGCAATGCAGAAAATAATAACTTTTTCATCTTGTAACGTTAATGTTAAATTTTATTCAAACCCCACACTTGTAAGGGCCGCGAAGATCCTGCCAACTAAATTTTCACCTGCTTGCCCAAGCGTAACATCTCTTGGGGCACCTGTCCGGAAACGACATTATTATATTTAATATCAGACAATTGGCACGGTTGTAGTGGCAGATATATTCTATTGCAAACGTTGCCGGAATAAAATTGGCAAGTGTTACACCTGAATTTTCATTAGTTGCATTAATCACAGATTTGTAAATGCGTGAAGGGTGAAATGTCCTGACTAAAATGTGAGAGGTTGAAGACTCACAACACACTTTTTGCTTTGCACATCTCACAACAAACCTTTGTCAGGTTTATGGAAAGGCGAAGCATTCGACATCATCAAGTTATCCTCCTAATCGATATGATACTGTACATTAAATACATGGTCAGCCTGCGTTGCAAAATGCTGGTGAAAGACGAATTGACCAAGTTAGGACTACACTATGTTCTGGTGGATCTGGGGTCTGTTGAGATATTAGAAAACATTACACAGCAGCAGCATGATGAATTAAAAAGGAACCTGCTCCGATCGGGTCTTGAATTACTTGATGACAAAAAAAGCATTCTGATCGCGAAAATAAAGGCTGTAATCGTAGAGATGATTCATTATGCCGAAGATTTGCCTGCAACCAATTACTCCGATTATATCAGTGAAAAACTAGGCTACGATTATACGTATCTTTCAAACACGTTTTCCGAGGTGAAAGGAATTAACATCCAGCAGTTTATCATACTTCACAAGATTGAAAAGGTAAAGGAACTACTGTTGTACGAAGAGCTTAATCTGACTGAAATAGCATACAGACTACATTACAGCAGTGTGTCCCACTTGTCGAACCAGTTTAAAAAGATTACCGGTTTGACTCCCTCCTACTTCAAAAAGCTAAAAATGAAGAGAAATCAAAATTTGGAAAATATGTAAAATATGTAACTTTTTCTGATTTTTATGTAACATTTTAATATGAAAATCATTACATCTTTGCAAAACAGGCACCTAAGATTTGATGCATTCACATTTAAGAAATCAACCAAAAATCGAAAAAAGCAACAATGTGTCGCAGAAATCATTCAGGCATTGAATGCTAATCTGAAAATTGACAATGATTAATACGGATGCTTGATGGTCCTTCTTAAATTCACCAATGTGTTATGAGCTTTTGAAAGTATACCGAGCAAAGCACCTACTTCATCCAATAAATCATGAAAATAGACATAGATGTTGTAAAATCCTGGGAGCCAGATTATGACTCTGATGTTACCAGACTTGAAACTGATAAAAATCTGGAGAAAAAAGTTATCAATGCCCTTCAGACCAATGCATTCATCAACAGTGAAAAAATAAGGGTTCGCGTTACTGACCGTCTTGTTTTTCTGGAAGGAACTGTTCATCTGCTTAAAGAAAGGATTTCGGCTCAAAAGTGCATACGGGATATCTTTGGTATCCGCGCAGTAATCAATTACCTAACCTATCACAGTGAGTATGCTCAGCAAAAGCTAAAAAATATATCCTGAGCAGACTTGTCACATCTATATTTTGAAAAGGAGGTAACTAATCAGTGCCTCCTTTTTTGCGATGCAAACCACCAAATTGTGGGACAGCTCCTTTGTCCAAATTTAAGATCGTAACAACGATCACTACCAATCATGACGGTAATCACTATCCAAGGACATTTTTCCCCCTAACTTTCCCGTAAGTTAGCGAGCTCTGGTTATGTCAGCTATCAGCACCAGACTTAATGGCAAATCAATCAAATTAAAAAATATGATACTCTACATTAAGAATATGGTTAGCCAGCGCTGCAAGCTTAGGGTTCAGGAAGAATTAGCGATCCTGGGACTAGGCTATAATAGAATTGATTTGGGCGTTGTCCAATTGCTAAAAAAAGTAACCACTTCACAGCGTAAATGCCTGAAAGAAAACCTAAGCAGTTCAGGACTTGAGCTGATGGAAGATAAGCGAAGTATCTTAATTGAGAGGATAAAAAATGTAATCATCGAGCTCGTTCATTATACTGATGATCTCCCGAGAACTAACTATTCGGACTACATCAGCAACAAGATTGGTTATGATTATACCTATTTGTCAAATCTTTTCTCAGAAGCAAAAGGAATAGATATACAGCATTTTATAATAAACCACAAAATTGAGAGAGTAAAAGAACTACTTCAATACAAAGAACTGAATCTGACAGAGATCTCCCACAAACTCCACTACAGCAGCGTGTCTCATCTTTCTAACCAGTTCAAGAAAGTAACAGGCTACTCCCCATCAACTTACATGCATCAAAGTCAAAAAAGGTGGAATAATCTGGAAAACATGTAAAACTGTAACTTCTTGTATTTCAGATGTAAGACTTCGTAGTCAAAACTATTGCAGCTTTACAACTGCGGTTTAAATAATTAAGATCGATTTATACGTTTACACATAATAGTTACCAACTTATACCTCCGAAAATAATCTAAATCTAGTCATAATGAACAACTGAAAATCATTCTGCAGTCTGCTGCTGGCCAGCTCGGCAGGCCGTATAATGGGAATATTATTTACTCCAGACAAAGGTTCGCAGAATAGAAAAAGAATACGACAGAAAGCGGAAGATACCCCACGTGATTGGGCAGATACTGAACAAAAAACTAAAATCATCGTCTAACCAAAAAAAATGGCTTATTTCATCCATCATTTTCTTAGACAGTAAGAACTCTCAAGTTAAAGGAAATAAGCCACACTCTTGAAGATTCAGGGATGGCAGCATTCCACTCGGGCTCTGCGAAAAGTCATTTGCCTTTATCAGCAGCCATGCGAACAGCCAGCCCCGTCAAAACGCCCGACATAATCCATTTCTGCACGCTCACATAGGTGGGCCGGGCGTGAAACCACCTGGCTACGCTGGCCGCCGAGAAGATAATGATGGTATTTATAAAAACGCTGATCAGTAATTGCGTAAAGCCTAACATCAGATTCTGGCTTATCAGCGATCCATATTCAGGACGGGTGAACTGAGGGAAGAAAGACAGATACAATACAGCTACCTTGGGATTCAATGCATTGGTTACAAAACCCATGCGTACCAGTTTGGAGTCTGAGTCATTCGAAAGGTTACGGGTCTGAAATGGAGAGGCACTACCAGGCTTTATACCCTCCCAGGCCAGATACAGCAAGTATCCCACACCAAGCCAGCGCAACACCTCGTAAGCAATGGGAATTGTCAAGAACACGGCAGTTAACCCAATGGAAACCAACATGATATGCATCAGGAAACCTAACACGACACCTATCAGAGACAATAAGCCAGCTCTGCGCCCCTGGCTGATAGAACGCGATATCAGATAAATCATATTTGGGCCCGGGCTCAGCACGAGGCCCAAGGCAGCTAAGGCGAAAATCAAAAGGTTGTCAACTGGTATCATGATTTGTTTTTTTTCAAAGCTCACATAAAACCCGCTGTTTGTGATAGTCCACTTTTTCAGAACAGAGCAGTCCAATAACGTCTGGGCAGCCATTCTAGCAGGTTCTGCCTCCCATTGCGCAGTAGAGCCGGATCACTCCCGCCATCCAGCTTACCACATTTGTCGACTCGGTTCTGTCCGCATTAGCTTTGTGTTATTCCAAGCTGTCGGCGTAGTTGACGACCAATGGATAATTCGGTTGACTTGACCACTAGATTCCGTGGCAGATTGACCACCAACCCGTTCTTTTATTTCATGAGTTACACAACTTCCAGTCAGTCATTTATACTGGTCAATTCAATCCGAAATGACATGATCTTGATTCCCGAATTAAGGTGGTTAACCACTCCGTATTCTCCACCATGGCAAGAACTAATAATAATTGCACCGAATGTCATTAGTAATTTTGTGATGTTTACTAAAAAATGCAATGATCAGGAGGCTACGCTAACAGAGCTTACGATGGTGTAAGCAAAAACCATGGAAATACTCAGATTAACAGTTGCAGTAAATTGCGCTTTATGAAATCCCGAACTTTGCCGGAAAGGTATAAGCTCCATAAAAACAGTGACCAACGACAAAAGCAGGTAACTGGTAACCATCAGACGTATATCACCCCAGATGACACTTTTATGAACCAACATCAAATCTGTATCGACAAGACTTTTGGGAACATGCACAACATCAGGAAGTAAACGAAGAATATACCATGAGTAAAAGATCGTCATCAAAATGATTAGCAAGGAAAGTAAGTTCAGTATCTTGAGGATTCTGAGATGCTTTTGGTAAATTTTCATCGCTGTTCAAGATTAATGTTGATGCTCTGTTTCACATTCATTTTCGTCATCCTGGGGTTCCTCCTGATCTGGCGTAAACAGCATGGCGGTACAAAAGCAGTTTTTACAATCCTTGCCCAGGAGCGTTTGATAGTTTACACAGCTTTTACAGCCCTGCCAGAATTTCTTTTCCTTTGTAAGTTCATTATAGGTCACTGGCTCAAAACCCAGCTTTGTATTCATTTTCATCACAGCTGCGCCTGTGGTAATACTGAAAATTTTTGCATTCGGGTATAGGGTACGCGACAATTCAAAAATTCGCTGTTTGATCGCCTTGGCAACTCCACATTGGCGGTAAGCAGGCGCTACGATAAGACCCGAATTGGAAACAAACCCATAATTTTCATAGGTCTCGATGTATGAAAATCCTGCCCACTTGTTGTCCGGCGTAACTGCGATAATGGCTTTGCCTTCGATCATTTTCCGGATTACAGATAAAGGGCTACGCTTAGAAATTCCGCTTCCCCGGTTGATGGCAGAGTCGTGCATTTCATCGGTAATCTGTTTGGCAAAAATCCAGTCTTCCCTGGTAGCCAAACGAAGCGTAAGATCTTCAATGCCTAAACCTGTGAACGGCCCGGGTTTTTCAATTTTTCGCAAGAAAATGCTGTAGAAATCATCCGGCATAAAAAACTTCAACCGCTTTCTTTCACTTTCACCCCTTTTGGCAAAAGGAGAAAATGAATAAATAAAGCTCTTTTCAATGGCTGCCCTGATGGCATTATCACCCTGATTGAGCAACGTTTTAGCGACCGAAAAGCATTTCCGGGATAAATTCAGATTGTAGTCCAAAACAGCTTCTCTGGAAAAGTCGAGCAGACGCTGGATGGATTTGTAAATATCACTGCTCAGTGCGCTTCTTTTATATAACTTCGCTAATTGCGGGAATTCAGACTCTATTAAATGAACTGCTTCTAACTGAGAAATCATGGTTTGAATATTTTTTGTCTGAACGGATATATTCCAAACCTGTACCCAACTTGTGTATTTCAAAAATAAAATTCACAACCAACTGATTATCTAAATATTAAACTGATATATTTCTTTTTATAGATAACCATTTTACAAAAAAACGCCTATCAAATTGATAGGCGTTATCATTATGGAAGGTGGTAAGATCAGGACTTTGCCAGGTCAAAAAAGAAGGTGCTACCCATTCCTATCTCGCTGTTAACGCCAATGTGCCCGCCCTGGGCCTCAATGAATTCTTTGCTGATGGCTAGGCCGAGCCCTGTACCACTTTTAGCACTACCCGGAACCTGGAAATACCGGTTAAAGATCTTCGCCCGATAGCGGCTGTCAATGCCTTTTCCTTCGTCCTTTACAGAAAACTGTATCCCATTTTCGTGTGGTTTGATCTGGATATGAATCTGCCCCTGCTGCTGTGAATAGCGGATCGCGTTGGTCAGAAAATTAATGAGAACCCAAGCCGTTTTTTCAGTATCTGCTTTCACGTCCGGAAGGTTTTCTTCCATCTCCACCATGAGTCCGATCTGCTTTTGTTCGGCCTGCACTTTCACAGCCTCTAATGCATACTCGAGTATCAGTTCCGGTCTGGATTGTTGTATGTTGAGCTGGATATTACCGGTCTCGACCTGTGACATATTCAAAAGCTCGCCCGTAATTTTTAAAAGGCGGTCACTGTCTTCCTTGATGCTCTCTATCAGCTGCTGCTGCTCGTGGTTCACATGTCCCGTGTTTTGGTTTTCAAGTAGCAACAGGCTCATTTTTATTGATGAGATGGGTGTTTTTAGCTCATGGGAAACGGTGGCTATAAAGTTGGTCTTGGCAAAATCAAGCTCCTTAAACGGTGTAATGTTTTTGAGTATGATCACATGTCCGATCATCTTTTTTTCCCGCTCCCCGGTTGGCTTGATGGTAATATTGACTACTTCCTTTTCAAAATAGCTTTCCTTGTTATCTGCATAAATCTTAAGAGGAGCCGGCGGCAAGATTTCTGTCTTCTCAGCCTGGGGCAGATCATTGACCAGCGAGCGGATCAGATCATTTTTTAAGGCAATGTCCTGGGCAGATTTGCCGATTATATCGTCCTGTCTGAGTCCTGAAATTTTAAGGGCCTCATTGTTGATGAAGAGCACCGTCTTATTTTCATCAAGACCAATAACGGGCTCGTGCATGTTGTTAATCAATGTTTCAATTCTGATTTTTTCGATCAGTATTTTGGAAAGATTACTGTTGTTGTATTCTTCCAGTTTCTCGGCCATGGTATTAAAAGAATCGGCCATCTCGCCAAACTCGTTTTTCCCCCGATAGTGTACACGTTGGGAATAATTCTTGCCCGCAATTTCTTTGATACTGGCAGTAAGCTCCCTGACCGGATTGGCGATATTACCCGGCAGGTTGATCAAAAGTGTCATACCGAAAAGAAAGCAAAGCGTGCTTGATAGCACAATCCATGTATTTGCTGTTTTGGCGGTCTGATTTGCAATGCTGCTTTTATGTTCAATTGCAGCTCTGTTGACCTCCATAACTCTCGAAATATCTTTCCTGATCATCAAATGCAGGTTGGCGTTAAACGGGTCAGCTTTTAGTTTATCAAGACGTCCTACAATCTCGCCTGTTGCCTCGCCTTCACCTGGCTCAGTAATATTATTTTTTTGCAGGTTCAGGTTCTTTTCAAATACAGGCAGACCGTCCTGCTTCTGCTGTAAAAGATCCAGGGCAGCGATCATGTTCTCGCTATATTCCAGCGAATTGTAATTGTCAGCCAGAATGTTGGACGTATCGTTTTTAAGTGCTGTTATGTTTTTAATTCCGACTACCGACAGCACCAGGATCATCGTAAACAAAAGGCCAATGCCCAGTCGTAGTTTGGTTTTAATTTTCATCAGGATAGGATGACCAAGTCAATTTCAGAAACGGAAAGTTTTTTAAGTAATTGGTTAAATATATTAGTAGCCAGTATGACCCTGAACAGGTTCATGTGCGGCTTTCCAATACAGATCGTAGTAATATGTCTTTGCTCAGCCGTTTCCATGATCACCCTGGAAACATGCGGGCTTTCAACACGGATGATCTCACCACCAAGCTCAGTGGCCAGTTTGAAGTTGTTGATCAAATGGCGCTGTTTGTCCAGTGCTATTTTGTCGGTGCTTTCCTTAGGTGTCTGCACATAAAGCAGCACCCATGGACTATTGTAGTAACTCGCCAGACGCGCTGTTTTACGGATCACATTTTTGGCTGTCACCGCATTGCTGCTGATGCAGGCCATAAAGCGGTTGGGTTTCAAGGCCGTCAAACCACGGGACGAAATCTGGGTTTCCACCTTACGCACTACCTGGCTGGCCACCTCTTTTAATGCAAGTTCACGTAGCTGCAAGATGTTATTGGATGTAAAAAAATTACCCAGTGCGGTCGGCACTTTTTCCGGCGCATAGATCTTGCCTTCTTTCAAACGGGTGATCAGCTCGTCTGCCGTCAGGTCTATATTGACCACTTCATCTGCCGATGCCAGTACACTGTCCGGAATCCGCTCCTTGACTTCAACGCCGGTAATATCTTTTACTTCTTCATTCAAACTTTCTATATGCTGGATATTGACCGCGCTGATCACATTGATTCCCGCATCCAGAATCTCCATTACATCCTGCCAGCGCTTGTCGTTTTTGCTTCCTTCGATATTGGTGTGTGCCAGCTCATCAATAATGACAATTTCAGGCCGTAAGCTGATTACGGCCTGAATGTCGAGCTCCTCCAATTCCTTCCCTTTGTAAAACAGTTTCCGGCGCGGGATCACCGGCAGGCCTTCCAAAAGCGCGTGCGTTTCTTTACGGTTGTGCGTTTCTATGTAGCCGATCTTGACATCGATACCGTTTCGCATCAGCGTATGCGCTTCCTGCAACATCCGGAAAGTTTTGCCTACACCGGCGCTCATACCGATGTAGACTTTGAACTTGCCCCTGCGGGACTGCTGGATCAAGTCCAGAAAATGTTTTACGTGGCTTTCCTTTTCAGTCATCTAAAATGATAATGCAACAGATGTGATTAAAAAGTAATTCTGTTTTTTGGCACTGTTATCATAGGTAAAAATGGCGTCTTTGCTATTTAAACTCCTTGCTTCAACACGCCATATGACATTGTCTACCGGCAGGTAATCAAAGTTCAGGGAATAGCCAAAGGTCTTAAAGCCATTGGGTGTACCCGTGCTGATGATCACCCCATTTTTGTCAGCGTAATATTCACCTCTGGCCCCTATGTGTATCTTATCTGTTGGTGTAAACCGGGCAATGATTATCGGCGTGTACCAGGTATTACTGCCACTGCTGCCTTCTGGTTTCTTTTCAAATCCAAAGTCGACCCCTGCGGTCAGGCCAAACTTTTGGGTCAGCTGAAATATACCATAGACATTATGAAAATAGCGCATTTGCTTTAAACTATCGGGTTTATCATTACCGATAAAAGTGCTGTAATTCAATGCTACGGATTCCGTTGGTTTATAAGTGATCTGGGTCCCGAAAGCTGGTGTTGAGTTGCCGTCTACCCTTTGGATCCTTTGCCAGCCGTTCAGATACATGGCTGAAAGATACAGTTTATCGTCTTTCGTCGTAAAACCAAGTTTGACTCCGGATTCAAAGTACGGCGAATTTTCTGCCAAAAGGCTTCTGCTCAATGCCCAGTTGTCTTTTCCGATCGCACTTTCAAAACCGATGTGCGAAGGCATGATACCAGCATCCAGCCAAAGATTGGTCTTTTGTGAAAGCTTAACACCGACATTAGCTTCATAAATGTTTTTCAAAACACCAGGCTCTGCGCTGTAATTCGCGTTCATGTAGGTTCCTGCTGCCAAAGCGACATTGGCCCTGACACGGTCTGTAGCATAGTTTGCTTTGATGAAAGCCAGGTTCAAATTCACCTCATTCGCCCGGTTGAAATTGTAAAGAAAACCCGGCACGGTGTTGTTATCTGGACGGTTAAAATCATGGTTGTAATAAGCTTCAACATAACCGCTGATGGTCAATGGATTTTTTGTCTGCGTTGAGTCCTGCGCAATGGCTGGTTGTAAAACGGCTAAACCGAACGCGCTTAAAAGTAAATTTTTCATTTCTTACTGTACTGGGAAATCGATGTAACGACGCTGTTAAAATCGGCGGCCACCGGATCGCCGGGTCGCCGGATCGCCGGCCGCCGCGGCGTTACAGGTGATGGCCGGCCTCTTTGTCTTATTTCAGCTCATCAAGAGCGATATTGAGTTTCAATACATTCACCTTTTCAGGTCCAAACATGCCTAGCAAAGGGCCTTCTGTGTTTTTGGCTACCAGCTGCTCAACCGTTTCAGGGGACAATTTTCTGATAGCCGCTATTCTTTTCACCTGCACCAAAGCAGATTTGGAAGTAATATCGGGATCAAGTCCGCTTCCGCTAGCTGTAACAAGTTCAACCGGAATTTCCTTTTTCTCAACTCCTGGGTTGTGTACTAAAAACGTATCAATCCGGGCCTGAACAGTCGCCAGGTAATCGGGGTTCGATGGCCCTTTGTTACTGCCACCACTTCCGGCTGAATTGTAATCAACTGCTGACGGACGCGAGTAAAAATATTTATCCTGGGTGAAAGTCTGACCGATATTGGTGTAATACTTTTTGCCACCGACTGTTACCACTTCGCCTTTACCTCCGTTTGGAGCAAGCTGGGCTACTCCCCAGATGACAGCTGTATAAACCCCTGCAAAGAATACCAGGGTAATGATTGTTAATTTAATCGCGGGAAATATGTTCGTTTTCATTTTTATTAGCTTTGAGCTGTTAGCTTTTGGCTATTAGCTATTTTACACTTTATTTTTTAGTTTAAATCCAGATACTGACAATCAGGTCTATTACTTTAATCCCAATAAAGGGAACAATTACACCTCCGAGACCATAGATGAAAAGGTTTCTTCTCAGCAACGCACTCGCACCAATCGGTTTGTAAGCAACTCCTTTCAGCGCAAGTGGAATCAGGATCGGGATGATAATTGCATTAAAGATCACCGCTGACAGGATCGCACTTTCCGGGCTGTTCAAATTCATGATGTTCAAACCTTTTAAGGCAGGAATGGCAGCGATAAACAAGGCCGGAATGATGGCAAAGTATTTGGCGACGTCATTGGCAATTGAAAAGGTAGTCAATGTACCACGTGTCATTAAAAGCTGCTTTCCGATTTCCACGATCTCGATCAGTTTAGTCGGGTCATTATCCAAATCGACCATATTACCAGCTTCCTTAGCTGCCTGTGTTCCGCTGTTCATGGCTACACCCACATCAGCCTGTGCAAGCGCTGGCGCATCGTTGGTACCGTCCCCCATCATCGCCACCAGTTTACCACTTTCCTGTTCACGTTTGATGTAGTTCATTTTATCTTCCGGTTTTGCTTCGGCGATAAAGTCATCTACACCCGCCTTTTCAGCAATGAATTTGGCCGTTAAAGGGTTGTCGCCCGTCACCATCACCGTTTTCACACCCATCTTGCGAAGCCGCTCGAAACGTTCACTGATCCCCGTTTTGATGATATCCTGTAATTCGATCACACCCAGCACATGTTCGTTCTCTGTCACCACCAGCGGTGTTCCACCATTGCTTGAAATATCCTTTACAGTTTGTTCAATGTCTGATGGAAATTTATTTCCAGCGTTCACAGTCAGGTTTTTGATTGAATCGAATGCACCCTTACGTATCCTTGTCTGATCAAAATCAACACCTGAACTTCTTGTTTCAGCCGTAAACTTAATAAAAGTGGGGTTGCTCAGATTGCTGTAACTTGACGGGTTCAGGTTAGCTAATTCCAGGATCGATTTACCTTCCGGTGTCTCATCAGCAATTGAGCTTAAAACCGCGCATTTAATAAAGTGGTTATCTGTGACGCCTTTGGCTGCGTGAAAATGTGTGGCCTTTCTGTTACCAATGGTGATCGTACCTGTTTTATCCAAAAGTAGCACATCAATATCCCCGGCTGTTTCCACCGCCTTACCCGATTTGGTGATCACGTTCGCTCGTAAAGCCCTGTCCATTCCTGCAATCCCGATCGCCGATAACAGACCGCCGATTGTGGTCGGGATCAGACAAACGAAAAGAGAAATAAAGGCAGCGATCGTGATCGGCGTATTGGCAAAATCTGCGAAAGGTTTTAGTGTCACACACACAATGATAAAGACCAGTGTAAAACCTGCAAGCAGGATAGTCAATGCTATTTCATTCGGCGTTTTCTGACGGCTTGCACCTTCAACCAAGGCGATCATTTTATCCAGGAAACTTTCTCCCGGAGCCGTTGTCACCATTACTTTAATTTTATCCGAGAGAACCTTGGTACCTCCCGTCACACTGCTTTTATCACCTCCAGCTTCCCGGATTACCGGGGCCGATTCTCCCGTGATCGCACTTTCGTCGATCGTCGCAAGTCCTTCAATGATTTCACCGTCCGTCGGGATATTATCGCCCGCTTCGCAGATGAACATATCCCCTTTTTTCATTGAGGCTGACATCACACTTTCGGTTTCCACACCAAAACCCAGTTTGTTATTTACCACCAGTTTGGCGGGTGTTTCTTCCCTGGTTTTACGAAGACTGTCGGCTTGCGCTTTACCTCTTGCTTCCGCAATCCCTTCTGCAAAATTGGCAAAAAGCAAAGTGAGTAAGAGAACAAGAAAAACAACAAAGTTGTAAGCAAAACTGCCCTGTGATTTTTCCCCGGTAAGCACCCAAAGGCTTACGATCAGCATGACGAACGTTCCAATCTCCACGGTGAACATCACCGGATTACGAAACATGATCTTAGGGTTCAATTTGATAAATGATTGCTTTAAAGCCTCATTGACCAGTTCCTTTTGAAATAAGGAAGCATTTTGATTTTTCATTTTTTTGGAGCTATTGGCTATTAGCTGCTAGCGATTAGCTTTGGCTGGTAGCTGTTACTTAATTTTTTTAATTCTAACGCATTGAGAAATACTCAGCAATTGGCCCTAGTGTCAGCGCAGGGAAGAATGAGAGCGCGGTAATGATAACAATTACTGCGAGCACCATAATCCCGAATGTGCCCGAATCGGTGCGTAGTGTACCTGCACTTTCAGGGATGAATTTCTTGTTTGCCATCAAACCTGCAATAGCAACGGGACCGACGATTGGAAGGAAGCGGGAAAGGATCAATACAAAACCCGTTGTAATATTCCACCAGGGATTGTTGTCGCCCAGCCCCTCAAAACCACTACCGTTGTTGGCTGACGACGAGGTATATTCGTAAAGCATCTCGCTGAATCCGTGGAAGCCTGGATTATTTAAATTGGGTGCGGTGATTTCAGGGAAGGCTGCTGCCAGTGCAGTCCCTGCGAGTATAAGCAGCGGGTGAAAAAGCGCAACGATCATCGCAATCTTCATTTCCCTTGCTTCAATCTTCTTACCCAAAAACTCAGGAGTCCTTCCCACCATCAGCCCGCTAATAAATACAGCGAGGATAATAAATACAAAGAAGTTGAGAATTCCGACCCCACAGCCCCCGTAAAAGGCGTTGGTCATCATCGAAAGCATCTGCATCATGCCAGAAAGCGGCATTGTGCTATCATGCATGGAATTGACAGATCCGGTTGAAATTACCGTGGTAGCTATACTCCAGAACGCAGATGCAGTAGTACCGAAGCGTACTTCCTTACCCTCCATGGCCCCGGAACTGTTGTCAATGCCCATGGCGGTAATGGCGGGATTACCCGCATTTTCCCAGATAATTGTTGGTACGGTGAGTACTAAGAACCCGATGGTCATGACGCCAAAGATCATCCAGGTCATTTTCCTTCTTTTTAAAAAGTAACCAAAAGCAAAAACCATAGCCAGGGGAATGATCATCTGTGCAAACATTTCGGTCATGTTGGTCAGGTAATTTGGGTTTTCGAGCGGATGGGCTGAGTTAGCTCCAAAGAATCCGCCCCCATTTGTACCCACATGTTTGATCGCAACAAAAGCTGCTGCCGGTCCGGTGGAAACGCCGACTGTATCACCTTGCATGTTGACGATGGTGTCTTTGCCATCAAAAGTCATTGGCGTTCCGTTAAACACTAAAATAACAGCTATCGCTATCGAAACGGGAAGCAATATACGTGTACAGGATTTCAGGAAAAGATTGTAAAAATTACCCAACTTATCTGTCGTCCGGTCTTTAAGTGCAATAAACAGAACCGCGGCGGCGGCCAGACCTGTTCCTGCTGTTACAAATTGCAAAAACATTAGAAACAGCTGCGAAAGATAACTTACACCGGATTCTCCGGAATAATGCTGTAAATTACAATTCACTACAAAAGAGATACTGGTATTAAATGCCAGATCGGCTGTTTGTGAAGGGTTCCCATCCGGATTAAGCGGTAGCCAGCCCTGGTTCATCAGCACAAACATGCCCAACAGAAACCATACAAAGTTAATGGTTAGCAGAGCAAACATGTGCTGCTTCCAGTTCATTTCTGCCTTTGCATCAATTCCGCTCAAACGATAGAATAATTTCTCGATGGGGTTAAAAACAGGGTCAAGAAGCGTCTTGTCTCCTGCATAAACTTTTGCGATGTACTTGCCAAAGGGTATTGCGAGGGCAACCGTAATGGCAAACATGGCAATGATTCCTAATAATTCAGTGTTCATTTCTTTAGTGTTTTAATTCGATTGAGATAAATCGAAAATGTATTCGGATTAGAATTTTTCGGGTTTGATAAGCACGTAACAGATGTAACCAAAAACCCCGATTGCAATAATGAATAGCGCTGCCATGGTGTTATATTTTTTCAAAGAATTGAACGGTTTTGTAAAAAAGCAGGAAGCACAAACTGCCGGCTGCCACTAAGAGGATTGTCATCATAGTTTTTATGTTAAAGTGGTTATTAAAATGCATTGATCTGTTTGACGTATTCTTTTTTAAGACTGCTTGGAAGCAGCGTCTGCACATTGTAATGATGTAGCTCCAGAATCGTAGTAACATCATACAGATAGACGTTGGATACTGCCGTTCTGGATTGATAGTTTCCACTCAAAAAAAGCTTTTCGGCCGACTCCATAAACTTTTTGGCCCGGGCTAGCTTGCCTGCCAGAACCAATGTGACAGTCAGCTCAGCCATTCGCTGCATGTGGTTGTAAATACTGTTGTTATTCCCCTTTTTCATCGCTTGAGTAAATTAGATGTACCAGGGTCTATACCAAACATGTACCATGACAAACACAAAATATGCAACACATTGATAAACAGAAACTTAAAACTTTTTATACATAGAATTCAATAAAAAAGACCCTATCAATATGATAGGGTCTTATCAAAATGGATGGGTGACACAATCCGGGTCAACCGTTATTTAATTCCATATTCTTCAATTTTCCGGTAAAGCGTAGCAATACCTATCTCAAGAAGTCTGGCCGTCTCGGCTTTGTTTCCCTTGCTGTAATTAAGCACCTTCTGGATATGAAGCTTTTCGACACTTTCCATCGAGAATGCCGAGAGCTGAATGCTCTTGACAGGCAGCGATTGCTGCACCTCGAAGGGTAGGTTTTCCGGCTCCAACACTCCATCACTGATGATCACAGCCCTTTCGATCACATTTTTTAGCTCCCGGATATTTCCACGCCACTCATAGGATTCAAGCCTTTTAAGAAAATCCTTGCTGTATTGAAGGTCTTTTTTGTTGGTCTGCTCCGCAAAATGACTGGCAAAATAAGTGGCCAGAGCAGGGATATCTTTTACCCTGTCACGAAGCGGCGGCAACTGGACCTGAAAAACGTTCAGACGGAAATACAGATCAGAGCGGAACCGGTTCTGCTCTGATTCTACTTTCAAATCTCTGTTGGTGGCGGCGATCAGTCGGAAATTGGATTTGACTGGTTTGGTGTCGCCTAATTTGATAAACTCATGCGTTTCCAGCACCCTGAGCAGCTTTGCCTGGAGATCCAAGGGTAGCTCACCGATCTCATCAAGAAACAGCGTCCCGTTGTTGGCTTCTTCCAAAAGCCCTCTTTTATCTTTGCCTGCGCCAGTGAAAGCGCCCTGCCTATATCCAAACAGCTCGCTTTCCAGGATCTCCCGACTGAACGTGCTGCAATTCAGCGCGACCAGGTTTTTGTCAGAACGCACACTTGCATAATGGATCGCCTGGGCAAATACTTCCTTTCCGGTTCCCGTTTCACCAGTCAACAGCACTGGAGTGTCTGTAGGTGCTACCTTTTTGGCCAGCTCAACTGCCTTTAAAAAAGAGGTGGACTTTCCAATAATGGCATCAAAGGAGAATTTTTTTGAGACGATACCTTCGAGCTTTTGAAGTTTCTTTTGCAGCTGGGCCTTTTCAACGGCGCGGTTAAGCAGGGGAATGATTTTGTCATTGTCATCCCCTTTTACAATATAATCCATCGCCCCATTTTTCATCGCCTGCACGCCATCTGCAATATTCCCGTATGCTGTCAGAAGGATGATTTCTGCCAGCGGGTTCGACATAATTCTTTGGCTTCTTTAAATAAAAGAGCAAATTAAATGTTTTACTAAGCATAGCGTACTTATTTATGTGAATAAAAGTAGGCTTGCAGTACGAAAAAATCAAGATGTAAATGAGAGAAACTAGCTGTTATACAGCAACTTACAAGGATTCTGGTGAGTCATTAGTTTGTGAGATGCTGACTCTCGAATTACTCACCAGAATTATGTCAAATATTGCATATTTTGGCACTATTCAAAAAAACAAAAACCCTGTAAATCGTTGATTTGCAGGGTTTTGATTGTTTTTGATATTCCACAGAGTGCACCCGACGAGTGCAGAACTTGTCTTATATCACACTGATAAACAACCAATTACAAATCAACCTAAACGCTACTCCCGATTTACTCACCGCTTTCTGACGAACTGCAAATCCGTACATAAAAATATGTATTTAGCTGTTTCGATGCAAGTTAGGATGTCAAAGAATATTATCCAGTATCTAACGGTTTGCGCCCGTCAAATGATGTTGCATCACCTGCTGAATCATGCTAGCAAATTAGACTAAGTGCGGAGCCACGAAAAACAACGACGTTACTTCACTACAAATCCATGATCACCTGCGTAATTCTGAAAATCGGCAAGGGAGCGATCGGGCGCAACTATATACTGATAACTCTGATTTGCCGGTGCATTGCCGTGGTTGGAGAATTCTGATGACTTGACCACTAGATTCCGTGGCAGATTGACCACCAACCCATTCTTTTATTTCATGAATTACTCAACTATCAGTCAGTCATTTATACTGGTCAATTTAATCCGAAATGACATGATCTTAATTCCCGAATTAAGGTGGTCAACGGCTCCGTATTCTCCAGTTTAATATGATATCGTACCATAAACAGTATTTTTTTGCAAAGATACAACTATTATACGTCATATTATAGTTAACTTAACACTAGAAAAGTGTTTCCTTTCCCTGCAAATATATCAGTAATTTCCTTCCAACTTCACATTTATTGAATCAACAGTAAATTCACCGTATTCAAATTTATAGCCATTGATCCGGCCTGAGACTATATCTTTTAATCTTGGAATTCCTTTTTTCCATATAGAATCTCCCGCCCTGATTGTTGAAGTAGCATCAGTTTCGTATTTGCTTTCAAATCCCAGAGAATATTGTCCATAAATTCCAGACTGGAACATAAAAAGAATCTTTTTTTCGGATTTAGCATTTATGACAATAAATTCTGGGCATAGCCTTAGATTTTCAATATAATCAAACGTTCTATCTAATGAATAATCAGACAAGGTGTCTTTACCTAGATACTGTATTTTTTTATGGATATCCATATCCATACTAATATTTGGTATTTGCCTTAAATATTTATATGGTACCTTAATGGTTCGAATACTTTCTTTCGGTAGCCCTATAATATCATAGTCTTCCTTGAATAGATACTTCTTATCATCTTCTCCATTCAGACGTCTAAAAGTCAATAAAGTAGGAATAATTAAATTATTTTTTGTATTATTCACAAAATTCCATTCTAAAAACAAAGTATCCTTCTCTTTGAAAATTCTTGGAGATACAGATATATCTTTCAAATTATCATATTTATTACAGCTAAGTGCTGCGATAAACATTACAAATAAAAACAACGAAATTCTCATGGCAAGACAATTTTTTTAATTAAAAATTGAAGAGGCTTGTAAAGCTGATCATACGCCTGCGCATTGTTAAAATTCCAAACCTGCGATGATATTATTTTTGGACTCCAACCATTTTTCAATATCAATTGACCTGTCATTTTTTGAATAGCAATATGACCTTCATTATTTAATAATTTACTTGGGTTCCCTGTTAATTCTTTCGCCCAATCCATTAAACCCAAATTTGCATGTACGATATGCCCAAACTCATGTGCCATTGATACAGTCAACTGTTCTCCAGATGAAAATGCTGCCTTACCAAAAAAAATCTTCGAAGACATACCATTTTTCCATGGGCTGTGCCTTGTAATTGCGATTGCATCCTTAATTGTTGGAGAACTTATAAAACCATCCGCATCCATGGTAATGTCCTTGGGTAGCCGTGTTGTCATCTTTCCACCTGGACCCATGCCTTTCCAATTTTCGTTCTTTAACTTGTAAAGATAATCATCGTTATATGGTGCTTGTGTTCCGCCTGAAAGGATGGCATCCGAAGCGAGGTATGCGTGGTCGGATCTCGCCCCGGTTAACCAATCAGCACCAAGTTTCTTTGCTTCAATCCCTCCATATATCCCACCTGATAAGCCACCAAGTGCAGCGCCCCATCCTATACCTCTCCAGACATTTGTACCATTTAGAGCAGCTCCCACTCCACCAGTTAAAGCGCCAGAAGCAGCTCCATATGCAAAACCTCCCGCTGCACCAATAGGTGCATAATATCCAGTGAGCCCGGCGATAGCTCCCGTGATTGCACCACGCCAAAATCCATTTAAAAATCCTTTTCCTTGAAGTCCAAAGGATATACCATTTACAACACCACCGATGACCGCACCTATCGCCGTGGAGAGTAATGGATTATTACCATCAGGATCCGTGTAAATAAGAGGATTGTTTCTTGCATACGAATATCGGTTATAATCCTGAGTAAATCCACCGTCTAATATATAATTATCAGGTGATAACATTCTACCCAGTACAGGATCGTACACCCTGCCATTCATATTGATCAGTCCGAACTGATCCAGCATTTCATGTCCTGTGTAACCTCTATAAAGCCAGACAGGTGGCAAACCAGTTGATGCCGTTGGAGCTAACAGCGCCCAGCTTGTCACATTCCTTCTTCTGCCCCATGCATCAAAGGACTGTTCAGCTTCAATAGTAGTTCCAGCGCTATTGGTAACTGTCAGAATGGAACCTAAATGATCAGTATAGGTGTAATGAACAGTATGTGTACCACCTTACGCTCTCTACAATGGCCGCCAGCCCTGTGGGAGAGGCAATGTACTGGATATAACGGGTTGAGCCCGCCGTAACGTCCTTTTCAAATCCGTCCGCAAGGTAAAACCTGATGGTGTCGTAGTTCCTCCAAGTTTGGTCACACGCCACCTTAACCACACTGAGCTGGGTAGGATATCCTGCATTTTGTAGCAATACCAACGAGCTTTTTGGTTGAACCAAGATTTGTTACAAATCTTATATCCTTATTGTCGAGTCTCTTTTTCTCATCTCTGTTAAGGTATCCGTAACTGCTTGGTATTTTCTATATCTATTCATGATTTCCCAAACTTTGTCCCTAAAGGCAACAATATCTCTTTCCTTTGTATTTGGGAGCAAGTTAGAATCGACATAATCTGGACTAACTTCGATCGTAGCAATTATCTTATTTCTCTGATATATCCAGATTTGATCATCTCTTCTTGGAAAGTATAAATAGCTTCCTAATACATGTACCCAATTTTTATATTCATATATCTTCTTCTCGTAAAACATTGCGCAAATTGTGTTTTTATCTTGCTTGGAAATTAAGAGTGTATCTTCATAATAGGCATCACCATTAAGTGCTGCCTTAATACTGTCATTCCGAAGATTATATTGTACACCTCTAATTGATGCTCCGAAAACTAGATTATAATCCCCAGAAACAAAATCACCATAAGTTTTAGGTTTCTCATCTGCTTGGCAAGAAAACAATAGAGCAGCTAGTATTGTGATAATTAATTTATCCATAATGGTATAATTTTTGCAAAAGCACGCCAGGAATAATTTCCTGGGTAAATAGGTCCTCCCTGTTTTATTAACTCTCTCCTCGTAGTTGACGCCAAGTCGGAAAATCCATACGTCTTTGTATAGGCAAGAGTGTAAGACGATGTGGCCCTTTCAGATAAATGCATCATTGACGGATTGGATGTCCAATGCCATGCGTGCATAAACTCATGTTTGAATACTCCGTTTTGAAACTCAATGGATGTCCCTTTCAGACTTGGCGCCATGAATATAGAAGAACTACCAGATTGCCAACGCCCACCTTTGATAAATTGAGTAGTCACACCACCCACATGGTCCCCGTCCCAGTACATATTCCCATCCGCGAGAACATAGCCCTTTGATAAGCTATAGTTGTCGCCCAAATGGACGGTGGTATTTAGCTTATTCTCTATGTCTCTGATACTCATACCATCTCTTGAGCCAATCGTACTATTATAAGAATCCACCATTTCATCTGTACTATTCCATTTTTGACCATTCCCTGTCGATTGATCCAAGCGTAAAGCATGAGAAGCAACCCCAGTGCCAGTCCATGGGTTTATGCCTAGTTTATTTCCATTAATATATCCAACAATCCCTCCTGAAACTCCTCCAAACGCTGCGCCCCAAGCCATGCCCTTCCAAACATTGTTCCCATTTAAGGCAGCACCGACTCCCCCCGTAACGGCACCAGTTCCTGCTCCATACAAACTTCCTGGTATTGCGCCAGCGACTGGTGCATAATATCCCGTTAATCCTCCAATAGCACCAGCGATAGCCCCACGCCAAAATCCATCAAAAAACCCCTTCCCTTGCATATCATATGCAACCCCATTAACAATCCCTCCTATGACTGCACCTATTGCCATTGTAATCCAAGGCATATTCCCATCGGGATCGGTATAAATTAACGGATTGTTACGTGCATAAGTATATCGGTTATAATCTTGACTAAAACCAGCATCAGCCACATAATTATCCGGAGACAGCATCCTTCCCAGCACCGGATCATACATCCGACCGTTCATGTTAATTAAGCCAAACCTGTCCAGATGTTCGTGCCCGGTGTATCCACGATATAACCAAACAGGCAAACCAGTTGATGCCGTTGGTGTCAGCAACGTATTCTCCACATAGGTAGCTGTAAATGCAGCACTGTCCGATCCCGTGGCGGAAATCAGCCGGTTGAAATTATCGTACAGGAGGAAATCATCATCGTTAAAATGCCAAGTATTTGTAGTGACACACCTTCACTCATGTCCAACCAACTCATTTCCTTTCTGCACCGAAAGCACCTGTTTGACTTATCCCCCAACTACTTTCTCCTAAGCTATCAATTTGCCCCTTTTTCTTCCGGGCTGTCAAGCTGCAATTTATCGGTAATTTTCATTTCTTTCCTTTTTTGATCATACTCTTCTTCCGTAAAGGGACCAAATATTTGTCGATTTTTATGATAAATAATCCAATAATTAATCTTATTGGCAAAAATAAGGAGGTAATATGGGTCGTTTGCAATTAGACTATCCGCTAGCCGCTCGCCTTCCTTAATGTCATCAATTGAATGATTGAGATATTTATTTCTATTTTTACTTATTATTTCCTCTGCTAAAATACTCCTGTAAACCTCTTCATTTGGTTGCTGCATTACTAAAATGAAATTTTCGTCATGCACATACTGTATAACTTTTCCATAGATATTTTTTTGACCCGCAATAGGTGAACGAATGTTTTTCAACTCTTGTCCGAATGATTCATAGACATAACCATTTCCCAGTTCTTCCGTGAAGTCTGAGATACCTGCGCCACAGCTAAAGAAATACATAACTATAAATACAATGACAATTTTATTCATTTTAGTAGGGACTATAAGGTTTGTATTGATTTATCAAGGCCCGCCCTTGATAATATATCCAGTATGATTTTCCCGACAATGCCCCAAAATTAGTAGCAGCTGCTAATCCAATTTTAGTAAATGTATTTCTGAAAAAATTATCAGTATATTTCCCGATTTGCTCGAAATTGTATTCTCCTCGATCAATTGTAGCATGCTGCCCATCAATTCTACGCATTGTCATTTGTCCATGAACCAACCCATCACCCGATTTGTACAGGGTCTGAACAATTTTGACACCGTCGACCCATCCTTGATCATTCACCCATCCCAAATCAAGTTTACTGGCATCTAATATTAAGTCGCGCCCACCCCCTTTCCTATACCACTCGTTAGCTTCACCTATAGTCAATCTCCCATCTGCCAAAATGCGTTTTTGTAACCTCGTGGAAGCCATGTCTTCTAATGAATGCGCCGCATGATTAAATCCAGCAACAATCCCGGCAGTAGCTGCCCCTCGCCAAAAATCCCCCCCAGCTAATTCTGCTGACCCCCCCCCAGCCAAAGATGCGGATCCTACTTGAGCAAAAGAGTTAGTGGTAAATCCACCTACTAAAGTTGCCATCCCCGAACCTACCGCACCACTAATAGCGCCACTCAGAAAATCGCCTCCCGTCATTGCTGACATTGTACCGCCCCAGGCGGAGTAAGCTCCCACCTGAATAGCGCCCTTCGCTAAAACCGACAAATTTTTTGCCTGGCTTAGCGCACCTCCAAGTTCAGTTGCAAAGCCAGATGTAATGGCTCCTACTACAACCGAACCTGCAAAACTTAACCAATTCCAATTTTTAAATCCTCCTTTACTGAAAGCCACGCCCAAGGTATACGAAGCGGCCCCGATTAAAGCTCCTATAAATGGATTATTCCCATCCGGATCTGTATAAACCAACGGATTGTTCATCGCATAGGTGTACCGGTTGAAACTCTGCGTCATTCCTGGCTCCTGCACATAATTATCGGGCGACAACATCCTTCCCAGCACCGGATCATACATCCGACCGTTCATATTGATCAATCCAAATTGATCCAGCATTTCATGACCCGTGTAACCACGGTATAGCCACACTGGTGGTAAGTCCGTTGCTGTCGGTGTTGGTGACAGCAATGCCCAACTCGTCGGGTTGCGCCTTCTGCCCCAGGCATCGAATGACTGTTCTGCGGATGTTACAACATTGCCCGAAGCGTCAGTCAGCGTTAAAATAGAACCCAGATGGTCTGTATAGGGGTAGTAAGTGATGAAGTAAGGTTCTGTTTAATAATCAGTGCTGCGAGACCGGATGGCGAGCTGATGTAATGCATTTCACGCGCTGTACCTGAATTGTCCTTCTCATATCCATTGGCAAAGTAGTACCGGGTATTGGTCGTAGTTCCTCCAAGCTTGGTTATACTTTTGATCCGCTCATAATCCGCCCCATAGGTATATGTCGACTCATACTGCACATCCGATGTGTTATTTTCCTTAATAACACTGGGCAGCATAAAGGCTGTGTAGGTAATATCCTGTTGTTTGAGCGCTATCGGAGAAGGGGCAGGGTTGGTCACCCCGTTAACCGCATTGAACTTTGTCGCATCGTACGAATAGGTACCCCCATCTGTTTTTGTATTCACATTTCCGTTCGAGGCGTATGTGGCTGTGAATGCAGCATTGCCTGATACTGTCGCGGAAGTAAGCCAGTTAAGGTTATCGTATAAACTCTTCTGTTTTTGGGACAACCGTTTCCCAGTTTCGATAATAAAAATGCACTGAAACCAGTTTTGCTTCAAAATTGGATTTGAAGTCTGTGGGGTATAGGCCAATGAGTAGAATAACTTTAGCCGGTTTTATCAGAAACCAAATCTATCGGCTTGAAGTCGATAGATTTGGTTTTGACCCTACATCTGGCAGCTATTCAAATTTCCTTATCTTTTCTATTTTTCCAATAATAAACGAATTGAAAGTATCCAATTCTTCCGATGGAACCCATAGTTCATTATGATTTTCATTTCCAACATTTTTAACTTCAAAAAAATCAAAATAATCTTTGAGCAGCTTAAATCTTACTACATATCCGATTCCATATGCAGGAACGTTCCAATCCCTTGAAATTTGATTTGCATATTCTTCATCTAGCACGGGATAGAAAAATGGCTGGTTTGATAAGCGTGGCGGGAATCGTTCCCAATCCAATTGCTCTATCAAATCGAGTTCCGATTGATTGACGGGCCGATATAATGTTGCAAATTGCCTTTTATCTTCAAATGGAATATCCCGAATCAAATCTTTTATATACAGATCTCCTAAATAGATATCTAGCCCTCCCCAAGATAATTTCTCCCCCACTTTAAATGACTTACTTAATACACTTGGTATCACGCCAATAATCACTTCTTTGGTTTCTCCAACGATAAAATTTGCGGAACCTTGTATTATCTCTATCAATAAACAGTGAGAGGCAACATTTATGTCTCTCCACGAGTAAAATAAAAAACCACTTACCAACTGCCCTTTGATAACTTTATTCACATTATTATATAAAGTCATTTCTACTTTAAATAAAAGTAAGCTTTCGTACTCTTCTACACTCTTTAAATTGTCCATTATCAATTTCCAAAAACGTGAATTACAATTTTTACTCGGTTAAAGGTATTTAGATTTGATGCTCGAACCGTACCGGCGAGATGCCCATCTAACTGGCGTAATTGAACTAACCCATTTGGGCCAATGACTTTCGTAGGTACAGAAATTGCTACATTGTATGGCCCTGTTGTCATGCCACTACCATTCCAATTTTGCAAGCCGTCAGGGGTCATCCAAAATTGTTTTGAGTCGAACATACCTTTACCAAAGCCGAAATTTTTCCCTTTTCGCATAAAACTACTATATTCTTCTGAGCTCATATTGCGATACATTGTTGTATAATTATTGGGCCTTTTTTTAGATACATCCCCTTCCAAAATGAAAGGCAATGTCAATACCGAAGCAACCCCTCTTGCTAATGTAAAACCAAGTCCATGCCACCATGGCCTGGTTATAGTCACAGCTCCTAATGTCCCCGCAAAAATGGGTTTATCGCCAGGATCTCCTATCTGTGCCAACCAATAATCTTTATTACTTATTTGGCGTTCCAGAGACCGCTGCATGGCACTTTCATAATTGGCATATTTCAAATATCCACTAAATGCACCACCTGCCCCGCCTAGTAATCCACCCATCAGGGCAGCTTTGCCGACTTCTCCCCAACTGCCACCGCCCAAGGCCGAAAATGCAGCTCCTCCAAATGCTCCGGTGGCTGCACCGGCCGTCGCATAAGCGCCAATGCTGGCAGAGGTTGCTCCTGATGCCGCTGCTCCAAACGCGCCAGTGACAGCTTCTCCAATACCCGCAGTTGCCGCTCCAATTGCCGCCCCGCCAACAATATACCCAAACATCCCCCAGCCGCTAGCTCCTTTGGCTTTCCCGATTTGCCAGCCAGAAAATCCACCAATCGCCGCACCAATTACAAAGTTCCAGAAATTTCCATCCGGATCAGTATAAACCAACGGATTATTCATCGCATAGGTGTACCGGTTAAAACTCTGTGTCATACCCGACTCCTGTACATAATTATCAGGAGACAGCATCCTTCCCAGCACCGGATCATACATCCGACCGTTCATATTAGTCAACCCAAACCGGTCCAGATGTTCATGCCCGGTGTATCCACGATATAACCAAACAGGCAAACCAGTTGATGCCGTTGGTGCCAGCAATGCCCAACTTGTTACGTTTCTTCTTCTGCCCCAGGCATCAAAGGATTGTTCACCTTCAATAGTAGTTCCAGCACTATTGGTAACTGTCAGAATGGAACCTAAATGATCGGTATAGGTATAATGCACCGTGTGTGTGGTACCAATGCTCTCTACAATCGCTGCCAACCCCGCAGGAGAGGCAATGTACTGGATATAACGGGTTGTGCCCGCCGTAATGTCCTTTTCAAATCCGTCTGCAAAGTAAAACCGGGTATTGATAACGCTGCCACCTTGCTTGGTTACACTTTTGATCCGCTCATAATCCGCCCCATAGGTGTAGGTCAGCTCATAATTATTTTCCGTAATCACATTTGGCTGCATAAAAGCTGTGTAGCTAATATCCTGCTGCATGAGCGGAACCGGAACGGGAGCCGGATTAGTGACCCCGGTAACGGCGTTGAACTTAGTGGCATCGTACGAATAGGTACCCGCATCCGTTTTGGTATTCACATTGCCATTTGAAGCATAGGTAGCTGTAAATGCAGCACTGCCCGATACGGTCGCGGAAGTCAGCCGGTTGAGATTATCGTATAAAAATGTCTCTGTTTTGTTCACCGTAGAACGTGCATCCTTCCTGCTGGTAAGGTTTCCCTTCTGATAATCCCAGGCCAGCTCATAACTCTGGATGCCGGTGGTTACATAGGAAGTCGGGAATCCCCACGAATAGGTAGTGGTAGAAGATTTGGTACCCTTTAGGTGGGAGGTTACCTGATCCTGCCCGTTCATCGCTGTGACCGTGTACAGGTCAGTGCTGCCATTCTTAATTTTTTCAAGATATCCATTGACCTTATATGCGTTCGTAATTACCAAGCCTGAAGGATACGTTGTGGTCAGTATCTCGTTCAGGTTATTGTACGTATATGAGGTTACATGGTCGGTTGCATCCACTTTTTCAACCAAAGTGGCAACCCGGCCGAAAGCGTCGTAAATATAATTGGTCTGATTGCCTGGCGTAAAACCTGTAACCTGTTTTATCCTATTTTTTGATTCTCCTCCTGTATTTGTGGTTCCGTAGCTGTAAGAAGTTGTACCCTCCGGCCCTACACGGGACGTGACCTGCCCCATTATATTGTAAGCCATCGTATGGGTTTGTCCGCTTGCGTTGGTTTGGCTTATCAGCTGCCCTACGGCATTATAAACATATTGGGTAACTCCTGCATTACCATCGGTCAGCTTTGTCTGGCGGCCATAAGCATCATACTCATTGCTGGTCAGGGTTGTGCTCCCGTTTTTCACATCCCTTAGCCCGCCATGGCTGTAATACGTATAATTGAGTGTGCCACCATTATCGGTCGCAGCAATTACTTTTCCACTGGCATCCGTCGTCTTGGAAGACGTACCATTGGGAGCAGCTGTTGTTACAGTAAGATTTCCTGCGCTATAAGCATACGTGGTTGTGGTAGATCCGAGTGCCCCCCCGTTTGTAACAGAACGCCGGTTATAAGTGTCATAGGATGTGGTGGTGGTAACGAACGGCTCGGCAGCTTTATGGGGCTGAGTACTGACCGAGACATTACCACGCGCATCATAAGCCTGCGTTTGAGTAACCAATTGATCGTCAAAACCTTTTGTTTCTGTTTTACGCTCCCTGCCCAAAAGGTCATACCAGGTTTTGACGTAGGGCTTTCCTGGCTGAGAAACCAGGCTGTACCAGACCGTACCCTCGGCAGTATTTATATCCCAGCCATATGTTTCGGTAATGTTATAAGCAGTAGTTGCAGGTGGGGTAATTATTTTGGTTCTTCCAAAACCGTCGTATTGATAAGAGGTTGTCAAACCGTCGATTCCTGTACCGGTCAATGCCTTCCCCCATTTGGCGTCATAGGTAGCGGAAGATACCTGGCTAAGCTGGTTGGTCGACGATTCGGGATACCGCCCCTTTGTATCATAAACCACAGAGCTACTGCTTACCGCAGGTGCATTGTCCCCGTAAGGCGTCACTGTTGTCTTTTTCAGATTGCCCCAAGGAAAGTATTCATAGCCTGTTACAACTTTCTTTGCAAGACCGTCGAAATCTGTTTTGGAGGTGAGCTGACCTAGTCCATTGTATCCCATCACCTGTGTTGCTGCAAAAGCGGTCTGACCGCTTCTGGTTTTGGTGGTGGTAACTGTGGTAGGTTTGTTGGGGGTACCTGACGGATATGCCCCATACAACGCATCCGTAACAACCGTTTCGACACCGTTGGTTTGAGTACTTTTTGTAACATTGCCATAACTGTCAAACGTATTGTTCACGCTACTCGCTGTACGCCCTTCAAACACGTTGTTCTCAGAACTGCTTTTCAAACGATACAAAAAACGCTTGTCGGCAGCAGGACCCTGAGCTATAAACTCATTGACAATTGTGGTTTCTGTCAGCAGGACATTACCAGCAGTCAGGTATGTTGCTGTTTTCTTTGGAGCTGAGGTGTAGTAAGTCGTATTGAACTCGTTTTCGGAAACCGTTTTCGTGCCCGAAGTCAGATTCGAGACTGTCACCTTACCAAAACCAAGAGAGCCCTTACCAGATCTGTGCAACCTCAAACCTTCATAACTATATTGTGCGGTAGAAAGGCCTCCGATACCATTAGGCACCTTCATGTCGGATGCAAGTATGGCTGCCGGCTGGATCACGTTTAGCGGGAAAGAGGAAGTAGCGCTGCCTTTTGTGTAGAATGTACCACCTTCCACCAAGCTCTTGTAATTCCACTCTGTTACATGATTGAATCCGTTGCTAACCTTTTGCAGAAGATTATCTGTGCCGTTCTTGTTGAAGAACTGGACGTGAACGTTCGTACCACCAGAGGTGACCAGATCAGTGCGGCCATCTCCATCTAAATCCATTGGAACATCTGCTTGATATGTAATAGTGGAGGGACGGCCATAAGCATTGATTGTTTCGCTAAAAAACAGTTCCTTACTTTTAAATGTATCCCCCTGACTGTAGTAAATGTCAGTTACCAAAAAGGTATGTAAATTATTGCCCCCAATTGGATTTTCATATACAACTTGTCGCATCCAATAGTGATAGATATCAGACTTGCCATCTCCATTATAATCACCTACTATAAATCTATCTGTTTGCCCTCCCACCTGGCTCGGTGAATTTGAAAACCAACGTTGGGCTAATTCAAAAGGTGTTTGAATAAAACCCGTTCCACTGGAAATCTCTTTGTAAAGCGTAGAAAAATTAGTGTTTGCATAAATAATATCAGTTTTCCCGTCACCATTAAAGTCGCCAATAAAACTAAGATCTCTATTTGGTAATAAACCACTCGCCAATCGAACCGCATTATATCCTTGTATGGTAAAGACCTCGTAAGAGCCAATGTTTTCGACCATCAGATCCGTTTTTCCGTCACCATTAAAATCCAGAGGAGTGATTCTCGTTGCGGTATGCCACATATTGGGTGGTAAACTTACGGTACCAGAGGGGTTTATCTCCCCGCAAGCACCGGTCGTCAAATAGTTACCGCATATAAATGCACCGTATAGACCGGTTGAGTTACCAAGAATACTAACATATTCTGAGATGCCGTCTCCGTCAAAATCACCTGGATAAAAAAATTGTTTGTTTGAGGGAATACGATTAAAGTTTGGCTGAATGGATCTCTGACGGGCAATAAATGAAGTCCCTCCATTTTGACTTTCATAGATAGTAACATTATCAAGTTTCAAATAGGATCCCTGATTGGATATATTGAGCATCAAAACATCGTCAATACCATCTCCGGTGTAGTCACTAGCAAGGAAACTTTTAGAGTTGGGAATCTCTTGCTTTTGTATTATAGTAGACGTTACCGGGAGGGATTGTGTTGCAATTGTGGTGTAACCACCCCCTACATTTGCTTTATGAATAGTAAATTGATTAAAGAATGGAATATCTTGATCAGTATGAGATTGATTGGCAGATAAGATATCACGTTTGCCATCACCATCAAAATCACCTGAAATAGTTTGTATGTTTGTGCCGGCAATAGTTGTGCTACTTGAAGTAACCTCTGTTGGCTTATCTCCATACTTAAAGATGGTCGGGTTTAAGGCCGTATTGTCGCTTCCCCTTTCAGTGACCGATTTGAGGTAGGAATTTACATTATCATGGCCATAGGCTAATCTGTAACTTTTAGCGATAATACCTTCGGCCTTCACCGCAATTGAGTCTAATAAGTATTTACTGAGCACGGAAGACCCCGATTCATAACTAGTCCGTATATCAGAAAATGTTCCCGGACTCGCTTCCTGACGGACTTTATAACTGAACTCTATTACGTTATAAGGAGCCAATATCGACCCAGGAGTATCGTTGCCTGTGTATTTTACCTGAAGCAAGCGTGAATCCCGCTCCGTAGTGGTCGTGGAATATACAAATTCAATGTAATTCCCATCAGGATAACGCAATTTGTTCAGCCGCCAGAACATCACATGCCCACCCGTCTGGCTCATAAATCTGGAATCGGCGGTGTTCCCAAACTCCATTTTAACCCCATCTTTGGTCAGTACCTGAAAAGACGTCGGACCATTACCAGAAACACCAACAGCGGTTATTGTCGAAAAATCTTCGGATTCAGGCCCATATGTTGAACCTGCTGCTCCATACGTCCCGCTTTTCAGGATTAGTCTTGAACCATCCAGAGCAAACCGGTCGTTGGCTGAGAGCTCTACCGCACCGGCAGCACCATCAAAATACACATTCTTTCCCACCCGTGAGATCACAGACATACCCGATAGGTTCCATCCCATCCCCGCAATCCCGCTCCCAGCCTGCGAATTGTATTCAAGCGAAACAGAAGGTGATATGCCGTTGGTGCCCGGCGGTACGCCAATAGGTATCGAATACGACGCTCCGCCACTGCCTGATACATTGCCGGCACCAGGCGTACTGCCAACCGGCAAGGTCTGCACAAGTGCACGGCCATTAAAGGATGCGTTATCGTAAAGTGACGTGTAGACGACATTCTGGCCTACCAACCGAAAAGAAGAAACAATGAAAAATGCAAGCAGATATAATGTTCTCATGACCGCTGTGATCAGGTTAAAATTAGATAGATGGAGATGAGCAGGTATTTAAGCATGCCGGACATAATAGGCATGCTTAAATACGATGTAATTTTTATTTAGCAACAGATATCTTCTTGGACTTACTGCCGGTTTCAGTAACGAGCTGGATAATGAATATCCCTGAATTAACACCCGTTAGATTCACACTTTCCGTATGATGGCCTTTCCCGATAAGTTTCTTGTGGTAGAAACGTCTGCCATCCGGGTTAACGATCGTTAGACTCGCCCCTTTATCACTTTCCAGATAAAACGAAACTTCAAACTCGCCCTGATTAGGGTTGGGCGATACCGTCAGATCATTGACCACTTCAGCATCAGGATTGGATACGTTTGCCACTTCCATCACTTCCGACATTCCGATGCGTGCAGAAGAGCTCGGACAACTTGTCGTTTCCAATATCCATTTACTAGCACCATAAATGTAGGTCGGATCGTTGCCCAAAAGGACATCGGTAACCAGATCGCTCGGATCCCCGTCTCCCCAGTTAAATGGACTCCCGATAAGAAGCGTTGAGTTCTTTCTGATAAATGCCTCAGAAGCAGGGCTGCTTCCCGGAATCGGTGTCTTGCTCCACAAAAGGTGATCTGCTGTTCCGTTTGTCTGAAGTGTGATGATATCACCGTCCGTATTGCCCCCACCGGCCACGCCAAGCACACGGTTGTCTGGTGCCACTACTTTAACATGGGGACCCGATGATTCCAGACGCCACTTTTGAGAATCAGTGTTGTTGGCTGGCTTTACCTTTAATACCCCGTTCACATTCGTTAATAGTTTGCTGTTACTGGCAAGCTTCATCGTATAGCAAGGCGCGGTGACATTTACTGTTACTGTCGATGTGACGGTGCTACCACCTTTGCTCGCAGTTAAGGTGTAGCTGTAGGAACCCGGAGTAGATGGTGCTGACAGCGTCACATTCGCTGTCGTCCCTACTGTCGTTGTACCAAGCCTCCATACATAGCTCACACCGCTGCAATCACCGCTGCAGCTTGATGTAAGCGTGAAACTTGCGTTGATAGCCGGGTTAAGATTACTTGACGAAGTCGTAATAACCGGCATATTCGGATTGACCGGACAACTTGAAGTCTCCAATATCCATTTGCTGGCACCCCACACATACGTGGGATCATTGCCCAACCGAACGTCCGTAATCAGGTCACTAGGATCACCGTCTCCCCAGTTAAGCGGACTCCCGATAAGAAGCGTTGAGTTCTTCCTGACAAATGCCTCAGAAGCAGGGTTGCTTCCCGGCATCGGCGTCTTGCTCCATAAAAGATGGTCGGCAGTGCCATCAGTTTGTAGCGTTAGAATGTCGCCCTCTGTATTACCCCCGTTAGCTACGCCAACCACACGGTTGTCGCCCGCTTTTATTTTTACATGCGGTCCGGAAGACTCAATCTTCCACCTTTGGGAATCAGTATTACTGGCCGGCTTTACTTTTAAAATGCCGTTTACATTGGTCAGAAATCTGCCATTGCCGGCCATTTTCATCGTGTAACAGCCTGTGGTTACAGGGGGTGTTCCCGCTACGCGTTTGATCCGGTTGCCCGCATTGTCATAAGTGTAGGTAATCTGTCCGATTGCCACCTGGCAACCCAACATCAGTAGCACTGATAGGTAATTCTTTAACATAGGATGAGAGGGAGGTTATGTACAAACCTGTTCTGTTATCAACCAAAATTTAACCAAAACGACTCTTTCGATTTTACTGTCTCTTACCCAAATAAAAGCCGGCCACCAACTTTTTACCTCCATCATATCTCAGCGTAAGAGTCTCCCCTACTCCCTCCTTGGTGTCAGGTTTAACAAGATTAAACTCATAGCTCTTCACCCCTGCATAAGTGTTGACACTAGCCTGCGCATTCGACACAGCCTCTTCACTGACCGTAAAATCCCTGTACTGCCCCGATGCCTTAAACTCCGAATTGAAAAAACTCAACTCCTCCTTCGAAAGCTTACTGGCACCACCAGACATATCCTCAAAGTTGACTAGACTCTCTATACGGTTAAAACTGCCTACCCAGATCAGATTCCCATTTTCATCAAAAATCAATGGTAAATTCGTAATCCCGAAATAGCTGACTAACACCTCATATTGAACGGCCCTGCTGGCAGACGTATATACCGAGCAGCTGGTGAAAGTCAACTCATTTTTATCAGAAAGAGCTTCTTTCAACTGCTTCTCCAAGTTTGGTAATTTGGAAAGATAATCAACGTTGCGACGCGAACGGTCTTTAATAAACGTCTGAATCCTTTCGGGCAGATCTGTGAATTTTACATCCTCAGAAACAAAGGGACCCGGCGTAACTGTTGTCTGATTATCGAATCCGGTATTGGTCTGAATAACTGCCCCTTTAGACGCCTGGTTATAGGCATGATCTGAAAGTTTTCTGGTATTTTTTTTAAAACCTCCCTGAGAAGGTGTAAACGAGCATAGCAAAACAGTTGTTGCTAAAAAATAGTATTGTGTTTTCATACATCAATGACGTTAATACATAGAACCCTGCACAAAAAAGCATGTAACTTCAACGAAGGCAGCAAACCTGATAATTCCTTACATACATACTTGCATAATACAGCAAATCAACATACGCAGATAGAAATCCCAAATGCAACTAAAAAACCAAAAAGTTGGTACCTGATGTAAAATGTACATCAAAGCAAACACCAGGGTTTAAAAAACCCAGACCATTTAACACTTAAATAATAGGCTTACCGGCTACCCGTCATGATAGCATGAATAGCGAGACAAAAAATTGATAAATCCCCGACCAGGGAAATTTGACGAAAACTGATAATCGCAATTCATAATCTCTGCATGGAGGGTAACTAGTATCGAACTGATGGTTACAAAGTTAACATTATGCGCAAACAATTAATAATAAATGTAGAAATATTTTTATACGAAAGTGCCATTTTTTATTTGTTAAGTACCAATTCTTCTTTTCTTAAACATACTTACCTATCAAAGTGCTAATAATCAGCAGTATAACTCATTTACAATATTTATTATGTATGAAACTGAACCGTGCATATTGAAAAACCGGGTTATACCCAAATTTTTGGACGCTTTGGAAATGGAGACATGCTACCAACCGAGTCGCCATCCGCGCCGACCTCCCAGGACTCAATGTTGGTGCCTTGGGATCCTACGTTAAACAATGCAACCAGACCGCTTGTCCCATCTAAGTGTAGATTACCTAATCGTTAATATACCTGTATTGCCAGTTCATTGTATTTCAACTACCTTCCAAAAGGGGGGGCCTTCTTGGGTTACCTCTTTATTCCCATCCAACGATTGAAGCGTAATTCTATAAAAGCCAGGTGGTACTGCTTGCGGAATAAAAATAGCTGGTTCGCCCTCAAAATTTCGATGAGAAAATATAATTGCTTCTGCTATATAACTTTTCGAGACATCCCCAACCGGCACTAGCTTAAAACGACCTTTTCCATCAAAGTAGTTTACCGATACACCAAGCCAAGCTCCCCTGCTCAACACAGGTTTCCTATTCACCTCGCATGTACCCTCACTTTCCAGTAGTCGAAAAATTTCCAAAGGTTCATGTTGTCTATCACTAACTTTTGTCCCAAAACAAAACGGGCGAGCTAAGTTATTCTTTTGGATCAACCTCACAGCATATGGGCCAAATTTAATTTCTTGGGGAATTATAACGTTCATGAATTCACCATACTTACCGAACTCCAACTCCTGGATTGCAAAGCTGCGATCTAGTGAATCGATTAATTCAACATCAATCGTATGCTCAAGAAGGTTATGTCCTTTGATTCTCAAGGTATCGCCCGGTTTCACGGTTGGCCCTGCTATCATCGGCCATTGTATTAGCGTCATTGGCCCACTTTTTACAATGATCGGTTTAGCCATTTTCAATACGGAATTATCATTCATAGTTAGCTCGACATGATAAGCTCCCGGCAAGAGATGAGGTAATGCCCAGGCGTTAATCGCCAGGTGATTAACGTATCTACCTGTCCCTCTGTATACCTGTCTTTCATATTCTGACATCTCAGCATTCAATACAAGCAAGTTTCCAGTTTGAACTTCGATAAACTTTATCTGAATAGGCAATGGATTTCCATAGAGATTTTTCACTGGAATATATATTTCTGAATCCTGACCGTTGAATAAAACATACTCTATTGGATCAGCAGTATTCTCAATTATAATTTCGCCCTTAGCAACAGCCATCAGCTTATAACGAGAAATCAGAAAAGGACTCTCACCCATAGTACTAACAACATTCAAATCGAAGGAGTCATACATAAAAATGGAGTTCCAATCGATTTCTCCATACTTAAGTTTGGCCTTAGGCGTGTACTTGACCTCCCCGGTTAAGTTTTCGGGAAGAAGAGACGGAACTTTCACTACAATCAATAGTTTATTCTGGTCGAGTACAACATCCTCCTCCGGAATACCGGATAATTTAATTGATTCGATTCGAGGTAGCCCATCATGGAGTGGATTAATCTCCGATGTTTTACATGTACTAAATAGTACGCAAACTAAAACGGTGCAAACCAAATGTGCTATATATATACAGATCTTTTCCATTACAAAAGTAGTCCTCATGAAGTCAGGTCTGGCTTCATGAGGACTTTGGTTAATTTTAGTTTACCTTAACAACTTTCTTGGTTATAGCAAGATCGTTCACATAAAGCATATAAAACAACACTCCATTGCTAATATTGCTACCATTTACAGGATACTTATATGTACCCTTACTATGAATGTTTTCTACAAGTTTTTTTACAACACTTCCTTTGATATCTACTAGTTCAAGTCTTATCATACTTTCGGTTGGAATTGTAAATTCAATTGTGAAATCTTTTACGAACGGGACAGGATATGCCTTGGTAGAAATTCCTAACTCTTCCTCATTCCATTCCTCCCGCCCTTCAACAAGTCCTTCCCTACATCCTGGACAACCAGTTGTATACACGGTTTGCGTAACATTCCAATTCCCATTCACATTTCTAACTAAACAAGCATAACGACCAGAACCTGTTCCAGTTAAAATATTGGTTCCTGACCCAGTATTTGTGTTAGGAGACGTCATATTCATCCAACGATACTCTGGATAGCCAGATGGAACAGTCAGAGTCCAGCTACTTCCCGATTTTGTCATTGAAATTGTTGGGGAAGAAGTAGCTGCAATGACAGAATATGATCCGGAAGGGCTTGCAATCTTGGTCTTCCACAAGCCTCCTACCAAAGTTAAGGCATTCGTTCTATCTTCTCTAAAATGAACTTTATCAGTTGCCTCCCTATAACCATTTCCTAAGCCATCTGTTATAACTCCTTTAAAGCTTATATCAGTACCATCAATTGGAGGTATAACAACGTCATTTTGAGCAAGAGTAACATCACTGCTAACAGCTGGTGGGCTTCCCATATATGATGGATTATTGCCTTGATAAGATGCTTCTGATACAAGCCATCTAAGCGAGCTCGAAAAGTCCGTTCTTGACTTATCAATAACGCTACTTAAATTTGTCCGATAATTGATTCGCGTAGTAAACTTGGACCGGTCTGCATTATTATCTCCCTCTCCCTGATGCCAAAGTACTGCTTTTACTCCAAAAATAGAAGCATAAAATTTTAAAGAATTTTTAAAATCAAAATATGGTTGTGCTGTTCCCGAATAGCCAGTTCCACACCACTTTGCAAGTGTGTAATCGTTAATGGTATTACTACCTGCTGCACTCTCTTTCCAATTAACGCTGGTCGAACCTCCGGCCGACGCATTAAAGAACGCTATGGGTATACCTCCGGAAGGAAATCCAGTTTGTAAATCTTGCCCTAATTTTAACCAGTACCAAGAATTGTTGCCACTAGGGGCAATTCGGTTGTATCCATTAAGTGAACTCATGACGGGATACTCGGGTAATCCAGGATTACAACTTCCATTTAAATCATGGCTGAGTATTCCGTCATAAGTAGTAAGAGAAGGTAAAGACCAAGTACCACTTTCCGGGTATCCTTGGGCATTGGATTGCCCGGCGACTATATATACATCGCCAACGCCAAATCTCACCCTGTTCGGTGTTTCTGGGTAACCCGTACCAATATTGAATGCTCGAACAACCACATCGTACCACCCAATAGGTAAATACATAGTTGTCCTGTACAATCCATAGGTTGGATTAGTTACAATAGTTGAATAGCTAGAATAGGTAGACAGAGCCGCTCCTGTATTAACATCCAACTTCATAATCTCATATTCAATTCTGTAATCACTTGCACCTCCGAGATACTGTCCTGCTAAAACAATACCGGTGTATCCAGAAGCACTACCTTGATAGACACCCTTAATGGGAAGAGATATCGAAGCCAACTGTGCCCATAACAATGAAGGCATTAACGATAATAATGCTAATCTGATAAGAGATTTCATGATCCGAAAATTTAAGTGTTTGTCAAAGTTCAATTCTCTATGATTTTCACAAATTGTGTAATGTCAATTAGTTTTATTTTAGCATTAAAAGTATCATTAAGGACTTCAATTGCCTCATTAGCTATTACGGCATTCCCTATCGAAGAGGGGTAAATTCCATCTGAAGAAAAAAAGTTGCCATTGACCCCACCGTCAATTAGATATCCGTCCTTGGATTTAAAGTCACCCTCATATATTCTTTTATATAGGTCGGCTAAGTCTACCACTATCAAACCTTTCTCTTTGGCTTCTCGTTTGATTCTTAAATTGATTAGCTCTGAAGAACCTCCCACTAATTCCTCGTGATCCGCTACATCAGTGTCTAGTAGTGGAAACTCAGCACCCCTTCCCTCTTTTGCATTTTTAAAGACAAACTCAACATTTTGCGTGGGAAGAAAAACCATGTCTCCGGCTATTTCTCTTACACCCAATATATTTTCTCTGGAAAGTGTTAATTTTATATTGGGATTAATCTGATCCAACTTACTTTTAGTAAACCAGTTAAAATAAGGTAGGTGCCGAAAATCTGGTATTGTAAAGACGACTCCAATAGCTCCCGCTCTTTTTGCTTGATCAGCCAATAATATGGTGAGGGGAGATGTTTCAGATGATGCCATTCCCCAACTCATTTTGACATGTTTATTCTCCAAGTTCTCTTCCATCATCTCATCGAATCCAAACACAGACATAACGATAGCGGGCTGTTTTACATTAATCTTATTCAAAGCCATATCCCAATAGGTTGATCTATTTTTCTTGGCTTCAGGAGCCAACCTCCATAAAAATGGCATATCATCTGTGTACCTCCGCCCAAATTCATCAAAAATCCAACCATTCTCATTGGGCGATAATATACCACTAATACTACCCCTAGAAATTCGGGGAAAAGCCAGATTTTCAGCTTCCTCTCCGTCGTATGGTTCAAACTCTGGAATGTCGGAAAAGTTTACGCTCGCCAAATTGTTAGTAATTTCCTTCCAACGTGGCCCCGAGTTACTCCTTTCAGCAATCAAGTAACCAGTACCATTTCTATGTTCCAAGTCGAACAGTGGTGAATTAAAATTTGAAATACCCATTTGATGAGCTAACAAGTTAGGAAAAGATAGCTGCTGTCCTGCCCTGTACAAACCTCCGTCTTTCCAACCAGCTGCAAGCCCATCACCAAAAACCAAAAATGGTGATTGCTTTGAATTGGTTTCAAGTGCTGTAAGATTGGGTGGCTCTACTTCTAGATTCATCCATCTTTCAGCATTTAAAGATTGATCTTTTTCTTCTCCATTGCCTACTATGAAACTTGGATCCAAAAACCTTCTAAGAAAAAGGGTGGGATCGTCTGCTCTCCTGAGATTTCCCCTAGTATCTGAGGTATCTAAGACGATCGTGACATCCCTTGACAATGTTTCCGTACTGCCAAATAAGTTAGCTCCAAAAATTAAAGCTACTGAGGAAAGTAAATAAGCTCTTGCTTTCATACTAGTGGTTAGTTAAATGGACAAAAAACTCCTTTATTCGAGTACTCAAACAAACGGATAATTCAGCTTGGTGGCCGCCAGGTCAACCATCAAATCAGAACCTCCTCTAAATTGAACTATATAAATATTATATATAAAAATACGACATTGATAAGCAATTTACAAGCCATACACCACGCAGTACGATTTTATGAATAATTGGATTTTATGAATAATTGGATTTCTTGACATATTACATCTTCAAAAAGAGGAAGCCTGTTTGGGAGTTATATTTTGTCTGTGGATGAATTGGTTATAACATGATTGTCTAAAACGGACTTCACCGGGCCAGTCATTTCGGAGTATCATGGGCCAGTCATAACGGAAATCAACGGGCCAAAATTCAGGATCATTTTTCGGAGGTCATTGGGCCAGGTTATTAGCAAGTCAAGATTTCGATTTTGACCGAAAACGGAGGTTACTGGGCCAATGATGATTTTGATTTCGGAAGTCAATGGGCCATTCCTTCGGGTGAGAGTTGGTCAAGGCATCTTAAAACGGAGGTCATTGGGCCAAAATCTGCTTCAATCCGATCCTGATCTGTCAATACAGGCAATCTAACTTCTTAAAAAACGGAAGTCATTGGGCCACTTTCCATGATTTATCATAGCCTTGTTTCTGAATTAAATCTCAGCGACATGGCCGGACAAAGGATCAATATCATGGAAATACGTAGCTTGATTGCATTAAAATTAAAGGGGTTAAGTAATAGAAAAGTTGCAGATCTGTTAAAGATTAACCGTAAGACCGTTGATAATTATACCAGCCGTTTTTCAGCTCTGAATCTGGGCTTTGATGAGCTTATTAATCTTACAGAGCCCGATCTCCGGGATCTGTTTACCGAAGAGCCACAGACTGAAAAACAGCGTTACGAACTGCTAGCTGCACGTTTTTCTTACTTCGAAAAGCAGCTTCGCAAGCCAGGGTGTACACTTCAGGCACTTTGGAAAGAATACCTTCAACAAAATCCACAGGGTTACAAATACACCCAGTTTACTTTTCATTATCGTCGTTGGCGCTCCCTAAATAACCATAGTGGAAAGCTTGATCATAAAGCCGGAGAAAAGCTCTTCATTGACTTCTGTGGCAAAAAATTATCCTACATCGATAAAGCGACCGGAGAACAAGTTGAAGTAGAGGTTTTTGTAGGTGTTCTGCCCTGCAGCCAGTATACTTTTGTAAAAGCCGTTGCTTCACAAAAAAGGGAGGATCTTATTCTTTGTCTGGACTCCTGTCTGCAATGGATTGGTGGTGTTCCACAGGCTATTGTATCGGATAATCGCCGGGCGACCCCGCTGAAAGCTGCTGTCAGCAAAGGCAGTAAATATGCCCCGGTAATTAATAGAACGCTTACTGATTTTGCGCTGCATTATAGCTGTGCCGTCGATCCGGCCCGCCCGCATCACCCTCAGGATTATGTGTAAACTTTTAATATGTGTAAAATTAGATATAAGGTATTGTTAGTGAGTAGTTTAATCTGTTAGAAGTTTACATAATATTGTTGAGCTTGCCATCATCTAAAACAAAAACTATAAATACTAGGAATACCTCACGAACATTATCGCACCGAATTACTCAAATTTCTCTGGCATTCAGAAACCAATTGATAATCGAACTTAAACGGTAATCTCTCCGAATTTTGGGTATAAACAGGATATCTAACTAACCAATCTTCATATTTAGAATTGAAAAATGGATAAAATTCGGATTTAGTACTAAACGTACCAAGGTATTTCAAACCAATTATATTAATTCATTTTGCGCAAATGAAATATGTTCATTAAGTCCAGTTAATATCTCAATTACTCACAAAATATCTATATCAATTACAATTTCCGAAGAATTGTATTATACCTTGAATCGACCAAGTAGTTCGCTAACGTACCCCTCTGATATACCGATGTGCGATGCGATATGTTTTTGCGGCACGCGAAGAAATAACGATCTATGATTCTTTGCAAACAGCTCCAATCTCTCCTTCGCTGTATGCATTCGTATATTAATGAGTCGTTCGTGATTCAAAAGTCGATATCTTTCTGCAAAAATCCGGGCAGCGTGGTTTAATGAAGGATGTTCATCGTAAAGTTCGTAGAGATCTCTCTTATAAATATAAACCATTTCCACGGGCTCAATGACCTGTATTCGTTCAGAAGTAGGTTTCTCGTTCAAAAAACTATCCGCAGCGTAGAAAAATTGATTCTCAACCGCAAACCAAGAAGTGATCTCCTTATTCCCATGCAAATAAAAACCACGGGTCAACCCTTTATTCAGGAACCACAACTTGTCACACAGTTCACCCACTTCGAGAAGAATATCATTTTTTTTGGCCATGGTAAAATGTAATTTTTCTTTGAATTGAGATTCACAACTCCCCCCCAAATCATAAACTGAATTCAAGAAGGCAAGACACTTATCAGAAAATACCATGCGTGTAAAAATTTTATTGATGAATTATTAAATATTAAGATGCATAACTGGACTAAAATTTCTAATTCAATTGACTTGACAGGTAGATTTGTTTAACAATTACAGAATCAACTTCTTGTTCCATTCTTGGAATACTTAATTTCAATATTTCGCCGAAACTGTCCCGACTCCTCAGCTCAACTCTAATAATATTGTTATAGCCCAAGATATCAAGACGAAGACGACCCCATCTTTAATAATTTTCTTATATCCTCGTCTGCCCTGCTGAGAAGAATTTCGCGATTCTCCTTTTTTACTAGGAGTGTATTAAAAAATACAGGCGTACTGAGTCATGCAAAAGGGGCAGGTAGTTTATCAAGTAAACTTAACCTAGGTTTAAAAAAATGTGGGTATTTAGATATTGAGACCATCAAATTGTGAGGGGATAAATGAAATGAATAATTTATCTGTAAACATACTGTTTAATTTCATTTACACAAGAGTTGTATAGAAATAAATTTACAAAATTTAATGATATTGTGCAATTTAATATTTTAACGTTCGATACTGCTAAAAAAAATGCGCTAGTCGGTGTGGGGCACACCTTCTAGAGCTAACAATACTAGTCCATTGAATTGGGATTGTCTTATTGAAAAGCTACTGAATGCCTAGCAGTTGCCAGTTTACCAACATTTCGGCGTAAAAACTGATGGTGCCAAGCCTTTATCTTAGCACTCGGCTATTTACCATGACATTTAACCGTTACCTAAACCCCAGTACATGATTGCACATAACTTAAGGGTAAACGCAGCTATTTTTTGTATCCAGCTACTTACGACCTTATGTAGAAAGACAAAGCGCCTAGTTAGAATTGTGATTATCGAAGATTAAGAAAACGCTCATGAGATTAGTTACTGCGAAGTATATAATGTACAATTTCAGCTCTCTTAGTGTTTATATCGTTGTCGATCAGCAGATTCCAGGAGGATAAGTAGTAGTTGATCATCATACATTTTATACCTGTCCATTGGGATACATGTCACCCGACGAATTTGATAAAATTTTAAATATGCAGAAAATTGCGGCTTAACATTTCCCCACTTTATTGTTGCAATTCCAATAACTTACAAGTGACTAAAACCGCGGAAGAATATAAAATTTTTACTTTTTAATAATCAACCCGGCCAGCGCCGGATCCTCACTTAGCCGCTCCATCTCAGAGGCTATTATATCCTGAACATCCTGCTTGATCTGGTTGTAATTCCTTTGGATCATCGCCTGATCAACTGTGCGGACTACTGGGATTGGCTGGTATGATTCCTCTTCTCTTTTAAGAGCATCATGGTCATTCTGAATCTCACAATGGAAAGTCTTCAAAGCAATTTTATTAGTGGGATCATCGGCAACCATTCCGACAAATTCTCCGGATGATAACCCTGAAATCTTCGACGGCGGTACCGCGGGTTCAAGCTGTTGGGATCTACTAATCGATGTATCCGAGCTGTTAATGGATAGGCTTTCACGATCCTGCATGATTTTCCCGAAGCGTTCTGATAGTTGTTTCGCGGTGTCACCAGTCACCTGACCGGAAACAATATTTCCAATAATGTTCATGATAACATCAGCCTGTTCACGGCCGTAATCCTTTTTAAGCTGGCTCAAATCCTGGATACCCAGTGTCGTGGCAACCTTGTTACTTCTGGCTGTGGCGATCAGACCGTCCATGTTATTGAGATAGATTGTCGGGAATTCATCGAAGATCAAACTACTTTTTAGCTTGCCCTTTTGGTTGACCAACTTGACCAGGCGGTTCACATACAGTGAAAGTACCGCCCCATAAATCTGTATCTTCTGAGGATTATTACCCATACAAACCAGCTTGGGTTCATCGGGATTGTTGATATCCAGGGTAAAGTCCGAGCCAGACAGAACATAGTAAAGCTGCGGAGATGAAAGCCTTGCCATCGATATTTTTGCTGATGCAATCTGCCCTTCAAGCTGCTCCATGACATCGTTCATGTAGGCATTTACGAACGGATTGATCAATACCTCAATCTCCTTTTCTGTTCTTAGAATCGTAAAAAGACTATCATAATCTACCTGCATGAGCTCTATCACATGGGGCAGTGTACAGAAGATCCCGTCCTGATATCTGCGCAGATACCAGATAATCGCCGACAGAAAATTGATGGGTGATTCCACGAAAAAATCGCCTTGTTTTTTAATCCATTCCCGGTTAAGTCCCATCAGAATGGTCCGGGCAGATTCGGATGCATCGGTGATGTCGACCATGCCCGAAGGATCCAGCGGATTGCATCGGTGACTGCGTGTCAGGTCATCAAAATTGATCACATAGAACTTTGGCTCGACCTTAAAAAGGTGTTTGCTTTTTAACCAGGTGTTGTATAAGATAATGGATAAATCAGCGAATTTAAAATCATACACAAACATAGAAAATCCTTTTTTGATGTGCTGGGTGATCACATGTCGTATGACAAAATAACTCTTCCCCGCCCCTGGCGTACCACTTACAAGCAGTCCTCTGAAAGGATTGATGATGTTGATCCAGCTACTGCGCAGCTTATCTTTCAGCTGATACTTTGCTGGCAGGTTGATCGAGTATTCGTTTTCAAGAAGCCGCTCTTCCTGTGGAAACGTTTCATTTTCGAGGTTGAAAATATCCTTTTTAAGTTTGTCTTTAATGATGCGGGAAAGGATAGTTCCGCCTTTCAGGATCAGTAAATATCCTGAAATTGTCACTGTGAAATAGAGCATGGCGCTAGCGGCGACAGTCAGTTTTATTAATAGTAAATAGTAGCTTAAAAAATACACAAGAAGCCCTGCTGTCATGTAAACAAATGCGTTTTTGTATTGCAGTTTTTCGCTCTTCTTCCCCCTGGAACCCAGAAGTGAAATAGCCAGAAAGCCGAGTGCAAATACCTTCGATTTCAAAAAGCTGCTAAACAACCCTGTTGCTGTTACATTGTGTAGCAGGCGGTCTGTAAAGCTGGAAACGATTTCCCACTGACTGAATGCAGCGTAACAATAATAGTAAAAATGAAGCCCTAAAAGCACCAGGCTTATCATACGTGTCATGTCCAGAATCTTTCTTAGCGCCTGTTCGTTCTCCCCTGTCTGGTGTGCCATAATTGATAATTTCTAAAGATTGTTTGAGTTGTTCCTGCGTTTTCCTTTTCGTCTTTTCTTCCATTGCCGTGGCAAGTAATCTGCTCCGTACTCCACTTTCAGCAGTTCATCAAGCACGTTTCCCTCACGGCTATATGATTCAAAATCTGCTGAGTTGATGGTATTAGATGATTTGCTCCTGCTGCCAGCATCGGGCATTTCTTTGTTTTCAAATTGGCTAATCTGCTGACTTTTTTGCATCGAGCTTTCACCTTTACACCGCTCAGCGATACCTTTTGCACTGTACTGTTTACCCAGGTCACTGCCATTAAAAACAGCTTTGGTTTGGTGGTCAATGAAGGTGATTCCATAGATTAATCCATCCTGATTCTGTCTTAAAACCGTCGCTATTCCTTTGCCATTTAGCTCTTTAATCATACTCTGAATGCTACTGCGGTCCGGATGAATCAGCGCAAAATCAATTGCTGATTTCACTCTTTTTTCATCAGGCTGACGCAGCGTTTCATTGATAATGTACCGGCTTTCGATGTAGTTTAAGGTCGGTTTGTCAGGAAACATTTCAGGAAACAGACTTGCCTTGATCGGTACACCAACGGGCATTCCATCAGCGTCTAAAACACGGTACAAAAGCCCCCGGTGTTTATGTAATCTTGAACCTTCGCTACCTCTTTCGGCAGTCACATTGTAAAGTCTAAGCACTGCATTCAGCTCAGCCAAAGACGTGTATTTATATTGTTTCAAAACGGCACAAAGTACATTGTAAATGGCTCGTTTGGTCTGCGTTTTTCCGTACCCTACCCTGGCAGCATTAACGGCTTTTACTTCTAAAACTGGTTGCTTGGATAGTTCAGCTTTGACCAGACCGTATTTAACTTCAAGCTGCTTTCTGGTTTGCTGTGACTGCACTTTACCGATGTTCTGCATGTCAATCCGGCTTCCATCCGGACGTACTTTTACCGTTACGATGTGCAGGTGCTGATGAGCAACATCCTTGTGTTCATATACCAGAAATGGCTGCCCACCGAAACCGATCCCCTCCATGTATTCCGCTGCAATGCCGGTAAGAACCTTTTGTGAAAGCTTTTCACCAGCTGCAAAATTTAAAGAGATGTGCACACTGTTACGCTTGACATTATCATTATTCGCAGCCGTTTTCAAAAGCATGTTGAGCCGGTGATCTCTTTTCATATCGGTCAAGTCCATCGGGTAATTGGCTGCCATAATCAGATCGGCAACTCCCTCTTCCACCTTGTTTTCGTTGTACATAAACGCCGCACGGATCGAGTTCCCGGTGTTTATGATTGCAACCATAATGCCGCCGTTTTTCGGATGTAGGATTTGATTTCCGCTACGTCGTCCAGCAGCTTTTTTCGGTCGTGCTCATAGGTTATTAGCCACAGGACATACTCAGGAATATCCCGAAGTGTATGCAGTTTATGCACCGCCTGATTGTAATTGTTAGCCAGACCATTCAGATCGTTTTGGAGCCGGGTCAGAACAGTTACGATATCATCCAGGGATTGGTTATGATAGATGACAGTCACAGGTTTTTGCAGAATCACCTTTCTTAAATAACCGCTAAGCTTTCGGTCTTTTGATTTGGCGAACAGCCCCTGGATTTGCTTCTGCTCGGTATCATCAATACGGATATGCAGCCATTTGTCTTTTAGTTTTTTGATCTCTTTCATCACGAATCATTTTCACAGGTTGAACAATTTTGGTTTTCTAAATCACCGCACACGACTTCGGAGTAAGTGCGGCTAAAAAAAAGGAAAGTGATACTTTCGGACATCTTGCCACTTTCGGGACACCGGAAAGTCCCTTTGCCTTTTGTAAGGCTTTTTAGATTTTTGTAAAGCAGGAAGATTCTTTCAAAAGCAAGGTTGCCCATTATCCTGGCCTCAATCCTCTTCTCTGCTTTTTAACAGGCGCTTTCTGGCGGGTTAAGAGAAAATCATTCAGGTCATCAAAGCCTGCATAAAGACTACTTTCATCCTTGAAGCGGTTGCTCTTTGATAGTGCGGACTGCACACATTTCTGTCCGGCAATATTGTTATCAAGATAGAGATGGGCAACCTTGTAGTCATCCAGCGCAGTGAGGGACTTTTCGAAAAATGAAAGTGAGTTTAGGATCAGGTAATCACTAGCTGATTTACCCAATTGATCTTGCAGTGTCTTGTAAGAAAGGAAATCAAAAAAACCTTCAAAAATGGCGATACTATAGGAACCGCTTTTGAGTGTCGTTATGCCTTTTGGCGAACTACTTCCTTTGAAATACTGGTTGCGAATTTCATAACCTCCTGCATCATTTGGGAATCCGATGCCATAGTAGTTTTTGCCGTTGGATTCAAAGCGGACTTCCTTGCAATACAGTTCTGCAATGGAGATTGAAATTCCTCTTTGGTGCAAGTAATTCAAAAGTGATGGTGAGCTAATCACCGATTCTCGCGTAATCTTAATCTTCCCTTCGTCGGATTGAGTTTGCTTCAGTTTATGATTGATAAGAGGAACAATCAGTCCGGTATTTCCAACGGACAACAATTGCAGAAATTCGGGAATCGTTGTCCTGTGGTAAAGAACTCCGAAGTCGATGATGCTGCCACCTTTTCCTAAACCAAAGTCATACCAGATATTCCGGTTTCTGTTGATGGTAAAGGATGGTGTATTCTCATCATGAAGTGGGGAAAGAAACCAATGACTGTTCCCCTTGATTGATGTAGGCTCATGGCCTAATGAGGACAGGTAGTCAACCATGTCCATTTCTTTAGCTTCCGCTATGGTAAGCCGCCTTTCTCTGAAATCCATACAGCACAAATTTTCGTTTCACAATTCAGTAATGTGACACGAAGATATTGCGGGGCTGTGGAAGGATTGCAACCACTGCAAAAATTGCAGTGGTTGCAACTGGAGTCCGAAAAGGACTACCTGTAGTTGCACTTTGTATTTACTAATTTTGACAGCATTTTTGCTACTGGCCGCAGCTAATTTGGTGGTCAATTTGCCACGGAATTAGCTGGTCAACTTCTCCGAAATATCCAGTACAGTACCATTAGTCAAGCAACCCGTTTCTTTTCAGGCGGTATAGCTGTTTTACTAACTCATCCAGCTCATATTCCCATTTCTTCCGGTTTAGAACAACCTCCTGTTCATATTCTCTTAGCTGCCCAAGGTTTTGGAACTTGGGAGTTCCGAAGCGATTAGTAAAATCTGTCCATAAGTTATCTTCCATCACCGTAACATTTTGATCCTAAAATTTTGAGTGCGCCGTTTGCAAAAAAAACTATTCCATTTGCCACGATAACCCAATAATTTGGCATAAATGTTTTAATTGTTTTGCTGTCAACTTTGTAAGTCGATCGTTTATGCAATGGCAGGAACTACTGAAAATTGTTACCTAATCAATCTGGAATGGCATGGGGAATTGTTCTGAAATACTGCAGAAAAGTGAATGGCCGGTAGCCCAAAACTTACTAATGGTTTCTCAGGCCGAATCGGATAGAAAAGGAGGTAAAAAGAAAGTTGAAAGAGTTGTTAAAGCGCCTTGATGCAATTCAAGAAAGATTCGGCTCTGCAACACATCTAAATAAATTCGGAATAAACTAGCAAAATAAATCCTCCTTGTACAAAACCAAGAACTTTTACAGATCAGAACTCCGGCTCTTATTCCGTATGCTCTCAGTCAGATAATTAGTTTGTTGTGAGCAACTTTGAATCCAGATGAATAGCAGTTGTATAAATCTTATCTTTTCTACAAATTCATCCACTTCAATTTCGGAAAGCTTTCTGTGAAAAGCCTTTGGTACAGAAGATGCATACATTACAAGCAACGGCTCATCAAAGTATCCGAGTTTTGAAGTTCTGCTAACGCTGGTCAGTTGAAATTGATGCTACCAATAACGACTGGCTCACTTTCACCGGAATAAGCAAGTTTATAACAAGTGGCTCAATTACGCCGGAATCTCAGTATCTGCTTTTTCACAAAGTGGTTCATGTTGCCCGTAATGAACACGGATCAAATTAAAAAAGTGGCTCTCATTGGTTCGGAATATCCAACTAGGCATTACAGGCACCACCGCAAATTTTGCTCTGGTGCAACATTATCGGTCAGGCTATCTTTGCAATGTGAAGTTGAACAATTTAAAACTGAGGCGTATGATGACAAGTAACGAAGTAGTAAAAGTGTATGAAACACTGCTTTGCATTCCAGGAATGAATGATTTGGTAAAGCTGGATTTAAAAATCAGCAGAAAGCAAGTACTCTTACTGACACAGGTTATCAAAAGAGGGCTTGAATCAGAGGCTGAAAGCCCTACTGGAATTTTCACTGTTGCAACAAAGGAAGGTGTTGCCGATCTTTCGAAGATAAGTAACGACTGTTTGGAGAAAGCAGGACTAGTCGAGCTTAGTCAAAAATTAAATACTTTTCAGGGGATTTAGGCCTTGTCAGTTCAGCCTGTATCATTACAGGCTGAACTAAATTCAAATGCAGCAGTTCAGAGGGTGATCTAAATAAAAGAGTACACAACAGGATTGCAGAGAACCAGCGCAATCCATATGGCAGTATCTGCATCTGGCACAATATTATACTTGATTCACTACGTACTTATGAATTCCATACGGGCGACACAACACGCTTAGGTCACAACCGGTATCCTGAACGTTTCTCAAAAAAGTATAGCGGTACTACCATAACCCTTTCGAGGTTACCGGTTCTTGAAAGTGAAATCAGAAAAGACTTAAAAAGGGTGTCACTGTCGCATCACCTTTCTGCTCCGGGTCAGTCAATGCTGAAACAACTTATTCGGTTTTAGAGAACATCCCTTCGACAGAAGCGTTCGAGTTATACAAACGTGAAATAGAAAAACTGGAGACGGCAATTATTTCTTCAAAATTAGTTGAAATAGAAAAAGGAATTTTGCTGATTACCGCTTCGATGCTCAGGCATTCCGGATACTAGTGGATGAATGTCTTTAATCAACTACCGGAAAACAACGCCAGGACAAGCGGGTTTTTAAGAATAGTATTGGGTGCAGTTTCCTCAGTCGGTGCAAATGTTACAACTGCTGCTTACTACTACGCAAAGAACACGAGGCCTGATGGAATCATATTGGAGGTTTCACGCATGTCTTATATCTGTGGCTATTACACGGGATCGTATGATAAAGAATATTAATCTCAAAAGGGCTTGATTAAAAGAAAGTGCATCGGAGGCTGACCGCAAAAAAGTGCCGCCGGTGTTGTGCAGAAAAATAATGTAATAAAGATTCTCTATACCTGATAATCAGATTAAACTGTGAGGGCTATTGAGAAAATGATCCTGTAAGAAAATGGCTACTCTTCTACATTATTTAATTTTAGATCTAATAGACTCTGGGTAAGCCTAAAATATTAATGTCCGTAAAAACGCTTTTGATTTAAATATATCGGAAAACGAAAAATAATAAACACCACGGAATTCGTGAAGGATTCCCAGCTAGGCTGGCATCCCATTAGTTGATACTATCCTTCCTTTTAAGAACCAATTCTTACTCCATCAAATTCCAATTTAACCTGGGTGCACCGCTTATCATTCTAGTCAGAATAGTTTTGCAAAAGTAAAGTAGCTTTGCAAAAAATTACATAATAAGCAGAAATGAAAATTATATTAATCGCGTTGGCTATGCTTGCATTCGTTGTTTCTTGTAAAAAGAAGAACGATCCATCACCTCTGTTCGCAGAAACAAAAATCGATTTAACCACTCACAAACTAACATCTTTCTCTGCAATAACAAACACTAAGTATTTAGTTGTTTTTGAATCCGGGTTAGGCAACGATCATAAGGTATGGATTGAAAAAGATGTTGCTTCAGAAATAAACGGAAAATTTGATGTGCTCATGTATGACCGGGCAGGTTATGGAAAATCAGAAAATGGCCCAACCCCAAGAAATATTGAACGGTTGCGAAGCGAGTTGGAAAGGGTTATCGATAAATTTTCAAACGGAAGAAAGGTAATATTGATCGGACACTCATTAGGCGGTTTGATCATAAGAGATTATGCGGTTAAAAACCCCCTGAAAACGGCAGCGATATTATTTGTTGATCCCTCGCACGAATTCTATAACCGTCCTTCTCAGACTGATGAAGATATGCTTTATGAGACCGCGAAAAATGCAGGTGGTGCTAATTCCGGCGTCGCACTTGAAGTTAGAGAATTTATAGAAGACCTACAATATGCCAGCCAACTCCCTGACGTGGTTCACTTTCGGTTTACACTTTTTGCGGGTTAGTTAAATAATTACAATTTAAATCTCATCCTGCTTTTTGGTAATACAAGGCTTCAAAAGCTACTGGATT
>NZ_JAJUXG010000021.1 GCF_021390535.1 Dyadobacter sp. CY312
AATTTAAAAGACATCGAATAGTCCTTCTGCGTTCGTTTAACATACTTGGTTTCAGGATTCTCTTGCATAGCTGTACAATTTGTGTATCGCTATTTCAGGACGGGACATGTCTAAGAAAAAAGGGAGTTGGGATTTTAAATTCCCAACTCCCTTTTTCATCTGCGCCACTGCTTCCAGGAGCGTCTGACTTATTTCTAAACAAGTAACGGTCGAATTGTAAACTTTGAGCTAATTACTGTCAACTCAAAACCAATTACTTTTTCAAAGCCTCCTGAACCGGCGTGCCGATGTTACCGCTTGTAGGTAAAATATGCAGTAGTGAAGCAATGGTTGGTGCAATGTCGGACACCGAAGTCCTTTTCAGTGTTTCGCCTTTATTAATACCCCATCCAAACATTACGAAAGGAACCTGGGTATCGTAGTTGTAAGGAGTGCCATGGGATGTGCCGGTGGTACTTCCATAAAACCAGCCCGGTTGTGAAATGATCTGAATTTCACCGCTTCGTTTAGCATGTATGTTGTTCTTAAACAATTCGAGCTGGTAGGTATTCAGTGGTGCTTTACCCATATCGGTAAGGTCAAGTATATCGGCAATACCTGGAACCTTGATCAGCTCTTGTTTCAATACAGATGCAACATCGGCTATTGTGATTTTCTTTTTTCTCAACAACACGTGATCAAAGTAAAGCTGATTGTTATCAGTAGCAATAACATATTCTCCCTCACCAAAAGCCTCTGTCAAAGAATTTTTTACAGCAGCGGTTACCAGCTTTCTCTGAATTAAACCGGCAGGCAGCTTGTGTTCCTGAGCAAAGCCGGGCACATCTACCACACCATGGTCAGCCGTGAGGAAAACGGTATATTCTCCTTTCCCCACCCATCCGTCAAGGAAGTTGAAAAGGTCTGCAAATTCACGGTCCAGACGAAGGAAATCATCTTGCTGTTCAACAGAATTTGGCCCTACACTGTGTCCGATCTTATCAGGCGTAGAAAAACTGATGGCCAGGAAATCAGTATCTTTTCCTTTGCCCAGATTCTCTCCTTTTACAGCTTCTATCGCCATTTCTTTGGTAATGGTGTTTCCCCAGGGCGTGTTGGTTACTACGCCAAAGGCATCTCCGGCCAGGCCTGCAAGTTCATATGGGAATACGGGCTTTTGAGCTCCCGGTAGTTTGCCTTCCCATGGAGAGTCGTCAGGAGAGCTTTGGATGTACTGATCGGCCGGTAGCAGTAATTGCCATCCTTTTTTCAAATATTCCGACGGCATTTTTTTTGCATTATAATCTTTTGCCCATTGCGGTAGGTCGTTCATATAATACGTGCTCGATACCCAGTTCCCTGTTTTGGAATCGAACCAGTACGCTCCGTTTGCAGTGTGACCAGCAGGTAAAATAGAGCCTCTGTCCTTTATTGATATACCAATCGTCTTGTTACGGAAATTAGTAGCAATTCGTAACTGATCGGTAACGGTGCTCACAAGCAGGTTGCGGGGCGACATTTTCCCGACACTTTTATTGTTACTTCCTACGGTTGCAACGGTGCTGTCTTCAACACAATATACGCCTCTGTCTGCAACTTTATCGTGCCACTCATTACCTACTATACCATTAATAGCAGGTATGGAACCGGTGTAAACCGAGGCATGGCCGGCTGCTGTAACTGTGATGGCATAGCTGTAATGATTATTTCTGCAATTGAAACCTTCGTTCATCATGCGCTTAAAGCCACCTTCCACATATTGGTCATAATATCGGTAGAGGTAATCGTAACGCATTTGATCCACTACTATACCAACCACCAGCTTGGGGCGTGCGAGGGTAGTTGGTTTGGTAATGGCTTTTTTTGTTGTTTGTGCATATCCACTACAAATTAAAAACATGGATGCAACGAAAAGGGTTAGTTTTTTCACAGTTCAGGAATTTGGTTTAACATAAAAAATCTTGGCGAAGGATTTACTTTTTTAAAGCTTCTTCAACCGGGTTACCCACATTTCCACTTGGAGGTAAAATATGAAGCAGCGCTGAAATAGTCGGAGCTATGTCGGCAATGGTAGTTCTGCGTAAAGTCTCACCTTTATTCACGCCCCAGCCATAAAGAAGAAATGGTACGTGGGTATCATAATTATAAGGCGTTCCGTGGTCAGTTCCGGTTCCGTATGACGATGCAAACCAGCCTGGCTGAACAATTACCTGTATGTCACCGCTCCGTTTCGCGTTGATATTATTTTTGTAAAGTTCCAGCTGATAGGTGTTGAGCGGCGCTCTGCCAATGTCTGTTAAGTTGATCACATCGGCTATACCCTGAACAGGAATTAAGGTCTCTCTTAAAACTTTGTAGACATCCTCAATCGAAACTTTTTTCTCTTTCAGCAGGGCGTTGTTCAGGTACAACTGATAATTTTCAAAAGCCTGAACGTACTCTCCTTCTCCAAAAGCGTCATTAAGTGACTTTACGATGGTCCGGGTGAGGGTAGTGGGGTTCATCAATCCTGCCGGAAGCTTGTGTTCCTGCCAAAAAGCCGGCACATCCATTGCGCCATGATCAGCAGTGAGAAATACGGTATAATTTCCCTTGCCAGTCCAGGAGTCAAGAAAGTTAAACAGGTCAGCAAATTCCATGTCCAATTTGAGGTAGTTGTCTTCCTGTTCCACAGAATTTGGACCAAAAGCATGACCGATCCGGTCCGGAGTTGAAAAGCTTACGGCAAGAAAATCAGTATCCTTACCTTTGCCCATGTTTTCTCCTTTAATGGCTGCAATGGCCATTTCTTTAGTCATTGTATTTCCCCATGGAGATGTGGTAATTACGCCAAAAGCATCTCCTGCTGTTCCGATAAGTTCATGAGGGAAAATCGGTTTTGCAGCTCCTGACAGAGTTCCTTCCCAAGGCACATCATCCGGCGAGCTTTGGGTATATTGTTCAATCGGTAACAAGGTGTTCCAACCACGGCGAAGGTATTCGGAAGGCATTTTTTTATTATTGTAATCCTGTACCCACTGAGGAAGTTCGTTGCCATAATAGGTACTGGTAACAAAGTTTCCGGTTTTGGAGTCGAACCAATAGGCTCCATTTGCTGCATGTCCTGCGGGCAGAATAGACGCCCTGTCTTTAATGGCAACACCGATGGTTTTAGATCTGAAATTGGTAGCAATCCGAAGCTGATCTGTCACAGTGGTTGTAAGGAGGTTACGCGGAGACATCTTGCCAACTGTTACGTTAGAACTACCAACTGTTGCAACCGTCTTATCTTCGGTGCAGTATACGTTTGATGCTTTTGATTTGTCGTACCAGTCGTTTCCTACAATACCGTTCACTGCTGGTAAAGCTCCTGTGTAAACCGCGGAATGACCCGCCGCAGTTACTGTCAGTGCGTAGTGATAGTGATTGTTCCGGCAGTTAAAGCCTTCATTCATGAGTCTTTTTAACCCACCTTCCTTGTATTTGTCGTAGTATCGGTACAGGTAGTCATAGCGCATTTGGTCCACCACTATACCCACAACCAGTTTCGGTCGGGCCAGTGTGGTATTTTTAGCTTTAACCACAGTTTGACCCGTTGCGGAGGTAGTAACTGCTGCGAATGCGATTAGGAGATGAAGTAGAAATCCGGATATTCGTTTCATATTTTGTGAAAAGTAATAAACGTTAAATATAAGGGAAGCCTGCCAGTGTATTGAGCAGAGGCAGGTTTTTAATTTTATTTTAATATTCTCCCGGATTGAATACGGTAAATATCTCATTATATACCATTCTGAATGCAAAAAACCGGACTGCCATTTCGCAGTCCGGTTTTTTGATTTTCTTGAAAACTTATTTTTTCTCTGTTCCGCCCAAAGCACCAGGTGCTTTTTCAGTTGCAGCACCTGCTTTGCCTTTTGCAAAATCTCCCGCTTTTATGATACTCAGCTTCGAGTAATCGATGTGCTTTTGCATTGCAGCTTTAATTTTTTCCGGAGTCAATGCTTCGAGATTTTTTTCGAAATCAGCATCCCACTGCATCGTTCTGTTCAGGTACAGATTGTTCGTGAGTGTATTGGCCAGAGAAGCATCCTGTGCACGTGCAACCTGACGTGACTGTAAATACCCCGACTTAGCAGCTGCAATTTCTTCGGCAGTGAAGCCTTCTTTCAGCACTTTGTCTATTTCTTCTTTAAATGCCGCTTCCAGTTTCTCTGCATTTTGCGGAGCGTAAATGGCATACGACATGAAAGATCCGTTTTTATCCAGTGAACTTGCTGAAACCTGTGAACCGACACCATAGCTCAATCCTTCTTTCTGACGGATACGCGTAGCAAGGCGTGAATTCAGAAAGCCTCCGCCAAGCATATAGTTGCCAAGAACCAACGCCGGATAATCCGGGTCGCTATCCTGCAACGGCATGTTCATACCAGCTACAAACATTGCATTTGCCTTGTCTGGTGTTTCAATAGCTTTGTTCTCTGCTTTCACTGCCTGATATGGGGAAGCGATGCGGCTAAACGCTTTCGCACTTTTCCATGTTCCAAATTCCGTGTTCAACACTTTCTGTACCGCAGCCTGATCAAAGTCCCCAACCACAGTTGCAGATGCATTATTTGCTCCGTAAAAGTCTTTGTGGAATTGTTTCAGTTGATCCAGCGTAGTTTCTTTCAGGCTTGCAACATCCTCGTCGAATGTACCAACATAACGGACATCTCCTTTTGGATATGGACTTGTAATGCGACGATATTGGGTGAAAGCAATCGCTTGTGGTTCGCTGCGCTGCGATTCAATGCCGGCCAGTTCTTCCTGCTTCAATTTTTCGAATTCATTTTCGTCAAACGAAGGGGTTTTTAATACTTCGGCCACCAGCTTTATTACAGCCGGCATATTGTCTCTTGTCGTTTCAATGTTAGCGCCTGCCTGGTTTCCGGCACCAAAGAAACTAACCCTTGCTTTAAGTCTGTCGAACTCGTCTTTAAGCTGTTGGCGCGTTTTGGTTTTGGTCCCTTTATCAAGCATCGAGCCGGTCAGGTCAGAAATGGTTGCTTTGTTTGTCAGGCTTTTTTCATCGCCATAACGTAGCGTGATTTTAGCCGCAACCACGTTTCCACGTGTTTTCTTGGTCAAAAGCGCCGTTTCAATCGTGCCAGCTTTTTCAGTACGAACTGTTCTTGATTCGATATTAGCCGGAGCCGGATCAAATGCTTCACCTTCGGCTACAACAGCTTCGCCTTTGTAGTTTTTAACAAGCTCTTCAACATTAGGTGCTTCCGGTATTTCGGCACGGACGGGATTTGCCTCTGGTACAAATGTTCCCAAAGTACGATTTGAAGGTTTGAAATAGTGTTGTGCTACTTTAAAAACATCGTCAGCAGTTACTTTGCGAATGTTGTCGCGGGAAAGGAAGGCAAGTCTCCAATCGCCGGTTGCAATGGCTTCGCTGATACTCAAACCAATACGTTCTGAATTACGGAATTCAAGATCCCAGTTTTTCAATAAAGTTGTTTTTGCACGTTCAACTTCCTCAGCCGAAGGTTTGGTTGTTGCAGCAGAATCAAGGGTTGCAGTAAATGCATGGCGTGCTTCGTCCAATGATTTTTCTTTCAGCACCTCAGCACCAAACAGTACCATTCCTGGGTCAAACAGCTGAAAACTAAATCCAAATTGTGAAGAAGCTTTTTTGGTATTGACCATGTTCTTGTAAAGTTTTCCGTTTGGCTCCGAAGTAAGAACTTCTGTCAGTACTTCCAGAGCAGGATAATCCTTATGAGAACCAGGCATGACGTGGTAAGCCGCCATGATCATTTGTATATCGCCAGTTCTTTTTAGCTCCACAAATCTTTCGCCGTCCTGCGTAGGTTCTACCGTGTATGATTTTGGAAGAACACGTGCAGGTTTTTCAATCTTGCCAAAATATTCATTGATCAATGCCAGCGTTTTTGGTTCATCAATTTTACCTGCAACAGTTAATACTGCATTATCCGGCTGATAATATTTTTTGTAAAATGCCTGTAAGTTTTCAATCGGAACGCGTTCAATGTCTGACCGGTTTCCAATAGTTGATTTTCCGTAGTTGTGCCACAAAAATGATCCTGACAACACACGCTCCATCAATACACGGAAAGGACTGTTTTCCCCTGATTCAAATTCATTACGTACCACGCTGAACTCGCTGTCAAGATCCTTTTTAGCGATAAATGAATTGATCATCCTGTCGGCCTCCATGTCAAGCGCCCATTTCAGGTTGTCTTCCGATGCAGAAAATGTTTCGTAGTAGTTAGTACGGTCGTACCAGGTTGTGCCGTTCGGGCGTGCTCCGTGAGCGGTCAGTTCCTGAGGTATGTTCGGATGTTTTGGCGTGCCTTTAAACACCATGTGTTCCAGCAAATGTGCCATCCCGGTTTCGCCATATCCTTCGTGGCGTGAACCTACAAGATAAGTAATGTTGACGGTGATGGTTGGCTTGGAAGGGTCCGGGAACATCAGGACTTTAAGTCCGTTTTCCATGGTGTACTCTGTGATTCCTTCCACAGACGTAACTTTTTTCATCCCTTTCGGAAGTTCCTGCGCAGTAACGGGAACCGTCAGAAAAGCTGTGATAATGAAACCGGCAATAGCCTTTATTCCACTTGATTTTACTTTTTTAGATTTGATGATCATTCCAAATGAATTTAGTTTAGATACTCAAAATAGGACTTGAAAGTAAATAAGTGCATTTCATGAAACAATGATTTCATGATAAACGGCAAAGAAAGGTACTTAAAACGAAGGAATACAGGCTTATTCAACAATGTTTGCAACAGGCATGATCACTCTTGTGGTATAATGGATACGAACCGTATTATCTTTGTTCTCCGGACGAGGAATTGAAACCGTAAGTTTTCCGTTTGGTAACCAGTGAATTCATTTTGAAAAACATCATGATCAAAAATCAAAAAATTGTCCAGGGCCTGCTTTTCCTATCATTCAGTATCCTGATCGGCTGCTCTGGCGGAATTCCTATTTCAACCAATACAAAATATCCTATCGAAGTGCTTCGTGAGGGCGAAATTCTGGAAAGACCTTATACCGAAATCGGGCTGATCGAGATCACGGATGAGGATACGCTTACAGCAAATCAGACCAAAGACAATCGTATGATGTTCAGAGGGAATGATGCTAAAACCAAGGAGCTTCTTACTGCACGACTGGTCCTTAAAGCTCAAAAAATCGGAGCAGATGCCATCATCAACGTAAAGTATAAATACTACACTTCGGTAGATAAGGAAGGGTATTTGCTGAATGGGATTGCCGTCAGGTACCGGGGAGAGTAGGGGTTTGCTGCGATTTTAAACAGCTGTCATCCGGTTTAGTAGACAATACATAACTGAAATTCGATAGCAAAACACTTTTTCAATATGCTTTTTACTGCTGATTTGTCTGATATGCCCGTTGAGGCGGAGTCCAGGGTGATCATAAGGTTTCAGGATTGCGATCCTTTGATGCACCTGAACAACTCAAAATATTTTGAATACTTCTTCAATGCCCGGGAGGATCAGGTTTCTAAACTTTACGGGTTCAGTTTCGAAGCCATGTTCAGGGAATTGCGTACCAGTTGGGTGGTATATCAGCACCAGATCGGATATGTGCGACCGGCCTTAATCAGCGAATGGGTGCGCATAACTTCACGTGTCATTTATTACAATGAGGACACCATGGTGACCGAATATTTCATGACCAACGACCTGCGTACGGAGCTGAAAACACTGCTTTGGACAACTTCGAAACACATCAGTATCACCAACGGAAAAAGAACCCCGCATCCGAAAGAAGTGATGGATTACCTTGGCGCCACTTGCGTACCCAACCTTGATTTCCCAAGTCTGGAATTCAGTAGCCGGATTCATACGATCAAACAGGAGTTGTTGGCGGCGAATCAGGCAGGGAATTAGGTATTTCAGCTGTTTGCTGTTGTGTCTTTGTGGGTTTGTTGTTGCCGAATTGGACAATTGAGATTTAGTCGGGGAAACACCTACGGAGCTTTCTTTTGAATGAAATTTCCACATTTCTATAAAAAGGTAGCCACTCTGTGGCTTTGCCGATGGATGGTTCGATTAAGGCCCGATACGGGCTTCCTGTTTATAGAAAAGTAGTCCATCACTAGTCCCCTTGGCTCCGTATGGAACCTCCTGATTGACTACATCATTGCTCATGAAAACAGATCAATCATCCCCCCTTTTTCGACAGAAATTTCTTATCCAGAGAATCCCTCATGGTAGAGTCAATAGGGACGTAAGGGATTTTTAATGCCGGTTTGGGCATGGGTATAAATCGGTTGAAGCTATGCGTAAACTGCATACTGAATCCACCTGTTGTCACGGTATTGCTTAGAGTGAACGGATTTTGAATGTTACGGTTATAAGCCTTCATCCTAACCGAACCTTTCGGATTGAGCCAATATTCCAACGTCCACTCGCCCAACAAACTTGCAGCATCGTATTGGGCTGCTGTGCCGGCTGTGCCATTACTGATCCGGCCATCGCGGGTTACGCGGAAGCGATCATTCAGGAAACGATAGGAAAACCGTAATTGAAGATTGGTCAGTGCATTCTGGTCAAGGGAAAGACCGGAAACACCCACTTCCAGATTCTCGTTGATACCAGATGCCCACCGGCTGATCTGGTTCGATACGAGTTCGCTGATGCTATTTCCAAGAATATTATTGTTGGCAGAAGCAAGGCTACTTTCCGGCTGCAACTGATTGATCACAAGTAAGCTACTTACTTGCCGGCTTAGTTCCTGTTCGTCGGAACGGAGTTTATTTTCAAAGGCTTCAAGCTGTCCTCTTACATTGTTGAGTGACGGATTTTCCAAGATTTTAAGATCATATCTGATCTGTGGGGACATCAGTCTGTCCGACAAGCCAATCGTAACTTCTACCGGATAACGGCGATTCAGGTTCTCGAATTGTTTGTTGTCGCTGGTTGTATTCGGAAGTACCCCAAGCAAGGAAACCAGTTGTGTATAACCCGCTTTCACATCCAGCATAGCGCCATAAGGATCACCCGACCACACAATGCGACTTCCCGGTTTGATGTTAAACTTCTTGTTAATTACGTTTTGAAGCGTGAAGTTGTAATCTCCCTTGTCAATTTCGTAGGTACCCGTCATTGTGAAGTCACCCTGCGTATCAATATTAAGATTCAGCCTGCCGCTTCCGTTGGCTCTGATGATATCACCCGTTTGTCGGTCGAAAATAATTTCGCAGGCTGCGTCAGGTGTCAGGTTAAAGTTAAAATCCATCTTTATACCTCCTGAAACCTGTTTTCTGGCAATTTGTGTAGATTGCAAAGTGCTGTCAAACTTGGGCTGCTGGCTTACAAACTGAATGTAGTCCTGGGTTGCAACTTCGGTGGCGCCATCAAGCGGGATGTATATTTTGGTGCCTTTGTTACTGGTCACGTTGGCCTCAATATTCATGTTATCAATAGGACCATACACAGCCACCGGGCCGGTAACATACGCTGTTCCGTAAAAGGTATCGTTGTCCTTGGCTACTGTATTCAGGATTTTAAAGTTACGGAGATCAGCATTGAAACCCATGGTGAAATACTTAAATCCTTCATGAAAAACACCGCCTCTCAGCGTCGCCGTATTGCCATCCTGATCAGTAAGCAGTATATTATTTCCGCTGATTTCACTTTCACTAAACGTTATTATATCGCTGAAAGTGAATACCGATTGCAGATAGTCAAACTTCATGCGGCCTTTATCAACCGCCAACGAGCCTTCCAGTACCGGTGCATTTACAGTACCTTTAATCATAACTGATCCCTGCGCTTTTCCGCTCACGTCGGAAATAAGTCCTTCGGCAAATGGTTCAATGGCCTTGAAATCAACCTGGCTGAAAATGGCTTTCAGGTCCAATGTGTTCGCAGCCAGCTTTGGCCGGTATAAGCCTGTCAGACTGAAAACTTTTGTGGCGTTTTTACTGAGCTCCGCGTCGATTTCAAGCTGACTTCTTTCTGTATCCCAGTCTCCCGTTCCTGCAAAATTCCCAAACTCGTACTGAGCGTATCCAAGACTCTCGACATTGAAGCTGGCATCCAGTGCAATGTTGTTATATGCATTTTTAATTTTTGCGGTACCATCCATAATACCTGCGATTTTGGTATTCAAGACGGTGTTAAGCGTATTGAGTTTGAAATTTCGGATATCCAGAACAAGGCTCTTCGACGGATCCTGAGAAACCGTTCCATTGACAGTAAGCCGTTGCTTGCCGCTGACAAGGCCCAGATTGCTAAAATTGACATCCGTACCAACAATGGAGATCAGACTTTCCGACGGTACGTTCCATTGTTCGTCGAGCAGATTAAGCTGAGACTTTTTAAAACTGATATCCAGACCAGCTGGCAAAAACCGAATTTCGCCTCCCATATTGGCACGGTTGGTACTGCTTACCTGCCTGATATCTCCATTGAAATCGATGTGGTCAACATCCCAGGTGCCTTCCAGTTCCAGTTTTTCGGTCGGGACGAGGGCACTCATTTTTTGTTGGGCAGAGGTTACTAGTGCGGATGCGAGTACTTCCGCGCTGTTCACGAATTTGGAGGTGGTGACATCCACTACCGAATTCACAAACTGATTATTACCATATTTAAGTGTATCAGCAGAAGCCGTCAGCGTTAAAAAAGAGGTATTGTCCATTTTGAAAAAACCTTCCGCTTTTGCACCTCTGGATACATAAATATCAGGACTGATGAATGCCAGAAAACGGGACAGATTCCTCGTTTCCAATTCGTAATCTATTTCATAATTGTTTCTTACAAGCTGAATAGGCTTGTTGGCATAATAAGCCTTCCTGTTTGCTTCATTGTCAAGGAAATAGAGCTTGTATTCCTGCAAAACCTTACTGAGATCTTTCCAGGCAACGGTGGGCAGAAAGTCACCTTTTAGTTTTGCAGTTAAAAATTCACTTTCCAGTTGAATTGTGCGCTGATCCTGCAATTGGGTAGAAGAAAGAACCAGTGTATCTATCACCAGATTTCGTTCGTTTTTTGTCGTTACCAAATACGTGTTTAGCAGTTTTGCATCTCCAATGAGCTCATCAATGGTGTTTCCGGCAAGCTTTACGTCCAGTTCGGTTCTCACGGTAATTGAATCCTTAATGAAGCCCAGCGCCTGCAAATTCGCTTTTTCTATGATTCCCTGAACGTCAAAATGATTTTTGGGTTTGGAAAGATCAAACTCACCATCCAGGTTCACCACCAGATTAGAGTCCCGAGTGCTTACATGGCCATTAAAATACTGATTTTGAATATTGCCTTTTAGCTTGATATTCCGGTAGTCGTAATTTCTGAATCCAATACGACTTACCAGCGCATCCATATTCCCGGAAGCGAACTGAAGTTCCAATCCCTTACCGAATATTTTTCCGTCAAAATCGAGTTTTTGCCAGTTGTCAGAATCATTTATTAAAGTACCAAGTTCAAAGTCCGAGGCCGTAACTTTGCCTGAATAAGTGGTCGATTTCGCATCATCAATGTGAAAAACAAGATCGCCGGATAATTTCCCGAGCGCTGAGGAAACATCTGCATCAACCGCAAAATCTTCAAGTGTTCCTTTAAAAGTCCCGTCTAACAGCGTAAGTCCAAATTTTTCAAGAGCTTCATGTTTGTCCCATTCCGGATAATACTGAACAATATCTTCCGGCATCACTTTGGAGAGCGACAAACGGATGTCCATTACGCAGCCTTCGATTTGGGGTAGCCCTTTGAAGCCAATATCACCAAGTAAGCGACTGCTTTTACCAAAGTGAATATCTGAGTTCGACAACATGAAATCATCGACTTTACCATTAAAATCCCCGGAAACTTGCCAGGTTTCGTTAAGCGCGTCTACATACTCAGAAAACAAACCGAGATCGCGGGAGCTGATTGTGCTTCCTATCAAATGGCCTTTGAGATATACCTTATGGTTGAAATCCCCAAGTTCGCCGGAACGGTTGTAATGAAAGGATATCTGGTCTTTCAAATGAGAATCTCCAATGTGAGCGTCCAGCTCATGCAACTCCATTTTTTTCTGACAGAATAGAAAACGTGTGTCCAGACCTTTCACATTCAGACCTGTTTGCTTGTCTATCATTTTCAGGTCTTTACCCAGAAAGGAAATGGTGTCGCCCTGTACCAGAAAATCTTTTAGCTCACCGTTCAGCTTTGTAAGTTGGAAATGAGAGTAGTCGAATACACGCGCTCCCTTTCGTTTTACCTGTCGGGGATCGTCGTAGCTGAATTTCCCGTCCGTGATACGTGATTTTCCTATTGTAAATGGGGTGTTGTTTTCCGGCGCGTTGGGAGGACGGCGTACTTTGGGAGCTGTCAGTTCATTTATTTTTTCAATAAATCCGTCAATGTTTAAGTAGCCCGATTCAGGGATAACGCGCAGATGAACGTCCGGTTGATAGACATTTACTTCGTCAAGATGGATTTCGCGGGAAGAATTTTCAATGATATTGCCCACATTGAGATTGACATCAATGCGACCGACGTCGATCATCCGGAGCTGGCTGGTGTCCTTTACCGAAATGCCTTCAAGCGAAACGACGTCAAACCATTTGATATTAACACGCTCAATGGTAATGGGATAGCCAAGCGCTTTTGATACTCTTTCTGTGGCAGTTTGTACGGCGAAGGTCTGTACGGAAGGAAGCTGAAGAGCAATCGTAGCAATCCCCAGCGCTAAAAGCGCAAAGATCAGGATTACAACAAAACTGTTGATGACTACCTTCAGGAATCGTAACATATATCTTTACCGGACCATGCCGGGGTATTTCTATCTATTAATTGACATTCAACATTATAGTAATTCTGTAACACGGAATGTAAAGGTTGCCCAAATGCCTGTCAGGAATTAATCACGCGTAATTGACTATTTTTGCAAATATTTTTAAAACGTATGAACATTCTTGCCATCGAATCGTCTTGCGACGAAACCTCAGCAGCCGTGATAACTAACGGAAAAATTTGCTCTAATGTTGTTGCCACACAGCTCATTCACACACAGTATGGAGGCGTTGTTCCTGAGCTTGCTTCGCGTGCTCACCAGCAACACATTCTGCCTGTGGTGGATAAGGCATTGACTGATGCAAAAGTAACAAAAAAAGACCTTGATGCCATTGCTTTTACCAAAGGACCTGGTTTGTTAGGTGCGTTGCTTGTTGGAACTTCGTTTGCCAAGTCCATGGCAATGGGGCTCAATATTCCATTGATCGACGTAAATCACATGCAGGCGCATGTTTTGGCGCATTTTATTGAAGAACCAAGGCCTAAATTTCCATTTCTCTGCCTCACGGTTAGTGGCGGACACACGCAAATTGTAAAGGTTTCAGGACCGCTTGAAATGCAAATTATTGGAGAAACCAAGGACGATGCAGTAGGGGAGGCTTTTGACAAAACGGCAAAACTTCTGGATTTGCCCTATCCCGGCGGTCCGCTCATCGACAAATATGCCCGTGAAGGAAACCCGATGGCTTATGCATTTCCTTTACCTGAAATGCCCGGACTGGATTTCTCTTTCAGTGGGATTAAAACTTCATTCATGTATTTCCTGCAAAAACAGGTGCGTGAGAATCCGAATTTTATCACTGAAAATCTCAAAGATATTTGCGCAAGCATACAGTTCACACTCGTGAACATCCTTTTGAAAAAACTAAAAAAAGCAGCCAAAGAAACGGGGATAAAGGAGATTGCAATTGCCGGTGGTGTTTCTGCCAATTCCGGATTGCGTACTTCGATTATGGAATTGGGCGAAAAATTGGGCTGGAAAGTATATATTCCTGAATTTGAATACTGCACCGACAATGCGGCAATGATTGCGATGGCCGCTCACTACAAATATCTGAACAGTGATTTTTGTGATCAGACTGTTAGTCCAGAAGCGAGAATGGAATTTTAGATTCAGTTGAAACCGTTCAGGCAAGAGATATAAAAGAGAAGTATCAGAATTGTTTTTAGTGCCGTAGGGAAGCAATGTTGCTTCCCTACGGCACTTCGATTTATCGGGTAATTTTTTATCTACCGATGTTTCATGCCTCCGGGATTTTGTGTCAATTACGTTTCCTGATAACGTATCTACTGATCACACTTTTTACCACAGAGCAGAATTAATCTGCAACTACATTCCCCTTTTCCAGTTTCAGGTAATGTGTCACACAGGAAGGAATTTCGTGGGGGTAATGCGATACGTAAATCAGCGTTCGTTCGTCAGATTTACAAATTGCATTCACTACGGATTTGAAATATTCAATGGCATCTGCGTCCAGTCCCTGGCAAGGTTCGTCCAGAATGAGTAGCGGAGGGTTTTTAACCAGCGCCCGCGACAACAAGACCATTCTTTGCTGCCCTTTTGAGAGCTGAGAGAAATCCTTTTCCAGTAATTCATGCACATGAAGGAGCTCTGCAACTTCATGTACCCGTTCAATCTGAACGTCTGTAAGTTTTTTGAAGAACACACCCGTTGCGTCAAAAAAACCGGATGCTATGGTTTTGAAAACCGTTGTGTTTCGTGGGAAGTACAAATGCAATTCCGGCGAAACGTGACCGATTTTTTGTTTGATATCCCAAATGGAAGCTCCAATTCCGCCTCGTTTTTTATCGAATAAATCAAAGTCATTGGCGAAACGTTGTGGATTGTCGGCGGTAAGAATGCTTAATAAGGTTGATTTACCGGAACCGTTTGCGCCAGACAGTGCCCATTTTTCACCTTTTCGGATCTTCCAGTTTACATTGTTCAGGATTTGCTCATTACCATATTTTACATTGATGTTTCTGAGATTTAGTGCAAACTCAAAATCTGTAAAGGAAGGCTGTCCAAAATGCAGCAGTTTGGCATCATCAGGCTGAGGCAATTGTTGTGTTGCCGTTTCCTGATTTTTATAGGCATCTAACTTAGAGGTGCGTACCAGGTGACCTTCGCTCAATTCGGCTACATGTGTGATGCATGAAGGGATTTCTGTTGCCGGAGTAGCCATAATGATGATGACACCGGAAGCAGAAAGTTCGCTCAGTGCATTCCGCAATACTTCCCGTGAATGTACATCCAATCCGCTAAAAGCATTGTCGAGCAAAAGCACACGAGGATTTTTAAGCAATGATTTCGCCAGAAGCATTCTGCGCGTTTCACCATTGGAAAGTGTAACAAACGGGTGATCGAGCAAATGAGTTAGAGAAAGCAGCGCTGTAACTCGTTCCAGACTTTCCCCGCTTACTTTGGAAGGCGCAAGGCTCACCGACTTGTCATCAATAGTGCCGACGGGTTTTAGCTGATTGGTCAGAATTGCCCGTAATGTTGGAGCGCGCTCGGCTTCGTAGGCATGGAACCGTTGCTGGTAATACTCTGCTCCGGCGTTTACAATTCTGTTAAAAGAATAATCGTTTGACACCAGTTCGACGGTTTCACGCAATGGCTCATCCCAGCTGTAATGTACGCTGCCTTTCCAAACCGGCCATTTCCCTGCAATAATATCCAGCAAAATTGTTTTTCCGGAACCATTAGGACCAATTATTGCCCAGTTTTCACCTGCCTGAATGTTTAGCGAAATGTCTGATAAAACAACAGAGTCATATTTGCGGACGGATACATTTTGGAGTGATATGGCGTAATTCATGCAGGAAGTAAATATTGTAATGAACCAGCTGAACTGGTTTTCGAATTCATAATTGCAAAGATTGAAAGATTGAACCGTACGGAAAAGAAAAAAGCACCTCTTTTAGGAGGTGCTTTTTGAATACCGGTCAATTTTTGTTGCGTGAGTAGTGTTTTATGACCGGTTTTTTTTCATTCCGGATCTGATGGGCTCCTGAATGAAAATATCTTATAGCTGAACACTTAGCTCAACTGGCTTACTTGTCTATCAACCAAATTAAATTCCTTGATGAGCTGGCTTGTAAATGAAGGCAGATCGTCGGCATTTCTGCTTGTAATAAGGCTGTTGTCCACAACCACCTGTTTATTGAGCCATATTGCACCGGCATTTTCCAGGTCTGTTCTGATCGTAGCGAACGAGGTAAGCTTGCGGCCTATTACCACGTCGGCGTCAATAAGTAATTGAGGTCCGTGGCAAATCGCTGCCACCGCTTTTCCAGCGTTAAAAAAAGATCTGACAAATGCGATGGCATTTGGTTCGGCTCTTAAAGCATCCACGCTCATTACCCCGCCCGGCAACACCAATGCATCGTAATATTCAGCCCGTGCCATATTCAGAGGCACATCCACATGGTGATCGTGGCCCCAATCGACCCGATTCCAGCCTTTCACCAAATCTTTATTTGGAGAGATCACGTGAACGCAGGCTCCGTGTTGATTTAGTATTTTTCTGGGGCAGGTCATTTCCACCTGCTCAAATCCATCCGCAACCAGAATGGCGACTTTAAATGAATTCGATGAGTGTTCCATAGGATCGCGATTGAATTAGTAAGGCATAATTATTTGTACAATAAATTGTACAATAATCATGCCAATTAGAAAATATAGCTTTATGACTTCGATTATGGAAAAGTTTGTAGAAGTGCGTACACAACTGTGTTTTAAGCGTCAGTATGACCTTTCTACACATAAAAAAACGGAGCACTCCTGAGAGCTGCTCCGTTTTTTTAGAATTATTTTGAGATTACATTTCTATGTTCCCAACATTTTCAAAGATAAGATCACCCTGAGAATTGAGCTCCATCATAATCACTGAATCCTTGGCAACTTGTCCGCTCAGAATCCCTTTGGAAAGTTCGTTCAGGATTTTACGCTGTAACACCCTTTTGAGCGGGCGGGCACCAAAGGCTGGATCAAATCCGTCTTCACCCAACTTGGTAAGGGCTTCATCGGAAGCGTCCAGTGTGATGCCTTGTTCGAGCAATATTTTCTGAATCCCTTTAAACTGGATGTCTACGATCTTACGAATGTTTTTCATCGACAACGGTTCAAACAGAACAATCTCATCAATACGGTTCAGGAATTCAGGGCGAACCGATGCTTTCAAAAGATCAAGCACGGCTTGTTTTGCTTCTTCTACGATCAAGGTATGGTTCCAGCCCTCGTCTTCCGCAAATTTCTCCTGAATGATGTGACTGCCTATGTTGGACGTCATGATAATGATCGTGTTTTTGAAATTGGCAACACGTCCTTTGTTATCCGTTAAGCGGCCTTCATCAAGCACCTGCAACAGAATGTTCCAAACGTCAGGATGCGCTTTTTCAATTTCATCCAGTAAAATAACGCTGTATGGCTTTCTTCTGACGGCTTCTGTCAACTGACCGCCTTCTTCATAGCCCACGTATCCCGGAGGTGCTCCCACCAGACGGCTTACAGCGTGACGCTCCTGATATTCACTCATGTCAATACGCACCATCGCATTTTCATCATTGAACAGATACTCGGCGAGGGTTTTGCCCAATTCCGTTTTACCCACACCGGTAGGTCCAAGGAACAAGAAACTTCCGATCGGCCGTTTTGCATCCTGTAAACCTGCACGGCTCCGGCGAACCGCGTCGGATACTACTCCTATGGCTTCATTTTGTCCTGCGACTCTTTGGTGCAAATGCTCTTCCAGCTGCAAGAGTTTTTCGCGGTCGCTTTGCAGCATTTTGCTTACCGGAATGCCAGTCCATTTAGCTACCACTTCGGCAATTTCTTCCGGACCAATTTCTTCCTGCATCAAGCTTTCTGTCGCACCTGCTTTTTGAAGCTCTTCCAGTTTTGTCTGTGCTTCCGGGATACGACCGTATCTGATTTCTGCTACCTTACCAAAATCACCGGCACGTTCTGCCTGATCTGCTTCCAATCGCAACTGTTCCAGTTGCTCTTTCAAAGAACGAACTTCATTTACTTTGCCTTTTTCATTTTCCCACTGCGCTTTCAGTGTATTACGGCTTTCGCTCAGGTCGGCAATTTCCTTATTTAATGTCGATTCTTTGTCCTTGTTATTTTCACGACGAATCGCTTCGCGTTCAATTTCGAGCTGCATGATTTTCCGGTTCAGCTCGTCGAGTTCTTCCGGTACGCTATCCATTTCCAGGCGCAGTTTTGAAGCCGCTTCGTCCATTAAGTCAATGGCTTTGTCCGGTAAAAAGCGGTCGCTGATGTAACGGTTTGAAAGCTCCACAGCAGCAATTACCGCGTCATCCTGAATCCTCACACCGTGATGCAATTCGTATTTTTCTTTAATACCACGAAGAATACTGATGGCATCCGGAATATTGGGCTCGTCCACCATTACAGCCTGGAACCTACGCTCCAAAGCCTTATCCTTTTCCATGTATTTCTGATATTCTTTCAGCGTGGTAGCGCCAATCGCATGCAACTCGCCGCGTGCCAAGGCTGGTTTCAGCAGGTTGGCCGCATCCATGGCACTTTCACCACCGCCACCCGCGCCAATCAGCGTATGGATTTCGTCAATGAAGAGCACGATCTCACCTTCGGAGTCAGTAACTTCTTTGATAACCGCTTTCAGTCTTTCCTCAAATTCACCTTTGTATTTTGCACCGGCAATGAGCAGACCCATATCCAGCGATACAATCGTTTTCGATTTCAGATTTTCCGGTACATCTCCCTGCACAATACGCTGAGCCAGACCTTCCACGATGGCTGTTTTACCAACACCTGGTTCTCCCAAAAGAATCGGATTGTTTTTGGTACGGCGGCTCAGTATCTGTAAAACACGACGAATTTCTTCGTCACGACCAATCACCGGGTCTATTTTCCCTGCTTTGGCCAGTTCATTCAAATTTTTGCTGTATCGTTCCAGTGAACGGTACTTAGCTTCTGCATTTTGATCTTTCACGGGATTATTTTTACCTCTTAATTCTTTAATGGCGTTGATTAGCTCTTTCTCTTTGAAACCTACCTCCTTCATCATGACGGCGGTAGAATCCTTCCCGGCCAAAATTCCCAGTAAAAGCAGTTCGATGCTGATGAATTCATCACCAAATTCTTTGAGGTAATTCTGTGCTTTTCCGCTTGCTGCGGCCATATCGTTGCCCAGGTAAGGCTGTCCGCCACTTACACGCGGGTAACCGTCCACGATTTTTTGAAGTCTGGCATTCAGCATTTCAGGACTGATATTCAGCTGATTTAATAAAAACAGCGACGTATTCGGATCTTCTTCAAGGATGGATTTCAGTACGTGGCCTGTTTCAATGGCCTGCTGCTGGTTGCCTTGAACCATTTGCGCAGCATGTTGAATAATTTCCTGTCCTTTAATGGTATATTGGTTAAAGTTCATGGCGACGATTCGTTGATTAATGATCTTTGACTCATCAGCAAAAACTACGTACCACAACGTAAAATCGGAAATTTTGTCGCGGATTTCTTGTTTTAAGTCTTTTAAATGCCATAATGTCCGAAAATTGAACTATTCTAATTCATTCGTCGTCTAGTGTGACTTCTTCTCAATCCGTTTATGAATTTCCAGTGTTTCTGATAGCGCAGCAGACCCATACCACAGCAACATTTCGGCCTCCAACAGGTTTGCTTTGATAGCAGGATCCGTTGCCACAAGTTGCTTGCCTTCCTCAATTGTGGAGGCATTCAGAATAAAAATTCCACGATATTTATCGTTTTTAAAAAATGGCCCGGCTACAACCAGTTTACCATTTTCCGCAAGCGTGTTGATGTTGGTCATATGGCCTGTGAAGAGGCTGTCCGTTGTGGCCTTATTCAGATTGGTCGCACTACCGGTTTTTAATAGAACCAGCACATATTTTTTCATTCCGTAATCATCAGCATTCAGTCGTTTGGCCAAAGTAGAGTCGTACCCGGGGCTGACTGATTGTGCATTTGCAAATGAAGAAATGGCGACAATGGTACTGATACAGAAAAGAGTACGATATAGAATGTTCATATGTTAGAATTTTTCAAGTGAATAGCGATTGACGAAAGAATTACGACCTGTGTTATAGCAATGGAAATTTATTCAATAGAAAGTATTTTAGCTGTTATTGAAACAATTTTATAAAAAGTATTGTGATTTGCAGGGTGATGTATTTATTTTGAACACTCAATTTGAATGCTCCATGAACTTATCTGTAAATCGCTCCGACGCTTCTGATGATAAATTAATGTGGCAGCGCTTCATCGCTGGCGATGTGGATGCATTCGATTACCTCATGTCCTCTCAGTTCAGGGTTCTGTTTTATTACGGAAGCAAATTTTCAAAAGATAAAGAATTTGTCAAAGATTGTATCCAGGATTTGTTTCTGGCGTTATGGGAAAGACGTGACAATCTCAGTGTAGACATTGCTGTGAAACCCTATCTCATGGCATCGCTTCGCCGGCTTATGCATCGGAAGTACGAGGTGAAAGCACGACTGGCAGAAGACGAGCTTGATGGGCAGGAAGGTAATTTTGAAATCGAGTTTTCGGTAGAGCAGGATTACATCGAACAGGAATCTACACTTGTTTTAACCCAAAAATTAAAAAAGCTTCTTGACGAACTGCCGCTGCGTCAGAAAGAAGTCGTTTACCTCAAATTTTATCAGGAGCTGGACAGAAATCAGATTTCCGAAATCATGGAAGTTTCCCCACAGACAGTCTCCAATCTTCTTCAGATTGCAATTAAGCACCTCAAAAAACACTGGCGTACCGAATTCATTACCTTCTTTTTGATTCATTTATTTATATAAAAATGGGTCATAATGCCATTGTAAATGCACTATTTATATTTTTTTTAGAAATAGTTTAAAAATTGTTGGTATCTCAAATGTGTTTTGGTCTATCGTAGTATAGTCGCACAATTTGATATGGATCAATACAAGAATTTTGGAGTTGAGGATTTTGTCTGGGATCAGTTTTTCCGGCAATGGATCCTGGCGCCTAACAGAGAAAATGATTTGTTATGGAATGTATGGCTGGCCGAAAACCCCGGTTCTGTCCGTGTAGTTAATGAGGCAAGACAGGTCGTTTTGTCGTTGGGTACGAAAGAAGCAGAACTTTCTGATAGGGAGATTCGCGATGCCGTAAACAAAACGATCGCACGTATTCACGAACCGTTGGAGGAAGACTTCTCAACTTTTGACCGGCCAATACCATTCTATCGGGCAACATGGTTTCAAATTGCTGCGTCCGTAGCCATTTTCATTATCGCCGGTTTGTCCTGGAAAAGCTATCGCTCCCAAATGCAATTGGCTTCTGATACCATACAAGTGGAAGCACCTGTATCACCGCCAGCATTAGCAGTACGCATGATAGAAAAGGTTAATTCTGGCAACAAGTCTATATTGGTGCAGTTGGAGGACCACAGTGAAATCACACTCAAACCCGGTAGCAGCATACGTTATGCCGAACCGTTCACGGGTCCTACGAGAGAAGTATATTTGCTCGGAGAGGCATTTTTTGATATTGCCAAAGATCCTGATCGTCCTTTTATGGTGTACGCCAATGAGTTGGTGACCAAGGTTTTGGGGACGAGTTTTACAATTAAAGCATATCCATCTTCGAAAGAAGTGACGGTTGAAGTTAAAACCGGCCGGGTTTCTGTTTTTGCCAAGTCAGATCCGGAATTGCAAGCAAAACTTACACGACGTGAATTGCAGGGCATTATACTGTCGCCTAACCAAAAGATCATTTTTGAACGGGATGTTGTAAGAATGGAAAAAACACTGGTTGAACGTCCAGAGATTGTGCTCCCAAAATCAAAGATTCCCCATTTTCAATTTGAAGATACGCCTGCCAGTGAGGTTTTTGCCTCAATTGGCAATGCCTACGGAATTGAAATCATTTACGACGAAGAGCTTTTGAAAGGATGTCCGCTTACCGCATCATTGGACAACCAGCCGCTGCACGAAAAACTTTCCATTATATGCAAGGCCATGGAAGCGACGTACGAAGTGCTTGATGGACAGATTATTATCCATAGTCGTGGATGTAGGAATTAGTGTTTAAGAAGTAAGGAGTTAAGAAGTTATGGAGTTAGAATGAGGAATTAAGAATTAAGAATAGCCTGAAAGGCTTCCATCCCTCAACCCAGGGCAACGCCCTGAGGATAAGTACTGAGGTGAGGTGTAACTGCTGAGACATAAATACAATAACCTAAACCCTAAAAATTATACGAAACAGGAACGTTAACTAAATCCCACAAAAAAGAGCCGGCAATGTTCCCGCATTACCGACTCCAAATTTATCCCTGTATGATTGACGTCATTTCCTCCATGTGGAGGCGGGGATTGTTTTGCCAACTTTTCAATCTTAACAAAACAATCAAATCTATGAAAAAACCTTTAAAGTACCGCCAGGTACTACTTTGGACGATGCGAATAACAGCTACCCAACTCATGTTTGCCCTATTGTTCTTAGGCACCGGTTATGCGCGAGAGGGCCGTGCACAGTCTCTGCTGAGCCAGAAGATATCCATTACTGCTAGTGGAAGCGAAGTGAAAAAAGTTTTGAATCAACTGGAAAAGCAGGTAGATGTACACTTTGTTTTCAGCTCAAAACTCATAAAATCTGCAAGAAAAGTATCCGTTTCGGCGGAAGATAAACCTTTGTATGAAGTACTGGATCAGGTTCTTACACCGCTAGGTTTGCAATACGAGGTATCTGGTAAGATCATTATTTTGAGGAGAGCGGATAGTTTGCCGGAGGTGGCGCCTGCTGACAGAGCCAATCCTAAAAAAAACGTTTCAGGTAAAGTACTGGATGAAAAGAAAATAGGTCTGCCCGGAGTGAGCGTGGTATTGAAAGGTACACAGATTGGAAGCACCACAGACGGGGAAGGTTTTTTCCAGCTTGAGTTGCCCGCCGGTACTGGTGGAGACGCCATACTTGTATTCAGTTTTGTTGGTTTTGAAACGCAGGAACTGCCCATTGGATCTCAAAATGCATTTACTGTTGACCTGATTCCTGAGGATAAAACACTTAATGAGGTTGTTGTGGTAGGATACGGAACTCAGAAGAAAGTGAATCTTACAGGATCCGTTTCAGTGGTAAAGGCCGATGAACTGGTAAAACGTCCTGCCGGACAAACTTCTTCCGCATTACAAGGAATGGTACCTGGGCTGACCATTACGCAGCGTTCGGGACAACCGGGTAAGGATGTGGGAAATATGCGTATCAGGGGAGTTGGGACCATTGGAGATCCAAATCCCCTGGTTATTGTAGATGGAGTGGAATCAAATATCAATAACATTGATCCCAATGAAATCGAAAGTATATCGGTTTTAAAAGATGCATCTTCGGCAGCCATTTATGGATCCAGAGCTGCAAATGGTGTCATTCTGATTACAACAAAAAGGGGTAGTGAGAAAGGCATCAGTGTCAACTACAATATGTATGCAGGCTGGCAAACTCCTACTGATATTCCAAATGTGGTGAATGGGCTTGATCACATGAACCTGATCAATGAAGCCTACACAAATACAGGGCGTAGCCCGCTGTACACAGAGCAACAAATCCAGGACTATATAACCAAAGGACCAACTAATAGAGATCAGTTTCCGGACACTGACTGGCAAAAACTTACGCTGAAAAAAAGTGGGTTTATGCAGAGCCATTATATCGCAATGAACGGCGGAACTGATAAAGTAAAGGTTTTGGGTTCATTCAGTTATCTGGATCAGGATGGTATTATTCCGAACACAGGATTCAAACGATATAATCTGCGGATCAATACGGATGCGAAACTGAGCAGTAAGGTGAGTACATCGATGGATATATTTTTGAGGAGAACGGATCTTATTGAACCTTCATCCGGAACCGATTATATTTTTCACTGGATGAGACGTATTCCGGCAAATCAGGCAGGGGTTTTATCCACCGGACAGTATGGAGAAGGCTGGAATGGTGATCATCCGCTTGCACGTGCCAAAGATGGTGGACTTACACAGGAATCCTCTCTAAGTTCAATTATCAACCTTAACCTGACGTACAAACCTGTGTCATGGCTAACGGCCAATCTGATTTATTCTCCGAAGTTTAATTTGCCTGAGTCTAAGAAGTTTTCAAATACCATCCAAACTTATCGTTGGGACGGGTCACCGAGCTATGCTATTCCCGCACGAAATTCACTGGATCAGTCATTCAGAAAGGAATGGTATAACAATGTAAGGGCCTTGGTCACGTTTGATAAAAATTTCAACTCCGCCCATCAGTTAACAATACTAGGAGGGTTTCAGCGAGAGGATCAGCGTAATAACTGGATCACTGCTTATCGGGAGGTTTTTGTTTTGCCTGATTATCAGGAAATTAGTTCAGGGAACAGGCTAAATGAAAGAACTGGTGGATCTGCGGAACATTGGGCTTTGCAATCGTTTTTTGGACGGGTTAATTACAATTTCAAAGAAAAATACTTGTTTGAGGCCAATGCCCGTTACGACGGTTCATCCCGTTTTGCCGTAGGAAATAAGTATTCTGTGTTCCCTTCATTTTCTGCCGGATGGCGTATTATCCAGGAGCCCTTTATGAGTGGACTTAGCGATAAAATTACAGATCTGAAATTGCGTGCTTCGTGGGGTAAGTTGGGAAACCAGAATTTAGTGGATGGCAATAATCAACCTGCCCTGTATCCATTTGCAGCCTTTGTGGGTATTGGAAATAGTAATTACGTTTTTGATAATCTCAACAACACGGGTGCTTCACTAAATGAAATGGCTAATCCTAATATCAAATGGGAAACTACAACAGTATCTAACATTGGACTTGACCTGACTTTATGGTCTAAATTCAATGTAACGGCAGAATATTATCGGAGAAGAACCAGCGACATTCTGTTGAGATTGGATATTCCGACAATGATTGGTCTTACTGCTCCTTTCCAAAACGCAGGTGTTGTAGATAACAATGGATGGGATCTGAACATGTCCTATAGAGACAGAATTGGATCCTTCAATTATGGTGTTGCAGTTAATTTGTCTGACGTGAAGAATAAGGTGGTGGATATGCGTGGCGTACAGCGTACCGGAACACAGGTTAGCAATGAGGGATATCCAATCAGTTCATTTTATGGCTATGTAGCAGACGGTTTTTTTCAAACACAGGAAGAGGTTAACAATCATGCGAAGCAGTTTGGGACCGTAGCTCCGGGAGATATCAGGTACAAAGACCTTAATGATGATGGACTGATCAATAATTTTGATCAGCAGGTGATCGGTACATCCATTCCACGATATACATATAGTTCGACAATTGACCTGGGCTACAAAGGATTCGATTTTTCTGTTTTCCTACAGGGAGTTGGTAAAGTCGATGGGTATTTGTCGGGACACGGTATTATGCCATTCTTTGAAGGAAGTACGATTCAGGAAAACCAGCGTGATAGCTGGAGACCAGATAACACGGATGCGGAATTTCCAAGGTTAGCCTTTAACGAAAGCAACAACATACAGACTTCTTCTTTCTGGTTGAGAAAAGCATCTTATCTCAGGGTTAAGAATGTTCAACTCAGCTATACCGTTCCTCAAAGCCTGCTGAAAAACAAAATTCAGCGCCTGCGTATTTATGCGAGCGGGCAGAACATGTTCACATTCGACAAGTTCTATCCTGGCTTTGATGTGGAAGCGCCTGTAGGTAATGCCGGCTGGTATCCTCAGATGAAAGTGTTCACAGTTGGCCTGGACGTAAGATTTTAACTGACCTTAAATTTTTGTTGATATGAGATTTACCAAATACATACTGTTTGCGATATTTAGCCTTGCAAACCTATCCTGCGAGGAATACCTCGAACGATTCCCTCTGGACAATCCTTCGGATGAAACCTTTTTGAGAACAGAAGCCGAACTGGATCTTGCAGTGACAGGTGCCTACAATACCATGTGGAATGTTGGTACTGCTGATGTGCAGCCCTTTTTTCCTATGTTCGATGCTGCTTCGGATATTGGCTGGGACAGAAACACGAGTGCTTTGCAAAATATGGGTCTTGGAATTGCCAATGCTGACAATGGTCTGGTGTCTAACTACTGGTCATCCTTTTATCGGGGTATTGGGCGTTGCAATTTTATACTTTCCAAATCGGAGGCACTTGCTGCCATAGTACCGGAAGCCAAATACAACAGGTTGATGGCGGAAGTTCGTTTTCTGCGTTCCCACTATTTTTTCTTTTTGAACGAGCTATATGGTGGCGTGCCGTTGCTTACCAAACCGTTAACTCTTGCAGAAGCACAAATTCCAAGAAATACAAAGGCAGAAGTGGCAGATTTTATAATATCTGAAATGGATGCCATAGCTCCTGCACTATTAGCAGAAACCAATAGTACCAACAAAGGGCGTGCAAGCAAGGGTGCTGCGTTGGCTTTAAAATCAAGAACTGCCCTTTTTAATGGGAAATACGAGGCGGCTGTGAAGGCATCGGACGATTTGATCAAACTTGCTAATTATTCATTGCATCCAAGTTTCCCGGAACTGTTCCAGTATGCCGGTCAGAATTCAAGAGAAATTATTTTTTCTGTACAGTATCTGAAAGGAATAAAACCACAGTCATTGCCAAGATATTTTTTCTCACGCATAGCACTTGGTCACTCAAATAAAATTCCGGTACAGGCACTGGTGGATTCTTATGAGTGTACGGATGGGCTTGCGATTGATAAGTCGCCTCTTTTCGATCCTAAAAAACCTTTTGAAAACAGAGACCCCCGTCTTACTCATACGGTTGTCCTGCCTCAGACGCGTTTCATCAATTACCTGTTTGAAACACATCCTGACAGTTTGATGACCTGGGATTACAGAAGCACCCCCGCACGCAGGGTGCAGAACGTGGAAGCAACGCACGCTTATGCGACATTCTCGGGATATCTGTGGCGTAAGTATACCGACGTGGCTGATTTTCCAGATATTGATAACAGTGACTTGAATATCATTATGTTCAGGTATGCTGAGGTATTGTTAAACTATGCTGAAGCAAAAATTGAACTCAATCAGCTTGATGCTTCCGTATACGATGCAATCAATGCGGTCAGAGGTAGGGCAACGGTTAAAATGCCGCCAATTACGACAGGCAAAACGCAGGCTCAACTGAGATCCATTATAAGGAAAGAACGGAAATATGAGTTTGCAGGCGAAGGATTAAGGTTTTTCGACATACATCGATGGAATATTGGCGAAGATGTAATGAATGGTCCACTGAGAGGTAGGATCAGAAATGCATTTCTTGCGACCGCTCCAAGGATTGACGAAAACGGAACCCCTCACTACGAAAATGTTTCCAATCAATCTCAGATGCGTGTCATTGAAATTCGTAATTACAGCAATGACCGCGATAACTACTGGCCAATCCCACGTCTGGAAAGAGAGGTTAATCCAACATTGACTCAAAATCCGAATTATTAAGTCTGATACTGCACAGGGATTTTGCTTGTCAAATTGTCTGTGCAGTGTCCTTACCCTTTGCCACTACTCTCTAAGAATTAATATTCCTAACCCTTAATACATTGTTTTTCGGAATATATAAATACCAGAAATAATCGGAATGACCTGTAACGGATCACCGCTGCTGGTCAATTAAATTTTACAACTAAACCTAATAAAATGCGAAAGGATATAATCAGAAAGGTATTTGCAGTCAATCTGGCATTGCTGATTTTGATGGCTTTACCGGCTCATAGACCTGTTGAAATTAACAGTGATAAAAAGACCAAAGTTGACATTGTTATCTACGGCGGTACTGCCGCGGGCGTCATTGCTGCCCACACTGCCAAAAAGATGGGCAAATCGGTTTTGTTGATAGAGCCCGGAACACACTTGGGTGGAATGACCTCCGGTGGGTTGGGTCAAACGGACATTGGGAACAAATATGCCATTTCAGGGCTGTCGCTCGATTTTTACAGGCGGATTGGAAAACACTACGGGAAATTTGAACAATGGATTTTTGAACCTCACGTAGCGAAAAAGTATCTTCAGCAGTACCTGGATGAGGCTGGTATTAAAGTGACTTACAACCGCAGGATTGTGAATGCATCGAAAAGCGGAGCAAGTATCACGAGCATTGAACTGGAAAACAGTCAGTCTCCAGCAAAAGCAACCAATACCATTGTGGAAGCTGCAATGTTTATTGATTGTTCCTACGAAGGTGATCTGATGGCCAAGGCCGGGGTTTCTTATTCGGTTGGCAGAGAAGCCAATTCTGAATACAATGAAACCATCAATGGCGTGCAGTTTATGACCGGTCACCAGTTTCCTAATGGAATAGATCCTTACAAAATCCCTGGCAAACCGGAAAGCGGTTTGCTTTGGGGAATTTCAAGTGAGAAATTATTGCCAGACGGTACGGGTGATAAAAAAGCGCAGGCCTACAATTATCGTATTTGCCTGACCTCTGACCCTAAAAATCAGGTGTCAATTACTCGTCCGGATGGTTATGACTCAACCCGCTACGAACTTCTGGTTCGCCTAATGAACAAACAGCCGGAAAGAAAGACACTCAATGATTATTTTATCTGGAGTGGAATGCCTAATAAAAAAACGGACATCAATAACCGCAACGGCTTTTCTACGGATATGATCGGAATGAATTACGATTACCCTGATGCGGATTATGCAAAGCGTGCAGCGATCATTAAAGATCATGAAGTATACACAAAAGGTCTTCTCTACTTTGTCGGTCACGATCCGAGGGTGCCTGAGGAGCTACGCAAGGAGATGCAGAAATGGGGGTATCCGAAGGATGAATACACCGAAAACGGCAACTGGTCTCCGCAACTCTACATCAGGGAGGCAAGGAGAATGGTTGGTAATTATGTAATGACGCAGGCTAATTGTCAGGGAAAAGAAGTGGTCACAGACGGAGTCGGAATGGCAGCTTATGGAATGGACTCGCACAACTGTCAGCGTATTGTGGTGAACGGTATGGTAAAAAATGAGGGCAATGTAGAAGTCCATGGCTTTGGACCCTATCCTATTTCGTACGGATCTATTGTACCAAAACAGAAAGAGTGTACCAATTTATTTGTTCCCGTTTGTCTCTCTGCAACCCACATTGCGTACGGCTCAATTCGCATGGAACCGGTATTTATGGTTCTTGCCCAATCGGCAGCGGTTGCTGCATCCATGGCAATTGATTCAAAGGTGCCTGTACAACAGGTGAACGTGAAGAAGTTACAGGGAAATCTTAAAGTAAATCCTCTGGCAAATGGCTCTGTTCAACACATTTTGGTGGACAACGAGGACAAAGCCCGCACAAAAATCTCCGGAAACTGGAATACGACCAAACGAGGAAGTTACGGACCGACGGTTTTGTCTTCTGACACGACAAGTAAAGAAATACAATCGGTGCGTTTTATTCCTGAAATCACAAAAGATGGCAAGTACAAGGCTTATATGTACTTACCTAAATTGGCCGGATTGTCTTCTATTATTCCCCTTAAAATTTCGGATGGTAAATCAGAAAAAGATATTCTGATCAAAACGGCAGATATCCAGGTGATAGGACAAACGTCGGGAGAATGGGTACTACTGGGAACTTATGATTTGGCCAAAGGTGAAAAAGCTTTTGTTGAGATTTCTAACAAAAATGCGGACGGACTGGTCTTTGCCGATGCGGTGATGATGGTTCCTGATTTTAAATAGTTTTTACTAAACCTTTTATAGAAATGAAGTATAATCTAACATGTTTAATACTGGCAGCCTTTTTAAGTCTGGTTTCATGCGGAGCGAATGAGCAAAATAACGAGCAAAATAAAGATTCTTTCGAAGCAGACGTTATCGTTTACGGCGGAACTTCGGCTGCTGTAACTGCGGCTGTGCAGGTAGTGAAACAAGGTAAAACGGTATTGGTGGTTTCTCCTGATAAACACCTCGGCGGGCTTTCTTCCGGTGGACTGGGCTTTACAGATACGGGGAACAAATCCGTAATCGGTGGACTGGCCAGGGAATTTTATCACCGCGTTTTCATGCAATATGACAAACCGGAAGCATGGGAATGGCAAAAAAAGGAAGAATATGGTAACAAAGGTCAGGGAACTCCTGCCATGGACGGCGCCGATCGCACCATGTGGATTTTTGAACCAAAGGTAGCTGAACAGGTATTTGAGGATTTTGTAAAAGAGAATAACCTGAAAATATACCGCGACGAGTGGCTGGATCGTGAAAAGGGGGTTGAGAAAAAAGACGGACGTATCGTATCCATCAAAACCCTGAGTGGAAAAACTTTCAAAGGCAAAATGTTTATTGATGCCACTTATGAAGGCGATCTACTGGCTTCGGCAGGTGTGAAGTACCATGTGGGACGTGAAGCAAATAGCGTTTACAATGAACAGTGGAACGGTATTCAGGCTGGTGTGTTTCAGCACAAGCATTATTTTCAAAAGAATATAAGTCCGTATAAAATTGAAGGTGACCCGAAAAGTGGCTTACTTCCATATGTGACCGATGAAAAAATTGGCAAAAACGGGGAGGGTGATGACAAAATCCAGGCATATTGCTTCCGGATGTGTTTGTCCTCGAATCCAGACAACCGCATTCCTTTCCCGAAACCAGAAGGCTATGACCGCTCTAAGTATGAACTGCTTGCAAGAGTTTACAAGGCGGGCTGGACGGAAACTTTCCAGAAGTATGATCCGATTCCCAACAAAAAAACGGATACCAATAACCACGGACCGTTTAGTACCGACTTCATAGGTGCGAACTACGATTACCCGGATGCGACTTACGAACGCAGGAAAGAGATCATTAAGGAGCATGAATTGTATCAAAAAGGGTTGATGTATTACCTGTCCAATGACGAAGCGGTGCCTGCGGATGTGCGTACAGAAATGAACAAATGGGGACTTCCAAAGGATGAGTTTAAAGACAATGGAGGCTGGCCGCACCAGCTGTATATCCGTGAAGCACGCAGGATGATCGGCCAGGAAGTGATGACAGAAAATGAAACGCTTGGTAAAAAGGCAGTGTCTCAGTCAATCGGAATGGGTTCTTATTCGCTTGATTCTCATAATGCACAACGTTATGTAACGGAAGAGGGCTATGTGCAGAACGAAGGTGATATTGGTGTGCATCCGAAAACGCCATACAGTATCTCTTATGGTTCCATTATTCCGAAAAAGGAGGATTGTGAAAACCTGCTCGTGCCTGTTTGTGTATCCAGTTCACACATTGCGTTTGGCTCCATTCGTATGGAACCTGTGTTCATGATCCTGGGGCAAAGTGCGGCATCAGCGGCCATTCAGGCCATTGATCGCAAGGTGTCTGTACAGGAAGTTGATTATGAAAAACTGAAAGAGCAATTGTTGAAAGACAAGCAGAAACTGGTGTTTCAATAATTGAATGTTGACATTAAAAAGAACCGGAAACTAAGTGGTAATACCGTTGAGTAAGAATGATTTTTCGTAGTAGTAGGAGTTTAATAGGTTTGCCAACACAAACCAATAAACCTTATTTACTATGAGACATTTAACATCAAGTTCTGTACTGCGTTATGCACTTTTGTTATTCATTTTCGCTGGAATTTTATCGTGTAGCAAGGATTCCGACGATCCAACACCTGAAACACCGAGCGATGTAGTAGGATCCTGGAAAATTGCCGCTATGACTGTATCACCTGCTTACGAGGGCGTATCTGATATGTTACCAATACTGAATGCTGTGTTGGGGAATGATTGCCTTTCGCAGATAAAAATGGATTTTAAAGGAGATGGTAGCATTTCCGGTAGCGCCCCAGCTGCATGCACCACTGTTGTTACAGATAATGATATTGTGGAAGACAAGTCGACCTGGAAAGTGGTTGGGACCAAAATACAGATCAAAGAAGGTTCGGATATAGCGGAGTATGATCTGGAAGTGAATAAAACCCAAATGAAGTGGTCATACGACGAAACGGAAGATGGTGTAAAGTACAAATACACCATTGTTTTCAATAAAGCATGATATCAGCGCAGGAGTAGAAAATTTGGTACTTCCGGGATCTGGGGGATTTTTAGTGTCTTTTAAGCTTTGAATTGCAAATAGCCAGGCATTTGTCCGGCTATTTGCATAATATTGTATTCCTATTAAATCCCTTAATAATTAAAAATGACCATTGCTCCTGAACCCCGTTCAAACTTTTCACATCTTTTCAGTGCTCCGGTAATTGTTGCCGCCTTGGGTTACTTCGTGGATATTTATGATTTGCTTCTTTTTGGGATTGTGCGGTTACCAAGTTTGGCGTCATTAGGCCTTTCGGATACCGAAATTTCCCTCACCGGAGCCAGTATTCTTAACTGGCAAATGACAGGCCTGTTGCTGGGCGGAATTCTCTGGGGTGTTCTGGGAGATAAAAAGGGAAGGCTTTCCGTTTTGTTTGGATCAATAATTACCTATTCCCTGGCCAATATTGCCTGCGGTTTTGTGCAGGATCCAACTACTTACAAATTACTTCGTTTTATCGCAGGCATTGGTCTTGCCGGTGAGCTTGGTGCAGGTATTACGCTTGTCTCTGAGATTTTGCCAAAACACCTCAGGGCAATAGGAACGTCACTCGTTGCCGGAGTAGGTTTGCTCGGTGCTGTTGTAGCCTATTTCACCGTCGAGTTTTTCGACTGGCGTTATGCTTATTTTATTGGCGGAGGACTTGGAATCTCGTTGTTATTACTCCGTATCGGTGTTTTTGAATCGGGTATCTTTAAGGATCTGAAAGATCAGAAACACATTCAGAAAGGGAATTTCTTCTCTCTTTTTACAAACAGGGAAAGGTTTATCCGTTATCTGAAATGTATCGGGATCGGTTTGCCAACCTGGTTTGTGATCGGTATTATGGCCACCTTTAGTAATGAATTTGGAAAAGCTCTGGGAATAGATGAACCCATCAAACCAGGCCTAACCATCATGTGGTGTTACATTGGTCTCTCTGTCGGGGATTTTTGCAGCGGTTTTCTGAGTCACTGGCTCGAATCCCGGAAACGTGCTGTATTTTATCTTATGCTTTTTACGTTAGTGTTCAGCATTGTTTATTTTTATGCCGGAATTAACAAAGCGCAGACGCTGTATGCGGTAATTGTATTGCTTGGATTTGGGATCGGATATTGGGCAATGTTTGTAACCATCGGTGCCGAGCAATTTGGTACAAACCTGCGGGCAACGGCAGCAACCACGGTTCCCAATATGGTACGTGGAACCGTAGTAGGAATGACTACCCTTTTTGCTTTGTTTAAAGATTCATTTTCAGTGATCAATTCAGGAGCAATGGTTGGGGTGATCTGTTTCATTATCGGTTTGTATTGTATACAAACCATCCCTGAAACGCACGGCAGAGATCTGGATTTTCTGGAAGAATAAATGCAGAAGCCGGTATCAGTGGCGGAAGTTTTATAAATATTATATTCACAATATCTCCGGGTAAGGAGATGAACAAAACGAAATAGAAATGGAGAGACGTGTAGCGCTTAAAAGTATGGCAGCAGCCATGGGCGCCATGGTTGTGTTGCCGTCGTGGGCATCGGGTTGGAACAATAAGACACTTTCTACGGCAAGGATGTTGTCGGCCGATCAGTCGAAAACCTTGGCTGCGGTCGTAGAAAGTATCATTCCTAAAACAGATACGCCGGGAGCGGGTGAGCTGGGTGTAGGAGATTTTGTACAGAAAATGGTGAAAGACTGTTATGACCAGAAAGCGCAGGAAAATCTGGTGAAAGGTGTAGCCGCCATTGAAGCTCAAAGTTCAAAATCATTTGGAAAAAGCTTTACAGATGCTTCGAAAGAGCAAAAGTTGCAGGTTTTAGAAAGTATAGAAAAAAGTAGTGATGCCGATCAGAAGGCGTTTTTTGGACTGGTCAAAAACCTGACTATTCAAGGCTATATGAGCTCAGAATATGTAATGACCAACCTGACGCATTACGAAATGATTCCGGCAAGGTATCATGGGTGTGTGCCGGTGAAAAAGTAAGTGTAGAAAGTAGGTCTAAAAAGTAGTTAAGAAGTTATGTAGTTAAAGTAGTAAGCTTTGGGTTATCAAGCTCAATTGCTTACAATTGGAAGTTAAGAAGTTATGTAGTTAGAGAAGTTAAATCTCGGCTAACTCCTTAAATTCTCTAACTCCTGAAAATTAGAAGTTAAGCTCAGCTAACTCCTTAACTTCTATAACTCCTCTAACTACTTAAAAAATAAATATCAAGGAAGTTAATTTAGTTCAGAAAAGTCAGAATTACATGTAGTACTCCCAACTTCTCTAACTCCTTAGCTCCTCTAACTTCTCCCTTTATAAATGGCGAATTTTAATATTGATAGTAAAAAAGCGAGAACCTACGATGCCATTGTGATTGGCTCGGGGATCAGCGGTGGCTGGTCGGCCAAGGAACTGACCGAAAAAGGACTTAAAACTTTGGTACTGGAACGTGGGCGTGATGTACAACATATCACCGATTACCCTACCACCAATATGATGCCATGGGAATTTGAGCATCGTGAACGTCTGCCAAAGGCTGTAACGGATGCGAACCCGATCGTGAGCCGTTGTTACAATTTCAAGGAATCGTCTCAGCACTTTTTTGTGAAGGACAACGAACATCCTTATGTACAGGATGACGGACGCCCGTTCGACTGGATACGCGGTTATCAGGTTGGTGGAAAATCTTTGCTTTGGGCAAGGCAAACCCAGCGTTGGAGTAAATACGATTTTGAAGGCCCGGCGAGAGATAAATTTGCCGTGGAATGGCCTATTGGTTATGATGACATTGCTCCCTGGTATAGCCACGTAGAAAAATTTGCAGGTATTACCGGGAATAAGGATGGATTAGATGCACTGCCCGACGGTGAATTTTTGCCTCCCCATGACCTGAACTGTGTTGAAAAATATTTCAAGGAGAAAGTCTCCAAAGACTATAAAGACCGTCACATCATTATTGGTCGTGCTGCGCATATTACTGAACCAAAACAAATTCACCTGGATCAGGGACGGGCTAAGTGTCAGCATCGGGTGATGTGCGAAAGAGGCTGTCCGTTCGGGGGATATTTCAGCAGCAACGCATCCACAATGCCCTGGGCAATGAAAACCGGAAACATGACACTGCGTCCGCATTCGGTGGTTCATTCATTGATATACGATGACAAAAAACAAAAAGTGACGGGCGTACGTGTCATCGATGCGACTACGAAAGAAATGATGGAATTTTATGCCAACATTATTTTTGTAAATGCCGCTGCACTGAACACCAACCTGATCCTGTTAAATTCGATTTCTTCCCGCTTCCCGAATGGAATGGGAAATGACGACGGATTATTGGGTAAGTACATCGCTTTCCACAATTACCGGGCTACGGTGTCGGGTGAATATGAAGGATTTTTGGATTCTACCACAGACGGGAAAAGACCAAACAGTGGGTATATTCCTCGTTTCCGGAATGTCTACAAGCAGGAAACGGACTTCCTGAGAGGTTATGCAGCCGGTTTTGGTGCAAACAGAATGACTCATACCGGCCGAAGTGGAATGGGCGAATCGCTGAAAGAGAATCTTCTTCAAACCAGATACGGTAACTGGAGTGTTGGTTCTCACATGATGGGCGAGACCATTCCGAAGGAAAGCAATTTCGTTGCTCTTGATAAAAACCTGAAAGATCCGTTTGGTATACCTCAGCTTAAAATCTCTGTTGCCTATGACGACAACGATGAGAAGATGATCAAGGATTATATGACGGAAGTGAGTGAAATGTTTGAGAAAGCAGGTTTCAAGAACATCCGCACCAATGACAACGGTCGTAATCCTGGGAACGATATTCATGAAATGGGAGGTGTACGTATGGGGAAAGATCCTAAAACGTCCATTCTCAATAAATGGAATCAGCTTCATGCAGCGAAGAATGTATTTGTTACTGACGGAGCCTGTATGACTTCCACCGCAACCCAAAATCCATCACTAACCTATATGGCCTTATCCGCGCGTGCAGTGGATCATGCTGTGAAGGAAATGAAAGCGAAGAATTTGTAGGTTAGTTAATTTAAGAGAAAATCGTATTTTTCGTTCTTTACGAGCCATGGAAGCAATTCTACGGCTCGTATTTTTTTAGGATAAAAAATAGTTTTTATTTTTTCTTATTAATACTAAGGGCATTTAAGTACAAAAAAGTCTTTTCATTATTACAAAAGAAAAGACGCGATGCAAAATCCTTTATTCAACGAAGAACGCCAGCGGGAAAATCCATTTCAGGTCCATTCCGATCCGCCTCAACCCAAAGAGGTAGACGCCGCGCTTTTTTTGAAAGCAGCATTTGAAGAAAATCCAAGCAAAGGACTGGAATTACTCTTCCGCAGGTTTTACAAGCCTCTGTGTAGCCACGCTGTACGTTTTGTATACTCAAAACAAGTGGCGGAAGATCTTGTAAGCGAAGTCTTTTTCCAGTTTTACAGAGCAAAAGCATACGAAAACATAACGTCTTCCTACACCAGTTATCTTTTCAGGTCAGTGCGGAACGAGTGCTATACCTACATGCGCCGGGAGTTTGGTAGAATGGACAGCATTGAATCTTCGGTAGAAACTACTTTTCGCGCCACACAGCCACAGCCCGATGCCGAGATACATTACAACAATCTTTTTTTGAAAGTGAATGATGTGATCGGAAAGCTTCCTGCACAATGTCAGCGGGTATTTCTGATGAGCCGCTTTGAAAATAAAAAGTACAACGAGATAGCTCAGGAACTTCAGATCTCACCAAAAACGGTTGAAGTACATATTTCAAAAGCACTCAAACACCTTCGCTCTGCACTAAATGGAGAGTGGATGATATCGTGCTTGCTTACCTTACTGAGTTCCCTCCACATTATATCCTGAACGAGCCGCAGAACACTGCCGCCGCTTACGAAACAGACGATATCGAAATGAAAACATCTATATCAAAATACATGCTCTTTGAGTATTTGTCCGGTAGGTCCAACCCGCTGGAGAAACAGCTCGTGATGGACTGGATTGCAAAACAGGAAAACAGCGAAACATTTTACGAATGGCTGCTCGAATACGAAATGAGATTCCCACAGTTTGTCCCCGACCAGGAAAAAGCCATTGCTACGGTTTTGGAAAAAGTAAACGCAAACGCGGAACACAATGGTGATTATATAGAAACGGCTGGTATGCTATACCTGCATCGGACTACGGATTCGATCCGGAGGATGTTGTTCATCGCCGCTTCTGTTTTGTTTATTGTAAGTGCCGGCTGGTGGTTCAGAGATCCGATTCTTTACAAAACATATCAAACCGGCTACGGCCAGACAACCGATATATTTCTTGAAGACGGAAGTAAGGTGGCACTCAACGCCAACTCATCATTGAAAATCCCACGATTCGGATTTAGCAGCGAAGCCAGGGAAGTGTACTTGTCCGGAGAAGGGGAATTTACGGTGAGCCATACTGTCGATCACAAGCGGTTTATAGTCAAAACATCGGAGAAGTTCCAGGTTGAAGTTTTGGGTACTCAGTTTTCGGTATTTGCACGTCCGAGGGGTACCAAAGTGGCGCTCAGCAGCGGAAGTGTACGGCTGGATTACGATGAGAACGATACGCGGAAAGAGGTAATGATGGAACCGGGCGACCTGGCCGTGCTGGGTAAAAAAGGAGAAGTGAAGCTTGAAAAAAATCAAGACACGAAAACCTTCGCTTTATGGAAAGAACAGCGCTATGTATTTGATGGTACTTCCATGCATGATATCGCTTCCATGGTAGAGGAAAATTTCGGGATCAGGGTCAACATTGCCGACGAGGAAACCCGGTTACGGACGATCACAGGAAATTTCAAAACGAAAAATGCCGAAGAACTTTTAAAAACTATATCCGAAGCGCTTGATCTAAAAATGAGCGCTGCCGGTGATTCTATCCTTTTAAGTGCCAATTAACTATTCTAAAACCTCTTAATTATGCGATTAAAGTTATCCGCAAAACAATGGCTGGCAATGAGCCTGGTGGTGATGGCCCAGGCGTCCCCCGTAACAAACGCCCAGCCTATCGCTTTTACCTCGCTGCCCAATAAATGGCGGGCTTCGGAAAGGCAGGAAATGAAACTAAAAAATGTGCTTCTGGACATGCAAAGGCATTACGGTGTAGAGATCGTGTTTGAAGACAGGCTGGTAGGGTCCATGAATATATCCGCCAGTGCGCTCAACTTTACCGAATCAATTGAGAAAAATCTGGATGTTGTGTTGGGTCAAAGTGGGTTGAAATACAAAAAGACCAGGAAAAATACATTTGTAATAACTGAGAATAAAGAGAAAAAGGCGGATGCAGGAAAGGCGAAAGATACCGCTTTGATGCAGGTTTCAGCAGATGAGTCTCTGGCGATGGCTCAGGAAGCGGTTGAAAAATCCATCACTGGTAAAGTTACCGACGAAACAGGTGCCGACTTACCCGGTGTGAGTGTTTTATTGAAAGGCACGCAGCGAGGAACTTCAACGGGTATTGAGGGCGATTTTAAACTGGATATTCCTGATGACCAGGTAAGTACAGCAACACTTGTTTTTAGTTTTGTAGGTTACAAATCAAAAGAAGTAGCTGTTGGCAATCAGACCAATCTGAGCGTAAATCTGGCTCCTGATGACAACGCATTGGCAGAGGTGGTTGTGGTGGGTTATGGCACGGTTAAGAAATCTGACTTGACGGGTGCAGTGGGAACTGTAAAAGCGGAAGTTTTACAAGAACGTCCTGCATCTTCTCTTAATCAGGGACTTTCGGGGCGGATCACCGGGGTTAATGTTTCCTCCAATTCAGGTCGCCCGGGTGGTCGTGCCAATATCCGGATCCGTGGAGCGAGCTCGATCAGTGTTTCCAATAATCCGCTATACGTAATTGATGGAGTGATCCTGAATGCGGTTGAATTGGCCAATGGAAGTACACCCATTGATTACCTCAACCCCAACGACATTGCATCTATTGAAGTTCTTAAAGATGCTTCTTCTACGGCCATATACGGAGCTCGTGGTGCCAATGGAGTCATTCTGGTAACCACCAAACGTGGTGTTTCCGGTGAGGGTAGGGTTACGTATGATACCGATTTCAGTATTGGCGTAGCTCCTAAGAGATTGCCTGTACTTAATTCAAGAGAATTTTTAGCTGTTGAAGAACTAGCTTATGCCAATGCAGCAAAGTATGACCCGGTAGGGTGGGCAACTGGAACAAAATATACGGATCCCAAAACGAAACGCACCAATCCGCTACTTTTTGATTCCAGTGGAAATCCTCTTTATGATACCGACTGGCAAAAAGAAGCTTTCCAAAAAGCGCTTACACAAAACCACCAGTTGGGTTTCACGGGAGGTAACGAAAAAGGAAGTTATGGTGCATTCCTGAACTATCGTAATGAAAACGGTACCGTAAAAGAATCTTGGCAAAAACGGTTTTCAGGACGTTTCGTTTTCGACAGCCAGATTAAAAGCTGGTTGAAAGTGGGTGGTACCTTAGGATATACCGACCAGAATGAAAAGCAGATCGATCAGCTTGGTGGAGGTGGTATTACTGCCATGCGCCAGGTATTGGAAGCGTTGCCGATTATTCCTGTAAAGTATCCGGACGGAAGCTGGGCAAGCAACAGGGATTATCCGGGGATGGAAGGAGGAGATACTCCTATCAGAGTGGGTAAGGAGAGATTATCGTACTTGAGAACACAGACCATGCTGGCGAATATGTATGCCACAATAAAGCTTGCCGATGGTTTAGAGCTTAAATCAACTGTGGGAACGAACGTAATTAACCAGCGTGAAGATTACTTTGCGGCAAGAAGGTTACAATACATTTCAGACAATGGCGATGCTTCAGTGACTAACAGAAGATTCAACTCCTGGCAGTTTGAGAATTACCTGACCTATTTCAAAGATTTTGGTAATATCCACTCCATCAATGCAATGGTTGGTTTGTCGTGGCAGCATGTAGATCGTTTCGATAATCAGGCCAGAAGCCAGAATTTCACCGATACTTATTTCGAGTTCAATAATCTGGGTGCCGGAGCTACTGCACTTGCCCCAAGTTCCAGCAATACTGCTTACGGGCTTAATTCTTATTTCGCCAGGCTTAATTACAGTTTGAAAAACAAATATCTGGTAACATTCACCGGACGTATGGATGGTTCTTCCAAGTTTGGAGACCAAAACAGATATGCTTTCTTTCCTTCTGCGGCGCTTGCGTGGAGAGTTACAGAAGAGGATTTTATGAAAGACATACCTTCTGTTTCAAACCTGAAAATAAGGGCTAGTTATGGTGCTACCGGGAATTCTGAAATCCCGGCCTATCGTGCATTGGCCGGTATGAGAAGTTACGATGTCATATTTGATGGCGAAAGAAATATCGGTATTGGTCTGGATCGTATGTCAAATTCTAACCTTCGCTGGGAAAAAACACAGCAGGTTGACGTCGGTCTGGAAGTAGGTTTGTTCTCTAACAGATTGAATTTTGAACTGGATCTTTACCGTAGAAAAGTGAACGACATGCTACTGGATGCACCAGTGCCTTTGAGTAGTGGCTACGGAAGCATTTTCACCAACGTAGGAAGCATGGAAAACAAAGGGGTGGAGTTTGCTGTGAATTCGACCAACATCAAAACGGAAAACTTCTCTTGGAGCACCACGTTCAACATTTCCATCAATAAAAATAAAGTACTGGCGCTCTCTGGTGGAAGCGACATCTTTTTGGGCGCAACGGTAGTTAAAGTTGGTCAGCCAGTGGGTTCGTTCTTTGGAAGAGTGAATGAGGGCGTATGGTCAACAAGCGAAGTTGAACAAGCGAAAAAATACAATAAGTTGCCTGGTGATGTAAAATACAAGGATATTAATGAGGATGACATTATCAACGATTTGGATCGGACAATCATTGGTAAAGGTATTCCCGACGGATTCGGTACCTTCCTGAACACCTTCCAATACAAAGCATGGTCACTTACCGTTGATCTGCAATATATGTATGGAAATGATGTATTGGACAGGAGTATTCACTCTGCCGAAGACAGACAAGGTATTGCGAATAGCTACAAAACTGTTCTGAATGCCTGGACTGAAACCAATCAGAGTTCACCAATAGCGCAGGTTCGGCCGATCAATGCCGGTTATGATACCAACAACGACACGCATAAGATCACGGATGCATCTTTCATAAGAGGCAGAAACCTGCTGTTGGCATACTCCTTCCCAACCGATGTGACTTCGAAACTTAAATTGAGCCGCCTGAGATTATACGGTTCTGTTCAAAATTTCTTTGTCTTGACCAAGTACAAAGGCTATGATCCTGAGGTATCCAATTCCGGCTCTGCGTTTGATCAGGGTCTTGGTCTTTACGACTATCCGAGACCAAGAGTATTTATGGTGGGCTTGAACATAGGTTTATAACAATACTGAATCGTAATTGAAATGAAGAATATAGCAAAAAAAATCGGCGTCATGTCCGCCCTGTTCAGCGTGTTTATCGCCACTGGCTGCTCCGACTTTCTCGATGAATCGGATCCAAGTAACTTCACGGTGGAGAATTATTTCACCCTTCCTGCTCATGCAAGAAGTTCCGTTAATGCAATATATGCACCTCTTCGTGAACCGTTAAATAGTGGATTCGGTGGAGGAGCCTGGATGATGACGGAGTTTGCGACCGGGCTGGCTGCTACGGATTTGGGGCAGGCAGTTAACAGTTATTTTGTCAAAGATTTGAGAAATACCTCTGACAATGGCTACGGACAAACTTACTGGGCTCAATATTACAAGGGTATAGCGAGTGCCAATCTTTCTATTGAAAAAATTCCGGGCATCCCGGGGCTGGATGCAGCAGAAGGCAAAAGAATAATGGGAGAGGCCTATTTCCTTCGAGCGTTTTACTATTTTAATCTTGTACGGATGTTTGGAAACATTCCTTTGCTAACCAAACCTGTTGATCTGTTATCTGAGGATTTGAAACCAAAACAGGCTACTCCAGAAGAGGTGTACACGCAAATCGTTGCCGACCTGAAAATGGCAGAGGAGTCCGGGCTCGTCTGGACAGATAAATCAGGGAAAGTGACCCTTGGTGCGGTGAAATCATTGCTTTCGCAAGTGTATCTTACCATGGCGGGTTATCCGTTGCAAAAAGGAGCCTCACATTATGAACTGGCTGCCAAGAAAGCAGAAGAGGTGATAGATTCGCAGCAGTTCAAGCTGTTCACGACTTACGATGACCTACACAACCCGACAAAGAAGAACATAGAAGAGAACATCTTCATGATTCAGTACAAAACGCAAATATTACCGGGTAACTGGCAGGTAGCGATTCTGCCATACAACAAAAACATTTCGGCATACTCGGATGAAACAGGCGGTATTTATTCAACAGCTGATTTTGTAAAGTCGTATGATGCTGCTGATTTGCGCGCAAAGGAGAAACAGTTTTTCTATACCAAATTTACCAACGAAAAGGATCGGAATCTGCAGGTGGATCTGGGCGGTTATTTTATATACAAACACTTTGATGTCGTAGCTCAAACAAGCTCAGCCAATAGCGACCTCAACTGGCCGGTGATCCGTTATGCTGATGTTCTTTTGGTATATGCCGAAGCGAGCAACGAAGTGGGTGGACCAACAGCAAAAGCATACAGCGCCGTGAACGCAATCAGAACCAGAGCGCAATTGCCTGCCTTGGCTAGTTTATCCAAAGATCAGCTTCGTGAGGCAGTGTGGAAGGAACGCTGGCATGAGCTGTGTTTCGAAAACATTACCTGGTTTGATATGGTACGCCTTCGCAAAGCATTTAATGTGACAACCAAAAAGTTTGATAACTACGTTGGTCATAAATTCTCTTACGGACCGGTGGTAGGAGAGCGGGAGCTGTTGTTCCCGATTCCAACTGTTGAACTTCGCAACAATGCCAATCTGATCCCAACGAAAGGGTACTAAACATTAGATTAGCCTGATCATAAATAAGCTGCTGATTCATTTCAGTGGCTTATTTTTTTGCTTCGGATAGTCCACAGGTCGTACATGGTTTTCCTCAAAACCACTTCGTAATTCATTGAATATATGGATGGTACTGTATTTTGGCCATGCGGATTCGAAATCAAACTCTTGAACAAGTTATGAAAAGGATCCTGACATTATTTTTTGCGAATGCGTTTATCATTTCCGGTTTGCTATTGACAAGCTGTAACTCATCTGCTGAAAAAGATAGAAAAGAACTCGCCAAAGCCGAAGAAGAGGCACTTGATAAAGCGGCCGAAGCCAACAAACTCGTACCCCAGGAAGCGGACACCAAGGAGATAGAAGGAGTGAAGAAAGACCTGGAAAAAGCCAGTGAGAAGTTGTCTGGAAAGCAGGGAAAATACCTGACATCGCTGAAACAGAAAGAAGGTAAAATCAACGACAAGTTGAAAAGCATCAATGAAAAGCTGAGAAAAGCCGACGCCAGCTCGAAAAAGAGTTTAACTGAAAAGCAGGATAAATTGATAAAGGAGAGAGATCAGCTGCAAGCCAATATTCTTGAAATTCAAAGTCCGATGACCGATCAGCAACTTGAAACCGTACAGAAGGAAATAGACCTACTGATTGCAATTATTGATAAAGAACTGGATAGTTAAGGGCGTCTTTCTTAATGCAAAAAAACGGGCTGTACTCCTTGCGAGTTAGCCCGTTTTTGATTTGAAATTCAATATATTCTTATCTCACAATCACAACTTTGCTTGCGCTTACCTGACCATTAAGATGGGTAATTTCAACCAGATAGGTTCCTGAAGCAAGAGATTTGACGTCAATTGAGTTAGTCAGTTTGCCCTTAGCCGACGAATAAACCGTTCTGCCGTTCAGGTCTATCAACTTCACTCCACTCACATTGTTCCACTGTTGCGTGCCGATCTGCAAACGGTCGGAAACAGGGTTCGGGTAAAGGGTAATCATCTGGTTTGATCCAAAGTTTACGCTCTCAATGCTGCTGTAAGCAAATGTTCCGTCTCTGTCGATCATTTTCAGGCGGTAAAGATTTTCGCCAGTAGCAGGAGTCGTGTGGTTGAAAGAATAATTTTTAAGTCCCGCATTATCTCCCATTGCTTCACGTCTTCCGATAGACAACCAGTTTTTACCATTCACACTATGCTGAACATCGAAATGGTCGCTGTTGCTTTCTGAAGTAGTAGCCCAGATCAATTGTGTTGTGTTGTTTTCTTTCACTGCTTTGAAAGAGGTAAGAACAACCGGCAGGGATGCACTGCTGCCAAGTGTCCATGGTGAAAAAGCCGCAATGTCAAAAGCACTTGTTGTATACAAACCGGCTGTTGGCCCGGTTATGGTTAGTGCTGAACTTTTGCTTTCCCATGCACTTCCATCATACCGATAGGCATAAAGTGTGGTAGTACTTTGGCTATTCAGAAATGTGCTTAGGAAACTAAATGTAACATCGTCGCGACCATTTGCAGTACCTGTGGATATTATCCAACGTGCGTTAATAGAACCGGCGCTAACAGCTGGTAGGATTGTCCCGGAAGAGGTGATTCTTTCGATGGCTGTATTGCCCAGATCTGATCCTGCGGGTAGGTTCGCTCCCAGCATGTTCAAAGTGCCTGTTCCAACAGGGCGCTGAACCATTTTGGCTGAGCCAAGAATGTGACTGACAGTGTTTTCTGCATGGATTCCTGATACAATGTCTGTTGCGTCAGGACCGAATTCGATACTGCCGTCACCCGATGAAAGAATTCCGTCCGTAAACCAAAGCTGCCCATTGGTAAGAATAGGATTCAGTCCGCCAACCACTTTGTTAGGAGCTGAATAATTACTTTGTACATCAACAATTGAATTCGCGTCTGCCGTTATAGCCTGTCCGCTTGTGTTTCCGTTAAGATTTACGGAAAGTCCGCTATTCAGAATGTACTGCGCTGATCCAGCTCCGGAGAGTACATTGGAAACCCGTACAGCACTTTGCGCATCTGCGGCTTTCAAAGTGACAGTCAGGCTGCTTGCAGTAGGCTCGGTTTTGACTTGGGCGTCGTTGCCTTCTACTAATATGGCTGCAGCACCAGTTGGCTCGTTAATTGTAGTGGCATTTTTGAATGTCACTTTTACGGTTGCATTATTGGTATTAGATCCATTGTCTTTAACATAAGCACCTTTTTGGGAGTTATTAATGGTAACATTATCTACTATGTAGGCACTGGACTCTGCATTTGAGCCTGTCGCAGGGTAACCGTCATAGTTGTTGGCGAATATTCCGTTTTCTGTTTGAGACACAGCTCCACCTTTTACGGTGATGGTATTGGACGTTGGGTTATTCCAAAGCTGATAACCAGTTGTGCCAGTGCCCGAACCAGTAACATTGTTGTTTTCAACGGTTGCACCAACTGTACCAGACAATGAACTGATCATAATCCCATCAAATGCTGTTGTCCCCGAAATGGCCTCAACTGTGTTGTTTGTGATCTCAAAGTTTGATGCATTGCTGTACGCAAGATTATGCCAGATTCCACGTTTCAGAGCAGTAATTGAGTTCTGACTGATAACATGGCTATTACCTGGATCGGCATGAGAGAAATTACCTGTCTGGATACCTACCCGAACATTTGTAATGCTATTATCGGTGATGCTTGTATATGCATTGTTATAGATGATAATACCGATACCCGCTTCTATAGGAAGAATGTTGTCAATCTTATTATTGCTAATGATATTTCCGCTAGTCGCAGACCCCGAATTGGTGTAATTGTAAATATCAATTCCAGCGTAGTTGAGATTCTGAATGATGTTGTTTTTTAATAACGTATTACTTACGCCATCATAAGCAGAAATTGCCTCGGCCGCATTTACATCAATGCCGGTTATTGTAGCACCACCTGAGAGTGTCGTGTTGTCTCCATCAATCATAAATCCTTCGATTTCAACTCCATTTAGTAATCCGGTAAGTAAGAAAACAGATCCACCTGTGGCATCATTTGTAGCGGGAACCACAATTGATTCGGTAAGTCTTGTACCGCTAGGACTCAGACCTTTGTTGCTTCCATAGATTTTAACCGATTTATTCACATCCACATTTTCAGCATAGTTTCCTGCGTCCACCCAAATTGTATTACCGGCGGATGCAACTGAAATTGCTTTGTTGATGGTAAGGAACGGAGCAGCTTGTGTACCTGTATTTGCATCGTTTCCTATCGCAGTAGTATAATGGTCGCCGGTTGTCGCATTATCGTTAACCCAGAATTCCGTAGGAATAACAGGGGCGATACATGAAGTCTCATCTGTATCCGTTGTAATTGTCGGCGAATTCGAAACGGTTGTCAGGCTAAACGTACCCGAATACTTTTGTAGAGTCGCCTCTATTGCAGATTTCAGAGTAGTTCCATGCCAGTTACATAGAAGCGCAACATCGGCATTGGTGTAGTTAATTATTGCCTTGTTTACGAAGCTACCACTGAGGTTATTTTTTTTGATTGTCACGCTTGTTAATCCCGTTAGTGTAGAGCCAATAACAATACTATTTTGAGAACCGGAAATGGTGTTGTTTTCAAGGAGTACGTTATTCACCGCAGCGGTTGGGCTTTTATCTGATCTGGCCTTTATATTGATTGCCGCTGGTCCGCCGGCAGGAGATAAGTTAGGGGAGACACCACCACTCAGTCCCGATCCGGTAAAAGTCGAATTTCGAATTGTAATATTTGCGTAAGTTCCGTGCTGCAAGTTTAGATCAATTCCGTTGTTGAATTGATAACTGTTGTCCGTACCACTGGCATTCATTAAAATCCCATCAATCAACAAATTGCTGGCACGCTCCATGTAGATACCTTTCTGCTTATTGTCACTGAAATCAGAGTTTTGAATTGTAATTGCATCGAAAATATTGTTGGTGATGCTCGTATTGGTGCTCGTAACCAAACCCTGATTATTATTTTTAACTTCTGAATTAGTAACAGTCAGGTTATTAATGTTTGTAGATCCGGTGGGCACACGGATACCTACCGCAATATTGTTATTGATTTTAGAGTGATCAATAGTCAAATGATTTGCATTGTTCTGAATTACAACGCCATAGTTGAAATTAGTTACGGTGACATAGTCCAATTTGACATTTGGAGCGGTTACTGATAACCCGGTTCCAATGCCAGCAGTTGCCGGAGTAATGATAACATTGTTGGCATTGTTGTTTGCCCCTGCTATTGTGACTGATTTGCTCACCGTTACATTCTCTTGATAAGTACCATCACCCAAAGTAATAACATGGCCATTTAACGTGGTAGCGTCACTAATCGCAGCCTGAATAGAACAGAAAGTTTTTGTGGTGTTGGTATTGGTTACCAGTCCGCCTCCCACAGATGTTCCTACATTACGTGTGTTGATGGTATTGGTGCCTGTATTGCCCGATATCGTATTGCCGCATGTGATTGGGGAGTTTCCACGGCCAAAATAGTTGTCAGCAAGATCGTCTTGTTTCCCGTCGCCAGGGTAGGGCAAGTGTCCTGCCTGTTGTTGAAGACCAATGTCGTTTCCATTCAGAATGTTGTTTGTCACGGTATGATTGGTACCTTCGATCACAATACCAAATCCCTCGCTAGTACTTGCCTGAACAAAAGAATTCACGGTATTGGTACTAACACGTACGCCCGTTGGTACGTCTACATTGCCAGGGCCAACACCGCGACGGTGTACAGCAATCCCGGCAAGATCTCTTGCTTCTGTAATGCCTCCAACGTAGGTGATGGTGTTGGCGTTGATAAGAACGGCGCCATCGCCGGAACTAAATCCTGTTCCATTCGGATTTTTTACTTCAATACCAAATCGACCTTTTACAGTGATGATGTTGTTTGAAATGGTATTGGCATTGGTTGTTCCCGATCCGGAAGTAAGTCCGACAGCAGAAATTGCGCTATCATTTCCCTCTATTGTATTTCCTGTGATCGTTACTCCTGTTGCGGAGCCGTCTTGTAACTCAATACCACAACAGGAATTGTTAGACAAATTCGAATTAGTAATTGTAATGTTCTTTTTAAGTCCATTCCAAATAACAAGTCCCCTCGCTCCCGAACCGTTGTTTGTAACAGTTGCATGATCAATAGTGACGTTTTCAACCGGACCATTGGCATAAAAGCCGGAAGCATTGACATTGTTTTTAATTGTTACATAGGAAACCACCAGATTGTTGTTGCTCAGGTTCGCATAAATCCCGGCATTCGTATTTCCGGAAGATCCGGTGTAATTCTGAATAGTCAGCTTGTTGATCATTACATTGGTAACCCCATTATTAATGAAAATGGCAGTTCCTGTTGGAAGTCCTGTTCCGTCCAGTATAACCCCGGCTTCCGATTCTCCGGTGAGTTTCAACTGCTTGGGGAGCGTTACGTTTTCTTTGTAGGTTCCGTTATTAATTAAAATCTCATCACCGTTTACCGTGATCGCATCATTAACTGCTGCTTGTATCGTGAGAAAGCCCTTCGGATGTGTAATGTTATTTACCGGGTAAACGCAGCTGTTTGGTTGTGGCTGAAATCCAGCGGATACCAGATCGCTATCAGTTCCTGAATTTAGAAAAGGTGCATAATTTTTACCGGCTGCTTCTTCTCCTGCGATGTAAAGTGTAGTAGCCGGGGCTGTACCACTAAATTGCGATGTCGCCTGAGTAGTGTACCCTGCGGCACTAAGATTAACTTCTCCCGAAGTAACGGTCGGCGTGGCACCATACCAGTTGCAAGTCAAATCCAGGGTACTGAGGTCGCCAACGTTAGACGAAGGGGTTGCTGATGCCCGTTGAAAGGAAATCTGAGTATACCAGTTGCCGCTGATATTGTTGTTGTTGATTTTCATTCCAGGCGCACTCGTTACGCCCTGGTCAAAGTTGAAAACAATTCCATGGGTAAAATTGCCGGTGATAATATTGTTAGTTATCTCGGTGTTGTCTAGCGGTCCCCAAACCTGAAAACCAGTACGGTTAGCTACGATTTCGGAATTCCTGACTATTGTACCTTTGGTGTTATGCAGATAAACTCCATTTCTGTTGTCCTTAACTAAGACATTGTCTACGGTTAAGCGATCTTTGTTTTCAATAACTAGCCCGTAACCTTTCTGCGAATCAAACCAGCCCTGCTGAGTACCTGCATAATCCCGTGTAACAGTCAGGTTTTTAACCGTTACATCATTGGCATCGATTACCAAAGTGTAGGAACTTACGGAGGGAGTTGAACTATCTTTCAATAGTCCTTTGATTATACTCCCGTTACGCGTATTCCCCTGCAATGTGAGAGGCTTGTTTACGACAACATCTTCGTTAAATGTTCCGTTTTCAACAAATACCGTTTTGCCCGCCACCAAATAATTAATAGCTGCCTGTATAGACATATTATAATTGCCCGGTACACCGGCACTTGCTATCTGGTCATCGACATAGTGATTGCCGGTTGCAAGCTCTTCAACGTATACAGTAGTCGCGACCGTCGGGTTCGCAATAAATGTAGCAGCCATGGTATAGGACGCAGCCAGTGTCTTGGTGTAGTAGCGGTCATTAACTCCGATACCAGCAAAATGGGTATAGTCGGCAGGTAATGTCACGCCAGTTATTGAAGCACCTTGCTGGTATATTCCAAATGGTTCGCCTATGTTTACCGTTCCACCAATAATCACGCCTGTTGTTCCTGTTCCGACAGTAGGAGCGCAAGCGCCACCCGAGAAAATCCCGATGCCGGCGCTAAATCCTCCTGCAAAAGCATTTCCGGAGGTTGTAACGCCATGTATTGCCAGATTTTCACAATCCGATATGGATATTCCATTACCAATATTGTTTGTGGCCGTGATGTTGGTTAGTACCGCATTGTCAACACCATTGATGTTGAAGGCAGTTTTAAGTCCGTTTTGAATTGTTACGTTTGTTAACTTTAAGCCATGTGCGCCACAGGAGGTTGTTAGTCCAAGCGCGGTTGCACCGGTCACGGTAAGGTTTGTGATGGTAACATCGGGGGAGTCGATAAGAATACCAAAGCCCGGAGATGCCCTGTTTAAAGTATGGTTATTTCCGTTTATTGTAAGTTTCTTATTGACAGTTATTTGTCCTTCCGTAAGATTTGCGTCAACACTGATTGTATTGCCAGCAGATGCCGCATTAATCGCTGCCTGTAAAGTGGTGTAGTTGGTTTCTGAGGCTCCGTTATCCAAAACTACCTGCGCATATACCTCTACGTTTAGCAGTAGGAAGAATAGAGTCGCAAAAATAATTTTTATTGAAGGTTGCACCCTCAAAGATTTTGTCAAGCCAAACGGCGACAAGTTTGCTTTTAGCTGAGGCCTTGCCGGGTTTTGCAAGTCTGCTTTTGCTAATGAAGCAAGAGGTAAACTAGATTTCATAAGGATGAATTTTAGTGGAATTTGTACTATGAAAAGTGGTACTAAACTTTTATGAAGTTTGTCGGCAATAACTCAACAGGTAGTGCTATTTGTTAATAGAAAGAGCACATAGAAATCACAGCAAAATGTAGATCAAAAGACCTATGTTTTGTTTTGAAAGGTGTTATTTACCTATGAATTATGGACGACGGATAACGTTGGGGAGAGCACGATTTAACTAATCGTCTCTTGAAATGGTATGAAGAAGTACGTTGAGGTAAAGCGGGTGTAGTATAACATCCCACAGCCGGATTTTGTAACCCAGAGGGTTAAATGTTAGGAAGGATAACGTTGAATTGGATAATCTGGATTTTAACGCTTATCGACTGATATAACGATAGCCGGCGAATGTGTAAGGAAGATGGAGAATTTTAGCATACAGGTTGGTTTACGTTATAAATTAGTCTACGAGGGGTATAATTTTTTCGAAAGATAGTTAAAACTTATTTTAAAATAAGTAAACCGTCGCCAACATTAAAAGAAGATTAAAAATAATCTGTATTTACCATATGTGCCTTAGGGGCTGATTAATAAATTGAATGAAATAACAAGGCTAACTAATTCAACTGCCATTTGTAATAGGACTTGCCGTCTTGTTGAAACAATTGTATCTCCCATCGATTCGTGACACGCTCGTTACAGTAGGTAGAGTCCGAAGCTGTGCCGATTGCAGTATTAGTAGAGTGGGGGGGATTACGGAGAATCAACTTCTAGTGTTAAAGCAAAAGAGGTTCCGGATTGCTCCGAAACCTCTTTTGACTCAAAATTTATAACTGATCAGATTAGATAAATCTGTTGATCAGGTTTTCAAGGTATTCTTGTCTTCCCGAAGTTGTAGCTGGTTCGCCGTTTGTAGCTGCCAGGTTGAAAAGGTCTTCCAGTTTCAAACCTCCTTTTTCGAAATCTGCTCCTTTTCCACCATCAAAGCTAGCATAACGATCCGTACGGATTTTGTCATACTCACCATTCTGGATGATTTTGTCAGCGATAACCAAAGCGCGGGCTACAACGTCCATACCTCCTATGTGTGCATGGAAAACGTCAGCAGCATCAGTAGAGTTACGACGACGTTTTGCATCGAAGTTAATTCCTCCGCCTTTCAGACCGTCTGCTTTCAAAATAACCAATAGTGCTTTTGTCCATTCAGCGATGTCGTTCGGGAACTGATCCGTATCCCATCCGTTTTGGTAATCGCCACGGTTTGCATCAATAGATCCAAGTATACCAGCGTCAGCTGCAACCTGCAATTCGTGCTCAAATGTATGACCGGCCAAAGTAGCATGGTTCACTTCAAGGTTCAATGCAAAATCTTCAAGCAAATCATGCTGACGAAGGAAACCTATTACCGTTGCCGCGTCGTAGTCGTACTGATGTTTTGTTGGTTCGCAAGGTTTTGGCTCGATAAAGAATTTACCTTTGAAACCATTCGCACGTGCATACGCAACAGACATTTTAAGGATCTGAGCAAAGTGCTCCTGCTCGCGTTTCATGTCTGTGTTAAGCAAAGTCATGTAACCTTCACGACCTCCCCAGAATACATAATTTTCTCCGCCCAAAGCGATGGTAGCATCCAAAGCCATTTTAATCTGAGCACCAGCGTGAGAAACTACGTCAAAATCAGGGTTGGTAGATGCACCGTTCATGTAACGGTGGTGGCTGAACAAATTCGCAGTACCCCAAAGCAATTTAACACCCGATTCCCTTTGCTTTTGGGCAAGGTATTCGGTCAGTGTTACAATGCGTTTCTCGTTTGTACGAACATCATCCGCGTAGTCAACCACGTCCACATCGTGGAAGCAGTAGTAAGGTGCACCCAATTTTGTGATCAATTCAAAAGCAGCATCTGCTTTGTCTTTTGCACGATCAACTGCATCCGCTTTTTTATCCCAGGGGTAAAATAAAGTCTGGCCACCGAAAGGATCTCCTCCGTTTCCGCAGAAGGTGTGCCAGTAGGCAATCGCAAAACGAAGATGATCTTTCATCGTTTTACCGCCAACAATACGGTTCTCGTCATACCAACGGTATGCTAATGGGTTGTCTGATTCCGGGCCTTCGTATGCAATTTTACCGATGCCTTTAAAATACTCCTGATCTCCAAGTACTATGCTCATTGTTTTTATTAATTGTTTATCGTTCCGAAAAATACGTATTCATGAAAATGGTTTGATATTAATTCTGAATTCTCTCAATATCAATTTTTTCAATATTAATTATTTCCCCTCATTATCAGTTCCCAGGGCGATGCCCCGGGCTATATTGATGAAAGCCTTTCAGGCTAGGGTATTTTAGTGTTTCGTTAAGATGAAACTCGATTGTAGATAACAACGCCTCTTAACTACCTAACTTCTCTAACTCCTTAACTTCTCTACCTACTATAACTTAATAAGTGTAACATTGACATTTCATACTGCAATACTATCACTTTTTTCTTAAATTTTTGTAGTCTAAAGTAAAAAGAGGAGCAGAAATAAATTCTGCTCCTCTTTTTACTAATTTTTTTATTCTTTATATCAGAAGAATTTAGCGCGACGATCTTCGATTTTAGCATTCTCACGAATTGCTTCATTCACAAGATACGACATGCGACTTTCCAGAGATTGAGTAAGTTGTGTTTTGTACTGCGTAAAATCAGCAATCTTAGGTGCATCAGTTTTGCCGATTTGTTCCATAATGAACACACCGTTTTCTCCTGTAAACACACCTGATTTTTGACCAGCTTTCAAACCAAATGCTTTTCCAAGTGCGATTGGATCAAAACCTGCACTGCTTAGGAAACCTGTCGCAAGTGAGATATCCGTAGCGGATTCAACAAGTGCGCCTGCTCCGTATTTTTTAGCAATTGCTTCCAAGTCGCCTGTTGCTCCTTTTAGCTTGGCAGTAATTTGCTCAGATTTTTTCTGATTACGAACCTTGGTTGTCAGCTCGTCGCGGAAATCGTCCACTTTTACATTATCCTGGTCCGACTTTCCTGTCAAAACTGCAACGATGTATTGCTCCTCTGTTTCGAAAACGGAAGAAACAGAATTGATTTTCGTATCATCTTTAAATGCCCAGCGAACGATTTCACGGCCATTCTGTATAGCATTTACATTCGACGCTGTTTCAGGAATTCGGTTAGCATTTGCTACTACCAATCCTTTGTCTTTTTTCACAGCAACATCGAACTGTTCTTTGGTCTTAACAGAATTGGCAAACTCATCTGCTTTACGGTAAGCTTCGTCACGCGTTGACTGGCTAGGTGCAATTGTTTTTCCAATTGCTGCAATGCGATAAAGTGTATTGGACTTTGGATCCGTTACTTTAATAATGTGGAACCCGAACTGGCTTTCAACCAATTTATTAATCAAACCAGGAGCAGTTGCAGAGAAAACAGCTTCTTCGAAAGGTTTTACCATGGCTCCATTGTTCTGGAAATAGTTCAGGTCTCCTCCACGTTGTGCAGATCCCGGGTCAGCGCTTGATGTCGCAGCCAAAGCTTCAAAGTTAGCTCCCGCACGAATCTGTGCAAGAAGTCCTTCTGCTTTCACACGTGCAGCCGCCTTTGCTGAATCCGACTGGTTTTCGGCACGGATCAAAATGTGGCTTGCTCTTGCAGAAGAAACAGTATCCTGTTTCGTGCCGCCGTATTTGTAGATGTAATAAGTATTTCCTTCACGGTATGGACCATATACACCACCCGGAACGAAAGTTTTTACAGCTTCTTTCAATTGATCAGACATCGTAGAAAGAGACATGTTCACTGGCAATGAAATGTCTGAGTTCATGCTTGCAAACGCAGAGTCGTTTGGAGCAGTAGCAAGTCCGCGCGCCAGTTCCTTAATTTCTGCATAAAGAGCTGCGCTGTCATCCTTAGCAGGCTGTACAGGGAAAGTGACATATTCAATGGAACGTGTATCAGTTCCTTTGTATTCCGAACGGTGAGCGCTCAAATAGCTTTCAAGCTCCGAATCCGTTACTTTAATTGTAGTATCTACAATAGAGAAGTAGGGAACATAAAGATAACGAAGTGTTGCTTTCGTGTTTTGTGCTACATATTCTTTTTCAGCCTGCGCTTTTGGAGTATATGCCGAAAACTTCAGAAGGTTTTCGTATTTGCTGCGAATGCGTTCTTCGCGAAGGCTTTTCTCAAAGTTTTCCCATGATTTTTGTTGCTCAATAGGAAGCGTTTTAAGATTTTTCAGATAGTTAACAACAGCTGTTTTATCAAAACGTCCTGTTGTAGGATCTGAAAATGCCTGCATGATGGAAGGACTGATGTGATTTCCTTGCACCATATCAACAAGCTCGTCGTCAGTTACTGTCAGACCAAGTTTGTCAAATTGTTTTTTGTAGGCTATATCAACAATAAACTGATTCCATGCCTGATCGCGCAGACCAACTAGTTCATTTTCGCTCAAACTGCGGCCCGACTGAGCTTCATAATTCTGACGAAAACCATCTACCCGACTCTGGAAGTCTTTGATGTTGATCTCTTTACCAGCTATTTCACCTACAACCTGATTGTTGCTTCCTCCAAGCATAGAATTCGGCCCCAAAAGGTCGCCGCCTACCATGAAGAAGATTAAGCTGATAGCAATTACCGTAACCGCGATACCGGACTTCTCTCTGATTTTGTTAATTAAAGCCATTTTCTCTTTTCAAATTAGTGCGCAAAATAAAATCTTTTCTGCGTGGAATGCAAGGGCTTACGAATCTAATCAGGAAATTTAGATTCGAAGGTTCCCGATTGTTCAAAATTATATTTCAGTTCAAACCGTATAATGATACGTTTTTACTGCATGTATTTTAAATTAATAGCGTAGAAAATGGCCATGAAAACGCTTAGGAAAATGCTTGCCATTGCAGTAATGAAGCCAAGCCATCCACCTATAAACAGGATGGGGGCTAAAAAGGCTACGGCAATTCCCGCCAGGTATAAGTAAAACCCTTTTTTTTGCAAATTCCACATCATGTAGGCCGCATAAAGCGATAACGATTCGAAAATAAGCATGATAATGGCTCCGGTGGTAATTGTATCTGGAGTGGTGCCCTCGATCACTGCGGTGAACATGACATCCATTGCTTTGGTGTCGGCGCCATTGGCTTGTGTTTCTACATTTTCTCTCACCATCTCGAAAGTTTCGCGGGTTTTATCGGCCATGATGGCGGGATTCCAGAGCCTTTCCGACTGGCTCCAAAGTCCGGATACGGCACTCATGAAGGTTAAAAAGCATAGTACAGTTAAAAACGTGGGACGACTTATGGGTTCACTCATTGGTTGCATGCGGGGCGGATGTATGTCATTGAAAAATAGGGCGCAAAATTTGTAGTTTTACACCGAAACACCAAGTGCATTTGAATATTCTTATTAAGGAATATACATTTGTTGCTTAGGTACAACAAAAAAAGATAATATAAACAAATCAAAGACAGATCATATGAGCCTGCAAATTCTTACCGACCGCATCACCACCATTTTGGGAACTGACAGCGGATTGGATGCAACCGTGAAATTCAAAACAGAAGAGGGAAATGTTTTTATAAACAGCAAAGTAGTGCCGAATACGGTTTCCAACGAAGATGGGGAAGCGGATTGTGTTTTTGATGTTTCTACCAAGAATGCACTGAAACTGATTGATGGCGACCTCAACGCAATGATGGCTTACATGACAGGCAAACTTAAAATTGACGGAGACATGGGTATTGCCATGAAAATAGCGCAAACCTTTGGAGGGAAATAAAGTATGGTTATGGCTACGAACTCGCGATTTCAGTTCATACTGCATTGTGAACTCGTAGCCATGAAAGTTATAGCTGCAATTCTCTCAAATACATTTGTATGGTATTTTCGAGACCGAGGTAAAGCGCGTCTGCAATGAGTGCATGGCCTATCGACACTTCGTCCATCCAGGGAATGCTCTGCTTCAAAAAACGAAGGTTATCAAGACTCAAATCATGACCGGCGTTTAATCCCAAACCAACTTCTCTTGCTTTTTCAGCTGCCTGAATGAAAGGCAATACAGCTTTCTGGCGATTCTCAAAATAATGAGCAGCGTAAGGCTCAGTGTAAAGCTCCACACGATCGGCTCCGCAAATAGCCGCCCCTTCCACCATTTCCTCATCCGGATCTACGAAAACTGATACCCGAATCGCAGCTTTTTTGAATTCCTGAATAAGCTCGGTAAGCTCACTTCTGTTTTTAACCGTATCCCATCCTGCGTTGGAAGTAATCGCATTTAAGGCATCGGGTACCAGCGTAACCTGATCGGGCTGCGTGGCCATTACCAGATCTATAAATTTTCTTTCTGATGGGTTTCCTTCAATATTGAATTCCGTAGTAACGAGCTCTTTCAGGTCATACACATCCTGGTAGCGTATATGTCGTTCGTCAGGGCGCGGGTGCACGGTAATTCCCTGGGCTCCGAATCGTTCACAGTCCAGCGCTACCTTCAATACATTGGGGTTGTCGCCTCCACGGGAATTGCGAAGTGTTGCTATTTTGTTGATGTTGACGCTGAGACGGGTCATGAGAAAAATGTCGTGTTAGAGTGATATGATGACAGAATTATGGACTATTGTCCAATGATACATCTCTATTTTATGATGATTCCTGTAACTTTGCGGTCTTGTAGGCAAATTTAACATTCGCTTATTCAAATTTTACTTATTGTACCATTAATTATAAAATATATGTCACTGAAAAGTCAGGTTGAGTCGGGAATCAAGGATGCAATGCGCGCCAAAGAAGCGGATAAATTACGTGCTTTAAGGGCTATCAAATCCCTGATTTTGCTGGAAGAAACCAAGGCCGGCGGTACTGGCGGAGAGCTGTCTGCTGATGACGAATTAAAATTGCTTACCAAGGCAGCAAAGCAGCGCAGAGAGTCTGCTGATATTTACCGTACACAGGGCAGGGAAGATCTGCTTGCGGTAGAAGAAGCTGAATTGGCCATTATTGAAGAGTTTTTGCCAAAGCAATTAACAGAAGACGAGGTTAAAGCCAGGTTACAGGAAATCATTGCGAGGGTAGGAGCAAGCGCACCTTCCGACATGGGAAAAGTGATGGGTGTTGCTACCAAAGAACTTGCCGGACAAGCAGATGGACGCGTTGTTTCTACATTGGTTAAGAGTTTGTTGGCATGAAGTTATTGGATGTTCTCATCCTGTTGCCTTTACTTTGGGGAGCATTACATGGCTACCGGAAAGGATTGCTGATCGAGTTTATCGGTATTGCGGGTATGGTGGTAGCAATGGTATTAGGTTTCAAATTTTTGGGGTTGGGAATGGAAATCCTGACCCCCTATTTTAGTGATAGTCTGGCCAAGAAAATTTTGCCTTATGTAGGGTTCTCGGCCATTTTTTTTCCTACTATTTTTCTGCTCAACCAATTTGGTTACACCATCCGCAGATCGCTCAGGTATTCTATCTTGGGTACGTTCGACAGCTTTGCAGGAGCCATGGTGGGTGTTTTTACCTGGGTGTTTGGGATCAGCGTCTTTTTTTGGCTGGTGAACATGATCGGTATAAAAATTCCTTCACACCGCACAGAAGAAACTTATCTATATCCGATTGTGGTACCAGTGGCACCCAATATCATTACCAAGGCACTGCAGATCATGCCAAAAGGCACTGAGCTAATCAGAGAATGGAAGCGGGATTATCTGGATGATGATAAGATGACCTCCTGATCGTGCACTTTTCGCAATGTAATAATGGTCGACCACTAGGAAATTTTGATGATAAAGTTTGTAAAAAAAAGCAAAGGGGAAAGACTTGTTTATGCTTTGCTAAGTTTAGTATTATTAGCAGGTTGCGGCTCTTCGAAAAAGATGTCGGAGTCTTCAAGAGGAAAGCGGATATTTAATGTGCAGTTAGATAGTACCAATATTTTTGATGTTGCCCGGAACAGAAAAATCCCTGTTGCCTTTTATTCTCCAAAAACACGCCAGGGAGCGTTAAAGCAGAAGCTTGTAATATTCAGCCATGGTTACGGTGAGAACAAAGGGGGAGACAATCTTATTTATTCCTATTTAACGGAAAACCTGGCGTCAAAAGGTTATTTCGTTGTATCTATTCAACATGAACTGACAACGGATAGTCTCCTTGCGATGACAGGTATTCTAAGAGCTACCCGATTGTCGAATTGGGAGAGGGGAGCTGAGAATATTAGGTATGTAATAAAAACATTGAAGGATACGAAACCAGATCTGGATTTTCGGCACATTATCTTGATGGGGCATTCCAACGGCGGGGATATGACTGCGTTATTCGCTACAAAATACCCTGATGAAGTGGATCGCATGGTGACTTTGGATAATCGGAGAATGCCTTTGCCCAGAACTAAAAAGGTAAAAGTATTGTCACTTCGGTCAAGCGACATGCCTGCCGATGAAGGTGTTTTGCCAACGGAGGTAGAACGACGTGAATTTGGGATGAAAGTTTATAGGCTTTCGAATACCAAACATTCGGAAATGGATAATGATGCAACTGAAATCCAGAGAAAAGAGATAAATGAGTATATCATTAAATTCTTGGAAAAATAGATTTGAGTCTTATAATTTGAAAAGGTTAACACCTCAATAGTTGATTTTCAGTACCTTTGCAGGTATAAGTATTATAATAATGACCGGATTACAGGAAAAACAGGATATAAGAAAGATGACCGTCGACCAGCTGAAAGGCTGGATGGCTGAACATGGCGAGAAGGCTTTTCGTGCAAAACAGATATATGAGTGGATTTGGAAAAAATCTGCCAACTCATTTGCTGAGATGACCAACCTTTCGCTTGCTACAAGGCAACTCATCGACGAACACTTTGTAATCCATTCCATGGATGTTGCCAAACAACAGCAAAGCAACGACGGTACAATCAAGTCGGCGTTCAAACTATTTGATGGGAATCTGGTGGAAGGAGTGCTTATCCCCGCAACCGATCGGATGACTGCCTGTGTGAGTAGCCAGGTCGGATGTTCACTAACCTGTAAGTTTTGTGCTACCGGTTATATGGATCGTAAGAGGAATCTGGAAGCAGGTGAAATTTATGACCAGGTTGTAGCAATTGCAAAGCAGGCTGAGGATAGCTTTAAAGCACCTCTTACCAACATTGTATACATGGGAATGGGGGAGCCGTTGCTTAATTATACCAACGTTCTCAAATCAATAGAACACATTACTTCGCCCGAAGGACTGAATATGTCGCCACGCCGGATCACGGTATCTACGGCGGGCATTGCCAAAATGATCAAGAAGCTGGGTGATGATGAAGTTCGTTTCAGACTGGCGCTTTCTTTACATGCCGCTAACGATGAAAAGCGCAATCAGATTATGCCGATCAATGAGTCCAATTCATTGGATAATCTGGCAGAAGCACTTAATTATTTTTATCAGAAAACGGGCAACCGTATCACTTTTGAATACATTGTTTTCAATAATTTCAATGATACTTTACAGGATGCGAAGGAATTATGGGAATTTACCAAACGGGTTCCGGCACGTGTAAATATTATTGAGTATAACCCAATTGCCGAAGCGGACTTTACCAATACAGGTGCAGACAAACTGGATAAATTTGCTGCTTTCCTTGAAGACAGAGGTGTTTCGGTACACGTAAGAAGAAGCCGCGGAAAAGATATTGATGCGGCTTGCGGGCAACTTGCCAACAAAGAAAAAGCAGCCTAAAGCTTAATAGATTCTCTGAAAGTATCGGAGAATCTATTCATACTTCACGGAAAAGGAGTTCTATATTTTAATTAACAATTTGGTAACATTGCATCCGTAAACAATCAGTAGTTTTGCCCGTAAAATTTGTTCTTAACAAATTAAAGGTCTGTCAGGCAAACATTGATTTACACACTTTCAAACCTGATATTTATTTAATATAACTTATACACTCTTTATGTTTGGTCTTGAAACCGACATTTTCCTTCTCCTCGCTTTCAGTATCTTAGCGGCTTGTGCATTTGAGTTTGTTAACGGTTTTCACGATACAGCCAACGCTGTGGCAACTGTTATCTACACCAATTCATTAAAACCCAACATCGCAGTTATGTGGTCGGGTTTCTGCAATTTTCTCGGTGTATTTTTTGGTGGAATCGCCGTTGCAATGGGTATTGTAAATCTCTTGCCTGTTGAAATGTTAATCGACCAGGACGTGTATCATAGCGTGGCAATGGTTTTCGCTTTGCTCTTCAGCGCTATTATATGGAACCTGGGTACGTGGTACTTTGGTTTGCCGAGTTCCAGTTCACACACACTGATCGGTTCTATTCTGGGAGTTGGTCTTGCATTCACTTTTATGCCTGAGAATTCTACCGGAGCCGGTGTTAACTGGACCAAAGCGGAAGAATTATTCATGTCGTTGCTTACTTCACCGATCTTCGGTTTTGCTTTGGCAATTATCATCATGTTTCTGCTTCGCCGCCTGCTTTCAAAGCCATTGCGTGAAGTTGTTTTTAGTGAGCCTAAGAAAAATCAGCCTCCTCCGATCTGGATTAGAGCAATATTGGTTACTACCTGTACATTGGTGAGTTTTTTCCATGGCTCTAATGATGGACAAAAAGGCGTTGGTTTGGTGATGCTTATTTTGATCGGTATTGTTCCTGCACACTTTGCACTGGACAACAGCGTCGATCCTGTTGAAATGAAAACAGAACTTGCGCGTATTGAGCAAACTGTAAGCAGAATTGATTCCATGCAATTGTCAGCCTCCGACCGTTTAAAACTGACTTCGATTCATAAAGAGATTGTTGCGTTGAATGGGCACATCGACAAACCTTTGGTAGATCATAAATTGCCCCTGGAAGTACGCATGGATGCCCGTCGTTCACTTTTGTTGATCAGCCGTAACACAAAAACGATATTGGATAATGGCGATGCAACGCTGAATACAGAAGATAAAGCATACCTGAAAATGCAGTCGGGCAGCCATTCAGGGATCAGACGTTACACCGACTATGCCCCTGACTGGGTTATCCTCATGATTTCTCTTTCACTTGGACTTGGAACAATGGTGGGCTGGAAGCGGATTGTGGTTACGATTGGTGAAAAAATCGGAAAACAACACCTTACATATGCACAGGGAGCTTCGGCCGAATTGGTTGCAGCCAGTACAATCGGAGTTTCTTCTTACTTGGGACTTCCGGTGAGTACAACCCACGTTTTATCTTCCGGTATTGCTGGTTCCATGGTGGCAAGCAAGGGTGTTAAAAACCTTCAGGCAGGAACAATCCGCAACATCGTAATTGCATGGATACTTACTTTGCCTGTTACCATGTTGTTGTCGGGTACATTATATGCATTCTTCCGCTGGATATTTTAAGGAAGAAGTTAAGGGAGTTACAGAAGTTAAGAAGTTAGCTCCGCGAGTAAGAACGAGCATTCCGGTCTGAACGCTTTTTTTGCGGTCTGAACGGAGAAAGTGGGAAGCTGAATTATTAAGACGTTAAGGGAGTTAAGAAGTTAAGAGAAGTTAGCTCCGAAAGATATTCTGGTATGAGCGCTTTTTAGCGGTCTGAATGGGAAAAGCAAGAGGCTAAATTATTAAGAGATTAAGGAGTTAAGGAATGAGCAGTGTAGGCTGCTGTACCTTAACTCTTTTTGCTTGTTACAGGATATTGACACGGACATGGCTCTTTATACTGATTCATGACATGCGGGTATTTAGTCCAATGGGGTGTTTAACTACTGTAACTTCTCTACATTCCCACCTTCTCTACCTCCTTAACTACTATACCTCCTTAACTACTCTCTCTTCTTAACTTCTCCCTTCCTTTGCTTTTACAACACTAATTATCGTACTTAGGCATGGATTTTAACCACCAACCGAAGCCAATTATTCACCAGAATGACAAAAATTGAAGAGCAGGTTAATCGTTACGGTTATGTAACGGAAGCCGTTGCAGATGATATTGACCTGATTGCAGAAATCAATCGCTTAAAAAAGGAAAAGAACGCCGTGATTCTCGCTCATTACTATGTGAATGAGGAAATTCAGGATTTGGCCGACTACATCGGTGATAGCCTTGGTTTGTCGCAGCAGGCCGCAGCCACGGAAGCGGACATGATCGTTTTTTGCGGAGTTCACTTTATGGGCGAAACTGCCAAAGTTTTAAGTCCTAATAAAAAGGTAGTTATTCCTGATCTGAACGCCGGATGTTCACTTGCGGATTCAGCACCTGCTGATAAGTTCGCTGCTTTCAAAGCACAATATCCTGATCATATCGTCATTAGTTACATTAACTGTTCGGCGGAAATTAAGGCATTGACTGATATTGTATGTACATCTTCCAATGCATTACAGATCGTTGAAAGCCTGCCAAAAGATCAGAAAATCATTTTTGCTCCTGACGCAAACCTGGGCCGTTATGTATCTCATAAAACAGGACGTGAAATGGTGCTATGGGATGGCGCCTGTATTGTCCACATCGATATTTCTAGAGAAAAATTAAAGGCATTACGGGAGGAACATCCGGATGCATTATTGATTGCCCATCCGGAATGTAAGGAAGATATTCTGATGCAATCTGATTTTGTAAGCTCAACAACCGGATTGCTAAAATTCGTGAAGGAATCAGATCACGACAAATTTATTGTAGCTACCGAAGCTGGGATTCTTCACAAAATGAAGCAGTCGGTTCCACATAAGAAATTAATTCCTGCACCTGGTTCGGACAACAATACCTGTGCCTGCTCGGAATGTCCGTATATGAAAATGAACACATTAGAAAAGGTCTACAACGCACTTTTGTACGAACAACCAGAGATTTTGGTCCCGGAAGAAATTCGTGTAAAAGCCTACGAGTCGGTAGCCAGAATGCTGGAACTGAGCAAAGGGATTTGATTGAAGAAGAAAGAAGGGAATGTAGTTAAGGAGTTATAGAAGTTAAGAATTACCGGGGTCGCGGACGACAATTAAGAATTAGCCTGAAAGGCTTTTATCCCTCAGCCCAGGGCATCGCCCTGAGGGAATTAAATAGATGGGGACAAGTTAATAGATCAGATTATAAACACCAATTATAACCAATGCCGCAGTTCGATTTTCTCATTATTGGATCAGGGATTGCCGGACTGAGCTACGCAGCCAAGCTGGCAAGACATTTTGAAGCATCAAAGCAGGAGATTTCCATCGCCGTGATCACGAAGGTGCAGGCAGATGAAACAAATACAAAATACGCGCAGGGTGGTATTGCAGTAGTTTGGGCTGAGTCGGATTCGTTTGAGAAACACATCCAGGATACCATGGATGCCGGTGATGAGGTTAACAAAAGGAACATCGTTGAGATTGTGGTTAAAGAAGCTCCTGAAAGAATTCAGGAGCTGATTGACTATGGCACCCGCTTCGACAAAGAAACAGGTGGCGAATACGATCTTGCCAAAGAAGGCGGTCACTCCGACAACCGGATTCTGCATTTTAAAGATATAACCGGAGCGGAAATTGAGCGTGCACTTTTGGAGGAAGTAAACCGTCACAAAAGCATACAGATATTCACTCATTACTATGCTGTTGAGCTCATTACGCAGCATCATCTGGGTGAGACGGTATATCGTTATCAGGAGGACATCAAATGTTTCGGTGCCTATGTTTTGAATCGCCAAACGGGTGAAGTGGAAAAGTTTCTGGCCAAAACTACCATGCTTGCAACAGGTGGAATTGGGAATATATACCAAAGCACTACAAACCCAACCATTGCTACCGGAGACGGTATTGCCATGGCCTATCGCGCCAAAGGGATTTGTGATAACATGGAGTTTATCCAGTTTCATCCCACGAGTTTTTACCAACCGGGGAAAAAACCTTCCTTTCTTATATCCGAGGCTGTGCGTGGATTCGGAGGAATATTGAAACGTGCCGATGGAAGTACCTTCATGGAACTTTACGATACGCGTCTTTCGCTTGCTCCAAGGGACATTGTAGCCAGGGCAATAGACTCAGAAATGAAGAAAAACGGGGTAGATCATGTTTATCTGGATGTGAGACACCTCGATTACGAAAAGTTTCTCGAACATTTTCCTAACATCACGCAATACTGCCTGGATGCAGGCATTGATGTAAGAAAAGACATGATTCCCGTGGTGCCGGCCCAGCATTATATGTGCGGAGGTGTACGTGTAAATGAATGGGGGAAAACGAATATCAATTTCCTTTACGCCGTGGGTGAATGCTCCTGTACAGGTTTGCACGGCTCGAACCGGCTTGCGTCCAATTCTTTACTTGAAGCAGTGGTGTTTGGGCACCGGGCATATGAAAGTACCCTTTCCAGTTTTGACAGTGCTATCATTCCCGATAACATTCCCGAGTGGGATGATTCGGGGACTACACATCCTGAAGAAAATGTACTCGTAACAGAAATGACGAGAGAACTTAACAGTATCATGTCCAACTATGTAGGCATTGTACGCACAGACCGACGTATGAAACGGGCTTACGACCGACTTGAATTGCTACATCAGGAACATGAAGAATTGTATAGAGAATCAAAAGTTTCAGTGGCAATATGCGAGCTTCGGAACATGATATCCGTATCCTATCTCATTATTAAAATGGCGATGGCGAGACGGGAAAATATAGGTCTGCATTACAATGCGGATCATGTTTAGAGCACTTTTAATTTTGGACAGGAAAAAGCTTTACAGCTGTTATTCGTAAGAGGTAACTAACACAAAGGTGCAATAGGGATCAAAAGGGCGTTTCTGAACTTTTGATCCTTTTTTATATGTAAGCACCATTGAGAATTGAAACAATTCCATGCGCAACATTTGGATTTATATTGATTATCGCTCACTCTTCATCTTCACTTTTCTATGAGGTACATGCTACTGCTCGGTTTATTATTTGCAGAACTTTTGGCCTTTGCTCAAAGTCCCCGTGTGTTAATCGTAACGGCTCACCCCGACGATGAAACTATGTTTCCGGTAACTATCTTCAAAATTACGCATGAGCTGAAAGGCTCCGCAGATCTTGCGCTGATCACCGACGCTTCCGGTGGATATAACGGCCTTGTTGCTTCCAGTTATTACGGTATGAATCTGGTTGATTCTGTTGTCGGCAGAAAACAACTCCCATTAATCAGAAAAAAGGAAATGTTGGCATCCGGTGAAGTTTTGGGAATAGATAATTTTTTCTTTCTGGATCAGCCCGACGATTACTACAACAGGAATGAAAAGCCTTATCTGACAGGGAAAAATTGGGACATTGACTACGTAAATCGTCGTCTGGATACTCTTCTGGCGAAAGGTAATTACGACTTTGTATTTTGTTTGCTTCCACATGAAGGTCAACATGCGCACCATAAAACTGCGTCAATAAGTGCGATCCGAGCCGTGCAGCGTATGAAAGGAAAACGACCTGTGGTGCTGGGCGCGCAAGCTCAGGATAAAAATTCTGAATTTAAATATAGCGGACTTAATGGCTATCCGGAAACGAAAGTCAATGCCGCCGATCCGGTATTTCAGTTTGACAGATCCCGGCATTTTGGAGAGGATAATAAACACAGCTACATGATTGTGGCGGATTGGGTAAAAGCTGCCCACAAATCTCAAAGCGGAGATATGAATCAGGCTATGCACCGCGGAGAAATGGAGACGTTCTGGTATTTTGAAATTAATGGTAATGAGAGAATTAGGGAGGTTAAGAAGCTTTTTGATGATCTTAGAATAACTGGTTATTAAACCGGAGTAGAAGCTTATCTGGGTTAATTGTACTTCACATATTATTATCAATTCTTACCACACACTCTGCAATAGCTGTTTTCACGGTATTTTCCTATTTACGATCAGCTGGTTTTTAGTTGACGAGGAATGCTGGAATGGCGTTGTAAATTTTTAAAACGAGAAAAGTTGTACCAATTGAACATGTAACCTCATGTTGATTTACGTGCACAAAATGCGGCTATGATGTCATAAAGACACTTTTGTTGAATTTCTATAAAAATTTGTATTATACTATGGGTATATTTTTAAATTTTCTTCTTAACTCTGTATTGTTATCAGTAATGATAAAGTAGAACAGGAGCGCAAGAAGGCATTTATTCTCGCTTTCAATTTTGCCAATAGTACTATTTTTAACCTAACATATCGTATGAAATTTACTTCTACACTCAAAATGAAATTTACAACTCCTCAACAGATTATTCTGTTTAATGCCTGCCTCCCCTTTATACGTTTTCAGGAATCGGAATCCATGGTTTGATCCTTTTATATCGTATTTAACCCATCTAACTAAATGCCTGGTGCATAAGAATGCCAGCCAGGTTTTGAATCAATCAAGTTCCTCTTTTGTCAGAAATTCATTTGCAGTTTAATTGCTCTTGTGTCAAATGACGCAACAAGATTATTTCTAAAACAATAACCAGTGCCTATGAATAAATAAAAACGAACATTTAAGATTCTTCTTTCAATTTCTAAATGACACAACGACAACGATTTTTGGTCAATGAGTCTTCTTGTGCCCAATCCAAAATGATTGCGGCATTTCAAACAATTTTAACCTTACACTTATGAAAAGAATCATTTACCTAAGGAAGTTATGCCATCCTGCAAGCGCGTGCATAGCCTTATTAACCCTGGCCGTCGGGGAACCTGTGCTTAGCCATGCCACAGCTGTGCCGGTCGCAACAATCCGGTCACAGGCAGACATTACTGTGAAAGGGAAAGTTTCCGAGGAAAACGGAACGCCGCTTCCTGGCGTGAGTATTTTGGTAAAAGGGAGTAATTCAGGAACGACCACTGATGCCGATGGGCAATTTAACATCACAGTTCCCAATGGAGACGCTGTTTTGGTATTCAGTTATGTAGGTTTCATCAAGCAGGAAATAACAGTAGGTTCCCGAAATACAATTGATGTAAAGCTGGCTACCGATGCTCAGGCGCTAAGCGAAATCATTGTAGTTGGTTACGGTGAGCAAAAAAAAGAAACCTTAACTGGCGCAGTAACGACGGTTAAGGGTACAGATATTGTAAAATCTCCGGCTGTTAACGTAAGTAACAGTTTGGCTGGTCGCTTGCCTGGGGTTACATTGGTGGCTCGTAGTGGTGAGCCTGGCCAGGATGGTTCCACCATCCGGATCAGGGGGATGAATACCTTGGGAAATAACGATGCACTTGTAGTAGTGGATGGTATTCCAGGTCGTTCTCTGGACAGAATTGACCCGAACAGTATTGAGACAATCTCGGTTTTGAAAGATGCTTCTGCCGCGATTTATGGAGCACAAGCTGCAAACGGGGTTATTTTGATCACTACCAAAAGAGGAAAAACTGGTAAGCCTACGATTACATTTAACGCCAACCAGGGTTTTAGCCAGCCAACGATTTTGCCTAAAATGACCAATGCTGCTGAGTATGCACAGGCATTAAATGAGGTGGATCTGTATCGGAACCGGGCACCAAGATATTCTGCGGAGGATATAGCAAAATATGCCGATGGATCTGATTTATGGAAATATCCGAATACGGACTGGTTTAAATCAATTTACAAAGACTGGTCGGGTCAGCATTTTTATAATGCTACTGTATCTGGTGGAAGCGAAGCTGTGAGGTATTTCGTTTCGTTAGGAACAAAAACCCAGGACGGATATTATAAAAACAGTGCTACGAAGTACAAACAACACGATTTCAGAACCAATCTTGACGCAACAATTACCAAGAACATTAACCTTCGTTTCGACGTATCGGGACGTATGGAGGACAAAAATTATCCAACGCGCACCGCTGGAGATATTTTGTGGATGGTAATGCGCGGTAAGCCAAACATGCCTGCATATTGGCCAAACGGAGCAACAGGTCCGGATATTGAGTACGGAAATAATCCTGTGGTGGTGAGTACAAGTCAAACCGGATACGATCGTGATAAATGGTACGTATTGAATAGTACGTTACAGCTAAATGTCAAAATTCCATGGGTGGAGGGTCTTTCAGTAACTGGAAATGCAGGTATTGACAAAGGCTTTAATTTCCGGAAGCGTTTTCAAACACCGTGGTACCTGAATTCATGGGACGGAACCAGTCGTGATGCAAATGGAGAGCCGATCCTGGTAAGGGGAAAAAAGGGGGTTGGGGATCCTAACTTAAGAGAATATATGGAAGATAAACAGGATATCTTGCTTAACGGTTATATCAATTATGAGAAATCGATTGGTACCAATCATCTGGTTAAATTTCTGATTGGAACGGAAAAGAGAACGGGAAATGGCGACAAGTTTGACGCCTATCGTCGCTACTTCGTGTCCACTTCGCTGGATCAGCTCAATGCAGGTGGAGATGCAGAAAAGGACAACACCGGAACAGCCTATCAGAATGCACGACTTAATTATTTTGGACGTGTTAATTACGCTTTCAAAGAAAAGTACCTGATGGAGTTTGTATGGCGGGTTGATGGTTCTTATATCTTCCCTGAGGCCAAACGTTTCGGATTTTTCCCTGGTGTATCTGCTGGTTGGAGACTATCGGAAGAGAATTTCTGGAAAAACAATATCAGCTTTATCAATCAGTTCAAATTACGTGCTTCATGGGGACAAACTGGTAACGACCGTATAGAAGAATGGCAATATCTGGGTACTTACGGATTCCAAACACAAAACATGGTTTTTGGAACAACAACAGAAAGCAAAACACTTGGAGAAAGTCGCATTCCAAATCCAAACGTAACATGGGAAATTGCCAACCAGGCAGATATTGGTTTTGACGCTAGTTTAATGAATGATCGTATCAACGTAACATTTGATGTGTTCGACTACCGCCGTTCAGGGTTGTTATGGAAAAGAAATGCATCTGTTCCTTCGTCAACAGGTCTTACTTTACCAAGTGAAAACATTGGAAAAACTTCTAACAAAGGATTTGACTTCAATGTATCGTATCGTGGTGATGTGAGAGATCTTAAGTATACATTTTTTGTAAACGGAGGTTATGCAATCAACAAGGTTAACTTTATTGATGAAGCTCCTGGTCGCCCTGACTATCAGCAAATCACAGGCCATCCACTGCCTACAAAGCCAGCTGATGCCAATACACCATTCGATCCTGACAGAGATTTATATTATCAGGCGATTGGTATTTTCAAAGATCAGGCTGCCGTTGATGCATATCCACACTGGGGTGGAGCGCGTCCGGGCGATGTAATATTCAAGGACGTAAATGATGATAAAAAAATTGATGCGAATGACCGTGTTCGTAATTATAAAACAGACGTTCCCCGTTTTCAGGGAGGTATTGGTGCTAACCTGAGCTACAAAGGTTTCGATCTTTCGATCTTGTTCCAGGCTGCTACCGGAGCGCTTCGTTATCTGTCTCTTGAAAGTGGTGACTTTGGGAATTATTGGAAAGAAGACTTCGATGGTCGCTGGACTCCTGATAACATCAATGCAAGCAAACCGCGTGCAAGTAACAGAAGTGATGAATACTGGCGTTCACAAAGAAATACGCAGCTTTTGTACAACACCAATTATGTACGTTTGAAAAACCTTGAGTTTGGTTACACACTACCTCTTGGATTGACAAATCGTCTTGGTTTGCAAAACCTGCGTGTGTATGTGAACGGAAACAACCTTGCAACTTACAGTCCTGGTATTAAAGGATTTGATCCTGAGGACAATAACACGGGTGGTATCAATTATCCGTTGGCAAGAGTTATAAACGGCGGTTTATCACTGACATTTTAATAAATATCGATATGAAAAAGATAATATTTTGTTTAACAGTTTTACTGACTTTGTTCAATACGACTTCCTGCCAGCAGGATTTTCTGAACAAAGAGCCACAGGATCAGTTTTCTGAGGATGCCGTATGGAATGACGCAGCATTGATCCAAACTTTTATTAATAACACCTACCGTGGGTTAGGTCATGGGTTCAACAATGTGATGTTCTCCACCTTTAGTGACGAATCAATGGCAGTTTGGGGACCCGTTGTTAACGTTACAAAAGGGCTTATCAACGCCAGTGATATCAACGACTGGGCAAATGATAGAGCAGGTTATTTCGTGTGGGATAATGTTTACAAAAACATACGGGCGACCAACTTGTTTTTTAGTAAAATAGAAACTGCCACCACGCTGGATGACGCTACCAAGAAAATGTACATGGGTGAAGAGCACTTTGTTCGTGCCTATCTGTATCATAATCTGGTTTCTGTTTATGGTGGTGTACCTATCATCACAGAAGCTTATGGGCTTAATGAAGATTATGCTGCACCACGTAATACTTACGAAGAGTGTATCAAATTCATTGCTGATGAGTGTGATAAAGCTGCGGCTTTGCTTCCTGTAACCCAATCTTCTGCTAATACCGGGCGTGCAACCAAGGGTGCTGCACTGGCACTGAAAGCACGTACATTGCTTTACGCCGCCAGTGATCTTTACGCCAATCCAACCTGGTCAAGTGGTTATGCAAACACAGAGCTGATTGGTTACAAAGGTGGTGACCGTGCAGCCAGATGGAAAGCTGCCAAAGACGCTGCCAAAGCAGTAATGGATCTGGGTGTTTACAGCCTGAATGCGCCAAACCCGGCTTCAATTGCGGAAGCTTCTAAAAACCGTGAGGATATGTTTGTATCCAAGCAGTCGCCAGAAGACATTCACGTTCGTTTCTTCCTCGCCAAATTGGATAATGATGGTGCATGGCCTGGCCGTTCCAATGGTCCGAATGGCTACCACAACTGGGGTGGAAATACACCTTTGGGGCAACTGGTTGACGATTACGAAATGAAAGACGGTACCAAGTTTTCTTGGAGCAATCCGGCTCATGCAGCTGATCCTTACGCTGGCCGTGATTCACGTTTGTATTCGGATATTTTGTTTGAAGGGGCTCAATGGAGACAACGCCCTGCTGATGTGATCGATAAAGATCCGAAGGGAATTATACAGGTTGGATATTGGGAAAAATGGAATGCTGCTACTTCTAAGGTGGATGTTGTTGCCGGACTTGATACGCGCAAAGGCCCAATTGAAGACTGGAACGGAACGTACTCTGGTTATTATCTGAAGAAGTTTATGGATCCGGCAGTAGATGCACAGTTTTTTAGATCTGAGGTGCCGTGGAGATTTATCAGATACACCGAAATTCTGTTGAACTATGCAGAAGCATGTATCAATCTGGGCGAAGAAGCGGAAGCGAAAAAATATCTGAACATGATTCGCAAGCGTGCAGCTATGCCTGACATTACGGAAACAGGTGCTGCCTTGGTGAAGAGATATCAGAATGAACGCCGTGTGGAGATGGCTTATGAAGAGCAACGTTATTTTGATGTGCGCCGCTGGATGATTGCCCCGCAGGTGTATAGCAATGCACGTGGTGTGGAAGCAACTTACAAGCTAAACGCAGACAAAACGACGGCTGCCAAACCAACTTACAAAATAATAGAGGTTCAGCAACGCGCCTGGGTTAACAGGAACTATTTCCTTCCTATTAAGTTGGATGAAATGAATAAGAATAACAAACTGATTCAAAATCCGGGATATTAACAATTAATATGAAATTGGGGTATGCTGATCGTTGTGATTGGCATACCCCATTTTATTGTTAAATACTTTTTTGAATCTTATTAAAAGTTGATTTTTCGTATTTTTCTGCAAGAAATTCCTTCGTATACCTATACCCAATATCAAACAGTACCTTAGTTTTTCTAAAATCAAAAGTATTATATGTGCCAAGCTCCGGGGCTTCGATAAGCATATCGCAACGGTCGAGGCTGGCTTTTGCTTTGCCGCGCATGGCAAGTCTGAAACTCCTGTAAGTGATGTTGTGGATGTGGGAAACCGGTTTTGTGAAGTTGATCGGGTTGCAGTGAATGCCAATTAAATAGTCAACCTCTTTTTCTATCGCAGCAACAGGGAGGTTATTAAAAATGGCTCCATCTACAAGTTCTCTTCCCTGAAATCGAATGGGTTTGAAAATTCCCGGCAAACAGCAAGAAGCCAAAACTGGTCTTGCCAGTTCGCCACTTCGGAAACATACTTCTTCGCCTGCATGAATATCCGTTGTAGTTACAGTGAGGGGCGTTTTTAATGCTTCAAAAGTATTTTCGGGAATGTATTTGATCAGGATTTTTTCGGCATTTTCGATATTCAGCATCCCACCGGTACTAAACCCAAACCGAAGGAAACGGTAAAATTTTGTTTCAATAAAAATGTCAAGAATCTCGTCGGGAGAATAACCATACGCAAGCAAAGCACCAATAAATGCACCTGCACTCGTTCCACTGATCACGTCAAATTTGTAACCGGCCTCAATCAATGCTTTAACAGTACCAATATGTGAGGCCCCACGTGCTCCGCCTCCTGAAAGTACAAGTCCTGTTTTCATAAGTCTCTGTTTAAACACGGAGATACGCTGAGTTTTTGCTCTATCTCCGTGAACCTCCGTTTTTTACTCCGTGCACCTCCGTGGTATGTAATTTTACAAGAAATTAAGCAAATCACCTCGCTCTCTGATTTTGATTCCCTTTTCCGTTTGTTCCACCACGGCTGCCTCGTACAACGGGTCATGTTCGAATAGTAGTATACATTTTTCGTCAACCGCCATTTGTAAAACCTGCTCCTTTTCCTGCATGGTAAGCAGCGGGCGCACGTCGTAACTCATAATCCACGGAAGCGGAATGTGAAAAGACGAAGGCAGAAGATCGGCAACGTATAATATTTTCTGATCCTGATAACGAATTACAGGCAGCATCATTTGCTCGGTATGTCCGTCAACATGAATGAAATCTATATTGGAGAAAGGAGAATTGCCTTTTTCGATATATTTCAGCTGTCCGGATTCTTGTATTGGCAAAATATTTTCCTTCAAAAACGAAGCTTTCTCGCGTGGATTGGGATTCACAGCCCATTGCCAGTGGCTGTTATTGGACCAGTAATTGGCATTTGGAAAAACAGGAACCAACCCCGATCTGTTCTGATTATACTTCACAGCTCCACCCACATGATCGAAATGCAAGTGGGTCAGGATAACATCAGTTATATCTTCGGGTTCGAAGCCTTTTTTGCGGATAGATGACAGCAACGTTGCATCCCCATGCAGGTCGTAAAAACCAAAGAATTTCTCATCCTGTTTGTCGCCAAGTCCTGTATCGATGAGTATTAGTTTATCGCCGTCTTCAATAAGCAGGCAGCGCATGGCCCAGCTGCACAGGTTTTTTTCATCCGCCGGGTTGTGTTTGTTCCACAAGGTTTTGGGTACCACGCCGAACATGGCGCCACCGTCAAGTTTGAAAAAGCCGGTGTCGATGATATGTATGTTCATAAGGGAAATATCAAATAAAATCGTCTTACTTTTATGCGTTTACAAGCTTAAACATATCATTAATTTTTCAGTTTCCGTCTTTTTTTGCAGGTAGCACCTGTTCCTTTTATGCATATTTCCGGTTCATCCAAGTTACTCTTTTGCTTTTTAGTGTGTACAGCTCTGGCCACTCCTCCATACAGTTTTGCACAAAAAACGCCTGCTGACTACGTTGAAACAAGGATAGGAACGGCACCATCCACCACAGAAAGTGCGCGGTTGCACAGTGAGGCGGGAAGTGAACTGAAAGGACAGACGATGCCTGCCGTGGGAACACCACATGGGATGACGCAATGGACACCACAAACTCGTGCTACCGAAACAAAATGCATTGCACCCTATTACTTTAATGATACCAAATTCCAGGGTTTCAGAGGGACACACTGGCTCAATGGCTCTTGTGTGCAGGATTACGGAACACTCACTGTAATGCCCATGTCGGGAGAGCTTAAAGTGAATCCGGAACTTCGGGCTTCTGCTTTTTTGCATGAAAAAGAAAAAACGTCACCCGATTATTATGGAGTATTTCTGGAAGATTATAAGATCAATGCGGAGGTAACAGCTACGCCACGGGCAGCCATGATGCGTTTCCGGTTTGAAGGCGGTGACGAAAATTTTATAGTCATTGAACCCAACAGCGACGAAGGGGAAGGTTTTGTGGAGGTTTTTCCTGAAAGAGGCGAGGTTGTTGGTTACAATCCCGTGCATCGTATTTATCAGGGATCAGGTGAGCATGCAGGGTTTAGCGGATATTTTGTCTTAAAATTTGATAAAAAAATTACGCAGTTCGGGGTCTGGAAAGGCGATACAATACTACCTGGTGGCCGGGATCTGACTGGCAAAGGGCAACGTGAGAAACTAGGAGCGTACGTTGGTTTTGGTGTGGCTGGTCAAATTATAAATGTAAGTATTGGAACCTCATTCACCAGTCTGGAAGGAGCAAGGCTGAATCTGGAAAAGGAACTGACAGGTAAAACTTTTGAGAGTATTCAAAAAAACACAAAAAAACTTTGGAATGAGGCTTTGGGTAAAGTACAGGTAAAGGGTGATGAAAAAGACAAGATTTTGTTTTACAGCGCCTTATATCGTACCAAGCTTTCGCCACGCCTGTTCTCCGATTCGGACGGGAAATATCCCTCTTTCGCAGGAGGAACACCACTGGAGAAAGCAGATGGGTTTGACTACTATTGCGATTACAGCATGTGGGATACGTTCCGGGCGGCTATGCCGTTGCATCATTTGCTGGAACCACGCCAGTCGGGTGATATGATGCAATCGCTGGTAAAAAAGGCAGAACAAGGTGGTTGGATGCCTATTTTTCCTTGTTGGAACCAATACACAGCTGCCATGGTCGGTGATCATTCGGCTTCGGTAATAGCAGACGCTTATGCTAAAAATATCCGGAATTTTGATCTGAATTCGGCTTACACCTATTTGCGAAAAAACGCTTTTGAAGCCAATACCAATCCCAAAAGTTACCGGGAAGGAAAAGGCAGACGGGGCATGGAATCATATCTTAAATACGGATACATTCCTTTGGAAGACAGTGTATGGCAGGCTTTTCACAAAAGAGAACAGGTTAGTCGCACACTCGAATATGCCTATGACGACTTCGCTTTGTCGGTGTTGGCCAAGGGTTTAGGTCATAAGGAAGATGCGGAAATCCTGCAAAAACATGCTTTGAATTATAAAAATGTAATAGATCCAGCAACTGGTTATGCGCGTGGCAGATATGCGGATGGCAGCTGGATAAAATCTTTTGATCCATTCGTAAAACGTTCGCCGTTTATTACGGAAGGTTCGCCGGCTCAGTACACCTGGTTTGTGCCTCAGGACATTGCCGGACTGTCCAAGATAATGGGTGGATACCAACCATTTACCAACAAGCTGGATACGCTTTTTGAACAAGGACACTACTGGCATGGCAACGAACCAAATCACCAGATCGCCTATTTGTATGCGTATGCAGGCCAACCGTGGAAAACACAGAAATGGGTTCGCAAAATCATCAGTGAAGAATATGATATCGGAATGGGTGGACTGAGTGGTAATGAAGATGGGGGACAAATGTCGGCCTGGCTGGCATTCAGTATGATTGGGATGTATCCTGTCGCTCCCGGTACGCCTGAATATGTATTGGGAAGCCCTGTTTTTCCTGAGGTTGTGTTGAATACAGGCAAGGGTAAAAAGTTTGTAATTGAGGCAAAAAATGTTTCGGAACAGGTGCTTTATATCCAGTCGGCTACGCTGAATGGAAAACCTTTTGCCAGAACCTATTTAACCCATGATGAGCTTGTAAATGGAGGACGTCTTGTTTTGCAAATGGGAAGTGAGCCAAATACGAAATGGGGTGCCGATGTAAAGAACGCGCCGTTTTCGATGTCTCGATAGTATGTTGTTACACAGAGAGCCACTGAGTTAAGAAGAGGTTCACAGAGAATATTAAAACTCTGTGAATATTCTTAGTTCGGAAGAACAACAGTTAATATTAAATAATCTCTGTGGCTCTCTTTTAGCCTTTGTGTAATTTATCATAGAAAAACTCAACGCTTAGAATCCCAATAGTTCATTGTTACACAGAGAGCCACGGAGTTAAACAGAGGTTCACAGAGAATATTTAAAAATGCAGTGAAGCTTTCTTTTTCAGTGTTAAAAAACCAAAATGATCTCTGTGGCTCTCTTTTAGTCTCTGTGAATCTCTGTGTAATTTGACACAAACAATTTCAGCACAACTCCAATTAGAAATCCCCCTGGAATTTAATTTTTTTGAATACTCCCCCCGATCGCATAATTTCACATATTATAATGTTTCCGGTTCGCCGGAATTAACTATCATCAATAATTGTATGAAAAAAATGTGGTATTGGGCCGGGCTGGCTTTGTTTTCGCTGGTTGCCGAGGCACAAACAAACCTTTCTCCTGAGCAGCTTTGGAAACTTGGACGTGTTTCGGCATCAGGTATTTCCAAAGACAAAAAATATGTGATCTATTCCGTAGGTACGCCGGATCTTGAAACAAACAAAACCAACAGGAAAACCTATCGTATACCGGTGACGGGGGGTACTCCGGAAGAAATTAAGGATGCAGGTGAATATCTCGTAAACTCAAAAATTTCTCCTGACGGTAAACACATCATCAGCAGCGAGGCGGTGAGAGAAATGGATATAACCGGTGCCGATAAATACAAGGATCTTCCTAAGTCGGACGCTTATGTGTTTACTTCACTCAACTACCGGCATTGGGATACCTGGGAGGACGGCAAGTTTGACCACGTATTTGTTGCGCCGTATGCCAATGGAAAGGCGGGAACGGCAAAGGACATTATGGCGGGAGAGAAATTCGATTGTCCACAAAAGCCATTTGGCGGCGATGAAGATTACATCTGGAATCCTGATGGCAAGCGAGTTTTATACGTAACCAAGAAAAAATTCGGAACCGATTATGCAGTGAGCACCAATACGGATCTGTTTGAATACGATATAGAAAAAGGCACCACTGTAAACCTGACTAAGGAAAACAAGGGATACGATGTAGCGCCTGCGTATAATGAGAAAGGGCAACTTGCCTGGCTACAAATGAAAAGAGACGGATATGAGGCCGACAAGCAGGATATTATCGTGAGTGACGGAAAGGTGAAAATGAACCTGACGCAGCAGCGTGACGATGTTCATGTGGACGGTTTTGTATGGGGCGAAGATGGCCGTACAATCTTTTTCTGGGCTGCTACGGACGGTACTGTTCAGTTGTTTAAAGTAAATTATCCGGGACTGACGAGAATGGCTGCTGTCATCACGCAGATCACCAAAGGAGATTTTGACATCAATGGCGTGCATGGTCAGGTTGGCAACCAACTTGTTGTTTCCCGCAGCGACATGAACCGCGCAAGCGAGCTTTATACTGTTGACATAGAATCGGGTGACATGAAACAGCTGACTCATGTAAACGATGAAGTTTTCAGTGGATTGGGCAAGTGTAAAACGGAAAGAAAATGGGTGACTACTACGGATGGAAAGAAAATGTTGGTTTGGGTAATTTATCCTCCCGGCTTCGATCCTGCTAAAAAATACCCTACTTTATTGTATTGCCAGGGAGGACCTCAGTCGGCTCTGACACAGTTTTATTCGTATCGCTGGAATTTCCAGCTAATGGCTTCTCAGGGATACATTGTGGTTGCGCCAAATCGTCGCGGTATGCCGGGGCATGGTACCAAGTGGAACGAGCAGGTGAGTAAAGATTGGGGTGGACAGGTTATAAAAGATTATCTGAGTGCAATTGATGCTGAGGCGAAACAGCCTTATGTAGACAAATCCCGACTGGGTTGTGTAGGCGCAAGTTTTGGCGGATTCTCGGTATTTGCATTACAAGCGCAGCACAATGGTCGTTTCAAAACGTTTATCTCGCATGATGGCGTCTTCGACTTCCGTAGCATGTACGGCACCACGGACGAAATGTTTTTTGAAAACTGGGAAAAAGGCGGAAACTACTGGGATAAGAAAAATGCGGTTGCACAGCGTTCTTTCAGCCAGTCGCCAAGCAATTTTGTGGATCAGTGGAAAACGCCAATTTTTATCATTCAGGGAGGAAAAGATTACCGCGTTCCGATTGAACAGGGATTACAGGCATTTCAGGCTGCTCAGTTGAAGGGAATTAAGAGCAAATTGCTATACCTACCGGAAGAAAATCACTGGGTGCTTAGTGCTCAGAATGCCATTGTGTGGCAGCGTGAGTTTTTTAGCTGGTTGAAAGAAACTTTGTAAACGATTGGTTTAGCGTTTTTCGAAAATGAAATTGGGTGGTCAGTGTTAGTTCGCGGTCCACCCTTTTTTTTCTATTTCAACCTTTTTCCTGATCGGCTTTACAAACCTTCAACATAAACCACAAGGCTGGTCAGATCCTGATTGATGGACCTGATCGTGGATTGGAGTTGGTTGATCATGGATGAACGTGTATGAAAATCATCTGCATGATAAATGCCTCCGTTTCCAAAGATCAAACTTTGTTTATCTCCTTCTGCTTCACCATCAAATTCAAACTCAACCCATCTGTTTTTGATACTTTGAGATAACGTTTTGTCGCCTTTGTTGCTGAATTGTTTTTCATGAAGCATCTTCCACACAAAACCCGGATAGTCCGTATTGATTTCTGTTTCAGTCCATATTGATCTCAGCAGATTTCGTTCATGATTGAATTCCAGTTTATGGCCTTTGGGATTGATTGTAACAGCTCCCAAGCCTGCACTAATCAAACCACCACTTACACCGATCGCCGTTTGCGCACCTTCGCCGGAGACCACCACGGTAGCCACAGTGGTTAGCGCGGCAACGATAACCGAAGCAACGGTGTAATTCCGGTTTCGTTTATCATCCAGATTGTCCAGATAAGCTCCTGCCATATCTGCACGTTCTCCTTCGCAGTCGAGTTCTGCTGCGATGGCCTGCAATTCTATCTGTGCGATCCGTATTCGCCCGTTTATTTTTTGTAACAAACGCAGTCTTTCAAGTGAAAGTGAATCGGTATTATTTTTTGACAATTTACGCACCTGCTCACTGATACCCAGGATTTTGCATAGCAGCTGGTCATGTGGATTTATTTTTGTATTTGATAAATCAACCGACTTGTCATCTTTCCAAAAATCCAGTGAAAGTTGGTAAGGAACATTGGGTGTACAATAGCTGTTTTTTAGTCCAATCAGCTTGGAATTAGATATTTTCCTGGCCGGGCTACAAGATGCAAACCAAACAAGAAAAAGCAGATACGGGAGCTTTCGACTGTGTTTGACTAGATGGTAAAATGAAAATTTCATGTGTGTTGTTGATCAGAATGTGTAATGAAGGTAACAATTATTCACTAATCTGATGACTTCTTAGAGCCTAATCAACGTGTGGTAGCACTCTTGGAATGGCAAAAATTTCCTTCTGGCGTCCGTCTATAAACCGGAATCCGGCTTTGTCATAATAACCATCTTCTTCCAGCATAATCCGGATAGTTTTGTTCCATTCTTCTATTTTAACAGACACATTGAGCTCAATGGAATAGGCCGTATTTTCATACAACGGATAATCTCCTGTTCCTTTCACCGCTTTCTGATTGTCCCACATACCAATTGCCGGTCCGGCGGCGTGTCCATGAGAACCAATCGGGTGAGAATAAATGGAACCTGTTATGCCTTCGCTGTCGGCTTGTTTCAGAGCTTCCGTTAGCATTTCGTTTCCTGTTTTGCCAGATTTGAAACGTTCTACCAAAATATCCTGTAAACGATTGCCTTGTTTGAGGGCTTTTTTTAAACTTTCAGGAACATCCTTTTCCCCGGGTTTCAGAATGTAAGCATGTTGCTGCTGGTCTGTATTTAGTCGGAGATAGGTTATGCCAAAATCCACATGAATAAGATCTCCCGGCATGATCGGTTGTGATCCGGGTCTTTTGGCAAAAGTTCTCAAATGATCAAAATTTTTGTCATCGGCTCGTTGTATATCTACTGTTGGATGAAACCAGGTATTCAACCCGAGGTCAGTTACACGCTGGCGCAGATACCATACCACATCGTCAGTAGTGGTTATACCCGGCTGGATCACTTTTTCTGAAAATGCTTCCTGAATAATTTCATGAGAAATACGGCATATCATCGGATAAAGAACCATTTCCTTTTCGGTGCGGGTTTCCAGCCACCCAATAGAAAGGCGCTCCGCTGACACAACTTTGGACTTAAATTCCTTGGGTAGTTTTGCGATAAATTCCTCGTGTTCGGTGTAGGTCAGCCCGTCTGCGTGTGCAAAAGTGGGAGAGAAGTTCAGCCCGATTTTCTTCGGGTTTTTCGCTTTGATTACCTTCATCAATGCATCCCATTGATCCGGATTGGAACTGATGTCCCACTCTCCGGTAAGCAACGTTCCCACATCGTACCGCGCAATGGCAAGTTTGTCAAGTGGCTTTCCATCTCCCGGATCAAAAAATACCATAATGGTTCGTCTTCTTGCCGACAGCCAAACACTCGGAAGCATTGTTTTCATCACCGGATCTTCGTTGTATTCTCTGGAAATAATCACCCACATATCAATTCCTTCACGGCGCATCAGTTTTGGCAGGAGGTTCTCGAAGCGGTCTTCCAGAATATTGTCTATCACTGCGGCACGTTCTCTTTCCGGCAGAATCACCGGAAAGGTTTGGGCAGAGACGGAAAGTGTGGTTGTTAATGTAAGAAATAGCAGGTAAAATAGGCTTTTGCACATAACAGGAGTAGTTATCTTTAACTTCTTCAAGATAAGGAAAATATCATTTTATGCCAGCGGAGAAATTGGAATTGAGCAATATTGGTATCGAATCAAATAATTTAAATGAATTTGAAACCAAACAAAAAACGACCGCACTGAAAACCAGCGCGGTCGTTTTTTTATACTTGAAAGCAGATTAGCTTATCTCGTAAAACTTTGTCCGACAAACTTCATTACTTCCGGCAGAGCAGTGCGCCAGTATGTCCAGGTATGGCCGCCATCACGAATGCGGAATTCATGCGGAACCGCTTTGTCGATCAGTGCCGAATGCAGTGCCATGTTGCCTTTGATTAAGAAATCATCGTCACCGCAGTCGATGTAATATTTTACTGATTTTAGTTTTTCCAAAGGCGTCGTTTCGATGATTTTCAGAATGGAATTTTTATACCAGTTTTCCGTCAATCGTCCTTTTCCAGGAGCCGATTTGCCAAACAAACCTGCAAACAAACCATCCCAACGTTCAGCTGGCATGGCTGCTATATCGTCGTCGGTCCAGAAAGCGCCGCTCAGAGGTGCCGCTGCTGCGAACAAATCTGTATGTTTTGTAGCCATGATCATGGTTCCATAGCCTCCCATTGAAAGTCCTGCAACGGCTCTGAATTCCTTTTTAGGACGGGCACGATACGTTGCCTCAATATGCGGGATAAATTCATTCACGAAAAAGTCCTCGTACTTTTCTTTTCCATCTGCATTGTTGATGTAAAAGGTTACACCTGCATCAGGCATCACAATAATCATGGCTGGCGCTACTCCGCTGTTGATCGTTTCATCTGCGATACGCTGAGCCTCGCCAAACTGAGTCCAGCCCGTTTCGTCGTCGGTATAGCCATGCAACAGATAAAGCACAGGATAACTGCGGTTGGTTTTGTCGTAATCCGCAGGAAGGTAAATGTTATATTCAATGTCTTTTCCCATGGCCTTACTCTTCACTTTCAGGCTTTCTTTGATCAGGCCGTTTTGTGCGTAGGAAACCAGCGAAATAAGTAAAAATAGGATGGTAGTAATTTTTTTCATTTGATTATCGGGATTTTGAAATTTAATGATGCCCTGAAAAGATTTCAGGGTTAAAATTGTACGATTAAGCGTTAATTTTCAATGATTAAGCCGATAGCTGTTTTGTTATCATTGTGTTAAGAATCGACTTGACAGCCGTGTGCATATCCTATCTGTTTAAAGCATGCGTCATATCCTTAATTACCTGTTCCAAACCTTAAATATTTATGTTATTTCACTCCGTCCGTAGCGCCAGTTTATTGCGCTCTGTCCAAAATAGTTTTATCATTTTCCTGTTCTGTTTTTCAACTCTGGTTTTAGCTCAGGGCAAAAAGGAAGATTACCAGCGGGCAGAGCTTGTGAAGCAGGCGATGGACAACAAAGTTTACAATGCACCATCGGGTTTTAATTGGCTCGACAACGAACATAAGTTCTGGTATGCAAACCCGACTGCAAATGGCAAGAGGTTTATACTGGTAGATGTGAAAAGCAAAAGTAAACAACCCGCATTTGACCATGCCAAACTTGCCAGCGCATTATCGGCTACGTCAGGTAAAAAGGTGCTTGCTGACAGCATTCCTTTTTCAGAAATCAGCTTTGTTGATAATGGAAAATCTCTTGAATTTCAATTCAATGACACAACCTGGAAATGCGATTTGGCTTCATATAAAATAGAGAAAACAACCAAAAGACCGGACGCAAGAAGAGGCAGATACTGGGGTGATGGCAGCGAGGAGAATAACCGCCCGCCCGTTACCTCACCAGATGGCAAATGGATTGCTTTTATAAAAAGTTACAATGTGTATGTGCAGCCGGCTGATAAGTCAGAAACCGAAACGCCGCTGAGCTTCGACGGTTCGGAAGGAGAAAATTATTCAGCAGCATTGGTTTGGTCCCCGGATTCGAAAAAGCTGGCTACATTTAAGATCCGTCCCAATAAACCGCATTTGATCTACTTCATTGAGTCAACTCCTGCTGATCAGTTTCAGCCAAAATTGCATACCAGAAATTACCTGAAACCCGGCGATGCGCTTCCGCAAAAGCAGCCTCATTTGTTTGTTGTGGCTTCTAAAAAGCATGTTGAAGTTAAAACGACAATGGGGCATCAATATGCCACAACCAACCCGAAATGGTGGAACGACAGTCGCGGATTCAGTTTTGAATACAATGAAAGAGGACACCAGGCTTACAAGGTTATCAATGTAGATGCAGAAAGCGGGCTCGCAACAGATGTGATCGCAGAGAGCAGCAAAACCTTTATCGATTACAGTGGCAAGAAATACAGATATGATGTAAATGACGGAAAGGAGATCATCTGGGCATCGGAGCGGGACGGCTGGAATCACCTGTATTTGTACGACGGCCTGACAGGTAAAGTGAAAAATCAGATTACCAAAGGCGAGTGGGTGGTAAGAAAAGTGGTGAAGGTTGATGAAAAAACAAGAACGATTATTTTTGAAGGCAGTGGAAGAGAAAAAGGTCAGGATCCGTACCTGATCCAGTATTACAGAATAGGATTTGACGGAAACGGCCTGACGGCGCTTACTTCCGAAAACGGAACGCATACAGCTACATTTTCGCCAGACTACCAATATTTTGTAGACACGTATTCGAGGGTGGATTTGCCACCAGTTACGAGTCTGAAAAGTGCTGTGGATGGTAAAATTGTCCAGGAAATTGAGAAGGCAGACATCAGCGAATTGCAGAAAATGGGGTGGAAGGCACCGGAAGTTTTTGTAGCAAAAGCGCGGGATAATGAAACCGATATATATGGAATTATTGTGAGGCCAATCAACTACAATCCAAAGAAGAAATATCCGGTAATAGAGTTGATATATGCTGGTCCGCACAGTTCCCACGCACCAAAAGTTTTCAATTCTGATTTCCGTTATCGGTTTTTGCACGAATTGGCCGAACTTGGTTTCATTGTCGTACAGCTCGATGGGATGGGAACTTCAAACCGTTCAAAAGCTTTTCATGATGTATGCTGGCAAAATATAAAAGATGCCGGTTTCCCTGATCGCATTAAATGGATAAAAGCAGCAGCTGCAAAATATCCATACATGGATGCAACCCGTGTCGGTATTTTCGGGAATTCAGCTGGTGGACAAAACTCGGCAGCGGCGCTTTTGCTTCATCCCGATTTTTACACAGTGGCCGTTTCATCGTCGGGTTGCCATGATAACCGCATGGACAAAATCTGGTGGAACGAACAGTGGATGGGTTATCCGATCGGACCGCATTATGCCGAATCTTCCAACTCCACACACGCAGCCAAACTGAAAGGAAAGCTGTTACTTATTTTGGGAGAAATGGATGATAACGTTGATCCTGCTTCGACAATGCAGTTTATGGATGCGCTGATTAAGGCCAACAAACCTTTCGATTTTCTGATGGTACCTGGTATGGGTCATTCCATGGGCGGCGATTACGGTGAGCACAAGAGACGTGATTTCTTCGTGAAACACCTGCTGGGTGTAGAACCGCCGGCCTGGGAAGGAATGAATTAACACCGGTCTGAACGACATAGTCGGTCTGAACGAAGAAGGAATGAATTAGCAACGGTCTGAACGACATAGTCGGTCTGAACGAAGAAGCACAGGGCTGGATGAGCCAAAACCGGATAAATTAATTTGGTTTTGCCGTTCAGCCCGCTTGCAGCGTGCAGACCGGGGTCTCACTTCACTTCTGTAAGTAAATACCTCCTCCTGGTTTCATTAATCAGAAATTTTTTCTGGGCGGTGAAACTATCCGGATGCATGGTTTTAAAAAGTTCACGCCATTCTTCGAAACGCGGCCTGTCGTGCTTTTGGAAAGTTTGTGTGTCTATTTTTTTTGACTTCAGATATTCGTCGAATTCCATGCGGTGTTATTTTTTTGCAATATATCGGTTTTAGCCAAAACAAGTCCACAAATACCATCTGCTTTACCGTTTTCCTGTTTAACTTCACCTCCGCACTCCGTTTTTACAAGTGACTTTTTCTTGTTTCTATTTATAAATGAAAGTCAGTTCGGAGTATAAATCTTGATAATTCATTCATAGTCAATTAGTAGTTGAGCTATCAGCCAAATGCTAATTGCCAATAGCTATAGACAATAATGACAATTGACCTACGCAGCGATACCATTACCAAACCTACAAAAGCCATGATGGAGGCGATGTGGGAGGCAAATGTGGGAGACGATGTTTTTGGAGACGACCCAACCGTGAATGCTTTGCAGGAAAAAGCTGCCCGCATGTTCGGCATGGAAGATGCTCTTTTTTGCCCCTCCGGAACGATGACCAACCAACTCGCGATTCGGGTTCATACGCAGCCGGGAAGTGATGTAATCTGCGATAAATATTCGCATATCTATCTTTACGAAGGTGGTGGTATTATGCTCAACTCTTTATCTTCCGTAAAGTTGCTCGATGGAAATCGGGGGCGTGTAACAGCAGCTCAGGTGGAAGAATCGATCAGTCCTGAAAACGACATTCATTCAACATGTACCCGTTTGGTGTCTTTGGAAAATACTATGAACAAAGGCGGTGGCGCTTATTATGATATCAACGAAATAAAGGCGATCAGACAATTGTGTTGGGACAGGAAGATTCCACTGCATCTGGATGGGGCAAGGCTTTTTAATGCTTTGGTAGAAACCGGCGAAACGCCGGAGCAATATGGACAGCTGTTTGATAGCATAAGTATTTGTTTATCCAAAGGACTTGGCTGTCCGGTAGGGTCATTGCTGCTCGGTTCAAAACAAACCATTGCCAACGCCCGCCGATTCAGAAAAGTAATGGGAGGTGGCTGGCGTCAGGCTGGTTTTTTGGCAGCAGCTGGCATTTATGCGCTTGATAATCACATCAACCGTCTTAGCGAAGATCATCTCAGAGCGCGTGCAATAGGGGAGATATTTGGCAAAAGACCGGAGATTGAAGAAGTATTTCCGGTGGATACCAATATTGTTATCGTGCGATTGCAGGGAAATATTTCAGAAAAAGAATATGTTCAGAAATTAGCGGACAAGGGAATTCTGGCCGTTTCTTTTGGTAAAAATCTGGTGCGGTTCGTAACGCATCTGGATTTTACGGATGATCATCTCGAAGCCATGAAAAGTAAGGTTTCAGGTTTATAACCATGATTTTTAGAAGGATCCAGACAAATTAAATAGTGCCGTAAACACTAATGGTTAGGTATTTACGGCACTTTATTATCTCTTTTAGAAATCTACACTTCCGGAATAATCTCCTCGTATTCATATTCCGAATTGGGCCCCTGGTAAATTACCTTCATGCCCGTAATGTCTGCCACGTAAGTATGAATTCCTGCATCACCGATCTCGTGCAGAAACGTGTGGTAGTCAATAGTGCCCTCCTGTAATTTTGAGATTGCAGCTTTTACCGCTTCCAGCTCAAAGGTTTCAGCAGGTTCAAATTCTGGCATGTCCGGCGCCATTATTAGCTTTTCTCCGCTTGTAGAGGTATATGTCCTCTTGTGATTGCTGACTTTTACAAAGTAATTGTCCACACCAATCGCTTTCAGGCTTTTGAACAGGTAAGGATATGGTTGACCATCAGCCCTTTTTTTCGCTATTTCAATCAGTTCTTCTGACAATGTGATATTTTCCATGTGGTAGTATGTTTTAAAGTGTCGGAAACTCTGACCTTTTGTTCAAATATAACAAACGGATGTTCGTGTGGTAGCTGACCCACGTCACCCATAATTGTGATTTTCACGCCTTTCTTAGCGTTTTTAATGCGATGAGCCAGGTGTTGTGACCGCATTTCGGACATGTAGCCTCTCCCTCTTTCAAATTTTCGGTATGCCCGCAAAACGAGCATGCATAACAGCCTTCTTTTAAAATAACTTTACTTTTTGCATTGTAAAGCTGCGGCAAAATAGGTAGCCCCGGCGTCACTTCGGAATCTTCATAAAAAAATACGCTGAGCGCACCGTTTGGTTCAAGATATGCATTTTTTACCTGACCCAGATGCTCTACACTCTTTAATCTCAGCTCTGAGAAAAATTCGTCCTGAGCCAGACTTTCCTTTTTAAATCCGCTAAGTGAAAATTTACCCTCCTTAATCAGGCAGACTGTTTCACCTTCAATCAGTTTTTCAAACCATTTACTTTTTCCCGTGAGCCAGGTTACAAATCTGTACAGCACAATCACCGTTGCGAATACCACCAGCGCCGGTACCAGACCTACGTCTTCATAAAACATGGGATCGCCGGCAGCAGAGCCTAACGAAATGATGATCACCGTTTCAAATATCGAAAGTTGCCTTACGCCTCTTTTGCCAGTCGCCCTCAATGCGACCAGCACAATCGTAAACATCACAGCCGAACGGAAGATCACCTCGAACAGAAACATTTTTGGTAACTCATTAAGGAGTAATCGTTCCCATTCAAAAATAGCTTCCATTGTCGTTGTGTATTGAAAAAAATGATTACTATAAAAAAAATGTTACCCATCTTATGAAAGTGGGGTAACATTTGTGGTATTTAGTTTCTGCTTGAAGTGTCTGTTTCTAATGTGCCATGTCATCGTCAGAATGAACAATGAGTGAACTTCTGGTGTCAAGTTTCTTTATCATCTCATTGGACATTGCATCGGCGTAAACGCCGTAACTGCTCACCAGAGTTCCTTTAAGTCCGTCACAAGATTCGATGACGTATAAAATGGAAGTATCTGATGGATTACTCATTCCTTCAAATCGATAGAATTCAACAATATTGAAATCTTCGGGTGAAAGGTTAAGGCGAATACCGTCATCCTTATGAAGTTCGAGCGAATGTGCTGTAAGGTTAAAGTCATAGGTAAAACCTCTTTCCTTTAACTCTTCCAGTTTTTCAATTAATGTATCCGGTTCGTTGATATCCTGATGCTCAGGATTCATATTTTTTTCCTGTGACATATCTGGTTCTTGCAAGTCCATAGCCTGAATAGTTTAAAGGTTTATTCACTGAGGTCACTGTTTGTCCTAAATCGTATATGAAACCGGAGTGTTTGTATCCGAGGCTCTCAAAGGCAGTAATCCATCAACGTTTTGCATATTGTTGGAAAAAACTATGCCGGACATACACTTACCAAAAGTATTAACAGACATGGATAGAAATGCAGCTCATCAGTTATGAATATAGCTTGTCGTTGTGGTGAATACAAAACATCAAATAGTTGTATTTCAATAAGTTATTTAAATTATTCGTATTTTAAAAACGCATTTATCCTGTTTAAATCCTGTAAAATTATCTTTAAATATAAAATTGTGTGGTATGTACAGTGAGGTGCTTTAACCTCATAGTGTCATAACATGTAGAGCAACAAAATGGAAATGGAAGGTTATTGAGCTGGCTTGTACGTGACAAAACCGGAATTGTAAGCAGCAAAACATCCGAGGCCGCCTGTGACGTTTGAATAAATGAGGGCAGGTTCTGAGAATGGGTTATCGGTGTTTCTCAATTGTAATGACCGATGGTATTTAAAGTAAGTTTCATCCGTATTATCAACCTCAAATGTGAGCGAAATGACTTTGCTTTTTGGATATACAATATGCACTTTCCCGTCTTCATCCTGGTATGAAGTAGGAGTGGGGAGCGTAAACCGACCTGTCGGGGAAGAAAACACAGTTCCATCAAGATTGACATCGCTACGGTAATCATTCCTGCCAACGCTTCTGTCCCAGTCTACATTAAATCTGTTTCTGACCCTCCGTTCTTTGTAATTTTCGGGTCCACTACTTTCTACAATCGTGTATTCCAATTCGAGGAAAGAGCGTAGCCTGTAAAAATTGGCTTCTCCCGGAATGTCATCCCAAGTCATTTTAACTGTAATGGTTGTATCCGGATTAAAGGCGTTCTCGGAATATACTGTGTCTATAACATAACTTTTAATACTCGCCGTTTTACCTGGAACCGTGCAAGTTGCCTGTACACTTCTCTTGCCGTCAGAAACAGCGAGCTGATATGTTTTACCCGCTACAATATTGAATCTTGTCCGGTCAATACTGTATGAAGACCCCGCGGAGTCGTATCGCATGGTTGCTTCCTGGGAGCCGTCCGAAATCCTGACAGTTGCGTTTCTTATGATGTTAAGAGCGCCGGTCGACTCCCCAAATAGCGGAACCGACTCTGTTACCACCACTGTGATTCGTGCAGCCTGCGGCGATATGAAAGACTGGACTACCAGTTTGGATTCTGTATCAGGCAAGCTTTCTGGCCCTACTTCTGTTACCAGGGATTCGCAAGCGGAAAAAGAGAGCAGAGCGATCAGTATAAAAAACGGGTACAGTTTCATATGGTGTATTTCAAAATTTGAAATTGTAACTGAACGACGGCAGAAAGGGAAACAGAGAATACCTTTTCAAAGTGCTTTTAGTGGTACTTACGCCTGCACTCGTCGTGGTGTCTTCCGATATGTCATAGAAAAACGGATTCCTTCTGTTATACAAATTGTAGATGCCGAATTCCCAGGTCCGCTCATGCCTCTTTTTCTTTTTGTGAAACTGGATGGCGACATCCATGCGATGAAAAGCTTCTGCACGGAAGCTGTTTTTTTCTCCATATTCATTCACCCTGGGGCCAAACCAGGAGGTGTAGGTTTTGCCGTTGCTTGAATTGGTGTAGAAATTGTCTGTTACACCTGTAAAACGGGATACCGGCAGCGTAAGTGCATTGCCGGTACCGTATACCCAGGTCGCCGATAATGTGATCCGTTTGTTTAATTCGTAAATGCCTACTACCGAAAGATCGTGGCGGCGGTCATATCTCGGGAAAAATGTTTTACCAAAATTAAGCTCCGGAAATTGCCACTTCGTCCATGACAAGGTGTAGCCGATCCAACCGGAAAACTTTCCTGTTTTCTTCTGAATCAGAAATTCGGTGCCATATGACCAGCCTTTGCCGGACGTTACATTGTCTTCCCAGGTCAATTCATTGGCATTTTCTCCTGTTATGCTTAAAAATGAAGAACCTTCCCTGTAATTCAGGATATTGTCCATCACCTTGTAATAGCCTTCCAACGTAAGTGTAATGCCTGGTTTTTCAAGGTCTTTGGCTAATCCGAGCGCAACCTGTTTCGATTGCTGAGGGGCAATTCTGTCTGTTGTGGGCACCCAGAGATCGGTGGGCAGACCTAATCCTGTGTTGGAAAGCAGGTGAACATATTGGTTCATCTGCGCATAAGATGCTTTGAACGAAAAGTCACGTGCCAGTCGTAAGGCAGCCGAAAACCGCGGCTCAGGTCTGACGTAGTTTTTGGTTTCAGTCTGGAACGAACTCAGTCTGAAACCGGCATTCATTTTTAGTCCGTCCAGAGCCTGCCATGTATCCTCAATGTATAATCCGCTTTCCAGTGTATTTACAGCTTTGACCGCCCGCTCTATCGGCGTGTCAATAAAAGAGCCTGCGATCGCTAATGCGGAGGGAACAAACTTATGGAAAGTTGCCTGGGCGCCAAATTTTATGGTATGTTTCGTTGAGGGAAAAAAGTCAAAGTCGGTTTTTATGCCAAGATCCCGGATCCTGGAATCGTACCGAAGGCTAAATTCATCGGCATCCAGATCGTCTTTAGAGTAGCTGGAAACTCCGAAATTGAAATTGCTGAAAATGAAGGAGGTATTTACAAACAGTTTCTGGTTCAACAGATGGTTCCATCGCAGAGTGGCAGTAGCGTTTCCCCAGTCGAGGCCGGCCCTTGTTTCGGAAGTGGAGCTTTTTTCATTCGCATAAAATTTATCCCTGCCAAAATACCCGCTTACATACAGTTTGTCTTTCTGCCCAAAGTCGTAGTTCATTTTGGCATTCAGATCATAAAAATAGTATCCGGGTTTTACCTGGCTGTCATCTCCTTTTTGTTGTTGGGCAATGAGTGGTTTTGCGAAAAAATCAATGTATGTCCTTCGTCCGGATACCAGAAACGAGGATTTTTTGGAGATTGGTCCTTCGAGTGTAAGTCTGGATGAAATGAGGCCTATACCGCCTTCGCTGTGCAGCTTGTCTTTTGCTCCTTCTTTCATGTTCATTTCCAGTACCGAAGAAAGCCGGCCACCAAAACGGGCAGGGAAACCGCCTTTGGTGAGCTCAACACTTCTGAGCGCGTCACTATTGAATATTGAAAAGAATCCGAATAAATGATTGGCGTTGTAAACAACAGCGTCGTCAAGAATGATCAGATTTTGATCGGGCCCACCTCCGCGAACATACAGTCCTGTTTGCCCTTCTGTTCCTTTTTGCACCCCGGGCATAAGCTGTAAAACTTTCAACACATCCTTTTCTCCAAAAAATGCCGGGATTTTTTTGATCTGAGAAATCGGTATTTCAATCTGGCTCATTTGTGCGGAACGGCTTTCGTAATCCTCTTGCCGGCGCGCGGAAACCGTTACTTCTTCAAGCTGTGTAATTGTGGATAGCAATACATTAATTTGCAAGTCCCTGTTAAGGAGTGCTCTGCGCTCTGCTTTCTCATACCCGACAAAAGAATAGGAAATAGTAACCGAATCGCTTTTTGGTATTGTGAGCGAATAAAAACCATAAGTGTTGGTAACTGCTCCGTACGGGGTGTTGGTAACGTATACATTCACCCCCGGCAACTGCTCCTGGCTTCCTGCTTCTTTCACATATCCACTTATCGTGATGCGATCCTGAGCGGATACACAAAGTGACAATAAAAGCAGAAGCATGGTATAACGCAGGTGCATAGTGAGCATGTTACTTATTCATTCACTAACGATGATGTGAAATTTTACGTATGCTTTTCAGGTGGTTATACCTACTTACGCAGGAAATGGCCATTGTGATTAATGGACGCGAAAAGAAATTGACAGAGCGGATTAATCTCCGCTCTGCTATTTGACTCAGACTTATTCCAAACCCCGGTTCCGGAGTAAATATTTCACTTCCGGTTCTCTGCCCCTGAAGGCTTTGTACAAGTCCATGGGCTCTTCGGTACCGCCTTTTTTAAGAATATTTTTTCTGAATGATCCTGCAATCCCCGGATCGAAAATGTCACCTGCTTCCTTAAATGCGGCATAGGCATCGCTGTCCAATACCTCTGACCAAATGTAGCTGTAATAACCTGCCGAATAGCCGCCGGAGAAAATGTGCTGAAAATAGGTGCTCCGGTATCGAGGTGAAATTTGGCTGATCAATCCCAAAGCATTCATTTTTTCCTTTTCAAAAGATTCAACTTCAACAGTTTGTCCCGACGCAATTGTGTGATAACTCATATCCAGAAAAGAAGCTGCCAGGTATTCAACGGTACCAAATCCCTGATTGAACTTTGAGGCCTCTTTCATTTTAGCCACCAGTTCGTCCGGGATTACCTCTCCGGTTTCGTAATGTTTTGCGTAAAAATGAAGGACTTCCGGCTCAAATGCCCAATGTTCCATAATCTGAGATGGTAGCTCCACAAAGTCGCGCGGTACGGATGTTCCTGCCTGAGATTCGAAAGTAACATTGGATAACAAACCGTGTAAGGCATGCCCAAATTCATGAAAAAATGTCTCCACTTCATCGGGGTTCAGCAATACGGGTTGGTTTGCCACAGGTTTGGAATAATTGCAGACAATGGAAATAACCGGTGCAATACGTTCACCATCCCGACGGGACTGACGGCGGTAGGAGGTCATCCAGGCGCCGCCGCGCTTAGATTGTCTTGTGAAAAAATCCAGATATAAGACGCCAACATGTAGTCCGTCGGCTTCTTTTACTTCATAAGCCGTCACATCCTCATGGTATTTCGGGACATCGTTGATTTGAGAAAATGTAAGACCGTATAATTTCTGAACGACCTGAAAGACTCCATCCCTCACATTTTCAAGTTTGAAGTAAGGTTTAAGTGATTCTGAGTCGTAGTTGTATTTTTCTTTGCGGACCTTGTCGGCGTAGTAAAACCAATCCCAGGCTTCCAGCTCATTGTCAGGGAATTGCCGTGTTAGCAGCTTTTGCATTTCCGAAGCTTCGTGTTCTGCAATAGGCAGAGCAGCCTTCCAGAGTTTGTTCAATAACTCATATACATTGCCGGGAACATGCGCCATGTTGTCTTCCAACACATAATCTGCATGAGATTTGTATCCAATCAGAGCGGCTCTTTCTGATCTTAAAGAAACAATCTGACTTACAATATCCTTGTTGTCTGTTTCATCGTTGTGATTTGCTCTGTTGATGTAGGCAAGATAAATTTGTTTGCGTAGCTCACGATTCTCAGCAAATTCCAGAAATGGCATCACACTTGGATTGTGAAGCGTAAATCTCCATTTCCCATCATGACCATTGTCGCTAGCCGACTGGGCTGCCGAAGCAACTAAGGAATCGGGTAGCCCGAAAAGATCTGCTTTGTTGTCAATAATCAATTCGAACTTGTTGGTTTCTGCCAGCAGATTTTGCCCAAATTTTACAGTTAGAATGGATAGTTGCTGGTTAATTTCCCGCATCCGAAGCTGTTGTTCCTCGGTCAGATTTGCTCCGCTATGTACAAAACCTTTGTATGTGTCAATAAGCAAACGTTTCTGTTCATGATCAAGCTCAAACTGATCCTGTTGGTCGTAAACTGCCTTTACACGTTGAAAAAGATCGGCATTCAAGTAAATGTCATCGCCATGTTTTGAAAGTCTGGGTGCAATTTCCTGAGCGATCTTTTCGATTTCGGGAGAGGTGTTTGCAGAGTTGAGGTTGAAGAAAACGGTGCTGACTTTTTTGAGCAACTCTCCGCTTTTTTCCAGCGTAGCAATGGTATTTTCAAAAAAAGGAGCGGACCGCTGCATGTATATCGCTGCGATCCGCTCGGTTTGTTCTTTCATTCCCTGTTCAAAAGCAGGGACGAAATGTTCTGTGTTTATTTTGTCAAATGGTGGAAATTCAAACGGAATTCCTGAATATGATTTAAGAAACGGGTTGTCTTTTGTCAAAGCTGTCATACAAATGAAAGATGCTAATTGGGTTGCAATTTACCATTTCGCACTTCTCCTGCAACAGCAAAGATTATTTTACCCCTTTAACCTTCATTTTCAATCCGTAGACCGCTTTTTCTGCGGTGATGAATAAAAGATCATTGTCTTTTCCTCCAAAACATAAATTGGCTGTCCAGCCTTTGTGAATAGGGAAATGCGCTATTTTTTCACCGTTTTTATCAAAAACAGTGACGCCGTCTCCAGTAAGGTACAGGTTGCCCTCTTCATCCAATATCATCCCGTCCGAGCCTTTGGAAACAAACAGTTTCTTGTTTTTTAAAGTCCCGTCGGCTTCTATGTCGAAAACATAGGTTTTGTCGGCTCCAATATCTGCTACATAAAGTTTTTTGCCGTCCTTGGTTCCGATAATGCCGTTTGGTTTTTTGAAGGTGTCATCAACGCGAATCAGCGTTTTTTTGTCAGGAAGCAGGTAATAAACGTGTTCACCGTCTTGTTGCATTGCAGGATCACGTTTCCAATAATCTCTTTTATAAAGCGGATCAGTGAGATACATTCCGCCTTTGGCGTCTATCCAAAGGTCGTTGGGGCCATTCAGAAGTTTGTTGCCATAATTTTTAACCAAAACGGTGGTTTTTCCCTTTTTATCAAATGACCAAACCTGATTGTCCTCATCGGCGCAGGTTACCAAATTTCCTTTTTTATCAAAATACATTCCATTGGAACGGCCAGCCTTATCAGAAAAAGTACTGAATTCGCCTGTTTTGGCGTCCCAGCGGATAATCTTGTTATTAGGTTGGTCGGTGAAAAATACATTTCCATTTTTATCCGCAACAGGTCCCTCTGTGAATTTATATCCATCACCAAGTTTTTCAACTTCGGCTCCCGGTGCTACAATTGATTTTGAATCCATAATTTGCGCTGACAGTAAAACAGGTAAAAGCAGTATTGCTGTTAGTAAAAAAAAAGTTTTTGTATTTTTTTTCATCTGAGATAATGATTGTGTTTGTCGTAAAAAGCTTGCCAGGACGGAAGAATACTTTGTTAATTTTAGTAGCAGAGGTCACTTCCTACTTTTCTTTGCTCTCAAAAGTAATAACTCGGATGTATTGACTAATTTTTTGAAGTGGAGATCTTTCAAACCATTGTACAAAATCTTATCGCCGGTCCATAAAGTAGCTCTCAAAAACTTTGTAAGAGCCACAAAGTCGGTATCGTCAATATCAATTTCTTTGGTAAGTTGCTCGGATTCCAACCAGATTGTGAGCGGAATTATTTCTTCATTGATAAACTTTAATCTGGATAGTAGGAGGGTGTAAGAAATCTGGAGTTGCTCGTCTGGTAATTTTGAAATTTTTTGAATACGAGACCAGTGTTTCTGAATCTCAAAGCGCATATAGCTGCAACTGTAGAACTCGAATTGACTTCCTGAATTAAAAATCAAATCACCTATTGAGCCATTTGTATTGAGCAGAGCGCTGAAAATAATGTTGGTGTCAACGACTATTTTCATTCTTTAATAAACTTGTTACGGTTCCTTGACCACCAACCTTCTTTTACGTCCGTTGCGAGCTTGTCCACGTCGGATTGCGTGGCTTTTGACTGAGAGGTAGCCTCTTTGTATGTCAGGTAGTCAATAAGTTTCTGTAATCCGTCTGTGTCAACATGGGCGGGAAGACGAATTATAATCTCATTATTTGTCCGTTCGATGACCATTTTTAGAATTTTTATTTATCAAGATACAAATTTTACAGCTAATCCCGCGCGGAAAAATAGATCTGTTACTTGTCAATAATTTTTCTCAACTACACCCCATACCCGTTTCCCTTTTTCTCTTCAAGCGATTTTCTTAATTCTTCGTTGTCGCCCGGCTCAATTGTGATCGCTTTCACGCCTGTTACCTTAATACCGTATTGCGTTAATGTAGCTGTTTTTTTGATGTTGTTGGTAAGCATTCTGATGGAACCCACACCCAAATCTTTGATTATGTCAGCTGCTTTGGTGAAATCCCGTGCATCTTTTTGAAAACCAACTGCTTCATAGGCTTCGTCCTGGGTCATGCCGGCTTTTTTAAATTCCTTGCTTTTAAGTAAAGCGAAATGGCCATTCGCTTTTCCTTCCTGATCAAGCCATATCACAATTCCTTTGCCCTGCTCCTGAATGAGTTGTTGCGAAATTTCCATTTGCTCACGGCAATCGCATTCAATACTATTGAAATGATGTGCAAAAATGCAGGACGAATGTACCCGGCAAAGAACATCTTCTTCGTCTTTTACATCACCCATCACCAGCGCAAAAGACTCCGTTTGACCGTCGTAGTACATAATTTCTTTAAACTCACCGAATTTCGTTTTGAGGTTTCCCTCAGCTAATTTAATAATCATAGTTATATTTTAATCTACCTTTTCCACCGCATCCAACCATTCCTTAATCACATTTTGCAGCAACTTTTCTTTTGATCTTACATCATCAATATCTTTAAAAACTACTGTCCTTCTGCCGTCTGCATAGGCTCCTTCCAGCAATCCCTGATGATTTTTTACCCGTGTACCGGTTGGAAATACCAGCATAATTCTGCCTTTGTGCAGATTTAGAACGACAATATCCCGTTTGTATTCTTTGGGATCAAAAGGTTTCATTGCGCCGGTGTAATAAAAACTTGGGTTGTTCCATTTGATCTGCTGACCAATTTCGGGATCAGTACTCAGAATAATTTCCCGTATTGTCTGAACCACAAGGGCTAGTTCTGCATCCAATTTCTGAATGTGTGCAGTCACCTGATCTTCGTCCGAAAGTTTTACCGTCTTTGCCACTTTCTGTGTTATTTGATGCTTGCTCCAAGCAATTTTCTAAAAACTTCGAACTGTTAACTAAACACTATTTTTTACTTTTCGCCTTTTCAACTGCCTTGGCCAGGTTTTCTTCAACTCGGAACTTTACAATGTCAATGATTGTGTCCCAGGGCAAAGGTTGATCCAGTGGAAATTGCACCGAACCTTTGGCACCTTTATAACCAGCCAATGCATCTTTAAAGGCTTCCAGCCCCGAAGGAGCAGGGTAGAAGCCAATGTGATTTTTGAAGGCGGCGTAATGAACCAGATTTCCTTCCAAAGTGAAAGTCGGGATACCATAGTTGATTGTTTCCCGGGCATGAGGCGCTGTTGTCTGAATCGTTTCCCTCAGTTTTTGCAGGATCTGCTGTACGTCAGCGGGAAAACCGGCTATGTAGTGATCAACGTCAATGCTTTTGTCCATATCGGTGATTTTTTAAACTAAATAATATTCATAACGGCGTCAGGAGGATAATTTACTTATTGCATTGGGTACGGAAGCTACAAAATTGATCTGCCTGAATTTGTTACTTTCAAAAATAAAGTCTCTGATACTCTTACTTTGGTAGGCAGAAAAATCACCTACAATTGCAAGACGAACGCGATAGTTAGAGAACTTTTGCAATATCTCGCCGGCTATTCCGGTTTTGAGGTCGAAAAAATCAGACGATATGTTTTTCTCGTGTATGATGATCCTGTCAACATCCTGATAATACAGGTTTCCCAACAAATCCAACCCGTCTTCCGCATTGGCAATTAAAATGCCGTCGAAGGTTACTTCTGCTATTTTAATTTCGTTCGCGTGATGTATTATAATTTCCATCATTAGTTAACTTTTGAGATTGTAACAGCCCTACCCGAGAATTCATTACTTGTTAATTGATCTACCATAAACCTAGCCACTGAAATTCTATTGATGATTAAATTTGGTTTTGTCGAATTATCCATACCCACCAAAATTTTCTGTTCTTTTTTCGAATTAATTAGACCGACGGGCCTGACAATTGTAAAGTTGATGCCTGAATTCCGGAGCAAATTCTCCTGTCGTTCGTGATCCTTATAGGCAACGCCAATATTGCTATTATTGATGAGCCATTTAAACCAACCAGGTATGTCTTGCTTCGTTTCTCTAACACCCCAAGCTGAGCAAATCACTATTTTTTTAACGGAGAAATGGGTGGCTGTTTTAATAACACAGCCCATGGTTTCTGATAAAAACGTAGAAGGAGTTCTTAGTCTTGCCCATGGGAAATCAGAAGTTCTTGAAATATTTAGTGCACTAACAACTGCCTGACAACCCATCATTGCCGTTTTTAGAGTTTCTTCGCTGGTTGTGTCTCCTTCTAGTATGGATAATTTGCCAGACCTTTTATTAATTTTTAATTTATCACGTACCAATACACAGATTTCAAATTCTGTTTCTAAAAGAATATCTAAAATTAGGTTCCCCAGTCTTCCTGTCGCACCAAGCAATAGTATTCTCATGATGATTACCTCATTGCAGATTGAGTTTTTGAATTTAAGGTTATTATGTATTCCATTACTGAAGTAACTCTTTCAGCTCCGTATCACCTTCATCCAGTATCTCCAATGCCGTTGTTCCATCCAGATTAGGGATGCTCTTAACCGCTCCGGCTTTCAGAAGTATGCGCACGCATTCGGCATACTGCCCCTCATCTTTTTTACCACTACTTTTTAATCCGTGTATAGCCCAGAATAAGGGTGTCGATTTAAAATCGATGCATAATTTATTAATTTCTGCCCCGGCATCCACCAACTTTTGCACCAGTTTTGGCCTTCCACACCAGGCAGCCCAATGTAGCGCGGAGCCTCCGTGACAACCCGGGTGATTTATGTCAGCACCATTTTCTATATAAAGCATTGCCACTTCATCGGCATGCAAGCTGGCTGCTGCTACGAGTGGTGAATCTTTTTTAACGATCAATTCGTTCCCATTAATTTTTGCACCATGTTGCAGGAAAATGGTAGCCATTTTGACAGCTTCCTCATCGGTGTATTGCTCATTATGAACCCCATCACAAATGCGGTGTAGCGGGTGTGCCAGAGTTTTGTTTGCTGCATCGTAGGGAATTCCGGCATTGGCAAGTTCCGGATTTGCCGAAAGTGCATTGGCTATGCCGTCATAATCTTTGTTATCTATTAGCTCTTTCATGTTTAGTTTGATTAATGGTTGGTTTCTCCGGCGCGGTACACCCAGTCCGGCGCATCGTTGATTTCCTGACGCAGCAATAAATTCAGCTGAGCGGTATGATGCTGCACATGCCGCATGTTGTATATCAAAATTTCAATTGTTGGATACACCATCGTCTGCGACATGTTGATCCAATTTTCGGTGGCCGATTCTTCAGTAAGACCATCAATTAAATCCTGGCATTTTTTGCGGCAAAACGCCAGGTAAGTTAGCAATTCATCTTTGTCATACACACGATCCGGCAATTTGTCCTCAAACTCAGATTCTGTGAATGGCTCCGGTGGAGCGAAGGTTTTGGGATCTGTAGTGAGGTAATAATCAAGAAAAAACAAAGCGTGAAATGCATTGTACCAGAATTTCTTGTCTGTATTCCAATGCTCTGCCGGGCACAAAAGAATTGCGTTTTCGAGCATATCTACACTGGCACCAAACTGGTTCCAAAGGCTTTCCCGGATGGTATTGATCAAGCTATTGCTCACTTTCAGTGTTTATGATTGTTGCTGTTTTAGTCGGTTGGAAAATACAAATTATAATGTCTCTGAATAGACTAACTGGTCACATAGTTGCCAAGTAATTTGTTTATTCTGGAGATCTCAGCATCGTCGGTCATAGCTATCTAAACAATTTAATGAATTTGTACCTGAACATGCTGAACAGTGTAAATTCCTAAATCATTTTCAGCCTTCTTTCACTACCTTCTAAAATCCTAATCACGGTACTGTTGTATAGTCAGGTTTGTAAACGTTCAATATTGTGCCATCGGAAAATGTTTGCTGCTTAGTAAGTTTTAAAGGTAAAAGTTTAGATTCTTCCGGAAACAGTTTGTATCCTTTTCCTATCGCGACCGGCACCACCATTAATTGTATTTCATCAAATAAATTTGCCTGTAAAAGCGACTGCGCAAGAGAAATGCTGCCCCACATCACGATGTTGCCATTGCCAGTTTCTTTCAATAATTTGATTTGTTCCACGGCATCTTCCGATTCCAGTGAAATGTTCGCGTAATTTCCCCATTGCACTTCATGTAACGATTTCGAAAATACAATTTTCGGGATGCTGTTTATGGCTTCGGTTACAGAGCTATCTTCGCTAGTTGCGTTGGGCCAGTATTCCACAAACATTTTGTAGGTATTGGTTCCTAATAAAATCAGGTTTATGGACTTGCAGAATTCTCCCTGATGCTCATCTACATCCTGAGCTAATCCATTATAAGTACCGTCAAAAAATCCGGTTGTCTTGTCTCTGTCTGCCAAGAATCCGTCTACCGATACAAATTCCTGCAAAATAAGCTTGTTCATATCTCTTAGATTTATGTTACGAATGTGTTGCGTCCCGCATCAGAAGTCAGTTGTTACTTATTTAAGATATTGATTCATTGCGATCTGTACCGTCTCATGTTTATTCTCTGCACATACACTACGGCATTTATCGCATACACAACGGTTTTAGACAAATGGAATTAGGTAAGGAAACCAAAAAAACGGACTGCAACGTCCGATCGATGCTATCCGTTTTTTAAATGTAAACGAAGCCGCTGTTGCGGATGGAATGAAAACTTTTGTGCCAACGATACTATGTATTTTGAATCACAAAGTACTATTTAACAGATATAACACAAGCTACCGGCAGTTGGTTGGTTCTTTTACTCCGCTTTGTTTGTAGGCAAATTGTCTCTTGTGTTTTTCTGGACTGCAATCGCTCCAAACATTCCTAAAAGAAATGCAAATGCATAAAAGCCCTTCTCACTTGGCAGTAAGGTTGCATTCCAAAGGCCTACAACAAGTAATGCAATAGATAAAATTGTCGCAAACCAGCAAATATTGTAGTAAATATCTGTCACAGGATAACCGTCAAGTCTGTCACGTACACTTTTTTGAAGCGATACCACAGCGAAAAGACCGAACATTAAAACTGTAAAGTAGTAGCCCTTTTCGTTTAGAAGCATTTCAGATCGAAATAAGCCTACTAGGTATCCGGCAAGTCCCGTACCTAACGCAACCCATGATGCTGCAACGAATGCTGTTGATGTTTTTTGTGCCATTATTTTGGAGGTTTTATTTATTAATAATTCGTAAATATTTCATTGTAAAGGGTGTCGTGCAAGTATTCTTTTGATCGCATGATTTAGAACTGTTGAGAACCTGGCAGGTGTGATCGGAGCATCTTTGCGGTGGTAAAAATAAAGTATAGTTTACTGAAACTGATTGCACGTATTCGGCGTGTAATCTACAATGAAAAGCAATATCACTATTTTTAAATACAAAATGAAAGAGAAGGTTTAATTTGAAACAGGTTGCCGCTATATCTCGTTTTAAATACGGAAAAGTTTATCAGTTTGGAGCTGAAAAGGATAGATTTTCCAGTTGTTTCTCATGCTGGTTGATCCATTATCCCTTTCTCTTCCCCTTCAAAAACCGATACGACCGGTGACCAGCCAGCGCAGGATTCAGTTTTTCAAGAAGACCTGCATTTTTGAAGGCGTACCAGTTGTTTTTTAGCAGGTAAAGGCTAACAAAAGAATCGGGATGGGAGATTATGAATGTCTTTGTTCTTTCCAGTAAAAGATCGTATTCCAACGTTTTTTGCTCAATCCAGTAATTGAGGCTGTCGGTCGTTCCTTTTTTTCTGGCTCTGCTTTCTGCGGAGGTATAAGCAGTAAATTTCTGGTCGTAAGTTTTCTGCACCGTTTCCTGAAAAAGTTGCCAGTCAGGATTGCTTTTAGATCGTGTAACCACGGAGCGGGAAACATCGAGGGTGTCCAGATAAATGTGCGTGCCTGGTTCGAGGAAAAAAAATAAAGCGCCTTTCATCTGTGAAACGTTGAGTTGATACAGGTCAGGTACCAAATCGCCGGAAAGTTGGAGGTCGATGTTACCGGTAGTTAATTTTACAGAGTGGACGGTGGCGGCAAATCCTTTTTCACGGGTAAGTAATATCGCCTTCCGCCCCTTTAAAGAAGCAGGACCTTCTATTTTGATGCTAACGGTTTGAGAAAATGCAGATGTGAATGCCTGCCAGAATAACAGAATGAGTGCAAAATTCCTTGTTGCCAGACGAAACTTCTTTTCCATATTAAATTGAATCGCACATACCCTACTGCGTAATTTGCTGGAATGTGAAAGCACAAAAATACCATTTTACATCTCACTTTTCACCTGCCACAAACGCCAATTAAACATTACAGGCTACTCTTACCGTACTTTCATCTTGTTCACTTCTTCAATCGTAAGCACTTTGTAATCCACATTGAGTCTTTTGGCATTCTCTTCAACCGTTTGATCGAAGCCGGCCTCTTTTCGTCTTTTATTCACATTTTCCGGATCGGCTATTGGCCAAATGATCCAGGTCCATTCGGCTTTTTTTGTTTCTTTATTTATTGCGCTAAATCCACTCGCCTGAGTGCCGTAGATCTGTTCTTTTTCATTTTGCATTAGTGAGCGATCCTTCATCATGGCAAACAATTTGAATGGCAACTGTTTTTCCTGAGCGGCTTTTTCGACGAGCGGCAAATACTGGTCAATTTTTTCGGAGTGTTGGATTACATAAAAAACGGCTTCGTTGGATGGCGAACCAACCAGCGTTTCGCCCGGATAACCATATTGTTTTATAATTGCCTCTACACGTTCTATGTTGCTTTCATCCACTGCATTCTGCCGATTCCACAAGTGATCAGAAAGGTCTTCCGGGTTTACCCGATACACTTTGGCAAGAGAATCAGCCTTCTTTGGATCCTGCTTAATTTGCATCAATTCCCGGTACTTTTGGTCGAGCACATACATGCTGTCGAGCTCTTTTTTTAATTGGGTATTGATATTCTGGCCAAAGGAATTAGAGCTGATTATCAAAAATAGGGCAACGATACCGGTTAATTTCATGTGTTGGTTATAATTTCAACTATGTAGGTGGATCAAGATAACACTTGTTATTTGTTGATAAAAATCTTGGCACCGTTCTTCTTCAAGGATTCATAAACCGCATCGATCACGATCATGTCTTTAAGGCCTTCCTTTCCAGATACATTCGGATCAGGTTTGTTGTTCAGAATGCAGTCTGCAATACCGTCCATCTGATAAGCCTGGTGATTTACATCCGGCGCTTCAAGATTTCCTTTATGAGTATTCAACCGAATGGGTCCGTATCCAAAGGCAGGATTCATTTCTGCCCATCCCTTTTCGCCCATCAGTTTCAGACCTTCCACATGGTTGAAATTGTAAGTACAGCCGCAATTGGCAATGATGCCGCTGGGGAAACCAAGCTGGAAAGTGATCGTTTCGTCTACTTCCTTAAATTTGACCGGATCTGTTTTACCCTCTTGGGCTGTCACCCAAACCGGCTCTTCACCTGTACAGTACCGCGCTCCGTTCAGAGAATATACCCCGACGTCCATCATGGCACCACCTCCGGCTAGGGATTTTTTTAGTCGCCATTGTGTAGGATCGCCAATTTTAAAACCCGCGTAGTTGTTTACATGCATGATTTTGCCAAACTCACCGGCTTCACGCATGCGAATCAGTTCTTTGGTATGTGGTTCGAAATGAAGCCGGTATCCGATGTAAAACTTTACACCCGCTTTTTCACAGGCAGCAATCATCTCGCGTGCCTGTTTCGCGTTATCGGCCACTGGTTTTTCACAAATAACATGTTTTCCGGCGGCGGCAATCTGCAATACGTGTTTGTGATGCAACGAGTTTGGTGTGATCACATACACCAGGTCAATATCCGGGTTGTCTTTGATCTGTGCAACGGTTTCGTAGTTATACGTGTTCTTATCCGGTATGTTGTACTTCTGTTTCCAGGTTTCAATTTTGGACGGTGTGCCGGAAATTACGCCGGTTATTTTGGCGATTTTGCATTCCTGCATTCCTTTGGCTACAATATTGGCATAACCTCCCAAACCCATAATTGCCACTCGTAGTTGTTTGTCCTGGCCTCTGTTAATATGGGCAGCAACGGCTGGCAAATCCGAAAAGGCAGCAGCACCTATACCGAGTGAAACTTTTTGAAGAAAATCACGACGTGAGCTCATGTATCAGGAAATGGTTAGATGAGTTGAAATAGATTTCTTTTTACCTAGAAGAATGCCAAATGGCTAATCTCCTTTTAAAACGTTACGATTTCTATTAACGGCGTAATGGCTCAGGAATTACGCTTAAAAGCAAAAACGGCCCCTAACGTAATGTTGGGGCCGTTTTTGCTGTGCTGATGAGTGCATTATTTTATTTGAAGTGTTCTTGCCGTTTCCTGATTGGAAAGCTCGAAAGACTTACTTTGTGTTTCACCCTGGCTGGTAACCTGAATCTCATATTTTCCTGAGCGAAGCTCGTCTACATTAAGCGTACGACCGAATTTCTGAGTTTTCTTACTTACTGTTTCCTGATAAACGACGTCACCTTTTTCATTTTTCAATAAGAGCGTGGTGTTTGCGTCAGCATTGGGTTTATCAACCAGTACATTGATTTTACCACTTTTAGTTGTGTAAATACCTGTTCCGAATCCGGAAGCTTTTTTAGTTTCTTCTGCATTGGCAGTGAAAGAAGCAGCGATAAGAGCAAAGGCAACAGCGAAGGTTTTGAATGTAGTTTTCATGGCTTTTTATATTTTATTTATGTGATCTGCCGTAGCAGTTATGGCTAATTGAACAATACAAATGTAGCCTGCGAACCAGTACTATGTAATGCAAAGTACACGAGTGGCGCAAGTGATAGGACGAGTGGCGAGATGGTAGTTTGGAGAGAATTCGGGGTATAAATAAAAAGACCTCGAAGGATTGCTTCGGGTCTTCAAAATAAAGCAAAGGCAAAAATTATGAATTTGTAAGTTCAAGTTCCGGAGCTTTAAGTCGGATATTTTTAGAGGAAATTTTGCTGATAGAATCCTGAATCCTCTTTTGAGTTTGTGCAGATATATGTGTTGGAAATAGATCACTCAGGTCTATTTTTAGAAGTTTATGAATCAAAATCAAATCGTTCGACGAGAATGCTCTGATTCCATTGAGGAGTTCCGAGGTGTAAGATTTACTGTGGTTTAATAGCGTTCCAAGATCCTTTTGTATAAGGCCTAATTCTGTAAGGCGAGCGAGAATGATTTCTTTTCGGTGTTTTAAGAATCGTTGTTCTGCGAATACTACTTGCTCGGCCATCCCGCTCTCGGCTAGTTGCTTTTCCGAAATTTTGTCAGCATCAGTCCAATGTAACGATTCGTATGCTACGAGAAGGGCCCGGAGTTCATTTCTGAGCTCTGAAAGAGAGGGGTCGATTTTTGAAAGCACGCGTAAGGTACGATCTGCCATTGATGCTCTTTCAAAATCAAGCTCGGAAAGTAATTCTCCTTTTTTGACGATGGATCTGATGTCAGCTTCTTTCATGTTATGAGGTAATCCAGCCATTTTGTTTAAGCCATTTAGAAATCGTGCTCTTATTGTTCCTGAACAATTCTTCGTATTCCTGATGACTTCCTGCCCAAATAATGGTCGCTTCACCAGTTTCATTCATTTCCAGAAGTATTAGCGTTCTGTGAACATGAATGTTGAAAAAGTAAAATCCCTCGTTGTGCACTTTATCAACATCGATTCTTACCTTTTTTAAGTCTTCGAAAGATGTAAAGTCGTTACTTTCCAGATCAGAAATGAGTAAGTCTATTTCATTCAGGAGTCTTGAATTACCTCTCTGTTTGAGTTTAAGCTTAGCCAAAATTTTCTTTCCTGTAACTCTCATTGCAACTGTCGGTTAGGATTAAAAGTTCCACTATAAATGAAACTTTTAAATAAGTATGTGAGTTGTCTCGGAGATTAGACGATATTTCCTGATTTGGTTTCATCATCGAGGGAAAGTCACTCATCCTAGGTTTTTGAATAATCATTTCCACACAAAAAATGGCTCCCGTTTCCAGGAGCCATGGTTTCAGAGTTTGCGGAAGTTTTTACTTGATAGCCAAAGTTCTTTCTGCTTTCTGATTAGTCAGCTCGAACGTTTTGGTCTGTCTTTCTCCTTTACTCACCACTTCGATCTCGTATTTGCCCAGAGGCAGTTCGTCCACATTCAGAGCACGTCCGAATTTTTGATTGTTTTTTCCGATTGTTTCACGATAGTATACAGATCCATTTGCATCTTTAATCAAGAGTGTAGTGGAAGCGTCGTTGTTCACTTTGTCTACTAGTACATTTATTTTACCGCTTTTGGTGGTGTAAATTCCCGTTCCGAATCCGGCAGATTTTTTGGTTTCTTTATCTTCTGCATTGGCAGTGAAAGAAACAGTTGCAAGAAGTACTAATGCGTAGGCGAAGGTTTTGATTGAGTTTTTCATGGCTATATAAGTTTTAAATTTGATCCGCTGTTGCGGTTGTTCATCTAAAAGAACATGACAAATATAAGGGCTATAACAGGTACTATGTATAGCAAAGTACGCGAACGGTAATACTTCGGTGACGAATGGAAAATTGGCAGGAAATTACGTGACTAGGCGAATGAAAAAGGCCCCCGATTTCGCGGAAGCCTTTCACTTATGAACTCAAAAGATAGTCACTATTCTTCTTTTTCAATAAAATCCATATCCTTGGTGAATGTCTCTTCTATAAAATAAAGTGCAAGCAGGGCAACAGCGCTCGTACCTACTCCCAATAAAAGTCCGCTCTGAATAACACCGATATCTGGTTTGAACTGCACAAATAAGGCGGCAAGCGGGATGGTTGCTCCTCTTACGAAATTTGGTACGGTGGTGGCAACGGTTGCCCGCAGGTTGGTTCCGAACAGTTCTGCTGCAATGGTGATGAACAAAGTCCAATACCCATTACAGAAACCGAGCAAGGCGCAAAGTGTGTAGAAAGAGAATGGATCAGTGATCGGAATCAACAAATAGCCGACAACCATGGCAAGCGAAAGGATAATAAAAAGACCGATCACTTTCTTTCTGCTTTTCAGGTATTGACTCAGCAGTCCGCTCACTATGTCGCCAAACACTTGTCCTGAAAAAGCAAGCATAACCGCTTTTCCTGCATTAATGCCGTCTACTCCTTTTGCTATTCCAAACTCTGGGGAGAAGGTGATTAGAATACCCACAACGAACCAGATTGGAAGCCCAATGAGAATCGCCATCAGGTATTTGGAAAGACGTTTCCAATTGGTAAGTATCATCAATACATTGCCTTTGTCAACCGCCTTTTCCTTTACTTTATCAAAAATGCCAGATTCGAATACGTTGAAACGTAATACGAGTAGCAGAAGTCCCATACCTCCACCTACGAAATAGGAGATCCGCCAGGCAAAGAGGTCGGCTACAAAATAGGCAAGAATGGCACCCAACACGCCTAGTGTTGCAACGAGTGTAGTTCCATAACCTCTTATTTCTTTCGGAAGCACTTCGGTAACCAGTGTGATGCCGGCCCCGAGCTCACCAGCAAGGCCAACCCCGGCAATGAAACGAAGAATAGCGTATTGATCCAGAGAAGTTACAAAACCGTTTCCGATGTTGGCAAGGGAGTACATTATGATTGATCCAAAGAGTACGGATAACCTGCCTTTTTTATCGGCAATAACGCCCCACAGAACTCCACCGATAAGCATTCCGGCCATCTGGTAATTGAGAAGAGTAATTCCTTCTGTCAGTAATTGGTCGTCGGGCACATTCAATGCTTTTAAACTGGGTACACGTACCACGCTAAAAAGAAAAAGGTCATACATATCGACCAGATAACCAAGTGCTGCCACAATAACCGGCACCTGTAAAAGTTGCGAAAGCAAAGACGGACGAGATTCGGAATGAATGGACATGGGTTTAGGAATGAGCTATCAGCCGCAGCTTTTAGGCTCTTTTATTTGTGAGTTACATTTTAAGCAAGAAATACAGCTAGCTTCCATGTTAGGTGAGACAAGCTCTATTTTCAATCACAATGTTGCATACGCGCTGAAAACAGCGTATTGCGAATTTATAGTCTGTCGATCAGCATACCTCCGTCTACACCAATCACCTGACCGGTTGAGTAAGGGAAATCTCCCCTCGTGAGAGAAGCCACCGCTTTGCCTACATCTTCCGGCGTTCCCCATCTTGGTTGCAATGCGATTCCTCCCTGAAACAGGTTGTCGTATTTTTCCTGTACTTTGGAAGTCATGTCGGTAGAAATAATGCCTGGTCTTACCTCATACACCGGGATAGCATATTCCGCCATTCTAACAGCAAAAAGCAGGTTTGTCATAGCCAATCCTGCTTTCGATAAACAATATTCTCCACGATTGATAGACGCCACGGTGGCAGAAATGGACGTCACGAAAACGATTGATGCCTCGAAGGCGTGATTGTTTTGTTTGGTGTGCGCCATTTTTTTCGCGATTGCCTGCGTCAGGAAAAATGGCCCTTCCAGATTGGTCTTCATTACTTC
>NZ_JAJUXG010000022.1 GCF_021390535.1 Dyadobacter sp. CY312
CGTTATTGACCAGCACATTGATGTTTCCAAAAACGGAATAGGCTTTCTCCACAATTGCCTCACGGTCGGCTGCATTGGCAACACTTCCCTGGCAATAGGCAACTTCTACACCCAGCTCGCGGAGTTCGTCGAGGGCTTCTGAACATCCTGCTTCATCGCGTACTCCGTTAATGGCGAGGTTGTAGCCTTCCTTTGCCAGCGCCTTTGCAATCCCAAAACCTATTCCCCGACTTCCGCCAGTTATTAAAGCTGTCTTTTTCACTTCCATGTTGATATTGTTTGCCACAGGTGTTTGATTTTTTTAGGGAGAACCACTTAATGAGGTTTGATTTTTACGCCACAAAGTCACAAAGTTTTTATAGCCACGGATGCATGGATTATCACAGATTTTTTTTCATTTCAATTCGTGAACATTCGTGCATCCGTGGCACTTTTTTTGATTTACAATTCCTCAATATTCACCCACTGGCGTTTTTCCCAGCTTTCAATTCCTTTTTCGGCTAACTGAACACCTCTTGCACCTGCTTTAAGATCCCATGGGAATGGCGTGTCTTTCACAATGTGTTTGAGATAAAGTTCCCACTGTGCTTTAAATGCATTATCGAAGTTTTCCTGCTCCGGTACTTTCGACCAGCCTTCAAAAAATGGTATCGGCTGAGCAATATCCGGGTTCCAGACAGGCTTAGGCGTATTTCCATAATGCTGAATATAGCAGTCACGCAAACCAGCAACGGCAGATCCGTGTGTTCCGTCTACTTGCAAAGTGAGCAAATCATCGCGGCGTACACGTACCGTCCAGGATGAGTTGAATTGTGCGATCACGTCACCTTCAAGTTCGAAAGTGGCATAGCATGCATCATCGGCAGTACAGTTGTAAGGTTTGCCGTTTTCATCAATTCGCTCAGGAATGTGCGTGGCTCCAAGGCATGATACCGCTTTCACGTTGCCGAACAGATTGTCCAGCACATAACGCCAGTGGCAAAGCATATCGACGATGATGCCTCCATCATCTTCCTTTCTGTAATTCCAGGATGGGCGCTGAGCCGGAATGCTATGGCCTTCAAACACCCAGTAACCGAATTCTCCCCGCACAGAAAGTATCTTGCCGAAGAAACCGTTTTCCATCAGGCGTTTCAGTTTCAACATGCCCGGAAGCCAGAGTTTATCCTGAACCACTCCATTTTTAAGACCAGCCGAAGTTGCCAGTTCGTATAATTCCAGCGCTTCTTCGGTGGTGGTCCCGGTTGGTTTTTCACAGTAAATATGCTTTCCAGCCAGTATGGCTTTTTTTATTGCAGGAGCTCTGCGGCCGGTAACCTGAGCGTCGAAATAAACCTGATACTGAGGGTCGGCGAGAACAGAATCCAGATCCGTGGTATATTTCTGAACGCCCGACTGCTTACAAAGCGCTTGTAGTTTGCTTTCATTTCGTCCCACAAGAATCGGATCCGGCATGATCACTTCATCCGCAGAAATTTTAACACCACCCTGTTCTATAATTGCCTTGATGGAACGTAGTAAGTGCTGGTTGGTACCCATACGGCCGGTTACGCCGTTCATGATAATCCCGATGGTATGTGTTGTCATTTGTTTTAGCGGTTAGCTGTTAGCGATTGGCAGTGAGCTTATTCATTGCCTGTTAATATGATTGAATTCAAAAAAGGAGTTTTAAACCTTTTCAACAAAAGCCTTGGTGATTTCTTTGAGGAACAGATGCTGGTCTTTTGCCCAATGAATGTTTGAGAAAATTTCTACTTCGCAAAAACCTTTGAACCCGGTAGCTTCGACCCATCCACGTATCTTTTTAAGATCGATACAACCTTCACCCATCAGGCCGCGGTCGTTGAGCAGGTCAATGGTATTCACTTTCCAGTCACAAACGTGATAGGCAAGCAGATTGCCGTTTGCTCCACATCTGGCAATTTCTTTTTCCAGGTCAGCATCCCACCAGAGGTGATAAACGTCCACTGCCACACCCACAAATGGTGATCGGAAAGATTCGGCCATGTCATTGGCCTGTCCCAGTGTATTGATGGCCGAACGGTCTGCGGCGTACATCGGATGCAAAGGCTCGATGGCCAGTTTTACATTCAGCTTTTCGGCAAGAGGCAGTATAGCTTCAATTCCTTCACGGATTTGTTCTCTGGATTTTTCCATAGACTGATCCGGTGAGGCGCCACATACGAGCACGATCATGGGAGCACCTAAGGCTGCCGCTTCTTCAAGAAGTTTCTTATTGTGGTCGATTGCCTGAGCACGCCCTGCGCTACTTGTATGAGGGAAAAAGCCACCACGAACATAAGAGACAATTTCCAGCCCGGCACTGCGAATGATTTCGCCTGCACGGTGCGGTCCAATTCCCTCCGTTGCGTTTTGCCATACACTAATTCCTTTCACACCAGCGGCTGCATAGTTTTCCACCGCTTCGGGCAGGCCCCATGGTTTTGTCGTAATGGTGTGAATGCAGCAGCGATCCAGTGAGATGCTCATTTTTTTAATTGTTAATGGTCAATGGTTAGTTGTTAATGCTGTTGTTCCCGCGGTCGTTTGTGTCCACACAAACGACTGACATGATGGATGTGCTTACCGCCTCCGTTTGCGTCTCCACAAACGGATCGAACAGACTGTGTATGCATAAGTGGTTTGTGAGGACATAAACGACGGCCTATAAACCCTAAGCTCCGATTCCTTTCACCGCTCCCAAATAATTGTAATACGGTAAACCTTTGTTGATCCGGTGTACGTAAAGAGCTAGTTCTCGGGCGTGGTAATCTCCCCACATACTCGATTCGCCGCAGGCAATTTTTTGCCCCGCCGGAACATTGTCCCAGCCATTTGGCTGATGATATATCGAGTGTAAAATCAGTCCCTGGTGAGTAGGATCCGTGGATAAATAAGGTTCAGCAAAAAGACTGTCTAGTGAAGTCAGACCAGCTTGCCAGTAGCGATTTCCTTCTTCGTTTCTATCATTCAGATATTTACCGAGCCGGAGTAAACCCTGTGCACCAATTGCCGCTGCGGAGCTATCAATAGGCTCAAAATCGTTGTAAGGTTCCGAAGTTCTGGCTGTGTAGTCTCCTAATTTATAAAGTTGTGGAGCGCCGGTATCCCAATATGGAATTCCATCAGCTGCTGTGTTGTCTATGAAAAAGTCGCAGGTGGCTTTGGCTGCTTTCAGATATATGCGTTCCAGTTCTGCCCGGCCACCTAATGGTGCAAGTTCTTCGTCGGAAAAGCTAGGTAACGATTCCAGCTGTTCCGCAAAACCAAGCATAGCCCAGGCAAGTCCGCGTGTCCATGTGGTGAATCCTGAAAAGCCCTGCTGTGAATTTGGGCAACGGAAATTTCCATCATTGGTATTAAAAACGCTTTCATGAGCGGTGCGACCCCACAAGTCGTAACTGTCTCTTCCTTCGCCGTAGAAAACGGCATATTTAGCAGTAGCAAGAGAGTGGAAAGTACCGCGTTCGAGCAAGCTTGTTTTTACATCATTTTCCCCCATCAGGCTATGTCCAAGCAAATGGGAAACCATAAGCGCTCGTACAGAACGGATGGTATCTACAAAAAGAGAATGCGGTCCATTGAAGGAATGGATAAAACCCTGTCCGCCTTTGATGTTGGTCCAGCGGTTTGCCTGTACGGAGCCTGAAACCTTAAGCGCAACTTCATAGAAGTTTCTTTCCCACTCGTTTTCCTCAATACGGCCTTCATTCATCAACCGCACCAGGTTGCCATATGTACTCACATTGTTGAAGCCATGGTCATGAACACCGAAATGACTTACATGTGAGGCCATGCTGTTAACAGTATTTTTGCGTGCACTGGCCAGAAACGATTCGTCACCGGTAGCGTCAAATTGTAAGACTTCGGCGCCATATTGAAAGCCTTGGGTCCATTCCGTCCATCCGCGAAGTGTATATTTGCCGTTTACGGTGAAGACAGGAGTTCCTTTGGAATTGTCGTATTCTTTGGAAATAAGTCTGATTTTTTCTGCTGAAAGCTCCCACAACTTATCAATCTTGGATTGAAGTGATGCGGCTGAAAGGTCGTTTCTAATCTGCATGAGTTATATCAATAGTATTATTTAGCCTTTTTATTTTAGGATAATACAAAGATATTTTTTCGAATCAGTAACGGCAAGGTACATTTTTGATATTAAATGGCACTTTTCCGAACTCGCTCACGGTATTCATTTGGCGTTAATCCGGTTTTTCTTTTGAAGATTCGGCCGAAGTAGGAGGGATCGTCGATATGAATGTGATAGGCAATTTCCTTACTGCTCAGATTGGTAAAAACCAGCAGACGCTTTGCTTCCAATAATAGCTTGTCGAGGATGTATTCCTGAGAAGGCGTGCCCAGATATCTCTTGACAATTTTGCTCAGATAGTCGGGGGATACTGCCAGTGCAGTTGCGTACTGCTGGACTTCATGCATTTCTCTGAAATTTTTCTCGACCAATTCCTGAAAACGACCTACTAGCTCAGGCACGGACAGTGAAGTTGAGTCCGGTGAATGCTGTTCATTCTGCGTGAGTCCGTTACATTTCTGTAATAACAGACCCAGGTACTTTCCGATCATGGCCTGGTCGGGTTCATTATTCAGGTGATCCGACACCATGTTTTCCATAATATTGTGAAAATAGTGTCTCTCTGAGTCTGAAAGCCCTATAATGGGTTGTCTTCTGCCAGGCTGGAAAAAAGGGAACTGAGCAAGAGATAATGCTGCGGGGTTATAGAAGGAATAAAAATCCTCCGAAAAGGCAACAATGAAACCCTGGCATTGGGTTGAAAAGTGTAGCAAATGAACCTGCCCCGGTGTCAGAAAATGCAGGCCTGAACCTTGTACAGGATAGGAATAAAAATCAATTTCGTGAAATCCCTGTCCCTCCTCAATAAAAAGAATCTCATAGTAGGTATGCCTGTGTGGCGCATCTGTTGGTAAGGGAGTAATAGGAAGTGATTCGGGAGTGCTTTTTTGTAGACCGGAGCTGTTTTTGAACCGGTAAATTTTCAGTGCAGGTATTGTACCCGGTGATTTGGGAAGTGAATGAACGGGTATTGCATCGGACATGAAAACCAACTGTTTATGACTTCTTCAAACTAAATAACTTTTTTAAAAGCCAAAACATTAAGAAAACTACCAGCACTAATGCAATTACCGGCAAAAAAATAGCAATTCCGGATAAGCCAAAGGAAGCAACATTTTCCGCCGTTGACACCACCGGATTCCCTAATCCTGCCGTTGTTTTTGAAGATAAAAGTCGGAGAAAACCTGTTCCTGCCTGCACAAGTCCTGCGGTTCCGCCACCGACAATCAACCCCAATCCCCAATGTAACACCGGGCTGTCTATATGAACAAATGAAGTAGTCAGCAGTGTGCCCGCTACTACTGCTGCTGGTGTTGCAATGGTATCGAGCAGGTTGTCAATAAATGGAATGTAGTAACCGCCAATTTCAGCGATGGTAGCTGTGAGCAAAGCGAAGAATGCCGGCCAGGTTGAGAGCCATTCGAAGTTTTCACCGGGTGTGATCCAGCCGTTCATGGTGGCAACATTGGCGGCAAGCATTGGTAAAAACACCCGGAAACCACAACTGGCGCTGAGGCCTAGTCCCAGGCAAAGGCTAAGAAATAATTCCATGATTGGTGTGCATTAGGATTTGGCGTGAAAGGTATAGAAAAAAAGGATTTTTTAGGTGATTCGTGACTAATTTTGCTTTTTCATTGTTTACAGTAACATTGAGATATCAGGACAACCACCAAAGAGTAGTAAGTGAATCAGGAAACCAAAAGCGGGCAGATATTTGACCTCCCGACGTTAAGACGTTTGTACGTATTCGTCCGGCCTTATCAAAAGCAGTTCTATATGTTGATCGGCATCATCATGCTGAACGCATTTTTGGCCCCACTCACACCACTTTTGATCAAATACACCATTGATACCCCAATTGCAAACGGAGATTACTCTCAATTAACCGTTATGTTGGTGGTGATGATTGTGGTAACCATTATACAGGGTTTGGCGCAGTTCTGGAATACTTATATGTCAGGCTGGCTGGGGCAGTACATCATCAGAGATATTCGTGTTCAGCTATATCAGAAAATCATTGGTCTGCGTCTTAAATTCTTTGATCAAACTCCAATCGGCAGGCTGGTTACCCGTACCATTTCGGACGTAGAAACGCTCTCAAATGTGTTCAGTGACGGGATGGCTGCCATTGCCGGTGATATATTGCAACTCACGCTTATTATCGGTGTGATGTTCTACACAGATTGGAAATTGTCGGTGATCAGCTTGTCAATGATTCCGCTCATGTTATTCTGTACTTATGTCTTCAAGGAGAAAATCAAAGATTCGTTTAATGAGGTCAGAGCAGCAGTGTCAAACCTGAATTCCTTTGTTCAGGAGCATATTACCGGAATGAGCATTGTTCAGATTTTTAGCAGCGAGGATACGGAATACAAGAAATTTAAAGAGATTAACAAGGTTCACCGTGATGCCAATATTCGGTCTATTCTATATTATTCGATCTATTTTCCTGTTGCCGATGTGATTGCCGCTGCGGGAACTGGTTTGGTGGTATGGTACGGATCCAAACAGATATTAAATGCCGAAGTGACATTTGGGACGGTTACCGCATTTGTCATGTTCATCAACCTTTTCTTCCGTCCGATCCGTCAGTTGGCCGACCGTTTCAATACGTTGCAGATGGGGATTGTGAGCACAGACAGGATATTGAAATTGCTGGATAGCGATGAGTATACAGTGAACGAGGGCACTTTTGCGCCGGAAATTGTGAAAGGCAAAGTGGAATTCAAAAATGTTTGGTTTGCCTACAATGAAGAGGAATATGTATTAAGGAATATCAGCTTCAAAGTGGATGAAGGCAAAACGATTGCGCTTGTAGGCGCAACAGGAGCAGGAAAATCATCGATTATTAATCTGCTCACCCGCTTTTATGATATCAACAAGGGCAGTATTTTGGTAGATGATGTTGAAGTTCAAAACTATGAGCTAAATGCACTTCGCAGGCATGTAGGTGTTGTTTTGCAGGATGTGTTTTTATTTTCCGATACGATTGAAAACAATATCCGGCTGGGTGATTTTTCGATTACGCATGAAAAAATTGTCGAAGCTGCCAAACTGGTGGGTGTACACGATTTTATTGAAAGACTTCCGGGAGGTTATAAATACAATGTGATGGAACGCGGCGCTACGCTGTCTGTGGGGCAGCGGCAGTTGATTTCTTTTGTTCGTGCCATGGTGCACGAGCCCAAGATCATTGTGTTGGATGAAGCCACATCGTCGGTTGATACGGAAACGGAGGAGCTGATCCAGAAGGCAATTGAAAAGCTGATGAAAGGGCGTACTGCCATTGTGATCGCACACAGGCTTTCCACAATTCAGGAGGCAGACAAGATCATCGTGGTGGACAAGGGTGAAATTATGGAAGAAGGAAACCATGAACAACTGCTGGAAAAAGAAGGTTTTTATGCCAATCTGTATAGAATGCAGTATAAAGAGGTTTTAAAAATCGGATAGGAAATAGGTAGTTTTTGGATATTTATACCGGTGTATGGGGTAAAATATCTAATAATCGTTCGTTGTAACTAAGATAGTAATTCTTGAAATACAGAAGTTTTTATGAACTGGACCAACGATTTAACTCAGCTTCTGAAAATAAAATACCCGATCATTCAGGCACCGATGCTGGGTGTGACTACACCTGAAATGGTTGCCGCGGTTTCCAATGAGGGTGGATTAGGATCACTTCCTGTAGGGCTTCAATCGCCGGAAAAGGCTTTGGAACTGATTCGTAAAACGAAGTCACTTACAGCAAAGCCTTTTGCAGTGAACCTGTTTGCTCATGATTTACCGGAAATAGATCCTGCTGCTATATCTGAACTCCAAGACCGGCTTTTGGTAATTGCGCGCGAGCACGGTCTGGATTACAATCCGGTTGAGATTGAGAAAATTCGCCATTATTCTTACCGCGAGCAAATCGAGATCATTATTGCTGAACATGTACCCGTTGTGAGTTTTACATTCGGAGTAATTGATCAGGAAAGTATCCGTCGTTTTCATGAGGCAGGAATATTGCTGATTGGAACCGCTACTTCGGTTCGCGAGGCACAACACCTGGAAAGTATTGGTATTGATGTAATTACGGCTCAGGGAATTGAGGCTGGCGGACATAGGGGCACATTCCTGTTCGACGAGCCGTTGCCACAAGTTGGCTCAATGTCACTGATTCCACAAGTTACGGATCAGGTAAAAGTACCGGTGTTGGCAGCTGGCGGAATTATGGATGGAAGGTCAATTAAAGCTGCCATGATCCTCGGCGCACTGGGTGTTCAGGTGGGTTCCGCGTTCTTGCGAAGTGATGAAAGTCTGGGTATTGATGTTTATAAGGATGCGGTTGCAGACAGTGCTGATACAGAAACGGTTCTCACCAGAGCGTTTTCGGGAAGATGGGCGAGGGGAATACGCAATACATTTCATGATGAAGTTGAAAAGCTGAATTTGGATTATCCTGCATATCCACTACTAAATGACCTGACCGTTCCAATGCGGACTGCTTCGCAAAAAAGTCAGAATAAAGAATTTACAACACTTTGGGCAGGACAGTCAGCAAGACTTGCAAAATCCAAATCGTCAGCTGAGATTTTCAGAGATTTGGTTATTGAAACGGAGGAACTATTGAAACTGAAATGATAAAGTTTGTTTCCCAAAGCAAAAAGGTCTGCCTCTCTTCACGAAAAGCAGACCTTTTTTAGTGTTTTAATTTACCTCTTTCTGACTGTATCCAATGGAATGGGAGGTGGACCTATGAGGTCGTCTTCTTCAATTATTTTAACAGAAGAACTATCACTTTCTACTTCCAGTGAATCGCTTTCAGACGGGTGATAATAGGTGACACAGTTATATTCCTTCGATATCTTGAAATTAGGTTTCGGGAATGGACCAGGTTCTATTCCCACAGCTTTATCCCGATATATTTTTTCCAGAAAACTACCAACAATAGGCAGGGCTGTTTTAGCTCCTTCTCCCAGGTTTGTGGATCTGAAGTGGATACTCCGGTCGTCACCGCCTACCCAGGCACCTATTACGAGGTCACGTGTGATACACATAAACCAACCGTCCGAGTTATTCGAGGTTGTCCCTGTTTTTCCTCCGATCTCATTGCCGTTTTTAGCCACATCAAAGCGCCATCTTATACTACCCGACGTTCCGCCTGGCTCTTCCACACCACCTTTGAGCATATGTACCATCAAAAATGCAGACTCAGGACTGATTGCCTGGCGGTGTTCCGGCAGAAATTCTTCGATCACTTTGCCGTTACTATCCTCAATTTTATTAACCAGAACGGGTTCAGTGTACGTGCCGTTGTTTACAAATACACTGTAAGCTGCAACCATGTCATAAAGAGAAACGTCAAAAGGGCCAAGACCGATCGAAGGCAATGCCTGCAAGGGTGTACTAATCCCCATTTTTTTAGCATAACGAACCACATTGGCAGGTCCAACCTGGTCGGTAAGTTCTGCGGTAACGGAGTTTACCGATTGCGCGAGTGCTCTGCGCAAAGTCATATTGGAATAACTGAAATAGCCAGCTGAGTTCTTTGGTTTCCACTCTTTTTCTTCACCGTTTTCTGTGTATTTCTTCACAAAAGGTTTGTCCACAATCTGGTCACAGGGAGTCATATTGAAGATGGAGTCGTCGATGGCGGTGGTGTATACAAATGGCTTAAAGGTAGATCCAGGCTGGCGTTTGCCTTGTTTTACAGCATCATACTTGAAATAATTGTAATCCAGTCCGCCTACCCAGGCTTTTATTTGACCCGTATGCGGATCCATCGCCATCATGCCTGCACGCAGTATTCTTTTATAATAGTCGAGCGAATCCATCGAACTCCAGTATTTTTTCATCTCTCCACTGTTTTTCCAGTCGTACACCATCATGGTGTCGCGTTTGGTAAGGTAATGGAGGATACTATCCGGACTTGAAGGGAATTTTGCAGCGAGCGATCTGTATTTACTGGTTCTCTTGATCACATTCGCCAGAAAATCAGGAATCTCTTTTCCGTTTTCATCGATCCAGGGATTTTGCTTTCCCCAATGATCGTCAAACACACGTTGCAGTTGCTTCATCTTTTCAGTCATAGCTTCTTCTGCATGCTCCTGCATGTGCGAGTTGATGGTCGTGTATATTTTCAAACCATCGGTATACAAATCATAGCCGTTTTGGTCACCCCATTTTTTTACGTAATCGACTACCGCATTTTTAAAATAGTTGGCGTTTCCGTCGTAAGGAGTTTCGAATTTGGCTTTGAGCTCGATCGGTAACGCACTGATGGAGTCGGCTTCTTTAACAGTAAGATATCCGTACTTCTGCATCTGGCCGATTACGACATTACGACGTTCCAGGGAGCGTTTCGGGTTCCTGATGGGGTTGTAGGTAGTTGTTGCCTTTTGCAGACCAACCAGCACAGCAGACTCCTGGATATTCAGGCTGTCTGGCGATTTGCTGAAATAGGATTTGGCAGCAGTATTGATCCCGAATGTATTATTTCCGTAGTCAACGGTGTTAAAATACATGGTCAGAATCTCTTGTTTAGTAAAGTTTCTTTCCAGTTTTATAGCCGTAAGCCATTCCTTGGTTTTGTATATCAAGGTACTTAGTCCGGGAACAGAACCAAGGAGACCTCGCGCCCCGCTTCTGCGCGTTTTGAAAAGTTTTTTGGCAAGCTGCTGCGTTATCGTGCTGCCGCCCCCACGGTCAGTAGCACCTGATACAATTCCCATAGCCACACTGGCCATCGCTTTGTAATCGATTCCTGAATGCTTGTAAAAACGTATATCTTCCGTTGCTACCAGCGCTTTCACCAGGTTAGGAGATATTTGCTCGGCAGTGACAGGAGTACGGTTTTCTGTGTAGAATTTCCCAATAAGAACGCCATCAGAAGTATAAATTTCAGAAGATTGATTCACCTTTGGATTTTGCAGATCTTCTACACTTGGCATGCTGCCCATCAGCCACAAAAAATTTGTTTCTACACAAAATATATAGAAACAAGCGCCAAGAAAACCGTAAACGAATGTTTTCCAAAGAATGCTTACAGACCGGTAATATGCCGAGTCTTTATCAAATTTGCTATCCCACCAATCATGCAGCGATTTTTTGTTTTTGCGGTAAGATATCAGATATGCATCTGTTCTGTTTTTACCTGCTACAAGTGAGAAAAATTTATAGGTAATAAAATTGAAGAACGCTGAGACCTGTGCTCCAATGTATTGGAACAGGTTTTTTATTTTGTAAAAGAACGATCTGATAACTTCCATCAAACGTTTAAGGTTCGTAAGTGCCCAAAGATAAGAAAAGCCGGACATATCTGATTAAGTCCGGCTTTTTCAAGAAATAATTCTACTCCGCTTTATTAAATTTCAGAGCTACGCCATTCATACAGTATCTGAGTCCGGTAGGCTTGGGACCGTCGTTAAAAACGTGTCCAAGATGACCACCGCATTTCCTGCAAACTACTTCTGTACGGGTCATTCCATGGCTTTTGTCCGTAATTTCTTCCACGTTTTCACTTGAAACAGGCTGGAAGAAGCTTGGCCATCCCGATCCTGAATCATATTTCGCGTCGGATGTGAACAAAGGCGTTTCACAGGCAGCACACACGTATGTACCCTCTTCTTTATTGTCATTGAACGGGTGGGAGAAAGGGCGCTCGGTACCTTTTTCAAAAAGTACAAAACACTGCTGTCCGGTCAACTCCTGCTGCCATTCTTCTTTCGTTTTTTGTATCTCTCTCATTGTTATGTATTTGTAGTATTGAGCTGTTGTCTTGCAAAGCAAAAATCATGCTTATATGAAAGATAACACTTTAGAAACGTTTATCGTTTGCTGAAAATACGTCTAAGCCACGAATCTTCTGGTGGCCAGCATTGATTTTGTTCGCCTGGCGCTTTTCTGAATAAACCTGCGGACAGCCCGAAATATAAGTTAAAAGCACGCGGGTTACCGATATTGAGCAGTCCCGTGAGGTGATCGGTGCCGATCCATAACGGTCCAACTCTTCCGGCCAGGCCAATTGATGGTGTTCTGTAACGGTTCATCAATGTTAAAGGCACTGAGATTTCGTACCATTTATGTTCGTAACGTGGTGTAACAGCTACAACGGATTCAGCCTTCATGCCAAAAGCATCTTGTGAAATGAGGTTTTGTACCCAAAGCCCGCTTACATACACGTTGGGCTGTACATTGTAATCCACACTCGCCTGAAATGCCATTGGCAACACCGATTTGAAATTAGGTGCAAGAGACCCATTTACGTCAAGAGATTCGTTAATGGCATTAAAAACCCCTTCCGATCCCTCCATCTTCTGGAAGGTGTCATATAGAAATTTTTTATCCTGAGCCTGTACATTTTGCTGCATCAGGTAGGCGGGGTTTTTAAAATGCACCCGTCCTATATCAGTAAGTGAAACTGCTACGCGATAGAGATATTTATTTTTGGTCCCATCACGCTTGCGTTCACCCTTTTCGGTGTAAGTGTATTTGTTAATGTCGGGTCTGTATTCGTAAACCGCACCGATATCAAACCCCCAGCCGCTTCCGGGCGGAGCTCCGCCGAGCAGCCACGCTGGTGTGGGTCGTATATTCTGAAACCCTTCATCGCGCGTCATGCCATATTGCACGTCAATCTGGTTGGCGTTTATGTATTGCATCGGCACCCTCAGGTTTGCATATTTAGGATCGGGATCGGGCAGCACTGAAAATGAGGAATTTTTGACAATGGCATGTGCGTTGTAAAGGCCCAGCATTCTTTTTACAGTAACACCTACTTTTACAAAATCTGTCTCATTGTCCATCACTACACCGCCAAATGTGAGGGCAATCTCGCCTACGCCATTAAAATGCAATTGTCCCGACTGATTTCCGAAACTGGGTCCCTGCAAATCTTCCAGTCTGGTGGTTTTACTTATGAGCCTCGCCAATGGTTCGGACAGGCCACTCATGTTCAGAATATACCGCGCCCTGGTAGATATACCTATGCCCGCTTTACCCTTGAAAAGCTGAAACATAATGGAGGGAAGACGGGTGTCTCCACCAGCATTTATGTATTTATCATTTCCATTTAATTTCTCTTTCAGGTAGGTACGTGGGAACAAAACTGCACCTCTCTCATTCCGATATTTGTCCGATACACTATTGGTTAATAGCCCAAGAAAAGAATACGGCGCATTGTATTTAACATGATTGTTCGCGGTGTAAAACTGGGTTCCGACAACATTGATCTGAACACTGTAACGATTGTCGGAGACAAATGCCGGATTATGGTATAGGGAATTAATGCCTGAATAGTTACCCATAGCCACTCCGGGCAAGTGTTGCGCCCGGCCTTCAGGGCATAATGCAAGAAGAAATATAAATAAAAGCAGCAGAATTTTTTGCATAGTGCGATTAAAACGGGAAATGTGTTATTTCCTGTATTCGGGTGCAAAGAAAAGGTCTGTGAAACGTACTTGCAACCTAAGGATGAATATGTAAAAAATATAATTTGGAAACTTGAATCGGCATGATTTTAATATCCAAATGAAGACGATATCAGAGCTTTGGTTGTAGAGGGCAAAAAATCATTCAGGTCAGGGGAGTGGATAAGCAATAAATTCAACTACTTTGGTGTAACTAATCATAGTTTTACGGTGGTTTAAAATGAGTATATATTTTGTAAATTAAAACGTATACCATATATTGTTCTGTAAATAACAGTTATATACTTATTCAAATTTTGTATTGTATGAATTTCTCATTCTCCGACTATCAGACGGAAAATTTCTTCGACGAGATGTTTAGCCCCGATGGAGGAATCCGTTCAGGTTATGAGCATCTTAGGGATAAATTTGAAAATCTCACACACGAAGAACTGACCAATCGTCAACTTGCTACCGAACGTGCCCTGCTTTCTATGGGTATCACATTTAACGTTTATTCGGAAGGAGAGGGAACTGAGCGTATTATGCCCATTGATATTATCCCAAGGGTGCTGCCAAATTCAGAATGGGAGTGGCTCGAAAAGGGATTGAAACAGCGTATCAAGGCATTAAATATGTTTATTGATGACGTTTACAATGATCAGAATATATTAAACGACGGTGTTGTTCCGCGGGAGCTGATCGAATCCAGCAAGTGTTTCCTGAAACCATGTATTGGTCTTAAGCCGCCCAAGGGAATTTGGTGCCACATTACCGGAACAGATCTTATTAAAGGAGACGACGGAACGTTCATGGTTCTGGAAGATAATTTGCGCTGCCCGTCCGGTGTTTCTTATATGCTGGAAAACAGGGAATTATCCAAACAGATTTTTCCGGATGTACTCGCAAGAACAGGTGTGAGGCCAGTTTCGGATTATCCTACCAGATTGTTGCAAATGCTTCAGCACCTGGCCGATCGACCAAATCCAACCATCGCTGTTCTTACGCCGGGAATTTACAATTCTGCCTATTTCGAGCATTCTTATCTTGCTCAGCAAATGGGTGTGGAACTGGTGGATACGCGCGATTTGGTTGTGTCCGACGGATATGTTAAAATGCGCACAACAAGTGGGTTACAGATTGTAGATGTGATTTACAGAAGAATGGACGATATCTTCATAGATCCCGAAGCATTTAACCCTGATTCGTTACTCGGTATTCCGGGTATTTTTGAAGTGTATAAAAAAGGTCGTGTTGCCTTGGCTAATGCGCCTGGAACAGGTGTGGCCGACGATAAAGTTGTGTACGCTTATGTTCCACGTATCATTAAGTATTACCTGCAGGAAGAAGCCATTATCCCCAATGTACAAACCTACATATGTGGCGAAAAGGAAGATTTTGACTACGTAATGGCCAATATCGAAAAGTTGGTTGTAAAGGAAGCAAATGAAGCGGGTGGATACGGAATGCTTATCGGGCCCAAGGCGACTGAAGAGGAGCACGAGCTATTCAGGCAGAAGATCAGAGACAATCCCCGTAACTACATAGCCCAGCCTACGATCTCGTTGTCGAGGGTGCCATGTATGGTGGACGGACATGCGGAGGGTCGCCATGTGGATTTAAGGCCATATATTCTTTACGGAGACGATATTAGTGTAATACCAGGTGGGCTTACCCGCGTGGCACTTAGAAAAGGATCCCTTGTAGTAAATTCTTCTCAAGGTGGAGGAGGAAAAGATACCTGGGTATTGTATTAAGTTATGGTTAACAGTTGCTGACAAGCTGTTAATCTTATCCATTTCATAGTACATTGGGTATGAAATGGATAGTTGAGGAGGAGGTCAGAAACTGGTTAATTATATCATCAAAAATTAAAAATGAAATGCATCGTGAAATTACAAGCTGGTACAGCCCCTCTCTGAACAAAGAAATGGAGGTGGCTGTATATGGTCACTATGGATTCGCACTATTGTTAATTCCTACCGCTGCGTCCGACTTTCTGGAGTACGAACGAAATGGGCTCATCGAGAGTATCAAGACATTTATTGATTCGGGAAAAGTGAAAGTGTACTGTATCAATAGCAACAACGGAGAAAGCTGGCTTAACCCTTATATGCATGGATACGATAAGGCTGTGAGGCATCAGTTGTTTAATGACTACGTTATAAAGGAAGTAATTCCGTTTATAAAGGATACAACCAGCAGTAACAATGAAATTATTGCGGCTGGGGCCTCATTTGGTGCATTTCACGCAGCGAATTTATTTTTCAAACACCCGGATCTGATCAATGGTGTCATCGCGATGAGTGGCTGCTATGACCTGAGCGTGTACACAGATGGCTACTACGATGACAACGTCTATTTTAATTCGCCTGTGCATTATCTGGCCCAGTTGAAAGCCGAATGGCATTTGTCTTTATATCGTGAAAGTCGTCATATCCATTTTGTAACGGGATCCGGTGCACACGAGAGACCGGAGTATTCTCAGCACATATCAGCTATTCTGAATTCAAAAAATGTGCATCATGAACTGGATATATGGGGAGCAGACATCCCTCATGACTGGTGGGTCTGGCAAAAAATGTTGCCTTACTATCTGGAAACCAGATTTTAGAAGGAAGTAACAAAAGTGAGAGGTGAAATGCGCTAATAGTACATTTTACCTCTCACTTTTTACTTTTACTATTTTTATGCGCCTTCAAACTGACGCAGGAATCTCACATCGTTTTCCGTGAAAAGACGCAGGTCATTAATTCCATAGCGTAGCATCGTAATTCTTTCTATTCCCATCCCGAATGCAAAGCCGGTATATTCCTGGCTGTCGATACCGCAGTTTTCAAGTACATTAGGATCCACCATACCCGATCCGGCGATTTCCACCCATCCGGAGTGCTTGCACACATTGCATCCTTTTCCTTTACAAATAAAGCAGGTAACATCTATCTCAGCACTTGGCTCCGTGAACGGGAAGTATGAAGGGCGAAGACGGATCTTGGAATCTTTGCCAAACATTTCTTTCGCAAAATGGTACAAAGTGTCTTTCAGGTCCTTAAAACTGACATTTTTGTCAATATAAAGACCTTCAACCTGATGAAACACGCAATGTGCACGGGCAGATATCGCTTCATTACGGAACACTCTTCCAGGCATTATAGAACGGATCGGAGGTTTCTGACGCTCCATCAACCGTACCTGTACATTGGAAGTATGTGTACGTAACAGCACATCGTCTTTGACTTCACCTTCACTTTTTGATATAAAGAAAGTATCCTGCATTTCACGTGCAGGGTGATTGTCGGCAAAGTTTAATGCACTGAAATTGTACCAATCCGTTTCGATTTCGGGTCCGTAAGAAACATTGAATCCCATACGTTCGAAAATTTCGATAATTCTACGGCGCACGATCGTCAGCGGATGCAAGCTTCCCTGAAGATTAGGAACAACAGGCAGGGTAAGATCAATTAGCATTTCAGGCTTTACTACCGCGCTGTTTTCCAGCGAGGTAGTAAATTCCTGAAAACGTTCCTGCGCCAGGTTTTTTAAGGTATTAAGTTCCTGACCCAATGCACGGCGATGTTCCGGTGCAACATTCTTTAACTCGTCAAACAATTCCGAAACTGCACCTTTTTTGCTAACGAAGCGCATTCTGAAAGCTTCGAGTTGCTCTTTATTGCTGACGCTTGCCTGCTCTATTTCCGAAATTAATTCCTTTACCCGATCGGTAATCATATTACTATAAGTTAATTAAAGAATGAAAATCTGGCTGAGCCTCAACCCATTCTTATTGTTTCGTTCTCGTCATTTTTGGCTTCTTTCTGCTTTGAAAAGCGCTGTCTGCAGCTTCAAAAACCGTACAAATATAAATAATGTTGAACTGCTTAAAACCCTCATCGCGAAACAACCCGTCAATTTTATCAGAAAACCCGCTTTTTGAGCTCATTAAAGATATACGTAAAATTACGTGTTTTGCTAAGTTTCATTACGTTATTTGAGTTGTTAACTAAAATTAAAAAATTGATTTTCAGTTAGTTATAAGCATGTGCGTATATTTACGTATTTCCGGAGTGCCATCTGCTGTGCTAAATTTGATTCACAATTTCAGCACAACGTAATTATAACAGATATGAAAACTTTTCCATCTCTCGCGCTCCAAAATTTGCCAGCTAATACAGCCGGCGCCACTTTTGTTTCCGTACAGTCTATGGGCAGAACTATTTTTCTGTCTCCCGATATAATCACTTTTATGGAAGGTGAAGGGAATTATACGTTTATATATACAGCAACAGGGAAAAAGTATCTGGTTTCGAAAACGCTGAAATCTCTTGCAGTGAACCTGAACGATAATTTTATCAGGGTTCATAAATCCTATCTTGTTAATACCGACTACGTTGTAGAACGTGTGGAAGACGATCGTTTGCTGCGGATGTCGTGCGGGAAAGAAGTTTCAGTTTCCCGCAGAAAAATAAAAGAAATAACCGGTATCCTGAATCATACCAATCTCAGGGCTACTGCTTAAATATGTTGAATTAAATTAGTGGGTTATTTATAAAAACAGCAGCCATCGCTCAGATCGAAGGCTGCTGTTTAGTTATGTGTCTAGCAGATTTTTTAATGAATCAGCATTACAGTATTTTGATTCCCAATGTAACCTGCCAGGAAGTAATTTTTTGTTTGACCGAATTTTTTCCACCAACTGGTTGTCCGTCAAGTTCAAAGGTGGCAAGGTTTGTAAATGACCCTTCTTTTCGCACATCCAGGCTCAGGCTTCCGATATCAAGTCCGGCTCCAAGCTGGTATCCGAATGTCGCCTCTGACATCGCGTCGTTAAGATTGGAAGTATATTGGCGAAATGCATCTCTCAATCTCTGATTATCACCAATTCTGAAAGAAGTTACCGGGCCAGCGAGGATACGGAATGGTCCTCCCTTCAAACCGATCAGCAGTGGTACATCAATATTGCTGTATTTTACATTCACCGAGGTGGTTACCGGAGTTTCACTGTCATTGCGGGTAATGTCGAACGTTCCTCCCTTGGTAGAAACCAGGACTTCTGGTTGAATAAAAATGGTTCGTCCGAAACGTGCGTACAAGCCACCAACCGCGCCTGTTCTTGTACTAAAACTTTGTTTAAGATTGTCGCGAACCTCTTTTCCGTCATAACCAAGATAAGGGTTTCCGTTGTCGTCGTAGCGTGTAGTGAAAACATCTCCCATTGTGAGCCTGGAAAGATTTACCCCTCCCTTAATACCAAACGCAAAACCTTTTTTTTGTGCCTGAGCTGTAGACATGCCTACCAGGCATAGCAAACAGATACAGGCTAATTTTGTCAGGATCTTCATGGATTGTTAGTTAAATAGTAAAACCGGTTAATAACGATAAAATACAAAAAATGATGCCTGTCACTTTTAATTTTTGATTTAACGGCCCACTTGTGGTCGTAATAGAAGATTTTTTGCCCTATTTTGTTGTTCCTTAAAGACAAACAAACAACTGGAAACCCCTATGGCCAAAGCCAAAACAGCCTATTTCTGTCAGGAATGTGGGTATAATTCACCCAAATGGGTGGGAAGATGTCCTTCCTGCGGAGAATGGAACACGCTGGTTCAGGAAGTAATTGAAAAAGAAGATAAGAAAACCAGCGTTGCCTGGAAGTCAGTGAACCTCGCCAGTCGCCCAAAAGCAATTACAGAAATTGTATATGAAAATGAGCCTCGTATCACAACCAAGGACGGGGAGTTGAACCGGGTTCTGGGTGGAGGAATCGTGCAGGGATCGCTTGTGTTGATCGGCGGGGAACCAGGTATTGGGAAGTCTACATTGATGCTTCAGATAGCGTTGACCTTGTCAGACAGGCGGGTTTTGTATGTTTCTGGTGAAGAATCGGAGCAACAGATCAAGATGCGGGCCGAACGCATGCTTTCTCAAAGTGATAAATGTTATATTCTTACCGAAACACATACTGAAAATATATTCAGGCAGATTGAAGAATTTAAACCTGAGGTCCTGGTAGTTGATTCGATTCAAACCATGCAGTCGGCTTACATTGAGTCGGGAGCGGGAAGTGTCTCTCAGGTGCGCGAGTGTACGGCGGAATTTATGAAATATGCCAAAGATACAGGTGTCCCCGTTTTCCTGATCGGGCACATTACCAAAGATGGCTCGCTGGCCGGTCCGAAAGTGCTTGAACATATGGTAGATACGGTTTTGCAGTTTGAAGGAGACAGGCATACCACATACCGTATTTTGAGAACGATTAAGAACCGTTTTGGAAGTACTTCGGAGCTCGGTATATATGAAATGCATGGAGCCGGGCTGAGGGAAGTGAGTAACCCTTCGGAAATCCTTATCTCTCAGCGCGACGAACCTGTAAGTGGTATTGCAATTGGCTCCATGATGGAAGGGAATCGACCGTTGCTGATTGAAATACAGTCACTCGTAAGTGTGGCTACTTATGGAACACCACAACGGAGCAGTACGGGATTTGATGCAAAACGATTACAGATGCTACTTGCTGTACTAGAAAAGCGCGGCGGTTTTCGTTTGGGCGTGCAGGATGTTTTCCTGAACGTGGCGGGCGGTTTAAGAGTGGAAGATCCGGCAATAGATCTGGCCGTGATCGCTTCAATAGTGTCGTCTTATGAAGATAAATTCATTCCTGCATCCGTAAGTTTTGCTGCCGAGGTTGGTTTGGGAGGAGAGGTGCGAGCCGTCAACAGAATAGAAAGCCGGATATCGGAAGCGGAAAAACTGGGATTCAAGAAAATGTATATTTCAAAATACAACAGCAAAGGACTGGAACTCGATCGCCCACAAATGAAAGTGATCCCGGTCGCACACCTGGATCAGCTGTTTATGGATTTGTTTTTGGGGCAGTAGTTTAGGTAATACTGTTCTTTATGTATACTCTTACAATTTCGATCTAAATCTGCAATTAGACTATTTAGTGTTTGACTAAAAAGATCTTACGCTTTTGCATTTTGAGATTAATAAATGGAGATAGGCGGTTAATATTAGTCTTGTAGGCTTACCAATTGCGTTAGTCGTTCGTTCTTAAAATAATTCTGAAACCACCAAATGAGCCCCCTTCTAAAAATAGTACAGATTTTTTCACTGCTTTTATTGCCCGTTTTACTGTATGGTCAGGGTAGAGAGACGGTGAACATTCTACAAAAGGAAATCACAAGAATTGAATTAGAAATTCGATCCAAAACTGATAGTTTGAAAAACTTGCAAAGGCAAATTGAGCAAATTGAAAATCAATATTTTATTTCCAATTCACAGAATAGTGAAGGGGACATATATCTTCCCGCTTTGATTACTATGACAGGCAAAATAAGAAAGTCAAGTGACCCTTTCTCAGAGGTCATCGCATTTGTTCAGAAAAAGGACACTGTATTTATAATGGGTTATCAGGATAATTACTGGTTTGTTAGAAAGGTAGGTTTTAAAGGATTTTTGTCTGAACTATATGTATTGGAAACGAAAGAGATTAAAGTACTGAAAGACGACCTGAAGAGAAGAAATTCAGTAGTTCCTATCGGTTCGGGAAACACAACAAAATATACTCAACATCTATCTGACTCAGCTGTTCATACAGATGAGATTAAAGCAGCAAATAATAATTTACAAATAAAAAATGAGGTAAATCGAAACAGTTGGGATAATACGACAAAATCTAATAGTTCTTCTTCAAGTAGGACCATTTACACAGGTCCCAGAGGAGGTAGATATTACATTAATTCAAATGGGAATAAAACATACCTAAAAAAATAGATTTTAAGAGTGTGTTTGGGAATTAAGTTTCGCTTACAGAGTTTATTCGTTGTAACATCAACTGAATATTGGCCAAAAATAGCCAGGAAACGGAAGATGATACGGTATA
>NZ_JAJUXG010000023.1 GCF_021390535.1 Dyadobacter sp. CY312
GTTACAACAACTGGCGCAGGTGTCGCACACACGGCAGCAACATTAACTACAATTTCTGAACGAGGACTTTCACATGTTCCTATTGTTTGACTCACATAATATTTCTCCATTCCAGGAGTTGTCGTAGAAGGAACAGGCTTAGTTGTGGTCGAAGTGCCACCAGTTGCAGATGTACCATACCAATTTAGTGTAGCACCAGTCAAAGCAGTCGCCTGCAAGTTAGCTGTTTGCCCAACGGTATAATTCAATGGCGTTACAACAACTGGCGCAGCAGGTGTCGTACACGCAGCAGTAACATTAACTACAATTTCTGAACGAGGACTTTCACATGTTCCTATAGTTTGACTCACATAATATTTCTCTGTTCCGGGAGTTGCTGTAGAAGGAACAGGCTTAATTGCTGTTGAAGTACCACCAGTTGCAGATGTACCATACCAATTTAGTGTAGCACCAGTCAAAGCAGTCGCCTGCAAGTTAGCTGTTTGCCCAACAGTATAATTCAATGGCGTTACAACAACTGGTGCAGCAGGAATAGCATTTACAGTAAACGCTGCACTCTCTGTTCCTGTCACAGCAGGAGTTACAGAAATCACCCTGGCTTTGTATCCCGCCCCGCCTACCGCAGTAGATGGCACCAACACACTAATAGGGCTAGCAGTGCCAGTTGCAGTTGCTATCGGTGTAGTAAATACACCAGAAGCATTAGATATCTGTACAGTGTAAGAGGTTCCCGCAGGGATGGTCGCGGGTGTAAATGGCACTGAGATCGATTCCCCTGCACAAACGGCAGCCGGTGTAACAGCACCTGTAGTAATTGTTTGAGCAAATGAAGAAGCGGCTGCAAGAAGCGTAATAATGCAAGCGAGAAATCCTTTTTTAATAAATGTTCTTTTCATGTATTCGTCTAATATCTATTCCCTTACCTGTTCAACTGGTAAAGTTAGAGATATTTTTCTAATACATTCCCACTCGTTTAGTGAAGAACATTTTTCCTTTCGCGAAGCGATGTATACACCACGTCATGAATCCGCCGACGTGTGCGCTGCGTGGTAATCGCATTATTCTCCGCATCCGGATTCACACGGTTTGACAGGAAAATGAACAAGAGATCTTCATCCGGATCAACCCAAACCATTGTGCCAGTGAAACCTGTATGTCCGAAGGAATTGATAGAAGCCAATGGAGAAACATAGGAACTGTTGCCATTGGCAGGTATTTTGTCCCACCCCAGTCCACGGTGATGCGATTCATCATAAAGCCTTGAAAACAAGGGAACTGTTGCGGGTTGAAAATACTTTTTACCGGCATAACTTCCTTTCCAAAGATTCATTTGAAAAAGTACCGCAAGATCACGCGCTGTTCCGAAAAGTCCGGCATGCCCGGACACGCCCCCTACCTCAGCGGCCATCTGATCGTGAACGGTTCCTTGTAGAAGCTGGCCCCTGTACCGATAATCCTGCTCGGTAGGTGCTATTTGTTTTTCAGAAAAACGGCGTAAAGGATTAAAACCAAGATAAGTCAGACCAAGTGGTTCATAAATATTCGCATTAACAAAAATATCCAACGGCTGACCGCTTACTTTTTCAACGATTTTTTGCAAGGTCATGAAACCAAGATCGCTGTATAAGTAGCCGTATTTACCAACCTTGTCCTTCTTGTTATTCAGGGGCGATTTCACCACCCACTTCCATACCGAATCCCGCAAAGCACCTTTTGCAAACAACTTGGGCGCTACCTGCAAATAATAGGAACTATCGGCCTTGGAACTATAATATTGCGGTAACAACCCTCCGCCGCTCGTTTTGGTCCTATCCCACAGAGATGGGTAGAACGAAATCAGTCCTGATCTGTGCAAAAGCAAATCCCGAATCGTAAAGTTCTCCTTGTTCGTTGCAAGTAGTTCCGGCAGATAATGCGATGCACGTTCGTCCAGATCAATTTGCTGACGATCATACAAAAGCATAACAGACTGCAAAGTGGCAGACACTTTCGTCAGAGAAGCAAGATCATAAATCGTTTCCTGACTGACACGCTCGGGAAACCGGTAATTCAGCGCGCCAAATTGTTTATCATAGACAATTTTTCCTCTCCTGGCCACCAAAACCTGACAACCCGGAAAAACACGGTCCTGAACAGAAGCCGTTGCGATGTCGTCAATTTTCTTCAACATAACACCATCCATCCCAACGCTTTCTGGTGTTCCAAAGGCGATACGACTAATGGCCGAGGTTGTTACTCCTGTTCCCTCCTTATAAACGAGTACCGAAACCGGCAAACGTCCGCGGGAAGACAAAGCGCCAAAAATGATCTGAGGAACAATTTCTTGCTGGTCTTTTCCGTCCTGACTCGCGCAAATGACCACGTCAGTATCCGGGAAATACTGAATACTGTAAGGCGTACCAAACAGACACAATACAATCTTTTTACCCTGAGATTTAAGCTGCGTTACGAAATCGACCATTTCGGTGGTGACACCATAATAACGTTTCGGGTTTGACGATATCCCGTGAACACCTACGATGACCGTTTCATAGGGTTGCAAATACGTCAGCATTTCCGCGATCTGTTCTTTTGAAGACGATGCATCATAAAAATTATATGAACGCATAGGCTTATAGGTTGAGAGCATTTTTTGAAAAGCAACACTGCTACCTTCACCAATGCTCACAGAAGCTATTTTATTATCTGCGATGGTACCGAAAGGAAGCAAATCGTTGTCATTTTTCACAACCGTAACAGAAGCTTCGGAGAGTGCTCGGTAAAGCTGTTTGCTATTTTCGCTGTTCAGATCCGCGTACAGGTTATTGATGTCAACCGGTTTGAAATTGCTGAGTCCCGCCCAGTATTTAGCCTGAAGAATCCTTTTTACTTTATCATCAATGATTTTTTCGCTGATGACCCGCTTCGCTATTGCATCCTTGATTTTAGTAATCGTTTCGGCAACATTTTCAGGATATAACAATACATCATTCCCGGCGACAAGTGCCTTCATATTCACTTCTGCCGCCTTACCGGTTTTAAGCACACCACGCATGTTCATAGCATCAGTGAATACCAGTCCACGAAAACCAAGATCTTTACGAAGCAAACCATTGATCACTTTTTCCGATAAAGAGCTCGCAAGCTGCGGTGAATTGTCGAGCACAGGAACATGCAAATGTCCGCTCAAAACGCCCATAAGGCTATCGGCAATCATTTTACGGTATGGATAAAGATCCACTTCCGTAAGTTTTTCCATGGAATGAGTGAGCACGGGAAGCGTAAAATGTGAATCCGAATCGGTATCTCCGTGACCCGGAAAATGCTTTGCTGTGGCAATAACACGGTTGTGCTGTAAACCTTTCATGTAAGCAACAGCCTTCCGGGTTACATTTTCACGGTCTTCACCAAAAGAACGTATACCAATAACCGGGTTGTTGGAATTACTATTAATATCAGAAACGGGAGCAAAATTGATGTGAATACCTAAGCGGCTGCATTGTTTGGCAATATCCGCTCCCATCCGATAGATCAATTCGTCATTTTGTATGGATCCTAATACCATTTGTTTTGGAAACGATATGGTGCTGTCGAGCCTCATACCCAATCCCCATTCGCCGTCAATACCAATAAAAAGAGGAATTTTTGCTTTTGATTGATATCTGTTGGTCAGTTGCGCCTGACTTACCGGTCCACCCTGAAAAAATATAAGTCCTCCGATGTGGAAGTCGTTGATCAACCGGTCTACATAACGATAGTGCGATTCATCTCTGTTAGAAAAAGTAGCGATCATGAAAAGCTGGCCAATCTTTTCTTCCAGAGACATAGACTGAAGTGTACTGTCCACCCAGTGGTTTTCTGGTAGAACCAATACCGGATCTTGTCTCTTTTTAGGAGATTTTACTTCCGCAGGTTTTGTTTCAGGCGTAGCTACAAGATCCGTTTCGGTGCGCACAGCCATGAGCTTCCAGGCTACGGAAACGACAGAACTGAGTACAACAAGTAAGGCAATCACTACAACAACCCGAATACGGTTGGCAAACCAAATTTTCATATTAATAACACTGACTTTTAACCAGAAAACGACACATGTTCAACTTCACGCATTACCAGAGAGTTTTATCAAACGTTACAATAATAACAATTTTGAGGTCAAATAAATACAAAAATTTTAGGTTTTAAGGCAATTCTAATAAATTCCGTCAAACCATTTTTGTTACGACCTATTTGCCTGAAAGTCACTTTAATTCGTCAGCTTTCTGAATATATCTTCGAGTGAATCGCCTGTTTTTCTCAAATCTTGCAGCGAGCTGTCACTCACCACTTTGCCTTTGTTTATGATGATAACCCTGTCGCACAAAGCCTCCACTTCCTGCATGATGTGCGTAGAAAAAAGCACAGTTTTGTTTTTGCCCGCGGTACGTATCAAGTCTCTTATTTCAAGTATCTGATTGGGATCCAGACCGGTTGTCGGCTCATCGAGTATCAATACGGAAGGATTATGAAGAAAGGACTGGGCCAAACCTACCCGCTGACGATACCCTTTTGACAACTGACCTATTTTCTTATGCTTTTCGGCTTCCAGTCCACACATCACCACCATTTCATTCACACGCTGCTTCAATACCTCACCTCCCAATCCATACAACTTCCCGGAGAATTGGAGAAATTCTCTTACATACATATCCAGATACAAGGGATTGTGTTCGGGCAAATAACCTATTGCACGTCTGGCAGGCATGGGCTGTTCCAACACATCGAAATCTGCAACACTTGCCTTGCCTGAAGTTGGCTGAAGATATCCCGTCAGGATTTTCATTGTTGTTGACTTCCCTGCACCATTTGGCCCCAAAAATCCGACTATTTCTCCGGGTTTGAGATCGAAGGAAATACCATCAATAGCACGCTGTGCTCCGTAAATTTTTGAAAGGTTTGTAACCTGAATCGACATTAAACGAATGATTGAATGATAGAATAGCTTTAAGCTAAACTTTTAAAAATAATTTGTTTTTATACAAAAGATACATGAACGCCCATTGTACCCCAATAAACGCAATTACCTCACCAACAGCAGCAACAGGTTCGGGGAAGAAATGTAATATCCCGCCAAACAATGCATTGGCTGTATATCCAAAATTAATATAATCTCCGATCATATAGATCACAATCGAGTTCATTCCGATTACTACAAAGAAAAAAGTCCATTTACGGAAGTTCAACACATCGATGACCCAATAGAAAAGTGCCAGCAACAAAGTACTGAATCCTCCTGCGCACAACACGAACGAACTCGTCCAAAGATTCTTGTTGATCGGAAAGAAAACATCCCAAACCAAACACAGCAGCAAACTGACAATCCCGGCCGCAGCCAGGTAAACCACTTTGTTGTTCTTTGAAAGTTTTTCATCATTCATCCGTAATATTTCTCCGGCAAAAATCCCCATCAAACCAGTTGCAATGGCTGGAATGGTGGAAACCAGGCCTTCGGGATCATGAATCGTCTTATGAAGATGACCAGGAATAATCAGTCTGTCAAAATAACTGGCCGGGTTACATTCCATAGTGAGCAATCCTGCACCACATCCCGGAACCGGAAACCAGACCATGAATGCATAATAGCCAATGAGCAAGCCTCCGAACCATATCCAGCGTGCTTTTTGTCCGGTATAAAGATAAATGATCTGAGCAAACATACCCGCCAGACCAATACGGGCCAGCACGCTTGGGTAACGCATGTTCGCCCATTCCGTATGAAAAATCCCGTTGTTGTAAATGATGCCAAGCAGCACCAAAATCAGTCCTCGTTGAATTACCTTTCTGATCAACTCCGAAGGCGGTATTCCTTTTTCTAAACGGCTTCCCAGTGAGAATGGTGTTGACACACCAGCCATGAAAAGAAAAGTAGGAAAAATAAGATCATAAGCGCGGAAGCCGTGCCATTCGGGATGTGTGAACTGATGTGCCATAAAAATAGCCCAGGACCAACCGGTGACTTTCGCCAGAACTGCAAATATTTCTTCTCCTCCCGCAATCCAAAACATATCGAAACCACGAAGGGTATCCAGGGAGAGCAGCCTGTGCGAAGCAGATTTTTCTTTCATTTTGTTAAATAAAGGTATAGGACAATAAGATTGGGGTTTGTTGCTTGGTTGGCAAATAATATCAAATACAAGTACCGTAATCTTTGAAAGAAATACTATTGGCTGTAAGCCGCAAAAGTACATTTATTTGAATAAACATATAGATATCAGGCATAATGAAAAAATGCGGTACGCTGACAAAACAGAATACCGCATTGGATTATGGAATCGGCGTGGTTATTAATTAAGCGGTGGATTGTGTGTTGAATAAACCTGAATCTTCTCCATACGTTTCATCAGCTGCTCCGATCTCTCGATCAACTTTTCTCCGTCTTTGGTGTCATAATCATTAGCGATCAGGCCCTTGGCTTCAATAATTGCCTTACCGGGCTGGTCCAGGTAATAGAAAATATACCCCAGGTTATAAAATGCTGAATATCTGATCTTCTTATTCCGCTTGTCGTCAGATGTGTATTTTGTTTTTAAAGACTGAAAATAATCGATCAATGGTTCCAGATTCTTTTCCAGATTCTCTATTGGCTCATCTGCCTTCATGGTTTTAAAAAGTTCTTTCACAGCTTCTATCGCTTCCGACTGTAACTGGTACTCGGGATGCTCCTTTGAATTAATGATCCAAAGTGTTTCCCTGTCATTCACCGGGCGATAACCGTAGACATTGTTAAGCGTATTGTTGGTTTCCATCAGTGCATCGGCAACGAACTTTCTGATATTATCCGAGAAAATGGCGTCCTTATTGTTCCGAAAGTCGGATGACAAACCCGATGAAACCGTGCTTTCCGGCGATTTATATACATAGGTGAACGAGACATCAAACCGCTTTTTGCTTTTTCCGATTCCTTCATCCTGAGAATGGGTAATGTTTGCTTTCTCCAAAAAGCGGTTAGTCGCAACTTTTTGTTCCTTTTCTTTTTGCTTTGCCAATTGTTTTTCTGTCAAAACTTCTGGGGCAACCGGACCGACATATTCACAAAAACCTGCTCCGAAATACGTAGCCTCCGACCAGTAATAGGTAGTACGGCTTGTAACCTTTCCATCTTTATCCTTTTTCTCATCAATTCGGGATTTGATCTCCATCCCTGTGAACACAAAATCGTTCAGTGACAAAACGATGCCCACTGTTGGATTCAACTCTACTTTTTTCCAGCCGCTAAGCCATATCGCATCATAAACTTTGGCTTCATCGGCATAGGAACGCAGTGCATTACCAATGATCGGTTTTATCCCGTAAGTCCGTTCTTCAAATTTGACAGGTTCATTCGGAAGTTTCTGATAACTGACCGTAAATCCAAACTTATCCAAGTCAACTTTTTGAGCAAAACCAACCGTGGATAACAGCAATACGAGGAGGAGTAATCTGTGTTTCATTTATTTATCGTTTGTTGAAAATTTGGTGAAAGTATCTTTTTTTGAATTAATCATATACAGCTTCTTTCAAATTTAAAATACCGAATATATGCTTCCGCCACGGATCGTCGTTATTAGCATCAAATCATTTTATCCTAACAAATTGCCATCCATGAAAAAGATTTTGATGCTGTCCCTGATCGTTTCGGGACTTTGGATTTCCGGCTGTGCTACTTCCAATACTACGTCTTCCAGAGATGATTCGGAACGTTATGAAGAGCCGGTTGCGAACTCCAAACTGAATAACAAAAGACTCGAAAAAAACCTGGGTCGTTTTAGCGAGGAGCTCAACCTTTCAAAACGTCAGCAAAAGCAGCTCAAAAAAATTGATAAACGATATGCCCGACTGGACAGAAAACTTTCCCGCAATGAAAATTCAAAACGCAGAGATCACCGGGAACTGGCCAGCCAGAAACGCGAAGAAATTCTGGAAGTGCTGACCAGCGAACAACAACAGAAACTGGAATCGCTTGTTAAAAAAGGCCGTTTCAGTTTTGATCAGTGGTTTGGGAAATAACAAAAAGCTTACCTCTTCGATGGTCAGACCGCTTAATACTGACTATCGAAGAGATACAGCGATCTTTTTTATTCTTTCAAAATCTTGTATACCAAGTCAATTTTGTCATCTACAATTCGTAAAACATAAATTCCTGATGTCATGGAATGGGTAGGAATTACAAGTTTGCCTGCAACAATTGCAGCATCCTGAACTTCCCTCACTTTTCCGGAAATATCAACGAAAGATATCTGCTTCGGTACTTTTGTCCAATTGCCATTCAGAGATATTTCTGTTTTGGCAGGATTAGGATAAGGTGTCGAAATTGTACTGGCGACAGGTTCCGGTCCCAATACCAATTGAGCAAATATCTCCGATGCTGCACTCAAACAGCCGTCCGTTGTAACAGCTCGCACTTCATAAATTCCCGGCACCAGTACTTCCACCGCACCTGCTGTTTCCCTGTAAATCTCTACACCTTCTGAATACCAGATGTATTCATCTGCTCCTTGCGAACGTGCCTTGAAATTCATACCGTTTCTCTCAACCACAGGAAGGGTAGGATTCACACAAAAGGTACGGTCGATTGCACTGGCTGCATTAAATTCTCCGTTTCCAACCTGAGTTGCACGAATGGTTGCTTTTCCGGCTTTGCTAATGGTCACCTGATTTCCCTGAATGGCAATCCCTCCCGAAACGCGTTCAAACCCAACCGCCAAACCTGACGATGAGGTTGCGGTCAAAGCAAATGCGGCGCCTCCTAAAGTCCGCTCACCAAGCTGATCAAAACGAACAGTTTGTGATTTTTTGGTAGTTTCCCTTGAACCCTGTCCATACCACACAGCTAGCTTTCCTTCTTCTATCAGGATTTTAGCCTGCCCCGATGCCGAAATATGATCCGCAGCCAGATTGATAATTCCAACATGCTCGGTTCCATTGGCTTCTGTATTGAAAATCATCTGATCGTCCTTTCTCGAAAAGTCAGGAAAGCCCAGGGTATTATTTGCATAAATCGTCTTGATATTACCATTGTTGATATCCACGCCGAGTACTTCATATACTTCCTCAGGTTCGTACAGGTAATCAAAACTGATGATGTTCGGACTGTTTTTGGAAAAAGCGGGATTCCCTATGTTTTCACCCTTTTCAAGGTTTGTGAACAATTTCTGAATAGTACCATCACCAAAATTGTTGGCCTTGTTGTCCCAAACTTTCAGGAAACCTACATCCCAATATTCATATTTATCACCATTAGCGGCAGACAAAGAATTATTGGCATCATAAACCAGATTTTCTCCTTCCGGATCCCATACAATCGCATCGGCATAATTCACATCGCCGGTTGTTACCCCGTCTGAATACGTCGGATTGTACAGCGGATATTTCATCCATTTATCTTGTTCAAAGCTATATACGTACACACTTTTGTCCTGATTAACTGTAAGTGCAGCCAGCTTTTTTCCATCTCTCGAAACCGCTACGTTATCCCATCTTGCATCATTGAAAACCACATATTCCTGAGTAGCCCCTGTAAGCGTAATGGCGCGAATTTTCAGGTCGTTTGATACGAAATAGGCAGTCTGTCCATTATCCGTTACACTGGGTTTATGTGCAGAGCCTGCTGTTGACCTTCTTTTTACATCTGTTACCGATGGATTTGTCTGATACAATACGTCATCATCCGAACCTAAAACCAGAATGCCGTCTGTTCCATTATTGACTGGCAAATCGGTAGGTGTCTCTGGATTTGGCGTTCCACCAGCAATACCGACAGCATCAAAAGCATCATTCACAGTTTTCACTTCACTGGATCCAGCCTGATACAAATCGGTTGCGGACTGAACCACGGCAAGTCTTAAATCTACAAACTGAGATTTTCTGGTCAGGTATTGCGTGAGCGCACGGTAATAAATCAGCTCCGATTTTTCTCTTCCGATTTTAGAAGCAATCAGATAAAAAGCATAATTCGGAATACCGCTGTTGATGTGCACACCCCCGTTATCCTGAGATGTGTTGACATACTGAGACATTGTTTTCGGCTGATAACCACGTTGCCCGCTACCTCCCTGATTGGGATTGGACATGCTCCTTAAAGCACCGGATGTGAACACCTGGGTTTTTACCACGTCTTCACCAATCGTCCAGTCGTCCCGATCGATTAAAACCGCAAAAACATCCGCCATGGATTCATTAATTGCACCCGACTGACCCTGATAATCCAGATTGGCCGAATTCTGAATTACACCATGTGTCATTTCGTGACCAGCGACATCAAGCCCGCCTGCAAGAGGTTTAAAACCTGTGCGTCCATTGCCGTAACCCATAAACTGGCCGTTCCAAAACGCATTGTCCATTCCTTTGCCATCTTCCTCATCCGCGATATTGATTACCGAAATGATCGTTCCTCCTCTGCCATTCAGAGAATTTCTACGGAAGGTTTTAAGAAAATAGTCATAAGCCAGACCGGCATTGCGATGTGCTGATACCGCCGTTGGATTCCAGCTATTTCTGTTGGAACTGGTGATGTGGCTCACTTCCATTCCTTCACCGTAGGTTTCCGCAGCATCAATTGTCCAGATTCCGCCAACCGCATCATTCGGCATTTTGGATGAAGTTGCATTAAACATGGGTTTGGAAGCATCAATCATGAAAAACGTATTTCCCATTTGATAAGAACCGAAAGTTCTTTCCACATTGCCTAGGTCACGACTGGTGGAAGTTACAGGGCCGTCAACTCCGCAGGTATGGTTGTATTTGCCAAGAATTTCACCATTCTGAGCATCCACAAAATATTCCCAGCGTTCAATAAGATTGGGATGTATCGTGACATGCCAGGTAAGCCGGGCATTGTTGGCATCCTCTTCCGGGTGGTAAATTACCAGCTCATGTGACGCCTGGGAAAAACGCTTCGTTAAATCATGCTTAGGTTTGTTGATAATGGCCTCGGTTCCTACATTCAGAAAAGCAAGTTGTTCTGCTTTTTCCTTTGTGATCTGAGCGACAACATTGAGATTTCTTTCCGGGAAATACCGCCCGTTCATCAACCTCAGTGTGTCTTTTATAGAATGCAAAATAATTTCTCCTCCATAAACAGGAATGTTTTTATAAACCTGCCGCATACGGATGTGCGTCTGGTTTTGACTGTCTGTTTCAGTGGAAGTGATTTCGAAACTTTCGGAGGGCTTAGATAGTGCCAGATCCGATTTTACCTGATTCAAAAAATCATAGGCAACCTGTCCGGCATTAACTCTCCCGTTGGCAACACCGGAAAGCGCTTTCCCAGTCTTGTTTTCGAGCCAGATTACCTGCCCTGTTTTATCCCGGATGACATTCGCTCTGAGTTTGCCACCTCGTACATCTTTGAATAGTTGAACCGGCGCAGCCATTCGCCCATTCTCTGATGATTTCGGGATAGAAATTTCTTCGAATGAGAAAGAGGGTTTTGCCAAAACATTGACTCCTTTTTTCTTTTTATCAAAACCTTTCTGCGCAAACAATACAGGTATTGAACTGCAAACAAAAAGGATAACAAGTATAGGTATACGTTTTTTCATAGCTGTTTATATTTCTGAAGTGGTTCTAAAATTATTTAAACGTCACAAACAATCCTCTGGTCACTTACTAAGCGGTAATGAATTTAATTTTGGGGTTTATCATAAATCCAATAATCAGAAAATCGCTCGTAGAATTGAGTAATTCTATGGTCTATTTCACGATTTTGAGAAGACCAAACCACCCTGTTTTCTAATGTGTCTTTCTTGAAAACAACAAACTTGTACGTATTGCCTGGCACATTAAATGAAGTATGTATTTGTGACAGGCTATCGAATTCAGCAATCCATTTTCCGGAACGCTTTTTTGTTTTCGATTTCAAAAGTTTGAACGGCTCGTTGAGCAGAGCGCGGTGATAGAGCTGGCCATTTTCCAGGAGCCTGTATTCTTCCTCTGTTCCTGCAAAACCTCCTCCATGTCCCAGAATAACTGTATTTCCAGTATAATGAAGCGGATCAACCGGCTTGCGCGTAATACAGGACTGGTGAATTACTGCCAGCAAAAGGTAGTATTTTAACGTCGAGAACGTCATTGTTTCAATTGATTTTAGTGTGCAAGCAACAAATATGAATAATTAAATTCTATTCTGAAACACACCAATCAATCTGTCAGCAAGTCTTACTTCAAGCCTTCGATCCATGCGGCCACGGTAGGGCCAGTTATATCAAATACCAAACCAGGTAATATTCCCAGAAGTAAAGCCAACAGGGCCAACGGAACCAACAATGCCGTTTCCCGGGTGGTTAAGTCCGTCAGCACATGTGTAGTGCTGTGCGAAGAATTATCATTTTTATACCAAAATGAACCGAAGAACATGCGTTGGTAAGTCCAGAGGAAATAAGCTGCTGCCAAAACAATTCCTAATGTAGATAGTGCCGGAATCCATACGGGCATATTTTCTGACTGGAATGCACCCATCAGCGTAAAAAGCTCTCCTACAAAACCTGAGAAACCGGGAAGTCCGAGTGACGCAAAAAACGCAATACCGGTGAGTACCGTGTACTTCGGCATCATATGTATCAATCCTCTGTAATTTTCAATCTTACGGTCGTGCGTACGGTCATAAACCACACCTGCCAGTAAAAACAGCATGGCAGAAAGAACACCGTGGCTCACCATTTGATAAATGGCTCCGTTGATACCCTCAGCAGTAAACGCTGCAATTCCAAGTAACACAAAACCCATGTGAGAAACCGACGAATAGGCGATCATTTTCTTAAGATCACTTTGCCCCAGGGCATTGAAACCACCATAAACAATGGATATCATCCCAAGTACGGCCAGCGGAACGGTACTGTATTCCGCTTCCACAGGAAAGAATCCATCCACAATCCGGATAAACCCATAACCTCCGATCTTTAAAAGTATACCGGCCAACACCACGGAAATAGGCGTTGGTGCTTCCACGTGCGCATCAGGCAACCAGGTGTGAACAGGAACTACCGGCAATTTGACTGCAAACCCAACGAACAGAAACCAGAATGCCAGCAGGCGAACTGGAATATCCAATATATAAAAGTCAGAAACGATGCTTAAAATGGAGCCTGGAATATAGTTTCCGGCATCAGCCAGATAAGCGAAACGGAAGGTATGCACCAATTGTTCCGGCGCTATTTTTCCTTCGACCAGCCATTGCTGCAATTGAATAATGATATCCTTTGTTGCGATGTCTTCCAGCCCCAGTACACCCACAGCCCGTGCCGTTTCAACCGGATCAATAGCAGAAAGATAGAGCGCGATCATCACGATCAGGATTAACAGCGATCCGAAAAATGTGTAAATGAAAAATTTGAGTGCCGCATATTCTCGTCTTGGCCCTCCCCACAATCCAATGAGAAAGTACATGGGAAGCAGCATAAACTCAAAAAACAGGTAAAAAAGGAAAAAATCCTGCGCGAGAAAACAGCCTATTACACTGCCACTAAGCAATAAGTAAAGCGAAAAATATCCTCTTGTTCGTTTCTCAATATTCCATGAGCTAATGAGCCCAACAAATAAAACCAGTACGGCCAAGAGTATCAGTGGAAAACTAATACCATCAATAGCCAGCGCATAATCAATAGAAACCACACCAAGCGAGCCTATTGGCAGTGTAATCCAGTCGACTGCCTCGCTCAGCTGAAATCCGGACTGACTATGATCAAAAACGGCATACATGGTAACTGCTGCCAAAAATTCCAGGATCATGGTCACCAATGCAATCATTCTGAAATTTTGAGCGCGGTTGTCGGGCCAGGCGGCAATGGCAAGTGCGCCTAGTAATGGAATGGCTATGAGCAGTGTCAGTATATGATCAATCATTATCGGAACAGTTGGCAGCTGCCTGCAGCACACCGGTTTTATAATTTATACGAATATATCATTTCAAAAGGTGACCAGCCACAGAATCAGTAAAAGAACTCCTGTGATGGTTACAAGCAAATAGGACTGAATTTTACCGTTCTGCAAATTGCGGACCGACTGCCCTGCCGAACGGATCGAAAAGACGGTTAGTTTTACACCTCCGTCTACAATGTTTCTATCACTCCAGCTCAGCACATGCGCGAGAACTACACTGCCTTTGGCAACAAATTCAACGAATGCATCGATAGACCGCTTTTCAATCTTTTTGCACAGTTCAGCTATAAATGCAAACGGAACCAGAAAGTATTTCTCGTTGGAGTAGTCAAGCAGGAAAGAGAATGAAGGTTTAGCCCATGTTTGTTTCTCAGAAACAATATGAAAAGGATTGCCCGCTTTCGATTCCCTGTATGCAAGAAAAATAGAAACGAGCGTCACCACTGTTGCAGCAATGGGAACCCAGCTCAAATGAGACGGCTCGATCACACCAATAAATGACATAAACCATCCCGAACCTGCATCAAACGGATTCCACGAAAACCAGGTAAATATTGACAAGGCAGAAAGCAATAACATCGGACCGAACATAATTGCCGGTGACTCGTGCGGATGTACGTGATGGGAAATATGATAGCGTTTCTCACCAAAGAAAACCAGCCAAAGTTGTCTTGTCATGTAATAGGCAGTAAGCCCGGCAGACAGCATAATCACAACCGGAAAAATATATCCCACAGCACCATACTTTCCTGCCCACAAAAAGCCCTCGGTAATGATGGCATCTTTGGAAAGAAATCCTGAAAAGAATGGCAAACCTGCAAGTGCTGACGCGCAGATGAGGAAACAGATAAAAGTTACAGGCAATGCCTTCCGCAGCCCACCCATATTCCGCATATCCTGTGGATCGAACTGATCATCGGCTTCGGAAGGTGTAACGGCATGAATGACCGATCCGGCCGAAAGGAAAAGCCCTGCTTTAAAAAAAGCGTGCGTGGTAAGATGGAAAAACGCAGTTTGCCAGCTTCCCAATCCCACGGCCATCACCATCAGTCCTAATTGTGACATGGTGGAATATGCCAACACACGTTTGATATCCCAGACGCTGGTTGCTTTTATGGCACCAATCACCATGGTAATCATCCCGATCATTGCTATAACCAATCTTGCATCAAAAGTGAGCAGGAAGGATATTCTTGCCAATAAAAAAATACCTGCTGCTACCATTGTCGCGGCGTGAATGAGTGCGGAAACGGGCGTTGGTCCCTCCATGGCATCGGGCAACCAGCCCGACAACGGAAACTGAGCCGATTTTCCCATACATCCACCAAAAAGACACAGACCAATTGCAGTGAGTATTCCGGGACTAATGCTGTCGACAGAGATGGAAAGCACCTCAAAGTCGGTAGAACCAATATAGTAAAACAGCATTAAAATACCCGTTAGAAATGCCGCATCCCCGATCCGGTTGAGTACAAACGCTTTTTGAGCAGCCCATACCGGACGTGGTTTATGATACCAAAAACCGATCAGAAGATAAGATGAAAGCCCTACCAGTTCCCAGAAAATGTACATTACCAGCAAACTGCCGGAAAGCACAATGCCGATCATGGAAAAAAGGAAAAGCTGAATGAAAGCAAAGTATCTGTTCAGGTTGCGATCGTGGTGCAGGTAAGAAACCGAATAAAGCTGCACAAGAAGGGCTACAAAATGAACCACTACCAGCATAATGCAGCTGAGGGTATCAAACCGGAAGGCGATTTCTATGGGAAAAGAGCCGATCACCAGCCAGTCAAACCGGACGGTATGAAGCACATCAGGTTCTGCAAAAAAAATACTGATGCCTAATCCTGCTGCTGTTACCAGGGCTCCGGCGTAACCTGCGATTTTGTTTAACCCTTTACCTCCCAGCCAGAAAATAAGAAATGCCGCAAAGGGCAATCCTAAAAGTAATGAGACAGGCAAAAGGTACGCAGCGTCCGGCATAGGGTAAATATTCGTTATTGGGGCAAATATCCAGAATTCGTTGCCGAATTCAAACTAAGCTAAATTTCATTCTCAATGTTGACTGCCTTATCATTTCCATGAATCACCTTCAACACTTCTTTAAGATCATAGGTGGAACGGTTGTAGGAATTACCCAAAACGATAATGACCGCTTCATCTTCGGGAGAAACCCATAACATGGTATTGTAACCTTTCCACCACCCTCCGTGGTAAATAAACTGAGGCGTGTTATCTTCTTTGGTGTGCATGCGGAAACCGTACCCGTAATTTCTGATCCCGGCCCGTTCGAAGCTACGGGGTTTGAACGCCTCGTCAAGTAGTTTTTTATCAAGAAGCAGACCTTGCATCAGTCCATTGTAAAACCTGTAAATATCTGCGGTGGTAGAATACAATCCTTTGTCGCCCACTACATCGTCGTAATAATCTTTTTCCAGACGTCTGCCATATTGGTGTCCCACAGTCCGGTTTTTTGTTGCAACAACAGTTGTATCTGTTATCAGAAAGGTTTCTGACATTCCCAAAGGTGCAAAAATCTGATTGTGAAGATATTGACCAAAACCTTCGCCCGTTACTTTTTCCACAATGCCTGCCAGTACGCAGTAATTGGTATTGCAATAGTTGAACGAACGCCCTGGTATATTGTACCGCTGAGGCGTGGGTATCACCTTGGCATACCAGTCGATTACTTCCAGATTTGAAGGGTATTTCTTGCCATGCCGTACGCTGTCGGGAAATGAGTAGATGTAGTTAGGAAGTCCGCTGCGATGGCTCAAAAGCATATCTACCTTCACACCATGATAAGGAAATTCCGGAAAGAACCTTTGCACTGAATCATCCAGGCTGACCCTGCCTTCCTGAACAAGTTTCAAAATGGCTATTGCTGTAAATGGCTTTGACAACGATGCCAACTGAAATCTGGACTGACTTGTGAGCGAATCCTTTTCTTTCAGATGTGCGAATCCAAAAGAGTTCTGATATAAAATCTGCCCTTTCTGAACAATCAGCACATTTCCATTGAACCCGGCGTTCTTCTTCCTGCGAAAAATATCAGCTATTTCTTCAATCTTCTTGGCTGTGGCGGCGTCCGGATTTTTAATTACAACAGGATCCAGTTTCGCCGTCTCAGTGCGGTTTATTTCTACCAGTTCAGCTTTGGAATGTCCTCTCCGCACCAATCCCCACGAAACCAACAGCACGATCACTATGGCACCGATCGCCATCCAGACTTTCGGTTGTATTTGCCTCAATAAAGCCTTCAGGCCACTAAATTTTCCCAACGTTTTAAAACTTGTATTTCCCCTCTATGATCACAACTGCTTCAAACCCGGGCTTCACAATAGGAATCCTGGTTTAAAGTATTACAAATTAAGCTATCAAAACTTTACGGAACTAATACTTTAACGTGTTGTTTTCTTCCGTTTTGCAGGATGGTAAGTACGTATATTCCTGACACAAGGCGGTGATGGGGGAACATGCTGATGTAGTTGATCTCAGAATGGATGAACTGAACAGGGATTTTACGACCGAAAATATCCCATAAAGTAATTTCTGTTAAACCTGAAAAATGATTTTGTATCCGGATTACCTCCGGGGAAGCAGGATTGGGCGTTACAATCAACTCAGCCATTGCATCCGCAAAAAACACATCCCTCACTTGTGAATAGGTGTAGCTACCATCCTGATCAACCATTTTTACACGGTAATAGCTAGCTCCCGGCTGCGGTTCGGGATCAATTAGAGCATATTGCTGCCGGGATTCCGACTCTCCCGTCACGGACACCTTTCCAATTTCGTCAAAATCAACCATGTCAACGCTACGCTCAATGACAAACTCCTTACTATTTTTCTCCCAGGCTGTTTCCCATGCAAGGTGTACCTGCTTTTCCAATAGCCGGGCATCAAATCTTGTAAAATTCACAGGCAGTATGATGCTGTTCACAGTCCCGTTGACCACGATCTGATCAAAATACATCACGCCAAGATAGCTATCCGCATTGCGGGCATAGATACGAAATGTAATGCCATTGGACAGATTGGAATGAGAAAACGGGGCATTGATATTGTAAAACGTACCATCGGCTGACAGGTAAAATGAAGTCAGGTCAGAACCAAAGCCATCCAGCGAACTCCTGAGTGAAACATCTTTGGGACCAATTGCCGACCTTCTTACTCTGAAAGAAACTGAAGAGATATCGTATTCATAGGTATTTACAGAAAACGAAAATTCCAGATATTTTTCAACACCCGTAGTGTGCCAGTAGGTGGTGCCATAAGCATAATCTCCTCCACCGAGTGAATAATACATGATCGTGGGCAAACCGTGAGGATGCGCTCCATGCAAAGCAGCGTCGGAAGGGACGAAATTGGTATTGGAAGAAGCACCGCTCAGGGTTGAATTCATTCCCCATACGATCTGAAAAGCCTGACCTCTGGCTTGAAAAACAAAAAACAGGATCACTGATAACATCAGAAGAATCCTGCTTTTTGAGCTTTGGTAGTGTTCTATCATGGTGTTTGCTTTTAAAACATTAAAAACCTCACAACCTATTCACTACCTTAATACGCAGATGACTATATAAAGTAACCTGCTCAATATCAATTAAAATTCAGCACTTTTCGGGTAACGCGGGAAAGGTATCACGTCACGAATATTGCTCATTCCAGTTACGAAAAGCACCAGCCTCTCGAAGCCCAAACCAAAGCCGGAGTGTGGCGCTGTTCCGAACTTACGCGTTTCCAGATACCACCAGATTGTTTCCGGATCAATACCCACTTCTTTCACACGTTCAAGCAATTTTTCGTAGTTATCTTCACGCTGACTTCCACCGATAATTTCTCCGATCCCAGGGAAAAGTACATCCATGGCACGTACCGTTTTACCATCTTCGTCCAGTTTCATATAGAACGATTTGATCTCACGTGGATAGTTGGTCAGGATCACCGGTTTTTTGAAATGTTTTTCAACCAGATAGCGTTCGTGCTCGCTGCTCAGGTCAATTCCCCAGCCAACAGGGTACTGGAATTTTTTCTCTTTATGAGGTTTAGACTGAAGTAAAATTTCAATCGCCTCCGTGTAAGTAAGTCTTTCGAAAGGATTGTCGACCACGAAACGCAGTTTTTCCAGCAATGGAATCGAACGTTCGTTCTGTGGTTTGCTTTTCTCTTCTTCGGTCAATCGGTTCTGAAGGAAATTCAGATCGTCCTGGCAGTTTTCAAGCGCGTAGGTAATCACCGTTTTTACAAAATCCTCGGCAAGTTCCATGTTGTCTTCCAACTCAAAAAACGCCATTTCAGGCTCAATCATCCAGAATTCAGCAAGGTGACGAGTTGTGTTGGAATTTTCAGCACGGAAAGTCGGGCCAAAGGTGTATATCTTGGAAAGTGCCATTGCACCCAACTCGCCTTCCAACTGACCCGAAACAGTCAGGTTTGCTTCACGGCCAAAGAAATCCTCTTTGTAGTTAATTGCACCTTCCTCTGTTCTTGGCAGTTTGTCAAGGTCAAGTGTGGTCACTTTGAACATCTCACCTGCACCTTCTGCGTCGGAAGCGGTGATGATTGGTGTATGCAGGTAGAAAAATCCTTTATCATGGAAATATTTATTGATAGCAAACGCCAGTGTGTGGCGAATACGCAATATTGCACTGAACGTATTTGTACGTGGGCGCAAATGCGCGATTTCACGTAAAAATTCCAGCGAATGTTTTTTAGGCTGCAACGGATAAACTTCCGGATCTGCTGTTCCATACACATGTATATCGTCGATCTGCACTTCCGCAGATTGACCGGCACCCATAGATTCTACCAGCTTTCCGGTGATTTTCAAACAGGAACCCGTTGTAACAGTAAGCAGCAATTCAGCGGAAAACTGACCTGGCTGCGCAACAGCCTGTATATTATTAATGGTTGATCCGTCATTCAACGCTATGAAAATAGCATTTTTACTTTCACGTTTTGTTCTTACCCAGCCTTTAAGAGTAACGGATTGTGATTCCGGAGCTTGCAGCAATAAATCTTTGATCTGTAACGGTCCCATTGTTTTATTATATATCTGTATGCATTAACCTGGCCCGGCGTTATAAATAGCACTGAGTCAGTCACTTGTTAACAAGTGATTTAATTTCGCGCAAAAATACAAATTAGACCCCGAAAACTATCGTGAAACCTGAACTTACTTTTCTACGTTTGTAACCCATAGATATGTTTACCAAAAGATTAATTTTGTTTTCAACATTCGATAAAGACCTATTGTTTTGACTAACCGTATCGCGACATTCCTGTCAGTAGTTTTCCACCCTCTGATCATCACGACTTATCTTTTTGGGCTGCTGTTTATCCTCACGCCTGATCTTGTGGGCGTAAGCGCACTGGAATTGCCAGCTGTCGGGAGTCTGCTTTTGCTTATTTTCCTGAACACATTCATAGCTCCTTCGGTGATTATCTATTATTTCCACCGTTTTGGGCTGGTTAGTTCATTACATGTGGATAACCTACGAGAAAGACGTCTTCCTTATCTGGTCAGTATCATTATATATGGTTTTGCAGCTTATTTGTTTGGCTGGAAATTGCAGCCCATCGGTGAGCTTGCTCCGCAGATTTCCATCATATTGGCAGGCATAACCGTCTCCCTTATTTTTGTAGCGATGGTGAGCCTTTTCTGGAAAATAAGCGCCCATGCCACCGGAATTGGCGGCGCAATTGGCATACTGACTTCACTGCTGATGCGGTTTGATGAAACCACACTTTTTGTTCCATTGCTGCTTACTATTGTGATGGGGGGCTTTTTAATGAGTGCACGACTTCAACTCAATGCCCATACCTGGGGACAAATTGCAGCGGGAGTTCTGGGCGGAATAACCGTTGGAACCGGTACCGTGTTCCTGTTTCTGTAAGTTGCCCACTTTTTGAATTGCGTTTGAATCAGTACATTTAGAATCCAATCAGGCAGCTGACTGGATCATGTTCCATTCACTTCTCAATCAACATGTACCAATCCATTATTTTCGACAATACCGATGGTGTCGCACGCATTACGCTGAACAGGCCACAGGTACATCATGCCCTAAATCCTGAAATTTTGGTGGAATTACTGGATGCCATCAAAGCAGCAGAAGCAGATGAGACCGTCAGAGTGATTGTATTGAGCGCATCCGGCGACAAGGCTTTTTGCTCGGGTGCAGATTTAAAAGCAGCAACCGGAACCGGGAAAAGCGTGGGTGAGTTGTTGAAAACTTAT
>NZ_JAJUXG010000024.1 GCF_021390535.1 Dyadobacter sp. CY312
GGAGCAGGCGCCTCTCTTGCCCTTGCCTGCGATGTAGTGATTGCCAGCGAAAGCGCCTACCTCAGCCAGATTTTCGTCCGTATTGGACTCATGCCTGATGCAGGAGCCACATTCCTTTTGCCGCGCTTAATAGGCATGGCCAAAGCATTTGAAATTGCATCAACCGGCAGAAATGTATATGCTCCGGAAGCTGCGCAGATTGGCATGATCAACCGCGCTGTACCGGAAAATGAACTGGATGCCGCTGTTGACGAAACCGTTGCTTACTACCGCAATGCTCCTACCAAAGCAATAGGCACAATGAAGGCTGTTTTGAACCAATCATACCAGTCTGACCTCGGTAAAATGCTGGAATTGGAAGCCCTTAACCAGGATGCATTAAGCAAAACCCACGACGCTGCGGAAGGAATTATGTCATTTATTCAAAAAAGAAAGCCTGATTATCAGGGTAAATAAAAATAATTTAAAATATTTTCTACCCTACATTTGGTATCAACAAGGTCAATACCTATCTTTGCAGTCCAATTAAGAATGTCGGTTTCGTAGCCGCAGCGGCGGACCGTTCAATTGGATAGAGTATCAGCTGCAAATAATACAAGGTTTCGTAGCTCAATTGGATAGAGCACCTGACTACGGATCAGGAGGTTTGGGGTTCGAATCCCTACGAGACCACCACATTATCAAGGACTTATGAGATGAAACTCGTAAGTCCTTTTTTATTTGATACACAATTTGATACACAAGTGCAGGCCATGTCAAATTCTAAAAAAATTGCTGCGGCAGCTTGTAAAGCGTTAATGTGATGTATTTATTGAATTCAACAAAGCATTAATTACCTGTGCATAATCAATGACTAGCACCTTCATCTACTGATAGATCTCATGACTTCAAAATTGTAGACACATGTTCACACCCATCCGATAAACTCCTATCAACAGATTCCTATAATTTGTAATCTTGTTTCATCAAAAATGATCCAAAAAGAATGCTGGCTTTATGCCCTGTTACGCTCACGTACCTTACACTTTACAAACTAACCAATAACCAGAAATACCTAAATTTGAGGTAAATGCAATAAACCAAATTAGTGTGATCCAAATCTATTCCTAACCTCCTATAGTATTCAGAATAAATATCACATATTGAAAGATGAGTTAAACTTTATCAAAATGGGCAGAAAACATTTTACCTCCATTATTTTATTACTAGCGTTATTGCAATTTATCGCATACGCCAATCCAAAAATTGATCCAATTCGATTCTCAATGGAACTAATGCCACACAAGTATCTTTAAATGAAAAGTTTGAAATCGAAATCTCCGCGAAGCATCTGAACATTCCTTCATTTGCCTTCTTCCATTTGGAAAAATACCAAAATACTGCCTTCCGGCGAGGATAGTTATCGAGTAAGCTTCTCCACTAGCATCGCCGCGGCGCACCGCCCAGTTCTCAAAATATACAAATCGCATCCATAACATCTCGTAAATCAATCCTTCGTTTACGCTTTGTATCAAAAAATACCGATATTACCAACCATTGAGGGTCAGTCAGCCTAATGTACTGTTTAATCAATTTTTTAAGGTTTCGTTACCACAAAGATGATACTATCCTCATATTTTACGAAATCCCAAACACGCTCTAAAAAATTGCTATTCGAATAAATGGACGTATTTCACAAATTTAATCATTCAATTGGGTAAGTAATTTTAAAAAAAAACAGTAGAATATTTTTCACAATAACACATAACTAAAATGGGAGTAATCGAAGAAATGGGAGTTACAATTAAAGGGCAGAACAGGGTTCTTGATTCATTAGAATCATTATCTTATGCTGATAGGGGAAAGCCCTGGACCGACGTGCCCAAAAACCTAATCGGAACCAATAGCAATGGAGGAACCGCCAGCACAACAACTAGCGTTATTACTGTCCCGGTGAATAGTACCGGAGCGGGAACCAAGCTTGAACAGAAAATAGATATCTTGCCAACTGACTCTATTTATCAAGAAGGAGATAGGTTGACTTTTCGAATTGTAGTTTCGGAATCGGTTGAAAACTCTATTGAAAGTAAACTGGACTTTACATTTTATGTAAATGATATGTTGACCACCGTGGAACTCAATGCTGCGCTTTATAATAGTCCAAAAACAGTAGAAATTACCTTTGACTACATCATCCAGCTAGCAAACGGCAATTTGCCAAAATTTAAAATAGCGGTTGCTGTAAAGACTACCACTTCATTTGTTTCTCAAATTCATACATATACAGTTAATTCTTTTTGGGTATATAATAACACCACGAGATTCAAGCAGTTTGTGGAGCAGATATCAAGTGTTGTTTCTCTACCAACACTACCCAATAACAGAGGCGCCATATTTCCACATATGTTTGGGGCAGTTGGAAATGGTGTTACAGATGATACATTGGCGATGCAAAAAGCAGTTGATCTGGCTGTATCGTCCTCCAAGCTGGTCGTTATACCATCCGGGTTATATAAAATCACATCAAGCATAACTATCTCGGGTTCTGTAACCATTATTGGTACAGATAATACTACAATTTATGGAGATTCGAGTAATGAAATATTCGTTGTTAATACAAATGAACCGTTTCACTTCCAACAATTAAAAATATCTAAGAGAGGTATTTTTAATACGAGGTTTCTCATGATCAATAACGGATATAATAATAAAAACAGTAGTATTGAGAATGTAGAATTTTCTGGATTGAATGTAGGCATTTCGTTAAATTATTGCACTGATTTATCCATTAACAAATGTAAAATAATTAGTGGATCTTATGGAATTATAATAGGTGATGCAGACGCTACCTCGGTGAGTAATATTTCAATAAATAACTGTCATTTTGAAAATTTGATACAGGAAAACATACTGGTGAAAAGTGGAACAGGTCTTAAAATAGTGGATAATGTATTTAGGAACACGACTCCAACTAGTAAGGCCTGTGTATTTATATCAGCAGATAGTGGACTGCATGATGGGATAGTCATTCGAGCGAATAATTTTAATCTTGGTGTAAGTTCATGTATATCTATAGGACCTAATAGCTCCGCGATATATAGTAATATTCTTATTGAAAGTAACACAATCAGATCAATAGCAAGCACTAGTGCATACGCAGTCGTTATAACAAATCAGACAAACGACACAAATGGGTTAATTATTTCTAATAATTATGTATTCAATAACAAATGGGGATTTTTGATCTGGTCTTCGAAAAACGTCTCATTAATAGGGAACATTTTTAATGGGCTGAGCGGGAGTACTCAATCGAAGGCACTTGAAATGAGTAATGGATGTACCTATATCAAAATGGGAAACATATATCACAATCAGTTTCTGCCAAACACTTTTAATAACTCAACCCAATTAACCGATTAATGATAACAATCACAACAACTTCCAGCACAGAATATTATGTGGACAAGAACGTGCATGATAGGGACAACGCCATTTATCCTGCGTTTGTTGATAATCTCCCTTATCAATCATGGTCGGAAACACAATCTTTTGATTATTTTCAATTAATGGCCACAGGTGGAAGCAATTATAGTTGGGAACTTATTTCCGGGAAATTGCCGACAGGATTAATTTTAAGTGAAGACGGAAAAATAAGTGGAACCCCAACGGAAGAGGAGAGCTTCTCTTTTAAAGTAAAGGTGACTTCGGGTGCTGAATTTGACACAAAAGAATTAGTCATGTGTGCGCATCCTTTTCGCTCGTCTTGGCTGGCAGAAGCAAAGTTTGGCGTTAATCCAGGATGGGGCGACTCCTGTGATCCAATAATTACACTTAGAGGTGAGATTCCTACATTGGTATCGAGGGCAACAAATTTTAACCCCGTTTCATGGGCAACGCAAATTAAGGCCATGGGAGCCAAATTTGTTGTTTTTCTTACGAAGGGGAACAAGGGTATTCGTTGGTGGCCTTCCGATACATCTACCGAGCTCTCTGCCTGGCATTTTTTTATTAACAGAGATATTGTCGGCGAATTTATATCGGCATATCATAGTGAGGGTCTGAAAGCAATAGGATATTTTGCTGCAGATCACAGTGCTAAAATGAAAAATTTACCTTCGGACGAGTACTATATTCAAGACTATGCAAGAACTGTCGATGGCGTGGACCAAACCATTGGTAGACTCAACATTAGTTTATTGAAACAACTGATACTTAAGGGTATTGATGGTTTTTGGTTTGACATGGGCGCCAATGCAGATATGTATCCTCCATCTAGTGTCGATCCAGATTGGCTTCGCTGGAGTGAATTTATTCCAATGTTACGCTATTATAATCCATATGCTATATTCTACTTGAATCCTGGCATTCATAGAGGTGGGACAGCCTTGAAATATCCCCATACCGACGTTCTTACTTGGGAAGGTAATGTGGATCACGGCAGTGGTCTTGGCCTCGAAGTGGCAATTCCCTCTGTTTTACCAAAGAAAGTAGCACTACAAGTAGATAATATTTTGACCGACAATTGGGTATGGCCAGCCGGTACTCCACTGGATCCTAAGCCATCGGAAATGATCATTAAGTCTATTCTGGAAACTTGGGCCGTTGGTGGTACTTTTGTATTAAATTGGCCGGTTCCTGCTGACGGAACTTTAATTCACAACGCATACACAAATGTCTTATTTGATATTGGCAGTTTTGTATCAGCGAATCAGGGTTACAGCAAAGAGCCTAAAATATCACTGGTAAATTCTCATGCAGTGATTCAAATTGTTGAGAACACGCGTGTATATTATACAACAGATGGGACCATTCCGACGACAAAAAGTAACATCTATTTGTCGCCTATACCACTGGTTAGACGTACAACAATCAAGGCTTTTGCGGTGGAGGTGGACAAACAAAAGAGTAAAATTGTAGAACTCACCTTATTAGGGAGCCTACAGATATCTCAAATGCAAGGCAAAGCTGGCAAGTTGTTTACAGCAGTGTCGGGAGATTCGTTAAAGACAGAACCTTATGGCTATTATCGAGGCATGAGGGTGACGGTAGGTGTAAGCCCCATCATTCTTACCCACATTGGCAGAAAGTCTGTTGGAGTAGGTTCACATCAGGTATTGATACGAAGGTATTATGACAATTTCCCGATACTTGTTGACACGCTAAATACGACGGATATTGAGGAAGATGGATACAAATATATTATAATTTCCCCTCTTAAGCTTGAAGCTGGAACATCTTATATCATTGCCTTTAAAGAAGAAAGTTCAGATCAATTTTACGCGAACCAGTTCAGTTTTATACCGGTTAATAAGGATGTCAGAATTGTAGAAAAATATGTTCTTAATGCGTTGGGAGACCAAGAAATGCTTAGTATCAACGATGATGGGAGCGGTGCCTTTATTAATTTGAAATATAGGATCTTAACTAGGGAAAAAGGGAAGAATCTGGCGCTGGGGGCATCGGTTACATTAAACAGTAATAAGGTTGGAAACAAGAGTCTACCCCCAACTCAAGTTAGTACTTTAAAGATGTATGCAGAGAATGCAGTTGATAATAATCTGTTAACTTTTGCTGCTGCAACGGATGAATATGGATGGAATTTGGTTGTTGATCTTTTGGATATAAAATCTATTAGCCGGATTAATCTATTATTTCAGGAAGGAAACTTTGCCACGGTATTAGATATTTACACTTCGATTGAATACAGGACAGATTTAAGGTTCCTGTGGCGAACTAACAATACAATACAAAAACTGGATTATACATTTAAATTCGATAGCCGTCAAGCGCGATATGTATACATCCAAGCTATTAAGCCCAATGGAGAGAATCAGGAAGGAAATCAGATGGGCATAAAGAGTTTTGAAGTTTTTGAGAAAATCTGGTAATCTAACATATATTAACCAAGACTTGATTTGTCGGACAGACCGGAATTAGTCGGCATCAAGTCATCCACCTTACCTCGAACATTTTTTCTCGCATCCCCTCTCAGTCAATTACGGAGGGGTTGTGAGAGAAAATGCGGATTTATAAGATGGTACTTTACCAATTTCAGTTCAGGTGTCATAGGATGTCTCCAGCTTTCACATAAAATGGTTGGAAATCAACCTTGATGTAATGCACATGTATCAACCGTAACACCAGTGTACTTTATATTATTCGTATCCATCCGACGGACTCGAGCCGATTTTTCCCGTCTCAACTATGCTTTCACCTTCCAATCCAGTTTTTCTTCCCGCATCTACTGATCGAGAGAGTACCTACATGATTTCAAGCACGTAAGTCGATCTTTCTTAATTAGATTTAAGAGCGTCTACAAATTTGCGACGGGGGTGGGCCATACAGTAGACCAAAAGAATATCTGGGTGGTTACCAAAAGCTTTTCATAGACCGCGTAGCCGTCTACCTGCGGCGTACCGGCATAGCCTTCCAGCGTCTACTTAGGATCACTTTGGCCTCGGTCTTTCTGGTAATCAAACAGTGTCAGCTTATCATTGGGGGCATTGAATATCCAATGTTTTAGCCTCAATGGATTCCTTTTTATGGCCTCTATCAAATACTTTCAGCAGCGTTTCATCAGCTATAGACACTTCACTATTGAGGCCAGGAGTTTTAAAAGCCCCCTCAAACGGGCAAGGTGCTACCACCCTTAATGATCCAATCGGAAGCGGTGGAATCGGGAATTTTTGCTACTAACCGTCTTAATTTAACTATAAATCACCTCCCTCCCAACACATTTGACTTAATTATTGCCTATAAAAGCTCCTCTATCCAAACATACTTAAATTGATCAAAAATGTACATTATCAGGACACTCCTTTTCATTCGCACCTTTAACATGTCATGTTTTAGTACAGCCACTCTTTGTTTCCAGATTCCATAATGTAAAGTCTGTCAAAAAAAAATTAGATACAATTCATTAAAATGGACAACCTCTTTTTGAATCAATATACACTTTATGCCCACTTCTATCCGCCATGTCATCCGAAAAACAATAGCATTCATGAATACCAATTACTCTTCCTTCTTTCGTTAAAATGTTAATCTCAATATAATCTTTCGATACGTCGCCACTAAAAATGAAACTCTCACCATTGTTGGCTGAAAATTTACATCTTCCCGGCGTCCTTACGAGAAGGCTATTACCTTTGCGTCTAAACAGGTCAAAACAGTTGGCGAAAATCCTTAAAAAATCCTGCTTCGACTCATTTAGACACTTCACATCCGGATCCAAAATCGATCCGATCATCTCTATATCCAGATCCTCTATAAAGTAAATAAGAGCACTTTTTTGGTCTAAAATGTTCATTGCGTATTAAAAAATAGAGTATTTATCCTTGATCACCATTTGATGATTCCCGCCCAAATAACTAAAAGTAATGTCTGAGCGGGAATTTATTGGCATACAAACTATCAAATAGTAAAGTCGGTGTGACTACACACCTGACCTTCGATCAAATAGAAGAGCTGGTTATCAAAATTTTTGTAGACCATTTCAACCAACATATCTTTGGAAGACATATCGGCCAAAATCGGGACAACTTTGAAGGGACAGAAGAGCCTCTTCAAAATTCCCCTTTCATCAATGATGAGAATAGAAAATGGATCAATGTAATGAAGAGAGGCTTCACTCATGGCTGTTTTAACAAAGTTTGAAGAATAATAAATTCTGAGTAAAAAATTCCTAGAACACATACCCATCAACTCAGAAACCAATTGCCGTTTCCAGCATCAAGCGACTCAACCAGGTTTTGTACCAAATTAGAAGCATTGGCGGAACGGGATAAGAAACCATCTATATAGCTGGATTTATTCGCTCCGGTGAATAGGTTATAAACCTTCCATAAGTTTATCGAACCGTCTTGCTGCCTGCAAAAAGAATGATCCTGATAATAGTCCTTGGCAATGCTGTTAATTTGATAATCACCGAACGCCATTGCGGGAATTTGGCTCTTTTCCTCTGCCGACAGATATTGATACAACTTACACCGTCCAACGAGTGAAGCAAACTGACTTTCAGCAAGTGAATAGTTCGGGAATTGCTGCAACAAAGAAAGCTGCCTTTCAAACTGAAACTCACCTAACAATTTTTGAACAGCTTGCATAAGCTGCATGGAATTCTTCACTTTCACGTCCGACAGCAAACCATCAGTACAAACGCAGAGATTTGTACATACCTGATTTTTGAAACCTACGAATATTTTAAAATGTTCATCTGCTCCTTTTTTGCTCGAAAGATTATCCTGAGAATAGCTTTTCACTCCTCCAATGGTTAAGTTCAAAACGTTCCCGTCTATGGTTTCCCGGATTGAAGGTATCTCTACAACAAACATCATACGTTCGTAGTAAATGGTTTTCTCCCATTCTTCAAGCTGATTGGCCGGTTTGTTTCGAGCATCAGGAATTCTTCCTTTAACCGGATGTGAAACCCTGATGTTTGCAGGAACAATCACTTCGTCTCTGAACTGACTGAAAACTGCTTCCTCAGCTATTGTTATAAAATCCCGGTGGGAAATAAGTGGTTCGTTGTCTTTGGTAAAGACTGGAATGATGTGACTGTTTTCCAATTCAGTAAACAAAATTGGCGCCGTGTTTGCTTCAATAAAAGAAGGAGAGGCTATACTTTGAGACTTTGTGTTATTGATTACTAGCGTATCCATTGGTAGATAAAATTTGGTTTTTACGATTATTAAACTGGCTTCTTAGGGCATTCTGATATAGCGGATGTTGCTCAAAAATTTCTTTAAGAGATTGTATATCAGAACAATTGTTAATTAACATACCTATTTCAAGTTCTTCAAATTTATCCTGCTCACACCAACAGCGTATGAGCTTACCCGTTTCTTCCGTGATAACGAAGTCAGGTTTATCAGCAAAAAATTCGGTACGATCCTTGATCACTGTTGCGTAATGCTTCATGGATAATTGAAATACGAGCGATAACTCATAATCCATGTCTTCACGTTGAATTGGTTTGAGACCTACTTTTTCAGGTATATGCTTCCCATTTTTCTCGTTCAAAACGTAAGCTTGTTTGGAGCGAAGCGTACAAATGATATGTACATCAGATTGGATGATCATATCTACAAATAGCTGATGCCGTGGAGTAAACTTTGACCAATTGGTATAGCTATTCCCTGTTAAAGAAGCATGTTCGCTAAGAATATTCTGCCATTCCGATGAAATTGAATCCAGGATGACTACTTCCATTCCGGCATTTACGCAGGTATGAATTGCTTCCTTGAACTTTTCAGGAGTGAAGGGATAACTGAGTGGCAATACATTGTATGCACCTAAATGAGCATACAATTCTGAACTACGGCTTTCTGTGTCAACCACAGCTATTTTAGTCCAATCATCGGTTAACCCAAAACCAAGCAGTAATGCCGACTTTGTTTTACCACTACCAGCGGGTCCCTGGATTCCGATTTTTATTTTGACATTGTTCCGTTTTGCTTTATGTAACTGCATGGTTTCCAGATTTAAAATTCATAAAAAAAGACAGAGCCTTACGACCCTGTCTCTCAAAACTGTTGGTGGTTTTATTATGCAAATACCGCTGTTTCTGGTGTACCCATTTCAACAGGTTGGTATTCATATCTATGGTGGCGTGTAATTACCTCACCTGTTTCCTGGATGGTGAACTCGTAAGGTTCGCACTCAACTTTGGCAATAGAGCCGGGAATTTGTTTCCCAAGCATGACTTTACAAACGGATTCCGGAAAGGAAGAACTCATACTGCATTTTTTGGTTGTGACGTAATACCTACCAGTAGCTGACATGACAATTTCCGGTTCGTCACTTGTAAGTTCAAGTGCAAAGTACTGACTACCATCCTGTGATGATGTGCGATTTGAATAAGATGTGATTGTGAGCATGACTGTAAAATGTTTAGATTGTTTTTTTGTTTGAGCAGTCGCAGCACGGTTGTATGTAATATATAATATAAACAAAACCGGGGGATACGATGCAATACATCTGTCAGGGGGGCGTGAATACTACCAAAAGATTCATGCTCCCGGCCAGAAAATATTCCCTCTACAAATTCACAAACTATACAGGATGGGAGTACTCGAAGTTAAATAGATCGGCCGGGGCGACTTTTAAAGCAACCGAAAGTATGTATACAGAGGTGATAGAAGTATTTACTTCCCCTCGTTCGATATTGCCAATTTGGTTCTTTGAAAATCCGGCCTGATGACATAACTCCTCCTGACTCAGTTTTTTGATTTCCCTGAGTTTGCGAAGGTTGTCACCAAACGCTTTAAGGTAAGCTTTGTCTCTCGTTTTAGTCACGGTTCAAAACTGAACCGAATAGTAAAATTTTACCACCCAATATATTGGGTATTTAATAAAAATAGATAAATTGTGCCTTCAAGCAGATTTGCCAAACTAAAGATATAATTCAAACATTCATCAAGAAACTTCCACTATGACAACAGAGGAATTTGCCGGTTTTCTGAAATCGACCCTAAACACTACAAAAGCAAATGATTTGTTTTTAAAAGACCTTCATAGTAGTACCGCCGCATCTTTTCTTAAAAAATCATTAGATTCAATTAGGGAATCCAATACGGAACTGGCCTTAAAAATGGTTAGCGCAGTGCTTGAACTTAGTGGCCTCGAGGACAATTCTCAATTACTAACCAGAAGAGCACAGTGTCATGTTTTGCTCCGCAATTACCAAGAAGCAGAGAATGACTATGAGGAGGCTATTTTACATTGTAACCGATCAAGTAACAGTGGATTCAGCCACTTCCTTTTTCTTGAATATGCCGAGTTCGTGTACACGAGAAACCGCAACGGTTCCTCGGAATTTGCACTGCAACGGGCACTTCGGCTTCCTGAAATAAAGGAGTCAATAGCGTTCAATAATTTTGAATTTCAAGCCAACTATTTATTGGCAAGGCTGACATTGGAAGATGGCGATATTGACCAAAGCAAACATTTACTAGAGCTGGCACAAATGAATCTTGATGACCTTCACGAACTTGGGGAATACCCGAAAACTCATTCCATTGAAGCCTATGAACAGCTTAAAAAATTCAGCTCTCTTAGGAAAGATATCTTGGTCGCAGAAACTTTTTGATCTTAGCCCTTCTCTTATTTACTTATAAAAACTCTCAATTTAATATGACTTGGATTATATTTATCATCATAATTGCCGGGGCTATTATCTATAACTTCACAAAGGATAGAGATCAATTGATTTCTAATATAGCTGCGGACGGCGGAATGGCAAAAAAGTATAAGCATCTCGTGGATAAGCTGTCCGCACATCCATCTGCTTACATAAAGAATCAAGGAACCAATGATCTTCTCATTGTTAGCGAAGGGCGTACGACTCACATCTCTTTTTATCTTATGGAAAACTTTGGCACTTTGGAAGTAGAATGGCTGGCAGATTATGGACCAACCGGTCAACTGCAAAAAAAATGGAAGTTCCCTAGTAACGCTTCGCAGCAAAGTATGGTAGAGGAAATAGAATCGTACGTCGTAATGAAAACCAGCCAACTGCTTCGGGGGGGTGTAATACCGTTGTAGTGTTTAAATGAAAATCCGGCAACAGTTACATTGATTTGTAACCTGCGCCGGATTTTTTTATTAAATGATATGATTGATAAGTACACTGATTACTCTATAAGCTGAATACCTTATCCAGAGTTAACCACCTGCCCAACCAATACAAACAGCTATATATGTAAAGTATCTTGGTTGAGTACTAATTTACCCCATTAACCAGGATCAACGGTTAATATCGGGATCAAGTCATACGTTGTAGGCGTACCACTCCTTTGGTTGATCCTCAGAAATTTTGGCTCTCCTAACTCATTCTGAACTGGTAACGCTCTATCTGACAACTCTTGCAAACGAGCTTTCAACGTATTGCCAGAACAATCGAAGTCATTAGAAAGCAGAGTCAAAAGATCTTTCTGGATATAAGGAAAGGCTGTATAGCTACTCAACTTCTCTGCAATACATTCAACGTCAGCTTTGATTCTGCGTAAATCAGTTACCGTTTTTACTAATTTAGCATCGGCAACTTTTAAAGAATTAGTTCCCTGACAAAATTGAATAGCCAGCGGTGGAGCTATTTCAGCATGACGGTTCTTTATTTCTTTCAACCATAAGAGATCTGTAACTTCATTCTTGCTATTTCTTTCAAAACCAACCTGGCATACGTAACTCGCTTTATTTATAAGCTCTGTTCCTGTATGTCCGCGTGCTTTACTTGAACCTGGGTTTTCGTGTATCACCAGAAGGAACGTACAGTTAAATTTGGTGCACAAGTTCCCAATATAATCATTCAATATCATTGATTCTTTAACATCATTAAAGTTGCCGATACAATCTGTAACTACATCAATAAAAACAAACATCGGATTTACTACATCCTGCCGTACCTCACCCAGGTACTCAGCTATTGCATGTAGTCTCTGACCGCGGGGAATATCCTTTATTGAAGTAAACCGCAAATTAGGCACATCCTCTTCTTTATCATATCCGGCATTTAAAATGATGGATTGCATTGATTGCGCAAATTCTTCCTCCATATTCCGCTCCGTGTCTATGTAAACAGCGGTAATCTCTTCGGTAATAAGCTTCTCAAATCCCAAAGTTTCCATCGGAAAATTATCCTTTTTAATGAACAAACCGCACATCATTCCAGCTAATCGGCTTTTGTGAGAACCTTGTGCACCTTGGATTACGTTAATTGTCCCTCGTTTTATTACAGGCCTGCCGTTCCGTTCAAAAATAGCCGGTGACGCAACAATATCACGAGACATTAGATAAGAGATTCGATTCTCATTCTGAAACAAGATGTTAGCCAACTCCTTGTTTGACGTATATGTCCTTTTCTCTGCGATGGCTCTGTCACCCTCAACACCATACCTCCCCACCACAAAATCTAGCAAAAAAGCATCTTTATTTAATTCAGAAGCGTCCAGTGTAACCTGAACGCTCTTCTCTATATGTTCTTCATTAATGATTTCAAAAGAATCAGCCTGAACCGTACCTGTGACATCTGCCACAGCAACATCGCCAGACTCTATATTAGTTGGATCAACTACAACTCCAACTGTATGGGTATCAAGAGACACCATTATGTCATTAAAATCAGGATATACTTCTCCTGCTATATTTAAATGTGCAGCCGTATTCTTAGCAACACTTTCTTCATTAAAATTCAGCCATTTTACTTCATTTACCACGTCCATATCATTTATCTGAACGTTATCAGAAGGTCTTACATCATCTAACATTGTATATTACTGCTGCAAGTCTATTAATGAATTTTATCCCCAAGTCCGACACCAGAATCACGGGGTAGGTTTTGGAACCACCCTGCCATGAGGTACGTCTAAATTCTACCGTAAAGTATCCCATTGCCACGAACTGGGGTGCAGGTATACCTTCATGGATGATCCCGAAGCTGCGACAGAACTTAAATAGGTCTGTGCGGTTTTTGATGTATTGATTTCGAACTAATTTACTAGCCGCTAACATATTGTGCGGAAATTTACTACTTATCATTACTTGAAAAATTTAAGTTGTTAAAAGTTATAGTTTTAACCGGTGTTATAGGACCCAGTTTTTCCTCTACAAGTTTCTCTATGAATTCCAGTCCTGCTGGTGAGATCATTATTTTGTCGTACCACTTCTGCAAGTTATGAGCCCAACATCGCTGTATTTTCATGTAACCATTTTCAATAGCCAAAGCTGTTGGGTAATCTCCTCTCATAAGTCCTTCTTTTCTAAGAAATTTTCGAAGGGTGATTAGTCCAGTAATCTTTGGATGATTAATGTACTTCGCTACGTCGTCGGTGGTGTAGGGAAAAATCCCTTTGGGTGCAACGGCCAAATCTCCTGTAAGCTCCATATCTACCGTTTGATTAGTTGGGAAAATGTGGGTTTTTCGGCTTCCTTTATCCAACTCAGTAAAGATTCTCTGAGAAAGAACAGGGCTCCGTTCCGTTTTGAGTACGGAATTCGTCGCTTACTTACATATGTGTATAGAGTGGATGCAGATAGGCCTAAGAAGACAGAGGCCTGTTTAACGGTCATTACTTCGGCACTGTACGTTGGCAGTACTCTTTCTTCTTTCGAAGCGCTGGTTTCAGCGTGAGATTGGTAAATCATATTTTCAACCATAAATGAAAAAATTTAAATGGGACCGTGGTTGATCCGCATTACAAAAGTCTTCATTTAATGATGAAAATATGGTCGATCGGGTACCCGATATTGCACCCGATATTTACTTCCTTATATCCAATTGTGCTATTTCAGCATCAATCCTTTTCACAATATCGTCTAATCCGATGTTGCTAAAACTAGATCGTAATCGGTTCAAATCATCAAGTGTGGGAGTCTTATTTATGGCCTGATATATGTTAGTATTTTTTATAGGCGTTTTCATATCCCCTCTACCAGTAACATACCTAATAAACTCTGCATATGTTGTATTGTTCTGATTCACACCGTTTTTTTTCAACAAGTACATTATCGCGCGTACTTGCTGCATTAGTGGGGTCTTATTAACAGTTTCTGACTCTTCTGCCGCAGCCATTGGTATATATGTTAGTATTTTCTCAAAAAATGAATCAAACTGTTCCTGAACTTTTTCTCCTTCATATGTTGTCACTTTAACCCTAACTTCTTCTATCTCCTTTTTAAGCTGGTTAAAAAAGGCTGTCCGATCTGCCGGGTTTGAGTTACTATAAGTGAAGTCATCTATCGCTGCACTAATCTCCTGTGCCAGTTTGTTCAAATCATCTCGAACCGCCTGATAAAAATAATAGGGCATATCTTCGCCATGATCCATACCTGGGAGCATCACAAAGCCTTCACGGTGTACATCTGTATGATATTCTTTGTTCAGCGCATCGGCATCATGAAAAGTACTATAAGAATTAAAAAATCCTTCTTGAACATAAATCTTTAATCCTGACAGAGGAGCTGTAACCATATTATCTTTGTCGTTTATACTCTTCTATAAATAGAGGATATAGGTCATTTAATCTGCTATATTCGGATCAAATTCTGTCAAAAGCAAACTGTTGCGACTTTTCACACCATCTTCAAACGAGTCTAAATAGCTCTGAGTAGTTTGCGTATTAGTATGGCCTAATGTTTCGGAAATGTATTCTACCGATACCCCCTTCCATTTAAGTACAGTGGCATAGGAATGTCGCGCCGTGTAGGAAGTAATTGGCTTGGATATTTTTAGATCTTCACCAATTTTTTTCATGTACTTATTCACAAGCTTTGTAAAATACTTAACGAGCTCACGTTCCCGTTGCGGCGTTATGTCCTCTTTTAGAACATCAAAAATATAATCTGTGAGTTTGGCGTTTTTCACTCCCCACTTATCGATGATTTCCTTTGCCGCAGGTGGTAAGTAGATAGTAAGCCACTTTTGATTCGATTTAGTGGACAACTGCGTTTTGGCACGAACCAATCTTACATTATTACCATCTATTTGATTGTATCGCAACCGGCATATATCTTTCAAATTCAACCCGCAGCACAAATATGAAAATATCCAAAAATCCTTAGCCTTATCCATACTACTAGCAGGAGGAGCAGAGTACCTGAATACTTTTTCAATCTCTGATAGTGTTAGCGCCTTTTTAACATTTTCTCCGGCGGGAATCTGAAATTTCGTCTTCTTAAACGGATATAATTCTCTTTTGACTACACCAGAATCTATGGCTTGGTTGTACACAGTTCGCAATGAACGAAGGTAGATACCAACCGTTGTTCTGCTTTTGCCGTCCGCAATCATTTTTCGTTCGTAGCCATCTAAAAAATCGGGCGTCACTTCTTCAAACTTCAATTTAGGTTTATACTTCCTCAAAGAAACCAACGCATTATCGTATGACTGACTCGTTGACACCCTTCCTTCTACTTCTAATTTTTTGACATAATCATTAAGCATAGAATATACATCATGAGGTACAGAATCAACCTTTTTTGAAAAAAAAGCCTTTTCAAAATCTTCAAAAGTAAACACCACCAAAGCTTTGTAGACATTTTCAGCCTTTACTTCTAGTGCTTTTACTTGAAGGCGAATATCTTTCAGCGATTCTAATTTTGAAGTTGGCAATTTACCAAATTCCACTTTCGTCATATCCAGCCCGGTTTTGTAATACTTCCTTCTACGATCATACGTAACCCGCAACTTTAATGGATACCGCTGCTCTGCCTTCTCTCTGCGCTCATCCAAAACCACCTTGAATGTTGGCTTTATAATTCCCATTATCCTATTATATTTGATACACGATTTGATACACAATTCATGCATAAATATACAAAAATTAATAAATATGAAGAATTTAAAATCTAAATGTTAACTATAAATCAAATAGTTAAGAAAGATATATAAATATATACAAAATTGAAGCACCTGACTACGGATCAGGAGGTTTGGGGTTCGAATCCCTACGAGACCACTTAAAAATCAAGGGCTTAGCTTCAAAAACTAAGTCCTTTTTCTTTTCGCTCGCCTACAACGTGGGTCAAATCAAAAACGGATCAAGCGGAAAAGTTGTGGGGCGATTAAAAAAGTAGTTTTTTTGTAGTGAATCAATATTGAATGCATTGCAAGAGTCCTATTTATCCTTAGTCCGCTTCCTATTACCTGAAGGCATCCTCGATTACTTTGAACTTTCCAAAATAGTTGAAGGCTTAACTGGACTGCATATCTATTTGGAAGAGAAAAATCTTCCTCCATCCGAATACAAAGATCGAAAATTAGAGTCCAAGGGCTTTTTACCGGAAGTATACATCCAGGATTTTCCCATTCGCAATCAAAAAGTTATGCTTTGTATTAAGCGCCGCCGCTGGGAAGTCAAAGATACTGGTATGATAGTAAGCAGGGACTGGAATGTAGTGCAACAGGGAACTCGGATGACCAAAGAGTTTGCTGATTTTTTAAAACCGGGCCGCCGGGCGGGACTGTATTGATAATAACCCTATTAGCTGCTCGCAGCTAGGCAAGTATTTCCATCTGGACGGTAAGCAGCTTCAGGAGCAGTATAAAAACCATATTAGTGATTACAAGGATTGGGATCAGCGCGATCATGCGGATAGTTGGCTGCTGTATCCCGAAAATACTGGCACTCATTTGAGTATTGACGAAACTGCCTTATCTAATGGAGAATTATATACGATTGTGACCAATAAGAGTGCCAAGGGCAAAAAAGGGGCGCTTGTTGCCATGATTAAAGGTACACATGGAGATACAGTTATTGAAGTCTTAAAGAAAATCCCAAAGAGGCTTCGAGACAAAGTCGAAGAGGTAACTTTGGACATGGCTGCTAATATGAACAGAATCGTAACGCGATGCTTTGTCAAAGCGGATAAAGTTATAGATCGGTTTCATGTACAAAAATTGGCATATGAGGCTGTCCAAGAGATCAGAATTAAATATCGTTGGGAAGCGTTAGATCAAGAAAATGAAGCCATTGGTGCTGCAAAACAAGCTGGAATAACTTACGAACCCGTAATACTTGAAAATGGGGATACTGAGAAACAATTACTGGCCAGAAGTCGGTATTTGCTTTTTAAGCATTGGGATAAATGGACCAGCTCTCAAGTAAAGAGGGCAAATATACTTTTTGTACGTTTTCCATTATTAAAGCAAGCTTATAATATTTCAATGGAATTGGGCACAATATTCCGATCAAGTAGCTCCAAAGGTGGCGCATTCCCAAAGCTTGGCCTTTGGTATAATAAGGTAGACGATTCTGGTATAGCTTCGTTCAAAACCGTGGTTAGATCAATTCAAACGCATTATGAAGGGATACTTAATTACTTCAAAAACAAGAGTACCAATGCTTCTGCGGAGTCATTTAATGCTAAAATCAAATCATTTCGATCATCGTCCAGAGGTGTAAGAGATATTAAATTTTTCTTATTCAGGCTTACGAAATTATATGCCTAATTCCCCCCAACAATTTGGCTTGATCCTCAAAAACTTGTGGAGCGCGTTGTATTTTTCTAGGTTTGTATTTTAATCAAACTTACTATGTTTTGGAAAGCTTCTTGCCACTTATTGAGTTAATCTTACCGGAGTTTATAATTGATAATTACTTACTGACCCATGTGGAGAAATCAGAAGAGCGTTATCATGTCTATCTAGAAGAGAAGAATTATCCGGCAGATGATGATCCAAGAAAGGCAGACTTACTCTCTAAGGGCTATTTTCCATCCATTACTCTTCAAAATTTTCCGATTCGAGGACATAAAGTTTTTCTTCATATCAAACGTCGTAGGTGGCTCAATCGCGCGGCGAACCGTACCAAGACAGGTAAAGTAGAATACAGAGATTGGAGTGAAGTAGGTGAAGGAACGCGAATGACGAGTGAATTCGCGGCTTTTTTACCGGAACGCCGGCCGAAAGAAATCGGTGGATACCAAGGCTAATGATGTTTGGAGCATTGGACGTTTCTATGGAGTCAACGGCAAAGATCTGCTGCGTCAATACCGTGATTTTCAGAACGGATTCAAAGATTGGAACCAAAGGGGTCACGCAAAGAAATGGCTTTTGTATCCCGAAAATTTAGGCTCACAGCTATCGATCGACGAAACCAGCCTCTCTCGTGGCGAACTCTACACAATTCTCACAAACAAGGCTGCCAAAGGCGGGCGTGGAAGCATAGTTGCCATTGTGGCCGGCACCAAGGCGGAAACGGTTATCGAAGTCATTCGGAAGCTGCCAGAGGTACAACGCAAAAAAGTTACAGAAATAACCCTGGATATGGCTGGCAGCATGTCAATGATTGCAAAGCACTGTTTTCCCAGAGCAGTACGCGTCACTGATCGTTTTCATGTACAACGATTGGCTACCGAAGCCTTGCAGGAAATGCGGATAAAATTGCGGTGGGAGGCACTAGACCTAGAAAATGAAGCAATTGAGCAGGCTAAAAATGACCAAACTGAATATATACCTGAGATACTGTCCAATGGAGACACCCTAAAACAGCTACTGGCTAGAAGCAGATATGCCCTTTACAAAAAGCGGAACACTTGGACTGATAATCAGAAAGAAAGAGCGCTACTGCTCTTTGACTAGGCCTCCCCGACCGCTTTCCAGACCTTAAAAAAGCGTATGATCTGACATTGGAACTCAGTAACATCTTTACTAACACAACTGAAAAGGTCTACGGATTGACAAGGCTGGCCAAATGGCATGAAAAAGTAAGACAATCTGGTTTCAAGTCATTTAACACTGTTGCCAGGTCGATTCGGAATCACTATCAAACCATCCTGAACTATTTTGATAACAGAAGTACTAATGCTTCCTCAGAGTCCTTCAACGCAAAAATCAAAGCATTTAGAAGTCAGTTAGAGGGGTTCGTAATGTCGAATTTTTCCTTTACCGTCTAACTCAATTATATGCTTAATCCAAGTTGCTCCACAACATTTGGGCTTGATCCAAAGTAAACTCCTTGAAAGTATGTTACTAGATTAATAGTTAAAATCTTGCAGTAGCCCCTCGCGGTCCGTAGTCTCGAGACTACGGACTCGTGTAATCGGTCTCTAGACCGAAAAATATTTATTCAAAAAAATCCAAACCTTCCCCCCTCAACAAACCCCGTTATCCATAGTCTCCAGACTATGGACACCTGACCTCGACCTCCCGACCGAAAAACACTATAATCTACGAAAACTCAAACCTGTGCTTCCGCTTGGCCCTTTTTGCCCTTCACTGGCTGGAATAATCTAGTGGCAAATATTTTATCGATTTAACTGGAAGGTTTTTCAAAAGATGACCGGCATAAAAAGTTGTGTCTGCTTTAATTTTAGCTATTATCTTTTCTCCAAGGTGATGTCGTGGAAAGCGTCGTACATAAGCACTATTTACATTTTCCCCAGTGTAATAGATAAGAATGCCAACACGAGGTGTGTAATATGTTACGGATCCAACATGCGATTTATTATAACCTTCATCTCCAATTCCTTCATTAAAACAATACACAGGGATTTCTACATCATCGATTAAATAAATTTTAGATTTAACCAAGGTAGTATAAGCAAGTGAATCAAATGGATAACCTGGATTATAATGGCTTAACGTGTCTTCAAAAGAAAGTGCCAATTTGTATTCATTATTATCAATCGATGCAAAAAAAAGTCCTCTCTCCGATTCATAGACATGTAGCGGTCGTCTATTCTTAATTAGGACATAGGATACTGAATCATTTAAAGGTCTATAGGTTAGAATTATTGAATCTTTTGGAATACTCAAACTATTGCCGATGTAGGAGTCAAATACAATATTTTTTTCTTTGCTTTTTATGTTACAGGAGCTTACAAAGAAGGCAATAATCGCAGTAAATGTCACTAGATTTTTCATATCTTTTTTGTGGATCTGCTCCAATTTTGTATTCTCTCGTTGTCCGTAGTCTCCAGACTACGGACCCATGTAATCGGTCTCCAGACCGACAAATAATTTATTCAAAAGAAATCTAAATCTTTCCCACTCACCTCAACCCCTCAACAAACCTCCTAAAATGCGTCAACAACCCATCCCAATCCTTCGCATCGATTAGTTTTTTGTCAAAGAGTTGTCCGCCAATGCCTAAACCTGTGGCTCCGGCTTTCAGGAATTCGTTCATATTTTCCAGACTTACACCTCCCGTCGGCATGAGTTTAAGCTGGTTCATTGGGCCTCTCAGGTCTTTGATGTATTCTGGGCCCAAAGCAGTGGCGGGAAAAACTTTTACAACATTGGCTCCCAGCGACCAGGCGTTGTAAATCTCAGAAGGTGTATAGGCTCCCGGAAATACCGGAACACCTTTTTTGACACAGGATTTGATCACTTTTTTATTCAGAATGGGCGTTACAATAAATTGTGCTCCTGCATCCAGCGCCACTTCCAGATCTTCTTTAGTGCAAACCGTACCTGCACCTATATTCAGCCCTTCCGACTCATTCGCCAATGCATAACGGATGATATCCCCAGCGCCGGGCGTATTCATGGTAATTTCAATGGTGGTCAGTCCCGCAGCACGGTAAACAGGTAAAATCTGCTTTACCGCCTCTATCGACAGATTTCGTACAATACCGACAATGGGTGCTTTTTCGAATAATTCCCAGGAAAATTTATTGTTGCTCATATGGTTCTCGTTTTTCACAGCGCTTATTTCGAAACGCTAAAGTCATAATTTATCTTCCAATTGATGGTCTCACCTGATTTCACAGATAACTTAATATATGGTTCCGGGCATGCTGTGGTACTACATGCCCAATATACAAGTTTGTCGATAGGTTGGTCAGCGGTAATCCGCACACCTGCCCCACTTTTCAGATTCTGTATCGTTATATCATAATCCGCTGCTGTATCTCCCAATCCTTTCAAACCAGCGCTAAAAACGCTTTCGCCTTTTGCCAATGACCTGGTATATGTAATGGATTTGTTTTCTGTCAAAGCCGTTGTTCCAAATCCTCTTCCTTCGGCGCTTACCTCAAAAGGAAAAGACATTTTCATGTTTTCGTTGGTAGGCTCTTTGTCAATTACAAAGAAATTATGGTTGTAAACACTGGTTTCAATGGATTTTCGCCCTATGTTTTTCAGACTATGCTCCAATACCATTTCGGTTTTTCCTTTTACCAGCCTCACTATTTTTTTGTAACGATAAGCATATCCGGTAGCATCAGTCAGTTCATGAGTGAATTCTATCCGGTTCTTTCTCTTTTTCACCTTCCATTTTCCTCCATTTTTGACCTCATACGTTCTGGCAAAAGAATAAGCGTTATCATCCGGTTTTAAGAGTGTACCCACACCAATCTTTAAAAACTCAGCCCCAACCGCAGCTTCATTAAACCCCAAAACTGAAAACTCCTCAACCGGTCCCATGATCGCATCATGAAGTGTAGGATTGTACTCAGGAAACCATTGTCCAAAAAAATGATGCCCTTTGTATTCCAGCTCCGGCATTACGCCACCCCAGTCAAAGCGTGTTCCTCGGTAATAACCATTGGTTTTATCAGGAAGATAAAGTTCGGCTTTAATAAGTCCATTGGAAATACGCGCCCTTGGAAAATCTCCTTCTTTCACAAATCCCGAAAATAAAAGGAACAACAAACCGGAGATTATCAGCTTTTTTAAAAACATAATTGGATCAGCTTTTATAAAGAAAAACAGTGAAGAAGATTTTATACTAACAAAAATGAGGAGGAATGTGACATTTCACCTCCCTCCTCATGATGCAAATATTAAGTCACAATCAGGAAATTCCTTTAAAAGCAGGCTCTTCTATAAATGGCTGGTTTCTCAATCGTTGTTTGGTTGCCTTGTAGAACGCGTTTGCAACCGCCCCACCTGTGGGTGGCAAAGCCGGTTCACCCAAACCTGTCGGAGAAATACCGTTATCCACAAAATGCACATCCACCTCCGGTATCTCATTCATCCGGATCAATCTAAAACCATTGAAGTTGCTCTGATCCGGAGTACCGTCCTTGAATGTCATATTACCATACATGGCATGTCCAAATCCGTCCACAACACCACCTCGTACTTGCTGCAACGAGCCGCTTTTATTGATCACAATACCGCAGTCAACTGCTGCAATGATATTTTTCAGCACTGGTTTGCCTTTCTCCATAACAACCTCTCCTACCTGAGCCACATAGGAGCGATGTGAAAAGTACACGCTAAAACCCTGATGAACACCTTTTTTCTTACCCCAATTACTTTTCTCGGCAGCAAGTTTGATCACCGCAATCATTCTGTCCACGTCATATTTCACATCGCCGGCAGGAGCTTTTTTTGCTTTTTCGAGGAGCTCCAACCTGAACTGAATGGGATCTTTTCCCGCTGCTTCTGCTACTTCGTCCAAAAATGACTGCTCCGCATACGCAAGAAAATTGGTAATAGGTGCACGCCATGGACCGGTGGTAATCGGCGATTTATGATCAACAGAGTCAATCAAAAGATTTTCTACTGCTCCCGAAGGAAAGTTATCTTCCCGGGTACTGTTACCGGCATTCATTCCGACTCCACGGAGTTTGTAACCGATCAGCTGGCCGGTTTTATCCAGAGCAGCCTCAAATCTGTAGCGCACAGCGGGGCGATAAATACCACCCGTCATATCATCCTCACGCGTCCAGACCACCTTCAAGGGCGCTTTTACAAGCTTGGAAACATGTGCAGCTTCTACGACAAAATCTGCCGCGAGGCGTCGTCCGAAACCTCCGCCTTGCCTGGTGATTTCCACCGACACCTTCTCAGGAGAAAATCCGGTCAGCTTAGCAACCTCTCCTCTTGCACGATCGGGTGTTTGTGTAGGACCTACAAGTTCCACGCCGTCTTCACGTACGTGGGCGAAAAAATTCATCGGTTCCAAAGGGCTGTGAGGCAAAAACGGACATTGGAATTCTGCCTTGATTACTTTCGCAGCATTTTTAAAAGCACTTTCAACGTCCCCGTTTTTACGACGAACAGTTGCTTCGCCATTGTCTAACAGATTTGTAAATATCCGGGCATGATCGGAAGAGCTTTCCAGATCTGCCGCTTTTTCATATTCAATTTTGAGTGCTTGCCGTGCTTTCTGGGCCTGCCAGGTAGATTTTCCGACAACGGCTACACTATTCTCAAACGTAACTACATCCACAATGCCCGGCATTGCCTTTGCAGCTGTCGAATCAACCGATTTTAGTTTATATCCAAAAGCCTTCGGTCGCTGAATGATGGCGAACAACATTCCTTCCCGGTAAAAATCCAGTCCAAAAAGTGGCTTTCCTGTTGCAATATTGTGGTTATCCACGTTACGGACAGACTGCCCGATCAGTTTGAAGTCTTTCTCGTCTTTAAGTTTTACATCTTTGGGTGCAGTGAGTTTTGAGGCCTCTTCGGCCAGCTCACCATACATTGCCGACTTTCCGGATGCTTTGTGGTAAACTTTTCCATCACTGGTAGTGCATTCCGTTGCAGGGACTTTCCATCTTGCAGCAGCTGCCTCCACAAGCAAATGCCGTGCAGTGGCACCTGCTTTGCGCAAGCGCTCCCATGAATGCGGCACAGCTCCGCTACCTCCCGTTACCTGGCGTTCAAAAGCACCCGGATCGAGGTTTCCCTGCACTGTTTTGACAAGTTTCCAGTCAGCATCCAGCTCCTCAGCGATTACCATCGGAAATGCCGTTTTTATACCCTGCCCAATTTCGGGATTAGGTGATATGATCGTGATGATGTTATCAGTACCGATTGACAAATAGCTATTAAAGCTGACCGAACCAGCAACTACCGCTTTTGCGTCTACAACTACAGGTAATGCAGAGGCATTAGTCCAGTTGAAGCCAAGAAAAAGTCCTCCGCCCGCTGCCGCGGCAATCTTCATAAAACTCCTGCGTGATGTATTATCTAATGTTTGCATGATCAGTTGGTTTTAGAGGCTGCGACTTTTACTGCTTCACGTATACGGTGGTAGGTTCCGCACCTGCACACGTTGCCGCTCATTCCGGACACGATTTCATCTTCTGTTGGCTTTGGCTTTTCTTTTAACAGTGCAGCAGCCGTCATGATTTGTCCGGCCTGGCAATAACCACATTGTGCCACATCGACTTCGTCCCATGCCTTCTGCACCGGGTGATCTCCCTTTTCCGACAAGCCTTCGATGGTTGTCACCTTTCCGGTTCCTATGGCGGATACAGGAAGTACACAGGAACGGACGGCTTTCCCGTCCAGATGTACCGTGCATGCGCCACACTGGGCGATGCCGCATCCGTATTTGGTTCCAACAAGTCCGAGACTATCGCGCAACACCCATAAAAGAGGCGTATCGCCCTCTACATCGGCCTGATAAGCGCGTTTGTTTACATTTAATTTGAATAACGCCATGGTGAATGATTGTTTTCTTGAAGATTAGAAGTTCAGGAAATTTTCAACTCTTATGTTTTTAGTACGAAGGAATAGTGAATCCCATACACACACTTCGATTCCGAAGTTACGTAATAATATAGAAATGTCCTGAAAAATAGGAATTTATTCTATCCTATTTACTTGATTATCAAACACTAACAGCGATATAGATACAAAAACACATCGCTGTTAAGCAATTGAAATTCAGATCAGAACATTGCTAAAAGTAAAATAGATGCGGCTGAGAAGAATGGGCTAATGAAGCAATGCCGCCGTGTGAAGATCGTGGGAGATTTGCCGGAGCTAATAATCCGGCAAATCTCAGCTAAATATTGTACCTGAACAAAAACTAAACGTCTATTGCATCATAAACGATTACTTTGTCCCAAAGATGGCTGCAATCTTTAATAAACTTCTGGTGGATAGGATGATCCTGATAAATGGCCTGACCAGCAAGGTCTTCAAAAAACATCAGTTCGGAAACTGCCCAGCTGTTATCAACCACATCACGCTTTTCAGTACTGGCAACTACACCGATACGCAGGTCTTTGATTGCTTCGATTTTTCTGAGTGTTTTCAGACCTGCAACGATTTTGTCACGGTCCTCTGTTGAACCTGGATTTTTAAGCCAGAAAAATACGTGGTGAACCAGTGGAGTTTTGCTTTTTTCAGGCTGAGACGGAGCGGCGATTGAAGCCACGGTACCTGCCGCCAATGCAACAGAGCCTGCAATAAATTTACGACGCGTGTTTTCCATACTTTTTTAAAATCAATTGGAATAAATTTCTATTTACGGATTACAAGATTCAATGAGTCTTTATAATTGTTATTCTGACATAAATAACAGCAATATTTTTAAGAAAATGGCTTGTTTGGCATCTTATGTCTAAGACTGATGTAACAAGCAGAGCATTTCTGCTATAATTGACAAAACACCTCGAATGAAATTAAGTTTCCATCGTAATTGAAACTTTTGTATTTTTAAGAAAAGTTTCAATTACGATGGAAGAAATATTCGAAAGACCTCAGTACATAGATAAGATCAAACCATTCATAGGTAAAGATATTATCAAGATTTTAACCGGCCAACGTCGTATCGGTAAGAGCTATATACTGAAGCTTCTCATAGATGAAATCAGAGCGAACTGTGTAGATGCGAATATCATCTACATTGATAAGGAGCTTGAAGACTTTTCCTTCATTAGCGATCACACCCAACTTAATGAATACGTGCTCGAACAATTGTCACCTGGTAAAGAAAATTTCCTTTTCATTGATGAAGTACAGGAAATTGATTCATTTCAGAAATGCCTGAGAAGCCTGCTCAATCAAAAGCGATGTGACATATACTGTACAGGAAGTAACGCAACGATGCTTTCGGGAGAACTGGCCACACTAATGGCAGGGAGATATATGGAATTTTCTATTCACAGCCTTAGCTACAAAGAGTTTCTCCAATTCAACAAAATTGCTGACACCAACGAAAATCTAAACCTATACCTGACAATCGGCGGAATGCCTTATCTCCACCACATCGGCTTGGAACCTTCCATTGTTTTCGAGTACCTGAAAAACGTCTACGCTTCCATTTTACTGAAAGATGTGGTTAGCCGGGAAGGAATCAGGAACATCCCTTTATTGGAGAACCTGGTTATGTACCTGGCTGACAACACTGGAAGCATATTTTCCGCACTAAATATCAGCAAATACCTTAAATCTCAAAAGATCAACATTCCAACACAGTCAGTAATCAATTACCTCGGTGCATTGACCAATGCTTTTTTCGTACATAAGGTATCCAGAGCAGATATAAATGGCTTGAAAATATTTGAAATAGGAGAGAAATTTTACTTTGAAGACTTGGGACTTAGAAACTGTATCCGCAGCTTTAATTACCGCAATGATATTGGTAAACTCATGGAAAATTCAGTTTATCTCCACTTGCTCCGAAATGGCTATAAGGTATATGTTGGTAAATCCGGCGAACAGGAAATTGATTTTATGGCTGAAAAAAATGGTGAGAAATTGTACGTTCAAGTCGCATATTTGCTTACCGATGAAAAGACCGTCCAAAGAGAATTTGGAAATCTCGTTAGCATATCTGACAATTATCCCAAATATGTCGTAACCATGGATGACTTTAAACCAAGTAACACCTTTAAAGGTATTAAGCAATTACATTTAAGAGAATTTCTAATGATGTAATACCTGAAATCTTCAAAATAACAACATTACAAATTACGTCCACCATCTCCTTTTATATCTTTAAGCTTGATCCTGAACATCACCGGCCAGTTTTTCCCGGTGACGTAAAAAGACTGATCAGTAGAATTGTAGGCAATGCCATTCAATACATCTTTTCTAGCATCGATTTCAGCAGGAATGATACTTTGCATGTCCAGAACACCTACCACCTTTCCCGTCGCCACATCAATTTTGATAATCTTTGTGGTTTCAAAAATATTGGCATAAACATAGCCATTCAAGTATTCCAGCTCATTGATATTCCTCACCGGACCGTTCTGATCATACACTTCCAGATCGCCCGTTTTCTCGTATTCGGTATTGTAGAAATGAATTTTGTTTGAACCATCACTCATCATCAAAGTGGTGTCTCTATGTGTAAGTCCCCATCCCTGAAAATAATAGGTAAAGGTTTTGTCAGGCGTAAAGTCCATATTGTATCTGAAACAAACGCCCGATTGCCACGTAAGCTGATAAATTTTATCATTTACAATGGTGATTCCCTCTCCAAAATATTTCGGGTCCAAATTGAGTGATTTAAGGGCCGCTCCGGTTTTCAGATCAATCTTCAGCAATTGCGACTTACCATTTTCCCCTGTTCCCTCATACAATTCACCTTTATAGAATTCCAGTCCTTCTGTAAAGCTTGTTTTAAGATGTGGAAAGCTGCCGGCAACAGCATATGTGATTTCCTTTGGCGCTACGTCTGACACCAATTCAAAACGTAATGTATCCGTAAACGCAACATTACTTTTTGTTTTTCCAGCTACAACCAGCTGATGCCATCCGGTCTTTATCAGTTTAGATAAAAACGTGACTGAATCCAGACCAGTCAACTTCGATTCATTTATTTCTCCATCAGTTTTAACCTGAAAGTCAGCTACCGGCTCTGTGAATCCGATTTTGACAGAATCACCAATAGTGTATCGGGATTTGGGGAGGTTGGCTATTGAGTGCGGTTCAGTAACTACCGCTTCATTTTCTGATTTCTTCTCTTGCTGACAAGCGTAAAAGGAGACAACTGAGATAAGTACTAAAAGGATATTTTTAGATAAAGTATTCATGAGTAATGCAAATAATTCCTTGATATGGTTCAGATAGCTGAATTTATAATCAGAGCATAAAGGTAACAATCCGGAAATTCATCACCGCAGTTCTTCAATCATCCCATTCTTATTTTTCGGTAAGGCACTTCTACTTCTCACCCATTAACTTTACAACAGTCCTCCATTTACACCTGCACAAAAACCTACAGATCAGTGATTTGAATAGCGAGTTTGTACAGAAAATTGCGTTCAGATCTTTTTTATTCTATTCAACTATAAGTCAGATGAAAACCAGAACCATAGTTACGACAATCCTTGTTTTTTCGGTTGCACTTTCAGCCTTTCGTCTAGTGGAAGACGTTATCGCAACTTTAGGCATGCAGCACCAAAGCGTCCAAAGAAGTATTCTCAACAACATTATTGGGAGGCAAAACCACAGTGAAATTGACGAAAGCCAGGTAGAAGACAGTGGTGGCAATACGGAATCGCCTTATAATCAAATAAAGTCATTTGGTATACCCTATGCGAAGATGTTGTCGGCAGTAGTTGAGGGAGACAAGATCGCTGCAACGAAAGAAATGTGTCAGTATTTAAAAGACTATGTACACAGCGAAAAATTCCTGTCGGATTATGAAAAAGCACGCAAGTCGGCAACACCCACCAGCGAGCCGCCTGCAATGGATCCTGCTACGGTTGAAATGATGAAGCAATCGGTTAAAGACCAGGAAAAGGAATTGGTGAAAATAAAAGCTAGCAAACAGGTACCTGCTGACATGATAAAGAAAGTAGAAGCGGGTATTGCCGATCAGAAAAAGATGATTGCAGCAAGTGGCGATCCCACTCCAAATAAAACAAAGTGGCAAAAACTATATCCTGAAAATCCGGAGGTGGCAATCAGGGCAAGGCTGGAAGAATATCTCAAACTGGCAAGTACAGTAGATTTTAATGCAGCAGTTACGGTAGCAGGCAAAAAGAAAACATTTGCTAATCCTGTTTACGAGAAAAAGGGTTTGAAGTGGAAAGCGATATACAGAGCAGGAAAAGATGTGAATGCGGTCACCACTGCGTTTGTTAAGGAATGGTTGCAGCAGGGAGTAAAATTGGCATCGGTATCCGCTGTTCCATCGGACGACAATGGAGAGAAAACGAAGACCAGTGAGCAAAGTTCCTCACCAACAGGCTCGGAAAACGAAAAATTCACCCCAGCAAAAGGGTTTAAATCCCTGAAAGAGAAGGCGAAAAAAGTATTAAATTGAGATTGGAATATTAGAGAACTCAATTCCATTGATGCCGGTACAAGTCATTCGCAGAACATGCTAGTCTTATACCGGCTCCTATTTCTTTTGGCAGAATATAGTAGCTAATAATGCTATCGGTTATGCCTCTCCACCCGGTCCTCCGAAGCTCACTGGGAAATTAAAAGTTGGCTCGCTATCCTGTGAACTCTGAATCGGACCATATTGATCTTCGTATTTATTAATATTGTCTTTCAAGGCGGCTATCAGTCGTTTTGCGTGCTCAGGTGTGATGATTATCCTTGCCTTTACTTTGGCGCGTGGTACACCGGGCATTAGGCGGATAAAATCAAGGATGAATTCACTGTTAGAGTGGGCGATCATGGCAAGATTGGAATAAACGCCCTCTGCCATTTCTTCTGATAATTCTACGTTAATCTGCTGTTCGTTTTCTTTGTTGGTATCTTCCATGGATAGGTTTAAATATTGTCAAAAACTCCTGATTGGATGGTGTCCGAACGCAACCAAACACAATTTTCAAAAACATGATATTCGCAAAAATTCGTGCATTCGTGGCATGCAAACATTAGAAGTCGGAAATTACTAAAATAATATAGCATGTAAAAACAAAGAGTCGGTTCCACTTGCGCAGAACCGACTCTTTTTATCTATTTGAACTCCGACTATGCCAATTCACGTTTTTTACGTGACTGTTTTTCGCGGGATTCAGCTAACGCATCGTATTCTTCTTTCGAACCTACGATCAGGTTTTCGTACTGACGCATACCTGTACCGGCCGGGATCAAGTGACCAACGATCACGTTTTCTTTCAGACCTTTCAGTTCGTCGCGTTTTCCACGTACAGCCGCTTCCGAAAGTACTTTGGTTGTTTCCTGGAATGAAGCCGCAGAAACAAAACTTTCCGTACCCAATGAAGCTTGTGTGATACCCATCAAAGTAGGTTTCGCAACAGCCGCTTGTGCATCACGCGCAACAACCAATTTAAGGTCACGGCGTTTCAAGCTTGAATTCTCGTCACGCAGGCGGCGAACAGAAATGATCATACCTGGTTTCAATGTTTCGGAGCTACCAGCATCCTCAACAACTTTAAGGTCAAGTATTTTATCATTTTCTTCACGGAATACAACACGGTCAACCGGTTGCATTTCAAGGAAGTTTGTATCACCAGCGTCAAGGATCTCCACTTTCTGCATCATCTGACGAACGATACATTCAATGTGTTTATCATTGATCTTCACACCTTGCAGACGATATACCTCCTGAATTTCATTCACTAGATATTCCTGAACAGCAGTAGGCCCTTTGATAGACAAGATATCAGCAGGAGTGATCGCACCATCAGATAACGGATCACCAGCTTTTACAAAGTCACCATCCTGAACCAGAATGTGTTTCGAAAGAGCAACCATGTAACGACGTTGCGTACCATCACGTGATTCGATATGAATTTCGCGGTTACCACGCTTCACACCTCCGTAAGATACAACACCATCAATTTCAGATACAGTTGCAGGGTTCGATGGGTTACGTGCTTCGAATAATTCCGTTACACGTGGAAGACCTCCCGTAATATCGCGGGTTTTACCAACCACACGAGGGATTTTCGCCAAAGGCTGACCAGCTTTGATGTTGGTACCTGCCTTCACAACCAAACGAGCTCCAACAGGAAGGTTATAACCTTTTTCTGTCTGATCTTTCAACAACGTTGATTTACCTTTAACCACGATAGCCGGGTTTTTGGTTTTATCACGTGTTTCAATGATCACTGACTCCTGGAAACCAGTTTGCTCATCGAATTCTTCACGATAAGTAATTCCTTCTTCAATGGCATCGAATGATACAATACCAGTGAATTCAGAAAGGATTACTGCGTGATATGGATCCCATGTACATAGTTCCTGTCCTTTTGTAACTTTCTGGCCTTCTTTAACCAAAAGCTGAGCACCGTAAGGAACGTTGTTTGAGATCAACAGTTGACCTGTTTCAACATTTACAATTTTCACTTCACCCGAACGACCCATTACTACTGTAATTGCGTCGCCTTCTGAGTTAACAGATTCCACCAAACGAAGCTCTTCAAACTGAATAGTTCCGTCGAATTTCGCCTTGATGTTTGCATCAACAGAGATGTTGGATGCAGTACCCCCGACGTGGAATGTACGAAGTGTAAGCTGCGTACCCGGCTCACCAATCGACTGAGATGCAATTACACCAACAGCTTCTCCAATGTTCACCATATGCGCCGAAGCAAGTGAACGTCCGTAACATTTAGCACAAACACCATTACGTGTTTCGCAAGTTAATACCGAACGGATTTCAACTGTTTCAATGCTTGTTTCATCTATATATGCAGCGATTTCCTCTGTAATTTCCTGTCCGGAAGTAAGGATAATTTCTCCTGACAACGGATCGAATACATCGTGAACGCTTACACGACCAAGAATACGTTCTGATAAAGGCTCAACAATATCTTCATTGTCTTTCAGAGCTGAAATTGCAATACCACGAAGTGAACCACAATCGTTTTCTATTACAACCACATCTTGAGCAACATCATGCAGACGACGTGTAAGGTAACCCGCATCAGCCGTTTTCAAGGCTGTATCTGCAAGACCTTTACGTGCACCGTGTGTTGAGATAAAGTACTCAAGAACGTCAAGACCTTCTTTAAAGTTAGAAAGGATCGGGTTCTCGATGATTTCACCTGCACCACCAGCGATGTTTTTCTGAGGTTTAGCCATAAGACCCCTCATTCCACCCAACTGACGAATTTGTTCACGAGATCCACGAGCACCAGAGTGCATCATCATGTAGATGGAGTTAAATCCACCCTGATCTGTTTCCAATTGTTTCATCAACGTTTCTGTGATACGTGAGTTAACACGTGTCCAGATATCGATAACCTGGTTGTAACGTTCGTTTTCAGTGATAAGACCCATCAGGTAGTTACTCCAAACGTTTTCAACGTCTACTTTCGCCTGCTCGATCAGTTTCACTTTTTCGTCCGGAACCATTACGTCGTTCAATCCCATTGACAAACCACCTTTGAAGGCCATTTGGAAACCAAGTTCTTTGATTTCGTCAAGGAATTGCGCACAACGTGCTACACCGGCCAGTTTGAATACCAAACCGATGATCTGCTGCAATTTCTTCTTAGTAAGAAGTTCATTGATATAACCAACAGATTCAGGAACAGCCTGATTGAACAGAATACGTCCTGCTACGGTATCAATCAATTTTATTTCAAATGTTCCATCTTCGTTACGAACACGCAGACGGCACTTGATATTAGCATGTTTCGAAAGTTTGCCTTCATTGATCGCGATGATAACTTCATCAGGACCGTAGAAAATCATTCCTTCTCCATCAATAGGATACTCAGGTGTGCTTATGCGGCCTTTTGTCACATAGTACAGACCCAAAACCATGTCTTGTGATGGTACCGTAATCGGTGCACCGTTAGCCGGGTTAAGAATGTTATGTGAAGAAAGCATCAGCATAGAAGCTTCCAGAACGGCTTCCTGACCCAATGGCACGTGAACGGCCATCTGGTCACCGTCAAAGTCAGCGTTGAATGCAGTACACACAAGTGGGTGCAACTGTATCGCTTTTCCTTCGATCAGCTTAGGTTGGAACGCCTGGATACCCAAACGGTGAAGCGTTGGAGCACGGTTTAGAAGAACCGGGTGTCCTTTCAACACGTTTTCTAAAATATCCCAGATCACAGGATCCTTACGATCTACGATCTTCTTAGCTGATTTTACAGTTTTAACGATTCCGCGTTCGATCAGTTTGCGAATGATAAACGGCTTGAACAATTCAGCAGCCATATCTTTCGGCAAACCACACTCATGCAGTTTCAATTCTGGTCCTACTACAATTACCGAACGACCAGAATAATCGACACGCTTACCAAGCAAGTTTTGACGGAAACGTCCTTGCTTACCTTTAAGCATGTCAGAAAGTGATTTCAAAGCACGGTTTCCTTCTGAACGTACCGCGTTTACTTTACGGCTGTTATCGAAAAGCGAATCTACCGCTTCCTGCAACATACGTTTTTCGTTACGCAAGATTACCTCAGGCGCTTTGATCTCGATCAGACGCTTCAAACGGTTGTTACGAATAATAACACGACGATAAAGGTCATTCAAATCGGAAGTCGCGAAACGACCACCATCAAGAGGTACTAACGGACGAAGTTCTGGTGGAATAACAGGTACCATTTTGATCACCATCCATTCAGGACGGTTTTCGATACGTGTGTTCGCATCACGGAAAGCTTCAACAACTTTCAGACGTTTCAAAGCTTCCGCTTTACGTTGCTGAGAAGTGTCTGTTGCTGCCTGGTGACGAAGTTCGTACGAAAGTTCATCAAGCTTAATGCGGCTCAACAACATCTCAAGCGCATCGGCACCCATTTTAGCGATAAACTTATTGGGATCCGTATCCGGAAGCATTTGGTTTTCGCGAGGCAGTTTGTCAACGATGTCAAGATATTCGTCTTCTGTAAGGAAATCCAGATAACTCACACCATCCTCTTCTTTCACACCAGCCTGAACTACTGCATATCGCTCGTAGTAAATGATCTGATCCAATTTTTTGGTAGACAATCCAAGCAAATACCCGATTTTGTTAGGTAAGCTACGGAAGTACCAGATATGAGCAACCGGAACCACGAGTTCAATGTGTCCCATGCGCTCACGACGTACCTTTTTCTCAGTAACCTCCACACCACAACGGTCGCAGATGATGCCTTTGTAACGGATACGTTTGTATTTACCACAATGACATTCCCAATCCTTCACAGGACCGAAAATACGCTCACAGAATAACCCACCCATTTCCGGCTTGTAGGTCCGGTAGTTGATGGTTTCAGGCTGGGTTACTTCACCAAAAGAGCTCTCGAGGATAGACTCAGGTGAAGCCAGACTGATCGTCATTCTGGAAAAATCACTATTAAGTTTTTTGTTCTTTTTGAAAGACATAATTAAAAAGTCGTTTGTCTTGTTAGTCGAAATTCAAATTGTATTGCATTTCTAAGGAGCGCTCCGAAAAGCACTCCTTACGACTAAAAATTAGTCCAGCGTAATTTCCAATGCCAATCCACGAAGCTCGTGAACAAGTACATTGAACGACTCCGGAATATTAGGTTTCGGAAGGTTTTCACCTTTCACGATTGCTTCGTAAGCTTTGGCACGGCCAACAACGTCATCCGACTTAACGGTAAGGATTTCCTGCAGAATGTGCGATGCACCGAATGCTTCAAGTGCCCACACTTCCATTTCTCCGAAACGCTGACCACCAAATTGTGCTTTACCACCCAAAGGCTGTTGTGTGATAAGAGAGTACGGTCCGATAGAACGGGCGTGCATCTTATCGTCAACAAGGTGACCCAGCTTCATCATATACATCAAACCAACTGTTACCGGTTGATCGAAACGCTCACCACTTAATCCGTTGTACAGATAGGTACGTCCCCAATCCGGCAAACCAGCTTCTTTCAATTCGGCAGCAACCTCAGCTTCCGTTGCACCATCAAAGATCGGTGTAGCGTAACGGCGACCAAGTTTCTGACCTGCCCATGCAAGAATAGTTTCATATATCTGACCGATGTTCATACGTGAAGGTACCCCAAGTGGGTTTAACACGATGTTCATAGGAGTTCCGTCTTCAAGGAATGGCATATCTTCATCACGAACGATACGGGCAACAACCCCTTTGTTACCGTGACGACCTGCCATTTTATCCCCCACTTTCAATTTACGTTTCTTCGCGATATATACTTTCGCAAGCTTAACGATACCAGCAGGAAGTTCATCACCTACTTCAAGAGCAAAACGATCGCGTTTGAAACGACCCATCAATTCGCTGCGGGAATTCAGGTAATTTTTAAGTACAAGAGAAATCTGAGCATTCAGTTCAGAATCTTCTGTCCATGAATCTGTCAATACATCACCGATAAGGTTTACCTCCTCAGCAACTGCATACTGGCTCTCATCACGGTACGGGTTGTTTGCAGGGAACAAGTTTTCAGAAATATTTCTGACATTAAACTTCATTCCTTTCGAGATCAACTCATCACCAAATTTATGCTTAACACCCTGAGAAGTCTTTCCATCAGTAAGTGTAACCAGCTTTTCAATAACACGTCCACGAAGTGCAGTTAAATCACGGCCATATTTTTTCATTAACAGGCGCAATTCATCTTTGTGCTTAGCACGCTCTTCTTTAGTAGGACGAGAGAAAAGTTTTGTATCAATAACAACACCTTTCATTGATGGTGGTGCTTTCTTAGAAGCATCCTTCACATCACCGGCTTTATCTCCAAAGATCGCACGAAGAAGTTTTTCTTCCGGTGTTGGATCAGACTCTCCTTTTGGAGTGATCTTACCAATCAGAATATCACCTTCTTTAACTTCCGTACCAACCTGAACGATACCGTTTTCGTCAAGATTTTTAACAGTTTCCTCGCTTACATTAGGAATCTCAGCGGTAAGTTCTTCTTCTCCACGTTTTGTATCGCGAACTTCCAATTCAAATTCTTCAATGTGAATAGAAGTGAAGATATCGTCACGAACCACTTTCTCTGAGATTACAATCGCATCCTCAAAGTTGTATCCCTGCCAAGGCATGAAGGCAACCAAAAGGTTACGACCTAATGCAAGTTCTCCACCTTCTGTACCGTATCCCTGGCAAAGTGCTTCTCCTTTTTTAACTTTCTGGCCTTTAAGAACCATTGGTTGAAGATTAAGACAAGTATCCTGGTTGGTACGACGGAACTTAACAAGGTCGTAAGAAACGCTGTCTTCAATAAAACTAACCAGACGATCTGCGTCTGTTCTGTCATATTTAACAACAATTTTCTTCGCGTCAACATATTCGATAACACCATCACCTTCGGCCACAACAAGCGCGCGTGAATCCATCGCAACACGTTTTTCAAGACCCGTTCCTACGATCGGAGCCTGTGGACGAAGCAAAGGAACACCCTGGCGCTGCATGTTCGATCCCATCAGGGCACGGTTAGCATCATCATGTTCAAGGAATGGAATAAGCGATGCCGCAACAGAAACAATCTGATTGGCAGCTACGTCCATGTAAGACGCCTGAGAAGGATCCACCATCGGGAAGTCACCTTCAAAACGTGTCTTGATTTTTTCAACTGTAAAGTTACCATCCTTATCAACCGAGGCATTTGCCTGAGCGATATATTTGGAATCCTCCTCCTCAGCTGTCATATAAATAAGCTCGTTGGTAAGCTTACCCGAGCCATCGATTACACGGTAAGGTGTTTCGATGAAGCCCATTCCGTTAACTTTGGCAAATACACAAAGAGAAGAAATCAAACCAATGTTTGGTCCTTCCGGCGTTTCGATTGTACACAGACGACCGTAGTGCGTGTAGTGAACGTCACGAACCTCGAAACCTGCTCTTTCACGTGAAAGACCACCTGGCCCAAGTGCCGACATACGTCTTTTGTGCGTAATCTCAGCCAATGGATTGGTTTGATCCATGAACTGTGACAACTGGTTGGTACCGAAGAACGAGTTGATAACAGAAGAAAGCGTACGCGCGTTGATCAAATCAACAGGCTTGAAATCTTCATTGTCACGAACATTCATACGTTCTTTGATGGTACGCGCCATACGAGCCAAACCTACGCCGAACTGTGCGTAAAGTTGTTCACCAACAGTACGAACACGACGGTTTGACAAGTGATCGATATCATCGACAACCGCTTTTGCATTGATCAGACCGATCAGATATTTCACGATGGAAACGATATCACCGGTAGTCAGAACGCGAACGTCAAGGCTTGTATCAGAACCTAATTTTTTGTTGATCCTGTAACGGCCAACATCACCAAGGTCATAACGTTTGTCACTGAAGAACAAGCTTTGGATTACGTCCCTTGCAGTTTGCTCATCTGGTGCTTCTGCGTTACGAAGCTGACGATAAATTTGCTCTACCGCCTCTTTATCAGAGTTAGAGCTATCTTTTTGAAGCGTATTATAAATGATGTTATAATCCGCAACATTCATATCTTCTTTGTGCAAGATCACTGATTTCTGACCCGACTCAAGGATTACCTCGATATCGTCAGGAGAAATTGTAGAATCGCGTTCAAGCAGTACTTCGTTACGTTGAATAGAAACTACCTCGCCGGTATCTTCATCCACGAAATCTTCAGTCCAGGTACGTAATACCCTTGCAGCCAAACGACGACCAACTGCCTTTTTCAGGTTTGCAGGTGTTGCTCCTATTTCTTCTGATAGTCCGAAAAGATCCAGGATGTCTTTATCAGATCCAAAACCAATCGCTCTCAAAAGAGTCGTAACAGGGAATTTCTTTTTACGGTCGATGTAAGCGTACATCACGTTGTTCACATCCGTCGAGAATTCAATCCATGAACCCTTGAAAGGAATGATACGTGCAGAATACAATTTCGATCCGTTGGTGTGCTTGCTCATCGAGAAGAACACACCTGGTGAACGGTGAAGCTGAGAAACGATTACGCGCTCAGCACCATTGATTACGAATGAACCACGCTCGGTCATGTAAGGAATGTTTCCTAAGAAAACCTCCTGCTCAATGGTTTCAAATTCTTCGTGATCCGCATCATTACATATCAAACGTAATTTTGCTTTAAGCGGGACAGCATAAGTAAGTCCGCGATCAATAGATTCATCAACAGAGTATTTCGGTGGTTCAAGAAGATAATCAATGAACTCAAGCACGAAATTGTCGCGTGAATCTGCAATTGGAAAGTTCTCTGCGAAAACTTTGTACAATCCTTCGTCCGAGCGATCTTCAACAGATGTATCCAGACTGAAGAAATCCCGGAACGACTGTACCTGAATGCCTAACAAATCCGGATAATCAATAATCTGATTGATCCTCGAGAAATTTTTTCTAGGTGTTGCTTTAATTGTAGCCAAGGCTATGTCTGATTTGGGTTAGTAGAACGAAAAACAAGACGGTGTAACTATGTACAACACGTAATCGCACTAATTGGTTTAAAACCTTAATCGTATGCCTCGTAGAACATTAGAAAAACCGCCCCTGTGCTCCTTTCCTACGAGTAAAGAAGTGTTTCAGGCGAGTTCTTCGGTGTGAAGAAAATAGTCAGTATAAAGTTGTTCACACTGACGTGTATAATCCTAAACGCTGAAAAAGAGAATTTGTTTGGTTTATACACTAAATAGGAAAAGACCTGACGTAAGTCAGGCCTATTTCCTTAGAATTATAGGATGTCGTTGGTGTAAAGCAAATTACTTCACTTCAACTTCAGCACCAGCTTCTTCAAGTTGTTTTTTCAAAGCTTCTGCTTCGTCTTTAGCAACTCCTTCTTTAACTGGTTTCGGAGCGCCGTCAACTAGTTCTTTCGCTTCTTTCAGTCCAAGACCTGTAAGGTCTTTAACCAATTTCACAACTGCCAATTTGCTAGCACCTGCTGATTTCAAAATTACATCAAAAGACGTTTTTTCTTCTACTGCAGCAGCGTCACCACCACCTGCAGCTGGACCTGCAACCATTACTGCACCTGCAGCTGCTGGTTCGATACCATACTCGTCTTTAAGAATTGTAGCCAATTCGTTCACTTCTTTAACCGTTAGGTTAACAAGCTGTTCCGCGAAAGCTTTCAAATCTGCCATTTTTATTTTCGATTTTGTGATTATACAATAAGATGATTTTAAAAGCTCCATTTATGTTAACCCGGAGAGCTCAGCCTGGCAATATATATTAGTCTTCTTTCTCAGATAAAGTTTTGAGAATACCAGCCAATTTGTTTCCACCGCTTTGAAGAGCGCCGATAACATTTTTAGCAGGTGATTGCAACAATCCGATGATCTCTCCAACCATTTCTTGTTTGGATTTCAGAGCGATCAGAACGTCAAGCTGGCTTTCGCCTACAAAAACAGATGAGTCAACAGAAGCTCCTTTAAATTTAAGCTTGTCGCTACCTGATTTCTTCTTGAATTCTTTAATCAATTGTGCAGGAACTTTACCTGACTCCGGGTGAAACATGATACCGGAAAATCCTTTTAGAACTTCATCAAAAGATGAATAATCCGTATCTAATGTTTCTAGTGCTTTCTTAATCAGGGTGTTCTTTACAACACGATACTCAATACCTTTTTCGAAGCAAAGGCCTCTAAGTATGTTTACCTCTCCAACTGACATTCCGTTGGCACTGGTAATGTAGAAGTATGGCGTGTTCGAGAATTTCTGACTTAGTTCGTCAATAATTACTGCTTTCTCTTCCCGTGTCATATTATAATCCTGGAATCGTGTTTTTATCTATAGTAACACCCGGGCTCATCGTACTTGACAAGTGAATGCTCTTAACGTAAGTACCTTTCGCAGATGATGGTTTAAGGCGAATCAAAGTATTGATCACCTCAACTGCATTCTGTGCAAGTTGGTCTGTTCCAAAAGAAACTTTACCTACACTGGTATGAATGATACCGGTTTTGTCAACCTTGAAATCAATTTTACCAGCTTTTACCTCTTTTACAGCCTTAGCAACATCTGGTGTTACTGTACCTGACTTAGGGTTCGGCATCAGACCACGTGGACCCAATACTTTACCTAACTTACCCACTTTCGCCATTACTGACGGCATAGTGATGATTACGTCGATGTCTGTCCAACCTTGTTCTATCTTTTGGATATATTCGTCAAGGCCAACATGATCTGCTCCTGCTTCTTTCGCTTCTGCCTCCTTATCCGGAGTACACAATACCAATACACGAACTTCTTTTCCGGTTCCGTGTGGCAATGTTACCACGCCACGTACCATTTGATCAGCTTTACGAGGATCAACGCCCAAACGGACATCGATATCCACGGAAGAGTCAAACTTGGTATAGGAAATCTTCTTAAGTACGTCCGCTGCTGCCTCAAGTGAGTAAGCTTGTTCTGCGTCGAATTTCGAAAGAGCTTCTTTTTGCTTTTTGGTCAATTTTCCCATGTTCTTTGTTTCTTAGGCGTTTATTATAACGCTCAGTTGTTTTCTTCCCACGGGGCTTTGCCAGCTACGGTAATACCCATACTACGAGCCGTTCCCGCAATCATCTTCATAGCAGAATCAATTGTAAAGCAGTTTAGATCCGGCATTTTAGTCTCAGCGATCGTACGAACCTGATCCCATGATACTGAACCTACTTTTAAACGGTTTGGCTGAGCCGAACCTACTTTTACTTTTGATGCTTCCAGAAGCAAAATCGCGGCCGGGGGGGTCTTAATGACGAAGTCAAAAGACTTATCCTTATAGTATGTAATAACTACCGGCAATACCACACCAGGTTTATCCTGAGTACGGCCATTGAATTGCTTACAAAACTCCATGATATTCAAACCCTTCGATCCTAATGCAGGACCAATCGGAGGTGAAGGATTGGCTGAGCCACCTTTTACCTGTAGTTTGACGTATCCACCTATTTCTTTTGCCATTGTTTTGGAATTTGTCGGTTCATTAATCGTCTAACGGCTCACATGCAAGTGGAAGCTTACCCTGCCCGTTGTTCTTATTAACTATCCTTTTCTACTTGTGCGTAACTGAGTTCCACGGGTGTATTACGCCCGAATATTTTTACAACTACATTGAGTTTTTTCTTCTCATCAAATACTTCTTCTACCAGACCGATAAAGCCGCTGAACGGACCATCGACTACCTTCACTGTCTCTCCTTTTATGAAAGACATGCTCGGTGCTTCTTCCAGCTGTTCAGCTTCATCAACACGTCCTAAGATCCTGTTAATTTCCGACTGACGCAATGGAACGGGAACTTTGGAATTACCTTCCGAGTTTCCAAGAAATCCGATAACACCTGGTATGCTGGTAATTATGTGCAAGACTTCCCCTTTTGACAAATCCGCCGAAATGATAATGTATCCGGGGAAAAAGTTTTTCTCCCTCACCCTTTTCTTTCCATTACGCATTTCATAAATCTTCTCCGAAGGAATAAGAATTTGCGGAACGAATTCTGTGAGTTTTTGCCGTGTTATTTCATTTTCAATGTAGGACTTGATTTTTTTCTCTTGTCCCGACACAGCTCTTAATACAAACCAATTTAGACTACTCATACCATTCTGGGGGTTGCCACTATAATAATAATAGCCTTAGAAAGACTGATAAAACAGCCTTAATGCGTTCTCAAAAACGAGATCCATGATCCCAACAACAAAGGCAAAAATAAGGGACCCTACAAGCACCAATGTTGTGTTAGCCTGAAGCTCGTTAAAAGGAGGCCATGTTACGTGCTGGGTCATTTCTTCCCATGACGATTTCAAAAAAGAAGTAAATTTTTCCATTTTTGCTTTTTACTTATTGCACGGGTGGAGAGATTCGAACTCCCATCAACGGTTTTGGAGACCGCTATTCTACCCTTGAACTACACCCGTGTTTTGTACATTCCTCCCTTTCGGGCTGCAAAGATACAATTATTTTACAAAAAACAAGTGCATTTCAAAAGAAATGCACTTGTTTTAGTGTCATTTACCTCAGATTAGTCAACAATCTCAGTAACCTGACCAGCACCTACGGTACGTCCACCTTCACGAATCGCGAAACGAAGACCTTTTTCCATAGCAATCTTGTTGATCAATTTTACGTCAATAGTGATGTTATCACCTGGCATAACCATTTCAACCCCAGCAGGAAGAGAAATCTCTCCTGTTACGTCCGTGGTACGGAAGTAGAACTGAGGACGGTATTTGTTAAAGAATGGAGTGTGACGTCCACCTTCTTCTTTCGAAAGTACATAAACCTCGCCTTTGAAAGCAGCATGAGGCTTAACTGAACCTGGCTTGCAGATTACCATTCCGCGACGAATATCTTCTTTGTTGATACCACGAAGCAATAGACCTACGTTATCACCAGCTTCTCCACGGTCAAGGATTTTACGGAACATCTCAACACCAGTTACGGTAGATTTAAGACCTTCTGCTCCCATACCCAAGATATCTACAGGCTCACCAGAGTTGATTACTCCTCTTTCGATACGACCAGTTGCAACAGTACCACGACCAGTGATCGAGAATACGTCTTCAACAGGCATAAGGAAAGGAAGATCAGTCATACGAGGAGGAATTGGAATGTAGCTATCAACAGCGTCCATCAATTCTTCAATCGTTTTAACCCATTTCTCTTCGCCATTCAAACCACCCAAAGCAGAACCTTGGATTACAGGAATGTTGTCTCCATCGTAATCGTAGAAGCTCAAAAGCTCACGGATTTCCATTTCAACAAGCTCAAGTAGTTCAGGATCATCAACCATATCCACTTTGTTCATGAATACTACAAGTTGAGGAACACCTACCTGACGAGCCAAAAGAATGTGCTCACGAGTTTGTGGCATTGGTCCATCAGTAGCAGCTACTACGATGATAGCTCCGTCCATCTGAGCAGCACCAGTTACCATGTTCTTTACATAATCCGCGTGACCTGGACAGTCAACGTGAGCATAGTGACGGTTTGCTGTCGCGTACTCAACGTGGGATGTGTTAATTGTGATACCACGTTCTTTCTCTTCAGGTGCATTATCAATTGATGAGAAATCACGAAGTACTGCTAAACCCTTTTTCGCCAACACAGTTGTGATAGCAGCAGTAAGGGTAGTTTTACCGTGGTCAACGTGCCCGATAGTACCAATATTTACGTGGGGTTTCGAGCGGTCAAACGTCTCTTTTGCCATGACTTAAGTACGCTTAAAATTAAAAGTTATTACGAATTTATTAAACACTAATGATTGATCCTGTTTAGCTTACTATACCAAGCACTCCAAAACCAATTAAACTAAATACAAAGATCAAAATCTTTCTGAGCTATTGAGAAACTGTTCCATTCTACAACTTTTCAAAGTTAGAAACATCGCTCAATATTTCTCCTGAACTATTGAGGGGATTTGAACGGCACCGGCCGCCCTGACCTGACCTCTTCCTTACCAAGAAAGTGCTCTACTCAATACTTCAAAATTCCTGAGCTATTGAGGGGATTTGAACCCCTGACCTCTTCCTTACCAAGGAAGTGCTCTACCCCTGAGCTACAACAGCAAAACATTTCCATTTTTCTTAAACAACCAAAAAGCGATCAGCGAAAAAGTTTCAATATGAATGTTTTCGCTGATCGCTTTGACGGTGTCTTAAAATTGAGCGGAAGACGAGGTTCGAACTCGCGACCTATAGCTTGGAAGGCTATCGCTCTACCAGCTGAGCTACTTCCGCAATTGTGTTGTGCCTGACTTTTGACTGGTATTTCAAAAATCAACTCTGGCTCAAACTGTGGGGGCGGATGGATTCGAACCACCGTAGGCGTACACCAGCAGATTTACAGTCTGCCCCATTTGGCCACTCTGGTACACCCCCTTTTCAACATTTCAATACATCCGTGAAAGCCGCTTGTTTCACTTTTGGAGCTGCAAAATTATACCCTTTTCTGATATTCTCAAATTCTTTTTGAAAAAAAATTAAATAAAAATATGGGATCGCGTTAAAAAAACACGCAACGATCCCATATTCAATCAGTTGTGATTTACAATCTTATTCCGAAACTAATCATATTTATTTTAGGTCCCCGGTTTTCTTCGTGCAGGGTATTCAAATCGTAATTCACAAATAGGTCGACAAAATTCCGAAAGCCAAGTTCTGCTCCTATGCCATATCGAAAATCATTCAGGTAATAGTTCATACGCTCTCTATCTTTATCCTTGGTTCCTTCTCTTTGCGTTTTGGAATAACTTCCCAGACGATATCCTCCATAAACACCTGCACTGATGTAGGAAACAAAGGAATTACGAAAGCTAACCGTTGGCATCAAGGACAGATTCACATTGGGCACAACCAGTTTACTTTTTTTCATTTCTACCTCTTTACTATCTTCTATAATTGAATTAAACTCAACTCTTTCAGCTCCCTTTACTATGGTATTATTACCATCATACATCAGATTGTACCAGGAGAAGTCAACGCCTAAATCAAGATGAAAACTCGCTTTTTTACCGCTCGCGATTTTGGCACTTGTGATATATCCAAGGCTCACAAATCTGGATCCGAAAGGTCGCAGGTCATAATCCTCTTTATTGTAGACACCTGGCTCGTTTGATCCGTAAGTGTTTAACCCCAAGGCAAAAGCAAATCCCTTTCTAGGACTGGATCCGCCACGTGATCGGGTAAAATTCTTCCCCAAACGTTTATAATCAATATCCTTGGAATCTTCGGCATCTTCGTCTTTCACGGAAACTCCGCCGGCATCAATTTTCACCTCTGTATCCCCATCCTTCACATGTATACCACGTATGCCGATCCTTACATAATCCTCTTCTGATTTGTCTTTCACATATCGGTTGCCGTCAATTTCCTCTCTCAAATAAGTTGTATCTGCTTTGGTAGAATCCAGTCTTACCTGAAGATCTTTCAGCAGTGCGTTTAAGTCATACTTCATAATCTTATCCAACTCCTGCCGATTTTCTCCGTAAATGATGAGCCGTGTCTTATTTCCGAAAGTTACGATGATGGAATCTTTTTGAACTTTGCCCTGAGACAAGCTGCTCACCCGTGCTTCCACACTGCTACCCAAAACAGATAGCAGTAAAATCAATGCTAAATACAATTTAGTTTTCATGGCTAATAGATATTATAGTTTTGTTCTCTCTTTAATATTTTGATATTTTTCTGATACTTTTTCCTCTCCGGTTTTTAATCTGTCATCCACACGTGCTACAAGCGCCTTAGGATTAAAACCGACATCTTCCCAGTCAACAGTCTCGCCCTGCTTTGCATTTTTCAACTGACGGAATATTCTGGTGAAGCGCGACGGCTTTTCTTTTTCTTCATTCACAACCGGCTCTTCCACCCGAACAACAATTGTTCTGTTTTCCTGCTTAGGCACCTTTGTTTCAGTGAATGCAACATGCGTGTTTTCCATGTTTTTGACAGTAGCTATTTCGGGTAGAGATATCTCAGACTGCGGTTCCAAAACGACAGGAGCATTAGTAGTTGCAAGCCGAGCTGGTTCATTCAACACCTCCTTCTCCTTTTGAACAACACGAGGAGAAATGCGGGGCCTCATCTTTTCAACTTTACTACTGATGTTTTTTTCCGGAACCACCTCTGCCAACTCCACGGCCGCTTCCTGAGTAAGCTGAGGCTTGGCTGAGCCCTGCGGGATCTCTACCGGATTCTGATGACCAGCCAGCTGAGGTGTTACTTCTCCCGACTGATTGATCCAAACTGAATAACCTGCCATCAATGCAACTGCGACACCGGCTGCTGCATACCAGATCCACGCCGTCAAACGTCGCTCTTCCTTCTTTTTCCCCTGATTTAAACGATCCCATGCCGTAGCAGAAGGTTGTTTCTCTAAGCCATGGAGCTTAGTCCTGAAAATATCATCAATAGGATGCTTTTTCATAATTCACTTTTTTTTTAAATCCTACTTCCCATTCTGCAACCATTTTTTGCAACAAAGCCCTCGCCCGGTGAAGCTGTGATTTGGACGTACTTTCTGTAATTCCCATCATTACGGCAATTTCGCTATGTGCATAACCTTCAATGGCATACAAGTTGAATACAGTTCTATAACCCACTGGCAAATCTCCGATAAGTTCCAGCAATTCCTCCGCGTTCAGGTTTTGATCTGCCAATGTATAATCCGGGATATTTTCTGCCTCATCAGATAATGTGTCCTCCAAAACCCTCTTCTGCTTCCTCAGATGTCCCAGTGCCTCATTGACCATGATCCTCCTTATCCAACCTTCAAAACTTCCTTCTCCGCTAAACTGATCAATTTTACTAAAAACCCTCATGAACCCTTCCACCATAATGTCTTCGGCTATCATTTCGTCACCAGCATAGCGAAAACACAGCCCCAGCATGCGCGAGCTATATTTTTCGTACGCTTGTCGCTGTCCTTTTGGATCTTGCTTCCTAAGGGCTTTAACAAGCTGCGCTTCCTGATTAAATAATGATAAAATTCTACTCATTCCATCTGGTGGTTTCGGTAGCAAGATGCTTAATTATGTATCTGAGGTTGCATGAGCTCTCTATCTTTTTTAAAATAAAGAACCCTTTTTTATTGATCCATATTCTTGACAAACTCAAACACAAACATATCTAACTGAAAATCAAAAGAATATGCATTTACAAATAGCATTTACCAGTGAACCATAAAACTTCTTTTTCTCTCAAAAAAAATATATTGGGTTTCATCTTTTAGCTTTGATGTCATAATCTATATCAAAACACATTTGCATGTTTGATTCAACGGCTCCGATAGGAATATTTGATAGCGGTATTGGCGGGATGACCGTCGCCAGCGCTGTAACACGACTTTTACCAAAAGAAAATACCATCTATTTTGGTGATACGGCCCATCTGCCGTATGGTGATAAATCAACAGCCGCAATTCAGGCATATTCTATAAAGATCTGCAACATGCTTTTACAGCAAAATTGTAAACTGATACTGATTGCCTGTAATTCTGCCTCAGCTGCTGCATTTGAACTTGTGAAAGAATATGTCGGGAGCAAGGCGCACGTCCTGAACGTAATTGACCCGGTTGTCGATTATATCAAGGAACATTACGATGGGAAAAGTATTGGACTGATCGGGACAAAACAAACAGTGCTTTCTAATGTGTACAAAAAGAAAGTAGATGCACTAAACAAGAACATTCAGTTAAAATCGCTGGCAACGCCATTGCTAGCCCCAATGATTGAAGAAGGATTTTTCGACAATAACATCAGCGAAAGCATTATATCCAGCTATTTGTCCGATCAATCTTTGAAAGATATTGAGGCACTTATCCTGGGTTGTACACACTATCCGCTTATAAAAAAACAAATAGCCTCATTTTACGGAAGCGATGTTGAGATTCTGGATAGCTCAGAAATTGTGGCCAATTCGCTCCGCGCCATATTGGATCAACATTATCTGATCAATGAAAAAGGAGAAGGTAAACGGCAATTTTATGTTTCCGATTATACCCTCTCCTTTGAACAGTCTACCAATATATTTTTCGGCCGGCAAATCCAGCTGGAACATTATCCTCTCTGGGAATAATTATTCATTGTAAATGATTTTTACCGGCCCTAATAATCCCGAAGGCATTGGCTTCCATGCCGATGCATCGAATGGCTTGTAGGTAATATCAGCTACGTTGATATCATAGAATTTTTTCCAGTCCGGAGTCTGTTTATCTCTAAGGCGCATGTAATTGGCCGACAAATTGGTAACCTCGATTTCCAACAGGTTACCCTTCGTTTTCAAAATCCCCGGCTTTACGTCAGCAATAAAAGGAATTGACCAATAAGTGCCGATATCTTCCCCGTTGATCTTTATAGAAGCCACTTCCCTTACGTCTCCCAAGTCCAGTTGCAATTCACTCTTATTAACGACAGACTTGGGTACATCAAATTTCACAGTGTATTTCGCCGTTCCGGAAAAATAAACGGCTGAGTCAGGAAGTTGGGTCCATGAATCAAGGGTTTTGATCTTTGCACCTTTTGGCAAAGACGGCCTTCCCTTCAGAAATGTAACATCCCACGTGCCATTAACTGCAAAATCTCTTTTGATAACGACAGGATTGCGTGCATTCTTGACCCCTTCCGAAGCTTCTTCCAAAAAGCAGGACTGCCCCGGCAACAGTTTCAGATAAGCCTGAGATATGCCTGCACTGTCACGAAGGGTCATTAAAGATTTACCAGACATCGGATCGTTTTTAGATATAAGCCTTGCCTTACCCAATGTTATCCAACCCTCTGAGAACCTGTTTGAAAGATTACTCACAAAATAAATTGCCTTACCCTCTTTATTTTTCTTTCGGATATAGGTCAGCCCTTTTTTTGCCAACTCCTCTTGTACAACACCATTTTTCAAAAGCATTTGATCCACATCATCGCCTACCTGTGTAGCTGGTAGTTTTTTTAGTTCAGTAATCTGATCTGTAAATGTCTTCTGTCTTTCTTCACGCGCTGCCATACCCGTTACGGTATCCGGCATTTTACCCTGAAAAATAACTCTACCTCCGGCACGGGCAAGCCTAAGAATCTGATTAAGTGTTTCAGCAGGCATGTAGGTTTCTGCCGGAATCAAAAGCGTTTTATACGAAGCGGCCTCCGAAGCCAAATTTCCTTTTTCATCGATCTTTAACCTGTCCAACTGCCGATCCGAAACATAATCAAATGAATAACCTTCGTTCCATAATTTTTGAGAGAGTTTCCCAAACGGCAAATCAAGCAGCCAGCGGTCTACATGGTGTACTTCCAGAAGATTAATTCCCCCCGAAGATTTTGAAGGTTTGGCCCATAGATCGTGTATTGGGAAATATACCAATACGTCGTTATCGGGTTTGCTATCCTGTAATATGGTCTGGCAATTTTCGACGTACTTATTCAATAATGAAAAATGTTCTGCAAAGTGCGAGGTAGGTCCAAAATTCGTGGAAGCGTAAAACAACCATCCCGGATATGCCTCGTCAATGGGAGAATAGGTTGTTCCGTGGTAAAAAATATGATTGATTCCCGAAACAAACAACTGGTCGATCTGAGGTTTGATCTGGGAAAGAGATACTTTAAAGTGGTTTGCAAGCCAGGTAGCTGTTTCTGAACTCACCAGCTTTTTACCCGAAAAATGAGCCGCAGAAGACGCGAACTTCATCGCCAATGGATTTGGCGTCCCAAATTGTTTGATCGAGTAATCCGTATCCACTCTCAGGCCAGGAATTGAGAATCGGCTTGTACCAAATGATTCCGTTTCCGGGATATCGGCTTCGTCATACAGATCCAACAAATTACCTGGTGAACCATGAGCCTGATAACGGGTTAGAAAGTTATGATCCTTACTCCACTTCGCCCACTGATTAGCATAACGTTCCCGAAGCAGCTCGGCGAGAGTCTGTTTGTAATCCATCCGTACAAACTCAGCATCCACTTTATTAACCGAATCTTTCAGCAGAGAGAGCATCGGTTTCAGATCGTAACCACGTCTTGCTTCAAACTCCTTTAAAAAATCCTCCGTCCAGTTGGCACCGTAAGCCTCGTAGGAATCCATGTACATGGAGCGAGGTTTCTCTTTTGTATTTGCAAAGGCAGAATCAAACCGTGTCAGATATTGAGACATTGCACTTTTATGGTACGGATCAAACACCAATCCTTCTCCACCAGGCGCTGCACGTTTAACCATCTGTTTTGTATTCTTCACGGCTGGCTCACCATCTATCACCTCCATTTGTTTCGCTCCGAGCGTAGTAGGTATGTTAGGTCCGCCAAAAGGCCATCCTGTTCCTGTTGTCATGTCTACACCCAGTCCAAGTCTTTTTCCCGCTCCGACTGTATGCTGCATCATGTCGAGCCATTTGGGGCTCAGAAATGGTATAAAATCAGCCTCAGCTCCCTTTGCTCCGTAAATCGGGATAATGTGTACACCACCCACACCCGCTTTCTGAAAGATTTCAAGTTGCTTGGTGATATCCTGCTTCTTCACAGCACTGCCCATCCACCACCAGTATGTCCAGGGTTTGGCTGTGGAAATGTTCTGAGCACTCGTGTTGATACAAGGGAATGTTAGTAAGAAAAAAAGTATATATCGCATATTTAAAAACATTTTTGAAGTAAAGACGGCACCGGGTTTTCTTACCCTTCATTTTGCTTTTTTTTCACCGCATTTTAAGTTGCCTGACAATAAAAAAGCGGAATCATTACTGACCCCGCCGGCACTTATTCATGGTGATAATTACTAATTCTGTTGGTAAGCCTGTCTGAGTCTCGAATTGATAAACTCACGCTCCTGTTGGTTTTTCTTACTATTACGATACCATAGGTATCCTATCACTCCTACGATAAGATAGGGCATTACAAATAGGTAAACGATGCCCGTATTCAGCCCCACTCCTACATTGTTACGACCATTACCCATGGAACTCTCTACGCTCCCTCTGCACATGGCACATTGTGCCCACAGATCTGCTGATGAAAGAACCAGCAAAGCCAACATTCCTACGAATACTAACGCAAATTTTTTCATACGTAATAAGGACTAATCATTAGGTAAACGATCACACCGCTAATACTTACATAAAGCCATATAGGAAATGCGTATTTGACGGCTTTCCTATGTTGTGGCAATTGATTCGTGATCCCAAAATATACTGCTCTCAGAACAAACCACACAACTCCTATTGACAATACGATATGCGATATCAATAAAAAGTAATAGGTGAATCTTAGTGTACTCCCAGTGCCGCCAAAAGGCGTAGATTCATTGGAAATGTGATACAATATGTAACAAACCAAAAAAACAGCTCCTAACACAAATGCAGACATCATCATTTGTCTGTGTGCATTACGATTATTCTTTTTAATGAAATAGTAACCCAAAATGAGAAACAGCGCAGTTAATGAATTAATAACGCCGATTACGTGTGGAAGCACTTTGGTCCACGCTCCTAGCTCTACTTTCTGACGAATACCAAGGATTGCCGCAACCGCTACCGGAATGACAATCGCTAGTACATTAATTATACGCTCGTATTTCTTTTGATTTTTATCTAATAATAAAGTGGCCATATCTATTTTTCAAACCCTTGGTCGTCTATACTCAATATCTTAATCTCCGCCATCAGCCGATCCGTCTCTTCTGAATCAGCTCCATTGTAATAACCTCTTATGTGCCCATCACGGTCTATCAGCATCCATCTGTTTTCCGGAGCACCAATCTTTTTAGTATCTACAAATTCATTCCATTTAAGAATGCTATCCCGATCGTGGCTGCTTAACTGAATATTACGCCATCCCGCCTTGGCAACACTACTATCCGAAACTGTACGCTCATGCAGTGATAGTAACTCAAGCCCTTTCACCCCTTCTTGGAGAGCATAAATACGATTCAGATTGTCACGCATAACTCGGCAGCTGTCATCACATTGCTCGCTGAGATAACTTACAACGGTGAGGTTACCATTTAAAGCGAGTTTCTCACCCGAAACTGTGTAAAACAATGTATCGCCATTGTTTCCCCTGATCAAACCCTGCGTATCTGTTACAGGATGATAAAACGGAACGTTGTAGTGATTGGTTGCAAAGAAGCGCAGGAAGGTAAAAATCAAAGCCGGTATTACTAATGTAACGATCAGTAATCCGGCTTTGCCATATTTTTTCATATTAATCTAACTCAACCAAAGATGGCCTGGAAAATTGCATCTCCTTCCAGAAGAAGAGCTAAAATCAACCACGCAACGAAAATAATAGGAACCAATATCGACCATATTAACGACTTGGCCTCATGTTTTAAGTGCATAAATTCACCAACAATGTAGAATGCTTTCACAATCGTCATTACAATGAAAATACTGATTTTTAAAACACCATGAGGTACTGTGAAGGCGATGACGAATTCCAGTGCCGTCAGGATCAAAAGTATCCAGAAAGTTTTCCAGATTGCTTTACGCTGCTCCGCACCTGCGTTAGGATCCTGATTGTGTATATGATGAACTTCTGACATATGATCTAATGATTAAAAACGTTTCTGATAGTTAAACCAAATAAAAGAATGTAAATACAAATACCCAAACAAGGTCAACAAAGTGCCAGTATAGACCTACTTTCTCTACCATTTCATAACTTCCACGTTTGTCATAGAATCCTGTGGCAGCACGGAAGAAGATAAGAATATTCAAAATCACACCACTAAATACGTGCGTTCCGTGGAAACCGGTGATGAAGAAAAAGAAGTCCGCAAATGCAGGAGGTCCGTATTGGTTTTCAGTCAGATTAGCCCCGAAGACCGTTTTGGTAACTTCCACTCCATTTTCTATTACCTTGAAAACTGAACCAGTATCTGTTCCATGTATAAAGTGAGACCATTCCCAAGCCTGGCATCCAAGGAAGGTAAAACCTCCTAAGATTGTCCATAACATATATTTTTCAACTCCTGCACGATCCATCCGATGCCCGGCTTCCACTGCAAGTACCATCGTTACACTACTTGCAATAAGAATGAATGTCATGATACCGACAAACACAAGAGGTAACGACATTCCATGCAGGAATGGAACCGCTTCATATACTCTTTCTGGTATAGGCCAGTATAGATTTGAAAACTTGAAATCAGCAAAATCACCTAAGTATGCAGGAAAGCTAAATCTCTGATACCCATAAGATACGAGTAGTGCAGAGAAAGTAAACGTATCCGATATGAGGAAAAACCACATCATCAGTTTACCGTAACTCGCTTTCATCGGCTCAATACCTCCCATCCACATTTTGGGTTCTACTGAGCCAGGTGTTGTTACATGTGCAGCCATTGGTGAAAAATTATCAATTAAAAGTCAATAAAAAAACAAAAAGGTATAACCAGAGAATATCAAGAAAGTGCCAGTATGTGGTACATATCTGAATTCTCCTCAGATTCTTAGAATGAACATTTAAGCGGAAGCTTGCTGTTAACGCGGTTACCAAAACAATCAAACCAGTGATGATATGGAAACCGTGCAAACCGGTGAAAACATAAAAAAACGATCCTGATGGGTTTCCTACAAAGTAAACGTTCATCGCCACCAGTTGTTTCCAGCCTTCAAATTGCATCCACAGGAATAACAAGCCCAACACAAAAGTAATAGAAATTGCTATTTTCAATTGTTTGAACTGATCTTTTTTTGCTGCCAAATATGCCCAGTGCATTACTACACTACTTGCAATCAATACCCCGGTGCTATACCAGAATATCTTTGGCATCTCAAATTCAAGCCAGTTTCCTTCCGCTCTTCTTACCAGATACGCACTCGTTTGAGATGCAAAAAGCATGATGATGCTCACAAGGAACAACCACAGTATAAACTTAACCGGATCCATTGCTAATGGAGCCTTTGGTTCTCTATCTAAATTAACTTGCTGAATATTCTCCATCTCTTTCAATTATCACAATTTATCCAACAGAAACGCAATCTGTACGATTGGCAAATATAAAAACGAACCAAACATCAACTGCTTAGCTGTTTTATCCGTACACTTCCTCATCAAATGGAATGTCTGAGCAAGGAACAACACACCAAATACAGTTGCTACCAAGGCAGAATTAATACCCGTCATGCCCAGTTCATAAGGCAACCAACCAATTGGTATCAAGAACACAGTATAAATCATTATCTGCAATGTGGTATCCGAATCCTTCAAACCATTCGCCGGCAGCAATTTGAAACCTGCACGTTTGTAATCCTCATCCAACACCCATGCAATAGCCCAAAAATGTGGAAACTGCCAGAAAAACTGGATTGCAAAAAGAATTCCAGGTTCCAGCCCAAAGTGATTTGTAGCTGCTATCCATCCAATCATTGGAGGAAATGCTCCGGGTATCGCACCTACGAAAACTGCAATGGGTCCCACACGTTTTAATGGCGTGTAAACGAATCCGTACAGCACCAGAGACAGCAGTGAAACAAGGCCCGTTATGAGATTAAAAACTGATATAAAAATCACCAGTGATACAACACCCAAAACAACACACCATACGATAGCCTGCTTCACAGTAATTCTACGGCTTGGCAATGGTCGTGAGGCTGTGCGCTTCATCATCTTGTCCAAATCCTTTTCTATGATTTGGTTAATGATATTTGCCGAGCCAGTGATCCCGATCGACGCAATAACGAAGAGAGTAAGTTTCTCCCAACTTACATCCTTAGCTCCAAGGCAATAACCCATTGCTCCTGAAAACGCTATAAGCGAAGCTAATCTGAACTTTAATAGCTCAAAAAGTACCTTTACTCTTTCGCCTATTGATAAACCTGCTACTGCTGTTGTCATTATATCACTCCAATTTCTACGCCACTTCCCTTATTTCAAAATCTTTTCTTAAATACTTCTCGCTATTGACCAACAGCCATATTACAAATTGCAAACCGATCAAAAGTATAGCAAGTGTTAAGTGCATTGGTTGTGCAAAAGGAGGTATCCCCCAGTAAGCCATCACAATTCCGGAAACTAATTCCAGTCCCAAAATGATCTGGCAGGTTCTTGCTATTGTTTTTACTGTTTGGCTCGTTGTGGTCTTATCGACTGTATACAACCAAAACAGATTTACAGCTAACACTACGATTGAGAATGACCGGTGAATATAAAACCTGCCGTCCAACTGATCAATCAAAAGGTCTCTGGCATCATAGCCGAGCAAACGAACCACCTCATCTACATTTTCTCTTACCTGGGTTCCCAAAACGATCTGAATCACTGAAAGCGCCAGAACAATCCAACCTGTTCTATTGAGCACATCCCTGCCTCTACCAGATTCAAAAGTCTTTTTAGAGAATGCCGACCAGGTAAAAAGATAAAGAAGGATGAAAACAATAACAATTGCAACCAACATATGCACTGTAATCATCACCGGCATTAGTTCTGTTGACACAACTTTTGAACCGAGCCATCCCTGAAAACCAACCAGAACAAACGCTGCAAGGCTGTAATAGAATATCTTTTTATTACCAGCTTTAAGGTAAGGAACCGATGCAAGGAGTGTTAAAAAAATCATTATTCCCGTAACCACTCCTATCAGCCTGTTCACATACTCAATCCAGGTCTTTACCGGGTTAAATTCAATTTCCCCCTTTAACTTTGCCCCGTAAATGGTTTTATAATCATGAGGCAATTCGGAAAGTTGCGTGGGGGGAACCCATCTTCCGAAGCACTTTGGCCAGTCAGGACAACCCATTCCAGCTCCGGTACTCCTCACAACACCACCCGCAATTATCACGCAATAAAGCGCTATTACTGTATTTAAAGCCAGCCTTCTGAATCGACGGCTGGCTTTAAAATTAATGTGAGTTGAACTGATCATTAAAGTTTTGCGCCTCAATCTCTTTTTCTGTCGCAATCAATTCATTCTCATGAGGGAAATTGGACTCCAAAGTTTGTGAGTACGGAATGTTCTGTGGAATAAAGTCTTCCTTAGCACCTGGCTTGCTGTAATCATATGACCAGCGGTACACAGCTGGTATTTCACCTTCCCAGTTTCCATGACCCGGAACAACAGGCGTAGTCCATTCCAGTGTATTCGAACGCCATGGGTTAAGAGGAGCTCTCTTACCTTTAAAAATGCTATAGAAGAAGTTCCAAAGGAAGATAAACTGTGCCAGGAATGAGAATATCGCTGCTACTGATATGAACATGTTCATGTCCATAAACTTATGCGTAAAGTCGTAGCTCGTGAACTGGTAATATCTACGAGGGAAACCTGCAATACCAACATAGTGCATTGGTATGAAAATCAGGTAGATACCTATGAATGTAAACCAGAAGTGAATCTGTCCCAAAGTAGGATTCATCATACGACCGAACATTTTAGGGAACCAGTGATAAACACCGGCAAACAATCCGAATGCAGAAGCCGCACCCATTACAAGGTGAAAGTGAGCAACTACGAAGTAAGTATCATGCAATTGAATATCCAATGCACTGTTTCCAAGAATGATACCGGTGAGACCACCTGATACGAAAAGAGAAACAAGACCAATTGAGAACAACATTCCAGGTGTAAACACGATGTTACCTTTCCAGAGTGTTGTAATGTAGTTAAAGCCTTTAACAGCAGAAGGAACAGCAATAATAAGTGTCAGGAACATGAAGACCGATCCCAGGAAAGGATTCATACCTGTCACAAACATGTGGTGAGCCCAAACAATAAATGCAAGGAATGCAATACCCAACATGGAAGCAATCATGGCACGGTATCCAAAAATAGGCTTACGTGAGTTAGTTGCGATAACCTCTGATGTAATACCCAATCCTGGAAGAAGTACGATGTAAACCTCAGGGTGGCCCAGGAACCAGAATAAATGCTGGAACAAAATTGGGCTACCTCCTACGTTCGGTAAAGCTTCACCATTGATGTAAATATCAGAAAGATAAAAACTTGTTCCGAAGTGACGGTCCATGATCAACAACAATACCGAAGAAAGCAATACCGGGAAAGATATAAGACCCAATACCGCAGTAATAAGGAATGACCAGATTGTCAAAGGAAGTCGATCGAAAGACATTCCACGAGTTCTCAGGTTAATTACAGTTGTAATGTAGTTGATACCTCCAAGAAGCTGAGACACGATGAAGAATGCCATAGATGCAAGCCAGAGCGTCATACCTGCACCGGAACCCGGATGAGCCTGAGGCAGTGCGCTCAATGGAGGATAAATTACCCAACCACCGGCTGCTGGTCCTGTTTGTAGAAACAAAGAAGCAAACATCAATACACTGGCCAGAAAGAAAAACCAGTAAGATAGCATGTTCATAAAACCAGATGCCATATCCCTCGCTCCAATTTGCAATGGGATCAGGAAATTACTAAATGTTCCACTCAGACCCGCTGTTAATACAAAGAACACCATGATGGTACCGTGCATTGTAACGAGGGCAAGATAAAAATTAGGATCCAGCTTACCCGTTTCACTAATCCATCCACCCAAAACAGGTTTCAACCAGGAGAGATTAGAATCCGGCATACCCAATTGAATACGGAAGATCACAGACATGGATATTCCTATCACAGCCCAGATAATCCCGGTAATCAGGTATTGTTTTGCTATAATTTTGTGGTCTTCACAGAAGATATACTTCTGCCAGAAGTTTTGAGACTCATGGTGATGTTCGTGTGCATCGACATGGGCGGTATCCATTCCTTCAACAGCTGACATATACTATAATATATTTTAAATTATTATTACTAACGGATACTGCTACCCGCGCTTACACCTGCTGCACTTGCCGTAGCCGAGCTATCAGCTGGTGCTTCGGTAGTTTCAGGCAATCCTTTCATTGCTTTCGCTTTCAAATTATCAGGTACTTTGGCAAGATACTCTGGGTATGTCTGAAGAAAAGTCTGTTGTTCAGAGCACCATTTCTTGTATGAAGCCTCATCGTCAACAACCAGGTTGATCTTCATAGAAAAGTGTCCTTGTCCACAAATCTCAGTACAAGCTATTTCATATTTGAAATTAGGATCATTAAGCTCTGCCTGCATATCGGCTGTTGTTTTATCAGCAACAAACCAAAACTTAGTTGGCATACCAGGAACCGCATCCATCTTCACACGCATGTGAGGGATAAATACACTGTGCAAAACATCACGGGCACGAATCTTTAAAAGAACAGGTCTTCCTACCGGAATGTGCATCTCCGTTGGATTTTGGAAATCGTCAAATGAATTTTCATCCGACAAATCAATACCAACTTCATTTTGTGCATCGATCAACTTGTAATTGTAATTTCCAAGTTTGTTGTCATTTACACCTCCGTAACGAACGATCCAGTTGAACTGCTTACCGGTGATTTCAATTACTTCAGCATCGCGTGGAGCCTCAGATGTAATGTCAGACCATGCTTTCCATCCTGTGAATACAAGAAGTGCCATAACGATAGCAGGAATAATAGTCCAGATCAATTCAAGTTTATGATTGTCAGGATAAAATGAAGCACGGTGATCTTTCTTATACTGATATTTCCAGGCAAAGAAGAAAATCAAAAAGTTAACTACTGCGAAAGGTATTGTTAATATTCCCATCGAAAACCAGAACAAATCGTCTGTTCTTCTTCCGTGAACTGATGAAGCTTCAGGAAGGAAAAATTCACGTGCATGCAGATATGACCATACAATTGCAATGGTTCCTAAAACCAGTACTATTATAAATAAAGCCCCATTGACCTTATTTCCAGACGGCTCTGCGTCCTCCGACTCCTCCTTCTTTACACTCTTGATAACATCCTGGAGTCTGGAAATCACAACACCTGTGAGAACCACAAAAACAAGAGCAACTAATGCGATGATATAATACATGATAATGAACAGGTTTGCAAATTAAGCGATATCGTGATGTAATGACTCTTCCAACATTGGATGATGTCTTGGTATCAGATTAGCCTTTTCTAACTGAGACGCTACGGAATACGCGAAGGCGCTAAGGAACAATACAAAGAAACCCCACTCCAAAGGACCAAATCCTGCACTAGAACCCATTGTTCCAGGCATAACGTTAGTGTAAAAATCCATATAGTGACCAATGATTACACACCAGCAAGCTACTTTCAATATTGAATGTGTTGCCTTTGCGTCTCTTGTCATCAGGATAAGGAACGGTAAGAAGAAATTAAGAATCAAGGTTATAAAGAATGGAGCCTTGAAGAATCCATCATAACCTCTGAAACGCTCAATGAAATAGATTGTTTCTTCCGGCATGTTGGCGTAGTAGATCAAAAGGAATTGTGCGAACCATACATAAGTCCAGAAAATACTGAATGCAAATACGAACTTACCTAAGTCTCTAAGGTGACTGGCATTAACAGCACGTAGATATCCACGCTCTCTCAACATTACAATTGTCAGTGTGATCACAGCCAAACCAGCAACATGCCAGCTAGCCAATGTGTACCAACCAAACATTGTACTAAACCAGTGTGTGTCAATCGACATTACAAAGTCCCATGCCGATGTAGAAGAAGTAACTCCAAACACAACAAGAAAAGCAGTACCTAAGCGTATTGATTTATCATAAAATTCTGTTCCTCCAATTTCATCTTCTTGCAAAGAATATTTACGAATCACTTTCCACATTCCGTACCATGCAACAAAATAGAATATTAATCTACCTACAAAGAAAGGTGTATTCAAAAATCCTTGCTTGCCTGCGATGATAGGATCGTAATGTTCACCTCCAACTTCATATAAACTTGCATCCGTCCAGTGAAATAAGTCATGACCGCCAAAAAAGAAAGTGATCAACATAACAATACCTGTTACTGGAAGAAAGGCTGGTAATGCCTCAGGAATTCTTTTAAATACTGCAGACCATCCAGCTTGCGCAAGATAGTTGTAGGAAATAAAGAACATACCTATTACGGAAATACCTGTAAAGTAAACTGCATTCACCCAAAGGTTAGCCCAAATTCTTGCAGCAAGACCTTTAACATGATGACCAGCTTCCGCCGCCACATGTGCTTTGCCTGCATTTTCCGGGGTTGGATGAGCAATAGCTGATGCTGCATGCTCTGCTCCATGTGCTACTGCTTCGTGATGACCTCCGCCGCTGGCAGCCAAATAAGCTCCCAAAGCGATCAAGGCGACCCCAACGGCTCCACCTATGATTAAGTTCCTTTTAGCCCCCGAAGTAAATTCAAACCGTTCTTCTATAGAAGGAATCGAATGTGCTGATGCCATTATAAATTATTATTACTCAGTTATCAAAATGAAATTAAGCTCCCTTTTGCAGTTTTTGTACATAGTGTACAATTTTCCACCGCTCTTCCGGATTAATCTGTGAACCATGAGGCCACATACGTGCCTTACCATGTGTAATGACATGGAAAATATGTCCTTCATTCAGATTTTTGTAAGCGTCACTAGCATAATTAGGAACCCCTTTATACATAGCAGCAACTTTACCATCTCCTGCTCCCGATGCTCCATGGCAATGCTGGCAATATCTTTCATACATTACCTTTCCTTCTGCCAATGTCTTATCATTCAAAGGAACCGGATTTTTGAGTACCTTTTCAGCTATTTCAATGCTGTCCGCAGGAATGTTATAAACCATAAGATCTACTTGCGCCGAATCGCCGTCACCGAAACTAGTCTTATAATTACGTCTCGCAACTGTACCTTCTACCGGTAAGCGCATAGTTAAACCCATTGGATTAACCGGGTTGGGTTTCTCCTGTTTGTATGGCTCGTAACCTACAGGCAAATACATGTTAGGGGCATACTCTTTTCCCGGATTGTTAGGATCACGGTCACAGCTTACCATAGCAAGCATTACCATGACAATAAGGGTACCCGAATATTTATATATATTTTTCAATTTCATCGTCCAAACATTAAAATTGCTTGATGTTAACTTCCTCTGCTCCGCTATCTCTCAGGACACGTGATATTTCATCTTCTGACATTGAATTTCTTCCCATGTCAATCGCCATCACAAACTTATTATCCGTAGATCTTACATCAAATCTCTTGTGGTTATGCGCCGCAGGGCTTAAACCGTTAGAGATAAAGAATGTGGTTACCATCCCGAATGCAGTAAATAATACCGTAAGCTCAAATGTAATAGGGATGTAGTTTGGTATAGAAATAGGATCTTTACCACCAATAATCATTGGCCAGTCGATACCCATTGTCCAGATCATAAGCGTTAATGCCACACAGCATCCGGTTACACCAAACATAAAAGCTGCAATACCAATTCTGGTACGTGGGTGTCCCAAAGCTTCATCCAATCCGTGAATTGGGAATGGAGAATAGACCTCCTGTATTTTCACTCCGGCTTTCCTAAGGCGTGGTACCGCGTGTAGAACAGTATCGTCATCGTCATAGACACCGACTAAATATTTACCAGTTAACTCTGCCATATACTAATACTAATGTTAAATTCTTTCTATTCTGATATCCTATACTTACTCGCTGTCCTTATTGAAGGCCGGCTCAGCTGTGCCTTGTTGTCTCACTTTAGCTACACCAGCAATTTTCTTTGGCAGATTTGCAGATGTAGAGCGAATTACAGCTTTAACCTCGGCCATATTCACAACAGGTAAATATTTAGAGAACAGCAGGAATAACGTGAAGAACAAGCCGAATGAGAAAATATAATCTCCGATATCATACATCGTTGGCGAGAACATTGCCCAGCTCGATGGAATATAATCTCTGTGAAGTGATGTAACAATAATTACAAAACGCTCGAACCACATACCAATGTTTACCACTACTGAGATAAAGAAAGTAAACGTAATGCTGCGACGTAATTTACGTGACCAGAATAACTGTGGAGAAATTACATTACAAGTCATCATCGCCCAGTATGCCCACCAGTAAGGTCCAGTCATACGGTTGAAGAAAGCGTAATATTCATACTCAACACCTGAATACCATGCGATAAAGAACTCAGTGATATAGGCAACACCCACAACAGAACCCGTTAGTGTGATAACCTTATTCATTGTTTCGATGTGCTCAAGAGTAATGTAATCCTCTAGACGATAAACTACACGTGTGATAAGCATCAGGTTTTGTACCATCGCAAATCCGGAGAAAATTGCACCCGCAACGAAGTAAGGAGGGAAGATTGTTGTGTGCCATCCCGGTATTACCGAGGTAGCAAAGTCCATACTTACAATGGTGTGTACAGAAAGTACTAGAGGTGTAGAAAGTCCTGCAAGAATTAAGCTGATATATTCGTAACGCGCCCAGGTTTTCGCTGATCCATCCCAGCCCATTGCAAATGTTCCGTACATAAGACGAGAAATTTTGCTGGTTGCACGGTCACGGATGGTAGCAAGGTCAGGAATAAGACCAATGTACCAGAAAACAAGAGATACTGAGAAATAAGTACTGATCGCAAAAACGTCCCATACAAGAGGTGAGTTGAAGTTAACCCATAATGAACCGAAAACGTTTGGAAGAGGCAATGCCCAATATGCCATCCATGGACGCCCCATGTGCATAAGGATAAAAGAAGCTGCACAAATAACGGCGAAAATGGTCATCGCCTCAGCAGCTCTGTTAATAGATGTTCTCCACTTTTGGCGGAAAAGCAAAAGGATTGCAGAAATAAGTGTTCCTGCGTGACCAATACCAACCCACCATACGAAGTTTGTAATATCCCAGGCCCAACCTACGGTTTTGTTCAAACCCCAAACACCGAGGCCTTCCCACCAGGTCCATGCCAAACAAACGGATCCATAAGCCAAAACGACAAGAGAAATACCGAAAGCTATTTTCCACTCTTTGGTAGGAGCCCCTTCAACATGGCGACATATATCCTCCGTTACGTCTGCGTACGTTTTTCCACCTTGAATAAGGGGTTCTCTCACGGGTGAAGTAACATGCATACTACTCTAATTTATAATGATTTAATCTTCAAATTAATACAACTATACAGAAATTAAGCGTGCTCTTTCTTTGCCTCAGCCTTCGCAGCAACATCTTTATTACGAACCTTCGTCAGATATGAAATCTGTGGACGAACGTTGATCTCTTCAAGCATATGGAAAGCCCTTCCTTCACGCTCTTCTGAAAGAAGTTTTGATATTTTACTTTCCGGATCATTCATGTCACCAAAAGTGATTGCATTGGTTGGGCAAGAACTACCACAAGCCACATTTACATCTCCGTCCGCTACACGCCTTCTCTCCTTTTTAGCTGTTAATTTAGCTTCTTGGATTAAGTGAACACACATTGAGCATTTTTCAATAACTCCACGTGATCTAACTGTTACATCCGGGTTAATGACCATTTTACCCAGATCATTATTAAAGTTGTAATCGAAGTTATCGTTATCGAAGTACTTGAACCAGTTGAAACGACGAACTTTATAAGGGCAATTGTTTGCACAATATCTGGTTCCAACGCAACGGTTATACGCCATTTGGTTTAATCCTTCTGAGCTATGCGTCGTTGCTAATACCGGACATACCGTTTCACAAGGTGCATTGTTACAATGCTGGCATAACATCGGCTGGAAAGTAACTTCAGGGTTTTCAGAAGCGATCTCCAATCCTCTCAAATCCTCTACATCGGCATCACTGCTGTAATAGCGGTCAATACGCAACCAGTGCATTTCACGCGCATTGATTATTTCCTGACGACCAACAACAGGGATGTTGTTTTCTGCCTGGCAACTAACCACGCAGGATCCGCAACCAAAACATGTGTTCAGGTCAATGACCATTCCCCATGAGTGATTTTTGTATTGATGTCCATTCCAAAGAGACAGATCCGTAGCATCTACTGATCCTTCCGAAGTAGGTATTTTAGGAACAAATCGTCCTGCCATTGGATCTTGCTGGAAATGTGCTAGCACTGTTTCCTGAAGAACCGACTTACGATTCATTACCGTATTATGCGTCTGTGTTTGAGCTATTTCTCTCGTTTCGCCTGTTTTAGAAACCGTTACATCTCCTGGTGCGAATGATAAGAAGCCTTCTGCGAAAGTTGCAAGAGGGTAAACATTTTTACCTACTCCGTTTGCAGACTTACCAGCTTTCTCACGACCGTATCCAATTGCGATTGCAACTGTACCAGAAGCCAAACCTGGCTGTATAATAACAGGAACTTCAATTGTTTTTCCTTTAAGATCAACCTTGACAACATCTCCCTGAGCTACCCCAAGTTCCGTTGCTGTTTTCTGAGAAAGACCAGCGTGGTTATCCCAGCAAGCTTTTGTAACTGGCTCAGGGAATTCCTGTAACCATGGATTGTTAGCTACCGCGCCATTTCCAATACCTACATTTTCAAATATGGCAAGTTCAAGTCCCGTTGAGTTCGCTTTATACTTTTTAGCAATATTAGCAACAGAAGCGGCAAGGTTACCAGTGAAAGCAGGTGCAGAAGAAGTGACAGTTCTGTTGGATGCGAAAACGCCATCATGCAGCGCTTTCACCCAGAATTTTTCAAAGTCACCAGAACCTCCCTGAGTATATATATTTTTACGCCAGTACGACTTCATGTATTCATGAAAATCAGCAGGTTGATCTGCCCATTTCAATAAACTTGATTGTGCCTGTCTGGTACTGAATATCAAACCGATAGTGGGTTGAGCAAGACTATAAAAACCAGCCTTAGGCTCTGCATCGTTCCATGACTCCAGATAATGAGGAGCAGGAGCGATATATTTGAACAATGAAGAAGTTTCATCAGCGCGATCATTAAATGATACGCTCAGACTAACTTTTGGCAAAGATGCTGCAAGTTCAGCTCCACGAGGATGGTCATAAACCGGGTTAGCGCCATAAAGAATTACAGCATCTACTTTTCCACCTTTTACTTCATCAACGAAACCATTCATTGCGATATCATCGCCCTGACGCAAGTAAACCGGATTGTCTATATCGATGGTTGAACCATAGCTACCCAACAGGCTGTTCAAAGCATTAACAACCACCTGTACCGATGGATCATTAACACCACAAACGACCAGCGCCTGACCTTTTGCCGCAACCAATTCAGCAGCTGCCTTGTCAAGATTCGCCACTTCAATACTTGGAGCAGCGATCGCCTGACCGCCAAGTTTCGCAGCAACTTTGTTATATAAAGCTGTTACTACCAATCCCAATTGAGATGGCTTAACAGCTGTCCTATAATCAGCATTCGAGCCTGTAAGAGACATAATTGCCTCAAACTGATACAAACGTGACATTTCTTTCTTACCATCTTTACCGCTTCCTACTGCACGGGCCTGAGCAAATTGTGCAGAGTAATTCTCAGGAGCGATCCATGTTCCAAGAAAATCAGCGTCAATTCCTACGACTAATTTTGCCTTGCTGAAATCGTAAGCCGGAAGTACCGCCTTACCGAAAGAAAGCTCATTACCTTTTACCAATGCGGAAGACGAGTTGGCATCATATACAACGTGTTTTGTTGTAGGATACTTTGTTGTAAAATCCGCAATTACTGATTTGGTTGCCGGGCTAAGGATAGTTGAAGAAAGTATTCTTATTGCTCCACCTTTTGCTGCAATTGATTTCAACTGATCAGCAATTTCCTTATCAATAGTGTCCCAGCTAACTTTTGTATCTTCTCCTTTTTTAGGACCTTTCAGTTTTTCGTTATCATATAGCCCTAATAATGATGCATGCACACGTGCACTTACACCACTAGAAGCCTGGGAAAGTGAATTTCCCTCAATTTTAATTGGTCTCCCCTCACGGGTCTTTACAAGAATACTTGCATAGTCACCACCTTCAGAATACGTAGATGCATACCAGTTTGAAATGGTAGGGAACTCTCCCTCAGGCTTGTTTACGTAAGGTATTGCTTTTTTAACAGGCGCTTCGCAGGCAGCAAGAGAAACCGCTGCCATTCCGAAACCCAAAACTTTTAAGAAATCCCGGCGATGTGTTCCAACTCCATCAACCAAACTCTCATACTGACTTTCAGTTGGTCCATCAGGAAATTCAGTTGCTGCATTTTTAACAAATTTCTCGTCGTTCCGCAGCTCTTCAATTCCCCGCCAGTATCTTTTATTAGTATTTTCCATAAAACTATTCAATACAAATGAGTCGTATTCCTGTAGTATTTTATATTGATTAATAGTGGCATTTAGAACATTCCAAACCACCGATATCAGCAACTTTTAAAGCGTCTTTGCTTTCTGTACCATGCAACTGTACAAGTTTGTCGTAGTACTGGTTGTCTTTTGTATTAACCTCAGTTTGACGGTGACAGTCAATACACCATCCCATTGTAAGGGAAGAACGCTGCTGAATCACTTCCATTTGGGCAACATCACCATGGCAGGTTTCACATTCAACACCACCTACATTTACGTGTTGCGCATGGTTAAAGTAAGCCAGATCAGGAAGGTTGTGTACACGAACCCACTCAATCGGCTGGTTGTTTTCTATAGAAGTGTAGATTTTCTGAATCTCCGGAGACTCTTTCTTGATCACACCGTGGCAGTTCATACAAATGTTTGCAGAAGGAATGTGTGCAGATTTACCTCTGTTCACACCGGTATGGCAATAATTACAGTCAATTTTATACTCTCCGGCGTGAAGCTTGTGAGAGAATGATATTGGTTGCTTAGGAGCATAACCTTGCTGAATACCTACGCTGTATGCACCATCAAGTGTCGCTTTCAACACCAATAGGACAAATATCCAGATTGTAGCAGAACGAATGGAAGGATCCGTTGCGATGTTCTTTACTGAATTACCGAACCTTGTCAGGAAGTCAGCCTTAGGAGCTGTTTCCGTTCCACCGGTTACTGCTTTCGAAAGTAGAGAAACGATAACAAGCAAGACGCCGAGTACCAGTAACATCACAACTACCAGCGCAACCACCACGATCATAAACAAATCTGATGGACCGGAGTCAGCTGCACCAGCGGCAGCAGGAGCACCACCAGCAGCGGCAGCGGTAGGAGCAGGCGCAGCAGCAGCCTGATCTACATAAGCAAAAATCCCTTTAATATCATCTTCTGATAAATTAGGGAAACTTGTCATCTGAGCTTTCGAGTACTCGTTATATAACTTAACAGCGTATGGATCTCCCGAAGCAATAACTGCCTGAGAATTTTTAACCCATTTAGTTAACCAGGCCATATCCTGACGTGTAGTAGCACCTTTAAGACCAGGACCAACTACTCGCTCATCAGTTACAGCATGACATTGAGCACAATTGTTTTTAAAAAGTGACTCACCTTTTGCAGCATCACCACCACCAGCGGGAGCAGCTCCTGCAGCAGCCGTACTATCCTGAGCCCATAGCAAACCCGGGGCGCTGAGCATAATGGTCAGAACGATGGCTACAAATGTTTTCGAGCACTTAATGAAGGAACAAAACTTAGAGTCTTCAGGGAATGGTATATACATAATCAACTATTCATTATTCTTCAACAGACAAAACTAGTGTACGATTTTTTATCCACAAAAGTATTTGGAGTATATTTTGGAAGGACATCTTATTTATAATTCTTCTAATTTATAGAGTATGACGAAAGTCATAAATGAGGATTATACTTTCTGAATTTCAAGTATTTAACAAAAAAATACCACTTGCGACTGCCAGAAAATGTGGCGTATCTCAAATGGTATTTTATCAAAATTGACCTGATGCAACGAACGCAAAACAGGGCATAATCCTAGCGAGGTTCCGAGCGGATTCGAACCGCTGTACGAGGTTTTGCAGACCTCTGCCTAGCCACTCGGCCACGGAACCATTATCGGGTTGGCTGTTGCTGTTAGCCTCAGCCAACCCGGGTGCAAAAGTATTAAATATTTTCTCTACTCCGCACTTTTATTCGTTTTTATTACTTTTTTTCTTTCTTTTCGCTTTCTTCGAATTGTTCTTTCAAAGCAGAAAGTACGCTTAAGTCTCCAAATGTTGACTTCTCGCCTTCTTTTATTGAAGAATCAGAAGCAGAAGCTTTAGCAGCTTGAGAAGATCCAGCGCTCTTAGGTGCTTTTTCTTCTTTTTTCTCAGCAGCAGCAGGTGCAGCAGATGGCTTCACTTCTGAGTGCGTAAGAACGATCTTCTTCTCATCTTTAAGGAATTCAAGAACTGTGAAGTCAAGGCTCTCACCTACTTCTGCAACAGAACCGTCTTCTTTTGTAAGATTTTTGATCGCTGCAATTCCTTCAATTCCATAAGGAAGTTCAAGTGTTGCGAACTTATCACCTTTTGCAACGATAGTGGATTTGTGAACAGATCCGATTGCAAAGATAGTCTCAAAAGTATCCCAAGGATTTTCTTCAAGTTGTTTGTGACCCAAAGCAAGACGACGGTTGTCCGCGTCAAGTTCAAGAACTACAACTTCAAGTTCGTCATTTACTTTAACGAAGTCAGAAGGATGTTTGATTTTCTTAGTCCATGACAAGTCAGAAACGTGAACAAGTCCGTCGATTCCTTCTTCAAGTTCGATGAACAAACCGAAGTTGGTAAGATTACGAACAACACCTTTGTGACGAGTACCAATTGCATACTTATCTTTCAATGAACCCTGAGTCCATGGATCTTCAGTAAGTTGTTTGATACCAAGTGACATTTTACGCTCCTGACGATCAAGAGTCAATACAACTGCACTGATCTCGTCGTTTACGTTCATAAACTCCTGAGGATTGCGCAGGTGCTGAGACCATGACATTTCAGAAACGTGGATCAAACCTTCAACACCTGGTTTGATTTCAAGGAATGCGCCGTAATCAGCAACGTTAACAATACGTCCTGTAACTTTTGATCCAACCTGGATTTCTTCTGCAAGAGAATCCCATGGGTGAGACTGAAGTTGTTTCAAACCTAAAGAGATACGTTTTTTCTCTTCATCAAAGTCAAGAACAACCACGTTCAATTTCTGATCCAAAGCAAGAAGATCAGATGGGTGGTTGATACGACCCCATGAAATATCAGTAATGTGAAGAAGACCATCTACACCACCAAGATCGATGAACACACCGAAGTTTGTCATGTTCTTGATTACACCTTCAAGTACCTGACCTTTTTCAAGGTTATTCAGGATTTGTTGACGTTGTGCTTCAAGATCTTTTTCGATCAATATTTTGTGAGATACAACTACGTTATCATTTGCGTAATTGATCTTAACAACTTTCACTTCCATACGCTTTCCAACAAAAATGTCGAAATCACGAATTGGTTTCACATCGATTTGTGAACCTGGCAAGAAAGCCTCGATACCAAATATATCCACAATAAGACCACCCTTAGTTCTTCTCTTAACGTTGGCATCAATAACCACGTCTTCGTCGAACGATTTCTGGATGTTATCCCATGCAGTAATAACTTTCGCTTTTTTGCGGGATAATACAAGCTGACCTTGTGCGTCCTCCTGGTTTTCTACATACACTTCCACTTCGTCCCCGATTTTCAAACCAGGAAGGTCACGGAATTCATTGAATGAAACGATACCATCAGATTTGAAACCGATGTTAAGAATCACTTCACGATCTGTAATACCTACTACTACTCCTTTAACTACTTCTTTTTCCTGAACAGGAGAAATGGTAGTGTCATACATTGCTTCAAGGCGAGTACGGTCAGCAGCTGAGTAACCTGTACCGAAACCTTTGTCTTCTGCTTTTTCCCAATCGAAATCAGGAAGTGCTTGTGTTTGTTTTTCCTTAGACATAAATAGGACTTGTTGCTCTGGAATACATCAGCTCGCGAGCGAAATAGCTGAAATTGATGAAAATGATATAATTTTAAAAAAACAGAGCGCAAAGGTACAAGTTCTGCTGGTTAAAATCCAGAGACACAAGTGATTTTAATTAAATAATATAGAAAAAGGTATTATTTGCAAAGAAAAGCGAGGGACAACGCGGAATGTTAGCGAGCTCGCTCCTTTACGCCAAGATAGGGAAGCCAATTTTCATCTGCCAATCCTGAGAAATCACGGATGAACATTAAGAAAGAGGGCCGAAAAGGCCGTTGACGTAAAGGCATCCCAACTTCCTCAGGTGTATGATCTCCTTTGCGGGAATTACAACGTTTACACGCCGTAGCTAAATTATCCCAGTTGGTCTTGCCGCCACGTGATTTGGGAATAACGTGGTCGAGGGTGAGATTATCGTGGGTTCCGCAATATTGACAGCGGTTCCCGTCCCGCTTGAATACGTTGTGTCGGCTCATCACCACCCCGCGGTAAGGAAGGTGAATATAGTGGTGAAGGCGAATAACGATTGGCAAAGGATATTTGCTGCTTACAGTTCGCAAAAAATCATGCGGCGACTCTGCCAGCATTTCTGCCTTATTCATGTATACTAACAAAAACGCCTTTGGAACGGTGCAAACACTTAATGCGCTGTAATCCTGATTAAGAACCAGTACTTTACCCATGAGCCTTTGAGGTAATTGATTCTGACAATATATGAAATTTTGCGTAAAAAAACCTGCATACAAATTTACAAATAGTCAAAATTTAACATCAAACCCATTGAGAAACAACATGTCCGGCTCTATGCGACACCGCAGAGGGCATACTAGTAACCTCCCCGGTCTGTCTCACGCTTCACATCACGCTCTTTTATGGTTTCTCTCTTGTCATAAAGCTTTTTACCTTTTGCCAGCGCTATATGTAATTTCGCAAAACCCCGCTCACTCGTAAAAAGGCGTACGGGTACAATCGTGAGACCCTGATCCTTTAAGTTTTCTGTTAGACGCTTCCGTTCTCTTTTGGTGATAAGAAGTTTGCGGTCCCGCATCGGGTCATGATTGTAATGAGTACCTTCTGTATAGGGCGATATATGAAGACTTCTTACGTAAAGCTCATTATCCATAAAAAGGCAATACGCATCCTGGAAATTCACTTTTCCCTGCCTGATGGATTTTATCTCAGTACCCGTCAGCGACAATCCTGCTGTAAACTCTTCTACAAAAAAATATTCGAAGGATGCCCTTCTATTCTTTATATCTACTTTTTTAACTAATTTTTCCGACATTCTTTTTTTATTGAAAGAGGTGTAAAATTAACCTTTTCTAAAACTATACCAACAATGGTTTTTCATACCAAATGTCAGATTCTCCTTGTTATACTTCTACTAGCCTTTGGACAAGATCACGCCATGGCTCAGAACCAGCATGAAAAAATACGAGCAACAATTGATCGCTTTTTTGACGGAATGCGTACTGGAGATTCATCGCTTGTTAGAAGTACACTTGCTACAAAATCTTCTTTATCCACTATATTAAAGAATTCCACAGACTCACTCATCATCAGACAGGAACCTGCTGAGCAATTTATAAAAGCGGTAGGAACGCCACATAATGCTATTTGGGATGAAAGAATTTATGACATTATTGTTCATATAGACCAACCAATGGCAACTGTATGGGCTCCGTACAAATTTTATGCAGGAGACAAATTTTCTCATTGCGGCGTAAATGTATTCATTCTCGCATTATCAGCAACAGGATGGAAAATCAGTAGCATAACTGATACGAGAAGAAAAGACAATTGCCCATGAAAACGATCTCCTGAATAAAGAAAAACTACATGACTTAAACGCCGGAGGCGGTTGTCATGTAGCTATAACTTGTCAAAAAAAGCAAGGTCAACTCAACATGGTGAGCAAACTTGTAAGTTTATCTTTCAGGTCTTTGCGGTCAACAATAAAATCAAGGAAACCGTGCTCCAATACAAATTCAGCACTTTGGAATCCTTTTGGCAGATCTTTTCCAATCGTCTCTCTAATTACACGAGGCCCTGCAAAACCAATTAATGCTTCGGGTTCTGAAATATTAAAATCTCCAAGCATCGCGTAAGAGGCTGTTACCCCACCTGTGGTAGGATCGGTAAGCAAAGAAATATAGGGGAGTTTTGCTTCTGAAAGTAATGCAAGCCGGGCAGAAGTTTTAGCCATCTGCATTAAAGAAAATCCTGCCTCCATCATACGCGCACCTCCTGATTTCGATATCATCAGAAAAGGTAATTTTTTCTTCAGCGCATAATTAATAGCCCGGGCAATTTTTTCACCTACAACAGATCCCATCGAACCGCCGATAAAATTAAAATCCATACAAGCGATAACGATTTCCAGATCGTTCATTTTACCATAACCAGTTCTTACTGCATCGTTAAGACCAGTCTTCTGTATTGTGGATTTTACGCGATCCGGGTATGCTTTTGTATCTACAAACTGCAACGGGTCTCCCGATGTCAGGTTAGCATCCAACTCCGTAAATTTATTGTCGTCGAATAAAAGTTCAAAGTATATATCCGAACCCACCTTGTCATGATAGTTGCAATGGGGGCAAGTATAAGCGCTCATTTTGTGCTCACGCGTAGGCGTTACTTTTTTGCACTGAGGACACTGGTACCATAGCCCGTCCGGTGCTTCACGCTTCATTTCGGTGGGTGTATTAATACCTTTTTCTTTTCGAATAAACCAAGACATACTATTATGTGAGTTAACGCCTTCAATAAGGAACTGAATACCAGATCTTTATATTATTTTCATGATGAATTAAGGGGTCAAATATAGCAATAAATCTTGGGTAAAAGGAAAGAGCGGATTCTTATTCCCAATTATCAACGCCGTTGATTCAAGTAAACCATGGCTATTTACTGAACATATTCGCCCGAAAATTGTTTCTTTACAAATAACTTAACATTACATCCGATTGAAATACCGCGATTTTACGATCGCCTGTCCAATGAGTCTATCTGATCAGCCTATTGTAATTATTGTTGGCACGAACCGCCCCGATTCGATGTCCCGAAAAATTGCCGAATATTACCAGGATATCCTGAATCAATTGAATGCTCCGAGCTTAATTCTGGATCTTGTTCATTTACCTCACGATTTCACAGTTTCAGCCATGTATGAAAATATTGGTAAAAATGAGAAATTCAACGGTTTAAGAGCCTTGTTGGAACAGACTAATAAATTTGTCTTTATAGTACCTGAGTACAATGGTTCTTACCCGGGCGTTCTGAAAGCATTCATCGATGGTCTGCCGTACCCGAACAGTTTCTCCAATAAAAAAGCTGCGCTGGTAGGCCTATCTTCGAATACACAAGGTGCAGCCATAGCCATGAGTCATCTGAATGACGTATTCAGCTATTTGGGTATGAATACACTGGCGCTTAGAGTTAAACTGGCGCAGATAAAATCTCATTACAGCGAGAAAGTCATTTCTAATGCGTTATACAAGGAATTGCTCGAAATGCAGGCTGAACAGATCATTCGGTTTTAGAAGATTCCACCAAAATAAGAAAGAGGAGCTTAAAGCTCCTCTTTCTTATTTTAACCAGTGTTGTTCCATCTCGCTGGCCGGTATTGCCGGCCGCTTCCAGAGGTCAATCTGACTTCTTCTATATGCTGGTCCTTCAAGGTCTGTATACTTTACAATTCCCTCTTTGAAGAACTTAACCATCGCATTTATTTTGTCCGCCTCTTCGTTAGACCAATCATCTTCACCCGATGAATCAATGATTGATACATGACGCATATCTCCTTTGGGAACCACAATCTCATCATCAAGTATCAGATCTACTGAGCCGGTTCTCGTACCACTTACTTCTCCTGTAAGTACAAGTTCCTCTTCAAAAGCATCTTCCGGCTCCAGCACAACGGGAGCTACATATGCAGCTTCTTCGCTCGCTCTGATCATACTTTTAGTCTGCATTCCGGGAATAGGCGATTCAATGCTGTCAAAACCCGCCGCTACGATGGTAACGCGTAGTTTATCTCCCAGAGAATCATCTGTAATTGTACCCAGCTTAAACATACGCGCTTCGCCGCCAACCTGAGACAAGACAAACTGCCAGATCTCACGCTGCTCTTTCATGGTTGCTTCTTTTTTCTTACTGGTAGCAAGTGTAACCAAAATACGTTTTGCGCCACGTATATCACGATCGTTCAATAACGGAGAATCCAGAGCTTCTTTGATAGCAAGCTGTGCACGATCGGTTCCGGAAGCCTCAGAGGTTCCCATCACCGATTGACCTGCTCCTTTAAGAACCTTCTCTACGTCTTTAAAGTCCGTGTTGATATTACCATTCGTGGTAATAATTTCAGAAATACTTTTTACCGCATTGAGCAAGATACCGTCAGCTTCCGCAAAAGCCTGGGTAAGTGTCATATCCTCGTAAAGCTCTTCAAGCTTATCATTCAAAACGACCAGAACTGTGTCACTGAATTCTTTCAGTTGCTCAATCCCCTCAAGTGCCTGTTCCTTTTTATCCAGTCCTTCCCATGTGTAAGGCGCTGTAACTACTGCAACAGTCAACTTGCCCATTTCTTTGGCCAGCTGTGCGATTACCGGAGCTGCTCCTGTACCAGTACCACCACCCATACCGGCCGTGATGAATACCATTTGGGTAGACCCTCCGAGAAGTGCTTTAATCTCTTCTATGGTTTCAAGGGCTGCTTCTTTTCCTTTAGTTGCGTCTGTTCCTGCTCCAAGACCCTGCGTAAGCGTAGCACCCAGCTGTATTCTTACAGGTACGGGGCTATTGGCCAAAGCCTGGCGGTCGGTATTACAGACAGCAAATTCTACATCTTTGATCTTTTTTTCAAACATGTAATTGACTGCATTGCTTCCTCCACCGCCTACGCCTATTACTTTGATGATAGCAGGCTCAGCCTGACTTCCTCCATTGGGGTCTTTCACGATTTCGTTCACAATATAATCCTGGTCTAATGCGTGCAACAAACTGGTATTCATATTCCCGGGGTTGATTGGTGTAATGCTCTTATATTTCAATATTCGTCTGTATTATCTTCCTTCTTTCCCAGAAGATTGTCCCAAAAAAAACGGCCTGGTTTTTTGGTCTCCTCTTTATCAGCCTTTTTAACGGGTTCCTGATGCTGGTGGTGATTGTTCTGAACATGGTTATTATTCACAATCACCGGTTTACATACCGACTTCACACGCGGGTCAATGGATTTTATACCAGCCCACGCCAAACCGATTGCAGTGGCGAAGGTGGAATTACTTACAGCGTCCGCTTTTACTGTACGCGCAAGGTTTTCAGGAAAACCAACCCTTACAGCCATTCCTGTAACCTTTTCAAAAAGAATTTCAATTTCTGCGATATCGGCACTGCCACCACTCAACACAATTCCTCCAATCAGTTTCTCCTGATACCCTGACTTAAGTATTTCAGCATAAACCATTGCCGCGATTTCTTTGAGACGCTCTTCGATAATCAAAGCAACATTTCTTTTCAAGACAGGTTTTGGTGCTCTTCCCGCCAGAAAATTGACCAGAATTTCCACATTAAGTGGTATATCTCCGGATACAGCTACGCCATATTCTTTTTTCAGTTGCTCGGCATTTTCAATCTGTATGCCGCAACCCGTTGCCAGGTCACTGGTGATATGCCTGCCGCCAATCGGAAAAGATGCAATGTGACGAATAACACGGTCCTGATAAATAATAAGATCTGTCGTATGATCTCCGATATCAACCATAGCAATACCCGCCTTAATCTCATTGTCTGACAATACTGCCAGGCTTGTTGCCAACGGCGCATATACCAGCTTATCAAATTTCAGACCCGGATCAGCTTCTAATAAACTTTTTTTGGTTCTTTGAATTGACTGGTTGTTCGCAGAAACGATCAGGAAATTTCCACCAAGTTTAATTCCTGTTCTCCCAACAGGCTCTCTCACCCCGGTAGAGTTATCCACCGCAAAATCAATGGGCAAAACATGAAGTACGTCGTAATTTGGTTCCGTTTTAGCCCTGTACATGTCATCCACCAACTGGTCAACATCTCTTTGAGTCACCTCCTCACCTGTTGAAGCAGATGGACGAATCACTCCGTCACTCTGAGCACTAACTCTTACGTGGGCTCCGCTGAAACTCACATTTACAACTCCTATATCCAGATCGGAACGTAAAGAGGCTTCTGCCAATGCTTCTTTAATTGCTGCTCCAACCTGCTTTATATTTTCGACTGAACCGTTTACAACTGCTCCGCTAGGCACAGCTACCTCACTAAATCCAAGAATTTCTATATTACTTTGGCGCGAACCGGAGGTGGCCCCCTGCGCCGCTATCACTGCGATTTTTGTACTGCCAATATCTACTCCTACTACTATTTTGTCGTGTGCCATGCTGATGGTGAATTGTTATTCACAAACTATTTGATCTTGAAACTTAATACTTATTCTTGAATATCTACTCCAATCCTTGCTCAGAACCTTCTCATAAAATAAGTGTAACTTATTAAATTTGGACTCAAAGCCTTCTGCCGTGCCAAATTCTATTCTCTGATCCCCGAATACTGTCATCAGGTGAACTTCACCTTCTTTGTCAGCATCCAATTGAGCTACCTGTGCCTTCCAGAACGGATCCGTATTCAAAAAGCGAATCAGCTCCAGTAACGACTCCCCCTTTTCACTTTTCAGCTTTTTCGCATCCCGGAAATAGGCACCGGTAACGATAAGAGCCCTTGCCGAAAAACTATCCGACAAGGGAAAAAAATCTCCTTCGTCATTAATATAGTATCCATCTGAATTCCTCCACTCTCCGCTTTCTGAGGTATTAATCCATCGTGCAAGCGGTTTCTCCTGTTCTACATTAACGACAATATTACCCCTAAGGTCACGGGATACCTGACATTTTTTTATCAGTTTGTTTTTTTTGACCCTATTTTCAAGCTCTCCAAGGTTCACTTCATCCAGCCGGGTTCCTATTAAAGGATCCCCGCCATTCTCAGTTAGCAACATTCTTACGTCGGTCTGATTCAGAAAATAAGCCCCTGAATCTCCTTCAATGGAGAAGACCAGATTGTTACATCTCTGACTTCCAAGCCTGCTCTCTGCCATACCAATTCCTGCAAGAGGAAGAATGAGCCATAAAGCACGTTTAAAAAATTGCCAAGAATATTCAAATTTACGTAACATCTCAGTAATATTAAAAATGCTTTTACTAATTATTAGTTACCGGAGTGGTCAATATAGACTTTATTGGGACTACTAAGGTATCAATATCTCCCGCTCCTATCGTTACGACCACCTCCGTGTCAAGGTTCTGTAAGATCTCCAATACGTCGTCCTTCCCCACAATTCTCTTATCTGCAATGCTAACCCTATCCAGAAGCATTTGAGAATTGACTCCCTCAATAGGCAATTCTCTTGCCGGATAAATTTCCAGAAGTAAAAGCCTGTCAGCAATAGATAAGCTCTCAGCAAAACCATCTGCGAAATCTCGTGTCCGGGTAAACAAGTGTGGCTGAAAAACTGCTGTAATGTGCCGACCAGGATACAATGCTTTAACCGAGTTCAGGAACGCTTCAATCTCAGTCGGATGGTGTGCATAATCGTCAATGTAAACCTTATCACTCCTTTCCACCTGATATTCAAAGCGGCGTTTTACGCCTCTGTAACTCTCCAGAGCCTCTTTTATTTTTTCAGGTGCTACACCAAGATATAGCGCCGAGGCCGCCGCCGCAACCGCATTTTCAATGTTATGATATCCAGGAATAACCATGGCTACATCCTTAATGCGGCCATCAGGGTGTACAAGATCAAAAATAAACCTCGCCTTTTCAATTCTTATTTTATCCGCAAAAAAGGCCCCTTCTGTTAACGAATATGTAAAAACTTGTGCTTGTGTAGACGATTCCAGCTCCAAACCGTGGCGCATAAACAATACCCCGTTTTCATCAATCTGGCTTACGAATTCTTTAAAGGAATCGAGCACCGCTTCGTGTTTTCCATAGATGTCCAAGTGATCAGCATCTGTGGAAGTTACAATCGCGATCTCAGGATAAAGCGTCAGAAACGACCTGTCAAATTCATCCGCCTCCACCACACAAACCACTTCTTCCAGATTATCCGTAGGTTTGTTTAATAATAAATTTGTACCATAATTCTGAGTTATCCCCCCTAAAAATGCAGTACTGTTCACATCTGCCTGGCGTAAAATATGCGCCACCATAGATGATGTGGTCGTTTTCCCATGTGTTCCGGCAACTCCTACTGTCCTCAGATTTTTGGTGAGCATTCCAAGCACCTGCGACCTTTTCAGTATCAGAAAATTATGATCTCTGAAATACAGCATTTGTTTGTGTTGAACTGGTACAGCCGGAGTATAGATAATCAATGTCTGATCCGGCTGAGCTATAAAAGCTTCCGGAATGGCGGGCACTTCATCTTCCAGTGTAACTTCAATTCCTTCCTCGATCAATGTGTTTACAAGCGTAGTAGCCGTTTTATCATAACCTGCTACCTGGAACCCATTCGCTTTGAACCAACGAGCAAGCGCACTCATACCAATACCTCCGATACCTACAAAATATATGTATTTCCAATTCATCATGGATGAACTCATAATCTTTTCAATTTACTATTTAACCAATTTCAGTACCTCAGCTGCAATATCATCAGCAGCAGAAGGTCTTCCAAGTTTCTTTATATTAGATTTAAGTATTGCCTGCTGCGACAGATCTTCAAGCAAATCAATTGCCTTTGTTACCAACTCCACCGCCGTCTTTTCATCTTTTACCAGTATAGCAGCATGTTGCTCTGTTAAGCTCAATGCATTTTTTGTCTGATGGTCTTCTGCTGCGGCTGGATAAGGAACCAGAATGGCAGGCTTGGCTACCAGGCACAATTCAGACACGGACAATGCTCCTGCACGTGAAACCACAACATCTGCCACCGCGTAGGCCAAGTCCATTTCATAAATAAACTCAAAAGCCTTCACACGATCAGTGTCGAGTCTTTGAATAGATTCCCTGGCCTTTTCAATAAAGCCTTTTCCCGTTTGCCACAATATCTGATAACCCGCATCAAGCAGTTTTTTCAGACCGTTATTGATGCTCTCATTAATGGATCTCGCACCCAGGCTTCCACCCATCACAAAGAGTGTTTTACGTTCCGGCGAAAGATCAAAATGAACCAGCGCCTCATTTTTCCTCCCTGAAACATCCACAATATCTCTTCTTACCGGATTCCCTAATAAAGCCAGTTTAGGCTTTGGGAAAAAGGCCTCCATTCCAGGGTAAGCTACACAAATTTTTGCAGCTCTTTTCGCCAGTAGTTTGTTGGTCACCCCTGCGTAGGAATTCTGTTCCTGGATCAGAATCGGAATTCCTGCCAAAGAAGCCATCATAAGCAATGGACCACTCGCAAAACCACCCACTCCAACAGCCACATCCGGTTTAAACTGCTTTACAACATCTCTTGCCTTCAACAAGCTGTTCACCAGTTTGAATGGAAAAGCAAGATTATCCAATGACAACTCTCTTTTTATACCAACAATCGGCAGACCTACAATCTGAAAACCTGCCTTTGGCACCTTTTCCATTTCCATCTTACCCAAAGCGCCTACAAAGAGGATTTCAGTATCCGGTTCTTTTTTCAAAATGGCGTTGGCGATAGCAATAGCTGGGTAAATATGCCCACCAGTCCCTCCACCACTAATAATAATTCTTTTTGCCATTTTGCTTAAATTCTCTTCTCATCCATTTTTTCGCCCCTGCTCACGCTCAATATCATTCCCATCGCAATTCCTGTAAATAGCAATGAGGTTCCTCCCTGACTAAAAAACGGCAATGTTTGACCCGTAACCGGAACAAGACCAACCGTTACGGCCATCGCGGAAAATGCCTGACTGACGACAACAAAGGTTAGTCCGGCAGACAATAATCCTCCAAAGGGTCGCTTTGTAGCTTCAATTGCTTTGAGCCCGCGATACAAGAGGATAAGATACATAATTATAAGGATTGTTCCTCCCAGTGTTCCATATTCCTCCACTGCAACTGCGAAGATAAAGTCTTTCTGAGGTTCAGGCAGAAACCGTCTTTGCCGGCTTTTCGCAACGCCTTCACCGTATAATCCACCCCGGGCCATAGCCATGTAGGATTGCTGAGATTGATATACAACCACATCCTTATCAAAAAATGCCGCTATACGATTCTGAGCTGTTCCCGATCGCTGGGTCGAATTAAGAAGAATGGCTAAGGTTGCAAAAAACACTAGCCCGATAGCCGTAAAAAACAGGTAATGTAACGGAACCTTGCCTACATACATCAATAGGAAACAGATCCCAGCAAGCATCATTGCGGTAGATACGTTGCTCGTAAAAATCAATCCGCAGACAAGGCCAACCAAAGCAAGTGGCTCCATGAAAAGTTCACGCGTATTCCATCCACCCTTGATGTGTCTTGCCAAAATGAGTGACAAATGTGATATTAAAGCTACCTTGGCCCATTCCGATGGCTGGAAACGCTGACCAATGATTGGAATTTCAATCCAGCGAGAGGCATCATTAACGGAGGTCCCAAAAAACATGGTAAAAATCAGAAGGAGTATTGAGCTCCACACAGCAAGACGGGTAACATACACAAATTTGATGTATGGAATCCGATGCACATAAAACATCACAACAAGCGATAAAAAACACAATACGGAATGCTTGTACAGATAATATTCTGTATCTCCGTCTTTCTGGCTGTAAGCATCCTTGACCGATGCACTGTACACTACTACAATACTCCATAGCAGCATAATAATACAAATTCCCCATATCCAGGGATCTCCTTTGAGATTAGTTCTGATCCAGGTCTGGGTTTTATCTCTTGATTTCTGCAAGAGCTCCATTCCATCCAAGTTCTTTTCTTGCGTCATCGTTAAGCCAGATTTCTTACAGCAACTTTAAATTGATCTCCCCGATCTTCATAATTTTTAAACAAATCGAAACTTGCACAAGCCGGTGAAAGTAACACAACATCACCTGGTTCGCTCCATTTTTTAGCCTGCTTCACAGCGTCCTCAACGTCTTGTGTAATGTAAATCTGAGGGACAATATCAGCGAAATAATCTCTCAGTTTTTCATATTTAACACTCAGAATAATAAGTCCTTTAACCTTTTTTCTTACCAACTCCTCAATCTGACCATATTCATTGCCTTTGTCGACGCCACCAGCGATTAATACAACCGGCTCCGAAAAGCTTCCCAAGGCATAAAAAACGGAATCCACGTTGGTAGCTTTCGAATCGTTGATGTAAGTAACGCCATTAATCACTTCAACCTTTTCTAACCGGTGGGGTGCATTTTGGAATGACAACAATCCCTCTTTGATTTTATCCTCGGTAATACCCACTATCTGAGCCACCAGAATAGCGGCCATTGCGTTGATCGCATTATGAGGCCCTTTTATTGGCAGTTTGTCAAAATCCTGAGAAAAACCAGATTTATCGAAATTGCTTCTCAGCTGATTTTCTTCCAGAAAAATGCCATTCTCTACCGAATGATCAATTGAGATTCCCAATTTTTTTGACAGAACATCTCTCTTTTCCAACTCTGTTTTAATCACTTCGCTATCATCAAAATAGATGAAATGATTCTCAGCAGTCTGATTTTTAATAATATTAAATTTGGAATCCGTGTAGTTCTGAAATGAATATCCGTATCTGTCGAGGTGATCGGGTGTGATGTTTAGCAATACCGCAACATCAGGTTTAAAGCTGATAATATTATCTAACTGAAAACTACTGATTTCCAGAACGTAATAATCAAATGCTTTTTCGGCAACCTGCCAGGCAAAGCTGTCCCCTATATTTCCGGCAAGCCCGACATTAAATCCAGCATCTTTCAGCAAATGATAGGTCAACAGAGTTGTAGTCGTTTTTCCGTTGCTTCCCGTTATCGCTATCAGTTTTGCATCGGTGTATTGTGCTGCAAATTCTATTTCAGAAATGACAGGAATTCCCTTTTCAACCAACGCCAGTATCAGAGGTACAGTATCTGGAATCCCGGGACTTTTGACAACTACATTGGCATCCAAAATAACTGATTCGGTATGTTGCTCTTCCTCGAATGAGATTCCCCTTTCAATCAGCTCTTTACGATACTGATCATGCAAACGCCCCCGATCCGACAGAAATACATCAAACCCCTTAGATTTGCCCAGGATAGCAGCTCCAAGACCACTTTCTCCCCCACCCAAAACGACTAATTTATTAGACACAATACTGTATTTATCAAGTTGCAAGCTGTAAACAACGAAGGTAAATCTTTTTCAAGGGAACTTTTGCAGGCAGCAACCTAAAAATTTACATGCATAAAAAAAGGGCACTTATCATGCCCTTTTCACTATTTTCAACTATTTTATTACTCCTTCGGAGTCTCGGTCAGTCTTAATCTGTTGGCAAGTTTCACAATGAGGAAAATAACCCAGGCAATGATAACGAACTGGATTAGTACTTGAATGAAGTTACCATACTTAACAGCAACTTCCGGCGTATCTCCAACTGCTTCTTTCAATACGACTTTTAACTGGGTAAAATCGACACCGCCAATCAGAAGTCCCAATATCGGATTAATGATATCCTCTACCAGAGATGTGGTAATTTTGCCGAAAGCAGCACCAATGACAACACCGACAGCCAGATCGAGCACATTACCCTTGGCAATAAAAGTTTTAAATTCCTGAAGCATAGTTAAGCGTATGTTAGATAAGACAATTTATTTGAATGAGTAAAGGAATCCGACACTGAGACCTTGTGCAAATTGAGCACGACTGGCCTGATCTTTATCGTAGATTACAATGGTACCAAGGTTAACATTGAAATACTTCGCAATTTTCGCTGTGATCTGAGCATCCAAACGGTGATCAAAATGGAATTGTTTATCCTGGATACCAATCGTTCTTGGATTATCCGAGTAGGAAGTAAATGATAGATACCTGAATTTAAGATTGATGTCCTTGGCAATATCCTTATCAAAGTTTGCCACCAACTGCACAATACCCACTTCATTACGAAAACGCTTGCCTATTTCTACGCCATAATTTTTTTGATCCGGCGTATTCAGGTAAATATCCCTATCCATAACGATGGTTTGACGCAAAGCTGCGGGAGCAAAGTCGATAAAGAAATAAGGAACGGGTTTATATTCAATACCTATCGCTTCGGTTACATAGGCAGGCGAAAAAAAACCGGAAAGCTTATTCTTAATAGTTTTTGACGCGTCTGACGTATCTGCAACATAATCGTATCCTGGTGCAAATTGGGACAGGAAGTTAACGTTACCAAACAAGCTCCATTTTGAAGTTAACTCTCTGTTGTATTTCGAATCAAAAAATATACGATCAACATTCTTTCTACTTTGCTGACCTTTGTTTCTAACCACCCCATACTGTGACTGGAAATCATTACGCCAGGAGTTTTTACCTTTCTTTACTTCCCTCAGTGCATTGAAGAATAGTCCCAATGCTAACGAATTAACGCCACCACCTGTCCAGTTCGAACTGAAAGATCCTTGATTAAGATTTGCTCCGAATTCTGTCTTCTTTATAACTGTATCACCTGGTGTTTTAAGTTTGTTGGCATTTAATGAATTAGACAAATCCACTTTTTGAGAAAAGCTCTGTTGGTTGATGAACAACGTTGTTATAAAAAACAGAAAACTTATCCTAATCTTCACTTGCATAAGAGTAACGTTAGTTAATAAATAAATTAGTTAAAAATTTCCACTTGCCTCGTCTGGAAAAGTTGTAAAGGCACTATTGTTGTCGTGGTATCATTTACAATGGTTACGGATGTATTATCAATTTTAGTAATTACACCTTTCACATTGTCAATTTTGATAAGCTGCCCCTCCCGATAGTTCTTTTTACTGTAAAAGGAAGATATAATGTTGGCAAGAACATCTCTTGAAGCAATGCCATAACCGATACCAAAAGCTATTACAACACCACCAATCACCAAAAGGAAGCTCGACTCTAACATGGCGGTCTCCATTCCTATTTGTTTCAGTGCGGTGATGAAGGTAATAATCAGGAAGAAAACAAAAGCAATATTACCTATCAGCTTCGCCGAAGCTATGTTAAAGGATTTGCATAGCGCCGTCACGGCAGTTTTAATTGCATCGGACAGCATAATCCCGATTTGTAGCAGGATGGCACCAGCAATCAATTTAGGGATAAAATTGACAAGAGATAACACCATATTGGTGATGGTATCCACTCCGAGTTTTTCTGCTGCCAGGGTTAAGAAGATCAACAGCAGGTAGTAGTAAAATATCTTGGCTACGATGTCACTCAGTGAAATCTCTGTTTTTAATTGTTTGATGATTCCAATCTCATTCAATCTATCACCGATTCTGTCAAAACCGATTTTACTTAAAATCTGCTGGATAATTATTTTAACTGCCTTTGCCACCAGATATCCAATAATCAAAATAATGAGGCAACCTAGTACCCGTGGTACGAAGTCTTCAAATTGACTGATAAGTGCAGCAAAAATGTTTCTAAGGATTTCTGAAATATTGGGAAGATTGCTCATTGTTGGTATAGAAGTGTTCGTCAAATCATTTATTCGTTTTCATTAAAAGACAGCCCGATTGTAATTGCTGACAAAAAATGCTCAGTAAAAAGTGTTACCACCTGCATCGTATTTCGTATTGTGTCGACCTCTGCAACCAATGCGTGTTTCAGGTACTCGGGTACCTCGTTGTCAGGTTCTAGTTCTTTGAATACTGAATTTCCGCTTGCCATTTTGCTGAATGTTTATCCTATATGATTTCTCATCAACTCAATCATTTTTACTGCGAGAATAGTAAGGAAAATAATGGTTTCCAGGTACTTCTTGCGCAGCTTTTCGCGCGATCTTAACAAGCGCATTTTAATGGCGCTTTCCGTAACATTGAATATGTCTGCGATGTCCCGAATACTAAGGTCATCCATATACTTCATAAACAACACACCTTTTTCATCAACTGTAAGCTGATCAAGAGCTGTTTTCAGATTTTTAGCCTGAATATCATCTCCATCAAATATGTTATTTAAGTCAACATCGTCAGGCACTTCTATCGGCTCTTCCTGAAGAACTTCTCCCCGCTTTTTATTTGTTCGCAACTGATCCATACAGTGATTGTATGTAATTGAATACAACCACGTGGAGAACTTGGCATCCTCTTTAAAAGTACCGAGCTTGAAAATCAGTTTCAGGAAGATGTCATGTGTAAGATCTTCCGCTTTCGCGATATCTTTTACAAAAGACAGGCACTTGTGATAAACCTTCTCCGAATATCTTTCGTAGAGCTTCTCGAAATATCGGTTCTCCTGAGTTTCTACAAAAAGTTTTACCAATTCTTCATCACTCAAATTATGACGTGCATAATCATTCTTCGATGTTCTGACCGCCATATTATAAAAAAGTAACTACGTATACCATAGAAAATAGAACTGGGCCAACAATATTTCTCGTAAATATTAAAAAACAACGCCTGGTATACAAGCAGATACCAGGCGTTTTCATATATTATTTTATATCTAAAAAAACTTAGGCTCCAATAGCAACACGGTTGAAAGACTTCACAGTAAGCCCTTTTGCCGTTTTTTCAAGCAATTGGCGTATCGTCAAAGACGAATCTTTAACAAATTCCTGATTCAAAAGTGTATTGTCTTTGTAGAATTTCTGCAACTTACCTTGTGCAATTTTTTCAAGCATTGCTTCTGGTTTGCCTTCTGCACGAGCTTGTTCTTTTCCAACCTCGATCTCACGCTCAACAGTCGCAGCATCAACGCCATCTTTGTCAAGAGCAACTGGCTTCATTGCTGCAATTTGCATTGCAACGTCTTTTCCAAGTTCTGTTACATCTGTTCCGTTCACACCTTCAAAAGCAACAAGTACTCCTAGTTTGCCATTTGAGTGGATGTAAGAAACAACCTGATCAGCGGTTACGTTTTCGTAAGAAACGATTTCAAGTTTCTCTCCCAATTTACCTACCAGGTCAATGATGTTTTCGCTAACAGGACGTCCGTCTGCAAGTGTTGCAGCAAGCAAAGCTTCTTTGTCAGAAATGTTATCTGCAACAGCTTTGTCCAAAATGCTCTGAGCAAGGTTTTTGAAATCTTCAACGTTAGAAACTGGTTCAGTTTCGCATGCCAAAGCAACAATTTTTCCGTTTGTTCCGTCAGCGCTGATGCTAACCAATACAGCTCCTTCTGAAACAGCGTTGTCAGCACGTTTTGCTGCAACTTTTTGTCCTTGCTTACGAAGAATATCAACAGCTTGTTCGAAATCGCCATCAGCTTCCTGAAGCGCTTTTTTACAATCCATCATGCCTGCGCCAGTCATTTGGCGGAGTTTATTTACATCTTGTGCGGTAATTGCCATGATTAAATGAGTATGATTAATATTTTTTGTGTGAAATCCGTTACGGTAACTTTATGAATTGATTACCAAACTAGTTTTCAAAATAAATTCTAAAAAACTGTAGCCCATAGCAAAATGGCTATGGGCTACTTTATCTGTTGAGACAGGATGCGGTTAAATTAAACCAAATCCATATCGCCCTTCGTTACTCTACGTCAGAATCAGCTGCCGCCTCAGCAACCTGTACCGGTGCTGCTGCTTCTTCATTGCCTTTGTCAACCTGACGTTTGGCTTCTTCTTCCTCTACCAGGCGCTGATCGTCTTTATCTTGTTTGCGTTCCATCAAACCTTCTTCGATCGCTTTTCCAATCGCCAAAGTAATCATAGAAATTGCTTTGTAAGCATCATCATTACTTGGAATAGGGAAGTCAACCAGTTCAGGGTTTGAGTTTGTATCACAGATCGCGAAGATTGGAATGTTCAATCTTTTAGCTTCTGCAACCGCAATGTGCTCGCGTTTTACATCAACGATGAAAAGGGCAGCAGGAAGACGAGTCAAGTCAGCTACACCACCTAACACTCTTTCCAGTTTATCCTTTTCACGTGTAAGCATCAGGCGTTCTCTTTTCGCAATATTGCTAACCGTGGTTTCGTCTTTTAGCATCTTCTCAAGAGTCTGCATTTTTTTCAAAGACTTGCGAATAGTACCGAAGTTTGTAAGCATACCACCCAACCAACGATCAGTTACGTAAGGCATTTTAAGGCGTTTTGCCTCTTCCGTTACGATTTCCTGCGCTTGTTTTTTAGTAGCAACAAACATGATCTTACGTCCCGAACGAACGATTTGCTTCAATGCAGCTTCCGCGTCATTAAGGCAGCTCAAAGTTTTGTTCAGGTCAATGATGTGGATCCCGTTCTTCTCCATGAAGATGTATGGAGCCATACGTGGATCCCACTTGCGGGTAAGGTGACCAAAATGAACACCTGCATCCAATAGTTCTTTATACTCTATTTGTGCCATTGCCAAATTTGATTTAAAAGATTTTTATAGTTTTTGTTACGCAGCACAGCACATCGGGCACGATAAGTACTGTCTGGACTTTTTGAGTAACAAGTTTTTAGTAAAAAGTTTACAGTACGATGACTGTGAACTGAAAACTGTTAACTCAAAACTGCGCGGCGGACCGCTGGTATTAACGTTTCGAGAACTGGAATTTACGACGAGCCTTAGCACGACCGTATTTCTTACGCTCAACCATACGAGGGTCACGAGTAAGGAATCCTTCTTTCTTCAACGCACCACGGAATTCTCCGTTATATTCAACCAAAGCACGTGAAACCGCCATACGGATAGCTTCCGCCTGACCTGTAACACCACCGCCTCTTACGTTCACCTTGATATCATAACCATCGTTTCCGCTAATGGTTGTGAAAGGCTGCTGAAGAACGATCTGGTGTACTTCAAATGGGAAGTACTCCTTGTAATCGCGGCCGTTAACCTTGATATCTCCTTTGCCTGGCGTCATATAAATACGAGCCACAGCTGTTTTTCTTCTACCTATTGTGTTGATAACTTCCATGAATTACAACTGGATTTCTTTTGGTTGCTGTGCACTGTGCGGATGTTCTGCAGCAGCGTAAACAAACAGGTTTGTAAATAAACGACGTCCCAAACGATTTTTTGGAAGCATACCTCTTACAGCTTTCTCGATTACACGCTCAGGGTGTTTTTCGAGCAACTCACGGGGAGTTTGAAAACGCTGACCTCCCGGATAGCCGGTGTGACGAACATAAACTTTGTCCGTTAACTTTTTACCTGTCAACTTAATTTTATCGGCGTTGATAATGATAACATTATCACCACAGTCCACATGAGGAGTGTAGCTTGTTTTGTGCTTGCCTCTGATAATTTTAGCAACCTCACTGGCCAAACGACCAAGAATTGCATCTTTAGCATCCACAACAATCCACTCCTTGTTTACTGTGTTTTTGTTCGCCGAGATGGTTTTGTAGCTTAACGTATCCACGATTAACAAAAAAGATTTAATTGATTTTCAATAAATTACACTGTAACAAGACAGTCCCATCGCAAAATGGGAGTGCAAATATAGAGTTTAACAATTTGAATTACAAGTATGTTTGAGAATTTCCGAGTTAAAGTTACTTTGGAGCACATAAACGTGCACTTAACTGTCAAGCCGAAATGAGCAGTTCCATCGTACTCAGAAACATAAACCAACCTGATTATTGAAGTATACGGAATGTGAGTGCGACATAAGGCATCTCATAACGAGATGAGAAACGCCTTTCACGGTTATCCAGAAGAACTTTTCCATCGTTATTTTTTGTCACGTAGGCTAACTGACCAAATGTATAGCCGATTTTCACACCTGCTCCACGCGTCAGCCTTATTCTTGCATAGATTTCCGATTGCCCGTTATAATTATTTAAAAACAGCGGCAACGCATTAAAAATCACCGGTCTTGTTGCTACCCATTGATCGTAGTATGCGCTACCCGACCCGGGAGAATTTGCGTTTCCCGGATAATTGGCTCTGCGGTTTGACCCAAATGAAGCACCGATAATGTCAGTGTTTGCGCCAATATCTATCCGCCCCACTTTGACACTCACCGAAGCTACAAAACTGACGCCGTTTGTAGATATTCTGCGATATTCCAACAGGTTAGCAGATGGAGCCACTGCCTGTGACATCAGGTTTGTTGCCTCTCCGTAATATCCCCAGGCTCGTATTCCTAATCCAGCTCTTAGCCAGGAAAGTCGACCCAAAGACGCATCCTCGTGATACAAAACAGACGGAGCCCAGCTATTACTTCTAAAACCCGTCCCAATATCAATACCTGCCTCAACACGGTCATTGTTTTGAGCAAATACGCATACAGATAAAAACAAGGTAAATACAAGGGTGTGTATAATAATTTTCATTTCAATTAAATTAGCGTGGTTAATAAGCAAAAGTAATATTTCTAAGAATACCCGACACTTACATTGAGTATGTAAAACAAATAATACCGACCGCAAAAAACTAATTAACAAATTTATTATCAGATATTTATAAATATAACCACTGAATATATGTCCGTAACAAGCCCTAAAACACCTATCAGAATCATTGGTTTATTATTTTATTTCCTGCTATTGTCTAACACTGGGAAATCGCAGAATTCAGATCAGCTGGCCTTTCGCCCACTGTTTAATGGAAAAAACTTACAGGGTTGGATTGACGTAAATACTTCCAAAGAAACATGGAAGGTGAAAAACGGAACTTTGATATGTTCGGGAAAACCGATCGGCGTTATGCGCTCGGATCGTCAGTACGAAAACTTTATTCTGGAAGTGGAATGGAAACACATGGAAGCAGGTGGCAATTCCGGTATCTTTATCTGGAGTGAGGGAACACCTCAGGAACATGATCCGTTGACCAAAGCCATTGAAGTACAAATGCTTGAACTCGATTATGCTCCACAGCACAACGCTACCGACGACTATGTGCACGGCGAATTATTCCCGACCATGGGCATGAAAGCAATTCCCGACAATCCTAGGGGAATCAGGAGTAAATCTTTGGAAAAGCGCTGCAAGGGAAAAGGTGAATGGAATAAGTATGTAGTAGTTTGTGTAGACGGAACAGTGAAGTTGTCAGTGAACGGGAAGTTTGTTAATGGTCTGAGGGAATCTGAACACAAAAAAGGCTACATATGCCTGGAAGCGGAAGGTGCAGAAATTCACTTTCGTAATATGAAGATTATGGAGTTACCTTCCGGTATCACTTCGCCGTCACAAACTGCGCCTTTGGTTGATTAGTTTGTGAAGGTTATCTTACCCCCAAATCTCTCAGACATAGAAAACCCTCTTTATGAAAATCTCCTTTGTCGGTTCAGGAAATGTTGCGTGGCACCTCTCTCAGGCGATGGAAGAAGCTGGCCACTGGATCTGTGAAATTTATAGCAGAAACCCGCAGAATGCACGTAAACTGGCATCAGAGTTGTACGATACCAATATTCAGCCCGATCTTAATTTTTCAGAAAGTAACGCAGAAGTCATCGTTCTGGCAGTTTCTGACGACGCACTGGATCAGGTGATTGAGCAGATCGTTTTCCCGGAAAATGTGATTGTGGTGCATACTTCCGGCACACGCACCCTGGCCGAATTTCAAAAGCTGATCGAAATTTATAGTGACGTATTTGTTCATACCGGTATTTTTTACCCCCTGCAAAGCTTCACCAAAGGATTCCCGATAGACTACAAAGAGTTGCCCTTATGTATCGAATCGAAAAATGAACTCATTGAAAACAAACTCATTGCTCTTGCCCAAAGTATCAGCGATAATGTAACCCGGTTGGATTCAGATGAGCGTTTTGTACTACATGTCGCAGCTGTTTTCGCCAACAATTTTACCAATTACCTGCTGGGTGTTTCTCACGATCTTATTTCAAGAGAGCAGTTGAATTTCGACTTGCTGAAACCCTTGATCCAGACTACAATAGATAAGGCTTTTTCTTCGGATGATCCTGTTGCAGGGCAAACCGGACCGGCCCGTCGCGGGGATTGGGTGACGATCAACAGACATCTGGAATATCTGCAGGAAACCAATCCGGAATGGATCGACATTTATCGCTTAATGACTGATAAAATCCGCGGTCTGTATCTTTCAAAATAACTCCTTTAAGCAACAAGGAAAAAAGTTCGGTTATATTTGCACCATTCACTATATCCGGAATTGATGGAATTTTCTTTGAATGAGCGCTTTAAGCGAGTTACCACTTTTATTTTTGACATCGACGGGGTTATGACGGACGGAAGCGTTATAGCTCTGGAAAGTGGTGAGCAACCACGCATTTTCAATGTTCGTGACGGATATGGTATTAATCGTGCCCTTAAAATGGGATTTCGTGTCGCCATTTTATCGGCACAGAATCAGGTTGGCGTAAGGAAACGCCTTGAATACCTGGGTGTAAAAGATATTTTCATCGGGACATCTCCGGACGGCAAACTTCCCATATTCAGAAAATATCTGGAAGAGACGAGCCTTACTGAGCAAGAGATCGTTTTTATGGGCGATGACTTACCCGACTGGGAAGTGATGCGAACAAATGTACTTGGTGCATGCCCGGCCGATTCCGCAGAGGAAATTCTTGAACTGGCCGACTATATCTCTCCAAAAAACGGTGGTTATGGAGCGGTACGAGACGTAATCGAACAGGTAATGAAAGCCCAGGACAAATGGATGACCTGGTTTGAGGAAACAAAATAAGGGAAGAAATCAGATAAAAGAATAAGTGAAACAAAAGCGTTACTTCCCCAATTTAAATGGTATCCGCTGCATTGCAGCACTATTGGTGGTTTTTCATCATCTCGAACAAGCCAAACACGCCTTTGGAATTGCCAATATTTATGAATTGCCTATCATACAACATGCCGGCAGGCTGGGTGTTGGATTGTTCTTTGTTTTGAGTGGCTTTCTGATCACCTATTTGCTTTTGGATGAAAGAGGACGTTTTGGTAATGTAGATGCTAAAAAGTTTTATTTACGCCGGATCTTTCGCATCTGGCCAATTTACTTTTTGATCATAGGTCTGTCTTTTCTCGTCTTCCCCCACCTTGAACTTTTACATTTTCCGGGAACAAACGAAAAACTCTCTGTTCATTCGGCTGAACGGATCGCATTGTTGCTTCTGGTACTCCCCAACTATGCTTTCGTACTCTACGATCTTCCCTACTGGTGCGCGCAAACCTGGTCAATTGGTGTAGAAGAGCAATTTTATTATCTCTGGCCCTGGCTGATTAAATATCCAAAAAAACGCATTTTTACGATTGTAACATTTCTTGCCATCACTGTCTTCCTTCTGTATACGGGATTACATTTCCTCAATGAAACCGAGGAAACAGAAAGAGCGATAATTGGAACATTCATCGGACAGTTTCGTATACAAACAATGGCACTTGGAGGCGTATGTGCATGGCTGGTATACAATGATAAAAATCAGATTCTGAATTTTATTTTCCGTAAAGACATGCAGATTGTCGTTTACAGCCTTCTTATTATTCTATTTTTCTCAGGACTTCATTTTTCAGGATTCCTGGAAGTCTACGCTGTTTTCTTTGCATTCTTTGTATTAAATGCCTCCTGCAATCCAAATTCGATCGTCAGTCTTGAAAATCCGGTCATGAACCATTTGGGCAAAATATCTTACGGGCTTTATATTTATCACGTGTTCGTGATCGTGTTGCTTATCAACCTTTTGCAGAAATACGCACCTGCGCTCACCGGAGGAACTTACCAGTTTGTAGTTTACTTGCTTACATTGATATTTTCCGTGGCTGTTGCATCCCTTTCTTATTCTTACTTCGAAAAACCATTGTTGGCTTATAAAGACAAGCGATTCGGTCGTTGATTTTTTACCAAAGTAAACTTAGAATACCTATCATTTGGTGGATGTCCCGGTTTCCACCAGCTCTGTCATTGTATAAAACTTCAAATTCTGCGCTTTGGCTTCTTTGAGGATGGTTTCCAAAAAGGAGACGTTGAAGCCATACTCCCCATTGACAGGCTTGGCATATAACGGCTCGTGCCCGAAAACCATTAGTGCAGTATTACTTTCTCTGGCTTTGATAATAGCATCTTTTATTTCGCTTTCCGTTATTTCGGAATCCTGATCGATCAATAATGCGTCTACAACGCTTTCCTGATCGAACTTATAATAGATCCAGTCCATGATACGCGGAGCCAGTGTATACAACGGTATTCCTCTAAAAACCCTTCTTGAAATAGCCACGTCCCTCAGAATTTTAAAACCGCTCGCAAGCAACACCGAATCCACTTGCGCATCGTGGTTGCCTCCCGGATGCGCATAAGAGGTTGGATTAAAACCAGCTTCTGCCATCCATTTCATACCCGGAGTAAGTTCTGTTTCTACATATTTGCCGACTCCGTGCGCAATCAGTTCTGTCGATTTCCCATGAATTGTTCCATGAAAACCGATCTCATGCCCGTCTGTCTGCAATTGTTTCAATTTCTCAATTTCATCCTTTTTAAGGCTATCTCCGCAAGTGATAAAAAAGGTCACTTTGGCATCATACTTTTGAAATAGTGGCCTTAGTGTATACCATTCATCAATAAAATGGTCATCAAAGGAAATGGCAATTCCTGCTTTTTCAGGAGTTTTGTTTTTTTGTTGGCAGGAGCCGGCCATTAAACAAAGCGAAATCAGCAATGGTAAAAAAGTGCGCTTTGCGAAAAAGTCCAATCCAGGTTCAGCAAATAATTTATGGGAAGTATTGTCTTTCTCTCTACTCATTGTCATCAGTGTTCATTGGCAGTGAACTATTCTCAAATAGCTCATGTAATTTCAATGTTAAGTGGTGCGTCCAGCTTACTTTCACTAAAACACTCCATCTGATGTCGGCTGCTTCCAATTGTGACATTGGCGATGACACAATTGCACTGTGTTGATTATCAGCAAATTTGCTTTGTGACATTGCTAATGTCACAAAATTCATATTTGAATAAGTCTCGTAAAAAAGCTTCATCCGATAAAGGCCTCTCCGGTTAAACCCACGAAGCCCAGGATGTGACGTTCGAATAAAATCAGCAAGCTCATCTACCTTTTTTTCGCCCCAGTTTGCATTACTCAGTTGCCTAGAAATGTAGGAACCAACCTTCCAATATAAATTAATCAGTTCCGTATTAACAATCCTTAAGGCGTTAATTTGTGTATTTTTGATCAATTCCACAATCTCAGCAAACTGTATTTCCGACATGATTCAATTTGGTTAAAACTTTGGAATATGGTGATTATCAAATTCAACAATGAACTATTACTTTCGCTAAATTAACAAGTCATCATGAAAATCCTTCATACAGCCGACTGGCACATTGGTAAAAAACTGGATCAGTATCCCCGGCTGGAAGAACAACGGCTTGTGCTGGCGGAGATCTGTGAAATTGCAGAACGCGAAAATGTTGATGCGGTGATCGTGGCCGGCGATTTATTCGACAACTTTAATCCTTCTTCCGAAGCAACAGAGTTACTTTATACAACCCTGCACAGACTTTCTGCAAATGGCACTCGCGCCGTTGTGGCTATCGCCGGCAACCACGATTCCCCCGAACGCATCCAGGTTCCTGATGCTCTGGCGAGGGTTTGCGGGATCATATTCGTTGGCTTTCCCAATACGGAAGTCAGTAAGTTTTGTACACAGGGAAAGGTGGAAGTAGTACGTTCCAACAAAGGATTTATGGAGCTAAGCCTCCCGAACGCTGATTTTCCTCTGCGCATTATTCATACACCTTATGCAAATGAACAGCGGTTAAAAACATTTTTGGGAATTGAAGATTCCGAGGATGCATTGCGTGATCATTTGCAAAGTCATTGGCAACAGCTTGCCGATCAATATCTGGACGACAAGGGCTTCAACCTTCTCGCAACGCATTTGTATGTCATGAAAAAGGGAGACCCTGATCCCGAAGAAGAACCGGAAGAAGAACGTCCTATTCTGCACATTGGAGGTGCACAGGCTATCTATACCGAGAATTTCCCCAAACAGGTTCATTATGTTGCACTCGGCCATTTACACCGGTATCATTCAGTTGATAAAAATCCGCCTGTTGTGTATTCGAGCAGCCCGCTTGCATATAGTTTTTCGGAAGCCAATCAGAACAAACAAGTTGTGTTACTTGATGCTGCTCCCGGAAAACTCATCAGTTATACACCTATTGAGCTAAAACAGGGTAAAAAACTCAAAAGAGGAAAATTCGAAAGTATAAACGAGGCAATAACATGGTTACAGGAAAATGAAAATGATTTGGTTGAGATTACGATCGTGTCCGACAATTACCTTGAAGCTGCTGATAAAAAAAGACTCAACGAAGCTCATTCCGGCCTAATCCAGATCATCCCGCAAATCCGCCGTATCAATGAAGCGGAGCAGGCAGCAGAGATTGATCTTTCACTTAGCATAGAAAAATTATTCGGCGAATATTTCAAAAGTAAAAACAAGGGACAGGAACCTTCGGAAGGTTTGATGGAGGTTTTAAGGGAGGTTTTGGGGACGGAGGAGGAAGGATAATTACCTTTCCAGCCACTTGATCCACTCAGCCGCTACTGCATCCCCCTGGTAAATTTTATCGATAATTTCACCAGAAGGATTTTTCTTCAATTCAAAGAATTGATGGTTGTAATTTGGATAGGACTTAAATGTCAAATTCCTTTTCCCTGCGATTTCAAACTCTATCGGAAGCATATCCATATTGGCAGCAATCTCTCCATCTTCAGTTCCATAAGTAACATAAAGTGGGATTTGTATTTTTAGTAAATTATCCAGATTTCTAATTGAGAACGAGTACCATGCCCGGTAAGTATCGCCGAAGGATTTTTCGACAGATTCAGGATTACGGCAGATATCTTTCCACACCTCATACAATTTATCAATCTCCTCCTGAGCCTCTTTAACAGTCATGATTCCGCTTTTAGCATCCTGGCGTAATCGGTAAATGATATTTTCAAATCTCCTTTCAGGATTACCTGAAAACAAAATTGCATGTGTGATGTGTTTGTTACGGTTGGCAACAAGGTCGGCGCCAACCGTAAACCCTTCCGAGCCTCCGCAAAAAACGACCTTCTTAGAATCAACCCAGGATTGTTTTACCAAAAAATCAATTACCTGATCGCACTGCTGTACATATTTCTCCCGGTAGTTATTTTTTAGATATTTTTTAGAAACAAAAACTTCAGAAGTATCTCCATTTCTCATCGCCTTTTGATATTGATCCAGATAAACAGAATCTGCAACTAGTCTTACACCAGGCTTGCTGATCATCACGAAATGATATTTGTCTTTAAAATCTCTAAACCGAAAAGGAGATACAGGCATGTAAAATCCATCTTTATACTGATGGATAATCGGCATGGGCTGGGAACCCTGACGAAACAAAAAGAGCGGCTTCTTCTGTTTCAAATCATCCTTATTCCCAAACACGATGAAAGTTGTAGTGTCTTTACCATCGGGCAGGTGAAAGATCTGGCAAAGATTTGCCAACTCTTTATGCTGCGCAAATACCTCGACGGAGAATAACAGGCAAGCTATTAAAATTAATCCTCTCATGTTTTTAACCAAAAGAAAAGAACTCCAGGCTACATTCATAGCAAGAGAGCTTAATTTAAGATTCTTTAACACGGTGGACCATAAAGCAATAAAGGCAGACAAAACCATCCGTTTTGCCTGCCTTTAAATATTTCTGCGATTCAGTAAAATTTAGCTCGCTCTTTTCAATTTTGCTTCGATCGTCTGCTGTGTATGAGGAACAATACGCAGGCGCTCTTTCGGGATCAGCTTACCAGAATCGATACATACGCCATAAGTACCATTTTTGATGCGTACAAGCGCATTTTCTAACTGAATGGAGTATTTCTGCAAACGTGCAGCCAGTTGGCTAAGGTTCTCACGCTCGCTTGCGTCAGCTCCATCTTCAATGGATTTCGCTGTACTTGCTGTATTATCAGTACCGCTGTCGTTCTTTTTACTCAGACCTCCTTTAATGTAATTCAGCTCATTCATTGTGGCTTCAAGTTTGCCAAGAATAAGCTCTTCAAATTCCTTTAATTCCTCTGATGAATATCTGGTTTTCTCTTCTTGTTGCATAATCCTAATTGATTTTGAATGAATCTGTAATTAAGGAGTGTTTCAAAGCACAAAAGTAGTGGTATTCTGGCTATTTCGGAACAATAACTTTAATCAAAAAAGCAAATACCTGAAATTCTCAGTATGAAAAGCAACTGATTAATCGAAATACCTATAAAAAATGAAGCCATCACCCTTTTCAAGGCAATGGCTTCGCAGAAGTTTCCTTCAAAATTATTTTTTATACGTTACCGATTTCACAGCTTCAACCACACGCTTCACGCTTGGAAGAATCTCTTCGATCAAAGTTGGTGCATAAGGAAGTGGCACATCGCGGTTCGTAACACGGATCACTGGTGCATCCATAAAGTCGAATGCATGGCGCTGGATGTGGTAAGTGATTTCAGTAGAGATAGATGCCAATGGCCATGCTTCTTCAACCACAACGCAACGGTTGGTTTTCTTTACAGATTCAATCACAGTTGCATAGTCTATAGGCCTGACAGTTCTCAAATCCACTACTTCCACATCAATACCTTCTTTTTCAAGCTGCAATACCGCCGGCATTACTACCCGTGGGATCATTTTACCAAATGAAACGATGGTAACATGTTTTCCCTGGCGTTTGATATCCGCTTTGCCCAAAGGAATAAGATATTCCTCTTCCGGAACCATCATTTTATCCCCATACATCACTTCCGATTCCATGAAAATAACCGGGTTATTATCACGGATCGATGCTTTCAAAAGTCCTTTTGCATCATACGGATTAGAAGGAACAACTACTTTCAAACCTGGCGTATTTGCAAACCAGTTTTCAAAGTTTTGCGAATGCTGAGCTCCGAGTTGTCCTGCGTTACCTGTTGGTCCGCGGAAAACGATCGGGCAACCGTACTGTCCGGCTGACATCGAAAGTATTTTTGCTGCACTGTTGATGATCTGGTCAATCGCAACAAGGGAAAAGTTGAAAGTCATAAATTCGACAATCGGGCGAAGACCGTTTCCTGCTGCACCTACTGCAATACCTGCAAAACCAAGCTCAGCAATAGGAGTATCGATCACGCGATCCGGTCCAAATTCGTCCAGCATTCCCTGGCTGGCTTTATAGGCACCATTATATTCCGCAACTTCTTCTCCCATTAGGAAAATACTCTTGTCAAGGCGCATCTCTTCCGACATGGCGTCGCGAATGGCATCTCTAAATGCTATTTCTTTCATCCGTAATTTTATGATTATTTAATTCTAAAACGGAACCTATCAATATGTCACCATTTGCAGGCTAAACAACTTTGAAGGGCTACATCAAACTAAGGTTCTGTATACTGGTTTCAAAATGATCAGGTAAAATTAGAGAATCAAGGTCAATTCTCAAATTTAATAGAGGTGATATATACCTCTATTTAGTTTAAACAATTGGAATTACGTCTACCTCCACTTTAAGTTCATGTTTCCCGTAACTGAAAATGATGCCTTTCAGCGGAGTAACGTCACTGTAATCCCTTCCCCATGCTGTCACGATATGGCGTTCACCAGGTACTACATTATTTGTGGGATCAAAATCGCACCAACCGTAATCAGGAATAAAAACCGAAATCCATGCATGAGAAGCATCCGAGCCCTGAAGTTTTTCTTTTCCAGGTGGCGGTAAAGTTTCCAGATACCCGCTTACATAGCGTGCAGGAAACCCGAATGCACGTATACAGGAAATAGCGAGATGTGAAAAATCCTGGCAGACGCCTTTCCTGGCGGCCAATACTTCCTTTATTGGTGTATTGACTGTACTGAAATCAGGCACAAAATCGAATTGGGTAAAAATTTTACTGCAAAGAGCCTGTACACAACTGTACAAAGAACTTCCGTCCTGAAAGCAATCTTTTGCGAAATCACGGATCTCTTCATCCCATTTAACAAGTGGACTTGGCAGGATATATTCAAGTATTGAAACCCGCAAAGGTCGGTCTTCCGAAATACGCAACCTCGCTTCTTCACAAGTAATCACCGACTTTTCAGAAGGATCACCAGTAGTTTCACTTAAACGTTCCACAACACTTGTGGCCAGTACAGTGAGTGTTTTATGGGGAGAGTGAAGCGAAAAGTAATGCGTCGTATTTCCGTAAAAGTCAATGTGTTCTATAATTCTTGCAGGTTCGGGCTCAATTGAAATCGTGAAGTCCCTGCACAGCTGCCTTGGCAATATTCTGGGTGTAAGGCAAAGCAGGCTATGATAGTTATTCACCGGCTCAGCATACTTGTATTCCGTTTTATGGGTCAGTTTATATTTCATCCTTGTCGCTGTCCATCCGGTTAATGAAAGAATGCTGCATCATGGTATGGCTGAAATACATGTTGGTGAGCGTAAATGAAACCGATGAAATCAGCCTGGAGATTTCTGACAGAAGATGGAACAGTTCTTTTCGTTCCAGATTACGATCATAGGTGATCAATGCTGAAATATCAGCCAGTTTCACCAGGGTGCAGGCTTCCAGAGCCAACTTTTGCGCTTCATTTAGTCGTTCTCCACGCATGTTTGAAGGCAATTTACCCAGATTATTTTTGAGCTCATCGAGCATATAAACCAGTGAAAACGGATGCGTGCGTTCCAGCATGATCAAATCCAGCATGGCTTCAATGCTTAAATGTGACTTATAAATCTGACGGTAACTAACCAGTAAATGATGGTTGATCAGTGTAGCTTCTATCAGCTCATTTTCTACACTCTCACTATTTTTGGCACCAAAGTTAGACTGAATAACACTCACTTTTGACATGATCCGTTCGATCAGTTTTCCTGTTTCCAGCAGGAAAAAACTAATGTCTCTTGGCATACTCTCGGAAATGATTCCCAAAAACATAAACATGTTATTGTGAAGCCCTTCCAATGTCTTTTGAATATTATTGCTATTCATAGAAGACGCATTCATCAGCTCATGATAGCCTTTATCAATCAGATCCACAATCCGCCAGGTTTCAAGATCCCATTGGTTTCTAACCGCTCCGACAGAATTCAGAAATGCACCGATATTGGCGGCAATCGTACCCGGACGGCTGCTGTTCGATACCAGATCAATAATTTCAGAATACGGATCTTGCAACAACTCTTCTTTTTCTATAAAACCAGGATAGGTGTATGAAAGATGCGTTAGCGATTGGAGCAATATCTTGATATGTTCCTGCTTTGCCGAGCCGCCAAAGTTTCTATCCAGATTGAGCACGTTGATCGTGATGTTCATGAACTTGATCACGGCCATGGTACGCTCGCAATAGCGTCCTACCCAGAAAAGATTCTCAGCACTCCGGCTTGGCAGCGATATGTGTTTGTTAACTGCCGCTGGCGTAGTGAGTACAATTTTCTCCTGAACCTCTTCCGTTTTATCAGAAACAATCCAGGTATCTTTCGACAACCCACCGTATTGATTTGAAATTACAAACCGATCTTTCACAGGTGAGCTTCTGGTAAGTCCTCCCTGCATCACATGATAACCTTTTTCATCCGCTACCAGAAACGCACGTAATGCTGCATATCGCGGCACAATATTTCCATCAATCAGCGATGGCGTTGTTGACAGGCTCACTTCCTGCTGAGCAATATATTCTCGCGGATTAAGCCTGATCATCGAAATCAGATCAGCTCTTTCACTTTGCGACAGCAACCTCCCGTAAATCGATCTGAACTTGGATCTCCGATTCGCCTTTTTTATAATCAGTTCGTCGATATGTTCGGCAACGTAATTCATTTCCTTCGTTTGCCCGCACCACCACGTAGCCACAGAAGGCATGATCAGCTTTTCGCCTAAAAAATACAGGCTGATATTATCCATGAAAGCCAGGAAGGAATGATTTTCCAATACACTGCTTCCCGGCGGATTCAACACCTGCACATTTCCAAGTCTGATCGCCTGAAGTAATCCAGGCACACCGAGCCTGGAATCTTCACGAAGTTCCAGAGGATCACACCAGTCGTCGTCAATCCGGCGGATGATGACATCTACCTTCTGGAGACCGTCAATGGATTTTAGCCAAACCACTCCGTTTCGCACCATCAGGTCGTCACCCTGAGCAAGTGTATATCCCAAATAAGAAGCCAGGTAAGCGTGCTCAAAATAGGCTTCATTGCTCGGTCCAGGTGTGAGGTAAACGATATTAGGCGCGTCTTTACTTTTGTCAGACAAGCGCAGCACCGTGTTTTGCAAACTATTGAAATACGGCGACAGTTTACTGACGTACATGCCATCGGCAAGCTCAGGAATGAGCTTGCTCATCACGACCCGGTTTTCAAGGGAGTAACCAGAGCCTGAGGGTGCCTGCGTACGGTTGTCGAGAACCCACATACGTCCGTCGGGGCCGCGGGCCATATCGGCCGCATAAAGTGTGAGTTGGCTGCTGGATGGCAGTTTGATATCGGTACATGGTCTGCAAAAACCACTGTTATCAAAAACCAGTTCGGGCGGAATGATGGCATCTTTTACCAGATTCCGCGGACCATAAATATCACGCAGGGTCAGATCAAGCAACAACGCTCTTTGCTGCAAACCCTTTGAGATCACATTCCATTCTTTTTGTTCTATTAAAAATGGAATGGGATCGAGCTGCCACGGACGGTTCATTCCGTCAGGGCCGTCGTATACGTTATAGGTAACTCCGTTTTCACGAAGCTTACTTATGATTTCAAGATTTCTGCTTTGTAATTCATCCAGCCCCAGCTTTTCCATTGTGGAAAAAAGAGCCTGCCAATGGGGCTTCACGCGACCGTTTACATCCAGAATTTCATCATAAGAATCAATTCCGTTTTGATAAGATTGTAAAAGATTCACGGAAGTCTCGGTAAGCATAATCTATAAAATGAATAAAGTCAGGTTGTCTAGTTCTTGGCATGCCAGAACTTCCTCAAATCCAGCGTATTCGGATACTCTGGATTGATAAGTTCTACAGGCGCATCTGCTTTCATCTCCTTTTTAGTCTCAGCTACAAATCTTGAAACACTGCCTGTATTTTTTTCCAGAATAGGCACTTCCTGCTGTGCAGAAGGTGTGTGCCCAAAACCCTGGAACAGACTGATTTTCCGTGATTCTGCCTCAAAACTATTGACCGGATAAGTGTCAAAACTACGTCCTCCGGGATGCGAAACGAAATAGGTACAGCCGCCCAATATACGGTTATTCCAGGTATCTACAATGTCAAAAACCAGTGGCGCATCTGCCCCGATTGTCGGGTGTAATGCTGATGGCGGATTCCACGCTTTATAACGAATTCCAGCAACGTACTCCGCTTTAATTCCCGAACTTCTCAGTGGAACGCGGCATCCGTTACATACCAGAATGTGTCTTCCTTCAACAAATCCTGAGATTTTTACCTGCAAACGTTCCAATGAAGAATCCACAAAACGCGCAGTTCCGGAATTGGATAATTCCTCTCCTAACACGTGCCATGGTTCAATTCCAAGTCGCAAATCCAACTGAATGTTATCAACAGTGATGCCGCCGTAATGTGGAAAACGGAACTCAAAGAAAGGATCAAACCACGAAATGTCAAAATCGTAGCCTGCATCTTTCAGGTCGTTCACCACATCGACCATATCCAGATACGCAAAATGAGGCAGCAGGAACCGATCGTGCAATTCAGTACCCCAGCGAATGAGCTTATGTTTGTATGGGTTTTTCCAGAATTTGGCGATCAGTGCGCGAATAAGCAATGTCTGCACCAGATTCATGTGTTTGTGCGGAGGCATATCAAACGCCCTGAATTCGAGCAGACCAAGTCGTCCGGTAGACGAATCGGGTGAATACAGCTTGTCCATGCAGAACTCCGAGCGGTGTGTGTTCCCGGTAATATCCACAAGCAAGTTTCTAAATATCCGGTCCACCATCCAGAAAGGAACCTCCTCTCCTTCCGGAATTTGCTCAAAGGCGAGTTCTACTTCATACAAGCGTTCGTCCCGACCTTCGTCAATACGCGGCGCCTGGCTGGTAGGACCAATAAACGGTCCGGCAAAAAGATAACTTAAAGCCGGATGATGTTGCCAATAGGTCAACAAACTTCTGAGCAGATCAGGACGGCGTAGAATCGGACTGTCAGCCGGTTTTGCTCCCCCAATGGTAACGTGATTACCTCCACCCGTTCCGGTATGGCGGCCATCAACCATAAATTTATCCGTACCCAATCGTGAGAAAAATGCTTCCTCATACAGCGCACTGATGTTATCTACTAATTCTTTCCAGGTTTTTGCAGGATGAATATTCACTTCAATCACACCCGGATCCGGCGTAACATTCAATTTCTGAACACGATAATCTGATGGTGCAGCATATCCTTCTATGCGAACCGGCATTTTCAGTTTATCCGCCGTTGCCTCAACAGACGTGATCAAATCCAGATAATGTTCCAGATAATCCGTTGGTGGCAAAAACACATAGATGATGCCCTCTCTCTCCTCAATACTCAGCGCTGTTTTGATGATGGGTATGTCAAAGAGAATTTTATCATCAGATTCTTTCTCTTTTTTAACTTTTTTATCGTCCTCTTCTTCCTCAACGGTAACGTTCAGAGGCAGTTCGTATGCAGGCGCAACAGAACCATATCGGCTTTCAACGGCCGGCCTGAAATTTCCCAATGCCGGCAAATCTTCAAACGGACTTCGTTCAATGGGTTGCTCTCTTCTTTCCTTCGCGACTTCCGGAAGCGATTTCAAGGGTAAACGGAAACCAATTGCCGAATTTCCCGGTATCAGGAAACAGTTATTTCGTTTAAACTGCCATTCCGAACTCGACCAGTGTTTGCCTTTTTCATTCCAGGCAATAGGCAAAACGTAGCCGGCAGGATTATTCAGCCCTTTTTCAAGAACCTTCGCCAACGTCCGCCGTTCAATCGAATCTTTTAAATTGACTTTAAGAGGATCAATGTTAACCGGCAATTTCCCTTCTTCCATCGCCCAGTAAATCGGGTCTTCGTAAGCAGGCGTTATATTGTTGGTATCTATTCCAAGATATTTTGTAAGCTCGGTTGTGAACTGTTCTGCTTCTCGGAAAGTATATTTGGTTTGTCCTTCCTTGGCCACCAAATCATCGTTCTGCCACATCGGAACGCCATCATTTCTCCAATACAATGCATATTGCCATCTTGGAAATGCCTCTCCCGGATACCATTTTCCCTGACCGAAATGTAGCAAACCCCCATGTGCAAAACGGTTTTTCAGTCTTAATGAAAGATCGTAAGCCAGTTGTCTTTTTAGCGGACCATCAGCAGCCGTATTCCACTCGGCAGACTCAAAATCATCAATGGATATAAAAGTCGGCTCTCCTCCCATCGTCAGGCGAACATCGCCTTCCTGCAAATCCTTTTCCACGGCTTCACCCACCTGCATCACCTTATTCCACTGCTCTTCAGTATAGGGCTTGGTAACGCGCGGATCCTCGTGAATACGGAAAACCTTGTTATCAAACTCAAAACTAACCTCGCAAATATCCGTTGCGCCGGATACCGGTGCCGCACTGGCGTAGTCGGGTGTACAGCAAAGTGGTATATGACCTTCACTCGCAAAAAGTCCCGAGGTAGCATCCAAACCAATCCATCCCGCTCCCGGAACGTAAGCTTCTGCCCAGGCATGCAAATCCGTAAAATCTTCTTCCGGGCCCGACGGACCATCCAGTGATTTGATATCGGAAGTAAGCTGAACCAGATAACCGGAAACAAAGCGGGCTGCAATTCCCAAATGCCTTAAAACCTGCACAAACAACCAGGCAGAGTCCCGGCAGGAGCCACTTTTTATAGCCAATGTATCCTCACAAGTCTGCACGCCCACTTCCATCCGGATGTTGTAACCGATGGAATTAAAAATTGCCTGATTCAGATGCACCAGAAAATCAACAATTTTGATACCATTTCCCGGTCTGTTCTGAGCAATCCATTCCATCAGTTGTGGCCCCGACTCCCTTGGTTCCAGATACGGCCCCAATTCCTTTTTTAAACCCTCCTCATAGGCAAATGGAAAACTTTCGGCGTACTCTTCCACAAAAAAGTCGAATGGATTAATCACCTGCAACTTGGCAATGACCTCCACTTCTATACTTAATTCAGTAGCTTTTTCGGGAAATACAACCCGTGCCTGATAGTTTCCGAAAGGATCCTGCTGCCAGTTGATGAAATGGTTTTCAGGTTTTATTTTAAATGAATATCCTTCTATTGCAGTTCGGGAATGAGGTGCAGGGCGAAGTCTGAAAATATGCGGTGAAAGAGAAACACTCCGGTCGAATTTGTACTTGGTTTTATGGGAAATAGCAACTTTTATAGCCATAATTGGAATATTACAATGATTTAAGATAATTTGGCAGGATGAAATATTCCAAAGCCTAAAAAAATGTATATTAGTTATTTTTCAAAACATATCGATGCAATAATATGTTTTAGCGAAATTATATTTTCTATAATTTAAACTAAGCAGTAGCGAAGGAAATTGACATAAACAATGTAACCGAGCCACCTGACCGTGATGTTCGGGTGCTTGTCACACTGAGCGGAGTCGAAGTGTCGGCAACCAAGTATAATTTATTGATAATCAATTTTAAAGAAAACAATAATGTTAGCTCGGCAAATTTCAACCTACGAAGTCAAATTCCACAGGTCGTTAACCACTTGTTAGCATTCCTCATAATTAAATAGGTATTCCACATCCCTGGCTTCTACTTTTTTCTTGATAAAAAAGTAGCAAAAAATCAAGGCGAAAAAATGCTTCCACTCGCATCCTTCCCGCACCCCGCTTTTTCGCCGTAGCCCACGCACGCGTTACCCGAAAAAAATTTCGTCAATTCACGCTCAAGTTAATACCTAAGAATACCAAACGTGCATCAACTGAGATTCATTCAATAATTAATTACGTGAATGTGCTTTTCAACCTCGTTTTTCAGATAAAAGTTGCGTAATTCGTCTGTTAACTCAATACCATTATACTGATCCCCAAAAGATGAAAATTGCAATTATTGGCTGCGGCAACATGGGTATGGCTTTCGCCCGTGCCTTCCTGAAATTTGATCTGGTAAAAAAAGAAGACTTCCTCCTTGTTGAAAAGAGTGAAGACCGCACCGAAAAACTAAGCAGTTTTCAGCCCGGTGTGATCACAGGTGTAATCGGCCCGCAGGTGGGAGAATATGACCTGATCATTCTATCTGTTAAACCACAGGATTTCCTTTCCGTTTCCGCATCGCTGCGTGAAGTGATTACTGAAAAACAGGTTGTGCTGTCGATCATGGCGGGAATTACCATTGAAATGATACAAAAAAACCTGAACCATAAACCGGTTATCCGTGCTATGCCTAACACCCCGGCGATGCTCGGCATGGGAATTACGGCATATTCCGCATCGCCGGAAGTGGAAATAAATCAGCTGCGTAAAATAGAAAACCTGATCAACGCAACCGGACGTTCCGTATTTTTGGAAGATGAAGAACAACTGAATGCCGTGACTGCATTGAGCGGCAGTGGACCAGCGTACTTCTTTTATGTAGTAAAAGCGATGATCGACGCCGGCAAACAAATGGGCTTTGAAGAGTCCGTAGCAGCATTGCTCGTAAAACAAACCATGTTAGGCTCTTACCATCTGATCAATACTGCCGACAAATCCCTCGACGACCTCATCAAAGCCGTTGCCTCCAAAGGCGGAACAACCGAAGCCGCATTAAGGCAATTTGAAGATGGTGGTTTGGATGAGACTTTGAAGGCGGGGATTATTGCGGCGCAGGTGAGGTCGAGTGAGTTGTCGAAGGGGTGATTTTCTTGCTCGCCTCCCGTTTTTATAAAATAGCATAAAGTATCGTATTCGTTCACTTAATAGCGGAATTAATTCAGCATTTTCGTATAGGAGAGAATAACAGCAAAGCCTAAACGACAGAATCAACCTTTAAACAAATTATAACATGACAAAAAAAATATGCTTGTTTAACCATAAAGGTGGAGTAAGTAAAACAACGACAACTTATAACCTAGGTTGGAAACTAGCCAGAAATGGAAAAAAAGTAATTCTTGTTGATGCGGACCCTCAGTGCAATTTGACAGGGCTTGTTCTAGGAGAAGACTTTGATGATTTTTATATCACTAGGCCTAAAGACAATCTGAAAGCAGGAATTTCTCCTGCATTTGAAGCTACACCAATACCTCTAGCTGCGATAGATTGCTTTCAAATACCTGAAAATACAAACCTATACTTAGTGCCAGGACATATTGCACTTTCAGAGTATGAGGTCCCATTAAGTATTTCCCATCAACTTTCTAATACAATACCAACATTAAAAAACTTGCCAGGAGCAATGAATAGTTTTTTAGAATTGGTGGCTGCAAAGTATCAGGCTGATTACATTATTATTGATATGAATCCAAGCCTAAGTTCAATAAATCAAAATCTCTTTTGCCTTTCTGATTATTTCATGGTTCCAACTTCACCAGACTATTTTTCAGTAATGGCAATCAATTCCCTAAGTAGTGTCCTTCCAAAGTGGGAAAAATGGGCAAAGATGGCAAGAGTTGCATTTAGCGATAGTTCGTATCCCTTTCCTACAACATCTACTAAATTTTTAGGAACGATTGTGCAAAATTTTACAATAAGAAATGGTGAGCCATCAGAAGCTTTTCAAAAATGGATTGATGCAGTAGCTAAGTCCGTGAACGAAACTTTTTTACCTGCAATAACACCCGAAGGAATGATGTTGGATTCAACAAAATATAAACCCGAACAACCAAATAACGGTTATTGTTTGGCGGAAATTCCAAGTTTTTCAGGACTGATTCCTCGTTCTCAAAGAGGGAGAATGCCGGTGTATGAAGTTCCTGACAAATTATTAGGTGTGGGTACGGTATTAGAACAGTACAAAATTATTCGGGACAGATTTTTACAAGTCTTTAATAATCTGGCGGATGATTTTGAAAATATGACTAAATAATGAATCAAGCCTTTTCTCAATTTTTGACCAATGTTGAAGAAGTTAAAAAAATACATTTAATTTCCACTAGTCTGAATGTTCCTACTTCTTCAATCGTTGACACAAGCAGTATACTTCGCTCTTGCATTGTTCTGAGTATAAGTGCTATTGACCATTTAATCCATGAGCTCACATTGATTGGAATGTATGAAATTTTCAATGGCACAAGACCAGCTACCCCCAAATACAGTAGCTTCAATGTATCATTAGGGTTTATGGCTGCTATCACAGCAGCCCCTCCACTCGTTACTTTTGAAAATGAAATTAGAAAAAATTTAGGCTGGCAAACATTTCAAAGACCTGAAAAAATAAAGGATGCAATATCACTTTTCAGCACTTTGCAATTATGGCAACAAGTGGCCATTTCAATGGCAGACTCAGAAATGAATATTAAAAATCAACTTAATCTAATTGTAGACAGACGAAATATGATTGCGCATGAAGCAGATATAGAACCAATATTTAAAACAAAAAGACCAATTAGTGACACAGACGTAACAGGGACGATTGATTTTATTGAAAGATTAGGTACCACAATTTACAATTTAGTTAAATGATTTCCTGTTGCTAACAGGTGTCTGCCACAATGATAGGCGACACGATTAATAAAAGTAGTACGTCTCTCTTGCACAATGCGGCTCCAAGTCCGCCATTAACCTAAGTTCACCCTGTTGGGTGTAGTCTCCAGACTACGTCCAGGTGTCATCGGTCTCTGACCGAACTAAATGAAATAAGTATAATGTCCATATACAGCCGACACAACTCTCAAAAAACGAGTGTAAAATTTACCTTCGTTGATCGAACGAGAGTAAATTATGCTCTTTTTTACTCTCGTATTAATGACATTTGTAAAACTTACTCTTGAAAATAAGTGCGCGGCGGACCGTCGACAAGTCGGTACGAAACGTCCCTTTCGTACCGACTTG
>NZ_JAJUXG010000025.1 GCF_021390535.1 Dyadobacter sp. CY312
TCTGGAAGTTGACCGATTCGGACACCATCACCGTTTTTAGGCGCATACTTATAGCGTATGTATCTTTTGATCAAAAAGCGGGCAGGTTCATAATCGAGCTCGTCGGTAACTTCCTTGCCAATACATACCATTTCAGAAAGATCGCCAGTGGGGTAAATCTCGATCGCCCGGCGACCCGGTTCTTCGACAGGTAAGTGCGATGGAAGTGCTGCACGGCCTTTGTGATTAGGCCTGCTACGGACGTAACTGATCTTTTCTTTCAGGATTTCTTCTTGTGCGGCAATTTGATCGGCGGGCGCTTCAAAGGGGAGTGCAATCTGGGCAGGATCACTTTCGAAGCGTTCCCGTTTTTGCCCAAACTGCATCCGCTTGTACATCGCAAGCTGCGATTTGAGATAAGCATTTTCATCTTCCAACTCTGCAATACGCACTTCATTGTAGGACTGCTTTTCCTTGTTTACAAGGGCTATTAGTTCTTCTTTTGAAAGCGATTCCAGAGACATATCCATGCACTAAAGATACAGATCCGGAAGCATTTCAGCTAATAAAATGTGCCTTTTTTGCACCTAAATGTGGAATATCGTCTTCTGTATGCTCTTTTGTATCTGTATGCCCTCTACCATCAGAACTAGCTCAGCCCAACTCATAGATACGCGTCCATCCATTGCTTTGGGTAGAGAAAACGTTCCTTTTCAAGTCGTTTATAATATAAAACAAAGCCCCCGTTTTCCCAATGCAGCAATTTGATATGGCTCCGGGGCCGGTTCAGAAATACGAATACTTCACCGCTTGTTGGATTACGGCCCAGCTCTGTACTTACAAGGCCACAAAGCCCGTCAAAGTGGTCCGCCACCGCGGCCCTTACGCATATCACAACGGCCCTGGTAAAGAAAATAGTGGTGCGATGAACTCAGACTGAACATCAGTAGAGCTTGATCAGTTGGGAAAGCACAGCAAGGTATTTCACTTGGTAATTTATCTTCACGCCATTTGGGTAGACAATCTGGCAAGAATCACTTGATGCAGATTGTCGGCCTGATATCTGAACAAAGCCACCTACCTTTTCGGAAGGCAACCGCGCGGCCAACTTTTCTTTCCCCGCCCAGTAACCAAATTTGGCTACCGTCATGCCATGTGGCTTGCAAAATTCACTCTGAGTTAGGCCACTTTTACGCCATTCTCTTACTAATTTGAACATCTCTTCCGACTGATCCATTTTGATTGGTTTTTAAGTCAAAAGTAAAAACCACGTTTCTAACAAGAAATATGTGGTTCATAGGATGCTTACGTTGGGTTACAATCAAACGCATGTTTAATTTCACAGGATTAACCACTTTACTCAAATAGCCATTGTTACCGGCTGCCAGCCACGATTTGATGCTATTTGCATCTACTACACTGCTAATGACCAAAATGATAATTCCTTTGTATGCTTTTCGGCAGGTAGCAATAAAGTTTAAAACATTCTGGCCGGGGATGATCAGGTCTGTGATAACGGTGGTGTAAATTTCGATCGTAAGACCCTTTGTGGTACGCTCTACAGACGAAAAAATATTAATTGTTGATTCTGGTGGCAAAATTTAAAGTAATAATTCTCTGAACCCCTCAGCTACCAGTGCATGGTCATCAAGGAGCATCACTTTGACCGCCGGACCATTGTTGGTATCATTCATGGGAGTGTAATTTTTGCCCAAAAGTATCACATAATCCTGACCAAAAATTACTATAATTATAGTAATTTTTTGATATTTCATAGTAGAAAAATACTAGCATTGGATAATTGTTTTGCTATATCAAACAACAGAAATTTGTATTGTCAATTTTACGATTAATCTATCGGTCTCCGAAATGGATATCGTCAAGTAGGCTAGCTATTGTTTGAATCTTCATCACTTATTACTATGTCCTCTATCGCAATTATTGACCAGTTCCCAATTGTTAGGTCTGGCTTGGATCTTTTTATTAGAAGCAATTTTAAAGATACCACCGTACTCGAATCCACTAGTTTTTACGATTTTCATCATGTCAGTCAAAATGCAAGTCCAGATTTATTTATAATCGGAGCCACTATTGAGACAATTAATAGTCAGTGTGATTTTATTACACAATACATTCGGACAAATAAAAGTACTAAGGTAATTGTCTACGATGACTGTCCGACTTTTGCAAAATTATCGCTCTATTTTAAATCCGGAGTTACAGGGTATATCACAAAGTCATCCGGAATGGATGAGCTATTGAATTGCATCTTAGACGTTCAGATTGGCAAGAAGTATATCAGTAATGAAATTCTGGATGTCATGCTGTCCCACTGGTTTCCTGCCAGGAATAAAGGTTCTGTAAAGAGAGCATACAAATTAACGCCGCGGGAAAATGAAATTGTGAATCTCTTGCTGGAAGGAAATTCGGTATCAGCTATTTCTAAAAATTTGAATAGAAAAACATCTACTATTAGTACTATTAAAAAAAACGTGTTTAAAAAACTTGGTATAAGCAATCTGCTGGAGCTGAAAGACTCTATGGTGGGTTTCTAAAGTAAATTCAATAACGCATAAATACACAATTCATCAACACATGAATGTATCCAAACCCGGTAAGCGCACAGCCCAATATTGATAATATAGATTCTGACAAGATTCAAAAAGTGATTCTGTATAACATGACTGGTAAAGCAGTTTATACTAACAATGGAATAATAAAAACACCAATAGATATGACCAGTTGACATACAGGGACTTATGTGTTGGCGATAACAATGAAAAACGGAAGTGCAATTTCGCGGACGGACCATTGTAAAAAAAATAAATTTTATCTCCAAGAGATACTATCATCCAATCATATGTGAAAGTGAATGGATTAATCGTTGTCAAGAAATTACAAACACAGTAAGTTCCAATCTCACACTAGTCAGTTTCCATATGATATCCAGGCAATAATCTAATATACGTCGAAATTCTTGGCTGTCATGTTTTTTGTAAGAACTTAAAATCTAAAAATATTCGAATTTATTCGATACTTTTTAAATTTTCTTATGTCTAAGCACGTAACAGATGTCCAGACAGTTTTATTCATTTTAAATAAGTTAAGTTTATGATTTCATTTTTCAGTTCATCGCAGGTGCGAACTATTAATCCGCATATGTCTCCGCATGAACGGCATAGGGCTTTCAGATTGTATGCTGCATGCTACTTTTTGTTATTGATATCCTTTGTAACATTCAGTGGTACAAGCTACGGGCAGTGCCCGACCGCTATCTCCATTACAGCACCACCAGATGTTGTTGGCGCGACATGTCCGTCATCGGGGCAAGTTACCATTCACTCGAATGTAGAAACAATATCAACAGCAACTTATCAGATCATTTCTGCAACGCAAATTGGTTCGACTACCCCATTGGTAGGATATCAGACCACTGCACAAAGTTCTAATAACTTCTCAAGCCTGGCTGCGGGTGATTATACTGTAAGGATCTCCTGCGGAACTGTTTTTGAGGATGTTACCTTTACCATTAACGATCTATATACGCCACTGACTTTAACGCCAACTGTGAGCAATGTATGCGCAGGGGGTGCCATGGGTGGTACGATTACTGCAGCTGCTACAGGTGGAAAATCGCCACTAACTTATGGCTTTTTGCAATCAACCAACGCGGCGGAACCTGATGCTAATTTTAGCTATCAAGCGTCAAATGTCTTTACTGCACCTGGTTTTGGTACATATCAGGTAAGAGTAAAAGATGCCTGTAACAACTTTACAACGGTATCTGTAGATGTGCAGCCAAGTTCTCCAAAAGCCACTATTACAATAGCTACTCGTTCATATAGCTGTAGTGAAATTTTAATGAACGGATCAATTCTAAAAACGGCATCAGGAACTATTAACCCCACTAATTCGGGGTATAAAGTAGAACTTTATTATATCAGCGACGCAGATCCTTGCACACAACCTGCTACTCCTGCAAGTGGAGCAACTGGCACGACAATAAATGTAAATTCCGCGTCAGATCTAAATCTTCATGTTCCGGCCAACACTCAAAAATTATTTTACCGCGTAATCTCTCCTTGCGGTGAAGTAACAACCGGGTGCCAGGATTTAACGCCATTGGTTTTCTCTGCAACTGCCGCTGTACATCTTGGATGTCCAGATGGGGATGCGGTTTCTTTGGCAATCAGGCCCAATGGATCAGCCTCTTACACCGCTGTTGTGCAGGGATTTAATTCGAGCAATAATCCGGTAGCCCCTAATGGGACATCATATAGTTTCCCTGCAAATTCTGCAATTACGGGTGTCCCTTATGCCGATCATTATAGCTATACCGTAACTGATGCTTGCGGAAGAACATTTTCTGGTACTGCTGATACACCAGTTTCCGGAGACGGTACGGCTGTAAATAGTATCACACCTGGTTTGAATTGTACTAATGTCGTAGGTACAAGTCAGATCAGCGTGAATATATCGGGCTATATTCCAGACCAGGATGCGGCTAGTATTTCTCTATTAGATGCCACAAATACAGTGGTGGCAGTAGCATCATCTTATAATACGCAAACGGGAACAATTGTTTTCAACAATATACCTGCTGGTGGCTATACCATAAGATTTGCTCCAAATGATGCCGCTTGTGCTTCTGTTACTAATATTCCGATAACGATACCTCCATATTCTAAACCTCTGATTTTCTCCCTGGACGGGACATCATCTCAACTATGTGGCGGTACAGGTACTATTACTTCAAATCTTACTTATAATGCAAGTTCAGCAAGTTCTACGGTATCTTATGCGTTACTGAATGGTTCAACCGTGATAAGCACAAACGCAAGTGGTATATTTACTAATCTTGCAGCTGGAACGTATACTTTGAGAGCCACAGCAACTACAGGATGTGGATTGTCTAGTCTAATCGCAACAAAAGTTCTGACTATCCAGCCAACTGGCTCGGATCCTGTAGTTGTAAAAAAGCTGGGTATCAATTGCAGCAACGATCCCGCAACAGGTATCGCAGTCTTTGAATTCAGCGGTTTTGGGCCATTCCTTTTGGAGATGAAGAAGACGACAGAGACAAACTTTACGACCGTTGGCGCTGCTGTTCCCAATAATTATACGGCAACTGGTTTGTCTGCCGATACAGATTACGATGTACGAATTACTGACAAATGCGGAAAGACGGTAGTTGCTCAGGTATCAGTAAAGCCTTTGGTTGCCGTAATGGTTACCAATTCTGCGCAGCCTTGCCTTAATCAGCCCTACACATTAAGTGTGGAGGAAATTACAGGTGCTACCTATTCATGGACATTTAACGGAGCACCGTTAACCGGGGTAACAGGCAAAGATATTGTATTTGGAAGTTACACAGCTGCCAACAATGGTACCTATCAATGCACCATAAAGTTGGGCGATTGTATCACACGGATTACAACAGTTAATCTGAACAGCATCAATTGCAGTCAACCACTGGCCAAATCAGGATTAGGAGACTTTGTATGGAACGATACCAATAAGGACGGAATCCAGGATGCATCAGAAGCGGGTCAGAGCGGAATTACAGTAACGTTATTTGCTGCAGACGGAACAACTGTGGTTGCTACCACCACCACAGATGCGAATGGTTATTACAATTTCTCTAATTTAACAGCGGGCTCTTACGTTGTAGGCTTTAGTGGCCTGCCAAGCAGTTATATATTTTCTCCTAATAGCGGTGTATTAAACGATGCGAACAACAGTGATGCGGCTACAACGGGGAAAACGGGAGTAATAACACTTGCTGATAATGAGTTTAATCTTAACATCGATGCTGGTATTTACAACACCACGCTTCCTGTAACACTAATCAGCTTCACTGCGAAAATGATTGAGAAGAATGTCCGTCTAAACTGGTCTACATCCACGGAGATGAACAGCGATCATTTCGAAATCGAACATAGCGTAGATGCGAAATCCTGGATTAAAATAGGTACGATAAAATCTAACGGAGAGAGTGCTACTGCGAAAAATTACACTTTCGTGGATCCACACACTGTAGCAGGTCAGAATTTTTACAGACTACGAATGGTAGACACTGATCTGAGTTTTGCTTACAGCCGTATCGTAAGTGTTCAAGCGGATGAGCAAGAGAAATTATCGGTGTATCCCAACCCAGTGTCAGATATCTTATTCATTAAAAATTTAACTTCCAATCCTGTAAGTGAACTTACAATGATCAGCACGACTGGTCAGGTTGTTTATCAAACTCAATCGGTAACATCAGATGGTATCAATCTAAGGAAATTGCCCACAGGTATTTATACTGTACGAATGAAACAGTCAAACGGATCTGTGGAGAGTATTAAAGTACTTGTAGCAAGATAATCAGACCATGCACCTTACATACTTTTAAAGTGGTTATCGGGTCAAATTGAGTGAAATGAGAAAGCATCAAATTTGATCCTTCTAGCATGTTAAAAATAGTCATTCGCTTGCTGTTGGAATGAGGCTGTCTTATGTTGAAAAACAAGTCCAGGATTAAATTTTAGGCTTATTTTTTAAATTTTGACAATAGGTTATTAATCTTCCGTTGAAATGTGTTAACCTAAAAGGTTAGCTCATTTTAACGGGATTCCATAAATCACACCTCTCTTAGTGAACATCTTCTTTTAAAGAGTCATAGTCTTGCTATTATGTTATATAAATGCGCGACGCAAACTCAAAATAGTGAACAGCCTAGGTGATAGCGTCACAGACTTTTCCTTCCATTGCAAAGTTTTGGCTGGCTTCCATTGCCTTCTAAAATCTCATCCATTGAACTTGTAAGTAATCCATTTCAACAAAAATATCTGCGTCGTTTTCTGAATCTCTTAATCGTTTCGAGGGGATTGCCCGTATATATCTGTACATAAAAAATAATGGCATAATATAATTCTACTACTTACAATAAAGCTGATTAATTTTTATTTTTATTCAATATTTAACTTTATACTCACTTATATGAAAACTCTACTAAAAACGTATTTATTTGTTGTGCTCCTAGCCTTAGGATCCGGCGCAAGCATTGTTAATGCGCAGACTTGTGCTACTGTTGAGCGCTTTCAAACCACAACATTTGTAAGGCTCCCCGCAGGAGCAGGTGGCAATGTTCCGGTAGGAGGATATAGTCAAAGCGGGTGGATAGGCAGTGGGGCAGGCAACTTTGATAGAGGAACCGGAAGTGTTTATTTTAGCGATAACACCAACACCCAAACGTTTACACAAGCCGTAACGAGTGTAAACCTGAAAGGGACAGGCGCCACATTTAGTATGAGCTTTGCGGCTTCCAATGGGAACTCGCTTAACTTTCCATATGATGGCAACCAAGCCGATTTGAGGGTCACTTACGCAGGAGTTGTATACGCAACAATATCAACTTCAAATGGAACTGCCACCACCGGTGCCGGTACGATAACCTTTTTTAACGGCGCTGTAAATGCTGCTAACGGCTAAAACGCTTCTTATACTTACAATCTTACCCCTAATGGTGGTGTTCGCGTTACCAACACTCTGAGCATAACATTACCTGTAACAGTACCAAATTCCGGATCTTTCGCCATAGCATTTGTACCTAATACCAATGCTGTGGATCCTCAAAACTTTGCAGATGATTATGATGTCTTTACCGCTTCATTATTGTCATGTCCAATTGTGTATTCAGGGACTATTTTAAATGATACGAATGGTTTAACCGATAACCTGGTCAATGGAACGCCCATCAATACTACAATTGTAACTGGTTTGCAAGTTGCTTTATACGACGCGCTAGGTAACATTGTTCCCGGTACCACAACCAATGTAAATGCTGATGGTACGTACAATATTCCATATTCAGAAACCGGTACGTTTACAGTGCGTTTATTGAATATGCCATCAGCATATGTAAATACCGGTGAGTCGTCCAACGGCACAGGTACCGTTCCGGATGGCATAGCTGATGGCATCGTCAGCTCATATACTATTTTGGATGCAAATACGAATACAGATAAACCCAATGGCAATATTGGTATTGAGCAGTCACCAGAAACTGCAATCAGTTCTTTGGCTAACCAGCCCAACCCGGGTGGCAGCAATGTAGTAACAATACCCCCTGCTTCCTTCACAACGAGCACAAATGGAGATCCTAATACGGGTGACGAAGCACCAGGCGTAGTGAGTTTTATCAAAATCACGGCATTTCCTGCAAATGTAACAAGCATTGTGATTGACGGAGTTTCCTATACAAACCTGGCGGCAATCAATGTTGCATATCCAAGTGGCATTCCAACGGATGCAAGCGGTGCACCCACTGTCACTGTCGGGGTTGATCCGATAGACGGAGCAGTAACTGTGGTACTGCCAATAGCAGCGGTAGACAATGCAGGAGTACAAGATCCTACTCCGGGAAGTATCACAATACCCTTTTCTGATGCCCTTATATCTGTTGGCGGTAATGTATGGAATGATGCTAACGGAGATGCAACCAGGGATGGTTCGGAGCCTTTCACAAATGGCGGAGGGTTATTTGCCAATCTGACAGATGCCTCAGGAGCGGTAATTGCTTCCGTACCGGTAGACGCGGTAACGGGTCAATACAATTTCTCGAATGTATCACCCAATACAGCATATTCGATTGTCCTGACAGAAACGAGCCAATCCAACGGCACAGTCCTGACCGCATCGGATCTTCCTGGCGGATGGGAGAATACGGGGATTAACCTGAATGGTACGGCCGATGCTGGCAACCAAACCGGAATCATCGCGCTGACTACATCGACCATTGATGTCACTAGTGCCAACTTTGGGATCGAGCAAACGCCAACGGCAGATGATAAGACAATTACGGGTATTCCGAATTCTACTTTCAGTCCAACTCCTCCTTCTGGTTTCCCCCCGGTAGCTGGTTATGTGGCTGTTGGAATGGACAATCCTGCATTGCAACCGCTAAGTGGGAGCGATCCGGAAGATTGTGCTGTATCGGCATCTTGTAATACGGGATCTACTTTTGTAATTGAGTCAATCAAAACAAGTAATACGAAACTGTACTACGATTTTCCTGGTGTAGGTGTTCAGGAAGTTGTTGCGGGTACTTCTACCGGAACAATCCCGGATTTTGATCCTTCCAAAATGGTGATATACGGTGCAATTGGATCTGGTGATTCTGCTGATCCGCTTGTGTTTACCTATCAGTTGGTAGATGCCGCAGGTATTGTCTCGCCCCCGGCTACCTATACAGTATCTTCGGTATCACCGCTTCCTGTTTTGCTAACAAGCTTCACTGCCAAAAAAGGAGAGGGGCTAAGCGCCAGACTGGACTGGGCCACTACCGCAGAGAGTAACAGTCTTAAATTTGAAATACAACATAGCAAAGACGCCAAAAAGTGGAATGTAATAGGCAATGTAGACGCAAAAGGTGACAGTAAAGAAAGGGTTATTTACAACTATACACACACTACACCATCAAGTGGTGAAAACCTTTATCGGTTGAGAATGGTAGATCAGGATGGGACATTTGCTTACAGCAGGATTGAGACTGTAATCTTCGCAATTGCTTCACTGTATCCCAATCCGACATCAGATAAAATAAATATCAGTCTAAACAACGCACCTATTGGCGAGGTAATAAGGGTAAAGCTGATTGGAATGGATGGAAAAGTTGTTTATGCATCAAACAGGCTGGAAGATGGTTGGATAGACGTTAAGAATTTGAAAGCCGGAACCTATGTAGTAGCAGTTACTTTGAAAAACGGGACAACACAAAATTCAAAAATTGTGATTGCTAAATAAGTGAACTAGAATATGGTAATACAGGTATCCTTCCGGAAATTTTCGGAAGGATACCTGTATTATATAGGTCTCTTGTTTTGGTTAGATAGATAGAATTGAAAGAGCGCTTTTTGTTAAATCTATTTTTAAACTATCTACACTCTGAATTTTTTTCATGGACGAGATCCTACGGGAAGAGAACACCAACCTACCCAAAGTCCGGTTCAACCTGAAACATGCCAAAGTGGTAATGATGTCAATGCAACAAACCCCGATCATGGACAATTTCGAGAAGGATAAAAGATCAGAGCGACGCTCCATCCCACAAGAGTTAGCGACGCACTTATCCGATACCGTCGATTATTACCTATGCACTAAATACGGTATCCGTGCCGGTAGAATAGGAATAAGCTCGTCAATTATTCCTGCTGTAGGTTTCTTGGGGTGGAAATATAGTACGATAAGGTGTAAAAGCCGAGACATCTTATGATACTTTGGTTAAAACTAACTTGCTGCCATCTGACAAATTCACATTTTCTCTCACAACCCCTCCGTAATTGACTGAGAGGGGATTGCGAGAAAAAATGTTCCAGACAAGTTGGAAGATTTGGTACTGACTTATTCCAGTCTGTTCGACAAATCAAGTCTTGGTTAATTCAGATAAGGGCACTAGCTTATTTTCTACTTGTAAAAGTGGGTTTCTGGATTTTATAGGGGATTTCTAAAATCGGCTTAATATATTCTATGACTTTTCGTATCGGAGTGCCGATTAAAACGGGGTACTTATACATTTTATATTCGTGCATTATTCCTCCCAAGTGACTAGTTATGTTATATCTTCCTAAAAAGTCCTTGTGAGCAACAACATACCATAGTCCACTACCGCTCATTCCTTCTGGCCGATGACGTTTGATTTTGTTTCCATCTGGATCAATAAGGTTATCCCAGGACATCACACAGTGATCCGAACTATTTTTTTTATAATATTTAAGAACTTTATCGACTACCGGTCGAGTCCGTAATATTCCACAAATGGGTTGCAAAGCCTTGTGATAATATTGAGTCAAATTAGCTGGATATCCAGCAATTCTTTACTCTTCCGAAGAATCCAGTCAATCTATTCTGATACTCTTGATTTTCAGGGTACTTATTTGAGCTGTGAATGTGGGTTTAGTAAAGTATAGATCGCCAGACAGTCAATGGAACCTTTCATCTAAGTCTTTGTTTGATATCAGGGTTGCTATTCATCCCTTTTTGCAAATGTAACTTACTGCTTTTTTTTCCATTTGGTCAATTTTATATTTCTGAATAATTGGAAGTCTAGCCGGTAGCTTTAATAAGACAAATAAGTTGTGGTAAACAATTCATAATTTGTACCTATCCTATATCAAGGACAACCCTGTCTATGTAACGAATAGTTATATTGAAATTTCCCTGCGATGCAAAGGGCATGTCTCTATATCAGGGTCAGTACCGAGGAGCAGGCGATACGAGGCTATTCCCAAAGAACGCAACAGGACCGCCTGATAAAATTTTGTCTGGCTCATAATATTGAAATTCTTAACTCAGTTTACGAGGATCATTCTGCTAAAACCTTTGACCGCCCACAATGGTCGGGGATGATGTATGCTTTAAGAAGAAATAAGCTATTACGTCCAAATCTTCTTTTTACCAAATGGGACAGGTTTAGCAGGAATGCCGGTGATGCCTACTATATGATTGCACAGCTAAAGAGCTTGGGCATCACCCCGCAAGCGACAGATCAGGAACTCGACCTGTCAATTCCAGAGAACAAGATTATTCTTGGCGTATACTTGGCAACGTCAGAAGCTGAGAATGACAGAAGGTCGGTAAACGTCCGACAAGGCTTACATAAAGCTAACCTCGAAGGGCGTTGGACAGCACATGTTCCTATCGGGTATAAAGCAAAGATGACTGCTGACCACAAGCGGAATCTCATTCCCTCGGAACCGCAGGCTTCATTTATTCTAAAAGCATTTACACAACTTGCGGAAGGGCATTGCACGGTCCAATTTGTTTATCAGCAAGCAGTCGCTGCCGGACTGAGCTGTAGTATTTCCAACTTCAGACGAATCCTTAGAAGTCCTGTTTATTATGGAAAGATTGCTATACCTGCGTTTGAAGGTAAAGCACCTCATTTAGTAGACGGTCTGCAGAAACCAATTATTACTGAGCAGCTATTCGATTTGGTTCAGCGCATTCTTGATCATAAAAATCCTGTTTCCAGAATTCGCGGCAATCATAAAGATGAGTTTCTGTATTTGAGGAGCTTTTTCTATTGTCCGAATTGCGGAAAGTTGCTTACGGGAAGTGGCTCAAGAAGCAAATCGGGCCTCAAGTATTATTACTATCACTGCTCCTCCATCTGTGGATTCAGGACCAGAGCAGATAAAACGAATATGCTTTTTGTGGAGAGGTTGGAAAAGCTGCATGTTGACAATGCCTATCTTAGTCTTTACAGGGAGATTGTTCGCCAAGTCAGAAAGGATCTGTGTGCCGACAAAATAATATCGAGACAAACAACTGCTGCTACGATTAACAGGTTAGTGGAAAGAATTGTACACGCCAAAGAACTATTGCTAAATGGATCTATAGAAGAAGAGGATTTCCAACTTTAAAGAAGGAGTGTGAGGTGAGGATACATGCAGTGGGCACGGAGCTGCAAAAATCTGACTGGATTGAAAGAGACAAAACGCAACGCTTGAATATGTTGGTGTTGAAATTGTCGAAATTCAGTCAGACCTACCTACGTTAAGCTTGCGATAGATGAAAAACGCCGACTTCTGAGTAAACTTTTATCCGCTCATCCTATTCTGTCTCCGGATCTTAAGGAAGAAATTATTAGGCCCGGCATTATGCCGTTCTTTGCCATTAAAGATGAAGAAAAGTACAGGCCTATCAGATACTGAACATCATGAATGGGATGAAGTTTTCTTCAACAAATGCGTTACACAAATAATTCACATTGGGAATAGACTTAAAATTCCTGTAAGTACCCATTCGGCGGCTCAAATTATTGCATTTATGACCGTTTTTGCCAAAATAACCTCCAAATCAAATAGTTAATTACGAAAACTATAATGTAATAATCTTCAAATCAGGTTCTTGTTCGAGTCCCGCTCACCAGTATCTAAAAGATGAAAATATCAACAATTCGGAAAATAATTAAATGCCAAGGTTTAGAAAATAAATATACTGTAAATCAGCTATTTATAACAAATACTGGCTTTTACACATGGCCTACTACTCTTGGAAACTAAAAAAATGTAAAAAGCTATCGAACACTTATATGTACATTTCAAATAATTGACATTCAATTGTTTACAAAAACAAAAAAGGAGAAAACAAGTTTTTTAAACTTATTCTCGCCTTTTGCGGACTGAACGGGGTCAGAATCGAACCTTTGATAACTCTCTTAACATTCCTAGACAGCTTAAACCACAGTACTTCTCTTTATAGTCCGAAACATAATTAAATATATTGAACTAGGCGCTTACTAAATAATGGTAAAATGCCTTGAATGAAGAGAATTGGGCACATTTTGATTTATGATATGGACGTATTTGGATTTCATTGCTAGCCTTAAAATCGAAAAGCACCTTGAATCCCGATATTGAAAGTCTTTGTGAGTTATAGTTATTGATTAAAAGCCTAGTTCATATATATATCCTTTTATTAATCATCATCCAAAATTTAAAAAAACAACGGATAATCGATTATGTTATTCGTTGTTTTGGAATGCTACAAATTAACGACTTTTATTTTACGAAATGCAGTTTGCGGATTGTTTCTCGTCAATTCCAAATCTCACATAAAGCTGTAATATAAAATTTTAGCCTTTGATGTAAAAATACATCAATCAGTAACATCCCTAAAAACATTACAACAAAACCAAGTGATAATCCTTGGTAATATTCTTGGTTAAAAATATAAAAACAAACAACCGAAAAAATAAGTAAACCTGCCCAAGCATACTTTGTCACTTTGTAACTTTTATCTTCTACTTTTATTTTATTTATTTCATTTTTGACTGTTTTTTGAGCATTTAATTGGAATTGTTTCTCCGTTTTTACGTTGTGGTTTGGCTTGGAAGAAAGCAAATATCCGCCATAACAGATATTCATTACGAACAACAAAAAAAGTGGAATTACCATTCCTTTTTGAAGAGAGTTGTTACTTTTGATAAGTAAAATAAAAATGGGCAATAGAATGATGATGGCGATTCCAATCATCCATTTCCCTTGTAGGATATCGCCTTTTGTCCAATTCTGTAGCTGTTGTATAAAGCTCATTTTAATTATATTTCAGAAGTAGTTACACCAAATTTTTGTTTGAATGAAAAATAAAAATGGGATATGTTTTCAAATCCTAAATCCAAATAAAAATCTGCTGGTTTCTGTTTTTTATGTTTGATTAAATAATGTGCCTCGTCTAAACGTTTTGAAAGCAGCCATTGTTTTGGTGTTGTGTCAAATATTTTAGTAAAATCTCTCTTAAAACCAGAAAGACTTCGCCCTGTTAGTTGGGCAAAAGAAGCAACAGGAATATTAAACATATAGTTCTGGTTCATAAATTCTTCCAAATCCATTTTATAAGGTTCGGAAAAATCAAATAGGATTTGTTTAAAATATGGGTTGCTTTGTAGCAATAATTCTATCGCTTCCCTGATTTTTAAATCTGCCAATTTCGATGTGGCTTCTTTTTTTTTATTGATATATGGACTAAGGGAAAGGAAATAGGATGCAAGAAAATCATCAGGTTCAAAAAACAATTTTTGCTTACTTTTATAGGGACTTTCTATCGCAATTTTATTTTCCAACGCATACTGTTGCAAAATTTCTTTGTCGAGCGTAATTGAAATAAATTGATATTTTCCTGATTTTGAAGGATATTTAATCGTTCTTATCAACTGATTTTTTTTTACAAATACGATTGTATTTTCGGGAATGATTGTATTTCCATCCGAATGAAAAGCGTGGGTTTCGCCCGAAAGCTGAAACCCTAAAAAATGTTCAGGAATAAATTCTTCATATCCTCTATGCATTTCAAAAGCACAAGAATACACCAACTTATCAAAAATTATTTCACGCTTTGCTTCCATACTACAAATATCTTAAATTTTAATTGAGTACAGCAGTTCCTGCACTTGCAATTTCTTTATCTTGCTCTGGCGAACCACCAGAAGATGCGATGGCGCCAATGATGTTACCGTCTTTATTTTTTAGAACCACACCCCCTGCAATGGTTAGTAATCCTTCATTCGAATTCAGCATTCCATATCCGTGTATTTCTGCTCCAGAAACGATTGTTCCCATTATATCACTATTTACTCCAAACATTACAGCAGTTCTTGCTTTTTTTAAAGCAAATTCTATCACACCGAAAACGCTGTCCAATCTTGCAAAAGCTACCAAATGTCCGCCTGTATCTACCACTGCAATGCTTACAGGAATATTTAATTCGTTCGCTTTTTCTATTGAAGCGTTCAATGCTTTTGTAGCTTCGTTATAAGTTATGTTCATTTTTCTATTTTTTAGTTAGTGATAAAAAGAAAGCACAGCTTTCCGACTGTGCTTTTCTAATTTAATTTAGCTCTTTGCTGTCCAAGCATCCGCCTGTAATTGTTTTACAAAATCTTCAGTTTCTTTAGGGTGCACGTTTCTAAAGTTTGAATTTTCGTCCAAAGCCACATCAACAATACAATCAGCCATAGATTGTGGGTCTAATTGATTTGCCAAAGCTTCGGCAGTTCCGTCGAAAGCCGATGAAGGTGTGAAATTGGTTTCTGGATTGTACCAACGCGAAATCGTATCGACACCACGGTCGTTGAAACCCGTGCCGAAAATCCCGGGATTACAAGTCGCAATTTTGATATTGAAAGGTGCTAATTCAGTTTTTAAACCTTCTGCAATAGACCCCATTGCATGTTTTGAAGCGCAATATGCTGCCACATAAGGAACAGTCCATAATTCGCCCATTGAGGTGGTAAACACAATTTTGCCGGGTTTCTTTTGGTCAATAAATTTCTTAATGAAACCTTGTGCCAATTCTAAACCGCCAAAAACATTCACGTCAAACATTGCTCGGATTAGGTTCAAAGGTTGTTCGGCAATCGGTCCGCCTTCCATAATTCCAGCGTTGCTGATTAAAATATCGATGTCGTATTTCTGCGTGATGTAAGCGATGTCGGTTGGGTTTGTGACATCGAGTTTGTCAACCGTAAGTTCAATTCCTTGCTCTTTTGCTTCTCTAATCAAGTCGCTCATTTGCGGATAAACTTGTGCAGTGGCAATGACTTTATGCCCTTTTTTCGCCAAATCAAATGCAGCGATTTTTCCAAAACCACTTGCGGCACCTGTAATTAAAATTGTCTTGCCCATTTTATATTGTTTTAATATTATAAAACAAAACTAGACTAAATACCAGTGATTTTTGTTGCTATAAAGTTCAATTTTATATTGCCTGAAAGTTCACTGCGTGTTTATTACCTAGGTTAAGGCTCGGCAGGTTTTCTGCAAAGAAATCAGATATTTCTTGTGTCTCAGCAGGCCCACCTGCGCCAGAACCGGGTATGGATTTATTCCCTACCACCAAAGCGAAGAGGATACTTCCCAAGGTTTTGTGGCAAGTTAACATTAACATAAGTGCCATTTGTTCTTAATGCTGCCAGATAAGGGTTGATGTCGCTACGGTACCCAAAATAAAATCGAACGTGCAGAATATAGATTTCATCTGTTCTTCCTCTTTTGATACACATTACTGTAAATTCAGCACCTAGCGCCACAGCAAATTTTACGCCCCTATGGCCTAATCCTACAACTGCCAGCCTGTGGCTTTTGTCTACTTTCCATTTGCGCAGTGGCCATCACGTGGTAATACCGGCAAAAAGTAGCGGTGCTACACCGGGGAAGTCCAGTTTTCCGGAAACGTGTAAAGTGAAATCTTCGTTTACAACAATGAATAGCCGAAGGCTTTTAAAGCGGTTATAAGATCCTGTTCAAAAACTACTTCCGGCCCTGCACCCTTCTTTTTCATATTCATTGCCTTCTCTACCTTGCGGCCGTACATCTGAAATGCCCAGGCAGGATTGGGGACGTCACAAATAACGAGGTAATGTAGCTGTGCAGTAACCGAGGCCGCTGCAACACCACCATACATTTCTATAATTTTGGCAAGTTCTTTACGTGTGTAGTTCGGAGATTCTCCGGAAAAGCAAAATTTCGAGTCCTGAACTAGAATGGCAACTGCCTGCATGGGCAGTTTGGCAACGGTTTCGGTTTTTGCTTCGCCCACAGGTTTAATCGCAGAAACGGAATGGCAAAAAGACAACAAATCGCTGTGTTCATCGATAGAGAACTGTTGAGCTGTGTTAATCCTGTCGATAGCGGGAAGCAGGGTATCAAACGGCCAAGTGTTAAACAATGATGCGTTTTCCGATGACCAGTTTCGCAATGCTTTCAGCTCAGCTGTATTAATGGTATTGTCAGCCTTTTTTGTGGTTGGGAAACAGTAGAACCATACCCGGATTTTGCCCTTGGTTTTTTCTGTGTGCCATGGTCATAACCGGGAGCTGGGCAGATTGCGAAACGGAAACCCTGGCAAGCAAATGATTCTGACGGTGGTGACAATTTAAATTCGTTTCCCTGCCGAAGAGACGCGTGTCCAGCGGTTCCTCTCCTGACGCGGGGCAAGAAATGAATAAGCACATGCTTTATGTCATCAAGAAATCCGTCTGTCGTTTACCTTGCTGAAATTCACCATATCGCTTTCTTTAAAACCGGACAGGCAGTTCAGATCATTTTCCTGATAATGGTTGCTTGTATTCTCACGAAAATGATCAAGTGTATTCAGGGCTCCCGGACCGGTGTTGCAGGCGCCAGACAGAATACCGGTTGATCGGGTAACCTTTGAACCCCTGAACTGAAGTGAGACGACCTTGCCATTTCCTCTCAGCGAATATTCAACACCGCAGAAGCGAACAACGGAACCAGGAATGCTGATGTTCGAATAAAGATCGGGAAGGTCAGCAGGACTGTGGAGACTCTCATAAATCCGGTTCAGTAATAACAGACAGGAAATACGCAGGACAAACCGTTCCGCCAGGGAGCCGATCATCAGGAAAGCTTTCCATTTAGCGGATTCGCAGGCGGAAAACCGGCCTGGATAATCGAGCAGCAATCCGGCGGAATACCGGGTTACGGGACAAAGCGGTCTGTCCCCAAGAGTCAAATGATGTTTGCTTTGGTATTGGGCAAGATAATCCGGCATTTTGAAAGTTTTTTGTCAGACGAGGGTTAACATGGCTTCAAGATAGATTTTTTTTTCATTTTAAAATATGGTCTGACAGCAAGCTGAGGTAATATCGGTGGTTTTTTGAGGCCGGCATGCCAGGTTTCCGGAGCATAAATAATCGGGACGGAGTACACTTGCAGCACCAGGGCGGCGGCGCTGACCAGAACTGCAAGCGGTTGTGTACAAGACAGATTCAGGAGGGATATCGTCACACCACACCGGCGGGCAGCAATTTTTGGCGGGTGCTGCAAACAAAATATTACCGTTTAATAAATTGAGGAACCAGCAATTGGGAATTCTCTAAAAAAAATGATTGTTTTAGTGATCAGACGTATGAAATCCTTCTTGAACATGAAAAAAATTCTGCAAAGCCCTCAACAGTTGCCTTGGCGTAACTTCACTCCCGGTCCTGTCCGGTATCATTCCGACATATTGGCGACGGGGAAAGACGTCCCTGTCAGTCTTCGTGTGGCTGTATTCTGACCATTTCAATATCCGGTTTTGACAGACGAAAGTCGCCCGATCTCTTCGTGGACAGCTCTCTGCATCCGGATGTGCAACGCAAGGTGTGCGTAATCCGAAGAATCCGGGTATGCGGCGATGTAATTCCATTTGGCAATCTCAACCTTTTACAGACATGTCCCTTCCCAGACGAATGCATTTTTACCTTCTTGTAATGTTGAATTTTACTGGACAGCTATGCCAGTCCCAGTCTGCTGTACCCGTTTTACAGGGATTAAAACACCCCACTGCTGCCGAGTTGCAGAGCAAAGCGATTTCGGAAACATCACTTGACCCAAACATTGTAGATATTGTAGATTTGTCAATACATATGCCACCCGTGGATCAGCAGGGTGCACAGGGGGCATGCACTGCATGGGCGATGGCGTATTACCTTAAAAGCTATTATGAGAAAGTTCGAAACGGTTACCAGTTTGACAGTGAAAAAACAAGACTGATAAAGCAGGTATTCAGCCCGGGTTATCTTTACGACTCGGTCAGAGCTTTGGGAGACAAACAAAACCTGGGTTGCATTTCAGGAATAAGCTTTGATCAGGGACTTAGGTTCATGATGACCAAAGGCGTTGTACATTGGGCAAATTATCCGTATGATTCCACCAGAGGTGATTGCCAGATGTATGATCTGCAAAAATTCAGGGTCAGCAGCCCGGTTTACAAGATAGAAAATTACGACATCGTCAATGTCGATGACATAAACGTTATCCGGCAGGAGCTCAAAAGCGGGCGTCCTGTTCTGACGGGCCTGCTCGTAAAGGACAATCTGGTTCAGAAAGGTTATGAAGCGGTTTACCGCGGGAATACCAGATTTGTATGGAAGCCCGGCAACACGGTACAGCCCAAGGATACCATCCTTCACGCGGTTCTGTGTGTCGGATTCGATGACAAGTTAAGGCAGCTCAAGTTTGTCAACTCGTGGGGTAGCAGCTGGGGAAATGGCGGCTATTTTTACATACCGTATGACAAGTATAAAAACGCTGTTCTTTTCGGTTACACAGCATATAATTCAGCAGAGGGAATGCCATTTGCAGTGCCAGCACTGCCATTAAATACCAAGAGTGTGAGACTTGGTTCCGGAGCTGTGGCACAGTACAATGACACGCTTGAGATCACCAGACGGAGCAGACTCGAAAAGATTGAAATATCTCTTTCATATATAGACAGTCTGGCGACAACAATTGTTGTTCAGTTCAGGGATTTTGAAAAAGATTCTATCCTTCAGAATGTACTCTTCAGAGTGGCAGAAGTGAAATCATTCTTTTACCTGGACAAGAAATATACCTTTCACTTTGCCGCCACAGTACCCACCAGTCGCAAGCTGTCTACCGGTGAGCATATTGATCAGGCTGTTTTTGACTTTACAGTATCCCGGAAAAGAGAAAAAGATCTTCTTGAAAACATTCTTGACCGAAATCCTAAAAACTGAGCATAAGCGGATTTAACAGAAATCCTGAACTGAATATGAATAACAATTCTGACGTTTAACCCTGAAAATCAATAAAAATATGCGGCCTGTTCCAATAATGATATTTCTGTTATATTTTGCTCATGTCTCCTGGGCGCAAACCAAGACTGTTTTCGACAGGAACGGAAGAATAGCGCCATCCGGTCTGTCGCCAACAGTTTACAAGACGGGCTCCACAGTCTGCTTCGATGTGTCGGGTATTCATGTACCCGTTTCAGCTTTCAGCAAATCGGTCAACTCACTCATTGACAGTCTCCATAACTATAGTGGGGAGTTTTCTGAATGGTATAGCGAGATATACCGACACCCGGGCAGCCTCACCGACAAGTTAGCTGACAATTCTGTTTTACGGTATAACAAACATGACTTCTTCCCGTTTAGCGTTTCGGGGCCTGGCGATGCAGCCAGCAAGGCCATTGTACTGAATTCATCAGAACAGTCGGTCAGCTCGCTCACAGTTGCCGATGATGACAACAGCTACAGGGTTGTCCGATACAACTTTGACAATGAAATACTTACAAAGCATCTGGCTGAGACATATAAACACTATCGCGGGTTGCCGGTCAATTCCCGTCTGCTGGTTGACACTCTGCGGACAATTGCTAGGACGGGGATTACAAGGGCAGAATATTACCTGTATCTGGATTCACTTGAGAACCGGAAAGAGGGCGGGATCTCCTCATTCAATCATGAGCTTATAAGCGAAATTTCGGGGTTTTATCCCAAATTGATTCAAGGCGGTATCCTGTATCACAACGTAATTGAAACCAACAAGCCATGGATAATGTCGTGGCTGTGGCTGACAAGGGGAGTACCCAGACTTAATCCCTTCCCTGTGTTTAACCCTGAGCCGGCACTTCAGCGCACTGAGCTGCAACGACAGCTTATCGAAAAGGAACTGTCGCTGATCAGCCAGACCGCCAGTTGTTGTCTTGCGCGGACAAAACCGGACGAATCCCTTCTGGCAAGATCGGCGGAGCTGACCGAAAGGCTTGTCATGCTGGGAAGGCAGGGCAAAACCTATAGTGATCTGACGCCTGTTTACAAACAATGGCTCAACGAAGTCTCAAGAGACAAAACTGTACTTTACAGCGGAAATTTTGCCGGCTCATCCGCAAAGAAGATTCGTTGGATTTACAGCCATGATGCCAATTCAGACTTTAAACTGATATCTGATCCCGAGCAAATCCCGAAGGCGATTTTTATGGACGACGAAGTCGTTGTTGTTGCGCAAAATGTTGCAGCACGTGACTCTGTATCATTAACCAGTATTGAAGCTGCTCACAAAGCTGAAACGGAATTTGCCCAGGCGACCGGAGCGTTTTCCGGGGCCCTGACAGCAGCATTCAGTGCGGGAACCCCGGCAGGGCTTGTTGGTCTTTTGAGCAGTGTCGTTCCCGGTTCTTCAGCATCAGACAAATCCGCGCTGATGAAACCAAAACTCTCTGCCATAAATATAGCCAGCCGGAAGAAATTGCAGACTAAATTTAAAGATTCGATATCTAACTGGAACAAAGAGGGTAAAATCAGTGACGAAGGATCATACGATCTGTCAGAATCACTTCGTAGAAAGGAGATAAATGAAAGTCTGCTTATTTCGAATCTGACTTACTCGAACCGGGAGGAAATTATAGGTTTTATTCTCCAGTCAAGACAGGATATGAAACCCAGTGAACCATTACCGTTTGCTGATTCACTAAACAAATTGCTGTTTACTGACAAAAGCAATTTTGTGAAACTGTTGTATGAATGGTACAAGGTGGCAGACATTGTTGCCTACGGGGAAGTGGTACAGGATTTTATTGACAACAGGGAAAAGGTAATCTGGCTGATTGATCAGACCGACCCCGTTTCTGAAATAAAGCGGGGGCCGGTCTTGCCTGCGCTGTACTCCAGTGTTGTCAGTTATCCTGAGGCGCGCCTTGAGATGGCCTCCTCAAAGAAGGTGACTTATGAACTTTTTGTGAATAACGGAAAACAGTCTGCGGTCAGGAAGAGCTTTACAAAATATGCTCTTTCCAGATGGCTTCCGACGGTAGGGATAACTTATGTCTCAGGAGACAGATCCGGAACGGTTTTCAATGACTCAAGCGGTACTTTCAGGCCGGGTCAGAACTTTGACAATTTTGAGATACTTGCCGGGGTAAAATTCTATTTCAAAAAAACGAATTCAACAAGGGACAGGGCCACAAGCCGATTAATCAGAAAAGAACTTGGCGCTGATGTAAATGTTTCACGAGGAAACGGATTTGCGACTTCACTTTTTGCGAGTGGTGGCCTTGGCGTGCGACACAAATTCCTGCGTAACTATTATCTGGGACTGGGAGGAGATGTAATCCCGGGACTTGGTTTAATTGCCGGTTTTAATTTTATATTCCAGAAGCGTTACCAACTTGAAAACAGTGCAGTAAAGAACACGATAGATCGCCCCAGACCATATGCATTTTTTGGCTTGAGTTTTGACCCGGTAATAGTTACGAACCTGATAAATATTTTCAAATGAGACCTGCAAGGACAATTCAAGCCATGTGTATTCTGATGCTCTTTTTTTCCTGCAAAGACAAACTGTTCCAGAAATACGACGTCCGGCTGTATGAAAAAAACGAGCTGAAAGGGAATGTCCTGACCAGGGACAATTTCATGGAGACGGTTTCTGCGGCCGCTGCCGAAGCAGACATCTACCTTGCTGATAACCCGCAGGGCGAACCATATCTTTACAAAGTAAAAGCAGGCAAGGATGGCGTCTTCAGATTGCCATTCCAGCCCCGGGAACGTTCCGGTCTTTATATCGTGGGCAGAATGACTTCATCTTCCGGAATTGTCTACGAGGCATCGTCCGGTATAGATGACATGGAAGTTGACCAGGAAGGAAATCGTATTCTGGCATTGCGGCCACATTACAGATCAGGGATTATAAAGACGGTGGTAACCGGGGACAAGTCCCCCGGAGAGCCTGTCAATGGTGCAGCTGTTTTTCTGTTTACCAATTTGGATCTCGCGGCGAGCGTGAAAGATTCTGTCCCGACGGGATTTGTTCAGCGGATCACGACCAATGAAAAAGGAATAGCCTTTTTTCATAATCTGAAGTCGGGGACCTACTACGTTTCTGCCAGGCAAAAGAATATTTTGACAAACCAGGTCGCAATTAACGTCGATGAAAATATGACAAGGGCTGACAAGGAGGCGATTACTGCCCAGGTTTTGAAACTGCAAAAAACGGAGGCGAAGAGCAGAATCATTGTAAGCATCAGAGATACAGCCACAAATGAGCCTCTTTCGTCATTAAAACTCTATTTATTTACCAGCAGATTACAGGCCGAGTCCTTGAGAGACAGCACCGGGGCAAAGGGATTTATCGGTACCGTTGTCACGACGTATACCGGAGAGGCTTTGTTTCAGAATCTGAACGCAGGAAAGTATTACATCGGTGTGACAGGGGATGTTCCGGTTGACCGGAGACTGATTTACATTGAGGAGATACCTGTCATTGTTGAAAACAACCAGGTCGAGGCCTACCGGAGGGAACTTCAAATTAACGTAGCCCGACATGCATTTTAATACATGATGGATAGCCAAAGCCGGAGGGTAAGTCAGGGGGCAGATAATACTTGCATCCGGCTTTCGGGATGAATTGACCATTCGCGTGACTGTAGGGACATTCCTGTCAGGTGTAATAGGATAGTGCCGGTGTGGCCATTGGTCGGCTGACGATACGCATGAACTCTCAGCCCGGTTTGTCATCTTTTAGCACATGCATTGATAATTAGCCCATTACCGCTACATTTGCCATTTCATTTACGAGTAAAAAGACATGACAAAAGCAGAATTAATATCAACAATCACCGACAAGACAGGGGTAAGCAAAGAGCACGCTGAGGCCGTACTGGAATCTTTCTTTGTTACAATAAAGGATTCACTGGCAGAGGGAGAGAATATTTACTTCCGTGGTTTTGGTAGTTTTATAACCAAACAAAGAGCGGAAAAGACCGCCAGAAATATTTCAAAAAATACGACCATGGTCGTTGCTGCCCACTGCATTCCGTTTTTCAAACCTTCAAAAGAATTTGTCAGTCAGCTAAAAGAAGGACAATTACAGCCCGCATAAGCAGGTTGCGCTGACTATTGTGAATTTAAGGCCTTTGCGATCATATCGCAAGGGCCTTTCTTTTGTATATGCAATCTAACTAATTCATTCATAATTACTTAGGTGTAACAAAACTGTCCTTAAAAAGTAGTACCCTTTTGCGAGCTTTCCGCCTGGCTGACCAGAAACCAATCCACAATCTGGCAGCATTACCCTGAATTACCCGGGATTTCACCTCATGGCTGATCAGCCAGGCAGAGAGGGTCCTTGAAAAGTTGGACTTTATTGATACCCTTTTTGCGCATTTACTTTGTGACATCAATCCAGCGGGCCAGTAACTTTTCAAAAGGAAAAGGCATCGGGTTTCACTGTCAACCAAATCTAATGCTTATGTTCACAACCAACCCATGGGTAGTGTATGTATCGTTTCTTACACCGCTACTCTCACTGTATTATCTGGCAGTCGGTTTTATTTACTACCGCCAGGATCTGAAAGCCAGATTCCGGGCGTGGAGCAGCCCTGGGCTTGCGGCCGCAGATTTCCACGCAAAGCATGTACAGAATCAGTACTCCCAAAGTCGGGACACTACTGATCATGATGACATTACCGGCCCGGACAGCTCCCAACAGGCCGAAGCATCAGAAGAAGCCTTGCAAAACCAGGAGGTGATCAGGGGCTACCACGAGCTTTCGCTTCACTTAAAACAGGCGATACAGCATGCGCATCAGGGCGGATACAGCAAAGAGGAACTGATTCTTCTTTTTCAAATGACATTCAAAGAATATGATGTCATATATGGCACACCGTTCCAGCTTTCAGTCAATGATCTGATTGATTGGGAACTGGAAAAATACGGCTCCATCCACCTGAACAGTGAGGACAGAATGAGGATGTGGAATCAGGTTGATTGATGGGGGTGTGGGTAGGTGAACTTCCCGCTGTTTGCGGGAAGATTCCTGCCAGGTCCCAAGACAGCAGCAGTGCATGTTCAACTTAAACAGATAGAGGAGATGAGAAAGAGGGGAATGTTTAAAAGCAGAAACTGGCTGCTTACATCGGGCATTGTGCTTGCAGCCATTATTTCAAAAGCCCAGGACGGGGCAGCGGGTGCGCCCAGATAGGGCTATTTAGTAAGTGTACTTTGGCAAAGTACTGGGTTCGTGTTCTTTGATATACCCATCATCAACCGACTTATCTGAAAGGGAAACCAGACAGGGAGTGTAGCATGTCGGTAAAGCCATAAGTCAGCCAGTTATCAGGCTGCGACTGAGTGGGGAGATGAAATGACAGATATGAGGATAAAGTCCATACTGACTGAATGATAGCCTGAGTGGCCTCACCCGTGTCTATGACGTAAGATAACTGAACTCGTCATACTGTAATACCCTTTTCCCGCCCGGCGGGGAGAAAGGCATAGAACAGATTACAGCACAACTGCAATATGCAGAAAAAAGGCGGAAATCATATCCGACAATCTGTCAAGCCATAGTTACTAAGTAGTTAACTGGGGATTACCTAAGTCGAAATGCCACTGTCGTGGCTATGGGAGTAGACCCTGAATATTCGATATGGTAACGGAGTCTCCGTAGTAGTCCGAGCAAGGTAACACCTTGTACATGGCGAAGGGAGACAGTCAATGTTTTTTAATACTAATAAAGGAAAATGTGTGAGACATTATGAGAGATCCGCAAAATGTATTAAACAGTCTAACAAGACACAGTGTAGATCCAAACTACAAGTTTGAGAAGCTATACAGGATTCTGTTCAATCAGGAAATGTATTATGCTGCTTATCAGCGCATTTACGCCAAGCCAGGTAATATGACAGCTGGTTCCGATGACAAAACCATTGATGGAATGAAGCTGTCACTGATTGACAAACTTATTGATGCCATTCGTGATGAATCGTATCAACCCTACCCTGCAAGAAGGACTTACATCCAAAAGAAAAATGGAAAAAAACGTCCACTGGGGATATCTGCATTTTGTGACAAGCTCGTGCAGGAGGTAGTGAGAATGGTACTAGTGGCCATATTTGAGGACCAGTTTGAACACACCTCACATGGCTTCCGACCAAGTCGAAGTTGCCACACTGCATTAATGCAAGTCAAAACGACCTACAGAGGCGTAAAGTGGTTTATTGAAGGCGACATTAAAGGATTCTTTGATAACATCAATCACGATGTACTCATCAAATTCCTTGAAGAACGCATCGCAGACGACCGCTTCATCCGCTTGGTTAGGAAGTTTATGAATGCAGGATATGTTGAAGACTGGGTATTTCATAAAACGTACAGTGGAACCCCACAAGGTGGAATCGTTAGCCCAATACTGGCTAATATCTATCTGGATAAACTGGACAAGTATATGAAAGAATACGCCGCAAACTTCGATAAGGGTATCAGAAGAAGACCAAATCCTGTCGCCAGCGACTTAGCAAGCAAGAGAATCACACTGGTCAACAAATTTAAAATCGAAGTTGATGAGAACGAAAAACGATTGCTTATAAGCAAAATTAGAGCCATCGAGAAAGAAAGAGTTCAGATCCCGTACGCGGAAGATATGGACAGCAATTACAGAAGGCTAAAATACGTCAGGTATGCGGATGACTTTCTGATCGGGGTTATCGGTAGTCTGGATGATTGCAGGCGTATCAAAGAGGACGTTAAAAACTTCCTTAACGATAAATTGATGCTTGAATTATCCGAAGAAAAGACACTGATCACTCATTCAGAAACAGCAGCCAAATTCCTTTCATACCAGGTCAATGTAAAGAAATCCAACCTGACCAAGAGGGACCCGAAATCAGGGAGACTAGAGAAGATCTACAATAAAAGGGTTGTCTTAAAAATGCCAGAGGACAGGATGAAAACCAAGCTTGTTGAATATGGTGCGGTAGAATTTACACATCACCATGAACAACAAAACTGGAAACCATCATCCCGACCAAAATTATTGAATAGGGACGACCTGGAAATACTCAGTCAATACAACTCTGAGATCATTGGATTCTATAACTACTACTCGATAGCGCTGAATGCAGGAGCAATAAACACCTTCAAATACTTCATGGAATACAGTATGTACAAAACCCTCGGGCGTAAATACAGGCTGTTCATTTCACAGGTAATTGATAAATACAAGGTTAACGGGGAATTTACAATCCGATATACCAATAAAAAAGGTGAGCAACGTACCAGAGTTCTCTGCAACAAAGGTTTTCAAAAACAGGATGAAGCGATGACAGCCCGGGTGGACAGTCTGCCAAAGTTAACCTGAGCACTACCAGCGACTAATCTTACTGATAGGTTAAAAGCTGGGAAATGCGAGGTGTGCGGTTCCGAAGACGACTTAGAAATGCACCATCTGAGAAAGATGAGTGACATTGATAAGAAGGGAAAGAAACCGTGGCAAATCAACATGATTTCCAGACAAAGGAAAACGCTCGCGGTATGTAGTAAATGTCATTTAGAGATTCATTATGGAAGTTAGACTGAGGATATTGATGGAAAGCCGTATACGTGGAGACATGTACGTACGGTTTGGAGGAGATGACACGAAAACCTACTATAGAGATATAGCAAGGCGTCGAGGAATTATCCTACGCATCGAAGAAGCGGATTCAAAAGTGCGGGAGTATTTTGAACCGGGTACAAACCTGATGTATGCCATCGGGGCCGTGCTTGGCCTGGTGGGCGCAGTGAAGGTATTTCAGAAATGGAATGCGGGCGATCAGGACACCAACAAGGTGGCCGCCGCCTGGTTTGGCAGCTGTATTTTTCTGGTGGTGGTGGCAACCGTGCTGCAATCCTTCTTTGGGGTTTAACCCTTATCCGGCATGGGGCTACCGGCCTTGTGCCGGATGGTAAAGGGCCACAGCTGGCGACCCGGCACGGGCACTGGCCAGGGCGGAATAAGCTGGCAAAGAATATAAGGTTTTCAGCAGGCGGGTTATTTTCCTGCTGCGCGCTTATAGGAAGTGATTAAAAATCTAATGATTATGGAAGAGCTACTTACAGCTGAATGTTATCCATACTTTTTTTTGGATAACCCGGAAATCCTCATCAAGGATTCGCGACTGTTCTCCCGGCCCCGTGAGCTTAAACGGAAGGTGAGACAGACAAGTCAGCGGATCAGGGAAATGATTGCAAACGGCATTGGAAGCCAGCAGGTTATTGATCAGAGCGTTGAGCTGATTACAGCAGAGCTTCGCCCGTCCAGGTTTGGCTATGTGTGTGCCTTGATTGCCAGCGAGTTTCCCAGGACATTTCTCAGGTGGGTCAAAATCGATGCGCTCGCAGATCAGGTACTGGATGTTCTCAGCGGTTGTGAGCCGGTTTTCAGCCTGCTTAAATTCAATGCTCTTGCCGCTGAGCAGCACGGCATTTACAGTACGGTAACAGCGTTTATCGGCCACTACCTGAAAAGGAAAAGAAGATTCGATCTGGCAAGACCAAAGCCGGCTGTTCTTACGGCCAAAGACCAGATTCAGATTACAGTTCCCGGCAAACCCACCGCTTTAACCCAGGCCGTCAGACCGGCAGAGACTGTGGAGAAGGTAGAAACCGGTAAGGCCAAAGCCGTCACTTACTACAAAAGTGAACTGCTGGAAAAGCCTGCTGCTGAAAGCCGGGCTGCGGCGGTGGCACATGTTCACAGGCCGGCAGCCCGGCGCGTTTCACAACCATTTAAAAAATCAGAAATTATGTCAGCTAAACAGTATCTAATCAATAAGGGCATCAATAAAAGTATTGTCTTTAAAGGACTTAAAGCCCAGTACATCGGCTATATGGCACTTGGGCTTTTGATAGACCTGCTGTTTTACGCGGTGCTTTATATGCTCAAAGTCAACACCTACATCACACTGCTGGCAACCGCGTTACTGGGCGCTGGAATCGCTGCTGTGGTGTATCAGCTCAACGGCCGCTACGGTGAGCATGGACTTGTCAAGGCCTTGGCCAAAAGAAAGACTCCCCGCATTGTGCGCTCTTTTTCCAGAAGAATTTTCAGATAGTAATTCACGGGCTATGCGTCCACGGGGCGTAAAGCCGATAACAGTTTTACAAATGGAAAAATTACTCGATGATCTGCTACCGATCCTGGAAGTTTCCCAGGGGTGCCTGCTCTCCAAACAAGGTGATGTGACCATGGGCTTTGAGCTTGATCTGCCGGAGATTTTTACGCTTTCCGACCAGCAGTACGAGGGCTTTCACCAGGCTTGGGTCAAGGCCCTGAAAATGCTTCCGGTGGGCAGTGTTTTTCACAAGCAGGACTATTTTCTTAAAAGCGGCTTCAAGCCGGACTTCTCCGGGGATGACGCCAGTTTTCTCTCCCATAGTTCAGAGCGTTTTTTCAACGAGCGTCCGTTTCTGGATCACCGGTGTTATGTTTTTATTACCAAAAAACCTTCCGACAGAAAGCTGTCAAGTTCGCTGTTCTGCAATCTGCTCAGGCCAAGTCTTTTTCCAAAGCAAACCCTTGACGAGCAGGCCTTGCAGGAATTCCGCAGCAGTGTCGGTCAATTCAAAGGGATCATGGAAGATTCCGGCTTTGTCAACATGCGCCTGCTGGAAGACGGTGAGCTGCTGAGCACGGCCGGCAGACAGGGGCTTTTGGAGCGGTATTTTTATCTGTCAGAGAACAGCTCATCGAAACTGCTTCGGGATATCTACTTTGAGAAAGGCATAAAAATAGGTGACCAGTACTGTCAGCTCTACGCGCTGGCCGACGCTGAGGATCTGCCCGGCAGCTGCAGCCCGGCGATACATTATGAGAAATACAGCAGCGACCGCAGCAAATTCAGTACCGGTTTTGCCAGTAGTTTGGGCCAGCTGCTGTCATGTAATCACATTTACAACCAGTTCATTTTTATCGAGGATGCCGACAAGACCTTAAAGCGGCTGGAAAGCAAAAGGCTCAGACTGCAGTCGCTTTCGACGCATGCGAGGGAAAACTACCTGGCACTTGAGGCGACCAACGAATTTTTAAATGAAGCCATCAAAGAGCAGCGCATGCCGGTAAAAGCCCACTTTAATCTGATGGTGTGGAGTGATGATCTTTCTGAGCTGAAAGAAATCAAAAACATGACCACCTCGGCCCTTGCCCGGATGGATGCAAGCGCCAGACAGGAAATTGTAGGTGCTGCCCAGATTTACTGGGCAGGTATTCCGGGAAACCAGGCAGATTTTCCCATGAATGAGACTTTTGACACCTTCACTGAGCAGGCGGCATGTTTTCTGAACCTGGAATCAAGCTACCGCAGCTCGGTCAGTCCGGTGGGCATCAGGCTCGGAGACCGCCTGACGGGAAGGCCCATGCATGTGGACATTTCCGATGAGCCGGTCCGGATGGGGATTTGCACCAACCGAAACAAATTCATTCTGGGGCCTTCGGGCTCGGGTAAAAGTTTTTTTACCAATCACATGGTCAGAAGCTACTTTGAAACAGGGGCGCATATTGTGCTCGTTGACGTGGGTCACAGCTATAAAGGGCTTTGTGATATGGTAGGTGGTTATTATTTTACCTATGATGAAAAACAGCCCATCGAGTTCAATCCTTTTTACATTCCTGCCACAGAGAAGCTGGACACCGAAAAGAAGGAAAGTATCAAGACGCTGCTGCTATCGCTTTGGAAAAAGGATGATGAGACATCCCGCCGCAGCGAGTATGTGGCCCTCTCCAATGCGCTGACAATGTACTTTTTACATCTGGACAAAAACCCGGGGATATTTCCTTGCTTTAACAGCTTCTATGAGTTTTTAAAGACGGATTTTGCGCGCAGCATCGAAGCGGATAATGTGAAGGAAAAAGATTTTGACATTCACAATTTTCTCTATGTTCTGATGCCCTATTACCGGGGCGGTGAGTTTGATTACCTTCTGAACGCGCGCAGGAACCTGGATCTTCTCCATCAGCGGTTTATTGTCTTTGAGCTGGATAATATCAAGGAGCATGTGATTTTGTTTCCGATTGTGACCATTATCATCATGGAGCTTTTTATCAGCAAGATGCGCAAGCTGGAAGGGGTCAGAAAGGTGCTGCTGATCGAAGAGGCGTGGAAGGCCATTGCCAAAGAGGGTATGGCAGAGTACATCAAATATATCTGTGCGCCCGCAAAGGCTGCTTAATTGACTGTAAACGTGGCGGTTTACTAGGTAAGTGTTCTTTGAAAAACCTATCACCAACCAACTTATCTGAAAGGGAAACCGGACAGGGAGTGTAGCATGTTGGTAAAGGCCTAAGTCAACTAGTTATCATGTTGCAACTGAGGGTCGAGGTGAAATGATAGATATGAGGATAAAGCCCTGATTGGTTAAATGATAGTCCAAGCTGTACCCCTTTGAAACCCTGACGTAAGATAGCTAAAATCGTCAGGCCGTAATACTCTCTCTACTGAAGAGGTGTGGAAAGAGCAGGAACTTATTACGGAGCATTCATAATATATGAAAAAGGACGGAAGTCATATCCGACAATCTATCGAGCCATGTCAATAAGTAAGTAAACGGGGATTGCCTAAATCAGAATGCCACTGCCGTGGCTATAGGGCTCAGGCTCTTGAATATCTGACAAGGCAACGGAGCTTTCGTAGTAGTCCGAGCAGGGTAACGCCCTGTACATGGCGAAGGAAAGCAGCTAATAATTTTTAATACTGGCTAAGGAAAATGTGAGAGACATTATGAGAGATCCTCAAAAAGTATTAAACAGTCTAACAGAGCACAGTAAGCGTTCAAGCTACAAGTTTGAAAGGCTCTACCGCATCCTGTTCAATGAAGAGATGTTCTATATTGCCTGCCAACGCATTTATGCCAAACCGGGCAATATGACACCAGGCTCCGATGGTCAGACCATTGACGGGATGAGCCTGTCTCGGATTGAAAAACTGATTGCCTCATTGAAAGATGAAAGCTATCAGCCCCAACCGTCAAGAAGAGTGTATATTCCAAAGAAAAATGGGAAAAAATGTCCTCTGGGAATACCAGCATTCAACGATAAGCTGGTGCAGGAAGTAACAAGGATGGTGCTGGAGGCTATTTATGAGGGCAGTTTTAATTACTGTTCCCACGGCTTCCGCCCGGACCGAAGTTGCCACACTGCATTAGCCCAAGTTCAAAAGACATTCAGTGGAGCCAAATGGTTCATTGAAGGGGATATTAAGGGTTTCTTCGACAATATTAATCATGAAGTATTGATCCAGGTCCTTAAAGAACGAATTGATGACGAAAGGTTTATCCGATTAATCAGAAAATTCCTGAATGCCGGCTACTTAGAAGATTGGGTATTCCATAAAACGTACAGTGGAACACCACAAGGAGGTATTGTCAGTCCAATTCTGGCAAATATCTACCTGGATAAACTGGACACGTATATCAATGAATATATTAAAAAATTTGACCAGGGAGAAAAACGGAAGGCGGAAAGAGCCAGTGAAGATTTTGCGAATGCAAGAAAGCGAAATGTGCGAAAACTCAAAAAAGTAACCGGTGAAAAAGAAAGAAAAGAGCTGATTCGAACAATCAGAGACGATGAGAAGAAAAGAGTACTTGTCCCCAGAGGCGAGGAGATGGATGAGAATTACAAAAGACTAAAATATGTGAGATACGCAGATGACTTCCTTATTGGGATAATCGGTAGTAAAGCTGACGCCAAATTAATCAAAGAAGACATAAAAACCTTCCTCAATGATCAATTGGCACTGGAACTATTCGATGAAAAAACACTGATTACCCATACGGAAGATGCTGCGAAATTCCTCGGATACCAAGTTAGCGTACGCAAATCCAACTTAACCAGAAGAGACAGGCAAGGCCGTCTGAGAAGATCTTATAACAAAAGGGTGTACCTAAAACTCACTACCGAAGTGATGCGGTCAAAATTGCTTGAATACGGCGCAATAGTCATGAAGACTGTTGATAACGTCGAGCGGTGGAAGCCCAGGGCAAGACCTGGTTTGATCTTTAACGATGACCTTGAAATCCTTGACCGATATAATCGTGAAATCAGAGGATTATACAATTACTATTCACTGGCCAATAATTGTTCCGAATTAAATCAATTCTGTCACATGATGAAGTTCAGTATGCTAAAAACCTTTGCGGGGAAATACAGAACACTCAAAACTAAAATCAGCAAAAAATACATCACAAACGGTGTGTTCACTGTAAAATATCAGTTGAAATCAGGTGAAGAGAAATCGAGATACTTTTGGTTTACAGGGTTCAAGCGCAAGCAGATCCCTAATGTTGAGATGAGTTTGGATAATTTACCAAAATCCATAGGCGACGAAGGCCGGACCAGCCTTATAGATAGGTTGAAAGCGGCTAAATGCGAGCTATGTGGGGCACAGGATAATTTAGTGATGCATCACGTGCGTAAGCTAAAAGATCTTGAAGGTAAAGAAAGCTGGGAAAGGCATATGATTGCAAGGCGCCGGAAAACCGTTGCCGTCTGTCAAAGTTGCCACCGGTACATCCATCTTGGAAAAACAAAGACTGCGATTATTAGTGGAGAGCCGGATACGCGGGAACGTGTAAGTCCGGTTCGGGGGCGAGTATTTGGAAACCTAAGGCCGCAAGGCAGAAAGGCGCCTGATGCTTAGCCTACTCAAAACGGTCAGAAAATATTTTGGCGAGGCCATTGTGGTTACTCAGGAGGTGGAAGATATTATTTCTTCACCCATTGTCAAACAGGCGATCATCAACAATTCTGACTGCAAGATCCTTTTGGACCAGAGTAAATACCAGAACAAATTCGACCAGATCCAGGAGCTTTTAGGGCTCACAGAGAAAGAAAAGGCGCTGGTATTATCGGTCAACAAAGCCAATGATCCGCTCAGAAAATACAAGGAAGTCTTCATTAGCCTGGGGGGTGTGCTCTCGAAGGTATACCGAACTGAGGTAAGCCCTGAGGAGTATCTGACCTACACCACCGAGCAGACCGAGAAGATGAAAGTGGGCGAGTACGCCAAAAGGTTCGGCAGTATCAAAAAAGGGATTGCTGCGCTGGCAGCAGAGCAAAACGCGGGAAAAGAATGAAAAAACAGATTATATTCTATTTGCTTGTTAGCCTGGCCGTGCTCACCCCGGTCCAGAGCGTGCAGGCCGCAAATCCCTGGGCGGCCATTATCAAGGCTGCCATTAAAAGGGTAGTCAGAGCGGTTGATCTTCTCATACAAAGAAGACAGAACGCGGTTATCAAAGCCCAGAACGTGCAGAAAGCGATCGAGAATGCGATGTCCAAACTGCATCTGGATCAGATTACAGACTGGGTCAAAAAACAGCGGGATTTATACAAAGAATACTACGATGAGCTTAAAAAGGTCAAAGCCGTCATCTCTTATTATTTCCGCATCAAACAGATTGCAGAGAAACAGATTCAGATTGTCGAGCAGTACCAAAAGGCCTGGAAGCTTTTTCAAAATGACAGACATTTCAGCTACGCAGAGCTTGTCTACATGCAAAGGGTATATGCGGGGATACTTGAAGAAACGGCCACAAACGTGGATATGCTCTCGCTGGTGGTTACCGCTTTCTCGACGCAGATGAGCGATGCAAAAAGACTGGAAATGATCGGGCGGGCAGCTGAAAAAGTCGATAAGGTGCATGATGAGCTGGTCAGTTTTAACCGGCAAAATCAGATGCTGAGTCTTTCAAGGGCTAAAAGTGAGTTTGACGCAAAGGTGGTCAAAGAGCTGTATGGTATTGATCAGTAGCAACAAACCGGAAAGAAACTATGAGAAAGATTGTAGTCCTGCTCGCTGTGACGCTGATAGCAAGCAGCAGCTTCGCGCAGCGGTTTGCGGAGTGGTTTCGCCAGAATAAAACACAGAAAGAGTATCTGATCGAGCAGATTGCGCATTTGAAACTGTATCTGGAGCTGACCGAAAAAGGATATAATATAGCCAAAGAAGGCCTGACCACAATCGGTGATATCAAAAGAGGGGAGTTTAAACTTCATACCAATAGGTTTGATTCACTGCGGATTGTAAGTACAGCCATAGGCTCTGATCCCCGCCTGAAAAAGATCACAGATATGCACGGGCAGATCAATCAGATCTGCGGGCGGCTGGCCGGCGAGCTTGCCAGGGAAGGTTTTTTTAGTTCCGCCCAACTTGACTACTTCAAAAGCGTGCTGGACCTGGTCTATGATGATTGTCAGGGGATAATCTCCGCAATGTTTGACGTAATCCGAAATGGCAATACGGCCATGACAGATGATGAAAGGATTGCAAGGATCGATCTGCTTTGCAGCCAGATGCAGGATAACTACCTGTTTGCGCAAAGCTTCGCTGAGCAGACCGGGCTTCTGGCATCTCAGATCAAAAGTGAGAAAACAGCCATTGAAAACAGCCGCGCAATGCACGGCATAAAGTAACCAGAATATGAAAAGAACATTTCTAAGTGTGCTGCTGCTGAGTCTTCTGGCCAGCACGGCATCCGTAAGAGCACAAACCGCAGAGGTCACCCAGCTGGTGCTTAATATCGAAAAGCTCGATCAGCTTCGCAAGATCCTCCAGGAACTTAAAGACGGATATGAGATCCTATTTAAAGGATACAGCACCATCCGGGATCTTTCCAAAGGCAATTTTAAACTTCATGAAGCCTTTCTGGACGGGCTTCTGGAGGTCAGTCCGGCCGTGAAGAATTACAGCCGGGTGCAGGGCATCATCAGATGTCAGCTGGCAATCATCTCAGAATACAAAGCAGCTTACGAAAGACTCTCTTCGTCGGGCAGCTTCTCACAAAGCGAGCTGGATTATATCTCAGGTATTTACCATAGGCTGGCGGCTGAAAGTCTGAAAAACCTGGATGCGCTCACGATGGTTCTGACGGCCAGAAAGCTCAGGGCTTCCGATGATGAAAGACTTGGTCTGATCGATGGTATTTATCAGGACATGAGTGATCAGCTCTCGTTTCTGCGGCACTTCAATTCCAATGCGGGCCTTCTTGCCTCGCAGCGCGGTGCCGAAAAGGCAGATGCCCAGACCACCAAAAAGCTCTACGATCTGCAACCTTAAAGTATTTTGACTGTGAAAAAAAACTTAATGATCACAGCCTGTGTGATCGCACTGGCACTATGGCCTTCGCTGGCCGGCGCACAAGGTTTTGAGCAGCAGATCAGGGGGCTGAACGGTGTGCTTGACGAGCTTTACAATCAGATGCTGCCTCTGTGCGCAAGGCTGATCAACACAGGCAGGGCCATCGCAGGATTTGGGGCGATCTTCTATATCGGCAGCCGCGTCTGGCGGCATATTGCAGCGGCAGAACCGGTCGATTTTTATCCGCTGCTGCGCCCTTTTGTGCTTGGTTTTGCCATTCTGATCTTCCCGTCAGTGATCGCGATGATCAACGGGATACTCGCCCCTACGGTCCGGGGCACTGCCGGTATGGTCAAAGACTCCGACAAGGCGATTGCTGTGCTTTTAAAGAAGAAAGAAGATGCGATCAAAAGCTCTGATTTCTGGCAGATGTATGTGGGCGATGATCAAAAAGGAAGCCGGGAGAAGTGGCTCAAATATACCTACGGCGATGATTACTCCGAAGGTTTTGGTGAAGGCATCAGCAATGACATCAAGTTTTACATGGCCAAGCAGTCTTACAATTTCCGCAATTCGATCAAGGCAGCACTCTCGGAAGTACTCAGGGTGATCTTTGAATCCGCGGCACTTTGCATCAACACGATGCGGACTTTTCAGTTGGTAGTCCTGGCCATTGTCGGCCCCCTGGTATTCGGAATCGCGGTCTTTGACGGGTTTGCGCACACGCTGACTGCATGGATTGCGCGCTACATCAATGTTTTTTTATGGCTTCCTGTGGCCAATATTTTCGGGGCCATCATCGGCAAGGTGCAGGAAAAGATGATTGCGCTCGATATCCGGCAGGTGCAGGGCAGCGGCGATACTTTTTTCAGCGCCCACGACAGCACATATCTGATCTTTCTGATAATCGGCATTGTGGGTTACTTTTCGGTCCCATCGGTGGCTGGTTACATCATACAGGCGGGTGGAAACAATGCGATGCTGACCAAAGTGACATCCCTTCTTGCGGCCACCGCCAGTGGGGTAGGTAACAGGGCCTTTCCGGATGGTGGCGGATTTGGTCGCTATCCGAAACCTGAAAAGAAATCTTAAAGCACAAACGATCATGTTTTCAAAAGCGAAAGACATTCAAAGAGCGTTCAGTCACATCCGGATCTTTACGCTGCTTGTGGTAACGGCCAGCTTCGGATTTTGCTGCTTTGCACTCTACAAAAGCTACCAGATCACCCAGACGGCCCACAGCCGGGTCTTTGTTCTGGCAGATGGAAAGGTGCTACAGGCCTATGCATCCGAGCGCAAGGACAATGTAGCTGTCGAGGCCAGAGACCATGTAGGAAACTTTCACCGGTTTTTCTTTACACTGGATCCGGATGAGAAGGCCATACAGGCCAGCGTTGTCAAAGCGCTTTATTTGGCGGATGGATCAGCTAAAAAGCAGTACGATAACCTGAGAGAATCCGGGTTTTACACCAGCTTGATTTCGGGCAACATCAGCCAGAAGATCGTTATTGACAGCGTAAAGATTGACACGGATGTCTATCCCTACTACTTCCGCTGCATAGCCTCCCAGCAGATTATCCGCGCGACGAGCATTGTAACACGTAGTCTTATCACCGAAGGGTATCTGCGGACCGTGTCAAGAAGTGATCACAACCCGCACGGGTTTTTGATCGAGCGCTGGATGACACTTGAAAACAAAGACATCAGCAGCCAGGTCCGGGGAGCCGGGCTTAGTCCGATTTTCTAATCACTTAAATCCAAGAGCGATGTTTTACAGATTCAATGTGCACAGACATACGCTGCCAAATCAGAAAAAGACAGCAGACAAGCCTGGCCGGCGTGCAGTCTGCAAAGTAATGTCTTTACCAGTTAAGATACAGCGCCGCCTGGAAAAGTTTACGGATATCCACACAGGCGGACTTCCAAAAATACTGCCGGCACTGATGCTATGCAACCTTGCGGGTGCAGCTGTGCTGTTGGTTCTGTCGATAATCCTGCTTACAGGAGCTGAGCCCGCCGAAATACTGCCAACATTCGGCAGTATCCGGATGCCAACATTGCCCGACCATTTTACGCCGAGAGAAGGACCGGTTAAACTGACTGAATTTGAGCTTTACCTGGACAGTCTCGAGAAGGCATTTCGCACTGACAGCATTAATGAAACACGAACCTTAAACAAGTAATGCGATGGAGAATACAGCTTATTCCGCCCGGTTTATTCAGCAGAGAAAGTTTTACATGGTGCTTCCCGTGCTGGTGTTGCCTTTTGTCACCCTGATTTATTGGGTACTGTTTGTCAAGGGATCAAAAACAAATCCGCAGTCCAACCATACGCAAGGCCTGGTCATGAGTCTTCCCGATGCGATGCTCAAAGAGGACAACAAGGTCGACAAATTAAGCTTTTATCAGCGTGCAGCGGCTGATTCGGCTAAACTCAGTGAGCTTATCCGAAAGGACCCCTACCGCAGTGGCGAGGCTGTTTACATCGATTCGCTGCAAACGGGCCAGCTTGCGGGACTGGGCGCCCCTTTTTCAAAAAAGCAAAAACCGGTAACCTACCGGGGGAAAACCTATACAGATTCTGGCGAGATAAAGATTTTTAAAAAACTAACCCGGCTTGATGCCGAGCTGAGCCGGCCGGCAAACACTGAATTAAGCGTGGCGGACAACGGTACGCAGAGCGCAGGTTCGCATCAGAACGATCAGGGCGCGCATAACCAGCAAATTCAAGAGCTTCAAATGCTGATGGAAGGTCTGCAGCAGCAGACCGTGCCCCAGAACGTATATGAAGATCCGGAGATCAGGGAGCTTAACACAGTGCTGGATAAAATTATCCGGATACAATCTCCTGAGCTGGCCGCCCAGCAGACCAAAGAGCAGTCTGAGACCCAGACAGGCAAAGTATTCACAGTCCGGGGAGCCTTGGCTGAAAGTCCGGTAAGTCTGCTGACCGCAAGTTCAGCCGCTGATTCTGCCGAATCAGAGCCGGTCAGATCTATAGCTTTTCAGCAAAGCGGTTTCTTTGGGCTTGATGAATCTGTTACTGCAAAAGATCAGAATGCGATCCCGGCCATTATTGCCCAGGACCAGACGCTGGTCAGCGGCTCGACAGTGAAGCTGAGTTTGGCACAGGATGTCTACATCTCAGGTGTTCTTCTCCCCAAAGAGAGCTACATCTACGGAACAGCATCTTTAAACAATGAGCGGCTTATTATCCGCATTGAGACTGTCCGGTTTGAAAACAATCTTTTGCCGGTAAAGCTTTCCGTGTATGATCTGGACGGGATTGCAGGAATTCATATTCCCGGCGCTATTGCGCGTGATGTGGCCAAGCAGTCTTTAAGTCAGGATATACAGGGGATAAGCATCGGCGGTCTTGACACTTCACTGGGTGCTCAGGCGGCCAGTGCGGGTATTCAGACGGCAAAAACGCTGATGGGCAAAAAAACAAGACTCCTGCAGGTGGCAGTCCAGGCCGGCTACCAGGTGCTTCTCAGAGATGGTAATGCGGGAAGTTAAACGCTAGACACATTTTAAAACATACCAACGCTAAACGATTATGAAACCAGGCATTACATGGGTCTTTCATCTGCTGATGCTTTTGAGGGCTGCAAAGGCATTCTCCCAGAACAGTGACACGCAGCTTTTTGTACATCAGCCGTATCCGCTCGAATTGACCACGACGAAAACCACGCACCTTGTTTTTCCCTACGATATCATCAGCATTGATAGGGGAAGCCGGGCCATTCTTGCTCAGAAGGCCAAAGGGACCGGCAATATTCTCCAGGTAAAGGCTGCCCAAACTGATTTTGATCAAAGCAGTCTGACTGTGATCACCGCGGACAAAAAGTTATACAGCTTTACAGTGGATTACGCCGCTGAGCCCTTGCAGCTTACGATAGAATTCTCCGGTGGCAGAGTATCGGCGGGTGCTACGCTGGAAGAATCACACTATGACCAGGCGGAACTGCGGGAGCTTTCAAAAAAGGTGATCAGCCGGCCAAAGCGCATGCGCGGGGAAAAAGACCGTAGTTTTCAGTCTTCGTTTTCCCTGGATGGCATCTACATTCAAGGAGATGTGATCTATTTTCAGCTCAGGGTGACAAACCGGTCCGCCGTCAACTACGATATAGGTAGTCTGAGGTTTTTTATCCGTGATAAAAAGCGGGTAAAACGCACTGCAGTGCAGGAGCAGGAGATAAAACCATTGTACATCCACGCAGATAGCTCGGTGATTGCAGCAAAGTCCGCACGCAACTTCGTCTACGCCCTTCCCAAATTCACTACCGCAGACAAGAAGGGGCTGGCCGTAGAGCTGATGGAGAAAAATGGCGGGCGGCATATGCAGTTGGGCATATCCAACCGGGCGATTGTGCGCGCCAGGCCTGTCACGGATTAATTTTTTTTAAACCTTTTAAACCAGCAGGATCATGAACCAGAAGAATTTTGATTATCTCAAAGACCAGATCAAGTATAACGGTTTTGGAGAAGGGCTGGAAGGCCAGCTGAAAGAAAACATGAAAGGACAGGCGCCGGAATTCACCCTGCAGCACCACAATACGTTCGGCAAAGATCAGACCACCACGGCACTGCACTTTAAAAAATCCCCGAGCAGTGAGATGTATTTCTTTAACAGCTACCTGGTCTCGTTGAAAAAGGGTGATCAGACCGAGAAAATCAATCAGTCCTTTTACATCGAAAAGAGTAATAACATTACTTTAAAGGAAGCATTCAATCTGATGCATGGCCGTTCGGTCAACAAAGATCTGACCAACAAGGAAGGTCAGGTCTACAACGCCTGGGTCCAGCTTGATTTTAAAAACACGGATCAAAACGGCAATTACAAGCTCAAACAGTTTCATCAGAACTACGGCTTTGAGCTCGAAAAAGTGCTCAGTAAACTACCAGTCAAAGAGCTTGGCAACCAGCAGGATAAAAGCCGGCTGATCGAATCGCTTCAGAAAGGCAACCGTCAGTCTGTGACCTTCACCGAAAATGGCAACGAGCAGAAACGTTTGATTGAAGCAAATCCGCAGTTCAAATCCATTACAGTCTATGAGGTAAGCGGGCAGCGTATCCGCCAGGATCTCTCAGAGAAACAATCTCAGAATCAGAGTGTCTCTGAAAATAGAAGTCAGCAAATAAAACCGCAAGCCGATGAAAACACGCCCAGCTCTGTCAAAGCCGGCAAACGAAAAGGGCTCTCAGTCAGTCAGTGAGATCCGGGAACTAAGCCCGCTGGCTGATTTTTTTAAAGCCATCCAAAAAGACCCCCGCATCAGCACCAGGCATATCGGTGTGTATGCATCGCTGCTTCATTATTGGAATGATAACGGACGGGTTAGTCCGATCCGGGTTTTTAGTCATGAAATGATCGGTCTGGTCAAGCTATCCTGCCGGGATACGTATTTTAAATACATCGGTGAACTGAGCGCGTACGGTTACATCCGGTATGAGCGCTCATTTAACCGCAAGAGGCCAAGTGAGATTTATTTGCATGCAGCTGCCAAGGATCATCCGTAATGGAGGGTGACACATTAACGACAATCATAGATGAGCTTGAAAAAATCAACCCATTAAAATCCTGGTAAGCAGTAGGCAGATGCTTGTTTGTTTGATGGAAAGCACCGATCTGAATCCTGCATCTGTATCACCGCAGCCAGGGCAACCGGATCGCATGCAAATACCAGGCAAGCAGACGGCGATCGGCAGTTTGATTCAAGCATCAGGCTGCCGCTCAGCGAAAACCTGATGCAAAGTATAGAATATGGATTGCAGCCAGATCTAATATTGCTGAAAGCGGTCCACCAGGATGTAATCAACCTTTTTATCTTGAAAATAAACGCGTGCCTGTTCTGTGATGCCTTGAGAGCGAGTGTCATATATAAATGCCCAGGGCAATTCGGCCTTCTTGGGATCATACAAGGCGTAATCATATTTGGCACCTAACACAACACGCTGAAATTTGTGCTTGTAGTCCTGCGAGTTGCTTAGCACAACCAGTTTTGCGTACAGGACTTCCAACGCATCACCCGTTGCTATTGCCTTTTGTAAACCGGCTGCTTGTGGCCACTGGCTTAGCTGGGTTCCGTTGTTAAGACGGATGCTTTTAACTTTGCCAGAAGCAAGCAGAAGCTGCACACCATCTGGGGTATCAAAGGTCTGCTCGAGCACCAGCCAGTCGAAAAACTGCAGACGATCCTTCAGGTCTGTGACATCTGCAAAATAATTATTGACTGCACCCAGATAAACGACAGTCTTATTTTTCCGGTAGCCTTCCAGTATTTCGAAAGTCTCGTTGGTGGATGTATTAATGGCAATACCTCTATAATCGCCCGTTGTAATGCTGTCTCTGCCTAAATAATTAACGCGCGGCTCGGGCTCAGGCCCCACGATCGCGGGATCATCCGGATCCACCTGGCAGCTCATAAGATGAAAACCCAGTATCAAAAATACAGGTAAAAATAAGGTGGCTCTCACAGTAAAAAGGTTTAGTTATCTTCCAGTGACACATCTGCATCGATTTGGTTGGATTCAAACCAAAATTTTTAGTAAAATGAATAATCCAATTCTGATTACTGATTCAGGTATGGTATAGATTTTCCATTTATTTCTCTCTTTTAAGCTGTTAACATTTAATGCACTGCAAGCTGGAATCTTAGCTGCCAGCGTGTTTATTTTCTGATTTTCCTTTCCTGATCATCTGAATACCGGTTGATGTTAACCAGGTGGCCAGTCCGGCTACAAAAATTCTAAAACCGTACAAATTGGTAAAACTTACATTCAACAGCAGACAAATTAACCCAAAACCCAAAAGTGATAAACCAAGATATCCTGCCGCTTTGGGAAGGTTCTGTGTTTGGATGATCAGCACACACCAGATTAATATAGAAACGCAGGTAGCAAAAATGAAAATGTTCGCCATGGAAACATTGATGTGATGACCATAACTGACAATGGCATTGACTATTGACTTTTCCACGGGCCTGGCTGTCAGATCTGACAGGAATTGTGGCAGTACCAGCCCATTGACGGTAGCTGCTATCATGGCTGCAACCAATCCGAGACAAAATACAAAGAAAGAAAGCAGTGAAGTTTTGCTGTTTGTTTGCAGAAGGCAAGACAGGCCCAAGGCGCCAAAGCCTATAAAAGGAAGGCATGCAATGCCTAGTGAGTGGGAGAAAACAAGAACATTTTGAATTCTGATGATATGCTCAACACTGCCACCAGCAGGATGAAGCGTCATGGTAATGACCGAAATAAGCGATCCAAAACAAAGACTGACCCCGGAAGATTTTGTAAATGACTTATGCATATTGTTATCAGTTAATTTGAAAACAAATATGGCTGGTCTGTGGCGCGATGCAGCTTGATGCAAATCAAGAAATTCCGGTTATTAAAAACAGCTTCTGACCCTGCTGAGTGTTTCCGGGGTTATATTCAGATACGACGCAATGATTTTTAAGGGGAACATCTGCAGAATCAACGGCCGGTTTTTAATCAGATCATTATATCTTTCTGAGGGTGACATGGAATTGTCCAGATACTGTGTTCTGGTGGTAGCTCCTTGCAGAATTTTTCCCAGCTGGAGAAATACTGGTGATTGAGCGATCAGTTCATGCAATGCCGTCACACTGAGCTCGAGCGCAGTTGTTTGTGAATTCGCTTTAATAATATTTTGAGAAGGTGTCTGGGAAATAAAACTTGAATAATTCAGACACCACTCTTTCGGGAGGTGAAGATCAGTTACTTTTTCGTCGATATCTTCATAGCGGAACTGGTACGCAGACCCCGATGAAATAAAATAAACAGCCCTGCAGATCTGCCCCTGGTCAAGCAGTATTTCATTTTTTTTCAATTGTCTTGGCACCAGATATTTTGTCAGTCGTTCAAAATCAGATTGAGAAAATCTGCCGGTTTTATCAAGGTCAGTTTTTAACATTGGCTCGCATGGGCTTACTAAATCTTTGTAAGTATATGCGATTTGTCTGAAACCTGAATGATGTTTTAACTCACTTTGTTTGAAATTCACCAATGTGCCAAAGGATTCCGGACGGATCATGTAAAAAACACTCTTTTCCCCAATCTTCAATCCGGACCCCAGATAATTTTACTCCGTCATATTTGCTGCTCAGCTGCATTGCTGATAATTCCTGGTAGTAACGCTCCACATTTTCTACTTCTAAAAAAATCATCGTATTGTCAATCCAGTCTTTTACGTAAGCACCCTGGAGATAGAATGCCAACTGGCCAAGCTTAAATACAGTAAGATCCTCAGAGAGCACATTTTCCTGAAATCCCAAATCCTGATAAAAGCGTCTGGACAGTTCAAAGTTCCTGGCTCCCAGGAAAGGCCGGATGGATTTGGCTGTATGTTTCATAATTGTAACTTTGGTTAAATTAATTTGGTAGCAAAATTAGAAGGTGGCACTCGTTTGTTAACTTGATTGAGATCAAGAACAACTGATGTTATAATCAGCAGGGTATTCTTTTTCATAAATTTTTGCTTGGTTAACGAGATAACATAGGCTTCTCCTGCTAACAAATACATTGGTATTGGAAAATTCGGTGCAAGTAACCCCTCCTGAAAAGGTTTAGGCTGAAAAACTTTTCAGCTTCCGATTTCCGGGATTTAATAAGCAGGTTATCACCGCCATCCTTGAAAAGATCTCGTTGTGAACGAAACGGGCACCTTCATTTCGAGTCCGAAGACTGGTTGATTCATACATGGGCCAATAACTCAATTTGTGAAGATCACAGAACGTAACATTACCTTATTGAAGAGAGACCTTTCCAAAGTCTTTAATACCATAGTCCGAAAACCGGATTCAAAGCTGCGGATTGGGAATGGCATTTTTTCTTATTTCTCAAAAAAGCAAGCGCCGTTCGGAAGTGTATCCAGAGGGCGTTTTTGGAAATCTATCTCATTTCTCAACCGCTTTCTAAAAGAAATTTGGTGTGAATGCTTCCGGTGTGTAGTTTAAAGTAGAAAAAAAGTCCATAAAATTTTGTCTTGAAATGGAGAATACCGAGCCGTTGACCACCTTAAATCGGGAATTAAGATCATGTCATTTCGGATTGAATTGACCAATATAAATGACTGACTGGTAGTTGTGTAACTCATGAAATAAAAGAATGGGTTGGTGGTCAATTTGCCATGGAATCCAGTGGTGAAGTCATTCGAATTCTCCAATTAAACGGCGGATTATCTTGTTATTAATCTAAACCAGATGTGGCATGCGACTTTAAAGTGCAAGGTGTATTGTCTCAATGTTTTTCTTACACGTTACATCATTCCAAATTCACACTTTGAATCGCAATACCAGCAAGCTGTTTTTTATCCTGAACTGCTTTTGGAATAATGGAAATTTGTAAGGTCTCAATGTTTCTTAAATCAAGTTTGCCAGCCATCGGTGTGGTGTCTAACGACCAGGGTAGAAATCCAGGGTAAGGGCGCGGAAGGCTGATGAAATCTACTTTTTTAAGGTCGTTGAGTAGCACAGTGTATGCATTGTTTTCTGGTTTGACATTCAGTGTCGCGCCATATACCGACCCATCCTTACCGATTAATGCAATTTGAATGGCACACGGTTTCTCATTGAGCGCCCGCCCGTGAAAGACCAGCCTTGTTTTGGATAGCACATCCGATGTGCGTCCCGCTATGTTGCTTTTAAAATTGTATCGCATTGCGTAGTCTTCCGCCTTTTCGGGTTGTATGCTCAGTTCAGAATTTCCTATTTCTGGTATTGGATTCAACCGCGAAGTTTTCAGATAAGGCCTTAGCAACTGCTCGTGATCTTTTTCTGCATTAAATAAGCTTATCGATGAGGATTTTGGCAGAATGCGTGTTTCGAACAGTTTCTGCTCACCATTATTTCGGTCCTTATTGTTTTCCAGCTCGGATGGATATAATTTTTCTACTCCGTTCTCCGTGACTAAAATGTAATATTTCAGAGCATCTCCCTTTAAGAATTCTGCCGGAATCCGGGCCGAGTAATGGTAACTGCCAGTATGTTCCAAATCCAGATCCACAGGCTTTGTACCTTGTGCAATCAGCCTGATTCGGGCAGCTTCCAGTTGTTTTAAAGAAACGATCTGTACTTTGACAGACATACTTTCGCCTGCTGAAACCACTTTATGTGGTGAATGAAGTACGTACGTTTTTTTGAGTGTCGTTGCGGGAGCTACAAATTCATTCAATGTGATATTCTTCCATTTGCTGGTCGCAGTCAGTTTACTCGAAGTGCCTTTTCTTATCAGCATATAAGCACCTGGTGTAATGTCAAATGTCTGATCCTTAATATTGAAAGTTTTGGTGTCGTTTATCGGATTGAGTGGTTTGATTTCAAAATCATCTCCCAAATCGGGTAGCCGAACCGACATGGGCCATTGACGCCAGTTGATAACGGCAAGAACTTTATCAAGGCTATTGTAGCCAAAAGGATCCTGCACCCAGATCGCATCCGGCAAAACTTCCAGTCGCCAGACACCATTCTCAAGTTTATCCAGAAAGTAGGCACCTGTACCTTCATATTTCACAACAGATGAATTTCCCGACCCACTGATGTGTTCTAATTCTCCCATGTTTGGAGGGATGCTGGTGGTATGATTGGTATAGATAAATTTTTCCTTCGTGACCATTTCAGCCAAATCCTGCCCGTAACTAACCCTGAAATTACCGAAAGATGTGTCTGCGGGGAATTTGCCAAAGTCTTTGTACAGCGGAATATTGTGAAAAACCTCCGATGCGATTTTAAGGCCTAACGCTTTCTGCGGAGTGTAAATTAGGTTCATGTAATGCGTGTCATACTCCGTATTGGCGTATGCAAAGTAGGTTGGGTCATAGGCAAAGTGCGTGGCGAGCTGCATGCCGGCTGTGCGGAAACTGCGCGCCATGGCTGGATAAATGTAAGAGCGCCCCACGTCAGCAGCATCGAATTCATAGACAATCTTGGCCATTTGTTTGAACCTCGGATTGGCTGCGAATGGAATTTTGTAGTCGTCCACGTTTGGCAGCAAATTTCCCATGATCTCATGCTTAGCCTGCAAGCCTGTGGGATACCATTGAAATGTACCACCCTGAATATCAGCGTCGAAATAACCCTGGGCGAGGTGGATACTATGGCTGATGTTATAAAAGACCGGCTTTTCACAGCCCGTCTTTCTCATCGAGCTTACCATTCCATTAATAAATGCAGTTACGTCGCTGTCTTTCCCACCATGCTGTGGTTCGTTACTGATTTCAAAGGCAATCAGGTCCGGTTCGTTTTTGTAGGCCACACCGGTGTAAGGATTGACATGATTCAGAAACTGAAACAAATAATTTTGTTGTGCTTTAATGGCGTCCGGATTTGTCAGACAAGCTGCCTTGCCATATTTTCTTGAAAATCCCGGCGTTTTTTCATCCTTTTCCGGCCAGCCATTTCCCCAGTATGCAAAGGGCGTCAGCACAAACTTAATCCCGCGGTCTTTCATTTTTTTTAATGCATAATCCAGCAGTTTCAGATGCTCATTTCCCAACAGATTCCCCAGCGTATCGCTTATTTCTGTGTCCCAAACGTGAACACGGTAGAGGTCAAAACCCAGTCGGGAGAAATGGTAAACATCATCATCTATGGCCTTTTCCGGAGATACATTCAATTGCTTCGCCACGCGGTAGGCATAAGCGAAAGGAACCGTGTAATTTACTCCAAACCCTTTTACTTCCTCTTTCGTGTTACCCCAGCGCATCACGCCGTCCTTATCGACATACACGTCGTTAGATTTTTGAGAATAAGCGCATGAGGTAGCAAAAAAAATGGGAAGTAGAAAGGTAAGGGCAATCTTCATGTCTTAAAAAGTTAAGAGATCTAGGTTTAGTCGTTTGGTGTTATCAGTAGTCAGTTATAGTCAGGTGCTGTCACTTGTAGTCGAATTTTGTCATGCGTTCTAGAAACAATATTTGACAATTCCTGACCGCAAATGACATTCGTACCTTAATACCCTGGTGTCTGTTCAATTTTTCCTTCTCCGACGTTGATCACATATTGTGGTATAGGAAAAAGCTCAGATGGGCCGCGGTTAACCTTCCCGGCAGCTTCCAGTGCAGATGCCCACTTCCCGTGGCGAACCAGGTCGATCTTGCGGATACCTTCAAAATAAAACTCAAATCCTCTTTCCATCAGGATCGCATCGTTGAATGTAGTTTTCGAAGACGTGGCCGTTGCGGATAAAGCCGCCACCCCACCGTGTTTTGTTCTCACTTCATTGACCAGCGCAATTGCTTCTGCTGTCGGACCTGATACTTGGTTGATTGCCTCAGCCAACATCAGCAGTACATCGGCATATCTCAGTACCGGCATGTCATTTCCCTGAACATCGGCACCCGGTGAAGATTCGTCAGGATATTTTCTCAAAACCGGGCCCCGCATATTGGTGCGGTTTCTTGCTTTTCCAGTGTTGTCGGTATAGGTCGCAACCAACAAATTCCTCCGTTTGTCAGCCGGATCAAAAGTGTCATAAAATGCCCAAGTAGGGCAGAAGATGCCGCTCGGATTGCCCCAACCACCCCCAAGCTTGATACTTTTAAAATCGTTGGGAAGACAATACAATGCCATAGCATTAAAATTGCCGCCGCCTTCGCCGTTGGTGGGTGCAATCGGATCACAGTTAACAGCCCAGATCGTTTCTGAATTTACCTCCGTCGATTCCCGGAATAAGCTCGCATAATCGGATACAAGGCTGTATTTGCCTAATGCAATCGTAGCTCTGGCTGCCTTTTCGGCCTCTGCCCAGTTTTTTTCGTTGAGATATAACCGCGTTAGCATACCCAGCGCCAAACCTTTGTTGAACCTGCCATATTCGGAAGGACTCAGTTCCAGATTAGCCGCAGCAAAATTAAGATCGTCTGCAACCATTGATACGTAAGTTTCTCTTGAAGGACGGGTGAGGTCACTTTCGGCATTGGTGTTGATTTTTGACGCATCAAAGATTACCGGTACTGGGCCGTACATGTGGAGTAGGTAGTACATCGTCCAGGCGCGTCCCATTCTTGCCTCGGCGATGAACTTGTTTTTTGCGGCATCGCTAATTGTTGCTTTTTCAATATCGGCAATAACTTGGGTCATCCGTGTAACATAACGCACTTTTTCAAAGTGACTTTGTTTGCCCTGAGTTCTGAGAAATGTAAAATCTCCTTTGCTGAAAAATTCCCAAAGTCCTCCCCATTCAGTAAACACATTCATCTGATCTGTTGGGAGATCAAACATCGCTAAGTGACCATATTCCGGACTAAAGAACATGTTCTGGTACGCTACGTCGCTGTATCCCCATTTGGAGCCGAAGGGTTTATAGGCCTGCAAAGCGTAAAGTTTAAAATCTGCCTCCGTTTTTGGAAAATTGGCAGGGGAGAGCACACCTGTGAGCACCGGATCAAAATTTTTCTCGCAGCTGGTAATCGAGAAGCTGGCAGCCAATATGCTGGCAATAATTATCTTTTTCATGTGATTTTGAATGTCGGAATGTTAAAAATTAGCTCTCAAACCAAGTGATAGCGTCCTGACCATCGGGTAAGGAGCAGGCCCGCCTTTGGTAGAGCTTGCCTGAATCTCCGGATCGACACCTTTAAAGCCAGTCAGAATGAATGCATTCTGTACATCTGCGAAAAACCGGACACTGCTGATGTACTTGGTCAAACCACCCGAATTGATTGTGTAGCCCAGGGTAATATTCCGGCATCTGAGAAAATCCCTTTTGACAAGTCGTGTGTCCAGTCCGGCATCCAGTGCGATCGCACCTTCATTGTAAGCAGCGCCGGGCAGAGTTCCGGTAGGATTTGATGTGCTCCAGGCGTCTTTGATTCGCTCTGTACCACTTTGGTTGCTGGATAGCAAACTTACCGGGTCGCCCCATAGCGTGGTGAAGTCATTACCCCACGCACCATATTGTCCATAGAAGAACACGCTCAAGTCAAACTTGCCGTAAGTGAAATTATTCCCAAATCCGACGATTGCTTTGGGAATCCCGGAATAGCTTTTAACATCATTGAAATCCAGTTTACCATCTCCGTTATTATCCACAAAAATTGGATTTCCCGGCTTTCTTGCAGATGCGGGCTGCCATGTCGGTACTTCCTGTCCCGCTTGCAATATACCGTTTGTCTGATACACGTAGATAATATCGCCGCCGACCGGATCATTCACATTACCATACTGAGCCGGTGGGTCGTTCGGGAAACGCTCCACCCACCGGTTTTTAAAATGCGTTACATTGAGTGTGGTATTCCAGTTGAAATTCTTGGTTTTTATGTTTTCCGTATTAATGGTGAATTCAAAACCTTTTCGCCGCTGGTGACCACCGTTAATAGGAGATGTTGAAATGATAGACAATTGCTGGGTGGTGGCGCTGCTAAGCAAACGTGTGCGGTCTTCTGTAAAAACATCGACTGAACCCGTTATGCGTTCCTTAAACAAACCGAAATCCAGACCGGCATTAAATGTCTTCGTAATAGGCCAGCGCAGGTTGGGATTGTCAAATGCGGTGAGGCGATAGGGAAAGTATACTGCCGAGCCATTGTTGAATGTAACGGCATTCGGATCAGCCCCATAAGCCCCATAAGCAACGCTACCCGGACGTTCTCCCGTCATACCATAACTGGCGCGGAGCTTCAACGTGCTGATTGTTTGGATGCCTTGCATAAATGCCTCATTATTAATCTTCCAACCAGCAGACACAGAAGGGAAATACTGGTACTTATTGTCCGGAAAGAACTTATCTGCACCATCGCGTCGCACGGTCAGCGAGAGCAGGTAGCGATCCAGAAAGTCGAAATTGCTGCGGATAAAGAATGAGCGTAGCTTGTTAACTCCTCTATAAGATCCAATCACTTTCGGCCCGGTAGCAGAGGCAAGGTTGTCGGTATTGATCGCGTCCTGCATATCAGAAGTTTCGACACTGAAACCGGAAAAATCTTCCAGATATTGACCGACTCCAGTAACAACATCCAGATTAAGCCAGTCGCCGAACGACTTTTTGTATGACATAGTTGCTTCCATCGTCTGATTCTGTCTGCGTGTTTCAGCCAGCGATGCCCGTGCCTTGTAGAGCTGTCCCCAAAATACATTTACAGGAATGTAAAAGTCACGAATCGAATATTCGCTGTTATTTCCATACAATAATTTCGCTGTCAAAACATTTGGAATGATGTCAATATCGAGCGATGTATTGGCCAACAACCCCTGTGCTTTTGTTTTATCCTTAATATCCAATAGGGAAACCGGGTTGCCGGTCTGGGCAAACTGGCTGTATGTCCCGTCCGCATTATATACGGGAACGGAGGAAGGGTAGGCCAGGGCAGCCTGTAAAGCATTAAAGCCCTGAGTACCCGAACCGCCAGCTTGCCAGCCTGCCTGAGGATTAGAGTAAGCATTCCGGTTGGCATTGACATTTACGTTCAATCTGAATATTTTGCTTAAAACAAAATTGACATTCAGCCTGCCTGAGAATCGTGTCAGATCAGACTTCTTCATCGAGCCAACCTGGTTGAAATAGTTACCGGAAAAAAAGTAAGTAGCCTTCTCTGTCCCGCCATTTACGCTTACATTGTGATTATCTACACTGCCAGGACGTAAAACCTGTCCAAGCCAGTCAGTGCCCTCACCCGCATTTCGAATTTGTTCGTCGGTAAATTTTTGCGTGTAGCCACTCAGATCCGCAGGTACTGTTCCAAATGGTGCCATGTTTCGGTCCGCCTGGTATTTATCAACATTCAATTGATTGAAATAAAGCATGTAGTCGGACGCATTCAATGGTTTCAGGTAAGGCATGTTTCTTGAAAAGGAACGGCTGCCGTCGTAGCTTACACTCATGCGCCCCGCTTTTCCTTTTTTAGTTGTAATGATCATTACGCCGTTCGCCGCCGATACACCATAAATCGCCGCACTCGCATCTTTAAGGAATTCAATAGACTCAATGTCATTCGGATTCAATCCGGCGAGTCCACCGCGATTGACCCCTTGAATTTCAACGGATCCGTTACTAGGCTCCATGGAATTTCCGGGATATACCACACCGTCAATTACCAATAGGGGATTGCCTTTCCCACGGATAGAGACAGAGATGTTACCACCTGGCTGCGAACTTTGCTGTGTAACCTGTAAACCTGCCGCGCGGCCAAATAACAGTTCGGAGATATTGTTGTTGGCAGATGTCGGAATCTTCGTGGGATCAACCTTTGAAATTGCGGTCGTTAGATTTTTCTTGGCAGTCGTTCCGTATCCGACAACCACCACTTCGTCAAGGTTCTGCTCATCTGCGAGCAATTTAACATCGATCACATTACGATTGGCAATCGCAATTTCTTGCTTGACATATCCTATAAAGGAAAAAACGAGCTTCTGCTCAGCAGCTGATCCATTGGGCAGGGATAGTGAATACTCGCCATTCTGGTCGGTTGATGTTCCGCTGGTGTTCCCCTTCAAAACCACGTTTACCCCGGGCAGCTCCCCGCCGGAATTGTCAGTCACTTTTCCTTTAATGACGGTCTGTTGCGCCAGGAGCACAGTACAGGAAGTCAATAGGAAAATCTGCAATAGCAGTAATTTTTTCTTCATCGCGTTGCTGGATTAAGTTTATAATTAACATTACAATTTCATGGTTGCAAGGTAGATTAGCCGCTCAACTTCGATTAGAAATAATCTGACTTAAAGCAATAATTTTCTGATATTTGTCTGGTATTTATTATATTTTTTGTTCAAAAAGTCGGTTTTTAGCTCAAAAAGAATGTGTCGGGTGGTTAGTATCAGCAGAAGGTGGGTGATTGTTTTTTCTTTGATGCTGATATCTCTGCATTTGCAAGCGAGGGAAAAATTCTTTGGAACACTTTCCATGAGAGATGGATTACCTACCAATCTGATCAATGCAGTTGCACAGGATCGCAACAACTTCATCTGGATTGCCACAGGCGATGGCCTGGCCCGCTACGACGGTTACCATTTCAGGTTCTTTAAAAAAGGAGGCTCACCCAACTCCCTTCCCAGTAACGGTGTGCAGACAATCTATGCAGACGGAGATGATCTTTGGGTAGGCACTGTAAACGGACTGTGTAAGATAAATACAGTTACGTTCACCATCACAAGAATATCAACAGGAGCGAATACCAACATTCGATGCATTTCGAGAGGCGCCGATGGTAGCATGTGGATCGGTACCATGACAGGGCTTGTTAAATACGACCAGAAGAACAAATTGTTTATCACTTTAACTGCACAGAACAGCAAGCTTAGCCACAACACGGTTCGGACTATTTTTCAGGACAAAAAAGGAACCCTATGGATAGGTACATACAATGGGCTTAACAAGTTGGATCGGGCAACTAAGACTTTTACTGTCTTTAATCTGAAAAGGAAAGGCAGTCCGGAGACAAAAAATAACCTGATCTGCGATATTAAACCCGTTGCAGGCAGCGATTCGTTAATCTGGGTAGGTACAGATACAGGACTTTGCAGGTTCAATACGATTACGGGTACCAACGAAAATCAAAGCGAACAGATAAAGCTCAGTAATGATGTGGTCAAAGCGATTTATACCGACAAAGATCAGAATGTATGGCTGGGAACCGATTTTGGCTTAAATATATATCATCCGGCTACTAAAACGAATGAGCGGCATTTTCACAATCCGCAGTCGTCCTACTCCATTTCCGACAATGTAATCTGGCAAATATTTGAAGATCAGGCGGGTGTGCTTTGGTTTGTGACGTCCAATGGGATCAGCAAGTTCAACCAGATGGATAATTTGTACCAATATCATCATGTAACACAGCAGGTGGGAGGGCAAACGATTGGAAATCAGGTGAAGTCTTTTCTTGTGAGCAAAAAAGGGATTTACTGGATCGGGACCTTGCATGGGGTAATTCGTTTCGATCCGAAAACAGGGATAAGTCGCAAGTTTAACATTGATTCACCACAGCATAGCCGGCTACTGATTAACAATGTTACTGTTTTACATGAAGATCGTCAAGGACGTATCTGGATCGGTACAGTAGCCGGAATTAATGTGTGGGATGATCAAATGCAGATCATGCAGACTGTTACTGCAAGCAAAAGCAATGGGCTTGCGTCTAATTACATCAATAATTTTGTTGAAACAAGGGATGGGGTTTTACTGGTTGGAACCTGGGAAGGGGGAATCTTTCAGGCTACGAATAGCTTGAAGGTTATTAAGGACATACAATTCAAACTTGTCTCAAAAGTCGAAACAGACAAATTTCTCTCTGGCGGCAAGTCAATCTGGTTGATGGAATTTGACGAGCTTTTTCAACTGGATTTGAGCACTGGAGTGAAGAAAAAAATCACCCAGTTTGGCACCGCCGCAGATCGCAAAACTGTTAACAGCTTCTTTTTGTCAAAAAAAGGCGCCATTTGGGCAGCGACAGAAAACGGATTGGTTGAATATATTCCATCTGTCAACAAAGCATCTTTTCATGCAATCCCAAACCATAGCACGGCCAGGGCTTCCATCACGGAAGACGAGCACGGCAATATCTGGATCGCTACCAATACAGCACTCGAAAAATTTATACCTGCAAGCCAGAAAGTAGAATTCTATCCGCTAAATAAAAATCTGCCTCTTAAAAGCTTTTATGCGGGCTGCGTTACCCTTTCAGCTTCCGGAGAATTGTTTTTTGGTGGAGATAATGGATACATATCATTCTCTCCCGAAAAGGCGATTGCAAACCTTTACCAGCCCAGGGTTGTTCTGACTGGTTTGCTGCTAAATAACAAGCAGGTTGAAATCGGTGAAAAAGTCGATGACCGGGTAATTTTGGATCGGGATATTTCCTTTGTGCCAGGCATCGAGCTCGATTACGGTCAGCGATCACTGGAATTGCAATTTGCAGCATTGCATTTCTGGCAACCGGAGGTTAATACGTATTCCTACAAGCTGGAAGGTGCTGACGAAAGCTGGACTACGACTTCGGGAGACAAGAATTTTGCGGTGTACTCAAATCTCTCGCCCGGAACCTACACATTCAGGGTGAGAGGTACCAATAACAACGGGATATGGAGCAATGATACCAGCACGACGCAGATCACCATTAATCCACCGTTCTTTTTGAGCAAAGGTTTTTTGGTATTGTATATGCTTCTGATCGCCGCCGGGATCTATGTTTCTTTGAAGATCTATTCAGGCAGAATTAAACTCGAAAATGAACTGAAAATAAGCAAGCTGGAAGTAGCACACGCTGAGGAAATAGAGCAGACCAAGGAGCAATTTTTTACGAATATTTCCCACGAACTGCGCACGCCAATCAGTCTGATACTCCCGCCAATTCACCAGATCATGAAAAACGGGAAACTGGATGATGATAATTTCAAACTGATTTCGCTGGCGGAAAAGAATTCGCACCGTTTACTTCGTGTGGTAAATCAGGTGTTGGATTTCAAGAAAATGCAGGAGGATAAATTGTATCTGAACACTTCGAAAGTTGAAATCATTGGCTTGTTGAAAGAGCTGTATTCGCATTTTGCAGACAAAGCAGCGAGGCATGAAGTCAAGTACAATTATACGAACAGCAGCGAGAGATTTGAAATATTTGCGGATGCAGAAAAGGTGGAGACAATGGTATTAAACCTGCTTTCAAATGCGTTTAAATTCACACCAAAAGGAGGTACTATCACGCTGGATGTCAAAATTATAAATGACGTAAATCCTGTCAACTGTGCTGTGCAAATCCGCGTTAAAGACTCTGGAGTGGGTATCTCTAATGAGGACCAAAAGCGTATTTTCGAGCGTTTTTACCAAACCGCAGAATCAAGAAAAAGGGAAATGGGCTCGGGTATCGGACTTGCTCTTACGCTTGAATATGTAAAAATGCATGGAGGCCAGATAAACCTGGAAAGCGAGCCCGGAAAAGGAAGTGTTTTTACCGTTTTGCTCCCAAAAGGCAAGGTCGAAAAAATCGGAGGTGAAGTCAATGACGCTGACTCTTATCCGATGTTCCAGGCTACATTGCCAAACCCAAAAGAGTATGGATCAGTAAGCTCTGAGTCAGCTAAGCCACTTCTGCTGATCGTAGAAGATAACCCGGATATGGTTGATTTTGTCTGCCTGACGCTCAATGAAAAATACCGTTTTGTGGTTGCGGGCGATGGGGAAGAAGGTTTGAAAATGGCTGTCAGGTACCTGCCTGATGTGATCATTTCCGACGTTATGATGCCGGTGATGGATGGTTTGACGTTTTGTAAAAGGATCAAAGCGAATCCCAAGACCAGCCGGACGGCTGTGATATTGCTGACCGCAAGAAGCCTGACCTCTCAGAAAATTGAGGGAATTAAAACGGGAGCCGATGCCTACATTACCAAGCCATTTGATATAGAACTGCTTGATGCGCAGATCGGAAATCTTTTACAAAGAAAACAGGAGTTAGATGCCTATTTTCAGCATAAGCTGATCGTCGCACCGGTGCTTGAAGATGGGAAAGAAAATGTGGACGAAAAGTTTGTTAACAGGGTGATGAGCAGCGTGGAAGCCCATATTGCCGATCCTGAATTTAATGTCGAAATGCTGGCTTCAGAGGTTGGCATGAGTTCTGCACATCTGTCGAGAAAACTTAAAACACTGACACAATTTTCAGCCAACGAAATCATCAAAAAATACCGGATCAAAAAAGCTTCGCTGCTTTTGGAAAACAATGAGGGTAATGTATCTGAGGTGATGTACGATGTCGGATTCTCTAACCTTTCCTATTTTTCAAAGTGTTTCCGGGAGGAATTTGGTGTAACTCCCAAGGAATATGGTAAGAAAGCTTCGGGGAAATTTAATGTCGCGAATATCCTCTAAATAGTTCGGTTGGCTCGTCCTTACTGACGTCAGATCAGATCCAATTTAAATGCGGTGAAATAGCGTTCTCAAAATCATTGAAAGCAAAATCTAAAAAGGGCTAAGGAGCTTTGTTCCCGCATTTGAACAGATGTTGAACTGGTATCTGGATGAGCTACCATTGACATCAAAACGAACTATTTCAAGATGAGTTCAACTAAATTTATGACTTTTAATTCGTCAATAATGGTATTAGGGTTTTCCCTAAAATTTGTGAGATGGTAACTGTTTGCGATATGTTCACGGTTGAATAATCGTACCTTCGATAGATAAATATAAATTTATACTGTATACATATACATGATACGAGTGCTCATCGCGGATGACCATAATGTCTTTGTTGAAGGCATCGAGTCACTTATTTCGGGATCACTGGATATTGAAGTGACCGAGCGATGCTACACGGTACAGTCGGTTATTGAGCAGTTAAGCCAAACTGCGATAGATGTCGTATTACTTGATATTTCGTTTCCCTACATTGAAGGCGGTCTCGGCCTTTGCGAGTATATAGGCCGTACATATCCGGAAACCAAAGTGGTAGCACTGACTATGCACGACGATGCCAGCCTCATAAAGCGGGTGGTGAAAAAAGGGGCAAAAGGCTATTTGTTGAAGAACACTACTAAAATGGAGTTGCTACAGGCCATCCAGGCGGTCCACTACGAGAAGCAATATTTCAATGAATCTATCACACAAATTCTGTTGAACGATAGCCCCAAGACCAGAAGGTCAACGGCGGGCATTGGTGTAAAACCCCATCTGAGCCCCCGCGAATCGGAAGTGCTGACCCGCATTGCACAGGGATTGACGACGCAGCAGATGGCCACTCAGTTGTTTGTGAGTGCCAAAGCAATCGAATTTCACCGAAGCAGTCTGCTTATGAAGTTTGGTGTTCCTAACACAGCCTTACTGATAAAGACGGCCATGGAAATGCAAATGATTGATTAGTTCTATTTGTTATTACAGGTGATACTCATGAAATTCTGGTCTCCTCGCTCTGGTTGGCGGATCTTTCTTTTTATTCTGGTTGTACTAAGTGGCGGGTTTCAATCTGTTAAGGCAGTAACGGATACAACCTCTGTTGATAGCATAAAGAAACAGATTAAACTATTAGTGCAGGATAAGTACTATAGTCAGGCTGCAAAGGCTTATGATTCCTTGGGTAAACTATACCACCGACAATATGGGTACAATAAATACACGATGGACTCATATTTCAGCAGCTTGAAATATTACAGTTTAACGGGCGATTCTCTGGGGTATTTTAATCAGTACCTGGTGATAGGAGACTACTATACCCAGGACTATTTCATGCATGCTTACGCCGAACAATATTTAAAAAAAGCCCAGCAATATTTCGAGCGAACCCGTAACATGCCCAAAGTCATCGAATCTCGATTGGGTTTAGAAAATATAGCTCAAAATGTAGAACCTATGCCGCCCGGTTTGAAAACGCACTTGCGTGAAACCGTGCGGCTTAGCGTGCAGTATAAACAGCCCTATTCTCAGGCGTATGCGCTTAGTCTGTTGGCCAATACATACTCCCGCGCCAAGCAGCCCGATTCTGCATACTATTTTGCCAGCCGAAGTCTGATCATATCAAAGCGATTACAAGTGAACTGGTTAATTGCCTTAAATCACTTTTACCTGGGCCTGGTCGAGCAGTTCAGACATAATAGTATGGCGGCCATAGAAGCCTACCAGAAAAGCTACGACTTATCGAAGGCTGAAAATAGTTTGGGTATGATGCAGGAATTGTCGCGGCACACGGCAGATAGCTATTCCCGTATGGGCGACTACAAAAGGGCATACGAATGGTCATTGAGAAGGCTTGATTATACAGTCCAGTTTTACGCATCCGAACAAACAAAAAGTATTCGTTTACAGGAACTGGATAGTCAGATTGAAACACTGGCAGTTGAAAAACAACTGGTCGAAGAACAAAGACATAATCAGAATGTATTAAATTCTGTACTGTTTGTTGGACTTGTAATAAGCATTATAGGCGTTTTTACACTGGTGTATCTAAGACGTCAGCAAAAATTGATCGATCATCAGCACACGGTCATAGCCCAGCAACAGATTCGACAATTGGAACTTAAATCGCTACGTGCCATGATCGAAGGCCAGGAAGGCGAAAGGAGCCGGATTGCGCGTGATCTACACGATGGCTTGGGTATCCAACTGTCTCGAATTAAACTATTCATTGAAGCGCATCAGGAAGAATTGCCTTCATCTATCAAAAGGCCTCTGAACCAGTTTCTGGATGAAGCCTGCACCGAAACCCGGCTGATCTCTAATGACCTGCGGCCATACGCACTGTCAACTTTCGGGCTGGTTACAGCACTGGAAGACCTGGTGCAAAAACTAAATCTGGTTAATAAAACAAAGCTGATTTTAGATCATTATGGCCAAATGCCACCTTTGGGCGATGAAGCTGCGGCTATGATCTACCGGGTGGTGCAAGAATTGCTTAATAACGCGCTGAAACACGCGCACGCCCAGGTGGTGACGGTCCAACTTATGGTAAATGAAGAAGCAATCTTAATTAGTGTGGATGACGATGGCCTGGGAGCTGATTTCGATAATCTGCTTTCAAAAGGAAATGGAATCGCTAACATTAATTCCCGCATTGCCTATCTCGGCGGGCATGTCATGTGGCAAAGCGAAGTGGGAAAAGGAACCGCAGTTATGATTTCATTGCCCATGCAAAAGTTACAAAAAATAGAAGCGCTCGCATAACAGAGGTTGAGCGATTTAAACTTACGCCAACATTCTGCCTACCGAAGTCAACCCCGAATCCTTCCTATGAAGTCTGGGTCTAAAGGGGAACCAGCATCTGTTAAAAACCATCTTTTTTAGAAAGCCGAAATTAAATGCTGCTTCCTTGCCTAGGGTTTTCCCTAAGTTTTAAAAAAGTAGGGTTTTCCTTAATGCATCTTCATGTCGATCCGTCCTATTTTTGCTAAGTAAAATTCTATTTGGCCTATTCCTAATCTTTGCCTCACAAGTGTATGCGAATACTCGTACTAAATAATTTTATGTCGACATTTCGAGCGTTGACAGCGACAATCGCTACTTGTCTTGTTGCTTTGCTGGGCAGTAATTCCTCACTATTTGGCGCTGATACAATTAAACTGGAGGCCGAAGCAACCCAGGGTGTAACCCTTAATGGCGTGCAGATTGTGAATGACCAACCTGGATATTCAGGTTCGGGCTATGCCTGGGGTTTCGATGATGACAGCAACGGGGGCAATAATATGGTTTTTACATTCTCAGCTCCGGCAGGAAGTTATCAGCTTACCATTGGATACTACTCACCCTACGGTGATAAAAAGACCTTACTGACGGTGAACGGTACCGCCAGCGAATATGATCTGAAATTGACAGACGGTAACTTTGGATCTTCTGTAATTGGTTCGTTTGAATTACTGAACGGGCAGAACACCATCACGATTAATAAGAATTGGGGCTACTACGGCATTGACTTCATTTTGCTCACGCCCGCATCGGTCAAGCCACCCACAGTTGTTGCGCTGGTCAATGGACGGGCCGAAGTAGAAGCGGGCGATTTGACGGGGGTGGATGTGTCAAACGCCAATGCAGGGTTTTCGGGAACGGGCTATGTAACAGGTTTCGATAATGCGACAGATCAGGTGAGTATTACGGTCAATGCCAGCGCAGGGCTGTACGACTTGTCTATCGGCTATGCGTCACCCAATGACGACAAAGGGGTTGACTTTCAAGTCAATGATGAAAAAGGAAGCAGTACCTTGAAGCAAACGTTCGGAGGGTTTACGAGTTCAGGTGCCGGGAAATTTCTGTTGACTGCCGGACTAAACACCATCACCATTTACAGAGGTTGGGGATACTTCGATATCGACTACATTCAACTGACACCAACGACAGCCTCGTTACCAGGTAAACCTTCAAAAGTGCTTGTCGATGCGCAGGCTACGTTATCAACGAAGGGGTTGTTTTCGTATCTGGTTGACCAATACGGCAGTAAAGTACTTTCAGGCCAACAGGATGACGTCGAATATGTCCTGGAAAAAACGGGCAAAGAACCAGCTATTGGTTCGTTCGACCTGATGGACTATTCGCCCAGCAGGGTTGAGTTCGGCACTTCGCCCATGCGTAGTAGCGAAGCCATTATCGACTGGGCCAGGAAAGGTGAAGGCCGTGGGATTATCAGTCTGCTGTGGCACTGGAACGCCCCCACCGATCTGATCAATCAGGCACCTGATCAACTCTGGTGGCGGGGATTTTATACCGAGGCTACCACCTTCGATCTGGCGGCTGCCCTGGCCGATAAAAACAGCACCCGTTACAAGCTATTGCTCAGTGACATTGACGCCATCGCCTTTCAGCTCAAAAAATTTCAGACGGCTGACGTACCGGTGCTCTGGCGCCCTCTGCATGAAGCCCCGGGCGGCTGGTTTTGGTGGGGAGCGAAAGGGGCGGGCCCGTTCAAGGAACTCTGGCAATTGATGTACAATCGACTGACCAATTACCACCAGCTGCATAATCTGATCTGGGTATATACAGGCACGGATACGATCAATCCCGACTGGTACCCTGGCGATCAATACGTGGATATTGTTGGCGAAGATATTTATGCAGATCCAACAGCCAATCTGAGTGGGAACTGGGCGAATGCTCAAACCCTTTTCAACGGCAAAAAGCTGGTAGCACTAACGGAAACGGGTAATTTACCAGACCCCGACAAAATTCGTGGATTTGCTACGTGGTGGTCGTGGTTTGCGGTATGGACAGGATCGGATTATATCAAAAAACAGCCGATTGATCAGTTACAAGCAGTGTATGCGGATAACGATGTGATCACGCGGGATGAGCTTCCAAACTGGCGGCCACCCGTTACGCTAAAAGTACAGTACCAGGATGCCGACAAAGGCAGTGCCAGCAACTCAGCGATCCGGCCAAATTTAATGCTGATTAATGAGGGATCAACGCCGGTTCCATATAGTGAACTTACGATTCGGTATTGGTTTACGGCTGAAAATTACGCAGGTATCAATTCCTACATTGACTACGCGCAACTCGGTGGCAATAAAATCAAAACCAAATACGTGTCGCTGCCTAATCCGCGTAATGGCGCTACCGGGTATCTCGAATACAGTTTTGATCCATCGGCGGGCAATCTGGCGGTTGGTAATTCAGGCGTAATCCAATCTCGGTTTGTCAACAGCGATTATTCAAACCTGAGCGAGCAAGACGACTATTCCTATCAGGCAGCAACGAATTTCACTCTCAACAATCACATCACATTATACCGTACAGGTTCGGATGGTGTAGCGCAATTGATCTGGGGTATTGAACCTGATGTGGTCCCGTCGTTTGTGAAGCTGAAAGCATTGACTCAAAACCGGAATAATGCGGTAAGTAACAGCTCGATCAACACATTCATGAGCATCGTTAATGAGGGTAATGTGCCCGTTTCTTATGGGGATCTATCAATACTCTATTGGTTTACGGCAGAAGGAACGCAGAATCTGAATTTTTTCACGGACTACGCCAAGCTTGGCAACGCCAACGTAACCGGTCAGTTCGTGAGGGCTGGGGAGCGAAGCAAAAGCGATACCTATTTGCAACTTCATGTCAAGCCAACAGCGGGTATGCTATACCCGGCAAGCAATACCGGAAATATTAAGTATAGAATTGCCAAGTCCGACTGGTCCAAATTTAGCGAGAGCAATGACTACTCATTCAAGCCAGCGGCAGCAATGGATACGAATAGTCAGGTAACAATCTATTACAAAGGTCAACTGGTATTCGGGACCGAGCCGGCGGTGCTTAACAGCACCCGTTTGGCAGCTGATGAAAAAACGACTGCTTTACAGGTTTCTGTGCTGGGAAATCCAGTGGTTGGGGAAAATGCCCAGGTGGACATTCGGGGTGCCGCGGGAGCTGCGGTGTGGATGTCGCTCACTACGGTAAATGGTATAACTGTACTTGAAAAAAAGATAGATCAAGCCGTTGAAATAGAGCGTCAGATTCTGCCTTTGGGCAAAAGCACCGGCATCTATCTACTACGTGTCCGTACGCTAAATGAGTCTTCAACTGTAAAAATTATCAAACCTTAACCAGTTACCCCGACGCATCGCTCGGAGGTAAAGAACCTTATCCCTTCGTATCAATAAATTCTAAATATAAATATGAAAGAAATTGTATTTGACAGAATCAATCAGTACAAAACGCTGACGTTAGGTTCACTCTTTCTGGTCGTGCTAACAGTCTGCACAGCCGTTGCCCAGCAATGGCAGGTTACGGGTAAGGTTACTGAGAGCCAGGGGGCTAGTGGTGTGCCAGGCACCAACATTAAAGGTACCACTACTGGTACGGTTTCCTGATTCTGAAATTCCCCAGCGGATTGAGGCGGGAATATAAAATGTCAAAGGTGAATCGATGGAAACAAATGTTTGATTCCATGATGCCCTCATGCTTGGAAGATGCTTTGACAACTGAGCAGGTCACGGATATGGTAGAGTATCTGAGCAGTTTAAAGAAAATGTAATGTGACATCAAATGTCGGCGCATATAAGATTTATAAAACATATTAAGAAATGGAGATTAGTGAAAAGAGACGTTCAGTTTTAAAAACTATGGCCGGGGGAGCCGGCTTGCTAGGGCTGCCCATGACAATGACTGACGTCTGGGGTGCTACTGAAAAAGTACTCGGGTCGGTTTTGAATGGGCAAATCAAGCATTCCGTATGCAGGTGGTGTTATGATAAAGTTCCTTTCGAAACCTTCGCTGCGGAAGTGAAAAAATTAGGAATCACTTCTATTGAGCTCTGTGGTCCGGCAGAATGGCCCGTTTTGAAAAAAATGGGGTTAACATGCGCGCTGCCTTGGGGAGAAGGATTGACCAGAAGTCTGGACCGAGGATTTTGCGACCCGGCTAATCATGATGAGCTTATTAAGGGTTTTGAAGACATTATACCTAGAGTGCGAGAGGCTGGTTATGATCAGATTATTTGTTTTTCAGGAAACCGCCGTGGAATGAGCGATCTTGATGGGATGAGAAACTGTGCGGTTGGTTTAAGGAAACTCATGCCGCTCGCTGAAAAACACAATGTGACAATGGTGATGGAACTGCTCAACAGCAAGGTTAACCACAGAGATTACATGTGCGACCGCACTTTATGGGGAGCAGGCTTATGCGATATGGTAGGATCAGAAAAATTTAAATTGCTTTACGATATCTACCATATGCAGATCATGGAAGGAGACGTGATTGCGACCATCAAAAAATACAGCAAGTACATTTCGCATTATCACACTGGCGGCGTGCCGGGAAGAAATGAAATAGACGAAACTCAGGAGTTGTATTATCCTGCTATAATGAAGGCAATTGTGGCAACTGGATACAAAGGATTCGTCGGACAGGAATTTGTTCCCAGCCGCAAAGATGATATAGCATCTTTAAAACAAGCGATTAGCATTTGTGATGTGGTCTAGCATAAATCACATTACCATGTTTTACCTGCTTTCTTTCTGACTCTACTACTAATTCTAAATGTATCTCAAGTTTGTAATGAATAGAATATTAATCGCATTAGCCGTTTTCTTTTTTGTGTCAAGCCTCGTGGTCCGGGCTCAGAAACTGATAGATCCGAAAGCGACAAAACAGACCGCCACACTTTACAAGAATATGCATGAGCTAGCCAAAAAACATACACTTTTTGGTCATCAGGACGCTACCGATTACGGACACGGTTGGCGTGATGAACCTGGACGCTCGGACGTGAAGTCGGTTGTTAGCTCGCATCCGGCCGTGATCGGTGTCGACATTGCACCATTGACCGGCAGGTCAATGGAATCTATACAAAAAAGTGAAGTGCGTTTAAGAAAATTGGTAACAGATACCTATGCTCGTGGTGGTATTACAACCATCTCCTGGCATTTTTCTAATCCGGTATCGGGTGGTGATTTTTACTGGAAGGATTCTGTGTCATTACCAGCTGTTAAATACATTATTCCGGGAGGTAAAAACCATGATGATTACAAGCTTATTCTGCAAGGTCTTGCAGGCTGGTTCAAAACTCTGAAAGGTGCAAACGGGGAGCACATACCACTTATTTTCAGACCTTACCATGAATTCGACGGAGATTGGTTTTGGTGGGGCAGGGCACATTGCACGCCGGATGAATTCAAATCACTGTGGCAATTTACTGCTGGTTACCTGCGGGATAGTCTGGATGTCCATAACCTGATTTACGCATTTTCTCCTGACAATAGATTCAACACTGTCGCAGAATTCACAGAGCGGTATCCGGGCAACGACTGGGTTGACCTGGTTGGAACGGATAACTATGGAGATATGGGGCGCGATGGCAAGTACAATCTGGAACAAGCGATAAAAAAACTCAAAATCGTAAATGACTTTGCACTGGAAAACAAAAAGCTGGCCGCGATGACCGAAACAGGCCTGGAATCCATCGTTAATCCGGTTTGGTATACCGAAGTACTGCTTAAAGTGTTACGAACGAATAAGTTGAACCTCGCTTATGTGCTCGTTTGGCGCAATGACACCCAAAGCCCTACACATTACTATGCACCTTTTCCTGGACATGCTGCCGTACCGGATTTTAAGAAGTTTTATGATGATCAATACACATTGTTTGAAAGCGATCTTAAAAATATATATGGCAAATAGCGCCGCGTATCCGAAACAACTTAACCAAAATGCATATGGATTATAGCTAAAACAAATCACGCTGGTTAACCAAATAAACCACTTCGGATTGGCCTCCGAAGTGGTCACATCCTCACTGAGATCCTTGGCCAGATTCAGTGCAGGACTATCAGGTAAATACAGCCAGGAATTTCCAGAAAACCTATCGTGAAATATTCAACCCAATTATTGTAAAAGTATGAAACATGCTTTACTAAGTCAACGTGGCTGTGGCTGGGCTTCAGCCCGGCTGGTGCCGCCTCTTTATTTTAAAATCACAAAGCTAACCATGACTACAGCCTGTCTTATTTTCGTGGCTGTGATGCAGGTAAATGCCGGCGGACATAACAACATTATCACAAGACAGACTTCCTACAAAACGGCTCCAAACCGGTTGCCAGTTATTGATGTGACAGGAAAAGTGGTTGACGACAAAGGAGAACCGCTTCCGGGCGTCAGCATTGTGATCAAAGGATACTCGCAAGGAACAACTACGAGTTCTGACGGTAAGTACTCGCTGGCGGTTCCAGGGAACAGTTCGGTGCTGATCTTCTCATTTGTAGGATATTTATCCAAAGAAGTAGCCGTTGGAACACAAAGCATTATCAACGTAACGCTCGCAGTAGATGACAAGGCGCTGGAAGAGGTCGTCGTTGTTGGTTACGGTGAAATGAAACGCGCCGATCTGACCACCGCGCAAACATCGGTTTCTGCCAAGGACATTGAGAAAACAGTAAACACGACCATCGAGCAGGCTATTCAGGGCCGGGCGGCGGGTGTATATGTCACGCAAAATTCAGGACAACCCGGCGGCGGGATTTCGGTCAATATCCGTGGTGTCAACTCGATCAGCGGGAGCAATGAGCCACTGTATGTAGTTGATGGCGTACAAATTCCCGGGCAGTCAGCCTCCTATGGCTCACAGAGTTCTTCGAATCCGCTGGCAGGTTTAAATCCAGCCGACATTGAATCCATTGAGGTATTGCAGGGGCCTTCTGCAACAGCTATTTACGGGTCCCGTGCGACTAACGGTGTGTTAATTGTAACAACAAAAAGAGGAAAGGCGGGCGATACCAAGATTGCCTATGGCTATCAATATAGCCTGCAAACACCACCATCAGCGATGAAGGTGATGAATATGCCGCAGTATGCGCAAATGGTGGGTGAATATCATGCCATTGCAGGTGGAGATACGCCGGGAGAATTTCTGGATCCATCGCTTTTGGGACCAGGTACCGATTGGCAAAAGGAGCTTTTCAAAAGCGCACCAATGAACAAGCATCAGCTAAGCCTGAGCGGAGGGAATGAGAAAACGACCTACTACCTGTCGGGTGAATACCTCAAACAAGATGGTGTTGCACTGGGTTCGGGTTTTGATAGATACGGATTCAGGCTGAATTTGGATAACAAACCAAGAAAATGGGCCACAATTGGAGCGAACCTAAGTTTTAACCAAACCAATGATAACCTTACAACAAGTCAGGAAAACGTGATTGCCAGTGCGTTGCAGCTAACGCCTCAAATTCCGGTGAGAAATCTGGACGGATCGTGGGGCGGGGGAGATGAGAACAATGGTGCCAACCAATTCGCACCTGTAAACCCGATTGCGATCGCAAATCTGACCACAAATAAATTGGTCAGACGGCAGTTTTTGGGAGGCTTAAATCTGGGAATAGAGATTATCAAAGGTCTTAATTTCAGATCTTCGTTTAATACCAACCTTGGGTTTTCGAACTCGACCTATTACATACCGACTTACGCCATTGGCTGGGCACGAAATGTAGCTGCTTCCCTTAACAATGTGACAGGGACAAATACATATTATAACTGGAATCAGCTTCTGGAATACAACACGCAACTGGGTAAGCACAGTATCAACGCTATGGTTACCCATGAAGCACAGGCTTCTACCTACAAAAATGTGGGTGCCACCCGGACCGGATTTTTGACCAATGACATACTGGATGTCGCTGCCGGAGACGCGCTTACTTCCAGTAATTCGGGTGGATCCGGCGAATGGGCGATGGAGTCGTATCTGGGAAGAGTGAATTACAATTATGCTGACCGATACATTGTGATGGCAACGGTAAGGCGTGACGGTTCTGCCAATTTTGGTAAGGAAAATAAGTGGGGCGTTTTTCCGTCCGTTTCCGCGGCATGGCGGGTTTCGCAGGAGTCATTCTTTAACATACCGTTTATCAATGATCTGAAACTGCGTTTTGAAACCGGCGTAACCGGGAACCAGGGAGGCGGTGGAATATATTCACCCATGGGAACCGGGGCAACGCCCACCTCTACCGGTTTTTTACCTACCAAGTACAGCAACCAGGGTTTGAAATGGGAAGAGACAAAGACCAATAACTTCGGTATTAATGTGGCATTGCTCGACAACAGGATTCAGTTTGAGTTTGATTATTATATTAAGGATACCGATAACCTGCTGATGGAGAAGCCGCTTCCCTGGTATATGGGAACCAATGGAACTGGCGCGGTAAGCTCTCCTACGGTTAACATAGGCGCTTTGCAGAATAAAGGTTTTGGCTTTACGATCAACACGGTCAACATCAACCGGGGTGGTTTTAAATGGGAAAGCAATCTGAATATTTCCAGTTTTAAGACCAGGATCAAATCTTTCTATTCCGAAAGTGCATTCGTAGACCGTACCTCATGGTGGATGCAGGACTGGACGCAACGTGCACAGGTCGGTCAGGCGCCATGGCTGTTCCGGGGTTATGTGGAAGAAGGTTTGTTCCAAAATGTTGCTGAAATTGATGCTAGTGCTGTACCGGTGGATAACAATGGACAAAGGTTGCCAACGGATATTGACAACATCTGGGTTGGAGACGTGAAATTTAAAGACATCAATGGTGATGGCAAGATCAACGAAATGGACCTGACCAACATTGGTAATCCATGGCCGAAACTGTTTGCCGGTTTCACAAATACATTTTCCTACAAGGGTTTCGATCTCAGCTTGCTTTTCACAAGTACTTACGGAAACGACATTTACAACTACCTGGCCAAGCTCAATACCAATGCAAGTAACATTAACCTGAGCCGCAACCTGCTGGTTGGCGCCATGGACTATGCCAAGCCCGTCACCAATGAGAGCGGCGAAGTAGTGCTGGCAAATCCAGGAACGGACGTAGCCCGAATTTCGAACGGACCGAATGGGAATTTCAACAGGCACACCGACAAATGGGTTGAGGATGGCTCATTTATCAGACTAAAAAATGTTTCGCTGACCTATAATGTGCCTGCCTCATTGATGTCGAAACAGAAAGTGGTACGCGGTGCAAGGGTGTCGGTTGGGGCACAAAATGTGCTCACTTTTACGAAATACACAGGCTTTGATCCGGAAGTAGGTGCTTATGTGTCAAGGGATTCCAGTCCTGGTAATCAGGCGATAGGGCTTGACTACGGCCGCTATCCGCTCACTCCAATTTACACTTTTAGCCTGGGCTTGGACTTCTAAAAATGAATCAAATGAAAAATCTTAAATACATACTTTATAGTAGCAGCTTTCTGGTCGCACTGCTAGGCCTGACATCCTGTTCAGAAGACTTTCTTGAAAGGCCGCCTGTGGATGCCATCGTAGATGCTGGTTTTTACCAGACGGATGATCAGGTTTTGGCATCTACCGCATTGCTTTACAGCAAGGTTTGGTTTGATTACAACGATAAGGCTTCTTATAATCTGGGTGATTTCAGGGCAGGTACCGCATTTTCGGCTTACAATGACCGCGGTAATGTGCTTTTTAACACAACCGGAAATACACCTGAGAACGGTTCGGCATGGCGTTCATTTTTTATAGTTGTGGGCCAGTCCAATCTGGCGATCACCAATATCAACCAGTATGCAGGAGCGGGCGTTTCTCCAACGATCAAAAAAATGGCGATTGCAGAGGCCAGATTCATGCGCGCTATGGCTTACAGATTTCTTGTAATGAACTGGGGCGCTGTTCCGATCATTGAAAATAACCTTGAATTACTATCGGATACCACTGTTTCGAGAAACACACCGGAAAGCGTATGGAAGTTTCTGACAAGTGAAATGCGACAAGTGGCGGAGGATCTGCCTGAAACTCCGATACGTCCCGGGCGTGTGACCAAATGGTCGGCAGAAGGCATGCTGGCACGTTTCTACCTGACGCGTGCAGGAGTAGAATCGGCCGGATCAGGAACCCGGAATCAGGCCTTTCTGGACAGTGCCAAATACTATTCAGAAAGAGTGATTACCCAAAGCGGATTGTCGTTACTCAGAAACTACGAATCGCTGTTCCTGTTTCCTTACGATAATAATTCCGAGTCACTCTTCTCGCTTCAATGGGTTTATTCTCCCGGTGCTTTTGGTACTCAAAATTCAACACCGGCGTATCTGGCGTTCAGTCCCGACATTGCCAACGGTGACGGCTGGGGAGGTGACAAAAGTATGACATGGTGGATGCTCAGTCAGTACGAAGGAATCAGAGTAACGGCAACAGGTATGCAGGGACGCACAGTGGATCAGCGCTTAAAAGCCACATTCATGCTGCCGGGCGCTTCCTATCCGGAAATCACGCAGACGATTCCTGGCGGTGAGCAGAAACTGATCGTTCCCAATACCGGCGGCGACAACAATTTTTTATCCATAAAAAAATACGTGACCGGAAAAGCCAAAGATGTCGGTGGCATGTCGGCTGCGCAGAACTACGGACATGATACATACATGATGCGACTTGCTGAAATGTATCTGGTGTATGCAGAAGCCGTTTTAGGTAATAATGCTTCTACCAATGATGTAAATGCTCTGAAATACTTCAACGCAATACATACGCGGGCGGGCTTGCCGGCTTTTACAGGACCTTTGACTTCGGACGTGATTTTCAGGGAACGACTCATCGAATTTGCTATGGAAGGAATGGCGTGGTATGATCTGGTAAGCCTGCATTACTACAATCCGGCAAAGGCCTACGAAATTCTGAACAGCCAGGACAGAGGATTGTTTGCCACCGCACCCGACCAGTTCCCCAACCCGACCTCGTGGACATTCACCAAAACGGAATGGTCCACTACCGAGCGCACGATCAATGCCAATAGTGGAAACTTTCTGCTGCCAATTCCATCGGCGGAGTTGAGCCAGGCACCTAATCTGCAAAAACCACCTGTTGATTATTACAGCAAGTAATTTTCGTGATTTATGAAAATCGATATTCAAATGAAAAACACATATAAATTGGCTTTGTGCCTCGCCATACTGGCGTTCATCGCCGTATTTCAGATCGCCTGTAAGGAAGATGATCTTGCTAATAATGGAGAGCCGTCAATCACCTACATCCGCGTTACCAATCCGGCATCTTCGGACTCACTGCTGGTTGGAGCGTTTCAAAATAATCTGATTGCGATTGTCGGTGAGAACTTACAGGATGTGCGTGAGATCTGGTTCAACGATCAGAAGGCAGTACTGACACCAACTTATGTTACAAGCAAGAGTATTCTGGTAAGTGTTCCGGCAATGGTTCCAAAGGAAATCAACAACATCATGAAAATGATTTTCGCAAATGGGCGAACACTGGAACACAAGTTTGAAGTGCAGATCAACGAACCCGAATTGCTCAGCATGAACTGTGAATATGTGCCGGAGGGAAGTGTAGCAACCATCAACGGAAACTATTTTTATCCGCCGCTTACAGTAACATTTGCAGGAGGGGTAACAGGGGAATTGGTTTCTGTTGAAGACCAGATCATTCAGGTGCGTGTGCCCAAGGGAGCCGTTGCAGGCCAGCTAACGGTAAAAACCACTTTTGGAGAAACGAAATCAGACTTTTGGTTCAGGGATAGTCGCAACATCTTCTTAGGAAATGATCCTTTCGTGGGTTGGTGGAACCAGGCCTACGTGGTGACCAAGCCAGGGGCAGGAGATCCTGTTGCGATTAATGGAAACTACATACGGGTGAAAGAGGCGATCAGCGGCTGGCAGTGGAAGGAAGTGGCTGGTGGCCCGCCAGATGCAATGGGGCCGATCAGCAAAAATATTCCTGATGCGGCTATTTTAAGACCAGCGGATTATAACCTGAAATTTGAGGTAAATACCCTGAAACCCTACAACAACAATTTGCTCAAGATTAATGTAGGATTGGCCAATGACTTCCTCACCGACGCCTACCAATGGGCTCCACCTTACGATACAAAAGGTGTATGGAGAACGGTGACTATTCCTTTTGAGGATGTTGCGGCCAGCTACGAAAGTCTTGGTATAAGAATGAGTGTCAGTCCTAATGGTTATTACACAAGATTGTTGTTTCATGGGGGAGGAGACCTTGACGCCGATATCTCGCTGGATAATTTCAGAGTAGTGCCAAAAATTCTTAAAAAATAGAGCTAACGACTTCCATGATGAAAAAACGAATATACCAACGGTTTTTAACCGTAACAATTTTATTACTGATCTTCAGATTACTCGTTGCCTGCAACGAAAATGAAGTCGCCAAGAGTGACGAGGTACAATTGCTCAGTTTCGGGCCATCGGGTGTGATGTTGGGAGATACGATCAGTTTTATCGGTAAAAATCTGGACAAAGTGACTTCCATAGAATTAACAGGTGCCAGTGTTCCGGCTTCTGCATTCATGAAACAAACGCCCGAGCGCATTACGCTCAAAGTTCCGAATGAAACATCGGAAGGACTCGTGACTTTGAAGACACCGGCGGGAGACATTGTTTCAAAAACAATATTAAGCCTGGAAGTAGCTGTTAAAATTTCAAAAATACCGGCACGGGCCAAACCTGGTGACAATATCACCATCACAGGAGAGTATCTGAACTGGGTGAGGGGCGTCACATTCGCATCGGATACCACAGTTATTGAATTTGTGAGCCAAACCATGACCGAACTGGTGGTAACCGTGCCATTCGGCGCCCAAACCGGCCTGATTACACTTTCAGCAGGCGGGACGGAACCGCTTTCGATTGAGTCAGAAACGGAGTTGGTGGTAACAATGCCAGCAATAAAAAGTTTTTCACCCGCACGTGCGGAACGCGAGAAAAATCTGACGATAGCGGGCACAAATCTGGATCTGACAATGGGCGTGCTGTTTACAGGTTTAATTGAGCCGATAACAGAATTTGTAAGTAAAGCACCCAGTCAGTTGGTCGTCAAAATCCCAAAGGAGGCAGCAAAAGGCAAAATCAGCCTGATCGCATATTCCGGTGTGCCGGTTGTATCGGCTGACACACTAAAATTTGTAGGCGATAAATAGCAACTCCAAACTAATTAAACAGTGAAAAAAATATATTTGAGTCTGGCGCTTATGGCAGCATTTGCCGGTGCCACCGCCCAGCAAAAACCAGCCTCGGCGCAAGCGTTAAACTACAAAGCTGATCTGAAAGCCAGCGGAATCACTTTGGAGAAAACAACGCGTATTGATTCTCTGCTACAAAGTTTTGTGGATCAGAAAAAAGCCAGCAGCCTTGTTGGTTTTGCAACAAAAGACGGTAACGTGGTATACAATAAGGCATTTGGTTTCAAGGACGTTGAAAACCAAATTCCAGCGTCCGTGGATGATTATTACATTCTTTTTTCACAAACCAAAGCAGTGACAACCGTGGCTTTTATGACTTTGGTTGAAAAGGGATTGGTTTCGGTCGATGATCCGGTTTCAAAGTATTTTCCTGAAATTTCCAATCAGGTTGCTACGGCGCTGAATGAAGATGGAACGCTGGAAACCAGGCCGGCGAAAACTCCCATGACTTTCGCACATCTAATGTCGCACTCATCCGGACTTGGAGCCGGGCTGGTCGGAAAAGCGCGCCGCGCCGAAATGGAGAAAAAAAATGCTGCTGGGGGAGCGCCAGTGGGACCGGGGCAGCGAACCGGCGGAGCAGGCACTGCCAGATATCTCAAAGATGATATGATTGCTTTGGCAAAATATCCACTGGGCTTCGATCCTGGTAGTGAGTGGAATTATCACATCAGTACCAATATGCTTGGCTATATGGTCGAGGTGATCTCTGGTAAAAGTCTGCGTGAATACGTAAAGTCGACTGTACTGATTCCACTGGGAATGAGTGATACGGATTGGTACTATGAACCGTCAGCTATGAACCGTTTTGTGAAGGCATACAACGGTGTTGACGGCGACCTGATTCCACAATCCAACAAGTTCAGCGAGGCCACGATCAGCACTGTTCAAACCTATGCGGAAGGAGCCATTGGACTCAATGGGCCGATTGGTGACTATGCCAAGTTTTGTCAGATGCTTCTGAATAAAGGGGAATACAACGGCAAACGTATTCTCAAAGCGGAAACAATTGAAAAAATGACCCGCGTCAACCGTCTGCCTGCTGTGAATTCCGGTGGAAAAGGGTTTCAATTCGGGCTTGGATTTGAACTTTACAATGCTGACAAAAAGCCGGTTCCAGAGGTGTCCAACACCGCCTTTGCCTGGGGCGGACTCTACGGCACAGACTACATTGTAGATCCTGAAAACAATATGATTGTGTTGTTTTATCTGAACATGCCAAAGCACGAGCCGATGTATAAACCATTTCTGAGCAAGGCCTATCAGCTGTTTAAATAGTCATCAGCTTAACCCTGCCACTACAACAATGTTTTAATAGAGGGGAGGAAGGAGTAATTTCTCCCTTCCCTTTTTCTTTCTTTAATTACGTCTCACATTACAAGAGCTATCTTGCTCCTAATCTTGATGTTAAAATCTTGCGACTTACTAAATATATGTATGATGAGGTCCTTAAAAATGGCTTTTGCCTTGTCTGGTTTACTTTTAACAACATATTCCTCCCGGGCACAATCACCTGGCAAACCGGAGAGCAACCGGTTCACCAAAGTTGTACTTGCTCAGCGTCTTGAAGAGCCCATGCAGTTTCAAATTTTAAAAGACGGCAGGGTTCTGTTTGCTGAAAGGAAGGGTAAATTGAAGGTTTACGATCCAAAGTCACAAGCACTTGAAACAGTTGCAGAGTTTGCCGTCAGTACAAAATATGTCAATAAAGCAGGAGAAGTAACAGAAGGAGAGGATGGCATGCAGGGAATCATCCTGGATCCCGATTATGAAAAAAACCACTGGATTTACATTTATTATTCTCTGGCTGGTGACGAGGCAAAAAACATCTTGGTCCGTTATGAGTGGCATGGTAAAGAGTTAATAGAAAGCAGCCGAAAGGTGGTTTTGGAAGTGCCCGTTCAGCGTGAGGAATGCTGCCACGTTGGTGGAGGGATGACATTCGATAAAGACAAAAATCTCTACCTGACAACCGGTGATAATACGTTTTCCCGTGCCTCAGATGGTTTTGCTCCCTTGGATGAAAGACCAGGAGAATCTGCCCGCGACTCTCAGAAGTCATCTCCAAATACAAATGATTTGAGAGGGAAAATTCTGAGAATCCATCCTGAACCAGATGGCACGGCAGGGGCCGCCCCATACACCATTCCAAAAGGTAATCTTTTCCCTGTGGGAACGCCTCAAACCAGACCTGAGATTTACACCATGGGTAACAGAAATCCCTGGCGGCCAACGATCGATTCGAAAACCGGATGGCTTTATTGGGGAGAAGTTGGTCCGGATGGCTCACGCGATGACCTGGAAAAACGCGGACCGCAATCCTACGATGAGTTCAACCGTGCCAAGGGACCTGGATTTTACGGATGGCCGTACTTTGTTGCCGATAACAAGGCGTACATAAGATATGATTTTGCAACCAAAGTTTCAGCGGGACCATTTGATGCCGCAAAACCTGTTAATAATTCTCCAAACAGCACAGGCTTAAAAGAGCTTCCTACTGCACAACCTGCGTTTATCTGGTATTCAAAAGCGCAAAGTCAAGAGTTTCCGCTAATGGAAAGCGGCGGAAACAGCGCCGTTGGCGGTCCGGTTTTTAGGAAGGCCGATTTCAAAAATGCCTCCCGATCATTTCCGGAATATTATGAAGGTAAATGGTTTATAACTGACTGGGTACGGGGATGGGTGAATGTAGTAGAAATGAATCAAAGCGGTGAGTACAAATCAATGGAGCGCTTTCTGCCTGATCTGAAACTGAAAGGACCTATCGATATGAAATTCGGGCCGGAAGGTGACCTGTACGTGCTTGAATATGGAAACGGGTACTTCAAGGATAATCCCGAGGCAGAACTGATCCGGATTGAGTATAACAGCGGAAACCGGAAACCCCTGGTGGAAGCATCAGTGAGCAAAACGGCGGGCGCACTTCCTATGCAGGTGACATTTTCGTCGGCCGGGACCAGGGATTATGATCAGGATGATTTATTGCAATATGAGTGGGTGATCACCAAAAATAATGTGGCTTTTAAAACCCTGAAAGAAGCCAATCCATCTGTTACTTTTACCACGCCTGGTACTTACAAGGCAACCTTAACGGTGACCGACAAGGCCGGAGAGAAAAATACCAAATCGGTGGAAATAAAAGCAGGTAATGAACCTCCTATGGTAGATTTTAAAATAACCAAAGGAAATTCTACCTTCTTTTTCCCAGGAAAAAGTATTCAGTATCAGGTGAGCGTCAGCGATAGGGAAGATGGCAGTCTTGCAAACAAAAGGATACTGCCATCGCAGGTTTCGGTCAGCACCAATTACCTTTCAGAAGGTTTTAATTTGACTAAAATAGCACAAAAACAATTGAGTGTAGATGCATCGGCGCAGTATGCAACAGCCATTTCGCTAATCAATAACGGAGATTGTAAGGCTTGTCATGCTACGAATGAAAAGATGCTGGGGCCTTCATTCCAGGAGGTGTCTTCAAAATACAAAGGGGATCCGACTGCGATGGCAGCTTTGTCTGACAAGATATTAAAAGGTGGCTCGGGTGTTTGGGGAGATGCATTTATGCCTGCCCATCCGACGATGGCGGAAAGTGATATGAAAGGTATTGTCAAGTATATCATGAGCTTGTCCGACGCCCCAAAACCTGCGAAAACCCTGCCTGTAAAGGGTACTTACACAACTGTTGTACCAAAAGGAGATACGGAAGGCAGCTTCATTTTCCGTGCCGCCTACTCGGACAGAGGCACAAAAACAGCTCCCGCTCAGTCGTCAGAAGCGACTGTTGTGCTCCGCAGTCCGGTAGTTCCGATATCGTTTGCCGACCAGATTCAAGAAATTAGCTTCAACAATGACAGTACCGTGGCATTTGTCAGGAACCCGGGTGGATCGTTCAGACTCAGAGGGACTGATCTTACAGGTATCAAACAAATCGAGATTGTCCGAGCGCCCGGCAGAAATTCGACTACACCGCTCTCAGGAACAATCGAAATACATGCTGGCGCCGCAGACGGAATTCTTTTAGGTAAGCTCTCGGGTGAATACAAGGATAAAGTGATTGTCGACGTAACTCCCATGGCAGTATCTGGTGTAAAAGATATTTACTTTGTCTTTACCGGAGCGCCACTCAGAATAAAAGCAATCCGGTTTGGTCAGGGTGAATAAAATCAATCAATAGTAATTAGATCATTTATGTATAAAAAAATAATCCACTCCGTTTTACTGATCATCATTGTAACTGTTTCTTTTGCCCAGAATGCGCCAATCACTATCCCGATAGAGACCAGACAAAACGTTATGGTGCTGCAAACGAATGAGGAAAACCATCTTGGAATAACCTATTTTGGAAAGAAATTAAGTCAGACAGAGGAATACAAACTCATTCCTTCGCAAAGCCGTCAACGTGACGGTAATGCGGGTATTTACAATTCGGCTTATACCCCGTCGGGAACATGGAGCGTGTCCGAACCTGCTCTTCAGCTAACACATGGCGATGGAAATAAATCACTGGATCTTGTTTATGTTAGTCATAATGTTACAAAAGAAAATGAAAACGTAACTGTTACAAGCATCGTTTTAAAAGACCCGGTTTACCCGGTTGAGGTAACACTTTTTTACAAAACCTATTTTCAGGAGAATGTGGTTGAGCAATGGAGTGTGATTAAAAGCGAAGAGAAAAAGTCGGTCACGCTTGAAAAATATGCCTCCGCAAATATGTATTTCATAGCAAAGGATTATTATCTGACGCATTACAATGGAACATGGGCCAAAGAGATGAATCCGGAAGAAGAATTACTGACAGCCGGAATCCGGGTATTGGATTCTAAACTTGGGACTCGCGCCAATCTGTACCAGCCACCAAGTTTTTACTTGTCCTTTGATAAACCGGCAACAGAAACCGAAGGAAAAGTTTTACTGGGAACCCTGGCCTGGTCAGGGAATTTGCGGTTAATCGCGGGTATCAATCCATATGCTTCTGAGTACCCGCTCGCTTCAAAGCAGGAATTTAAAACGCCTTCTTTTATCTACACCTTCTCGGAAAACGGAAAAGGCGAAGCCAGCCGCAATTTGCACAACTGGGCTAGAAAATATAGAATTCTGGACGGTGAAGGAACGAGAATGACACTTCTGAACAACTGGGAAGCTACCTATTTCGACTTTAACTAAGATAAACTTTCTGAGCTTTTCAGAGACGGCAAGAAGTTAGGCGTGGATATGTTTTTGTTGGATGACGGTTGGTTTGCAAATAAATATCCAAGAAACAGTGACGGAGCAGGATTAGGAGATTGGCAGGAAAACGTTAAAAAACTTCCTCATGGTATAGGTTATTTGGTAAAAGAAGCACAGAAGACCGGGATAAAATTTGGGATCTGGGTTGAGCCGGAGATGGTAAACCCCAAAAGTGAATTGTATGAAAAACATCCGGATTGGGTTGTCAAACAGCCACAGCGCCCTGAACACTACATGAGAAATCAGCTCCCGCTGGATTTGACAAATCCGGAAGTTCAAAATTTTGTTTATGGAATTCTGGATAAACTTTTCACGGAAAATCCTGATATAGCCTACATTAAATGGGATTGCAACGCGGTCACCTATAATGCTTACTCTCCCTATCTTGAAAAGAGCAAACAAAGCCAGTCTCAGTTTTACGTGGATTATGTAAAGGGATTGTACAAGGTTTTGGAAAAGCTGCGGGCAAAGTATCCAAAAGTACCGATGATGCTTTGCTCTGGCGGCGGTGGCCGTGCAGATTACGAAGCACTAAAATACTTTACAGAATTCTGGCCCAGCGATAATACAGATCCATTGGAAAGAGTTTTTATGCAATGGGAATATTCTTATTTTTTTCCGGCAATCACGCAAAGTGCACACGTAACGGATTGGGGAAAACAGCCGTTGAAATTTCGCACTGATGTGGCCATGATGGGTCGGTTGGGATATGATATCGTAGTAAGTCATTTAAATGAAAAGGATTTCAAATTCAGCCAGCAGGCCGTCGCTACATACAATGCTGTGAAGGACATCATTTTCCAGGGAGATCTTTTTCGCTTGGTGGATCCTAAGAAAAATGATTACGCCGCGCTGATGTTCGCTGCTAAAAACAAGTCCAAAGCAATTCTGTTCTCTTATCTGGTCGGAAACAGAAATGGTGACGGCTCCGATACACCGATTCGCCTGGAGGGATTGGATGCTTCCAAAAAGTATAGAGTGAAGGAGTTGAATCTGCATCCTGAGACAAAGTCTGCGTTGAAGGAAGAACAGATTTATTCAGGAGAATATTTGATGACGGCCGGATTCAATCCGGTTGTGAATGCGAGAAGGACGAGTGTGGTAGTGGAGATTGAGGCAATGTAGTACGCTTTGTTTTTCGACAACAGTAATAGTCAAAGCCGAAAACGGAACATTACCTGTGCTTTCATTTTTTGTCCATGATCTAAAATAAAAATACAAATCAAATTAACCATGAAGTCACAAGCTAAAAAGTATTTATCGATTCTGTTGCTGTCTGTGCTAATCCCGACGATATCCGCCAATGCTCAATCTGTAAAATTTCCCGAAGGCTGGACCGATGGTTATGCCTATGTCAGTGGAATACGCTCGCACTACTACCACGCCAAGCCTGCGCCGGGTAAACCTGTGATGGTGATGGTGCATGGTTATACAGACATCGGGCTCAGCTGGACTACACTAACTTTGAAATTGCAGGACGCTTATGACATTTATATGATTGATGCGCGAGGTCACGGTTTGACCGATCCGCCTACTGCATCGGATAATGGGGAAACCATGATCAAAGATGTAGTCGATTTTGTAAAGTTCATGAAATTTGACAAGCCGATTCTGATTGGGCATTCCATGGGAGCTGCCACAGTGATGCGGGTAGGGGCGCAATATCCTGATTTGGCCAAAGCCATTATCATGCTTGACCCTTTTGTTGGTAATCGTCCTACCCGGCCTGCACCATCAAGCGCGGCGCCAGTCCGCAGGCCCAATATGTTCAAAAGTCCGGATACCCTGGTAGCCCAGAATAATACGCCATTTGAACAGGTTGTAGCGACAGGCAAGCGCCAAAATCCACTGTGGTCTGATTTGGATATATATTATTGGGCAGTCTCAAAAAAGCAATATCACGGGCCTTATTCACCCGAACAAGCACAGGCAATGACAGGTACGATGAGTACAGCAGACGCCCTGGCAAAAATAAAGGTACCGGCACTGATCTTAAAAGCAGATGGGAAGCCTGAAGTACGCAAGGCCAACGAAGAAGCGGCTCGTGTAATGCAAAACGGCAAATTAATTCATATTGATGGAGCAGGGCATAATCTGCATCACGATAAGCTGACGAAAACAGTGGAAGTATTGAATGCGTTTTTGCAGGGTATATAATTATAATTCTTTCGTTATGAACCGGAAAAATATATCAATAACGCTGTTAATAATTGGTCTTTCGCTTGCTCTGCGATTTACTGTTGACGCCCAAACATTCGAAGAAAAACCACTATGGACATCGGGTATCAACGATAATCCCGTGAAATATGATACTGCCGAAGAGGTGATAAATTTCGATGTACAACCCCAGTCTCTTTCAAAGAAGAACCGGGTCTTTCGCAAAGTTTCCGTTCCTACTTACGTTCTTCATCTACCACCGCCCGGAAAAGGAACGGGGGTCGCCGTAGTGATATGTCCCGGAGGTGGTTTTGTAGATAATTGGTTCGATCGTGAGGGCACCGACCTTGCACTTTGGCTAAAAGAACAGGGTGTGGCATCGTTGGTGTTAAAATATCGCTTGAATACCAGAGATAGCAGCAGAAATTTTGTAATTCCCAGGGATACATATTTTGAAGCTGTGTTCGATGATGCAAAGCAGGCCATCATAACTTTACGAAAAGATGCAGCTAAACTTAAAATTGATCCCAATAAAATTGGCATAGCAGGTTTTTCGGCTGGTGGAACATTGGCGCTAGAACTCGCAGCAACAGACGAAATAAAAGAAGGCCCCGGCAAGGTTAGCTGGAAACCCAATTTCGCAGGTCTTTTTTATGCTGCATTTTTAAGAAATTATACTGTTCGAAAGAAAAGTTGTCCGCCGGTTTTTATCATCAATGCACACGACGATAAGTTGACTACAGCCTCCAAAACTGTTGAGTTTTATTCATCGGTGCTGAAAGCAGGGATTACGGCCGAAATGCATATTTACAATAAAGGCTCTCATGGATTTGCAATGGATTTTACAAAAGGAGAAACCCTGAAATACTGGCCTGAGAGTTTTTTAGCCTGGTTGAAGGACATTGGAATGACTCAAAAAAAGTAAGCATCTTCAGAGGAGAAAAGTTACCGTCTTGCTAGCCGCTTTAAGCCTTGCTGAGGAAAAGAAAATTCGTGTCAAGAGCTATAACCATTTTTGATGGTAGATGTGATTCCGGACAGCTTCTTACAAGTGTGGTGATGGAAATTGGAGAATACCGAGCCGTTGACCACCTTAAATCGGGAATTAAGATCATGTCATTTCGGATTGAATTGACCAATATAAATGACTGACTGGTAGTTGTGTAACTCATGAAATAAAAGAATGGGTCGGTGGTCAATCTGCCACGGAATCTAGTGGTCATGTCATCCGAATTCTCCATGCATAACACTCTCAAATTTTGCTATTTCCCTTTATTTCCCTGTGTATATCCATAATCGCCTGGCTCAAAACCTGCATATCCGTCTGGGGTTCGGGTAGCTCCCGGCTGCTAAAACTGTAAAACTTCCAGATTTCAAGGATATCATCAGCACTGACGCTGTAAGGTTCATAGAGTTTGTTGTAAGATCTGAGCAGCACCGTGCCATCGGAATTAATGGTAACCTGTTTGAAGACAAAATCCTGTTGCCCTTTCAGGATAACAATACAGGGAGTGTCGGCTTTCAAGCTTTTCCAATCCTGCAAGTATTGCCCGATGATATCGCTGCCTTCCGGAATGGGCTGCATTGAATCACCGGTCGTCGGAAAAATGCGGTGGGTATGTCCTTTGGGCAGGTTGGGCATCGTAAACTTTGGAAACTGCGCCAGGTATTCGGGATCGGAATAGCCTGCACGGTAACCAGCTTTGGCCTTCACCGGTACATATTCGATGTTTTCCTTGTTGTCAGAATTTACCGTAATGGCAAGCACCCGGATTTTTCCACCGGTCAGATACACGTCATTACCTGCTTCCAGCTCTCTTAATTTAAGCTCCGACAGCTTTGACAAATCAACACGCAACAGACTGTCTACACTGATTTTGAAAAAATCGGAGTAGTTCAGATAGTCTTGTGGCCGGGGAGATTTGGTATGCCCGTTTTCGAGTGCATTCAGTTTTGTTCTGGTCAGCGATATCTTGGCAGCCAGCGTTTCCTGGCTCATTTTGCGCCGATCACGAAGGAATTTTATGTTGCTGCTGAAAAATATTTTTTGACTATCCATTTTAAGTTTGTTATAATTACAATCAATGAAATGATACAAATTGTATCAAATGTAAGAAAACGTCTTGAATTATGATGCAGTCAGCGAATAAAATGGACATGGTCAGCAAACTCCAAAAGGACATACTTGGTTTGCAGGGGTTTCGTACTGTAACCCAGAGCCAGCATACCGATTTCGGTCTGGGTGTCATAGAGCGGTCTTTCCCAAACGGGGTTTTTCCAACGGGTGCTGTTCACGAACTGGTCAGCCATGGCCGACAGGACGCAGCAGCAACAAGCGGATTCATTGCTGCCATACTGGGCAAGACCATCAGGCAGGGCGGTCTGGGCATCTGGATCAGTCAGAAAAGGACCATATTTCCACCTGCACTCAAATTTTTTGGCGTTGACCCTGACCGCATCATTTTTATTGATGTGAAAAACGAAAAGGACTTAATGTGGATCGTCGAGGAGTGCCTTAAATGCAAGGCACTTACTGCAGTTGTAGCAGAATTAAAAGAGATCAGCCTCACCGAATCACGCAGGCTGCAACTGGCTGTGGAGCAAAGCCGGGTAACCGGGCTTATGCACCGTATGAACCCGGCCACAATCAACAACACTGCCTGCACGGCCAGATGGCAGGTGCGTTCACTTGCCAGCGAACCGCAGGACGGAATGCCTGGTGTAGGCTTTTACCAGTGGCATGTACAGCTGCTTAAAGTGAGAAACGGTCACAGCGGAAGCTGGGTTGTCCAGTACAAACCAGGTCAGTTTAACCACATGCAAAAGCCAGCTACGAGAATGGACCGTCAACTTCTAAAAACAGGATGATATGTCAAAAAGATATGCAGCCATCTGGTTTAAACATCTGCTTACAGATCAGCGGATTGTCAGACGTCCCGAATTAAAAGACAAGGCTTTTGTAATAGCAGCCGTGCAGCGGGGACGGATGGTCATTACAGCGGCCAGCGTTACAGCACAGAAGCGGGGAGTGAAAACCGGTATGGTGCTCGCTGACGCCCGGGCGATTGCACCTGCCTTGGAAGTGATTGATCACAAACCGGATCTGGAAAAGAAATTGCTTCTGGTCATTGCAGAGTGGTGTATCCGATACTCGCCCATTGTTGCATTGGATCTTCCTGACGGTCTGATCCTGGACATCACCGGATGTGTGCATCTGTGGGGTGGAGAACCGGCTTATCTCAAAGACATAAACCAGCGTCTGGCTGTGCAGGGTTACCAGGTGCGTTCAACCATCGCCGATACAGTCGGATGCGCCTGGGCCAACAGCCGGTATGGCCGCATCAAAGCCATCATAGAACCAGATGGGAGTAAAGAGGCGCTTTCGGTGATGCCGCCACAGGCACTCAGACTGGACGATAGCATCCTGGAAAGACTCGAAAAGCTTGGGTTTTATCAGATCGGACATTTTATGGACATGCCGCGCACGGTGCTCAGACGCAGGTTCGGCCAGCAGCTACTGATCCGGCTGGATCAGGCTCTGGGATTTGCCGCCGAGCAGATTGAGCCGGTCCGCCCTGTTGAGCCGTATCAGGAAAGATTACCCTGTTTGGAGCCCATACGCACGGCCAAAGGAATCGAAATAGCACTTCAAAATCTTTTGGAAGCACTTTGCAAACGTCTTGTCAAAGAAGGGCTTGGAATAAGAAAAGCAGTGTTTAAAGCCTACAGAATGGATGGCAGCCCTCAGCAGATTGAGATTGGGACGCATAGTGCATCATCTAATATTTCACATTTATTCAAACTCTTCCAGCTTAAAATAGTCCGTTTGCGTCCGGATCTGGGCTTTGAGCTGTTTATACTGGAAGCGCCTGTTGTGGAGCAGATCAGTCAGGATGCCATGATGCTCTGGAATATTTCTGGAAGTAATGACCAGGCCGAAATCGCAGAGCTGCTCGACCGACTCATCAGCCGGGGCGGACCGGATATTGTTAACCGTTACCTGCCAGCCCAGCATTACTGGCCGGAGCGCTCAATCAAACTGGCAGGCTCTCTGGTGGAAAAACCTGAATTCGGCTGGCCGGTAGCGCATCCCAGACCAATCAGCTTACTGCATGTTCCCCAGCTTATTGATGTCACAGCCCCGGTCCCGGATTATCCGCCCATGTTGTTTCGCTATCAGGGCCAGGTGCACAATGTGATCAGGGCAGACGGTCCCGAGCGCATTGAGCAGGAGTGGTGGATTCAGCAGGGACTACACAGGGATTATTACATCATAGAAGACCAGAACGGAGCCCGCTACTGGATCTTTCGTTTAGGCCACTACGGTGCGCATGAGCATCCGAAGTGGTTCATTCACGGATTTTTCTCTTAACGGTTTTGCTATGGACTACACCGAACTACAGGTTACGACCAATTTTAGTTTTCTTCGCGGCGGATCACATCCCGAAGAACTGGTCAATCAGGCTGCCGATCTGGGTTACAAAGAAATCGCCATTACCGATCACAACACGCTCGCTGGCATTGTGCGGGCGCATACCGCTGCAAAAGCCAGACGGATCAGAGTCATTGTAGCCTGCCGGTTGAATCTGATCGATGGTCCCTCGCTGCTGGCTTACCCGACCGACATGGAGGCTTACAGCAGGTTATCGGGACTTCTGTCCATGGGAAACCTGCGCACTGAAAAAGGGAAGTGTGAACTCTGCAAAGCTGATGTTTACGCCCACAGTAAAGGAATGAAGTTTATTGTTTTGCCGCCCGCGATCTTAAACGAGTATTTTGAATTTGATGCTGGCTTTGCTGTTGACCTGGGCGAGTACCGCAAGAAGTTAGGCACAGATCTATACCTGGGCGCAAGCAGGTCCTACATGGGTGATGATGCAAAAATACTCTTCCGGCTTGATGAGCTTGCCCGAAGCCTGGATATCCCCATGGTCGCAACCAACGATGTGCATTACCATCATACTGACCGCAGGCAGTTGCAGGACATTGTGACCTGCATCCGTGAAAAATGCACGATTTACAACGCAGGTTTCAGACTGCACCAGAATGCAGAGCGCTATTTAAAACCGGGTCAGGAAATGCTAAGACTCTTCCGGCAATATCCGAATGCGGTGCTCAGGACCAAAGAAATTACAGATGCCTGCCAGTTTTCGCTGGATTCGCTCAAATACGTTTATCCCCAGGAAATCACCTCAGAGAACCGCAGCCCACTGCAGGAGCTGACTTATCTGGCCTGGAAAGGTGCCAGAGCGTTTTATGGAGATATTTTGCCTGAAAAAATAACCAAAGCGGTGGAATATGAGCTCACTTTCATAGAAGAGATGAACTATGCTCCGTACTTTTTGACGGTTTATGACATTGTACGGTTTGCCAAGGAGCAGGGCATATTGTGCCAGGGAAGGGGATCAGCCGCGAATTCAACGGTCTGTTTTTGTCTGGGAATTACAGCCGTTGACCCCACCAAGTTTGATCTGCTCTTTGAGCGCTTTATATCCTCAGCACGTAATGAGCCGCCGGATATTGATGTGGATTTTGAGCACGAAAGGCGTGAGGAGGTCATCCAGTACATTTACAACAAATACGGCCGGGACCGCTCGGCCATTGTTGCAACCGTGACCCAGCTGCACCAAAGAGGTGCGATCCGGGACGTTGCCAAAACGATGGGCATGTCTGTGGATGCGATCAACCGGCTGGCAGGCTCGATATGGGAGTTTACCGATGAATGGTTTGATGGCAAACGCATCAGCGAACACGGTTTTAATCCGGATGATGCGCACCTTAGGAAAGTATTGGACCTGACTTCTCAGTTCATGGGCTTTCCCCGTCAGCTTGGCCAGCATACGGGCGGTTTTGTGATCACCCAGGGGAAAATCACGGATCTGTGCCCGATTATCAATGCGAGAATGGCCGACCGCACCAACATCGAATGGAACAAGGACGATATTGATGCGCTTGGTTTCTTAAAGATCGATGTGCTTGCCCTGGGTATGCTTACCTGCATCAGAAAAGGATTTGACCTGATCAAAACGCATTACGGCAAAAGCCTTACATTGGCTACTGTTCCACAGGACGATCCGGATGTTTACAAAATGATCTCTGCTGCGGATACCGTCGGTGTTTTTCAGATCGAAAGCCGCGCGCAGATGTCGATGCTTCCCAGACTACGGCCGAAAAACTTTTACGATCTGGTCATCGAAGTCGCCATCGTGCGCCCTGGCCCCATACAGGGGGATATGGTGCATCCCTATTTGAGAAGACGTAATGGGGAAGAACCGGTTGAATACCCGTCCAAAGAGCTCGAAGAAATCCTGGGACGAACACTGGGCGTCCCCCTTTTTCAGGAGCAGGCGATGAAGATTGCCATTGTGGCTGCGGGCTTTACACCGGCAGAGGCTGATGGACTGAGGCGAAGCATGGCTACCTTCAAAGCGAAGGGGCTGGTGGCGCAGTACGAGAAAAAACTTGTGGAGGGTATGATCGGCAAAGGTTATACCGAGGAGTTTGCCCGGCGCGTTTTTAAACAGCTGGAAGGTTTTGGCAGTTATGGTTTTCCCGAAAGCCATGCGGCCAGTTTTGCGCTTTTGGTTTACATAACAAGCTGGATCAAATGTTATTACCCTGAGGTTTTCGCTGCGGCCCTTCTCAACAGCATGCCGATGGGTTTTTACCAGCCGGCCCAGATTGTCATCGACGCTCAAAAGCATGGTGTGCAGGTCAAACCCGTGGATGTGAATTTGTCGGGCTGGGACAACCAGCTTGAAGAAAGATCAGGCAAATACCACATCATCCGGCTTGGGTTCCGCCAGGTAAAAGGTTTGTCACAGGCGGATATGTGGACACTGCTTTCGTGCAGAAGCACCGCTTTTAAAAGTATTCATGCGATCCGCGACGTGGGAGTCTCCCAGCAGTCCATTGAAAAACTCGCTGATGCCGACGCTTTCCGCTCCATGGGTCTTGACCGCCGAAAAGCCATGTGGGAGGCTTCGGCACTCTCAGACAGACCGATGGGGATATTTAAAGGACAGCAGTCTCAAAGCGATTTTGAGCCTGAAGTCAGACTGCCCCAAATGAGCAGCTCGGAACATGTGGTGCAGGATTATGCTTCGACATCGCTCTCACTTAAAGCACATCCGGTGAGCTTTGTACGCAGCCGGCTGGCCGCACAATATGCGGTGCGCACAGCAGATCTTGCCAATTACCGCGATGGGATGATCGTGCGTGTTGCCGGTCTGGTGCTGGTGCGTCAGCGTCCGGGTACAGCTGGCGGGGTCTGCTTTATCACCATTGAAGATGAAACCGGATTTTCCAATCTGGTGGTCTTTCAAAACCTTTTTGAAAAATACCGGAAGGAAATTTTAAGGGCCAGACTGCTGATGGTAGAAGGCAAACTGCAAAGGGAAGGGGAGGTGACCCATGTGATCGTCCGCCACTGTTATGATATGTCGCCCCTTTTAAGGAAAATGCACCAGATCGATCAGGATCCGCCCGTCCAGACGCTTTCGAGGGCTGATGAGAAGGACGAGTACGCTTCACAAGCAGTCAATAAAAAGACACAAATCAGAAAACACGGAGTTCAGACAGAGATTTTTCCGGGTGGGCGGAATTTCAGGTAGTTGTTTAGTATGAACCAACAACATAAATTTATGCCGGTTTTCAAGTCGCCCTTTATTTAGTATCTAATGAAGCTGGCAAGTCTCTGATAAACAGACTAGATCAAATGAAGTGACGAAGCCCGTTATTTATTCAGGCGGAAACCAGGTGACCGACGCTATTTAAAAAAGTCAAATGAAGCTGATGACCAACTTTAAAACGTTAATTTTTCGATGGGACCACAATTACTATCCAAGGATTTGAAGCTCGTTTTTATAGAAACAGCGGTGTATGATACCAGCGGTAATATTGCATCAGTAAGGTTGGGTTTCGAATTTTTGAAGCTTGAATATACAGTCCTGCTAAGTAAAAACAATGTAGAAAAAGATATCAACTTCGTTGATGCTGAGGGTGATTCGGAGCTCTTCGATTCTTTCCTTCATCAGATTGAAGAGCTACATTGGCAAGAAATGAAGGACTTATTCGCAAGGTATGAGTTACAACAAAACCCATATGTTCGGGGCTAGTAACCCCATTTGTCTTTGTCATTGTTCATATTACAAAGTAGTGTAAAGTCTCTTATCATGGTGGTTGTTCAAGGCCTGGAGAGTGCAGTGTATTTAACAACGATAATTCGGAAATTACAGTCATATTCCTTCGGTCGGAAATGAACCATTTTAAAGAGATGATTGACAGTATTATAATTTAAGCAAGGTTATTGTTATTAGGTGGTCAATCTGCTATGTAATCCAGTGGGCAGGCTATCCGAAATTTCCACTCCGTTGCGGATGTAACAATTCTTAACGCTGCCGCTCCAATGATTCTTCATTTAACGACAACCACCTATGAAGGCGAAATTACACGGTATTTCGAGCGCGAGACGAGTAACAAAAATGTTGTTACTAACACACACACAGCTGCTGTTGTAATGTTGCGCCTTGCCGATAAGTTTATCATTTTCAGAAGTGATCTTAGATTACATACAGGCAAACTACGAATTTCGTGTTTACTTCCTACCGTGAATCCTCCTTTGAGAACGGCAGCAATGTTGTGAGTATAACATCATAGAATTTTATCGTATTTTAATCGAACTTACCAATAAAAAATAAAGCTTTTTTATTGGTAAGTTCGATTCGGCAGATATGTAAAGTGATATTTAAACATATTATTTTCTTAAAATTATTTATTTTATTTATAGAAAAATTTTAATTTTATTCTGTGATTAGCCAATCAGCTAGCGGGTTGGGAACGGTGTATGTAAATCCAGTGGTAGAATGAAGTGCCACAGGCAATGTTAAACATAGTTTCACTTTTTTCTATATGTTGCCAATTAATTCCTTTACGTTGTAACTGCTGTTTTTTTTTAGTTTGTTGGTAGGTGTATATGTTTATTTATATGTACTAATATTCTAATTTTCAGTTATTTATGTGTTTTAAAGAAAAGGGGAGCGACATAATATCTATTGAGTGTTTCTTTGAAGGATAACCAAAGCAGCGACATTTTTTAGCCGGTCTCTAAGATTAATCATTAAAAACTTCCTCCAGCCATACCATCATTTATTGCAAGCAATTCAACCCGGACTGCGAGCTATTACGTAATTTTTTCTATGAAATTTTTCTAGTTACCTGTGACTTTTTTCTGTTTCATACGTACAATTTAATGTTTTAATAAACATTGAGTCTACAATACACTTTTAACTGATCGTAGTATGAAATATTTCTCCTGTCTGCTTCTTTCTTTTCTTCTGATTGCAACGTTTTGCCAGGGGCAGAACTGTACAATCAATGCCGGGGTAAACAGTTCTGTCTGTCTTGGCCAGCCGATCCTGCTGGACGGAAGTCTTGGTGGACCTGCTAATTCATCTTCGGTGAAATGGGCATTGGTATCCCAGCCCGCTGGTGCAAATGTGACCATTAATAATACAAACAGTTTGTTGACCAATGTGGGTAATGTCTCGATAGTCGGTATTTATACCTTCAGTTTGAACGCTGTTTGTGGTGATGGTGTGGCCATTGTTGATCAAGTTAGTGTTACGGTCAATCCGGTCCCGTCTGTGCCAATCCTTAGCGGATCCTCGAACTTTCCCTGTTATAATGGAGGTCCTGTGAATTTATCCGCTACTTCGCCAGGACCGGGGGAAACTGTATCATGGTCTCTGGTGGGAGGGGCCTCGGGCACCTTCGGCTCTTCAGCGTCGGCTAACACCACCTTCACGCCAACTTTTCCTATTGAAGAGTGCGCAGCTACTTCTTCAATTACCATCCGCTATACAATCAGGAATGCTGACGGTTGTGAGAGCTCTGCAACAAGGAATTACACTTTTGCGCGAAACTATAGTCTATATGCTACTGCCAGCCCTACTCAGGTTTGTGGTAACACGACCTTTTTAAAGGGTAGTTGCCCTGGTTCGGGGACTGTTTCATGGACACAAATTTCAGGTCCAAATACCGCTTTAATTGGTAACGCCAACGTAAGAAACACCACTGCCGGTGGATTAACAGCGGGAAACTATGTTTTCAGGTATACGGTTTCGGGTGGTTGCAGCCCCGGGACCGCAGATGTGAACGTGACGGTTTCAGGTTCATCTGCAGTAACTCAGGCTAATGCAGGAACGGATCAATATCATTGTCAGATTCCTGATATGGTACCATTAACAGCAAATAAACCAGCAGTGGGTGAGACAGGCACATGGAGTCAGCTATCAGGTGGTGCAACAACCATTGCCGTTCCCACCCACTTTAATACCACTGCCAGCGGTATGACCAATCAGGGGGCTCCATACACCTACCTTTATACCATAAGCAACGGAACCTGTTTCACAACTGATTCGGTAACTATATATAAACGCCCTGAAATCACTTTGACTGGGGCCGATTCAGAAGTCTGCCAGGGTACCGGAACCGGTCAGATTACACCTATTAGTACCAGTTCGTACGGATACAACCAGCTGGATACGGCAATTGTTAATATAACCTTTATCTCGGGGCCGACAGGTGCAGTTGTGAATACTGCTGTACGCAAAGGAACGGGTGGCGGAGCTTCGGTTATCTCTTTTCAGAATTTGTCCGTCGGACGAACCGTAACATGGAACCTGTCCAGAAGTGACCTTTATTCTCAGTCTATAAATCAAAATTCACTGTTGTATAACCTCGATTTTCTCTTTCGGGTTAACGACTTTGTAGGGGTATTTAAATTCCGTGTGAGCATGACCACAGCGTGCGGAACTGTAGAAAAAGAAGTCACTATTACCAGAGGACTAACCGGGCCGGGCGTGAATGCCGGTACTGATGTGGCACTTCCCTGTAACACTACAAGTGCAACACTGGCGGGCAATCTTGCAGATAACAAAGGCTTGTGGAGTGCTTTGCAATTGCCAGCGGGAGCAACCAATCCATTTACTCCGGCCAATCAAGCCTTGAGAAATCCACCAATCAGCGGTCTGATCGCAGGAACGTATGTTTTCCGGTACACAAATAATATGGGGCCATCCTGCACAGCTAACCAGTTTGACGAGGTGAAGCTTGTCGTATCCAACACGCCACCCCCCGCACCCAATGCCGGAGCAGATGTAGCCGGTTGTGCGGGAAGTATGACGCTCAATGGTTCTACACCTCCGGCAGATGCCTTTGCAAACTGGACTGTCGTGAGTCCGGCAGCTTCCGGCATTACATTCTCTAATCCGTCAGCGTCTAATCCGACGATAAACAATCTGCAACCCAATACCTCTTATACGCTTAGATATACTTTCACGAATGGTTGTGGATCGAGCTTTGACGAAGTGAGTATCAATACCAACGCTTCTACCGGACCATCGAAACCCACAATCACCAGTGCTACATTGGCAAACTGCGCTACTCTGACCAGAACTTTGCCGTCCAATGTGAGTATCGTTGTAAATCATCCGGCTCTTGATCCGGGCACCGTCGCGACCTGGAGTGTTGTTACAGTGCCGGGTGGTATTGTCCACACGGCTACTGCCAATAATGCTACAAGCACGACAGTTGCGTTGCAGAATGTGACCCAGTCCACTGTTTTCTCAATTGTCTATACACTTAGCAATGCGAGTTGTCCGTCATCCATTGTTTCGGACACATTGACTGGCTATATCAGGAAATCAACGGATGCAGCAACCTATAGCGCAGGTCCGAGTCAGCAAATTTGTTCAGTACAATCTTATCCGGTTACAGTCAACCTCACTGGTTCGGCCAGTACCGGACCAGTCCACTGGAGTCAGATATACAGTTCTGTTGGCGGGCAGGCTGCTATAGCCACACCGTCTAATTCGAGCACCACTGTCACAATCCCAGCGGACGGAATGTACCGTTTCCAGTATGAAATTAAAAGTGGTACTGATCCTGGATGTCAGGGACTATTAGGACAGGATATTATGCAGGTCACAACTTCATCGCCGGGGCTGATCGCTCTGGCTGGTGATGATATACAATTCTGCAATAGTACAGGAGTCACAACACTAAATGCATCTGTGGTAGGCAATGGGCGCTGGGAGGTTTATCAGGTACTCAACGGAAGTGCTCCGGTAATCGGAACGGTCAACTCTGCAAGCTCCAATCTGACATTTAGTGGCTCGGGGTCTGCCTATCTGAGATGGAATTCCTATGGAAGTATTATGGAATGCGGGCCATCAAGTTCTGATCTGGTGAAAGTTACCTATACAGCCCCGTCCAGTGCAGGGAGTGACATTAGACTTTGTGACGCCACGTCAATAAATCTGTCTGCGGCTAATTCCGAGCCGGCGACAGGAACCTGGTCACAACTATCCGGACCAGGTGCAAGCATACAGAATACATCCAATCCTCAGACACTTGTGAGTGGTCTTACAGATGGCAGTTATCTATTCAGGTATACAGTAGACAATGGAACCGGGTGTACAACCACGGACGATGTGTCGGTGCTCATCTCCAGCAGCAGCGATGTTGCTGATGCAGGCCCGGATGCAGATGCCTGCAGTGGAGGGACTAACAAGATTCAACTTGATGCCGGTCTGCCCCAGACGGGGTCTACCGGAACATGGTCCTTGACCAGCAGGCCGGCAGGTACTGCGGAAGGAAGTTTTTCAGACATTCATGACCCGCTCGCCATCTATGACGGTATGACCCAGCCGGGTAAATATGTTTTCGCCTGGACTGTGAGCAATGGTATCTGTTCAAGTACCGATTATGTTGAATTCACATCCACTGCCACTCCCTGTACATTGCCAGTTACTTTGGTGAGTTTTACTGCAAGAGAAGAGAATGGAATAGCGGCCTTACATTGGATCACATCGGAAGAATCAAATTTCAGTCATTTCGAGCTTCAGTATTCAGTTAATGCAAAAACCTTCCTAAAGCTTGCTGATGTCTCATCAAATAACCATTCAGGACAGCCCTACAGCTACATCCATCATCAGCTGGATCACAAGGGATATTATCGATTGAAAATGATAGACAGGGATGCCACTTTTGCTTACAGCCGGATAATATCTGTTGAGTTGAAAAGACCGGAGATTGTAATCTTCTCCAATCCGACTCCGGACTTGCTTCAAATCAAAGGGCTTAGGGGAGGAGAGAACGTTAGAGTCTACGATAAGCAGGGGAAAATCCTGATGGTTTTAGAAAATATCAAGGTTGGACAAAAAATAGATCTGGCACATTTTATTCCGGGTATATATACTGTGGAAATCGTTATGGAAGGCGGACAGACGTTTCGGGGAAAAGTAATAAAAAGTAATTAAAGGTTGGGGTTGGTATTCGGGCAGTAGGACTTGTGTCGTCAGGCATCCGTTCTACTGCTTGTGCTGCTTTTGTCGGAAAAGAGCGCTTTTTGCTATTGATGACTCACCTCTGAACAGGCGACCTTTTTTCAGCACCGTATGAAGGAGCAATATTCATTACAGAAATTATGTAAAGACGATTGGTATATCTTAAAGAAGATTAGGCTAGAAGCGCTACTGCTCGATGCTCAATCATTTGGTTCTAGCTATGAAAGAGAATCTGCTTATGCTGAGATTCATTGGCGCGAATTCATTGGAGACCGTAGAGATCGTGCCATTTTTATTCTCAAAGACGGCGCCGTCGTAATAGGTATGACCGGTATTGTAAAAAGCCGTGATGAACGCGATGAAGCCATACTAATCGCATCTTATATCCGAAATGAGTATCGCAGGATCGGACTCTCAATGATGCTGTATCAAGCACGGCTGAATTGGGCGAAGGCTGAAAACATTCCTTCGGTCATCGTCTCGCACCGCGAAAGTAATCTTGCTTCAAAAATGGCTAACCAAAAATTCGGTTTCCAGTACACCTGTGAGCAAAACAAAACATGGTCGGACGGGGTTACAGAAAAGGAGATTTTCTATCGTTTAGCTTTACGTTGATTACTTAACTAAATGCCTGCATTACGGGGCAAGAGTTAGAATTCCCGGTCCAATAAAAGCGCAAGGTAGAATTGCAACAATTATGTGGACAAGAAGTTAAGCCGCAATTTTCTGCTTGTTTAAATTTTCTTCCAATTCGCTCGGAGATACATACCCAACAGCAGAGTGCAATTTTTTTTGTTGTACCAAATTTCGATATACTCAAAGACAATAATAGAAGCCTCTTTCATTACTAATAAACTTGTTCTGATAAACGCATTCGGTTTTCAAAGACTTAAAAAGCTTTCCGCAACCGCATTGCCCTAGCAATTCTTCTTTTTACATATAGTTAAACGGGATAAAAATATTGGGTTGACCCTGTATTATTGGTGCTGCCTAAGAAAAAGTGGAAATACCTTACGCCTTGTGAGGATCAACTAAATAGTCACCATAGTGATCCATAACGTGAAGGAGCTGGAAACTTCATTATTTGATGATGTGAAATTCCTCTCCGTTACTAATGTAATAGTTTTGGCTTAAATGTTAGATCTTTTCATTGAAAATAGTAGTCTGTTAGACAGGCTTTTAGAGTTTTTGAGCTTAATTGTTCAGTAATAGCACGTTTCGTAACTTGCTCTATCAGAGTCGATAGCAGACAATTGTTAACCGTCATATATTTCCAGAAATAATTTGCTGGTTTCTGCTCCCCTAAAATAAATAGTATCCGAACAACATAAACTCCGATTTAGTGGTAAATTGGGTCAATAGTACTTTATTTATCAATAATATAATTTATCTTAAACAAGACTGTGTATGAGAGAAAATTTCTTCAAACCTTTTTTGCTTTTAATCCTACTTCTAGTGGCTGTTATATCTCGTGTTCTTGCACAAGACTTTACAGTAACCGGGATCGTAAAGGATGAAACCGGAGCTGTGGTTCCAGGTGCTACTATTCTTGTAAAAGGTACCACAGTGGGTACAGCTACGGACGCAAGCGGGGCATAACAGCATTAAAGTACCAGATCAGACATCAATCCTGGTTATTTCGGCAGTTAGTTATGCCACCCAGGAAATATCCGTTGACCAAAAATCAATTATCGACGTAACACTTGCTCCTGAAACTACTCAACTTGCTGATGTAGTCGTGATCGGGTATGGAACACAAAAGAAGGGGGATCTTACTGCACCTGTTTCCACCATCAATACGGAGGATATGCTGAAACGTACAACTGCAACACCCATGGAAGCGTTACAAGGCAGTGTGCCTGGTGTACAGGTAGTTGCCAGTGGATCGCCAGGAAGTTCTCCGAGCGTTCGGATACGTGGAATAGGATCCTTCAACAATTCCAATCCTTTATATGTGGTGGATGGTATGTTTGTAGACGATATTGGTTTCCTTAATCCAAATGACATTGCAGACATGTCCGTTCTGAAAGATGCATCCGGAGCCGCAATTTATGGTGTTCGTGCTGCTAATGGTGTTGTACTAATTACTACGAAAAAAGGAAAGTTGAACATGAAAACCCGTGTAACTTATAACGGTTATGCTGGTTTTCAGGTCCCAACCAATGTTCCTAAAATGGCAAACGGCAGCAATTTGCTGCATATGCTTTGGACTGGAGAACGCCTGCTGATTCAGGATCGGTAAGAGAGTCGGTAGCCAGATACGGTGGTAGCGGGCTTAACCCCTCAACAAGCACAGATTGGTACAAAGCACTCCTTCGAAAAAAAGCTCTGATCACCAATCAGGGCGTGGATGTTCAGGGTGGTAGCGATAAGGTCACCTACACGGCAGGTTTTAATTACACCTACCAAAATGGGGTAATGGAAGCTAAAAATGACTTCAAAAGGTATAACATTCGTTTACAGATGGAGGCCAAAGCTTTTCCTTGGCTAAAACTGGGTTTCACCTCGATACTTAACAATTCCACAACTCATTTTCCAAACAATGAAGCATTTTTAACTGCCTATACCGCCTCTCCCTTGATTCCGATTTATGATGAGAAAAACGTCATCGCATTTCCGGTAAAATTCTCTAACAGCGGACTCATTGGAAGAGGGGATGCCAACGCTTTAGGTCAGGCATATTACAATTTTAACAGACTGAAACAATTCCAACTGTTACCATCCATCTATGCCGAAGCTGATTTTTGGAGCAACCGACTTACCTTTCGCACCCAACTTAGCCAGCTTTACTCCTCTGGTTTGAGAGCCAATTACGTTCCTCAGCGTAACCTTGGAGTTGCAACTCTGGTCTCGAATCTGGCATCAACTCAGGAACGGACCACCAATTATATATTGGATAACTTGCTAACTTATCGAGATGGTATTGGGTCACATAACTGGACTGTGCTATTGGGGCAATCATCACGTCAGGAACAGTGGAGAATGACGAAGGTTGCGGCAGACAACGTTCCGGCAGACGAGGAATTCTGGTATACCAGACAGGGAACACCCAATGCCTCTTATTATGATGAAGATGGTTATAGGAACAGAGGAGTGTCTTTCTTTGCACGTGGTACCTATGATTTTGATAGCAAATACTTGCTAACGGCCACTTTCCGTGCCGATGGCAGCTCTAAATACCAAACTAAGTGGGGTTATTTCCCGTCGGTAGGCTTGGGCTGGGTATTATCCAAGGAAAATTTCATGAAAGACCAGAACACATTTGACTTTCTGAAACTAAGAGGTAGCTGGGGTAAATTAGGTAACGATGGTATCAGACCCAATTCCGGATATGCCAGTGTAACTGTCGGAAACCCTGGCTCGTCTATTTTTGGCTCTGTGGGTAACGCGAACGGACAGTATGTCCCAGGATATAATGTAAACAACTTCTTTGCAAATATTACTTGGGAAGTAGTAACAGAGTGGGATTTTGGTGTTGATTTTGAGTTGCTAAAAAATAGATTGAAAGGATCTGTCGATTATTACAATCGTAGAACCAGTGACGTTGCACTGGAAAGATCTTTCCCTTTTGGAGCTCCCAACATTTATGGTAACTGGGCTTCAATGGACAACAGCGGGGTTGATGTTTCTCTAACCTGGAATCACCAGGTCGGGAAACTGGGCTATCATTTAGGTGGTAATCTATCTACACTCAAGAATAAGGTAACCGATATCGGATCACTTCTAAATATTCCAGGCGGGTATCCGGAATGGATGGCCGAATTTCCTAACCGCATAGAAGTAGGACGTCCTATTCAGTACTTCTACGGGTATGAGGTAGCAGGAATATATCAGAACCAAGGCGAAATAGATGCTGATCCAATTGCCGCGAGTGCGAATGCCGCAGTACCTGGAACGGTACAACCAGGATTTTTTAAATACCGGGATCTGAATGGAAATGGAACACGCGACGATGGTGACCGCACCTTCCTTGGATCTTACCTGCCGAAGGTAACTTACGGTTTTAATGCCGGTCTGAATTATGGTAATTTCGACTTAAATATAGTTTTCCAAGGTGTAGCAGGAAATAAAATCATGAATCTGAACCGAGGCAGGTATGTTAAGGGTCAATCATCGCTTAACCTGGATGCTGAATTTTACGAAAACCTCTGGACAGGTGCCGGTACAACAAATGAGTATCCTTCTGCTTATGCACTTTCGAAATCCTGGAACCGCCCTCAGGGTGCTTCCTTCTTTGTAGAAAATGGTGCTTATCTGCGCGTTCAAAACGTACAAGTCGGTTACAGTTTCAAAGCAGGCAGTAAAGCGCCTGTATCAATGCGCGTTTTTGCCACAGCTGACAGACCCCTGATTTTCACGAAGTACTCAGGATTTACACCTGAAATATCAGGAATTGGGTATGACTCCAATGTATATCCGGTATCAGCAACATACAGTATGGGCGTAAGAGCCACTTTTTAATTCTGGTTTTTAACATTACATTTTTTGCAATGAAAAATAGCAAGCACAAAATATGGATTCTAAGTCTGTTAACAGCTACGCTTTTTATTCTGCCCGGCTGCTCCGACTTTTTAGACAATCCGCTCGAAAATCAGACTCCGTCTGTAACCATTGATTATACGGATATGAACCGGATGTACCAACCGGTATCTGGTACCTACGGCTCACTAAGCAAAGGAGGATTTGCTTCCTGGGTACACACATTTATTAAAACTTCACAAAGTGACGATATCGACCCGCGTACCGGGTACAGCGAGGTGAATGAGCTGATCCACACCTATAAAAGTGGTGCAGTGATCAAAGGTTTTTGGGCTCTGGATGACATGTGGAGTAGATATTATGGAACCATCCTCACTTGTAACAGTGCATTAACAGAACTGGATAAGTTTGGCGCAAATATTGCTGCTACGGATGAAGCAAACAAAAAACTCCTAGCTCGGTACCAAGCCGAAGTACGTTTTATAAGAGCGTTGACACATTATTTTGTAAGCAGGTCTTTTGGTAATGTACCTATTCTTGGTATTGAAAGTGTTGATCCTGCGTATCTGGGAACGGTTGGCAAAAGTAAAGTGGAAGATGTAAGAAAACACGTGATTGAAGAAATGGATTTCTGCATTGCCAATCTGGAAGACGTACGTCCAAACGAAGCTGCTCACAAAGGCGGGCTCACCAAGTACACGGCATTGTTTCTTAAAGCTAAAGCAGCAATGGATCTTGCTGGAAATGATAACGGAAGTGTTTACTGGAATACCGTATTGGAGAGCACCAATCAAATTATAAACAGCAACAAATTCTCACTTTTCCCTGATTATTACCAATTGTGGAAAAAACCAGGAAAGCTTTCTGATGAGTCAATTTTTGAATTACAATATACCGATTTCGGAAATCCGACAGGTGATGTAGTCACTTCTGGTGGTCAGGTGTGGGATAATTTCCACCTTTTCCAGGCTCCTCAGAATACTTATGGCGGGCCAATTAACGGAGATGGCTGGCTGGTACCTTCCGACGCTGCTGTTAAATTTCTCAAAGATCGAAACGATGCTGTGAGAATGAAAACTACCATTCAACTTTGTGGTATTGACGGCCGCCCAGGTACATTTTCTGTAACACCCGATGGCGATACCATTTCGGGAAATACAGCGGGCAAGAAATACTTTAATGGTAAGGCATACTTACCTAAGTCACAAATGACTCCGGGAAGAGTTGATTGGTACGGTGCCAATAATAACGTGCGTGTGTTTCGCTATGCAGAAGTATTATTGATGAATGCGGAGGTAAAAATTCGCAAAGGACAAAGCGGAGATATTCCTCTCAATTTGGTCCGTCAGCGCGTTGGACTTACGCCACTTTCCAAAGCGACCATACAACAACTTCTGGATGAGCGCCATGCAGAATTCATATGCGAATGGTGGGGAGAACGGTTTAACGACCTTGTACGAACCGACCAGGCAGCAACTGTACTGCAAGGATTTGTTAAGGGAGAAAGTGAATTTTTCCCAATACCTCAGGCCCAGGAAGACCGAAATACAAATCTCAAAAATTGAGAAGTAAGCTTTGGTTTATAACCTACGGCTTTAAAGCAGAATGGGTGCAGATCGATTATGATTCTTTCCTGTTCTGCTTTAAAAATCCTGAGATAATTTATACCAGTTATGCTCGTAAGCTGGCCGCAACACGGCTACCGTGTGGGCGTAGATATCGTTATGGATATCAGATTGGAGAATTCGGAGCCTTTGACCACGGCATTTCGGTAATTAAAGACGTATTGTTTCGGTAAGAATTGGTCAGTTTAATTAAATGATTGTTATTTATTTAACTCATAATTACCAATAATCTAGTGATGGTCAATCTGCCACGGAATCTGGTGGTCACACTGTCCGAATTTTCCAACCTCCTGTCCTGGCAGCTTCATCCATCCGCAAGATTTATCATGCTCAGTTGTAAGACTCACCGGCGGCCGCGCATAAGGAGATTACATGTAGCGGTTTGGGATGACCGTGTCGGATTTATAAGCCCAAGGTATATGTCATTGAAGCAGAATTGGTTGGCTGAAATATCAACCTGCCTTTCGAGCTCAGTCATCTGGATTGGGAAATGATATTTTATCTTGGCTTTGATTTTTTGATCGATCTAGGGTCAAGTTGGCTGGTAGTATCATATTGGAGCGGATGAGCAGCGGAAAATGCATAGACTTTAAACATTTCGATTGTACCGGTGCGGGATTAGAATAGCTATGATTGGTTCATCGGCGTTACCCGTTGCCTCACTGGAAGTTGAAAGAATCAAGGATGTTTATGGATATCCCAGCAAAAAATAATTAACTATAATCATTTAAATGTCAAATAGTTAAGTTGGAGAGTGAATCATCGTATCCGCCGCTTGCGATGCTGAAAATCCTTTTCTCATAAGGATGCATGAGTATGTGAGACTTTACAAGACTTTTTGCCCTAGATCGATAGAAGTGCACCTCTGAGGTCAGTATTGATTGCAGTTCAGATCGGAATAATACACAGGAGTTCAGTGCCTTTTGGGGATGTAACGATATCCAGAGATCCGTTCATTTCCTGTATTCTGTTTCTGATGGATTGCAAACCGACGCCTTTGGTATTTGTCTTCGGGTTCGTGTCAAATCCCCTGCCATCATCAGTGATCTGAAGGGTCAGTGAATGATCTTCTTCATAAATAAAAAGCTTGATTTTACTGGCCCTGGCATGTTTGATAATATTGGCCATCGCCTCCTGAATGATGCGCAACAGATGAACGCGGGTTAGGGGAGATACTTTTTCCAGAGAAAGGTGATCTACCTCAATTTGTTTTTCATAGTTGTCGCCGGCAAGCGCATTTGAAACGATCTTTTCTACACTTTTGGAAAAAGCATCCAGTTCATCTTCTGTTCCTTGTGTGTACCACTCGTGGCTTTTCTCTCTGGTAGCGATATAGGTTTTTTTTGCCAAATCGGATAATTGTTGCAATCTGTCTCTTTTTTCAGGATCGACTTCACCCATTAATTCTGTCGCCAGGTGATTACAAATGTGGACCAGATTGCCCGAAATTCCGTCATGAAGTTCCATCCCAAGCTTTTTTTGTACCGTATTGGCTTTTGCTTCCAGTTCTGCGATTTGAATCTGCGTGGTATTATTGAGGTATTCTATTTGCCTTTTCATTTTCGCATCCCTGGCCTTTTGCCTTAAAATGAATGAAGCAACTGCTATAATAAGTAAAGTTGATATGACAAAAATGACGATGTTCCTGTTGCCTTTTTCAATTTCGGCAGTCACGAGTTGCTCGGTGCGTTGCTCTGCTACCATGTTGGCGTACATGTTATTATGGATGTCGGCCGTTTTTGTCGCTATGATGGAATCATTTATTTCGTATGCCTTCAGTAACGTATCGTACGCAGATCGGTAATTGTTTTCCTTCGCGCTTAGTATACTGGAATAAAGTAAATATTTAGTTGCACCATCTCCAAACGAATTTTTGGAGTCAGAAGCAACTTGTTTTTTTAGGATGTTAAAATAGTATCTGCTGCTATCAGTTTGATTTTGTTTGATATTGAAGTCAATCATTTTCGTCAGCACAGCCCTTTCAAAAGCCCTGAGCCAGGCAGATGGTGATTCGGTTTGCATAGCCCTGACAAAGGTTTCGGCATCGTGCAGCACGGTCCACTGCTGCCTGGTATCCTTTAATACCTTCGCTCTTGCATGTTCTGTCATGTACAACAGCAGCCTGCATTGTTGTCTCCTGATTTTATTGAACCCCGCATCCTTTTCAATTTCTCTGAATATGCCTTCCGACAGATTGCATATTGCAAGCACTTTCAGGCTATCCTCTTTTTTCGCATAAATCTGAGCGGCATGATTAAGGATAGTCATCGCATTAAAGCAGGTGAGATAATGCACCTGCTGTTTTTTTAGCAGACCGGGCAACGATTTTAGAAATGGGAGATTATCCTGAAAAATACCCAGACGTTTATCAATATTACTTTGCTCATCTCTTCCATAAATGGCCAGAAGCAGCCGGGGTTCACTCAGGGAATTGACATAACCCACTGACTTTTTTAATTCCTCCTCCTGTTTCTGTAAATAATAAATTGAAAATCCCTCCTGATGAATGGCAATGGAATGATTCGCAAGAATACCATAGTAGCTGGCCCTGTAAGGATGATAAGATTCTTTGGACCATGCTATTTTTCTAAATGTTGCCAGTCTTTGCTTTAGTTGTGGTTCTTTCAGCGATTGCCCTGCAAGTACCTCCACTTTCCGAAGGTAAACTGTATCATGCACTGATTTTGAAACATAGTCCGATAACAAACTTTCCCACTCCCGGGCAGGTGTATTCTTTTGTCCAAAACCATCAATCCCCCAAAGCAGGAAGCCTATCAGAAAAAGTATAGCCTGCTTTCCGTTAATAAAACCTGGGCGGCAGGTTTCGTCCCGGAATGTGGAAACGGAGCAATATTCTTGCATGAAGCCTTTCTGTTAATGTATCTGTTCAAACCAAATTGTTGTCATAGCCGTATTTCAGCAGCTCCGTAGTGGAGTGAAGGTTTAGCTTGCGCAAGATGTTTCGTTTATGGGTCATCACCGTAATAGGGCTTATGAACAATATCTCTGCGATCACTTTGGTGCCTTTCCCGGCGGCTATCAGTCTGAGAATTTCCATTTCCTTTGCGGTTAATGCGGTATTTTCTGCTGATAAAATACTATCTGCCAATTTTCCGCTCAGATCGTTGCTGATAAACTTTTTACCAAGATAGGTGTACTCAAGAGCAAGTTTCATGTCACGGGGTTCAATTGCCTTACTCAGGTAACCATCGGCTCCGGCAGCAAGACAGGTTCTGATACTATTCGCATCGACCACACCTGTTATTACTATAATAATAATATTCTTAAAGGTTTTTCGGCAATAGGTAATGAACTCCAGCACATCCTGGCCCGGTATGATCAGATCGGTGATTACAAACCTGTAACTACCGCCCTGTAAATGCTTTTTCGCCTTGTCGACAGAAAAGCAAATATCAACTTTGGAACCGGGTGGTAAAATCTTTAATAATAGCTCTTTAAAGCCTTCTGCTACCAGAATATGGTCATCAATCAATAATATATCCGATGCGGCGATCTCGGCTGTGTTGTGCATTTTACAAAGTGGTTTTTGATGCAAATATATCTGATAAAATGAAATTTTAAACTACTGTATATGAGGTATATTGAGATAGATAAAAGGTATAAAAATGATCAATTTGAGTGATTGTTTTGGGCTGAAAA
>NZ_JAJUXG010000026.1 GCF_021390535.1 Dyadobacter sp. CY312
ATTTAAAAGACATCGAATAGTCCTTCTGCGTTCGTTTAACATACTTGGTTTCAGGATTCTCTTGCATAGCTGTACAATTTGTGTATCGCTATTTCAGGACGGGACAATTATTTATGTAAAAGGGGTGTCCGGCAATTGCCGGACACCCCTTTTACATTTAGTAGAAACTGAAATAATCTAGTTATGAAGAAAATTCACGTTCTAGTAGGCTACCTGGCAACCGTCGGCATACTTGCGAGCTGCGGAGGTAATACAAAACAGGAAAAGGATGAAGCCAGAGCTTCCGGACCTGATTCCGTCCAAACGGTTACCGATAGCCTGGTTTTACCAGCACCATTCGCCACTGAATCGGTTACTAACAGACCCGAGGAAGCTGGCTGGCCGGAAGGGAAAATGCCTGTGGCACCAGAAGGATTCACGGTAATGAAGTTTGCAGACAAGCTGAAAAATCCCAGATGGACTTACATCGGGCCCAACGGGGATATTTTCGTTGCAGAGTCAGCAACCAAGAAAAGCGCGGATCGCATTACACTCCTAAGGGATGTTAATAAGGACGGTGTGCCTGAACTAAGAGAGATATTTCTGGAAAAACTAAAACAGCCGCTGGGAATGATGATTCTCAAAAACCACTTTTACGTAGCCAATACCGACGGATTGTACAGGTATCCATATAAGGAAGGAGATACCAAAATAACGGGCAAGGGTGAGAAAATTATAGAGCTGCCCGCCGGAGGCTATAACAATCACTGGACGAGGAATTTGTTAGCGAATGCTGATGGATCAAAAATTTATATATCTGTCGGCTCGGCAAGTAATGTTGCAGAGCACGGCATGGATACCGAGATTCGCCGGGCCAATATTCTGGAAATCAATCCGGATGGTACAGGCGAGCGGATATATGCAAGCGGTTTGAGAAATCCGGTCGGGATGGACTGGGCTCCCGGGACCAATACCTTATGGACTGCCGTGAATGAGCGGGATAAGCTGGGCGATGAACTCGTTCCTGACTACATTACCAGCGTTAAAGACGGCGGATTTTACGGTTGGCCATATTCTTATTTCGGACAGAACAAGGATCCAAGAATGAAAGGAGCAGGAGCTGATCTGGTTGCAAAGGCGATTGTGCCTGATGTACCGGTAGGATCTCACACGGCTTCTCTCGGACTTGCCTTTTATGATAAGACCAGGTTTCCTGCAAAGTATCACAACGGTGCTTTCGTGGGACAGCACGGGTCGTGGAACCGGTCAAAATTGTCGGGTTACAAGGTGGTTTTTGTTCCGTTTAAAAATGGAAAACCAGCAGGTAATATGGAAGATTTCCTAACTGGATTTGTTGACAGCGAAAAAAAGGTATTTGGTCGGCCAGTCGGTGTGACCATTATGAATGATGGTTCGCTACTTGTAGTTGACGATTCTGGAAATACGATTTGGCGGGTTGTTGCAAAGTGAGGCGATCTCTAAGAATCAATAAAAAAGTGACTCATTTCAAGCGAATTGAATCACTTTTTTATGAAGGAAATTTTATTTGTATATTTACAGTATGACTACGATAACGCTTAATGTTCCCGACAGCCTGGTTGAATATCAGAATGATACCATTCGGTTTATAGCTGCCAAACTATATGAGTCGGGAAAGTTGTCACTTGGCCAGGCAGCAGATATGGCGAGTCTGTCCAAGCTCGCATTTGCGGAAATTTTAAAAGACTATGGTGTTTCACTTATGAACTACCCATTGTCCGAAATTTGGAATGATGCAGAAGGATTATGAAGTAGTTATTGCGGATACAAGCTGTTTTATTCTTCTATCTAAAATTGGAGAGTTAGAATTACTTCACACCATTTTTGGGCAGGTTACAACAACCGCGATCATTGCAAAGGAATTTGGAATTGAATTACCTGCATGAATTTCTATAAAGTCAGTTCAAAACATTGCTCTTCAAAATTCTTTGGACGTTGATATAGGCGAAGCTAGCGCCATTACATTGGCATTAGAAACAGAATCTTCACTACTAATTATTGACGACAACAAGGGTAGAAAACTAGCGAGAAAGTTTGACCTCAAAATAACGGGAACACTTGGAGTTCTGTTAAAGGCAAAACAGGATGGATTTATTCCTTCACTGCTACCACTGTTACTTAAAGTTCAGGAAACAAATTTCCGTTATTCTAATGATATGCTTGCCTACATTTTATTGTTGGCTGGTGAAAGCGATGTTTGAAATGGCTGGTTTTAAATAAGGTGGATTTTTTTTTGCAAAATAATACCAATCGGTATATATTTGCATCGCAATAACAAATACCATGAGCAAAGCCGAGAGAACCAAACAGTTTATTGTTGAAAAAACTGCGCCGATTTTTAATAAAAAGGGGTACGCAGGAACTTCACTCAATGACATGATGGATGCTACCGGTCTTACGAAGGGAAGCATTTATGGCAACTTTGTGAATAAGGACGACGTTGCTCTTGCTGCTTTTGACTTTAATTTGAAAAAAGTAAACACCATTATTAGCCAGGAGATTGCTGCCTCTTCTTCATTTAGAGAAAAACTAATGGCGTACACCAAAGTCTATGAAAACTATTTTGGATTTCCTTTTCCAGATGGCGGATGTCCGGTGCTCAATACGGCTGTGGAAGCAGATGACACGCATCCTGAATTAAAGAAAAGGGCTGCCGAGGCGATCATTTCGTGGAAAGACATGGTTTCTTCTTTAATCCGGAAAGGAATAGACAGTAAAGAATTCAGGTCGGATACAGATCCTGAGCAAATAGCGCTGACAATGATTGCCACTATCGAAGGTGCCATCATGATTACCAAACTTACTGGAAGGCTCAACTACCGTGCATCTATTATGAAGTCTGTTGAAAAATTGATCAATGATTTAAGTTGAATTTTTTTTGTATAAAAATATACCGATCGGTATTAATTTAAGATTAGGAGTTAAGAATGAACCAGGTGGCGGGGACAATTGAGAAGGAGATTCCGGTCTGTACGCTTTTGGGTGGACTGAACGGTGTTTGTATGAATTAAGAATGAACCGGGGTCGTGTTAGACAATTAAGAAATTTTATTATAAAATGAAAACAACAGAAAATACAGTACTAATCACTGGCGGGAGTGCCGGGATTGGGTTTGAAACGGCTAAAATACTATTAGCAAAAGGGAACAAAGTGATTATTACAGGCAGGAACAAAGACCGGTTGAAAAAAGCTCTGGAAGCCCTGCCAGGTGTAACTGGTTTCGTATGTGATGTGACAAAAAAGGAGGAAGTAGACGAGCTTGTACAAGTTTTAGAAAGGGATTTTACAAGCTTAAATATGGTGATCAATAATGCAGGGCAAGCATTTGTGAATACTTTAACTAGTGGAGATGCAGCTGGTAAAGCAGGTGAAGAGATGCTGACGAATTATCTGTCCATCGTCAGGATCAACGAAAAAGTATTGCCCTTGCTTGGAAAAAATCAGGATTCGGCAATTGTGAACGTATCCAGTATAGTCGCTTTTGTGCCTAATCACATCATGGCGACTTATGCAGCCAGTAAAGCAGCACTACACTCCTATACACAGTCATTGAGAATTTTACTTGCAAAGACCGGTGGAATAAAAGTATTTGAACTGATGCCGCCGTTGGTCAATACTGATTTTTCTCAGGAAATTGGAGGTGCCAATGGAATTCCTCCTGTTGCAGTTGCCCAGGCATTGCTGGAAGCACTGGAAGCCAATCACTTCGAGATCCACGTTGGTCGCACTGCTGATGTATATCGTTTGTCGTTAGCTTCACCTGCTGATGCGTTGTTGGCGATGAATCCATAATCAATATCCCCGACCCAAACAGAAACTGTATGAAAACGAAAGTCGCTTTTGCCATGATAATGGGCATAATTACTACGGGAATAATTTCTTTCACGCTGATTTCCATCAATATCGGTTTAAAACCGGGGTTTGTTGCCATTTGGATGAGATCCTGGACAATGGCTTACATCATCGTAATTCCCGTTATTTTACTTGTCGGGCCAGTAGTACAAAATTTTGTTGAAGACATTTTCAAGGAAAAAATCCCATTGGACATTGAAAAGCACAAGGAATGAATATTTTTGCGCAAAAATTAAAGTATTCACAAAGGAAAACAGCTAACGGCCACAAGCTAACAGCCCATCAATATGAAAAGAGTAGTAGTAACAGGCCTTGGTGCACTTACGCCGCTGGGGAATACAGTTGACGAGTTCTGGAAGAATATTCTGGCCGGTAAAAGTGGTGCCGGACCAATTACCAAGTTTGATACTTCAAAGTTCAAAACGCATTTTGCCTGTGAGGTGAAAGGTTTTAACGCAGAAGAATTCATTGATAAAAAGGAGATAAAAAAATACGACACTTTCACGCAATATGCGATCGTGGCTTCTGATGAGGCTATCAAAGATGCAGGACTGGACTTCTCGCAAATGAGCGAAGAGGAGCGTTACGAAGTAGGAGTGATTTGGGGTAGTGGAAACGGAGGCATCGGAACTTTTGAAGATCAGTTACGTGAATTTCATACCGGTGACGGGACACCAAGGTTCAGTCCATTTTTTATCCCTAAAATGATTGTGGATATAGCGGCAGGTGTTGTTTCTATCCGCCACAAACTGCACGGGCCCAACTACTGTACCGTTTCGGCCTGCGCGTCGTCAAATAATGCGATCATCGCGGCATTTGACACAATCCGCTTGGGCAAGGCCACCATTATGATTGCAGGTGGCTCCGAGGCTGCCATTACACATTCTTCGTTAGGTGGTTTCAGTTCGGCTCAGGCTTTATCGAAACGCAACGACGATCCCGAAAGGGCTTCCCGTCCGTTTGACAAAGATCGTGATGGTTTTGTAATGGGCGAAGGTGCAGGTGCGCTTGTATTGGAAGAACTGGATCACGCTTTGGAACGCGGTGCAACAATATATGCTGAAATGATCGGAGGCGGAATGGCTGCTGATGCATATCACCTGACAGGAACTCCTCCTGACGGTTTAGGAGCCTACCTGGGTATGGCCAACGCGTTAAAAGATGCAGGTATTTCTGCTGATAAAATTGACTATGTTAACGCGCATGCTACATCTACCGGCTTGGGAGACATGAGTGAATTGAACGGGATCAAGCGGGTTTTTGGAGAACATCCGGTGTTAGTAGGTGCTACAAAATCCATGACCGGACATTTACTTGGAGCTGCCGGTGCTGCTGAGAGCATTATCAGTATTCTGGCGATAAAAAACGATGTGATCCCTGGTACGATCAATACCGAAAATCTGGATGAAAATATTCCAGCAGGTTTGAATATTGTATTGGGAGAACCTGTTCACAAGCCTGTTAATTACGTACTGAACAACACTTTCGGCTTTGGCGGACACGTTGCAAGTTCTATATTCAAGAAGTTCACAGGAAAGTAACAGGGTTAGATTACAGTGAGTTTCTCAGAGAAACTAAAACGAGTTTCACAGAGGTTTAATACTCTCCGTGAAACTCGTTTTTAACTAATATTCAAATGAGCCCGGTAGTACCCTGAGACACATATAAAAATTTGAGGTCTTGCCTTTTGTTCTTATTTTCTTTGCGTGAAACAGGCAAGCAAAATACCTTCCTTACTTTCTTCCTTCAAGCAACTCGCTCAGCACCTCCACCACACCATTCTCATCGTTGCTTTTGGCAGCGAAGCGTGCAATATTCTTAATATCCGGATGTGCATTAGCCATGGCGTACGAGAAATAGCCCTTTTGAAGCATTTCAACGTCATTGAAGTAATCGCCGAAAACCATCGTCTGATCAAACGTAACCCCAAATTTCTTTTGCAATACATCCATTGCCACACCTTTGTTGGCCAGCGGATGGGAAATATCAAGCCAGATCGGTCCTGACACTTTAACTTTCAAGGTATTTTCCAGGTGTTTGTAATGTGGATAGCTGTTGGCTTCTGATCCTGTAAGATCGCACAATGTGAATTTGAGAAATTGGTCATCATCCACCTTCAAAAGGTCTTCAACAATCTCATAACGTTCAAAATACAGTTCGAGCCGACTTATAAATTCGGGTTCTGAGTTTTGCACATAAGCTTTCTTTTTTCCACAAATGATCGGGAATGTGTGCGGAATACTTTTTGATATCCGGATCAGATCCCGAACAATTTCATGATCAATCGGCTGAACATGAATTTCTTCGTCTCTGAAAACCACATAACTTCCATTTTCAGCAGCAAAAATGACCTCGTCCTTCACTTCATCCAACGCTTTCAAGAGGTTATAATATTGTCGTCCGCTTGCTGCCACGAATACAATTCCCTGTTCTTTTATCTTTCTGAAAACGGGTACAAAAGAGTCGTTGAGTTCATGTTTTGAATTTAAAAGGGTGCCGTCCATGTCGGTGGCAATAAGGCGGATATCGGAAATCTCCATAATTCTGTTTTAGGTGCTAATCAATTTAGAAAGTCAAAAAAGCCGTGCTTGGTTCCGTTTTGGATCACTTATTGGCTGATATTCAACACAGGTGAAAACTTTAATCAGCCAATAAATGAACCTGGCTTTACTTCCTGCTGTTTGTTTCAGCATAAGTTACCGCTGCAAATAAAACGTTTTTCTGCTTTTATGAAGTTGTCTAAGTATTATCTGATCGCTTTTCTTTCTTTTGTGATCTGGGGTTTTTTCAGTTTGGCACTAAAACCGTTACACGATTATCCTTCCCTGGATATTCTCTTTTACCGTGTTTTTTTGTGTGCAGTCATTATGCTCGTGATCAGCCTGCTCGTTCGGGGAAGTGTCCTGAAACGGAATATTGCAATTTTTAAAGCAATGCCGGCAAGAGAGAAGAAAAGTATTATTCTCAGAACACTGGGAGGTGGTGTGTTGCTGACTGCCAACTGGTTTTTCTTCATCTATGTAATGAACCACATTAGTGTAAAAGCGGCATCTTTCGCTTATCTGGTGTGTCCTATATTGACAACTGTTATCGCTTTTTTTGTCTTACAGGAAAAACTGAGTAAATGGCAATGGACGGCTGTTGCACTAAGCATCATGAGCTGTTTGTTGTTGTCTTTCAATAATATAGCCGATGTGGCTTATAGTATGATCGTTGCCTTGTCTTATGCTTTGTATCTGGTAACGCAGCGTAAGAATTTTGGCGTGGATAAGTTTCTCCTGCTCACAATCCAGATCGTATTTTCGGCATTGATACTGTTGCCCTTTTACCCGTCATTCAGCGCACCTCTGCCAACAGAACCTATATTCTACGAATTCATATTGCTTATAGCAGTACTCTTCACGATCATGCCTCTTTATATGAACCTTTACGCTTTGCAGGGCGTGAACTCATCCACGATGGGCATTATGTTGTACATCAATCCGTTAATGAATTTCACAATAGCATTATTATACTTTCACGAACCCATCAACATGTTCCAAATTGTTGCCTATTCGCTGATATTACTGTCCATTGTGGTATTTAACGAGCGGCATATTTTTAGAAGAAGGAGTGTTTTGGCCGGGTGATAATTTATCGGTCAATCAAAGATCTTACCACCAATACGGAGCTGGATTACGTATTTCCACCAAATATCAGATTCCAACTGAAAGTCCCACAAGGATGTTTTATCAGGATGCATTTCATATTGTGGCACAATCACGAAACGTTCTTATGGAACGTAGGTTAGATTTGGATGTCAACGCTTTCTACCGACAAGACGTCCCGAGAGAGACGTTTGTAGACGGTATGCTGAACCGGTAGGTTCAAAGATTGAGTCATAAAAACGTTTTCCATTAGAGTGATTGGCGAGTAAAACGACAATTTGCAATGCGCCCTTTTATCAAGCTGTTTTTTGCTCAAGCACAAATCTCGTCACATCAGAAGCGCTCGTCCCAATAGGGACGATTTGTCGGTAGAAAAATAAATGGGATAAATTGATCTCGTTCCGTCGGAACGTTTTGTGAGGAACACAACAAACTGAAACACCTTCGTAGCTGGAATATTTCCTTCTATCCTGGGATTCGAGCCCCGGTAACAGAAATTGCCACTACTGCGCTTCTTTCCGCGACTTGTAAATACCAAAAGCGATGGAGGCAACCACGTATACAACTAGCTTAGTGGAGTTGAAACTCACGGCTTTCCAATACGCGTAAGCATCAGAGAAGGAAATTCCTTTGATGAGTTGAAAACCAACTTCAAGAATAAAGCTCACAGCAAAAATGGTAACAAAAAATCTGAGCGCGTAAATGGCTATTACATTAAGTTTTAAATCTTTCATCTGAGGTTGGCTTGTCTATTAATTCGGCAAAATAGGAATAATTTTCAGTGAAGCAATGAGCCACTTCTTTACAGTCAATGGCCGAATTCGGTCCACAAACAACCATCTATATCTGAGATAGTCTTACGTAGACCGACGATTTTATGAAGCTATACATCCGTTCATAAGCATACATTTCCTGAAAATGATTTCCTTCAAAAAACGATTTCATAGGGATTACCTTTCGAGCTTCTATGTTACATACAACTCTGAAAAAGAATAACATAGAAGTAAGCAAACCTCTTTGCCACCATTTGCTTTTCTTTTCGTTTATGTTAAAATCAACAAAAAGCCATTTGCCATTTTCTGTAAGCATTCCGTCAAGTTTTTTGAAGACCAGCTCTGCCCGCTGATCTCCGAAGTTATCAAACAGAAATGCAGTAAAAACAATATTAAAAAAACTGTTGGTGGAAAACTCTTCAATCGGTTGATTTACAAAACGTACCTCATTCTGAGCTGCGTCCCGTTTACGGGCAAGCTGAATCATTTTCTCTGAAATTTCCACGTAAGTGATATGCAAACCGGAGGGGTGAACTTTCGATATTTCTTCCAGTATCCAGCCCGTTCCTCCACCCACAATCAGAATGGAACTATTGGCAGGAATGTGTTGAAGCAGGCAGGTTTGAGAAAGCACCAGGTTGCGGCGGAAAATAACTCTGCTCAGCCAGTCGTAATTGCTTGCAATGGGGTCATAATTGTTTTTCACAGTGTGTTTTGGGTTAAGGAAATGCTCGCAGCAATACAATGCCTGATATTCCACATAAAGCTTTAACGAGCAGCAACCCATCGATCACAATCAAATAATAAAGAATCTTTTTGGGTCTTTGTAATGAATAGGCAACATATAAAAGACTCAAAAAGGGCAGAAGGTTTACGCCAATAACCAGGGCGCTGAAATTTTTGTAATGGGTAAAAATCAGTAACGACACAATGCCGATAATTAATAAAGGGATCAGTACAAAAAATATGGTTTTTTGTAAACCGAACCTTACCACAAATGTTTTGAGCTGTCTGTTGGCATCATCGTCATAGTCTTTGATATCAAACATGATGGCGTTTACGGTGCAGAACATCCAGTTTTTCAGGAATAGCCAGAGCATAAAACCCGGCTCCGACACATGTATTCCGTATTCAATTTTCGCCATGGTGACAGGCAAAAAATTTACACAGCCAGCCCATACAAATCCGATTACGAATGCTTTGAACCAACCGGTATTCCGAAGATTAAATGAGCTGGGAAGCAGGCCGTAATACAGCAGCCCGGCTACGGGAATGGAAACCAGCAATAGCCAGTAATACAAGGGCAACTTCAGAATGGCTTCCTGATATTGATAAAAAAGAATGACTGCCGCCATAAGGCAAATGACAGCAAAAAATTTTTGACTCTGTCGGACAAAAGTGTGATGCTGGCGGTACCACTCGGTTCTTGGATTGGAAGATATCGCAGAAGCCGCAGCGCCGGAATAGGCATAGGTGTAGTACATCACTGTTGCCGAAAACAACAGGATGTAATATACCGGCGATGCAAGGGGAAGTCCGAGTTGAAATACAGTTTCTACCGATAATGCAACCGCAAGCAGACCAACAAAATAATTAGCAAAAAAAATGAACTGAATTATTCCTGAACGCATCTTTAAATGTAAGCATACCTCAAATGTAAAAATAGCTTTTCGGGCTTACATTGGATGTATGTACTGTCAAATAAGAAGTCCACACAGTCCTGATTGTTGTTTCAGTTATGCCATTACAGCGTTTTTGTGCTGTAAATATTCATATATAGCTCCCACCGTCTTGAGCTTGGGATAATCTTCGTCGGGAATGCTTACTTTGAAGTGATCTTCCATTTGGAGTACCAGATCCACGGTATCCAGGCTATCAAGGCCGAGATCGTGGGTGAGGCTTGCTTCATCAGTTATAGAGGAGCCGGGAAGGCCTGTGGTTGCTGCTAAAAGGTTACGAAGTTGCTCTTTCATCTTACATGGTTTTGGGTAAATACTCATTCGGGAAAAATATTCCTGTAAAGTTCAACGCATGCAATGGGATTTGTGTGAGAAAAAGTATGAATGGTTACTTAGACTGCCAACGGGAAAACACAGTTCAGTTATATATCAATTACTATAAATCTTTCGAACTTGTGGCAAAGTATTACTAAACGGTTACCAAAATCTGGAGGCGAAGAAGGGTTCTCATAGCCTGATGTAGTTAATTTGGTATAATTGCCTGATTCAATTCGAATGTTTGGGCACGATGAGTCAATCTTCCGGCGGATTTTATAAATTAGAAATTCTTAACAATCCTACTTAAACTCTATGAAAAAAATATCCTGTTACCTGGTGGCAATTATGTTGTTTGCTGGCGGCCCGGGCATCGCTCAGAGAAATGATGCTATTGTCGAGGGCATCGTGAAAGAAGCAACAGAAAATTCACAACTGGAAAAACTTGCTCATGAACTACTTGACGTTATCGGACCCAGACTTGTAGGGTCACCTCAAATGCAACAGGCCAACGACTGGGCTGTTGCTAAATACAAAAGCTGGAACATTGTTGCAAAAAATGAGAAATGGGGCGAATGGAGAGGATGGGAGCGTGGCGCTTCACATATTGACATGGTGGCTCCGCGAGTGAAATCTCTGGAAGGAATGCAGCTGGCATGGAGCCCTGGTACGGCGGGTAAAACCGTTACGGCTGATGTGGTGATCGTTCCGGATCTGGCCGATTCTCTTGCTTTTCAGAAATGGTTACCTACTGCCAAAGGTAAGTTTGTGATGATCAGCATGTATCAGCCTACAGGCCGTCCGGATTACAACTGGAAAGAATTTGCCACGGAAGAGTCATTTGAAAAAATGAAAAAGGAGCGCGACCAGCAGACAGAAGCCTGGACCAAAAGGATTGCTAAAACAGGATTAAATGCACGCACTTTGCCGGCGGCTTTGGAAAAAGCGGGAGCAGCAGGAATAGTGATGTCGTACTGGTCGAAAGGTTTTGGTGCAAATAAAATTTTTGGAGCAAACACGAAAAAGATACCAACTGTTGATATTTCGCTTGAAGACTACGGCCTGCTTTACAGACTTGCGGAATCGGGCAATACGCCTAAAATAAGCGTGCGTGCGGATGCAAAGGAACTTGGCGTTGTGCCTACGTTTAATACCATCGCTGAAATTATAGGAACTGAAAAACCGGAAGAATATGTGATTCTATCCGCACATTTTGACTCATGGGACGGCGGAACCGGAGCAACAGACAATGGAACGGGAACTATTGTGATGATGGAGGCGATGCGAATTCTTAAAAAACTTTATCCAAATCCTAAAAGAACGATTCTGGTAGGGCATTGGGGCAGCGAAGAGCAGGGATTGAACGGGTCGCGTGCCTTTGTTGAAGATCATCCTGAAATTATAAATAACATACAGGCTGTTTTTAATCAGGATAACGGAACGGGAAGAGTTGTAAATATGGCAGGACAGGGTTTCCTGAATTCTTATGACTATCTGACCCGCTGGTTGTCAAAAGTTCCTGAACCTATTCGTAACCAAATCGAGACGAAATTCCCGGGTGCTCCCGGTGCAGGCGGATCTGATTTTGCCTCTTTTGTAGCGGCTGGCGCACCGGCATTTTCGCTGAGTTCACTCAACTGGTCGTATGGGACTTACACATGGCATACCAACCGTGATACGTATGACAAAATCGTGTTTGACGATGTTCGCAGCAATGCAATACTTGCAGCTATTCTTGCATACGAAGCCAGCGAGGATCCTGCCAAAACATCTCGAGACAAGAGTGTATTGCCTTTGAATTCGAAAGGTGAACCCGGCGTTTGGCCAAAACCTCAAAAAGCTACGCGCAGAGGAGGGTTAGATTAAAAATATACGCAGCAAGATTAGCCGGCATAACCAGATTTTAAACTCTGGCTCTGCCGGCTTTTTTCTTTTATCAGCTTTTTAAGTCATGTGATTATCGCGCTAATTGCTTACGGCTAATCGCCAGCAGCTACATATAAATTTTAAATCAATCATTATCTTTAAGGATAAAATTGAAATCTATGCGCGCTATTCTACTCGTTTTTAATCTATTGATTTATAGTTATGTATATGCTCAAAAGGATGCCCATCTGGTAAATTCGGATTTCTCTACTGACAGTATTTCTGCGATGGAACAAAGTCGGCATAGCAAACTATTTTCAGCCCGCAGCACGGCAGCATTGGCTTCCACCAATTTTGATGTAAAATACTACCGCGGAGAATGGGAAGTGGATCCGGCGATTAACTACATCAAAGGAAAACTGACCGCCTATTACGTAATGACCGAGGCGGGCAATTCCATTTCGTTCGACTTGTCGGGAGCATTGTCTGTTTCGCAGGTTCTGCAACGAAATACACCTTTGGTCAAGTCGCAAACAGGTGATGTGTTACAAATCACCTTTCCTGCAAATGTTGCCGTGGGAACACTCGATTCTGTCAGCATAATTTATGAAGGCGTGCCTGTAAGTTCCGGCAACGGATCATTTATAAAAACAACCCATGGAAGCCCAGCCGTACCGGTGATCTGGACGCTGAGTGAACCTTTTGGAAGTAAAGACTGGTGGCCTTGCAAAAATGGTCTGGACGACAAAGCTGACGACGGAATTGACATATTCATCACACATCCCAACATCTACAAAGCCGCAGCCAACGGTGTACAAAAAAGTGAAACACCAATTGCCGGAAATAAGACGGTTACGCATTGGAAACACCAATACGCGATAGCGAGTTATCTGGTTTGTTTTGCGGTGACCAACTATACCGTTTTTAACAACAGCGTAACGATTGGATCAGTCAACCTGCCTATGCAGACGCACTGTTATCCGGAAAGTCTGACGGCCTTTCAAAATGGAACACAAAACACGCTCGATGGACTTCAATTGTTTAGTAATCTATTTGGAACGTATCCTTTCATTACGGAAAAGTACGGGCATGTGCAATTTGGCTGGAACGGAGGAATGGAGCATCAGACGAGTTCATTTATGTTTAACCTGAGTGAAACGCTTGTGATGCACGAACTGGCGCACCAGTGGTTTGGGAACAAAATTACATGTGGCAGTTGGGAGGATATCTGGCTTAACGAAGGATTTGCGACCCATTTGGCCAGTATTTACATGGAAAACAAGTATCCTGCCACTACGAAAACAACCAGGGCAAGTGAGATCAACTTCATCACCGGTACCCCAGGCGGATCGGTAAAAGTGGATGATGTGACCAATGTTTCCAGAATTTTTAGCAACAGATACAGTTATTACAAAGGATCACATTTGCTCTACATGCTTCGCTGGATTCTGAGCGATGCGGTATTTTTTACAGCCGTGCGTAATTACCTGGATGACCCTGCACTAGCATTTAATTTTGCCAAGACCCAACATTTAAAAGCGCATCTCGAAAGCGCAAGTGGTAAGGATCTTACCTACTTTTTTGACCAATGGTATTCCGGGCAGGGTTATCCTTCTTATCAATTGGAATGGTCTACGGTTGGGAATTCTGCCAGGTTTAAGCTAAACCAAACAACTTCCCACGCCAGTGTTGGCTTTTTTCAATTGCCTGTTCCATTGTTATTCAAAAATGAGGGTGGTACGCAACAAAAACTGGTTGTGGCAAACAACACTTCCAGCGGGCAATCATTTATAGAGGATCTGGGTTTCATAGCTGAATCTGTGGAAATAGATCCGGATTTTTGGCTTATCACCAGAAACAATAGCATAGTGAGAGGTGATCCCTTGCCGGTTGTTTTCACCTATACCAAAGTCGGATGTGTGGGAGAAGCAGCTCAAATCTCCTGGGGAACAACATCAGAAAAAAACGCTAGTCATTTTGAAGTAGAAAAAAGTAGCGACGCCATTCGCTGGTCTTTAATCGCTTCGCTGGATGCTGCCGGAAATTCTACTGAGATAAGAAATTACAGTTTTACTGATCAATCTGCGTCCAGCGGAAAAACCTATTACCGCATTGCGGAACATGATCTGGATGGAACGGTGATGTATACCCGAGTCCTGCAAAGCAATTGCGGTTCGGAATTGGTAAATAACTTATTCATCACACCCAATCCGGCGTATACCAATCTGGAACTGCATAACGCCAATGGAATTGTGAAGCCAATCTCGTACCGAATTTTCGATATACTCGGACGAAAAGTTTTTGAAGGGAAACGTTTACAAACTCAGGGCAGTATTCCGGTTGCCGGGCTAACGTCGGGGCTTTACATTTTGCAATTGGAAACGGGGAAAGGGGATGTTTCCAGGTCGTTTCGGTTTGTGAAGAATTAGGTTGTGAGAAGTGAGAGTACACTGTTTACGTCCCAAAATCAATCTGGATAGACAACATTGGAGAAAGCCTAAAATCTGATGATATTGGAGAAAATAGTATAGGGCTTGGGTCGCAACAGGAGAAAATTGAGGTTGAGCATATCCGACATGGGATTCAAGCTGATATCTATAAAAATGAACTTCAGTTAGCAACGGACCGGGATAAACTTCGGAGGGAAGGGTATGATGTTGAGAAAGGTCAAAATAAAGGATTGATTCCCGGATAAAAAAATCGCCGATGGGCAGATTTTACAAATATCAGCGAATTTTGCTCTGTGAAACCCAGGGCAATTTTTGCACCAAATTTTAATTTAGCCTATCCATTTTCTCTATGATACAACCCAATAAGAAATACTCCATAAGTGCGGTGTATTCTCCAATACAGCGCATCAGAACAATTGTGAGAATTGGTCAAAACGAACATGATTGTACTGAGAAAATGAGATCTGAGGGCTTTACCGATCCTTTTAAAGTAACAGAATTAATTGATGATCCATCGGAAAGACAAATGAGTTACGCAACAGATTTAGGTTTAACTATACCTGCTCGCGCGAGTATGCAGGATGTAGCAGCAATGATCGATTTTAAAAAGGATAACGACAGCAATCCGGATTCGGGACTCTTGGAATTTGCTTATCAGGAACGTTTATATGTTTCTAAGTATATTGGAGAAAAAGCGTTGTATGACTTCATTTTTGAGTCGGTTGACTTGCCAATTAAAATTGCCTTTTTTATTTTCTCTGTACATCGAAATCATCATAAAGGAGAGAACTACAACCTAAATGAACACCCTCACAAGGATCATTTTATGGATTTTGCAACTCAAAAAATACATGATGTTCAGTTTAAAAAATCCATGAATAGGTATTCAGGTAATGAGCTCCAGTATTTTGGAGAATCCAATCAGGCTGATTATGAATATGTACATAGAGGAAGTAAAGCAACGATAGCATACAAAGCGGCATATGACTTTTTAAAATCAAAGGAATTAGTGAAGTTGCCTAGTGAACAAGCATCAAAATATCAAAAGAAGTCTAACTATTTTTCGTTAGGGAAAAACTATCCAATATATCAGGAGAAATATTCGGGCTATCAATATAAAAATGAGGAGAATTCAGGAGTGAAAGGTTGTATTATATCATTAGTGGCTATATTCTTCTTAATATATCTTTTATTTTCTTGCTAATAAAAAAAGTACGATCTGTTTCACTTAGTTGCATTGTAATAAACTATAACAAAACCCATAAAGGGCCTCTGGAGTTTGCATAACCCATTTTTATGTTAAGTAACAAAGCACAGAACGATACCCAGGCAGCCGTTTTGTGAAAGTTCTTCGGATAGTACAAGGTCAGCTGTATCAATTCACTTTATCTAACCAAACCATACTTCCATTGATTAGATTTTTTGATGGGTAGTCGTTACCAATGTTTAAAGTTAAAGTAGTGCCCACTAGACCACCTTTTATTGATAATATTGTTTCTACGGATTCACCTGGCTGCCCTCCAAAATTGGTAAATTGAGTCTCTTTGTGATCGATAACCATCATTTCATTAACGGTAACATCCTTAAACTTCCAAGTACCCCATGTTTGTGCTTGATCTGTCAATTCTGTTGTTCCGATGTATCTTTTGACACTTCGTATGTAAGCTAGATCTACTGCGTTTATGCTTGAGGTAGATTTTGTAATTTCCATTTGTGTGAATATCGTTGAGGTACCACCATAAACATCTTTGGATTCATTTCTTGACTGATATGTCCCTAATAGCTCTGATACATAACTTGGTGGCATAGGATCCTTTGTTGTGTGCTTGCAGGACGAACAAAATAGTAAAGCGCACAATAACAGGAGAGATGATGTCAGTAGATTCAAATATTTGAGCATAGTTTTCTTCAGTTACTTATAGTCTATTATAATTCTTTCCCATTGGATCACAAAATATCATTTTGCGAGCTGATCTGAGTTATTAACCCGACGGCACTGTATCGATATTTTCAAAGGTGTAAATTGTTAGAAATCAAAATTTTGTAACTGTATAAAATTACGTTAAATATCCGTCGGGTTAATAGTGAGACGCCGATTACTTTTCCCATTATTCAATGAATAATCTCACATCTCAACCAAAAGTCAACCCGTTACACTAGTTCCCATCTGGTTTTACCACATTTACCAACGGACTCAACGGAAAATCGAATGAGTTTGTCGGATCCGGTTGTGAAGGATCGTAAGTTGGGATGCCGGGGAGTAAATAGGCGGCCAGATCTTTATCTGCTTTTTTGATACCTTCAACAATACACTTTGCCAACTGGTAGGCACCATAATTGCTAAAATGCGTGTTGTCTTTTATTTCTTCGGTTCTTCCAGGAAATGTATTTGCAGGATAGTGAACAAATGCTTTTTTCGATTCTTCTTCTCCCAGAGCTTCCCAAAGGGTTTTACTCATCGCGTTCAGGTCGATCAGTGCTACGTTGTGTTCTTTGGCGGTGAGTCTTGCCGCTTCCGGAAAGTCGCCCAGGGTGTTGATGATGTGACCTGTTGAATCAAAATTGCGGCGGTGCATGGAAGTGACCAATACAGGAATTCCACCTTTTGCACGTGTTTCGGTTATAAACTTTTCAAGAAGCGCCTTGTAACCAACAAACGGAAGCAGATCCTTTTGTTTTTGATCGTTGTGTGCAAACTCTATGAAAAGATAATCTCCTTTTTTCATTTGGGAAAATACCTTGTCCGAACGTTTGGCAGCGATAAAGCTTTTAAGCGATTCGCCGGATTCGGCATAATTGGCGACAGCAACCGACTTTGGTTCAAAAAAACGGGGAATCATTTGTCCCCAGGAAGCATAAGGTTCAATAGCCTGGTCTACTACCGTGGAGTTGCCAGCCAGGAAAATGGTTTTTGCCGTCTCATTCCGGGTAATTTCCAGTGCGCAAATTTTTGGTTGTTTGCCCGTAAATTCAAATGTCAGCTGGTCGTCCCAATGTAAATAATCCAGCTCTCTTGGTTTCAGAGATATTTTCTCCGTGGCGTTGATTTGTGGCGTACGAACATTGACAGTAAAGATTGAATTCGCGAATTCACCATTTTTAGTAACCACATTTTCAACCATCAATCTTCTGCATTCCACTTTCACAGTGGTGTGCGAAGTGCCGTTTTTATCGCCGGTGACAAGTTTTACGTCGTAGTTGCCTTCGGGAAGTTTTACAGAGAAAAAGAAAGGTGAATCTGCCGTAACATAATCTGTTTCGAGCCGATTTTTTCCTTTGGTTTCAATGCTTTTAACCTGAGTTCCCGGAAGGAATCCGTATCCTTTAGCCTTGTCATAAATGACATCCGGCGTAACCTGCGTATAGCCTTTCTGTACTTTGCCTGCTCCGAAATCAAACCGTAAGGATTGAGCCGGAGCAAGCTGAGAAATGCCGATAAGGATGAAGAAACTACTTTTTCTGAAGTAACTGAACAGAGCTGTCATTGATCTCAAAGGACTTGTTGTTAAGTAAGCTGATCACCTCTGCACCAGCCATAATCACCGGGCCGTAACCATGCGCTGCAAACGGGCTGATCGGTCGGTGGTAGTAAAATGCAGGATCAAATCCCATTCCTGTTCCTACACAGGTTCCTTCAACTTGTCCTTCTTTATTGATTTTGGTCGAAACCGCATTCCATGCCAATAAGGTCATTGGTGCGTAAGTAAGTCCGTCAATCCAGCCGCTGTTGATGGCTTTTGCAATGGAGTACGCATAGATTGCCGTAGCAGAAGTTTCCAGATAAGAATCGTTGCGATCCAGAAGCTGGTGCCAGAAACCCGAGCCCGACTGATACGAAGCAAGTCCTTTTACGTGCGCTTTAAGTAATGCAAGAATTTTCGGTCTGGCAGGGTGGTTGGCAGGAAGTACGTCCAGTAATTCTACCTTAGTCAGGATCGCCCAACCGTTGGCACGTGCCCAATGGAACTGCGGATGCTCTGTCATACCTTCAACCCAACCGTGCATGTATACGCCTTTGGTTTTGTTAAACATGCGGTCAGATATTTGCAAAACCTGCTTCACAGCTTCGTCATAGTATTTTTTATCGCCCGTCAATTTACCCATTTGTGCCAATGCTGGAACGGCCATAAACAGGTCGTCAAGCCAGATTGTATTGGGCTGGGGGCGCATTCTTGCCAAAGAGCCATCTTTCAGTTTATGCTCTTTGTTCATAATGTAATCAATGTGGCTATCGATCAGCGGGCGAAAATTTCCTTTGCTGCCATCTCTGGTTGCTTTGATCATTGCGGCGCACATGGCTCCACAGTCGTCCAAAGCATGCGGATCAACCAAACCACGTAACGGACCGGAAGTTGCCCAGTCCGCATGTTCCTGGCTGGTCTTTTTGAAAAACGGAACAGATTCTACTATAAATTGCAGACGTGTGTCCGAATATTCTTTAAACTTTGGATCGCCTGTAACTTTGCTTGCAAGCAGCATAGCGGCATAAGTAACACCCCATTCATAACTCACAATGCGGTAATCGCCTTTGGCCAAAGCTGTATTCTGGTCAATTTTGGTAAGATCTGTAACTGGTTTACCGGTTTTGGAATCTACAAAAGCAGTAGGTGTTACCTTGTTGAGATAGGCATGAATGCGATTCAGATCTTCTACAATGTTTTCCTTCTTTACGATGCCGTATGGTACCGGATAATCTGGCTGTAAAAGGTGTAACGGTGTGTTGGAGTCATTGGCTTTTGTCTCGTTGCGCTGTGCGAAACTGGTACTGCTAACGGCAATGAATGCGGAAAGAACCGTAGTTGCGGCTATATGTTTCTTTAATAAAGATATTGCTGTCATATGGGTGTGGTTAGAATCAGGGAAATGTTTACAAATATGCCACTTTAATAATATTTCACAGTCCCGTACTCACCTGCCCGAAATAGAATAGGGTAGGTGCGAAGTTTCTTTCTGAGAAATTTTTAGAAAATACATGTACTCTTTTTTAGCTTTGGTTTTATCAGAAACTAAAATACTAAAATGCATATCAGTCAAATACTGGAAGCGGCAGAAGATACGCTGCTACTTCGCACTTTCGAACAAGGATCAGAGCCAGGCAACCAACACATGTTTAAGGCCGAAAAAGGAGAAATGTGGTGGTATTCTTCACAGGAATTGTGGCTTGGGTTGGGAAAACAACCGAAAACATCTGCATTGATCAAGATTTTTCGCTCCCTGTTTTTCAAAAGAAAAGACCGTTGGTCAAACAGTATAACACTTGATGCGCGGAGCTTGTCGCCGGAATCGGTCGAGGTAATTGTAAATGGCATCATACTTGGTGGTTATGATTTACAGCTATACAAGTCTGAGCCAAAACCTTTAAGCGCATTTTTCGGAAACGAAGGGCGCTTGAATATTTTGGTTGAAAAGGAATCCGAAGAAACTGGAGCTGCGATTGATATTGCTCAAAAAACGGCATTGGTACAAATCCGCGTTATGGACCTGATGAATGCACCTTCTAATTATAAAACACCTCAAACACTGGCTCAGTGGGCAGTAGATTCAGGAAGTGAAAATAATTATAAAGTGACCATTCTTGAAAAACACGATTTGCAGCAGATGGGCATGCATGCCTTGCTTGCGGTTAGTAAAGGGAGCGATGCGCCACCGGTGATGATCGTGACGAAATACACGCCTGAAACTTATACGAAAACAATAGCTTTTGTGGGTAAGGGCGTCACTTTCGATACGGGTGGGATCTCTATTAAGCCTTCTGCCAACATGCATTTGATGAAAAGTGATATGGGTGGCGCAGGCGCGGTATTGGGAATTGTTGAACTTGCTGCGCAGTTGAAATTACCCGTCAGGATTATTGGCATTATTCCTTCCACCGAAAACAGTGTGGATGGGTCGGCCATGAAGCCGGGAGATGTGATTGGCTCATATGGTGGAAAAACAATAGAAGTAATTGATACGGATGCCGAAGGAAGGCTGATACTTGCCGATGGACTTGCGTACGCGGTAAAACATTTTAGTCCGGATGTACTTATTGATTTGGCTACGTTAACAGGAAGTGTAATCCAGACGCTTGGTTATGAGGCCGCAGGTTTGTTTACACCAAATGATAATCTGGCAAACGAACTGACTGTTGCCGGAGAAAAAACAGGAGAAAGGCTTTGGAGATTACCGGTTTGGGACGAATACAAAGAAGAAATTTCATCCGATATAGCAGATTTAAAAAACTATCATGGGAAACCTTTGGCCGGTGCCATTGTAGCTGCCAAATTCCTGGAAATGTTTACTGAAGAACATGCTTCATGGGCACATCTGGACATTGCCGGCACTGCATTTGGAGACAATGAATTTGCTCCCGGTCGGGCAGGAACAGCTTATGGCGTTCGTTTACTGAGGGAATTTTTAACTTCGTCTGTAAGTAACAACTAATTTACAAAGGCTTGTCAGATAACTGATTTCACGGAAAATTAAGATGATTTTTCTTGTGAAATTGGTTCTTTTGGTTAGATTTGAGAAAGTAAGAATACGCCACATCCACAACTAAGTTACGCTATCATCCACCGACAAATATTCATATGAGCCAAACATTAACCTTTCTTTGCATATCGACATTTTTTAAAGGAAATGACTTTTTGAGAGCCTGTAAAAGTGCTGGAAATACGGTTTTTTTATTAACGGCAAAAAAACTGGAACATAAGCCCTGGGCAAGAGACAGTGTGGATGAGTTCTTTTACGTGGAAGAGCGGGAAAATGGCCAGTATGATATGGATCAGATCATTACCGGGCTTGCCTTTGTGATGAGAAGCCGGCCAGTGGACAGGATTGTTGCACTGGATGATTTTGATGTTGAAAAAGCAGCACATCTGAGGGAATACTTCCGTATACCTGGTATGGGACAAACCACCGGAAGGTATTTCCGCGACAAACTGGCTATGCGTACCAAAGCAGCTGAATCGGGAATATTGGTTCCGGGTTTTTCGTCGCTTTTTAATGATGAGGAAATTAACAGGTTTATCGACAAATATCCGGGTCCGTGGATGATCAAACCGCGTTCGGAGGCTTCGGCGACCGGTATTAAAAAAATGCACAACGTGGATGAGCTGTGGGAGACGATCCATAGCCTGGGAGATAACCGGCATGCCTATCTGGTTGAGCAATTTAAGCCCGGCGATGTTTACCATGTTGATTCTATTTCGTACAACGGTCGGGTAATCTTTTTGTGGAACAGCAAATATCTTTCCCCGCCTTTCGACGTGGCGCACGGTGGAGGTATATTCAGGTCGGTAACTGTTCCTTTTGATTCGTCTGAAGAACATGCACTTGAAACACTTGCGGTAGATTTGTTGAAAGCTTTTGGTCTGCGGCACAGCGCGTCACATACGGAAGTGATCCGTTGCCACGACGATGGGAAGTATTACTTTCTGGAAACATCTTCAAGAGTAGGAGGTGCAAATTTGTCGGAAATGGTGGAAGCTTCGTCGGGTATTAATCTTTGGAAGGAATGGGCGAAGATGGAGACCGCTGAAGCCAAAGGCGAAGGATACAAACTACCTCCTCTGAGAAAAGATTATTCGGGAATTATCATCTCGCTCACCAGACAGGAATATCCTGATCTAACGCAGTTTGCTGATCCTGAAATTGTATGGAGAATGGAAGAGCCTTATCACATCGGACTTGTGGTTCGAGCTCAAACACGTGAAAAAGTAATGGAGCTTTTAGATAAGTATGCAGAAATTATCCAGCAGGATTTCCATGCATCGGCCCCCGCTCCGGAAAGACCAACTCATTGAGTAATAAAGTTAATTAGTAAAGGTAGTGAGGGTATAATTTGAGTTTATATATAAGAATAGCATCCGGATCACGAGCGTTTTGCTGTAAATTCCGGGTGCTTTTTTATTGAATGTGATACAGTTTCAACCAATGCAGGAATGACAAGTCTTAAAAGAATACTTTACCTTTTTATTTTTCTATCCGCTGTATGGGGTTGCGGCAATAATGATATTGAACCAAAGAATCAGGTGTTTAATGATGGCGTTTCATACGAGCTCGATAAAGGAGCGGTCATAGATTATGGAAGGACGGATGGCGCGACACAGGGATACAGTCTCAATTTGTACCTGATGTCTCCCGAAATTTCAATTCTCGGCAAAAATGGCGTGCCGGATTCGATTTCAGGAAAGGGACATTTAATATTGTTTGAAATGTACAGTTCCACAGCGAAGGAACTGGCAATAGGGAAATATGAATTTGATGCTACTGCTTCTACGAAAGAGAAGTCTTTTGGACCTGCGCGGGCGATATTCAATGCGAATTATCAGACAAAAACGGGAGATGAATATCAGATTGTTTCCGGATACGTAATCGTTTCAAAAAGGGATAACCGGTACATCATCGATTTCGACTGCATGGACAATCGTGGAAAGCGAATGAATGGTTATTACAAAGGAGAAATTGCTTATTACAACATGGAATAAGCTGCGCTGTATATTTTCTATTTGAACTAAAAAGCCCGCCATTCCTGAAAATAGCGGGCTTTGATATTTTAAATCGGCAGAGTGTTTAAGGAAGCTTAAATGCCTGTCTTGCAACAAGAAGCCACTCACTTTTTGTTTTTTGGAAAACCAATAGCACGCCGAGTTTTACTGAACCTGGCTCTTTCCCTTTATTATGGGTTTCTCCAATCAATTTATGGCGTACCAAAGCAACATCGCCGGAAACGGTAACCGTCTGCTCACTCAGGTCTATTTTGGTAAACTTGGATTCACCGCTTACAATAGCCCTAACAAACTCCTTTTGATCTTCAAGTAAACCATTAGAATGGCCGTATGTAAGTTTGGGTGACGTAAGTTTGTTAAGCTCAGCCTCGTTGGCACCCACAATAGCCACACGTAGTTTTTCAACCGTAGCAGCAACAGCAGCTTCATCTTTTTGAGCAAAAGCAACGAAGTTTATCAAAAGAAGAAAGGCAGCAAAAAAGAGTGTTTTTTTCATTTTAATTAATAAAAAGTTGAAACTTAAATTCTCACAAACGGATTTCGCTAACAGCTAACTTAAATCTTCACCTGCTCCATTTTAGGTGCAAACAAGTGCATAACCAGCCAGGCTACTAAATAAGCACATCCGCAGATGATAAATATTATGTTGTAACCTGCCCCGATATTACCTAATAGTTTGTATTTGTCAAGAATGATACCAACCATAAGCGGGAAAAGAATGCCACCTACTGATCCGGCCATTCCACCAATTCCTACTACGGAGCTCACTGCTTTTTTCGGGAACATATCTGATGCAGTTGTGAAAATGTTGGCACTCCAAGCCTGGTGAGCCGCGGCAGCAAGGCTGATCAGGAATACGGCCTGCCAGATATTGGTTGTATACTGAGCCGCCATGATAGGCATTACCAGCAAAGCAAAAATAAACATGGATGTTTTTCTTGCCTTAAAAATCGGCCAGCCTTTATTAATCAGATAACCGGAAAGATAACCTCCACCAATACTACCGATTGTTGTAGCCGTATACACAATTACAAGTTCGAGACTTGGTTTCGAAAGATCAAGTTTGAATGCTTCTGCGAAGTAGGATGGAAGCCAGTATAGGAAAAACCACCAGATTGGGTCTGTAAGCATTTTACCAAAAACGAAAGCCCAGGTCTGGCGAACTTTGAAAAGATCCAACCATTTTACTGGTGACTCTTTGCTTGTATCAGGCTCGTTGTCGCTCAAGATGTATTCAAGTTCAGCTGCGTTGGCGCGTGGTTGCTTGCTTGGGATTTCATAATATTTTATCCAGAAAAACAACCAGATGAAACCCACGGCACCGGTGATCAGGAATGCTTCCTGCCAGCCGTAAGCACCCAGAATCCAGGGAACCATAATTGGGGCTACTACCGCTCCGATATTGGCACCGGAGTTGAAAATGCCGGTTGCAAGTGCACGTTCTTTTTTAGGAAACCATTCCGCCGTTGCTTTAATGGCCACCGGAAAGTTTCCTGCTTCACCTAACCCAAGCAAGGCGCGCATAAATCCGAAACTGAAAGTTCCTGTTGCAACTGCGTGTAATACGGCAGCGATACTCCACACAACTACTGAAATAATGTAACCCAGTTTGGTGCCTATTCTGTCAATAATAGCACCAAATCCAATTAATGATATTGCATAAGCGGCCTGGAAAGCCATTACAATATGACTGAAATCAGATTCTGTCCAGCCGAACTCTGCTTCAAGTGTAGGTTTTAGCAAACCTAATACTTGCCTGTCCAGATAGTTGATTGTCGTTGCAGCGAAAAGGAGTGCTACAACTCGCCAACGGTATTTCGTCATTTGGTTTTCCATGTAAAGGTTTTTTGGGTTAGTGGTTTAAAATTCGATTTAATATTGGGTAGGGGTTTCGATCTGGTTTACCAGACTGTACTCCGTTTTATGTCTGAATATTTTTAAAGCTTCCAGAGCTCCGTGTTCTTTGATGGACTCAAGATAGACGACGACACTCTCCCCGGTTGTCCCTACTTGTGTAAGGTCCTCGCCCCAGATAAACGGATCTTTCATGATTGCATGTACCATGTCAGGAAGTGATGGTATCTGCCATTTTTGATGAAAATATGACGCTCTTGCGTCCTGGATAAGATAATATTTTCCGTTGGCGAATCCGTAGTAATTGTCTCCTCCTTTTCTTGCCGGCTTCATGTAATAGATGTAAGCTGCGAATCCGAACGTCATGAAATCAGGATTTTGACCAAACAATTTTTCATAATTCAGAAAAGTGGGCATTACCCTGGAAAGCATTTTGGCTGAAAAATTAAAATTGATATTCAGCCATTTATGTTGGATGTAGGGATTTCTGAACCGGTCAAGAACCATCCTTCCAAAGTTGCGCGCTACTTCCTGTTCCAGGGGATAAGGTATCGCAGGAGCTATTTCATTTCCCAGCAGATTACTTAAAAATCCTGAGAAGAAAGGATCATCCATGGCTTCCACAACCGTGGTGAATCCGCATAGATGTGCAAGACCTCCGCCCAGTGTATGCGCCCCATTCAATAATCTGAGTTTGAGCTCCCGGTAAAGTTCTATATCCGGCTGAATCACGATGCCTCCTTCGCTGGCCTCTGCAAAAGAAAGAATGTTTTTCACCCTTTCGTCTCCTTCAATGGCCCAAAGATGATAGTGTTCTGCGGTGATCATCAGTTCGTCCTGAAAACCGAGTTCTTCCTCCATTTCCTTTTTGGTAACATCGTCCGGCCGACCGGGTACGATACGATCAACCAATGAGTTACAGAAAGAATTATGCTGTTCGAGCCAGTCAATGAAATTACTTTCGAGCCCGTTTCGATGTGCGAGTTCCAGCACGATCGATTCCAGTTTGGTGCCGTTTTCGGCAATGAGTTCGGTGGGAACAACGACCACGCCATGATCCGGACTTCCGCTGAATGCAACAAAACGAGCATAAAGAAACGCCAGGAGTTTGCCCGGAAAAGAAACCGGAGGCCACTGGTAAATGTCATCCGGAACGAGCTGAATTCCCAGTTCGGTAGTATTAGAAATCACAATACTGATGGCAGGATTACGTGCCAGATCAAGCACCAACGACCATTGTGTACGGGCAGAAAGTACACGACTGATTGAGGAAGAAATGATGTTTTCTTCAACCATGCGGCCTTCTTTTATTCCCCGGCTACAAATTGTATAAAGGTTGTCCTGACGATCAAATGCCTTTAAATCGCCCTCGTCCGTGGATTTAACTACCACAATACGGCCGTTGAAAATCCCTTCACGATTGGCTTTATCGACAAAGTAATCGGCCAGACCACGGAGAAATGCGCCGGTACCGAACTGAAGAATTTTTTCAGGAAGTTTGAAAATAGCATCCTGCGGAACTTCAACCGTAGGATGTCCTCTTAATTGCCGTAGGTTTTCACGAAAAAGATGGTTCATTTTCAAGTCCGGTCAGATGGATGTAAAATTTTTCTATAACTTATTTTGTTTGCCAGCCTTCGTAGGTAGCTGAAAGTAATTTTTCCGGCCAGGTGCCATAATAGGCATAACCAACCCTGCGCTCATTCTCTATCTCACTCAAATTTTCTTTTTTGATCCCGTCGCGTCCGCAGAAAAATGGCTTTCCAGTTTCCAGATCATAGAACCTGGCCCATATTTTCGCTCCCGGCGCAGGAACCACTACCACATCCTGTCCTTTGGGTTGTAATGGATCTTTAATTCTTTTCGCTTGAATATCTTTAATTGTAGCGGAATTCAGCCAGGTCAAAGCACCCAACACAGCCTCTTTTATTTCCGGTGTTGGATTGGGAATTTTCATGAGGAAGCGGGTGATGTCCACACTTTCTGCCCCGCTGAATGAAGCCAGCTCAAAAGCCCGCGCCTTTGCCGGTTGGTAGGTAACAAAATCATGTTGTGCACACCAAACCGTTGGTTTCCCATTGATTCTGATCTGCGTTTTTAGAATACATGCAATGCCCGATTCAACTGCCTGAGCAGCCTGTTTTTTCAATTCTGTGTTGACAGGCTCAAATGCCCCTTTGCTTTCAGACACCTCTTTCAGGATCTGCAAAGCGTTGATCATGGCATTGTCGTTGTACGTAATGTGTTTACGATAGCCGCTCGTATCCGGGAAAAATTGAGGGAAACCTCCGTTTTTATATTGCATTTTAAGTAAATACCGAATCCCGGTTTCTGATGCTGCAAGGTATTTCGCATTACCTGTTTCTTTGTATGCTTTTACAAGAAGGCGGATTTCACGGGACGTACCATGATTGTCAATGGTAGCATCCGGTTTGTTGAAACCAGCTTTTACAGCCCCGATAAATTCCTCACTCCATTTGTTGTTGTAGTCAAATGCCTTGGTGTCTATCTGCTTTGGCCAGCCTCCTGATATACGTTGTGCAAGAAGAACTTTTTCTGCGGTAGTGTCAATGTCGACAGTTGATTCAGAATGAAGCTTTGGTAAAACAGATGTTTTACCAAAGCTTTTTATAGAGAAGCTAAGACCAAATACGACTAAAATGATTACCAGAAAGTGACGCATACCTGTCATTGGGTTTCCTTATTTAGCCTGTTTCAACAACCATTGGGCAAGATCTTTCCCTGCTTCAAAGTTCTCAAAGCTGGTATCGATTCTTCTTCCGTCGGTATACTCATTGTAAAGCCATGGATCACCAACGGCGAACACAGTTCCTTTGCCATATTTAGAAATACCAAATATGATATCACCATCGTCTGTAAGTCCGGATTTTGCAGGACCTGTTAAGGCCAGCGGAGACAGCTCCTTGATGTAAATTTTAGAGGTGTTCTTGAAAATCGGGTCACCTGCCGGAATGTTCAGTTTTCCCTGTTCAAACTGCAAACCCTGCACCATGTTACGGTTTTTACTGGTAAACTGAATGCCAAAAACCTTTGCAAGCTGATTGAAATGAGGAATTTCGCAGTTAGCCGTATCATTGGCCATCAGTACAAGTACACCTCCTGCTTTTACCCATTTTTCGATCGCGGCAATATCCTTTGCTTCAACGAAGTTCGGTGCAGCAGTCTCCTTTTTTGTATCCGGGTCAACGATGATATATACACCCACACCTTTCAGATTTTCCGCAGTAGGAGCGGTAGGAATGGATACGGTTTCTGCACCAAGTTCACGGAATGTATTGCCCCAAAGCCAGAAGCCAGAATGCGCCCGGTCTTCCCAGGTATAGTGAAACTGCTCCTGTTTTCCATTCAGATCTTTTCTGAACTCACGGTTGAAATGATAATCCAGACCTACTTTTTTGCCTTTTCCAACTGTATTTTCTGCTGCAATCTCCATTTCCACAGCGGCGAAAATAAATGGTCCTATTCCTTTCAGGTCATTTTTACGGATGGGCTCGCTCAGGTAGTATTCATAACTTCCGTCACGATAAGGGGATCCTCCAAGACCTCCAACGCTCACCGTTTTATTCAGGCTCAACAAACCATCAGATTCTACTTCTACGAAGTTTTTAATAATTCCGTCGAATCCTTTTTTCGCACTTGTTGCATAGGTTGCCGGAATGTAACCCAAACGTGAAGCTTTTGCCAATGCATATACGAACATACAGGATGCTGATGCTTCCAGGTAATTGCCCTCACGTGTTCCCTGGTCAACGATCTGATACCAAACGCCAGACTTCTTGTCCTGATATTTTGTCAGAACCGGAGCAAGTCTTTGAATGTAGCTGATCAGTTGTGCCCTTTTAGGGTGGTTTTCAGGGAAATAATCCAGCACCTCTACAATGGCAACGGCGTACCAGCCAATGGCTCGTGCCCAGAAATGTGGTGAACGACCAGTTTTTTTATCTGCCCACTGCTGCTCGCGGCTTTCGTCATAAGCGTGGTAAACCAGTCCTGTTTTTTCATCAACGGCGTATTTTTCAATCAGTTCAAATTGTTTAGCGATGTCGTCGAAATGTTCAGGATGATCGAAAATTTTGCTGTATTCTGCTGCAAATGGCTCGCCCATAAACAGCCCGTCTAGCCACATTTGGTTTGGGTAACGTTTTTTGTGCCAATATCCGCCTTCTTTGGTGCGCGGCTGCTCTTCAAGTTGTTTCCAGAGTAGGTCTGCCGCTTTTTTGTATTTTTCCTTACCTGGCATGGTTTGCTGGTAAAGTGTAAGTAATGCACGTCCGGTTGGGATGTTGTCGATGTTGTAATCCGCAAATTTATAGGTGCGAATGCTACCGTCTTCCTTTACGTACTGGTCAATATCTTTTCGGATGTAATCAAAATATTTCCCTTCACCTGTGCGGTACCACACTTTTTCAATTGCTTTCAACATCAGCCCCTGCTCGTAATCCCACCTAGCGTAAGTATTTTTTCCAACCAGAATGGAGTCTTTATGACGGGCAATGAATGAGTCTGTCATCCTCCTGGACCAGGGTGCATCCTGGGAGAATGTGGCTGTTGTGATGAATATCAGCAGGAGAGAAGAGAGCCAGGTTTTGAGTCGTAAGCGGTTATTATTCATTGTTTTTTCTAAAAAGTAATTCCTTTATTTTGAGCTGAGGCATCTTTGTGAACCACTGCTTTTGTTCATTTGACAAAATCTTCACGCATAGGTGTGAAGACATCAATCAGCACACCCGCTTCCAGGCACAATGCGCCATGAACTACATTTGGCGGGATGTAATAACCGTCTCCGGTTTTAAGTACACCCACTTTATCCCCGATTGTCATCTCAAAAACGCCGCTTTCAACATAGCTCATTTGTGTGTGATAGTGACTGTGTAATGCACCAATGCCGCCGGTTTCAAAAGCTACTTTTACCATCATCACGTTCTCGTCATAAGACATGATTTTACGTTTTACACCGCCGCCAAGCTCTTCCCAGGGGATGTCGCTGTCGTTGATGAATTGATTTTCTTTTATTTCTAACATATTATAGTTTTTTTGAAGAACTAGATTGATTAATCGTGGATGCTGTCACACTGAGCGGAGTCGAAGTGTTAGCCATAACGCTTCAATTGGTACACTGAACAGGTTGGCATTAGTTAATTAACGTCAAGTGATTAGCACCAACTTGTTTTACACTTCGACTCCGCCATTAATGACGATTTTTGTAAGTTTTGATTATTAATAATTTAAACTTGGTTGCTCGCACTTCGACTCCGCTCAGTGTGACAAGCATTTTAGCGTCATCGCACCAGGGATCCGGTCATATTGTTTTTTATAAAATAAAGTTATCCCTCAGTCTGACCGGCTCTTCGCAGATTCTTATGAAGATTATAACCTTCTCAATTCCTGCTAAAAACCTTTTCACTTGCATTACCACCAAACTGAACTGCTTTCTTGGCTTTCTTCTCATCTGTATTGATCAGCTTGATGGACTTGGAACGATCGCCTGTAACATTTAGCAGCAGATCCCGTCCTTCCGAATATTTAATGCCATCCATTGTCACTTTTGAGCTGTTCTGAATCTGCATGACCGTTTTGTCTTTTGTAAAAAACGATACATTTTTCAGGTTGATGTTTTCACCTTCGATGCACACAAAACCTTTATTACTTTGTAACACAGCATTTTCAATGTTGATATTTTTGATGCTCATTTCCGGTAAGCCGCGAACCATGATGCCCGTTTCTGCTCCTTTGCACACGACATTACGGATGTGGAAATTTTGGAATTGCGGTGTTCCATCATTAACAGGCTCGGATTTCATCACCGGCAGTTCGTTCTTCTCGCCAGGTTGAGGAACAGGATCTTTGGCCATGTAGTACATGTCAAACAGGATGGCTTCACCCGGAATGTTGGTCATGTTTACGTCAGAAACAAAAATATTCTCCACTACGCCACCACGGCCACGTGCTGTTTTGAAGCGTAAACCCACATCCGTTCCAAGGAAATTACAGTTGGTGATGAAAATGTTTTTAACACCACCCGACATTTCACTTCCAATAACAAATCCACCATGACCATGGAAAACGGTTGAATTTTGCACAATGATGTTTTCAGTCGGTACGCCACGTTTCCGACCTTCTTCATCTCTCCCCGATTTAATACAAATGCCATCGTCGCCCACGTCAAATGTACAATTATCGATCACTCCAAACCGGCAAGATTCCAGATCCACACCGTCGCCATTTTGGGCATACCATGGATTACGAACCGTCAGATTTGTCAATGTAATATGTTCGCAGAGCATGGGGTGAATGTTCCAGGCAGGGGAGTTCTGGAAGGTTACGCCATCCAGAAGTATTTTTTTACAGTTGGTAAACCGAACCATATTCGGGCGAAGGAAATCCTTGAATTCAGCCACGTTACTTTCGTTGTATCCCGCAGCAATGTTGCCGGCTCCTTTTGTATTGTTACCAAGGAATGATTTTTCGGTTGGGTACCAGATCCGCTGGTCTTTATCCAACACACCGCCTGATGCCACAAGCTTTTTCCATTGTCCGTCTGTCAGTTTATCTTTTTTAACAGAACGCCAAACCTGACCCGCGCCATCCACAATTCCGCCACCTGTAATGGCGATGTTGGTAACACCAGTTGCACTGATCGGCGACTGACAACGTACAGCGTCTAATCCTTCCCAGCTCGTTTTTACCACCGGATAATCGTCATAGTTGTCGCTAAACTGCAACAATGCACCTTTTGAAATATGCAGGTTTACATTGCTTTTGAGCACAATTGGTCCGCTTAACCAAAAGCCGTCAGGTATGAGAACCGTACCGCCGCCTTTGGCAGAGCAGGCGTCGATTGCTTTGTTTATTGCAGGTGAATTCAATTGGACTCCATCACTTTTGGCTCCGTAGCTGAGGATGTTAAATGTATCTTTTTTGAATACCGGAACAAGAACTTTTGGTAACTCATATACATACTTGTCCGTAGTGCCGAAATGTTTGAGTGATTTGGCAAGATCAGGAATCTGGTTTTTAATACCTTCGGCAACAATGCTCGCCATTACAGCCGCGCCATAAACAGAAAAGTGTGTATCGTCAATCAAACCTTTTGGAGTCCGGGAGAAGATCCCGGCATCGAGGTGCATAAATAATTCTTTTGAAGCATCCGGTCCCATTGTTTTGATCACCTCGCCACTTTTGGCATGCAAGTCGATCAAAGGCACTTTCAGTTCAGCTGCAACGGCCTTTACTGCCGCGGGATATTCGCCGTGCGTATCAAAAAACACACCTTTTTCGTCGAACCTTCTGCGCATTACCGGCGTGATGAGAACCGCTTTGCCACCTTTTGCCTGTGTTTCTTTCACGAACCGGATCAGATTTTTACGGTACTCGCCATTTGGAGCAGTAAACCGACTTGTGTCCTTGTCTTTCTGGTCATTGTGTCCAAATTGTATAAACACCCAGTCGCCTGGTTTTAAATCCTGTAAAACTGCTTTCCAGCGTCCTTCCGTAATAAAGCTTTTGGAACTTCTTCCATTCTGAGCATGATTCTGAACGCTTACATTTTCTGACACGAAATAATCCTGCAATACCATTCCCCAACCCGTTTCAGGTGCATCACCCGGTTTTTTGGTAGACAATGTTGAATCGCCAATAAGAAAAACCTGTACTTGTTTTTCGGCAGGACGAAATGCGAAGAGAATGACGAGGGAAAAGAGAAACAATTTTTTCATGCAATTGACTTATTTCAATATGAGAAAGTGAATCATCCAACATGTACGTCAGGTGAGTAAGACGAGTTTAGGTCTATTAATTATAATTATCAAATATTAAATTGTGTTTAATTGCGCAATCGTTGTCGGGAACGTTGCCAGAGGGCGGGCATCAAGGTAAATAGTGTCGTAGGGGATAAATTTAGAGCAATAGAACGCATTTGATCCACTGTGTTTTTCAAAAGTAGTTTTCATTAGTTTTGGTATTATCCTTATACGCAATAGAATTCGCAGTTGAAAGGAGAACGGCTTTTTTGCCTAAAAATGATTATCCATAGCTTTACTATGATGAAAATCGCAATCGTTACGATTTTACTTTTTACTAGCTTATCTGCATCAGCACAAGTTGCATTGTCCGATTCCGCTGAGGTTTCTATTATTACCTGTGGGCCTTATCAGGAAGAGGTGTATTCTGCTTTCGGGCACACAGCTATCCGAATTTATGATCCCCTGAATGGTATGGATCTGGCTTTCAATTATGGAACCTTTGTTTTTAACTCGGCTTTTTACCTGAATTTTCTCAAAGGAGATCTGCTTTATAAACTTGGAGTATCCTCATATGCGCCTTTTAGAGATTCTTATATTTCAGAGGAGAGATTTGTTCATGAACAGGTTCTGAACTTCAACAGAAATCAAAAACAGGAGATTTACAATCACCTGCACAAGAATGCTCAGCCAGAAAACGCTACATACAGATATGATTATTTTTACAATAACTGCTCGATCAAAGTAAGAGACTTATTTATTGAATTGTTTGGGCAGAATTTAAAGTTTAACAATTCGTATTTGAAAGGTGGTTTCACCATTCGTGATCTGACCAGAATGTATCTGCAACAACAGCCTTGGGGAGAGTTGGGTATTGAGGTGTGTTTGGGATTGCCAATGGATAAACAACTTTCTCCGTTTGAATACATGTTTCTTCCTGATTATACCGAAAGGGGTTTTGATCATGCCACCCTTAATGGCGCACCTATTGTAAAAAGGAAAAATATTGTTTTTGAACCAGATCAAAAAAATAGTGCCATTTCAATTTTTCATCCTGCTATTGTGTTTTTCCTCTTTCTGGTTGGAGTTATTTTTATTTCTTTAAAAGATTGGAGGTGGCGGAAAATTACGAAATGGTTCGATGTGAGCATTTTTTTGATCATCGGTTTTATTGGTTTGCTCTTATTTGCACTTTGGGCTTTTACCGCTCACGAAGCTGCTGCTAAAAATTTCAACTTGTTGTGGGCAATTCCGTTTCACGTTATAGCTGCTCTAATCCTGATCAGCAGAAAGTACGCATACACTCTCGCCGGATATTTCAAAGTGGTCTGGATTTTATCAATTATAACGTTGTTGCTTTGGTTTTTTATCCCTCAGAAACTTAACGTCTGCCTGATCCCATTAGTGATTGCATTGGGAATCCGTGCATTTTTGATCTCTCGTTTGTTGGTGAAGGACAGGTAGATGCCAGAAAAACTGGAATTAACAGGGAATTTTATGCATCGCCTGGAGGTGTTTTTTTTATAATTTCCTTGTAAGTTCTTTTTTGTAGTCAAAATATTCAGGCGCATTAAATGAGCCTTTCAGCGATTTTACAATAGGGGTAAGCTCGGTCTCATCCTCAATCGATGATTCTCTTGTGATCGTTTTGAGATAATTTTCAATGATATCAGACAAACTACGCTCATTGTCTTTTGCGTATCGTTTCGCCTTATCGCTAACGGACTGTTCTATGGTGAGTGTGAGTTTGGTATTCATAGTGAACTGGTGGTGATATTAGGAAACATCAATTTGAGAATTCAAATCTTGGAGTATAAGAACATTCAGTATATTGATTGCTTGAAAGCCGTAAGTTTTATTAATGCTATGATCAAGTCAAGCCACTTTTGGGTGTTAACTAAGGAGGTTTCTACTCATCCAACAATGCGTGTATTTCTATTTTTAAAATTGGAAGGTGGCGGATAACGATACCCCATATTACATCGTCTGAAACAGAATCGTAGCCGTGAATTATTCTATTTCTGGTGTCAACAATTTTTCTGGAATTTGAAATTTTAACAGTTTCATCATGCTTTAAGACTCGGCTTAGAGCTTCGCCAATTATTTCGATATTTCTTTCAACAGCTCGTTTGGTTCGGAGGTCACTCTGATATTTTGCAAACTCCTTTGGGGTATCATTCAGAAAACTTTCGATTTCGATAATTGCATTCAAGATATCATAGAGCCATACCTTTATGTCATTGTCCATAAAGTAGTTGTCTTTGGTGATTGACAGACTGTCTGAAATAGGGATTTTTTATGGCTTTTTCTTCTAATAGGTCAACAGGTCTTTGCAAGATGTCTTGAAGAGAAAATTTGAAGTCAAAGTAGTTATCAGCATAGTCCTCTAGCTTTACATCCGAGAAATCAACAATCAGGTCAACATCACTTTCTTTGTTGAAACTGTCAGTAAGAATCGAACCAAAAGCATACAGGCTTTTAACTTTATGAATTTCACAGAGTTTGATTATGGCTGGTTTATACCTTTCAAGTCGATTCATTGTTCAAAAAATTGTGAGTTGAATTTACATAGTTTTTGTGGAAGATTTTTTCCTAGGTTGAATTTTGTTCGGTGATGAGATGCGAAATTTTAGAAACTTTATCCAGGTGGAATGATTAAGATTTGTTTATATTTATTTGATTTGTAATTAGTTAAATAATTTTTATTGATCTATTTGCGAACATATTTGATATCAATGCCATCGACTCTTTCATCTTCTTCGAAGACCCGCGCTAACTTATCGTATGTAATTTTAACCGTTCGATTGTCAAGCCATTCTATATTAACATCAATGAGCGTATCAAAGCTTGGGTGCGACCTGGCTTTGCCGTGATCATCATCCGCAACAAAAGTGTTTCCCGCGCCATCGATCATTTCGTCACTTTCAATGAGGGAGATATGAGTGGAAAAACCGGTAGTAGCTCCACAGTCGTAATTATGTAGTACAATCTTGTGCTTTTGATCAGGAGAGAAGAAAGTAGAGTGAATTGTATTTTTACAGCCTCCATCTGTGAAGAAAAAGAACGCAAAAATCATCATAATAAAGATGGCAATTATGGATGCAAAAATGCCAATGATCTTTAGTAAAAAGTATAGAATTTTTTTCAATGAGGGTGTAGGTGGTTTGTTGCTACGTAGATTTACTCCTAGAATAATATTTTAAATCGCTGTAAGATTAACTTATCCACTAGATTTGGTTATCTCATGATAAACTCATTATGCTTGTGATTTTACTAAAAAAGCCGAACAAGTCCTAAAACTTATCCGGCTTCAATAAATAACATTAAATCCAGCTTACTTCAAATCTCCAATCAGAACAGGATCCATATCGGTGTAATCCTTGTTTTCGCCTGCCATTCCCCAGATGAATGAGTAATTGGATGTACCGCATCCTGAGTGAATCGACCATGGCGGAGAAATAATCGCCTGGTGGTTGGCTACCCATAAATGGCGTGTTTCCGAAGGTTCGCCCATCAGGTGAAGAACTCTTTGGTTTTCAGGAACGTCGAAGTAGCAATAGGCTTCCATACGGCGGTCGTGCACGTGCGATGGCATGGTGTTCCATACGCTGCCGGTTTGCAATACGGTTAGTCCCATTACAAGTTGGCAGCTTTGGATTCCTTCAAGATAAATGTATTTGTAGATCGTACGGTGATTGGAAGTTTCCATACTACCGACTGTCATTGGCGTCGCATCTTCTTTTGAGAAAAAGCGGGTAGGGTAGGTTTGGTGAGCCGGAGACGACAGCAAGTAGAAAACAGCCGGATTTGCCGCATCAGTACTTGTAAATATCACCTCTTTCGTTCCTTTTCCTACATAAACACAGCCCAACTTAGAGATGTTGATCGTTTCGCCATCGGCTGTTACGTGTCCGTCGCCACCAATATTGATGATCCCGATCTCACGTCTTTCCAGAAAATAATCAGCTCTTAGCGAATCAAACGTTTCGAGGCGTAAAGGTCCATTAGCAGGAATGGCTCCACCGATCATCACACGATCATAATGTGAATAAACGAATGAAATTTTATCCGTTTCGAAAATATTTTCTATCAAAAAATTCTCACGTAAACTGGCGGTATCCATCTGTGATACCTCTTTACGACTACTTTCAAATCTTATTTGCATGACTTTTTTAGCTATGAGCGGTTGGCTATCAGCTGTTAGCTCCAACCTGTTTAATTTACTTTTAGTGAAATGTGAGAAGCCGGGCGGTGAAATAACTATCTGTTCACATGTCTCGCTAAGTCCGTTCAGCCCGCCAAAAAGCGTTCAGACCGGCACTTCATTCTTTTGTATGGCTTTAATGTTAGCTATGAGCTTTTGGCTCTTAAAACTATAAACTTATAACTGTAAACTTTAAAGCTACCTTCCCATCCATCCGCCATCAACTGTGAGCGTAGTGCCGCTTACGTAGCTGGATGCGTCCGATGCGAGGAAAACGGCTGGTCCTTTAAAATCTTCCGGCAATCCCCATCTTCCCGCTGGTATACGGTCCAGTATGGATTTACTTCTTACCGGGTCGTTCCTTAGTGCCTCGGTATTGTCGGTATTGATGTAACCAGGAGCAATTGCATTCACATTTACACCTTTTCCTGCCCATTCGTTGGCAAGTGCTTTTACCAAACCACCAATCGCGCTTTTGGCCGCGGTGTAACCCGGCACATTGATGCCGCCCTGGAAAGTAAGCAAAGACGCCGTGAAGATAATCTTACCATATCCTCTTGCCACCATTTCTTTTCCAAGTTCTCTGGATAGGATAAAAGGCGCGTCCAGATTAATGTTCAAAACCTGATCCCAATATTCATCCGAATGCTCGGCGGCTGGCTGGCGCAGAATAATTCCGGCATTGTTGATCAAAATATCAATTTTTGGATGATCGATTTTTACCTGACCTACGAAATCGTAAAGTTTGGCACGGTCTCCCAAATCAACCTGATATGGATAAAACTTACGGCCTAAGCCTGTAATTGATTTTTGCACTTCGCTGTCAGCGGATGGTAAGGATGACGATATTCCGATGATGTCGGCTCCGGCTTCTGCCAGTGCTTCGGCCATGGCTTTCCCTATTCCCCGGTTACATCCTGTTACAAGCGCGGTTTTTCCGGTGAGGTTAAATTGGTCGGTAATGCTCATTAATTATTGGTTTGAATTTTTCTCAGAAGAAAACTTTTGGGCAGGATCCGGTTGGTCTGCCCAAAAAATAGGTTGATCACATCTATATATTAGCGATGTTAGATGTATTTATTATAAATATCAAATAAAAAATTGTCTTTTTAATTGCACACGTTACCGGGAACGTTGCCGGATTTTTAATTCTTCTTCCTCCGAACCTTATTGCTGACACAGCGCTGTAATCGGGGTGCGAAGCATTTTGCACCGTCCTTATCTTTATCAGGAACAAGTTTGGGTCAAATTTAGCGAGGGATTGCAAAAGGATGTGTTTTGAATCAAAATTGATGGCTGCGGCTGGTTTTGAGAAAAATGTAGTATATTCCCTATTCGTAGAAAAGTATGATATTTTTGACATATCGAAACTGAATTAATTAAGTCTTTCTTTGGAAACAATTACAATAAAAGATATTGCACGTGCGCTCAATCTATCCACATCCACGGTTTCCCGTGCATTGCGGAACAGCTATGAGATCAATGCTGAGACAAAGAAGCTGGTGATGGAGTATGCCGAAAGGATGAATTACAGACCCAATCCCATTGCGCTCAGTTTAAGGGATAGCAAGAGTAAATCCATAGGCGTAATCATTCCTGAAATCGCCAATAATTTTTTCTCCCAAATGATCAATGGAATTGAGTCCATTGCGTACAATATGGGTTATCACGTTGTGATTTTTCAAAGTCACGAGTCTTATGAGCGTGAAGTAGCTAATACCAACTACTTGGTTTCCAGAAAAGTAGATGGACTTCTCGTATCGCTTTCAAGCCTCACGACGGATCTCCATCATTTTGAGGAACTGATGGATAAAGGACTGCCGATCGTCTTTTTTGACAGGGTACCCAAAGAAATAGAAACGCATAAAGTGGTGGTTGATAATTTTTTGGGAAGTTACGAAGCGACCGAACATCTGATCAAATCGGGACGGAGACGTATTGCGCATCTCACCAGTCCTATCTATTTGTCTATCACCACGGAAAGGCTGGCCGGCTACAAGAAAGCATTGGAAGACAATGACATACCTTTTGATGATGCCTATGTAAAATATTGCCATCATGGCGGGAAAGTGGTAAGTGAAAATGAAATCGCCATGCAGGAACTGCTCGATATGCCGGAACCACCAGACGCAATACTTGCTGCAAGCGACAGGCTGACTACGGGTTGTCTGGCTGTTTTACTTAAAAATAAAGTGAAAATTCCGGAAGAAATCGCAGTGGTTGGTTTCACAAACATTGGCGTAGCTGAGTTATTGAATCCACCTTTGACTGCCGTGGTACAACCCGCATTGGAAATGGGTCAACAGGCTGTGGAATTACTGATCAGGCTTATTGAACATCCAAAAAAAACCAGTGCGTTTGAGACCCGTTCTTTCAAAACATCGCTCGTAGTAAGGGAATCTACGGCTTCAAAAATCACTGTCTGACAATTTTTTAATATGAATGGTCCGTCGACAATTAGCCTTCCGCTTAATGGAGGGCTATTTAATTTTAGGGTTGCAGGAGTGGCTGTTTGTAACGACAGAGTACTGCTTCACAAAACGCCTTCCGACAACTTCTGGAGTCTTCCGGGTGGCCGTGTTGACATGTTCGAACTTACAATGGAAACGCTTCTTCGGGAGATGGCGGAAGAAACGGGCATAACCGCAGAAGTTGAAGATTTGATGTGGGTGGTTGAAAACTTTTTCTCTTACGATGGCAACAAGTACCATGAGGTTGGATTTTATTATAGAATGGTAGTTCCGGTTCTCGAAAATCAACATGATTTTCAAACAATTGAAGAAGGAGGAGAACTTTTGTTTCATTGGCATGAAATAGATAAACTTCACGAGATTAGAATATATCCTGATTTCATCTCGGCGGACCTGATTCGCAATACCAAATTTACAAAACACATTACATCCGCTTTCAAGGATTTAAATGCAGGTTAGATAACGTTTTTCAGGAATATTATACTTTGGTATGCATGAATTCAAATCTGATAAAATAATAATCTATTAAGTTTGTAGATTATATAGATTTAAATATATTTGTGACAGAATCAATACAACCCTGGCAAATATGTATTATGAAATTGAGGATGAAGTAGGAAATATTTCTACCATTCAACTACGGGAAAAATTTGTGGAGGAACCAATTGAGGTTCTTAAAGCAGGTGATTTTGCACCATTGTTTTATTTGAAACCAGACGAAGGTTTTCAGGTAACGTCTATTTCGGGCTCCAACGAATCGAGGTCGCTGATAGAATTACTAAGAAACCGACCGCTTGTTTTAAGTTTCTATTGTACATGCTGGGGAAGTTATGCACCGAAACATTTGAATATGTTGCAAGAGATTGCGCCGAAAATCGAAGCATTGGGAGGACAATTGTTGGTGCTAAGTAATGAATCTTCCAAATACATTGAGCGCCTTACAAGAAAATTGGATACAGAACTTACGATTGTTCATGACAGAGATCATAATGTGGCAAGGACGTACGGGGTTTATTCGGAAACCTCGCCTATATGGGATCGTATTGCAGGTATTTCAGAAGAGGTATTTACACCTTCGCTTTTTGTGATAGGTAAAGACAGGAGGGTCTCATACACATTTATAGACGAAAATTTTGATCATTCACCCGACACAAAAACATTGCTCAGAGAGGTATACGCCTGGAAAGGTAAAAAGTAGTTGGTAATTATATTTTGACACCCCGTATCCGCTGGTAGCTATCGACTATATTTGAAGCTTCCGTTGCTGATACGGGCTTTTTTTGTTGTTCCTATTCCTGTTTTTATTATTACAGAATTAAATATGTTATCTGCCGGGACAGAAATCCGATCTAAACTCCCTAAGGTTGGAACTACCATTTTTACTAAAATGTCGAAATTGGCTGAGGAATACAAAGCCATCAATTTGTCGCAGGGATTTCCCGAGTTCGATTGTTCACCAGGTCTTCAGATACTGATGGATCGATATGTCCGGTCGGGGAAAAATCAATACGCACCCATGGCAGGTGTAATGGCTCTGAGAGAAGCGATTTCTAAGAAAACGTATGCTGCGACGGGAGTGGAATATCATCCGGAATCTGAAATAACGATAACCAGCGGAGCCAGTGAAGCGTTATATGTTGCAATAAGTGTGGCGGTGCATCCGGGCGACGAAGTTATTGTGTTTGAACCGGCTTACGACAGTTATGTTCCGGCTATTGAGCTCAACGGTGGGATTCCTGTGTATGTTACCCTGGATCCTCTCTATGACGGAATTGACTGGGATGTGGTGGCAACACGTTTTTCAGCTAAGACAAAGGCGGTTATCATTAATACACCGCATAATCCGACAGGTAAGCTTTGGACAGAAAGTGATCTGCAAAAGCTGGGAGAATTGACCACTAAGCATGATGTGGCCGTGATCAGCGATGAAGTGTATGAGCACATTATTTTTGACGGAAGAAGTCATGTTTCCGCGTCTGCGATACCATCTCTTGCCAACAGGACCTTTGTGTGTGGTTCGTTCGGTAAAACCTTTCACATTACTGGTTGGAAAGTTGGCTACTGCCTGGCTCCGAAAGAGATTAGTGCTGAATTTCGTAAAATACATCAGTATCTGGTGTTCAGTGTCAACACACCTGCGCAGTTTGCTTTGGCGGAGTACCTATTCGAGCCGGAACATTATCTTGGCTTGTCTGCGTTTTATGAAAAGAAGAGAAACCTTTTTATCAATTCCATCAATGATATTGGGTTTGAGATAAAGCCTTCGGAAGGGAGTTTCTTTCAAAATGTTTCTTACCATCATCTGTCCGGGGAGCACGACCTATACCTGGCAGAGCGGCTAACTCGTGAAGCAGGCGTGGCTTCCATACCTTTATCTTCGTTTTACAATGAAGCAGTTGATTACAAAGTCCTGAGATTTTGCTTTGCAAAAAATGATGATACCTTGTTAAAAGGTGCGGAAATGCTTCATAATGTAAAATGGTAAATGTCTTGTAAGATATTCAGGAATAGATATTTGTATTTTGTAAAAATGTCGTATGTTTGTATGACAAAATACGGATATTGTGAAAGCGATTAACTATAAGATGCCGAGGGAACTTCCCCTGCAAATGGCGTCAGAGCCGGAAGTTCTTTATTTTGCAAAGGATAAAATCGCTGCTTTCTCAATTGCTGATTTTAATTCTTTGTCACAAAAACTGCTCTTTACACAATTGGAATGGGCTGCTATTTTGCATATAAGCGACCGAACTTTGCAGCGTTACCTGAAAGAAAACAAGCCGTTTGAAGGGCTTTATGCAGAGCATCTATATCAGCTCGAAAACATGGCTGCAATAGGCATTCAGGTTTTTGGTGAGGTAAAACACTTCGACGAATGGCTGCGCCAACCTAAATCAATCCTGGATAAAACCATTGATTTTTCTGCACTGCAATCATTTTGGGGCGTGAAGCTGGTATGTAACGAGTTGGGGCGTATGGAGCATGGCGTGTACATATGATGGTATATCGCCTGGCCGCCATGGATTACATTCATGACCAAACGGGAACCGGAGCGAGGCTGTTTGGCGGGAGATGGAACCCGGAAGGTTACTCCTGCATCTACACGAGTGAACATGCGTCTTTGGCATTTTTGGAAAAGTACGTCCATGCAAAGTCAAAGGAGAATATGAGCCGAATTGGATTGCTGAAAATTGAAATACCGGATGATGAGAATGGGATATTTCATGCAGATACTAAGCTTTTCAAATCTCGTTGGGAGGAAGATATTTCCTATTCGCAATGGCTGGGAGCGCAGATATTGAGTGATTTGTCTATCGTGGCTTTTTCTGTTCCTTCTGCCATTATTCCCTCAGAAAGAAACATTATTCTAAATCCGCTCGCTGCTAATTTTAAAGAGGTGAAATTCCTGCCTGTCACTGACTTTAAAACAGATTTCAGGTTTCTGAACAGACTCTTATCCTGATTTTTATTTCTTGAAAAGCAACGCTTTGATAGGCTGAATTCGGGTGATGATCAGTGTTGGAATAAGTAATATAAGTGCGGAAACAACGATGGTAACCACATTTACAAGCGCAAATATCGACCAGTCGAATACAATTGGCACAGTGTCCATGTAGTAATTGACAGGATCAAGGGATATTAATTTGTACTGATGTTGCAACCAGCAAAACAGTAGCCCAACGCCGTTTCCAATTAACAATCCCTTTTGCACCATGTGTATTCCTACCTGAAAAAACACCATTCTAATTTGTTTGTTTGGGCTACCCAGTGTTTTTAACAGACCGATCAGCGGCGTTCTTTCCATGATCATTACCAATAAAATGGAGATCATGTTGAAACAGGCTACAAACAATATCAGCGAAAGGAAAACGGCGGTATTACGATCGAGCAAAATAAGCCAGTCGAAAATTTGTGGAAAGCTGGTCGTGACCTTTTGCAGATAAACTGCCGGAGGCAGTACTTTCCTCAGTTGGTTGGAAACATCATCTATCTTGGCAAAATCTTTTAGGTAAATTTCATAAGTACCAACGGAATCTGGTCCCCAGTTGTTGAGCCGCTGCACGAGCGCGAGGTCACCTATCATCAATACGTTGTCAAATTCTTCCATTTGGGTATTGTAGATACCTGCAATCGTAAGCTTTCGGGGTCGTGGTGGGTTTTGTAACGAATACATGATCACATCATCCCCTGATTTGAGACGAAGCTGTGATGCAATTTTTTGACTTATAATGACTTCCGAAGAGTATCCGTAATTAATGGATGAAGAATCTTTATAACCGATCAGTCGACCGGAAACGAGACTTTTTTTGAAAGTATCCCAGTCATAATCTTTTCCAACGCCTTTCAACACAACACCTTTAATTTCATCAGGTGTTTTCAGAATACCCGATTTATTGGCCACAACCTGCCAATGATCAATTTCCGGTATTTTAGGTAATTCTTCTGCAATAGGATTTTTGAGTGGGAGCGGACCTTCTTCATAAGTATTCCCCATTGTGAATGCACTCACATTGATGTGTGCCCCGAACAGGAAAATCTTCTGCTGAATGGTTTGTTTAAAGCCTAAGAGAACGGCAAATGCGATAATCCCGACAGCTACACCGATGGCAATACTGGCAATACCGATACGCGAAACCGTTGCAGAGAAGGAACCTGCTTCATTGTGACGAATTCGTTTGGCGATAAATGAGGGAAATTGCAAGGGTACTGCGCTGGTTTAATTTTTTTGTTTGGCAAAAATAGAAAAAAAAAGGGAAGGTGGAGTCGGAGGAGGTAAGGGGCTTTGGTGGAAGATCCCGGTTTGTACGCTTTTTAGCGGACTGAACGGTCGGTATGTAACTTTCCCCAAACAGTTTGCTATCTCAACGGTCAAAACTAAAATGGATGCAAATGAACTTTATATAGGAATGGCACATTTTAGCCGACAGCCGCTCAATAACTTCTTCTCCTCATTTTTTGTTAAGTTGCAGACAGATTTCTGTTGAAGTTTTAATCACGATATCATAATCGAATAACATATAATATGCCACAGATAAAAGTAGCATCCGGGGTGGTGAACCAAACACCGATGGCCTGGGAATCGAATACCAAACATATTATTGGGGCAATAGAAGAGGCAAGGAAACAGTCTGTGAGCCTGTTGTGTATGCCTGAGCTTTGTATTTCCGGATATGGTTGTGAAGATTATTTTTTCGCTCCTGATCTGGTTGAGCAGGCCCAGAAATGTTTGTTGGATATTGTGGATGAAACGGCAGGTATCACAGTGGCTGTGGGCTTGCCTTTGAGGCATAATAACAGCTTGTACAATGCTGCCTGTCTGATCGCCAATAAACAGATACTTGGTTTTTACTGCAAACAGAATCTTGCAAACAATGGCATTCATTATGAAGCACGTTGGTTTCGTCCCTGGCAGCCAGGCGTTGTAGATAGTATTGAAATCAATCAAATGAATTATCCGATTGGTGATGTCATTTTTGATTTGTCAGGAAGTCCTTTGCAGGGAGGTACGCATGGTGTGCGTATCGGGTTTGAAATTTGTGAAGATGGCTGGGTTTCCAACCGTCCTGCGCGCAGGCACTATGAAAGAGGCGTGGATATCATTCTGAATCCAAGTGCAAGTCATTTTGCTTTTAATAAATTCATGACACGTGAACGCCTGGTTGTAGATGCTTCCCGAACATTTGCATGCAGTTATATTTATACCAATTTATTAGGAAATGAAGCTGGTAAGGCTATTTACGATGGTGATGCCATGGTGGCTTCCAATGGTGAATTGCTGGTGAGCAGTCCAAGGTTTAGCTATGAGGATTTCTTTGTTACGACCGCTGTAATTGATACCGACGTTACAAGATTGAGTCAAATTCAAAACTATATTTCGGCTCCGTCCAAAGACAAAAGCTGGCGTGTCTCCGGAAGATTCGATTTCCCGGAAATAGAACCTGTTTTGCCACAAGTTGCGGAATTAGAGGCTTTTGAAAAAGGAGGTGCGATAAAAGAAGAAGAATTTGCCAGAGCCGTATGCCTTGGTCTTTTTGATTATTTGCGAAAAAGTAGATCCAACGGTTTCACTATATCGCTGTCGGGTGGCGCAGATTCCTGTGCTTGTACTGCTCTGTGCGGACTCATGATCCGCCTTGCCGATGAAAGCATTGGGATGAAGCGAGTGAAGCAGAAACTTTCGTACATCAAGCACATCCAGACTGCTAAAACAGAAGAAGATCTGGCTCTGGTTTTGATACACAATATTTATCAGGGGACTGAGAACAGCTCCAAAGATACGCTGGAATCGGCCAGATCTCTTGCACATTCAATTGGATCGACTTTTTATAATATCAATATTAACGGGCTGGTAGAAACCTACAAAGGTTTGATCGAAGATCAGATTGGGAGACGGCTGTCGTGGCAGGAAGATGACATCGCTTTGCAGAACATTCAGGCCCGGGTACGCGCTCCCGGAGTTTGGTTGCTTACGAACTTGTCCAACCATTTGCTCCTTGCTACTTCCAATAGGTCGGAAGTGGCGGTTGGTTATGCAACCATGGATGGTGATACCGCTGGAAGTATCAGTCCGTTGGCGGGTATTGATAAGCATTATTTGCGGCAATGGCTGAGATGGCTGGAAACGCAGGGGTGCGAAGTGAAAGGCAAACATATCAAAATTGAAGGACTAAAAAAGGTGAACAGCCTGCAACCTACCGCAGAGCTACGACCTTTGGAAAGAAACCAGACGGACGAAGCAGATCTTATGCCTTATGATTTTCTTGATGCTTTGGAAAAACTTGCCATAAGAGACAAAAAAGCGCCTGTTGATGCCTTTCGGACTTTACTGGTTCGTTACAAAGGACTTTATGCACCCGAACAGATTCATGCATGGACAGAGCGTTTCTTTAAGCTATGGAGCCGAAATCAATGGAAACGTGAACGTTATGCGCCATCGTTTCATTTGGATGATCTCAATCTTGATCCAAGATCCTGGTGTCGTTTCCCAATTTTGTCAGGCGGTTTCGAAAAGGAATTGGCTGAACTGAATGAATACGTAAAAGGAAATGTATTGAACGGTTCGAGGCGAAGGATTGGGTTTTAAAACTGGATAGGAAATTATACAGAGCCATGGAGATGTTTATTCTCCGTGGCTTTTTTTATTTTGCACTGTTCAGAAATTAGTTGGACCAGTCTCCTTGATCGCCTCAATAAATTTACCTGGTTCATCCACAAAGAGTGAAAGCTTCAAGACGGTCCTTTGTATTCCATAGGGGCCATCGATTTTCGTTGGTGTTTTGAAAGCGATTAGGATATTTGGAGTGACCAACAATGATGCATTCAAAGCATCTTTTCCTTTTTTCGGGCTCTGTCTTACAAAACTCACATCGTCAATTAAAGAGAAGGGAATACTTGCCCTCCATCTCATACCCAATCTTATCTGAAACTTGTCATTGGTTAGATATGATGGGCGTTTAATACCAGCAAAAAGCTCTGCCAGAATGAATAATAAACCATATAGGCTTATTCCTGAGACAATATATGAAACCATTGTGCTCCATTTCGTAAGCATAAGATGGACAGCCCAGGTTTCGATAATGCCAATTAGAATTATAGCAAACATTATCGCTGTTTGAGCAGATTTTTTGTGAGTCGTAACTGCTTTTCGATGTACACAGATATCATTTTTGAGAGTAAATCCCAACAAACCGTAGTATACGATCAGAATTTCAGAGCAAATAAAAGGGGTTACTTTGGAACCGAAAATGTTTTGAAATGTAGTTGTGAGTGCAGTTTCAAAGTCCTGATATATTCGAAACTGCTTGAACGTTCTGGTCAAGTAGCGTATTCGAACAAGAACTGTGGAGAGTACAATACTTTCAAGGAGTATCAGCAATACAGGCCAGAAACTTAGCTGCGAAGGAGTGATAAAAAATGCAATTCTTAAAATCAGAGAAAGAACCAGAATGAGTCGTAGACCGGATAGCGAAAGTGGCTTACCGATGAGATAGTAAAACAGCCCAAAAGGTATTATGGTCAGGTCAAACAGAACAGTCCATGTCAGACTGGAATATTTAGTAAATACCACCGATTGCGTTATCTGAAAACTGATAGCCAATATGACTGTGTAAGCTAACAGAAAGATAAGGAAGCGTTTTTCGGGTAAATGATATGGAAACATTTCTACTTTATATCAAACCTTTGGAATGCAAGCAATTTGAATTCTACTGGTTTAAAGTTATCATTTTCAATTCCAATTACAAAACCGGATCCCTGCCTGAAAACCGATCCAACCATAATTTTTTGTCTGACTGTCGGGCTTTTTACCCAGCCAGATTGGGCTGATAACATTGCTTTTTTCTGTATTTACAAAGCCGGTGTAGTTGCTCGAAAGCAGATTAATAGATGGCCCTGCGAAGAGTGCGAAACGCTGACCAAATTTCTTTTCGATGCTTGTGGAAAATCTGAAAAGTCCTGCCGGTATTTCATCAATATTCTGATTTTTAACAAGTACCACATTTGCAGTCAGATCCGCATTGATCATCCAGTTTTTACCTAGCCTTTGTGCTGTACCAAATCCATAGCCCAATGTTCCAATGGATTTGTCATTGGAAAGACCGCTGAAACCAAGTGAGAAAATGTTGTAAAATCTGCTTACCCCTGTTTTGAAGGAAAAGGAGAAATAGTCAAATTCATTGCTGCCAAATTCGTATCTCCGATAACCGTTCCTGCGAACATAGCTAAAAATTCCAAAAGGTACTGTTTTGGAATAATTGGCATAGTTAATAAGCCCTATCTGATGCCCGCTATCCACGGTATGAGCATAGTTATATACCCCCGAGAGCTGGTATCCGTTGAGTGTACCCACTACCACGTTACCCACACCGGCTAGCTGGAAACCCCGGAAATTCTGGCCTGTATAGTTCAGCATTTGTGATCCCTGGAAACCTGTAAAATTACCCAGTGTGAGGTTCAGCATATTGGCATATTGAAAACCTGTGACGTCATTACCTACAATGTTACCGATTCCGGCCAGCTGAAAACCAGTGACATTGCCTCTGACAACATTCAAAAATGCACCAAGTTCGAACGCACTAACTCCCAGAGAATAACCTGCGAAAAAGTTTAAGGAAACGTTATTTACCACGTTACCACTCAAATGATGATTCGTACCCAGAAATGGCAAAATGGAAGCCTGGAAAGGTCTGTAAAGTGTGTCGCTGATGTTTTTGATATTGATCGCCTGCCGTGCCGACGCAAATGCATTCTGTACTTCGCTTTGCAGGGTAAGATAGGTTTTTCTTAAATTTTCATAACGTCGGGCATCCGTTATCCGTGCTTCTTCTATTGCCAGGGAATCCATCACCGGTGATTTGTATTGAGGTATGGTTAAGCGTTGGTGAAGGGAGTCGGATCGTTGTGGTATTTTGGGTGAAATGGACGATATCGGTTTGAGTGTATCCGGATTCATTCCGATCGGGAAATAGGTGTCTTTCCGATTGGCTACCGTAATGGACCTGGCAATATAATCTTCTTTCCTTACTTCGAGTCGTAACGATGTTTTGGATGTAGGGAGTTTTATTTTATAGTAACCAAACTGATTACTAATGGTAGATGCCAGCGTTACGGATTCGTAAATACTGGCATTGGCAAGCTTCTCTCCTGTTTTCTGATCAATGATATAACCGTTCAGATTGAAGTTCTCCGGAACCGCATCTTCTTTTTCAGGAGGAGCATTTTGGAGAATGATGTATTTTCTACGCTCTTTGAAATTTACCTTACTCTTAAAAATGTCATTAAGTATTTCTCTGATAGTTAGATTGTTAGCCTGTAAAGATATATTTCTTTTAACATCTATGGCATCAGGACTGTACGAAAAGCTAAAATTTCCAAGATTCTCTATTTTTTTCAGAACTTCATCCAAAGGCTGATTGGTTACCCTTATCGAAATTTTCTTTTCCAGCACATTCTGAGACATTCCTGTGACGGACGCCAGTAAGATCATACAGATAACTAAAAGAAAAGAAAGAGAGTAACGATTTTTCAAGGCAGCAAAAATTAGTATTGATATTCACAAAGGGAAGATATTACTGGCATCCGTTTCCTTCCAGCCAATACACTTCGCCTTCCTTCCTGATTTTCAGATCAAGCGTTTCGGCGATTACAGCCAGTGTGGCATCTACGGGCTCCTTTTCGAATCTGATGGTCAGTCTGCATTGGGCGGTACGTTCATTTGCCAACCGAAGATCAATGTGGTAGCCGTTTCGTATTGATGTTACAACATCTTCGAGATTGGAGGCATTAAAATCAAAAATTCCGGTGCGGTAGCCCATCGTATTCGCGTCTGGTATTATACTTCTGATTGTGTCTTTCAAAACTACTGCACTTTCTCCTTTGACCAGATTCAGCGTAGTGCCCGCTTTTTTAACGGCTACTTTTCCTGTGGCTACATCCACCCTAACGGGTTCTTTCGAGTAAGCTTTTACGTTAAATGAAGTTCCCAGCACTTTTACTTCCACACCGTTCGCCTCAATAATAAACGGATGGGCGCTGTCTGGCTTAATTTCGAAAAACGCTTCTCCCTGTAAGGAGACGGATCTCAGATCTCCATCAAAGTTTTCCGGGTAGGTTAAAGCGGAGTTATAATTCAAGAATACCTTTGAGCCGTCAGGCAGAATTTGCTCGGTTGTATTTTGTAAAGTAGCTATTTGGAAAGATTGAGTAACCGGATTTCCCTGACGAGTAATAAACCAGCCATAAGACATGACAAGCAAAGCCACTGCAGCTGCTGCCCACATATATGGCGGGAGTTTTTTCTTTACTGCAATCGATTTTATAGTTGTTTCCTCAATAGCGGTTTGTTTTATTTGACTTATACCATTCCCTTTTGAAGTTTCCATTTGAGCCTTTACTTTCTTCCAGGCGTTATCTGTATCTACCCGGAATTTTTTTTGACCCATTTGATCTGTTTTCTCCCAAATAATTCGGTAGGCATTCAATTCCTGTTCATTATCGGCAGATTGTGTCAGCCAGGCATTGACCTGTTCTAATTCTTGTTTAGAGGCTGTTTTTGACAAATATCTCGTCAACAGCTCCTCCGGTATGTTTTCATGAGGTTTGTTCATGGTTACGGTTTGGTTAGCTGTTCGACGAATAAGTACATTGACAAAAACATGGATGGAAGATAGGCCGCAAGTTCGGCTCTTAATATCTTCAAAGCTTTGCCAATCTGATTTTCCACTGTTTTTATAGAAATTCCAAGCTGATCTGCAATTTCCTGGTATTTAAGTTCTTCAAAGCGACTCATCCGAAATGCTTTCTGACACTGGTCCGGCAATGTACTCACCGCTTTTTCAATACGTTCTTCCAGTTCATTGGCATGAATTACTTCCGTTACTGAATCATGTGACTGAGGAAGAAAATGCTCTGTATATTCCTTATGTGCCTCACGGACAGTCGCGTGTTTGAAACGGTTGAGACAATGGTTGTGAACGGCCCTGTATAAATAGGATTTCAGGGAAAGTGTTATTTCCAGATCGGCACGTTTTTCCCAGATCGTGAAGAAAACGGTTTGTACAACCTCTTCCGATTCATCTTCGTCTTTCAGCAATGAGCATGCATATTGGCACAAACGCTCGTAATACTTTCGAAATGTTTGTTCAAATGCTTTTTCATCACCTTGCCTGATCGCACTGACAATATCCGGGTCGGTAGGGTACAACGCTCTAAATTTTTGGTTTCGGTCCAAAAATATGAAATCTCTTTCGATTACTGCGTTTCTATATACAAGAGCGGTCGCTGACACGGTTGAATTTTCCTTTTTACCACGACAATCCTGAAACATTTTACCCCTATGTCAAAAAATATTATTGATGTTGGGGGTTAACGTCTTATGAGTTGTCTGTAATGGGAATGCCATTTAATTTATTAGCCATGAAAAAATTATTCTTTTACGTCCTATTTCTATCCATTCTCACAACCTTACAATCGTGTATTTACATCAATTCAGAAGACAATATTCCGTTGAGAGGCGTTACCACACAGACCTTCGGACTGAGAGATTTTGACCAGCTGGAAATGGACAATGCATTTCGGGTAACAGTGAGGGCAGGTTCGGACTACGCTGTTTCAGCTAAGGGAGAGCGCAACGATCTTGACGATCTGAACATTTTTGTAAGTGAAGGCAAACTCGTGGTACGGTACAAAAATTCATGGCGGAAGCGTCAGGAAATGGATATTGACATTACAATGCCACAGCTCAGATCTGTCGATTTCTCAGGTGCCGTGGATGGAGATATAGCCGGTTTTGAAGTTGAAACCGCCATTGATCTTGAACTTTCGGGTGCGTCAAGATGTAGCTTCTCAGGGTCTGCACGTACGCTCCAATTTGATCTGGATGGTGCCTCACAGCTTAATTTGTCGGGTGAATCGAGGTTTTTGGATGGCGAGCTTTCCGGCGCATCTAAACTGGAAGCTTCCAACTGGCTTGCCGAAGAATCTGATCTGAATTTATCAGGAGCGAGCACCGCTCGTATTTGGGTTTCGCGTTTGCTGGATGTTGAAGCCAGCAGTGCAAGTACCGTTCGGTATAAAGGAAATCCGTCTGTAAAACAGGAGTTATCGGGCGGCAGTACGCTTCGGAAAGAGTAGTTTCTACTTAATCATGCCGTATTTTGCTCTTGCTGCTTTTTTTGACATGCCGTCATAATGCCACCATTCCGTTGTGTTTTGCGTGAATCCGGCTAGAGTCATAGCTGAACGCAAAATTTTTCGGTTTGAAATTTGCTTCTGGGTTAGTTTTCCAAGTCTCAACATTTCGGCCTCAGAACGAGGGTAGGCAAGTGGACCAAAAAAGTCATACTTGGTTCCCATATCTAGCGGAACACCTTTTTCATCTGTAACAGTGAGGTCAATGGCGCAACCAAAATTATGATTGGATCCAATTTTTGGATCTGCTACATATTGGGTTTTACTACGCTCCGGAATCTTAAGTGCATCCAATGCTTTCCACAATTCGTATTGAGCGGAATTGGGACGGGCAGCATCGTAAATCAGAAATTTGTAACCGGGTTTTGTTTTGCGCAACAGTTGATGTGCCTGCACCAGTCGTCTTGCCATTTCCGGTTGCAGGTAAGCTCTGGTAAGATCACCGTACACATCCTTGCCGATAAAATTATCTGTTGTTGAATATTTGAGATCAACGAGAATCTCGGGATCAAGTTTTTGTATATCTACCAAACCCTGACTGATCATTCGTTCTTCAATTTCAGGCAATGCGGTATGGGGTGCAGCTTTTTTTTCTTTTTGGGCAAAACAGAAAAAAGAAAATGAGCAGAGGAAAAATAGGAAATATGAGCGCATAAAAAATGAATACCTTTAACCATAGCTGGCAAAGATATTCATTTGAAATTTATTTCAGTACCGGTAATGCCCGTTACTAGTACCTTCTGAGGTTAAAGCTTGTAAGTCCTCCTTCGTAACTAACAGTGATTTTGTTTTTCGCCTGATCGTATCCCGCGGAGCGGTAAAGACCGTCGCTGATTTTATCCATACCATCAAAGTGCTTGGAATTCAATGCTCCTTCCATACGCATTTCGCAACCGCTGTCCGATGGTATTTCCAGAGTAACAGAGGCTACACCAGCTTCAATATCAACCTCCGAATTGGCAAATTTATTTCCTAATTTAATCTTCATGTCGGCCACACCAGTACTCACTTTCAGCTTTTCTATCTTGTAATTACTGAAATCGAAGTCGCCCTTCCCAGCACCAATTCCAAGATCGATTTTCCAGACTGGTTTTTCATTTAAATGGATTCTGGCTTCGTTGGAAACTTTTCCATCCTTGATTTTTACATTGCCATCCTCCATTTTGAGATTTACAGTGGCGCTGTGATCAAGTTTATTAATTGATGTATTGGATAAGAATCCAACAAACGAGCTGCGTGTGGTCGCTTCATACAGCTTGGTGGTATTTCCGTCCATCGTAAATGAGCCTGCTCCACCTTCCAGATTGAAGTTCGCTTTCTCAATAAAATCTTCCATGTCGTACTGGTAAGAGCCATTAATCGCCTTGCCATCCTTCCCTCCACGATCTTTCAGATACTCCTGATCTTTTTCCTGTTGCTCTTCGTCATCATTGTCGTAGCGATCATGTTCCTCATTGTCATCGTCGTTCCAATTGAAATTCCAGTCTCTGTCATGGTTAAACTTACGATCGGTTTTATTAACAATGCCACCAAATACCGCCAGCGTGATCAGCAATGCAACGAGTCCTCCCGAAATACCATTGCCACTTCTGGTGACCACAAGAATTAGCCCCGCTGCAATAAGCAGGACAGGCCAGTAAGGAAGCACTGCGCTCCATTGAATATGGATCAGATCCATATTGCGCAACAGCCAGAATGTTCCAAGTATAACCAGTAATCCACCCCAAACGATGCCTCTTGAAGTTCTCATGTTGCTTAGATATTTGATTGGTTGGAGTAATCAGTTTTTAGAAAGTTTTTGAGCAAAAGCAGCCCGCCCGACACAATCATGATGATGGGCCAGAAAAACCTGCCGAAGTCAAAATCTGTAAGTTCTTCTACAAGGAAGAGAGAACCCACAATGATGAGGATGACTCCCCAGAAAATGTTTTTAAAGTTCATGGCGCTAATTTTATTAATGGTTGAATTATAACTGCTCAATATTTGCAATTTACTGGCTTAATTCACTTTGATCACCTGGTCATCTTCTTCATCGCCAGGCTTTTTATTTTCAGGATCTTCCGGAAAATGGGTTGGCGAGTGGGTGGAACTGAACGGTGTGTACGGTTGCGGATCTGGCTCTACAGGAGTCGGATCAACCGGTTCAGTTGGCGCAGGAGTGGTCGGATATACTGTTGTATTTGTGTCGCTTTCCTGTGCTTTATCGCGTTGGCGAAGAATAAGGAAAGCACCAACTGCGATTAAGGCGATAGGCCAGAAATAGGATTTGATTTTATACCAGATCGGCAGATCGTCTACAAGCATCATACCGCCAAAGAAAATGAGCACGCCACCTAGAATCATGATCGTTTGGTCAGACCGTTTTTTGTCCGCCACGGGATCGCTGGATTTAAATGGATTGGAATCCAGATTCACAGTGCTGTCATAAGGCACCGACGGCCCGGTTGGTAGCACGGCCCAGAGAATGATATATAGAATTCCTGTCCATCCGAAACTTGGTGGAATAGGAAGAAACAGCATCACCACGAACAGTACGCGGATGATAACAACGTCTATTTGAAAATATTGGGCAATTCCGGACGCTACTCCTCCAAATACTGCCTGATCGGGAATACGGTGCAATTTCTTTTCCATGAGTTGGTTCAGTGTTTATTTGTTATCAAAGGTAGTGGGTTATGCAAGATACTGCAAGCCGGAACATTATTATCGGTAAAGTAACGTGTTGAAAGGTTAAAATGGATGTACGGAGCAAAATCTCACCGCAATGGATGCAACGGTTTACGCTATGGTCGCAAGGATATTATTGCGAAAAACTTATACTATTGCGTCCATAGCGAAATCTAGGGCGTATTATTGCGGTTAATGTCTATTGCTCTTCTAGTGCTTCAAGAATGTCCATCATACTGCCGAAGTCCTTATAACCCGGGCGGATTTCTTCGCTGCCTCTTAGTGCAATTCCTATTTGCGGAAAAAGTTCGGTAAGTGCGCTGACGGAATACTCATTGTCCAATCCAAAACCGGTGAGAATAGGGTATTCGGAAGAAAGGTTACCTAATACTTGCATCCATTCTTCTGAAAGCTCGGCATCATTGTCACTTTCCAGCAAGAAATGTGTGACGTCGCCTTCATATCTGCTCAAAATTGAACTCACTTCACCTGCCTCGTAGGTGTCAACACTTATCCGGAGGATGAGCGGAAGATTCAGTTCGCTGTGTAAGTAGTTAAGAAGACCTGGGTCTTCCACCTGTACGGCATGCACAGGATAGTTGCTCAGGGATTTGAGAATATTTTCAGGATCGGATTGAGCCGTCTCTGCTACAAGCGTAACACCAGCCAGCCAGGAACATATATCTTCGAATTTTTTGGGAGTAATGTAATTCGGAGAATCTTCATCAATTGAAAAACCAAGCATTTCCACGCCCATTCCGGCACAATAGCGTGCATCTGACAAATTGGTAACGTTGCTGATCTTTACGGTCCTGGTAAGCATGAGATGGTTAATGTTTGTGGCGCAAAGATAAGCCATTGTGTTCAAAAACACAGGATTTTCATTTCTGTTTAGTCCAAAACTCGCATCCTTTGATTATCTTGCTCCTAAGCTTTTCTGTCTTGCAAGGCAGTATTTTATCCTCTACATATCAATGTTTAAATTAAATAATGCATTTGTGTTTTTGGCAATATCTATTCTCTTGTTTAGATGCGCCGGTTCTAGTCCGAAAATTAATCAGTCTCCAAGAAAGCTGAATTACAGTAGTGCCGACACGGTTAATGGAGTAATCCTATTTTCATTTTCTGCTCCCAAGTCATCTTGGCAATACTACTATAGCCTTGAAATTCTTAATGTTGACACGAAGACTAAAACAACTCTCCGAGGTTCTTCCTATGAACCGGATATCAGTAACGATTCTTTAAAAACGGGTTATGAAGCCATCGTACTTCCAAAAGGGAATTACAAACTTTACAACTGGACGATTTCATCGGGACAAACGAAATTTTTTCCGAAAGGAAATTTTTCACTTCCTTTCACGGTGTTTGGGGGAGATGTCAATTACATCGGAGATTACGAGGGTGTAGTGCATAGTAGCCGCAGTAGGGGATCGGGTCATTGGCCGTCAACAGAGGTGTACTATGTGGTTTCCAACAGATATAGTCAGGATGCAGGTGTTGTAGCAAGTAAATTTCCTGATGTAGACCTAAGTAAAGTTGTGAACTCTATGCCTGACTTTGGACAAAACAACAGCAAGTTTAGTTTGATGTATTTGAAAGGAATAAATATTCCTGGTGAGTAGTTTGCCTAAACGTAATGCTAAGATCTGACAAGTGGGACTATTGATAAAAGAAGATTAGCTGCCGCTTAGCTCTCCTGTATACAATTCTTCCACAGGAAAAATTAGATCCCAGTCTTTGCCCCAGACGATATTCCCATTTTCGATTTTGAATTTTTTAAAATTCTTCATGTCCAGATATTTGGAGAACTGTGGATGAGGATTCTTTTGCAGGAATTTTTGAAAATCTACGGTTTGCTCAGTGTTATCTGAAAATAAGAGCAACACGCTGTAATCTGATACATACTTGGCATTTATAACTCTGATTGCTTCAGTCATAATTTCTTGGTGATTTTTTTGCTTTTAATTCGCTTTTTTAAAACGAAAAAGTCAGTCCATCTGTCTACAATTTCTTTTGCATAAACCTCAATTACCTTTTCAGCTTCTTTAATTTGCTTTGAAGGTAGCGGTTCAATTCCCTGCGCCTTTCGAATTTGTACATCTTTGAGCTCACCGTTCTCGAAAAATATTTCAAAAATACTTTCGTAGCCATTGTACGAAACATGCACATGAATTGGCAGATGCTCGTTGGAATAGAAATAAAATATTATTCCGAAGTATTCGAAAACTTTTGGCATTGATGTCAGATGAAGTGTTGATTATCAAATTTAATCATTATTTGCCTCAAAAATAAAACCGGAAATAGTGGGGCGAGTTACCCACTATTTCCGGTTTGAAATCCATTGGTATTAAACCGACCTACTTAGCCGAAAACTTATAAACTGTTGTAGTCTTGTAAGCATCACCAGGTTTCAAATTCGTGCTTGGAAACTGTGGTTGGTTTGGAGAATCGGGATAATGCTCTGTTTCAAGGCAGAGTCCTGATCTTTTTCCAAATGTTGCTCCTTTGCCTGATAGTTTACCATCCAGGAAGTTTCCTGTGTAAAACTGAACGGCCGGTTCTGTTGTGAACACTTCCATGAATCTTCCGCTTTCAGGATCTTTTACCGTTGCAAACGGAACAAGACCTTTATCAGTACGGTTTATTACCCAGCAGTGATCATAACCTCCGCCGTTTTTGATTTGTTCATCCTCCGTTTTATCTATTCCTGCACCAACAACAGTCGGTTTTCTGAAATCGAATGGTGTTCCTTCCACAGCCCGGAGTTTACCGGTAGGTATCAAATCAGTATTTACCGGTACGATGCTGTCAGAAGCAATACTTACTTCATGTCCAAGAATGTCTCTTTTGTTTCCGGTAAGGTTGAAATAAGAGTGGTTGGTAAGGTTGATTACGGTCTCCTTATCAGTCGTTGCAGTGTAGTCTATCTTCAAAGAGTTGTCATTTCCCAAAGTATAAACCACCGTAACTGTAAGATTTCCCGGATAACCTTCTTCCATATCCTTGCTGGTGTATTCAAGTTTTAGTCCTACGGTTGAATCTTCCTTTACCTCGGTCGCTTTCCACAATACTTTATCAAAACCAACTTTACCACCGTGCAGGGAGTTTGGTCCATTGTTAATAGCCAGCTTATATTCTGTTCCGTTAATTTTGAATTTCCCGCCAGCAATACGGTTACCAAAACGGCCTACCAACGCTCCGAAAAAAGGATGTTCGCCTAAATAAGGAGCCAGAGAGTCAAAACCTAGTACAACGTCCTCCCATTCACCTTTTTTGTCCGGTGCAGTCAGTTTGGTAATGATACCACCATAGTTGGTGATATTAACGGTCATGCCGTTTGTATTGGTCAATGTATATAAGTCTGCTGTTTGTCCGTCGGGAAGTTCTCCGAATGCCTCTTTGGAAATCGTACTGATCATTTTGTGTTTTTCGTTGGTTTTAGAGCAGCTGATAATGGCAAGTCCAATCAGTGCAGTGAACAAATATGTAATTCTTTTCATTGTAAATGGGTTTAGATTTGCGGCGTTTAAAATGCTAATTCTTCGGTTCCGTCAGTAATTTTTACGCGGTAACATGGCAGGTCAATGTCATACTGTTTTTTGTATTCTGACTTCATTTTACTTTCAAAAGCATCAACTGCATCTTTTTTAACCAAATTGATTGTGCAACCTCCGAATCCACCGCCCATCATCCGGGCACCAAGGACATCGGAATTGTCAATTGTCTGATCTACCAGAAAGTCGAGTTCGGGGCAGCTTACTTCATAGTCGTGTTGTAATCCCTGATGCGTTTCATACATTTTCTTGCCAAAACTTTCCAGATCCCCGGCTACAAGTAAGTCACACGCTTCCTGTACCCGAACAATTTCGCCTGTCATGTACTTGCATCGGCGGTAAACCACGTCACCAAGTTCTTCCTTGTGTTGCTCAACGAGCTCAGGTGCTGCATCCCTCAGGCTGCCAATAGTAGAATCGTATTTTTGTAAAATAGAAACTCCTTTTTCACATTCCAGTCTTCTGGTATTGTATTCAGAGCTCGCAAGGGAATGTTTAACGCTCGTGTCGCAAAGAACCAGAAGATAATCTTTCATAGGGAATGGGAAGTATTCGTATTCCAGACTGCGGCAATCCAGTCTGATCACCGATTCTTCTTTTCCAAAAGCAGATGCAAACTGATCCATGATTCCACTTTGCAGCCCCACGAATTCATTTTCTACTTTTTGACCCATTTTTACAATGTCCCAGCGGCTAAGTTTCAGATCAAATATTTCATTCAGAGCGAACAAAAGACAGCATTCCAATGCGGCAGATGAGGACATTCCGGCTCCGGCAGGAACATCTCCGCCAAATGTGGTTTGAAATCCGCCAATAGTTTTCCCAAGTTTTTGAATCTGATCAATCACGCCAAGCTGATACAATGGCCACGATTTGTCGGGCTTTGAAAGGTCATCAAGTGTGAAGGAATAGGTGTCGTTCAAATCCGCGGCATGTAACAGTACTTGATTGTCTGTGCGAGGTTCAATTACGAAATACACAGCCTTGTCTACACTTGCAGGTAATACGAATCCATTGTTGTAATCGGTGTGCTCGCCTATGAGATTTATCCGACCCGGCGACCGGAATATGCGTGGAGACTGCCCGCTGGCTGACCTTCCGAATTGTTCAAAATAATGTGCTTTAATCCGATCTGCAATACTTACTTCTGCTACTGACATTTTAATATTTTTTGAAGATAATCTCATTTAAGTCCCGCCAACAGAACGTTTGCTTTAATATCCCTTTGATAAACTGACAAGATCAATGATATCACTGCCGTTTTCTATTGCAAAAATGTTATTGAGGAACAAATCTACTTTCCCAAGATGTTCGTCGTGCCTGCCGCCTCCGGTATGCTGCGTGAGAATTACATTTTCGAGATTCCAAAGCGGACTCTCTGCCGGAAGGGGCTCAACTTCGGTCACATCAAGTACGGCACCATCCAGTTGTTTGGAGTTGAGTGCATTTATCAGTGCCGATTCATCCGTAGTGCTTCCTCTTCCCACACTTGCATAAACGGCCCCTTTTTTGATTGTGTTGAAAAAATCTGCATCGACAAAGTGCGTAGCTGTACCGGGCAGTGTGTTAATCACAAGATCGGCATTGGGAAGCTCCTGGAAAAGATCCTCCCGGCTATGCAGGTCTGCATCCGGAGATGTACGTGCCAACATATGCGTGCGACAGCCAAATCCTTTAAGAATTTCGTTCACAGCCTGACCAATGGTGCCGGCTCCCAGAATGATTACATTTTGGCCATGAAGAATTTTGAGGTCGCCGCGAAGTTTTGAACCTACCCATTCCAATTTCTTTTTTAACAAAGTAAGCGTATCCAGCCCTCGGTAGAGCGCAACCACACCGCCAACAATGGTTTCGGCACAAGGGCGGGCAAACCAGTTGCCCATATTGGCTACTTTAACACCATCAGGAAGTTTTACGGAAGCATACTGATCAAATCCGGCGGAATCCAACTGCCAGAATTTAAGGTCGGCAGGAGCATTTTCAAACCACTCTACGGGTGGATTTCCCAGAATGAAATGGGCACTTCTGAAGATATTTTTCGCATCATTTTCATCTGATAATTCTTTCTGAAAATGAACTTCGTGGCGAGGTGAGAGGACCTCGGTCAGCTTGTTACGCAGCGTTTTATCCAGCGTTGAATGGCAATATATGATCATTATTTTACGTGTTAAAGGGATGTTTAACCCCGTTTCTACCTGCACATATTTCCGGTTCTAAGAACCAACAGGGCATGCTATAATTTAACCATGTCCAGCGGGCAGCCGACTGTCACAGTTGTTCCTTCACCTGGCAGGCTTTCCAGTGAGAATATCCCTGCAAATGCTGAGGTCCGCTGTTTTAGGTTCAAAAGACCGTTTCCATGACTTTTGCTTGCATTATTCACAAAACCTATACCATCGTCTTTTACGATCAGATTAAGATAGTTGTCATGGACGTATAACCGGATGTGTACGTTCTGCGCTTTTGAATGCCTTACAATGTTATGCAAAATCTCCTTATAAACTAAAAACAAATTACGCCTGTGTTCTGCCGGGATACGGAAATCGACTTCTTCGGAAGGTAGTTCGAGATGCAATGCTATGGGATGATGTTCGAGAAGTGTGTATGCTGTTTCCTTTGCACGAAAGGAGAAATTTTCCACCGAATCGTGTGCGGAATGCAGGCTCCATACGATCTCTCTCATGCGGGCAATCACTTTTCTGGAAGTTTCTCCAATAATCGTAATGGTTTGTTCAGCCCCGCTTCCGTTAAGTTGTTTGATGGCCGCATAGCTCATGGCACTGATACTACTCAGGTCGGCTCCGAGTTCGTCATGGATATCACGCGAAATGTCGTCCCGAATGCGAAGTAATGTGGATTGTTTTTTCTCATTTTCGAGCAGTTGTTCAATTAGCTGTTCCTGAGCCTCAATTTTTTCAAGCTCGTTGCGTCTGTTCTGAACGGACATGCCGAGTGTAAAACAAAGCACCTCCAGAATAACGCCGAATTCCATAAACGTTACGGGGAAAGTGAGCGCATTTGCCGGATTGAGGTTGAAAAATGATGGCATGAAGTTGGTAGCCAGTGCAACAAGGCAACCTAACACGAAAAAGAAAGAACCCGCAATGAAGTAGCCAACCGCAACTTCTCTCAATTTGAGTATACGGGGTACAACTACGAGTGCACCAAAGGACAGAATACATCTGAACAATATGTAGCTGTTACTTTTAAGATCGTTGGAAACATCCAGAAGGTAAAATGCCAGATCTGCTCCAATCTCAATGGCCAGAATGATGCTCATTATTTTTAAAATCCGGTGACTGAAAGGATCCAGCCGTGGAATATCAATAAGGAGAATGGCGAAACGGATGTAAAGCAGAAAAGCGAGGGACTCAACCGCAGCTACTTTGAAATTTGTACCCGGGAGATAATCTGTTTTGCCATAATCAATGTCATCCCAATAAAATGTTACGATCATACAAAGAATGTACAATGCATATTGCCAGTAAATGGGTTTGCGGTGCTGGGTATATGAGAGTAATGCGTACAATGCCATCATGCACAGCATACCATCAAAAAACAACCGTAGCTGAGGGTAGGGGATTAAAGCAAACATGTTCAATTGTTAGGGAGCGTATAGGTCTACAATTTACACACGTTTTCAGAAACTTACCACAGAGGGAGCCTGTGTTCTGGATAATTTGGGTTGAGTGGAAGTATTTAGTGGGAGAATTGGGTAAGAACCGGGCCGCCGGGCGGTGAAAAGTAAGATGTGAAACACCATTTCACTTCTTACTTTTACAAAAAATTAATCCACTTTTTTGTAGTTATAAGAGGAATCCGCACTTATTTGTAATATCAATTTACCGGGTTCTATTCTAAAAGGGATGGTTTTATTGGCAAGTTTACTTAGATATTCACTTTCAAAGTTCATGTTCTTGCAGGCCATTAATGTGCCCGAAAAACGTCCGAAATGGATTCGTTTTCCCTGAATTTCCATTGAACCACTGAATTCATTACATCCGGCAAAAGCGAAAACCTGGTTCATCGTCAGATTCAGCTCAATGCGGGGTAATCCTCTTGGAAAAGAAGTGATGTCTATCGGACTTTGATTGATGCTTTCAAGAACCCAAATATCGTTAAGACGGTAATCCGACAAATAGGAGCCGCAACCAGCAAATTTTTTAGTACCGTAGCTTATTTCTACCGTCTTGGGTAGTTCCTTTCCTGACATGTTATCCTCGCACGGCTTGTCATAAATGATAACGTTCAGGTATTCATCATCAATTTTCGTCCGATAGCTCGTGGCAGCCACATCCATCAGTTTTGTTGGCTGCGGGCTGGCCACTACCAGAGAGTCTCCCTGTAAAACTTTGAAGGTTATATTGTTGTCAAAATCAATTTCCATTGACCAGAATGGCTCATTTCCTGATGCCACGAAGTCAATCCCTTTTTCCAGCTTATTCATCAACTGGTCTGAATATTTATCGGGCCCTTTCTCACCGTAGTCGAAGGGCGGAGTGTGGTTACTTACGCGTTGTTGTTGACTACAGGCCACCAATTCAAACAAAATCAGAAAAGCAATTAATGTATTTTTCATTCAGTTTTCTTTTGGTACCTACTTACTCCAAAGTCAGGAAATGATGGCGGAGTTCTAAGTTTACTTCAATTTTGCCAGTATTTTCTTTCCTCTGGACCGGAATGCCGCTGTTTCAAATTCAATATTTTCCTGAATTATCAATTTTAATTCATTTTTGATCTCAGGATAAAACTTTGTAAGATTAAAAAGCACATGCAGCGAAAATGCCTTTATGGCAATTGCTGTTTCTCTTTTCTGAATAAAATCAAAACAGGTGTTCAAAAGCTGTGCATGATAAATCTCAGGGATTTCAATGTCCTCTAAAACCCTCAGACTGTTACGAACAATGGCATTATGCACATCGGACCTTCCCAATTGATTAACGAGCGAACCAATATAAGGTTGTACCATATCCGGTTTTTTCCGGGCTGCCCAGCTCACACTCCATGCTGCTCTTTGCGCAAGCCGGCCATTATCGGATAGGAAACAATTGATGAGTTCTCTAAATCTTTCATCAGAAGAGCTCGCGTATTCTGCTATTGCAATTGCCCGGACTTTGGATTGTACCTGATATTTTAACAATTCTTCCCCGATATTCATCTTAATTGTTATCATCTGCAAGTCCAGAAACTGCATTGCAGTTTGTATTGCCAATATAGGGTATTTTAATAAAATACGGGAAGATATTGTTTGAAATTCAATCCTGATTGATTTAAAATTGAAGCAAAAAGAAAGCCCCACGCCGAAACGTGAGGCCTTATAGCTTTATTTCCAGTCAGGTAAACGGGCTGGCAATGAACCTTAGAAATTATTATCTCCAACCATATCTTCCGGTTTAACCCACTCGTCGAACTCGTCCGGCGTGAGGTAACCCAGCGCTACGGCTGTTTCTTTCAGTGTAGATCCGTTCTTATGGGCAGTTTGTGCAATTTCAGCTGCTTTATAATAGCCAATTTTAGTGTTCAGGGCAGTCACAAGCATCAGCGAATTGTTAACGTGTTTTCTGATATTTTCATGCAAAGGTTCAATACCAACCGCACAATTGTCATTAAACGACACACACACATCACCGATCAGTCGCGCCGAATGAAGGAAGTTGTATGCCATCAAAGGTTTGAAAACATTCAATTCGAAATGACCGTTAGATCCCCCAATACCGATTGCAACGTCGTTACCCATTACTTGTGCCGCGACCATGGTCATGGCTTCGCATTGTGTTGGGTTTACTTTGCCTGGCATAATTGAACTACCCGGCTCGTTATCAGGAATGTGAATTTCGCCAATTCCGGAACGGGGGCCAGACGAAAGCATGCGGATATCGTTTCCGATTTTCATAAGACTCACTGCCACAGTTTTAAGAGCGCCATGTGCTTCCACAATCGCATCGTGTGCAGCAAGTGCTTCAAATTTATTTTCGGCAGTAACAAACGGAAGACCCGTTAGCTGGGCAATGTGTTTGGCAACATTTTCTGAATAACCGGCAGGTGTGTTAATTCCCGTTCCCACAGCGGTACCTCCCAATGCAAGTTCCGACAAGTGAGCCAGTGTGTGGTAAATAGCTCGCAAACCGTGGTCAAGCTGGGAAGCGTATCCCGAAAATTCCTGTCCGAGTGTTAAAGGCGTAGCATCCATGAAGTGCGTACGGCCAATTTTCACTACGTTTCTGAACGCCTCAGACTTCGCCTTCAATGTATCGCGCAGTTTTACAATTCCTGGTATGGTTACATCCACCAAAATCTTGTACGCTGCAATATGCATTGCAGTCGGGTATGTATCGTTCGATGACTGCGATTTGTTCACATCATCGTTAGGATGTAAAAACTTTGTTTTGTCTGCCAGTTCACCGCCCTGCAATACGTGTCCGCGATACGCGATCACCTCGTTGCAGTTCATATTTGATTGTGTTCCGGAGCCGGTTTGCCACACCACCAATGGAAACTGGTCGTTTAGCTGCTCGGTCAATATTTCATCACAAACCTCACCAATCAGATCACTTTTTTCTTTTGGAAGTATACCTGCCTCGTAGTTGGTAATCGCAGCTGCTTTTTTCAAATATGCAAAAGCTTTGATGATTTCCTTAGGCATCTTGTTGATATCCTGTGCGATAGGGAAATTTTGAATAGAGCGTTGTGTTTGTGCTCCCCAATATACATGAGCAGGCACCTGTACTTCGCCCATGGTATCTTTTTCTATACGGTATTCCATTTTTAATTTAATAAATAAGGTAAAAAGGTATAATTCACATGATGAGGTAAAGTTAGGGCTGGGCGGGGAGTTTTCGGTATTTTTTACGGAGAAATGTTTCCTGTCCGATATGGATAGCTGTTTGCAAGTTGTTATATCAGCCAAAGGAATTTAAATTAGAGGTCAGTTAAAAGAATAATTTTATTAACCTAATTAGGAGAGCATGACACATACACTGATAATCGAAACGGAAAATGAAAAAGACTTTGAGTTGATTAAAGGATTGACCGATAGGCTTGGGCTTCCTGTGAAGGAACAGCATGCGGAAGAGCTTCTGGAAAAACAAAAGAGAGCCTTTAATAATCTGGTTGGAAGTTGGGAAGGAGATGAGTTAGCGGACCAAATACGATCTGTTCGAAATGATCAACCAAGAGATATTAATTTATGATTCAATATCTGCTGGATAAAAATATTCGTATTCAGTCAGAAATAACATAATTAACTTTTTAAAACACTTTTCGCCTCCGTTTTTATACTGCAAAAAAGATAATCTATCTTCCCGAAAACAGAATTAGTACTTATCTCCACTTAATTCCAGACCCCTCAAAACAACTCACTATATCCCCAATTATCTTTGCAGTGTTCTTTGTGAACACCCGTCAATCGGAATAGTGGTTTTTTGCCGGCAACCCTCATGCTGGTAGTAAAATTAAAAAGGAACCGTGTGAAATTCACGGACAGTCGTGCTACTGTAAGCGCTGGCCTGCAAATCAGGTGAGTTTTTACCCTCGTGTCCCATTGTTTGGTCCGGCATTCCGGAAGAACGAGAAGGGCGGTAAAAATGGCGTAAGTCAGGAGACTTGCCTCTATTCTCAATGGCTATTCCCTCACGTTTGGGGTTTCGTCACGCATTGATTTTACATATTTTATTGGCCGCTGACTCATGAAATATTTATGAGGGCATTATTGTTGCGCTACTATTTTGAAGCGTATAGCGAACAAATAAGAGTACTCATTTGATGATCAATGGTGTTTAAGGATGCATTTATTCTTCATTCAACATTCCTCATTGACTAGGGACGGGTAGGGTGTTTCCAAAGGGTTTTTATTAACTCTTTAACACATTTTTTATGTTGTCACACAATCTGGGTTATCCACGTGTTGGAAGCCAAAGAGAACTCAAAAAGGCAAGCGAGCAGTTTTGGGCAGGAAAGATTAACCGCGATGCGTTACAAAAAGTAGCACGGCAAATTCGTCATGAAAACTGGATTACACAGCAAAGTGCTGGTATTCAGATGATTCCTTCCAATGACTTTTCGTTGTATGATCAGGTTTTGGACACCTCACTGATGGTGGGTGCTATTCCTGAAAGATACAACCAGCTTGTAGACGGGAAGTCGAACAACGAGCTGGATTTATATTTTGCAATGGCTCGTGGCGTGCAAAAAAACGGTGTCGATATCAAGGCAATGGAAATGACCAAATGGTTTGATACCAACTATCATTATATCGTTCCTGAATTTGTAAAAAATCAAAAATTTAACCGCTATTCTGATAAAGCTATTGTTGAATTTGAAGATGCTAAACAAAAAGGGATATTGACAAAACCGGTGTTTTTGGGTCCGGTTACTTATCTGCTATTGGGTAAAGAAAAGGAGGCCGGTTTTGATCGGATCAACCTGCTCGACGCACTATTGCCTGTTTACATAGAAATTATTAAGGAGCTGGTATCACGGGGAGCAGAATGGGTGCAGCTGGATGAGCCTTGCCTGGTTCTTGATTTGACCAATGCAGAAAAACTTGCCTTGCAAAGTGCCTATGCTCAGATCAGGGAAGCTGTTCCAAATGTTAAAATACTTCTTGCGACCTATTTTGGCGCTCTGAATGACAATGCAGATCTCGCGGTTCAACTTCCCGTTAATTCCTTACACATTGACCTCACCCGTGGCGCAGAAAATCTGCCTGACTTAATAACAAATCAGAACTTTGTAGCATCTTCAAAGTATCTTTCTTTGGGTGTTGTGGATGGAAGAAATATATGGAAAAACGATTTTCGTAATTCTCTTGATTACCTCAACACCGCGATTACGGCCTTAGGTGCAGAACGCGTTTGGATTGCACCATCTTCTTCTTTGCTGCATAGTCCGTATGATCTGGATCTTGAAAAAAATGAAGACATTCTCACGCCGGAAATGAAAAACTGGATGGCGTTTGCCCGACAGAAGTTGAGTGAAGTAGCGGTACTGGCTGCTATGGCTGGAACTGATTATGAAAAGGAGGACGCTTTTATCGCCAATCAGGCGGCCATTGAAAGCAGGCGTTCATCTGCATTGATCCACAAGCCTGAGGTAAAGACCAGAGTGGAGGCAATAAAATTGAAAGATTTTGAACGTGAGAATGAGTTTTCTGTACGTCAGGCAATTCAGCTGGAAAAATTGAAACTGCCTTTATTTCCCTCAACAACCATAGGTTCATTTCCGCAAACAGACGAAGTTCGTCAGTTGAGGGCACAGTTGAAAAAAGGAACACTTTCTCAACAGGATTATGAAAGCCAAATTGAAGAAGAAATAGTTAAATCATTGCGTTGGCAGGAAGAACTGGGTATCGATGTACTCGTTCATGGTGAGTTTGAGCGGAATGATATGGTCGAATATTTTGGAGAAAGTTTGTCCGGATTCGTATTTAGCCAGAATGGATGGGTACAAAGTTATGGAAGCCGTTGTGTGAAACCTCCAATCATATATGGCGATGTGGAGCGCCCTGCGCCTATGACGGTTCGTTGGTCTGCTTTTGCACAGGCTAATTCCGGTAAACTGGTAAAAGGAATGCTAACCGGCCCGGTTACGATTCTGCAATGGTCGTTCGTAAGGGATGATCAGCCAAGAAAAGATACCACTTTCCAAATCGGACTGGCAATCCGGGATGAAGTTATTGACCTTGAAAAGGCTGGAATTAAAGTGATACAAATTGACGAACCTGCTATTCGCGAAGGGCTGCCGTTAAGAAAATCGGAATGGAAAGCCTACCTGAAATGGGCTGTCGACGCATTCCGGTTGAGCGCCGCCGGCGTAGCGGATCAAACGCAGATCCATACGCACATGTGTTATTCGGAATTCAACGACATCATCGATTCCATTGCAGCGATGGATGCAGATGTGATTACAATTGAAACTTCACGTTCGCAAATGGAATTATTGGACGCCTTTGCAAACTTTAATTATCCAAATGAAATCGGGCCGGGTGTGTATGACATTCATTCGCCAAGAGTTCCAACTATTGAGGAGATCACGCTTCTGCTTGAAAAGGCTTTAAATGTGATTCCTGCACGCAACTTATGGGTAAATCCGGATTGCGGATTGAAGACCAGAAAGTGGCCAGAAACCGAAGCAGCTTTGCGTAATATGATTTCAGCGGCTAACTTGCTGCGTGAATCAGTGGCAGTAGAGCGGTAAATACAATTTATTCATAAAACTTTATAATCTCCCGGTTGTCAGCACTGCTTCCGGGAGTTTTTTTAATTTTATCATGACTTTAGAAGAAAAAATAAACCAATCCGAAACACGCGTTTTTAAAACAGTTTTTCCAAACAATACCAACCATTACGACACGCTTTTTGGTGGAACCGCGCTGTCCATGATGGACGAAATTGCTTTTATTGCGGCAACACGTTTTTCCAGATTACGTTGCGTAACGGTTTCTTCCGACAGGATTGATTTTACGCATCCCATTCCGGCAGGAACCATCATCGAACTGGTAGGAAGAGTAGAACATGTGGGAAATACAAGTATGAAAGTCAGGGTGGATATTTTTGTGGAGCAAATGTATCAGGAGGGTAGAGAAAAGGCGGTTACAGGTATATTCACTTTTGTAGCACTAGATGAAAATCACAAGCCTACGAAAATTTTGCAGTAATTTATTTGTAGAAAGAGCGGTAATCCACACCCGATGATATGTAGTGAAAAATGCCACATAATTACTGGTTGGATATGATTGAATGAATTTGGTTATGCAACGAATTATTGTAAATAGCTCACAGTCAGTTATGCGGTATGGTGATGTCCGTCACTAAGATATCTGGTACAATTTTTGTAATATTGCTGTGCACTCCTATTGAGTCGACTCTAATTACTTTTATATCCGCGTGGATCAATCATGTCTTAATAGAAGTAATGTCTTAGGGATAATTGTTATGGTGCTTATACGATACACCGTTGACAGAGTTCATCAAAGGCACCTGATTTATAATATTTGAACTGTTAAATGAAAATTTTAGGTATTTCGGCGTTTTATCATGATTCAGCCGCCGCTCTCATAGATAATGGAGAGATCGTTGCCGCCGCTCAGGAGGAACGCTTCACCCGTAAAAAGCATGACCCGGGTTTCCCATCAGAGGCTATAAAATTTTGTCTGGAATACAGCGGATTGACCTTGAATGAACTGGATGCTATCGTTTTCTACGATAAACCTCTGCTGAAATTTGAGCGTCTTCTTGAAACGTATTATGCCTTTGCGCCAAGAGGGATCAGGTCGTTTTTGACGGCAATGCCGGTTTGGATAAAAGAGAAAATGTTTCTCAAACGCCTCATTAACGAGGAATTGGAAAAACTGGGATATGATAAGAAAAAGGGAAAGGTAAAAATGCTTTTTCCGGAACACCATCTTTCTCACGCGGCAAGCGCATATTATCCTTCACCATTCGAAAAATCTGCCATTCTGACAATCGATGGCGTAGGAGAGTGGGCAACCGCTTCCATTTGTTTGGGCGAGGGGAAAGACATCACGATTTTAAAGGAATTGCGTTTTCCCCATTCACTGGGACTTTTATATTCCGCGTTTACCTATTTCCTTGGATTTCGGGTTAACTCAGGAGAGTACAAATTGATGGGCCTTGCACCTTACGGGAACCCTTCGTCGCCTGACATTAAAAGGTATGAAGATATCATTCTCAAAGAGCTTATTGAGTTGAAGGAAGATGGCTCCGTCTGGCTAAACCAGGATTATTTTGATTATGCTACGGGGCTCAAAATGGTGAATGAGCACAAATGGGAAGCACTTTTTGGTTTCAAAACCAGAAAACCCGAAGATGCGCTCGAAAGCATTCATTGTAACCTGGGTCTGGCGATCCAGAATATTACAGAAGAAGCGGTGGTTCGTATGGCCAAAGAAGCCAAGCGCCTTACAGGAGCAGACTATCTTTGTATGGCAGGAGGTGTTGCATTGAATTGCGTTTCCAACGGCAAGCTTCAAAAAGCCAATATTTTCAAGGATATTTTCATCCAGCCTGCTGCGGGTGATGCCGGCGGAGCACTAGGCGCTGCGCAGGCTGCCTATCACATTTTCTTTGGTCAGGAACGGAATATTACCTGGAAGGCAGATGCCATGCGTGGATCATATCTCGGACCTACATTCTCTGATCTTGATGTGGAATTGACAGCCAAAAAATACAAAGCGCCTTTCACTTATTACGAAAACTTCAAGGATCTTTCTGTGGACGCTGCAAAACTGCTTTCCGAGGGTAATGTAGTTGGCTGGATCCAGGGGCGCATGGAATTTGGGCCGCGGGCTTTGGGTGGCCGGAGCATCCTTGGCGATCCGAGAAATGAGGAGATGCAAAAGAAGCTGAACCTGAAAATTAAATACCGGGAGTCTTTCCGTCCTTTTGCTCCGTCAGTGTTGGCGGATGATTGTGCTGAATACTTCGATTATGACGGAATTTCGCCTTATATGCTTCTGGTCCATCCTGTTGCGGAAACCAGAAGAAAGCCGTTGCCCGAGAATTACGACGGTATGGATCTTAGGAATAAACTCTATTATTCAAGATCAGATCTACCGTCTATCACCCATATCGATTATTCTGCCAGGATCCAAACCGTGCATAAAGATACAAATCCAAGGTATTGGGATTTGATCAATTCATTCAAGGAACTGACTGGCTATGCGGTGGTCGTAAACACGAGTTTTAATGTAAGGGGAGAGCCGATCGTTTGCACTCCAAACGATGCATACCGTTGTTTTATGAGAACTGAGATGGATTATCTGGTGGTAGGCAATTTTATTTTCGATAAGAAGAGACAACCAGAGTGGCTTGAAAAAGATGGCTGGAAAGAAGAGTTTGTACTTGATTGAGAATCGATTGATCTACAAAAAATAATTCACGTTCCGTTTTTCCTATGGCTTCAAAAATTGTAAGTAGTCTTTTCAGGCTATCGTTTCTTGCAGTAATATTTACATTTTTGTTCTACCCGGATAAGTTCAATATCGTTTTTGAATCCCCGGGTAGCCCACAAAGCGACAGCCCGTATGTTCGGCTGGCGAAAGTTGCTTTCTGGCTGTTATTCATTATTGAAATACTTCGCATATTTTACTACGGTGTTGTAAAAAGCAAAGCAAAGGGAGTGATTGCCAACGTTGTAACCATCACAGTGCCTCTTTTGGTTACCATTATTTTGCTTGAAATTATTTTCATGTACATTCCGCAAAGCCATGAAGGAGTGCTTTCCAAGGCATCACAAATCTGGTGGGAAAAGTACTGGAAACCAGTCAATTCGCTTGGATATCATGATCGCGAGATAGTTCAGGAAAGCGGTAAGAAAAACATCCTGTTCATTGGAGATTCCTTTGCGGCAGGGCATGGATTGAAAAGTGTTGACGAGCGTTTTTCCAACATCATCGCAAACAAACTCGGTACCGAAAAATACAGCGTTTACAATCTTGGCATGTCTGGTGCGGACACACGTGATGAGGCCCGAAGGTTGGAGGAATTCCCCGTGAAACCCAATGTGATCGTACTGGAGTATTTCCCGAATGATATAGAGAAAGTGGGGCGGGAAAAAGGCCTGACTTTAACCGGTGCTGAGCCTTACGCAGATCTGACCGGCCCGTTTGCAACTTTGGTGAAGCGTTTTTATTTGCCAAACTTCATCTATTGGCAGCTCCCGCATACATCCTTTGGCACCTTTGAAAAATTTGTTCAGACTGCCTATACCGATACAACCATATTAAATTCCCACCTTCGTGATCTTTCTAAAATGGTTGATTACCGCGATAGTACCAAGTCTGAAATGTATGCGGTATTCATTCCTTTTTTATTCCAAATGGATAAAAGTGCAGGATATACCAAGCCGGTTGAAGGTTATCTGAGATCGAAAGGGGTTAAAGTAATTACGCTTACCGAGGAAATTTCCGGGATTCTGGAGAAAAACCGGGTGGTTGGAAAAAATGACGGACACGCCAGCGCGGAAGTCAATGCCGCTATTGCGGAAAAGTTGTTAAAGTCGATGAACCGGCCTTAGTATCAGTGTATCGATCTAACGGTTATCATCTCAATGTATCAATGTCTTAAATTTGAATTTTAAATTTCGAAAATAATGGATTTTCTAACAGACTTATTTGCATTCATGAAGGAGCGGAAAAAATGGTGGCTTGCTCCTGTAATTCTTGTTTTATTGCTGATCGGCGTTCTGATCGTGATTGGCGGTGGCTCGGCGGTGGCCCCTTTTATCTATACCTTATTCTAGCCAAAATTTGGTCTGAGTATAAAAGTGTGAATGATGAATTTCAAATCATGGTTAACAGCAATTTGACTGAAAAAAATTGCTGTTAACCTTATTGTAACTTTAAAATGAGTGAATCGGATAAAATTAAGGCCCAACTGGTTATCGTTACGGGACTTGTCGTATTGTATTTTATTTTTGAATCCCGGTATTTCCTGATAGCCGCAGCGGTAGTCGGCGTATTAAGTATTTTTATTCCGGTGGCCGGGGACCTTATTGTGAAGGGCTGGTATAAATTAGCGGAAGTCCTGGGTGCTATAAACGGGAAAATTTTACTTTCCGTGGTGTTTTTTGTTATTCTTTTTCCGGTTGCAATTATTGCGAAACTGGGCAAAAAAAATCCTCTCGGTTTGAAAAGAGAGGATGGAGATTCTGTATTTGTGGACCGCAACCATAAGTATTCATCAAAAGATATGGAGAACGTGTGGTAGGCGGCTGTGCTTACATTATTGCGGTTTAAGAAAATCTGAATTAATTCAGATTTTCTTTTTTCTAAGGTTCCTTTCGTAAAGCAGTTGAAGCATTCCGTCTTTTAAACCTACATCCGGAACATGAATGATTTCGGCACCTGCCCATTTCATGGCCGACGTGTAAATATCTCCTGCCGGTACTATTACATCTGCACGGTCAGGATTGAGTTGTAATTTATTGATTCGTTCTTCAAGCGAGAACTGAGCAATATAATCCCGCATTCGTATAATCTCTTCGAGACTTGCCGAGCTCTCACTTAGCTTGGAAGACAAATCAAACAGCTTGTTGATATTGCCTCCTGTTCCTACGGCTTGTATGGGCTGTGTATAATCTACGTTCGCCTCAATCCATTCCTGAACTTTTGGCCAGATATTTTTCGATTCTTTGCCTTCCAATAGCCTTACGGAACCCAGTTTAAAGGATTTTGCAATAATCTTTTTTCTGTCTTTATACAGGTTAAGCTCTGTACTGCCACCACCTACGTCAATGTGGATATATTGACCTTCGCTGAGTGATTTAACAACCACATTATTTACCAGTTCTGCCTCGCGCTGTCCGTCAATGATCTGAATGTGAATGCCGGTTCTTTGCTCTATATGCTCACGTACTTCATGACCATTATCAGCTTCACGCATGGCAGAAGTGGAGCAAGCCATGTAATCTTCTACTTCATGCAGCTCCATCAACAGCTGATACGCCAGCATGAGTTTCATCATTCTGTCCTCGCTCATGGAAGAAATTCTTCCCTGTGTAAAAACATCGTGACCCAAACGAAGTGGAAATCTTACGTATTCAACTTTTTTCAAACGGGTAATGCCCTCATCCTGCAAAACTGAGGATATTTGCATACGGGCACCGTTTGATCCTATATCTATTGCAGCGAATTTCAAGTGCTTATTGTAAAGGAGTAATGAAAAGCCAAAAATAGCGCTTTTCAACCGTAATTTTCAAAGATCGTTCTTTGATCCACTTCTATATCCTTACATTTTTTTTCCAATCTGGTATAGCAATTTCATTTTTACACCAGGACCAGTTCTCTGATTTTCAGGTGTAAGTGGCTTAAAATAAGTAAAAAGATAACCTTCGATTTGAATCACGATCGGATGCCATGTTTTTTCAATTCCGGCATTGATATTCACAGAGTTGAATAAAGGGACATCCATTTTTCGCTCAAAAGACTGTCTCTGGAACTCTTTACCGTACATCGGGAAACGGGAATCGAAGGAAATATTTTCTTTCGCTTTTACGGTAACGTTGGTTCCTGCACCAACAAAATAGCTGAAATCACTGGTAATGTCGTTTCTGAATGCAACGGTAAGCGGGATTTGAACCAAAGTTGGTTTTACATTGATATTTGCCACTTCAAAAGCCGTGGGAACTTGTCCGGGATGCGCTTTTCTGAAATCTTTTTTATTTTTTTCCTTGAACATTTTCTCAGAAAAGAACTCCATCGGCTTGATTTTTAGCCAGCTAAGTCCGGCCGATACTGAGAACTTTTTAGATACAAGTACTTCCCCAACTACTGTTTTTACCTGATTATTTCCTTCATACTGATAACCAACACCGAAACGGTACGGTGCCCGGATGTTGAGCTGAGGGATAATATTTTCTGTTTTTGTTGCTTTCTCTACTTTTTTGTCTTCAACTGCAACCTCTTTGCTTGTTTGTAACGCACTGGCAAGCCACACTTTTTTAGCCTGGCGCGGCGAAAGCCTGCTGGCCAAAGCATATTGCAGGTTGCGACTGCCGCCTTCTCCAATAGATGCAGGAGAGATTTCCACTAAATCAGAAAAATTATCGAGGCTTTTGGCAAACACTGCTGGCGGAGAAACGTCGCCCTTGGCATCTCCGTTGTTAGGATGCATTGCCAGTTGTTCCTGAGATGTATTTTTTGAAATCGTTGAAATGCCTGAGGCCACATCTTGCGGTTCATTCATCTCGGGGCTTTTAACGTGTTCGTTGGTTTTTACATTGTTTTGTGCCAGAGCTGAATTGTCGGTGGATAGCGTTTTATGCTCTGTATTCCGGTTCAAGGAATGTCCAGCCGCTTTTACTGTTTGAGATTGAACAGTGGCCACAAAATCCTCTGATTGGTTATGAAGGAACTGGTCTTTTGTTACTTCTTTTTGTACAATGTAAATGGTATCAACCTTTTGTACCACAGAAGGTGTGCTACTGATGAGTTCAATCTGACTTTTCAGTTTGGTTACATCAGCAACCAGGTCGTTGTTCTGCGACAGTTGGTTAACATACAAAAAGACCATTACAGACGTGACAGAAGCCGCCGCCGCATAACCTAGCCAGGAACCGTATTGCTGCCAGATAGTTGGTGGGTTATGGACCTGCATATAATTTTGCATTTTGGTCCAGTTATCCTCTTGAAAGTCTGGTGAAATACTCTCTAATTTCTGGCGTATAGTATTTTCAAATTTATCAGTTTTCATTTCCTTTGAACGACTTTACAGCCCAATCACTTGGGAAGAGATGTGGGTAATATTTTTTAATCAAATGCTGTAAACGGGCTCTTGCACGCACATAATGAGATCGTACGGTAGCTTCGTTAATTTCAAGCATTTCTGCTATTTCTCTATGATTGTATCCGTCGACAACGTACATCAGAAAGACGTTTTTGTAAACGGGCTTAATTTCATTGATCAGTTTTAAAATCTCATCGGCCGTTATCTGGCTCACAATATCTTCATCGAACCTGGGATACGGCGCATCTTCCAGCGAGACCATATCTTCGTTATGCTTTTTATGCTTGCGATAATAACTAATGGCCGTATTCACCATAATAGTCCTTAGCCATGCCTTGAAAGGATGCCCCGGGTCATACCTTTCTATGTTATTAAAAACCTTGAGAAATCCTTCATTCAAGACCTCCTCGGCTTCTTCGGCGGAAGAAGTATACCTTAAACATATACTTTTTGAGTAGCCGAAAAATTGTTTGTACAAAGCTCTTTGCGCCTGACTGTTGCGAGCCACACATGCAGAAACGACGGACCCGAAGTCGTTTTCGTCAAAAGATATTTTTCTTCCAAATAGCAAAGTTAGGGCGTCAAGTTGTCAGGGATATGATTATTGAATTAAGTTACGCACCGGCACGCACATCTGTTGCAGAGGTTCTTCAAAATAAATTTTAAATTTTTTTCTGGTCTTTGCAACAGGCGTAGAAAGCCTTACGTATAGGTTTACAGCAAGAAGCCAAAAGTCCTATTAGCGGTCTGGAATGCCTTATAAGCCTGAAAAGTAAAAAAAGAATTTTGTTAGGGGTGAGTTGGAATACGGTGCTGGAATTTCCGGTACCGTATTTATTTTTTAAAGTTCAGCATTTCCAGCTCCGACGAATTTTTTATTTCTCCCATCACAAACAAACTGTGGGTGCTACCAATGTTTTCCAGTGAACCAAGCTTTTGCATCAAAAACTGCTGGTATTGCGACATGTCTTCCACCACAACTTTGAGTAGGAAATCGTAATCTCCCGATATATTGAAGCATTCCATGACTTCAGGCATGGCGATCACAGCCTTTACAAATTTCTCTCCCATATTTTTGGAATGCTCTTTGAGAGCTATGTTGCAAAAAGCCATTAATTTTTTGCCAATTTTCTCACGGTCAACCAGCGCAACGTACTTTTTGATGATCCCCTCTTTTTCAAGTCGGCGCACACGTTCGTAAACGGGAGTATACGACAAGTTCAACTTTTCGGATAGTTCTCTTGTTTTTAACGTTGCATCCTGTTGCAGGTAATGCAGTATTTTGGCGTCGGTCTCGTCTAAATTGTGCATAGATAGAATATCTTTATTCACTTTTTATCTCTCGGTGGCTGAGATAAATTATGTAAAAGTAAACGATTATGTAGATCAATAATCTGATTTTTTTGATTTTATTGAACAAAACATCTATTGAGCTAAATTTGTATTCTCAGAAAAGTGCGGCAAAAGATTCTAACGCATTTATTCACATTGAACTAACGGAAATTGATATAATGGTAGCTACAAAGCAAAATGATATTCGTGAAATTTTGAAAAGTCGAATCCTGGTACTTGATGGTGCTATGGGAACGATGATACAACGCTACAAACTAGAAGATCACGATTACAGCGGAGAGCGCTTTAAAGACTGGGCTCACGATGTGAAGGGAAATAACGATTTGCTTTCTCTGACCAGGCCAGATGTAATTAAAGAAATTCACGCTGCTTACTTTGAAGCCGGTGCAGATATAGCAGAAACAAACACTTTTTCTGGAACCACCATTGCGATGGCGGATTACGGAATGGAAGAACTCGTATATGAACTGAACTTCGAATCGGCTCGGTTGGCACGTGAAGTTGCAGATGAATTCACTGAAAAAAATCCGGATAAGCCAAGGTTTGTTGCGGGTTCAATGGGACCAACCAACAGAACGGCTTCCTTATCTCCGGACGTAAACAATCCGGGTTACAGAGCTGTAAGTTTCGATCAGCTGGTGGATGCTTATTATGAGCAGATCAAAGGACTGACCGACGGAGGTAGCGATATTCTGCTTGTTGAAACTGTTTTTGACACGCTGAACGCCAAAGCAGCTCTATTTGCTATTGATAAGTTTTTCTCGGATGCAAAAGAAGGGAAGGTTGAAAGACTGCCTTCATGGAGAGTAGCGGAAGGGGAAGCTTTGCCAATTATGGTTTCCGGAACAATTACGGATGCATCAGGACGGACGCTATCCGGACAAACAACCGAAGCGTTTCTGACTTCCATTTCGCACTTGCCGCTGCTTTCAGTAGGGTTGAACTGCGCACTTGGAGCGGATCTGATGCGTCCTTATGTTCAGATTTTGGCAGATAATTCTCCATTTTTTACTTCGGCTCACCCCAATGCAGGTTTACCCAATGAAATGGGCGAATACGACGAATCGCCTGAGCAAATGGGTGAGGTGATTGATGGATTTTTGAGAGACAATCTGATTAATATAATAGGTGGATGCTGCGGAACAACGCCGGATCACATCAGATCCATTGCTGATATAGCAGGAAAATATAAACCACGCGTAATTCCGGAAAAGGAGCCTATCCTGAAACTTTCAGGTTTGGAACCGATGGACATTACCAAAATGACGAATTATGTCAATATTGGTGAAAGGTGTAATGTTTCAGGATCAAAAATGTTTGCGCGTCTGATTCGTTCCGGTGATTATGATGCGGCATTATCTGTTGCCCGCGACCAGGTGGAAAACGGAGCGCAGGTGATCGATGTGAACGTGGATGAAGGGATGATCGACGGAGTTGAAGCGATGAAAACCTTCTTAAATCTTATCGCAGCAGAACCGGATATTTCACGCGTACCCCTTATGATTGATTCGTCCAAGTGGGAAGTAATTGAGGCTGGGTTGAAATGTGTGCAGGGTAAAGCCATTGTGAACTCAATATCCCTGAAAGAGGGTGAAGAAAAATTCAAAGAGTCGGCGAGAAACGTATTGCGTTACGGCGCTGCTGCGGTTATTATGGCTTTCGACGAAACCGGACAGGCTGACAATTACCAACGTCGTATTGAAATATGTAGCCGTGCATATCGCATACTGGTGGATGAAGTAGGTTTCCCGCCTCAGGATATTATTTTTGACCCAAACATCCTTACCGTTGCAACAGGGATGGACGAGCATAACAACTATGCTGTCGATTTCATAAATGCAACACGCTGGATAAAGGAAAACCTGCCGCACGCAAAAGTTTCGGGTGGTGTATCCAACGTTTCTTTCAGTTTCAGAGGAAATGAGCTTGTTCGCGAAGCGATACATACTGCATTTTTGTACCACGCTGTGAAAGCTGGTATGGATATGGGGATTGTGAACGCCGGTCAGCTGGGTATATATGATGAAATTCCGAAGGAGACACTGGAATTGGTTGAAGACGTATTGTTGAACCGCCGTCCGGATGCAACAGACAGGCTGATCACTTTTGCTGAAACCATCAAGGACAAAGGAAAAGTAGCGAGTGGCCCTGATCTGACGTGGAGAACGTTGCCTGTGACGGAGCGTATCAGTCACGCACTTGTAAAGGGTAATGCCGATTATATAGAAGAAGATGTTGCAGAATGCCTGCCGATGTTCACAAGACCACTCGAAATTATCGAAGGACCACTGATGGACGGAATGAGTGTCGTTGGTGATTTATTTGGAGCAGGGAAAATGTTCTTGCCCCAGGTTGTAAAATCGGCCAGGGTAATGAAGAAGGCTGTTGCATTCCTTCAACCATATATTGAAGCAGAAAAACAGGAAGGATCTTCGTCAGCAGGGAAAATTTTATTGGCGACTGTGAAAGGAGACGTGCATGATATTGGTAAAAATATTGTGGCGGTGGTGCTTGGCTGTAATAATTATGAGATTATCGATTTGGGTGTGATGGTTCCGACAGATAAGATTCTGGCGGCAGCTATTGAACACAATGTAGATATCATTGGTCTATCCGGTTTGATTACGCCTTCATTGGATGAAATGGTTGGGGTTGCAAAGGAAATGGAAAGACGTCAGTTCAAAATGCCGTTGCTCATTGGCGGAGCAACAACCTCACGCATTCATACCGCCGTTAAAATTGACCCTAATTATTCGGGAGCTGTAATTCACGTATTGGATGCATCACGTTCTGTACCCGTTGCAGGAAAACTGATTCAGAGTGATGCCAGCCAGGCTCAGGTATTATCGGATATTAAAATAGAATATGCCAAACTGCGTGAAGATCATGCAAAAAGAGGCGGAGAAAAAGCGCATGTAGCTATAGATAAAGCTCGTGACAATAAGGCTAAAATAGACTGGAGTAACTTTACAGCAAGGAGACCAGAGTTTCTGGGAACCCGCGTATACGACGATTACGATCTTTCGGATATAGCGAAATACATTGACTGGACACCTTTCTTCCAAACCTGGCAGCTGCACGGAAAATATCCCAAGATATTCGAAGACAAGGTAGTAGGGGAGGAAGCGTCACGTTTGTTCGAAGATGCTGCCGTATTATTGGGAGAGATAATTCGTGACAAAAGTTTGAAAGCAAAAGCTGTGATCGGTTTCTGGCCTGCAAACTCTATTCATGATGACATCGTCATACACCATTATGAAGAACAGCCTGGCGCAGGAAATGAAGGACATGGTTCACAACAGCATTTGGAATACAAGCTTAGCCAGTCGGCAGAAGCTAATTTGAATGCGGGTGAACTTGTGAACGATACTGCTGTTGTGTTGCATCACCTGCGTCAGCAGAGCCAGAAAGCTGCTAATTTGCCAAATTACTGTTTGTCAGATTTTGTGGCTCCTCTTGAAACCGGACATACCGACTACATCGGAGCATTCGCAGTTACTGCGGGAATTGGCATTGAAGAATTGTTGGATCGTTACGAAAAAGACCACGACGATTACAACAGCATCATGGTGAAAGCTTTGGCCGACAGGCTTGTTGAGGCATTAACTGAATTAATGCACGAACGGGTAAGAAAAGAAATTTGGGGATATTCAAAAGAAGAGGAATTTAGCAATGAAGAACTCATTAAAGAAGCTTACAAGGGAATTCGTCCGGCTCCGGGATATCCAGCCTGTCCGGATCATACTGAAAAGCGTATGTTGTTTGACATGCTGGACGCTGAAAAATTGGGCATTACCCTTACAGAGAGTTATGCTATGTACCCGGCAAGTAGCGTAAGTGGTTGGTATTTCTCTCACCAGGACAGCCGATATTTCCCGGTTGGGAAGATATTTAAAGATCAGGTTGAGGACTATGCGAGAAGAAAGAATATGCCTTTGGAAGAAATAGAAAAATGGTTGTCTCCGGTTTTGGGATACTAACCAAATAGACACTCCCTGATTTTAGCCTCAAATCGAAAGATTTGGGGCTCTTTTTTATCCGGTTGCTGATTTTTGTAAAAATTGGTAATTTTTTTTACCCTTGATTATGAAGGTGTTGGAGTAAAATTTTAGTTTTTGTGGCTGTGATACTTAAATGTTCCCTGTTACTTTCTTTAGAATTTGTCGTTTAAGTAAAGATTTAGCGAAAGATATATACGTGCATTAAAAATCAGGTAATTATACGCTATTTTCTTAATATTAAACGTTAGATATTTGTAACCCTCTCAACAATAAAGATTACATATCATTCTCAAGGCCATGAATAGGAAAATATCAGTTTTTATTTTATTGATTTTACTCGCTTCGTCATTTAAGTACAGAGCCAAAACTTACGAATCAAAAGCGCAGGCAATGGAGAAGCCAGTTGCGTCGTCACAAGCTAAAAGTTTGCCTGCTAAGAAAGACACAAGCTTTGAGGAGTTTACAGATCGTTTACACAAGGCGAATCAGGAACTTGTATCCGGAAATCCAGAACCTTTGAAAGCGCTTTGGTCAAAGGCAGAGGGGACAACAGTTGCCATCCACGAAACCCGTGAGAAAGAATGGGAGACTGTTTCTGTTAATCTGGGCAACAAGGCAACGATGGCAGCCAATGAATATTCGTTTGAAAACATTACTACCCAGGTCGGGACCGATCTGGCCTGTTTGCTTCAAACCGAGCATTACAGGAGAAGTGGTGAAAAGCCAGTTGATCTTCAGGTGACTATCCTTTGTAGGAAAGAAGGCAATGAGTGGAAGATCGTCCATAGACAGGCAGAAAACACAAAATAGAATTACTATTCAAGTATTACACAGGCAGAGGTCCATCCGGGGCTTCTGCTTTTTATTTTGAAAATTGATCCATCCTTTCCATCCCTGACGGCATGTGCAAGTAAGCCCTATTGTGAAAGTATGGGCCAAATCCGGTAAAAACGTATGTACGGTCGCCTTATTTACAACTCCTTGTAATTCCCTGTGCTGGTAACAATTAATTTGTTGTTATTTTGCAGCCTGGAAAAACAGCATCAACTTATTACACATGGAGAGATTTACTGGTCTGATTGGTATTGCATTAATTTTAGGAATTGCATACGCAATGTCCAATAATCGTAAAGCTATAAATTACCGAACCGTTGGGGTCGGGCTGGGTCTCCAGTTTGGTTTGGCTGTTTTCATTCTTCGTACAGATATCGGACAAGCCATTTTTCAATGGCTTGGGGAGAAAGTTCAGAAGCTTTTGGGGTTTTCGGACAAAGGAGCTGATTTCGTTTTTGGAACACTAGTTCGTCCTGAACTGATGCAACGTGCATTCGGTCCCGGTAACGATTTTGTATTCTTTTTTAAAGTTATTCCAACAATCATTTTTGTAGCCGTTTTGGTTAACATGCTCTACCATTTGGGTATCATGCAGCGAATTGTATCAGTTATTGCCCGCGGCGTATATTGGCTTATGGGAGTAAGCGGTGCCGAAGCGGTTTCGAACGTAGCCAGTACATTTGTTGGTCAGGTAGAGGCGCAGATCATGATCAAGCCATATCTGAAAAATATGACCAATTCGGAGCTCATGGCTTCTATGACTGGTAGCTTCGCCTGTATCGCCGGCGGTGTAATGGCCGTTTATATTTCACTTGGTGTACCGGCACCCTATCTGATTGCTGCAAGTTTGATGGCTGCTCCGGGAGCATTGGTAATATCCAAAATCGTATTTCCTGAAACGGAACAATCCAACACAAAAGGTGCAGTGAAGCTGGAAATTACGAAAACACACGCCAATTTACTTGACGCCATCGCCGCAGGTGCGAGTGAAGGTCTCAAAGTAGGCTTCAACGTGATTGCAATGTTAATCGGCTTTATCGCTCTTGTGGCCTTGCTTGATTATTTGTTAGGTTTAATCGGTGGTGTTTTTGCTTTTCCACAGCTGAGTTTTAATTTTTTGCTGGGTAAAGTGTTCTCCATTTTTGCGTGGGCAATGGGTGTTCCGGGAAAAGATGTAGAAGCTGCTGGTTCTTTGATGGGTACCAAAATGGTGATCAACGAGTTTGTTGCCTATCTGGATATGGTAAAAATGAAAGATACTCTGGATCACAAAACAATTGTAATCACAAGCTTTGCATTATGTGGTTTTGCCAATTTTAGCTCTATTGCTATTCAGGTAGGAGGTATTGGCGAACTTGCTCCATCCCGCCGTGCAGATTTGGCACGTCTGGGTTTTAAAGCATTGATTTGCGGCACATTGGCTTCTTACATGTCAGCGACTTTGGCTGGATTACTGTTGTAAAAGGAGTTGCTTAAAAGATTTATGGATAAGGAATGGAGCCAAAACCCATTCCTTATTTTTTTGAGTCATGTTTAAAAAAAGCAGGAGATGTTGCCTAAAAACTGCAAAATTGAATGATTTACATCATTTTGGCATGATTATATCTAGCCTTACCCAAAGCAAGATTACTATCAATTTAAAGTTAAGACATGAAAACAATTAAGCTATCCTTCACTTTGCTTAAAGACAGTTTTAGTGCATTCATGGACGACAATGGACTCAAACTGAGTGCGGCGCTGTCTTATTACACGATTTTCTCGCTGGCTCCCATGTTGTTGGTTATCATTTCGGTTTTGAATTTTTTCTATTCCAATGGGAATATCCAAGCTGAATTGTTTGGGCAAATCACAACACTTGTAGGAGCCAATGCGGCTCAGCAATTACAAGAGATATTGAAAAATGCAGAAATGTCGAATAAGTCAGGTGTAGCGGCTGCTATTGGTGTCGGAACGTTGTTGATTGGTGCTACTGGAGTTTTTGCGGAGATTCAGGATTCTATCAATTTTATCTGGTCTATTAAATCGAAACCGAAAAAAGGTTGGTTACAATATTTAAAAAACAGGCTGTTGTCATTCTCTATCATTCTGACTCTTGGTTTTCTATTGATGGTTTCACTTGGCGTTAATGCATTGGTAGAATTATTAAGCTCACGACTTGAACAGATCTTTTCAGAGGCTTCCGTGGTGCTTTTCTATATTTTAAACATGGCTTTACTGCTTGGTATCATTACGGCCTTGTTTACAGTCATTTTTAAAGTGCTTCCCGATGGTTATTTGAGGTGGAAAGAATGTATCGTAGGTGCAACCTTCACTGCTGTCCTATTCCTGATCGGTAAGTTTGTAATCAGTTTTTACATTGGTCAGGCAGATCTTGGAGCAACGTACGGAACATCTGCTTCCATCGTAATCCTGCTAACATGGGTTTACTATTCTTCCATTATTCTATATTTCGGCGCTGAGTTTACCAAAGTGTATGCTGCTTTGGACGGAGTTGCCATCGCACCCAATAAACATGCAGTACTGATCGTAAGAAGAGAAATTGACGAGAAAACCGGTAAATTGGTTTCATAAATGGATATCATCACAAACGAAAAATCCCCCTTGCATCTCGCAAGAGGGATTTTTCTATTATATATGAAGAAATAAAATAACTCGCTTAACTCCTTACTCCTCTAAACTACCTGTCAATTTCTAATTTCTTAACTACTATAACTTCTTAACTACTATAACTTCCTACTCCTCTAACTCCCTACTTAATAACCATCTCAAAAGGCATACGCGTTTGCATTCCGCCCATGTTCATCAGTTTTTTATACATTTTGGCATAAGTGGCCATTTCTCCGAAGTTCCTTGCCATTGCCTTGTCTTCCTCGTCACCCATTATTTTGGCTAGCATTTCCTCCAATGGCTTTTTCTTTTCAGGGTAGTAACGCACCCGGTAATCGCCGTCTTTCAGTTTGGCAGCAGTTGCTGCAAGTTTCACAGCATCATTCACACCGCCCAGTGCATCCACGAGACCGTTTGCTTTGGCTTCTACACCAGACCAAACACGTCCCTGAGCCAGGCTTTTAAGTTTTTCAACAGGCATTTTTCTTCCGGCTGCTGCTTTCGAAGTGAATTTCTCATAGCCTTCGTTCACGCTTTTCTGGATCATCGATTTCTCGAAGTCAGTCATATCACGTGTCGCAGTTGGCCAGTCGGCATGCGGACTTGTACCCACACCATCAAATGTCACGCCCAGTTTGTTATTCATGAAATCTGTGACGTTGAAAACCAGACCGAATATGCCGATTGAACCGGTAATGGTGTTAGGTTGAGCAACAATTTTGTCACAACCCATTGCCATGTAATAACCACCAGATGCGGCAACGTCCGACATAGAGGCAATTACAGGTTTCGTTTTGGCAGTGATCAGGATCTCTCTCCACATCACATCCGATGCAAGAGCACTTCCCCCTGGAGAATTGATACGGAGCACAATCGCTTTGATTTTATCGTTGTCACGAAGCTTTTTCAGTTCTTTTACAAACTTATCCGATCCGATTGCTCCGTCGCCGCCATCACCACTGTTGATCTCTCCCTCAGCAACCAAAACCGCAATACGTGTATTGAAATCACCCTCTCCTGATGTATTCGTGCTTTTTAGATATTTGTCTACACCAACATAGGAAACATCCTTTTTAGCATCAGTTTTCAGCGTGGATTTAATGCTATTTTCAAATTCATCCCAGTAGCCCAGGTTGGTAACCAGTTTATTTTTAAGAGCTGATTCCGGATTTTCAACTGCAAGTGAATCTGCAAGGCCTTTTAGCGTAGCGGCAGGAATACCTCTTGAAGCTGATATTTTTTGCAGATAGTGATCATTAATCGCCGTAATCAGTTCCAAAGATTGCTTTTTGCTCGCTTCGCTCATATCAGGGCGTACAAACATCTCAATTGCACTTTTAAATTCACCTACACGGAAGATCTCAGGTTTTACACCGAGTTTATCAAACGTACCTTTAAAGAAGCTGTATTCCGCCGAAAGACCATTCCATTCCATTCCACCGGCCGGATTCAAATAAATTTTGTCGGCAACAGAAGCAATGTAGTATCCTTTTTCAGTAAATGTCTCGCCGTAAGCGACAACGAATTTTTTAGATTTTTTGAATTCAGTTAGTTGATTTCTAATCTCTTCCAGTGTAGCCCATCCTGCGTTTGGTCCTTCTGTTTTAAGGTAAATACCCTGAATTTTATCATCGGTTTGGGCACTTTTCAGCGCATCCACGATGTCTTTAAGACCAACGATATTTTCTTCTCCCGAAAAAGGTCCGCCTATACCCGAAAAAGGATTTTCAACGCCAACTTCCTGTATCGGTTTGTTCAGATCCAGCTTAAGAACCGATTTCTCAGAAACAACAACCTTGTCGTCCGAAGAAAACATAGCTCCGATTCCTGCCAACAGGAAGATGGATCCGATGAAGAAAACAAACAAGCCAACCAATGTGGCGAGTACGTATTTAAAGAACTGTAACATATTATATTAAACCTTTGATTTGAAAGTTCTATGATTCCTTGTCAACAAAATTAATGATTAATTGTCCCAGTTAGGTGTACAATTAATGTCAAAAGGTATTTTCGGTGTATTAAGTGGTCAAATATCTTTTCAAGTATATTTGTGCTCAGGCTTTCAGCCATAACCTTTCCGTAATCGATCTTTAAAATATAAAAGATGAAAAAGACACTTATTCTGGTTCGCCATGCTTCGGCCGAGGAGGACAATTTTCGTGTAAAGGATTTTGATAGACAATTGGTGAGTAAGGGTCTGTCGGAGGCGGCGATCATGGGTAAGTGGCTGGCAGGGAAAAGTATAATACCTGATCGTTTTGTAACCAGCACGGCGGCTCGTGCCTATAAAACAGCAGAAATTGTAGCCGATCAGCTTCATATCAATATTTCGGATATTGTTCTGAACAGCTCTCTTTACGATGGAGGCCCGAGGGCTTACCTTGGAGCTGTAAATACCACACCCGATGAAACCGATAAACTGGTGTTGTTCGGGCACAACCCGGATATTACCTATTTTGGCGAATATCTTTCGGGCAGCGATATTGGTTCCATGAAAAAGGGGAGTATTGCGATACTTGAATTCGAAAATTTAAAATGGGAAGAAGTTTCTGCAAAAACGGCGAAACTGGTTTCATATACTACACCAAAAGATGCAAAGGAGGCGCAGGAAAGGAATGAATAATTCGAATAGAAACCGCAAAATTTTCATCGTTGTCTTTTTGGCATTTGTAACATTGTTTGCATACATCAGCTACGACATGTCGAGCCGAACCACTGCACCCTGGAACAAACCCAAGCAGCTAAAACGAGCCTTACCTGGAGCACTGCCAGATTCGGACTCACTCAAACTGGATTCTTTGCTGGAAGAGGTGAAGTGAAATCTACCCCCTCGGATGAAACTCTGTAATTACCTGCCTCAGATAATCGCGGTCAAGATGGGTGTATATTTCTGTGGTGGTAATGGACTCGTGTCCAAGCATTTCCTGCACAGCCCGGAGGCTGGCGCCGCCTTCTACCAGATGCGTCGCAAATGAATGCCGGAATGTGTGCGGACTCACATTTTTATGTATTCCTGCAATTTCTGCCGCATCTTTAATGATCAGGAAGATCATGACACGGGTAAGCTGCTTTCCTCTTCGGTTAAGGAAAACGATGTCTTCACTTTCCTTCTGTACAAACATCCCTTTCCTTACATGTTCCAGATAGAGTTCGGTGTATTTAATCGCATCCTTGCCAATAGGAACAAGCCGAACCTTATCGCCTTTTCCCAGTACTCTTATAAAACCAATATCGAAATGACAATTGGTAAGCTGCAAATTGACAAGTTCGGAAACACGCAAACCGGTGCTGTAAAGTACTTCGATCATCGCCCGATTCCGGGTACCTTCGGGTGTGGAGTGGTCTATGGCGGAGATAATTTGTTCTATATCCTCATAAGACAGCACATCAGGAAGTTTTCGGGGTAGGCGAGGAGCGTCGATCAGCTCGGTGGGATCCTGCTGAATTTCATTTTCCAAAATCAGATATTTGTAGAATGCCTTGATTCCAGATAGCATCCGGGCTTGCGAATGCGCAGCTAGTCCCAACTCTGCAATGTATTTCAGGAAAGCAAGAAGGTGCTCTTCTCTGATGTCTTTGGGGGAAACGCTAATGCCCGCTATTTCGAGGTATTCAGCCAGTTTCTCAATATCACGAACATAGGCCTGAACAGAATTGTCAGAAAATGACCTTTCCAGGCGCAGATAATTTTTAAAATGTTTGATGTAGCTTTGCCACATGATCAATGAGCTGTTTTTTCCTGAACTGCAATATTAGACAGGAAAAGCGAATCATTTGCATTGGGCGGGGTTTTGCAAACAGCTTAGAAACCACATTTTCCCCGCAGCCAAAAGCATTAAAACATGAAAAAAATATTAATTCTGAACGGTCCGAATCTGAATCTCTTGGGTAAAAGAGAGCCCGGAGTATATGGAAACGAGTCTTTTGAAGATTATTTTGAAAAACTAAAAGCACTCTTTCCGGAGGTGGATCTGCAATATTATCAGTCGAATCACGAAGGTGCTTTAATTGATAAAATACATGAAACCGGATTCAGTTTTGATGGAATCATCATCAACGCCGGCGGACTTACCCATACGTCCATCGCTCTGGCAGATGCGTTGTCGGCCGTCACTACTCCTGCCGTAGAAGTGCATATTTCGAATATACATGCAAGAGAATCATTCCGTCACCATAGCTATCTCACGAGCCGTAGTAAAGGTATGATCTGTGGTTTAGGATTAAAGGGATACGAACTGGCTGTTCGTTATTTTTTATAAAAAAAAGTCTGTTTACAGGCTAATGAAACCTTGTAAACAGACTTTCTGTAATTGCAATCAGTTATTTTGATTATCTGAATATCGCATTGGCAAACAGTATCTTACCATCGTAAAGCATGCCACGGAACAACGGATCGTCAAGCATGTAAATTACCTGGCCTCTTCCCATTTCCTGCGCACCGAAAATCAAAGTGTTTTTAAGTTTGCTGGTCATTTTTTGTCCGACAAATCCTGCCACATATCCTTTCTCTCCAAGGTAACCCACATTCCAGCCATCTTTAAGCAGTTCAACGTCATACGCGTCCCTTACCAGCGTATAGTAATCCTGTTTCAAGCCGAATGATATCGGATGGGTTCTGTCGAAAGTTACGTTGTACATACTGCCCGGAGAAGAATCGCTGGTTTCAACACGTTCCTGATCGCCGTACTTTTTGAAAACATCAGGTTCTTTTCCTTTGTCAGTCGATTTTTTGGTTAAACCAAACCCCGCTTTATTTACCAAAGCCTCGTTGGCTCCTTCCATGGCAATCAGCTTTCCGCCTTTTTTTACCCAATCCTGAATCTGATCCAGAACTTTGTCATTCAAAATTCCTGAATATCTCCCCGCAGGAAGTATAAGCACATCTATCTCGCTCCAAGGCAAGCCTGCTAATTTTCCCGGATCAACAAGCGTCATTGGGTATTGAATTTGCTGTTCGAAATAATGCCATACCGCACCAAACGAAGTGGCGGAAACACCTGGACCGGCAACGGTCACAATTTTTGGAGATTTAATTGCCGGAACAAATTCTGAACCGAAATCAGCACCTGAGGTAACAAAACCGGTTTGAACTGGAGTGAGCTGCACGTGGTGTTTGTTGGCGAGGGTAGTAATCACTTTATCGAAATCCACATTGTTGTTGCCCTTTTTGGTAATTACGAGCGTACCTGCATCATAGCTTACCTTGTCCATTTCAAAAGGAACATTCGAACTTCTTACAAGCACATTTTTCTTCAAAAGTTCGGCAAGGAACACGGCATCTTCCACATCAGCCCATCTTGCCAGATATGCGTAAGGCGTAGCGGTTGGTATTTTATTGTCAACAGGAGTTGCCTGATATGGCGCAGGAGACAGTTTTTCTTTGAAACCGTACGTTTTCAAACCAAACAAATAAGAAATTCCCCAACTTGTAAGGTCGTACGTTACAGAATCTTCCAGCACAGGTTTTGTTTCAAAAAGCACCCTAACCAGGTTTGATTTAGGCTGATAAGCCGAGATCAGCAAATCGTTGCTTTCAATTTTTACCGACTGATCGGAAGAATTGCTCAGTTCCGTGCCTTTGGCAGTAATTGCTTTTCCGGCCTGACCGTATTGGAAACCCTGGTTGGTCATCCATTCTGTAAATGCCCGTACGCGCTCCTCGTTGCCTTTTGTTTTGATGATATAGGTTTTGTACTGACCGATCGGATTGACAGCAGCGTCCTCATGGAATTTGATAAATTCACTCACAATACGCTCCTGACGGGATGAAACCGCTTCCAGCGTGGCCAGACTTGTCGCAAAATGGTGGTCGATACGGCTCACCAGCGTCAGCGTATCTTTTTCCCTTTTGCGCTCAATTGCGAGCCCGGCAGCGCCGCCACCTGCTTGTTCGTACGTAATGCCGATAGCCCCGTTGAACGAAGGCCATGTATCGCCGTAACTTGGGTAAAACAAATCGTAATTGTAACGGGTGAAATATGCCCAGTTGTTTTTGTCAAAGTACCGACGGCAGTTTTCGCCTACAAGTTCATTGAATTCACGCTGCCACGAGGTAATATCCTTGTGAAATGGCTTGGCAGCAGGAGGGAAGTAGTAACTTCTGTTGGAACCCATTTCGTGGAAATCAGCATGCAAATGTGGCATCCACTGGTTGTAAAGTGCAATTCTTGCTTTGGTTTCCTTTTGTGTTTGCCACGCCCAGTCACGGTTCAGGTCAAAAAGATAGTGGTTGAAACGTCCGCCTGGCCATGGTTCGTCGTGTTCAAGCGCAAACGGCGTCACATCCGGAACAGCATTCTGATAACGGTTATACCATTGTGTATATCTGTCGTATCCATCCGGATTCTGGCACGGATCCAGAATGACCACCGTGTTTTTCAATATGCCCTGCGTTAACGCATTGTCTTTGTTAAGTAGTTCATAAGCAACTTTCATACTCGAATTCGCAGAAACTGCCTCGTTACCATGTACGTTGTAGCTCAGCCAAACAATAGGAGGAACCTTGCCATCGGCTTTCCCGTCCAGCATTTTAATGCTTTTCAGGTGGTTGGTACGGATGGTTTCCAGGTTGGTGATGTTCTCCGCCGACGATATAAAAGCAGTAATAAGCGGCCTTCCCTCATTGGTAGAGCCATATTGAATGATCTTCACCCGATCCGGATTCTGCTTTTGGAGAACCTTGATGTAATCCACGATCTGATGATGGTAAGTGAATTTGGATCCGAGTGGATAGCCCAGGTATTGATCAGGCGTGGGATTTTGCGCTTGCGCTAGTGAGTAGGAAAGCAAAAAGAAAAGACAATAAAGAAATCTAGTCATAGATCGGCCGGTGGTGTTAAAAGAATTAGGTTTACTCAAATTTATAAATATCATCGAATTTTGCACTATACCATGTCAGTAGAAAAAAAAGTTTTGTTTTGAATCCATTGATAATGAGATCGGTGGAAAATATGTTTATTTTATTTTCTCTGTGAATTTGGATTATAAAAATCAACCCTGCATATTTGCACCACGTTAACGGAAACGGGAACGAAAAAGTGAAAGAAAGTGCTAAAAAAGCAGCGAAGTAGGAGACCAGTCGGCCCATTCGTCTAGCGGTTAGGACACGACCCTTTCACGGTTGAAACAGGGGTTCGATTCCCCTATGGGTCACCAAGTTGCTAGTATGCATCGTTCAACACTTTTTAAATCGCTCTGATTCAGAGCGATTTTTTTTTGCCCTGGCGAGTCGGTTTTTG
>NZ_JAJUXG010000001.1 GCF_021390535.1 Dyadobacter sp. CY312
CGGCTTTAAAATCGGGTTCGTAACTGCGACGTCCTTTGTTCGCTTTTTGACTCTCCATTTTTGCAAAATTTATGCAAAAAAGTGTGCCGCTTTTCTAGACCACCTCAATACGCCAAACTCTCCACAACCACACCGTGTTCGTTTTATGGAAATGTATTTTGGCCATCCTTTGTGTGATCTGGGTCAGGTAAATCGGGTAGGAGGCAATCCAGATTGGCTTAAACCGAAAATCTCCGTCATTGATCATTTGCAAAACAAGTTCATTCTTAGCCTTGAAGGCAACGATGTAGCTACCAATCTTAAATGGATCATGTCCTCCAATTCGATCGCGGTAATGCCCACGCCCAAATATGAAACATGGTTTATGGAAGGCAATCTAATTCCTGATTTCCATTTTATTTGTATTAAAAGAGATTATTCTGATCTCGTGGAAAAGCTGCGGTATTATATCGAACATCCACGGGAAGCCCAAAATATTGTGACAAATGCAAATGCGTACGTTAAGCAATTTATGAATGGGGAATTGGAAGATATCATTTCTTTGCTCGTGCTGCAAAAGTATTTTTACTGTACTAATCAGCTCAGCGAAAAAGAATACGTGGTGACGGGCTTTTAACAGCTTAGGACATACCGGAACGGTTGGTTCAGCAAGCCATTAGGCCTTTTCTATTCCCTGCTGATACAAAAATTTCAGTTTCCTTAAAGCCAGCAACACTATTTTGGTATTTAAAAAGTATGTTTCTCGACCCCGATTGCAAACCGGCTGCAACGCGAGTTTGGTTCAGCCATCATATTGCCAAACCGAAGTTATAGGCTGTGTTACCCGACTTATAATTACTTAATATTTCATAAGGCTTTATTGTTCACATATCTCCTTCAACTTATCCAGTGCTTTTGGGTAGTTTTCATTCATATAATCTACAAAATCTTCTGGTGTGTCTAAGTCAATAGTGACGATTGTAGTTCCATCGCTTTCGTCGAAAGTATAATTTTCAAATCCCTTTGCCCACTTCTCAACATCTGGTCCTTCTGTAATTTCCTTGCCAGCTACTAAAAGACCATAATTTTGAATTGAAACAAAATGGTTGGGAAGGTTTTCGGCTACCTTGGAAACCATACCTCCTTTTTCTCCATTCTCTACCCCAATAAATAGAATTTTACTTCCCTTCTCCCAACTTCCTTCATAGGTGGATGTCGGGTTAAACAAAGAAACCCATTGCTCATAAGTTGATTTATTGTTAATGCCAAGCATTATATCATAAACCATAGTCTTAGGGGCGTTAATTGTTACTTTGAATTGTAATTTTTTCATAATGCGTTATGTTTAGGGGATACATTCTGCTGATACAAAAATTTCAGTTTCGTTAAAGTCAACAACGCTTTTTTAGTAGTAGCGAGTCCTTACCTCTAAATTGTAATCTTAATCTGCAAGTTACCCGAAGTGGAATCATTAAGCGACTCGTATTTTACGTAAAGTTTGTTGCTATAATAATCTTTTTGCAGACCGCCAATAGTTACTTTCCCTTTTGGTAAAAGAATTTCTTCGGCTCTCGCGAAAGTTGTATCTGCATCAGGCTCTTCGTAATACCAGAGTATTCTCGCGTCATGGCTCAATTCTCCTTCTATGTTGAAAGTGACAGATGCGGCAGGTCCTTTATTGTCAATGGTAAAATAGTCATTGTTTTTGACATCCTTTACCTGATGCGTCCACTTTTCATCTTTTAATCCTAGTGTTTCGCAGCCCATTATTCCAGAGGCTAACAAGATGGCAAACAGTGCTTGTTTCATATTTGTGAAGGTAATTTGTTGATCAGGCAAATATATATGGTTTTTACCTTAACTGTTTAGCAGAGGTCCAAAGAGCAGACTTGCTAAACGGATTAATGTGCGTTTTACTTCACCATTTGAAGTGATTTGGTAAATGTTCCAGCCGTAAGTCGGTAAATGTAGATACCGTTGGCAAGTTGCGCGCCATTCACTTTTGCAAAGTGCCAGCCTCGTTGAAAGTTCCCTTCCCCAAGAGACAACATCTTTTTGCCACTGGTATTGAATAGTTCCAGTTTGATGTTATCAGCCGCCGGAAGATAAAAGGCGATTTCTGTCTGTGCGCCTACCGGATTAGGTACGTTTTGCAGAAGCATTATCTCCCGGGGCTCATCCACCACAACTGAAACAGCTGCGGAATTGGTTTTACAACCACCCTGGTTCGTAATGGTTACGGAATAACTTCCGGATCGGTCAGCGGAAAGTGTTGATGCAGCCGCGTTGGGCAAATCCACGCCGTCTAATTGCCATTGGTACGCGAATCCCGGCACTTCGTTGGTTTTAAGGGTAGTTTTGTATGAACTGCTCTGCGATGAAGTAATCTCGGCTTTGAGCAAAGAATAAACACTGAAATTCCCGCTGAAATTACTTTTTAGTTCTGGTGAAGTGGTCATTATGTTAAGGTTATAGGTTCCTTCCGAAATTGTGGCAGGTATGGTGGTGGTGATTCGATTACCGTCCTGTCTAAGCAGTTCCATAGGTGTAGTTTCCTGATTTTGCGTATTATGGAGCAGAAAACTGGTTCTATTTTCTTTTGCAAATGTCGAATTGGAAGCGACCGAAACTGTCAGTTCTTCTCCGGCGCAATAGTTCGTTTTGGGGTCAATACGGAGAACATTACTTTCATCAAATGAATGGATCTCACCAGAGTTTGAAAGGATCAGTAATTGATCTTTGAAGTAAGTTATGTCAAATGGCTCATTTGTAAGATTAAGTCCATCGTAATAGATATTCGCTTTCTCGTCTTTGTATTTTATCAGAGCGAATGGGGAAAAATTAGTACCATTGAATTTATAAGAAGCAATCCACATCTGGTTTTGCTTGTCAAATATGACCTTTCTGACAGGATACCCGGATAACGATGGAATGTTTTCCCATCTTTGCCCGGCTGGATCCAGGCGCATCACGCCCCAATCACCGTATGCATATAAAGTGTTGTTATGATCCGTGACAATACCATAGAGGTTGGTCCAATTTTGCAAGAGCGGTTCCATTTTCCATGATAGGTTTTTATAAGACCAAACTGATCCTCCTTCCATAATCGCCCAAATGCGGCTCTCCGAATCGGCAGTTACAAAAAGTGCCCTGTTCGATGATATATTATTCTGACCATAGTATGTCCATGAGTTGTCCTTGAAATTGATTACACCAGTGTTCTCAGAAGCAAAAAATATCCCTTCATCCTTAGTTACGGCAATAGGTCCGAAACTGTTCAGGTAAGAAAGGGAATAGTGTGTTGCGTAAACATTGTTAGTCTTGGTCACGAGCGTTCCAAGAGGGTCGATGGCAAAAATCTCATCGTCTTTTGCACCAAAATAACTAAGCGAGTTAGGACTTTTCCCTTGCGTAGCATGTGAACTGAATTTTTCCCAGCTTTTTAGATCACTGGTGGCATAGTATCCGCGGTTTTTGTCAAAAACAAATAGCTTGTTATCAGAGGAGAAAAACCTGTTTTTTAAATGATCACCTCCGCCGCCGCCCGAATACCGAAGTTCTTTGGAGGGAGTGCCTATATGTTGGAATCGGGTGTCTTCATTGCCGGTGTTGAGCTGATAAGTAGACCAGCCAGAGTATTTGTCAAACGACCATTTAACACGTGTCCTGACATAGTAGGAAGTTTTTTCTCTAAGTTGCGGGACATACGTTGCTCTGTCGGTGTACCTTGTCTCGGGCTCGTTTGTAGCTACAGAATCTGAGAAAACAATGTTTTTAAATTCAGAATCTTCTGCTACTTCCATCTGATGCACCAACGGGGCGTCAATCGGGAAAGTGGCCGAGGCCAACTGAACGTCCATAACGGGCTTGTCGGAAGTATTGGCGAGGTTAGTTGTATAATAAAAGTAGCTGCTCCAGGGTGCTGTCATGTATCTGGGTTCTGACCAACGGCTCCACATCTGATTCTTCCTGACACGTAGTTGTAATTGAAAATAGTATGCAACATCTCCGGTTGATGGCAAAACAAACGATTGAATCGAAGAGGGGCCGACATTTCTTTCATGCGTAACGCCTGCGCCATCTCCATAGGTTGGCGTCAGGCGAATTTGATAGGCATCAATTCCTTCAAATGTGCGAAAGTTTCCGGTAACGGTGTTGTTATTCCAAAGCGTAACGTTTGACAGAATGGGAGGGATGCTGTTTTCGGAAAAGGGTGGCATAGCGGCGGTAACGATCTCAGACCAGGGTGACTGCCCTGATAAATTTTTGGCATTTACCCTGACGTAATAGGTGCCCTCCGGATGTGCGTTTGTTTGAAAAAAGGGCTGGTTCACCAACGTATCTTCAATAATCTGTGTAAAGGCTTGATCCTTTGCTAATTGAATTCGAAACTTATCAGCTTTGAAGGTTGCCTTCCATTCAAATGCAGGCGAGTTCGACAAACCTCCGCTCAGTTTCAAACCAAGTGGCGTGTCAGGCGTTGCAGTAAGGCTGTTTAGTTTAAAGAAAGTATCAATTTTGCCCTCCGCATAGTCTCGCATCAGATTCCGGCAAAGCGGATGAAAACTAAGGATAGAGCGGCAATAGGACATCAGCGTTCCGGTGGTGGATTCCAGATATCCATCCTGGCAGTCGGAACCGACGTTTTCTACATTTGTACATCTGTCAATTGGACCGCCTGGCCAGGAGCAGTACTGCGTATGTGGCGAGCCGAGTGTATGCCCTAGTTCATGACAGAACAAATCTACCGCCAGATCCGGATTATTGGGACGGGGCATATTGGAGGATGCCATCCTTCCGCCACCGTAAAACCATCCGTCTCTGCACGAAAGGCTCACCACGGCATCGCGTTCTTCAAACCGGTTATTGGTCCAGTATTGCAGTACATTATCAAAGTATTCGTAATCCTGAGTGAGTGTATATGGCTCAGGTTTATCCCATATTAAAATGGATGTTACCACAAGTTTGACATTGATCTCACGCTCAAAAATCTCAGACGCCTTTTGTATGAAACGATATGCGGTTTTAGTGAGCAGCTCTTTGTCCTTTTGGTATAACAGATAAGTCTGGTAGTTAATGTCAAGTGCAAGTCTGTACTCCAGTTTTTCGCCGGCAGAAGTTCTCGCTGCTGTCAGATCTCTTTTTTGAACGTATTTGGCAAGATAAGAAGCTACTGTTGAGTCGCTGGTACCGCAAGCAGGAGCGGTATGTTGGCCATAACTTTTGGTTACAAAAGAGAGCAAAATGCAGAAAATGAGAAGTTTATACGTAGAGGATGAAATCATACTTGTGTTGAGATTAATTGGTAGGGCAAAAGTAATGTTTTATGTAAATAAAACCGGTGTGGTTGGCTTGCGGTTAATCTTCGTATTCTTCACCAGGTGTTCCTGCGGAACGCTCGTTTATTAGTCCGTTTCTACTATTGGAAAGGGGGGCACCAGGAAAGACTGATGAACAATCTGGCATTGTCAAATGATTCAGATTTCTCAGTCAGTTTTACAAGAACAAATAGAACTTTCCATAAACGCTTACCGGTCAAGCCAAACCAATTTGTATTCTCCGTTCCAACTTTCTGAGTTTAATTTTTGACCATCAGAATTGTAGGAAGCTAGGTTGATTATAACTTGATGACCCTGAATATTTATTGTTCCAGAAAGCTTAGAAGAGTCAGAGGATTGAGAAAATTCTTCACCGTGTACAATACCTAGATTTCTTGGGATGGTGTAACTTGCACTGTCTTCATAGGTCTTGCGTAAGAGTAAAGAGACTGGGTCGTGCACCATCAGTGAACGTTTGCCTTTGACAGTCAAAATGAACTTATTATTTTTCTGTACGATAAACGCGGTTCTATAATTTATTGAAGGAGAGGTAAATAAAATATAGTATATCGAAATACCTACTATTAAAAAGGAACATGTTAACAGGAATTTTCCTTTATTCTCTATTATAAAAGTTGGATTCGTCGTCCGTTTATTAAGAGAAAGGGTCAGGAAATGTAATGTTAGATACACTAAGCCGACCAACGATCCAAAAATCAAAAGTAAAATTATGTTTGTAAACATGGTCAAAATTCTGGACTATCAAGTTGAATAATGGCTCAGGTAATTTTCGTTCTATTCGGTTGAACTGGCAAAAATACTCCACTAGCCATTTACAGCATTCTTTCTTCTTAGAAAACTTATTACCGAACTTGTTCCATCATGAGAGAGACAAACCCTCGTTCAGCTCTATAACCTTTTACTACAATTCCAATATCTCATAGTTCGAAAAGTCGGCTTTGACTTCTCTATTGAAAACAAACTCTCGATATCCTTCGGACCTCCTACTTTTTCGTTTGCTGTTACATATTTACTTTTCCGGTCTTGACCCGATTTGCGTTTCCTGATTATTACTATCTGTTTATCAATACTCAACAACCTGTCGTAAATGATGTTCCAGATGTTCAACATAGTCGTGAACCAAAAACTCTATTGTGAAACTATTGTTGCTGCCGGTATTCACTTTACAGCCTAATTTTTCCTCAGGAATCCGTTTGATTAATTCTAACAACTGCCTGTTATACGCTGTCCAAAAGGCTATGATTTGCGAACTATCTATCTGTTGGTAGTAATTATACTGGTTCCATTTGTTTTGGTCATATGATATTGTAGGAATCTCTTCATACTGTCCGCGAATGAATCTATGATGATTGTTTGTTGCACTATCAATGAGGTGCCCTATGATCTCCTTTTTGCTCCACTTTTCAGGAATGGGTTTTTCGCTAAAATCCACTTCATCAATTTTCAATAGCAAATCTGGAATTGTGCCGCACAGATATTCAAGTCGTTCTATTGATTTTTTGATCATTGTCCTGGTAATGTTATTATAGCTCGCCCCGATTTGCAATCGGGGCGGTGCTGGTTTAGCAGTTTTAACGCGTGGTATTGAAAGTGCGTTACCAACGCTAATCCATTTCAACGCCGATTGCAAATCGGGGTTAGCTAGTTATTTTAATCCGTCTATTCAGTTTGTTTCTTTCATTTGTAGGTTGAATACAGTTCCTGCCGGGTCTTGAACCCAATGCATATTTTTGGGAAGCTCTTCAATTTCATCACAAGTCTCCACACCTTTTGATTGTAAATAGTTTGTCGCTTCTTCTACGTTTGGAACTGTTAGCTGTAACCAGGTTTCGGAATGAGTGTAGTTGTCAACGCAGTCCAGCCATACACTATTATTGCCAAATTTCACTTCGTGTGTTCTGGAAACTGTTGGATTGTCAATAGGCTTTTCTTCAACTTCCAACTTCAAAATATCTTTATAAAAAGCAACTGTTTTTTCGTATTTGCTTTTAGGGATTTTTATTGCGATATTAATTCCTGCTTCAAATTTCACGTCCATAATTATTGTCATTTTTTGTTCTCTAAGTTACAGTTTCTAAATAATCTGTTAGTGCTATTGGTTTGTTGTGAGGACGCTCTACAATTGCCGCTAACGTTTTGGCGCTTGGCGCAGTGGCGGATTTCGGAACATAAAACTGTCAATACACCACAAAAGTTGATGCGAGGTAGAATGTTCAATTAACCACTGAACCCGCCATTGAGCCAAAGCCTGTTAGTGGCTGAGCTTATTTCTCTATTTTTCGTTTGTTCCAAGTTATGTCCTGCCAATCATGTCTAACTAATTTGATTTTTTTTACATATTCTTCCCTATACAGTAGATTTGTATAGAGCATTGTCACCCCGTTAACAAATAGAAATCGAGGTTTGTTTTTGAACTCACTCTTGTCACCTGGAGTTGGTGCTTTCAAGTTATTGCAAAGGCTTGATACTTTACTGTCGGTAAAAGAAAACTCTAATTCAAATTTGTGAGCAAATTCATTCCTTATTTTTCTAATTATCTCACAGTCGTGAAATTCATAGTCTGAAATAAGTCCCAATGAGTATGCTAAATTTTGTCTTGAGCTAAATGTGCCAATTGGAGCATTAAATCCTTCAAGTAAATTCTTAGTTGATTTGCAGTCAATAAGGAAGTCCTGAAGTATGTCTTTTAGTTTTTGGTCAAGTAAACTTGCTGCCAAAATAGAAGCACCCCTATCAGTCTCCTTTTGGAATACCTGAAGGAACTTCGCAAACAAATCTAATTTAGGTTCTAATTTTTTCATTTTACAATTCAATTAAAAGGGTGGGGAGAGGGGGACTCGACCCCCCTGCTCTCTGTCCCGAATTCAGGTTAATCAACTATTGGTTTCAATGTCTTATAGTTTGGAGTTTGGCACCATTCTCCCCACGAGAGCTACCCCAACTACTACACTTTTGATTTTGTCTATCATAGTCGTAAAGTTTTGAATTAACATCATTGTCGCCAATGAGGAGAATGTCACCACTCGAACTAAGGACATTGCAAATTCAACAGTCAACGTCACCTTTAAACTCAGGCTCTTTTGTCCCATTGTCGGGACGATATTTTCAATGAACGATTGTCTTTTAGCCTTGCCCCATAACGTTTCGGGACTTTGCGATGGTGTGACCTGTGGCCCTAATCGAATCGGACCGCCGCAAAAGTTCAATTGAAGAAGTACCGTTGAACTTTGCAGTTTCGTCCCGCTATTGCACTTTTATAGCCAGTTTTTATTTCTGTTGTTGTTTCTCATATATACTCGAATTCAGGACTTTTTCTAAATCATCAATTTTGAGTAAATCTTCGAAAGTCGGCTGAATACACTCTCTTGTTAACTCCTTTACAAACAAGTCTGGTGGCTTTTGATAAAGTCCGCTTAAATTCTGTACTGACTTCTTGTCTTTGTCAATTGCAGTTTTTTAAAACTTATAAGTCCGAACGTTAATTCCATAATGTCGCCCGTTCTCCAAGTCAACGTGAATATTACAAAATTCATTTTTAATGTCCCAGTTATTCGGGTCAACTTCTTCAAACTTTAACCACAGTTTAAAATTAATTTTTGTCGATTGTTTATTCATAAATTTTAGCACCTTTGAAAATGTCAGCAAATGTTGACCAGTCTGGTTTGTCAGCATTTATGTATTGCTTTGTATTATCGTAATAACCTTGAATGTCTTCCGTGTAAGCACTCAACGCTTCTAAAAAGTTGGGTAATGATTTGTTTTCCCAGCTTTCAGGATTGTTCAAAAAGTCGTGTCGTAATAAGTCAAGAAACTTAATGAAGCTTTGTCTGTCCGATACTTTAAAGTCGTTAAGTGTGTCGTTCATAAAATTGGCTATAACGTTTTGGCGCTTGGCGAAGAAGCGGATTTCGAAGCACTAAACTATCTACCAGCACAGAACTTGATACGAAGCACAAAACTTCATTTAAGCACTGAACCCGCTTTTTTGCCAAACGCCTGTTAGTGGTAGTTTTATTTCCATCAGTCAATTAGTTTTGTGTCGAGCAACGATAATGATTGCTCAACACCTTCGTCAAACAGTAGTCCGCTTAACTTCAATTTATCATTTGTCTTCACTTTCTGTTCGTCCGATTTGTCAGCGAAATATATAACCAACTTTCTCGGTTGTGCTTTATAGCTAATTTCAGTGGTTAAATAAATATGTCCACCGTCTGCACCGGTTGATAGAGTTTTAAAGTCCGATATTTCGATTTCAAAGTTTGATATTTTGTCGAACAACTCCCAGCTTTGCTCAAAACTGTCCTTACTAATTTCGGAAACAACAAAATGTTCTTTGAAGTTAGTAAGTAATAAATTGTTGTCAGTCCAGTAGCCGTAGTTGTCTTTGAATGGCATTTTTAATATTACTCGTCCTTCCTTGTCCAAACCAATTTCACGCTCAGGTATTCCAGTTTCATTGTCGCACTCTACAAGCCAATATTGAACTTTGTCTATTTTGTCGTCAAATTCTGGGTTTGCTTTGGGAATAATCGTTGTCAGAATACCTACCAATGCTTTTTTCAATGAGCTTTTTATCAGTCCATCTTCTGCTGTCTGGCTGTCACTTTTCGGTGCGTCAAATTGTATGTAGGTCGTCTTCATAAAATTACCGCTAACTTTCTAAATATACGCAAGTTACCAGATTTTTCTTATGTGTATATTTTTGCCTCTTGTGTTGCATGATAAATAATACAATTTCTGTTAATTTGCTGATAATCAGGTTTATGTGTTTGTTGGCTTGCTTGAGTTGATTGTTCAACAATATAAAATACGCACTTCTGTTATTCCATATTATCCAGAGGACTTTTGATCGTTTCTACGCTTTTTTCGCTAACGTGGGGGTATCACGCTCACACGAATTTGCAACAATTCAGAATGTTAAGCTTTTGTAATGAGCATAGCCTAGAGGTGCATTGCAAATGCTACGCCACTTTTACCCCAATTACAAATCAAGGTTAGTTTCATGAGTCGCGCCTCCCAAACCCACATTAAAAAAAATTTAATGGTACTAAATTAATAAAACCTTGAATGAATTAAACGTTTGTTTGTTAAAATCAAACAGTCGTTTGATTTTGTTTTTTTTATCTCCTACGTTTGTATCGTCGGTTTGGAAATAGTGTCGGCGGTACGAAAAGAGATGGCTATGGAGTACAATGCGAAGCAGTTACAGATTATATACGTGGCAGAACGGCTTTTTGCCATGAAAGGTTTTGCTGGAACGTCGGTGCGGGATATTGCGCAGGAGGCCGATGTCAACGTGTCTATGATTTCCTATTATTTCGGTTCAAAGGAAAAGCTGATCGAAGCGCTGTTTGAATTGCGGACGAGTGAATCCAGATTACGAATTGAGAATATTCTTTTGCTTGAAGATCTGACGCATATTCAAAAGGTGTATATCATGATCGACAGTGTTCTCGACCGTCTTTGGGGAAACCAGTGCTTTCACAATATCATGATGCGGGAACAGCTTTCTTCGGAGCGCACCCCTTACATATCACAACATATTCTGGAATTGAAAATCAAGAATGGTGAACTGATGAACCGCCTGATCACGGATGGACAAACGGCTGGCGTTTTCAGAAAAAACATTGACCTGAGCCTGATGACAACCACATTATACGGAACAATTAATCACGCAATTGCAACACAGGAATTTTACAGAAAAATCAACAAGCTTGAAGATTTGAGTGAGGAGGAATTCCGCACACTGATCAAACGCCGGCTTAGCCAACACCTAAAAAATCTATTTAAATTAACAGTATCCAATGAACACAACAATCAGTAATAGAAACATGCTTCGGATAGCGATCGGCATTGTTTTGATTGTCACAGCCTCCCGTTCCATGGCTCAGACGGCCAGGGTAATCAGCCTGGAAGAGGCTGTGGCGCTAAGTTTGCAGAATAGCAAACAATTGAAATTAAGCCAGAAAAATGTAGATCTGGCAGCTCTGAATATCAAGCAGATCAAAGAAAATCAACTTCCTTCTCTGAGCGTATCTGCATCCTATTTGAGATTAAACTCTCCTAATATTGATTTGAAGATCAATCGCAGTGGAAGCGATAGTACATCCGGATCGGCAGGTTCGCCTGAGGTTCATCAGGTGATGTATGGTATGGCAAGTGCATCTTTACCCATCTTTTCGGGATTCAGATTTAAGTATGGTCTGGAATCGGCGCGCTACCTGGAACAGGCTGCAAAACTGGATGCTGAGTTTGACCGTGACGCCGTAATTCAGAATACCGTTGCTGCTTATAGCAACTTGTACAAATCGCGCAGGGCGGTTGAGCTGGTTTCTGAAAACCTGAAACGTGAGCACGAAAGGGTAGTGGAGTTTACGAACCGCGAAAAGAACGGTTTGCTTGCAAGAAACGACCTGATGAAGGCCCAATTGCAGGAATCAAATGTAGAGCTGGCATTGCTGGATGCGGAAAATGAGCTGAAACTGACCATTGTTAACATGGATCTGTTGTTAGGCTTGCCCGAAAACACGGCGCTGGAAGCGGATCCAAACAGTTTCATTACGCTTAAAACGGAAGGACAACTGGCGGAATGGGAACAAACAGCATTGACACACAGAAAAGACATTACATCAAATGGTATTCGCCAGAAGGCTGCAAATATTGATATTAAAACGGCAAAGGCAGATTGGTATCCTAGTGTAGCGCTTACCGCCGGTTATGTGGCACTAAACATTCCTGGTGTGGCAGTGATACCCAATGCAATGAACGCCGGCATCGGTGTCAGATATGACATTGCATCTTTCTGGAAAACAGGAGCGAAAATTGCACAGGCCCGCACACATGTAGAACAGCTGAAAACATCGGAAGAGATATTGGCTGACCGTATCCATTTGGAAGTCAATACAGCCTATTATAATTACGTACTGAGCAAACGGAAAATTGATGTTTACGCTCGTGCCGTAGAACAGGCAGATGAGAATTACCGGATCACCAAAAATAAATTTGATAACAGCCTGGTTACAACCACCGAACTGCTGGACGCAGATGTAGCTCAGGTGCAGTCGAAGATCAATTTCGAAGCTGCGAAGGCGGATGCCATTGTTGCTTACAAAAAATTGGAACAAACAGCAGGTATCATCAATTAACAGAAATTTCAAGAACATTCTATTCATAAAAAATATGGAAACCAATCAGAATACCGCAGAAGAACCTAAAAAGAAAAGTTTCACCTTCGTCATCATCCTGGCTCTCCTTGTAATCGGTGGAGGAACGTGGGGTTATATGAAATACAACCATGGTCTGCATCACGAAGAAACGGATGATGCTCAGATCGACGCAGACATCAGCCCTGTTATCCCGCGTATATCCGGCTACGTAACTGAGATCCGTGTGAAGGATAATCAGGCAGTGAAAAAAGGGGATACTTTACTTGTGCTCGACAACAGGGATCAGATCATCAAACTGGAACAGGCGAGGGCTGGTCTGGCCGGTTCGGAAGGAAACCTTACCGCTGCCAATGCATCTACTACGGCTTCGGCAGCAACGGGAATTACGTATCAGGCAAATGTTTCGGTAGTGGCAGCGCAGATCGAAGAAGCGAAGGTGAATGTATGGAGAGCCAATCAGGATTTTACCCGCTACGAAAATCTGATCCGCGACCATTCGATTACTCAGCAGGAATTTGAGCAGGCTCAGGCAACGAAACAGAAAGCGGAACGCCAGCTAGCCGTATTGGAAGCGCAGAAAACCGCAGCGGAACGTCAGGCAAAAGCAGCAAGTTCTCAAACACAGGCTACTTCCAGACAAACATCCATTGCGAATGCAACCATCAAAGCGCGTCAGGCAGAAATTGCCAATGCAGAATTGAATTTGTCATACACGGTTATCACCGCTCCAACGGATGGAAGAGTGTCAAAAGTGAACGCACAACCAGGGCAGTTTTTACAGGCAGGACAATCACTTTTCAGCATCATTTCAACACATAAACCTTGGGTAGTTGCCAACTTTAAGGAAACGCAACTTACCAAAATGAAGCTTGGACAAAAAGTTAAAATTCACGTGGATGCCTATCCTGACCATGAATTTGATGCAAAAGTAACTTCGTTTTCTCCGGCAACAGGTGCTAGGTTTGCCCTGCTTCCTCCTGACAATGCGAGCGGAAATTTTGTAAAAGTGGTTCAGCGACTTCCGGTCCGTATTGAATTTGAAGAGTCAAAAGGTGAGTTTATCGCAGAGCTTCGCCCGGGTATGAACGTATTCGTGGATGTGTTGCTGGATTAATTTAAAAAAGTAAACAGTTTTTAGTTTACAGTAGTGCGGATATGCCAGTTTCTGTAAACTAACGCTAAAATTATACCAAATGGAATTACAGGAATCGTTGGTTGAATACGGCTTCCGGAGGGTTATCATTACGCTTACGGCTGTGTTGTGTGCACTTCTCGAAATTGTGGATACCACCATCGTGAATGTTGCGCTGAACGACATGCGGGGTAACCTGGGAGGAACTTTGTCGGAAGTGAGCTGGGTAATTACCGCTTATGCGATTGGTAATGTGATTATTGTTCCGATGACAAGCTGGTTGTCGCAGCAGTTTGGCCGCCGTAACTATTTTGCGGCATCAATCATCATTTTTACAGTAAGTTCTTTCCTTTGCGGAAATGCTGATAATATCTGGGAACTGGTCTTTTTTCGACTCATTCAGGGATTTGGTGGTGGCGCCTTGCTGGTTACGGCTCAAACGCTCATCACTGAAAGTTACCCACCCGAAAAACGGGGTATTGCGCAGGCTATTTATGGATTGGGTGTAATTGTAGGACCTACACTGGGGCCGCCGCTTGGAGGTTACATTGTGGATAATTACAGCTGGCCTTATATATTTTACATCAATATTCCGCTTGGAATTATTGCTGCACTGCTGACACTACAATTTGTAAGAAGTCCCAAGTATTCAGAGAAAAAGTCAGCAAGTGAAATTGATTATTGGGGTATTGTGTTGCTTGCCGTTGCGGTCGGTTCTTTGCAATATGTTTTGGAAAAAGGACAGGAGGAAGACTGGTTTAATGACGAGATCATCACTGTTTTAACAGGAACAGCTATTTTAGGCTTTTTCTTCTTTATCTGGCGCGAGCTTACCTACAAAAATCCGATTGTAAATCTCAGGGTTTTGAAAAATGGAAATCTTCGTGTTGGAACAGTACTTTCCTTCATCTTAGGATTTGGATTGTATGGATCAACCTTCATTATCCCGCTTTACACACAAGCTACTTTGGGCTGGACTGCGACACAGTCGGGTATGCTCATGGTTCCGGCTGCTATTGTAACGGCCATGATGATGCCTGTGGTTGGACAACTTCTGCAACGTGGGGTTAAGCAGCAATATCTGGTAGCGATTGGGATGATATTCTTCTTTATTTACAGCTATTGGGGATATTTAATCCTGACACCTGATACCGGAAAAGATGCGTTTTTTAATATGCTCATTGTCCGCGGTATTGGTTTGGGGCTGCTTTTTGTACCGATTTCCACTCTTGCGTTATCTACCCTTAAAGGAAGAGAAATAGGAGAGGGTGCTGCCTTTACAGGGATGATGCGCCAGTTGGGAGGCTCGTTTGGTGTTGCTGTGATCACTACTTTCATTGCGCGTCAAAACATGCTTCACCGCAACGATCTGGTAAGTAAGCTGGATGTAAATAATCCGGTGGTGCAACAACGAGTTGAAGGACTTCAACACAGTTTTATGGCAAAAGGAATGGCACCTGATATTGCGCTGAAAAGCGGATACAAGATTATGGATCTTGGTGTTACGAAGCAGGCAATGGTGATGTCGTATATGGATGTATTTCTTTATCTCGGTATTCTGTTCCTGATCTGTGTACCATTTGTATTGTGGACCAGAAGTGGGAAAGGTAAAGTGGATACATCAGCGGTTCATTAACCCTCGCTGATCCACTGCATCATGAGTGCTGTGAGGTAACCACCGTAGGTGCCAATGGCATAGCCCAGGATGGCAAGCAAAACGCCGACCGGAGCCAGTGAAGGATGAAAAGATGCCGCTACCACCGAAGCTGAGGCAGAACCTCCAACATTGGCCTGGCTTCCCACAGCCAGAAAGAAAAACGGGATTTTGAGCCGGCGGCATACTACAATTAGAATGATTGCGTGGATTAGAATCCATATGAAACCAATAGCAAACAGACCCGGGTTGTCGGCAACGGCGCCCAGGTCCATTTGCATTCCAATGGTCGCAATCAGAATATAAAGAAAGACAGTTCCCATTTTGGAAGCTCCTGCATATTCCAGCTTGCGTAGCGGCGTAGCTGACAATGCAATACCAATAAAAGTGACAATACCGATTACCCAAAAGAAGTTTGAGGTGAGGCTGTATTTTTCCAGCGAAGGATAATTTTCCGATAAATAGGGCGTAATGATTTCTGCCAACGCATGCGCAATTCCTGTTGCGCCAAAACCTACGGCAGCCAGATAAATATAGTCACGCATGGCCGGGATTCGCAGATTCGCATTATTTTCAGAATCCATATGCGCTTTCACTGCGTCAATTTCACGGCTATCTGCTTTCAGCCAGCTATCAATTCTACCCGATATTCCTGCACCATAAATCAGGAAGGCCATCCATAGTTCGGCAATAAGCACGTCCACAGCAACCATCTGAGAGAAAAGTTTGTCGCTCGGCTGAAATACCTCACGTAAAGCGGTCTGATTGGCCCCCCCGCCGATCCAGCTGCCTGCGATGGTCGCCAGTCCCCGCCAAACGGCATCCGCGCCTTCACCTGCAACGGTATCCGGACTAACTGAGCCGACAATCCATAAAGCAATCGGTCCGCCAAGCATGATGCCAACTGTTCCAACGAGCATAGCAATGAGCGCCTGCGGACCAAGTTTGGTCAGCGATTTCCAATCCATTCCAATCGTGAAAAGAACCAGACAAGCAGGGAGCAGGTAACGTGAAACCACCGGATAAAGCTGGGATGTTACGCCATTGATTATACCAATCGAGTTGAGCAAACCTGGTATGAAATAGCAAAGTAGCAAAGGAGGGATGATACTGTAAAATCGCTGCCAACCTTTGCCGGGCAATGAAGCGGTATAAAATATGATGGCAAGGATTACCATGAGTAAGCCTAGTACAGTCGCGTCGTTACTGATCATCTCAGAAGGTTCAAATTCGGGAATGGGTAAAAATAGTATCGTTTTTCGGGATTGTGTCAAAAATTACGGCTAAGCGCGTAAATAAGAAACGAGTGAGTGCTCCAATTCGCTGGAACACCCACCCGTCTCTTAATTTTACAGCAGTTGTATACTTTAAACTCCCGACTAGATACTTGTGAAATCAATGCTGCACTTCCGCATCCGTACGATTCTGAAATAACCTCCAAAGCTTTTCTGCAAGAATCTCTGGAGAGTGTGTAGGACTGAAAGGACGTATAAAACCATTAATTGTAATGGTCCCTGCAAAAATCCCGTCTGCTTTAAGCCTTTTGTTTAGCTGCAAAGCAAGATTCAATGTTCCTGCTTTTCCAAGTGCCAGAGAGCCGTATTGTGGATTGGGATTTTTAGACAAACCTCCACCAGTCAACAGAATCGCTCCCTGATTGTTTTTCAGATCGTCATGCAAAATTTGCGCACTATACAATGCATGCGCCACATTAAGCTTGAAATCCTGTACAAGATCATCGGTTGTTTCCGTCCAGATGTCCTTATTCTTTAATGCTGCCGCATTATAAAGTAAAACGGACACGCCGCCTAACTTTGTTTTCAGATCCGTAATCGCATGTTCAAGTTCTGACTGAATGCTGGCATCGGCTACTGCATAATAGTTCGTTATGCCCTTTCTACTTAGCTGGTCCGAGAGCGATTGAAGCTTCTCTGCATTTCTACTAACCAAGCCCACGCTATAACCCTCCGAACCAAACTTTTCGGCAACTCCTGTGCTAAAACCAGGACCCGCACCTATAATTAAAATCGATTTGTTCATATAATAATAATCCGTTTTTTAAGGACTTTAACCATAATCTAACTACAATCAGGACATATTATTGTTTTAAAAAATTCCCTTTCGAGCCTGTAATCAGCGAATTTTATATTTTAGCAGAATCAACCCAATCAGTAAGAGCTGTTTCGGTACTGATTCAGTTGGGTAATCTTAAAACATTTAACCATGAAAAAGTCTGCTATTTCCCCGATGCCTGCGTTTTTTGACAGATACATTAATATTGTTGATGACATTGACATCCTTGAAGCCTTTCAGCTTTATGCACCTGATTCTATCTATTCTAATATTCCCAAGATTTCCGAAGTTGGAGACAGGGTTTATCAACCGGGTAAATGGACCGTAAAAGATATTTTGCAGCACGTAATTGATAATGAACGCATCATGGCTTATCGTGCGCTCCGTTTCTCCCGAAATGACAAGACTGTACTTCCGGGTTACGATGAAGAGTTGTTTGCGGCCAACACCAACGCGGCTAATCGTACGGTTGCTGACTTAATGCTGGAATTTAATGAGATAAGATTGTCTACAATATCCCTTTTCAGAGGAATGAATGATGAAATGATGTTGAGAAGTGGTGTGGCTTACAAGAGTGAAATCTCGGCTCTGGCGCTGGCATTCGTTATTATCGGGCATTCTATTCACCACATGCGCATCATTGAGGAGAGATATTTTCCACTGGTTTTGTAGTTGTTATTTAACAATCAACGCCTTTCTGAAAGGGTAAATGTTCTTCTATGTTTTATTAACTATTCTTTATCATATATTATGTTGGATTAAATTAATTAGTTGTACAACTGATTCTACATTTAGGCAATATATTTTTACTATTTGTTGTAGATTTCATAGTGAGTGAGGTTATCTTTGTGCTTATACTAAGCCAACTCTCTTGCTACCCACGTCAGGACTTCAAAAATACTGGATCAGGTTATCCGGCGATACAACGGCGTTTCCGCTTCATGCGCGTATTTTTCATTCCGTTTGTATCATATCGATTTTTGGTCTGGGGTATAATATTCCTTTCAATTTTTTTGTCGGGCTTCCTACTGTCAGTGTAGTCAGTCTGGTGATGATGCTGATAGTAGCAGGGTTGTATTATAATTCAAGATTCAAAGGCAATACTTCTCTTAGTGTTCTTGTAACCAACTTCGTAGGGCTTGCCTTGTTTTTTTTAAACTATTTCCTGAATTCTGGTATAAACGGACCCACAGCGCTGTTTTTTCTGTTGTTCCTGCTTATTACGATTGGGATTAACCCTGTCAATCAATACAAGATATGGATACCGTTCAATGTCCTGATTGTACTCGCGTTGTACTGTTTTGAGTATTATAATCCGGAATACGTGCCCGATACATACGACAACAGGTTCAACCAGTTTTTGGACCAGGCCTCGGCGTACCTCGTGATCGCGATTATTGCATTTTTCTGTATGGACTACATCAGGCGGGGATATGAGATGGAAAAGCAGTCGGCGATCGAAAAAACGCTGGCGATTCAGCAGAAGAATCACCTTATCCTGCGGCAGAACGAAGAATTGGAAAAGCTCAACGCGCAGAAGAACAAGTTGATGTCAATAGTGGCTCATGACCTGAGGTCGCCTTTGGCCAACATTCAGAATTATCTGGAGGTACTGGGGGATTTTGAACTGGACGAAAATCAGAAAGCTGAGATTGAAAAAGACCTGTTGAATGCAACCAAGGAAACTTTGTCGATGCTTTCCAAACTTTTGGCCTGGTCCAAATCTCAGTCTCACGGCATGGTCGTCAATCCTGAATATATGGAGTTGTCCGGGCTTTTGGAAAGTACGCTTTTGCTTGAAGTTTCCGCTGCAGCATTAAAAGGAATAGAACTGGATTACTACTTTGAACCCGATCATATCGTGTTTGCCGACAGGGAAATGATGCAGCTGGTAGTACGCAACTTTATCGGGAACGCTATCAAATTTACTGCGCCAGGCGGCAGTATCATGGTCAGGGCGAAGTGTAGTAACAAAGAGTGTGTAATTAGCATAAAAGACACAGGCATTGGTATCCCGGCAGAGCGTCGTGATAAGTTGTTTTCACTGAATGCAAAGTCTACTTACGGTACCAAAGGAGAAAAGGGGGTAGGGCTAGGTTTGCTTTTATGTCGCGAGTATATGACGGCTCAGAATGGCAGTATCTGGTATGAGAATGTTGCTCAGGGGGGCACCTGCTTCTATATTTCAATTCCTGTTAGCGAGGATGCAAGCGCAATGGTGACCTGATTTCATCATGTTACTTCTCAATCAGGATTCCATCAAGGTTTTTATTCACGAGAGCTGTACCTGATTTCAATGAAATTCCTCTCAAACGGCGCGCATTTATAGCGACAAATACGATTACAATTTGAGACGGCTAAAACAGGCTTTGCCTGCGAAATTCCGGGCCCTTATTGATATTAATCCAGAAGTCGCAAATGGATTCGAATGTTTTGGTTAGCTTTTCTTTGTCTTCCGGCTTACTTAATACTGCGTTAGCGCCAGCCCGGTAACAATCTGCTACCTCTAAGTTGTACTTTTCGCCGGTCAGGATAATGACCGGAATTCTTCTAAGATATTCCGTATTTAGATCAACCGGATTTTTAAGCCGGGCTAATATTTGAATAACATCTGCACCCGGATTGTTCATTACCAAAATAATAACGGAAGGAAGCTGCTCGGTTTCCGGAGCAGAAAGCAGGTCGATAAGTTCGTTGCTCCCACCAAAGAACCGGATCGGAACATGCGGAATATTTTTTTGAAAAATTCGCGATGTGATAAGTTGAAATTCAATCGAATTGGCAACAATATATAGCCCTTCGCTGTCCATTTGAATGTATAGTTAGAGTAGTCGATGCCTTTGAAACATGCAACTGCAATAAGCAGACCATTAAAATAGAATTAAGAGATTCTTATTGGTTTTTAATGAAAATTCTACACTTTACAACTATAAGTTGTATGATGCAGTGTTTGAAATTTACGATCTCCTCCTTGCTAGCCGATGCAACAACAATCTGAGTAACCACATACCCGCACTCACATCAGTTTAATTCCATTTTTAGGGAAAGTCTGATACACCTGTTCAAGGAAATAGCTACGGAATGTAGGCTCTGCATACACATCATTTACCCACACAAGTGTTTTTAATTCAATGCTGTCGACTGTTAAGGCGTTGAACAAAATCTGTTTCGGAGCTTTTTTAACAATTCCGTCTCCTTTATTGACGATCTCGCCAATCAACTTCTTTACCATCTCCACATCTGCTTCGATGCTAACTTTTAGGGTCAGTTCAATTTTTAATCTGGCATTATGGGTGGTATAATTAACAAGCCTTCCGGAAAGCAGATCACCATTTGGAATGATGATTCTGGAACCCTGTGGCGTCAGCATTTTACTTGCCCGGATACCTATTTCCATAACTTTTCCCTTTTTGTCCGCAAGCTCAATATAGTCCCCGATGCTGAAAGGCCGCTCGAATATCAGGATGATTCCTGACACAAAATTGTTTATGATGGTCTGAAGACCCAGACCGATACCGACACCCAGGGCACCAAGCAGCACCGTGATTTTATCCAGGGGAACACCCGACACTGTAATCGCAAAAAGGAAGCCTATAACAATGACAAGCAGCCGAACCAGTGCCATTTTGGATCCCTTTCTAATCTTGTTATTTGTGAAGTCCATGTCTTCTTCACCAAAAAACAAACCGATATTTTTCTGTAAAAGATTGGCCAGCCAGATCGTTATGGAGAAGAACAGGATGTTTTCAAATGTGAAAGCAAGGCTTCCTATGGTTCGTTGTTTTTCTAGAATTTGGCTTGTGAGTCTTCCAACTGGTCCCACAATGTTAAGGTTTATCAAAAAAACGAGTCCCCACAACCAAAGCGACAAAAAGGCAAGCCCCTTTTTTAATGACTGCCGCGTTCTGGAAATGTTGATTTTGGAGAAGATCCCGCCAGAGCAGGCGCTCGCCTTTATTTGCAGTTCTAGCGCCTCACTTACCACCTGAACGAAAACCGCCAGACTGAGAAGCTGGATGATACCACTTATGCCGGTTATGTTGAGTGATTTGGCAAGGCTTAGTCTTCCGAAAATATTGAGCAGGACGGATAATAAAGTAAGAATTACATGAATTACAATCACGGGCTTAATGTAGCCTGATCCAATGCTGGTGATATCCGCCCTGCGATAAAAACGAATTCCTATATAAACTGAGGCGATGCTGAGCGCGATAAGTCCTGTCCTTAAAATAAGACTATCATTAACAATTACGTTGAAAAGAATGGTAGCAACATAAAGCGCCACCATTATAATCCACCACTTCATTTTGCTTTTGTCCAATGTTTTATAAAACAGAAGCGAGAGCGTGATCAGCAGCAGGAACTGATTCATCTCAATGTAAATGGATGGGGAATTGGGCTCAAAAAGGGGTGTGAGGTTGAAAAGAATAACAAGACATGCCAATATCGGGACAGGCTTTATAAATCTGAAATTCAGATCACCGGCAAGTGCCGCCATGTATGGTTTTCGAACGAGTCGGTAATTGAAATATACCCACGCAAAAAAGCCTGAAACAATCAGAAGTAACAAAATGCGGTTGTCCCACGTGGAGTTGAAAAAGTATCGTAAAATCTTATCCTGTCCGGCGTAGGAGACCCTTATCATCCGTGCCATTTTCTGCGACTTGTCCGTAATGGGCGATTTCCAAAGGTAGCCAGCCTCTTGCTGAAGTACATTGTTGTCTGCATCTTTCAGGTAGTCGTCAATAGTCACCTGTACGTCATTGGCCGAAAAGTATATAGCAGAAGCATCTGCGAGTAGCCGGCTCAGAGTGTCAAGATGAGCAACAGTTACTTCTCCGGTTTTTTGAAGGCGGTTTTTAAGATCTGCAATCTGGCTGTTATAGAGTGTTCTCTGCGTGGTGTCACGATCATCGATATTCAACAGGGAATCACCCGAAAAACCAATGATATTCTCGGACATGCGTTGCAGGTCCGAATTGTATTTGGAAAGAGCGTCGCGCAGCTGTCCTGTATTTTTCTGAATGTCGGTGAGCATGATCCGATAATTGACCAGGTCTTTGGAAGCGGGCAACGGGTTGCTGATGCGCAATGCAGCAGTAATCTGATCCAGATTGGTTTTATTACTTGAAAGCTCCTTTCTTATTTTACCCGTATTATACCCTTTTTTGTTGGAGGCGTTTATTTGCGCGAGCTCTGCCTGTACTTTTTCCAGTCTGAAAAGAAGTGTGTCCGGAATGACTTTACCAGCGCCGGCGGGAATGGTGTCCTGCTGCATGTGAGACATGCCCAGAGAAGGAGTCAACAGCTGAACGAATAGAAACTGGACAAGAAATGCAAAGGCAAATTTAACGATACTGAATTCTTTCATAAACGAGACTATTGGATTGCCTCGCTTCCGCAAAAAATAGTGCCACCACAACAAATTGTTTGCCCAAAAACGTATATAGCGACCTTCTGAATTCGGAATATACGGTGTAAAATTTCCACAAAATGCTATGAATCAGTCAGCTGCAAATTGTGCCATAATATTAACAAAGCTTGTGGCTGAGCACATCTGAGCCTGTTTAAGTGATTTTTTGGTCAAATGTTAAATTTGATGGAACAGGATTTGAGGATATGAATGCATCAACGTCATTTACACTTTAAACTATATTCGTTATGAAAAATATCACAGCAATGGCTCTTGCAACATTCCTTACAACAGGTGCCGCATTTGCCCAGACTACAACACCTACAACGCCGCAGCCAGCACAGCCGACTACACCAACGACCACTGTTCCGGCTACGCAACCAACACCAACGTCGCCTACAACTACCCCCGTTTCTCCTCAGCAGGAACCTGTTTACAGACCTGGCACCCTGACATCATCACCTGAGACGCCCCAAACTGGTAATCCATCGGAAGATACGCTGATACGCGGCAACAGAAAGAAGATGAAAACCAGCGATATGTTGCAGGATTCGGTGCCTGCAAGGAAGGGAAAGATGAAAAAGAATAAAAAAATGGGAACCAGCGAAGACACAACTTCAAACGGCCAGTTGGGAAGGAATAATTAAAGAAAAGTTTCCTGTAACTGAAGGTACTATTTTAAAAAAGGAACGGCAACCATGGAAATCATGGCTGCCGTTCTTTTAGAGAATGGTTTACGAATATCTAGTTCGCTTTTATAAATCTTAGTTTCGAAGATTCTCCGCCATGTGAAACCTTCATGAAGTAATTGCCTTCCGAAAGCTTTCCAACCGGAATCCGGTGGTTGTTTTTGCCTTCTTTAATACTTAGCTGCGACGTGGATATCTTGATTCCGGAAATATTGTAAATTTCAAGATCGGCTGTACCCGCGGCGCGGGAAGAGAACTGGATGTTTACAAAATCTCTCGCAGGATTTGGGGCTACCACGGTTCCTGTGATAATGCCTGGAGTAACCGAAATGATGTTACTTTTCATAAAGCTGCCATCCAGGTCAATTTGTTTTAGCTGATAGTAGTTTGTTCCTAACAATGGTGCTTCGTCAACGAATTTGTACGTTCCGGTTTTCTTATCGGTAAGAGATATTTTTCCGATCACTTCGCTCGACTTCGCCTGATCATCAAGACGTAGAATCTCAAATCCTTCTCCATTCTTTTCAGATACAACTTCCCAAGAAAGCTCAACACCTTTTTCAACCACATTTCCTTTAAAATTGGCAATGTAAATTGGTAATGAGTTGTTTACAGTGAAGGTTCTGGCTGTGACGTCAGAAGTACACGTACCTCCCTGGATTTGCAATGTGTAAGTTCCGTTCTGCAGTGATGGATATTCGAAGTAAGGTGTGTTGCTCTGAGGTTTCACTCTGTTTTGCCGAATCACGGTACCTCCTTGCATAATCTTCCAGTCGATGCCGTACACACCATTTCCGTCAAACTTAAAGGTTAGTCCTGTTTCACTGGAAGCCTGTATGCTCTCCAAAGATGGTCCCCGGTCACAGTTTGTTCTGCTATCAGCTACTGACGGTACTGCAAAAGTTTGCGTTGGCTTCGTAGTTGTCTTGCAATCCTGAGCAGTCAATTCAAATGTGTAATTCGCAGCTGGTAAGTAATTGAACTCCACATTTGCAGTTTTTGTGTTTAGTTTACCGGTTTTTCCATAACCAACCACATTGCTACCGCTAAGGATTCTCCATGAAAAATCGCTCAGGTTGGTACCGGCAAAGTTAATTGCAGCAGTGCTTGGCGTGATGTTCGTAATGCTACTGATAGACGGTCCGTTTTGGCAGTCAGGTACCACCACCACTGGCGGCTCAATTTTGAAATTTCTTGAATTAATATCTGATTTACAGTTGTTTCCCTCAATTTCAAGTTTGTAATCTCCGAAAGCCAGCGAGTTAAAGGTAATTGTATTTGATGTACTGTTAGAAGTTCCCGAAGCCACTTCATTATTGTTGGACGCAAGTCTGATTTTCCATTTTACTGAGGTTACACCGTTTCCGCTGTATGTATATTGCAGACTTGTCTGAGTAGTATTTCCGATGGTACCAATGGTGGGAGCTGTATTACAGGTTGGCATAGGGTCTGGTTCCGGGTAGACGGGAAGTTGATCCCAGAAACAGCTTTTTATCATGAGTTCTGTAAGGGGTGTGAAAGCTGGATTTACTGTGCTGCCATTTTCGCCTGTTACAGTTTGTAGTATTAAGTTAAAACTTAATGCATCCGGATTGAAAGTCGTTCCGGACTGGTGGAGCTGAACTCTCAGTCGACCATCACGAATCCGAGCATATTGCATGTCCTTTATTGGGTTTGGATCTGTTGATCTATGGAATGCACCTATGAAATCGCCATCTTTAAAAATATAGTTGCCACATTTTATCCCACCATCCTGTGGACCCTGAAGGATGCCATTACTTAAAAAAGCGCTTGGGTCAGCCCCGTTAAGGCATCTCTTAAATCTGGCGTCCCATTCGCCAACTGGAAATCGTCCTTCTATCGTATGAAATAGTGTTCCCCAATCTTTAAGAATTTCGGTTTTCGTGATCCTGTTAGTGCCCCATTCACGCGAGTCAAGGCGAATGTAAATTCTTCCTTCAATAAGTTCGGTTTTTATTTCGCCGTTATCCCTGTTGTGCCCCAGCACCTCTCCATGTACCCAATAGCGTTCTCCACAATATACCTGTGACGCCAAAGGTCCCGCCGCTTCGTAAGATTCCTCTACAATTGTAAAAGGTTTGTCTGCATTGTTCGTGTAAGGATTGTTGATTTGAAGTGTCTGACCTAAGGGATCAGAGGAGTAACCAGGATCATTTGCGGTTTTGCCTGCGCCAACTTCGCTGGTTACTGTAGTGTTTTCTTTGCCTTCCGGCGTGGATGCAATTACCATTTGGGAAGTCGCTGCCATACAGACTGCTATCCCTCCGGATAATGCCAGTTTAAGTAAAATTTTCATACAAAGACAAAAAGTTTATTAATTAATGGGTAATAAAGAACTAGAAATTATTGATTAAAAAAAAGGTATTCGTTCCGGGATTCATTCGATAAGTCTCGAATCTCGGCTAAATGGAACGATGTTGGGAGGGGAGTCACTAAGAAGATAGCTGTCTGACAGCCTGGTTTTAAGCAAGAAACTGCGTCTGGTTACATGCTTTCGCTGATTATTTAAAGGTTGTAGAATTTAATAGAATGCGAATGTAGCAAAATTTCTAATACTAATAAACGTAATCTTTGATTAAAAACAAAGTTACAAAAACATACGGTTCTTCAAATTGAATTTTGCGCGCTTCACTTTTCTGCTCATGCATTGGTACCACCAAGGTTCGTTTTCGTCACGCGGTTCGGTAAAAAAAATATAAAATTTCGAATTCTTGCTGACATAGGGCTGTCAGTCCGGCTTGTTTCCTTTGCATTGAAATAAGTAGCAATCTTAAATTTTTTAGCAATGGAAATCTTAAATGAGCAACAAACAGTATCCTCAGTTTCTGTGATAACTTCTGAGGCCTTAATGGATCACTGGCAGGGCCATCGCCGGCTGACAAGGAGAACAATTGAAGCTTTTCCCGAAGAACATTTTTACACATTCTCTATTGGCGGGATGAGGTCCTTCGCAGAACTCATTATGGAATTGATCGGCATAGCCGCACCCGGAGTCCGTGGAGCTGTTACCGGCAACTGGCAAACAGACGAAGGGCTTTCGCTGGACCATAGCTCAATTGCTCCGGCTACCAAAGGGGAGATGCTTGTACTTTGGGATAAAGTCACTGACCAGATGAATGAAATATGGCCGGCTATGAAACCTGAGCGTTTTCAGGAAGTTGATTCTGCTTTTGGTATGTACGAAAATTCAGTGATTAACAGTGTTTTGTATTTCATTGATAACGAAATTCATCACCGCGGACAGGCTTATGTATATCTCCGGGCGTTAGGAGTGGAGCCACCCGCTTTCTGGGACAGGTAATATTCAGCTTCCGTATTTTATGGCATGCTCCTGCCGGATTAAAAGATCAAGGCAGGAGCGTCATTATGAGCAGGCCCTAATTGTCATTTATGCCCCTACACATTGTCCGATATAACCTCTCATTTTAGTGATATTGTTTTCTAATTTTGATTCGGAACTTCAATTTTACTTATGAGGGCGTTTTATTCTGTGGTCGCGAATTCTCTGGCAGCTTCACTTACAAATACATTTGTATGGTTTGCAGTGACGTTTTGGGTATACCTCCAGACAAAATCAGTGATTGCGACATCGGTCATGGCTGGCATTTATCTGGCCACGGTTGCAGTTTCCGGTTTCTTTCTTGGCTCTGTTGTAGACCGATACAGAAAAAAGACAGCCATGATCATTTCGGGGGTTCTGTCGTTGGCGCTATATGTCCTGGCACTTGTGATATACCTGGTCACACCGGAAAGTGAGTTTGCCAATGCCTCCGGAATAAACCTGTGGATCTTCATCATTCTGATTCTTATGGGAGCCATAACCGGCAATATAAGAAGTATCGCACTTTCCACTGTGGTTACCATCATGATTCCGGAGGAAGGTCGTGATAAGGCCAACGGGCTTGTAGGAACTGCAAATGGTGTTTCATTTCTTGCCGCATCTATTTTCAGTGGACTGGTCATCGGCTTTCTGGGAATTTTCTGGATGCTCATTCTGGCATTGGTACTCAGTGTGCTTGTTTTGGTGCATCTGTTCACGATCTCTATTGAAGAACCGGAAGTGGTACATACCGAGAGTCACCTTGACAGTATCGACATTCGCGGTACAATTGCGGTAGTGGCTGCCGTACCGGGACTGTTCGGGCTCATTTTCTTCAACACATTTAATAATTTCCTGGGTGGCGTATACATGTCTCTGATGGACGCTTATGGTTTGTCCCTTGTTTCTGTTCAGGTATGGGGTGTCCTGTGGGGATTTCTCAGTTTAGGCTTTATAGTCGGTGGCCTGGTTGTAGCAAAAGTGGGTCTCGGCAAAAGTCCGCTGCGCACATTGTTTTATTCAAACATTCTGATGTGGACAGTGAGCATATTTTTTACAATTAAGGCGTCCATCGTTTTGCTGTCCGCAGGTCTATTTGTGTACATGTGCCTGATTCCGGTCGTGGAAGCTTCGGAGCAGACCATTCTTCAAAAAGTAATTCCTCCTTCAAGACAAGGCAGGGTTTTTGGCTTCGCCCAAAGCATAGAACAAGCCGCGTCACCCATAACGGCATTCATGATTGGCCCTATTGCCAAGTTTATTTTTATTCCTTTCATGACGACCGGAGCCGGTGTCGATCTGATAGGAACATGGTTTGGAACCGGAACGGATCGTGGTCTGGCATTATTATTTTCGGTTACAGGTGTGATAGGATTGATCATCACCCTGCTGGCTATGCAGTCCGGTGCTTACAAAAAACTTTCAGGTTTTTACAAAGTACCGGAAAAGCAGATTGTTGATTGATCTTTTAAATTCATTTAAACCACATAATTATGTTCAGGAATTCGAAAGCATTCAGCGGGTTTTCAGTGAACGACCTGCAAAAAGCAAAACAGTTTTATGGCTATCTCCTGAAAGTTGATGTAACGCAAGATGAAGAAATGCCTGTGCTCACGTTAAATCTGGCGGGAGGTAATAATGTGATATTGTACGAGAAGGAAAATCACATTCCGGCGACATTCACCGTCCTGAATTTTCCTGTTGAGAACATTGAAGAAGCGGTTAAAGAGCTTAAAGATCATGGAATTAGTTTCGAAAGCTATGATTGGCCAGGTTTGAAAACAGATGACGACAACATCATGCGTGGCAATGGGCCGAACATAGCCTGGTTTAAGGATCCCGCGGGAAATATTCTTTCTCTGATAGAATCATAAGAGAAAAGGGGGAATGAAGTTTGTGCTTTTCCCCCTTTCATTGTATTTGTAACTACTGTTTCTTCTTTTTTCTCCGTGTGGAATCTGCTTTTGTTCCATCACCGCTCCTGAATACCTTTTTGTTCTTTCTTACTGAATAATTGGTCAAAGTATCTGAACCCTTCCGGCCGGTACTGCTGCGTCCGTCAATAGTTCCGGTGGTGCTGATACTGCCATTGTCGTTCAATATTGGACCGGTATCCTTGTTGAGCGTATCCTTTATAATGTCGGCAGGATTGGTCGTGGTAGTGGTCCGTTTTACCTTCTTTTTATAATAAACCGTATCCTGTTGCTGGGCAAAGGAAACGACCGGTGCCGATAACAACGTCAATATCAATAGATTTTTTATCGCTTTCATAATTTTCATGGTTTGCTTGAACAATCACCTTTCAAATAATGATGCCAGCGTCAAAAAATGGGAGCGAATCAGCGTTGTTCAAGCTTTTTCACCTTGGCTAGTCTTCTGTTGTGGCGCTCTTCGCCGGTGAATCTGGCATTCAGGAACGAACCGACCAGTTCCTGTGCAGCCATCGGTCCTGTTACCCTGCCTCCCAGGCAAAGTATATTCAGATCGTCATCTTCAACTCCCTGATGGGCGGAGAAATGATCGTTGATAAGCGCTGCTCTGACACCCGCAACCTTGTTCGCAGCCACGGATGCACCTACACCACTTCCGCAAACAGCGATTCCACGCTCAACATCACCCTTGGCGACTGCTTCCGCAAGTGGTATGACAAAGTCAGGATAATCGTCTTTACTGTTCAGCTCATAAGCGCCAAAATCCTGTATCTGGTGGCCTTGTCCTACCAGGAAATCTCTTAACGCTACTTTGAGTTCATATCCGCCGTGATCGGCTGCAATTCCAATTTTCATGTAAGTCAATTTTAAATTTGATCAAATACCGCATCTCTTTTTGATGCAATTCCCGGATGCAATTTGGTTAATTTTATTAAGTTTTATCCCTTACTTTGTCCTATGAAAAAAGGTTTTATTATTCTGATCGCTTTTGTAACAGCATGCTCCACGGCCAGACAGCCTACATCCACCTCTTCGCCTCAGCACATCACTGCTAACGGGAAATTATTTACGGCAGTGTTTCAACAGCGTGCAGCCGAATACAATGCACTCTGTTTTCAGGCCTATAACATTGCAAAAATAAGGTTGGATGAAGCCCTGTCCAAATCCCCGGCACGACCGCTCGCCATTGTTACCGATATTGATGAAACTGTGCTGGACAACAGCCCTTACGATGTGAAACAATCGTTGGTTGGAAAGGATTATGAGCAAAAGTCGTGGGAGCAGTGGACTGCGCTTGCCAAAGCGGATACCATTCCGGGAGCACTTTTATTCTTTAAGTATGCCTCTTCAAAAGGCGTAAAGATATTTTATCTTACCAATCGTGCTGAAACGGAGAGGAAGGGAACACTGGAAAACCTGATCCAAAAGGGATTTCCGGATGCAGTAAATGAACAACTGATTCTTAAAACATCTGTTTCTTCCAAGGAACCACGCAGGCAGGTCATTGCCGAAAAGTATGATATTGTAATGCTTGTTGGTGATAATCTGGGAGATTTCAGCGCTTTATTTGACAAGAAACCAGCTGATGAACGCAACCACAACGCGGCTTTGTCGGCATCTGAGTTTGGCAGGAAGTTTATAGTGCTCCCAAATCCTGTTTACGGCGATTGGGAAAACACATTGTATAATTATCGCTATGACCTCACGCCTGCACAAAAAGATTCTGTTTTGAAAAGTGTTTTGAAAAGTTATTAAACAGTCGGTGAATTGTGCGATTTGCCCCGTAAAGTCCTCCCATAATATTGCGTAAGTACCATGCAGGAAACAGGTTTCCAGGATAGAAATGAAGAACAGATAAGGTCGGTGGACTTTGTATTAAACGGATATAATGTTGCTGCTTTATCTAATTCTATCATCCTGAAAAATAGTGCAGAACTGCCGGAAACAGATGCGCGTGGCTTTCTGGATTTGCAGCCGGAAATGATCAGGATAGATGACGCCATTTTTGTTGTAAGTCCTCCTTATGCCGAACCGGTACAGGTCAGGGTGAGGCAGCTGGGAGCAGACTTGCATGTGAATTGCACCTGTAATTCTCCCAAGACCAAGCTGTGCAGTCATCAGTCAAGGGTTTTATATAATTTGCTTGAAAAGAAAGATTTACGGATCTTTTTTGATAGAAAAAATCGTGACGAACGGATTGAAATTATAGCCAGAGATTACGGACTCGAAAATGAAGCGGATCTGGATCAATATTTTGAACTGGAGTTTCAGAACAGGATACTAAACATAACTCCACGAGACAAGGATTTGATAGCCATAAATCCTGAAACGGTTTCAATACTTAAAAACCAACTAATTACGGGTTTTTCGGACGTGCCAAAAGCCGAGGTGATCGAGCATGTGAAGAGGGTAGTTGTGATTGGCCAGCACAAGTATTACGACAATTTTCAGATATCACTTTACGAGGCAGCCATCAACAAAGATGGTAAGATAAAAAATCCATTAACTGCCGTAAATCCATTTGATGTTATTTGGGAGGCCGAAGAGGCAGGTAATCTGAAATTTCTTTCCGCTGTTGCCAAATTTCAAAACAACCACCGGGAAAAGAAACCTGAGACAGATATTGATGCGCTTAGATCTGTAATCGCAAATCCGGGACAGCTGGATTTCTTTTATCATAACATTTCTGCATCGGAGAATATCAACGCTGCATCTGTTGTGCCGGTTTCCGTGTCAAAATCGGTGATGGATCTTCACGTCAATGTGGATAAGAAAGGTGTTTTCTTCGAAGTTTCTGGTAAGCTTATACTGAACGATAAAGCGCTTGATCTGGAAAAGATCGTTGTGAAGTATGAGTATTTCGTTTTTATTCAGGATACACTTCACCTGATCGAAAATGTGGATGCGTTGCGGGTTATTTCGTTTTTTAAACAGTATCACCAGAAAATCGTCATTCATCAGTCCAAGTTTGAGGAGTTCAGACTGAACGTACTGAGCAAACTGGAAAACCGTATCAAGCTTACTTATTCGTTCCTCAAACCGGCAACAGCGGCACAGAGGGAGGGAAATGGGTACAACACAGATCCTGAAAAAATTATTTATCTGGAAGATTTCGGGAATTATGTAATGATTACCCCGGTGATGAAATACGGACAGACAGAAGTGCCTGTCTTCTCCAAAAAGCAGATTTATTCCATTGATTCACACGGTAATCCATTCACAGTATTACGTGATGAGGACGAGGAAATTCGTTTCACTTCTTCACTTGTGCGTCAGCATCCCGATTTCGGGGAACAGCTGGGCAAGAGTTTTTTCTACTTACCCAAAAACGCGCTGCTTGATGAGAACTGGTTTTTGGAAACTTTTGCAAAATGGAAAGACGAGGGCATTGAGGTAATGGGCTTTAGTAATCTTACCAAAAAAAGACTGAATGCTAATAAAGCACAGGTTACAGTGAACGTTTCCAGTGGCATTAACTGGTTTGATACAACGGCAAATGTCAATTTTGGTAAGCAGAAGGTTTCTTTGAAAAACCTTCACAAGGCTGTAAAGAATCGCAGCAAATATGTGGCGCTTGATGACGGCACCACCGGCATTTTACCTGTCGAATGGATTGAAAAATTTACGACTTATTTTGAAGCGGGTGAGGTGGTTGGTGAAACAATACAAACTGCTAAAATCAACTTCGCGGCAATCGGTGAGATGTATGAAGCGGAGGTACTTACGCGTGAAGCCCGTGAACAAATTTCATTTTTCCAATCCCGCTTTGCAGATTTTGAATCTATTGAGGAGATAGCAGTCCCGTTGGGTTTGGAAGCTACTTTGCGTGATTATCAGAAGGATGGGTTAAACTGGCTCAACTTTCTTGACGATTTTGGGTTTGGAGGTTGCCTTGCCGATGACATGGGTCTGGGAAAAACGGTCCAGATCATTGCTTTTATTTTGTCCCAGAGAGCAAAACAGTCGCACAATACCAACCTTATTGTGGTACCCACCTCACTGATTTTCAACTGGCAGGCGGAGGTTGCTAAATTTGCACCTTCCATAAAAATAATGACTGTTTATGGAGCCGGCAGGGTGAAGGATATACACGATTTTGATCAGTACGAGATTATTCTTACATCCTATGGAACGCTGCTGTCGGATATCGGTTTCCTCAAAAAATACAGGTTTAACTATATACTTCTTGACGAATCGCAATCCATAAAAAATCCGGACTCTCAGCGCTACAAAGCGGCACGGCTGTTAATTGCAAGAAACAGAATCGTACTCACAGGTACACCCATAGAAAACAATACCTTCGATCTATACGGTCAGCTTTCCTTTGCATGCCCGGGGCTGCTTGGCAATAAAACACAGTTCAGAAATTACTATTCTGTTCCGATAGACCGGTTTCAGGATTACGAGAAGGCCCGTGAACTGCAAAGGAAAATCAATCCGTTTATTCTGCGGAGAACCAAAAAGCAGGTTGCCAGCGAACTTCCTGAAAAAACAGAAATGGTGCTGTATTGTGAAATGGGTGATGAGCAGCGAAAGGTGTATAATGCTTACGAGCAGGAGTTTTATACCTATCTCAACACGACACAGGAAATTGATATTCCGCGGGAAAGCCTGCATGTGTTGCAAGGTTTAACGAAATTGAGGCAGATTTGTGACTCACCTGCATTGTTGAACGACGATTTGTACTATGGAAACGCTTCCGCAAAAATTGAGGTACTCATGGACCAGATTGAGACCAAGTCACCACAACATAAGATACTTGTCTTTTCGCAGTTCGTTACCATGCTCAACCTGATCAGAGAGGAGTTGCAAACAAGAGGTATTGCGTTTGAATATCTTACAGGCCAGACAAATGACAGGGAAGCCAGAGTTGATAATTTTCAGAAAAATGAGGACATCCGCGTGTTTCTGATCAGTCTGAAGGCTGGTGGAACAGGGCTAAATCTTACTGAGGCTGACTACGTGTACCTGGTAGATCCGTGGTGGAATCCCGCGGTCGAAAACCAGGCAATTGACAGAAGCTACCGAATAGGTCAAAAGAAGAACGTAATTGCTGTGAGGCTCATTTGCCCGGGAACCATAGAGGAGAAAATTATGGATTTACAGGAATCCAAAAAAGACCTCGCCGACGATCTTGTCAAAACGGATGTTTCGATTCTGAAATCCCTGACCAGAAAAGATCTGCTTGGTTTAATTGGTAAATGAGACTGGGGTCACTTAGACTGATAGCAAGCGTTTAAACATAATTCCAGACCCATTTTTCAATTGCCTTTTCCAGTGTTTCCTTCACCACTGGTTTTGTCAGATAATCATTCATGCCGGCTTCAAGGCATTTTTCCCTTTCGCCTTTCACAGTTCCGGCAGTAAGGGCAATGATCGGAATCGCAAGCCCGTTTTCAAGCAGTCGTATCTGCCTTGTGGCCTCGTAGCCATTCATTTCCGGCATTTGAATATCCATCAATATCAGATCAGGCCTTGTAGTCTTAAACGCTTCGATTGCACAAGAGCCTGTTTTTGCCTCTATTATTCTGGTGTTCGGATTGATCTTCAAAAGCATCGTCTTCACAAGCAGCATGTTGATCATATGATCTTCCGCGATAAGAACAGTAAGGCTGCCAGTGGTGTTGGCTGTTAATATCGGTTCCGTAATTTTTCGTCCAACACGTATGTGACCTGCGGGAAGGTCCGTTTTCCTTGCAGCTATTTCTCCCAGAACCCGGAAAAGCTGATGTATTTTGACAGGTTTGACAAGTCTGTGTTGTATCCCGAAATATTCTTTCACATCCGTGAGAATCTCCTCCTCAGAAGATCGGCTCAACAAAATAACGGGCAGTATAACGCCATGCTGCTGCATTTGTCTCACAAGCTGCAAACCATCCATTTCAGGCATGTGATAGTCCATAATGACGGCATCGTAAAAGCTGCCGTTTTGTACATACTGTAGTGCTTGTGTACCGTTATGAGCAAAATCGGAGATAATATTTTTGTTGTGAAGCATTTCGCCAATAATGCTCCCGTTTTTGATATTATCATCCACAATGAGCACCTTCTTTATACTATCAGGATAATTCCAAACCTGTTCTGTGCCTTCATCGGCAGGTTCAAATTCGACATCGAAGTAGAACACACTTCCTTCCCCTGACTCGCTGCGAAGCTGTAACTGACTGTTCATCAATTCGAGCAGGTTGTTTGCAATGTTAATTCCCAGTCCTGTGCCACCAAAACGCTTTGTGGTAGACAAATCTTCCTGCGAAAACGCCTCGAAAATTTTTCTTTGATTCTGAGATTCAATGCCAATTCCTGTATCCCGCACCGAGAACCTGAAAAGCCAGGGTTTTTGGTCACTTTCCGAAAGCACTTCCACCATTAACTCAATCTCGCCCTCAGGAGTAAATTTTACGGCATTACTTACCAGATTCAGCAGAATTTGTTTGAGACGGATCGGGTCGGTAAATATAAAATGAGGAATGCCGGGCGAAATATTAAGTAAAATTTCAAGGTTCTTCTGATGAGCCTGATAGGTGATCAAATCAGTGACTTGACCGCAAAGTTCGAGCAGATCAGTCTTCTCCCAAACAAGTTCCAGTTTCCCGGCTTCGATTTTGGAAAAATCAAGAATATCATTAATAATTTCAAGCAGCGAATTTGCCGACTGCTGTACCATGGACATGTACTGGTTTTGCGCATTATCCAGCTTTGTTTTCATCAGCAGGTCCGTAAAACCGATAATTCCATTGAGCGGCGTGCGGATTTCGTGGCTCATATTCGCAAGAAATTCGGACTTGGACTTGCTGGCAGCTTCTGCGTGTTCCCTCGCTTTGCTGAGTTGCAGCTCTGCCATTTTACGTGTGGTGATATCCCTGAGCACGACCTGCATCACCTGTTGACCGTTTATATTGATCACATTGAGTAATACCTCAGCTATAAACTCTTCCCTGCTACCGTCCTTATTTCGCCAAAAAGTGAGTTCTGTGCTGTGGCTTCCCTTTTCGTACGCAAGGGCCATGTGTTGTTGCGATCGGAACTCTGAGTCACTCCCGTCAGGCTGAATGTCCGTCAGCATATTGCATAGTAAAAATGCCTTTGATTCCGGATCATTAGGAACGTTGAACATCGTCAGCGTCGCCTCATTGCAATCCACAAAGCCATTTTTGTCTAGCAAAACAACCGCGTCGCTGGTCGCATCGTAGAGTGTTCTGAACTTGGCTTCCGAGCGAAGGAGTTCGGCAACCGCAAGTTTTTTTTGAGTGATGTTTTGCAGATAGCCGTGCCATAATACGCTGTCTTCCAGTTTCTCCGGCGTTGCTTCACCTGCGAGCCATGTTACCTTGCCATCCGGCACCAGTACCCGGAAATCCAACTGCCAGTTTTGAAGGGTTTTTGCTGATTCATGAATTGATCTTTTAAACTCATGTATGTCCGCCGGGTGAATCATGGACAATATTTGCGCACCATCCATATCCTGTAATATCAGATCAGGGACGTTCACTTTGATCAGGCCTTTCGAGAAGAAAGGGAAATTCATACTGCCATCTTCAAAAAGCTCAAACTGGAATAGGGAGCCCGGCGCCTGATTAGTCAGTTTTTCAAGCATTTGCGACGATTCCAGCAATTTTCTTTCGTTCAGTTTTCTTGGGGTAATGTCCTGAAAACTACCGTAAACACGACTGCATCTGCCATGTGAAAACACTGCTGCACCAATCGCTCTTACCCAAATCTCCTTTCCCCTTGCTGTTACAGCTTCCAGCTCAATGTCGTAGCTCGTTCCAGATTCAATGCATTGGTCGAGCGCAATTAGCATGCGGTTCTTACTCTCTCCGTCTTTGTAAAATGCCAGGGCAGATTCCAGCGTGGGCTGGTAGTCCTCAGCAACCTCATGAATTTCTTTGGAAATGGAAGCCCAGTATACTTCCTGCGTGTCAGTATTATATTCCCAACCGCCTACACGCGCAATGCGGCTGGTTTGTTCCAGCATTTCCCGGGTCTGTTTCAGCTCGCTTTCTGACTTTTTCTTAACCGTAATATCCCGGCAAACAGCAATAAGGTTCGTCCTTTTTCCAAGGTCACTGAAAACAGGAGTAACAGTTAGTTCAGCCCAGAAGGCGTCTCCTGAACTGTTGAAAAGCATAATTTCATCATGAATAACTTCTGGATTTGCGAATATCTTTGTGATGCGCCCGATCGTATCCGAACCTGTTTGCGGACCTTTAAGCAAATCTGTCAGCTTTTTCCGGTAGGTGTTCTGCTCATCTTTGCCGGTCTGTTTTTTAAATGCGTCGTTTGTCCAGATAATTTCACCTTCCGCATTGGCGATGATAATGAGATCTTTCGTGCTTGATGCTACCAAAGCAAGCTCTCTCAGCTTTTCCTCGGACGTTTTAAGTTGGGTTATATCATGGCTGGTCAAAATGATATTTTTGCTCACAGCATCTATTTTTGCCGTCGTCAGGCTCCATGACCATGTTCCGTTTTTATGCAGTATCCGGTGTTCTACACTCGGGACGGCAACGCCTCTGGAAACAGTTGTGTTAAGTGCTTCAATGCAAATGTCCAGGTCGTAAGGATGTACGTAATTCATAAATGACCTTCCGACGGTTTCACTTACCTCATAACCGTAAAACTCCGTCCAATTCGGAGAGACATATAGGAATGTGCCATCCGCTGCGATTATAAAAAGAACATCCCGTGCGTTAGCAAGCAGGGAAGCCATATCGTGCCGGGAAAGTTGATATTCACGGGACGACTCAACAGGATTTACCGGCTTGCCTGACTCGGACCGGGTATCCTCAGGCATTAGTTTTAAACCCCAAGCAATCCGCCTGCTGTCTCTTTCCCCTATACGCATTGCTGAGGCGAGGTAATTAACATCCGATCCGTCTTCGCGCGTAAGTAGAAAAGATGTTTGATAGATCGTATTTTTGTTATTCCAAAAACTTCGGGCTTCCGCCTCGGCATTGTCTAGTACATTTGCTACCGATTCCGTTATAAGGTCAGTATTATGCGCAGTGCCGTAGAAGAAGTTTAAAAATCTTTTGTCTGCCCGGTATGTTCGGTGGGTGTTTTTGTCCGAATACAGTAATCCATGCTCCGCATGTGTGCGGATAAAATCAAAAAATGCCTCGTCCTCATCCATCTTATTGAAGAGCTCTGCCTTAAGGTAATTCATTTTATGTAGTGTGGTAGTACATCCCGTAGCTTGGGTGGTTTTTCTGCCCGACAAGTTAGGTTTAATTTGAGCACTGGTGCAAAAAATAAAGACTAATAATTTAAAATCCGACAGCATTTCAACCCCCAGTCCGATTATGGATTATATTTCGCAATGTGAACTCGTATATTAAAGCCTGATTTCATCACTGGGATATACGTGGGCGTGCTTTTGTAGACTCAACTGACGAGATTAAACTTAGAACAAACTCTACCGCTCTATGAAAACCTATGATGCAATTGTAATCGGATCAGGACAAGCCGGCACGCCGCTTTCCAAAAGACTCGCGATGGAAGGACTAAAAACGGCGCTGATCGAAAAACGCTGGGTAGGTGGAACGTGCGTAAATGATGGATGTTCACCGACCAAGGCTATGATCGCATCGGCAAGAGCAGCCTGGGTTGCGGCAAATTCTCAGAAGATCGGGGTTTATGCGGACAACGTCAGAATTGATATTAAGGCTGTCTTCAAACACAAAAACGACATTGTAAAAATGATGCGTGATAGTAGTGAAAAGGGCATCAAAAAAACCAGGAACCTTGATCTGATCTACGGAACGGCAGTTTTTACAGGCAAGAAAGAGATATCTGTCACGGATGAGGACGGTAACGTTTCCCACTTGAAGGCAGATAAAATATTCATTAATACGGGTGCCAGTCCTGAAATTCCTGAAATTGAAGGGATTGATCAGGTAAACTACCTCACCTCTACAACCATTTTGGAACTTCCGGAAATTCCGGAGCATTTACTTATAATAGGTAGCGGTTATATTGGTCTGGAATTTGGGCAAATGTATAGAAGGTTTGGTAGTAAAATCTCAATTGTTTCGCATGCTGCTCAATTGCTGAGTAAAGAGGACCCAGATATCTCGGCGGAAATGTCTAAAATATTGGAACAGGAAAATATTCGGATATTTCTGAAGGCGACGGTCAGTTCTCTAGCAAAGACGCAAAGCGGGATATCTGCCAAAGTGGATGTAGGGGGTAAAAGAGAAACGATAGCATGTACACATGTTTTGATAGCGGCAGGAAGGATGCCCAACAGCGGTATTCTTTCGCTCGATAAAACTGGTGTAAAAACGGATGAAAATGGATTTATTGTCGTAAATAGCCGCTTAGAGACATCCGCCAAAGGTATATATGCACTTGGAGATGTGAAGCCCGGTCCTGCGTTTACCCACATTTCGTATGACGATTTTCGCATCATCAGAACCAATCTTTTAGAGAAGGGCAGGGCGACCATTACAAACCGGCAAGTGCCCTACTGTATGTTTACCGATCCGCAGTTGGGGAGAATAGGCATTACCGAACAGCAGGCGAAAGAGCAGGGAATTGATGTGCTGGTGGCCGTTTTATCTAATTCAAGTATAGCCCGGTGTATAGAAACCGGAGACGAAAGGGGAATGATGAAAGCAGTTGTGGACGCCAGAACGGGAAAAATACTTGGTGCGGCCGTATTGGCAGAACAGGGCGGTGAGGTTGTTTCGGTGTTACAAATGGCTATAAAAGGTGGAATTACCTATCAGGAAATCAGAGATGGCATATTTGCACATCCTACCTATTCTGAGTCTCTTAATAATTTGTTTATGACGCTGGACAAGTAGCCGGCAAGAGTGTCAGGCTTAAATGTTAGTTCAGGATATAGCTTTATAAATGATATCGGTACGGAATCTTTCTAAAAATTTTGGAGGCGTAGATGCGGTGAGTGATATCTCGTTTGAAGTAAGTGCAGGCAACACAATGGTGTTGCTAGGTACGAGCGGATGCGGTAAAACCACCACCCTGAAAATGCTAAACAGACTCATAGAACCTACCTCTGGTGAGATTCGTATTGATGATCGTGATGTCTTTTCCGCCAAACCCGAAATCCTGAGGCGTGGAATAGGTTATGTTTCTCAGAATAATGGTTTGTTTCCTCACTTTACGGTAGCGGAAAATATTGCGGTAGTGCCCAGGTTATTGAAATGGGACAGAAGCAAGACAGAAAAACGGACGACTGAACTGCTTGAACAGCTCAGATTGCCTTTTGTGAAATACGCGCACAAATACCCTGACGAACTTAGCGGAGGTCAGAAACAAAGAGTGTCACTTGCCAGGGCGCTGGTTGCTGATCCGTCTCTGTTGTTGATGGATGAACCTTTCGGTGCACTCGATCCTATTACCAGAGCGGACATACGGAAAGAGTTTCTGGAACTTCCTGAATTGAAACGGAAGACGATCTTACTTGTAACGCACGATGTACAGGAAGCCTTTGAACTGGGAGATCAGATCAGTTTGATGGACAAGGGCAGGATCGTGCAAAGCGGCTCCGCGCAGGATCTGATTTTTAAACCTGCCAATGATTTTGTGAGCAACTTTTTCAGCCATCATAAATTACAGCTTGAATTAAGTTCTCTAAAAATTCATGAGATATGGCATGCGTTGCGCGACGCCGCCCCTGACAGCAACAGTACTGCGATCACTAGTAATTCAAGCTTTTGGGAGGTATTGGAATTGCTGTCCGATCATAAGGAAAAGGTTTTAACCATTAAAAATGCGGAGAACGATATAAAATCAGTCTCATTGGAAAACATACAGTCGGCTTACACAAGAATTAAACAAAATCGCTGATGGAGCAGACTCAGAGCTTATGGGGATTTATGGTTCAGCAGTCCGATAAACTTTGGGCTCAGACTTTGGCACATATCGGTCTGACCTGTATATCTCTTTTAATAGCTGTGGCCATAGGGCTTCCCCTAGGAATATGGATTGCAGACAGAAATAGAGCAGCCAGAGCGATTCTTGGAGTGGCGGGCGTTCTCCAAACCATTCCGAGTATTGCGTTGCTTGGTTTTATGATTCCATTATTGGGCATTGGTGCCATGCCTGCAATTGCCGCGCTGTTTATGTATGCATTGCTTCCGGTGATCCGCAATACGTACACGGGCATCCGTGGGGTAGACGCAGCAGTAACGGAGTCCGCAAGAGCCATGGGAATGAACACCCGGCAGGTGCTGATGCAAATACAACTGCCACTTGCCATGCCGGTAATATTGGCAGGAGTAAGAACCGCAACGGTAATTAACGTTGGTGTAGCTACACTTGCCGCTTACATCGCCGCCGGTGGACTTGGAGAATTTATCTTCGGTGGAATAGCGCTTAACAACACCAACATGATTCTGGCAGGCGCCATTCCGGCTGCGCTGCTGGCCATCATTCTTGATTTCCTGTTATCTCTGATCCAGAAGGCAGATTTTAAAAAAATGCGTAAAGCCAGCCTCGTACTTCCCGTGTTGCTATTGCTTTTTTCTTCTTTTTATATTTTTCCAAATGCGCAACAAAAGATTTTAGGAGGTTTTACCCCCGAATTCATGGGCAGGGAAGACGGTTATCTGGGCTTGAAATCGAAATACGGACTTAATATTCCAACAGTCGTGATCAGCGATGCTGTAATGTATAAGGCAGCATTTGAGAAGAAGCTGGATGTAATAAGCGGATACAGTACCGATGGTCGCCTCAAAGCATTCGACCTGATTACCCTGGAAGATGACCGGCGGATATTTCCACCTTATTACGCCGCTCCGCTTGTGCGGCAGGATGCCCTTGAACGGCTACCGGACCTCGAAGGTGTTCTCAACTTGTTGGCAGGACAGATAAACGACTCTGTGATGACTGATCTCAATTACCGTGTAGACTACCTCAAACAACTTCCTGAAAAGGTAGCACTTGATTTTCTGATGGAACGAGGTTTATACAAAGTTTCCAGGCAGGGAAAGTCGGGTGTGGTAAGGCTCGGATCCAAAATTTTTGCTGAACAATACATTCTGATTCAAATTTACAAGATGCTTATTGAGGGAAATACCAATATGCGTGTCGAAACTAAAACAGGGTTGGGTGGTACTAAAATTTGCTTCGATGCGCTAAACAACAACGAGATAGACATGTATCCGGAATATACCGGCACGGGTTTGCTGGTATTGTTAAAACCGACACCCGCACAAATGAAGCAGCTGGATGGCAGTAAGGAACGCGTTTTCGATTTTGTGCAAATGGAATTTGAAAAACAATATCGGTTAAAATGGCTCAGTCCAATCGGCTTTAATAATGCCTATGCACTTATGATGCGCAGAAGCCAGGCCAACGAAAATCAGATTAAAACGATCAGTGATCTGAAGACATTTGCCGATAAAAATTAGAACTGTGTATGTACGTGCAATAATTGGCTGCGAAAGGCGGGGCGAACTTCGTACACGGGCACAATACTTGTTTAATTAAAATGAATTAAAAACAATTTCATATCTAATGACAACCACCAACATTAGGGACGAATATAATCTGGTAAGAAAACTGTCCGAAACAATATGCGAACCTTTGGAAACAGAAGATTACGTTCCGCAGCCGGTTCCTTTTGTGAGCCCTCCAAAGTGGCATTTGGCGCATTCTACATGGTTTTTTGAAACTTTTATTCTAAAAGCATTTCAGGAAAACTATGAGGTTTTTGATCCCGCTTATAACTTTCTGTTCAACAGTTATTACAATAATGTAGGGGACAGAACACTGCGCACCGACAGGGGAAATGTTACACGGCCAACAATCAAAAATGTGTATGCTTACCGCCAACATGTAGATACCCGCATGAACGAGCTGCTGGCAAACCCACCAGGAGATGAGCTGTTGCAACTTTTGCGGCTTGGCCTGCAACACGAGCAGCAGCATCAGGAATTAATGATCACCGATATCAAATACATACTCGGGCATAATCCGCTTTTTCCGGTTTATCAAAAACAGCACAATCTCGTAGATGATGTGAATTCGGAAAACGGATTTGCAGCCTTACAGGAAGGTGTGTATGAAGTGGGTTATGCAGGAGAAGGATTCTGCTTCGATAACGAACTTGGCAGGCACAAAACTTACATTCAAAATTTTGAGATAAGCAAGTCCTTGGTTACCAATGCAGAATACCTCGAATTTATGGAAGCAGGTGGTTACCAGGATTTCAATTTGTGGCTGGATGCAGGTTGGTCGTGGGTGAATGAAAATCAGATCAATGCTCCTCTGTATTGGTATAAGATCGACGGCGATTGGCATTACTACACGCTGGCCGGACTTCAAAAGGTGAATCCGGATGCAATACTCTGTCATGTGAGTTTTTTTGAAGCTGCTGCATTTGCACAGTGGAAAGGAATGCGACTGCCTACGGAATTTGAATGGGAGGTGGCATCAGGTCATTTTTCATGGGGGCAGCGCTGGGAATGGACAAACAGTGCGTACTTACCGTATCCTGGTTTCAGTAAAGCCAGCGGCGCGGTGGGAGAGTATAATGGCAAGTTTATGATCAATCAGATGGTGCTGCGCGGAGCATCTGTGGCCACCTCTCCCAATCACAGCAGGAACAGTTACCGGAATTTTTTTCACACACATGAACGCTGGCAGTACACGGGTATAAGGCTGGTTAAATAACGTATTATGGAAGACAGTACTTTTGAAAGAGATATAGACGCGGGATTGTCCGCACCCTTCAAACACATTTCATCAAAATATTTTTACGACGATATTGGCAGCGGCATCTTTCAGCAGATCATGAAGATGCCCGAATATTATCCGACAGCGAGTGAGTTTGAAATCTTATCCTTACAAAGTGATAAGATCATTGAACAACTGAACTTCAAAGAGCCTTTTAATATCGTTGAATTTGGAGCTGGAGATGGGATTAAAACCCGTCAGCTGTTGAAAAAACTGATGGCTCAAAAAATAGATTTCACTTATGTTCCTATCGATATATCAGCCAGGGCGATCAGAGAACTTAAAAATAATATGCTTGCCACGCTGCCGGAAATGAAAATAAGGCCCATGGTCGGTAATTATTTTTCTATGGCCGAAGATTTGTCGCACGGCGAAACTCCCGCCTTGTTTCTGTTTTTAGGAGGTAATATAGGGAACTACCAGAATGAGGAAGCCAACGCGCTTTTTTCGCAGTTCGGATCCAATATGAGACCAGGTGATAAACTTCTGACGGGTTTTGACCTGCGTAAAAATCCTGCTACGATCCGAAATGCTTATGACGATAAACAAGGCATTACGAAGGCTTTCAATCTTAATTTGCTGACACGTATTAACCGGGAACTGAATGCGAATTTCGAACTTGGACAGTTTGACTTTTATTCCCATTATGACCCAGCCAATGGCGAGGTTAAAAGTTACCTTGTAAGTCTGGTTGCCCAGCGGGTTTATATCGGCAAGACCGACAAGCACTATTCCTTCGCTCAGAATGAGCTTATCTGGACAGAATTATCTAAAAAATTCACATTAGAGGAAATCGGCGAGCTGGCGGTCGCAAATAATTTTAGCATTGTAGCTCATTTTATGGATTGCAAACACTATTTTACTGACAGTTTATGGATTAAATAGAAAACAAAACCTCAGTAAAATGGTAAAAGTTACCGTTCAGGATGTGCTTGAAATTCCTGCGTTACACGACGTTCCCGAGGCTCAGCTCCAATGGCTGATTGACGAAAGTGAGCATCAGGTATTACAGGAAGGGGAGTTTCTTGGCAAAACAGGCGAAGATTTAAGAGGAACCTATTTTTTGATATACGGGCACCTGGAATTGTATCGTACGCAGAACAATTCAAAACTGGTGGTTGCCGAGTTGACCAAAGGTTCTATAACAGGAACCCTGCCTTTTTCCAGAGCCAAACTAACCATTGCCAATGTGCGCTGTGTGGAAGAATCCCAGATCATGACGTTTCCAAAGGAGAAACTCAGAGATATGATCGCGCTACATTACGAACTTACTCAGGCATTGGTGATCGTGATGACATCCCGTGTACGAGAGTATACCGAACTGGAACAGCAGAATGAAAAAATGATGGCTTTGGGTAAACTGTCTGCCGGGCTGGCTCACGAGCTCAACAATCCTGCCGCTGCCATTGTACGCGGTGCGGCATCTTTAAAACATCACCTGCAACTTGAACCTGAGTCTTTCAAAAGATTGATTTCAATCCAAATGTCATCGGATGAAATTGACTTTGTAAATGCCAAAATGTTTGCTGCTCTGGCAAACAAAGAGCGTCCGGTGTTGACCATGATGCAGCGGTCTGATCTGGAAGATGATGTTACAGACTGGCTTGAAAATGCGGGTGCGAATGAATGTGTAGATATGGCCGAGAATTTTGTGGAATTCGGTTTTTCTTTGAGTGAGCTGGAAGAGATTCAAAGTCACGTTCCCGACCGTGATCTTGCTCCGGTACTGACGTGGATCAACAACAATTTTACAACCGAGCGTATGGTAGCCGACATTCAGGAAGCTTCGAAAAGAATTGCGGATCTGATCGGTTCGGTGAAGAACTTCACACACATGGATCGGGGCAGTAACAAAGAGTTTGTTGACATCCACGTTGGCATACGTAACACGCTGATCATGCTTAACTACAAGATTAAAAAAGCAAATGTAACTTTGGTAGAGGATTTTGATCATACCATTCCACCTGTAAACGCAATGGTTGGTGAACTGAATCAGGTGTGGACCAACCTGATCGATAACGCAACAGATGCACTGGAATCCCAGTCCGATGCGAAACTAACCATAAGAACACGTCTGGAAAAGGATTTTGTAAAAGTCTCCATTCTGGACAACGGTCCGGGTATACCGGCAGAAATCAAGTCCAGAATTTTTGATCCGTTTTTCACAACAAAAGCCATTGGAAAAGGAACGGGATTGGGACTGGATGTGGTTACCCGAATTGTAAAACAACACAATGGGAGCATTACCGTCCATTCAGAACCAGGAAACACCGAGTTTCAGGTTTGCTTTCCTATCAATGGCTGAAAGAAATGGTTAACTTGCATACAGTCTGATTGACGATTTAAAGTCAACATTATCTCATATCTAAATTTATTCCTTCTATGGGGCTACCCATTATATTCTCTATTGACGACGACTTGCAGGTTTTGAGGGCTATAAGTCGAGACCTGAAAACGCATTACCGTGATAAATACAAAGTGCTTAGCACTGCATCCGTGAAGGAGGCACTGGAAACACTGCTAGACCTTCAAAATAAAGGTGAGGAAGTTGCAATATTTATTTCAGATCAGCGCATGCCTGAAATGCAGGGTGTAGATTTCCTGGAAAAAGCGATGGTATTTTTCCCTTATGCGAAGCGCGTATTACTTACGGCCTACTCTGATACCGATGCTGCAATCAAGGCTATAAATGAGGTGCAGCTCGACTATTACCTGATGAAACCGTGGGATCCGCCGGAAGAGAAACTTTATCCTGCGATTGATGAATTGTTGAACGACTGGCAGGGAAACTACCGACCGGTTTTTAGAGGGATTAAGGTAATTGGTTATCAGTTTTCTCCAAAGTCGCATGAAATAAAGGATTTTCTCGCAGGAAATCTGGTGCCATATCTTTGGCTGGATGCGGCAAGTAGTGATCAGGCAAAACAGATTATTACGACAAATGGTCTCACACCGGCAGATTACCCCTGCGTCGTTTTCGAGGACGGAAACATTTTAAAAACTCCTACATTACCGGAAGTGGCTTCTCATATCGGACTAAACGCTACGGTAAAATTGCCGATTTATGATGTGGTCATTATCGGGGCAGGTCCGGCTGGTTTGGCGGCGTCCGTTTATGGGGCATCGGAAGGACTCAGTACGCTACTCATAGAACGGAAAGCACCAGGCGGACAGGCTGGAACGAGTTCAAGAATTGAAAATTATCTTGGTTTTCCGAGCGGGTTGAGCGGAGCTGATCTTACACGCAGAGCCATTACGCAGGCAACCCGATTCGGAACCGAATTTATCTCTCCGCAATACGTCAAGGAAATCAAACTGAAAGACCAGTACAAAACAATTGTGCTGGGTGACGATACCGAACTGAATGCGAAGGCGGTTGTAATTACCACGGGTGTGGATTACAGAAAGCTTGAAACGGATGGAATTGCAGACTTCACCGGCCGGGGTATTTATTATGGCGCAGCCAGCACGGAAGCACCAACTTGCGGTCAAAAAGAAGTATTCGTACTGGGTGGAGGCAATTCGGCTGGACAGGCTGCCATGTATCTTTCCAAATTTGCCAAAGCTGTGTATATCGTTGTAAGGAAAAATGACCTCACTTCGTCCATGTCATCTTACCTTATCGATCAGTTACATAATGCTACCAATGTGAAGGTTTTGGGATGTACCGAAATACTGCAAGCCAGTGGGGACGAGCATTTGGAAGAGTTGAAACTTGTGGATTTGAATACAAGCGGGGAGCGATCTGTGAAAGCAGATGCACTATTTATTTTTATCGGTGCCAAACCCTACACGGACTGGATCGGAAGTGAAGTGATCAAAAGCGACAAGGGATTTATAGAAACAGGCCGCGATTTGAAATCGTATGATAATTTCAGGCAGGTTTGGAAAAAAGACCGCGATCCGTTTTTACTGGAAACGAGTTCGCCGGGAATTTTTGCCGCGGGCGATGTAAGGGCAGGGGCTATGAACCGGGTTACGTCAGCAGTGGGTGAAGGATCTATGGCAATCAGTTTTGTACATCAATATTTAAGCGAATCATAATGGCAGAGGAAATTTGTAATCATATACTCGGCATCACGCAGGTCACTCCGCCTACGGAGTTGGTGTGCGAAGAGTGCGCCAAAAATGGAAGCCGGTGGGTACACCTGCGAACGTGCCAAACCTGTGGTGTAACTTTATGCTGCGACAGTTCTCCGCAAAAACATGCCACTGCGCATTTTCATGCAAGCGGTCACCCGGTTGTTATTTCAGCGGAGCCAGGTGAAAAGTGGCTTTGGTGTTATGCAGATGAATCTTTTGCAAGTTACAGCTGATAGCTATTTTAAGCCCATATAAATGCCGCATCATTCAGGAGCTTTCCCGATTGGTACGGCATTGTTCTAGGAGCGTACTTATTTCTTCTTTTTGACCACTTCCCCCGGCATGATAAGTGATTCATAACCTGCAAGATCCGATGGCTTAACATTGGCCTTATACCCGTTGAAATTAAAGGTGGTAGGTTTGTAAGGCCCTACAAGTTCAATGTTGTTATCCCCTTTAATTTCGTTTTCCATACCCAATGCCCAAAAAGTACTGTTCACAAGCATTCTACGGAATCCGTCATTTAAGATATCTTCCGAAGCTCCGTGAGTGGTTGCGAACGCGCGTCCGGTTTTGCCTCCTTCCAACGAATAATCCCTGATCCAGGCAACAGGAAGAAGCTCTTTTGTTTTGTCAGGTTCGGAGTTGGCCGTCATGCCGTTAAGAACCTGTCCCCGTGCAAGTACCACGCCTTTTGGATAAGTGGTATATGCGCCCGACTGGACAGCCATTTCTTTCACTCCTCTCATGATCGGATGTTCGAACTGGCTCTCCTCAATGAGCAGTTTGGAGGATTGCTTGTGATTCGTTCCATAATGAGATACCCAGGTTTCGCCCAGTACCAATTCCCCGAACCCATCTTTCCATGCTGCCTTATCTCCTTTGTAATCCCAGCTGTAATGCCCCCATTTCGCATTTTCCTTGTTACTGAAAGCATGGGTAGAGGTGCGAAGCCCTACGACGGGTTTTCCACTTTTTAAATAATCGTCGACGTGCTGCATTTCTCCGTCTTCCAGGTTCAGGAATCGTGCGAAAATAACGAGAAGGTCGGCATTATCCAGTACATCCAAACCCTTTATATCCGAGCTTCCCGGAAGAATGTGACCGGTAGAATCGAGCCCAAAAATTACAGTACAGGTAAAACCATGGTGTTTGGCCAAAATCCTTGCTAGTGCAGGGAGTGATTCTTCGCTCCTATATTCGTGGTCAGAGGCCAGGAATACAATATTTTTACCCAAACCGGGTCCGGCTTCACCTTTGTATACAATCCGGTACTTGCTATGATCATCGTTGCTTGCGGCAACAGCTTCCTGCGATTGCTTTTCGGAATCCTGTTTTTTGTCTTCTGATGCACAGCAAAAAAGTGAAACGCCAAGTGCAAGTATCCCAAATGAAATGCTTTTCATAGATTTTGGTTTAGTGAATAAGATCGTCTGCAATAAAGACACAGTTTGACAGGAAAACTACTGTTTGATTGGTTTTAAGTTAACAGTAAGAAAGTAAAACAGCGCTTTGTTTACTCAGTTTTAAGTTAACAGTAAATAGCTGTTATTGCTGGTAAAGCAGTTGTTTAATAATTAGTTAAGATGATAGATAAATACGGATTTTCTACAAGATACTGTTCAACTAAACCCATTTGCTTCCACCTGTTTACTAAAAACGCTGAACTCCTGACTATTTCTACTCCTTAGCAAACCCGACCTTTATCGACCTAACTTCCCTTATCCAGCGTGCTTGTTTTTTATCGTTTGGAGTGATAATCCGGAAAGGACCTTCGCCATTTTCCAAAGCTTTTCCGTCTTTTTCAGTTGCCAACAAAATAATCTGGTCTGTAAAATCAGGGTCAATTTCAGGCAGGGCGTACAGCACTTCATAACCGTCCGCGGCCTGTATGAGCACATACTTGACCAGATTTTCGCCACGAAGTTGTGCACCGTTGCTAACGCCTGCTTTTTTTAACAACTCAAAGAGAGCTACGCCTTTGAACTCGTGCTCTTTCCCGTCCCGATCTTTCACCTTGTGACTGATCGTTTCAAAAGCCGCTAAATCAGATTTCTTCAACGTTAATGGCACGCTCACTTCTCCGCTGATGGCTAGCGTGCTTTCTGTTTGCGCCCACAATGTGACTACACAAAAAAGCTGTATAACCAGGGTAGCGAATAAGGTCTTTTTTAGAAACATGGTTGCTATTTTTTTGAAAATAAATGAGGATTGGAAAATTCTGGATTGTTGATAAATGTGGTGTCGGTGAGCATGTGCAGGAAAGATATAATGCTCACTTTTTCCTCGCCCGTCAGCGACAGATGGCTTCCATTTTTTTCATTGGAAACGCCTTTTAAAAACGTACTCAGTGTTTCGCTCTCCTGAACATGATCACTGTAATGATCCAGAACCTGTTCCAGTGTGCGAAACCTCCCGTCGTGCATGTAAGGAGCAGTTAAAGCGATGTTTCTTAATGTTGGCACACGAAATCTTCCGTTGTCTGCTGAATCACCGGTGAAGTTCTTGCGGCCGGGATCACTAAATGTACTGTCTATTCCATTGTTGTGAAACAGTTCTTTAAACGTTTTCGGACCTCCGTGACAATGACCGCAGTTGGCTCCTCTCAGGCTGCGTTCGGGAGAAGGCGGGTTCATAAACAAATTCATACCCCTCAATTCCCTTTCCGTCGGCGTGTAGGTTCCTGCAAGATACCGATCGTAATTGGAATCGGCAGAAATCAGCGTTCTCTCGAATTGCGCCAAGGCATTCTGGATTAGTTGAGGGGAAATTTTCGGGATACCAAAAGCTTTTTCAAACAAGCGGGGATAGTTTTTGGTCTTGCTTAGTTTTAGAACCGAAACTTCCAGGGATTGTCCCATTTCGTGTGGATCAGTGAGAGGGAATACAGCCTGCGTTTCCAGGCTTGGCGAACGGCCATCCCAGAAGAAATTTCTGACCCATAACAGATTCACCAACGCCATGGAGTTTCGTTTGGTAAAGGAATTGTCTACGCCCAAACTAACAGGTCTTCCATCCGAAAACGCTAGTTTCTGCTCATGACAAGTGCCGCAGGACATTTTGTTATTTGCAGATAGTTTGGTTTCATAAAACAACATCCTGCCCAGGTGGACACCTTCTTTGGTCGTAGGATTATCAGCAGGAATTATAAATCGATTGCCAAAATTAGCGGGAAATTTAAAAGGGTAGGGTTCTGGTACATTCCTGTTTACTGCCGCTATAAACAGTGCAAAACTGCAAATTGAAAGCATAAGAACTGACACGAAAAAGCCCAAACCATCAGTTGGTAATTGCTTTCGTATCCATGCTCGAAGTTGTTGCATGCTATCAGAAATGGTTAAAAACCAGGGTTACAAAAAAGTTGCGCCCCGCCTCCGGGAAACCTTCCACCAGACTGTAATTCAGGTCAAAAATATTATTTACTCCTGCTTCCACCGAAACCGATTTGTAAAGATTTACCGATGCTTTGCTGTTAACCAACGTGTAAGATCCTGTCTTGGTGCCATAACTGGTACTGAACCGCTCACTGTTGTGTTCCAGACTCACCAGCACATTTGCACGTTTCAGGAAAGAATAATCGGCATAGCCAAAAACTTTGTTTGCAGGCACATTCGTAAATTTGATATCCGGATTGGTTTCGTTTTTACGCTTGATGTACGTGTAGTTTGATCCGATCTTGAAACCTTTAAATGCTAGCAGGTCAAATCCCAATTCCGTTCCATAAAATAGTGCCTTACCTGCGTTCTGTAACTGAAATCTGTTCGGCTGCACATTATCAACCTGTTGAATGATGTCGTTGATATCGCTTCGGAATAGACTGGCTTGCAATGCAAATCGACTGCCAAGTTTGCCGGTATAACTCAAATCATAATTGATAGCAGCTTCCGCTTTAAGACCCGGATTTGGAATGGCTTGGCCCATTCGGTAAGAATAGCGATCTTTAATTGTTGCAAAACGTGTTTTTCTGGCGATTGATCCACGTATGGAATGATTGGCGGTAATATCCCAGAAAAGGCCAATCTGCGTATTTACTGCATTGTTTTTACTTTCGTCAAAATCAATCAGTTCATTGGTTGAGGCATTGTATTCCTGAGCCTGCTCTCCATTGCGAATATTGAAATTGACGCCGGGTATTACTGCCAGTGAAGGTGTGATCTGGTAGGTATTTTCAACACCGATGGACATGGTGTTGTCAACATAAGGCTGCACTGGTTCGTTGAGATCGTTCTCTCTGTGTACATCACGTTTATATTGTATATTTAATCTCAGTATATTATTGCCTATCACCCTGGATTCAAACTCGGCATTACCTCCAACGGTGTAATCATTGTAGTAACTCTGAAATGCGTATCCACGGGTTTGTTTGGTGTACGTAGTGTCATCGAAACTGAAAAGACTGTTTACAAAAGTGTCATAGTAGAGCCTTGTTTTAACTTTATTTTTCTCTCCAATGGCAGTATTTGAAATAAAATAAAGGCTTTGCTTGTTCCATTTTGGCCATTTCCAGAAACGCGTCATAATCCTGGAATCATCTCCCACGTATGGCGGATTCCCTTTTTCTCCGTTCTGGTTTACATAACCTATCACATACTCATCGGTTGCATTGGGATTGAAACCCACCTTGGCGCTGAATTTCAAGTCATTGCGGGAGGCGTTTTCTCTGTCTGGTGTGAGCTGATATCTTCGTGGCTGAAAATCGGCTGATAACGGATATGTTTTTTGTTTCAGCTGCGACGCTCCAAGCTGATAGTAGAATTTGCCCAATCGTGAACCTGCATTGACATTCCACCGGAAACCATCGCCACTGAAAACACCTGCGCGGCCGTTGATTTCGAATTTGCTTACAGGTCTGCGTGAAACCAGATTGATGGCACCTCCCATGGTATTGGCGCCATACAGGATGGATGAAAATCCTTTGGAAACATTTATTTCGGCAAGGTCAAATGTGGTGAACCTGCCCATATCAATATAGCCGTCGTAGGGAACATATACTGGCACGCCGTCCACAAATACCGGGACCTGGCGGAGATCAAAACCACGAACGTAAACCACAGCCTCGTTTCTTGGACCTACATTTGCGCAGGTTACGCCAGGCAGAAGATTGAGCGCCGAGGCAAGATCGGTTCTGTTGAATTTTTCAATGCGTTGAATGGACAATGACTGAGTGCTGTCCTTTCGGGTCAATCCTGACACGGTTACTTCGCCCAGTTCGAAGGTGCAGCTTACAGGAGCTTCTGCCGTTTCCTGGGCGATAGAGTAATGATAAATAGATGATGTACTGGCAATTGTAAGCAGAAGTTTTTTTATCATTTCGATATGTATGCCTGACCATATCGTAAATATATAAAGAGACTTTCGCTTCCGGGAATGCTTTGTATAAATAAACTTAGATCAAGGCTAGTATATCCTGTTCTTTCCGGGCAATTGCCTGTAACCGGGCATCCAGTTTTCTGTACGCGGCCATAACACTTTTTGCTGTTTCGGTGAGTTGGGCACCGCCTCCAAGCTGCCCTCCTTTTTGCGTAATTACATAGGGTTGTTGCCCATGCGAATTCATAGAATCCACCATTGCCCATGCTTTTTTATAGGACATGCCCATCGCTTTTGCGGCTTTCACAATGGAACCGGTTGCTTCAATTCCTTCAAGCAGTTCCAGTCGACCCGGTCCGAAGAATTTATTTCCATCAACGTAAACCCAGTGACGTAGATGTAGTTGTATATCCTTTTTCATTCTGTCAATATAGTTAAATCTTAAATGCAGACCGTTGTCGGCGAATTTGATTTTAAATTTTTCAAAATAAGCATTACTTTTTCACTCTGTTTCGTTCTTAACGGAAATAAACCTTCATCAAACTAGTATGAGAATAACTTTCACCTGTGTGTTGCTTCTTTTTTATTTATCCTCCAGTGCCCAAACTTTTGTCTCGGACAGTTCTTCATCGAAAGCTGGTAAATATTTAAAAGAAAATTTGGCTTTTAAAGTTGGCGGAGCAGTAAGTTCTTTCGCACATAATGGCGGAATTGAGGCGCCAGTTCCAGGTAGCAAATCGCTGATTTCCTGGCATGCCGGTCTTGTAATGGATATGTTTCGCAAAAAACATTATCAAACCAGGGTGGAGCTTTCGTATATAACCAAAGGTGCCAGGGAGACATTTGGAAACGATCGGATTGAGATCGAAAGTGTGAACAAGCTACAATATATACAGCTCAGCATATTACCCCTGATCCTGAAAACGAATCTGGGAAAAGTTAGTCCTTACATTGGTTTAGGTGGATATTATGCCCAGAGAGTAGGAATTAAATCTAAATGGAAACCAGGTGCTGAATGGGAAGACGATGCCATTGCAGCCGGTAATCTTGACAAGAAAAATGATGTCGGTTACTCCGTATCAGTTGGCGTGTATGTCAGGAAAAAATCGTTCGCGGAGCTCCGTTACGATGGTGGTTTGAACGCTGTGTCGTCGACTTCGAACATCAAAAACCGTACTCTTACTCTATCCATCGCCCTATAACTATCACGCGCTCCTGGTCTTGCATAAACCAATGCTTACAATCCGGACGTACGAAATTCATCATCAATGAAAGCTAATTTTCGAATAACTCATTTCTTATTTTGCCTTACTTTTCTTTCTGTTTTCCTGGCAGGCTGCGATAAAAATAACCTTTTGCCGGTTGATGACTATTATCGGTTTGATAAACTCAACAGGTTGCAAATGAGCAAACTGAATGAAGTAAATTATTTTCTCGGCTTCGACACGCAGGCAATCCCATTATCGGCAGTTGCTTATCAGCTGGGAGGTACACAGGTTAAGACACCGAACCAGACCATCAGTTATTATGCCAATGGTGAGAAGCTGGCGGGAGAGTCATTTTTGCCAACTCAGGCGGGTACTTTCAATCTGATTGGCAAGTTAGCCGACGCGGTGAGCGATACAGTTAAGGTCAACGTTTGGGATCCCGCAACTTTATCAATCGTCATCACGGCTGTGGATTCTGATAGCGAAATTTTATCCAATGGTACCGATTCGGTAGAGTTTGGGATTGAGCTACGCCATGGCGACGACGTTATTGAAGGTGATTTTCCCATTGTTTTATTTGTAAATGAAGTGCAAACCGGCAGTATTTTCACTACCAGAACACCGGGCAACTACACATTTGTTGCCAAAGGTTTTGGACTGACTAGCAACGCAATTACCATTAAGTCGGTTACGTTGCCAACTTACCCGCTGGTAAGGATGCCAGTCATTTTTCATGAAGTGAACCGTACAACGCTCACAGCTGCCAAAATAAAAGAACTGACTGATGGAATGACCAAGGCTTACCGAAATACGCTTAATAACGCCAATGCGGTCAAAGATGCTAATTCGGCAGATATTTTCATTGAATTTTATCCAATGACAACCGGACCGGACGGTACTCAGCTTGCGACTCCGGGGCTGGAAAGAGTAACCTCAACCAATGTGAACTTTACACAAGAGGAAACATTCTCGGACGCATTTAATCATTTCTGGAACCCCGATCAGGTTATTAATGTATGGGTTTATCCGAACATTCAGGGAGGTTACGCCAATTCTTCCTGGGCCTATTATCCCTATGTAACGGTTCCGTTGGTTGGAGTGGGTAGCGCAACCAAGGGCGAACAACCATTTTTACCGTTTGGTATATTCTTGAATGCCAATCACCTGGTAGACCAAAATACCGACGAAATTCTTGCGCATGAAGCGGGTCACATGCTCGGACTTGCACATGTGTTTGACGGGGATGGAAGTGAATTTAATAATTGCTCAACTGAGGATCCGGATTATTGCTCGGATACACCATATTACGACCGCAACGCATATGGGCGGAATATGCCAAGTGTTTATGCACAGAGATTCAACAGGTCGGCGTGCAATGGTGGGCAATATGTAGCCACCAATTTTATGGACTATTATTATTGTTACAGCAACTCCTTTACTGTTCAGCAATCCAGACGGGTTAGACATTCTATCAACTATGCATTGTGGTTGCCTACAGCCTTTAATGGTTTCCAGAGTGGACGAAGAAGCAGCACACTTTCATTGGTAGAAAAACCTGCAAACTTGAAATACATCAAACCGGTGGTATGTAAAATGCCCTGATCAGGAGAAATAAACGTTTTTTCTATTCTGAACGAGACTATTGTAAAACAAAAAGACGAAGTGGAAATGAATCCGCTTCGTCTTTTTGCTTTAACATAATAACAAGGTCTCGCTTCTTTTATAACACGTCAGGAGCTGACTATCAAATATTGTCTACTGTTGACTATTGACTGTGGAGGTTAACTATCGACTCACGATCAACTTCCAGACCTGTTCACTTTAAACTCCTGACTGTTAACTTACAAACCTACTTCTTCTGTTCGAAAAGGAATGTAATCAGCGATGCCAGTTCTTCGTACGACAATGAGTTGGCCAGGCCAGGAGGCATCATGGATGTTTCCAGTTCTTCACGGGAAATGATGTCTTTTACCTTGATGGTGGTAACCTGTCCTGTAATGTCACGAAGTACCAGTTTGTCGGCAGATTCCTCCGTTACAAAACCCATATAACTCTTGTCTCCTTTGGCATTGATCAGTACCGATGCAAAACCTTGTGATATAGATGCATTTGGTTTCAGGATTGATTCTGCGATTTGCTCGCGGTTCATGATCGATCCAATCTGTCCCATAAAAGGTCCTTTCATCGTTTCACCCTTGCTGATGCTGTGGCAGGCGATGCAACCTTGTTGGGTGAACAATTCTTTACCCAGTGAAGCCTTGCCAGGAATTTTAGCCATCGCCAGCATTACATCTTCAATAGACGATTCGCCAACTTGTCCTTTTTTATTTCTAATCTTTTCAAGATCTACTTTCACTTCTTCTTTTGCAGCAACAACTTCATCACCACCAAACTCGGTGATCTCCATCCGGTGTTTGTTGTTCAGATCTGCATAAAATTGCTTACCTGCTGCATCAGCTTTGTTCCATTCCTGCATCAAAATCTCTTTAATGGCAGGAGACGATTCCCATGTGATGGCTTTGTAATACGGGCCATGGGTATCCGGGCGCGTACTCCACCACCAGGATCCATCGTAATCTGCTTCTTTTTTATAAAGGCGGGACAATGTAGTCAATATCTCAGCTTTCAATTTTGGCTCGGTTGCTTTTGAATAGGCTGCGATCAAACCCTTCACAGCTTTGTCGTCGTGCATATAACGCAACGCCCAAAGTGCCAAAGTCGAATTTTCAGTTCCAATTGCATTCACACAAGCGTCTACTGCATTCAGGCTAACCAATGCACGTACCGCAATGTGCGGCGCAATGATCGACTGATTTGGTGTGGCGTGTGGACCTTCGGTTCCTTTTGCAGGTGCTACAAATGACGCCGGAACTTTGGTTGCAAGTAAAGCCTGAGCTGCCTCCGAGCGTCCGATACGTCCCAATGCAACTGTTGCAGCAATCCTGACACGAGGAGAAGCATCGGTAAGTGCTTTCAGGAATGGCTCAATTGAGAGGTTTTTAGCAATGTCTTTTCTGTCTGCGAGCACACGCAAAGCAAGTTCACGCATGTTATCGTCAGAAACAAGTTTAAGGATATTGGCATTTCCTGATTCGCCCGCAATTTGTGCATAGGTGAACAAGCCGGCAGCACGTGCATACAATGGAAGTTTGGTATCAGCAGCTACTTTCCATACAGCGGATGAAGTCGTCTTTGCAGGACGAACCAGCAATTCCTGCTGAGCTGCAAGTCGGGCAACACCGCTTCCGGACTTCAATATAGTCACAAGCTGTTTTACTGAGGCTTTTTTTACATCCGCGAAAGCTTTGTAGGTCCAATCCTGAGGAACTGCGCGAACAACAAATCCCTTGGCGTCACTACCTGAGTAACCTGCTCCGTCCCAGGCCGAAAGGTATGCACGTCCTGATGCATCTACGTCAATATCAGTAACCTGAGCAAGTTTGATAAAATCTTCTTCCTTTTGGGTAAAACTTGGTCCGTCCGGTGTCACGCGGTGAATGTATAACTGGTTTCTTCCCCAGTCAGCCATCATTGGAACGTTGTTGTATTTCGCAGGCCAGGTGTCATCATCCATGAACAAAGCACCCGTTCCCGATCCACCACCGAGGTCAACAAGTGCAGGAATGATCTCTTCTGTAAAATGTTTGAAAAGAACCGGGTATCCGTATTCACCAGACTGTATCTGATTGCTGAAACGAATGTTCCATCCGCCGCCATCATTGGTGTTCCCGCGTGTGAAAATGTTCATGTACGGGTCAATTGCCACGTCGTAAATGTTACGCATTCCGTGGGTATATACTTCCATTTCCGTTCCGTCAGGTCTCACGCGAACAATTCCTCCGCCAAGCTGGGTTAATTTTTTGCCGGATCTGTCAGTAGCGCCGTGGAAACCAAAATCACCTACTGCAATGTAAATCCATCCGTCGATACCCATGCGAATACCGTTGGTAGCATGGTCGGTTCCTCTTGACTGGATGAATTTAGGGGAGCTGATATTTTGAATCAGAGGCTTGGAAGGTCCGTCAGCGATACCGTCGCCATCTTTATCTTCAAATACCACAAGGTCCATTCCGGTAGCAATACCAGTTTCTTTGGAAAATGTCGTGTGCAGAACAAACACCTGATCGCGGTTGGCAATAATTCCTCTTGGGTTGTCAACAATAGCGAAAGTAGTATGCTTGTCCACTTTGCCATCATTATTGCTGTCTACCAGCTTTAAGATTTTTCCTTTTCCCATCTCTTTTCCAAGAGAACCCATCATATCAATTCCTACAAAAACTTCACCGGTAGCAGCTACTGCAAGACAGGAGGGACTTGGGGTTAACGAAGGGCCTGTAAAATTAGTGATTTTGAGCTCTGCGGGCCAGCTGGCTGCATTGGGTAAGGAGTCTGCCTTGGTTTGCACAAGGTAGGTTTGCCTGTTATCTGCCGATTGTTTTTTTGTTGGATTGATCCAGAATAAAAACAGAAGCACAGAAAAAAGGCTTAATGTAATTTTTAACATACGGTGAAAATATTAAGGGATAATAATGGGTTAAAGCGGTCAATGCAAACGATTGCAAGTAGACTTGTTGCCCGGAAATTGCGATAATGCGCAAAAATAGCAGGTAAAAGTTAAAACGGGACTTGTTCCGGCGGCAATAAGTACGGTTTATTTCAAAATATCATTCAAACACCATTTGTTTTTGAAAATGTCCTATATGTCACCGCGAGTGAAAATTTCCAAGGTCTTTCAAATCGGCGAAATACACATGGATACAAAAAAGCATGTGACAATCGGATGTTTACGTTGTCAGGGAGAGAGCAGGGAATGTGTGTCATGCTATTATTTATATGTATGATTATATCTTTCCCCAATCCAGCTTATTACAAGGCAAACATTATCCGTAACATGAAAGAATCACAAGAGAATCGTCGTAATTTCCTTAAAAACTCCGTTGGCACAGCGGCGGGACTGTTTATGCTTCCCATTATTCCCGGTCAGGCCTTAGCAGCAGACAGCATTACGGAGCCGGTGGAAGATACAAATACAGTGACGCCGGTCGCTGCGGGCCGCATCAAATTTTCTGTCATAGGAATGAACCACGGACATATTTACGGGCAAGTGGAAGCTGTGACCAGGGGTGGGGGTGAACTGGTTTCGTTTTATGCAAAGGAGGCCGATCTGGCCGCTGCATTTGCAAAGCGTTATCCCAATGCAAAACAGGCAGCAAGTGAGCAGGAAATTCTGAATGACAAATCCATACAGCTCGTGCTCAGCTCGGCTATCCCGGATGAGCGGGCACCGATTGGCATTCGCGTTATGAAAAGTGGAAAGGATTACATGGCTGATAAGCCGGGAATCACTTCACTGGAACAGCTTGCTCAGGTAAGGAAAGTACAGAAAGAGACGAAGCGCATCTATTCGATCATGTACGGCGAACGGATGGAAAACAGGGCAACTGTGAAAGCAGGTGAACTTGTTCAGGCAGGTGCCATCGGAAAGGTAATTCAAACCATCGGTCTGGGGCCGCATCGCATCAGTGCCAATTCCAGGCCAGAGTGGTTCTGGGATAAAAAAAGATTCGGCGGTATCATCTGCGATATAGCTTCCCACCAGTTTGATCAGTTTTTATTTTTTACCGGGTCTAAAAAGGCGGAGATTGTCGCTTCTCAGGTTGGCAATGTCAGCCACCCGCAATATCCGCAGTTCGAAGACTTTGGTGATACCATGTTACGCGGAGACGGTGGAGCCGGGTATATCCGTGTTGACTGGTTTACACCTGACGGGCTTAAAAGCTGGGGAGACGGACGTCTCACTATTTTAGGGACCGAGGGTTTTATCGAAATAAGGAAAAATGTAGACATTGCCGGGCGTGATGGTGGAAATCACTTGTTTTTGGTTAATAACAAAGAAACCCAGTACGTAGATTGCAGTAAAACCGAGCTGCCCTATGGAAGACAGCTTGTGGACGATGTGCTCAACAGAACCGAAACAGCGATGACGCAGGAGCATTGTTTCCTCGCAACAGAACTGGCACTGAAGGCGCAGAAGAATGCGCAGAATGTGAAAAGTGTTAAGTGATCCGGAATATTAAGTTAACAGTTTCAAGTTTTCAGTATACAGGCTTTTGAATTCGATCAGTTGCTATTCGGAACATGAATAGGATTGTTAAAATTTGAGCCGATTAATTAGTCGAGAAAGTTTAAAGCAGTTGACAGAGTATTTCTGTCGGCTGCTTTTTAGGTAATTGGCACGGTTTTCTACGGAGCTTAGGTATCAACAAAAACGCGTCAACATGAAAAATCGTAATTATGAGCAACAGGCAAAGGATATTATTGCCGATATGAGAGAGATCATTGATGCCAAAGGTCTAAATCTTTCGGAGGCACTTGGCGATGCGGGTATTTCAGCAAAGGAGGTTGAACAAATCCTTTCAGGTAAGAAGCTTCCCGCACTCAATGAGTTTCTGGCGTTATGCGAGATTTCGGGGATCACATTTAATCTGCCGTCGGTAGAAACGCCGAAAAACCCAATGTAACCGAAACTTCGGTTTTTTTATTCAACTTCAAAATTGAAATCGCCATTCATAACCAGTTTGGCATTTACCGGTTCCGGGTTTCCCGGAATCATCAGACCTTTGAGCTTAGCCGTTTTACCTTTGCTCAAAAGGTCGTATACGTTTTTGTCATTTAGTTTTTTGCCAAGAAATTCAAAGGGGATTTTGAAGCCGCAAGCCTGAAAATTGGCACAACCGTAAGCTGTGCGGCCTTTTTTGAGCAAATGTTCCTTACACTTGGGGCAGGTTAGCGTTTCAATGGAAATCTCCTCCTTGGGTTCTCTTGGCTTAGCTTCCTTTTTGACCTTTTCTTCTTTCACTTCCACCTTCTCCTCTGCAATGGATATCATGCGGCCCGTGTTCATTTTTACTTCACGCGTCAAATCCACCACCATTTGGATCAGTTCCTGCTTAAAGGTTTCCATGGAGTATTCTCCTTTCTCGATCAAGCGTAGTTTTCTTTCCCAGGTTCCGGTGAGCTCAGCGCTTTTGAGTAGCTCGTTGCTAATCGTGTCAATAAGATCCATCCCTGTCTGCGTAGCGAACAGGTTTTTCTTTTTCTTTTCAATATAATTTCTTTTGAAAAGCGTTTCAATAATATTGGCTCGTGTAGATGGGCGACCTATGCCGTTGTCTTTCAGCAGTTCGCGCATTTCTTCATCTTCCACCTGTCGTCCGGCAGTTTCCATAGCACGCAGTAGCGTCGCCTCAGTGTAGGGTTTTGGCGGTGTCGTTTTCCCCTGATGCACCCACGGTTCGTGCGGACCGGTTTCGCCTACTTCAAAGTTTGGCATTACCTTTTCTTCATCTGCCGCTTCCTTTTTGGCACTTGCGTCGTTTGCATAAATAATGCGCCAGCCGGGATCCAATATTTGTTTTCCCGTAGCCTTAAATTCTACCTGACCCACCATTCCTAAAACCGTGGTATTTGACACCTTACATTCGGGATAGAAAGCCGCAAGGAATCTTCTGACAATCATATCATAAATGCGTTTCTCATCCTGGCTAACGTGCACCGGTAAAACGCCCGTCGGGATAATCGCATGGTGATCGGTTACCTTCTTATCGTCAAATACTGCCTTTAATTTTGGAATAGGATTTTCCAGTATAGAAGCGGTGTACTGGCTGTAATAGGTCAGGTCGCGCATGATACCCTCAATCTTGGGATGAAGATCCTCCGACAAATAGGTTGTATCAACCCTCGGATAAGTCACAAACTTCTTCTCATAAAGATTCTGGATGTGTTTCAGTGTATCTTCTGCGGAGTAACCGTATTTTTTGTTTGCCTCTACTTGGAGGGAAGTCAAGTCAAATAGTTTAGGATTACCTTCTTTCGCTTCCTTCTTCTCAAACGAAGTAATCACGAACGGATGCTCCTGCAAATAGGCAAGGCCCTTGTTTGCCTTCTCTGCGTTCTTAATCCGGTCAATGTTGGCCGTGAATTCCGTTTCTCTATATATCGTTTTCAACTCCCAGTATTCTTCCGGAACGAATGCATTGATCTCCTTCTGTCGTGCAACGATCAGTGCCAGGGTAGGAGTCTGCACCCTGCCGATCGACAGGACTACCTTTCCCTGTCCAAACTTTTTTGTAAATAATCTGGTCGCGTTCATTCCCAGGAGCCAGTCGCCAATGGCGCGGGCACTGCCGGCAGCGTATAGGTTGTCGTATTGAGCGCTTTCTTTAAGTTTATCAAAACCTTCCTTAATGGCATGCTCAGTAAGGGACGAAATCCAGAGCCTTTTGATGGGAACGGCACATTTAGCCTTTAAAAGAACCCAGCGCTGGATCAGCTCACCTTCCTGGCCCGCGTCACCGCAATTGATCACTTCCTCTGAATGCTGAACGAGATTTTCGATCACACCAAACTGTTTAAGAGCTCCGGCATTATCGATCAGCTTGATCCCAAAGCTGGATGGGATCATTGGGAGATCTTCAAGCCGCCAGGATTTCCAGCGTTCGGTGTAGTCGTGGGGTTCTTTAAGCGTGCAAAAGTGTCCGAATGTCCAGGTTACCTGGTATCCATTTCCTTCGTAATAGCCGTCCCTGCGTTGGTTTGCACCCAAAACGGCAGCTATGTCTTTTGCAACACTTGGTTTTTCAGCAATACAAACTTTCATACTCGGGCCTGCGAACCAATTTGAAGTGGTTCAAATCAAAAATAATTACAAGGCAAAGTTTGTCATTTTTCCTGATATCGCAGCCGTAACTTTAACAGAAGTCCGGTCCCGAATGTTAGTAAAAACAAACATTCCTGTTTCAGGCAGCCTAAAAAACGGGTATCGAAAAAAAAAAATTAATTTTTTTTAAATTTTTTTATCTGTCATGATGCTCAGCCTAAGCAAATTGGGCAAAAAAGGCTATTGGTAAAGTCCATTCCAAATAATATTTGGTTTTGAGAACCAAGTAACGCATAATTGGCGTGCGGCTACATGAAGTGAGATAGAAGCAAAATCATGGGTGACATATTGCAAAATTTTCCAACGGACAAATATCGGGAAACACATAAGATTTCAAATTGAAATATTTGAATAGTACTATTTATTATTGCTTGTTTTGGTTAAAATGGCGCATTCATATCGGAATATTATTCTGTAATTACTTGTGTGATGTGTTTGAAATCAGAATAATGTATTACCTTTGTATCACAATTAGAAAGAACAATACGAAAGACACATAAATAAGAAGAACAATGAAAAATGCAAAAAACATGATAGCTGCTGCCATGATGGTATTGACTATCGCTACTTACGCTAACGCAAATACAACCATAAATACATCTGTTGAGGAAAAGGGAAAGGTATCAGTTCTTACCAACACGTTGCCAGCAACGCTTCCGGTATTGGAAACTCCTGCTCCTCAGGTTGTAAAGTCATCAAATGACACCAACAAACAAAATGCAGTACAAAAAGCAGCTATCGTAGAACTTCAGCTAAAAAGTCAGTCTGCGAAGTAAGAAAATATAACCTTGGTTTAGCAAGGTTTTGGATTGAGAATGAGATTGTTTAAAAAGGGTGGATTTATATCTACCCTTTTTTTGTACCTAAATGGCTTTCACCGAAGCCAGATTTCTTGTTTTGAGCCTCTCGTAAGTGCTCATTAATATTTGGTAATCGTCTATCACCCAGTTGCCTGTCGCATCTCCTTTATAACTTGTGGTCATCAGAAAATCTTCAAGGATAGCATACGCCAGCAGCGCTTCCTGCCGGGAGTGAAAGCTATTGACCCAGGTTTCCGGAATTTGTTCACGGTCAATTAATCCAATCCCACTTCTGTAAATCCTGATTATACCCTTTGAAAATTCCCAGGAAATAAGCTGCTGCTTACGTGTTTCCGCAGCTTTCAGCAGATATGCACTGTGGAGCAGGTAACCACGCAACCTCGCAAGTACCTCCTGTTTGTTTTCTGATTTATCGGGTCTGATCCGCCATTCGTTATTGGCCGCATAAAACGGATCCTCCTTATATCGATTCAGGCTTTTCCCAAAGCCGGCATAAGCCATGGCCTCATTTCGGTGATCAGTCAGTGTCATCAGCCTCAATCCGTTTGCTTCACTACCAAATAACGTGCTGAATTTAATTGATCCATCTTTTTTCAAAAGTGTAATTGAGCTGTCGCTTGCTGCGTACTTCCAGTTTCCGGTTACGTACTTGCCATCGGTATCAAACTCAGTAAAGGTACTGTCGGGGAAGAATGAAATTATTGCTGCGGTCTGAGGCTGGCTTGTTTGGGGCTTAGGTAACGTATCCTGTGAATTGCCAGCCGATGGTATCTCAGGAAGTTCTGTCAGCCGCCAGGTGCCATCAGGACTTACATTAATTACTCTTGCTGCTCTTTTTTCCAGAGGAATTATACCTTCATTGCGTCTGATGATTCCGCAGCGATCCAGCAAAACCAGGATGAATAAGAATATGAGTTTAATGTAGGTCATGTTTGAGGACGATTAGAAAGACTGTCATCACATTATTCAATTGTTGTATTTAAAGTAAGTGAGAAAAGTGCCAATAATCCAAATGCCAATCTGAGTGTTTATTGAAAGAACGGTGAGTGAGGGAAATCAATTATTTTGTAAAACGTCTGTTTTTTAGTCAGAATCGCTAATTTAGAAGCACATTTGACGGGTAGTTATAGCCTGGACTCCAAAATGTGCTTGATTGGTGACGTTATTACAACTTCTTACATACAATGAAATACCTACCTTTTTCCTTCACACTTCTAACGGTTTTAACGAGCGCATTTGTGTTCCGTGTTGATTTTGGTAAAAAACTTTCGCCTGAAATCACAGAAAGCATCACCATGTGCGGACCTGTGTCGACTGGCGATATAAGAACCGGCGCAAATGGGAAATTTGTTGTAGCTCTTCCAGGCTGGGGTAGTTACAATTACCCGGTTTCCACTACCAGTGACAGCGCGCAATACTACTTTAACCAGGGACTGAGTATGTATTACAGTTACCACATGAAAGAGGCAACGGCCTCATTTCGGGAGGCATCTCGCTTTGATCCGGGCTGTGCCATGGCTTATTGGGGAGAAGCACTTACCATGGGACCGTATTACAATGCCGCTCACACTTATGCAAAACCAGAACGTATATCGGAGGTTTTAGCTTTGATGAATCAGAATATGAGCCGGGGCAGTGCAAAGGAAATGAGCCTGATCAAGGCAATGAATGTACGGTATGATCCTGCAAAGGGTGGAAATGCGGTTAAAACTTCCGACGCTGCCTATGCGGATGAATTGAAAATGTTAATAGCCGCTTTTCCGGAAGATCAGGATATTGCAGTGCTTTATGTAGATGCTATCATGCTGATGCATGCGTGGGATTTTTGGGATCAGGAAGGAAATGCAAAAGCTTGGACGCCGGAAGCGGTGCGAATTTGTGAGAAAGTACTGAAACAAAATCCGGAACATCCCGCCGCCCTGCATTACCACATTCACCTAACTGAGGCATCGCGACACCCGGAAGTAGCCCTGGCCAATGCGGATGCGCTCAAAAAGTTGTTGCCCGGTGTTGCACACATGGTGCACATGGCCAGCCACGAGTACCAGCGAAACGGACTGTATGCAAGTGGGGTAGAAGTGAATGATCTGGCGGACGATAATTTGCTTAGCTATGATTCACTAGCTCCCAATCTTGTACTTAATAAACATTCCCCACATTACTTTGCGGTACAGACCTATTGTGCCCTAAGTGGCGGTATGTATGAAAAAGGTATGGCAAGTGCTTTGCGTTGCAGAAAGAGTGTGTCGCCGACTGCAACAACTACTTACGACCAATACTTGTATATGATGCCGGAGCTGACAATGGTTCGTCTCGGCAAATGGAAAGAGATACTAAATCAGACGGAGCTGCCGGATAAAACATGGTCATACGCCCAATTGATCCGTCATTTTTCTGCCGGAATGGCCTATGTTAACACAGGAAATTCTGACTCTGCTTCGTGGCATTTGTCCCAACTGAGAGAAAAGATGAAAGATCCAGTTCTTAAAAACAGACGGATACCGTTCAATTCCCCATCTCAAATTGCTCCCGTAGCAGAGCAGATACTGCATGCGGCTATACTTTTTGACGATAAAAATTATGATGGGTCCATTGCAGCGTTGCAACTGGCAATTGCTGCCGAAGACAAACTGATTTACACCGAACCAAATGACTGGCCTATCCCTGCCCGTCAGTTCTTGGGCACGTATTTGATGAAGATGAAAAAGTTTGCTGCCGCAGAAAACATTTACCGGCAAGATCTGACCGTTAATCCCGGTAATGGCTGGTCAAACCTTGGCTTGTACAGCAGTCTGTTGGCTCAGAACAAGAAAAAAGGACTTGATACATACAAAAATGCCTATGTTAAGGCATTTTCTCACGCCGACGAAATGCCCGAAGTATCAGCATATCTTCGTTAAAGGCTTGTGTTATTTTTTTAAAGCTCCCAACTGACGTAACACATTTTTGGTGATATCTTTCCGGCAAGGACCAAAATTTTTGTTAGTTGTACTGCGTGGCTTGGTTAAGCGGGTAGTAAAAAAATACAGGTTCTGTTTGCTTTCGAGGTAACCAACCCACCAACCGATGTCTTTACCGTCCAGCCGTGTCCATCCGGTTTTAGACCGGATCACAGAGTCTGAATTTTGTTCGGTAATCATCACTTTTTTAAGTATCTCAAGATTACGCCTGGAAAAAGGGAGTTTGTTCTCATGAAGTTTGATCAAAAACTCAACCTGATTTTTTGGAGAGATGGTCATTGGGCCGAAATTCCAGAAATCGTCTCCATGTTCTGAAAAATCTTTATTTCCATAATCTGCCAGTTTGAGGTAATGCAGATATTGCTCTCTTTTAATCCTTTTGGCAATTTCTATAAAGGCCCAGCCGGCTGAAACTTCGAAAGCTTCTTTTACCGAAATGTCCTTGTAAATATCGGGACGGTAACCGTAAAGTGTTGTATCAGTAGACCCCGGCCATTTGATAACCTCGTTTTCATCTTCAATTACTCCGGTTTCCAAGGCAATCAGCAGATTTATAATTTTGAAAGTCGAGGCAGGTTGCATTTCCCTGGCGCTGTCCTTTTCATCACTTGTAATCCACTTTTTCTGACTGTAATCGTATATGGTGATGCTGCCTTCCAGTCCGCAATCAGTGAAAGGTTTGATGAGATCAATTTGTGCATTTGCGATTTGCGAAATTAAAAACGAGATGATTAGTAGCCTGAGGCGCATATGTTATGTAGTACTTAGTTTTGTTAGCTATAAGCTACTGGCGTATTCAAGAGCAGCAGAGATCTCTTTCAAATCTTCAAACTCCGTTTTGTTATCTTTGAAGTACTGATTAATGGCCTTTTTGTGTTTAGGAAATACCTTTAAAATACTTCCTTTATTGGCTAGATGTAAATCCTGGTTTTTGTCTATGAAGAAATAAACAGCTCTCTTTTTTATCAATACTTTATCGTTACCTTCCAGGGCCTGCTGCATCCCCGAGCTATTGGTAAAAGAAGAATAAGTGGAGATGGCTGAGGTGGAAGTATATTGGTTATAAGCGGAATGCCGTTCACTGCCAATTTGGGCAATAAACTGTTTCTCGGCGAGTCCAACGTCTCCAAAATCTGCTATTTTTCTTACATGCCCGTGTTTTTCGGAGTAGAAAAAAGTGTCCGCGGCAATTGTAATCTTGCTGATGAAGTTTTTGTCAGTCAGTATCATTGTATCCTTTTTCGCGTCGACAAACTGCACTTCTCCGTGAGGGAGACTGTAATTGAGCTTGGCGTTAACCACGCGCCCGTTTCGGAAAAATACCTTTCCGTCCTTAAAACTTTCATATTGAAATCGGTCGGTAAAGGGCATCAGTTTAGTAATGTCAGAACCATTTTTTACCCTCACCACGTCGTTGGAAACCTGCGCTTGTACGCAAATCTGAACGGCAAAGCTGAGCAGGAACAGGAGATGTCTCATGGTTTTAAAACGGTGTGGAGATGTAAATTTTTTAGATGATATTGATTTCAAAGAATTCATTAATAGCTATAAACGGCTTGCAAATTCCAACGCTTTTGTGATCTCGTTTGGGTCGTAGAACTCAACTTTGTTAGTTTTGAAATACTCGTTAATGGTCTTTTTATGTCTCGGATATATTTTCAATAAATTACCTTTCGTTGCTGTATAAATGTCTCTATTTTTGTCGAGAAAGAAATAAACCGAACGTCTCTTTAAAAGTAACTTGTCGCTTCCGCCCTCATAGTCCTGCTGGCCGGCATTGTTGGTTAGCGTTGAATAGGTTGATATGGCAGTAGTGGCACTGAACTGGTTGTAAGCGGCATTGCGCTCTGTCCCCACCTTGCCAATTATTTGCTTTTCCGCAAGAGAAACCTGCTTAAAGGAAGCAACTTTTCTCACATGACCATGCTGTTGATAATAGAAGAATGTGTCAGCATCGATGGTTATTCGATCCATAAAATTTTTGTCATTCAGAATGAGTGTGTCATTTTTAGGGTCGATGAATTGAATTTCACCGTGAGGTATACTGTAATTTAACTTCGCGTTAACAATGCGACCGTTCCGGAAGTAAACCTTCCCTTCTTTGAAAGTATCATAGCGGAATCTTTCGGCGTAGGGCAGCGCCTTGGTAACATCAGAACCATTTTTAACTTTCATATGGTCACTAACGTTTTGCGCGTTCACAAATAGTGGGAAAACGATACAAAAATAGAGTACAATGTTACGTCTCATTAGATCAGCGTTAGATATGTTTGGCAGAACCTGGAACGACCTGGTGCCTGACTTTCAAATTGCATATAATCCTAATAGTAAAAGTCAATCCTAATATACTCTTTTTCGACCTTAAATCTGATCACGGGCTTTAAATCAACTATAATTAACTCATCTCTTTTTCAAATATTTTCTGAATCTGTTCTATTTCATTTGCATAAATGGTGCGCTTTCTTGTACCGAAATAGAGGGTGTTTTCGATCACATTATAACCTTCCCAAATGATCTTCACATTTCCCGAATCCAGTTCCTTTTTGGAAAGAAAATCAGGAACGACCGCGATTCCTTCTCCTGCGCTGAGGCAACGAATGATAGAACTCATATTCGGAACGATGTAGTTTGGTTTGAAATCGGGACGTTTATTGAAGTTCTGATGCCAAAATCGCCGCAGGTGCTCCATATCTCCGGTGGTTCCATACCATATCTGTTCTTTGAGCCAGTGCTGAATTTCGTTCAGGTCCCGCGATTTTAGATGCGTTTCCAATTCCGCAGTATCCGTTTTCGCACCGGCTATGACCACAATACGCTCTTTAAAAAACGGCTTGTAAAGCAGCGTTTTGTAATCGCCTTTGTGTGGCGTAATGATCAGGTCCAGAATGCCGTTGTCAAGATCTTTCAGCATCTCAGGATAATCGCCAAACTTAATGATCACGTTAAACGGGAGGGTTGGCAAGTATTGTTCCAGCGTGAACTGAAACGTTTCAAAACACATGCCGATACTGATGGTCGGCTTTTCCTTATCTGTACTCTTGTGAAAGTGCTGTTCGGCATCCTCCAATTTGCATATCGCCTCCTGTATGTAATTGTACAGGATTTTGCCGCGTTCCGTCGAAACCATTTTACGCGATGTCCGGTCAAAAAGCTTGTATCCAACGTGCGCTTCCAATGAGCTGAGGTGAAGGCTTACACCCGGCTGCGATATGAACAATGTTTCCGCCGCACCGGTGAGTGTGCCGGTTTCATATATCGCCTTAAATGTCCTGAACCATTCCAGATTAACCATTTCTTATCTATCATAATTATGATACAAAGTTATGATTTAACTTATTTTAATAATAGTACAACCTGTTCTAATTTTGCTGTCAGAAATTTAAACAGTGAAGAAATGGAAGTTAAAAAGATATTTGTAATCAATGGTGGTCAGATTTTTGGACATTCCGGAGGTCGATTTAATAAAACAATTGCTGAGACGACGATTGCGTTTTTTAACGAAACGGACGGGTTTGAAGTGAGGTCAACGGATATTAATCAGGATTATGACCCGGCGAAAGAAGTTGAGAATTATGTTTGGGCTGATGTAGTGATTTATCACACACCCATATGGTGGTTCCAGGTACCGCATGGTTTGAAAAAATACATTGACGTGGTATTTACAGAAGGTCATAGAAAGGGTATTTACAGAAGCGATGGCAGGAAAATGGATAATCCGAATGTCAATTATGGCACCGGTGGCTCGATGCATGGAAAGAAATATATGGTAACTTCTTCCTGGAATGCTCCGGCAACTGCTTTCACACTTCCGGGCGAATTTTTCAACGAAACGAGTGTAGACGAAGGTGTCTTGTTTGGGTTTCACAGGATGAACGCATTCACAGGAATGACTCCGCTTGAAGGAATGCACTTTCATGATGTCGAAAAAAACGCCGATATTGAGACGGATCTAAAAAAGTATCTGAATCATTTAACTCAAACATTTATCCATAATTCCATCGAAGATGTCAGTTTATCTCACAGCTATAATTGAGGCAAAACCCGGGCACGAAAGCCAGGTAAGAACCCTTTTGGAAACACTGACTGCCAAGTCAAGAAATGAAGAAGCTTGTATTCAATATGATTTGCATGAGTCTGTTGAGAAACCGGGTTATTTTATTTTTCATGAAGAATGGACAGACCAGGCCGGTCTAGACATTCACAATAGTCAACCACATATAGATGAATTTAAGGCTGCTGCCAGCGGAATATTAGCTGCAGAAGTTATCATTCACAAGACTGAAAAGTTGGTTTAGCCAGTATTTAGCAATTGACGTGAGAGAAGACGGGTAAACTCAATATAGATTTATCCGTCTTTTTGATGTCAATATGGTAAGCACAAAAATGGTTTGCTGGGTTTTAATTCAGTTTTGTTTTTCAGATAATGCGTTTAAGATATCAGTGTGAGGTTTAACCTTTAAAACTCCCTTTGTGGGTATCATGTTTTTCCAAACCCAATTGTAGTGCTCTATCACCTGTAAAGCTGTTAGATGAGGTCTTTCGCCGGTAGTGTGACCATTCTCAATTACAGTTATATCGTAGTCCATAGTTAACGCTGCCTGGATGGTTGATTCTACGCAGAAATCTGTTGCACATCCTGAAATAATTAGCTCCTTAACAGAATGTTGTATCAGTTTTGCCTGAAGAGCGGAGTTGTAAAATATATTATTGGCGTATTTGTCAACAAAAATGTCCCCTTCCTTTACTACCAACTCGTCTAGTAGTTCCCATTCTGAAGTGTTTGGTACAAATTCTCCCGAAGCGGTTCCGTCGTGTTGAATATAAAATACGGGTAATGAGTTGAACCGAAAGGCATCAGCAACAAGGTTTATTCTTTTGACAACACCAGTGGCGTCGTACCGGGGAGTCAATGGCGTGAACGAACCTTTCTGCATGTCAATGATTAATAATGCTTTTCTGTTGCTCATAATTTAATGTATACGTTACCGACTGCTTTTGGCACCAAATTAGCAATAATAGTTTTCAAGTATGAGAGATTTTGTTTAGCTTGAAATATACAATACAAAGTCAAATCGATTTTATAGGTCATGAGCGAAACTTTCAAAGCCTTTTATATAAGCCAAAACGAAGAAGGAATTCGTAAAGAGATAAGACAAGTTGGTTTTGACGAATTGCCTCAAAATGAAGTTTTGATCCGTGTATCATTTTCGTCTATTAACTATAAAGATGCTCTTTCGGCATCGGGAAATAAGGGTGTTACGCGTAAGTATCCTCATGTGCCTGGAATAGATGCTGCGGGTACTGTGGTAAAATCCACTGTACCGGAACTGACGGTTGGAACACTTGTCATTGTAACTGGTTTTGATTTGGGCATGAACACCTGGGGCGGGTTTGGAGCATACATTTCTGTGCCTGCGTCCTGGGTGGTAATTCTTCCTCCTGAGCTTTCACTTAAAGAGGCAATGAGTTTTGGAACGGCAGGTTTGACGGCTGGCTTGTCAATACAAAAGATATTGAACGCAGGGATTGAACCAAAGGATGGGGCTATTGTGGTGAGTGGTGCAACGGGTGGTGTGGGAAGTATGGCAACCGCTATTTTATCTCATTTGGGGTTTAAAGTCACAGCAATTTCCGGCAAGACTGAGAATTCGTTTTTGCTGGATGTACTCGGGGCCAGGACCATTACAGGTAGAAATGAGTTTGTCGAGAAATACAATACTAAGCCGTTGTCAGGTGCCGACTTCGCTGCCGGGGTTGATAACGTGGGTGGTGATATTTTGTCGGGTATTCTTAAAGCAGTAAAGCATAGCGGTGTGGTAACAAGTTGCGGCAATGTGGCTTCTGCGGATCTTATTACAACCGTATTTCCGTTCATTTTAAGGGGAATCACGTTGTCGGGTATTGATTCGGCTCAGGCTAAGATGTCTTTACGGCAAAAAGTCTGGAACAATCTGGCAACGATTTGGAAACCACAATATCTGGATGAAATGGTACAGGAGATTGAAATGGACCAGCTATCGGAAAAATTGGATGAATTGTTACAAGGAAAAGCAAAAGGGAGATATGTACTCCGCCATGAATAGTTTCTGGTTACATGATTTATTAATTATTAGACCTGCTTAACCGGCAGGTTTTTATTTTTTTTACACAGTATTCTTAACAACAAAAAAAATTAACAGAAATTAACAAGGTCGATATTTGTTCATACGAAATATTTCCTACCTTTGAAACGATATCAATAATACGGCTATGGAACCTACCAAATCAGAGTTAGAAATTTTACAAGTGTTGTGGCAGCACGGACCGTCGACAGTCCGTTTTGTTAACGATACATTAAATGAAGAGAAACGGGCGGTTCAATATTCCTCGACCTTGAAACTGATGCAGATCATGACTGATAAGGGGATTGTGACAAGGGATGAAAGCAGCATGAAACACGTATACAGTCCGGCAGAAGAGGAGGGTAAAACCAAGACAAAATTGCTGGAACGCTTCGTGGATTCGATGTACAACGGTTCTGCTTCGAGTCTCGTGATGCAGTTGTTTGGAAATAAAAGTACCAGTAAAGAGGAGCTGGATGAGATAAAGGATTTCCTGAAAAAGCTTGATTAAAAATTGAAAACTGTAAAATCTATTAGCCATGAATTTTAATTCTTTCAATTTACCAATCTCCGCTGATCTCATCCAGGCTTTTAGCTGGACACTCATTCATTCACTCTGGCAGGGACTTGTGCTCGCTATTGCAGTGGGAGTAGTATTGCTGGCATCAAAAAAGTCTAAACCGGCTTTAAGATACAATTTGTTAACCGGTCTGATGTTGCTTTTTGTGATTGCAAACGGTGCCACTTTCTATTACGAATTCAATCAAAGTGAAGGTGTAAAAACTCAGGTTAACAACCTTATAAGTTTAGGCAAGAGCACTTCCACTGAAAATGTTATCACGCTCACAACTGTTCAGCAACAGACCGGCGACTGGCTTCACTCTCTTCTGGATTTTTGCAGCAGCAACGCCTTGTTAATAGTCATGATCTGGCTTGTGGTCTTTCTTGCAAAGTCGGTTAGGGCTGTTACAGGAATGATTTACATCAACCGATTGAGGCATGAAGGAACATTTGGCGCTGCGGATCATTGGCAGCAGAAATTACAGCAGTTAGCTCACAAGCTGAACATCAGTTCAGGGGTGATGCTGATGGAGTCGGAAATGGTTTCTGTACCAGCTGTGATCGGTTTTTTCAAGCCCTTGATACTGGTACCAGTTGGATTTTTAACCAGCATTCCATACGTACAGGTCGAAGCTATTTTGCTGCACGAACTCGCCCACATTCGCCGCCAGGATTTCCTGGTGAATGTATTCCAGAGTTTTGCAGAAAGCATTTATTTCTTTAATCCGGCTGTGATCTGGCTTTCCCGTTTGATAAGAGAAGAAAGAGAACACTGCTGCGACGATTTGGCAATTGCAGTGATGCAAAGTAAAACTGCCTTTGTTAACGCGCTGGTTGTATTTCAGGAACATAAACTTATCGAACAAAGGCAGGCTCTTGCTTTTGCCGGAAAACGTAATCATTTGTTGGACAGAATAAAACGAATTATTTACAACAACAATAAACAATTAAATGCCATGGAAAAATTATTTGTAACAGCAAGCGTGCTAACAGCCACGGTACTTTTAGCCGCTTTTTCACCAGAATTACCTAAACCTCCCAAAGCTCCAAAGCCACCGAAGTTCGATGTTCCCGCACCACCACCGTTGCCTCCGTCACCTGTAGCTCCGCATACTTTGTGTGACACGGTACCTGCACCAGCGGAACCAGGCTCGGAGGTAAATACGATTCATGTTACCCGCGACAAAAAACGATACGAGATTACTGAGGTGGATGGTGAAGTAACTGAGTTGAAAATTAATGGCAAGCAGATTGCTAAAAACAAATTTGGGGAATACGATAATGAGATACGGTCCATTATTGAAGAAGTGAATGAAGAGCGTCAAGAGGAGGAGGAGCACGCGGAGGAAATGCAGTCAGAAGCTGAGGATTTGAACCAGGAGGCAGCTGATCTTCAAGCAGAGGCGCTAGAATTACGCAAACAGGCGACTTTGATGAAGCTTGATGCCGAGAAAATGAAAGGCCAAATGGAGCTTAACAGGGAGCAGATGATTGCTGTGAAAAAAGAGGCAGAACTTGTAAGAAAACAGTTATCAGGTCAAAACAATCAGAATCTTAATACGGATGAGTTGCGCAAAAGTGCTGCACAATTACAAAAATCGGCTGAGAAACTTCGTGTTGAGGCGACTGTACTGAAAGAACAGGCTGAGGTTTCAAGACTTGAAGCTGAAACGATACGTCAAGATCATGAAAAGATGATGGACAATTTTCTTCGTGATCTGGAAAGTGAAGGTTACGGAAAGGATAAGAAGAATTTATCTTTCAGGATCACCGAGAACGAATTTATTGTAAATGGTCAGAAATTATCCGATAAGGTTCACTCAAAGTTTAAAAGCAAATACCTGAAAGAGAAAGGAACGGAAATCGTTTATAACTGGAAGGAAGATAATCATACCTACACGGGATCTATTCATCGAAAGTAGATTTTTGTAGTACTTCAAGTATGAGCGGCTCCGGGATTTCGATTTCGGAGCTGTTATTTTTTGCGTAGAGTTCTCGAAAACGGTTCTGATTTATTACTCTAAAATCTTAATTTTTAATATTGTATGATCAATGAGTTTGCTGAAATCAGAACGATTATAGGTATACAGATTTTTACAATATCGTTCTGCGATGGCGAGATGGAGGCAGTCATTGAAGTTCGAATAACCAATAATGGATGCAAGGTGAATGGCTCTATCGAATTCTTGTCTGCTATGGGAGACAGGGGTCGAAGTAATTAATTGCTTTATTTTCAGTGTTGTATAAGAATAATCTTGCCTGAGTTTACCTAAAACAAAGCCAACTTCCTGAATCGTTATCCAGGAAACCAAAAAGGAATCCTTAAAAATGCTTTGCTCAATGAAAGCAATTGATTCTTCATGTCTGTTGATGTTTTGTAAAACGAACGCATTGATTAAGACATCGGTATCAAAGTAATCCATAAAATTATTCGTGTGTTTGGTCTATAATGGTACGAATATCAATTGCAGAATCTATTTTCGGCGCAATGTATCTACTATCCCTAATCATATCAGTTAATGCCTTTTTTCGATCTGATGCCAGCCCCCCGATTAGAGATAATGACCGAATAGTGATTTCAATTTCTTGATCAGCGAACATGGCTCTTACAGACTCCAAAAAATCGAGATCAATTTCCTTCGTATTAAACCGATATGTAGTTTCCATGACTTTGTTTATTACAAACAAAAATAACAATTCTAGCCATACATTCATAATGACGCTGGGGGCTTCTCATGTGTAAACAGGAGTATCTGAATAAAGTATGTGCCGTAAGAGATGGACTCAGGATGAAGAAAATATAATGTTTACTGTTATCTACTTAGTAGAAACAGCCATCTCCAGGCATTTTATCAGAAATAATTATCTACCTATATAATGAAACGTTATCTCTTACTAGCCTTCCTAGTTATTCATTCCGCTGCCTTTGCACAAGTTAAACTAGCACGGCTGTTTTCTGATCACGTGGTTTTGCAACGACAGAAGCCAATACCGGTGTGGGGATGGGCAAATGCGGGTGAAAAGGTAAAAGTTACGCTGGCAGGACAAACACAGAACACCAAAGCAGGTGCTGATGGAAAATGGATGGTTAAATTTTCGCCATTAGAAGCGGGTGGTCCGCATACAATGGCTGTAACAGCGAAGTCAGGGACAGCCGCTGTGTCCGATATTTTGATCGGGGAAGTTTGGTTATGCTCCGGACAATCAAACATGGAATGGCCGGTACGTAATGCCAATCATTTTGAAAAGGAAAAGGCGAATGCAGAGTTTCCGCAAATTCGTCATTTTAAAGTAGCACACGAGGTAACATTGACACCTGAAAAAGACTTGAAGTCAGGTGATTGGAAACTGGCTTCTGCTGAGACAGTGGGTGACTTTACTGCCATAGGCTTTTTCTTCGCAAGGGAAATTTACCAAAAGCTCAATGTCCCCATTGGTATTTTACATTCTTCCTGGGGAGGTTCGCAGATCGAGGGTTGGATCAGCAAGGAAGGTATGCTGGGAAATGAGGAGTTGAAAAGTTATGCTGAAAATCTACCAAAAACATGGGAAGAGGCGGATGTGTTAATGGATAAAAAGCTAAGAATGCAGCTATTTAAAAATGCGGATTATATACCCGGCGAGCAGGATGAAAAGTTATATACAAGCGGTACAGCTGACTTCAAAAACTGGCAATCGACAGGAGATCCGGTGGGACAGTGGGACTGGAAAGGTTTGATGGGTTACAGAGGAGAAGGTTTTATGGCTAAAACAATATCTGTCTCTGATGACATTGCTTCAAAGCTTACCACACTTTCGCTGGCGGAGAACGATAATAATGTTGATGTGTATGTGAATGGAAAACTTGTAAATTCCAGCGCTGTGAAAGGGTCGAGGAAAATCTCAATTCCTGCCAATACCTGGAAAGCTGGTGAAAACCAATTGGTACTTAAAGTTGGAAAGATGATTGGCACTGCCTGGTTTGGGCCCGGACTCATGGGAAGTTCATCAGATTTATATCTGGAGGCTGGTCAGCAAAAAATTAGCCTGGCGACCGATTGGAAACTAATGCCATCTTTTGCCGGAAAACATGAGTATGCGCATTTGATGAACAACGTAGGCACTACCATTTACAATGCCATGATCGTCCAGCTTATTCCGTTTTCGGTGCGCGGTTCGCTCTGGTATCAGGGAGAGGCCAATGCCGGAAGATCCTACCAATACAGGAAAACATTTCCATTGATGATTAACGATTGGCGGCGGTTGTGGAACGATGAGTTCTCGTTTTATTGGGTTCAGCTTTCCAGTTTTGGCAAAGAACTAAATAGCAATCAAGGTAGTGTTTGGGCGGAACTTCGTGAAGCCCAGGATATGACTTTAAGTCTGCCTAAAACGGGAATGGCGGTAACTACTGATGTTGGAAATCCCAAAGATATTCACCCGACAAACAAACAGGATGTTGCGCACCGACTGGCCGTAAATGCGCTTAAATTCGATTACGGACAAGATATTTCTTACAGTTCACCTCGTTTTGAAAAACTCAACATTGAAAATGACAAAGCGGTAATCAGCGTTAAGTATCTGGATGGCGATATTGTTGTCAAAAACAAATATGGTTATATAGAGGGTTTTGAAATAGCTGGCGAAGACAAAGTATTTCACTATGCTCAGGCGGTTTATCAGGATAAGAAGCTTGTTGTTTCTTCTGCAAAAGTTAAAAATCCGGTAGCGGTGCGATACAATTGGTCAGATGCAACAGAGGAAGGGCAGATATTTAATGCAGCAGGATTGCCGCTGGCTCCATTCCGGACAGACACCTGGCCTGGGATAACGGTAAATAATAAATTTCAATAGTTGAATAATTTCTTTCCATGACTTTACGATCATTTCTGGCTGTTGTATCATTGTTTCTTTTTTTAGCAGCCGGACGGTTTTCTACCGAAGAAAAGCCCCTGTCCTATGATAAGTGGGAGGAGTATCTCGGTGGCCCTGATAGGAATCATTACTCTTCTCTGACTCAGATTAATCCTGAAAATGTGAAAAATCTGCAAGTTGCTTGGAGCTATTCCACACCGGATTCAGGACAAATGCAGGTAAATCCAATTATCGTAGACGGCATTTTGTATGGGGTGACATCTACCGTGCAGGCGTTCGCTCTGGATGCAGCTACGGGCAAGCAAATATGGATGTTTGGTGATAAATCAAAAGTTGGCTCCAATACCAGCCGGGGTGTAACGTATTGGCGTGATGGGAATGATAAGCGGATTTTGCACTCCATGGGCTCTTATCTCTACGCTCTTGATGCAAAAACAGGTGAACCTGTCCAGACATTTGCAGACAAAGGTCGTCTGGATTTGCACACCGGCTTACCCGACGTTGCCAAAGAAAAATTCATGGTTTCCAACACGCCTGGTACTATCTATCAGGATCTGATCATCATGCCGTTACGTCTTTCGGAAGATTCTGATGCAGCGCCGGGAGATATCAGGGCTTTCAACGTGCGTACTGGTAAGTTAGCATGGACTTTTCACACCATACCTTATCCGGGGGAATTTGGCTATGAGACTTTCCCTCCCGATGCATACAAAAATACCTACACAGGCGGAGCGAATAACTGGGCCGGCATGGCTATTGACCGGAAAAGGGGAATATTGTACGTACCGACCGGTTCGGCTGGATATGATTTTTATGGTGGTAAAAGAAAGGGTAAAAACCTCTTTGCAAACTGTTTGCTAGCGCTTGATGCGAAGACAGGAAAACGCCTCTGGCACTTTCAAACTACACATCACGATGTGTGGGACAGGGATTTGCCGGCGCCACCAAATCTGATCACAGTTACACATCAGGGCAAGAAGGTCGACGCCGTTGCTCAGGTGACAAAACAGGGGTACATTTTTGTATTTGACCGTGTAACGGGAAAGCCGCTATTCCCGGTAACAGAAGTTGCTGCTCCAAAGTCGGCATTGCCCGGTGAACATTCGTGGCCCACACAGCCGGTGCCTGCCAAGCCTGCTCCTTTTGCAAGACAGGCGCATATGCTTACCGGGGATGACATCAGTTCGTATGCAGAGGATCGTGACTCGCTCCTGGCCAAATTTAAAACTTACGACAGACGCCTGTTTGCGGCTCCTTCCAAACAGGGAACAGTGATACTTCCCGGATTCGACGGGGGAGCAGAGTGGGGTGGTGCTGCGGCCGATCCTCAGGACGGGATACTGTATGTGAACAGTAACGAAATGGCATGGATCCTTAACATGAAGGACACGCCCAAAGAAAGTGAGTTGTCCGCACTTAGTCCGGGAGAAAAGGTATATGCAACCTACTGTACCAACTGCCATGGCCCCCAAAGAAAAGGCAACGCAAAAAGTGGTTACCCTTCACTGGTTGACATCGGTCAGAGAAGGGATCGGGCGTTCGTCGCTAATCTTATCACGAGCGGAAAAGGTATGATGCCCGGTTTTACGATGCTGTCTGCTGGTGAAAAGCATGCGCTTGTTTCCTTTCTGTTCGGGGATGAAAAAACGGAGGCAGTCGCTTCTTCACCAAAGTCGAAAAAGGTGTACTTGCCCTATCAGAGCACTGGCTACAATAAATTTTTGGATAGTCAGGGGCTACCGGCGATTACACCGCCTTGGGGCACACTCAACGCAATCGACCTGAACACCGGCGAATATTTGTGGAAAATACCGTTTGGAGAAGTTGCTGCTTTAAAGAAAAAGGGGATACCTGATACGGGCACCGAAAATTACGGAGGCCCCGTTGTGACAGCCAGCGGACTGTTGTTCATAGCAGCTACAAAAGATGAAAAGTTTAGAATTTACGATAAAAAAACAGGCAAGCTGTTATGGGAAACCACTTTACCGGCTGCCGGATTTGCCACACCGTCTACCTATGAAGTTAACGGAAAACAATATGTGGTCATAGCCTGCGGAGGCACCAAGCTGGGTACAAAGAAAGGTAATCAGTACGTTGCATTTGCACTGCCGTAGGCAGGCAGCGACGTCTGGTCCTGACAAATGTTGACAGAATTTAGTGAGCTGACCTGTAACAATTCTGGCACGATTATAGTAATTTGTACTCTCATTTTAACATAACATTCCGGAGCGGGCTTTCCCAATGATTCGAGTTACCCCATTTTACACGAGGTTGGCGCATATATTGATCAGCCTGATCTGCCTTTGTTATATTGCAATAGTCGGCAGAACACTATTAGCACCTCTTATTTTCGCTTTTTTATTCTCTCTGCTGCTGCTACCGCTGGCTGGATTTTTAGAAAGACGGTTCAAGCTTCCGAGGTCATTGTCTTCCATGTTTGCCCTGCTTTCGTTGGTTGCAGGTGTCTTTGTAATTGTCGCTATTCTTGGCTCTCAGGTGACAGAACTGGCACAGGACTGGCCGGCCTTTAAAAGACAGGTGATCGTTGCAACGGCTGACTTGCAAAAATGGATTGCTCTTACATTCCATGTGAATGCCGATGAGCAGATCAATTATCTGAGTGATTCCGCGACCAAAGCCCTGGACACAGGTACTTCGCTGATCGGACAAACACTACTATCGGTTTCGTCTGTGCTGTTGTTTCTTCTTTTCATTTTTCTGTACACCTTTTTTATTCTGCTTCACCGCCGTTTGTTACTTCGGTTTATCGTATCACTTTTTAGTGAAGAACACGTCATAGTTGTTTACGATGTCGTTGCACAGGTTCAATATATTGTCAAAAAATACATTGTGGGACTTTTTCTGCAAATGCTGATTGTGACGATTATGTCATGCATCGCATTCTGGATTATTGGCGTCAAATACGCCTTTTTACTCGGTCTGATCACGGGAATTTTTAATCTAATTCCTTATATTGGAATTGTAACAGCTTTGCTGCTCACGATATTAATCACCTTTGCAACGGCTACCACAACCAAAATTCTCTTTGTATTAATCGCTGTGATCGCTATCCATCTCGTAGACAGCAATTACATCATGCCAAAAATTGTGGGTTCAAAAGTGAAAATCAATACATTGGTTGCGCTTCTCGGCCTTGTACTGGGAGAGATGATATGGGGAATAACAGGTATGTTTTTGTCAATACCAGTTATCGCAATTATCAAAGTGGTATTCGATAGAGTCGACGGACTTAAACCTTGGGGGATGGTGCTTGGTGATGACGACAGCAAGCCTGAATCAACACCGGCGGTTGTAGAAGTGCTCGACGATCAAAGCAGGATGTAGCTTTCATCCGGAAAATATATAGAAAGGGACTTTCGTGCCAGCGAAAGTCCCTTTTCTGTTATATCTGAAATCCAAGATACTAATCTGCCATCGCTGGCTCATCCTTGCTGAACAATCGGTCAGCCATTTTTTTATCATGTCCGTATACATCCTTACGGAAATTAAGCAGGCCATCCTGATCCACCCACGAGGTGAAATAACCAATGTATACCGGAATCTCGTTTTCTCCTCTGAGCCGGACATATTTTTCTTTCCCCGCATTCATCGCCTGCGTTATCTTTTGCTCCGTCCAGGTACTGTCACGCCTTAACAGGAACTCCGCGAGCTTCTTCGGTTCCGACAAACGGATACAGCCGTGACTGAACGCCCTTTGAGATTCTTCGAACAAGCTTTTTGAAGGGGTATCGTGCAAATAAATATTGTAGCTGTTTGGAAATAAAAACTTCACCAGGCCAAGTGAATTCGCCTTTCCAGGTTTTTGGCGAACCGATGAGCCATTCCATTCCATATTATGTCTGGCCAGATAGTTTTTATTTTTCCTTATTCCAGGTAAAATTTCATTTTTAAGAATACTTGGCGGAATATTCCAATACGGACTAAACACGACCTGATTGAGGGTTCCTGAAAAAATTACCGTGCTGTTTGCCTCCGACCCCACAACCACATTCATATCGAAAGCGTGTTTCCCTTTTTCGTATGCATGAAGTGTAAATTCCGGAATGTTGACAAGTAAATAGTCGGTAGTAGGAGTGGCAGGCATCCATCTTATGCGTTCCATATTAATCAAAATCTGTTTGATCCGGTCGGCTACGGGTACATTCAGTTCAGTAAAAAACGCAGGACCAGTTTCTCCGCTTGGTTTCATACCCATTCTTTTTTGAAACTGTTTCACCGCCACAGTGAGTGTGGAATCAAACACATTGGTACTATCTGTCGTGGAGAGATCTCCCAATGTTACCAGTCGCTCCTTAATCTTTATTACCATTGGATCAGTACTTCCATTCTTTAACTTTTTGCCGGATTGAAGAATCTCCCATTCAGCACTTTTGTCAACCTCATAATATTTCAGAAGTTTTTCTTTCAGCAAATTGTATTGTCTGTTAACTGGTTCGTATGAGGCCAGATTTTGTCCTTTGTTTTTAATCAAGGAGTCAAGAAACACCTGTGGATCTAGTTTTCTACGAGGAATAAACCAGTTCAATTCCTGGGCATTCAATTTATTATCTCCCGAATAGGCCAGACTCGCATATTGGAAAAACTGTCTGGTGAGTTGTAATTCTGTATTTCTCACCAGCGAGTCGTTGGGGTTTATCTTTTTGAGCTTTGAAAGGGAATCCACGGTTGCAACCAAGGCGGGGTTGTACAAGCTGCTGTCCCCCGAGTAATGAATGTAGTCGTTTTGAAGACTGAGGAATGTTGGAACAAATTCAGCCATACCATCCGGGAAAAACCAGGCGTACTGATGGTTTCTCTGGTTGTAAAAACTGTGCATTTTGTTGGACAAGCTGTCTTGCATGGGATTTTTTGCAATAAAGCTTTCCAGAGCTGTTGTATCAATAAAAAGCTCCGTAAAGGAATTTTCAACGGTGATCGTCGTATCCCTTACAGCCACTTCGGGCAACTGTTTTTTTTTACTCTTACATGCTACTGCCATGGTGCAGAGCAGTATAACAACGCATATTCTATTCATTATTGAATTTAGTCTGTGATTTTGTTTGCGACAATATCACATAATTTTTTAACAATCAATTATCCAGTAATAGAATTACATCCCTAAGCTGAGTATTGGTATAGAATTTTTTATCTATGAAAATATCATCACACTAAAAAACCATGAAAAAGCAAGTAGTATGTCACTATAAAAACGGATCACTCCTGTTTTGTACTGTGGGCAGTTATAAGAGGGAGAAGGCATGTCAAATTCTAGAGGTATTTACCAGCCAGAAGCTTACCTCTGCGGTACAACCTGTTGGCGATGACTTATTTCGCATTGTAGGCAGGCTCAATTTACACTACGATCCCTTCATTGATAGCGATATCAAATGGAATGATGTCCTCCTGAAAATGAACTCTATAATGAGTTATCTGGAAGAGAATATTGGTGTGTCCTTTCAAAACAAAACTTTTAAACTGGAAGCAAAATATATCGTAGGCAAGTCAAAATAGGGAAGAATGTTCACAGGATTGTTGTAATCTTCTCGTGAATTTTCCCATCTGCATCCGTTAGTACAATTCTGTATTTCCCAGCAGGCAGCATGAGCGCTTTGTCGTTATGGTTGTTGACCTCAATTTGATCAACAGGAACACTGTCTTTACTTTCATTAGCGCGAAACGCCGCAACCAGACACGGGAACTTAATCCTGTGTGCAAGTTTGTCAAGCTTGAATGGCTTGTAAGAATTTCCTCGTAACAACCAGTTGGGTCTTCCATGTATAAGTTGACTTCTGGGATGCATTATTTGCAAATCCGTTTCCCTGCTATCAGTAGACAAATTAACAGGTTCTCCTTTTGGATTGATGAAAACTGTTGGCTCATTGATACCATCCGGAAGGTAATACCCTGACTCGTAATTTTCCGAACTCTGCTCGGTCAAATCGACCTGATCAATAGTGAGCGGATTTATCCCAGTCAACTCTTTTAATTCACCCGCCATAGCCTTTCCCCAATTCGGAACGGGTCCTTCTATTACATGTGAAAAGCCACAGTGAATCAGCATTTTGGCAGTCGGGTCCTTTAATAATATTTTATTAATATTCGCCGCCTGACCTTTCTCACGCACACTTCCCGAGCTATCTGCTTCGTAGCCAAATACCGTAAATCCAAGTTCCAGCGCTTTACGTAACATGTTGCCAAATTGTGGCTCAACAGTGTAGTAACCGTCTGATTGCAGCGGATATTTACGAATATTGATCAGTGAATCTTCGGCCAAAGCTTCAAGACCCAAATATCTGAATCCATTATTATACAGCCCTTGCAACAAAGATTCGGTAAAAACCCTGTGCAAGGGCTGATGATGTGCCTCATTAAGGATAACAACCTGGCTGTTCCGGCTCAGGTTGAGAATGTATTCCACTGCCGGTTGTGGTTTCAAATCTTTGGGAATTTCTTTCGCTTTCGGATCCGAATTACCTTCTATGTCACTATCATATGCAGCCATCGCCTTTTGGTATTCTCCAATGAAAGAAAATTGCCAGGCCGCATACTGTAAGTTGTCTTTCGAAGTATCAGCTTCTATCTCTCTGATTCTTTTATATAGAGATTCGTCCTGGGCTTTTACAAATTGACCACTAACTAAGCCCAGAACCACTGAAAGCAAAACAAGAGCGCCTATTTTCATTCTAAGTTGATCGGATTGACGTTGCAATATTGAGATATATCAGTAAAGCCAATACAATACATTATTTACGCAAATGCCTAAAATAATAGTCAGATCTGCAAATGCGGAGGAACGGGGATATCTATACTTAGATCGTCTGCTATTACAGGCATCCTCCTAGTTTGTAATGGAATAAGCCCCGACCATATTGGAAGTGGTTTGTCTTCTTCCTCATCTTTGGGCATTCCCGAGCGCACCTTCGCTGATGCTTCTGAGAGCGAAAATGCTAGCGCAGTCGTTTTGCGTACCTCTTTTTCGGTCATAGGCCGCAGGTAATCCCAGCTCCCCGGTACGATCTTCTCAGTAAGCCATTTAAATGCGTCGTATTTGGTTTGATAATCTTCAACTTTCTCAGCTTTGGCAAAAATAACAACAGAACGGTAATTCACTGAATGGCTGAAAGCCGATTTCGCTACAACGAGATCATCGGCAAGCATCACCGTAATACAAACCGGAATTCCCTTTTCTATTTCTCTGATAAAGTGGCTGCCGACCGAGCCATGAATGTAAATTTTGTCTTCATAACGTACAAATGATGTCGGGAGGGAGAATGGCTGGTTATCGACTGCGTAGCTAATGGTGCAGAAAAGTGCTTCGTCCAGTATTGGATTAATGCTTTCGGCATCATGGTGCGCTCGTTTTGCCGAACGACTTGGAATGAGATATGGATTTGTGGTGCTCATGATTTTGTTTTTTTACAAAATTGTGTGCTAATTGGATTGTTCTAATCATCCAATATGCTAAATTCAGATAGTCCAATTTTATGAGTCCTCTTTCCTCGCTTATCACCATTGAGCGTACAGACCGTCAATCGGTATATCTTCAGATCAGCAATCAGATCATGGTTTTTATCAAGGACGGAATTCTTCCGGCAGACCATCGGCTCCCTAGTACGAGGGAGCTAGCTGGGTTATTGGGTGTGCACAGAAAAACAGTTGTGCAGGCATACGATGAACTTCTCGCGCAGGGTTGGTTGGAAAGCCATACGGGTAGGGGTACTTTTGTTGCAGCCAACTTACCGATATTGAAACCGTCAGGTATTGGATCGCAACCCTTTACGAATGGCTTAAAAACAGCTGGCTTTTCTTTAAATCCTGCATCCTACACAGAGCGTCCAATTATGAGTTACGGGCAGGGGCTGCATCTTGACGATGGCTTTCCGGATGTTCGGCTGGCTCCGCTGGAAGAGCTGTCCAGAGCGTACAGAGGGCAGTTGCTCACTGGTAATGCTTACACGCGTCTTGGTTATGGAGACACGAAAGGCTCTATCTGGTTGCGTCAGCAATTGTCGGCCTACCTGAATACTAGCAGAGGTCTTCACACAACTCCTGAGAACATCCTGATTGTTCGGGGGACGATTATGGGATTATACCTGAGTTCAAATGGTTTGATTTCGAAAGGGGATTCTGTTGTCACCGGGGTGACGACCTGGGCGGGTGCAAACACTAATTTTGCACAGGCTGGTGCCAAAATACACACCATACCGGTGGATGAATATGGAATAGACGTGGACGCGTTGGAATCTCTTTGCCAGAATGTAAAGATAAGAATGGTGTATGTGACCTCCCACCATCATTATCCAACTACGGTTGCTTTAAGGGCCGACAGGCGTATGAAGCTTCTCAAACTTGCCGGGCAGTTTGGATTCGTGATTTTTGAGGACGACTATGATTATGATTTTCATTACCTCAGTAAGCCGCTTTTACCCCTGGCGGGCGCGGATCCGAAGGGAATGGTGCTGTATTGCGGTTCATTTACAAAATCCATCGCGCCTGCGTTCAGAGTTGGATATCTTGTCGGTGCCGAAAATGTAATTGATCGTTTTGCAGGCATACGGCGCATCATTGACCGGCAGGGCGATGTGGTGCTGGAAAACGCCATCGCTGAATTGTTGCAGACCGGAGTCATTCAAAGGCATATGAGAAAGTCGTTGAGAACTTACCGCAGCCGCAGAGATTTTTTCTGTGAACTACTCGGCTCGGAATTGAGCCAACATATAACTTTTCAGGTGCCCGATGGTGGTCTTGCTGTATGGGCCAAATTTGACAAATCGGTTGATATGAAAGCAATGAGTGAAAATGCGTTTCGTAAAGGTCTCGGAATGTCCAATGGATTGGGACATGGCTTACCTGCCGGAGAAAATTTCACGCGGCTTGGTTTTGCATCTTCCAATTTTCAAGAGCTGGAAGCTTCTGTACAAATACTTAAAGGGCTTTTATCCTGAACACTGTCGCATGCGGCATCTCAAAATTGCTTGCTGAGCTTATTTAATTTGTCAATGAGATAAATCAGCTCCTGCTCTGTTTTGCTGAGTTCTTTCAACTCAGAAGCTTCGATGACATTCTTTGCAGGATCATTAAAATTTTTGAATTCTTCGCTCACGTCAGGGTTTTCAGTATTGTCCGCTGAGAACTCTGACGCAAATTCAATGTTGGTTTTTTCAAACTCCAACTGTTGGCGCTTTGCGAGTATCTTCTCTGAAAGATCTCTTTTTTGCTTTTCTATGTCGTCCATGATCTGTTTCCTTTTTTTAGTTCATGCTCAAAAATCACGCCATCGGTTTGTTTACAGCCGAGAATACTTTTAAAAACTGACGATGGTCATAAAAATCACTTAATCAGGATCATTTCCTCACGAAGTGTTTAGGTGGAATTTTGTAGGGTAAAAAATCAAAAATGATCCGGGTCATGATAACGGAACTGGTCATTGAACTTACTCAAATATTCATTTGTATATGATGATTCCAACATACGTTTCGGCAGATCAGGCGGTAAAATACGTTCAGTCGGGCGACAGGGTTTTTATTCACGGCAGTGCGGCAACGCCCGTGCATTTGGTGAAGGCTTTGCAAAACCGTCATTGGGAATTGAAAAATGTAGAGCTCATCAGTATCACAACGCTGGGAGATGTCGACTTCAATAATCCTGTTCACCATAAAAGCTTCTTTTTTAACTCACTTTTTGTATCCGGTGCTACCAGGTCTGTTGTCAACAGCGACTACGGCGATTATGTGCCGATTTTTTTGAGCCAGATTCCCCAGCTTATCAAAAGCGGGCAAATGCCGGTGGATGTAGCCATGGTGCAGGTTTCACCTCCGGATGCCCACGGCTTTTGCTCGCTGGGTACCTCCGTTGACATTGCCCGGGCGGTGGTGGACACGGCAAGATATGTGATCGCTCAGGTGAATCCCAACATGCCACGTACACACGGTGACGGCTTCGTTCACGTAAGCAAGTTTGATGCTCTGGTTTGGCATGAATCGGACCTGCCTGAGGTGGATTATTCCCTTAATGCAAAGCCTGCAGTTGTTCAGATAGGTGAAAATGTTGCGTCTCTGATCGAAGACGGTGCTACTCTTCAGGTTGGGATCGGAGCAATTCCTGATCAGGTTTTGAAAAATCTTACCCATCACAAAAACCTGGGACTGCACACAGAAATGTTGTCAGACGGGGTTATCCCACTCATTGAGAATGGGGTGATCAATAATAGCCTCAAAAAACTCAATCGTGGAAAGTCTGTAACGTCGTTTATGGTCGGCACCAGGCGGTTGTATGATTTTGTGAATGACAATCCGGCGGTTCGTGTCATGGACATCGGTTATGTGAACGATACAAGTATCATTCGCCAGAATCAGAAGGTTACTGCTATAAACTCAGCGCTGGAACTTGATCTTACCGGACAGGTTTGTGCTGATTCTCTGGGCACCTACCAGTATTCGGGTATTGGCGGACAAATGGATTTCATCCACGGCGCTTCTTTGTCGGAAGGTGGAAAGCCCATTATTGCCTTGCCTTCGGTTACATCAAAAGGAGAATCCCGGATCGTTCCGTTTCTGAGAGAAGGAGCGGGTGTGGTTACCACCAGAGGGCACATTCATTGGGTAGTAACCGAATATGGAATGGTTGATCTTTTTGGGAAAAGCCTGAAACAAAGAGCAAGAGAATTAATTAGTATTGCCCATCCCGATCACCGTGAAGCTTTGGAAAAAGCATTCTGTGAACGTTTTGGAAGTTATCAGAGACCGGCAGTAACTAGCTTGTCAGAAAGAGTTTTTCATCCGTAAACCCGTCCCTCATAAATTCAGATGCCGGGTCTCAAATTTGGGATCTGGCTTTTTACTATATGACTACCACCAGATCCGGTTCCCCTTCATTGCTTTCTGGAGTGACCGAATAGCTTAGCGCTATACGCTTTCCTGTCAGACTTGCTTCTTCCAGCTTTTGGAAAACATTCTCTTCTCCTTCAATTTTTAGAGCTTCAAATAAAAGGTTTCCATAGCGAAATTCCGGTGAACCAAAGCCGCTTCGCAGGGCGGCAGATTGATGATGATCGAATAATTCCTTTCCAGTCATGGGGTAAGAGCTTTTGGTTTTACACGGCTTACCCGACAAGGATGGTATTTTCGTCAACAAAGTTGCATGGCATTTGTAAAATTTCGATTTCTCTAAACCGAAAAGGAAAAGATTAGTTTACCACAATTTTCACCTCTCCTTCATTGATCACAACATGACAGCAATCGTGAGCGACTGTATATGTTTGAGAAATCACTTCAACACCGTTTTTTATACCTGTAAATTTGAATTCTTTACCACAACGGTCGGTGAATTGAAACAGCTGGTCTTCTGCAACGGGATATTCTCCGGTAATACTGGCCAGGGAATCCCTGCTGTCCGTCTGAAGGTTAAATTTCAGGTTATCTTCAACTTTGGTGGTGTAGTACGAATCCAGAATATACGGTTGCCCAGCTGCGTTGGTAATCTCTATATTGAGAATGCGATATTCTTCGGTGCAGGCTCTGTTGTCTACACAGGCGCAAGGTGCAACATCTTCTTTGGTACAGGTAGTGAAGATACCCGTCAGGAAAATGAAAAGAATTATGTTTTTCATGGCTTTAACGTTTAAGGTCAGTAAAGAATAGGCTCATGCTCTATTCTTGCTTACACTTAAAAATCGCGCCATTATGAAAATAACCGCAGCTATTATTCTAAAATAATATCTGTTACTCCTTTTAAAAGTTTGACGTGGCAGCAGTCGTGCCCAATGGTGTAGGTATTCTCTATGACCGTTTTGTTATTTTTAATGCCTGTGAAAAGAAAATCTTCTCCACATTTTTGTATATTTTTTATGTTGGTATCTGCTGCCAGAATGTAATTTCCTGAGGCTTTGGCAATGGAATCGTAGCCTGTTTGAGAACCATGGAAAGGAACAAAAATTTGACCCGTTGAAACACGTTTAATCTGGTAAGAATCCAGTTGATAAGGTTTGCCGTTTTTGTCTTTTATAGCAATACCAACGCTCACAAATTGGTCGGTACAAACCTCCGTTCCCGAACAGGAGCACGGTTGAAGGTTTGAGTTCTTCTCATTGCAACCCGGAAGTGCCAGCAAGAAGCAAAGTATGATCTGATAAGTTTTCATTGGTTGGATATTTTTTCATAGCCGACATATGTCCTGTTGTAAGATACGATTTTCGTAAAAATGGTTGTAATTCAAACCATTATATTTTTTCGCTAACAATCTGCTCGTAAATCTTCCTGTTTTGATATCGTGATATATAAAATTTGTACATTTGCATTATGAACAACAAACAGACGTATAGCCCGCTTGTCAACTGGAACCGCAAGGAACTCCGGGCAGGATAGCTATACTTCATATTTGTAAAAATATCAGTACGTCCGCCCGGTGTTAAACCAGGCGGACTTTTTTTGTTACAGCTATGATCAAAAGAATTTTACGAAGTTACAAAACATCATTTAGTGGTTTGAGCAGGGAAACCTGGCTGTTGAGTATAGTTGTGCTTGTCAATCGCTGTGGTTACATGGCTGTGCCATTTATGAGTATGTACATCACCCAAAGCCTGCACAGGAGTATTGCGGATGCCGGATTGATCATTACGCTTTTCGGAGTTGGATCCGTACTAGGGGCAATGGCTGGTGGTTTTCTTACTGACAAAATCGGTTTTCGACCGGTCCAGGTAGCGAGTTTGATTATTAGTGGGTTTCTGTTTGTACTTTTCTCACATGTAAATGACTTCGACGCACTGTGCCTGCTTACGGTGGTATTGAGTTTTTTTGTTGAGGCGTTTAAACCCGCCAACAACTCCGCCATTGCATCGTATTCTACCCGTGAGAACATGACGAGATCTTATGCCCTGAACAGACTCGCAACCAACATCGGCTTTGGCTTTGGTACCTCGGTAGGAGGTATTTTGGCGGCGATAGATTACCATCTGTTGTTTTGGGTCGATGGCGTTGTGTATGTTGCGGCGGGACTACTCATTGTTGTTTTGCTTCCAACGGCCAAACAATTTAAGAAACCGGAAAGCACAACCTCAGAAGAGACAACTTCCATTTCACCTTGGAAGGATGTTTTTTTCCTGCGATTCATTGTAATGGTTACAATTTACATGATGGCCTTTGTGGTAATTTTCAGACTTGTACCTGTTTACTGGAAAGAGGAAATGCATATCGGTGAAGCAACAATTGGTATTTTGCTTGGGATGAACGGCGTTATTATCGCATTGTTCGAAATGGTGTTTATCCAGGTGCTTGGCAATCGCCGTCCTGATTTTCATTACATCATCTTCGGAATCCTCTTAACTACCATTGCATTCCTGTCTCTGCTTATGCCGGGTATTTCTGCATTGATTGCCGGCGCTTTGGCGGTGGTGTTTTTTACAATAGGTGAAATGCTAACCCTACCGTACATCAGCACTATTGTAATGTCCAGAACTACCGAGCTCAACCGGGGAAAGTATTCGGCTGCATATCAGTTATCCTGGTCCGTGGCGCAGGTTATCGGGCCGGCAAGTTGTGGATTTGTTGCAGAGAAATGGGGCTACAATTCGCTTTGGATATTGTTGATTTTGATAACGTTAACATCGGCTCTGGGTTTCAAAATCCTTTACAGCCGTAAGTTAAGCGTGGGGTGATTGATAACTCAGCAGGTATAATAAATGCCCAACCTGATGGTCTTAACTCCGGGTTGGGCTTTTTTGTCTGTAACTACCTCCATCAAAAATTACTTCACAGCAATTTGTCTCTTGAAAAACGTCCACGCTTCTTCGAAGAAGTCTATATCCGTCTGAAACTCATGTTTTCCATTGTTTACTTTCAATAGCGTAACCTCGGGTTTGTTCCGTTTTTTATGAGTAAAACTTTCTATTGTTATGGCATTTGTTGTGTCGGGATCTGGTAAAGTTTTACTCTTAGCGTCACCTTCGTATCCGGCAAGTTTGACCCAGTAGGCGAAAGATTGATCCGTTGACTGTACTGTTCCCAAAGTTAGGCCGGCGGTTTTCATTTCTCCTCCCGTGTAAGGATTTACAGGATCCGCAGTTCCATTGATGATCAGGATGGGTACCGCCTTCTTTGACTCCTGGCAGTCCATATTTTCAGGAGTTGGCATGTTGGCTACCATGGCGCACACCGCTTTAAAAGTTTCAGGCATGGTGATAGCCATTTTGTAAGCCATTTGTCCGCCACCAGAAAAACCAGAAGCGAATACCTTCTGTTCATTCACACCATACTTTTTCTTAAAGTAGAGGATCATTGCGGTAAAAAATGCTTCCTCGTGAATATTGATGCGATTGGCCTCCACAACGGATGCTTTGCGACATTCATTCCAGTAGGATTTATATCCCTTCGGGTATACAAGAATAACGTTCTCACTGGCCGACTTTCCCTCCAATTTGACGGCATTCTTCATGAAATTCAAGGGGTTGTCTCCTGAACCATGAATGGCGAACATAAGGCTCACATCTTTACCGGAAGTTTTGGGCGCATTGAAATAAAACACACGGTAGTGTTTCTCAATCAAAATGGAGTCGGTTATGAGCTGACCAAACGAGGGAATGGAACAAATAATAAGAAAGGCGGAGATTAGATTTCTGAACATTTTTCGGGAATAAGTAACTAATACTTGAAAACCTGAATATAGAAGGATTGTCTGATATTCTGCATTCATAGCCTATAAATAAAGGGTATAAATTAGCTTTGAATAGGTAGTAATTACAAGGAAACCGTAGCTGGAATTTACCGGATATTCTGAACCTTTTGGCGCTTTCCCGAGTATGATGTGCGCTTTGAAGCTCTTTTAAAGTTAGATTTGTGCTACTAATCTTTGATATACAAAAATGGCAGACGTAAAATTACAACTTGGTGAAAGGGGCCGCGGCGCCTTTTATCTGGAAGAGAACGATGAAAAGCTGGGAGAAATGGTGATAGGCATTTCCGGAACGGCATTAACCGTGTATCATACCGAAGTTGATCCCAAACATGAAGGAAAAGGTTTGGCAAAACTGATGTTTGAAGCAATGATAAAGTATGTAAGGGACAACAATTTAACTCTGATACCATTGTGCCAATATGTGCATGCGCAGCTTAAACGCCATCCGGAGCTTTACGAAGATATCTGGAAAAAATAACCGGAATGTATTTATTCCGGTTGTGGCAGATAAATGATAAACCTTGATCCTTCGCCAGGTTTGCTTTTTGCGGTGATGTAACCATTGTGGTTTTGCACGACTTTTTTGCAAGATGCCAAACCTATTCCGGATCCGCTGTATTCGCTTTTTCCGTGCAGGCGCTGGAACATCTGGAAAATACGATCCACATATTTTTCCTCAAAACCAATACCGTTGTCTTCAATTGTTATCCTGCAATACCTGCGATTTCTGAGCAGGTGCGGGATTGAGGACAGCTCGACTCTGCCGGGCCGCTCTTCTGTTATTTTGATCATAGGTTCACGATCTGGTGAACGGTACTTTATCGCGTTACTTATCAGATTCTGCATCAACTGAACCAGTTGTCTTGGATTGCCATGCACTACGGAAAGATTACCGGTTTCTATTTTAGCGTTCTGTTCCTGAATGCCTATTTCAAGGTCGGAGATAACCTCACTAACGATTTTGTTTAAATCAACATTTACAAACTCCGTATCCTTCTTGCTAAGCCGTGAATACGTGAGCAAATCGTCTATCAGTAAGGACATTCTTCTTGCCGCATCCTGAATTCTGTTGAGCATAAAACTGCCATTCTCGTCCAATGAGTGGTTGTACTGCGATTGTAAACGGGAACTAAACGACTGAATCTTACGCAGCGGTTCCTGCATATCATGGCTAGCAGCGTATGCAAACTGTTCAAGATTATTGTTGGAATTAGTCAGTTCCTGATTGGTCAGATAAAGCTCGTTTGTTCTTTGTTCTACACGTTGTTCAAGTTCGTCGGCAAGTTGCCGGTAGCGTTCTTCACTTTCCTTAAGTTCTCTGGCTGAAATAACCTGGGCGCTCACATCAACCGCCATATCAATGATCGCAAAGACCTGCCCGTTTTTGTCGAGAATAGGTTTGTAGGTAAAATCAAAATATATCGTTTGTTTAAGGCCGTCAATAACCAGGTCGGCCGGAGCGCCATAGGCATGATACGCTTTTCCGGTACGATAAACCTCATCCAGAATTTCCAGAAAATGCTGACCCACAAGCTCCGGTACAGCTTCACGCAGCGGTTTTCCTATAACGTCGGCACCTTTTCCCCAGAATTTGAGCATAGGTTCATTCGGTATTTCAATAACCATATCGGGCCCAACAAAAAGTGCCGTAGCAATGGGTGCCTGCTCGATCATACTCCTTAAATACTCCTCACTGGCGCGCAACATTTGCTCCTTTTCAATACGATCGGTGATGTCGAGCACAATGCCTGAAAGCGATACACCTTTGTCAGAATTGTCGTACAGATAGCGTCCGATTACCTTCACCCAATGAACAGAATTATCGGTCCATATAAATCTTGCCTCATAATTCAGTTCTCCGGTTTCAGCCGCAACAACATATGCACCATCTCTGACAGCAATATCGTCCGGATGAAGATGATCTATAAATATGCTTCTTGATAGATTTTCTGAAGTATTGCCGGTCAATATCCTTGCCATGGTGGGGGAGTATACCAGCTCATTGCTGCTGACGTCAAGCAAAAAAGAACCTGCACCTGTTCCTTCAATGGTCATGGTGGCCTGTTGGTCTGCAAAATAGGCCTTTTCCTGGCTCGCGATCTGATCGGTGATATCCTGCGCGATGCCGGAAAAACGATCTACCTGATCACCTACAAAATAAGCCTGTCCTTTGCATTGCAACCAGCGTAATGTGTGTGTGCCAGGAATTACAGTTCTAAACTGGATGTTGTAAATACCGTCTGAACCGGGCGCTAGTGCTTGTTTTACGGCCGCCTGAACCCTCGGCCTGTCTTCGGGATGCAGATTTTGCAGGCTGCCTTCGTAACTCAGATTTTCTACTTCAGGAAAGCCAAAAAGTTCCCTGCATCGCTCATCCCAGGCGATCTGATTGGTGGCCGGATTGAGATTCCAGGTTCCAAGCTGAGCCGCTTTAAGCGCAAAACTGAGCATTTTCTCACTTTCTTCACGCGCATGCTGGTGAGCCATCTGTTCGGTGATGTCTTGCATGGAGCCCACCATTCTTATAGCCCTTCCATCTTTGTGAATGGTGTAACCGCGATCGTGTACATATGCGTATGAGCCATTTGCACGGCGAAATCTGTATTGGTCGGACCAGTTAGCGCCTCCGTTGTCTATTACCTCGTGGATGTACAAGAGAACTCTTTCCTGATCCTCAGGATGTATTCTGTTGTACCAGGAGTCCGGACCAGGTTCAAGCTCTTCCACCGAAAAACCAAATATTTCCCTCATACCCTCGTTCCACCAAACGGTATTCGCATACAGGTCCCAATCCCAGATGACGTCGTGCGTGGCTTTTGCGACAAGATTAAATCTTTCGCTTGCCAATTCAGTTTCATTTTGAAGGTGAATATTATTCTCAATCATTGTAAAATTCTTCGTGACAGAGGTGCTGTAATACACTGGCTATATTGCCCTGAACAACCAAAATACGCGTATCTAATAAAATTAATAGTATAAATGTCTTTAATGGAGGTTTTATTAGGAAATTTTAAAGTAAAATTTCATTCTTGAAAAGTTTTCATCCCAGTTAAGCTGACTAACCATGGCAAGACATATTCATTTAGCACTGTTGGCGGGTTTCTTGTTGCTGGCTTCATGTCTGCACTCCGCTGTTATCGAGCCGGTTAAACTTTTTAACGGCAGGAATTTCGAAGGGTGGGAGGGCGATACCACGCATACCTGGCGTATTGTGGAAGGTACGATTGTAGGTGGGTCACTGGATAAGGAAGTTCCCCACAATAATTTCCTTTGTACCCGCAAAAGTTACTCCGATTTTGTGCTGAAAGTCAAATTTAAACTATCCGGTACAAAAGGTTTTATCAATTCCGGAGTTCAGTTTCATAGTAAGCGCGCCACAGAACCAGCGTACGAAATGGTCGGTTACCAGGCGGATTTGGGAGATAAGTTTTGGGCAAGTCTTTATGATGAATCCAGAAGAAATAAGACTCTTGCTGCACCCGACACGGCACTCATAACAAAAATTTTGAAGCCAAATGAGTGGAACGACTATGAGATACATAGCCAAAAAGGGAGAATTAGATTGTATTTAAACGGAACAATGACGGTCGATTACACCGAAGAAGACAAGTCGCTTCCGCAATCAGGAATTATTGGATTGCAGATTCACGGTGGCGGAAGCGCGTTGGTTGCGTTTAAAGACCTCGTTATTCGCGAGCTGTAAATATATTGTTCTTATCCGGAGCGTTTAGTTTGAAATTCTTATTCACTCGAAATTTAACCTGCATGAGCCTTAACCGCCGAAATTTTCTCAGGAATGTAACTGCTGCTTCCGCTTTGCTGGCAACGGAAAGTGTTGCCAAGCCATTCAGTATTATCCGTGACCTCAAAAAAGGTAGTCCTAACGATAAGATCAGGTTTGCCACCATCGGTATGGGAATTCAGGGGCATCAGGACACCAGGGCGGCTTTGCGGGCAGGTAGTACGGAATTTGTAGCAGCTGCGGATCTTTACGACGGTAGGTTGACAAGGGTAAAGGAAGTGTTTGGGAAAGACATTTTTACGACCAGAGATTACAGGGAGATTTTAGATCGAAAGGATGTGGATGCGGTACTTATTGTCACTCCGGATCACTGGCACGACCATATAACCAAGGCATCATTAAAAGCTGGTAAACATGTGTATTGTGAAAAACCGATGGTTCAGCAAATTAATGAAGGGCTTTCTGTGATTGATGCCTGGAAAAAGTCGGGGAAAACGATGCAGATCGGAAGCCAGCGGATCAGCTCAGCTTCCTTTCGTGAAGCCAAGCGCCTCTTTCAGGCGGGAGATATAGGCGATATCAACTATGTGGAATCCAACAGTGACCGTTTTAACGCCATCGGAGCCTGGAACTACTCCATTCCAACAGATGCGTCGTTGAGCACGGTAGATTGGGACACCTTTCTGGGAGATGCGCCGAAGGTTCCTTTTGATGCCAAAAGATTTTTCCGCTGGCGAAACTACCGCGACTATGGAACGGGTGTAGCGGGCGATCTCTTTGTCCATCTCATCACAGGTGTGCACTTTGTGACCAACACACTCGGCCCGGAAAGGATTTTCTCCTCTGGTGAGCTTAGTTACTGGAAAGACGGGCGCGATGTACCGGATGTGTTGGTATCAATACTGGAATACCCAAAAACCGACCTTCATGCTAATTTTCAGATGGTGCTGCGAGTGAATTTCGCCAATGCCGGTGCCATTGCTAACAACACCCGCATTATTGGGACAGAAGGACAAATTGAATTCACAGAAAATAATCTCATACTAACCCGTAAGAAACTTCCTGAGGCGCCCGGCTTCGGAGGATATGATAGCTACAACACATTTTCGGAAAGCGAGCAACTCGCATTTAAAAAGCAGTATGATTCGCGGTATCCTGAAAGCACCCGAAAGGCTGAGCCGGTTAAGGAAGTAAAGTTCGTTGCACCTCAGGAAGATGATGCCCACGCAAATCATTTCCGGGACTTTTTTGAGAACATCAGAAAAGGCAGCCTGGGCACGGTAGAAGATCCTGTTTTCGGTTTCAGGGCCGCGGCACCTGTATTGGCCTGCAACAGCAGCTATTTTGAAAAGAAGGTAATTCACTGGGATCCTCTGAATATGAAGATCAAAAAGGGTTAACAAAAAATCCGGCTGCTGCGCCGGATTTTTTGCTTGTTAATCTACTACAATCTCTCTGATGCCCTGGCAAAGCTCGCGCATCTCTTGATAAGCGGCATTGTTATTGTCTTGCTTATTGAATTTGACAAGCATATCTCCTGGCGTGGACTCCACATGAAAAGTGGTTCCATTAGCCAATTTGATGTCTTTCTCTGCATCCTCTTCATGGTCTGCAAAAATTCGGTTGGGTTTCAACATTTTGTTGACGTACTGCTGAACTTCAACCGTTTTCTTTCGGTCATAGTGCGCAGTGAAGATGAACTCTGTATCCGAATCCTTCACCGAAACTTTTAAGTCCTTATTTCTTGAACAGGACGTAAGAATCAGCACGGATAGAAACAGTTGTGCGATAATTTTTTCTTTTAATTTCATGGCTTTTTTGTAAATGTAAAACAAGGTACTTGGTATTATACAGTAGCAAGTTAGTATTATTTTTTTGTTTTATGAATTTTGGTCAATAAATGTCATTTGGTTGAACCGTCATTCTCATCTTCGGGCAATTTAATCCGGCATTGTTTTGATAATGTCTTCTTTCTAAACGTTTATATCATGGCAGATAAGACATTGAAAGACCTTAGTAAGGTTATGAAAGACATAGCATCTCTGTATGTTGCCTACAACTACCGTCTACAGACAGCTGGTATCGCGCCAGATGAGCAACAATGAACATAGTAGAGTACAACGGGAATTCCTATTTCTATACCAGAGAAAAACCCCGCACTTTTGCTGATATTGAAAAGAATAATCATGTCACTTTCCGGGGTAAGAAGGAATTTTGTATCGGTTGCAGGCAAGGCACAACTTAATACAGACCGTAAGCTCATGGAAGCACATTGGGTCAAACAACTTGATCAGTAGCTTGAAAAAGGAATAGATACGCCTGGTATGGTGATGATTGAAGTGAAGGCGCACAGAATAAAATATTGGCAGGGTATGGATGAAGGTGAGATGAAGTTGTAGCCATGATAAGTGCTGTCGGGTGTTTGAAGCCATCGTTTAAAATCACATTTCCACTAAACTTCGAAAAGATGAAAATGAAGAAGACCAGATTATTTGTAACGTTAATGCTCGCACTTTTTTGTGGCCGAGCAGTTGTCGGTAATGCCGCCAAAGCATCAGCTGAAAGGGTTTTTATGGTAGCAACTGCGGATGACAACCAGGAAAGAGTGGAGGTAGAGGTAAAGAACTTACCTGAAAAGGTGAAAGCCTCTGTGGGTCACGACACGGAACTGGCATGGACCATACTCAAAGCATATCTGATTACCAATACGGACAAGACACAATATTATGAGTTATTTGTTCAGAAACCGGATGGTGAAACCTGGATGAAGGTGGATAAGGAGGGAAAGGTATTCAACTGACAATGACACATCAAGTGCGGAGAATTGTCCCAAAAACGGGTATTTTTTAAACAATAGTTTGTAGAGATAAAATATGTAATATTCTTATTGTCAATTCATTGTATAATTTGGTTTGCTTTTATTATGGTTCTGTGAGAGCGTTTAAGCTTAAAAACTAAAAGTTAACTATTAAAAGACAGATCATGAAAAAGCTAATAGTATCGGCTCTTGCCTTAACCCTTATCTCTTTCGCCTCTGTACAGGCTGATAATACCTTGAAGACAGCAGGCGTCATGGCAAACAGTGCCTATGATTCTCAGGAAAAAGTTAGCGTGAAGCCGGAAAGTTTGCCTGATGGCGTGAAAAAGACAATTGCGAGCGACGCATTCTCCGGCTGGAAAGTTATTTCAGCCTTCCTGGTCACCAACACTGATAAAACGCAGTATTACGAACTGAATGTAAAAAATGGTGATGAGTCAGCCAGGGTTAAGCTGGACAAGGACGGCAATAATGTAGAGTAATTGCAATAAGTATATAGCAAGACAAAGTGGCCAGATCTCAATGAGATTTGGCCACTTTCTTTGTTACAAGGCACTGTGCTAAACGATGAAATATTAGCTGAATTTGTTCTGGCTATCATACGCCAGACCCAGTCCAACACTGGATAGTTTGTTTTCATCTGCCAGCTGCGCATTGGGGAACATTCTCTTGAATTCCGACTGCACAGAGGGTACCTCGGTGGTTCCACCCGTTAAAATCACAAGATCAATGTCCTCTCTGGCAACACCCGCTTCGCGAAGGCATTGCATTGCTGCTTCCGAAATTTTCTGAATTTGCTGGGAAATGGCTCCATCAAATTGCTCACGTGTCACGGTGGTTGAAAGTCCCTCTTCAATAAAGGTGAAAGGAGTTTCATACTGGTCGGAATCTGTAAGGGCGATCTTGGTTTCTTCCGTTATAGCGAGTAACGCATGTCCAGTCTCTTGCTCCAAAACCTGCAACAATCGCTTAAAACGAGGTTTATCGTGTGATTCGTAGAGCAGTTGCCGGGTCTGCGAAATAATTTTGGTCGTATAAAGCATGTTAACTTTGCTCCATTCAGATAGGTCATAATAGTGACGAAGCGGCACTTCGAGATTCTTCACACCGTATGTGCTTTTGTATCCAATCTCAGGCATGATGGCAGCCAGACTCAGATCTTTGTCAAAATCATTACCGCCAATTCTTACACCAGTATTGGCAAGAATATCACCAGATCGGTCGTGTTTGTTGATGTATTTGTTGGATAGCCTAATCACCGTAAAGTCAGAAGTGCCGCCTCCAAGATCGGCTACTAGAGCCAGTTTTTCGCCTGTGATATTTACCTCATGAGCAAACGCAGCTGCGATTGGCTCGTATTGAAAATCAATGTTTTTAAACCCCAAAAGTTGTGCTACCGATCTTAACTCTGCTTGAGCCCTGTTGTTAGCTTCCGGGTCATTATCGACAAAATGTACGGGACGACCCATCACAACGTTCTCAATTTCCTGTCCGGCTTGCGCATCCGCCTTTTCTTTGAGATTTTGAAGAAAGGAAGCGATAATCTGGTCAAATTTCATGTGCTCTCCATTGACCATCGTGCCCTGCTTCATAATAGGAGTGCCGAGAACACGTTTCAAACTCCTCATCAAACGTCCTGGCTGGCGGGTTAAAAACTTGTTTACGGCTTCCCTTCCATAATAAGGAACATTTCCTTTTCTCAGAAAAAACATGGCACTAGGTACTGTGACGCTGCTGCCTTCTACGGGCACGAGACGGATGTCTCCGTTGTTTGCATTGGCTATACTTGAATTGGAGGTGCCGAAATCTATTCCGCAGGAAATCTTGGTCATGTTAAATTTCAAAAATTTGGGGGCGCAATTTCTGATTAATCCGCTGCAATAGCAATTACTTTCGGATGTAAAATTGCATATGCACGATGAATGAAATTATATAAGGGAATTATCCTGCATTTCACTGAATACCGGAACAGACAATCACTCATATATCGCTGTTGCAAATAACTACTTCTGAGATTTTGTACTAAATAGCGGCTGCGTTTACAACCATTTTGAGTACTTTGGTTTCATAAGATTGCGGGTCGGTGCAGCAGAATCTCCTGGCATGGATTTGGAGGATTTTTGGTTAAATAATAAATTCTTGTCCACCCTTAAATTTGCATGTTTATGGAAATCAAACGTAACGATGCCACCATCAACCGGCCGGAGGGTAGCCGTGTTATTGATGCGCCATATGTTTTCATGGATATCCCTGCATTTACCGACCAGTTAAGAGAAGAAAAAAGTTGGGACAAAGGTGATCGAAATAGCATCACGGTCTTTAAATCGGAAGAAATTACAATCGTAGTTTCAGCCCTTAAAGCGGGTGCAGAAATCAGGAATAGTGCGGCGGACGTGCTTTTCACTGTCATGGTATTACAGGGTGAAGTTGTGATCACCACCGATGATGTGGAGCGGGATATTACAAAAGGGCAGGCGGTGGCGTTTCATCCGCATGTGCTGCATTCAATTCGTGCCATTTCAGATTCTAATCTATTAATAACCAGTTATTGTACAGCGGAATAACGTGCAGACATGGACAAAATAATAACAAGGAGGAAGATGATTAAAGGAAGTTGCGCCATCATTGGGGCTGCTGGGTTTAACACGCTGCCCTTGTTTGCATTCAATAACACCATGATCAACCGTGCTATTCCTTCGTCCAAAGAAAAAATTCCAGTTATAGGATTGGGATCGTGGCAGCAATTCGATGTTGGGGAAGCTAATGCAGAGCGAAATCCGCTTAAAGAGGTTTTGCTGAAAATGAACGAAATGGGTGGAAAGATGATTGATGCATCTCCCATGTATGGTCGTGCAGAACAGGTCATTGGTGATCTGAGTACAGAACTGGCGCTGAACAATAAGTTCTTTTTAGCTACAAAGGTCTGGACAACCGGAAAGCAGGAGGGTATAGAACAAATGACCGCATCCCTCCAAAAAATGAAAAGGACAAGCCTTGATCTGATGCAGGTACATAATTTACAAAACTGGCAAACGCATCTGAAAACTCTGCAGGGCTGGAAGGAATCAGGAAAAGTAAGGTATATTGGAGTAACGCATTATACTGACTCTGCCCACGACAGGTTGGAAAGTATTGTGAAATCAAAAGTTGTGGATTTCGTCCAGTTTAATTATTCCATCAGGTCGAGGAATGCTGAGAAAAGTTTGCTGAAGGCAGCCAGGGATAATGGTGTAGCCGTCATCATCAATGAGCCATTTGAACAAGGCGAATTGTTTAGATTTGTAAAAGGAAAATCGCTGCCGGCATGGTCTGAAGACTATGGTATTAAATCGTGGGCCCAGTTTTTTCTGAAATATATCATCAGTGATCCGGGTGTGACGTGCGTCATTCCCGGCACTTCCGACGTTAAACATATTACAGACAACCTTGGAGCAGGCTTTGGGCAACTCCCCGACGTGCAAGGCCGCAAGAAAATGTTAGAATGGATTACTACAATTTAAGTACATGATTTCAATTATTATCTGCTCTGCCAATGAGCAGGATTTAAAGGCAGTAAGCCAGAATATCTCAGAGACCATCGGCGTCGTTCATGAGATTATCGCTATTGATAATTCTGACGGGAAAAAGGGTATTTGTGAAATTTACAATATTGGGGCCAGGAAAGCGCAGTATGATGTAATGTGCTTTATGCACGAGGATATTGAGATGGTATCGCAGGACTGGGGTAGGAAGTTGATTGAAATTTTTGAAATGAATCCAAAAATCGGACTTGTCGGAGTTGCAGGGGGCGGTTATAAGTCTGTTGTGCCATCCAGTTGGTATAATGCAGATTTGGAAAGTAACGGAGCCTTCTACTGTAATTTGATTCAGGGTTTTAAATACTCACGCAAACCTGAATTTCATGATTACCGAAACCCCCGCAACCAACAACTTTCTTTGGTTGCTTGTATAGATGGTTGCTGGATGTGTACAAGAAAAAGTATTTCGGAAAAGTATCCTTTTGACTCGGATTTATTGCAGTCATTTCATGGCTATGACCTTGATTTCTCTCTGGCCGTAAGTCAGGAATACAACGTTGCCGTAACCTATGAAATCTTACTTAGGCACTTCTCCGAAGGTAAGTTTGATGATGGCTGGGAAGAAGACACGTTGAAAGTGCACAAGAAATGGAGCCGGATATTGCCTGTTAACACGGATAGGCTGGATGAGTCCACATTGTCGCGATATGAGAGGCGTGCTTACAAGGTATATTTTAATAAATCGCTGGATAAGAATATCTCGTACAAAAAATTAATGACGATTATCGGCTACGCCAGACAATCCAGGATTTTTCCGTTACGGGTTCATCCAAAGCTTTATCTGGATTTATGGAAAGTAAGTAGGGAGAGAATAAGGGAAGGCAAGCACTAATGATCTGACTCGGGTAGTTCATAACCAAGTTCGGCTAGATACGGGCCCCAAAACCACAGGTGCTGGTCCCACGCATGACAGCCGAATGGAAGTTGATTTTTGGTGTGGAACATGGATTGTGTCAATCTGTTTTCAAATGAAAACTTTAATGCTGTTTTGTACAGCGGTATTTTCAACCTAGGCCATTTACGATTGACCTCTACACTCCAGAAAACATCCTCGTGAAACTGATGTTCTTCGCGTTGATTATATTCATTTATTTTCTCTTTAAATGAAATAGCCAGGTTGTAAAATTTTTTTACTCTTCGCAGGGAAAATCCACCATTCCCAACCATGTTATCAAATTGCCTATCGCTTGGTACACCATCTTCCAAAGTATTGAAAAATATATTGTAGCGGGTATTCAGCCTCGTTTTCCATTCTTTAACAAAATCTGGATTCGCAAGACGCTTTAACCATGGTGCTCCGATGTAATCGTATTTTCGGGAACACCAAGTTAAAAGCTCATCGCGCAAAACAAAGGCATCAAGTTGATGAATCAGTATAAATTCGTATTCATCGAAACTCTGGTAAAACTCAGCAGAAAGCATGAGCTTGTTATATCCTTGAATTCCGTTGAAATAAACATCATCAAAAGATATTGTATCAGTAAACCTATCTGCCCCCTCTATTTTATCCAAACTAAGGGAAGCAGGTTTTATGGCCAGAATGGGGTGTTTACCCAGAACATTCAAGCATTGTTTCAATGAAATCGATTCAAGATCAGTAAGTTCCGGCTTGTAAAACGGGACTACAACCGCAACCCTCTTTTTGTCTTTCATATTACAATGTTACGCTGTCCTATTTTTTGTCCAGCATTTCCACAATAGATTCAAGGTGCTCCTGGAAGAAAAAGTCATACCCATTTTCACCCTCCGGTATCACGTTGATCACTTCAAAAGATGTTTCCAAAATCCTCGGTACTTTCAGAGATTCAGCAATGGAGAACGGAAATGACTGATTACCAATGAAAAATTTGGATCCGGCAATAATTTGCGCCATTTCCAGGAAGTTGCTAACCTGCACCCATTTAATATGCGGTATCGTTTTCTTAATATCCTTATATTCCGATTCAACCCCTATGAAAACTATATTCTGATAATCGTTGAGAAACTTGTAGTTGACTGTAAAATTGCGATAACGCTCACTTCGAGCCATTACAATGGTATCAGCATAGAATTTATTTGGCTCAACTGTCACCCAGGGTGTCCACAAAATTGGATTTACGCCAGTTAAGTAGCTGCACCAACGGGCAATATTTCCTTTGTCGAGCGGAACACCTCCGGAACGGAAGTAATCTAGATCAATATCGATGGTCTGGTCAGTCAGAATTTCACACAGGTCAATATAAGGTTGTGGGCGAAGTAAAGCCATGAGCATATCTGCCATCTTCTCATTCAGCATTACATTTCCCAAAGGGTGGGTGTTATAGCCGGACAATTTCAAAGGCTGACCAAGTCTCAGATACAACTCCACCGGCACATTTGTGAGAGCTTTTATCTGCCGGATCGTGGGTAAAGCATAAATCACATCGCCGGCGTTACCACTGTGGCACAGCCGGATTCTGCCATTCTTCTTCGCATACTCAATGATTTTGCCAGGAGTAGTCAGCTTTTCTGCATTACTTATAAAATTGGCAAACTCAACATGTTTGTGGTTTGCAAGTTCCCACTTGTACTGCTTATACTTTATCCTGTCTGTATGTTTTAGCCAAAGTCGTGCAACAAGATTTTTCTTTTTAAACATATTATTTTTCAATTAGATCTCGTCAGCTATTTTATTCATTGAAAGTCTGCATGTCAATTAGTCTTCGATAAAGACCGTTTCTGGCCATTAGCTCCTGATGGTTGCCCTGTTCGCGTATTCTTCCGTCTTCAAGCACCACAATCATATCTGCATTTTGTATTGTGCTCAACCTGTGCGCAATCACCAGAGAGGTACGGTTTTTCATCAGGTTATTGAGAGCCTCCTGAACCAGCTTTTCCGATTCGGTGTCCAACGCAGATGTGGCCTCATCAAGCAGCATCACCGGCGGGTTTTTCAGGACCGCTCTTGCAATACAAATCCGTTGCTTTTGCCCGCCTGACAGTTTCATGCCGCGGTCACCAATATTGCTTTCATAGCCATTCTCGGTCTGCAATATAAATTCGTGTGCATTAGCAATTCTTGCAGCATTTTCCACTTCTTCATAGGTTGCGTCGGGGCGACCAAAGGCAATGTTGTTAAAAATGGTATCATTGAATAGCATAGATTCCTGATTAACAACACCGATAAGTGACCAGAGCGATTCCAGTTTTATGTTTTTGACATCCACTCCATCCACAGTAACCTGGCCGCTTTCTGCTTCAATAAATCTTGGAATCAGATCCATCAAGGTCGATTTTCCACCACCGGATGGGCCAACCAGAGCAATTGTTTTTCCCTTTGGAATGGTCAGGTTAATGGAATCCAAAACACGTCTGCCCGGATAGGAAAACGATAGATTTTCCAGTTTGATAGCTTGGTTAAAGCTTGTTACATCAATGGCGTCGGGAGCGTCGGAAATAACGGGTTTCTCATCGATAAGTTCCAAAATCCTTTCACCTGCGGCGATACCGGAATGAATGCTGCTGAATGACTCTGTAATAGCCTTTGCCGGACGCATTACCTGTGAGAAAATGGCTATGTATGCTACGAACTGGGCACCCGTCAGATCCGATTGCCCGTTCAATATAAGCCACCCGCCGTAAAGTACAATTGAACTAACCATAGCCACACCCAAAAACTCAGAGACGGGGGCACCCAATTGCTGGCGTTTGGCCATTTTACGACCTAACTCGGAAAAACGTATGTTTTCATTGTGAAACTTATCCTTGATGGATTCAGTAGCGTTGAAAGACTTAATGATTTTGATACCCGATAGCGCCTCATCAAGGTAACTGATCATAAGACCAAATAAGTGCTGCGCTTCCGCAGCTTGTTCTTTAAGGCGTTTAACAATTTTAGAAATTAAAAACGCAGAGATTGGAATAACGAGTACGGCAAATATGGTAAGCTTGAATGAAATGCTGAAAAGCATGAAGACATAAGCCAGAAGCTGCAAGGGTTCTTTAAATACAACCTGGAGCGTCCCCGTTACGGAAAACTGTACAACACCTACGTCAGAGGCGATCTTCGCAATGATATCTCCTTTACGCTGGTTGCTGAAATAGCCTACGTGAAGGTTCATAACATTGTTAAACACGGTTTTTCTGATATTGAGCAGGGTGTATATCCGCAAATTTTCCATGATTCTTTGCGAGAAGTACTTGAACACATTGCCTAAAAGAACAGACAAAACCGTAACTCCGCAGACAATTTTAAGAGCCTGAAAAGGTCCCTCATTGATGCTGATCTGTTCGGCGTAGTAATTCAGATATCCTGTAACGTTAAGCCAGCTGTCGGGCTTTGTTAGCGGTATCTGATTCTCCACACCTTTGACAAAAAGTGTGTCGAGCAGAGGTGCCAGCAACACCAGCTGCATCGTAGTAAAAAATACCCCGAGAAGGGTTAATAGGATATACGGTATAGCAAATTTCTCAATCGGTCTTGCAAAAGAGAGGAGTCTGAAATAGGTCTTCATTTGTTAATTTAATGGTCGGCAAAATGCGACCGTGAATCTTTATAAACGCTCAAAGCGTATACAAAGATTGCCCATTCAAGGGTTTGAATGATAATATGTGGACTTAAATTTATATTAAAGTTTGATTACCTGCTTGTATTTCAGCATGATATGTATTTTTTGAATCACGTCAATAATACCTATTTCCGAATGATAGCGTTTCATTTGTCGGTTGAACGAGTTCTTTTTCCTGCGCAGACCTTTCAGATTTTTAAGGAAATCCAGATATGCTTCTGCTTTGTAAAATTGCAGGGTAAACAGTCCCAAAAGTACATCACACAATAATACCTGAATGTGCCAGAAAAGTAGGTCGCTTCCGTACAAGTGAAGAAAATGAACGTAATATCTGTTTCGGAAGTGGATTTTCTTGATGGCTCTTTTGTGATTATGAATCTTTGTACTTGCTGACACTTCATGGCGGCAAACGGCGTCATGTTCGTAATAGCATTTCCAACCTAACCTCCAGGCGCGGATAGACAACTCCTGATCCTCGCCATAGTAAGGATTAAACATTTCATTAAATCCATTGATGGACTTAAGTTTCTGAGTATCCATAAGAGCAATCGCACCTGATAGATAGAACGTTGGTGTGAATGATTCCTGTTCGTTCACATGGAAGAAATCACCCGACTTAATTTTGCGACCCATAATCTTTGGAGAACGGGCAGCTTCACGGATCAGGTCATCGTCCATTCCTATTATCCTTCCCATCACTCCAAACGTATCCTCTCTTTCGAAGTATTTATAGAGCTTCTCAAAATAGTCCTTTTCAAGAGTTACATCAGTATTAAGAAGGAAAATTAGCTCATTGTTTGCCTCTTTGATCCCGAGGTTGCAGGTATTGGAGAATCCGGAATTAACCTCCTTTTCAATAAGCGTAATGCGACCACTGTATTTTTCTTTGAGGTAGGCAACGGAGTCATCCGTGGAGGCATCGTCTATCACGATGACCTGCACATCTGTTTCCAGCTCACTCAGTATATTAAGATTATGATCGAAATATTTTTCGAATAAATGTTTTCCGTTATAATTCGGAATCACCACAGAGATGCTTCTCATCAACAATGCTGGTTAAAGTGTACTGTAAAGCGTGTATTCGATATCAGTATACAGTTGGTTGTTTAGATGTAATTTTTGCTCTTTCAAGACACTTACAAGCCTGGTTTCAAAAAACCACCCTCGTCGGCGCATGCAATAATTGAACCACAATTGACTATAACCTACTAGCAGGTACGCACGTTACTGATGCTATGTTACAGAACAACCGCTTTTATTTATTTGCGAAAGAGTAGGGTATGAGAAAATTTTCTTGTTGCGGGTTGACTATGCCGATGGGTTCGGAATCTGGTGGCCTGAACCTACTATTGGGCATTGAGATATTAAAATACCTTTTTGAAATATCATTTTTTGCGATTTTTTTAGTCATTGGTGTTTTAGATGCTCCCATATCGGCATCTTAATTTAATTTGAGCGTAATATACGAACTTACCTACAAAGCCATCCCGATTATAAATTTCCACCTGCTTTTCAGTGGATAGATATAAGACGGCGAAATAGCTGAAATGGTTGTAGAGGTAGAGAAAAAAAAGGTAAATTTTCTCATATTTTTTTCGCATTTTATCTGTAATGATTGATTTTCAGCCAAATGATCATATTTTACAATTGGTGTTTTGTGGTCAAAATGGGTAAAAGTTTCTCAGTTTTAGTCATCATCAAGCGTTCAAGGTAATTGTTTATTGTAGAAATTAAGAGGAATTTAGAGTTTTCAATAAGCTAAATTCAACTTTTTGGCTCGCTCATTTGTTGACAGAGTTGTGAGATGTTTCCATCGCTGCCGGTGACGCACCTTACTCAATTATACCCGTTCACTAAGCTCTGCGTCTTTCATTGATGAATACTTTGGATTATAATACACCCACGTCAGATACATTTCCGGTCGCCACTTATAAGGCTGCACGCGCAGTTGCACACGTAGTGGAAAAGCACTTTAATAACCACCATCAATCTGCCATCAAACACTATGAACAGGAACTGGCGCCAAAGCCGGACGCAAGAGCCATTGAAGCGATCATCGATACGGTTTTTTGGGCGAGCCTGAGACGTGAGGAGGGGAGATCACCCAAAATATCGATTGCCTATCTTGATCCTGCCAGCGCGGAAAACCCACTCGTGTTTGGTGAGAAACTGAAATTCTCAGCCAACACGCTTACCAAGCTAGCTCCTGCTGTGGAGCGGTCGGGTATTCACTTGGGTGTGTGGTATTATGACAATGAGCTCTACATTTGGGGTACCACGAGATATATACCTGGATTGTGTTTTGTAGCAGAGGTAATTGAACCAGGTATGCTGGTCATCAAACACCGCAGGGTGGATGGTTTTGGCAAGTTTGTTAACGTAGCCGTACTTAAAGGAGATCAGATAAAAGTTATTAACGAAGAAAGCGGAAAGGTCCGGGATTGCCCTTCACTTATTAACTCAATGATTGGCTTCACTTCGTCTTCCATCTGGAATGATTCACTTAATGTGCTCGTTCAGCTGTCCGTGTCTATGAGAGAGCATGGCAGGGGAGGTATTTTGCTGGTTGTACCGTCCGGGTCAGACAATTGGCGTGACTCCATCATTCACCCGATCTCATATGCCGTGGCGCCTGCATTTTCCGAATTGGCCCAATTGCAACAGCAACACTCAGACAGCATCAGTAAGGTCATTTGGCAAAGCCAGCTTACGTCAGCCATTCACAATCTTGCCGGGTTAACCGCTGTGGATGGTGCTACTATTATCAATGACCGCTATGAATTACTGGCATTTGGTGCTAAAATCGGTAGGTCTCCGCATGGAAAACCCGTGGAAGAAATGTTGGTTACAGAGCCGATTATCGGTAACGAAGGTATGGTTGTTCACCCGGTCCAAAATGGAGGAACACGGCATTTGTCCGCCGCACAGTTTATACATGATCAACACGATGCAATTGCCCTTGTGGCTTCTCAGGATGGTCGTTTTACAATTTTTTCCTGGTCTGGCTGTGAAGAAAAAGTTCAGGCCCATCGGGTGGACGCACTGCTGTTGTAACTAATCGAAAAGATCCAGCTGGTCAGGATCTTTGGATTTACGCCATCGTATCGGTGGCTCTCCAAAATTAGAAAGGGAAATACCGAGCAATCTTACAGTCTTTTCTTCCGTGTCAACTTTTTCAAGGAGTTGTCGCGCGACTTCCGTAATGGTATCATAATCGCTGACAGGGTGAGCAAAGGACTGGTTACGTGTAATTTGTGTAAAATCGCTGTACTTAATTTTAAGCGTTATAGTTCTGCCTGCAAGTTGATTTTTTTGGAGTCTGTTAAATACGGTCAGACCGATCCGATCAATCTCCTTATGCATTTCCCCGGTTGTTGCCAGGTCATAAGTGAAGGTGTCTTCGGCTCCGAGTGACTTTGTCTCTCTGTGGGGCTGTACTTCCCTGTCATCGATTCCGCGTACAATTCTGTAATAAAAGTGCCCGGTTTTTCCGAAATGTTTGACAAGTTCGTTTTCTGATAACTGTTTGAGATCCGCCCCGGTAAACAGGTTCATACCCTTCATCTTATCGGCGGTGACTTTACCGACCCCGAAAAACTTTTCCACCGGAAGGTTATTGACAAAAGCCTCAATTTTTGAAGGACCAATAAAAGTAAGACCATCTGGTTTGTTGATGTCAGAGGCTATTTTGGCGACAAATTTGTTTGTTGATACTCCTGCGGAAGCTGTAAGATTCAGCTCATCTTTGATCGCTTCTTTTATTTGCCTGGCAATTTCAAGTGCTGATCCAATATTTAACTTGTCCTCACTCACATCCAAAAACGCCTCGTCAAGAGAAAGGGGTTCAATGATGTCAGTGTACCTGTGAAAAATCTCACGAATTGCTCTTGATGCAGTTTTATAGGCTTCAAATCTTGGATATACGAAAATGATGTGCGGGCACAATTGCATGGCTTTACGGGAAGGCATAGCGGATCGTACCCCAAATTTTCTTGCTTCGTAACTCGCTGTTGCAACAACGCCGCGACCTGTTGGCGATCCTCCAACAGCAATAGGTTTTCCCCGATACTCAGGATTGTCGCGCTGTTCAACCGACGCGTAAAATGCATCCATATCAATGTGGATGATCTTGCGTGTTCTTACAACGGGTTCAGTCATAACCAGGGCTTTCGTGCTTGCAAAGTGTTCAGAGCTCTTCAAATCTAACGATTCACATTAAAAATAAATTCTCGTTTTCACAATTTCAAAGGCTCAAATATGCATTTACGTCGTAAGTTTATCGAACCATAAGAATTAATAAAGAAAGGATCGCATCATTTGCAGTGCTTTTATCGTATGTACAAAAGTGTGCGTGGACTGTATCTCAGGCATGGCGCAGGTTAAAAGTGTCCTAACAACGTTAGAAATGAATATAAAATTACCTTCGGGCCAGTCTTGCAAAAGATTTGCTGTTAGCTTTTTGCTGCTACTACTTTCTTTTTTCTCCTATGCGCAGAATCGTTGTGCAACAATGGAAGTACTTGCCGGTCAATTCAGTAAAGATCCGGCTCTTAAAATCAGTTTTGATAACCGGGAAATGCAGTTGCGGCAAATCATAAATCAACGCGTTGCTGCCGGAAAAACCATGCGTACGTCAGGTCCTGTGACAATTCCTGTCGTTTTCCACATCGTGCTAAGGCAGCAGGCTCAGGTTTCCAATGCACAGGTGATGGCGCAACTGGATACCATTAATAAGGATTATGCAGGCCTGAACGGTGCTGATTCCAGGATAATTTCTGCATTTCGCCAGGTATTCGGCCAGTCGGGGATGCAATTCTGTCTTGCACAAAGAACACCGGATAACCAGCCCACGACCGGTATTGTGAGATACACCACAACGCGTACCTCCTTTACTTATGATGAAGATGCCAGCACCAATATTCTAAAACACGCAAGCACAGGTGGAGCAGATGCATGGGATCCGGATCGATACCTCAACATCTGGATTTGTGATGTAGGTGCAGACGTTCTGGGTTACGCCACATTTCCCAATACAGGGCGGGAGGATGAGCAAGGTGTTGTGGTCGATCTGACAAGTTTGCCAGGCGGATCGCAAACAGGTTACAACTATGGAAAAACACTGACACATGAGTTGGGTCACTTCTTCAACCTTTTTCATATTTGGGGTGATGATTTTGGTGCGTGTTCAGGTTCTGACCATGTGGATGACACACCCAATCAGGGAAATCTCACAAATGCTTTGCACACCGGTGTGCTCACTGATAATTGTACCTCTACGGCCCCAGGAATCATGTACCAGAATTTCATGGATTACACACCTGACGCAGCTCTGTTTATGTTTACAAAATTACAGGTGGCCCGCATGGAGGCGGCATTCAACACGTATAGACTCTCGCTTGGTTCCTCGGACGCATGCGTGCCTGTGAGTCTTAAAGGTAAGGATGCAAGTTTGAGAAGTATCATTAATCCTGAACAGCGTTTGTGTGAACCGCAATTCACTCCGCAGGTCACTGTTGAAAACCGGGGAAGCGAGGTACTGACTTCTCTTACAATTCAAACGCGCATTGATGACGGACAGCCTGTAACTTACCGCTGGATAGGCTCACTCAGTACCTATCAGCAGGCTACGATCAATTTACCCGCCATGCAAACTGAAGAAGGCCGCCATACCATTGTGATTAACACTGTTAACCCTAACGGAGGGGCTGATGAAGATGATTCCAATGATGAACTGTCAAAAGAATTTATGTATTTCCTGCCCGTATCAGCACCGGTTAACGATGGATTTGAGGGAGAGTTTTTACCGCGTGGCTGGGATGTTGTAAATGAAGATGATGGAATCACCTGGCAAAGAACGCAATCGGCATCCGCGACGGGAGCTTTTTCTGCCACAATAGGCAATTTTGATTATTTGGTTGTGGGGCAAAAGGACTATTTACGCAGCCCAACTATCAACATTGCCAATACCGACTCGGCATTTGTATCGTTTCAGGTGGCTGCGGCCAGTTATGCGAATTCCTCGGCGCAGGCCGCTGTGTGGGATACACTGCAAGTGCTGATAAGCACCGACTGCGGGAAAACGTACACCAGCCTATATAAAAAGTGGGGATCATCACTGGTTACGCGAACGGGAAGTACCAGGACAACATTTGTACCGGGAACCGGGGAATGGCGAAAGGAAGAAATCAATATCGGTAACTTTATTTCCAGCGGTGAGGTCCTTGTGGCTTTTCAAAACATAACGGGTAATGGAAATAATATTTACCTGGACGATATTAATATCCGCACAGTCACTGTGAATCCCAATTTAAAGGAGGCTGGATTCCTTGTTTCACCTAATCCGACTGATAAAGACGTTTCAGTCCAGTTCTATCCGCATCCCGAAAAACTGACAGGAATCTACATATACAATGTCTCAGGGAAGTTGGTGGCAGAACGGGTTATCAGGAATGGTGCCGTGCCCGGGAATATTTACGACTTCGACCTAAAGTATTGCTCACCAGGGCTGTATGTCGTTAAAGCTGTATTCAGCGACCGGGTATTGACCAAAAAGTTCGTTAAACTAAAATAACAGGATATTGTATAAGCAAAGAGCCGGCTATTGTTACAAGAACCGGCTCTTTGCTTATGACTTTATTAAAGAATTCGTTTTACAACTACCTTGCTATTGGTTTGGGAAATCGCATATTCCTTTGCATTTTCATTGGGAGGCGAAATGAAAATTTGTTTTTTCTTCTTTCCGTCTGTAGATACCCAGTTTGCGGAATAAATCTCCGGAAGGGAGCCAGTGAACAATGGTCGGTTATCCGAAAGGTGGAAAACCTCCTCCACTTCGAAAGCGAGTTCCAGATCGCTGCCGCTGATCACATCACAAATAATTTTAAGCTTGCCAAAGTCATCATCTGCCAGTCCTTTTATCCGCGCCTTTCCATAGAAAGGATCTTCTTCAAATTCCCATTTGGTGTAATATTCGATCACATTTCCTATTTGAGAATCAATGTAGTCGGCTGTAAGCAGTTGTTCCTGGCTCATGGTGTAATATGTTTTTCCTTGTAGTATCTCTTAATGCGAATTCGCAATACCCTCGTATAAGAGCATTTCGACAAATGTAAGCGGTAACAGCTTTTTTCCAAAAATAAACACTTCTCTTTATCATTATTTCTGAAAATAAAATCATAGGCCAGTGCATTTTTCAGGATCTTATCTTCATCCATTTACCATAAAATGGTCCAAAGCTGTTCACAATGCGTCAGAATTGTGTATTTGAATTGCATGAAGGTACGATTTTTGACATACGTGGACAGTATACGATTACCCGGAACAAAGATTCCATTTACTTAGCCACAAATTTCTATGAAAAAAACTCAACAAAAGCGTAAGAAGCGGGTCTGTACCTGGTCTTACATGTTGGTCCGACGGGCGTGTATGCTCCTGTTTGCGGTCGCAGCATCCTTTCAAATAAATGCGCAACAGGTAAGCAGCGACAGTATACCCAAGCCCAAGTCGGACACACTTCCAAAACCAGTACAGAAGCCAGATAGCCTGGTTAAACCCAAAATCGACTCTCTAACTAAACCTGCACAGCGTGTTGATCCACTGGTAAAGCCTGCTGCGCCGATTGATACTACAAGAAAAGTAAAAGCCGACACAACCAAAAAGCAAGCCGCTAAGCCGGACACAGCTAAAACAAAGCCCGCAGGCGGTAATGAAAGTCTCTCCGACAGTGCTGCCATGAACCGTATACCCGGCAACGTCAACGCCCCGGCAAATGCAGTGAACGATTCCACATCCATTACTACCGACTCAACCGCCACTGCTGTGAGCAAAGACAGTATTCCTGATCTCGGAGCCGGTGCCCGCGTAATAAAAGGATTAGTAGTTGACGAAAACGGAACGGGGCTTCCCGGAGTTAGTGTCGTAGTGAAAAATACTAAAATTCAGGTTGTTACAACCGATCAGGGCACTTTTGAAATGAAGGTTCCTGCACTCAAATCTATTCTGGTGTTCACTTACATTGGTTTTACCACCAAGGAAGTACCGGTTAGGAAACAATCGAATTACAATGTTCAACTCAATCCGGAAGCCAAGGCGCTCAAAGAAGTTGTCGTTGTTGGCTACGGAGCTCAGAGTAAACGGGATCTGGCAAGCTCCACCACCAGGGTCTCCGGTACGGAATATAAATCTGCTGTTGTTAATACGGTGGATCAGGCGCTGCAAGGAAGAACGACCGGTGTGCAAGTGGTGGAAACTTCGGGCGAGCCTGGTGCCTCAGCGGTTGTGCGTATCAGAGGGAACAATTCGCTTAGCGGAAACAATGAGCCTTTGTATGTGATTGACGGGTTTCCAATGCCGCCATACCGGGAAGCGGGAGCCAATTTTACCGGAGCGTATTCTCAGAACGGGTTGTACGGAATTAACCCCAATGATATTGAAAGCATGGAGGTTCTGAAAGACGCCTCGGCAACTGCCATTTATGGATCGAGAGGTGCAAACGGCGTTGTTTTAATTACGACGAAGGCAGGGAAACGCGGGACAGGACGTGTGGAGCTGGTTAACAAGACATCTTTCGGAACGGTCTCCAATCCGATAAAGATGATGAATTCCAACCAGTACGCTCAGATTATCAACGAAAGTTTTACGCAAACCGGAAGAACCGCGCCGTTTACCAATCTGGATAGCGCATTAACCAACACAGACTGGGTGTTTGCCATTACGCAACCCAGTTTCCGTCAGGATGTTACACTGAGCATATCCGGTGGAAGCGCGAAATCTTCGTATTACATTTCAGGGAATTATCTGTCTGAAAAAGGAACGATTATCAACTCAAACAATAATAGGGGTAGTATCAGAGCCAATCTGAACAACGAAGTAAATGACTGGTTTACCATTAAGGGTCAGCTTGCCTTTACAAGACAAAAATCCAACAGAGCTGTTACGGCATCGCGTGCATGGCCTAATTCGGGTGGTTTGATGGATGGGCTTCGTGCGGCACCAACACTTGGGATCGATTATCTTGGATTCAACAGTCTGGGTATCCCTGACTATCAGGGATATTATTTTGCCAATCCATACAACGAGCTGATGGCAAAGTCGGATGTCACACAGAACGATTATTCGATTATCAATCTTGAAAATTACTTCAAACTGGCACCCGGGCTACAATTTGTGGTGAGTTTGGGTAGCAATCAGAATCTGACACGACGTAACGTCTTTCTTCCTCCGAGCACTGCGGAAGGTAATCAGGCAAGAGGCCGCGGAAGTAACAACACATCCAATACATACAGCTACAACCTGAATGCTTACCTGCAATATGAACAGACATTCAAGAAAAATCACTATGTCAATGTAACCGGTGGTGTAGAATATAACAACCAGGTTGTTGAATTCGTCAACACAAGTTCGTCAGGTTTTGACATCCCATACTTCGGAGTTGACAATATTGGAAGCGCACAATCACAGTCGATCGGATCTTTTAAAGAAAAAAGAATATTACAATCGGCATTCGGTCGCTTCAATTATTCTTTCAAAGGCAGGTATGTACTGAATACGTCGCTAAGGATGGACGGGGCGTCGGCGTTTGCAGAGAATAACAAGTATGGACTTTTCCCTTCCGTAGCGCTTGCCTGGAACCTGGATGCCGAGGAATTTATGAAAAATGTGAAGTTTGTTTCCAATACAAAACTGAGAGCCTCTTTCGGCGAGACCGGCAGCCAGGCCATCGGACCTTACTCTTCGCTTTCCCAATACAACAGCGGATTTTATCAGCTTGGCGAGGGTGAAGGTGGTGTGATCAACACAGGTATTTTTCCTACCTCCCTTGCCAATCCAAACCTTACCTGGGAGCGTACAAGACAGTTTAATGCAGGTATAGATTTTAACACCGTTAAGGATAGACTGGTCGTGAGTTTCGACTACTACAATAAAGTAACATCGGATCTGCTTCAATACAGAGTGCTGCCTACCCAGTCTGGCGTTAACTCCATTATTGATAATTACGGAACGATGCGTAACCGCGGTGCCGAGTTAAGTATTCAGGCAAACATCGTTCAAAGAAAAAACGTAACCTTTTCTTCACGAATCAATATCTCTAAAAATGTTACAACACTCGTCGACTTAGGCGATCGTACGCAATCGGATTACGTGAACATCAATGGCAATTTGTTAGGTGGTGTGTCGGGGATATTAACTCCCGGGCAGGATGTTGGCCGTTTCTTCGGTTACCGGGTTGCCGGACTTACCCAGACTTCTGACTTTGACAGTAACGGGAACCCAACGTTTGCAACCTTTGAAGGACCAGCACCTCCGGGAGCTAAGGGAACGCCGGTTTACGGATCCTGGATATATGCAGATACCGACGGTAGCAACAAAATAGATGATGCAGACCGTGTTGTTTTGGGTAAATCAAATCCTGATTTCACCTTCGGCTGGACTAACGATCTTACCTGGAAAAATTTCGCTTTGAACGCGCTTTTCACCGGATCAGTAGGGAATGACGTACTCAACCTGACGAGCTTCTACATCAACAATGGTGTTGTGGATTATGGCGGAGTAGGATTTAACCAGTCTGAGGAGTGGTACAACAAGCGTTATACAGAGAGCAATCCGCACAACGATCCCAAGTATCCGGGCATTCAACGGGGTATTGCTTCGGGTGATATCAATTCAACCATGCTCGAAGACGGTAGTTTCGTGAGACTCAAAATGCTCTCACTTTCGTATACGTTTCCTAAGCTGGGGCCAGTTCAAAATCCAAGATTGTTTGTAACAGGGACCAACTTGTGGACACTAACCCGATATACCGGTTACGATCCTGAGGTAAGCTCCTACGCACAGTCGCTGCTTCAACAGGGCATCGATTACGGCGCTTACCCTACGCAACGTTCCTACACAATCGGTTTTTCATGTAATTTTTAATCTAGACCTGTATGAAATATAATATCATATTGCCGGCCTTTTTACTGCTGGCGTTTGTATCCTGCAAGGATAATCTGGATGAAAAGCCATTTTCATCACTAAGTAAGGAGGTGGTTTTTCAGGACGAAGATGGGCTGAACCAGGCAACCATTGGCGTTTATCATGCCTACACCGCGCCTGACTTTACTGACATCAGCAGCCGGTTTGTGCTGACTGAATCAGGCCATCGATACGCTACTGCCGGCATTGGTATTGGCTCAGACCCTTATTACCGTTTCGGGCATCTTCCCAATTCGGGCGCTTTCGGATCGGTTTGGAGTAGATTTTACAAAATCATTTTTCGTGCCAATACAGTAATCGCCAATGCGAAGCTGGCTGTGCCGGGTGAGGAAGAAGAAGCAGATCCATACATTGCCGAAGCGAGATTTCTACGGGCATATGCTTACTTCAATCTGGTGAGGTTTTTCGGCGGCGTCCCACTTATTCTGAATGAGATTAACTCGCTTAAAGACACCGATCTTATTTTCGGTGGCAAAAAAACGGATGTCGAAGTTTATGACGCGATCATTGCGGATCTGACTTTTGCAGAAGCAAACTTACCTGATGCACGCGGAGGAGCCGAACTAGGTCGTGTAACAGCAGGTGCTGCCAAAGCCATGCTTGCAAAGGTATACCTGACCATGGCCGGAAAGCCGTTGAACAAGACAGAGAATTATCAGAAAGCGGTGGACAAACTCAAAGAGATAACGGGAACTGCCAATGAGCAAAAATACGGTTTTCAGTTAATGCCTGACTTCGCCAACATATTTGCGCTTACAAATGAACGCAACCGCGAGATCATTTTGTCCTTTGGCTATTTCATCAATTCTTCGAATCCAAACGGGAACATTCTTCCTTTTAATCTGTTTCCCCCGGGGCTTGTAAACGGTGATGAGCAGACAAACTACGGTCTTACCTACGAATTTTATAAACTATTTGAAAAAACAGACGTTAGAAGGGATTTTACTGTCATTGAAAAGTATGTTTACAAGGGAATTCCAAGAGGAGATATTCAGCCGGGTGACAGCATTGTGTATGATACCACGAAAGCAAACTACATTAATAAAAGAACCAAAACATCTGTTGGGACAGACGATTATAAATATGGTATGGCCTTTGGTAAACTCGCTCGCGAGCCACGACCTGCCGGTGCTGCAATTCAGGGTTACGGTGCCGATTTGATTGAACTTCGTTTTTCTGACGTTCTTCTTTGCCTGGCTGAGGCATTGGTCGAAACAGGAAAGCCGGCAGAAGCGCTGCCATTGCTGAATCGGGTGAGGCTGCGGGCCAAGGCAACTGCATCGAAGGCTACATCGGTTGCAGATTTACGGGCCGCAATCCGGAAGGAACGTCGACTGGAATTGACAGGTGAATTTAATACTGTTTTTGACATACGCAGGTGGGGCACGCTAAATGAGGAGATAGCAGCCATGTCGCCAGATCAGATCGTCGACAACGTACTGTTACCGTATACGCCAAAATTGGAAATTTATCCTACACCACAGTCTCAGATTGACGCCAATCCTAATCTGAAACAACACGAACTCTGGTAATTGAGCTATTCTGGTTGAAAAAAGTGCGTGATTGCCATTCGGTAGTTACGCACTTTTTTTGTTGTGTAATGTCGGAATTAAAGTATGTGAATTGCCGCAAATCCTTTTCCAGTTTATCAGTCATATCCAGTTTTTACCAATGAATCAAATTCAACCGTTTTACATGAATCAATTTCATCGTCTTTCGCTGTTTATTTTTCTGTGTTGTACGGGAATGTGCGATATGGTATGTGCTCAAAATAGAAATGACACCAGTTTACAGCCCTATGTGCGCGCTGTCTCAGGAAGTGAGCAGTCTCCGGGTAGACGACTGGTTCTATCGTCCGACATCGATACCACCTGGTCCCGTTGGTTGGAACGCGGTTATAATTTTGGTTTCAATCCAAAGGTTACCCCCATGTACACAACCGTAGAAGGTATACTGAGTACACCTTACATGATACAGGTGAGGGGAAACGCACAGGAGCGTAACCGGAAAAGATGGGGCTATCATGTTTTTGAAGGATATGCGAGCGACGACAAATCAAGGATCACCATGCTTGTCAACAAACATACCGAACTTGAAAGGTCCGTGGCGGAAACGTATTATTACAGCACCGTTTATGATCACTCCGAAAGTGCCTACAACTGGTTTAAAATAGGTTCGGATGTGAAGCAGCATTCCTTTCTCTTCGGTAGGGACAAAGCGGTGTTTTACGGTTCGTTGAAACTTTCCAATGCTTTTACGCTTGGAAACATAGGCAAGGAGGATATCGTGAAGGAGCAGCCCGGCGAGGATGCGGAGAAGAATTATCAGGAAGATGCGAAGCATGTGAACTTTAAGGAATTGAAAGGCGGTGGCAATGGCACCATGTTTTACGACAAAGACCGCAATATTGTGGTGATTAAAGTAGACGGACAATGGATGAAGGTACGGGTAGAACCCTTACCGGCGGATGTTAAATATGATTTTTGAATGGAGAATTAAAACAAAACAACCACGCTGGCCAGATCGACACGTTTGATGAAAATGATTTGGGTTTGAGTTAGAAATACTCTGAAACGGGTTGCTACCTTTGCAATTCATTTTGCATTTCTATGAACAATTATAAAAGCCTAGCCACGAAACTCTCGGTACTCTGGATTCCCCTGCTACTGAATTTTTCCTGTAACAAACATTTTACCCTTAAAAACACAGAATACAAACAGTACGGCATGAGCAGTGAAGTTGCTGCTGATTCCTCCCTGATCCGGTATTATACGCCATTTAAGCAAAAAATGGAGTCAGAAATGAACCGGGTAGTGGGTGAGGCTTCGGGAGACCTTATAAAATCTTCGGATCCTGAAACTTCACTTGGCAACTTTTACGCGGATGCCATACTCGCCGAGGCTCAGAAGATTGAACCGGCTATCGAATTTTCTTTCCCAACTACGAAAGGCGGAATCAGAAATTCAATTCCTAAGGGTGCAATAACGGTTTCACATGTTTTCGAGTTAATGCCATTCGATAACGAAATGGTTATTTTGAAACTTTCCGGAACCAGTGTCCAGAAAATGATCGATTACCTGGCGGCGAGTAACGGACAACCGGTGTCCGGAATCCGAATGAAAGTGAAGGATAAAAAAGCGTACGAAGTAACTATTGGTGGCAAGCCGTTTGACGTTTCCAGGAATTACCTGATGGTAACGTCCGATTACATTGCAAATAACGGTGATGATCAAAGCAGCCTGGCAAATCCTTTGGAACGCAGGAATGCAGGTAAAATTATTCGCACTGCGCTACTGGATTACATTGGAGAACAAACTAAAAACGGTAAAAAAATAATCCCACAAACAGATGGAAGAATTATTATCGATAACAAATAACAGGAGGGAGTTTTTAAGAAAAGCCGGGGCGGCAGCCGGTCTGTTTGCACTGGCTGGTTCTCCTTTTTCTGCTCTCGCGGGACAGGAAACAGTGCAGCTCACCATTTTACATACAAATGATGTACACAGTCGCATCGAACCATTTCCCATGGACGGTTCCAGAAATCAGGGACTGGGCGGTGTTGCACGTCGATCCGCTTTGATTAATAAGATCAGAGAAGAACAAAAAAATGTTCTTCTGCTTGATGCAGGAGATATTTTCCAGGGAACCCCATACTTCAATGTATTCGGAGGTGAGTTGGAATTCAAGCTCATGAGCGATATGCAGTATGACGCATCCACGCTGGGGAACCACGATTTCGACAACGGTATAGCAGGATTTGTAAAACAACTTCCTCACGCGAAATTTCCCTTTTTGGTTAGTAACTACGATTTTTCCAACACGGATCTGAAAGGGAAAACACAACCTTATAAAATTTTCAAAAAGCAAGGTATCAAAATCGGTGTGTTTGGTCTTGGGATTGAATTGCAGGGACTGGTTGACAAGAAAAATTACGGGGATACGGTCTATCAGGATCCCATTGTAAAAGGGAATGAGATGGCTGCGTTTTTAAAAAATGACAAACATTGTGACATGGTGATCTGTTTGTCGCACCTGGGCTACAAGTACAAGGAGAATAAGGTGTCCGATCAGGTGTTAGCCAAGTCGACCCGCAATATTGATCTGGTCATAGGCGGACATACGCATTCTTTTATGAAATTACCGGAAGATGTGATGAATCTGGATGGTAAGATGACAACAATCAATCAGGTTGGATTTGCAGGAATAAATCTGGGACGTCTGGACTATTTCTTTGACCGGCAAACCGGAAAAAGAAAGATGCTTGCATCGGTATGTCCGGTAGGGGAAAGAATTTTGGTCTGAAAAGGAACGATAGAAATTACGTTGCGTTATAATTGCAATACTGTTGCAAGTAGGTAATTATGGAGACACAGGAAAGAATAAATGTATACCTGATCACCGGTTTTCTGGGTGCAGGAAAAACCACGGTGCTTAATCATCTCCTGCAAAGCAAGGAAGGGCAGATTAATGTGGTGATAGAAAATGAGTTTGGAAAAGCTTCTGTTGATGGGAGACTGATTAGTAAATCGTACAGTGAAATGTATGAACTGAGCAACGGCTGCATTTGCTGCTCGCTGGATGAAGAACTCTACGACGTGCTTAACATGCTTGCTCAGAGTGAAAAGCGACCAGATAACCTTTTCATTGAAACGACTGGTGTGGCGGATGCGGGCAATGTTGCGGCTATTTTTAAAAGAGAGGATGTAGGCAAGGTTTTCGCACTAAAACACGTCATCTGTATCGCCGATGCCGAGACAGTTGAAGATTATCTGGATGAAACGAATGAAACAATCCGTCAGCTCGTGTGTGCGGACCTTATCGTGATTAACAAAACTGATTTTGTTTCTCCTGAGTACGCCTTAAAACTTAAAGAGATCATGACGAGGGTTAACCCCTTCGCGGAAGTGATTTTTTCCAAAGACGGCAGTATTCCTGCGGGTTTGCTCGAGTTGCCTGCCAGGGATGAACAGTCCATTGCTGCATCCGGCGATGGTGTACTCCTGGGCGTGAACAAGCACAAAATCGTGACTGTGACATACAGAACTGATAATGAGTTTTACAAAGATTATCTGCTTCATACACTTAATGTAAGTCTGATGATCCATTACCGTCAGATTTACCGGATTAAGGGATTTATCAAGTTGGAGAAAAGTAATGAAAAGATCTTATTGCAATCGACTGGAAAACGACTGACTCTGGAAAGTCACGGGACATGGGAAACACACGAACCGGTTTCTGAACTGGTCTTCATTGGTGTGGGGCTGCAAACTCCTGCAATACAGCGAATACTTCGCCCCGCGATTAAAACGATTAGTGCGCAGGTTAGAGCCGAGCGCAAAGCGATTGCGGAAAACCAGGCTTTATGAAACTGACCTGGACCTTTTATCCAAAATATGAAAAGGCAATTACCCTGGTTGTCAACTATGTACCGCAGCTGGATAAAACGGGCGACTGGGGATTTCTGCATGTAGAGCTAAATCATGCCTGGGTAAGTTGGGACTGTTTCCGCAGTTTTGACAAAGGTGATGTGAAGTCGAAAAAAGAGGCTTTTGAAAGATTGGTCAGGCTGGATCCTGATCAGAGCATATCAGACAAAATACTTTTATCATAATAAACAAGGCCCGGAAGTTTCAGATCCGGGCCTTGTTTATTTATATCAGAAAGCTACACGTATGTTGTTTGCAGTCAATTTGTCAAACTACTTTTTACCTGCAAAAGAGCGCAACATCCACGTGTTTTTCTCTTTAAACTGCATAAAGCGGTTTACCATGTCATTGGTACCGTCATCTCCGGCTTTGTCGGAAACTTCCAGTAATTCTCTTTCCAATTCAATCAGCTTTGCCATATCATCCAGAATGGCATCCACCATATCCAGATCCTTCATCCCAATGGTATCAATTTCCTTTATGACCGATTCCTTGATATAATCCGAGAATCGGCTGTGCGGCGGTTTGCCCAATGTGAGAACGCGTTCGGCTATTTCGTCTATGGTCAGTTGTGCACTGGTGTAAAGTTCTTCAAATTTAACGTGCAACGTAAAGAAATTCTGTCCCTTGATATTCCAGTGACATCCTCTCAGTTTTTGGTAATGTATGTGGTAATTGGCAAGGTAGTCATTGAGCAGATCAACAACCGGTTTTACTTCTTTTTCGACAAGACTTATTGCTTCGGCATTCATATTGTATGTGTTTTTGATAGTAACTTTTTATTAAGCTTTAAGATTTTACATCCCTTTACTTTGTATTAAAATTAAAAGAATCGTACCAAAATTCAAGTAATCAGGCTACCATATACGTTTATTTTTACTCCGTGCCATTTTAACCTATATTTATGGGTTAGAGATTGAAAACGGCAGGAAATATTCTCATCGAACCGATAAAGAGTCATTACCATGAAAGCAGGAAAGGAAACGCTAAACAGATCTGATTGTCCCATCAGCTACGCGCTGGATCTGGTGGGTGACAAGTGGACCTTACTTATACTAAGGGACATGATATTCGCGGGGAAATCTTCATATGGGGAATTTTTGCAGTCGGACGAAAAAATTGCCACCAATATTCTCGCTGACAGACTCAATGCACTGACAGATAATGGATTTGTAATCAAGTCGGTGTCGCCGGAAAACAAGTCAAAGTTCATCTATACGCTGACCGACAAGGCGATATCATTGCTTCCTGTCATAATCGAATTGTCAATATGGGGATCAAAGAATAGCACCGCTGAATTGAACAGTACACTGCCGGACGTTTTCAAAAAAGACAAGGTTAAAACCATCAAGGAATTTACCAAAGTGCTTAAAAAGAGATTGAGCAATGTGTCCGATACCGAATAATTAATTCATTATTTGATCAGTTTTCAAGAGTCTGTTTCATTGTCAAGTAAAACCAAGAGGTCAGTTGGTATGGGAAAACAGGTATCATGAATACAAAAAGGCTCAGTCCGCATAATTAACGGTTAGTGAGCCTTTTTGAAATATTGTGGAATAGAGCCACTCTACTGATCACTGTCAGGACGCAGCGTTGGTTTGATGATCATTCGTAACGACTGGTCTTTGGTAAAATAGGCGATCATCCAGTTATACAATGTCCTCACCCTGTTACGGTGTGTTATTAGTGAGATTAAGTGTATAAATAGCCATGCGAACCACGCTATGGTTCCGTTGAAGTGGGCTTTGTTAGGTAAGTCAACCACAGCTTTCATCCGCCCTATAATCGCCATTGAGCCCTTGTCCTTATACTTAAAGGGAACCAATGGTTTGTTTTCAGTGATAAGCCTGAAATTTTTGGCAAGATGTCTTCCCTGTTGTATCGCAACCTGAGCAACCTGTGGATGACCGAATGCAAAGTCGGTGTCCGATAACTGAATGCTTGTATCGCCAATCGCAAAAATGTTGGCAGTACCAGTCACCCGGTTAAATTCATCTGTGATAATCCTTCCCGCCCGACCATAAGTTTCGGCGGGCAATCCTTCGAAAACGTTTGCCGTTACGCCTGCCGCCCAGATAAGCGTCTTGGTTTCGATGGTTTCGCCGCTTCCGAGATACACCGTATCATTCACATAATCCTTCACCCGGCTGTTAAGCATGATTTTCACCCCCAGCTTTCTCAAATCGTCGTACGTGTGTTTCTGAGATTGCAGACTCATGGGCGAGAGAAGTGCTTCACTACCGTCGATAAGGTAGATTTCGCTGCCTTTGCCAACCAGTTCAGGATATTCTTTTCGAAGAATCCCGTTGCGCATTTCAGCAAACATCCCCGAAAGTTCAACACCCGTAGGCCCGCCGCCGGCAATCACAACAGTCAGTCGTTTACGCACATCATCCGGATCGGTGGAAATGGTAGCCTGTTCCATCTGCTGTAATAGTTTATTACGCATTTCAATGGCATCGTCGAGCGTTTTCATCGAGATCGCATTTCGCTGTACATTCTCCATACCGAAGAAATTCGTTTTTGCGCCAGTCGCGAACACGAGGTAATCATAAGTCAATTCACCGTTCGAGAGTATTACTTTGTTTTCCTCAGGCACAACTTTGGTTAGTTTTCCCAGTCGAAAACTTGTGTTGGGCTGGTCGGAAAACAACTTACGAAAAGGGTAGCTGATACTGGACGGTTCAAGAAAGCCAGTGGCTACCTGATAGATAAGCGGCGGGAAAAAATTGTAGTTATTTTTATCGACTACTGTGATCTTGTAACCCTTTCTTTTCCCAAGTGCCAAAGCGAGGTTTACGCCCGCAAATCCACCTCCAATGATAACGATATGCATTCTATGTATATGTTTTTAGAAGTAATGTGTTGGTGTGCCGCCAATTTTTACGCTCACCAGTGAATACTGAATTCGTTGTAAAGTACACAAGCTACTATAAAAAGTAAAGCCTGGAACAGTTTTTATTCCCCGGAAAGTTAGCTCAGTCATTGTTAACCTCAAATATCAGAACGATGCCATCTTCTGTTGTCGCCGGTTTTTTCTATGATCCGCTGTCCAGGATTCTGACGGTTAAGTACGTTTCGGGGACGCTGTACGACTACCTTGACGTGCCTGAGGAAGAATATGAAAAGATGAAAGCAGCCTTTTCAAAAGGGACCTTTTTGAATCAGTCCATAAAAGGTAAATACGCCTTCAAAAAAAGAACTGCCGGAAAATCCGGCAGTTCTAAAGCTTAGTTAACACTTTTCAGGGTTTTGAAAATTTCCGAATGCGGATGTTCTCCCTCATAAGTTTTGACGAGCTTACCTGCTTTGTCGTATATAGCAATGTAAGGGAAAGACCTGATTTGGTAGTAACGCTGCACGGCGTAAGTTAAACCTTCTGTCCCTATTTTGATGTTTGGATATTGTGCGATTTTGTATTTTTTAGCGAAAGGCTGCAACATGTTCATATCCTGGAACGTGATCATAACGACCTGCTTGTTGGCAATCGCGCTGTAATTTTTGATCATGTCGGCGGTGAAATTCTGACAATGGTCACAATCAGGAGAAAAGTACATCAGCACCGAAGGACCTGGTGCCATTTGGGCCGCAGTGTAAGTTTGTCCATTGGTAAGTTTAATATTAAAGGGGGCTATCTTTTTCAATCCCAATGTTGCCTGCGCAAATGTGGACGAAGCAAATAGCATCACTACTGCCAGAATTCGGAACGTATGTTTCATTTTTGAGTTTTACTTTTTTTAACCTTAATAGTTTGACAGTAGTTCAGTGACTGCGTTCTTATGAGTCAAAATTTGGCTATTCCACTGTTACACAGCGAAGCATACTTTAATATAATCTGACCAGATTTTGGCTGCCATTATTTCTCATAACTTTCAACCGGTGTGCAGCCATTTTCACTGAAAAACTTTACCATTCCAGTCTCTTTATTTCTGCATTTTACTTTGCCTGTGATTTTGGTGGTAGCACCTTTTTTAATGGTTTCGTGCTCCAATATAATCCAGACTCCGGGATTGTTTTTGACTGTAACGCGTGTCCCGTCATTGTACTTCTGAACTGCCATTCTTGTTTTGTTTAATTAAAAGGCAAATGTAGACAAATTGTGAACCGCATTGAATTGCTCCGGAATTGATTTACAAATTTCCCTTTCTTTTCTCCTTTACCGCATAATCAACAGCACGCGCTGTAAGTGCCATATAAGTTAAGGATGGATTTTGAGTGGAGGTGGAGGTCATACAGGCGCCATCGGTGACAAACACATTTTGACAATGATGAAGCTGATTCCACTTGTTAAGCAGTGACGTTTTCGGATCTTTCCCCATTCGGACGCCGCCCATTTCGTGGTTCTCACTTCCCGGGTTCCGTTTTGTGTCAGCGGTTTTAATATTGGTAAATCCTGCTGAATCCAGCATTTCAGAAAGTTCTGTGTAAAAATCCTGGACCATTTTCATGTCATTATCGTCGAAGCCTACAGACATTCGAAGGAGTGGAATTCCCCAATTATCTTTTTTTACGGGATCCAGGCTCACCATGTTGCTCTCTTTGGTAAGTACTTCGCCCATCATTTGTGCGCCTATGCTCCATCCTCCGGTCTCGGGTTTGAACAAACTTGATTTAAGCTCTTCTCCCAATCCTTCTTTTGTGTTAGGTATTTTGGAAGAGGAAACAGATGCCGCATAACCTCTGAGGAAATCTGTTTCCTGCTTAAAGACATTTCGGAATCTTGGCAGATAAGAAGCGTTTGGTCGGCGGCCATCGGTGGTTGAATCATGAAATCCGTCGTAATCCGCACTGATTCTTCCGCGATAATTGTGAAACCCAATCGCTTTTCCAAGTAGCCCACTGTCATTTCCGAGCCCGTTCGGAAAACGGTGGGATGTCGAATTGAGCAGGATCAGGTTGGAATTGATGGCAGACGCATTAATGAATATAATATTGGCATAAAACTCCGTCATTTCCTTTGTAAGTGCGTCCACGACTCTCACACCGGTAGCACGTTTTTTCTTCTCATCGTAAATCACCGAATGTACAACTGAATGCGGACGCAAAGTCATATTGCCGGTCCGTTCAGCCCAGGGTAGGGTCGACGCGTTCGAACTAAAATAACCTCCAAACGGACAGCCTCGCTGGCACATGTTCCTGTGCTGGCATTTGGCTCGGTTTTGCTCTGTATGTATTGGCTGCGGATCTGTAATGTGAGCCACTCTGCCAATGATGATTGGTCGGTTGTTGTTGTATTTTCTGGCAGTTGCATCGCTAAAATGCTTTTCTACGCAGGTCATTTCGTGGGGAGGTAAAAACTCTCCGTCCGGAAGTTGGTCCAGCCCGTCTTTGTTTCCCGATATCCCGGCAAACTTCTCAACGTAACTATACCAGGGAGCAATATCTGCATATCGTATCGGCCAATCTACTGCAAAACCGTCACGAGCAGGTCCTTCAAAGTCGAAATCGGACCAACGCTGTGTTTGCCTTGCCCACAACAACGAGCGCCCACCCACCTGATAGCCCCGCATCCAATCGAACGGTTGATCCTGCACATAAGGATGTTCAGCGTCTTTTACCACAAAGTGCATCGCATCTTCTCTGAAAATGTAGTGTTTGCTTGCAATGGGATTTTGCTCCCGCATGGCAAGCGTAGGCTGCCCCAGATGTTCAAATTCCCAGGGCTGCATATTGGTGGTGGGGTAGTCCACGATGTGTTTTACATCCTTGCCTCTGTCGAGCACCAAAGTTCTTAGTCCTTTTTCGGTGAGTTCTTTGGCCGCCCACCCGCCACTGATGCCCGTTCCGACAACGATGGCATCGAAGGTTTGTTTTTTTATTGAGTCAATGTTGAAGTAGGACATGTCTTTTTAAGGTGGTTCAGGCGATTATTCGGAATAATGTTTGACTGAATGTAAAAGCACCTCCATTTAAGAATTACTCCCGGGAGATTACTTAATTTCATCGATGCTGTATTTAAAATAGCTAAATTAGCTGTGTCAGTGTACTAATCTATCATTCCAAAAAAATCAGCAACATCTAGCATTATTAGCCTATGTTTAATTTTAAGAACCCCTTCCTGTGCTGTCAACTGGTTTTACTTTTCCTCATTTCAAATCAGGTTTTTGCACAAAAAAAGATCAACGAGGATTCCCTTTACATCAGAAAGCATTACACTAAGATTGAAAGGCAGATACCGATGCGGGACGGGGTGAAACTCTTCACCTCTATATATATTCCTAAAAACGCATCAGCCTCCAAAACGTACCCTGTGATGCTCAACAGAACACCGTACAGCGTAGCACCGTATGGCGAAAAGCTGTTCAAGACGTCAATAGGTCCAAGTATGCATTTTGCGCGGGATGGTTATATCATTATTTATCAGGATGTGAGGGGCAAGTACATGTCTGAGGGTGATTTTGAAGCGTACAGGCCATTTATTTCCGAAAAAAAATCGGATAAGGATATAGATGAGAGCTCGGACACCTACGATACCATTGAGTGGATTGTTAAGAATGTCGAGGGGAACAATGGGAAAGTAGGCACCTGGGGAATATCTGCTCCCGGGTATTATGCCACCATGAGTGCTGTGGAGGCACATCCGGCATTAAAAGCTGCTTCACCTCAGGCTCCCGTAACGGATTGGTTTATGGGCGACGATCGGCACCACAACGGAGCGTTTTTCCTGATGGGGACTTTCTCGTTCATTTCCTCCTACGGCGCACCCCGACCAGTTCCTACAACAAAAGGTACGCCCGGATTTTCCGCATACGGGACACCGGATTCCTACGAGTTTTACAAAAAATTGGGTCCGCTTAAAAATGTAAATGAAAAGATATTCAAAGGTGAAAACAGGATTTGGAATCAGCTGATGGAACATGAGGTTTATGATGAATTCTGGCAATCACGAACGCCTGTTCCGTATCTTAAAAACATCAAACCGGCTGTGATGGTGGTAGGAGGCTGGTTCGATCAGGAGGATCTTTATGGACCGTTGAAAGCTTATGCAGGTATTGAAGCAAACAAACCTAAGTCGCCGAACTTACTGGTGATGGGGCCCTGGATACACGGAACCTGGTCGCGTGGTAGTGGTGAATCATTGGGAAATATCCGTTTCGGATCAAAGACGAGCCACTTTTACCAAAAGGATATCGAACTTCCCTTCTTCAACCATTATCTTAAAGATGGTAAAGACCACGAGCTTCCAAAGGCGTATATATTTGAAACCGGAGCGAATGAGTGGCGGAAATATGACCAATGGCCTCCAAAAAATACGGTTGAGAAAAAGCTTTATTTTCATCCTGATGGTACTTTGTCTTTTTCACCAACAATGTCCATTATGCAGGTGGGAGTGAAGCCCTCTTTCCATGAGTATGTGAGCGATCCTGCGAAACCGGTTCCTTATACTTCGGAGATCAGGATCATTCGCGGCAGTGATTTTATGTATGAAGACCAGCGTTTCGCCGCTTCCCGGCCAGATGTACTCGTTTACGAATCCGAAGTGTTGACAGAAGATGTCACGATTGCGGGGAATGTTTTTGCTGATCTTTTTGTGTCTACAACAGGAACAGATGCCGATTTCGTAGTGAAACTGATTGATGTTTATCCAGGAGACGCGCCCAATGACAGTCCGGTAAATCCGGCCATGAAAATGGGTGGATTTCAGCTTCTGGTTCGGGGGGAGGTGATGCGTGCCAAATTCAGGAAGAGTTTTTCAAAGCCTGAACCAATGGTCCCCGACAGCATCGAAAACGTTAAGTTTGATATGCAGGATGCAGCGCATCGATTCAAAAAAGGACATAAAATAATGGTCCAGGTGCAAAGTTCCTGGTTCCCGCTGGTAGATCGTAATCCGCAGAAATTTGTGAACATATACAAGGCATCGGAAGAGGATTTTCAGAAAGCTGCGCACCGTGTGTATACATCCGGAATGAACGGTTCTTACGTTGGTGTGCGTGTGGTGGAATAACTGGCGCTATTCGATTTGAAGCAAAAAGGGAGGCTCTGTCACATATGGACGGCCTCCCTTTTAGTTATTTTTTCATCGGTTCCAGGTGCTGATTTATTCCCTTTTCAACATAGGGCAGACCTTCACCAAGCCATGATGGCAACGGACCGTCTTTCAGGTAATAATCAAAATACTGATACATCCTCACAGCGAAGTCCTTCATATTCTGGCGTTTTCCAAGACCATGTTTCTCGCCGTTATAATTGAGCATCCACACCGGTTTTCCAAGTCTTTTGAGTGCCATGTAATACTCAATTCCCTGATACCAGGGCACAGCACCATCTTCATCGTTGTGCATCATAAGCAGAGGAGTATTCACTTTGGGAGCATAAAATAAAGGAGAGTTTTCGATGTACTGCATTGGTTTCTCCCACAGCGTACCGCCAATTCTGCTTTGTGTTTTTTCATATTGCGCCTGGCGGGTTAAGCCAGTGTCCCAGCGAATTCCTCCGTAGGCGCTCGTCATGTTCGACACTGGTGCTCCTGCTTCCGCCGCACGGAAAAGGTCCGTTTGTGTTACCAGGTAAGCCGTTTGATATCCACCCCAGCTATGTCCGGAAATACCGATTCTGTCCCGGTCAACGAAGCCTTTGTCTATCTGACTAAGTACACCCGGAATTAGACAATTGTAAGCGCTTTGGCCCGGGTAACCGATTTTATACACGATATCCGGCACAAAAACAATATATCCGTTGCTGGTGAAATAGCTGAAATTGATATAGGAACGGATCGGTTTCGGAGCAAAATGACTGTGCAGGTTTTCGGTGTTTTTCTCATAGTAATACACCATCATCGGGTACTTTTTAGCCGGATCGAAATTTTCGGGTTTGTAAAGCAGCCCTTGTAATGGCGTACCATCACCCGCAAGCCAGCTTACCAGTTCTACACTTCCCCAGGAATACTGGTCCTGCTGCGGATTGGTGGTTGTAATTTTGGTTACGCTTTTAAAGTCCGGATCTGCAACGTACCAGTCAGGATAATTTTGAAAAGTTTCTTTTGTAAAAAACAGCTGTTCGCCATTCTTTGCTTTCAATACACCATATCCGGTTTTGAAATCTCCTTCATACAGCCTGGCAATGGTAGTATTGGCAGTGTTTAATCTGTAATATCCCTGCTGCTTTGTTATCTCATGCACAGAGGAAAGCAGTAGCGGCTTGGCCATATCAATATTTCTTTCATCACGATCCAGCGTTACGTAACGAAACTCCCGTTTGTCGGGGCGCCCATTTGTAAGCTTCCGAATCTTCTGTGGCGCAGATGGCGAAACCTCCCAAATGTCATAGCGATCGTTGATCAGTGCACTTTCATCTCCTTTTGTCCAGCCGGCCAATCCATAAGGATTGGGAAAGTCTGGATGGTCATCCAGTTCATCGGCAAAGTTAACTGTTTTGTTATCTGTAAGTTGGATGGTTTGCCCTTTCGCAACATCGTATGCAAACCAGGCCGTGTCAGGATTCGAAAACCAGTAAGCATATTTTCCTTCCGGTGACATGCGTACGTTTCCTTCCAGCTTTTCCTTTAAAAGTTTCTCAGAGCCATCCTGCGAATTAATAATGTATACGTCCTGCTTGGGATTCCAGTCCCAGTGTTCATGGGAATATTTACCATCTGAAGTTGCCAAAACAAAATCTGCATTACCTTCATTGACAAGCTGCGTTCGTGTCAGATTTTCATTTCCCAACTGTACCAGTTTTTTACTGTCTGTATGGTAAATCGCCAGGTGTGATCGTTTTTTATCCTGTTCCAGCGTAACCTTTTGGCGGGTTTGCAGGTTTTTGTCCTGCCAATGCCATACTTCAACGTTCACGATTTCATCTGGCAGGAGCGTGGTATCGGCAACTACGGGTTTTGGGTTTGTACCAAAATAGAGCTTGGTACCATCCCTGGAAAACTCAGGAGCGTAATTAGCACTTACAAGCCATCCGGAGACACCAGGCTGATTGGTTTCGTCGGCAATAAGTGTAGCCTTCTCTGCTGGCTGGTTCCAGTAGTAAAGTTTTGGGAGACGTACCTGTGTTTTGGAATTGGTGTCCGCGTCAGCTATAAATGCAAGTTGACCGGTTGTCTTTGCGAAGGCCAGTTTTGAGAACTTGTGTTTGCTCAAACCTTCATGGATCAATTTTAAGGCATTTGCACCTGCCTCCCAAACGTAAACACCTGCCTTTAAGGTTGAATCGTTACCGGCAGTGGCAAATGCCAGCCATTTTCCATCCTCGGAAACTTCGTATTCTTTTACATAAGCGAAAGTTTCCAGCTTACCCGTTTTCAGATCCTGAACAATTAATTTGTATCCATTTTCTTCGCTTTCCTTTTTAGGAGCTTTTGCAGGTTTTAGTGCCTTTGCCGTTGTATCCTTCTTTTCTTTTGGTGGTACAACGGCTTCCAGCTGATAAGCGACCCAGCTGCCGGCTTTTTCGGGTACCTTGAAACTTGACACACCAGGAATTTTCTGAACCGTTCTTGCTTTGAGATTATAGATCGCCAGAGAATCCTTTGGCAATTCCTCCTTTTTCTTTTTAGCCCTTTTCGCATCTTTTACCAGATTGAGCTGCGGTTTGATTTTGAACAGAGCAAATTCGGAATCGGCTGTGATCCGTGCGCCTGATCCTCTTGGGACGGAATCAATACGGGCGTTTGAAATTTCACGAATCACAATTTTACCATCACCTTCCTGCGGATTCTGACCGTAGACAAAAAACCTGCCGTCGTTGCTTACAAACCGCTCGGTGTTATCCTGCCAAAAGTCGTATACATTGTGGTTGAGCGGTTTCTTGATAACTGGTGCAGCGGCTTTTCCAGTTGGTTTTTTACTTTTTTTCTGTTGCGACCAGCCAGGGAAGCTCAAAAGGACGACACAGGTGGTCAGGAAAATTTTTCTCATTTGAAATGATGGGAAAGTTAAAATCTTAGGAATCTGTATTTTCAAACATAATCAATTTGAACTGAACATGGAAACCGCCAATACCATACACTGTTTTCGGAATGCTAAATCTTTCATTAGTGATACATAATTGTTGGTTTAGCGCCCACTGACTTGTTTTTAAATCCGAATAGTCGCTCTTTTGAAATTCGATGAACTAATTTATGTTTTTAAGCAAGCAATAAATTTAATTGAGCATAGCCATGCAAAGAGAATGGACAGAAGATGATTTGAAAGAAATAGCCAGTCAGCTTGGAAATCCTACCGGAAAGGGTGGTGTGAAAACCGGCGAAATGATGAACCTTAGTAACAATGGGATGATCGCTACAACTGTGGCGTTGCTTGGTATCAGGGCCGGGCACACCGTTCTTGAAATTGGTCCTGGTAACGGCAAACACGTGAGTGCCATCCTTGAATCAACCGAAGAGCTGCAATATACAGGACTGGATATTTCGGAGACAATGATTGCAGAAGCCACGCAGCTCAATAGTACTCGTGTGATGGATGGATCCGTTAATTTTGTACTTTCTAATGGGAAAACGATTCCTTTTACCCCGCATTTTTTCGACAGGATTTTCACCGTGAACACCATTTATTTTTGGAAAGATCCGCTTCATTATGCCAAAGAAATTTTACGTGTACTGAAACCCGGCGGCATCTTTAATCTTGCCTTGGCCGACAAATCTTTTATGGAAAAATTGCCGTTTACCAAATATGGCTTTCAGTTATATGACCGTAAATCCGTTGCCAAACTGATGACCGGCGCAGGGTTTGAAATTGTTGATGTTATTGAACAGATTGATATCACCGTTGGTAATATGGGGCAACCTGTGGAGCGGGATATCATGGTGTTAATTTGCAGGAAAGGTAGTGGTTGATTTTTAATGAATTATTGTGAAAAGTTTTTCACTACAAAAGAGAACAAAAGTTCACAACAGGCCTTTTGTTCTCTTTTGTGGTTGATATAGAATCCAGTTAGGATTCCTCGCCCTTATTGAGAATGCAGATTTTTATGAATAGATTTGGTAACGCTGTATTCTTAATTTTTCTCTGCTTCCAATGACGAAGTTCATTACACTCTGTATTCTAACCGGTTTATTTTCCTTAAAAACCTTAGCTCAATCTTCTGAGGAGCGCATTAGTAAGGTAAAATCAGCCATACCGGTTATTGAAAAACTTTATCAGGATTATGCTGAAAAGAATCGTATTCCAGGTTACGCCATTGGAATAGTGGTTGATGGAAAGCTGGTGTACGGAAAAGGGGAAGGTTATACAGAGATCGACAAGTCTACAAAAGCCACTGAAAAGTCGCTATTCAGGATAGCGTCGATGTCAAAAAGTGTGACAGCAATGGGCATTCTGGCACTGAGAAACGAAGGCAAACTCAAACTCGATGATCCGGCCTGGATGTTCATCCCCGAACTGAAAGCGATGCCTTCACTTACTAGTGACTCGCCGCCCATTACCGTGCGCCACCTACTCACACACATGGCCGGTTTTCCGGAGGATAATCCCTGGGGAGACAGACAGCTAGATACACAGGATTCTGATCTGATCGCTTTGATAAAGAAAGGTATATCGTTCTCCAATACTCCGGGAATCGGTTACGAATACAGTAATTTGGGTTTTGCCTTGCTTGGGCGAATTATCACCAACGTTTCCGGCAAACCCTATCAGCAATATATAAACGAGAAGATATTCCGACCCCTGGGAATGACGCACACCATTTGGGAGTATACCGAAGCTCCAAAGGATTTGCTCGCACATGGATACCGATTTGAAGACGGGACATGGAAGGAGGAGGAACTGGAACACGACGGGACTTACGGAGCTATGGGAGGGCTCATTACATCTATCGACGACTGGGGTAAGTATATGGCTTTTCATTTATCGGCATGGCCGGCAAGTTCCAAGCCTGAGACTGGGCCCGTTTTAAGAAGCGACGTGCGGGAAATGCAGCAACCCTGGAATTTCAGCGGATTAAATTCCAACTTTAAATACGCCGATGGGCGTCTCTGTCCGGTTGTATCAGCTTATGGATATGGCCTGCGCTGGACGAGGGATTGTGACGGGCTGGTTACTGTGGGACACAGTGGAGGTTTGCCGGGTTTTGGAAGCAATTGGCAAATTCTCCCTGAATACGGAATTGGAATTGTTTCCAATGCCAACCGTACGTATGCAGGGATGTCTGGAATTAACACAACCGTGCTTGACACATTAATTACATTGGCGCAATTGAAACCCATTCCCCGTACTGTTTCCAGAATACTGACCCAACGAAAAGACGAGCTCGTTAAACTGTTGCCAGCCTGGACAAATGCAGAGAAGTCAGGTATTTTTGCTGAGAATTTCTTTCCCGACAAGTCTGTCCGTCACCGGAAAGCTGAGCTTGATGCTATTTATGAAAAAGCAGGTGAGATTTTGTCCATAGGCGAAATAATCCCGGAAAATCAGCTGAGAGGTTCTTTTATCATGCGCGGCAGAGTGAGTAATGTGAAAGTATTTTTCACCCTTTCACCGGAAAACCCGGCACTGATTCAGCTACTTGATTTCTATTTAGTCAAATAAGAAAGGCTGCCTCAAAACGAATCATTTATTTAACGGTTGAATTAACCTATTCATCGGCGGCGCCTCAGGATTTAGATTGATTAATTTGTGCCCTACAACTAAATCGATATACACAATGAGAGAAGTAATGCTGATACTTCATTTTACTGGTCTTACCATGGGACTGGGAACGAGTTTTGCACATGGTTTTTTGTCGATTGCCACATCTAAAATGTCTCGGGATGAGGCAGTCAGGTTCCAGATGCATGCCATGGTTTTGAGTAGAATGGGACATATTGGACTAGGATTGCTCATCCTCTCGGGATTCTACCTGATCACGCCATATTGGGCTATACTACCAACTACTCCATTGCTTATTTTAAAGTTGGTTCTGGTCGTGGTCCTCACCGTATTAATTGCGCTTATTGGTATTTTGACCAGGAAAGCACGTACCGCGAATGCGGATCAAGAGTTAAAAAAAATGGAAAGCTTGGTAAGATGACGCTCATTGTTGGTGTTGCAATCGTGATTCTGGCTGTGTATATTTTTCATTAGAGAAGCCAAGAAACTACAAAACCGCCACTGAGCGGTTTTGTAAATATGCACAAGAAGAACATAGACTTAGCTTCAATTTGTAATTCCAATGTAGATTTTTTCGATATAGGCCTCCACCACACTCCCGACCTGACTGTACGGGTATGTCGCTCTGGGTAGCGCCAAGGTTGTCTCATCATTGTCAATGAAGAATGAAGTAGATGTGATAATTGTGATTGGTCTCAATCCCCCAAAGTTCTCTATCTTATATGGGAAGAGCATGGAAACTGTTACATCTCTGCTTTCACCAATTGCCATGTCCAGGGTCACTGGATCTCCAAATTTTATCCTTTCGCCATACGTATCTCCTGGAGAAGATGGCGTATGTAATATTCGTTTTCCGGAAGAATTATGTGTATAGCCAATCAGATAGCCAACATTAACTGGAAAAGATGGGCTTGCTACGCGTTTTATTCTTATGCGAATGTCAAATGTCGCTGCCCCTGTCTGACCCTCTACATTACCTGCATAAGTGTTTGTTTTTGCCTGAAAACGGGAGATGCCAATACTTTGCGCATCGGCGGTAACAGTTGCAAGAACTGCTCCATCCTTCGACAAAAAGTCAATTTTCTCAATAATAAATTCACAGGGATACAGGCGATCCGAGCCGTCAACGGCTTTGCATTTGGATTCTGGAAGGTTGTCGGGTGTCTCAGGGAGTTCATGATCGGTGCATGACAGAGCCAGAACAAAAAGACTTAACAGGAGCAGATGGCATCCTTTCGTGGAGAAATTTCTTGTGTTCATTGATCAGTGAAGTTTAAGGTAACAAAATAATAATCTTTGTATAGCCTGTATTTTCACTAAAACTAATGGATCTTTTCTTCGGTTTCAGTTTTACTTAGTTAACGGCTGTGAACGTATACAGGAAAGTCTATTCAACATTTGTCACAGCTACTTCTGTGGGAGAAACGTTTACAGGACGATTGCGATATTTAAGATACACATAAACAATGGTAGGAATTTGAAACAGAGATCCCAGCAAGGATCCTTCGAATCCAAACTTGCCGCCATTCCAAATGTTTGCTTCATTGTAAGTGGTGGTGATTAAGGAATATTGATCTTGACCGCTAACATTAAAGCCAAACAGGCACTGGAAAAAATTCCAGCTAAAATGCAGGGCTATTGGAAGCCACAAACTTCCGGTACGCAAGTAACAAAGCCCGAGTAGTAACCCAGCCAGGAAAAGCGAAATGATGCCCGCCAGATCGAGATCAGAATTGAAGATGTGCATCAAACTGAAAAGAAGTGAAGACACAACAAGTGCTATATACTTGTTGAAGGAAACCATCAGGTTTTGTAGCACATAACCGCGGATGAAAATTTCTTCATTCACAGAAACAAATATGAAAAGTAAAATGGCAATAAGAATCTCGTAGGTACTATAAGAAAAATCGGTGATCTGGAGTTGGCCTGTGAAGAGCAAAACTGTCAAACCGATGAGCATGATGACAAGTCCGAGCCAAACACCGGTGAAGATATCTTTCCCGGCATGTAACCAGTTTAATCCAAGATCTGAAAACTTCTTTTTGTCTACATACTTCAAGAAAATGGCCAGGAGAACAAGTGTGCCCAGTAACGTGAAGCTCATCACAATGAGTGTTTGTTCACTGGTTTTTGTGTCGAGATTTTTGGTGAAATCCATTCCGGCCACATAGAGACCAAGTCCGTTAAAGCCGCCGACAATTAGAAAGTAGGGGATTAAAATGAGCAAAACCCGTTGCCATCCACGGTTGCTGTAAATTTGCTTTTCCAATTTTTATGTTTGTGAAATGTTGGATTGCAAATGTATGGCATTTGTGTGAATAGGGGTCCTGAATTTGGATGCTTTTAACGAAGCTTGAACACATTTTCAATTCAAAACCTTGAACAACAAACTTGTCAGAAAGTCAGAGGTATACTCACTTTTATTCTGTGATTTCACATCTGTAAGTTTTGGCAAGAAATTACAAAAAAACTGCTGGGAATGAGCCGTTTCTATGAGTGTGCTGCTGAGTGAATGAGGATAGTCATAGTCGGGCTTGTATTCCTTGATCACTTCTGCAATTTGTGCACAAAGGTCCTTGTAAGGTTTGAAAACTTCATTTTTATTGAATTCGCTTACCTCTTTCACCAGATAAACTTTGCTGCTCTCTGCAATCACAATGTCGTTCAGAAACTTTTTGCTGTAATCCAACCGACCCGAACTTTCTGGTAAATCATGTGTAAGAAGATCTGTGATGGTCTTCAGCTTCACCTTTTTATCTGTAACATTCTGAAGCCGGAACACAACGAGAAATTCCATGTAGCTCCAATACCAGTTCAGAATATACAACAACAGACGGTGCTTGTTTTCGAAATAGCGATAAATCGTGGCCTCTGTGGTATGTATTTCAACTGCCAGTTTCTTGAATGTAAAGTGTTCAAATCCAAGTTTATATATCAGATCGATTGCGCTTTTAACAATGTGCCGGCCAATTTCAGTACTCTCCGGATCACGGAGATATATACTTTGATTGAGGTGAAAGGAAACTTGAAATTCCATAAAACGCCATTTATTTTGACAAAGTTGCAAAACTTTTTCAAATGAAAGTTAAAATTACATTAGAAATGTTTAAGCTATTTCTAATGATAGTATTACTATTAATTATAGTTGTATTGTTATCTTTGTGAAAAAGAACATTCCATGCAAAAAGTTACACCTTTACAAAGGCTATGGAGGCTCATCAAACTTGAGAAACCAGAAATTGTATCCATCTATTTCTATGCGATACTAAGCGGGCTTATTCAGCTGAGTGTGCCTGTTGGTATTCAGGCAATTATAGGTTTTGTATTGGGCGCATCAATGGTTACGTCTATATATGTTCTGATTTTCCTGGTGGTGCTTGGGGTCGCTGCCGTTGGAATCCTTCAGATCAATCAGATGAAGATTATTGAGAAGATACAGCAAAAAATCTTCACCCGGAATGCCTTCCAGTTCGCAGATATCATTCCCCGCTTCGACCTTTTAAAAACAGATTCCTACTATTTACCGGAGAAGGTGAACCGTTTTTTTGACACCCTGAATGTTCAGAAAGGGCTGTCCAAATTACTTTTGGATGTACCCATAGCCAGTATTCAGATTATATTCGGCTTGCTGTTGCTTGGTGTTTACCATTCCTTTTTTATCATTTTCGGTTTAGTACTGTTGCTGATTCTATGGCTGATCTTCTACTTTACAGGTAAAGACGGGCTGGATTCCAGTCTGGAGGAAAGCAGATACAAGTATCGGGTGGTGGAATGGCATACTGAAATGGCCAGAAGTATCAATCCTTTCAAAGCAAGCACGGAATCTCACCTTAACCTGCGTAAAACGGATGATTACGTGACGGGTTACCTTAATTCCCGGACGACGCACTTCAGGGTGTTATTATTTCAATACAAAACACTGGTTTCATTCAAAGTTGCCATTACATTGGCGATGCTTTCTGTTGGTACATACCTACTTTTAAGCCAGCAGCTGAATATTGGTGAGTTTATTGCTGCGGAAATCGTTATCCTGACTGTGATCAATGCAGTTGAAAAGCTTATAGTCAGTCTTGAAAGTGTATATGACGTAGTTACTGGTCTGGAAAAAATAGCGACTGTTACAGAAGGACTCACAGAAGGAAACGGAGATGTGAAGTTCAGCCAAACGTCCGAAGGACTGGACATCGAATTGAACGAACTCTCCTTTAGTTATCCGGCAGGACGCAAAATTTTTGAAAACTTTACGCTCAAAATCCCGGCAGGAAGCACGATTGCGATCGCTACCGGAGAATCTACCGGAAAAACGTCTCTCCTGAAAGTGCTTGCAGGCTATTACCGGGATCTGGGCGGTTCGTTTATGGTCAACAACATTCCGCTTACCAATTACGATTCAGAATCTCTGCGCAGCAATTTCGGTGTTTACCTCAATCAGAAAGAGATTTTTGGTGGAACCGTTTTTGAGAATATCACCATGGGTAAAACAGATATTACGCAGCAGCAAATTATTGATTTTGCTAAAAAAACAGGGTTGATTAAACATTTGAAATCTCTGCCGGACGGACTTACTACGGTGGTTAGTCCCGGAGGAAAGCAACTTCAGGGACGTACGCTTAGAAGCATATTGTTACTCAGGGCATTTATCGGCGAGCCAAAGGTATTGATCCTGGAAGAGCCATGGGATCAAATGGATGGAGAAACCAGAGGTAACCTGATCGCATATCTACGGAGTCTTCCCCAGCATGTGACGGTTGTCGTTGCCACAAATGACGAGGAATTTTCCGCTGAAAGCGACTATATCATTTCCCTGAAAGCCGGGATTGCAAACATTACTAAAAACTAATAAAATGGATCAGGAAAAATATCAGATTCCTTTAAAGTCCTTTGATCAGATATACAAGATTAATGACGACAGTAAAATCCGGAAATGGTTTTTTGGCTTTTGTCTTTTCATGATCGCTATTCTTTTCCTTCCCTGGACGCAGAATATCAAGTCCAAAGGAAACGTTACGACGCTTTACCAGGAGCAGCGTGCACAAAATATAAATTCTCCGATTCCTGGTAAAATTGCCAAATGGTCGGTGAGAGAAGGTGATTTCGTCAAGAAAGGAGACACCATCATGCAAATCACGGAGATTAAGGAAGATTATCTGGACCCCAATCTGATTAACCGTACCAAACAGCAACTGGAAGCAAAGAAAGGTACGATTGAATTTTATGAAAAAAAGGCGGAAACGTCCGATTTTCAGATCAGCGCCCTGAACACTGCCAGAAAACTAAAAATAGATCAGCTGAACAACAAGTTGAAACAGCTGGATAATAAATTGGAAGGTGAAAAGGCCGAGCTGGCAGCAGCAACAAATGAATTTGAACTCGCCAAAAACCAGTACGAAAGACAGCAAAAGATGTATGAGGAAGGTCTGGTGTCTCAAACGCAGCTTCAACAAAGAAACCTGGCTTTTCAGAACGCGCAGGCAAAACGGATCATGGTCGACAACAAGCTTGCTCAGACACAGCAGGAGGTGATTAATACCAGAATTGAGCAGAATAGTGTTGAGCAGGAATATGCTGAGAAAATCAGTAAGGTTCAGGGAGATCGTTTTCAAAGCATGAGCAACATTGCCACAGGTGAAGGGGAAGTAGCCAAGCTGGAAAATCAGGTTAGCAATTACACCATCCGGAACGAAATGTATATTATTCTGGCTCCACAGGACGGACAAATCGTGCAGGCCAGCAAGGCGGGAATAGGGGAGATTTTAAAGGATGGCGAACGGATCGCGATTATCGTTCCTACGCGGGTACATTATGCAGTTGAGATGTTCGTAGAGCCGGTTGACCTGCCGCTGATCAGCGTGGGGCAAAAAGTCAGATTTATGTTTGATGGTTTCCCGGCTATCGTTTTCAGCGGCTGGCCCAATAACAGCTACGGAACATTTGGCGGTAAAATTGTCGCTTTTGAAAACACAATCAGCCCCAATGGTTTATTCAGAGTACTGGTGGAAGAAGATAATACCGATAAGGACTGGCCGCCACAGTTGAAACTGGGTACAGGTGCGCAGGGGATTGCGCTGCTCAAAGACGTACCGGTATGGTATGAGTTATGGCGGAATATCAATGGTTTCCCTCCCGACTACTATAATCTGCAGGAAGTCAAATCGAAGAAAAACGAAACAGTTAAAATTAAGTAATGCACCGTTCTCCTAAATTATATTTAGTTTTTGGCACCTTAATCTTCCTGCTTGTTAGCGGTCGGGTTATGGCGCAGGACTCCCTTATGCAGTTCAATGCTGAACAGGTTCTTGAAATTGTCAGAAAACATCATCCGATAGCGCGACAGACGAACATTGGGATTGAACAATCCCGGGCAGATATCCTGATTGCAAGAGGTGCGTTTGATCCGGTTATAGGGGCATACGTATCGAAAAAAACCTTTGGAGGTACCAATTATTACAATCAAACCTCACCTCAGCTGTCCATCCCGACCTGGTTTGGGATTGAAATCCATTCCGGTCTTGAAAACCTCACAGGCAGCCGACTGGATCCTACCATGACGGCTGGTAAATCCAGCTACGTTGGTGTTACCATACCGCTGGCCAAGGACCTGTTGATGGATAAAAGAAGAGCCTTTCTTAAACAAGCACGAATTTTCAACACCATGGCTGTCACCGAGCAGCGGGCAGTCGTTAACGACCTGCTGATGAATGCCATGGAAACCTACTGGCTTTGGGTCCGCGCTTACCAGACATTCAAAATAGTCGAAAATAACGTAGCTGTAAATCAAAGAAGAATGGAGCTCGTCAGGAGAGCTTACACAAACGGAGAACGACCTGCGATTGACACCACCGAAGCGCTTACACAACTGCAAAGCTTCCAGTACCAGCAAAATGAGAAATGGCTGGCTTTCCAAAATGCCGGTCTGGAATTATCGGCTTTTTTATGGACAAAAGATAATCAACCTTACGTACTGCCCGTTTCGGTTATTCCACAGGATGGCTGGGAGAATGAAACCAATATAAATTCCTTCAATACGCAACTGGACGGATTACTTTCCATCGCCTCGAAGACTCATCCCGAAATTCAGCTATATGACGCCAAGCTGGATGTACTGGATATTGAAAAGCGACTGAAATTTCAGCTGCTATTACCAAAAGCAGATTTTACTTATAATCATCTAAGCAAAGGATACGGCATAGTTTCCAGTGAATATGTCACGCCGCTTTTTGATAACAACTACCGTTATGGTTTCAAATTTGGCTTACCACTGCGCCTTTCCGAAGGAAGAGGTGAGTACCGAAAAGCCAAACTTAAAATAGAAGCAGCCAACCTGGATCTGGATCAAAAACGGCTGGCTGTTGAGCTCAAAGTGAAAAGCTATTATAATGAACTGACAAACTTAAAGGCTCAGATAGCGCTTCAAAGTAATAATTATCTCAATTACCAGCAGCTGGTAAGAGCTGAGGGGATGCTTTTTCAAAATGGAGAGAGTTCGTTATTCCTGATTAACACAAGAGAAAATAAAGCGTTGGAAGCGCAGGAAAAACTGGTTGAGCTTAAAACCAAGTACTACAAGACCATTTATGCGCTGCAATGGAGCGCCGGCTTGCTGGCTTTGTAACCGTTGCCGGCTTTCATTATAAGTTCATATAATAATTCCATTTTTTTGCGTTATCTGTACATCAAAACGAGACAGATATTAGATGAAAAAGGTATTGCTTTTTGTTGCAGGAGTGATGTTGGCGACTGTTTCTTACGCTCAGGAAACAACGCAGAATAAAACGGATCGAATTGTAGAGGTAACCAAAACAACCGCCCATAAAGTGGGCAACGGCGTAAGGAGAGGAGCGGCGATTGTAGGCGAGGAAGTATCGAAGGATGCTAAAATCGTTGGTGCGGAGTCAAAGAAAATAGCCAAAAAAGTAGCCGTTGGCGCAGAGCAGGTATATGACAAGACCAAACAGGGCGTAACAAAGATTGCGGAAGATGTGAAAAATCAGAAGTAACATGGAGCCTCTTAATAACAACAGCCCCGGACAAGAATCCGGGGCTGTTGTTCGTGGTTACTAATACCGAATGACTTCTATTGTTCGGTTTTTGATCATTTCTTTTGAAGTGAATAAAGTACTCCAACATTCAATGATACAGCCCGATTCTGAACTGTACCGTCAAAATCCTGATAGTTATCCTTGTTTACCAAATTGGTAAGACCAAAATGGTAACGAGCCTCAGCGAAAACTTTGAAGGATTTTATAGGTAATGCAACTCCAACACCACCCGCAATTCCGTAATCAAATTTGCTAAAATCTTCATCAAAATCATCCTCAGGTCCAGACTCATCCTCTTCAACTATTGTGCCGTTTTCAGAATAGCTATAGCTGGATTTGCCTTTCACTTTACCTGTTCTGTAACGTATTTCAGGTCCAAGATTTATAATGGTTTCAAACCTTCCCAAACGTGGATTCAATTGAAGCAATAGTGGAAGTTCAAAATAGTTGGTTGCAACATCCAATTTTTCAATGTCTTCAGTTGTGCCATCACTGGATTTGTATTTAGAGTGAGTCAAATACTTTGTACCAAGCTGGGTGTAACCGGGCTCTAACTGAATCTTAAAAAGTGAATTTAGAGGAACATTTACCCGAAATGCACCATTCAGCCTTGTTTTGGATTGGGATACACCATATGTTTCGGATGTATGAAATGAAAATTGGGCGATGTTCGCTCCGGCTCGAAAGCCCAGAGATATTTGGGCATCCACTTTTTCTATATGGCTCAATTGAAGCATAATTGCCACAATTATTATGGTATATAATTTCTTCATTGGTCTACGAAAATTTTAAAAATTAAAGATTCTTCTTTTGGTTAGGTGTCTGTATCAGTCGATACTTTTCAATGGAATGAGAACACCGAAATTGACTGATCCATAACTGTTTCTGATCTTGAAATCTTCATCCAATGGAGCAATAATATCAGCGAATCCCTGGTGGTACCTGCATTCACCAAAAAGTTTAATGTTTTTGACCATAATGCCAATTCCTATGCCTGCGGCCAGGCCATAATCCACTTTTTTAATTCCTTCGGAACCTCCACTCATTGCGTTGATGGACGATTCTGCATCCAAAATGTTGTCAATGTATTCGTAACCAGTGTATTTGCTTCTCATCGGTTTTGTGAGCAATCTCACTTCTGGTCCCAATGAAAACAACGTCTCAATTTTTCCAATTTTGTAACTGTATTGAAAAAGAACGGGCAGTTCAAGGTAGGACAAATAAGTATTAGCCTCGCCCACGTGCTTATACACGTGGTTATTAATTTCTTCGGTATATTCTGTTTCGTGACCACCCCCAAGTTGTGTAAAACCAGGCTCAATTTGCAAACTCAGTGATTTACCAAGAGGCAGATTGAATAGCACAGCAAAGTTTAACTTTGGCTTGTAAGAATTAGTAACTTCTGTCTCATCTGATTCAAGGTTAAATCGCGAAGCATTACCGCCAATCCGGAAACCATATTGAACCTGTGCATCGGCGTAATTGAAAGTAGCAAAGGTGAGCGGGAGATAAATGAAGAGGGTTTTGTACAGCTTAATCATATTTTTTTTGGTTAACTAAAAATGACAGTTTAGATTCTATACGTAAAACTAACTTGATCGTCACATGAGAAATATTTTTCAACAATTCCTTATATGGTAAATTCTGAAAATGATCTTCAGGGTTTCGAATAGCCATTTATATGCTAAATTGCGGCTCAGGCAATACATTCACCAATGTCGAAAAAGCAGGCGAACATTCCAAGACTTGATATTTGTACTCTTTCTGATTCCAGAAAAGACGATTTGATTATCAGCAGACTGGCTGATTATCTTGAGGAGCATCAGAATCTGGTATTTCCGCACCGCCATAGTTTCTATCATCTGGTATTTTTTACAAAAGGGGCAGGATCGCATACCATAGACTTCCAGCGATTTGATGTCCAGTCATTTCAGATTTATTTCATGGCACCGGGACAGGTTCATTCCTGGGATTTCGAGGGTGAGATGCAGGGATATGTGGTTAATTTTTCCGGTACTTTTTTTCAATCTTTCCTGCTGCGACCGGAGTACCTCGAATCCTTTCCTTTCCTGAATGGTCTGACGAGTGATAGTGTGATCAACCTGCCTTCGCAATATGGAACGGAAGTTTCAGACCTGTTTGAAAAGCTGATTGACCAGTCTATACATCAGACCGTAATGCAGGAGGATATGATCCGCATATTGCTGTTGCAGATATTTATTACCCTCGAACAAAGTCACTACAATACTCCGTCACAAACCTCCAAATCTGCTCAGAATACCACAATCCGTAATTTCAGTAAACTTGTTGAGAAGAATTTTCTTGAAATGAGACTTCCCGGCGCGTATGCCAGTCTGCTCAATGTAACGCCCAATCATCTCAATGCCTTGGTAAAAGAAAATCTCGGAAAACAGGCAGGGGAGGTGATACGCGAACGCATCCTCCTGGAAGCAAAAAGGCTGTTGGTAAACAGGGATTTGAGCGTATCGGAAATTGCTTACAGACTCAATTTTAATGACAACTCCTACTTTACCAGGTTTTTCCGAAAGTATGGGGGAATAACACCGGAGGCTTTTCGCGAAAAATCGGTTCAAAATCAAACATCCTGATCGTTCACTGCTCCGGCATTAATCACATCTATTCTGTAACATTTCTCTCAACAGGCTTGATGAACAATGCCAGCCAGGACCGGCGTGCCAATCGGTAAAAGTAGGGCGTAAGCAGTACCAGAACCGGGATGATACTGAAAAGGAAGTAGTCGATGTACTCTTCAAAAAAGTTCACATATATCAAAAAGTACACGAGCATAAAAATTACGTAAAATGCGTAGCTCATATACAAAGCACCCTGATAAAAGCCAGGTTCAGGAACCAGGTTTTCACCACATTTTGGGCAATGCTTATTCATTTTATCGAAATTCCTAAGACTGTATGCACTCTTGGTTATGAAAAAATCACCCTCGCCGCAACGTGGACATTTATTGAAGAGTACGCTGTACATACGGTTTGTAGCTGCCATGACTATATCAGGTTATTTGTAATAAGTGTTCATGACAGCATGTTTTTCTGCCTGTATGAACTCTTGCAAAGTTCATTATTTTCCAATGTAATACTAAACACTAATGCTGTATTCTATGGTACTAATCAACGATTATGGGAACGATGCAACGTGAAAGCCGATCTGCATGCGAAGCAGGCTGAACGAAATAATGACAATAGCTAGAAAAGTTTAGGGCATTAAGCTACAGAGTTACTTGTTTTCGTTCAGCCGCCTGTCGGGTGTAGACCAGATGTATTCAATCCATTAATATAGTTGGCTATCTCCTCAATACCATAAATAAAGTCTACACCAATGAAGTTGATCACATTTTGAGGCATGACAGGCATTTGAGCTGTCTCAGGATCCTGAGCAATCACCAATCCACCCGCCTTTTTTATTGCCAGCAGACCGGCCGTACCGTCTTCATTAGCACCCGAGAGAATGATGCCCACAGCACTTCTACCGTATACATCGGCCACCGTTTCAAATGTTACATCCAAACTCGGGCGGCTGAAATTCACTTTTTCGGAATAGTCAAGAGACAAAGTAAAGTCCTTCTCAACCAATAGGTGGTAGTCGGCCGGAGCCAGGTAGATGTTACCGGGCAATATCTGATCTTTGTCGTCAGCTTCCTGTAATGGCAATGTAGTTTTGCTTCCAAGAAGATCGGAAAGGGAAGAGTCGGCTGTGCTTCTGCGATGGAGAATAATCAGGATAGGAACCGACAGATTTTTCGTCAACAGAGGTAACAGTCTGAATAGCACTTCCAGACTTCCCGCAGATCCGCCGATGACTACGATCTTTACGGGATTTTTCACACCACTTTCTTCCATATTTTCTCGCGGTTAAGCTGCTTGAAATTGTCCTGTACGGCCGAAAATTTCAGGGTTTCCTTCGAACCCAAAGCGAGATGTCCCAGTGAGCCCAAACTCGCATCAAAAAGTTGTAAAACGCGGTCTTGTAAATCTTTATCAAAATAGATCAGCACATTCCGGCAAAGTATAAGGTCAAACTCATTAAAGGAGCTGTCGGACACCAGGTTGTGTGTTGAAATAATTATTTTTTCAGCCAAATCCTCGTTAAACTTGGCCTGTCCGTAATTTGCTATGTAGTAGGCCGAAAAATCGCCCAGACCTCCCGAAGCAATATAACTTTCTGAATACTGCTTCATCTGGTTTAACGGAAATACCCCTTTTCTAACTTTTTCAAGTACGCTGGGGTTCAGGTCAGTAGCGTAAAGCAGCGATTTATGCAGCAAACCAGCCTCTTTAAGCATAATCGCCATCGAGTATACCTCTTCACCTGTGGAGCACCCCGCATGCCAGATTCGTATAAATGGCTTCGTCGCGAGTACCGGAAGTACATCCGTTCTCAACGACAAATAAAACGTAGGATCCCGGAACATCTCCGTTACGTTAACCGTAATCTCCTCAACAAACCTTTTCAGATAGTTGGTATCTGCTTTGACACGATAGCGCAATTCCGCAAAACTTGGGAATTTATCAAGAGAGTATAACCTGTTAACACGCCGTTTGAGCGACGCGCGTGAGTAGCTGGTAAAGTCGTAACCGTGTATGTCGAACAGGTCAGTAAGTAAAAGTTCGATCTCATCATCCTCAATCATTGCATTCAAATTTTCTCTAACAACTGCAATAATTGATCCACATCTATGGGTTTTGATACGTAGCCGTCGGCGCCAGCTTCAAGGCACTTCTCGCGGTCGCCCAGCATGGCCTGAGCCGTTACCGCGATAACGGGGGTATCTTTCCTTTTCTCCAAACCTTTAATAATTGGAATTGCCTCGTACCCATCCATGTCGGGCATCATCATATCCATCAAAATGACATCAATAACCTCGTCGCTTTTAAGAAGTTCAATTGCTTCGGGAGCACCTGGCCTTGAAACGCACTCGTACGACTTTGCTTTTAGCGTTGCAGTAAGTGCAAATATATTTCTTGCATCATCGTCTATGATCAACACCTTTTTTTTGCTCATATAGCTTATTTATTCGGGTAAGGGAAGTTAGTCAATCAAAATTTTTCATATAACCACACTCTCAGCAAAGACATGAGCTGATCGATATCAACTGGTTTTGTGATGTAATCCGACGCCCCTGCGTTAATGCACTTTTCTCTGTCGCCGGTCATGGCTTTGGCAGTAACAGCAATTACCGGCAGATTTTTCCATTTATAGTTCTCACGAATCCGTTTTGCCGTTTCGTAGCCATCCATTTGCGGCATCATCATGTCCAGCAGCACCACATCAATATCGGGATTTTCGTGAAGCTTTTTCAATGCTTCCTTGCCATCCAAAGCTGTAATTACATTCATCTTGTAGTTTTCCAGCGATTTGGAAAGTGAAAATATGTTCCTTACGTCATCGTCTGCGATCAGGACAGTCTTGTTATTTAATATCTCGCTCAGTGCTCCAAGTTTGCGGAAATCGCTCACCTGCACCGGTTTTTTGTTCTCTTCAACAACATGCAAAAACAACGAGACCTCGTCGAGCATACGCTGATAGGAGTGCGCTGTTTTGACTACAATAGAATCTGCATATTTTTTAATCCTAAGCTCTTCCGGCATCGACAGACTTTTCCCGGTGAATACAATGATCGGAATATTTTCAAAACCAGGGTTCTTCTTGGCCTCTTCCAGGGTTTCGTATGCACGCTGGTCAGGAATTCCCATATCCAGAATAACGCAATCCACCTCGTTGTTTTGTAGCGCTTCCACACCTTCGGAAATATTGCCTTTCAGCTCCGAGTTTATATTGAAAGTACTCAAAAAGTATGCGAGCGCCTTAGCATGTTTGCTGTTATCTTCAACGATAAGCACTTTCTTGGATTTTCTGCTGATCACATATTCGATTTTCTCAAAAACCTCCTTCAAACGATCAATCACCATCGGTTTATCAATGAAGTCAACTGCGCCTTTGAGCAAACTTTCATTTTTCATCCTGTGCGATGACATGATGTGTACGGGAATATGGCGGGTTTCAGGATCCTTTTTCAGGGCATCCATCACCTCCCAGCCGCTCATGACCGGCAGCTCAATATCAAGCAAAATGCCCATTGGTTTAAAAGCACCTGCTAATTGTAAACCTTCATCACCTCGTACAGCCACAATTCCTTTGTATCCTTTCTTTCTTGTATATTCAAGAAGGGTTCTTGCAAAAAGCGTATCATCCTCTACAATCAGGATTACCCGATCTCCATCGATAACATCGTTACGATCATCCGGAATGTTTTCCGGGATCACTGTGCTTAAATACTGCGCCTGCTTTTTATTTTCAGGAGCGGGTGCAATGCTTGCTTTCTCCTGTTTTGGAGCATCGTGGTTAATCAAAGCAAACTCCTGCCGTGTTGGAACAGTCACAGTAAACTCGCTTCCTTGGCCAGGTTTACTACTAATACCTATTTCCCCACCCAGCAATTTTACCAATTCCCTGCTGATGGACAGACCTAAACCGGTTCCTCCATATTTTCTCTTTGTCGAGCCGTCTGCTTGTTGGAACGCTTCAAAGATGAGGTGCTGTTTCTCAGCGGCGATCCCAATTCCGGTATCTTTCACTGTAAAGCAGACCTGATTCGGATCTTTTGCTTTGGTGATTTCAATTGTTACAGAGCCCTCTGATGTGAATTTCAACGCATTGGACACCAGATTTTTGAGTATCTGTTCCAGCCTTGTTCTATCCGTTTCTATTACCGGCGTTACATCGTGCGCAATGTTAATGCCGAAATCCAGTCCTTTATCCTTGGCTACCGGGCCAAAAAGTGACTGTAACCCATGCGCAATTTCTTTTACAGATGTGTTGACGTATTCAAGCTCCATTTTGCCGGCTTCAATTTTCGAGAGATCCAGAATCTCATCAATCAGGCCCAGCAAGCCATTGCCGGAAGACCGGATCACTGTTGCATACTCAATCTGATCGGCGCTCAGATTTTTTTCCTCATTTTCTGCGAGCAACCGGCTTAACAGCAATATAGAATTTAATGGTGTTCGAAGTTCATGAGACATGTTCGCCAGAAACTCTGATTTGTAGCGGGTTGTAATTTCCAGCTCCTGTGCTTTTTTCTGTATTTCGAAATTCTTTTCTTCAAGTAATACGCTTCGCTCTTCCAATTCCTCGTTGGTTTGCTGCAATTCTTCCTGTTGCACCCTGAGCTCTTCCTCTGACGCCTGTAACTTTTGCGACTGCGCCTCCAGTTCTGCATTCAGATTTTCCAGTTCATTATGTTGCGTCTGCAATTCCTCGGATTGTGCCTGGGTTTCTTCCAGGAAGTTCTGAAGTTTAACGTAATCCAGTGCAGCGTTTATTCCAGTGGCAATAGCTTCAAGGTTTTCCTTGAGAAACTGTATCTGAAGTTCGGTGGGAGTGGTGAGCAATCCAAGTTCTATCACACCAATACATTCCCCTGAATAAATAAGTGGCAGTATGGCAAGTGCAACTGGCTTCGCCGAGCCGATGGTTGAAGTTACTTTAACGTAGTTTTCAGGAATGTCCGTAATAATTACCGGTCTTTTTGTAGCAATGGCCTGTCCGGTGATCCCATTTCCTGAGAAAAGGTATTCCGGAGCATTAATAGCAGCGTAGGCGGCAGTTAGTTTAAAATTCCAATCTTTGTCCTGTATATAGATCGTTCCCATTGGGGCGTTCATATATCCCGTCAGTGCTGATACGAGGTTCGAGGAGAGATTTTTCAGAATCCGTTCACCACGAATTGCGTCCGCAATGGCCATGCTTCCCGCCTGAAGCCATGCTTTGTCATTGAGATCGTTAAAGGTTTGTTCCAACGATGCGGTCATTCGGCTAAGCGCGTAAGCAATACGTCCCAGATCGTCATCTTCTCTGTCCACGATTCTTGCAGAATAATTACCTTCGGAAATTTCCCGGGTAATCTCCTCCATTCTTGATATTCTGATACGGGTATTGTTATATCTTTCTTCTTCAATTTGTTGTTGCGCAAGACGCTGTGCCATGTCACGTTTTATCCGGAAGTAAGCGAATGCGGTGATCAGTATCGAAACCAGTGCGGCAAACAGCAATAAGAACGGCGTATACTGGATGTAAATTTCCTGTTGGCTCAATCTGTTTTTGAGCATATTTTCCTCCTCAGTCTTGACCTGATCCACAATGAGGCGGACATCGTCCATGATCTTCTTCCCACGTCTCATTTCTGCCAGCCTCTGTTCGGACGAAAGCATGTAGCTGGCGTTGTTTTTGGTCAGATCAATCACCCGATCCATTTGTGCATACCTTGCCTCATACCGTTCTTTGAGCGGCTTCAGTGCTTGTTGCTGAATAGGGCTATCTAGTGTAAGCGCTATCAAATTGTTATATGCCGCGGTGGTTTTTGCGTATGAACCGGTATATGGCTGCAAAAAACTTTCGTCCGACGTGAGCAGGTAACCCCTTTGGCCGGTCTCAGCATCTTTTATGTAAGAGATTATATTTTCTGCTTCTATCAGAACCTGATTGGTGTGGTTTACCAGCTGGGAATTGTGAATCAGCTTTTGTGTGCTGTAAAAGGAAGCGACGAGGCTGAGAAGCAGTAATACTACCGAGGCTGTGAAAACAACCTGGAGTTGGAAAATAATGGAATTAGAAGTTCTTTTCATGTTGGGCAGTAGGACTTATAAATTAATTGGAAGGAATGTCTGATTGGGACACTGGCAATACCACAATGAAACGGGAACCTTCGTTTTCCCTGCTCTGTGCTGAAATGAGCCCATTGTGTTTGTCTATAATTTTCTTGGCAATAGCGAGTCCTATTCCAGTTCCTTCGTAATTTTTGAGGTTATTCAATCTCTGGAAAATGACGAAAATCCGGTCAAGAAAGCTCTCGTCAAATCCGATTCCATTGTCTTCAATCACAATTCTGCAAAACTCCCCGCTGTCGGCTATCCGGCCATTAATATCTTTCGAATCGATTAGCTCGGCATACACTTTAATGACAGGACGTAAATCGGCTTTGGAGAACTTCAGAGCATTACTTATCAAATTTTGAAAAACCTGCCTGATCTGGCTTGGAATGGTTTCGATAGGTGGAATGGGGTCTATTGTGATCACTACGTCTTTTTCCAGGATTGTCTCATTGAAATCAGACAGGATGTCGGCGATAAGCTCGTTCACATCCGTAAATTGAAATTTGGACTGGACTGAAAGCCTCGAATAATCGAGCAGATCGCTGATCAGGGAAGACATTCGGGCAGAAGCACCGATGGAGCGGTCGAGATAGGATATTGCCTCATGGTTGTCTTTAAGAAACTTATCTTTAACCAAATGACTGAAAGTCTGAATTTTTCTTAAAGGCTCCTTTAGGTCATGAGAAACTACCCAGGCGAATTGCTGAAGCTCGTGGTTAGAGGTCTCTAATTCCTCATTTTTTCCCATCAGTTCCCTTGTTCGCAGGTTTACCTGCTGCTCCAATTGTTCGTTGGCTATCTTTTGCTGATCTATATCCGTAAAAGTCGCAACCCATCTGATCGTTGCACCCTGCTGCAACACGGGAATGGCTTTTAACAGGAAGTGCCTGTAGGTTTGCGTTCTTTTGTCCCTGAGCCTCAAATCACTTGAAAACTCATGGATTACTTCGAGTTGACCAAGAAATGTATCACAGATGTGATGGTCGTCGGGATGAACTTCCGGGAATGTGGATATATCGTCTGAGTACTGGAACCAGTGGGCGTTGGCATATTCTACTTTACCATCAATGCCAATAGTAAATGCGATCTGAGGAAGAGATTCGAGCACAAATTGAAGTTCATTGTTACGTTCTTCAAGTTCCTGTTCAGTTTGTTTGCGGATTTCTATCTCTTTTCTCAGCGAAGACTGTATCATTTTGAGCTCCTGCTGCTGATCGTAGAGCTTTTTGAATGTTCTTATTTTTAGTAGAAGAATGTCTGTATCAACCGGCTTTGTAAGATAATCTATCCCGCCTGATGTATAGCCTTTTGTGATAAATCGCTTCTCTTTATTTACTGCTGATAAAAAGATGATCGGAGTGTCTTTCGCTTTACTATATCCCAAGATGGCCTCAGCAACTTCAAACCCGTCCATACCAGGCATCTGCACATCCATGATGATTACAGAGTAGGTATTCGACAGGATTTTTCTAAGCGCTTCTTCTCCCGACTCGGCTGAATCGGTTTCAAAGCCATGCATTTCAAGGATACGTTTAAGAGGAAGTATATTTTCAGGTCTGTCGTCAACAATAAGAATCATGTCGTACTAATAAATTTCTGTTTTCACCACGTTTGAGATTCCTTTTCAATTGCAGTTCCTTTGCTTGTCAACGGATTTGGCTCGCATCGCGCATATTAATGCATGTGCCAATTCAAATCTTAATCTGTCGTAAACGCTGGTACTGGTGTGTGATGAAAGGCCAAATAATTACAATTATATCCTCATGTGTTTAATTTGTATGACATCAGCATAAAATTACTTTGAATAAATCTGGTAAGTCTCAAGGTTTCAAACGATATGACCTATACGAGAACCAATTTAACAATGGTAAAATATCATACCATCCGTAAGTAATTTTTACCTTCGGTTACAACGATAAGGTAGCAGTTTTAAACTAACCCTGCAAGATTAAATCATCAATGATCTGCTTGATTTCCACATTCCACTTTTGAATGGTGATCATCGGATGGATGTATGGCACTGCAAAGTCCTCAACAATAGAGGTTTTATTCTCTTTGTTCATCAGCTCAATAATTGCATTTACGATTGCTTCCTGAGATGTTTTGAAGCGGGTGTCCTCATTGGTGTCGCTAACGCTCTCCATGAAATTCCGCATCTCAACGAGCTGATTTTGCGAAAAATGTGTCGGTAAACTCATTGAATAAGGTTATTCTTGTTGATTTAGCCGCGGTATATGGAAATAGTTACCCAATAATACGCGGATTAAACTAAGTTCTGCAAGATTGCAAAGACTATGCGTATCCAAAAATGACTATTTTTTCGATAATTGTATAAAAAGCGTAGCATTTATTCCACAAAAGGCGAATCGTCCGGAAATTACAGATTTCGGATCTTAATGCGGATATCCTGGGGAGCTGGCTCGTCTCCACCAAAATAGGGGAGTAATTTGTATGCAATACCGGTCCCACCGGAACAGTGGCGAGGCATAGCGGTATCATGACCATTGAAGGTAAAAATATAGGAATTTCCATCCGTTTTGATCCCGAAGCTCGTTACTTTACCAATTTCGGTAGTACCCAGTTCTTTTTCCTGACGCTGACCATCTACGTAAATATATGCATATATGCGAAGGGCATTGTCGCGCCAGTTCCAGCCAAATCGTGCACTGTTCGATTGATGTGGTGAGCTGCAATCGGAGAAGCCCATGAGTTTATTTATGTCATTCTGATTTTCTGCAAACCGGTTCTTGTAAATACAACTGCTGTCGAATACAGCCTGGAAGCGCATGGAGCTGGAAGTGAACAGTCCGTTGGTATTGTTTTCAACTTCGTGCGAACCCGTTTTGATGGTATAAGTGATAAAATCGTCACTAAAACTCGGAGAATTTCCCCACCATCCACATGACATGAACGTAAGAGAAATCAGTAATGACCAAAGGTAAATTTTCATCTATTATTTTTCTGTATGCTAAACAACGTTTTTGTTGGGCCAAATAGTGCAAAGCCTTTCTGTGCAATAATGATTCTTCAAAAGAACGGGTAATCAATCCTGTTTTTTTGAAACTATTCTGTAAGACTGTACAGAGGGGGAGGCTTCGTACAGAAGTTGCCTGAATTCTTCGACCGATCCAAAGGCCAGCTGGTTGAGTGTCCTGAATTCAAAGCTGATGTCAAACGCTTCTTTTTCGAATGGCCACGGTTCCACTACCAATGTCGCATCATCTATTGCGTAAAGGTAATAGGTTTGCTCACCAGGTCCGGTACTAATCTCAATTTTTCGCTGATCGGGAGGAAGGAGCTTCTGACAAATAAGAAGTGAAAGTGCGTCGCACCATTGCAGTAAGCTATACGCAAGGGCAATTTGCTGCTCCGAAAAGCCGCCTTGGGAAATCCATTTTGTTTCCGTTCGTTTCAGATGTGTGACGTATTCCTTAACGGCCTTATTTTCAAAGTCCTCATAAAGAAACCGGATGTGGCGCGAAGTTAAAATTGCAATGTACTGGCTGCGTGTTTTGGCATTTTCGAGCAACGCTTCGCATTTGACTTTTTGAAATGGCCGCATTTTGTAGTTTACCGGTCCGCCGTTTTCGTTGAGCAAATGATCGTCATTTTCGAATTCATTGTAAACGTCATCATGTTCTGCTGTGGCGATGATTGTTTCAAACCACCGATCTATTCCTTTCACTTTTACCCATTGAAAACACAGCTGCCCTGCCAGGAGCGCATGCGTACGCTGAGCTACAATTTGCCAATGTCCATCCAGGTAATTAACTATCATGTAAAAACGTATGTGGTATTTAAAAGGAGAGCCTGGACGCAGATTAAAGCTGCATCCAGGCTCTCTTTATTACTTATTCTTGCCTAAACTTCGGTTTTCCTTTTCATTGTTGGTGATGTGGTTTCCCTTCACCATTTCCTCTTCTTTATGCCGGCTGTCAAGATTATCTTTATTTTCTACATGTTGCTGTGCGGTAGGCGTAACATGTGCCGTTTTGGATGATTGTGCCTGTTTCATAACAAGTAATCGTTGGTTATGAATCATAGACATCCAAAAGCGTGCCAATTACTTCACTGCTCTGCTTCCTTCATAAAGCTCGTATTCCAATAAGCGGCAATCGATGGTACTTGTGTAAAACTCGATCCTTCTTTTCGCTTTCAGCCCTATTTTTTTGGCAAGATCAAGATTTCCCGTGAAAACATATCCGTAATAACCACCGCATTTCTGTTTCATGAAATCACCAATCCGGCCGTAGGTTTCTTCAAGTTCAGTCACATCTCCAAGTCTGTCGCCATATTCGGGATTGACAAAAAATACACCCTTTTCGCCCTGTGGTACTTCTGTTTCCGCAAAATCGCATACGTCAAATTCGATCATATTCACCACGCCTGCAGCAACAGCGTTTTTCTTGGCATTCATGATCGCCAGATCGCTGTAATCTGTCGCTATAATTTTCACTTCTGGCACTTCAATAATCTGTTCTTCGAGCTTATCCTGCTCAGCGAAATAGACTTCCTCGTCGTAACCCTGCAAATGCATGAACGCATAGTTATCCCGGAACAATCCGGGTCGGCTGTTGCTGGCAATCAGGGCGGCTTCTATGGCGAGCGTACCTGAGCCGCACATCGGATTGATGAAAGGGGACTTCCGATCCCAGCGACTTGCCAGGATTGTGGCAGAGGCAAGGGCTTCCAGCATCGGAGCACGACCCGGAATTTTCCGGTAGCCATGGCGCGCCAATGAATCACCAGCTGTATCTATAAAAATTTCGGCAAAGTCATTTTTCCAAAATAGGTGTAAGACTGTACCGATAAGGTCTGAGCCGGTTGACGGGCGAGTGCCGCGCTTTTCACGTAAACGGTCCACAACCGCATCTTTAACCCGCACATTGGCAAACATGTTGTTGTTAATCGTAGGATTCTGAACGTTGCTCGTCACCGAAAAATATCCGGGATCCGGAATGATATTCTCCCAATCTATTTTCAGAAGATGGTTATAGACATCATCCGCATTGCTTGCTTCAAACTGTTGCAAGCTATATAAAACCTGACTCGCACAATAAAGATTGAGATTGAGTCTTATGCAATCGTTGATACTTGCTTTCACACGTACGCCGGTAACAAAAGCTTCCTGAATTTCAAATCCAAGATCCTTAACTTCCTGTTCCAGATAAGGCGCCAGGCGTTTGTTACAAGTGATCGTTACCGGTGCTATGGTGTTATATAAAGACATGAAACTGCGTTGAACAGCCACGGAGGCTGAAATTATGGATTAAACTAGCTGCAAACTTACTGGTTTGCCTTTGAAGTTTCAGGTATTATCCAAAATGTTTGTTGTTCACTTCTGATCATAGTCCACCGATGATATCTCTGTTTATCATCGCTCCGGCCATTCCACCGGCGGCAACTGCGCCAGAAACAGCACGCATCATGGTTGTGTTATCTCCTGCCGCATAAATACCGGAAACACTGGTTCGTTTCATCTCATCTGTTTTAATTAAACCATGTTCGTTCATTTCGCAACCGAGCTTTTCCGGAATATCGGTGTGTTGTGTAAACGGTAAGCGTGCGTACAATGCGCTTAAAACGGTGGTAGTGCCATCCGGGAAAGCAATCTGCCGTAATTTTCCATTTTCATGTTCAATCTCCGAAATGAGTTTTTCATTAATTGTTACACCCAAATTTTCAATTTTGTTTCTCGTTTCCTCGGAAAATGTGGCTTCACCATTGGTGAAAATGGTTAGATCTTTGGTCCAGTTGTTTATGAGTTGCGCAAAATCCAGAGCAGCTTCTCCATTGGTCAATATTCCGGTTTTTTGATTCCTGACTTCATATCCGTGGCAGTACGGGCAGTGAATCACAGTGATTCCCCAACATGCGGCTAGTCCGGGAATATCCGGCATGATATCCTTCACACCTGTTGCAAACAACACCTTTTTTGCGGTGAATGTCTTGTTAAGATCCGTATTAATTACAAAGTCATTATTTGAGCCTTCCACTGACAACACGCTACCGGTGAGCATTTCTACAGTAGGATATGCGGAAACCTGGGCTCTGGCTATTTCAGCAATTGCAGCAGGCGTAGCACCATCCTGAGTGAGGAAATTGTGCGAATGTGGTGTTTGAATGTTGCAGGGCTTCCCATTGTCGATGATGAGAACTTTTCGTAGCGCCCGACCAAGCGCCATACCTGCCGATAAACCGGCATAACTTCCTCCAACAATCACAACGTCGTAATCTGAGTTTTCCATTTTTATGATTTTAGATTAATAATATGTCTCAAATCTGAGACATTAATGGGTAAATTTTTTTAAAGTCCGATACCTTTGCTAAAAGAATACCATGCGAATTTTCTGGTTGTTTCTACATCCGTTGAAGCAGCCATTGGCGAGCTGATGGACGCTGAGACAACGCTGGTAAAAAAGGCATTGATCCAGCAAATGGTCAGTTGTTTACTGATGAATCCATTTTCCTGTAAAAAGATAAGATGACCTTTCCATAGCGACACCGTATTGTCGTACTCCGAACAGTTTTTGTCTTTGTGGTTATGCTTATGGTCTTGCCGGTTGTGTATTTTACTCAAAAAAGCACTTTTTGTACCGCAGCTTAGTCCGGCGTAAAACATATTTTCCAATCGTTTCAATGGATCATCACTGGCGTTGTAGGCTGTTATGTTGGCAATTTTGCAGGCTTTTTGCATTTCTGCTTCGCAACTTGCCATCAATTCCTTTCTGTCTTTAAAATATCTGTGCAAAGTCCTGCGGGTTGTGCCTGCTTTTTCAGCAACCTTTTCCAGCGGAGCTGAAAGGTCTTCGTTAAAAACCGTGATGGCTGCTTCTATAATCGCTTGCTGTGTATCCTGGATCATTTGGCAAATATAAGAAACATGTCTCAAATCTGAGACATAAAAGATCAATAAAAAAACGCAGAACCGAAAATCCTGCGTTTTTGAGCCATAACTAATTTAGATTATCAAATCCCATTTAGCTCGGCTTCAGTAAATGCTTTCTGGCGTCCGCTAAGTTTTTGTCTCATTTTTACAACCTCTTCGGTGCCCACATTATCGGCGTTGTTCCTCCAAGATTTTCGTATATAACTCAATAACTGTGCAATATCCTCGCTAGGCATCTCTTTGTCATAACCAATGCCGGGCATGTCGCCACTTATTTCCGGTGCTTCATAAACGTGACCATTCACTTTTACAGGTCCGGTCAGTCCGAACAAAACAATGGAAATGAGTTTCTCACGGTTGCCTGTAACCCATTCCGATTGGTTAAGAGGCGGCCCCAGCGATTTAACACCATTACCGTCTATTCCATGGCATGTTTGGCAGATGGAGGTAAACAAGGCTTCTCCCTTCGGGAATTGCTTTTTAAGGATTTCAGGATTCCGGTTTGCAGCAGCGCTTTTGGCATTAGCAATGGCCTTTTGTAATTGTTTGCTCACTGTGAAATCTGCTCCTTTTAAAGAAGCGGTCAGCTCCTTCTGAAATACTTCTTCATCGTCCTGCAAATTACTGATAACTGCATCGGCTACATACCTGTTCTGAGGATAGGTAACCGCAATCCGGGTCAGCAAACTTGTAGCCGCTTTCTGATCATATTTCTTTATCCAGGGAGCGAGATAAGCAACATATGGTGCAGCAAGTGTATCCTTTTTACTCAATAGCTGATCAAATGCAGTAGAAAATTTTTGATAATTATCTTGTGAAATAACCGAGGGAATGGCGGTAAGCGCTTCCATTCTCAAAGGCCAGGCTGGTTGATTAAGTAAGCCCAAAACTTCATCAGTTTGCAGAGCTCCAAGTCCTTCCAGTGTCCATAAGGCGTGAAGTGCAAACAGCGTGTTCTCTTTTTGCTGAACCGCTGAGCGAAGTGACGGAATTATCTGTGTCGATTTTGTATCGATTAGTTTCTGCTGTGCTTTGTCACGAACCCAGCCATTGGAATGGCTCAACAATTTAACGAGTTGCTCCGGGTTGTCTGACAGTGTGACCATTTCTGTCTTTTTGTTTTTAGGAACAATTTTATAGATTCTTCCGCTGGCAAGGGGCTGCGTCAATCCTCGCTTTCCGATCTGACCGGCCAGATAAGGAGTCAAATACGTTTTATGCTGGATGATCCCGCGATACATATCAAGCACAAACATAGAGCCATCGGGCGCATTGTACAAATTCACAGGACGAAAACGTTCGTCGGTACTGGCGAGGAATTCTTTGCCTTTGTACGCCTGTTCACCTTTTGTTACATAGCCGTTTTCATTCAGAATGTTCCTTTTGATCAGGTTGGCAGAAGGTTCAGGTGTGAAAGCATTCCATTCAAATTCTTTACCGAACAGGTCGCCGCGGTAAATCACCGGACCTGCCGCTGCGGTAAATTCATTGAGCTTCAAACTATCATTGAGAACATTTTTCATATATCCGCGATTCACGCCCGGTGTCGGTCGTATCGGATACACTTTGTTATTGGCAACGGATTTTTCGTTGTAACCGGCAACACCACGCTGATTCTTGTTCATCGCCCCAAAACCCGGTGAAAAATAATCACCAAGTAAATTCTGCGAGTTGTTGTTGTAATAAAGTCTGCCGTAGTTGTCCTGCGTAATGCCCCACTGGCCCCTGAAATGCGTGTGTTCTACCACCCATTTTCCATCAATCTTGCGGTAACGTTTGTCTGACTTAGAATTGTATATCCAGTTATCCAAAGCGCGAAGCAAACCGTTTGGCTGGTGTTCTACATTCCCGCCTACTGCATATTTGTCATCTACCAACTCCTTGTTAACAGGTTTATCATTGTTGATTTGATAAAACCACAAATTTGTTGGCTCTGCAACGAGTATACCGCCGTCGATCAGGCAAATGGCCCTTGGCAAAATAAGCGAGTCCAGAAAAACTTTTCTGGTGTCGTAAACGCCATCTTTGTTTTTATCTTCCAGAATTACAATTTTCCCATTGGGAATATCTTCGCCGGCACCGGTTGTGTCTGGCATGTAACCCATCATTTCAACCACCCACATGCGAGCCTTGTCGTCAAATAACATCGCCACAGGTGTACTGATCAGCGGCTCCGCAGCTACCAACTTAACTTCGAAACCTTCTTCCACCTTCATTTTACCTAATGAAGCTTCCGGAGAAACAAATGGTGATTTGCTGAAATCAATTACTTCTTCCTGCGCAGTTGTAGCCGAAGAAGTAGTTGTGTTTTGAGAGCTCTGTACCTGCTTATTCGTTTTGCAATAAAAGAGCAAAGACGAAATGGCCAGGATGACAAAAGGATATTGTAACTTTTTCATTGTATGAATAATCTTTCAGGCGATTCAGTATATGGTGGATTGCAGATTTTGAACGGTGTAAGTCTCAAAATGTTATTCAACCAGTGCTTCTTCAACCGGCTTCATGCTTTTGGTTAAAAAATGAATGATAATCCAGGCTAGCATATAGGCAAGGCCGCAAATGATAAACAGGATGTTATAACCTGCACCAATGTTGCCAAGTCCTTTGTAATAATCAAGCAAGGCACCTACAAGCAGCGGGAAGAAGGTAGATCCGAGTGAACCCGCCATACCACCTATACCCACAACCGAACTCACGGCGCGCTTGGGGAACATGTCTGAAACAATCGTAAAAATATTTGAACTCCAGGCCTGGTGCGCAGCAGCTGCAATACTTATAATACCAACGGCTACCCAGATATCTGTTGCGAATTTTGCCAGAATAATCGGTAACACTGCGAATGCTACGATCAATAATGTTGTTTTACGTGCACGAAGGGGAGCCCAGCCCTTTTTGATCAGATAAGATGACAACCAGCCTCCGCCAATACTTCCAAATGTGGTGGCAGTGTAGACTACGACCAGCTGTAAACTTGGTTTTTTCAGATCCAGAGAGAACGTTGTTGCGAAGTAAGCAGGCAGCCAGAACAGGAAGAACCACCAGATAGGATCTGTCAATAATTTACCAACAATGAAAACCCAGGTCTGTTTCAAACCCAAAAGCTTGGACCATTTAATTTTCGCTTCATTTCCGGAAACAGCTTCTTCATTATCGCTGTGGATGTATTCAAATTCTTCCTTTTTTACTCTTTTGCTTCGCGAAGGTATTTCATACAAAATGATCCAAAAAACAAGCCATATAAATCCCAGCGCACCGGTGATGATAAAGGCTTCCTGCCATCCGTACGCCCCAAGCAACCACGGAACCAAAATTGGAGCCGCTACGGCGCCGATACTCGTTCCGGAATTGAAAATACCGGTTGCCAGCGCGCGCTCTTTTTTAGGAAACCATTCTGCCGTTGCTTTTACTGCCGCGGGAAAATTACCTGCCTCAGCCAAACCAAGTAACGCGCGAACCGCACCAAATCCCAAAGTGCTTCTTACAAACGCATGTGCAATGGCAGCAATACTCCAGACAACGATGGAAATGGTATAACCAAGCTTTGAACCGATACGATCAATAAAATTTCCAAAAATGACATAACCGAAGGCATAACATGCTGCAAATACCATTACAATATTGGCGTAGTCTGTTTCTGTCCAGTTAAATTCTACTTCGAGAGTGGGTTTTAAATAGCCAAGGATTTGTCTGTCAACGTAATTGATCGTTGTTGCGAAGAAAAGTAAGGCGCAGACGACCCAACGATAATTACCTGTTTTAGGATCTTTCATAATGAAACTAGGTGACTTCTTTCGTTTAAGGGGATAGGTTTCAAAATCATTCTTTGGGGATAAGACTGCAATTAAGCCATTCTACCCCTTAATGTAATCACCCAAGTTTTGACAAAGAAAAATCCCGCCGTGCCTCATGTGATAGGAACGACAGGATTAATGTCACTTATAATTTACAAAACCAGACCGATCTTTAAACGATCGGGTAGGCCAGTTGCGCCTTAACCAGCTCTGCCTCATTGGTAAGATCCAGTCGTAGCGGGGTAATGGAAACAAAGCCATTTTCTACTGCCCAACGATCTGTGCCTTCTTCGGCGGGTTCCAGCGGGATATTGATAAACCAATAATGTTTTCTTCCCATCGGATCCAGTCCGGGTTCAATTCGGTTGTCGTACAGCCTCACAGACTGACGGGTCCACCGCACACCTGTTGGCTTTGTTGGGAAATTTACGTTTACCAGATTGAGATGGGGATTTTTAAAAAGAAGTGCTAATGCCTTTTCAACGAAAGGATCCAAGAGCTCGAAGTCGGGCTCAATATCACCAGCTGGTGTACTGAGTGCGATTCCTTTCATTCCAAAGAGAACCGCTTGTTTGGCAGCTGCAAGGGTTCCTGAGTGCCACATGGCATTCCCCAGATTGGGTCCCATGTTGATACCGGAAAGAACTACATCAGGTTTGTCCCACAAATGTTGTCCCAGCGCTACACAGTCTGCCGGCGTACCATTGACCTTATACGCGTCTATCCCTTCAAATACAATTGGCGATTTCTTATAAGATAATGGGCGTGAGGCTGTTATTGCATGACCCATAGATGATTGCTCAACATCGGGTGCCACTATCTTTACCTCACCGAACCTGCTGGCAATTTTAGCCAGGGCTGCTAGACCCGGGCTGTAGATTCCATCATCGTTTGTTACCAGGATTTTCATAAGCTTTTCATTTTTTCCGATACAGCAATAAAATTATGCCTGGTATGTTTTTTATAGCTCCTGAATAAATAATCATCAGACATTCCTATGAAAAAAGCCACCCTTTTACACAACCCAACCGCGGGAGAAAACGATTTCACAAAAACTGAACTGTTGGATACGATTAAGAAACAAGGTTTTGACGTCTCTTATGCTTCGGTGAAAAAAGATGATTGGGATAAGTTTTCGAACGACACGGACTTTTTGATTATTGCTGGCGGAGACGGAACTGTGAGAAGAGTAGCAAAAGTGCTGATGAAGCGGGAAAGAATTGAGAAACAATATCCAATTGCGATATTACCGCATGGAACCGCCAACAACATTGCAGGAACGTTAAAGATAGATGGCAAAGTAAAAGACATCGTAAAGTCCTGGCAAACAGCTACGCTAAAAAGATTTGATATTGGTAAAGTGGGTGGATTAAAAGACCAAACTTTCTTTCTGGAAGCATTTGGACTAGGTATTTTTCCAAGACTAATAAAAGTAATGGAAAAAATGGACGACGATATTGGTGATGATGTTGATCAAAAACTCAAAGTAGCTCAGGCTGTCCTATATGATATCGTGCTCAATTATAAGCCCCAGAAGTGTAAGATCGTTGCGGATGGCGCAGAATATTCGGGTAGGTACATAATGGTTGAGGTAATGAATACACGATCTATCGGTCCAAGGCTGGAACTGGCTCCCAACGGCGATCCGGGCGATGGAGAGTTTGATGTGGTTTTAATATCTGAGGAAGATCAGCAAAAGTTTGGTCTTTTTCTTTTAAACCAGTTGAATGAAGGGCAGGAGACTTTTAGCTTCACAACAATCAGGGCGAAGAAATTGGAGATAGAATGGGAGGGAAAAGACTTACATGTGGATGACGAAAGATTGAAGCCCGAAAGTCCGATACGGGTTTCCGTTGAAATACTACCGGGTATGCTGGAATTTATGGTGGCCGGCGACTGACTATCGAAAATCTTAGATTGATAACTTTTGGTTATAGTTTATAACAAAATGTGATTGTCCTGGTAAAGCCTGGCAGTATACTTTTGCTACATGGAAATTCAGTATTCGCTAACAATGACTTTGAATTTCTTTCTTTTCCAACATTCTAAAAAGTTATCATGATCACCACTGACATATGTATTATAGGAGCGGGGCCGGTTGGGCTTTTCGCTGTATTTGAAGCTGGATTATTAAAAATGCGTTGCCATCTGATTGATGCACTTCCTGTTGTTGGAGGTCAGCTTTCGGAAATTTACCCGCAAAAACCAATATATGATATTCCCGGAGCTCCCGGAATCATTGCCGAAGACCTGGTAAAAAACCTGTTGATTCAGATTGAGGAATTCAAGCCTGGTTTCACATTAGGCGAACGTGTTGAGGCACTCACCAAACAAGACGACGGTTCATACATCGTTGGTACAAACGAAGGCACCGAAGTTCATTGTAAGGTAGTTGTTATTGCTGCTGGCTTAGGAAGTTTTGAACCGCGTAAACCGGCTGTAGAACGCCTTGAACATTTTGAAGGAAAAGGTGTGCACTACATGGTGAAAAGACCCGAGCAGTTCCGGGACAAGAAAATCGTACTTGCCGGTGGAGGTGACTCAGCTCTGGACTGGACCATATTCCTTGCAGATGTTGCTTCAAGGGTAACACTTGTGCATCGAGGTGAGACTTTCAGAGGCGCTCCTGACTCGGCTTCTAAAGTATTTGAACTTGCTGAGGCAGGCAAAATAGATCTTATTCTCCAATCTCAGGTAAGTAGCCTGGGAGGAAATGGTGTTCTGAAAGAAATCTCCATTCTGGATAACAAAAAGCAACTAACCACAATCGAAACAGACAGTTTTATTCCACTGTTTGGGTTGAGTCCGAAACTGGGACCTATTGCCGACTGGAACCTGGGAATAGACAAAGCAGCCGTTACCGTTGTTACACTCGATTATTCTACCAACGTTGAGCGTATATATGCAATCGGTGATATAAATACCTATCCGGGAAAACTGAAATTGATCCTTTGCGGATTCCACGAAGCGGCAATTATGATGCAAAGTGCATTCAAATTCGTATATCCTGAACAGAAGCTAAGTTTTAAATACACCACCGTGAATGGTATAAACGCATTTTAGCCATGATAAATGTAACCGTTGAAAATGCTGAGGGAGAACGTCAAACATTGGAGGTTCCTACCGACATCGGGCTGAATCTGATGGAAGTTTTAAAGGCTTATGAGTATGATATCATGGCCACCTGTGGGGGAATGGGACTTTGTGCAACTTGTCACATTGAGGTTCTGCAAGGAGCAGAAAATCTAAATCCATGTAATGACAATGAACTGGACACGCTTGATACCTTGCCAGATGCTGATGAAAACAGCAGGCTTGCGTGTCAGATCCGGCCAGCTGAAAATATGAACGGACTGTCGCTCAGACTACGGGCGTTACAGGAAGCTTAAAGAGTATAGAATTTTGGAATAATAGTATTTAAACCTTCATCCCGTTTTGGGTTGAAGGTTTTTTATTATCCTCAAATCTTTTGCTTTACAATCGTAAATGCTTCATTCACCCACAGTTGGTGCATTTTCCCGGAAAAATGAAGGCCATCGCTTGCTACCATTGTTGCATCGTTCAAGGCAAGACGTGACGTTGGTGTGATATTGACAAAACTGATACTTAGCTTTTCGCATTCCTCTTTGGCAACAGCATTGAACTGATCAATTTCTCGTGCTATGTGATCGGTATCTGTACCAGAACCATAGGGTGTCACTCCCCAGTCGGGTGTGGAGAGCACAAATACCTTGCTGCTTCCGCCCTTGGCGTAACCAATACTTTTTACGAGCAGTTGGCGGAATTCCCGGCGATACTCTTCAAGACTTCTGCCTTGATATTGGTTGTTGACACCAATAAGCAGGGATACCAGATCGTATTTTTTGGTAATATTTTTTGAATCCAGCGCATTAAGCAAATTTGCAGTTGTCCAGCTGGTTACAGCGATGATTTCAGGTGACTGCACCTGTCTGCCATTGTTGCCCAACTCTTTTGCCAAAATTACCGGCCAGCGTTCGTCTACAGTTACATTTTGACCAATGGTGTATGAATCGCCCAAAGCAAGATAGGAGAGTCCTACTTCGGAAATTGGCCCAGGCTCGGGAGTGTTCTGCATCTCCTCGTTTGAGGAAGTGCAGCCAATAAATAAAAGAAGTGCAAAAGCGATTGTTATTGGTTTCATAGAATGCAGATTTTAGATTATCTGATACTCTATATACCAAATTTTACTTCCTTCAGATCAATAGAGAATTGAAAGCAGAAGCAATTTTGTCTAATTAAGCATTTCTATTCATAAACTTTTCCAGGCTGGCCTTCGCTGTAGTTTGAACCTTATTTTGGAAAAAGCTGGTCCATCCGATGAGTAATCCGGTAAATCCAAAAGCCTGCTTCGCCCAGGTATAGAAATCGAATTTATCTCTATGGCTTACGATCAGCCCATTCTTTATCACAAATTCCGCCATAACATTGTTAGTAACCATTTTCCCGGTTTTCGAAAACAAATAAACCGCCGTCCATTCGGCATTAACGATATCTTGGTGAGACTGAATTTTACCAAAAGTCAGTTTCAGGTCTTTTCCATTTTTGCATAACATTTCCCACATAGCACGCACCTGATCTGCATTCAGGTCTACAAAAGCCGCATCGGTGAAGGTCGCATCGTCGGCATAACAAGCCTGCATGGTAGCGAAGTCTTTGTTTTGAAAGGCGGAGTAAAACTGATGTATAAGCTGTTCGTTGGTTGTCATAATGTAAGTTTTTAACACTGGCTGAGGAAATGAGAAATTCTGTTTGCTGGCAAATGTAGGCAGAGGAATCGGAAAAATAATGTACTATTAAAGTGCTCGCTGAGATAAATGGATAAGGTCAAAAGTATTTTTAGAATAACTTAAAATGACTTGAATAATAGACACTTAGCCAACAATGGGAATTAACTTTAAATTAAAAAAAGAAAAGTATATCGTTAAAACCTCGTGCTAACGATGTCATTTTGGTAATTTTGGGCTTATTCAAACGAATCATTCAGAGCACAATTCACACTTTTAAAAGTTTTCTGAATCAATTGTAAAAGAGAAAAAATGACTTATTGCCTTGGAATAAAAGTAAAAGAAGGTTTGGTTGCAATTGCTGATACACGCATTACCGCAGGAACCAATACCACCACTAAAAAGAAAATGTACATTACCCAAAAGGACGGGTACTCGCTGTTTATCATGACAAGCGGATTGCGGTCGGTTAGAGACAAAGCGGTACATTATTTTGAAGAATTGCTTAGCGAAGGAGTTGTCTACAACAAACTTTATAAGGCCGTAAACGCCTTTGGTGAACAAATAAAGAAGGTTGCCGAAGAAGACCGGCAGTCATTGGAGAGAGCAGGATTGAAGTTCAACCTGAATACCATCGTAGGTGGTCAGCTGAAAGATGACCCCGAACACAAGTTGTTCCTGTTGTATTCCGAAGGAAACTGGGTGGAACTCGATGAAGGTTCGCCATATGTTATTATTGGTAATTCAGGACAAGGAAAGGCAATTCTAAACCGTGTTCTCAATGAAGATTCCACAATGAAGCAGGCGCTGAAAGCGGGTTTCTTATCTTTCGACTCAACACGCGTCAGTAACAACGATGTAGAGTTTCCGATTGATGTGGTGCTGTATAAAAAGGACAGTTTTCAGATTATCGAACATAGATACGAAAAAAAGGACTTGGAAAAAGTCTCTGAAATGTGGGCTGATAAGCTGAAAGAGGCTCTTGATAGCATTCCGGAGGAATGGATGGATCAGTCATTTGATAAAATGCAATGATCAGTAAACTGAAATAGTGTCAAAAAGCCCGGCTTGTAATTATACTACGAACCGGGCTTTTTTAACAATTAAATGCTGCATATTAATTCACTCCGTATTTATCGAGCAGGTATAGCATCGCAGCCATAGAAGCCGCGCCAAGTTCCAATTCCCGACGGCTCACTTTATCGAATGTATCATTGGCTGCGTGGTGATAATCGAAATAACGCTGGGAATCAGGAATTAAACCTAACAAAACAGTTCCCTGCTGACCAAGCGGACCAATATCGGCGCCACCGCCGCCTACACCTATCTCGTGCAAACCGTAAGGTTTAAAGAGCTTTTGCCAGCCGATGATTTTGGCTTTTTGTGCAGCTGTGCCTACTATTCCAAAACCAAGTGGTGTAAATCCTCCTCTGTCAGATTCAATTGCGGCTACGTGCTTCTCACTTTTTGACTTTGCAGAATCTGCATAAGCAATACCGCCTTTTAGCCCGTTTTCCTCGTTCATATACATCACGGCACGTAAAGTATTGTTGGGCTTATATCCCAAAACTTTGAGCAATCGGACCGCTTCAATGGACTGGACACAGCCCGCTCCGTCGTCATGAGCCCCCTGCGCAATGTCCCATGAGTCAAGGTGACCGCCTACGACCATGAATTCAGCCGGATTTTTGGATCCTTTTAATTCTCCAATCACATTATGGGAAGGAGCATCGGGAAAGGTTTCACAATTTTGTTTGAAAAAAAACTGAGTTTCCGGATTGGATTTCAAAGTTTTGCTGAGCAATTCAGCCGCATTGGTTGAGATCGCCGCTGCGGGAATCATGGGAGCACCGCTTGCATAACGCATACTTCCTGTATGTGGTACATCATCCAGCCGGGTTGTTACCGATCTCACAATACAGCCAATTGCACCCAATTTTGCGGCTTCGCTGGCTCCGGCTCCACGCTGATCCACTGCACCGCCATAAGCGTCAAATGTGTTCAGTTTGGTAGTATCCATTGGTCTGTTGAAAAACACAATTCTGCCTTTCACTTTTTCAGTACCAAGATCGCGTAATTCCTGAAAAGTCTTTACTTCTATAACCCCGGCTGTAATTCCCGTTTTAGGAGTAGCAATTGAGCCACCCAAGGCAACCAGCGGCACACTTACTTTTTGCTTTCCATTCACGATAGCAGCCTGTTCTTTCGCTCCACGGACCCAATGTGGTACCATCACATTTTGAAGAAACACATGATCGAATTTTTCATCTTTCATCACATCTCTCGTGTACTCTACCGCCTTGGCTGCTCCTGCGGAACCACTTAATCTTGGACCAACATTCAATGTCAGATGGCGAAGCATTTCATAGCTTTTACCATCTGTGAGTGCTGTATTAAATATTTTACGGATGAAGATGGAATCTTCCTTGTAGTCTGATTGTGCTGTTGCAAACAGCGGAGCTAATAACAGGACTACTAAAATTGTTTTTTTCATTGGTATAGAAACGGGTTTTAAATCGGAGTAAGATGTTCCAATTTAAGAAGGTTTCACATCTTTTCCCTGCCTTTTGGCAATGGATAATAGCAACGCCGGCAACAAAATAAGATTGGTACACATTGCTACCAACAAAGTGATAGAAACCATAACACCCATTGCTGCTGTACCACCAAAACTGGATGCTGCAAAGATGATAAACCCGCAAAAAAGGATCACAGCGGTGTATATCATACTCAATCCGGTTCCAAATATGGAGTTGGTTACCGCCTGGGAAGGACTCAATCCTTTTTCGTACAATTCCTGGCGGTATCGCGTGAGAAAATACACAGTACCATCAGAAGCAATGCCAAAAGTGATGCTGAATATAAGTATCGTAGTGGGCTTAAAGTAGATGCCGAAGTAACCCATTATACCGGCAGTAAGTGCCAAAGGAATGAGGCAGGGTAGTTTTGATAAAAGAATAATGGGAATAGAGCGGAAAAGTACCATTCCCACGATGGCGATCAATACGATGGCAATCAGCAGACTTTCATATAAATTGCTAAGCAGGTAATCGTTGCTTTTCAGGAAAACAAGGCTATGCCCCGTAAGGCTTACCTTATATTGCTTTGGGCTGAAGATGGAATCAACCTTCGGGCGAATCTCATTCATAAGCTCTTTTATCCTTTCTGAGCCCACATCGGCCATCTGGAAGCTTACTCTTGTCACACTTTTATCGTCATTAAGAAACGAATTTACCTGTTTGGCAGCGCCCTGTTTGCCTTCAACGTAACCTGTTAGTTTGGCCAATTCCAGCGCCCCGGGTAAAACAAAGTATTTTGCATCGCCGCCACGGTAAGCCTGGTATAAAAATCGGGAAGCCTGCACAACCGATACCGGTTTTGAAAATTCAGGATAACTTTCCATCATGTTTTGCAGCGACTTAATTTTGTACAAAACCTGCGCCTGCTCGCCAAATACCCCGTTTTTCTGTCTTGTATCAATCATTACTTCAAACGGAAGTACACCATTAAAGTTCTTTTCGAAGAAACGAAGGTCTGTGTATACCACATCCTTTTTAGGCAGGTCATCAACCACGTAACCAATGGTTTCAATTTTTGTCATTCCGTAGGCAGAGACAATAATCATCACAACCATGGCGATGTAAATCTCTTTTCTGCGGTAATGAACAAGTTTGTTTACTGCAGACAAAAATCCGGATGCCCATTTTCCATCAAGGTGTTTCATATGCCTTGCCTTGGGCACGTTCATATAATGAAGCGTAATAGGTAGCAGAAGCAAACAAAGCACATAAGTTACCATCACGCTTATGGCCGCCACGACCCCAAATTCTACAAGCAAGCTGCTGTTGGTAAAATAAAACACGCCAAAACCAATGGCGGTTGTGGTATTTGCAAGAAATGTGGAAAGTCCGATCTGATGGATCATTTCGCTAATCGCATCATCCTTACTTTTATTGTCACGTAGCTCGGACTGATATTTGTTGATCAGGAAAACGCAGTTTGGTACACCTATTACAATGAGAAGGGGCGGGATCAAACCGGTAAGTGCTGTAATTTTATATCCGAACAGATGCAGCGTGCCGACAGAAAAAACCACACCGATTAGCACCACTATAATCGATAACAGCGTAAGGCGGAAAGAACGGAAAAATGCCCAGAGAATAAAAAGCGTTACAAAAACGGCAAGACCCATGAACAGCTGCATTTCGCCAGAAATCTTCTTCATATTCACGGTTCGGATATATGGCATCCCGGAATAGTGAAGATCAGTGGAGTATTTGGTAGCGAACTCTTCTGCAATCGCTTCAATATCACTTACAATGGTCAGTCTGCGCTTTGAATTTAACTCTTTGTCGTTGAAGGTAATAACAATAAGCGTAGCATTGGATTTGGAATTCAGCACCAATCCTTCATAAATGGGAAGGTTAAGGATCTCCTTTTTTAAGCTGTCAACTTCTGTTTGTGTGGTAGGAATTTGCCTGATAACAGGCTCAAAATCAAACTGGCGAAGACTGTCATTACGGATGGCACGTTGTACATTGGCAAGCGACAACACACTCTTTATTCCGTCCGTTTCGCGTATACGCTGGCTAAGTTTACACCAGTCGCTAAACTTGTTCACCTCGAATAGCTGTGGATCCTGCCAGCCGATCACCATGACACTTCCATCTTCACCAAACAACTTTCTGAAATCCTGATACTCCTTTTCTACGGGATCATTCGACGGCAATATGCGGGCAAACTGATAAGATAATTCAATTTTACTGGCTTCATAGGCCATGAAGATGGTAGATACCAGTACTAATACAACCCACATAATCCTGTATCGAATGATGTAGGTCGCTATTTTATTCCACATATATTTTTTGGTTGTTTGGCAAAGGTGGCAAAGATATAAACTGCCGAAATATATTGAGCTATCCGGGATTCAATTATACGCATTGCCAGAAAGGGATTTCCTTAATTATTAATGTTAAGAACCGAAACAGTGGTCATTATAAGCTGTAACGGTTACAAATCAAGCACTTTTTCCAAATGATGCTTTTCAATTCCGAAATAGCTCTTGGCATGTTTGATCTTTTGCAGAATTACATTTTTGTCAGCCTTGCTTCCCTTTGTTCCCACAATCATTACATTTTTAGGGGTGTGAGCATCTGAGATAAATTCAAATACTTTGGTTTTGTATCCGAAATATTCGAGTACTAACGCTCTGATTCCGTCTGTTACCATTTCCGCTTGCCTTTCCAGGAAGATGCCATGGCGCGTGAGAAAATCCACGTCATTACTTGCTTTGTTTTTTTCGATCTCCCTTCTTATCTGTTTGTGGCAGCAAGGTGCAACAACAATCAGGTCGGCGTTTGCCTTAATTCCCTTTGAAATTGCGTCGTCCGTAGCCGTGTCGCAGGCGTGAAGTGCGATAAGAATATTGACTGCTTCTGTTTGGTAATCTTCAATCGTTCCTTCTACAAAGTCCAGCCCCTGAAAACCTGATTGATCCGAAATTTTGTTGCACAGCTCTACAAGGTCTTCCCGGAACTCCACACCAGTTATTTGTGAAGGGCGGTTAACCACATTGCTTAAATAATCATAGAGCGCAAAAGTGAGATACCCCTTTCCGGAGCCCATATCTACCACTTTAAGCTTGTCGGTTTCAGGAATTTCCCTTATCAACGGACTCAGAATATCTACGTAATGATTGATCTGTTTATACTTGTCCTGGGCATTTTTAAATACATTTCCATCCTCATCCGTAATTTTCAGCGCTGTGAGGTATCCCTTGTCCTTGGGTGATATCTGGCGATTTTTTTCCTTATCATGTCCGGAAGGCGGTAAAGTTTTCGACTTGGCCTCCTTCTTTTTCAAAGTGGCTTTGCCTTTATGGTTAATGTCAAGATTCCAATCATACTCTGTCGTGAAAAGTCCTGCCACCAGAAACCCTTCGTCCAGTTTTTTCGTGATAATCTTTTCAGTCTCTTCTATTGGAAAGTTCTTAACAATGTCACGGGTTTTGAACCGGTATGTTAAACTCAGCTTTTCTTCTCTTTTAACAAGAATTTTTTTGCCGTAAATGTTTTTGAGATGCTCCTCCGTACCCTTATAATTACCCAATGAAAGGCTTATGAAAGTATTGTTACTGATGCTGTCTTTGAGTGCGGATACGAATTCCTGAATGGGTAATTGGTTCATTATAATGTCGTGATGTCTTTTTATTTAACCATAACGAGCTGTTATAGCTCGTTAACGAAATCGAGAGGTATTGCTGGTAAATAATCTGTATTCTTATCTGCCTAGCTTCTTTGCGTATTGGGTATTTCAATGTCAATAAGTGTTCCCTGTTCTGGCTGGTTGCTGATCTTTATTTTTCCGGAGAGGCTTTGCACCCGGTTTTTCACATTGTTAAGACCAATTCCCTGTTTAGAAGTCGCATCAATACCCTGGCCATTATCGGATACGAGGAGCTGGATTGTTTTTGCAGTTTCGGCCAGACTGATGGACGCGGAAGTTGCATTGGAGTGTTTAATAATGTTGTTGGCCAGTTCCAGTACAATGCTGTACAATTCAAACTCCGTTTTGTTCCCGTATCGTTTATCCTGCGTATTGTGATCGAAGGTAAACTGAATATTTTTGTTTTCACTCAGTTTACTTGTCAGTCTACCCAAAGCCATAATCAAACCATGCTCTTCCAGTTCCGCCGGCATGAGGTTATGTGAAAGACTACGTACTTCTTTGTAGGCCGCACCTACCATTTCATGCACCCGATTGTATATTTTTTGCTCTTCTTCCGGAAGCGATTTTTTGTCAATACCAAAAAGATACCAGTTCAAGGAAGCGAGTGTTCCACCCAGGTGATCATGCAGCTCAGCTGCAACCCGTTTACGTTCAATGGTTTGACCCTGGATCATTGCCTCCTGTATCTCAGCGTTTTTCCTGCGAAGCTTTTTATTATTATTCCACAAAAAGGCTGCAAATGCTATGATGAGACAGCTGAAACCAATCAAAACGCGCTGAACCTGATTTTGATCGTCAATAATCTGCTTCTGTATGGCAGAATCCATCTGCTCATTTTCGTACATAAGCTGGTACATCGTATACTGTCGCCTGATGTAGTCGTCATGAATTTGCCGGCGGTAGTAATAGGCGTTTTCACTGTGATAAATGGACTGTTCCAGCATACTCTTTGCTTTGTAAGAACGTCCAAGTGTTTGGTGGGCCCAGTTGGTTTGCTGGGTTGTGTTGTACTTTTTTGAATAAACCAGTGCGCGGTTACAAGCTTCAATCGCTTTATCATATTTGCCGTCCCAATAATAAGAATTACCCAGGTCATTAAGCAAACTAAGCTCTCCGTAAAAGTTTTGAGTAGTCTGGTACAATTTCAAAGCCTGAAGGTATTGCTTCTCTGCGTCCTTATGATTTTCCCCGCGGACATACAGGTAACCCCGGTTTTGCAGCACAGACGCTTTTCCATTCGGCATCTTCAGCTTTTCATAAATCGAAAAAGCCTGATCATAACATTCGAACGCTTCTTTCAGCTGATTCTGCTCGCGGTGCATAGTGCCCATATTTTCCAGGCAGACAGCTTTTGAGCTGTCGTCGTCCATGGCAATGAATACCTTCAGAGCATATTCGTAATTAACCTTAGCTGAATCCCATTGGCGATATTCAGAATAGCTTTCCGCCACAAATCGCTTTGCATGAGCAACATAAAGGGGTAGATGTTCCTTCTGTGCCAAAAGTAAAGTTTCATTGGAAAGCTCACGTAGCAAATCGTAGCTTCCATCCATCAGATAAAAAGTACTCAGCAAGTTGTATGCCAGAATTTTACCTTTATTCCACTGATGTTTCTGAGCCAGTTTAAGCACTTCTTTTGCGTTGACCATCGTCTTTTCAGCATCCTTGTACAGGTAAGACCTGGCGAGAGCAAGGCACTCATAGATACGAACGGTATCCTGTTCAAAATCAGCCTGGCGATTTTCAGTAAGATTAAACTCTGAGTCTCTGACAGCGGTGAGCTTTGAGTCAAACGAGGTACATTGAAGACCTGTGAGCAGGAGCGAGAAAACGACCAGAATCCCTAACTTGTATAAAGTAGTCATATTATCGTATACCAGGTGGGATGGCAATATTCTCGGGTAATGTTAGTTCATTTGAAAAGGACGTTGAGTTCATTTTTCAAATATAAAAACGAATGGCGGAATTGTTGGTATAGGCAATAAATTAAATAGAATTCGGAATTATCCTATTTGCTGACATATAGACTTCCCTTTATGCTAAAACGATAGGGTAAATCTATGCCTACATTGATACCAATTCGGGGAGAAACTGTGATTTCTTTTTTCTCCTCTATACCTTCCGTTATATACAAGTTTCCTTCTATAAACGACTTATTGTTGTGGTAAGTGCGTTCTATGCCCATGGCTTGCACAAGTTTTCCCGGACCGCGGCAAAGGTCTCTTACAGAAAAAGGCTTTTGCAGATCATAATTCACTTTTCTACTTAACATACGCCTTTGCTGCATAAGCGCTATGCCGCGTAATGGTTGTAATGCTCTTATCAGTACGGCTTCGCCAATGCCTTCCTGGTTACTTACAACGTTAATGCACTGGTACATGCCATAAATCAGATAAACATAGATGGTACCCGGAGTTCGGTACATGGGTTCCGTTCTGGCTGTTCGTCTGTTAAAAGCATGGCAGGCGGGATCGTCGCATAAATAGGCCTCCGTTTCAACAATAATCCCGCTGGTGGAGCCATCGGGACTATCATGAACGAGCTCGCAACCCAGCAGCGCTCTGGCGAGTGAAATGGTATCGAGCGATTGATAAAATGAAAGTGGAAGCCTGTTGTCTCCCATTTTCTTAGATAATATTCATGGTTTGTTCCTTTATCTTTTCCAGTTCGTCCTTCATTTGAACGACCAGATGCTGGATGGTGGCGTCATTAGCCTTAGAACCAATTGTATTGATTTCCCTACCAATTTCCTGCGCGATAAAGTTCAGCTTTTTACCGTTGCTTTCCGGAGATTCCAGTGTTTCTCTGAAGTAGGTAAGGTGATTGGCTAGTCTTATTTTCTCTTCCGAAATATCAAATTTCTCTATGTAGTAGATCAATTCCTGCTCAAAGCGGTTCGGATCAAAATTGTCGTCAGAAAGCAGGTCGCGAACCTGTTTTTCCAAACGTTCACGTACAGCGGGAATCCTTAGTTTATCCTGTTCAGTAACGCTGCCTAGCAAGTTATCAATTGTGGTAATGTAGTCGTTAAACTTGTCAGCGGTCATTTTGCCTTCCTGCTCTCTGAATACATTACATTTCCGGATCGCTTCCAGCACTGCCACTTTTATCTGCGACCAGTCATTTTCACGGCTTGATTCGTCAACCGATTCCGTATTGTAGGAATTTGGCAGTTGAAGTGCGATTCTGTACAACTCTGTGTGATCTGGTATGAAGCCAATTGAAGTTGCGGTTTCAGACAAGTCGTTAAAGTAAGCTTTAACGAGCGCTTTGTTTACAGTGGTTGAAGCAATTGCTTTCCCGACCGGATGTACTGTTAAAGTAAATTCTACTTTACCACGTTCAAGTGACTGCGTCAGTAAGTTTCTGATTTCAATTTCCCGCTCAGAGTACTGACGTGGGATGCGGCAGTATATATCAAGGAATTTTGAATTGAGTGTCTTTATTTCAACCGTAACATTTATAGATTCGGATTCGATGTTGGATACACCGTACCCGGTCATAGATTTTAACATGTCGCAAACAAGGAGTTAAAGGATAAGAAGTAAAGAATTACATGTATGAATGTGGCCGAAAGCATTGCTGAATTTGACGTTCACAAATCAGCTGTCTAGTTAAATCGCTGTTTTCCACCCGATTTTGCAGGATGCTGGCTTTCAGACTGCTGCGGTTTGGATACCAAGGCGTTTTTATCAATCTCACTGCTGTCGGTTCTGTATCTGGATACATCGCAAGCCAGATATATTGCTTGCAGAATTGAACCTTCCGAAGCCTGGTTTTTCCCGGCAATGTTGTAAGCAGTCCCGTGATCAGGAGAAGTACGAACTACCGGTAGCCCCGCTGTGAAATTGACACCTTCATTGAATGCAAGTGTTTTGAAAGGGATCAATCCCTGATCGTGATACATCGCTAAAACGGCGTCATACTTTTTGTAAGTGCCGGCTGCAAAGAAACCATCGGCTGGAAACGGCCCAATCACAAGGTGCCCTTTGTCCTTGAATGTCTTGATCACAGGCTGGATCACCTCTATTTCCTCGCTGCCCAGAAGGCCGTTCTCACCTGCATGCGGATTGAGGCCCAGAACTGCTAGTCTTGGCTTTTTGATACCGAAATCATTTTTAAGAGATTTAAGCATCTGGTCGATCTTGGCTGTTAATTTCTCGGCTGTAATTTGAGCTTTAACATTTTCTAATGGAATATGACCTGTGAGAACACCCACGCGCAAATCCCCTGCAACCATAAACATCAGGGCTTCATCAACCTCGAATGATTTTGCAAAGTATTCCGTATGTCCCGGGAATTTGAAATCGTCGCTTTGAATGTTATCCTTATTGATCGGCCCCGTTACAATGGCCTGTATCTTTCCCGACCGCAAATCTTCAACCGCTCTTTTTAAAGCTGCAAGTGATCCTTGTCCGGCTTCTGCTGTGATCTGACCAGGAGTAATCTCAGTCTGATGGTCGTGCCAGCAGGTAATAACATTGGCTAGTTTAGGGTTGGCCTGCTCTGCTTTTTGAATGCCATGCAGCGTCCAGTCCTTCATTTCAAAAAGATTTCTATATTGATTTAGCACGCGCAGTGAGCCGTAAATAATAGGCGTGCACAACTTGGCTAACTGGTTTCCTTCTAATGCCTTAAGGATTACTTCCGGCCCTATGCCGTTGTAATCGCCCAACGTAATTCCGATGACGGGTTTATTACTTATTTGATCGCTCATGAACTTAAAAAGATATTACAACAATTCTAATGTGCTTTTCTATATTACTTTTGCGGAAGTATTCCACCGGCAAGTTACAAAAAATCCCGTGCTCCCATGAAAATCCTGATAGCTGACTCTATGCATTCTTCTCTTTTTACAATGTTTGAAGAACGGGGATGGACCTATTCTTATCAACCAGAGTTTAAGCGTCAGGATATTATAGATGCTTTGCCAGGTTATGACGGTCTTGTAATCAGAAGCAAAACTTTTGTTGATAACGAGCTAATGGAAGCCGGAAAGCAGCTGAAATTCATTGCAAGAGCAGGAGCGGGGTTGGATTTGATTGACCTTGATGTAGCCGCTTTGCGTAAAATCGATGTTTTTCATGCAGGAAAAGGTAACCGGGACGCGGTGGCAGAACATGCACTAGGTATGTTGTTGGCTCTGTTTAATAATATTATTCGTGCCGATCGCCAGGTGCGGCAGGGGACTTGGGACAGAGAAGGCAACCGTGGTGTTGAAATCATGGAAAAAACGGTTGGAATCATCGGTTACGGTAACAACGGTGGTGCAACAGCAAAAAGACTTAGTGGATTTGGTTGCAAAGTGCTGGCTTATGACAAATACCGTGACAATTATAGTGATGCGTTTGCAGAAGAAGCTTCAATCGAGCGTATTATGCAAGAAGCGGACATTTTAAGCTTACACATTCCTTTAACGAGCGAAACTAAATTCCTTGTAAATGAAGATTTTATCCAAGGTTTTACTAAGCCGTTTTATTTGCTTAACCTTTCAAGAGGAGAAACTGCACACCTTCGTGCAATTGCAGATGGATTAAAGTCTGGCAAAATTAAAGGTGCCTGCCTGGATGTGCTCGAAAATGAGAAATTGAAAAACCTTAAACCCGATCAGCAGGAAGCTTTTGATTATCTCTGCTCGGTGGATAACGTAGTACTGACACCACATATCGGCGGCTGGACACATGAAAGCTATTACAGGATAAACGAAGTTCTTGTTAGTCAGATCGAGCGTTGGCTAGACGTAACCAGCACCATTTCCAGCGTGCACTGACCTTGGATAATTGTTAGTTTTCTTCCTTTAAAACCACGCTCAGATTACCAGTTGATTCAAGATAACAGGTTTTTACTTTCTTGTAGTCGTCAACACCATTTTCTCGAAGCAGCCCATTCAGCTCATCCTCATCCATGAGCTGTTTTTCCATGTTTGCTCTGAGAAGCCTGCCATTTCTGATCAGCAGGATAGGCTCAGGTCTGGCCAATTTTCCGAACAGGATTTTTTTATAGCCCATCCAGTCGATAGCGTAATCCCAAAAAACTAGCGTGCAAATCAAGACAGCTCCTTCTGTGATTGAATTATAGGTTCCCGCCATAGCATTCTGAGCGGCATCGGAGATCATGGTAATCAGTAAAAGATCACTGATGCTAAGCTGACCCGTTCCGCGGCGGAACATCCGCAGGCATAAATAGATAACCCAATAAGTAATGGTTCCCCTTACAAATATTTCAAGGAGCGACAAACTGGGTATAAACATGTCGTCCCAATGTATGCCAATAAGCTTTTCCATGACAGTAATAAATTTCTGCGATTGCTATAAAACAAAAATGCCGACCAAAGGTCGGCACATTTGCATCTATTAGCCATGAAAAATAAAATACTTATTATTTGCCTAGTGTACCGCGAAGTGCACGTGGGATCTCCACAGAGGCGATCGGGTTGCTAGCAGCTGTCAATATAACAAAATTTTCAGCATTTACTGCACCCACTTTAACTGATTTTCCTAATTCAAGCTCAGTTACGTCTACGTTTACATAGTCAGGAATGTTTTCAGCCAGACCTTGTACACGCAATTTACGCAATTTTTGGTTCATTTTACCACCTTTCATTACGCCAGTAGAAGTACCTGTAAGTTTTACCGGCACATCAACCTTTATCTCTTTACCGTCAATGATCTGCAAAAAATCAGCATGAATCAATGAGTCATTAACCGGGTGAAATTGTTTTTCCTGTAAAATGGCATTGTAAATCGTTCCCTCGATGTTGAGGGTAACATTAAAAATATCCGGTGTGAAAAGCAACTCGCGGAACAACATAGCAGGTGCATAAAAATGTACTTGCTCGTTTCCACCATACAGTACAGACGGAACATAACCTTGTGAACGAAGTTCCTGGGCTTCCACCTTACCGAGATTCGCTCTTTTAAACCCTACAATCTCATGCGTTTTCATAAGAATATTTAATTTGAAAGTTAAAAAAAATAAAATTTACTGATTATAATTTATAAATAATGAACTAATAGATTCATGATCACGGATCCGTCCGATGGCCTTTGCAAATATTTCAGCGACAGATAGTACCCGGATTTTTTCGTTGTGTTGTTTCAGAGGAATCGTATCAGTAATGATCAGTTCTTCCAAAACAGAATTTGCAATGTTTTCGTGCGCTTTGCCAGACATAATTGCGTGTGTACTTATAGCACGTACAGAATTGGCGCCCTTATCAAGGATGAGTTCTGCTGCTTTGCAAAGCGTACCACCCGTATCAATAAGGTCATCTACCAACACTACATCCATACCTTCCACATCTCCAATTACCTGCATACTGGCAATTTCATTGGCTCTTTTCCTGTGTTTATCACAAAGGATCATATCCACGTTCAGGAACTTGGCAAAGTTTCTTGCACGGGCCGCACCGCCCATGTCGGGAGAGGCAATCAATAGATTTTTAAGGCCCAGCGACTGAATGTATGGAACAAAAATGGAGGTTCCTTCCAGGTGGTCAACCGGTAAATCGAAGAATCCCTGAATCTGTCCGGCATGCAAATCAAGTGTCATGAGGCGGTCAACACCCACAGAAGTAAGCAGGTTGGCTACCACTTTTGCAGCAATTGCTACGCGTGGCTTGTCCTTTCTGTCCTGACGGGCGTATCCGAAATAAGGAATCACAACTGTTACATAATGGGCAGAAGCACGGCGAGCGGCATCAACCATAAGTAACAATTCCATCAGGTTATCGGTAGGAGGGAAAGTGGATTGTATTAAAAATACGTCACATCCCCGTACTGATTCTTCAAAACTTGGAGATAATTCTCCGTCACTAAACTTCCTTAATGTGTAGCCACCCAGTTCTTTACCATAATACCGTGCAATGTTCTTTGCAAGATATTCTGATTGACTTCCTGAAAATATTTTAACGGTGTTGAATGAGCCCATGGCTAACTTAAAATTTGCGCAAAATTAAACAAAAATCAATTAATACGATAGTATTTCACTAAAAATATGAAATAGAGGCGAATACAAAGCCAGGCGGATAGGATGCCTACCATAGCACCAACCAGAATATCGCCCGGGTAATGCACGCCTACATATACTCTGCTGTAAGAATATAAACCTGCCCAGGCGAGTACCAACCACATGTACTTTATTTTGTCTTTCAGTAAAACAAACCAGACAGTTGCCAAAGCAAAGCTAGTGGAAGCATGTGAGGAAGCAAAGCCAAAGGAACCTCCACAGCCCGCAACCTCATGTACAAGTCCGGCAAGCGTAGGTTCATGGCAAGGTCTGAAACGTTCGAAATAAGGTTTCATAATCCCCGAAGTGATTTTGTCTGCAAATACCACAGCTACTATAACTGTAACCAGAATAGCAACCGACTTTTTCCCTTCGGTCTTCACGGAAACCGCGATCAAAACAACGTAAAGCGGAATCCAGGTGTACTTAAATGTAATCCAATACATCAATGTATCGGCCCACGGTGCATTGATCCCATTGAGCCAGAGAAACAATTCCTGGTCCGTATGTATCAGGCTGTTTACTGTTTCTGTCATGAATTAAACCCTAAGACGCTTCTGACTTTGCCAATTGTATGCTGCGCAATGGATCGAGCCTTGCCTTCACCTTCTGTCAGAATGCCTTCCAGCTCAGCGTTATTTTCCATGTAGTAATTGAAAATGCGGCGTGGTTCAGCAAATTTTTCCAGAATGTATTCAAACAATGCCTGTTTGGCGTGACCGTAACCATATCCGCCGTTCACATACCTGGTTCTCATCTCTGCAACTTCGCTTTCGTTAGCCAGGAGTGAATACAGCTTGAACGTGATGTCGTTGTCCGGATCTTTCGGTTCTTCCAAAGCTGTAGAATCGGACAGAATTTTTTTGGTTACCTTTTTAAGTTCATTTTCCGGCAGGAAGATATCAATGTAGTTATGATACGACTTGCTCATCTTTTGTCCGTCAATCCCTGGGATCGTCATGATCCGCTCATCAATCTGCGGTTCAGGAAGCACCAGAATATCTTGCCCGGCAAGCTGGTTGAAACGGCTCGCAATATCCTTGGTCATTTCCAGGTGCTGTTTTTGGTCTTTGCCAACGGGAATGATATTGGCGTCATAAAGCAGGATATCCGCCGCTTGCAATACCGGATAGGTGAACAGACCAGCGTTTACATCTGCCAGCTTCTCCGATTTTTCTTTAAAAGAGGTAGCATTTGCCAACATCGGGAACGGAGTGAAGCAGTTAAGGTACCATGCCAATTCCGTATGCTCCTGAACCCTTGACTGTCTCCAGAAAACATTTTTTTTGTAATCGAAACCAAAAGCGAGCCAGGTTGCGGCAATGGCTCTTACATATTCGGCACGCTGGGCTCCGTCTTTAAGTGTAGTAAGCGAATGAAGATCCGCTATAAAAAAGAAAGATTCGTTTTGTGGGTTTTTAGAAAGTTCAATCGCAGGCAGGATTGCTCCTAAAATGTTGCCCAAATGAGGACGCCCGCTACTTTGAATTCCTGTAAGGATTCTGGCCATTAATAATTATATAGTTGTTAATTTCTATTCAATGAAAAATGAAGCTCATGAATATTTGTCATATTTTAACATCACCTCACTGTGAGATTTTGTTTCTCCCTCATCACTTTGCTTTTTCCCTCGCTCAATTCCATTAATAACATGTTGAGACAAGTCGTCCTAAAAATCAGACTTATCCTGTTTCAACCTCACCTGAATTTCTTCCCAGTCTTTAATGGGTATCACTACGGCCGTTTTCTTCCCTCTCTCGTCTGACAAAAATTGAAGATTCATGACTTTCGGTTGATTATCAGTTTTTAAGAAACATTCATCATTCCAAAAGCCAAAATTCGTTAAATTGAATCAGAAAATGGTAGTAAATTTGAAAATATATAGATTTCCGGAGGCCATAGCCCCACAAAGGAGCCGCAGCAGTAAGCTTCATTTTTAACGGATCAGAACGATAAAATTCAATATTTCAATATGCTTAGAACGCAAACTCTCAATTTTTTAAGAGAACTGGTTCAGAACAATAACAGAGATTGGTTTCAGGGAAACAGGAAAAAGTACGATGACGCCAAAGCCGATCTTGAGCAGCTTGTTTCAATTTTAATCAGAGAAATAAGCACGTTTCACGACCTGGGGAATTTGCATGTAAAGGACTGTCTATTTCGTATCAACAGGGATGTGCGTTTTTCCAAAAATAAGGATCCTTATAAGAATAACATGGGTGCGGGTATCGGACCGGGAGGAAAGAGCTCCGGCAAGATTGATTATTATTTACATATTCAGCCAGACGGACAGTCGTTTCTTGGTGGCGGAATGTGGTCGCCAACCACCGAACAGCTCGCAAAGTACCGGCAGGAAGTGGACTACAACGCCCGGGAACTTAAAGAAATCATTCATAACAGCGACTTCCGCGAGTACTTCCCTGAGATACATGGCGATGCTCTGAAAACAATGCCGAAGGGATATCCCAAGGACCATCCTGAAATTGAACTGCTAAAAAGAAAACAGCTTTTTTTCATGCATCAATATTCGGATAAGGATGTGACTTCCAAAGATTTTGCCAACCAGATAGTAAAAGGTGTCAGACTACTGAAACCATATTGCGATTATATGAATTATATTCTTAGCCATAGCGAGGAGTAAAGGAGTTTACAGTATTAGTTTTTAGTATACAGTACTTGATTGGATTAATTCAAATAATTAATTTTCAGACGCTTAACCTGTTTACTGTAAACGCCATACTGTTAACTTGATACTAGCAAGAAGTGCGATTAAATCGCCCCGTAGACATAAACCGTTTTGGTTTTAACATTAAAAAATTAAAAATGCAATTTTCCCATTTACATTGCCACACGCAGTTTTCACTTCTCGACGGGGCTGCTGATATTAAAAAACTCTTCAAAAAAGCAAAGGCTGATAACATGCCTGCCGTGGCCATTACAGATCATGGTAACATGTTTGGCGTGTTCGAGTTTGTGGCCGAGGGAAACAAGCAGGGAATAAAGCCGATTGTAGGGTGTGAATTTTATGTAGTTGAAGATCGACACATTCGACAATTTACCAAGGAGAAGAAGGATGTACGGCATCATCAGCTGCTGCTTGCAAAAGATGAAATCGGCTATAAAAACCTGGTGAAAATGTGCTCCCTTGGTTTTATTGAGGGTATGTATGGTAAGTATCCAAGGATAGATAAGGAGCTGATCGTGAAGTACCACAAAGGTCTTATCGCAACGACTTGCTGCATTGGTGCTATTATTCCAAAAACGATCATCAGAAAAGGAGAGGAGGAAGCAGAAAAAGAGTTTCGCTGGTGGCTGGATCTGTTTGGTGAGGATTTTTATGTCGAACTTCAAAGGCATGAAATCCGTGATCAGTATATTGTGAATGAGGTTCTGATTAGGTTTGCAAGGAAATATAATGTCAAAATAATTGCTTCCAACGATTCGCATTATGTAGACCAGGAAGATTGGAATGCGCATGATATTTTGCTGTGTATCAATACAGGAGACAAGCAAAGTACTCCTTCGGCCAAGGATTTTGACGACGACAAAGGTATTCCGAAAGGATCAAGGTTCGCGTTTTTCAATGACCAGTTCTATTTTAAGAACACCAGCGAAATGATGAAGTTGTTCAACGACTTACCCGAGTCTATTGACAACACCAACGAAATCGTTGATAAGATTAAAACACTTAATCTGAACAAAGATATACTCCTTCCAAATTTCCCGATTCCAGAGGAATTTAAGACGCATACGCTGTCGGAAATGGTAGGTAAAAAGGAACTGACCGCAGATGTTCTCAATCAGTGGGAATATCTAAAACACCTTACATTTGAAGGTGCGAGGTTTAAATATGGCACCATCACCCCCGAAATAGAGGAACGGCTTAAATTTGAGTTGGATACCATCCGTAACATGGGTTTTCCTGGTTACTTCCTGATCGTCGCAGACTTTATTGATGCAGGACGCAAAATGGGGGTTTTCATCGGCCCCGGTCGTGGTTCTGCTGCTGGTTCAGTAGTGGCCTATTGCACCGGAATTACAAACATTGACCCGATTAAATACGATCTGCTTTTTGAGCGTTTTCTTAACCCTGACCGTATTTCACTTCCCGATATTGATACGGACTTTGATGACGAAGGCCGGCAGAAGGTAATCGATTACGTGGTTAAAAAGTACGGCTATAACCAGGTTGCTCAAATTGTAACCTACGGTACGATGGCGGCCAAATCTGCGATCAAAGACGTAGCGCGCGTTATGGACCTCCACTTATCGGAAGCGAATATCCTTGCTAAACTTGTGCCCGACAAGCCAGCTTACAACATGACGCTTAACAGGATTTTTACTGCACCACTTGAAGGAGAGGGAAGTCTTGCCAAAAAGGAAGGTCTTGCACCCGAGGAGATTGACAACGTAAAGAAAATGCGGGCAATCATTTCAGGTAAAGATTTGCAGGCCAGTGTATTGCAGGAAGCGAGACGTTTGGAAGGAACCGTACGAAATACCGGTATTCACGCGGCTGGTATCATCATCGCGCCAAGTGATTTGACTGAAATTATACCGGTGAGTACTTCCAAGGATTCGGAATTTTTGATTACCCAGTATCAAGGAAAAATCATCGAGGATGCCGGCGTTATTAAAATGGACTTTCTGGGACTGCGAAATCTGACCATCATTAAGGAAGCATTACGTCTTATTAAACAGAATCATGGAATTGAAATCGTTATTGACGACATTCCACTCGATGATCCAAAGGTTTTTGAGCTATTTCAAAAGGGTGAAACCAACGCCATATTTCAGTTTGAATCAGACGGGATGAAGAAACACATGCGTGATCTTATTCCGGACCGTTTCGAACACCTTATTGCCATGAACGCCCTTTACAGGCCGGGCCCTATTGCTTATATCCCAAGTTTTATACGAAGGAAAAACGGGCTGGAAGAAACAGCCTATGACTTGCCAGAACTTGAAGAATACCTGTCTGATACCTATGGAATCACGGTTTATCAGGAGCAGGTGATGCTTTTGTCCCAGAAGCTGGGAGGGTTTACAAAGGGACAGGCGGATACATTGCGTAAAGCGATGGGGAAAAAACAGATTGAAACCCTGAACAAAATGAAAGGGGATTTCATGAAAGGTGGCGGAGAAAAGGGACTGGATCTGAAAAAACTGGAAAAGATCTGGACCGACTGGGAAGCTTTTGCGTCCTACGCTTTTAATAAGTCGCATTCAACCTGTTATGCCTTCGTTGCTTATCAAACAGCCTATCTGAAAGCACACTACACTGCTGAGTACATGTCTGCGGTACTAACCAGCTCACTTGGCAACATTGAGAAGATTACCTTTTTCATGGAAGAGTGTAAAGCACAGGGACTTGTTGTACTTGGGCCTGATGTGAACGAGTCGGATCGCCAGTTTAATGCAAACAAAAAACATGAAATACGATTCGGTCTTGCTGGTGTTAAAGGAAGCGGGGATGCGGCGGTTGAAGCGATTATTGAAGAAAGAAAAAATGGCGGACCATTTAAAGATATATTTGATTTCATAACCAGAGTCAATTTACGGACTGTAAATAAAAAGACAATTGAAAGTCTTGCTTACGCAGGTGGGTTTGATTGCTTCACGGACTACCACAGAGCGCAATACTTTGCAAATGAACCAGGCGAGAATGGCACATTCATAGAACGCCTGATTCGTTATGCCAATAATTATCATGCTGAAAAAGCCTCGGCACAAGCATCATTGTTTGGTGCTTTTGGCGGGAACGAAATGCTGATGAGCAAGCCAAAGGCAGCAGACGTAGCTCCTTGGGGTGATTTGGAAAGGCTGCGCTATGAGCAGGATGTTGTCGGGTTTTATATTTCCGGACATCCCCTTGATACTTTCCGGATTGAGCTGGATAATTTCTGCACCTGCACCGCTGATCAGGTTATGTTTATTGCCGAAGGCGAACGACGCCCCAAACATTTTGATAAGGAGGTTGCCATTGGCGGAATCGTCACTAGTGTGATGGAACGAATGTCGAAAAACGGTAGTCCGTTTATAATTTTCAAAATTGAAGATTACAAGGGTTCCATTGAGATGCTGCTTGGTGGCGAAGACTGCGTAAAGTACCGCAACTATTTGCAGGTGGGTCAGTTCCTGCACATTAAAGGCAAAGTTCAGAATCGCTGGAAGCAGGAAGATCAGTTTGAATTCAAGATTGTCTTCATCCAGTTGTTGACTGAAATTCGTGAAAAGCTTTGCCGTAAAATTAAGATCAATCTACCGCTTGACTTCATTGACGAGCGGACCATCATGATCCTTAATGAGACCTTCGGTAATAATCCCGGCTCGTGCACTGTCAATATGACGGTAACCGATCCGGAAACCCGCCTGGAAGTGGAAATGTTGTCACGTGGTTATCGTGTTGCACCGTCCAATGAGCTCTTTAAGGCACTCGACAGCATGGAAGGTGTTAAATTTTCATTGAATTAGAGACTTTTTGGCCTTCAATTACAACCAGAGCGATTTTAGAAGACCAAATTATAGCTTTAAGTACAGTTGGCACGGAACTTTTAGTATGGGATATTGATTACTACAACAGATTAAATTAAAAACATTTAGACATTTTTTTGAAATGGGAAAAGCACTTGAAATTACCGATAGCACCTTTGAAGAATTGATCCAAAGCGACAAGCCAGTTCTTGTAGATTTTTGGGCAGAATGGTGCGGACCTTGTAAAATGATCGGGCCGGTTGTTGAACAACTTGCCGGAGAGTACGAAGGCAAAGCGGTTATTGGGAAAATGGATGTAGATATGAACTCGTCTATTCCTGCTAAATTCGGTATCCGTAGTATTCCAACTCTAATGATCTTCAAGAATGGTCAATTGGTGGATAAAGTAGTGGGTGTTGTACCAAAAACTACATTGGAAGATAAGCTAAACGCACAGATTGAAGCTACTGTATAAGTAGGCTTTGTATCTCATATATTAAGTAAAGGGGCTCATTCGAGCCCCTTTTTGCGTTACTGATGAAATGAAGTTTAAGTTTTATATAAAGTTTAGTTATATTTAAAATATGTAAAGAATGAATAGTATCAAACACATATGTTCAATATTTGATTAGTGTAGTATCAGCCTTTTAAATCAACAAACTAAAAGAATTATACATGACTAGGAACGTAGTTTATTTACTCATCCTCACCATTCTCTCTTTTTCATGTAAAGAGGCGGATAACAGAGACAGCAAAATTCTCGAACTGCCGTTAGCAATCGAAGATGGTTTCGGACCATTTCATTATGAGTATGGTAATCTTAGCCCACAGTATTCCAAAAATGATTCCATGCGTGTACCTTGGAATGCAATGTATATGCCCTTAAAAGGAATTCCTGATGATTGGAAGAAGGTAACAAAGTCGCATATGGTATTTGATTATAAACAACTGGTCTATCAGCATTATTATCTCGGTAACGTAAGTCAGGACATGTTTGATGAGTTCAAGACTTCCTGGAAATGGGAGCCTGACACAGCTCTTCTTTCTAAAAAACCAATTAAATGCGAAGTTTACGTAATTCATGGACTTGATAAAACAGGTAATTGGACAGTAATAATGGACTCCAATAACAACTTTGATTTCAGCGATGAAACACCTTTTTATCCGGAAACGGGTACTCAGAAATCTATTGAGTCATATAAAAAAACACAATTGGTCGATTACGAATATTACCGCAACGGTCGAGTTTTAACCACAAAACTTCCAATAGTGATTAAAAAAATCACTGATGCGCCCGAGGGAATGGATTACGCCTACAGTAGTCCTCAATATGCCACTACGGTTTTAAAATACGACGGGAAGGATTATAAAATAGGTGTTAGAAGAGGATTTTCTACCGTTGATTATGAGTTGCCGGAAATCGTTCTCATGGATGGGCTTAAAAAGGATAAAAAAATTCCAGTGTTTGCGGGAATAAATAAGGATGAATTTATTTCTGTTGGCGGCATTACAAATAAAATAACTTACAGGAATAAAGGCGTTGATCGCGTGAAGAATGTGCTCATTCTCGAAAGGGTAAATCCTGATGAAAAAGAAAGTTATTCACTTCAGAGCGGCTACAAATTTCAGCCGTTCAAGGCCAGGGAATTCAGGACGGGCAAACAAATTTCGCTTACAGATTACAAGGGTAAATATGTATTCATTGATTTCTGGGGTACCTGGTGCAAACCCTGTGTTGCCAGCATACCCGAACTGCAAAAAACATATAAATTGGCAGATAAAGAGAAAATAGAATTTATAAGTATTGCGGGTTTACAGAATCCCGAAGCGCTAACAAAATTCCTTGATAAACATGATATGCCCTGGCCGCAGATTATGTCCGATAGCCTTAATAAGTTAATTGAGACCTACAAAATTGAGGGCTATCCTTATGTGGTTTTGGTTGGTCCCGACGGCAGCGTTGTTAGTCGTAATCTTAGAGGAGACGATTTGACAAAACAATTACAGGATTTAAAATTACTTAAAATGTAAAGCGGTTGTTTTAAAATTCAGGCCTGTATATGACAGCTTAAATCACTTAAAAACAGTAAAGGGGCTCATTCGAGCCCCTTTACTGTTTTTAAACCCAGGAAGTCAATTATTCCGATTTCAAAGATTTCACCGGATCATTCAACGCCGCTTTTAGCGACTCATAACCAGCTGTAACCGCAGCTACTATGAAAGTGATCAGAATCGCTAAACTTAGAATATCGGCACCAATTGGAATACGGTATTCATAGTCCTGTAACCAGGCGTGCATCACGTACCAGCCAATAGGAGCGGCTAGTGCAAATGCAACCACGATAAGCAAAGCGATTTCCTTACCGAATATTCCTAAAATACTCCCCAAACTGGCCCCCAGGACCTTACGAACCCCGATTTCCTTTGTTTTTTGAGAAGCCATAAACTTAACCAAACCATATAGTCCGAGGCAGCCAATGAAGATCGAAATCATGGAAAAAACGCGGATGAGTTTCAACATGATATTTTCCAATTCGTAACTTCTGGCTATTTGCTCATTCATAAATGTCTGCTCATAGAGGTAATCAGGAAAATACTCATTCCAGAGTTTTTCTACGCTCTTCATAGTGCTGTGCAGATTGGTGGAATTGAGCTGAACGGCACAGCGGTAATTGCTGCTGTTGTGCGTGAAAACAGCGACCGGATCAATGCCATTCTGAAAGGATGTATTGTTCCAGTTTTTTAAAACACCATAAACAGGAGCGCTTACACCCCAAATTTTAATGTTCTTTCCTACCACATCGTTGGGATCCTTAAAACCAAGTTTTTCAACCACCTTTTCGTTGACCAAATATCCACGAACGGTATCACTCAAAGGTATATTTTGTCCGGCAACTAGTGTTAAGCCAAAGGTCTTGACGTAATTATTGTCGGCAGTTTTGGTATTGATCTGCCACAATTCATCTTTCTGACGGGTATCAAAACTAAAATTGCTCGTGTTATTCGATGAAGTTGTTGGTAGAAAAAGACAGAACGAAGCATCGGAAATACCAGGAATTTCCAATAGCCGTTGACGGAATGTGGTCTGGTTGATTTTATCGGGTGTTGGAATTTCAATGCTGGCAATTCCCTTGGTTTCGTATCCAACAGAACTTGATAACATAAAATCCACCTGATTGTTTACCACCAAAGTGCAAATAACGAGTAACTGAATGAGTACAAACTGGAAGACAATAAGCCCTCTTCTTAACGATATTCCACCAATATGCCTGGCCGTAACATTACCTTTTAACGCAAGCACCGGACGAAATCCCGCAAGTATGGTACCCGGATATGTTCCGGCCAGTAACACAACTATGACGAAAAGAGAAGCCAGAAACGACCATAGAAGCGGGTCACCCCATATCACAACTTTTGGCCAGGATCCGGGGCGGTCCAGCCATTCGGTGATGTTTGGTAAAATTAATGAAGCAAGTACGAACCCTATCGCCATGGCTGAAAAAGTGATCAAAGCAGTTTCCAGCAGAAACTGTGTAAAAACCTGTCCTTTGGTACCACCGACAGCCTTACGCACACCCACTTCTTTGGACCTGCGCAGCGCCTGAGCAGTGGCCATATTAATGAAATTGAAGCAGGCAGTTACAATCAGGAATATACCAATTGCGCTCATGATCCAGATCCACTTCATTGGCATCGCACCATAATAAGGAATGGAATGGTGCATTTCCTTAAAAGGTATCAAATTGTGCGCGTAAGATTTGTAGTCAGTGCCGTGGTATTTCTTGTTCAACGCCGCCATTTGTCTATTGGCAGTATTGATGTCCACATTTTCAGGCAACAAAACGAAACAAAAAGTACTTGAATTGACACCACCCCAGTGATCCAGACCGCTTCCGCCATATCTGAATTTAGGATTCGCCGTCAGCGTTTCAAACGACACAAAAAGCTCGTATGGTAAATCTGTATTGTCTGCCGGATTATCTATAATGCCCGTTACTTCCAGGTTGAGCTCGTTGGATAGTTTGATCACTCTTCCAATCGGATTTTCCTTTCCAAAGTATTTCTGGGCTATCGCTTCACTGATGACTACCGTATTCGGCTTGGTCAGCGAAGATTTAGGATTCCCAATCTGCCAATTTGCATCAAAAATTGAAAAGTATTCAGGATGAACATAGGCCAGCATAGGACCTTCCTCTTTGAATTTCTTGATTGGTTTTTCCACTATTATCCAGAACAGACAAAAACGGATCATAATTTTCAACGCACATAGACGAGGTGAAGGCAGGCATTTCAGTACGCATTGCTTTCCACATAGGCATAGGGACACCTCGGGAATAACCTACTCCGTCAAAATGGAACTCTGTGGTTATCTGATATATCCTGTCAATGTTTTTGTGAAAATGATCATGAGTAGTCTGAAAACGAATGAACCAGAAAACGATCAGGGAGCAGGCAAGGCCAATCGACAAACCGGCAACATTAAGAATGGCGTACAAACGATTACGAGTAAGATTACGCCAAGCGATTTTGAAATAATTTTTGATCATAACTCCACAAAACTATATTGAATAACTGCGAACACGTCAGGGCTAATTTTAAGTTTTGATTTAAAAAACATGCCATGGTCTATATCCGCTCATTAACAGCTACTTATCATACTCATAATGTCCGGTAACGAACACTTTCGTTCGCTCCCGACCGCATAATCATTGGTTAAAACACACGTTTTACATTTGAACAAACCTCCTGTTTCCGAAAATAGGTATGTTTCAAAGCTCAGGCTATGGTCATTACTCATCACCCTTATCCATTTTGATTCTGCGCATAACATCAGGTTGGGTAGTAATTGATGAATCACAAGTAATGGCAGTACCAGGTCTGCGGTTAGCTGTTGATCCAGTTTGGATATTATGAGCTCAGGTAAAACAGCATTGTCATCATCCGGAACAATATCAACAAGACTTTCTACAAAAAAAAGATCATTAATAAAGTCACATAGCTCAATAATCCGGGCACGGTTCGGTTGGGTCAGTCCCAAAATATGGATATGAACGAAGTATTGCAGCTTAATAAGTCTTTTTAATTCTTCCAGTTCTGTTATATTTTCCCCGAGCAAAATCAGATTTCTCTTCTGCTGTGCCAGTTCCCTGGCAACGACCCGTCCTATAACTGTATCTGCATTTGTTATTACATGGAAATTCATGGCGTTCTCAAATTTATTTTTCCCTCTTTTTAAGGTAAACCCGTAGTTAGTTGTCGTATCCGAAAAGCATCTGTCAGGATGTTCCACACCAATAACTTTTACAAAGAAAGACGGCAACACCATGGAAAGAAATACTGATTTATCATTACAAATACCCGGAGAAACTACCAATTGGGGCTATGGGATTGGTGGCAAACAATTGGCACTCGTAAAGGCCATGGCTCAGTTATGTAACAGCGGGGTAACTATTTATGATTTGAAAAAAGGTGTCCATATCTACACATCCTCTTCATTTTATCGGGTATTTGGTTTCCAGGGATTAGGCCAGCAAAATGTACCCAATGAGGTCTTTGACTCTCGGGTACATCCGGACGACCTGCGCAAATTGGCACACAATGGAGCTTTGGCGATGAGATACATCATGAAGCTCCCAGCATGCTTTCGCAGAGATTACAAGATGATCACGGAGTATCGGATCAGGAACAGTACTGGGGACTACATTCAGGTAACCGAGCAACACCATGTATTAGAACTTGATCGTAGCGGAAATGTATCTCTTTCGTTGGGAGTGATAGATGTTTCGCCAAATCAGGCGGTAGGGCGTGGTGTGCAATTCCAGTTAATCAATTGTCATAACGGAGAATTAGTTGATCTGATGCCGAAAGAAAAACCTGTAACGAAAGATCTGACATTACGTGAAAAACAGATTTTGGAAATGATTAGAAGCGGCAATTTGAGTAAAGAAATATCTCACATGCTTTCCATAAGTGTGCATACCGTTAATACACATCGCCAGCGCATTCTTGAAAAATTGAACGCAGGAAATGCTATGGAAGCCGTTTTAAGCGCAAGAAGTAAGGGGATAATTGTGTGAAGCTGTGGTATTGACTGGGAATATATACAGGGCGCACCTATTCCCAGTCAAAAATTTACTCTGCGATTTCGATGCTGTATGAAGCCTCAAACGTCTCTCCGGCAGCAAGCCTTAAAATTCCCTCTTTATTTTCGAACCGCTGATCCGAATCAACATTGTCCGCAATGCCAAGCCATGGCTCAATGCATACAAACTCAGCGTTTGGCTTTGCCCATATTCCGAGATATGGAAAATCGTCAAACTTAACTGTGATAACCTGGCCCGATTTGGTACTTCGGAGACTAACCTGTCTGGATTTCAGATTCTTAAATATCAGCGCATCCTGATCAAATAGATGACCGTTTAAATGAAGCACATTGGTATTGTGTAAAACAGGTTTTGTCCGGCTTCCTACCAAGCCTCCGTCTTCAAGCAGCCAGGTAGAGTCTGTTTCTATCTGTTCAAATTCGAGGTAATAATCCTCGTATACTTCACCTTCGTTCAACGGACATTTAAATGCCGGATGTGCACCAAGAGAAAAAAGCATCTGATCTTCACCCTGATTTACAATCTTGTGACTGACAATGATTTTGTCCCCATCTAACCTGTAAGTTATCCGAAACGAGAATTTGAAAGGGTATATTTTCAATAACGCTTCATCAGAATCAAGTCCGAAAGTGAGACTATTATCGGTTTGTTCAGTAAGTTTTACCTTGTCATTATTTCTGACAAAACCATGACGGGGAACCGCATATTCGCCGCCTTTGTATTTTACAAAACCATTCTTAATCGCACCAATTACCGGAAACAGAACAGGAGAGGTGCTACCCCAAACATCGGGATTCCCATTCCACATAAAATCTTTACCCGTAACAACGGACTGTATACTGCTTAGCTCAGCACCCGTTTGTTTCACTGTGATCCGGAGCTTGTCATTTTTTATTTCAAATACCATAATTTTCTACGCTGAGATTATACAACAATTATATCTTATCAAGTGCCGCCAAAATTACGCTGCATCCTTCACGGATCTGGTCTTCTGTAATAGTCAGTGGCGGAGCAATGCGCATGGAATTGTCGCAGAACAAAAACCAATCGGTAACGACACCTCCATCAATACAAAGATCAATAGTTTGTTTAAGTTTTTCGAATGATTCCATTTCAGCTGCGAGCATGAGTCCTTTGCCGCGTACTTCTTTTATTATTTTTGGATGTACTAATAACGACTTCAACAGGGCTCCTTTTCCGATAGCCTTTGCTGGCAAATCTTCGCGAAGCGTAACCTGCAAGGCCGCCAGAGAAGATGCGCAACTCACTGGATGTCCGCCGAAGGTAGTGATGTGACCTAACACCGGATTGGTTTTAAGCACCTGCATCACTTCCTGTGAAGCCATGAAAGCTCCGATAGGCATTCCTCCCCCCATTCCTTTCGCACTCAATAAAATGTCAGGGTAGATGTCGTATTGTTCAAAAGCCCAAAAGCTACCTGTTCGGCCAAAGCCTGTTTGTACCTCATCAAAAATCAGCAAAGTACCCGTTTCAGTACATTTATCGCGAAGGGCTTTAAAATACTCTGTATTCGCCAGGCGAATCCCAGACTCACCACCCACGATTTCGATAATAACACCGGCTGTTTTTTCAGTAATCTGTTCAATATCATCAATTACACCATGCCTGATGTTTCTGATCTGGGGAAGTAATGGACGAAAGCTTTGTTTAAATGATTCGGCTCCGGAAAGACTAAGAGCTCCCTGCGTCGCACCGTGGTAGGCATTAAAACAGGATATAAATTCCGCTTTGCCGGTAAAGCGTTTGGCAAGTTTCATTGCGCCTTCAACCGCTTCGGTGCCCGAATTGGTGAAATAGACGTTATTTATCAAACCGTACGGAGATGGATTTTTGCTTTCAAATTTCAGCGTGTCCGCCAATGCCTTGGCTAGTTGGACCTGAGTTCCTTGTACATACTCACCATAAACAAGCAAATGCATATGTTTATCGAGCTGGTCATAGATCGCTTTCAAAACCTCCGGATGACGGTGCCCAACACTGCTTACGCCAATTCCTGAAATAAGATCCAGATAACGTTTTCCGTCTGTTCCATACATATACACGCCCTCGGCGCGATCTATTTCCAGTGCAAGCGGATAATCAGAAGTTTGGGCAATATGATCAAAAAAGTGTTGGCGGTGGGAAATATGCATTTGTTAATGTAATATACTTTTAAAAAGTATACATCTTTTTTATTTATAATAAAGTATTAAATGTAAATGTTACAGGATATTCAATCACAAACATTGGCCTGCACTCAAAGTACGGTACGCACGGGGTATCAACGTCAGGAAACCGTTAGGGATTTATGCTCACTTCTCAAAATAACAGGCACTGCCACCAACCCAGGTGAAGTTTTTGTTAAAATCGACCCCGATCATTTCTCCTCTGCTCAACCTGCTCAGGCTGATCATCAATTCGGGGCGCTCTGAATTATCGGGCCAGCCATACATCATCCTGATCTCACATTTTACCAGTCCATCAGGTGCCTGAATCACTGGCTCATACACCACCTTCTTTTGCAATATGTAATTTTCAGGATCGGGTAGGGTAGTCAGCATGTCTTCTGTGACATGAATTTTTACGCCGCTTCCGGCAAAGGAGAAAAGAGGTTTTAATACATAGTTTTCAAGATCTGCCGGGAAAACCATATTGTAGTCGCTTACAAATTTGGTTTCAGGAACAAAACGGCTTTTTAGCAAAGGAAGTGCAAACTTGCTTATTCTATAAAACCAATTTGGATGACCAACCCAGGTTACATCCACGTCGTCCGTAAATTGATAACTGGTTTTCAAATCATTGTATTTCGCCAGATCGTCGAAAATCAACCGATTGTAAATTCTCTTAATGCGGATTTTCCGGCCATCTTTTTCGTAGTACAATTGCTTTCCTTCCCGTATCAGCTTTGTGTAACACACAGCTTTAACACCGATCATCTCTTCCGTAATGGCAAAGTCAATTCTAGTCTTTTGCTTTTCAGGAAATATCTCCAGAAGAATAACCTGCTCCGGATCCTCGCCAGCTACAATCAAATCCCTTAAAGAATCAATGTACTCCTGATACGAATGTGTATTCAGCGTATATTCAAAGTTATTAGGAATAGAAAAATGTTTTGGAAAAGTTTCAGACAAATAGGCCTGGTAACCATACAGAGAAGGAAAGCCCTGTAATTCAATAAGCTGTGGAACAAGCTCTCCCGTTTCGGTTTTAGAAATTGCAAAATCTATTGCCAGAAAAGAAGTGTGTTCATTCTCATTTGGTACACTTTGATCTGCCGGAACAGCCCTTTCAGTTTTCTCTCTAAAATCAGGAGATAACAGCGTTTCAATAATTTCGTCGCAAGCCAGAAGCAAATTCTTCTTTAGCGGGGATGGAATGAAAACCGGGGTTTCGGCAATCCTGAAATCCAGCATACCCGGATAATCCGAATCGATAGCCTTTACAAACTGACTGTAGGCATTTTCATTAAACGACGCATTGAATTCTTTTCGGGATCCGGGATGCATAATATCGAATGATCGGATTTAAGTTTGAATGAAGTATATGCTCAGAGGGTGCTATGCAGTAACTGAATCACCGCTGAAACTTTTGGTGAGCGCATTTTTTAAGAATGCGGGAATGATAACCGACTCGGTCATCAGAATCTTGTCGGGATCGTTCAAGTGCTCGATCATGTCATTGTATTTCTGTTCACCGTGATTGGCAATAATTGAAACCTTTTTATCATCTCGCAGGAAATAACGCAACATACCCTCTGCGTCCGCTTCCGGATGAAACTGAGTTCCGACAATCTCGTTTGAGAAACGGATGGCCATCACCGCACGCTCCAATTGTACATGCGGTCTTATTTTTTCCAGACAAAGTATTTTGGCTTTCATATGTTCCATCGCAAGGTTATTGGGCTGGGTTACCTGAAAATCCCGAGAATCAACGATCCAGAACGGATCTTCCAGCTTGCTGAGCATACTATCCTTTCGCCCGAACGATGTCTTGTGAACAGGAAATGTTCCAAATGATGTCTTTCTTCTCTTACTTACACCAGCAAGCTGCCAGTGAATACATGCCATTTGGAACGAATGACATATAAGGAATAAATGCTTTTTGGTACGATTGTGCCGATTGGCATTGTAGTTAAGTATGCCATCAAGAAAATAAAAATACTTCCTCTCCCATGCCTCACCCGCAGGCGAAGGATTTCCTGGTCCACCGGTAGAGATATACGCATGAAAATCAAGCGAAGGAATTTCTAATTTTTGACGTACATCAAACACCTGGTATTCAAGTTCCAGGCCCTCAGTTTCCCCAAATGCGGTGATTATCTTCTTAATACAGCGCATTCCTTCATTCTCAAATCCGTTGTACATATCCAGAATGGCAATCCGGAAGTGTTTCTTAGTATCGTTCATTTTTATAATTGGCTGTAATCTGTCAGCGATAATTTGTTGCGTGGCGGTCCTATGTTACCGCCATTTCTTGCGCAAAGTTCGGCATTATTAACCTTAATGTAAACCTCTGCCTATGGTTTTGTCTCAAAAGTCAACATAAAGCAACGATCGGGAGTCAGTTAACGCCCCGATCGTCGGCCAGTTAGTATATGCCTATTTTGGTTTCAGAAACAATGTAGTCTACCACCGCATTCATATCACCCGTTTGTTCAAACACAGCCAGTTGCCGGTCGGCGCCAGTCCCCATTTCCATAATCTGGTGAATGTATTCTATTTCTTTCCGGCTCCCCAGTTCGTCCACCACGTCATCAATAAATTCCAGCAATTCTCCGGCAAGTATTTTGTACTCCACCTCTTCCTGCTTTCCGAAATCAATCAGTTTTCCCTGAATACCATAACGCGCAGCACGCCATTTATTTTCGTTGATCAGCATCCGATGATAGGGTCTGAAACTTAGATTGGCTCTGTGCAGCTTGTGAATTTTAGCTACCAGAGCCTGCATGATTGCGGCAAGGCATATAGTCTCGTCTGTACGCATGGGTACATCGCACATCCGGAACTCAATGGTATTGAAGAAGGGATGCACACGAATATCCCACCATATTTTCTTTCCGTTATCAATACATTTTGTTTTGATGAGCAGGTTCACGTACTCGTCATATTCCGCGGCACTTGAAAAATAGTCAGGAATACCCGTTCTTGGAAATTTGTCGAATACCTTGGAACGATAGGATTTAAAGCCTGTGTTCCGGCCGCACCAAAACGGTGAATTGGTAGAGAGCGCATAAATGTGAGGCAGGAAATAACGCACTGCATTCATGATCTCAATACCTTCATTTCTATTTTCTATTCCAACGTGTACGTGAAGACCAAATATCAGATTTCCCCGTGCCACGTCACGCATTTCATCAATGATCTCATCATAACGCGGATCAGGTGTGATGAGCTGTTCCACCCAGTCCGCAAAAGGATGCGTTCCAGCTGCTGCAACCTGTAAATCCTGCTTGGCTGCAAGATCCAGAATCATTTTACGCAGATAGGTTACTTCTTCTCTCGCTTCCTGAATATTATGGCAAATGTTGGTTCCCACTTCCACCACAGCCTGGTGCATTTCCGCCTTCACACGTTCTTTTAAAGTGATCTTGCCGTCTTCCACAAGCTTGGACATGTGCGATCGCAAGTTGCGCGTTACCGGATCTATTGTTTGGAATTCTTCTTCAATTCCGAGGGTGAACATAGCCATGTGTTGATGTTACTTTTTTAGTTTCTGATGATGTTATGCTTTCTTTTTGGCTGTTTTTTTCACTGGCGCTGTGGGTGCTATTTCCGGTTGTTTTGCAGCAATTGCCTTCTTCGGAGCACTTTTCTTAACTGCTGGTTTGGCTGCTGCGTCATCTTTAACCAATGGATTGGTGGTTTCAGTTTTAACCGCAGTCTGCTTCGTTTTGGCAGGTATTTTATCCAAGGCTGTTTTCGGCGCCGCGGCTGCTACTTCCTTTTCAACAGCAGTTTCCGCTGCCGGTTGCGGTATCAGCGCACCAGTAAATGCAGCGGATTCCTGAACAAATGTACCCCAGGTCAGGTTTGTCTGTCCGGGTTTGTGATTCTTTGCACGTTCAATAGCCATATTAGCCGCAGCTTCCACAACCCATTCGAAATTCTCGTGACCCACCGAATAAATATCAGCATCCGGAGCTGGATTACAGAAATCGATCGCAATAGGGACGCCATTTCTTACCGCAAATTCCACTGTGTTGAAATCATATCCCAAAGCTACGTTCAGTTTAAGAACGTAATCCTTAATGGTAGCCAGAAGCTTTTCTCTTTCTTCACCTGTGGCTTTTAATTCGGACGCGTAACGAAGATGATGCGGGTTTCTTGGTTCATAAGGCATAATAAGTACGTCTTTTTGTCCTATGCAGTAGCAACGTACATAATCGTCGAACTCTATTTCTTCCTGAAGCATCATGATCAGATGCCCGGTTTCCTGGTGTTTGTTCCAGAGATCCTGAACGTTTTCTACTTTGTAAACGCTTTTCCAACCGCCTCCGTCGTGCGGTTTCATATAAGCAGGAAACCCTACATACTGAAACATTTCTTCCCACGCAAGCGGAAATGTCAGGTTCCGGAATGAAGTTTCGCTGGTATCTGCCGGGCGTTCTTTTGAAGGTAGTAATACAGTTTTAGGCACCGGAACGCCTATTTTTTCAGCCAGAGCGTTGTTGAAAAATTTTTCGTCGGCACTCCACCAGAATGGGTTATTGATTACCGCCGTTCCGCTCAGAGCGGCATTTTTAAGATAGGCCCTATAGAATGGTACGTCCTGTGAAATTCTGTCAATGATTACAGCATATTCTGTTGGATCAGCCTGAACGACTTTATCAATACGGACCGCCTCGGCAATAATACCTTCTTCTCCTTTACTATTGACACGATCTATAAAAGCTTGCGGAAAGGTATTTTCCATGCCAAAGAGAATTCCAATTTTTTTCATAATCAGGTTTAATTTTTTGTGTTGATTGAAAAGTGAATGATGTAATGATATTGTTTATAATATTCTTGAAAGATAATGTGGGAACATGGCATTCCAAAGCGGCCAGTCGTGCTTTTCCCAACCGCGGATATCAAGCCAGTGATCAATACCTTTGGAGTTGAGAATGTCGGACATTTTAATGTTACTGTCCAGACAAATATCCCAGTCGGAAGTACCCAACACAATCTTCATGTGCCCGTAGCGCCATCCCTGCTCGTTTGGCATGTAATCCACCGGATTGTTGAAATATACATTGTCGCTGTAATAGCCATCCAGGAAACTTCTGATATCGAAAGCGCCACTCATACTAACAAGGTAGGCAACAAGGTTTGGATGACGAAAAGCAAGGTTTGCCGCATGAAAACCACCAAAACTGCAACCGGCGACTCCAATTTTATCAACATTACACTCATGCCGGATGTATGGGATAAGCTCGTTGACCAGAAACTGATCATAAACCATATGATTCAGAACCCGGAATTCAGAATTAAGATGTTTGCCATACCAGGAGTCGGCATCTATGGAGTCAATGCAGTAAATTTTGTATTTGCCTGATTCTACCAAACCTCTCACAGACTCAATAAGCCCCATGTCTTTGGCCTGATAGTATTTTCCGAGGGTGGTAGGGAACAACAAAATAGGGTAACCCCAATCACCATAAACAAGCATGTCTATGTCCCGCCCCAGGTGGTGCGAGTAGTATTTAATGTGCTTCTCTTCCAAATTTAGCTTGTTTTTATAGGTTAATAATTGAAATATACGAAAGAAAATATAACAAGCAAATGTGTTTTTAAAAGATCCTATTCTGTTACTTTGCTGCCCGGTTAACAATTTATTAATTTAAGGTAGACGGTTTGAACTCCCATCAGCAACAAATTACATCAACAGAAACAAAGCTTTACTCTTCCGCTTTAAGTCGGGAAGTTACCCTTAGCATCATCCTTCCGGCAAACTTTACGAAATCGGAATCTTATCCGTTGCTTCTCATCAACGATGGTCAGGATCTGGCTGCCATGAATTACGTATCTATACTCTCGGATCTTTATATAGAGAACAAGGTTTCGCGGTTTGTAACGGTTGGTCTTCATGCAAGCGAAAACAGGATTCAGGAGTACGGTACCGCCGGACAGGCCGACTATGCTAACAGGGGGAGTTTGGCTGGTGCCACAACTTCGTTTGTATTGGATGAGCTTCTTCCGTTTTTGAATAATAAGTACGCTTTTCAGCAAACCAACGTCGTGTACGCAGGTTTTTCCCTGGGCGGGCTCATGGCGATTGACATGGTCTGGAAGTATCCCGGGATATTTTCCGCCGCCGCTGTTTTTTCGGGTGCGTTATGGTGGAGACAGAAAGCGCTGGACGCCGGCTATTGCGATAGTGACAGAATCATGCACGCTTTAATCAGAAACTCGGATTATAAGCCGGGATTAAAATTCTGGTTTCAGTGTGGTGGAAAAGATGAAACCGATGACCGGGACGGGGACGGAATTATTGATTCGATGCAGGATACACTGGAATGTATCGGAGAATTGGAAAGAAAAGGTTACCATTGGCACAGGGACATTGCTTATCTGGAAATGCCGGAAGGCGAACACAATGTACCAACCTGGGCATTGGCAATGCCTTCATTTCTCACCTGGGCTTTTAGTATTGAGAAGGAAAAATCAGAAAAGGAAGTTCTGACAGCGATCTGGTAAAATAAATGCCGGAGAAATACACCACTCCGGCAAAAATATATATTTTAAAGACCTGCAAGAAATGCCATCGTGTCAACCGAATCGGCATAATCAGATATTGATGGCTTTTGCGCTAAGCCAAATGTGATTGTATTTTCAATACCAAGCTCCTGGCTTCCCACCACACACTGTATTTTCTCAGATTCTTCCTGTAATACAGATTTTACATCTTCTATTGAATCGTAAAATTCGTAATGCACCACACTGATGGCTGAAACAAGCGCCTTGCCTTCGGTCAGAATAAGAAAACCATTATCGAAGTGCAGAACCCGGTTTACAAGTAATATCGATTTGTTGTATTCGTAATTATTGAAATACTTATGATGGTGTAAACCAAGGGTGCTGTATGATTCAATAGATTCATAAAACTTGGTAAAGTCATATCCCGCTGGTACAAAGAGTTTTGAAACATTTCGGCAACCCAGTCCATAATACTGAAAAATATCCTGGCCTAACGCTGTTAACTCTTCTTCACTTTCATTTCCGCTAAGTACCGCCACCGACGTTCTGTTCTTGCGAATGATATTTGGTTTTTTAGAAAAATAATAATGAAAATACCGTGCTGTATTGTCGCTTCCTGTGGCAACATAAGCGTCAGCATCATTGAGGCGTTCTACAAACTGAATGTACCCTTCGAAGCCTGGCTCAATTTCAACAAGTTTTTTTAAAAGATGGCGAATCAGAATCTGATCGTCGGAAGCCGGTTTGGCCAGCAGGATATGTCCGCTCAACAGGACGCACAAGGCATCATGAAAACCTACGGCGGGAATGTTGCCAGCCATAACCACACCAACTTTTTTAATGTTTAATGGTTCGGAATATTGGCTTGCCCACTGCCTGAGTGGCATTTCATTCAAATATTCGCCGGATATCGCAAGCAGGGAAGTTTTAACGTTTTGGGGAGTGAACCAATTATTCTTGCTGTTGGCATCTGCTATCCATTCCTCTATTTCTTCCTCATGCAGGGCGTCAGCGATATATTGACCTAATTTAATGAATGCATTTATACGTTGATTTCTTGATATCATTCTAGCAGAACTATAAATAGTATAATGGTTATTAAGGTTTTTAATTTTCTGATTGTTGTGAAACTTTAAATAATTATATTTGTTTCTGTATAAGCGAGAAAATAAGAACAAATATAAACAATCCGGCGACTATGGCTATAATGATAACCGATGAATGCATAAATTGCGGGGCGTGCGAGCCAGAGTGCCCCAACACGGCTATTTATGAGGGAGGTGTTGAATGGACCTGGGGAGATGGCACAAATTTAGACGAGGTAGATTTCGGCGACGGAACGGTCGTTAGTGGTAAGGAAAAACAATCTCCGGTTTCTGATGAATTCTACTATATAGTAACAGATAAATGTACTGAGTGCGTTGGTTTCCATGAAGAGCCACAATGTGCGGCAGTTTGTCCGGTAGATTGCTGCGTGGATGATCCCGACAATGAAGAGGAAGAGGAAACATTATTGGCCAAGAAAGCCTGGATGCACGGCGAATAGCCCCATTTCACCAAATTAGATTTTGCAGCCCCGCAACAGCGGGGCTTTTTTTGTGCCCAGCCAATCCTAAAATGGTAATTTCTGTATAAACTCCATACTGATTATTCGCCGATTTGAATTTATAATATTTTGCAATTTAAAGTTTAGACAGAATATTAATGTTATTGTAAAAAGTTAATATTTTTCATTTTTATGTTTTTAAAACTATAAAAAAGAGTACAAAAGAATGAAAATTGTACTTTGTGAGATAAAATTTAATGATAATATTTGATAAATATAAATTAAGTACAATATTTGAATCACAATTGAGGAACGAAGTGAAATTTAACTTAAACAGAATATAATTATGAAAAAAGTCTATTGCACAGTATTATCTTTAATGATACCTTTTTTGGGTTTTACGAAGTCATTTGAAGATCACAAGACAAAGGCCGACACCTTGACAACTGTTGCAGAAGTGAAAGAGGATGAAGAGTCCAAAGGCGCATTCGCTTTTTCAGGTTATCTGGATTCTTATTATTCAGCGAACTTCAACAAACCATTGTCTCGTAGCAACGGAGGAGCAGCTGAAACAGCCAGAGTATTCGATACCAGATCTGGTCAGTTTTCACTTGGACTTGTTCAAACAAGGGTAGCTTACACAAATAGCAAATCGGAAGCCGTAGTAGACCTTACTTTCGGACCTAACGCTAACATGGGTAACTACGGAAATGAAGTATTCAGCACTGCTCTTGCAATCAAACAAGCATACTTCACTTATAAGTTTACCGACAAATTCTCGATGACCGCTGGTCAGTTCGGAACGCACATCGGATATGAAGTAATTGATGCACCTGCAAACTTCAACTACTCGCTATCAAATCAGTTTAACAACGGTCCTTTCTACCACACTGGTCTTAAAGCAACTTATGCTTTCTCTGACAGAGCTTCTTTAATGGTTGGTGTTGTTAACAATGTGGATGGAATAGAAGACAACAACAGAAAAAAGGGAACTATCAGTCAGCTGTATCTTTCTCCTGTTGAAAACTGGAATGTATATCTGAACTTCATTAACAGTAATGAAGCAAACCCAATTGAAGAGACTGGCAAAACACCAAGCGCTTCTTACACCATGTTCGATCTTGCGACCAGTTACCAGATTACTGAAAAATTCCTTTTGGGTTTGAATGCCTCTTATGGTTCACAAAAAGGTGATTTCCAAGGCGACGAACATGCTAACATAACCGATTCATGGGGTGGGGTTGCTGTATATGCCAACACAGCAATTACTGAAAACTTCGGACTTGGAGCACGCTACGAATACTTCAACAATGACAGTGGCGTACGCGGTTTGCGCACAGCTGCCGATTTGGGAACAAGTGTAAATTCGATTACGCTTACTGGTAATATCAACCTGGCTGACGGACATATCCTTGTTAAACCGGAATTCAGAATGGATGTTTATCCAAAAGTGAATGGAGCTAATGCCCTGCAGCAATTCGAAGACTCAGACGGAGCATGGACTAAAAACAGCCAGACAACCTTCGGACTAGCATTTATTTACAAATTCTAATCATATACCTTCTTTAAATCTATAAACATTATAACATCTACAACAATGGAAAAACGAAGTTACATCCCACTGATCATTCTCTTGGTTATTAGCATCCTGGGTGCTTTCATACCAAGCGTACCTACACAGATTGCAACAGAAGGACTCGATTCAGGTGACACCGCATGGTTACTTGTATCCGCTGCTCTTGTTTTACTTATGACTCCTGGTCTTGCTTATTTCTACGGCGGTATGGTGAATAACAAAAATGTTATTTCAACCATGTTGCAGAGCTTTATTGCCATGGGTGTGATTAGCGTTCTATGGGTTGTTGTGGGTTTCAGCCTTGCATTCGGTGATGATATCGGAGGTTTTATTGGAAACCCAATGACATTCTTCATGTTCAAAGGTGTATTGGATGCCCCGGTTTTCGGAACAATTCCTTTCGCTTTGTTCGCGATGTTCCAATTGAAATTTGCTGTAATCACTCCTGCGTTGGTTACAGGTTCTATGGCTGAGCGTGTTAATTTCCGCTCTTACGTTCTGTTTATTATCTTATTCTGCATCTTCGTTTACTCTCCTCTTGCTCACATGACCTGGCATGCAGAAGGCATCCTTTTCAAAATGGGCGTACTTGACTTTGCTGGTGGAACCGTGGTACACATGTCTGCTGGTTGGGCTGCTTTGGCAGGTGCTATTTACCTGAAAAGACGTAAGTCATTGCTTGAAGACCACGTTCTTCCTCCTGCAAACATTCCTTTTGTTCTGTTGGGAACAGGTTTACTTTGGTTCGGCTGGTTCGGTTTCAACGCAGGTTCTGCATTGTCAGCTTCACCATTGGCAGTTTCAGCTTTCGCAGCTACAAACACAGCAGCAGGTGCAGCAGGTTTGTCATGGGTATTGTTTGATGCAGCAAAAGGCAAAAAGGTATCAGCGCTTGGTTTCTGTATCGGAGCTGTGGTTGGTTTGGTAGCTATTACGCCAGCGGCTGGTTTCGTAACGGTTCCCGCTTCAATCTTCATCGGAACTGTGGCGTCTATCGTAAGTAACTATGTTGCTCACCTTCGTACACGTTCTACTTTGGACGATACATTGGACGTTTTCCCTTGCCACGGTGTTGGTGGTATGGTTGGTATGCTGATGACCGGCGTTTTCGCAACAAGTGCTGTTAACCCTCTGGTAACAGATCAGGGATTGGCTTTCGGAGAAACTACTTTGTTCATCAATCACGTGATTGCTCTTGTAGGTGTATCTGTATTTGCTTTTGGAGGATCTTTTGCTCTGCTTAAAATCACTGACCTTATCCTTCCGCTTCGTGTTTCTGAACAAGATGAGAAAGTTGGTTTGGATGTTAGCCAGCACGATGAATTCCTAGTAGAGGCTTAATAGAATGGATTTGGATATTATTTCATTAAAAAACCCCGGATTCCCGGGGTTTTTTTTATGCCAAAATTGGGGCAGCAATTATGAATAAAAACCAATAGATATATTAATGAGCCAAAATCTCCTCATTCAATTCTGTTACTTCCATCAAACCTTCACCATTCAAATGATCGTAACGAATCGTCTTAGTTTCATTAATTAGCAGGGGATCATATTTTACTGCAACCCGGATGTAGTTTTCTGTAAAGCCCAGCATCTGGCCATTCTGTACTTCATCCTCGAATAACACAGTTCCTTGCTTGCCAATTTGCTGCTCATAAAAATATCTCTTTTTCTTTTCAGAAAGAATATGAAGCATTTTGGAGCGATCAGCCCGTTGCGATTTTGGAACGACCGGTTTTATAGCAATCGCCGTTGTATTCTCTCTTTCGGAATAAGTGAATACGTGCAGGTAAGATATATCCAGTTCATTTAGGAATTGGTAACTTTCCAAAAACAGCTCTTCCGTTTCACCCGGATGCCCCACGATCACATCAACACCGATGCAGCAATCTGGCATCAGGGTTTTAATTTTTTCAACGCGTTCAGCGTATAGCTCACGTTTGTAACGCCTGCGCATCAGGCTCAAAGTTTTATTTGAACCCGATTGCAGCGGTATATGAAAATGAGGTACAAATCTTTTGGATTGAGCAACAAACTCGATGATCTCGTCCGTGAGTAAATTCGGTTCAATAGATGAAATCCTGAACCGTGAGATACCTTCAACTTCATCCAAAGCCTGGATCAGTTGAAGAAATGTTTCTTTCTTTTCTCCGCTTTGAATACCAAAATCCCCAATGTTTACGCCTGTAAGTACAATTTCTTTTACGCCTCTTGCCGCCACATCCATCGCCGCCGTAACCACGTTTGCAATCGTATCTGACCGGCTTTTTCCGCGAGCCAGTGGTATTGTACAATAGGCGCAAGGATAATCGCAACCATCCTGTACTTTAAGGAATGTTCTCGTTCTGTCGTTTAAAGAATAAGAGGTATGGTAGTCAACAGCATCATCAATATGCGAAGCAAGTATTTGAGCGGGATGGTTTCCCGGCTCTTTTTCAAACGTATCGATAAGTTCAACCAATCTGAATTTCTCGGCTGCTCCAAGGACAGCATCCACACCAGGTATTTCAGATATCTCTTTTGGCTTTAATTGTGCATAACACCCAATGATAGCCACATAACCGTCCGGATTGATCTTTTGCGCTTCCCTTACGATTTTTCTGCACTTCTTATCGGCGTTTTCAGTTACCGAGCAGGTATTAATAATGAATATATCCGGCGTTTCGTTGAACTCTACTTTTGAATACCCTTTGTCTTCAAACATCCTTCCGATGGACGAACTTTCAGAGTAATTCAACTTACAACCTAATGTATAAAAAGCTACTTTTTTCATAATGACATCTTAATTCTGCAAAATTACACCTTTTTTGCCATCAACGGGCTAAATAGTCAGTGTAGGAGGCCTGTAAGTATGCTTTGCCCACTTCAACTGCACCGGTTCCGGGCTTGCCTCCCTGTTCAATTAAATTACCTCCAATGTTATCACGCACAACAAAACCACCAGAATTTATCCAGCCAAGACCATTATTAAATGCAAAATAGGCAAATGAAACTCTGTTCTTCTTGAAAATATCGTTACTCCATTCAAATGATTGTGAAGGAAGTTTAATCTGGTTCAGTAAAGTAGCAGCCAGGTCTGTTTGTGAACATAAGGTATCAATTCGGATGCCTTTTTGTTTGACTGCACCGCCTAGCCAAAGCATTGGAATATGGAATTCACTTGGTTTTGTTCCGGAACGGTCGGGTAGTGGGTGACCGTGATCAGCAATAATTACGATGAGTGTATTTTCCCACCAGGATTTGGTTTTTGCCTTTTTTATGAAGTCACCAATCGACGCATCGGAATAATGTAATGCATTGAGAAACAAATGTTCAGGATCGTTTCCCTGAATTACTGATTTAACAGGAACTTCAAAAGGCTCATGGCTGCTTAAAGTAAATAACGTACTAAAAAAGGGCTGTTTCTGAGAATCCAGATCATGTAAAAGACGATCAAGCACGACATGGTCATGAGCACCCCATTTCGAATTCATGTCCTTGTCTGCAAAAGCATTTTTGTCAGTAATATTGTCAAAGCCCTGTTGCAGAAAATAAGACTTCATATTGGCAAACTCAGTCTCGCCGCCATAGTAGAAAGATGTTTTCCAGCCTGCTTGTTGAAACGTGCGAGGTACGGAAGGCAATGAAATCGTTTTGTTAGGTATTTTGATAATAGAGGTGGTAGGCTGTGCAGGATAGCCACTGAGAATAGCAACCATTCCCTTGTCACTTCTGTTGCCGCTCGCATACATGTTGGTAAAAAGAATTCCTTCCTTTGTGAGCGCATCAAATTGCGGAGTAACACCCTTCACACCATTCATACTTTCCACAACCTTAGCAGTGAAACTTTCCCAAATGATGACCACTACATTAACCGGCCTGATGGAATCGATGATCCGCTCCGTTGTTCCAGGGGTATTATAGAGATTTTTAACCTGTGTCGCTGCCAGTTCTGCCGGAAAATATGCAAACGGATTTTTCTTTGAATACCTCAGGTGCACTACAGAGCTCATATAGTTCCACGGAACGTTAATAGCAGCGTAGTTGGCAAAACTCTTGTCACTGAAAAAAACAGCGCTCTCATTCATAGGTGCCAGTTGCAAACCGCCACGGATTGGAATAATAAGGGATCCTGTTAGTAAAAGGAAACTGATTCCCAGATAGGGCCAGGGCACTTTGGTGAAAAATGGAACCGTTCTGCTGATAATGGTAGCCGACAGTTTCAGTATGAGAAAGTAAAAAACTAAAATCAGGCAGAACAGAGGGAATACCGGCGCGGCACCCATAGAAGCCCAGGCTTCTGCTGGCGTTTTAAGATAGTGTAAGGATGTAGCATCTATACGAAAACCCCAGGCACGAAACAGTTCCAGGTCGGCAATGGTGAGAAACACGATGACAATTGACACCACCGCCAGGTAAATTTTTGTGGTTGTCGCGTACCATTTCCATTTGGTTGAGGTGAATACGAGCAGGAGTGTAGGGATTACAAGTATGTAACCCGTAAATGACACATCCATACGCAATCCGTGCCACGCACTTTTAACCCAGTATGATGCTGGCAGTTCAAGTGTTTTTTTATAATGATATGTGAGGAATAAAATCCGGAAAAGCTGGAAGACAAGTATCCACATGAGCCCCAGGAGGGCTACAAATTCTAATCGTTTACGCATTGGTGTCTGTAAGAATTTGCAAAATTCCGAAAAAATGGAGTCAATTCAATGATAAAATTCGAAGGAAATGATCAAAATGGATAAAAATTAGGAATAAATAGTAGTTGGTATCAGTAAATAAATAATTTTGGGAAGAAATAATACTTAATCAATACTAGAAATGACATTTCGTTCCAAAGCTTTTGAGATAGCTCAGGGTCGCGTTGCGCCCGTTTTAACCCCCCCAACGGAAAAAGTAGCAGACTTATATGCAAGTAATACTTTTAGTGACGATGTGATGCGTACGTTGTTATCTCCCGAGGCTTATACAAAAATCTCCAATGCGATCAGATCCGGATCAACAATAGACCGGGAAGTTGCAGACGAAGTTTCAGCAGCAATGAAATCCTGGGCAATATCCAAGGGAGCCACGCACTATACGCACTGGTTTCAGCCTCTCACAGGAACAACGGCTGAAAAACACGACTCATTCTTTGACTTAACACTTGACGGAAAAGCGGTTGAGAAATTCAAAGGCAGCGCACTCGTTCAACAAGAGCCGGATGCATCGTCGTTTCCAAGTGGCGGACTTCGTGCAACATTTGAAGCAAGAGGTTACACAGGCTGGGACCCGAGTTCCCCCGCATTTTTGATGGACAATGGGGCAGGAGGTAAGACGTTGTGTATTCCATCGGTCTTTATTTCCTATACAGGTGAAGCGCTCGATTATAAAGCTCCATTACTTCGGTCGCTGGTAATGCTTGATAAAGCTGCAACATCGGTTTGCCAGTTTTTTAATCGTGACGTCGATAAAGTAACACCAACGCTGGGTATTGAGCAGGAGTACTTCCTGGTTGACAAAGCGCTCTATTATGCAAGACCAGATTTGCTTATGGCTGGCAGGACTGTATTCGGCCATAGTCCTGCACGTGGACAACAGCTGGACGACCATTACTTTGGCTCCATATCGCCACGTGTAAATGCGTTTATGGTAGATTTTGAATTTGAAGCGTTGAAACTGGGAATTCCTGTTAGGACGCGCCATAATGAGGTTGCGCCCGGACAGTTTGAATGTGCGCCTACTTTTGAAGAGGTGAACCTTGCCATTGACCATAACGCTTTGCTGATGGATTTGATGCAGAAAATTGGAGATAAACATAATTTCCAGGTCCTGTTTCATGAAAAGCCTTTTGCGGGTATAAATGGAAGTGGCAAACACAACAACTGGTCATTATCTACGGATACAGGAATTAACTTGCTTGCGCCAACCACCAAACCAAAGGAAAATCTCAGGTTTTTGACGTTCCTTCTTAATGTCGTAAAGGCTGTTCATGATCACGCGGATCTTCTTCGCGCATCAATCTCATCTGCTGGTAATGAGCACAGGCTTGGTGCTAATGAAGCCCCTCCTTCAATCGTGTCGGTATTTTTGGGTGGAGAGCTCACCAACATGCTGGAAGAACTGGTTAGCAAAGGGGAGATCACACTCGAAAAAGGCGAAAACTTCTACTACAAACTTGGTATTACCCGTATTCCGAATCTTCAAAGAGACAATACGGATCGTAACCGTACGTCGCCGTTCTGTTTTACCGGAAACAAATTTGAGTATCGTGCAGTGGGCAGCGCTCAAAACAGTGCCTCGCCTATGATCGTACTCAATACGATTGTAGCCAACCAGCTTATTGAGTTCAAAAAAGAAATGGATGAAAGACTGAGTGCTGGTGAAGAGAAAAAGGTTGCGACCGTTGAAATCCTGAAAAGATATTTCAAAGAATCAAAGAAAATTCTTTTTGAGGGAAATGGTTATTCGGAAGAATGGGTGAAGGAAGCGGCAGAGAGAGGATTAAGTAACATCCGTGAAACTTATGATGCTTTGCACGCCTATGTAACCGAGAGCACAATTAAGGCTTTTGAGAAAACAGGTGTATTATCCAGCCGTGAATTGCATGCGCGTTATGAGATTGAGCTGGAAAACTATGTAAAGAAGTTACAGATTGAATCTCGTGTGATTGGTGATCTGGCTTTAAATCACATTGTTTCGACAGTAGTAAAATATCAGTTTAAACTCGCCCAAACTGCTCGTTCTCTCACAGACCTCGACATGCTGGAAGAAGCAGAACCGATTAAAGAGATCATCAAAGATATCTCGTCGCACGTGGTTGTAATAAAAAAACTGGTTCACGAAATGACCGAAGCCAGGAAGAGGGCGAATAATGTGGACGAACTGTTTGAGAAGGCCAAGCTTTACGGTTCAGAAGTAAAAGGTTACTTTGAAGAAATACGTTATCACGTAGATAAACTCGAATTATTGATCGATGATGAAGATTGGCCTTTGGCAAAATACCGTGAAATGCTATTTTTGGAATAAATTTGTAAAAAGTGCTCAAAACAAATAATTTTTAAATTATGAATCCGGGATTTGATCCAGAAGAAATTGCTCAGTTGAGACGAGAATGTAAAGCTGAACGATTAAACTTTGTTTACATAGCAGACGAATTCGAAGACGAGGAGGAAGAAAACAACGAACATGCTCATGTGCAGTTTGTGGGAACCTACAAAGACAAGGAAGTGGTTTATGACGCGCTTATTTATACTTTAAGACTTCATCATTCAACACTTGTATACGATGCGGCTCTGGAAAGACTGAAAAAGGAAATTCCGAACTATGTTTCTCCTGACGAAAGAGACGAGAACTACAAGGATAATCCGGAGGAAGACGAGGAAGCGGAAATGCTTCTGACTGAATTTATCGAAGAGATCGAAGAAAACGAGGAGATCAAGGTAAAGGAACACGTTGAAACGGACGATCAATTCGAATACGGCATTGGTCTGGAAGTGGGTTTGAATAAAACAGAGATCAATGAAAAAGTGATTAATGATTTCATTATTCGTTTTAACGCGGGCAGAATACAGCTCGACTCGACGCTGTATTCATTTACTGGCAGTGAAGAAGAAGACTGATCTTTTTTTACAAGTCAGTGGAATGAACCCGCTGACTTGCAAAAAATAAAAGCCCGATAAACAAAAAAACCACCATAACGGTGGTTTTTTTGTGTCCTTTCGATAAGAACTTATATCTGAATTATACAGCCGACTTAACAGTTTTGATAATACGAGCTGCAACTTTGTAAGGATCAGCAGCAGAGTTTGGACGACGATCTTCCATGTATCCGCTCCATCCTTTTTGAGGAACAAGAACAGGAATACGAATAGAAGCACCACGGTCAGAAACGCCATAGCTGAAATCATGGATACTTGCAGTTTCATGCTTTCCAGTTAAACGAAGGTGATTGTCGGCTCCGTAAACTTCAATGTGTTCTTTAACAACAGGACGGAAAGATTCGCAAACTTTGTCGAATACTTCTTTGCTACCAGCAGTTCTCAATACTGAGTTTGAGAAGTTTGCGTGCATTCCGCTTCCGTTCCAGTCAAGTTCACCAAGGGGTTTGCAATGCCAGTTTATAGAAACACCATATTTTTCACCGATACGTTCTAACAGGTAACGTCCCAGCCAGATTTCATCACCAGCTTGTTTTGCTCCTTTTGCGAACATTTGGAATTCCCACTGTCCAGCTGCAACTTCTGCATTGATACCTTCGATGTTAAGACCTGCATCGATACAAGCATCAAGGTGTTCTTCAATAATTTCACGTCCGAAAGCATTTTTTGCGCCTACAGAGCAGTAATATGGTCCCTGTGGTGCAGGATAACCGTTTGCAGGAAAACCAAGAGGTTTGTTAGTTTCGTTATCCCAAAGGAAATATTCTTGTTCAAATCCGAACCAAAAATCATTGTCATCATCTTCGATTGTCGCGCGGCCATTTGTTACGTGAGGAGTGCCATCGGCATTCAAAACTTCACACATAACAAGATACCCATTTTTACGTTGCGGGTCAGGAACAACAGCGACAGGTTTTAGCAAACAGTCGGATGAACCACCAGCAGCTTGTTCTGTGGATGAACCATCAAAAGACCAGTTGCTCAAATCTTCCAATTTGCCACTAAAATTTTCTTCGATTTTGGTTTTGCTACGTAAACTTTGGGTCGGCTTATAGCCATCCAACCAAATATATTCCAGCTTGGATTTTGACATAATAGTACTAGATAAGGTGGTGACGAATTATTATAACGACACAATATTAATGCAAAAATGTAATTGCAAGAAATAAAATGTAATAAAATTTAAATAAATACAGAATTTTATTGTGTTTGTGGTAGTATTGTCAGTAAAAAGTGCACTATTTTAATAATTTTACAAAGGATCGTTTATTTCATTAACAAATAATGTTTTTTGTTAAATGGATTAAATCAGGATTAAAAATGAAGACTTTTACGATATGATCGTCATAAAATCCTATAAACAGGTTTGTCTCACTAATCAACAAATCTTAGAAATGTCACTTTTCTTCTCACCTGAAATGATTAATTATTTGGTACATTTGAATAATTCACACCCATTTTACTGAATTATAGATTATGCATTTGTTTTACCAGCCGGATATCCGGATCATGGAATTGGATGACGAAGAAGCCAGGCATTGTACCAAAGTGTTGCGCTTAAGTTCGGGAGATATTATACATGTAACGAATGGGCAAGGCTTGTTACAGAAATGTTCTCTGGATACGCATGGCAAAAAAATCCGGTATAAAGTGATCGACTCCGAAATAAAACCACGCAGGTCATATGGCGTTCACATGGCTATCGCTCCAACGCGAAAAGCTGAACGAAATGAATGGATGGTAGAAAAGATGATTGAGTTAGGAGTTGAAAGCATTGATTTCATCGTTACCGGTAACACAGTGAAGGAATCATTGAACAGGGTAGTGAACATGTCCAGGCTCGGCAAGATAGCAGCTGCGGCGATGAAGCAGTCTCAGCAATATTATATGCCGGAGATTACATTAAACTTAAACTTTAATGCGTTTATAGAAAGCAGAAAAGATGCGGCGAAACTAATTGCCTATGTTCCTGACAACCACCTTGTGAAGCACGTGCTACACGTTACACCCAGAGACAGTGAAACTACATTACTCATAGGACCAGAAGGTGACTTTACTGCTGCTGAGGTGGAGTTTGCGCTGAATAACGGTTTTCAAACGGTATCTTTGGGTGCAACCCGCCTGCGTACGGAAACCGCCGCTGTTGCTGGTTGTCATGCCATAAATCTTGCCAATTTAACAGCGTTATAATTTATCATACTGATATGAAAAGCAGAGCACTAGTAAAATGTATAATATTGCTTCTAACCCTGTTAAGTTCTAAGGCTACTCAGGCTCAATCGGCACTTAAAATAGCCAAGCTAAAATATGGAGGAGGAGGAGATTGGTATGCAAACAAAACCTCGCTGCCGAACCTTATTAAGTTTTGCAATACAGAACTTAAAATGAATATCAATCCTGTTGAAGACGTTGTGGAAACAGGCAGCACCGATATTTTTGGTTATCCGTTTGTCCACATGACAGGCCACGGCAATGTGGTTTTTACAGATTCAGAGGCACAAAATCTTCGCAGTTATCTGCTGTCAGGAGGGTTTCTTCATATTGATGATAACTACGGCCTGGATCCATTTATACGCAGGGAAATGAAAAAGGTTTTTCCTGAACTGTCGTTTATAGAGCTTCCTTTTGATCACGAAGTATACAAAGTAAAATATAACTTTCCGGATGGGCTTCCGAAAGTACATGAGCACGACGGAAAAAATCCGCAGGGTTTCGGATTGATCTGGGAAGGGCGATTGATCTGCTACTATTCCTTTGAAACTGACCTTGGAAACGGCTGGGAAGATCAAAGTGTCTACAATGATCCGGAGGAACTGCGGAGAAAAGCACTACAAATGGGAGCCAATCTCGTAAGCTATGCCTTTATGATTTTATAAGGAAATCGTTTTTTGAGGAGACAGCTACGTAATAAAGTAGAATCAATATAAATAATTTCAAAATTATGCGCTGAACTGTATGGGATTCTGCATGGTTACCGTTATTTTTGTACATACTTAGTTATAATCAATCCGTTTTCATGTACATAATAATTGCCGTTTTTGTAGTACACTGGTATTTGTCACTTTTTTGTCAAACCTTTTTCCTTCACCGATATTCCGCTCATAAGATGTTTATTATGAGCAAACCATGGGAGCGATTCTTTTACTTGCTTACCTATATTTCTCAGGGATCTTCTTATTTAAGCCCACGGGCCTATGCGATTCTGCACCGGATGCACCATGCATTTAGTGACACGGAAAAGGATCCGCATTCGCCGCATCACACTAAGAATGTGTTCACAATGATGTGGGAAACGAAAGATATTTACAACGCCGTATTGAATCGCAAGAGAGCGGTTGAAACTCGTTTTGAGCGGAATTACCCTGAATGGCGCCTGGTGGAGAAATTGGGAGATTCCTGGATTTCGCGTGCAGGCTGGGCTCTACTATATACTGCGTTCTACATACTGGCCTACGTTTATCTGGATATGCATTGGGCATTTTTCTTTTTGCTTCCTATACACTTCCTGATGGGGCCAATTCATGGTGCTATTGTGAACTGGAGTGGTCATAAATATGGCTATCAGAATTTTGATAATGATGACAAGTCTAAAAACTCATTGATTTTTGATTTCCTGATGATGGGAGAGTTGTTTCAGAACAATCACCACAAACGTCCAAACAGCATTAATTTCGGATCAAGATGGTGGGAAGTTGATCCTACCTATCCGGTGATCAAACTTCTCAATAAGATGAAGATCATTGAAATCAGGAAGAAGCACTAGAAAAAAATATAAGTAGAGGCGGCGAGGTAATCTTGCCGCTTTTTTTATGACCGCTTTTATCAGGTACCCCTATAAAAACTTTGGCAGGTGTGAGATACACCTGCCAAGTTTGCTTATTAACACCACAAAAAATGAAATCTATTTAGGAAACCTCTTCGCGAGGTATCGCTCTATAAGAACAATACAAATAAATATAACAATACTTAAAAGGGAGTTAATAAAAAGTTAGAATTTACTTAGAGAAGAAAAATAAGTTGACAGGTTTCAGTTAACAGTCCAGTCACCTTCTCCCGCTTTCTGACTTTTATTCCATTAGCCCAATTCTGTACTAAAAATTTAGGATAAAGGTTGTTCCTTTGGGGTGATTGGATTTAATAATAATCGTGCCGCCATGAAGCCTTACGATACGGTCCACAAGCGACAAGCCTATACCGTACCCTCGTATGTTTGCCGTATTCTCGCTTCGATAGAATGGCTGAAACACCAGGTTCTGGTCTTTCTCCGGAATGCCCTTACCTTGATCGGAAAAGGTGAGTTGAATGTCGTTTGCTGAACATTTCAGAACTACGGATACACTCTGATCATCCGAGAACTTACATGCGTTGTCCATCAGATTAAGAAAAGCAGTTTTAAGCAAGGTGGAATTGCCAGCTATTTCAAGCCAGGTATCATCTTCAGGCAAATCGTCAAAATCAACGTTAATATTGTAACTATTATTCGATTCAATGAGCATTTGACGTGAATCCAGCAGCAATTCATCCAGTCTGACGGTCTCGGTTAGCAAATCACCCTGATCCTCGCTGACCTTGGCCAGTTCCAGCAAGGTATTTGAAAGTTGAGCGAGCTCCTGTATATCCTCTAAAACGGAACGTATTGTGAATTGATATTCTGTCTGACTCCTCTCTTTTAAAATACTTACTTCCAATTGGGAGCGGATTTTGGTAAGTGGATTTTTGAGTTCATGCGAAACATTGGCCACAAAAATTTTCTGCATCTGGAAGGCAGTTTCAATTCTTTCGAGCAGATTGTTGAAGGTGGTGATCAACCGTCCAATTTCATCTTTCTGATTAGGCACATCCAGCCTTGTATGCAGGTTCTGAGGAAGTATTCCTTCCACTTCGTTCATTACCTTGGAAATTGGTCGTAGAGCGCGTTTGGCAAAGATCCATCCTGCAAAAGTGACAATGATCGTAACAATGATGAATGATGCCGTGAGCAGTTGCAGCAGGTTGATCAGGTTCACTTCCCCGACCTTATCTTGTGCACCCATCAGGACAACCGCTCTTGTAAATGGAAAGTTGGTGTAAAGACCTACAACTTTTGAATCACCGTCGGTGTATCTTATTTCGCCAGCTTTACGTACTTCATCCAACCAGTATCTGGAGACATGGATGGTTTTGGTATTGGAATTGGTGTAGATCAGCCGGTTCTGTTCATCGAAAATCAATATGATCTGATTGTAGATCCGGTCCGTGTTTGAGCCTTCCAGCGCCCTGATTACGTCTGGGCTCACAACCGGGCCGTCGAGCAGACCAGCTGTGGAATTTGCTTTTGACCTGAGGCGGTCATAAAAATCCTGTGTAAGATTCTCGTAAGAAAAGTAATATATCGCCAGGAAGGTAACCAGTAATATGCTACTTACCAGCAGGGAAAACTGTACGGTGAGCCTGGTGCGTATTTGCATTAATCCTCAACTTTAAGAACGTAACCCATGCCGAACTGTGTATGGATCAGCTTTACCGGATAATCCTTATCAATTTTTTTACGAAGATAATTTACATATACCTCAATAATATTTGTTCCTGTATCAAAGCCAATGTCCCATACCTGCTCGGCGATTTCCACTTTCGACACCACGCGCCCCTGATTCCGGATAAGATACACCAGGAGATTAAACTCCCGTGCTGTCAGGTTAATCTTATTGCCCGACCTGTGTACCGTTTTTGCATCCAGAGAAACTTCAAGATCAGCGAAACGAAGCAGCTGAGCCGTATGTAAAATACCAGAACCACGTTTTGTGAGGGCACGAACTCTTGCAACGAGTTCCTTGAACTCAAAGGGCTTCACAAGATAATCATCAGCACCTGCATCCAGCCCGGTAACTTTATCATCGGTAGTTCCCAGCGCTGTCAGCATCAGAATAGGTGTTTCATCACCCCAGCTTCTGATTTCCCTGCAAAGCTCTATACCGTTGATCCCAGGAATAATAATATCGCTGATAATCAACTGATACGTGTTATTCTTTGCCAATTGTTTACCAATAAGACCATCATAGGCAATGTCCACTTCGTAGCCGTCTTCTTCCAGTCCCTGTTTCAGCGACTGCACGGTTTTTGGTTCGTCCTCAATTAGCAGTAATTTCATCTTATGGGTAAAAATAATTCTGAGACATCTTTCCAGCTCGAAACCCTCCGAAAACCAGTTTCCCGCACATTGTGAGCGGCAGTAAATAATATTCCTTCTCCTTTAAAAACTTGCAGATTACTCGTGTGATCGTCAATAAGGTAGTCCGACTGAATGATGGTCTTGTAGCCACAAAACACAATGTTGGTCCAGGGAACGAAACTAAAATGTTTTAACAGCCAGTCAAACTTATCTTTAAAGGAATTCGGAAACTCCATACAGGCCGTTGCTATGTAAATTTCATAAAATCCTGACAGCGCCTTAACGGTCTCTATTGCATCCTTTTTCACTTCAATGTCTGTGAAAAATCCCGGTGAATTAATAATCTTTTTCAGTTTAGCCAGCTGCTTCGGATGCAAAAGATCCTTTAAAGCGCCTGCTGTCAGATCCTTCTCCGTCAGATTAGTCGGAAAATCATTCAATATCACACTGATCAATTTTTCATGGGTGTTTGCAAGTACATCATCCATGCCCAAAGTAAGTCTCAGCATTAGATCAATATTCGATGCGAATCAAAACCTTCAAGATAATCATTTACTCGTTTAAGAAACATTCCTCCCAGGGATCCGTCAACCACGCGGTGATCGTAAGAATGAGAGATAAACATTAAACTACGGATTCCCAGCAAATCTCCCTGCGGAGTTTCGATAACGGCAGGTTTCTTTTTTATAGCTCCAAAGGCCATGATCGCCACCTGTGGCTGCACGATAATTGGTGTTCCCATCAGATTGGAGAACGCTCCGATATTAGAAACAGTGTAAGTTCCACCCGAAACATCGTCGGCTTTTAATTTATTCTCCCGTGCCTTTTTTGCCAATTCGTTCACCTTCTTAGCCAGACCGGCCAGATCGTACTGATCAGCATGATGAATTACGGGAACGATCAGATTACCATCGGGCAAAGCCACCGCCATCCCGATATTGATGTCTTTCTTTCGCACAATTTTATCTCCGTCCACAGAGATATTGATCATCGGAAAATCTTTAATAGCCTTAACAACAGCTTCAATCAGAATAGGCGTGAATGTGATGCTGTCTCCAGATTTTTTACGATAATCCGCTTTAACAGCTTCTCTCCACTTCACAACCGAGGTCATATCCGTCTCAATAAATGAAGTAACGTGAGCCGAAATCTTCCTGGATTCGATCATGCGCTGTGAAATCATTTTACGCATCCGATCCATTTCTATTATCTCATTTCCTCCGTTAAGAGAAACCGCTTTAACGGGCTGAGGCTGAGACCCCGCATCTACACGCGTTTCGATATAACCGAGTATATCAGTCTTAGTCACCCTATTTTCAACTCCTGTTCCCTGAATTCGGGCAAGTTCATCTGCATTAATCCCTTCTTCCCGAGCAATACTCAAAACAAGAGGAGAGTAAAAGCTGTTATTATCCACGGAGTTACTCGGGGCAGAAACAGGGGCATGCGACTTTGAAGATAGAGCTTCCTGGAAATCCTTTTCAAGAACGGCAGCCGAAGTCTCGGCAGTAATTGCCTCTGGCGAGTCGGAGATTATTCCGGTTGTGCTATTTTCGGTTTCTCCTGAGTCTGCTGTTTCTATCAACGCTACAGGGCTTCCAATTGGGACGACCTCATCCTCTTTTACAAGCCATTCTTTCAGAGTTCCTTCAAATGGGCAAGGAACTTCTGTATCCACTTTGTCAGTGGCTACTTCTAATATGGAATCATCAATAGAGACTTTATCACCTTCTTTTTTCAAACGGTGTAAAACCGTACATTCCATGATACTCTCGCCCATTGGGGGCATCAGCATTTCAACTATTTTCATACTATTCTATTAAACCGAACACCTGTTTGTCAAAAGTGTTCAGGTAAATTAGTTTGTTCGCATCTGGCTTTTCCAAATACTTTTTTCAAATTCAGATCTGAATCTTTTCTTCCTTCCTTATGGTTTTCCTCAGCAAATTCAATGCATAGGTCGACGCCATTTCGATATTGATACTTCTGACATTGGCCAGTTTAAGAAGCTGCGTTACAGTCCCGGTCGGCGTTGCGCAGGCAATCCATACTGTACCAACCGGTTTTTCAGCCGTGCCACCATCAGGCCCGGCAATACCCGTCGTTGCCAATGCGTAGGTTGTGTTAAGCAATTTTCTCGCACCTTCTGCCATTTCAATAGCCGTAGCTTCACTCACTGCACCATGTTTGATAAGCGTATCTTCTGACACACCCAAAACATTCATTTTGATGGAATTGCTGTAACTCACAACCGAACCTTCAAAATAGGCCGACGATCCTGGAATGTTTGTCAGTCTGTGTGCCAGAAATCCTCCCGTACAGCTTTCCGCAGTACCTACTGTCGCATTATTTTTTACAAGTAACGCTCCAATTACAGTTTCCAGTTCATCAAGATCATAGCCATACACATGTTCTTCAATCATTGGCAAGAGTAAATTGACCTGATCCTGAAGCTCGCCATTTAACGAAACTGCATCAGAACCTGTACCAGTAAGGCGTAGCTTAACCTGCCCGAAATGAGGCAAATAAGCAAGTTTTATATGAGCAGGAAGAGCATCTTCCCAAGGTGCAATTTTTTCAGCCAGAAAGGACTCTCCAATACCGATTGTTCTAACCGATTTATGTTGAATTACGTTTAAAGTAAAGCGTGCTTTCAGTCTTGGAAGTATTTCAAATTCCATCAGATTTTTCATCTCATATGGAACCCCGGGCAAAGAAACATATACCACACCATTTTTTTCAAACCACATACCGGGAGCCGTTCCCCATTGGTTTGGAATGTAAGTACAATTATCGGGTAATGCTGCTTGCTGAATGTTGAGTTCGGTCATAGCCCGGCCTCTTTTTGCAAAGAAAGCTGTAACGTGCGCCAGGGCATCCTCATTCATTTTTAAAGTACTTCCAAAATACTCACAAAAGGTATGCTTGGTAATATCATCTTTAGTAGGACCGAGGCCTCCGGTTACAATAACAATATCTGCGCGTTTCCAGGCATCGGAAAATGCGGACAAAATATCGTGCTTATTATCTCCAACTGATGTTTTGCGAACAGTTCGAACGCCTATCCCTGTCAGCTCAGAACCAATCCATTGTGTATTGGTATCGACGATCTGACCAAAGAGAATCTCGTCTCCAATTGTTATAATTTCAGCCCTTACTGTGGGATTCATAAATGATAAACCGGTTGAATTTAAGCGTATATTTCCCAAAAATAAGTAAAATTAATCGTTATTGATTACGTTTGAATCCTAGATGAATATTAACAAACTTAAAGTGTAATGAACCAAAAAATGATTATGGCTGCCATGCTATTGGTTTTGTCAAGCTGTGCTTCTGAGGCTCAGTTCAAAACCAAACTCGGTAAAATTCTTGAACAGGTACAAACTCCCGGTGGCGCTTTGAGCGAAGGGGATATAGCAAGAGGATTGAAAGAAGCACTCAACGTCGGGATCAATAACGGATCGGCAGAGGCGTCGAAGGTAGACGGCTTCTTTAAAAATGAACTGATCAAAATTGTAATACCTCCGGAAGCGCAAAAGGTTGCTGAAACTCTTAGAAAGATGGGAATGGGTAAAGAGGTAGATAAGTTCACCTTGTCACTCAACCGTGCGGCGGAAGACGCAGCCAAAAAGTCGAAGCCGATATTTGTAAAGGCAATCACGTCAATGACTATTACGGATGCGGTGAGCATATTGAAAGGGCAGGATGACGCGGCAACGGTGTATCTGCAAAAGACCACAAATGACGAGCTTTTTAAAACTTTCTTCCCTGTTGTAGATAGTACGTTGAAGATTAACAAAGCTACCCAGTACTATTCCGATCTTGTAAATATTTACAATCAGATCCCTCTGGTGAAGAAAGTAAATCCAAATTTGAAAGAATATGCTACGCAAAAAACGATAGATGGACTTTACATTCTGATTGCCCAGGAGGAGAAGAAGATCAGAAAAGATCCTATGGCCAGAGTGAACGATATTCTGAAAAAGGTGTTCGGACAAGGAGGGAAATAGATTCAATATATCCCCCATGAACGTTTATTGCTTACTTTTGGGAAATTTTTAACACCTATATGAAAAATTCAGAAATAAATTTCACCATAGAACTTGATGCGCAGAATGTACCGGAGAAAATCCACTGGAATGCAACCGATAATCCAAATGAGGGGATTAACGACACCAGGGCGATTGCTATTGCGGTATGGGATCATTACCATAGAGGAACGCTGAAAATAGATCTTTGGACTAAAGAAATGGAGGTTTTCGAAATGAAGCGATTCTATATCGAAATCATGAGCGGTATTGCAGACACACTCCTGACTGCCACAAATGACCGGGCAATGGGAGAGGCCATTGAGGGTCTTTGTGAGAATCTGAGCAAGAAGCTCGACGAAGAAATGAAAGCAGCCAAGTAAAGATTGAAAGACCCGGAGTGTGAGCTTCGGGTCTTTTGTTTAAAGTAGACTACTTTTCTTAAAGTTTCGTATCCAGCTTTAATAGAAATCAACATTACTTTTTTAGATTGTGACTTCCAACCAATCCATGCTATTGATTGTCTGTAAGATGATCGACTAAATTGTGGTCCGTAAATACCTCAATTAATTATCTAGACCAACTACGCTCATGATACGTTTAATATCAATTGTATTTTTGCTGGCTATATTAAGCTGCAAGGAAGACAAAATTAATACTGCGGCATTAGATTGTTACTCCCAGTATAAAGACCTAAGGCGTGGCGAGTTCGTAGTGGATGCACCTGTAACAGTGCAACTGAGCGGTGGATTAGCTCTTGGTAAACAATTGAAGGCATCTAATGGGGTTTCTTGGGGTGGATGCAATCTTCCCGCTCAGTTTGCGCAGGATAGCTTGGCCATTTATGTAACTGGCTACTTCCTGACTTCTAAAGAATTAGAGACAATGAATTTAACTCCTTTGCCTTTTGAAATTATTTCTGCAAAGCATAGATAGTCGCCATCAGTTCCAAGCTATTTCATTTAGGAAGCGGAAAATATTGACCTTGTTTTGGTCTTTTCATTGTTCTTCAATCCGCTGCAATCCCTTCATATCTTCAAGGTCCTGTTTCAAAGATTTTATCAACGATTTGGCTACCAAATCATAAGAATCTTTTACGAAAGAAAACAGCAGATCGCTTGGAATACTACCGTTTACGCGTACCGTATTCCAATGTTTCTTATTCATATGAAAACCAGGTAATACGTCATCATAGCGCGATCGAAGATCCTCTGCTATCTCGGGATCACATTTAACGTTGAAAGTAAAGGATGCTCCATCCAGAGGTGTGAGTAGGAAGACTTTCCCCATGACCTTGAACACGAGAATATCCGGACCAAAAGGCAACTCCTCTGTCACACCGGCCAGCGATAGACAATAATCCCGCAACGTCTCCTGATTCATCTTGTGAACGCTCGAAAGATCATGACGATCATACAAATAACAAACATTACAATTGATATACGGTTGATACCGTGCATCATCCGCAGGTTGAAAGAAGTCGGCGCATTCGGATCCGGTTTTTTGAATACCCGAATAAAGTAGCCAAATACATCTCCAAGCTGAAAATACTTTTTCATTATTATTATAGTTTCAAGTGGTCAAACCACTAGTTCAAAACTTCTACTTCTGACGGATCAATCCAGCGACCGTCCTCTCTGATCAGTTCAATGAGCTCATCCACTGCTTTGGCAGCTGTAACAGATCGTTTTATCACTTCCTGCCCACGGTACAACGCAATTTTATCCTTCCCCATTCCCACATAACCGTAATCCGCATCTGCCATTTCACCGGGACCATTCACGATACATCCCATGATACCGATCTTGATACCTTTCAGGTGTTCGGTGTGTTTCCTGATCATGGCTGTTGTTTCCTGCAAATCGAAAAGTGTACGGCCGCACGACGGACAAGAGATATACTCCGTTTTGGACATACGTGTTCTGGCTGCCTGTAAAATACCGAAAGCGACACTATTAAAGGTTGATGCCAGTTTTAGCTTCTCCATTTCGTCGCTGTCAAATAAAGGTGACAGAAGGATACCATCACCAAAACCATCCACAAGTAAGCCGCCAATATCCGTTGCAGAATACAAGGTAAGTTCGTCCGTAGGCCTTACAGGGTAATTTCTCTGAATCACAACAGGAACTTTAATTTTCTGTTCAACCAGTTTATAGAAAAACCTGCGCATCTCAGGCATTGCATGGGCATTGTCTGTATGAAGCACGAGCACCACGTTCACGTTATCTTTAATACCTGCCAAAAATGAATCGCTGAAAGAATGAATAGTCCCTTTAACGAAGTTCAGGGATAAAGAAATCTCTTCACTTGCCTGCCACTCTTCAACTGTGAGTAATGGAAATCTGTTGGTTTTGTCAGCTTGTGAAACCCATTGCGGAAAGTCCAAAATCTCTTTCAGGCCATTTGGCAACATAAACGGAGATGGATTTTTTCCCGTGTAAATAAAATCCGCCCCTTGGTCATTCATTGCCCATTTGTCGGGGACAGGCAGGAAAAAGTGCCCGATGCTTTTAAGTTCATCATATCCATTAATAACAATATCCGAATAGTCAGCAATAACTCTTGGTACATTTAATCCACCAAAATTGTAAACTTCTTTGGTTTCTCTTCGTGTATACTGGAAAGGATTAATCGGGCATGAAGAAACCGGTTCAATGTAATCGTGTCCCGGACGATTCGTATATCTTTCAATCAACGCTCTGGCAACAGGTGCTTCTTTCTCAGGAGCTTCTGTAAGCGAAACGCGTACAGTGTCACCCAATCCGTCTTCCAGCAATGTTCCGATCCCCACTGCCGATTTGATACGGCCATCCTCAGCTTCGCCTGCTTCGGTAACGCCCAGATGCAACGGATAAGGATTCAATCCTTCCTCATCAAGTCTTTGCACAAGTAGACGGTAAGCCTCAACCATGACCTGCGTGTTGCTAGACTTCATGGACAGGGCTATATTGAAGTAATTGAACTCCTCACAGATTCTCAAAAATTCCAATGCAGATTCAACCATTCCAAGCGGTGTATCGCCATAACGACTCAAAATCCTGTCGGACAGCGATCCGTGGTTGGTGCCTATCCGCATGGCGGTACCATATTCCTTGCAGATCTTGATCAAGGGAATGAACTTCTCTCTGATACGCTCCAATTCGGCAGCATAAGAAGCGTCTGTATAATCAATCACCTCAAAACGCTTCCTGTCGGCATAGTTACCAGGATTAATCCGGACTTTTTCTACAATTCTGGCAGCAAGTTCGGCAGCATTAGGTGTGAAGTGGATATCAGCTACAAGCGGAACAAAAATGCCCGCCTTATGTAGTCCTTTTCTAATGTTTTCCAGATTCTGAGCCTCTTTGACACTCGGGGCAGTAATACGGACATATTCGCAACCGGAATCCACCATTCTGATTACCTCATCGATCGATCCCTGCGTATCCATTGTGTCTACGGTAGTCATGGACTGCACTCTGATGGGGTAGTCGGAGCCCATAGGAACATCTCCGATTTTAATCGTAATTGTTTTACGGCGTTTGTATTCCGTCAGCGACGGGCAGTAAATGTTGGTCTTTTCAGGAGCTGTTATTAATGTCATCAGCGATATGTAGTCATTCTGGTAAAGCTGCGAAGGCAGTTTATCAGAAGTAAATTCGTTTTTTGAATCAGCTGTAAACTGGATCAGCCGAGTTGCAAAGTTCACAAAACTAAAACACAATAAGAATTACATTCGTGCATTTATTCTTTCAGACCTAAAAATTGACCGGTTACAAGAGTCCGTGATCATTTGTACTGTCCTGAAAAGCATAAAAAAATCCCGGAAGCTTTACAGATTCCGGGATCGCAAAATTTAAAAACGAGCTTACCAGCTTTTCTTTTTGTGCCCAACCAGTCCAAAATAAAGAATGAACAGGTAAAGTGGCAACATGAGCCAGTAAGCTTTTTGTGTACTTCCGATCGAATCGGCAATACCACCGTAAACCAATGGCATAATTGCTCCTCCTGAAATACCCATAATCAATAACGCAGAACCAATTTTGGTAAATTTACCTAAGCCACTCAATGCAAGCGGCCACAATGCAGGCCAGATAACGGCATTCGCGAAACCTAAAACTGCGATGCACAACACGGATGTAAAGCCAGTTGAGAATATGGCTACAATGGTTACCAAAACTCCTAATACGGCAGAAAACATTAAATAAGATTGCTGGGAAACATATTTAGGAATAAGGACAATTCCCAAAACATATCCAAACATCATTCCACCTAGCGTGTAGGTACCGAATAACCTTGCTTCTTCCTCAGCAAAGCCCAGCGAAACACCATAATTAATAATTGTATCACCTGCTATCACTTCAACCCCCACGTAACAGAAAAGAGCGATTACACCAAGTACCAGGTTTGGAAACTGAAACACACTGGTTTTCTCCACAACTATTTGCTGCGTAGCAACAGGAGCTTCCTCTTCTTCACTTACTTCAACCAGTCCTTTGGACATGCGAATAAGCAGGGCAAGGCCAACAAGTACGCCAGTTAGAACCAGATATGGAACAACAACTTTATCGAGTTCATCTTTTGGGTCAACCGAGGAGGTACCGGCAAGCAGCAAACCACCTACAACAACCTGGCTTATAATTCCAGCAGTTTTGTTGGCAATACCCATGATACTGATCCTTTGTGCAGCGCTGTCGCGCGGACCGAGAATTGTAACGTACGGATTGGAAGCGGTCTGTAATACGGTGAGACCAATACCGATTGTAAAAAGACCTACCAGAAAAAGGTTATAACTGGCCATTTCCGCAGCCGGAATGAAAATGAGCGTTCCTGCGGCCATTACGAGCAAGCCAAGCGACATTCCATTTTTAAATCCTGTCTTTTTCAAAACCATCGACGATGGAATGGCCATTAAAGTATAGGAAATAAAGAATGCGAATGTAACCAGATAAGAACTTGTGTTGTCGAGGCTGAATGCTTTTTTGAAGAAGGTGATCAGGGTTCCGTTTACCCAGGTAACAAAGCCCATCACAAAAAATAAAACACCGATAATAACAAGAGGAACCAGATAGTTGTTGTTCTTATTGCTCATTGAGGCAGCAGTTAAAAGGGTTATAGGTTTAAGAGTATTTTGAGACTGTAAGGGTGCAATATACGTGGAAATAATACATTTTTAAATTTTTTAATAAACTAAAAAATAAGGGTCTTCGTCGGGCATATTGAATCAATTTTCGAGGCGATTGAACAATTTTGTTTTCTTCGGCGTTTACCCAATGCAAGTAACTCCAAAGAGCGATCTCAACAGCTCGGCGGCTTTAAGTGTGTTGGACACATACTTTGTAACGACATTTAAGGCATTTAAAATTTTAGTTGGTAATATATGGCTCATAAAGTAGCTGTGTTTCGCAAGGAACATTTCAATGCGGCGCACCGTCTTCATAATCCTCAGTGGACAGATGAAAAGAATGAAGCTGTATTTGGCAAATGTAATAACCCCAATTTTCACGGACACAATTACGAAATTATCATACAGGTTACCGGAGAAGTTGATCCCGAAACTGGTTATGTGATAGATATGAAGATTCTAAGCGCTCTGATAAAGGAGTTTGTGCTTGACCGTTTCGATCACCGCAACCTGAACCTGGATGTAGAAGAGTTTTCCGACTTGAATCCATCGGCGGAAAATATCGCCATCGTTATTTACAATATCTTACGAAACAAAATTGATGCAGGGCTAGCCCTGAAAATAAGATTATATGAAACAGAACGGAACTTTGTCGAATATCCCGTCGATTGATTTGCTGGAAGCAGAAGAAGTAGGGGACAACCATCTTTTTTCTTCTATCGAAACGCCCATGCGTGCCGATGCATTCGCCATGGAGGATGACACGAAAATAGAGCTTATCGAAAAGCATTTTCGCCACATCATGGAAATCATGGGGCTGGATCTTACCGACGATAGTTTGAAAGGAACTCCTAAAAGAGTAGCCAAAATGTATATCAAGGAAGTTTTTAGCGGACTAGACCCTAAGAACAAACCGGATATCGCGCTATTCGACAACAAATACAAATACGACCAGATGTTGGTTGAGAAGGACATAACGGTGTTCTCCAATTGCGAGCATCATTTTGTGCCCATATACGGAAAAGCACACGTAGCCTACATTTCCAGTGGAAAGGTAATTGGCCTGTCCAAACTGAACCGTATTGTTGAGTATTTCAGCAAACGTCCTCAGGTGCAGGAACGCCTTACAGTTCAAATCGCCAACGAGCTTAAACAAGCATTACAAACCGAAGATATCGCCGTTGTTATCGACGCCCGTCACATGTGTGTTCAGTCGAGAGGTGTGCGCGATTCAGGAAGTTCGACAGTTACAGCCTATTACGGAGGTAAATTTGAGAACGAAGCGACCAGGAAAGAGTTTTTGAGCTATCTGGGTATGTAAGAAGATAATGGTTAGTTGTTAATGATAAAGTATTAATTACGTTTGAAACTGACTTTCTAGAATTCATCGGATAGTTATATCAGCCCAAATTATTAAAAAAATAGCCCGGCCATCGTAAGATTAACCGGGCTATTTTCATTGACACTTAACAATTAATAACCAACCATTAAACAGTTGGTCCAACTCTTTCAAGCAGCGCCTTGGTCGCTTTGATACCATCGTATTCAGAAAGTTTGCTTCCTTCATATTCGATACCTGCTATGCCTTTGAAACCGCTTTCTTTTACGATTTTCAAGATTTTGGTATAATCCGTTTCGATGCAATTTCCTTTTTCGTCGAAGTCGTATGTTTTGGCACTAACACCTTTTGCAAACGGCATCAGTTCTTTCGTTCCCTGATATCTGTCATAAGATTCTTCACAACCAGTGCTGCTTCTCTTGATACAGAAGTTTCCGAAGTCAGGCAGCGTTCCAACATTTTTCATGTTCACCTGCTTCATCACACCAGCAAGCCATTGACCATTGGAAGAAGAACCTCCGTGGTTTTCTACAATGACATTGATACCGGTTTTAGTAGCAAATTCACCCAATTTACCCAAACCTTCAATGGCTGCTTTGGCAACATCTTCATTAGATCCTTTACCAAAAGCATTTACCCGGATGGTTTTGCAGCCCAGATACTTCGCCGCTTCAACCCATTTGTAGTGGTTTTCAACTGCTTTGTTACGCACTGCTGCATCCAACTCTCCAAGTCCACCTTCACCGTCGATCATGATCAGGTTATTTTTAACACCATTATCCTTGGCTCTTTTCAATAGCTCGGCAAGGTATGTTTTGTCTTCTGCTTTGTCTTTGAAAAACTGATTCACATACTCGACAATGCTAATTCCAAATTCCTTTTTTGCCAGTTCAGGGAAATCAAGATTGGTAATTTTCTTTGCAAATAATTCTTTGTGTAACGACCATTCAGCCAGGGAAATATCAAACCAAAGTTTCTTGGCAGCGGAATCAGCCAGAAGGTCGGTAATTGTCGTGGCAGCTAGCGCAGTCGCACCAGCTTTTTTAAGGAAATCACGTCTTGAAAAATTCATCATGGTTAGAAATTTAGAAATTATAGATACTCTTTTAAATTGATTTGCGCATCGGTGTAAAGTTTTTCATTCTTCACAAGCTTTATAGCGTCCCATTCCAGATCATGGACGAAGTTATGCTGCCTCACAGGACAATTTTCTACCCGGCAAAAGTAACAGCATTCCTGCAGACAAGGGTCTGCATGAACAAAAATTTCTGTCTCGCCTGTGTGACTGTCTTTTATTGTGTTTTCAAATTTATGAATTGCTTCATGTACCTTTTGTAATTCCCAATAATAAGGCAAGGTTAGGTGACAGTCAATGTGCAGATCTGAACCATATTGCTGCACACGTAAATTATGAACGTCAATCCAATAGCTCTTCTTGTTCGCATTTAATGTTTGTACAACCTTATCCAGCAGTTTCTCATCCGTTGCATCCATCAGTCCTGCAACCGATTTACTCACAAGATGGAAACCATTGAAGGCCAGAAAAACACCGAACAGGAGCGAGGCTGCACTGTCAATCCAGGTTAATCCAGTAACGAGTATGAGCCCGACACTTAATATCAAAGCCAAACTGCTAATACTATCCGATAATAAATGCCTTCCGTCGGCTGTTAAAGCCATGGAATGCGATCGACGCCCTTCTATGATCAGCTTGTACCCAATTACAGTATTGACCAGAATCGTAAACAATATAAAGAGAGAACCCTGTTCGAGATTATCAATGGGTGCGGGTTCCATCAATCGCCTCACTCCTTCAATGATGATAAATAAAGAAGCAATCATGATGAGAGCGCCCTCAAATCCTGCGGAAAAGAATTCTATTTTACCATGTCCGTACGGGTGGTTGCGATCTTTGGGCTGAGCTGAGAGGTATATACTGTAAAACGCAAACCCACTGGCAATTACGTTGATAATTGATTCGAGTGCATCACTTAAAATAGCAGTAGAAGAAGTGATGTGATAAGCGAAAAACTTCATACCTGTGAGCACAATGCTCGCCACAAAAGATAGCAGTATGAGACGTTGTTTACGCTTATTTTGGTTTATTTGCATTTTATTTTGATAAATCGGAGCATAAAAATACTAAGAAAATGCGGGTTCTAACCACAGAAAATAATTGGAAGACACTTTCCACTAAAACCGTTTATGAAAATGCCTGGCTCGAACTCAGTCATCGTGAGGTGATAACGCCGGGTGGCTCCAATGGAATATATGGTCTTGTAAAATTCAAAAATCAGGCAATTGGAATTTTACCAATTGACAAAGACAATAATATATATCTGGTAGGTCAATTTCGATATGCTATTGACGAATACTCCTGGGAAATTCCCGAGGGAGGTGGGCCATTGGACGCCGATCCGTTGATAGCCGCAAAGAGAGAATTAAAAGAAGAAACGGGTTTGGTAGCAGAAAAGTGGACAAAGTTGGGACGAATTCATACTTCCAATTCCGCAACCAATGAAGAAGGTTTCCTTTTTATAGCTGAGGACCTGAATCAGCTGGAAGCCGAGCCGGAAGACACTGAAGAATTACAGGTAAAAAAAGTTGCACTGAGTGAAGCGGTGGAAATGGTGATGAGGTCTGAAATTACAGATTCCCTTTCAGTGTGTGCCATCTTAATGGCTGCAAAGCTTAAAGGGATCTAATATGCTGGAAGCTTTATTATATGGTACGCTTACCGGAATTGGACTTTGTCTTACTTTTGGTACCGTTTTCTTTTCACTTGTTCAAAACAGTGTAGACAATGGTTTTAGAACAGGAGTTAAAATAGCATTCGGTGTCTTTATCAGCGATGTTATTTTTGTATTTTTTGCCATCTTCGGAACAACCTTTCTACCTGATGTTTCCAATTTCCAGAAATGGATTGCAGCAGCCGGTATTGTTTTTCTTCTCATTCTCGGAGTAAACAATTTTGTCAACGGACAACCCAAAATCGCTTATCCTAAAACCCGTTTCGGAAATCTTTTGTACTACTTCACAACCGGCTTTTTATTGAACGCGCTCAACCCCGTCAACTTCATTACGTGGGTAACCATTGCAACTTACATCAGGTCCAATCTTCATTTTCATATGGGGCAGGTTGTAACCTTTTTTGGAGCAAGTGTAATAGCCGTGTTTGTAATAGAATGTGCTATTGCCTTTTACGCCAACAAGCTTAAAAGACTTTTTACTCCAAAAGTAGTGTTGATTTTTAACAGAGTAACAGGCGCAGTTTTTATACTGATTGCCGGGCAGATCGCCTACACCACTTTTATTAAGTAGTCGGCCTCGCCGACTACTTATATCTTCTTACTGGTTAACAGGATAATTATTTTTCTTCAAAAAGTCTTTCCAATCGTCGATCAGGAAGTTTTTAAATACCCTTGGAAATTTGTGCTGACCGCCCATTTTTCCTTTGGATTCCATCCAGCCATAAAATGCCTTGTTGGGTAGCACAGTTACAAAAATATCCTTCAAAGCATGCTTTCTTTCAATAGCATAATCATCATTCAATTCCGAGAGACGAGCGTCCAGTTTTTGCTTTAATGCCGCTGTATCCACCTCCGTTTCTTCCACGCCAATGTACCAGTGATGCGCAAAGAGGGATTCGTGCGGTATTCCGCAAACGGTAAATTCTTTCACGGTAAGTCCCATTTCATCGGAGACCAGATCAATTGCCTTGTTCATGTTGTCAACTGACAAATGCTCGCCGCACAGACTCAGATAATGTTTGGTACGTCCTGTAATGGCAATTTCACCTTTTTGTTTGTCAACAAACTTAACGGTATCGCCGATCAGGTAACGCCATGCACCTGAGCAGGTTGAAAGCAAAAGAGCATATTCCTTACCTTCTTCAACCTGATCAACCATCAGGGTCTCGGGATCCGCCAGCAGCGTGCCTTCGGAGTCGAAGTTCTGCTCGTTAAAGGGTACAAATTCGAAAAATAATCCATTGTCACAAACCAGTTCCATTCCGACTGCACCCGGACGGGTTTGGTATGCGATAAAACCCTCTGACGCCAAATAGGTATTGATGTAAATTAACGGGCGTGACAGCAATTTTTCAAAACCTTTCCGGTAAGGTTCAAACGAAACGCCGCCGTGAGCAAAAACCTGCAAATTAGGCCAGATGTCGTGAATGGTTTTCACATTATAATGCGCAATGATCTTTTCCATCAATAGCTGAATCCACGCGGGAACACCTACTATGAACCCAATATCCCATTCATGCGCCTGCTTGGTAATTTCTTCCAGTTTGATTCCCCAGTCCTTTTGAGAAGCTATTTTTTCTCCCGGCTTGTAATAGGGACGAAACCAGTAGGGGATTTGTTTCGCGGTAATACCACTCAAATCACCTTCAAAATGTTTATCCTGGTTATTCAGGTTGGTACTTCCGCCCAGCATCAGAAATCCTTTCTCATAAAGATCATCAGGCAAATCTTTGTAGTGACCAAGAGAAAGAATCTGACGAATGCTTGTCTTTTGTATCGCCCGCGACATGGCTTTGGTCACGGGAATATGCTTGGTTGCAGCTTCCGAAGTGCCAGAGCTTAGTGCATAATACTTGATTTGTCCGGGCCAGCAAATATCTTTTTCTCCATCCAGCGAACGGTGCCACCATTCGTTGAAGATTTTATTATAGTCAAAAACAGGAACTGTTTTTTTGTATTCCTCATAAAACGTCCCTTTATCACCAAAGAGAATGGACGACAGAAGCTCGTCGAAATTATACTTTTCTCCAAATTCTGTATACCTCGCTTTCGCCAGAAGTTTGGCAAGTGTTTTCTTCTGTTGCTGATGAAGACTTGCCTTTTTCCGGTTGGCAACGATGTTGCTGAACAGAATTCCTTTTTTAAGTAAACTTCCTACTAATGCCATAACTAATTTTTCAAACGTGAACTATAAATCCCAGGTAGTTAGCTGTTTCAACGCTTCATACTCTGTAAGGTCATACTGGCAAGGAACTACTGAAACATAATTGTTATCAAGCGCCCAAACGTCCGTATCTTCCTTTTCGGTGTCAAAGTTAACAAAATCGCCCGCCATCCATAAATAGCCGCGTCCATTAGGATCTACACGGTAATCGAACTTTTCCTGCCATTTGGCATGTGCCTGTCTGCATACCTTTACGCCCCGGAGCGGAACCTCTGTTTTAGCCGGAATATTAACATTCAAAGCGACGCCTTTTGGAATACCATTTTTAAGTGCCGATTCCGTGATTGCTTTGATAAAAGGTACGGCGTGGCTAAAATCAGCATCTTCTCTAAAATCGCACAACGAAAAACCGATAGCAGGAATACCCTCAATAGCGCCTTCAATCGCAGCCGACATCGTACCTGAGTACAGCACGCTGATCGAGCTGTTGCTTCCGTGGTTGATCCCGCTTACCACCAGGTCGGGTTTGCGGTCCTGTAAAACATAATGTTTTGCAAGCTTAACACAATCGGCAGGCGTACCTGAGCATTCGTACTCTACTACGTTTTCAAAAATGTGTGTTTCATAAAGCCTGAGCGGCTCACCGATGGTGATGGCATGACCCATTCCAGACTGCGGGCTATTGGGTGCAACTACAATCACATCGCCAATCGTTTGCATGGTTTCAACCAGCGTTCTTATTCCTAACGATGTAATACCATCGTCATTTGTTACTAAAATCAGGGGTTTCATATTTCTGTATTAAATTCTACTCCAGCAAGGTCAGCAGAATTTATGAAGAGTGGATTAGGGATAAAATATTATATAGATTTACAACGGACAAATCCGCTTAACTCATGCCGTTTTATCAAATTTAATTAAAATGCCTTCATTCGCAATAGAGCTGGCCACAACAGCAGACATACCTGTCATCATCGACATCCATCAAAATACCTGGGAACCAACTTACAGGGAGATACTTAGCCCAGAGCAGATCAAATTTATGTCGGAAGAATTTTATTCAACCGCCGCATTGGAAAATTCAATTTCAGAAAAAGGTCATCAATTCCTGATCTTGCATGCAGACGGTGTTCCTTGTGGGTTTGCATCACTTTCCGAAGAGATGCACCAAAATTTTAAACTGCACAAGATATACATCCTGCCATCATTCCAGGGTACCGGAGCAGGTAAATACCTGATTTCCGTTGCGGAAAACTTTGCGAAGGAGCGAGGCGCAAATACCATTTCGCTTAACGTGAACAGATACAACAGGGCGAGGTATTTTTATGAAAAAATGGCCTACCAGATAATCCGCGAGGAGGATATTCCGGTAGGCCCTTATTGGATGAATGACTTTGTGCTTGAAAAAAAACTGGTATAAATTAAACCGAAGCTTGCTGCGCTGCCAGTTTCATTTTCTTAATGTTTTTCTTCTGGCTTTTCAATCCCTGCAAGGGATGATAATGGTTGCTTTTGCTCACGTAGTAACCCGTTCCGTCGTAAATACGTTTTCCGGGATGCGCTTTGCATTCCGGAGAACATGCGCCTTCCATTTCCTCACCGCATTTGTGGCAAACCGGAACGTGCGTATTACATTCGGCATTTGCGCAGTTAATCATGCGGTCACATGGCTCATCGCAAATGTGACATTTCGAAATTACGGTAGGGTTGACACTATTCACATCCACTGTAATCCGGTTGTCGAAAACGTAACATTTTCCGTCAAAATTTTCACCTCCCTCTTCCAGTCCATAGCGTATGATCCCGCCATGAAGCTGATATACATCAGTAAAGCCTTTTTCAATCAGATATGCACTGGCCTTTTCGCACTTGATGCCACCGGTGCAGTAAGTAACAATTTTCTTGTCTTTCAAATGCTCGATCTCATGAACGTGATCAGGAAGCTCACGCAAATTATGCATGTCAAAAGTAATTGCCCCTTTAAATTTGCCAACCTCATGCTCGTAGTCCGAACGCATATCAACAAGCACCACTTCCGGGTCATTCAATAATGCTTTGAACTCTGATGGTTCCAGATGTTTTCCGGTTCTAACCAAAGGATCAACACCAAGATCCGAATTTACAATCTCATCTTTCACCCGAACATGTAATTTCTGAAAGGCAATTGTATCATGTTCCTCAATCTTGAACTGAACATGTGCGAAACGAGCGTCTGAGCGAACGTAGTTCATATATGCTTCGCAATCTTCCGGCGTGCCCGAAACAGTTCCATTCAAGCCTTCCGGAGCAATAATAATTCTGCCCAACAGGTTGTTCTCGACGCAAAATAAATGATGTTCGTCGCGATATACCTCCGTATTTTCGATAGGAGAATAGCAGTAATATAAAATAACCTTAAATGGCTTCATTAACTTAAATTTGTCTTGTGGAATGTTACACTCCAAAGTTTAACATTTGAAACAGCGGCAGGCTCATCTGCCTGCCATCGAAATCGCTGCAAATATACGAATATTGCAAGTTTATAGAAAATGGTGAGAAACTGACTTTCATCAACCTTCACTATTCGACGCAATTTTCTACTTTTGCAAAAATCTCCCGATGAGTTAACCATTCATTTATCATTATAATTCAGCTATGCACATCGCTATCGTAGGAAATATCGGCGCAGGTAAAACCACTCTGACCCAGATGCTGGGAGCACATTACAAATGGGACGTGATGTATGAAGCAGTGGAGGGAAACCCTTATCTGGCCAGTTTCTATGAGGATATGGAGCGCTGGGCATTCAATCTGCAAATTTATTTCCTCAACAGCCGTTTTGCACAGGTTCAGCAGATTCGCTCAACAACTTACGCAACCATCATTCAGGACCGCACCATTTACGAGGATGCTTACATTTTTGCAAGAAACCTGTACGAATCCCAAATCATGTCAGAGCGTGATTATCAGACATACCTTCTGCTGTTCAATTCCATCATCAATACTGTTTCTCAGCCGGACCTGCTCATATACCTGAAAGCGGATATCCCCAAACTTGTTTCCCAGATCAAGAAAAGAGGAAGGGATTTTGAGTCGGATATTTCCACGGAATATCTTGAAAGCCTGAATGTTTACTACGAGGATTTTGCCAAAAACTATGATCATGGCCGTCTTCTCGAAATAGATGTCAACAACATGGACTTTGCCAACAACGCCGCTGACTTTAAGTTCATAACCGAGAAGCTGGATAAGGAGTTGTTTTACGTATAATTATTTGAAGCTTAAAGGTAAAAAATGCATTCAGAACACCTGAATGCATTTTTTTTGTGACCAGTATTAAATTTACGGTGTATCAGCAATAACTCGAAATAGAGTTTACCGATGCTAAGATAGTTATCAGACATTACCCTACTCTTTCCTGAAAATTCAACGAAAATCGACTTTCGTATCAATTAGCATCCTATTGCTGTGCTTGCATTTTTTAGTAGGTTGCGAAAACAAAAATCAATTGATCCCGGGAAGTTTTAATGGGTTCGATAAGATTGTTAAAATAGTTATAACTAAACCTATACAATCGGATTACTTTCTTGGCGTAGACAGTAATGGAATTAATTGAAGTCTAACTGCTTATGATAATCAAGGTGATACAATTTTACGCATCGGGTATAGACACATTATTTTTCAAGGTCGATGTTCTGAAAGGTGGTCGGCCGATTGAGCTTACCATCCCCGTAGCCGCATGGGAGAGAGTTTAATGTTTACTAAAAACAATTAAATATCAATAAAATTATGTGTCAAATTAACACACTTGGTAAAATTGGTTATATTTGTATATAATTTTGTCAAATTCCTTTAATGGTAAACTAGTGTTATTAAAGGAAGGGAGATGGAAGGATCAACAGTTAATTGTGAAATCTATTGGTTAGGTTCGAAAATGTCAAATTGTATAAAAAACGTGCAGTTGCTTAGGTTGTAAGCTTAATTAGATTGACTTATCCCCATAGCAAAGCATTATCTATCAGCAGTCAGGTCCATATCTCAAATTGCTCCGTGTATGATTTTACCTCTCAAACTTGAAGTACTGACGTGGCGGATACTTGTAATATTGTATTTATGTCCTGCGTCACAGGTTTGGGTTAAGGCACAGGATCTACCTCTAAAATTTTCATATCTTACTGTTGATAATGGTTTGTCACACACTGACACCAGAGATATCAGACAGGATTCCACTGGTTTTATCTGGATTGCGACCTTGTATGGTCTCAGCAGATATGATGGTCATACAATCAAAAAATTTTACAACTCAAATCACCCGCTCAATAACGCCGCCAAAAACAGAATACAAAGTCTGGCTATTGGCAGTAATGGTAGGATCTGGTTGGCTACCGAGGGTGGCATTCAATGTTTTGACTCCAAAAAGGAGAGATACCTGGACTGCGATCCAAGGATAAAATACTCAAAAAGTCAAAATCCCAAGAAGATAGTCGAATTGAGTAGTAATACAATTGCAGTTTTAATCGGTGCTGAGTTAAAACTATATAATGTATCTGGCGAGCGTATTACTGCAAATGATTTACACAATCCCAAGAACACAAATTTTACTGACTTTGCGATTGACAAAAATGGTGTGGTTTATTTATCAGCAAATAATGGAGTATGGACTCTGGATCACAATTTTAGCTTCAAACACTATGAGGTAATAAGTAAAGCTGGAACGGTCAGTGAAGTGATCTCAAGAGTTTTTTTTAACCAAAAAAATGAATTGCTATTATATGTAGGAAACAAGCTTCTGTGTATAGATCAAACTTTTAAAATCGAGACAAGTACACATCGCCCGGTATTTGGGAAAATGTATGTGTATCAGGAAACATTAATTCCCAGAGGACTAGCACTTCTGGATTTGGTCCAGGATAAGTGGTTCAGATATTGGATTTCTTCCGAAGGAGGGCTCATATCTTTGGACCACAAACTGGGATCTAATAGGTTGATTACCACTGACAGTTTTGTAAAAAGCCTGAATACAAACTCTCTTACCCGATTGTTTATTGACAGAAGTGGATGTCTTTGGGCTAGTACGTATGGAGGAGGAGTGAATTTCTGTGATCTGAATCCCAAATTATTTTATACTTTTCAGAAGAACCCGCAGATCACAAACGGGTTGTCAGGAAACGTGATTAAGGCTGTTCTTGAAGAGAACGAAAACAAGGTCTGGATTGGGACCAACACCACTGGCCTTAATGAATATAACTTCAAGACTAAAGTTTATAAACACTATAGTACCAACAGTCCCATAAAACTTAAAAGCAATCAGGTTAGTGCTTTGGTTTTTGATCAGGATCATAACTTGTGGGTTGGAACCGGAAAAGGAATTGATATTCTTAAAGCTGACAAAGTCGCAGACTTTATCGGACTAGACAAACTTCCCACACAAACCATAACCGCATTAAGCAAAGATTGCTATGGAAACATTTGGTTTTCGCTTTATAATGAACGGATCGGTTGTGTAGTACGGAGGGAGAATAAAATTATCAGGGTACTTTATTACGGTGAGGGACATTATATTTCTGCTGATGAAAATATTCCTGAAATCATGGTAGCCAACATGGATGGCGTGAGGCGCTACCTTGTCAATGAAGATGGATTGATTCTCAAAAGCTTTCATTACAGTGTTAATGGCAAAGCCAACTCTCTGAGTTCTCCTTATGCCTGGCCAATAAAAAAGCAAAACGACAGTACCTATTGGATTGGCACTATGGGAGGGGGACTTAACAGGCTGATTGTGCGTAAAAACAATACTTATACTATAAGTTCGTACAGAGAAGATGATGGGATTTTCAACGATGTAGAAAGCATTGAAATTGATGGCCAGGGAAAAATCTGGATGGGAGGCAATGGTCTGCAATGTTTTGACCCTAAAACAAAAAAACTTGTTACCTATGACCAAAAAAGTGGTTTACAGGGAAATAGTTTCAAAGTTGGAGCATCTTATACAGGTAAAAACGGAAGGTTATATTTTGGTGGAGTTAACGGGCTCAACTACTTTAATCCCGATAGTATAAAGACTAGTGGGGTAAGTGTGCGTCCGGTTTTTACAGATATCATTGTCAATAATAAAAAGGTAAACGTTGGCAATAAAGACAATCCCGTTCCTGAATTGGAACACGTCATAAATCACAGCAACAGCCTGCATTTGGATTATAGACAGAATAATTTTGTGATTTATTTCTCATCAATGCAGTTTTCCAATCCACTGGTATGTAAGTATAGATACAAACTGGAAGGATTTGATACAGATTGGAAATACACTGATGGCACAAATCCTTCTGCATCATATACCAACCTTAACTATGAAAACTACACTTTGCTTGTTGAAGGGACAAATCATGATGGCGTTTGGGGATCTGATAGAGCAACGCTTGATATTTCCGTGTCGCCACCATGGTGGAAATCACCTATAGCAAACATTTTTTACAGCATACTGGTCATTACGGTGCTGGCAGGAATCTACATTTATCAAGCCAGATGGTTCAGGTTGAAAAGTGAATTAGCGGTTAGAAATATTGAGGAACAAAAAAGAGAAGAAATACACCAGCAACGTGAAGAGTTGTATCAACAGCAATTGGATTTTTTTACCAATATTTCTCATGAATTCCGTACACCATTAACACTGATACTTGGTCCGCTTGAAGGTTTGATGAAAGAAGCAACACGGTCGGAATACTTCGATTCATTCAAAATGATGCATCGAAATGCAAAACGGCTTATGAATTTGATCCACGAACTGATGAATTTCAGGAAGCTTTCGGACTCCGCGATAACACTGGAGGTTAAGAGGATATATGTGGACGCTTTTGTCAACAGAATTTATACAACATTTGAAGATCTTGGTTTAAATAAGAATATTCAGTTTGAAGTTTTTTGCCCGCATGAAAATGTAACGGCCTTTCTTGATGAACAAGTTGTGCAAAAGATTCTGCATAACTTGCTGGCCAATGCTTTCAAATATACTCAAGCTGGAGGGAGGGTGAGAATTGAGGTATTGCTTGATTTTCAAGAGCCTCAAAAAGCTCATGAAGCCGAGTTCAAACTACTGAGCACCTTGCGGGCCGACCGCTATGTGTATTTTCGTATATTGGATACCGGTATTGGTATCTCTGCCGATTCGATCAGCCACATTTTTGACCGATATTATCGCGTTAGTAATGATCATTTGGGGTCGGGGATTGGACTTGCGCTTGTCAAAAAGCTCACACTTCTACATCAGGGAGATATTTATGTGTATAGCAATCGGCACGAGGGTACAGAAATTGTCATTGGCCTTCCCCTTGATGAACATAGTTATTTCAGTGAGAATTTATCAATAAGTGATCACATTTCATACCGTGGAGCAAGGCTTGAAAATGTAGATAATACAGACATTTTATACTTCAATACTCAAAAAAACGAGGTGGATCAACCTGTTCACCCGGATCAAAAAGCTCATGTTTTACTGGTTGAGGATAACGATGAATTAAGATTCTTTCTGAAAGAGCGGTTAAAACAAAACTATATAGTTTATGAGGCATTTGATGGAAAGCAAGGCTACGATATAGCTTGTGAAAAAATGCCTGATTTGATCATTAGTGATGTGATGATGCCAGTGATGAATGGAGTGGAATTATGCCGCAAAATAAAAAAAGGATTGGAGACAAGCCACATTCCCTTTATCATTGTGTCAGCCAAAGAATCTCTTGAAGCACAGGTTTTGGGACTGGAATCCGGAGCGGACTACTATTTTCCTAAACCTTTAAGTGTGGACATGCTTATGCTGACAGTGCATAATCTCTTCAATCAAAAGCGGAAACTGAGATCTAAATACACGAAAGATCATTATGTTGAGGCTTCGGATCGTGTACATTCCATCAAGGATAAAGAGTTTTTGGACAAAGTCATAACCGTAATTGAAGACAATATTCAGACTCCGGATCTTGATGTTGAATTTATATGTCAGGAAATGTTTATCAGCAGGACAAAGCTGTATCAAAGAATTCAGGCTATAACAGGGCAATCCGTAGGCGATTTTATTCGTACTGCCAGGTTACAAAAAGCACTTCATCTACTGACACACGAGGATATTTCAATCTCGGAAATAACGGCAAGGGTCGGTTACACAAGCACATCTTATTTTTCAACAGCTTTTAGAAAAGAGTTTGGTAAATCACCATTGCAGTTTTTACAAACCATAAAGGCTACCCAAAAGGTCGAGCAATATAGCCAGGCGTGAGACTCGTTGTTATATTTTACTGGATAGCCAAAGATGTATGCATCGGTCTTGATGATCATCCAAATTCTCATTAAAGTTAGATCACCTGCAAGATTGGACTCCATTCTTTCAGTATTGATCTGCTTTTAGCATTTTTTACCTTCATTTCTGTATCGACAAACTCTTTTTCAAACTTCCGCTCTTCTCCGAGAGGAGGTCATAGTAGAGCAGCTATTCTAATGCGTCTTACACCTTAGTGATAAATTTAGGATTACCACAATCTTATTAACGCCAAGGTTTGGGCAGTCTTTCCGAGTTATGCTATTTGCGATTCGCATATGCCGTAGAAACGATTAAGTACATAATCGTCGAGTGTGTTCTTTTTGTAAGAAAAATTTAAATTTTTCTCCTACACATTCCCATGGTGCTATTGCCGACAATTTTGACCAGGCAATAAGGAGCCAAAATTCAAATTTGCCCTTTCTGAGCTCCAAAGGCGTAAATTATGTACGATTGGAATATTTAAATGTACGATATCGAAACATTTTCAAGCTGGATTGTAATTCCTTTGCCAGAGTCAAGATGCAGTTTAAAGCACTGATTCAAACATGGCATCTGTACAAAATGCATGTGAGGGGAAAAACAAAAATGCATAGCAGATGGTACATGCATGACCAAATAAAAGCTCATTTTTTTATCTGTTTTTGGAGTGCCATAGTACGCACATTTATCAATTTATGAAACCAATTTTAACCAATCAGTTTATGAAGGCAAGGAAAACTTTTGGCCTGTCCTTGGCGGGCTGCGTTCTCATGGTAGTAATGGCGGCTTTTTACCAACGCACCAACCCGAGTACTTTCAGCGGTTCTACAATTGACAGTTTGTACAAGGATTTGACAGATGAACAAAAAAGATCTCCTAAATACGCCACTGCTGGATTGTCGGTTAGCGAAGGATTGGAAGCGACTCTTTTCGCATCGGAACCCACTCTTGTCAACCCTACAAATATTGATATTGACTATCGGGGTAGGGTTTGGGTATGTGAAGCATACAATTATCGTCCGGCTATCACGGGAAATCCGACCAACAGCGAAGGGGATCGGATATTGATTTTGGAGGATACTGATGGTGACGGCAAGTCTGATAAAACCACAGTATTTTATCAGGGGAAAGAAATTAATGCGCCTCTGGGTATATGGGTAATGGGTAACGATGTGATTGTCTCACAAAGCCCTTACGTATGGAAGTTTTCAGATGTGGATGGTGATGGGAAAGCCGATAAAAAGGAAGTGATTTTTGAAGGGGTGGGCGGCGAGCAACACGATCATGGAATGCATGCATTTACATTTGGCCCTGACGGAAAATTATACTTCAATTTTGGAAACGAAGGCGGGCATCTTCTTGACGGGAAAGGAAAGCCGGTTATAGGAAAAGACGGACAACCTATCGATTTTAAAAAACTCAAACAGGGAATGGTGTTTCGCTGCGATCCCGACTTCAAAAACATAGAAGTGGTGGGTAATAATTTCCGAAACAATTTCGAAGTGGCTGTGGATAGTTACGGAACCATGTGGCAATCGGATAATGATGATGATGGCAACAAGAGTGTGAGGATCAATTACGTGATGCAAAACGGTAATTATGGCTATACGGATGAGTTGACCGGTGCAAGCTGGCGTGCAAATCGCACCAATGTTGAAGATTCAATTCCCCTGCGCCACTGGCATTTGAATGACCCGGGTGTGGTACCTAATTTATTACAGACCGGATCGGGATCGCCAACCGGAATGGTAGTGTATGAAGGACGTTTGCTGCCCAGGAAGTTTTGGGATCAGATGATTCACTGCGAGCCAGGTCACAATGTAGTCCGTTCTTATCCAGTTAAAAATTCGGGTGCCGGTTATACAGCCAGCATTGTTAACCTGGTGGATGGTAAAAGAGATCAGTGGTTTCGACCATCGGATGTTTGTGTTGCACCGGACGGCTCGCTGATCATATCGGACTGGTATGATCCGGGCGTGGGAGGCCATCAGGCAAAAGATCAAAGTAAGGGGCGTCTGTACCGGATTGCGCCTCCAAAAACATCGTACAAAATACCTGAAACAAATTTTTCAACTGCTGCGGGTGCCGTTTCTGCGCTACAAAGTCCTAACGTTTCCGTGCGTTATCTGGCCTGGACCGCATTGATGAAAATGGGTGCTGCGGCAAAGCCTGACCTTGAAAAATTATTAGTCAATAAGGAAAATCCAAGAATGAGCGCACGTGCGCTTTGGGCATTGGCAAATATTGATGTTTCAAATAAAACATATATTGAAAATGCCCTGAAGGATAAAAATCCTGACATGCGAATAGCTGCCATCCGGATTGTTGCTGAAAAACAAAGTCAGGATCTGGTAAAATATTTAGGTCAGGTCGTTAATGATGCGGATGCGCAGGTTCGCCGTGAATGTGCCCTGGCTTTATATGGAAGTAAGCTCAACGGTGCAGCGGATTTGTGGGCCACGTTAGCCAAACAGTATGATGGGAAAGACCGTTGGTATCTGGAAGCGCTTGGAATTGGAGCTGAGGGGCAGTGGGATTCGTTTTTTACAGCCTGGCTGAAAATTGCTGGCCCCAGCCCTGTTGACAGCCAGGCTGGCAAGGATATCGTTTGGCGCTCACGTAGCAAGGAATCAGTTACCCTGCTGGCTTCCCTGGCGAGCGACAATGCGGTCGATTTGAAAAAGCGTTTACGCTATTTCCGTGCATTTGATTTTAATCCAGCGGCAAAGGAAAAATCTGCGGCCTTGGTTAAAATAATGAATGGAAATGCTGTAAATCAAAGTGAGATTAACGAGTTGGCATTGCGACATCTTGATCCGGATTTTGTAAAAAAATCACCCCAGGCGATGGCTTCGCTAAAAAAACTACTGGATGCATCTTATGGCACAGCAACTTATCTTGAATTGGTAGCACGCTATGAGCTGGTTGGCGAAAACAAGCGTCTGCTTGATCTTGCATTGTCTGGTTCTCAGGTGAATTTGGTTAGGATGGCCGGGCAGCAATTATTAATACAGGGCGGTTCTGATCTGATATGGAAGACAATAAAAGGACAGGATAAAACCAAAGCCCAGGCCGTTCTATCTTCCATTAGATCCGCCGGAAGTAAAGAGTCACTCGAAATTCTTGAAAAAGTTTCCCTTGATCCTTCATACTCTTTACCAGTCAGAACTGAGGCTGTCAAGTCGCTTGGAGGTACAATGAAAGGAGAGGATCAGGTTTTACTTTTATTAAAGTCAGATAAGCTATCGGGAGACCTGAAAATTGCCGCAGTTCAGGGCGTGAGTGGTGCATGGAGGCAATCTGTTAAAGTAGAAGCCGCTAGGTATCTGGAAGGCACTCTGACTAATACCAGAAAACATCCTGAATTAAAAGAGCTGACCGCCATGAAAGGAAATGCCTCAAAAGGTAAGGAGGTTTTCCAAGTGTACTGTTCTGTATGTCACCAGGTTAACAACACAGGAATGGACTTTGGTCCGAAACTGTCCGAAATAGGTAGCAAGCTACCCAAAGAGGCGTTGTACTCGGCTATATTCGAGCCAAATGCCGGTATTGGCTTCGGCTACGAAGGTTTCGAAGTAACCCTCAAAGACGGCTCCGTGGTAGCGGGAATTGTTTCAAGTAAAACCGAAACAGATCTTATTCTCAAATTTCCAGGCGGCTCAACCCAGGAATACAAAATGTCTCAGGTGAAATCAATGAAACAAATGAAGGATTCCATGATGCCGGCAGGTCTTCAGGACGCAATGACTACCGACGAACTAGTGAATATGGTCGAGTACCTGGGGAGTTTAAAGAAAATATAACGCAACGGCTTTACAGCCGAAAACTATAATCCAATCCATCTTTTACGGTCTGTTCTACTTTGCTTCATGATCTGATCGTGAAGAACCTATGCGTAAATTTTTAAATGTCCATTTTATTTAAGCCTTGCCAATTCATGACAACATTTATTAGAAATTTAACTTTTTGTATCAGCAGGAGAATACTCTACGTTCCCTTATTCCTACTTTTTGCTACCCAGCTTTTAGCACAAAATTCCTCGATTAAAGGAAAAGTTGCCGATGAACAAGGACAGCCGCTCCCTGGTGTGAGCATACTGGTGAAAGGTACTACTACCGGTACTGTGACTGATGTTGAAGGAACATTTACACTTGAAGCAAAGGGAGGCGAAACACTCGTATTCTCCTACATCGGTTATCACACCCAGGAAGTGCCCGTTAGCAACCGTTCGGTGGTTGATGTTACCCTGGCCACTGATGTGAAATCGCTATCAGAAGTAGTTGTTGTGGGGTATGGAACTGAAAAAAGAGCAACCATTACCGGTGCAGTAGTTGCAGTGCAAGGTAAGGATATTCAGCAGTCGCCTGCGATGAATGTTGGAAGCAGCTTGTCTGGTCGTTTGCCAGGGTTAGTTGCTGTAACACCGTCTGGTGAGCCGGGAAGTGACAATTCTACATTGCGAATCCGCGGTGTAAATAGTCTTGGCAACAACGATCCTTTGGTCGTAGTTGATGGTATACCGGGCAGATCGCTCGAAAGGCTCGACCCAAACAGTATCGAGAGTATTTCCGTTCTCAAAGATGCTTCTGCGGCAATTTATGGTGCTCAGGCGGCTAACGGAGTAATTTTGGTTACAACCAAAAGAGGGAAGCTGGGTAAGCCGGAAGTGACACTGAATTTCAACCAGGGATGGGGAAAACCAACACGGCTTCCTAAACTTACGGACGCCGCAGAATATGCAACACTGCAAAATGAAATAGAATACTATAAGCAGGCGGATGTTGCCAACTACGTTCCCAAATTCACTCCCGAAGAAATTCAGAAGTTCAGAGATGGCTCCGATCCATGGAAGTATCCCAATACAGATTGGTACAAGGAAGTATTGAAACCGTGGTCGGGTCAAAACTATACAAATGTTACCATTTCAGGAGGTAGTGAAGCCGTCAAATACTTTGTTTCCGTGGGTTCAAAAACTCAGGATGGTTTTTACAAAAACAGCGCAAATAAATATAAGCAGACAGATTTCAGAAGCAATCTGGACGGTAAAATCAACAAATATATCACTGTTGGATTTGATGTTACTGGTCGTTTGGAAGACAAAAACTATCCAATCCGCTCTGCGGGGAATATTTTTCGGATGGTGATGCGCGGCAAACCGAATGAAGTTGCTTACTGGCCCGACGGAACACCAGGCCCTGATATCGAATACGGAGATAACCCTGTGGTTGTAAGCACGGACGCTACCGGTTATGATAACGATAAGTGGTATTACTTACAGAGCAATATTCGTCTCAATGTTCAGGTTCCGTGGGTGAAAGGCTTATCATTCTCAACCAATTCGGGTGTAGACAAAACATTCCGTTTTCAAAAGCGATTCGAAACGCCCTGGTACCTCTATTCTTGGGATAAGCAAACTTATGATGCCGAGGGAAAGCCAGTTTTGATCCGCGGTAAAAAAGGATTTGAAGATGCACGCCTGACTCAAAGATCGGAGGACAGACTAGATATCCTGATAAACGGATTGTTAAATTATGAGACTTCGATCAACAATATCCATAATCTAAAAGTATTGTTTGGGGCTGAAAGAAGAACCGGTTCCGGCGGACGTTTTGAAGCTTTTCGCAGGTTTTTTCTCTCTACTTCCATCGATGAGCTTTTTGCAGGAGGTGATGCCCAGAAGGACAACACCGGTATGCCATTTCAAAGTGCAAGGCTCAACTATTTTGGTCGTGTGAATTACAATCTTAAGGAAAAGTATCTGGCAGAATTCGTATGGAGATACGACGGCTCCTATATATTTCCTCAACAGAAAAGATTCGGATTTTTTCCAGGCGTTTCTTTGGGCTGGAGAGTATCGGAAGAAGACTTTTTCAAGCCTGTCAAGTTTATGGATAATCTCAAACTCCGTGCTTCGTGGGGACAAACCGGAAACGACCGTATCGATGAATATCAGTTTCTGGCATCCTACCTTTTTGGTCGTTGGGAAGGTGGTGCAACCAGCCCGATCCGCAATCAGAATGCTATTTTTGGTATAGATCAAGAGCATAAAACGCTTTATGAGGCTCGTATTCCAAACCTTAACGTAACCTGGGAAGTTGCCAATCAGTCCAATATCGGTTTTGAAACCGCATTTCTAAACAACAGACTGACACTGGAAGCAGATTATTTCAGTAACGTGCGCTCTCAGATATTATGGAGAAGAAATGCTTCTATTCCTACATCTGCCGGACTGACACTGCCGCGTGAAAACATTGGAAAGGTTGCTAACAGCGGTTTTGAATTCAATTTGGGATGGCGCGACGAAATCAGAGATTTCAAGTATCAGGTTGGTTTTAACGGAGGCTATCAGCGCAACAAGATCAAATTCTGGGATGAGTCTGCCGGAGTACCCGACTATCAGCGATCAACAGGTTTCCCGATTCCTACGGATCCATTAAACCCCAACAACGATCTCTTTTATCAGGCGAGTGGTATTTTTAGGGATAAAGCAGAGATCGACGCTTATCCTCATTGGGATGGGGCCAGACCTGGTGATATCAGATTTGAAGATGTGAACGGCGATGGAAAAATCGATGGTAACGACCGTGTGAGAAACCACAAAACAAACATTCCGCGCTTTTCAACAGGGTTGTCTCTCAATGCGCAATATAAAGGTTTTGACCTGGCCGTACTTTTCCAGGGTTCGATGGGTGCTGTGCAATACATCAACACCGAGTCTGGTGAGATCGGTAATTTCCTCAAAAGTTTTTACGACGAAAGATGGACTGTTGAGAACCCGGATGCAAGCGGACCCAGAACATTCAACCGCAGCAACGAATACTGGCGCAATAACCGAAATACATTCTTTCTGATAAATACCGATTACGTGCGTTTAAAAAACCTTCAGCTGGGATACACCGTGCCGGCTGCGTTTACCAAAAAAATCGGTATGTCGGTAGCGAGAATTTATGTGAGCGGTCTCAACCTGCTAACATTCACTCCTGATTACAAGGATTTTGATCCTGAAACAAGCAGTGAATCCGGACAGGGCTATCCTTCGCAGAAAGTGTTTAACACAGGTTTACTATTTACGTTTTAATCAGAACAACAGATGAAAAAAATCGCACATATTATTACCATATACTTTTTGTTGTTTTTCAGTAGTTCCTGCAACACCGACTTTCTTGACAAAGCTCCTTTGGATCAATACTCCGAAGCTGCTGTCTGGAACGATCCAGCGCTTATTCAGGCTTTTGTAAATAGTATTTATTTCGGAATCCCTCATGGATTTAGTAACATCATGATGGCGTCTATATCTGACGAATCCATGTACAATGGTGATTTCGGGAGTAGTAATGTTACCAAGAGCCTGGTCACTCCGAGTGATTATTCGATCTGGAATACCTATAACAGACAAGAGGGGATGATCTGGGAAAACGAATACAAGTACATTCGTGCTGCCAACATTTTTATGGGCAGAATACAAGCCGCCCCGGTCGACGATGCAGCAATGAGAACCCGGCTTACGGGTGAAGTACATTTTTTAAGAGCATACTTGTATTTCAACCTGCTTTCCATTTATGGTGGAGTTCCAATTGTTACAGAGGCCTACGGGCTTGGTGAAAACTATGAGGTTAAACGCAATACCTTTGAAGAGTGTGTGAAATTTATTTCGGAAGAGCTTGATAAAGCAGCTTCGATGTTGCCTGCCGTCTATTCGGATGCGGCGCTGAAAGGTCGTGCTACAAAAGGGGCAGCTCTGGGACTTAAAGCAAGATTGTTACTTTATGCTGCCAGCGATTTGTATCATAATCAATCCAAATGGGCAACAGGTTATGCCAATCCTGAATTAGTTGGTTACGTTGGAGCAAACAGAACTGCGCTTTGGGAATCGGCCAAGGCTGCCTGCAAAGCAGTGATGGATCTGGGAGTATACAGTATGTACAAGCCGGTACCGGGTACTGGTGAGTCAGCAGCCGATAATTATGCCGAAATGTTTTTGACCAAAGAGAATTCTGAGGATATTTTCGTACGCTTTTTCCTTCCTAAAACAGATGAGGAATGGGACGGTTACAATCCGGGATTGTACAATAACCCAAATGGCTACCATGGTTGGGGAAGCAATACGCCCCTTGGCCAGCTGGTTGACTCTTATGAAATGAAGGACGGCACCAAATTTAGCTGGGCAAATCCTGAACATGCAAAGGATCCTTATAAAAACAGAGAACCCCGTTTTTATGCCTCCATTCTTTACGAAGGAGCTCCATGGAGAAAGCGCCCTTCGGACGTGATAGCCAGTGACCCTGTTGGGATTATTCAGGTTGGATTTTGGGAGCGGTGGAATGCCACAACAAGTCAAACGGATGTAATTCCGGGTCTGGATACCAGAAAAGGACCAATAGAAGACTGGAATGGAACTTACACTGGCTATTACCTGCGTAAGTTTGTCGATCCTAAAATCGATGCACAATATGTAAAGCAGGACTGGCCTTGGAGATACATGCGTTACACGGAAATACTGCTAAATTATGCAGAAGCGTGTATAGGCCTTGGACAGGAAACAGAAGCTAAAACGTACATCAATATGATACGGAAAAGGGCTGGGATGCCCGACATTACCGAAACCGGCGCTGCATTGGTGGAGCGTTACCGCAACGAACGTAAAATTGAACTTGCCTACGAAGATCACCGGTATTTTGACGTGAGAAGATGGATGATTGCAGGCAGCACTTTTGGTCATGCAAAAGGTGTGGATGTAAGATATCCGCTGAATGCTGACAGAACAACGGCAACCAAACCAGTTTACAAGGTGATAGAAGTGCAGGAACGCGGGTGGAGAGACCGGCATTATTTGCTGCCTATCAAGTTGGATGAAATGAACAGAAATAAACTTCTGATTCAAAATCCGCTTTACGATTAATATGGATTTTGCTTTCGGGTTCTGCTAATTGGTCAGTTTTTGATGATTAACTTAAAGCAGGCCCGGAAGCAAAATCCAATGTTGAAACTAGCTTGTCAGTTGTATTTATTTTTCTCTGATTCTTTTTAAACGCTTTTAATAATGACAATCAATAATGACAGACGTTCTGTTTTGAAAAATATGGTGAAGGGGGCTGGTGTACTGGCTTTGCCCTTGACCTTAACTAACGTATTTGGCGAAACTCAAAAGGTACTTGGCTCGGTCCTTCATGGTAAAATCAGACATTCGGTATGCAGATGGTGTTATAATAAAATCCCTTTTGAGACATTTGCTCATGAAGTGAAAAAATTGGGCATTACATCAATTGAGTTGTGTGGTCCCTCAGAATGGCCGGTTCTTAAAAAGTACGGTCTTACCTGTGCATTGCCATGGGGAGAAGGAATCACCAGAAATCTGGAAAAGGGCTTCTGTGATCCGGCAAATCATGAAGAACTCATCAAGGGTTTTGAAGATTTGATACCGCAGGTCCAACAAGCGGGATATGATCAGGTGATTTGTTTCTCGGGCAATCGACGTGGAATGAGTGATCTGGACGGAATGAGAAACTGTGCTGTAGCTTTAAGAAAACTCATGCCGACCGCCGAAAAACACAATGTGACACTGGTAATGGAGCTGCTCAATAGCAAGGTGAATCACAAGGATTATATGTGTGATCGTACTTCCTGGGGAGCAGGTTTATGCGAAATGGTAGGTTCCGAAAAATTTAAGTTATTGTATGACATTTATCACATGCAGATCATGGAAGGCGACGTGATTGCAACGATTAAAAAGTACCATAAATACATTTCGCATTACCACACGGGGGGCGTTCCGGGCAGGAATGAAATAGATGAAAGCCAGGAGGTTTTTTATCCTGCGATAATGAAAGCAATCGTTGACACCGGTTACAAGGGATTTGTAGGGCAAGAATTTATACCAAGCCGTAAGGATGACATTGCGTCCTTAAAACAAGCTGTAACCATTTGCGATATTTCCTGAGGCAGATCGCTTTTTTCTGCGGATTATTGCAGTAATTATCCGCAGTTCATTGTAGTTTAGTTTTTATTCAGAAATGTAAATCAGCAGTTATGAAAAAGGTGATTTTTAGTATTGGGATTCTCTTTCTGATTTCCATCTGTGCTGTTACAGCGCAAAAACCGATGCGTATCATGATTCTGGATGGAGAGTCCAACCCATATCACCGCATTGATATCGGTACACAGATTATGAAAAAGCTGTTGGAGGAGTACAAACCATTTCAGGTGGAGGTTGTTTCCGCACCCGGGAAGGACGGCGATTTTAGTAATTTTATGCCAAGATTTATAGACTACCAGGCTATTGTACTGAATTATGATGTACCGACAGAGCGCTGGCCTGATGCCCTGAAAAAATCATTTGAACAGTACATGTCTAATGGTGGTGGTCTGGTAATTGTGCATGCGGCCAACAACTCATTTCCCGGCTGGGTTGAATTCAACAAAATGGTTGGTGTTGGTGGATGGCGCGACCGCGACGAGAAAAGCGGGCCATACTGGTATTACAAGGATGGAAAATTAGTGGAGGACAAGAAGCCAGGTAGTGCAGGTAGTCACGGGGCCAGGTTGCCATTTCCAATAAAGCTCGTCAATACAAATCATCCTGTAACCAGAGGATTACCAGCGGTCTGGATGCATCATAATGATGAGCTGTACGCGAAACTGCGTGGGCCTGGTGAAAATATGACCGTACTTGCAACTGGTTATTCGGATAAAAACAATCACGGGACCGGATATGATGAACCACAGATCATGGTTCTAAACTATGGCAAGGGCAGAATTTTTCACCATACAACCGGGCACGATCCGATAGGAATGAGCTCTGTGGATTTTGGTGTTTTATTGCTACGCGGGACAGAGTGGGTGGCAACAGGAAAAGTTACCCAAAAGGTACCTGCAAATTTTCCCACGGCTACTACTGTCAGCTACCGTGCTGACATTGCTGCAATGAATCCAGTTCCGGCCAAACCAGCAGGTAAGTAGTTAGGTTTGGTAATATTGTCGCTGCGGAGGTAAGGTTGTGAGAAATACTCACGAGTGTTTTAACATGAAGTGGATTGAGCTCAGACAAGATAGACCTGACTTATCAAGAATGTCAGCGTCAATAATCAATAATTATATCGGTATACTCCATTGAGGCTATCTTCGTAATAAAACGGAGATAGCCTTTTGCGTTACGTAAATCTAGTATCAAGATGCTTAGGTTCTTATTGACACTAATAAACGCTCGGTATTCTCGTCCGAGTAGCCGGTTTGGACTTGCTCCGCAGGAGGGCGTAGCTGGCAGAGTGTGTTTTATACAGTTGAAGATGGAGACCGGCTTTTCAAATCTGGTGGTGTTTCAAAACCTTTTTGAGACGGGAAAGAAATCCTAAGGCCCAGGCTGCTGATGGTTTAATACCGGGAGGCCCGTTTAGAATAAAAAAATCTCTTCATTATTTGAGGAACTAATATCCAAAAAATAATCAAAAGTTGCAGGAATTTTATAGTTTAACCGAAGTTACATCTCAACGGTCAATCACGTTATGAGTACTTTCGGCGTCAAGTGGCTACCATCTGCTATCTTTTTTCTCGGAATATGGGTGGAAAGTTTGTTCCAACCGGCTATGGCGCAGGATTACGCTATCACTAAACTCAAACTATTTCCCGATCGTGATGAAGTGCTGATCAAAGACCTTGCGACCGATAGCAAAGGACTTGTCTGGTTTCTGACCAATGGTGAAATATACCGGTACGATGGATACCGGTCGCTCGATGTCTTGAGAACAATCGCAGACCAGGTGCATACTGCCGATATGCCGCAACGGATCCTTGTTGATCGCCACGACAGATTGTGGATGGCTGGCAATGCCAACCTCAGTTACCTGGATCTCAGGACATGGAGGGTACATCCGGTTGCTTCGACCCTGCTTCCGCCAGTTGAGGACCGTGCGGTGTTTTCGATTACGGAGCTCTCCGATGCAACGGTTGTCATAGCCTACGAAAACGGACATTTACTGCTTGTGAAAGGGAATCAGTTTTTTCGCGTGGACGATCTTTTCGAGCTTGGCAAGAAATCCAGCAATAAATTGTCTCCGCGCAGCATGACAATCTGGAAAAATAAAATCTGGGTAGGTACCAGCAACGGTAGCCTGCTGTCTATCGACCCACAGCGAGGTTACAGAACACAAATCAGTAAGTTACCGGTTGAGGATAGCAATGTAAGGACACTGATAGGCTGCGCGGATACGCTTTTTGTGGATGTTCCCGAACGTGTAAGTTTCCAATTGGATGATGGCTTTGGCCGGCAAATGCGGCCGAGAGGCTTTGAGTTGTCGGCAGATAAATATTTTGTAATGAAAGAGGGTGCCGATATGCATGTCTACGCCGAAGACGATGCATTGTACGTGATGGATACTGAGTTACGTCTACGCCAAAAGCTGAAAATTCCCACCAAACGCAAGTTCAGGACCGTAGCCGCGAAGATCTCAAAGAAAGAAATTTTGCTGGGAACGGAAGAAGGGATATTTGTCGCTTATCCTAAAACAAAGGGGCTTTCGGAGTTAAGCAACACAAATCCCGGGCCCAATACGAGCACGCGGGGCATCCACGTTTATCCGGATGGCTCTCTTTTCTTTGCCACGTATAGTGGGGCGGGATATATAGAGCCTGGCGGAAAGGCTTTTACGTTTCCCGAATTGAAGCATGCCTACACGATGTTGCCGATGAACGACAACGAGCTGCTGGTAGGTACGGAAGGTGGATTTCTGAAAGTGTTCAACAGGCGTGACCGAAGTATCAAACCATTGAAATATAACCTTTCGCCAAATGCGCGGGCAAAATATGTTGCACATCTGCCGACTTATGTAATGTGCCTGGCTGAAACCCCCGGTAAGTTTCTGATCGGTGGAATGAATGGACTTTGGCAACTGGATAAAAAGAGCCGCGAGCTTGACCGCTACGAACTTACCAGCGGTTCGCCCCATGCACTCGATTTGCAGATCCGGCATATTCAACTGATCTCCGAAGCACGCTTGTTGCTGAGTACTAACCTCGGGCTCTTTGAGCTGAATAATGGAAGGTTAACGAAAAAGTACCCGAAATCCGGCAACATGGGAGTTTATAAAGTTGCTGTGGATGGTGATAAGCTCTGGATTGCCACGCAAGGTGCCGGGCTGGTGGCGATTAATAATGGTGGCAAGCTGGTGCAGCATTTGACTACTGAGAATGGGTTGAGCAATAATCTGATTTACAGTCTGGAACGGATCGATGGTGTGATGATCCTGGGCACCGCCGACGGGCTGAACCTGGTGGATGTGAAGCAGCGGGTACGGCGTATCGGTACGGCAGAGGGGTTGGGCCAGTCGGAATTTAACTCGGGTGCCTCCTTTGTGGACAATGCGCGAAAGCGCGTATATGTGGGAGGGTTAATGGGTTATACTGTTTTAGACATGAACCAGGATTGGTTCGACAAGAATGATCAGCTGGAAAGTTATGTGACAGAGATTCACACTTCAACCGGGAAAGCCGGGCAGAGAGCGAGGGATTATACCTGGCCTTACCGCGGAGAGAGGCATTTGTCGCTCGACCATAATCAAAGCCTTACCGCACTGTATGTTGGCACACCCGGTAATTACCGTGCCAACAGCGAGGTGACATACTCCCTTAATGCGGGGGATTGGGAACCACTCATCCGGGGGCAGTTTATCTCGCTCATCGAACCGTCGCCAGGGGAATACAAATTCAATTTGCGGACGCGGAGCTTCGGTTTGGAAAGCAAGTTGAAGGTTGTAACGGTCATTAAGAAACCGCACTTTTCACAGACCTGGTGGTTCCGTGGATTGCTTGTACTTGGCGCCATTTTGATCGTAGTGGTATGGTACCGCAGCCGTATCGCGAAGATCCGTCGTGAGCAGGATATCCGTAACCGTATCGCAGCAGACCTGCATGATGAAGTGGGAAGTTCGCTAACACGAATTTTTTTTCAAGCCAATGCTTTGGCCGGCAATCCGGTGGCCGGCAATCCGGTGGCCGGCAGTCCGGTGGCCGGCAGTCCGGTGGCTGGCAATCAGGAGAAAGCCGGAACGCAAGGCAGGCAATTGGAACTGATCGCTGATACGAGCAAGCAGGCCCTTTTGACGATGAGCGACATGGTATGGTCTATTGACTCGCGGTTTGATACCATGAAAGACCTTGTGATCCGTATGAAAGATTATGTGTACAGGCTCAGGGAAGAGCTGGATTTCAGTTACCGGTTTGAGGAAGGTGCGGTAGTAGAATCGGGCAAAGTTTCCCAAGCCGTTCGCCAGAATCTTTTCCTGATTTTTAAGGAAGCCCTGATCAATGCCATTAAGTATAGCGACGGTTCTGAAATCCTTATTTCATTACAGTTTGAACCGATCATCAGGCTTGTCGTATCCAACCGCTACCCGGAAAAGCCGGTTTCCCTGGGCGATCGTCAGGGTGGTCGCGGGCTGGAAAATATGGAATTGCGCGCCGGGAAGGTCAGCGGAAACCTTTCGGTGAATGATACGGGAGGCGTTTTTTGCGTTGTTTTCGAGATACCACCCAAAAGGGGGATTTAAACTCAAAGAGGTACAGGATAACTTTGTATAATGATACGACTGGGCATTATTGAAGACGACGATGAGATCAGGAACATGCTGATCCATTATTTCGGTAGCCAACCGGGCATTTCCGTTTTGTTGTCGGCACCGTCGGTAGAGTCCTTTTTTGAGCATTGGGAGGATGGGATCTATCTGGATATGGTTTTGTCCGATATTGGCTTGCCTGGTGAGTCGGGCATTAAGGGCATTTCGCGTATTAAAAGACGGGCGCCCAAATGCAGCGTGATGATGCTCACCGTTTACGACGATGCGAACCGGATCTTTCAGGCCCTGTGCAACGGGGCATCCGGCTATTTGCTGAAACAAACCCCTTTGCCGCAGATCAAAGAGGCGGTAACATCCTTGTATGAGGGTGGCGCGCCGATGTCGCCCGGAATAGCCCGAAAGGTTGTTGAATATTTCAATCCCAAGCATGCAGGTCAGCTATCAGACAATCTGACACCCCGGGAGTCGCAGATTGTCCTGGCGATCGAAGAAGGCCTTACGAACAAGGAGGTAGCCATTCGCATGGACATATCCCTGGAAACCGTCAAATACCACATCAAAAACATTTACGAAAAACTTCAGGTAAACAGCCGCCACGCGCTCATTAGCCGGAAATACAAATAGCCCCCCCAAAAGAGGGATACCATAGTAATTGCGAATTGATTCACTTTGCAATGCTATGGATAAACTTCTACAAATAATATCGACAGGTTCCGATGGTTTGGTTATCGTTCGTCGAGCCTTATGGACTATTCTTCTGTGCTGGCAGGGAATTACATTTTTTAGTATACCCGCATTGGGGCAAGGGATTTCTCCCGGCGGAGGCAACATTTTGTATGTCGACGTGAATGTAAACACCGGGGCTGGCGGCTACACCGGTGCCGGAGATTCATGGGCCAATGCGGTTCCTCAATTAGCGGATGCTCTCAAGTGGGCCAGAGAAGAGTATAGTGGAGGAGGCCATGGTTGGAGCAGCGCGAATCCCCTTCGCATTTTCGTTGCCAAAGGGGTGTATTTGCCCAAGTATCACGCAGACGACCGGAATTACACTACGGACGGTGGCAGACACAATGGGTTTGTCCTGGTACGCGACGTGCAGCTTTATGGTGGGTTTGACCCGACCAGAGGAGTAGATGACCTCGACGATCAGCGCATCCTTCCCAACGTCGCATCGCCAGGCCAGGGCACTGTGTTGAGTGGCGACCTGGGGGGAAATGATAATCCTGACGATTTTGAAGGCCATGCGGAAAATGTGCATCACCTGGTTCTTGCAGGTGGGCAGGTTGGTGTTGGTCGCATGGATGGTTTTACGATATCTGGCGGCGGTGCTGACGCGAACTCACCTCTTACTCTTATTGTAAGTGGGCAGCAGGTAATGGCCGGAACCGGAGCCGGAGCATATCTGGCGAACTCATCACCAACTTTGAATAACTGCTTGTTTTACCGGAATACAGCGAATTTGGGAGGGGCGGCTGCCATTTTCGGTTCGGCATCGGAGCCCACGCTCACCAAATGTATCTTCCATGGGAATTCGGCTGAGCAGGGCGCAGGAGTTATCAATTGGCAGGCTACTTCAATTTTCAATGAATGTAGGTTTTCTGAGAATACCGCCTCTCAGGGCGGAGGAGGAATGTACAATATGCAAGCCAACCCCGTACTTACAGATTGCCAGTTTGTAAAGAACGCTGCCGATAGCGGTGGCGGAATTAGCAATGCACAGAGTAACCTCACTGCAACTAATAGTAGCTTCCTAGAAAACACCGCCAGAAACGGTGGGGGAATGTTCGGTGGCGGAGGGTTGATTACGCTGAACGGGTGCGACTTTTCAGGAAATTCGGCCACGGCGGACGGGGGAGGCTTACACAATATTGGGACCGAGGTCTTATTCTCAAAATGCCATTTTGAAGGGAATAGAGCTGATCAGCGGGGAGGGGCTATGCGAAATGATCGCGCCACGGTGACGATCAAAGGCAGCCGTGTCGCTGGAAACAACTCTCCACAAGGCGGTGGAATTATTAACGAATCGTGCCCCTCCATTTTAATGATCAATAGCGTGATGTCGGGCAATACGGCGCAAATGGGTGCAGGAATGATGAGTGGGGTGTGCGGATCCGTTGTGGTTACCAACTGCACAATCTGGGGGAATGTAGCTAGCGCGTTCGGCGGCGGCGGCCTGTTGAACTTTCAGGCACCTCTTACAATAGCCAATACCATTATTTGGCACAATGAGGCAATCAAGGTTACCAATAGTCCCGAAGCATCCATTTACAATACGGGCCAATTGCCGGTCATTACGAACAGTTTAGTAGCAAATTGGGGTGGAAGTGATACCTGGAACGACCTCTGGGGGGTAAACGGCGGAGGGAATATCGATGTTGACCCGGAATTTGTATCTGTCACGCCTGGAAACGCAAAGTACCTGCATCTGACAGATTCAAGTCCTGCGCGTGACGCAGGGAGCAATAATGCCTACACCACGGCGGGGGGTAATCTGGCCAATGACCAGGATCTGGCAGGTAGTCCGCGGTCTTTTGGTCCATCAATCGATATGGGTGCTTACGAAAATCAACATGTGGAAACTGTGATGCAGGTTTTGTATGTCGATGCAACGGGCGGGGACGACAGCGACGATGGTACTTCCTGGGGAACAGCATTCAGAACCTTATCCCACGCATTGACCCTGGCAAACACAGATACCAATATAGATACCATTTTGGTTGCAAAAGGTGTCTATTACCCGACTGGTATTGCTACGGGGACAGACCGTGAAAGTGCGTTTCATATCGCCCGTGGTGGCATCAAAATCCTTGGTGGATACGATGCCGGAACCGGTCAGAGAAATCTGGCGGAAAATCGCACGATCCTGAGCGGGGCAATAGGAGATGCCAGCTCGGCGACCGACAATAGTTATCATGTAATGGTGATAGCAGGGATTCCGTCGGAAGCGGATAGTATCGAGGTCGACGGTTTTGTGATCACTGATAGTTATGCAAATGGAGGCGGAAGTGCGACTTTCAATGGAGTTAACGTGGCGCAAAACTATGGTGGCGGGATTTACAGTAAACAAAATGGTGTAGGTTCAAAACTCCGGTTTGCCAATCTGATCATTCGGAATAATTATGCAAGCTATGCCGCCGGAATATTCAACGATGAGCAGTCGTCGCCTTTGGTGGTCAACTGCCAGATCACCGGTAATGCCGCTGCTAACAACGGGGGCGGAATACTCAACCGAAACGCATCTTCGCCCCAAATCATTAATTGCACAATCGCGGGTAACAAGGCCAATGACGGGGGTGGGATATTCAACAATGTTAATGCTTCGCCAGGCATTCACAATACCATCGTTTATGGCAACAGCTCGGGTATCAATAGCTATGGAGGCAGCAGTCCCAATCTGACTTACAGCCTCGTTCAGGGCCAATCGGGCGGAATAGGTAATGTCGAAGGAAACATTAACCCCGGTTTTGTTGATCAGGCCAGCCACGAACTTGCACCCATAAATGGGGGCGATTATCGCTTGGAAGCGTGCAGTCCGGCAATTAACAAGGGTGACAATACATTGCTTCCCCAAATTATAACGCTTGACGCAAACGGTGATATGCGAACGGCTCATGAGGTGGTCGATATGGGTGCTTTTGAGTACCAGAGTGGGCTTCGGACAGCGGCTGATGCGCTGGCGACAAACGGAGACGAAAGTTCCAGGACGATCAACGGCCTCACCGACTTCCTGGCCAATGACGAAGCCTGCCGATTGGTTGCGCGGCTGCAACCAACAGGTACCACCCCGGTCTCGGGCAGTGTAACAGCCCGCGTAGAAATTGATCCCGAAGTGTCCTTCCACAACGGCTCCCCGTATGTGCAGAGACATTATCTGGTAAATGCGCCTGCCGGTGGTTCGGCCACGATGACCCTCTATTTTACACAAGCGGAGTTCGATCGTTTCAGTGAAGAGTTGCCTTCCGGTCCGCTTCCCGGCAACGCCGCTGATGAAGTTAATAAAAGTAATTTGCGTGTATTTCAATATGAGGGCACGGCGGGAAGCAGACCGGGTGATTTCCAGGGCGCTCCATCAGTTATTGACCCAGACGACGACGATATACAATGGGACGAGGCGACGAAGCGGTGGGAAGTCAGTTTTGGCGTTGAAGGTTTTAGCGGTTTCTTTATTGGCTCGGTGGCCAGTCCATTGCCTGTGAAGCTGATTTCATTTGCAGGGTCAGTTGATGCAGAAAATGCCGTCGCGTTGGATTGGCGGGTAGTTGAGCAGGAGAGTATCGCGGCCTATCACATTCAGTATAGTACCAATGGCCGGGATTTCCAGCACGCCGGAACGGTAGCAGCTACGCAAACAGCGGAAACCAGTTACACTTTTCGTCATCGCCCGCCGCTTAGCAGTTCGGTCCTCTATTACCGGTTGCTCATCTCGGAAGCGGATGGTGCTCAAAGTTATAGCAAGATTATCAGTTTGAAAATTCGGGACCTGAAACGGGCGTACGCCTATCCTAACCCAGCTAATCAAGGTTTCTGGATTAAAAGGCAGGGAGCTGCGGGAGCAACCGCAAGCCTGGTTAACATGTTCGGGTCATATTTGAAAACGTGGAAATTCCGCTCCGACGAAGAATATGTGGATATCCAATCGCTTCAAGCCGGTGTTTATTTTATTCTATTCAATGACGGCACTTCAATGAAAGTGGTCAAAAACTAGGAATGTGTTGGGAAATTAAGTTTGGCCTAGTGATTGCCTTGATTCCGGTCAAATACGGTATTCAGAGATGCTATTTGAATTATTGGAGATGAACATATTACTCTTCACGGATATAAGAGGTATTTCATACGTATTGCCTTAAACTTCTGCAATCCTGGTTCCCAGCTTTTTCTGATATCCGCTTCTGATACGCCGGCGATGATCTGCTTTCTTAACTGATCAGTACCAATGCGCAGATCGAATGCGGATACATCCTGGTTTGCTCTTCCGGGGGTAAAGAAGTTAGCCTTGTCTGGATAGGCATTGTATAATTCAATTAACCAGGATAGATTAATTTGCCGGCTCTTGACAAGCTTATCAATATCATAATTACGGAGATCCAGGCCATAACAAACCGAATCTTTGTGATTGGGCCGTTCACTCATTCCGGAAATGCTTTCCGGTTTGTATGAAAATGCATACCTGCCTTTTAATGCGGGTGCTCCCAGTATGGTAAATGGCATATAAGTCCCGCGGCCTTCGTTGATAGCCGTGCCTTCAAACATACATAGGCTCGGAAAAAGCATTACAGCCTGCTGTGTATTTAAATTCGGTGAGGGATTTATTGGTAATACATAAGACATATCATGGTTGTAGTTTGCCACTTTAATAATCTTTATTTTGCAAGGGGTTTCCAGATACCCTTCACCGTTGAGGTACTGAGCAAATTCACCGATTGTCATGCCATGGGTCATAGGCGTGTAATGAATTCCGATGGCCGATTTAAATTTATCATCTGTCATTACCGGCCCGTCTACTACATATGCATTAGGATTGGGTCTGTCAAGAATAAGCAGTTCTTTGCCGTTTTCTGCACACGCCTCCATAACATATTCAAGCGTATTGATATTGGTATAATAGCGGCAGCCCACATCCTGAATATCGAAAACCAAAAGGTCGATATCTGCCAGCTGTTCCTTATTTGGTTTCTGGTTTTTACCATATAAAGAGATGATCGGAATACCTGTTTTAGCATCTGTCTCATTGTTCACCACAGCTCCGTTACTGGCATTGCCTCTAAAACCATGTTCAGGTCCAAATACTTTCACAATTTTGATTCCAAGGCTCACTAAGCTGTCCACACTACTTACTGAGCCGATCACAGAACTCTGATTGGCAACCAGTCCAATTCGTTTTCCTTTTAGATAAGGTAGATATTTTTCAGTCTGGTCTGCACCTGTGATAATTCCCGTCCTGCTGGATACACCCTGGTTTAACGATGCATTTTGTGCAACACACTCAGCGCTGCCGATCGTCTGGAGCATTGTAAAAAGTATAGCAATATATCTTATCATTTCTAAAAGGTTGATTATTTAATACCACTGGTGCCAGACAAAGTGTTTCCAGGTCACAAGAGTTAAATTTGCAAATTTATCTAACGCATCATGGATGCTGTCGGGATACTCATTCAGTCAGATGCGGGAAGTCGCCAGGCATGGAATCGAATTACTGAGAAATCGCCGGGCAGCTAACGCAGGAATTAATCAAGACAATTGTGAAACAAACCGCAGTTGCCATTATCAGAGTGTCCATTTTTATTTTCGCAGATGTGCGGTTAACTCGACTTCCAATTTCGCGTCACTCATGTAAAGTCTTGATATCTGAACCCACGTAGCCGCTGGAAAATCGCCATTATAAAATGCTTTTCTTATTGAGTTGTATTTTTTCATTGCTTCAATGTCTGTAGTATACAAATTCTCTTTGACTACATTTTGAAAAGTTGCACCAAAGCTATTCAACGATTTTTCCAAAGCTTGATAAACTTGCCGTATCCCTTCCGGGGTAACTTGGTTTGTCACGGCACCAGAAATGTATAGAACGTTGTCTACTTTTAGTACCTGCACATAGCCGGCGCTTGAATCCTGTTTGGAAGCGTTATCCCAATGCCACTTCTCTTTTTTTATACCCTTGTCTTGAGAATGGCATAAAAAGGTGGTAAAAGCAAAAAATAAAGATAGTATGATTTTCATTTCATTTTTTTTGTAAATCCATTCTAAATCTCAGTAAGTTAACCAGCGACAGGTACAGCTTGCAACAGTGCCAAAATTCATTACTGGTCCGGCTCGGAACTGCTATGGAATAAAAAGTAAAAGTACAAGCAGCTATTTGAAGCGAATACGGACAACTGGTAACAGCATTTTTATATGTAAATACCTACTTCAATTGTATATCCTATGGTAATTGCATAAAGCTTGCACCGATCACTTTTAACCCATCACCAAAGCGTTTCCAAACTCTAAAATACCTAAATTTCCCCTCCAATGGTGTTCCCATCATTTTTCCTTTCGCTGTCATTGTAACGATAGAAAGTGCAGTGTCACCAATTAGTTTAATCTCATCAATGAATGTTGAAGCGTCTTCAATAATCATTGTTTTCGCTTTATGTGAATCCAGGTCCATTTTCTTTGTCAGGACTTGTCCCGTTGGCGCAACTGCAATTAAATCATCGTGTAACAGTTGGTCAAGAATGTCCACGTTGCTCACAAGCTGAGCCGAAAAAAGCTTGTTTTCAGCCTCAACAACGTCTTGTCTGGTAATTTCCATTTTTTCCATATCTCTATATTGTGATTTATTTCTTGGATCTTTCAGGTTCACTCTGAGTCGTAACGCGGATAATCAAGTATTACGGACCACCACCAGCCCCGCTTATTTCACTGCAAAAGTAAATCGGCTTGTTCAAAGTGGTTGTAAGTAAAACTGAGATTTTATGCGATTTGCTTGAGATAACATCGTGGTTATGTGGAAAGGAGGATAATTTTGGCTAAACGATGCGACTCGTTCATCATAAATGAGAGACGGAAACAGGGCTTGCCGAGTTGATATTTAGAATTCTCTCCGAAGTAACCGCAATCGCATGGGATAGTTGTACCAACTACCGTTCAATAATACCTTTGCCGCTCACTTTGGTAATGTGACATTGATCAGCCTTGAACCAGCATTCAGCTCAGAAGAATTTGCGCGCATGGTTGTTGACAATCCAGAGCAAAAAATAGGAGTTAATGTTTCGCTGTGATATCATCTATGACTATAAGGCTTTGCGGAAGCAGCAGGACTCTTATCTCTAAACATCAGTATTTCGTAAGCTCAATGGTTATATGCCACAGCGGAATTACCATCAGGTCAAAGACAATATTCTAAGCATTGTAACATATGAGATGGTCCCCGATAACAGTATCAATCAAAGAAGTGTTTTTCCTAATGGCCGGTACAAGGTTTATGGCTTGAGTAGTACTGACAGGATTCAGCTTCAATGCTATTGGATAATTTATCTAAATCCAGGCTTGAATGCACTGAGTTAATAAAATTTTATTTTTGAAATATATAAGGAAGGATTGCCGAGAAGACTAATTCAACACATTCCTGAGGGGAATTCTTGTTGGAATTTAAAACAAGATTTGAGTTTAAAGGAATTTCAAAACCAGCATTAACGCCGGTAAAATTGGAAATTTCGTTGTTTCTGGCTTTTTTATAAAGTCCCTTTACATCCCGGTCTTCACAAATTGAAACAGGACAATCTACAAAAACTTCAAAGTATTTACCGTTCAGAATTTGCCTGCAAAGTTCACGCTGTTTCTGCATGGGCGTAATGAAAGAACAAATTGTGATGATGTCTTTATGTACCAGCATTTTGCTTATCTCAACCACCCGTCGAATATTTTCCAACCGATCCGCTTCCGAAAATGTCAGGTCGCTGTTTATTCCGGAGCGGATCAAATCGCCGTCCATTGCGAAAGTGAAAAATCCGTTTTCATTTAGCTTCGCTTCCAAACCCGTTGCTATCGTACTTTTACCTGCTCCTGAAAGTCCCATCAGCCAAATTACCATGCCTTTTTGATGGGGATTATTTTGTTTCATATCAGGTTAAAAGTTTAAACTACGCGTTGACAACGCACAGAAAGCTACCATTTAAAAGTGATTCTTTATTGTATAAAAATGGCGTTCCGTCTGGCTTGGTTAAGCTCCCGCCGCTCAGTGTTAGTATCGCCTGGCCCGCAGCTGTATCCCATTCCATGGTAGGTCCCTGGCGGAAATAAATTTGCGCCAGTCCCTCAGCAAGCAAACAGAATTTTAAAGAACTTCCAATTGAAACACTTTTTACAACAGGGTATTTTGCCAAAAGTTCAGCCTCTTCCGGAGCGCTGTGTGTCCGGCTTCCCACTGCGGTCCAGTCCGACGATTTGTTGTTAACCTGCAAAGCTGTCTTGTTTCCACTGGCATCGATTTTACACGCACCAGTTTGCTCACTTGCGTAATACATTGTATCGGTGACGGGCACATATATTACGCCTAAAATAGGGGACTGGTCGTGAATTAAAGCGATGTTAACTGTGAATTCGCCGTTTCTTTTCACGAATTCCTTTGTTCCGTCAAGTGGATCCACACACCAGAAATATTCCCAGTTTTTTCGCTCGGAATAAGGAATGTCCCTGCCTTCCTCCGACAGTATTGGAATGTCTGGCGTAAGCATTTTTAAACGGGTCGTAATGACCTCGTTGGATGCTTCATCAGCAAGTGTCAAAGGTGAATGGTCCGTTTTAAATGTAACTTCGTCTGCCTTTTCAGGATCGTTGTAAATCTTTAAAATTGCTTCTCCTGCTTCCCTTGCAATATTTAACAACTCGTTTATATCAATACCCATACTAATTTTTATATAAAAGCCGACTCCAATGCTACAATACAAGTATCCTGCTTATTATTGAACAAAGCAATTATTCCTGTGTAAGCTAGAGCTATTTATTATCTAAGAAATCATCGTTAGGCTCATTGAAAGGGGTAAATTTAACCCAATCCACATACATTTCCATCGATTCAAAATTAGGCGCTTTGTATGTTCCGCTGTCATTGCCAGCCCACCAGGCAAACCAGTTACCCACGTTAATATTGGAAGCAAAATAGGGAACTCTTGTGGTGCTTGTACGCATCAGCACGTCATCAATATAGTATTCCACCCGAGCTTCCTGTCCGTTACCACCCGTATGCCAGTCCCAGCGGTACACATGAAACTTCTTGTCGTTTAACCCTGTCGGATAAACTACATTTTTACTATCGAATTCCCCGGTTTTCTCTCCAATCCAGTTGGTGTAAATCGGGTTACTCAGATTCGCGCCTTTTACCTCAATATCAATTTCATGGTTCAGGATAATTTTACCATTACTATCAGGAATATTCCCTGCCGCAATTGCCTTGTCCCAAACAACCGGATCGGAAGCTTTTGTAATTTCTTTGTACCAAAATGACCACGCTGCCGACAGTACGCCCATATCAGGCGCCTGCAGAACCCGCATCTTGAATTCATATCGCCCGGAAGCAAAGCGCTGTTTGGAAGTGAGAACTCCTCCCAACCGTTTAGTATGGCCCTGTGGCCCGCGAAGGGTTCCCGTATACTGGTCGCCCAATGCGCGCATGATTGCATAGCCACTTTTGGTATACACGTTTTCAGGAATTACCCCGCCATGCTGATGCAATGGATTTGTCGACTGTCCCCATAACCGGTTCATCTTATTCCACTTGGTTTCGTCTATCGGTCCTTCGAATTTGTCATAAAAAATGCCGGGAGCCGACAAATCTCCTATATCCGGATCACCGTCCAATGGTTCTTCTTCCGGTACCGGCGTCGGCTCATTCGTTTGCCCATCGGATTTACAACCAGCGAAAAACATCAACCCCAGACTTACTATTGCTATGTATTTTTTCATTTTTATGGCTATTAGCGTTTGGCTGTTAGCCTTTTAGGTTACAATCCATTTTTAGTAGCATTCCTTATGCCTGCCTATCTGTTCTTGATGGCGTCGAGCAATACTTGCTGCGGCTCCCTTTTTTCCAGATCACTTTTCCTTACGGTTGTCAGAATTTCTTTTTTGAGCAAGCTGTTCTGTTCCTGATACTTTTTCAAACTTTCCTCCGAAATCAGCTCCGAATTATCCATGGAAGTATACAGCGGATAGCCTAGTTTCTGAAGCGTTTTACCTGCCACCATTTCAAATATTTCGAGATCTCCTTCCTGGAATGATTTAAGGAATTTACCCGTATTGTCGCTCATGATCGGTTTCTCCAGATTAGCCCACATTTCACCCGCCGCTGCCGTTATTTTAGAAGAATTCGAAGTATGGAAATTGAGCATTTCTTCATTGTAAGCAATATCCAGAAACGCACACAACTCTTTAACTGTACGCTCGGGTTCGCTGATCAGCGTTTCGTAGTTTAACGCAAAAAAACGCTCAGGATCCAGCTGCGAAGCCAGCGACAAGCAAGCTTCCTGGTCTTCCTTCCATTGCCTGGCCAGGAAATAGGTATGCTTATCACCTACAACAGCCTTTTTGAACGAGGCTGCCACATCCCGTCCGTCGCGATAAAGAAAAATGTACTTATCAATTGTCCCGTATCTTTCCAGCTCTTCCGCATAGTGGACGTTGGCCATACTTTTACAGCACCAATACCGGGCGTTTTTCGCATTGGCTGCTGCCTCGTAAATATGTCGGTTAAGATCAAAAAGCGTGTAGCGCTCCGAAGCTTTGAAAATCGCTTCTTTGTCCAACACAACTCCTTCCCAGGGAACGGGATTCGCATTTACAAAATCGACCACATCGCTAACCAGCGTTTGATAACTTTCTTTGGTCAACGGCTCGTACTTTGACATAAGAGGCCCGAATGTTACCAGAATATGTGGCGGGTGAGGAGACGCAATATCTGCCGACTGATCCAGGATAACCCGGAGCAGATTCGATCCGGAGCGCTGAGTACCGACGATCTGAATTCCCTGGGGCGATAGGCTTTCGGCAACTGATATAAACTCACTATTAATTTCTTTGGCCATAGCTTAAGACGGTTCTAACATGATTTTTAGTGGGTAACTTGAAATTTGTCATTTGAGTAATTTCGATGCTCGAATTAGTATTTTACTTTTTTGTCTTGACACAAAAAAGTAACAAAAAAGGTCAAGGCTGTATGCAAATCTTAACGGGAATCGACTCGTTCAGCCCCTAAACAAAAAAACTCCTCCTATCGTCGTCAAACAGTTTTTTGGCGGGCGCCGCTGCGATTTTAACGGTGCTGAACAAGTCAATTCCCTAATTTGCATAAGGCCGTTCCCGATAGTGAAACTATATTTTTGATAATCGAAAAAAATCTCTATCCACTATGATCCCCTCAGCCCTTTAAATTTTATTGCCAGGAATAAAAACTGATACCCGAAAGTATCGATAGCAGAATCAGGTATACAGGACTTACTTTGAGGCGATAGCTAAGTACAAATACGATAACCGTAACCCCAACCAGCAGGTAATCTCCGGCAAATCCCTGTGCGATGTTGACCCCTGCGACCAGAATCATACCTACAACCACTGCCTTTATACCACTTAATAGATTTTGTAAAAACTGACGGTGTTTGTTTTTTTCAAAAATCCCTGAAATTACGATCATCACAATTGCCGACGGAATAAAGATCGCGGCGGTAGCGAGCAACGCCCCGCCAACACCGGCTAACTTGTATCCAATGAAAGTCGCACTTACCAGAATGGGGCCGGGGGTAATCTGGCTGAAGGCGATGGCATCCACAAACTCCTGTTTCAGTAGCCATTTCAGGTCATCGACAAACAGTGCCTGCATAATAGGGATCATCACATAACCTCCTCCGAAGAGCGACAAACTGATTCCTGAAAAAATGAGGCTTATTTTTATATAAATATTTTCAAAATACCGCGCCACATTGGCGACAAAGGAAACTTCTATCAGCGCCAGGAGTGCCAGTGTCCATCCGGCAGCCTTGCCTGGCTTCAAACTAAATCCTGCCATTGAACCGGTCTGTGTTTTTTTCTCAGTTCCCAATTTCAATAGTACCCCCGCTATGCCTCCGGCTAGCAGCAGCAGAACGGTTAGAAAGTAGCTTTTGAAGAATAACAGAAGAAGAATTGTAGTGAGACACAAAACCAGCTTCAACGACTTTATTCCCACTTCTTTCTGGTACATTTGAGCGCCTGTGGATAGGATAATTGCCGCAACCGTTGCCGGCACAAAGTACATACTTCCCACCCCTTCAGAGGTAAACGAATAAGCAAAATAAGCCCAGGAGAGCACAAGCATAAGGGTACATGCGGGAAGCAGAATTCCCAGCATACTGACCAAAGCCCCACTTTTTCCTTTCAAGTGATAACCAAGATAGGTGACGACGTTAACCGCCATCGGGCCGGGCAACAGACTTGCGATTCCTACCGCATCAAGAATTGCCTCAGCGGAGATCGTCTTATCCTTTTCCGCCATTTCGCGCTGGATAACGGAAATCAGCGCCATGTGTCCTCCAAAAGAGACCGTTCCTATTTTCAGAAAGGTGAAAAACAGGTAGCGCAAACTAATTGTTTCCCGCACAGTAGCCGTTTCGAGGGTGACTGCCATTTTAAAATTTCGGTTTGTTCAATGTAAAACCCGGAGTTTGTTCCAATCGGTACGGATCGCCGCCAATCAGAATTTTCCACAGAATCTTACCTTTTAAATCAGTGATCAGGAAAGAGCGCGGGTCGGTCAGACTGAACACTACTTTATCGCCGTTGATAAACTGAGCATTCCCTTTAGCTGTGGTATAATATTCCTTGGGTAATTTAATATCCAGCACTGTTTGCGCTGTCTTGTTTTTGGTGTCCAGTTTGAATGAAAGCGCACGCGTAGTCTCATTCTTAATACCGTTATCCAGCATCATCAACTCGTTGTTCACAGTAGTATGAGCAAAATGCTGTGCGCTGAAAAGCTGGTCCTCGGTCAAAGGAAAGTCCCCTTTTTCGCCCAGTTTCCAAAGTACTTTCCCGGTTTTGAAATCTATTTTCCAGATCTGATTCAGATCACGGTAGGAGATAAGGAAGTTGCCATCTTCTTCCCGGTAAACGGAGTTGGCATGTACCCAGTCCTTTTTATGTTTCATAATTTCCGGATCCGACAGTGGATCCAGGTGATCAAGCATTGTCCATTCCCACAGTTTCTTTCCCTCACGGCTAAAGATGACAATCCCATCACCTTTTACTGTATCCTGTTTTACTCCGCCAACGGAGGTCAGGTCAAATAGTTTTTTATCAAAAGTGAGTGCATAAATGTTGCCATCCTTATCGGTACGGACTTCATGGTGAACCAGCTTATCCATGTCGCCTTTGCCTACCTGCAAGTGCGTTACGACCTTTCCGGTAAGGTCCATTTCAATAATTTCATCGCCTCCCGAAGAGGGTATTTTCTCTGCGCCGACAATACATAAAACCGTTTTTTCCGGCGTCCAGTGCGAGACTTTTACGCCTTTTTTAAACGGCTCATACCAGACAATTTCACCCTTATGGTCAATAATAACTGCCGATCCCGGTTCAGACAAAATCTGGGTCAGGAAGTATTTATTCTCCATTTCTTTGGAGAAAGTACTATCCATGTGTTCCAGCGTAAAGTAAGGGGTTGCCTGGTAAATAGAGCGGGTTTCGAGCGGGTATTTTTTACTCAGCACGGTTTTGGTGCCAGTCGAAGCTATTACCTGAAAAGTATAACGCGTGTCTCCGGTTGTATTGACAATCCAGAGTGTGTGCGAATCAGTATTTTTTGAAACGGTAGAATACAATGTGTCTTTGCTGTTCCGTTTCCAGTATTTCAAATAAGCGTCAGAATTACGGTTTGTTTTCACATTGACCTTAAAACGAAGCCGGTTCTCGGGTACATGGACTAAATCGATCGCTCCAATCTGGATGGGAGCGACATAATCTTTAACCGAATCCAGCTGCCAGAGCAGCGCGATTCCTCCTAAAATTAAGGCAATTAAAATAAGGGGCTTCTTCAACTTCTGCATACTGAATTGACTGTTTACGTAAAGTAAGGTGCCGGATTTAAATAAACCGGCACCTTACTTTAAGCATCTATTGCGTTACCTAACCCGCCCCGCATTCACATTGGCTTCGAGCGATGTGTTACTCTGGATTTCATTTTGAGGATAAGGATACTTGGTATAATCCACCGCATCCGAATAAGTAGATGGTGACAGCAATCTTGGTACTATCTTCTCCTTAAATTTCAACAACGGGTTAGCACCATTGCTGGCACTTCTTCCCCAACGGAAGAGGTCATCCCGCTTACGGCCTTCCATAAATAGCTCTTTGTTACGCTCTTCAAAAATTTCATCCCGCAGTTTGTCTTTAGTAGTAAAGGCAGCTAATGTAAGAGCCGGAAGTCCACTACGGGTACGAACCTGATTCAGCAGGGTTATGCTTTCCTCGTTTGGACCGCTTACTTCGTTCAATGCTTCTGCACGCATCAATAATACGTCCGCATAGCGAATGATAACTACGTTGTTAAAACCTGCATAATTGTAGTTGTTAACGTGAGGGTATTTTAAGTTATAAACGTATTTGGCCGCAGTGGTATCAGGCGCTTTTCCGCCTGGACCGCCAAACTCTTTCGGAACACTGACAATTGTCCCGTAAAGTGCTTTATAAATGCCAGTCAGGAGTTCTCTTCTTGCGTCTTCCTTCGCAAATTGCGCATAGAACTGCAGGTGAATCGGGAAGTTGTTCCAACCTCTGTTGAAATCCCAGGGCACAGAGTTAATACCAAAACTGTTGCTATTGATACCGTAAGAGCCCGCCTCGTTTGATGATTTCAGAACAAAAATAAACTCATTGTCAGAGCGGTTGTTTGTCGCAAAAAGTGATTTGATACCGCCTTCGGCCTGCGTTCTCAGGTCATAGTTTTTGTTCATTACTTCCAAAGATTTTTCAGCAGCTTTCGCAAACTCACCACGACGCAAGTAAAGACGTGCCAATAGTGCCTTGGCCGCACCGCTTGTTGCACGGGCTACCTCTGTTGCAGCATATGACTGCGGAAGGTGTTGTTCTGCAAATTGCAGATCCGTAATCATCGCATCTTCTATAACGGACTGTTCGGTCAACGGGGGATTTTCATCACTTTCTGTGAATTTAGAAGATGATTTGATAAACAAAGGCACTGCTCCCCAAAGTGAGGTAGCATCGTAATAGGCCAATGCTCTCAGGAAACGAACTTCTCCCAAATTCTGGTTTTGAAGTGCAACAGTCGACGAGTTTCCTGTATAATCAACATTGGAAATCAATTCTTCCGCTTCATTGGTTCTCGATATCAGCTTAAAAATACTAATCCATACTCCATTGAATGTTGAGTTAGAAGCATCGTAGGTCAACTGGTCGATCTGGCCACCCTGACGAGCCGTACCTGTAGTAGTTACCACCTCTCCCGGATATTCGTACAGCCAGTACAAGTGACCCGCATAGTAACCAAATCCGCCATTGTCTTTCAACGCTGCGTAAGCTCCGCGAACTGCCTGCTCAGCATGCTCGGGCTTGGTAAGCACATTCTGATCATAGACCGAAAATGTCTCATCCTCCAATCCCTTTTCACAACCCATCACCAGAATAAGTCCGGAGAGTAAGGCTACATTAAGTATTCGATATACATTCTTCATTTCTGATTCGATTTATATTTTGATTAAAACGTCAATCTTCCACCTAATAAAAACATAGTACTCACCGGATATGCATTGAAATCTATCCCTCTCGCCACATTGCGGTTTTGCTGTGTGTTAGAAACCAGGTTACCAATCTCAGGATCTAACCCCGAATATTTGGTGAGTGTAGCCAGGTTTTGCGCATTTACATAAATATCGAATCCGGCTATGCCTATGCTCTTCAATACCGGAGCAGGAATGCTGTAAGTTAGCGTTACGTTTTTCAACCGAAGGAAATCCGAGCTTTCGATAAAACGGGAGTTAACAAACCCTCCGTGTGTATTACCATAAAAACTGCGGGCCGGGATTGTACCAGTTGTATTCTCTGGAGACCACGTATCGGTTATCACCTGATTAAGTACATTTCCCTGGGTGATGGGGTTCAATAAATCGACTTTCTGGACATTCACCAACTTTCCTCCGGCTTGTCCCTGAACAACCACGTCCAGTCTGAAATTTTTGTACGTCAGGTTATTGGTAAAACCGAAATTTACTTTTGGCACCCCGGTTCCAAGCACCTTGCGGTCGTCAGCATTCACGACTCCATCTCCGTTAAGATCCGAGAATTTAGGATCTCCTGCCTTCGCGTTAGGATGTGTTTTCAAAGCCGGGTCGTTCTCCTGAAGAATTCCTTCGTAAACGTAGCCATAAATCGCACCGATAGGCTCGCCGACACGGATGATAAACGGACTTTCAAAGTTCGCTGCTCCATCCGGCTTGAAGCTTCCTACATAAATGTCCGAGTCGTTGACACCCAATGACTTCACTTTGTTTTTGTTGTTGGCATAAGAAATGGTACTGTTCCATTTGAAATCCTTACCGGTTATATTCACTGTTTGAATCGAAAGCTCCAACCCTCTATTTTGCACCTTACCTGCATTTCCGAAACGAGTTTCAAAACCGGTTGATGGAGAAATACTTCTGTCAAGCAACAGATCATTGGTTTGTTTGTCGTAGTAATCAGCTTCTACAATAACTCTGTTTTTGAACAATCCTACTTCCAGCCCCAAGTCCCAGGCTGCAGTTTGTTCCCATTTCAGATCGGGGTTCGACAGACGCGTAACCGCGATACCACTCACCGAAGTAACGCCGTCAAAAGTATAGCGGGTGGAACTATTTGCCGCAAAAGTAGCCAGGGAAATTCCTGATCCGATACGGTCGTTACCTGTGATACCGTAGCTCACACGCGCCTTACCAGAAGATAGAAAAGGCAGGTCTTTCAATGCTTCTTCCTGAGCAAACTTCCATGCGAATGCTGCTGACGGGAAATAACCTAGTTTGTGGTTGTTTCCAAAAACCGAAGAACCGTCTATCCGGTAAATACCGGTAAAAATATACTTATCGTTGAAATCGTAATCCACACGTCCAAACCAACTTTTGCGCTTGATCATACTCTTTCCTGAGTAAGCATTGAAATCCTGAGCCGTTGCCAGGTTGTTATATCCAAGGTCATCACTACTGAAGTTGGTAGCTGTCAAACCTGTTTCCTGATACGTGAAATTTTGATGGTTATAACCTGCCAATAATTTGATGGAATGGTCGCCCTTCTTAATATCGTAGTTAATTGTCGGGTTAAAGATCAAATCCAGCTCATCTATGTCGGTTACGGTAGCCAAACCTTTTGTCGAAATGGCATTAGGAACCGTCGAGGGAGCGAAGTAGCGGTACTTGCTTTTGGTTATATCCGCACCGAAGTCACCTTGCAGCAACAAACCTTTGATAATCTCATACTTCAAAGAGAAATAACCATTGGTACGGTAGGATGTATTTTCACGATCTTCTGCCTGAACAAAGTGCAACGGGTTACGTGCATCGCGTTGCGGAGACATGCCCGAATCGTAAGTAGAAGCGGGATTGGCTCTCAAAACCTGCTTCAAAAATCCGTTGATTGTTGAAGGAGAAAGAGGCAGGTCATTTTGAACCCCGTAGTTTCCAAAAATACGGGCAGTCATTTTGAATTTATCATTCACGGTGTGGTCTACGTTGACACGACCACCAATCCGCTTAAAGTTGGAATGAACGATGATACCTTCCTGATTCAGGTAATCAAAGCTGGAGAAAACCGATGTTTTGTCGGTACCACCGGTAAAACTAATCGTATGATTTTGCACCGAAGCTGTACGAAAAAGCTCATCCTGCCAGTCTGTACCCAATATTCCACGTTGTAAGGAGTCCAACCGACCCGCACCGTAGGGAGGTAATTCCCCGTTGATCCCCGCCAACTTATTTAGTCGAACGGCATGGTCATAAGGGCCAACCAGATCAAAGCGATTCACTACCCTCTGAATACCGTAAGAGCTATGCAGACTAACCCGGCTCGTTTTATTTGATCCGTTTTTGGTCGTAACCAAAATTACCCCGTTGGCACCACGTGATCCGTAGATAGCAGTTGAGGCTGCATCTTTAAGAATGGTGATGGAAGCTATATCTTCCGGATTCAGGGAAAAGCCAACCCCGCCGTTCACGGGGAAGCCGTCAATGACATACAACGGCTCACTGTCAGCGTTCAAAGAGTTGGTACCACGAATCCGGATAGAAAGTGCTGCTCCGGGCGTACCATTATTCTGGGTAACCTGCACACCGGCTGCTCTACCTTGTAGAAGATTCGCCATGGATAGGGAAGCCTGGTTAAGATCTTCCGAACCCAATGTTACCGCCGAACCTGTAAAGCTGCTTTTGTTCTTGCTGCCGTAGCCTACTACCATTACTTCGTTCAGCGAAGCAATTTCAGTAACCAGGGTTACGTCCAGCACCGATTTACCGCCAACCGTCAATTCCTGTGTTTCGTAGCCGAGCATTTTAAAAATAAGGATCGCATCGTCTTCAACTACCAGGCTGAACTTGCCATTGACATCAGTACTGGTGCCGTTCTGTGTTCCTTTCTCCATCACACTGGCACCCGGTAGAAGCTCGCCGTCCTTTGACGCTACCTTCCCCGAAACGGTAATCTTCTTTAACTTGCTGGTAATTGCATTCGGCGCAGCATACACCGATACCACCGTTGTACTGAGCACCAACATTCCTGAGGCGGTAAGGAATAGGGCGTCACGTAGTCTTTTCGTAAATTTTAACATCATTTTAATCGATAATGGATCCGAAAAATTTGGCAAACAGAAGGGCATTGATCTTAAAATCACTTACGGGTATTTTAATGATAATCGCATTGATGATTGGTTCGATAAAATTACCAGCAAGGCAATCCGTGTCGTGTTCCAATAGTCCCGATTTGCGGTAGTTCTGTCCGCAAACCTGCTTTTTAGCCTATATAAACGAATTTTTTGGTAGTATTTTCAAGAAATTCAATAAAACTGAATCCTCAAAGTTATAACTTGAAGAATTAAAGATGGCGAAAGCCCTCGATCATAATATTTTAGTATGCTATATAGAATTACGGTGTTTTTGCTTGTTTTGCTGTCCAATTTCATTTTTGCCCAAACCAGTAATGTAAAATTTATCAACATAGGAAGCAATGACGGGTTATCACAGAATACTGTTCGTTGCACTTTTCAGGACAAAAAAGGACTTATCTGGCTGGGTACAATGGACGGTCTTAATAAATACGACGGTTATAAGTTTACCGTCTATAAGAAAGATGCCGGCGACCCGAATAGCTTAAGTTCAAACGATATCAAGTCCATTGCCGAAGATGCCGATGGGAGATTATGGCTTGCAACATGGGAGGGTGGTGTAAATGTATTTGATCCAAAGTCTGATCAATTTACCCGCTACCGGAAAGGGGTCAAGTCTTCAGCAACCGGAACAATTTCCAGTGATTACATCGAATGTATTTTTGTCGACAGTGATAATAACGTGTGGATCGGCACCGCTTCCGACGGTCTCGATTTTTATGACGCTAAGAAAAAACAGTTCTTCCATTACGCTGTAACAACTGGTAAACCTGGCGGATTAACGGGCAACAATATCTCCCATATTTATGAAGACAAAAGCAAAAATATCTGGATAGGGACCACGACCGGACTTAATCTTTACGACAAGAAAACACGGACCTTCCGAAATTTTACGCAAACTATTCCGCAAACGAATTCGGCTCCTTACAATAAGATCAAGTTTGTATTCGAAGACAGTCATCGAAATTTTTGGGCTGGGACCTACGGCGGCGGACTCAGTCAGCTCGACCGAAAATCGGGGGTACTTAGTCCTTTTAAGCGAAAAGAGCTCAGTCACGACGTGCTGCTTTCTATGGCCGAAGACAATCTGGGTAATTTGTGGATCGGTACCGAAAACGGCGGGCTTATCCTTTTCAATCCCCAAAAGAATAACGTTACCCACTTCCGGGCCAACGAAAATGACAGAACCAGCATTAGCAGCAATACGATAAACTCGGTCCAGAAAGACCGTCAGGGTAATTTATGGTTGGGAACGCTGAATGGCGGGGTCAATGTAATTAATCCGGAAGCTGACAAGTTCAATCATTACCGGCATCGGCAGGGAACCAATAGTTTGAGCAATAACATTGTAAACGTCATTTATGAGGACACAAAAAAAGTGCTCTGGATCGGTACTGACGGGGGTGGGGTAGACCGCTTTGATCGTTCAAAAAATGAGTTCAGAAATTATAAACACTTCAAAAACAACCGCAACTCCATTGCCGGCGACTACGTCCTGACGGTTGCCGAGGATAAGAACCGTGACCTGTGGATAGGTACCTGGGGTGAAGGCATCACGGTATTGAATCCAGAGAAAAATAGCTACCGCTATTATGTAAACGATCCTAAAAACCCGAAAAGCGTAAACAGTAATTATGCCTTTTACCTTTTCAAAGACAGCCAGGAACAACTCTGGGTAGGGACCTATGGTGGCGGGCTCGACCGCTACAACCCGTCCGATCATTCATTTACCCATTTTGTAAATGACCCTAAAAATTCCGCCAGCCTGAGTGGAAACTATATTCTTACTATTCAGGAAAGTCGTAGCGGACATTTGCTAATAGGAACTGACGGAGGAGGGATTTGTATTATGGATAAGAAGACCGGCAAATTCCGGTCTTTCAAACACGCTGAATCAGCTAACAGCCTTAGTAATAACAGCGTAACGTCCATCTGGGAAGACGGGGAGGGAAATCTGTGGCTGGGTACCAACTACGGAATGAACCGGCTCAATCCGAAAACGGGTGAGATTACCCAATGGTATACCCGAAACGGTCTGCCCAGTGACGTTATTACCGGTCTGATTTCGGACGAAGCGGGCAACCTGTGGATTAGTACAACTAAAGGAATTTCCAAGTATAACATCGGCAAGAATACATTTGAAAACTTTGGCATTACCGACGGACTGCAGGGAAATGAATTTAAAGCAGCACGCTGCCTGAGCCGTAACGGAAAAATGTATCTGGGGGGATTTAACGGATTCAATGAATTTCAGCCAAAGGATACAAAAATATCTGACAATGAACCGATTATAATTTTTACCGGATTTCAGATATTCAACAAAGAGGTGCCGGTGGCTAAGCATGACTCTCCTTTGAGCGAGAGCATCAACACGGTCAGGAGAATTGTACTTTCCTATGCCGAGTCGGTCATCACATTCGAATTTGCTGCTTTGAATTACATCAATAAAGAGAAGATCAACTACGCTTATATGCTCGAAGGGTTTGATAAACAGTGGAGCCGGATCGGATCAAAAAACAATGTAACTTATACCAACCTGGATGCGGGCGAGTATCTGCTGAGGGTGAAAACGGTTGCCAATAACGGAGAATTGTCTGCCAACAGCGCGGAAATAGTACTAATAGTAACGCCACCATACTGGAAAACCTGGTGGTTCAGGTTGCTTATTCTGGTGGCGATTGTCGGGATCATACTTTTGCTCTTCTACCAGCGACTCGCCTCTGTTGAACAACAGAACCGGCAGTTGGAAGAGGTGGTTACTGCCCGAACGCGCGAATTAAAAGAAGCCAATGAAGATCTTGAACTGAGTAATCATACCAAGGATCGCTTCTTTTCGATACTTGCACATGACCTCAAAAATCCGGTTGCCGCTTTGTCCGGAATTTCCGATTTGCTCAAAATGAAGTTTTCTACGTTGAGTACCGAGGAAATTTACAGCTACATTAATGATATCAACAAAAGTTCGAATTCGATTCAGAATCTGCTCATAACCCTGCTCGACTGGGCTCAGACACAGACTCAGAACATCGCCTACATTCCCGAAGACCTAAATTTGCATGAACTTCTGATTAAAAATGAGGCGCTTCTGGAACAGCAAATGAAGAGTAAGAACATTCATTTTTCGTTACGTGTAGATCAGCTACACGACGTTTTTGCTGATGTACAAATGATAGACACTGTTTTGCGTAATCTATTGAGTAACAGTATAAAGTTCACTCCCGTAAATGGTGCGATAACTGTTGAATCCAAAGAAAATATAGATCAGATTATCCTGTCCTTCATCGACACAGGTATTGGCATGAGTCAGGAGCAGGCTACTAGTCTATTCGATATTCAGCGGCAAAGCGTTGCGATTGGTACTGCCGGCGAAACCGGCACCGGACTGGGGCTGTTCATTGTCAAAGAATTTATCGACGTTAACAAGGGATCCATCTCCGTCGAAAGTACGCCGGATCAGGGAACGACTTTTACCGTTATGCTTCCAAAATCAAAAAATACAGCGATCAAATCCGCTAAAAGTACTGCATCCATTTCGTTGCAGCGAACCCCTGAAACCACAATTGCCGAGGCATTATCGCCTGAAAAACTAGAGGCCTTACATGGAAAGAAAATTCTGATTGTGGATGACAACCCTGAGATACGCACGTTTCTTCGGCTTCTGCTTTCGGATGTATTCGCTGTTTCTGAGGCAGAAAACGGTGCAGAAGCTATTCAGGTCGCAGCCCGATCTCAGCCCGATGTGATTATTTCAGACATGATCATGCCGGTAATGAACGGACTGGAATTTTGCCAGACAATCAAAAATAACCCGAACACCAGCCATATTCCGGTAATTCTACTCACCAGTCAGGCCAACGAAAACAGCCAGCTATCGGGTTACGAAGCGGGCGCCGACAGCTACCTGATGAAGCCTGTCAAGCAGCATATGCTATTCCAGGTGGTATATAATTTTATTCGTAACCAGGACATCATTCGGCAGAAGTTTGTTCAGTCGGTTGACCTTTATCCCTCGGACCTTGTCGCGAACCAGCTGGATAAAGAGTTTTTGGATAAAATTGTAAACTACATTGAAGAGAACCTGGCCGATCCTGACCTGGACAATAAGAAAATCAGCCAGCTCACAAATCTGAGCCGGACGGTGCTGTATGCCAAGTTTAAATCATTAACCGGGCAGGGAATTCATGATTTTATCAAATCCATACGGCTAAAAAAGGGATTGAAACTATTGCAGGAAGGCCGACTGAATATTAACCAGATTGCCTATGAAGTCGGGTTTAACACACCTTCTTATTTCTCCAAAAGTTTTACCAAACAATACGGTGTTTCACCATCGGAATATGTGGCTAAATTAAAGAACCATCAAAGCGCCTAATCCTATGTTTATATAAAAGTAGGGTAGTCCGGCACTACTCTAACCTCTTTCGGGAATATGGGAACAACCGGATTACGTACCCAAACCTACTTTTGGGCGATGAATACGATATCCCTATTATTACGTTTCACTTTGCTTTTATTTGGAAGTTTGAGCTGGCGCTTTGCTCAGTCCACTTCCCCAACAGGAACATTGACGTACAAAATGGAAGTGGTTCGCACCGCACCCGATTCGCCATTAAGAAGTGCTATTGTGCTTACCAATTCTGGGAATAACCGCACTCCTCACCCGCGGATGGGCCATTTATTTTAACAACTTCAAAAGATTACAGAAGGAAGAAAATCCGGATGGTTCAAGTGCATGATGCACACTACAATTTCATCCGCTCCGTTTTGCTGAAATTGAAATACCGGTAACGATCCATAACAGACATGTCCAGGGAAAGCTTGTAAGTTCCCCACGGATAGGTTACACTTGTTTCTACCTTCTCATTTCTTTTTTTGCTCACAGGAGCCGCAGACTTTTTTAGGAACTCCTTCATAACCCGTCCATCCATTGCGGCTGGAACAGGCAGGTTGTAAATCCCCAAAACGGTAGGCGTGATGTCGATATTTGATGTGGGCAGTCCGCTGGTAGCGCCACTTTTGAAATCAGGACCGGATACCATTAAAGCAATGTTGATCTCGTACGGGCTCGATCCGCCATGGCCTGCTACGCCCATTGAATAGTCGGTTCCTTTGTATCCTTTTTCATTCACTTCATCGTTCCAATTATTTGCAACCAGGATGTCGCCGGACCGGGTCGGATGGTTATAATGAATAGCTTCAAATGAAAGTGTTCCATCCACCCAACCCTGCATACTGCCTTTTCTTTCAGGTTTGGTGAAGACCGCTCCAACCCAGTCTTCCTTATGTAAAGCGGCAACAATTTTTTTGATATTATTTTCATCGTGGTCTTTAACATACAAAGCGCCCTCGGCGATCACAATGTCATCGGATTCCTTATCCTTTTTAAGGCCGCTGCTGATTAAAAATTCGGTAAGGCTCTGCTTGCCTTTGTGCGTGACGAAACCATGGTCGGTGGAGATGATGATATTAAAATTATCTTTCAAACCTCTGGTATTTAGTGAATCCATTACCCGGCCAAATTGCTGATCCACGAATTTCAGGGCAGCCACAGCCTGGTCTGATCCCATACCATAACGATGAGCCGAACCGTCCGGATCCGACAACCAAACGGCACTTACCAGTGGTCCATCTGTTTTTAATCCGAATTTTAACAGTGCGTCGGTTACCCATTTGTGTTTGACAAGTCCATTTTCTCCTTTTTGAGGAACATCGCCAATAGCCTGCAAAACAGCTGGCCTGAGTGATTCCGGCAGTATCAGATCCGGATTGATTATTGCGCCATTTCCAACTTTATGATTTTGCAAAAAGGCTTGTCCGGTGGTTCCGGAACTGAAAACCATCATGCTTTCGCCCGCGGATTGTAGCACTTCTCCTAAAGATACTGCGGTAAGCAATTGGTTGGATTCGGCAGCCTGTACTTTTATCAGCTCTTCGTAAGTCGTTCCAATCGCTTTTGACTTGTTAACAGCGGGAAAATAAATTGTATTTCCCAAAAGTCCGTGTGTGCCGGGATAAGAACCTGTCGCATAAGAAGCTGAATTTACCCGGGTAACCGTGGGGAAAACGCTATGGTGATGAGTTCCGACAGATGCCTTTTGCTTGAAATCATGCAGGTTGGGCATGAGCTCAGCCGTGATATAGTCAGGTCTTAGCCCGTCAAAAAAGAATATCAGTGTTTTATTTTTAAGTGTATTTTTCTTCTGTCCGTACGAATCAGGTAAAAAAAATAAGACCAGTGCAAACGCCAAACAAAGATTGGCAGATGATTTTAAAAAAGTACTTTTCATTTCTGATTAAAGTTTCGGGACTGGAAGGATCACCGTAGGTAGATAATTTCTTGGATTATAATAAGTGTAAACTCTCTATTCTGGACGGCCTTATGCAAATTAGAAAATCGATTTGTTCAGCACCGTTAAAAACAAAAAATTGTTTGACGACGTTAGGAGGAGTTTTTTTTGTTTAGGTGATGAGCGAGTCGATTTTCGTTAAGATTTGCATGCAGCCTTGACTTTTTTTGTTACTTTTTTGTGTTAAGACAAAAAAGTAAGATGCTAATTCGAGCCCAAAAGCTACCTATTTGACTAATTTCAAGTTTAATTACATATCATCTAAACCGAAATTTTCTGTAACAACCCGACGAATGTTATTGTTTTTTATAAACTGGTTTCCAGGTTTTGATACCCATCTTTTCCGTCTCCAGAAGCAATTCGCCAACATTATTTACCAGTACAAAGTCTACACCCTGTTTATATAAATCGGCAAGCTCCTGCGCGGTTTCCGCGAAAAAGTAGTTGATTTTTATGTGATTGTCTTTTAAAGATGCCATCAATGCCGTGCGATCTTCTTTTGATTCGGGACGAAGCAGTTGTATAAATTCTGCTTTCAACTTGATCGTCTCTGCTACATATCTGGAAGTGTTACGGCGATAGCTGTTTTCTCCATTACAGATCAGTATTTCCGGAACCTGTTTTTTTGCAGCTCCCGCCGCTTTTACTGAGCAGGTCAGAAATGCCTGGTGGAGCCTTCCTGACCTTTTGAGCATTGCCGCTGCCGCTTTGCCAACGGCTTCATCGCCTTTCAGATGACAATTTAGCCACACGTTCTCAGGCATCACCGCCAATACCTCCTCAAAAGTAGGCACCAAAGTACCCCTGAATTTTGGTGATTTTTTCATACCGGCATCAAGTGAACGCAAATACTCATACGTCAGATCTGACACTTTTCCGGTTCCATTCGTAGTCCGATCGACATCGTCATCGTGCATGATCACCATCACACTGTCTTTCGAAAGCTGGATATCAAACTCGATCATTTGCGCACCCAGCCTTGCAGCTTCCTGCAAAGCTGGTAACGTATTTTCGGGATGCGTGTCCATGGCACCGCGATGTGCACACAAACCACGTTCCGGCATTGTTACTTTTGACTTTTGCGCTTGGACAATGCTGGCCGAAAACAGAACCACAAATAAAACCCCTACAATCCCAAAGCCATCCCTTTTCATTTTACCTCCGCCCGGCGGCCCGGTTACCTTTCTTACATTTCCCATCTGACATTTCTCATTTTACATCAATTAATATCTACTTCTCCCACCAAACCTTGATATCGCTGTTGTCGCCGCCCATCGAAGCTACTGCGCTTTTCAATGCTTCCGGATTAAGCGACTGCAAGTAAGTCGGGTAGGGGACACGTGCCGGGAAGGCATTCTCTGCCGGAATTCCGGCTCCTCTTGGTAAAACCGGATATCCTGTCCGGCGCTTTTCAAACCACGACTGATAGTCGACGAAGAAATAAGCGTAATATTTTTGCAACATCACCTGTTCCAGTTGTTTTTCGACCGTTGCAGTTGTTTCAAGCAACACACCCGCCTGCTTTGTGAAACCTGCCGGCATGGTTGCGCCCCATTGGGTCATGGATGCTGTGATGCCTGCTTCGTAATGTTTTTCAGCAGTTGAGCCGGTGTTAAATCCTTTGAGAGCCAGTTCAGCTTTAATAAATTCTACTTCCGCCAAAGTCATCATCACCCCAAGCTGTGGCAACGTTTTTAATCCATCGGCATAACTTGAATTGCTTCCTACGGCATATTCTGTGGCGGTTGGATATCCGCTGTCTATTCCCTGATAAACATTCTCCGTGCCAGATTTTACCTGCGTGGCCCAAACGGTTCTTCTTGGATCGTTGATCTGGTTCATTTTACCGATAAAGAATTTGGTAAAATAATTTCCGTCACGCCAGTCAACCTGACGGGCATTGTAAAACGGGTTAAAAAATGGAAATGTGCCCGGATATCTGAAAATTGCTTCGTCCGCATTCGCCGTAAAAACGGGGAAGTTTGTTGGATTTGCGAGAATCGCGGTGATTTGTTCCCTGGCATTTACTTCGCCTTCTCTTTTGGATACCCGCATCAGTAACCGTAAACGGAGTGAGTTACAAAACTTTTTCCATTTCAAAATTCCCGGATTTTTGGCTCCTGAAAGTGCATTAGCGTTATACAACATGTCGCCTGCATAAGTCAATGCTTTTGTATCATCCAGCAAACTGTTGGCAGTTTCAAGATCTTTCAGGATTTGAATGTACACATCCTTCTGTTTGTCAAAAGTTGGTTTGAAATTCCCGTCTAGTGCTTTTGTAGCCTGCGAATAAGGCACATCGCCATAGAGATCCGTCAGAATCGAATAACTCCAGCTTTTATAAATCAGGGAAATTGCTTTGTAGTTATTCTCATTCAGCTTATCCGCAATGACGTAAAGGTCCTGAATGTCACTCAAATAAGTATAAAAGTTGGTCCACACACCTGTACCCGGATTCACAAGATAACGGTGTAACCCACCACCACCTGCACTTGCGCGGGGCGCATCTACCTGCATCAGCTCGTGAGTGAAATTACGACTCGCGTTGACGGTACTGTTGATGATCTTGTATTGAAGTTGGCCCAACATGACGCCTGGTGTAATCTCCTTTGGCCGATTAGGATCCGTATTTAGTTCCTCGAAACCGTCGTTGCAAGAAAACAGCAGACCTGCTATTAAAAGGATCGGGATATATATTTTTCTAAACATTTTTCTGATGATTAAAATTTAAGGGTAAGATTCATACCCATCGTTCTTGTGGATGGAAACTGGGCAAGCTCAACACCCGGTGTGAGCGTTCCGTTGTTCAGGTTTCCGCCTTCCGGGTCAAAGCCTGGAAATTTTGTGAAATTGAAAAGGTCTCTTCCGAAAAGAGCCAGGCTGGTCTGGCGCACGCCAATTCTGTTTAGCAATGCAGCAGGCAGGTTAAATTCAATCCTTGCTTCCCTGATTTTCAGGAAGGATGCATCGAAAATATTGGTTTCCGCATTGGCAATCTGATAGTAATTGTCGTAGTAAGAACTCGCGGCAACCTTTACCGTATTTGCTGTGAAACTTCCATCGGCTTGTTTTACAACACCCTGACCAATAATTCCGTCTTCGCGTCCTGGCAAAGTAACTTTTGTTTTTCCGAGCGTATTATTTTTGTGATTGGTTTGAGAGAACATGCTTCCGCCTTTCTGGCCATCCAAAAGTATACTTACACGCACGTTTTTAATCGTAAACTCATTGGACAAACTGGCTTTCCAGTCTGCAAATGCATTTCCCCACTTTTTAGTAGTAGGATCGAGTGCAGCCGGTAGTCCAACAGACGAATAAATGATCTGTCCGTCGGGAGCACGCTGAAAACCGCGGCCGTACATATCGCCCATCAATCCGCCAACCCGGGCTTCCACCGAAACATTGGCATCGTGGGCATAGATGACCTGGTTGGTAATACCCGATGCAAGCTCGCGTACATAACTCCTGTTTGTGGACCACAGCAATGTCGTGTTCCAGCTGAAATTCTTGTTGGTGATCGGTTTGGCAGTAAGTTTGACTTCGATACCACGGGAGTTGATCAAACCTGCATTAATCAGCGCATTGGAATAACCCGACACCGGATCCAGCGGAATGGCAAGTATCTGGTTGCGGCTATTGTTGTTGTAATAGGCAACATCCAGTCCCAGGAGGTTTTTCAAAATACGCACATCAAGCCCGAATTCATAACTCGCCGTTATCTCAGGTTTCAGGTCGGCATTAAACAATGTCGATGAATTTGTGAAACTGTTACCATAAACTCTGTCGTAGTAACGGGCTGTCTGGTAAGGTCTTGTATCATTTCCAACCTGCGCCCAGGAAGCTCTCACTTTGGCAAAGGAAACTGCGACCGGAAGTTTAAATATTTCATTTAACAAAAAGCTGGAACTCACCGATGGGTAGAAAAACGAATTGTTTCCGTAAGGCAACGTGCTCGACCAGTCGTTACGGCCTGTTACATCCAGAAAGATTTTTTCATCATATGAAAACTGTGTAGCGGCGTAAATACTGTTGATGGCTTTTTTTGTTTTTAAAGGGTCGGCCACCGCCTGGTCAAGACTATTGGAGATCTGATAAATTCCCGGCTGAGCCAATTGATCCGCATAAAGTCCGGCGAAATCGTAGGATTGACGCATGGCGTTTCCTCCTGCAGAAGCAGTTACATCGATAATGCCTGCAATCTTGTCTTTATAATTGATCAGGAAATCGGTGTTGGATTCATAATTGAAAACATTCTGCTCCCGGTACATGCCTCTCGGGTAACGTGTCATGCTGAAAGGTCGCTGCTGGGAACGGAACTCATATGCCATATCCAGACCGGTACGAACCAGGAAATCCAGTTTGTCGGAGATTTCATAAGTTGCCGAAACGTTCCCGATCACCCCGTGTTTGTTCATCTTGTTGAGCATTTCATACATGCCCAGGTAAGGGTTGTCGGGTGTCGGGTTGAAAGGATTTCTCTGCTGGATGTTCTCTTTACCCGGAACCCAGTAAGGTTTGAACCATTCCGGTTTCAGGTTGGGCGCTGTTCCCAGGATCAAAAAGTACATCAGTGACTGGTTGTTGTAGCCAGCCATAGGCAGGTTGTCGCTTTTCTTGTTGGTATAATTGACTTTTCCATTGATTTTCAGGCGATCCGAGACTTTCTGACTAAGTGAAAGTGCAGCATTCAGACGCTCAAATCCGGTGTTTGGGATGATCCATTTGTTTTTCATGTGTGTCAAAGACAGTCGGGCTGAGCCTTTTTCTGTTCCGCCTTCCAGGGAAATACTGTTTGAAAAAGTAGTTCCAGTTTGAAAGAAGCCTGATATGTAGTCTTTATTGGCAACCCAGGGCGTTCTCACCGTTGGCCGTCCATCTGCTGCGTCGGGATTGTACTGGAAATAGGATTGACCATCAAATTTTGGTCCCCATGCTCTTCCTGCACCCACTGTGGTTGCTGTATTGGGGCCATCTTCATTGTCCAGATAGGAATAGTATTTGTTTGTACGTCCTTCACCGTATTCAAACTGGTAGTCAGGATATCGGTTTATTTGTTCAAAACTGAAATTTGAATTAACTGTAACACCTATCCCTTTGTCTTTACGAACTCCGGATTTTGTCGTGATAATGATGGCGCCACCAGCTGCCCGGCTACCATAAAGCGCTGTTGCACCCGGGCCTTTCAGTACGGTAACTTTCTCAATATCATCGGGATTGATGTCTGACAAACTTGAACCGTAATCGACCGGACTGTCAGCGGAAAGGTGGGAATTAAATCCAGTTCCTGTTATTCTGCTGCTGACCGGTACGCCGTCAACAACGATCAAAGCCTGATTGTTATCCAGGTTAAGCGAAGATTCACCACGCAAAGTGATACGTGCCGATCCCATTGGTCCTGCACCTGCGCCCTGTATATTTAGTCCGGCTACTTTCCCGGAAAGTGTATTAACCCAGTTGTTCGACTTTGCATCTTTTACCGCATTCTCATTGATCGTTTGTGCAGCAAAACCGAGGGATTTCTCTTCTCTTTTGATACCCAAGGCGGTTACAACGACTTCATTCAGAATCTTGGTGTCTTCAACCAAAACAACGTCAACGACAGTCTGATTTCCAATTATTTTCTCCTGTGATATAAAACCGATGGCCGAAAAGATCAGTGTATTTCCGGATTTGGAGTTGCTCAGGTTGTATTCACCTTGTGCGTTAGTCGTAGTTCCGGAGTTGGTCCCCTTAATCAGGATGTTCACACCGGGAAGAGACTCTCCGGTTGAAGTTGTCACTTTACCGGAAATTGTAGCTTGTGCTTGTAAATACAAGGGTAAACACAGACCCAACAGCACGGCAAAAAATGTCGGACGTAATCGTTTATTCATAACTTTTTTTGAGTTAAAGTGCTCCAAAAGAGTACGTTGACCAATGAAGAGCAATTTGTAATAAGGCTGCAAAGGTAGTTGCACCGTAAAAAGCTACTGTTACCGGGGTGTTAAGGAATTGTGATATTAATCAGGAACTGGCGCGGTTGGATAGAAACCTTATTTAGTCAGGAATTTCGCCAGTTTTAATTTAGGTATAGCGTCGAAATGGCTTGGGCTGCCGTTTACGATTTGACAGCATTATGGCTTAAAAGGATTGAGCCGGAGGGGGGGATGGGAATAGCGCATCGATAAAATACCGGTGCGCTACTTTGTATGCGAATCCAATGAATGCCTAAACTTTTAAAAAAATGAAGTTCTTTTTCAAACCATGTCTTATTGTTTTTTTATTAATATGTTTTTCACTCGCGAAAATTGAAGAGCAAAGCAATAAATCTTATACTGCGTATTTGTTTCCGGATCCGATCATTCTTGGTTTTAAGAGCAACCCAGCGGATTATTAACAAATCGTACGTTAGGATTGTCGTGGACAATCAAATTCTAAGATGACCCAAAAAAGAAATTCCGGAAGATTTTGTTTCTGCACTGTTTATGCAAAAAAAACAGCCTGTAAGTTGTTAATTTACAGGCTTTTAAATAATTCAAACGTGACCAAAAGGAGACTTATCACACACTACCCTCACCGACCAAAAACCGCATCTATGTTGTTTAAATCAACTTTTTTGTGCGGTGCGCATACCTAGTAAGTATTGAAATATCTATATTTGTTTCTGCAAATGTTTCTGTAAAAACACTCATTAGATGGCCACTTTCAACATAGAACTTAACTCGCGAGCCGGCAAAGATGGCTTGTATGCTTTGTTCGTCCGTGTTACTCACAACCGTAAAAGTAAGAAAATCAAACTGGATTTTACTATCCCAGCTGAGCACTTCAACAAACAAGCAAAATTCGGTTTCTGGATTCGGAAAGCGAACATTAAACACGTCAAATACAACAGAGATATTCAAATCGCAATTGACGGGTTACGGGCCAAATATGAATTACTGGAACAGTCAAACGTACCGGCACTTGCTAATATAAAAAATGATACACCTGAGGGGGCTACCTTAAAAAACTACTTCGCAAACTACCTAAAACATCTGGAAGCTGACTCAGCGATCAGCTACTATAAGCAGCAGGAATCAAAACTTAACCGGTTCAAAGATTACTTCGGAGAAAATACACCGATGTCATCTATAACACCGCAGAACATTGCGGAATTTAAAAACAGCCTATTGGTACGAAATCTGGCCGGAACAACCGTAAATAATATTATTGACAAAATATACACCGTTTTTAAGGCTGCGTTGGCTGATGACACACTCGATAAGGATCCATTCCGCGCCCACGTCCGGGCAAAGACTCTAAAGTCTAACAAAGCAAAACTTACAGATGAGCAAATAGAAAAGCTGCAAAAATTATCCCTTAAAAATTGGATGCACCACACTAGGAATTACTATTTGTTTTCTTACTATAATGCCGGTATCAGAGTAGCGGACCTCATACAGTTGAGACAAGGAAATATTAAAGCGGGTAGGCTGGAATATGAGATGGACAAGACTGGCCACAAGAAAAGTATAAAGCTGAACAGCTCAGCACTCGGTATCTTAAAGGAATATCACGATACTGAAGCTAATGCCAATAACTACCTGTTCCCAATTCTGGAGAATGACGCAGATTATGCTGCCTTTGTAACCCATGCAGAAAAGAGGAAGATGGACAGGGCTTTACGAATCGATTTACACAATCACCTATCCGGAAAGACTTCTCAGATCAATAACAATCTGAAAGATATATCGAAGTTACTTGAACTTGATAAAAATATCTCTTTTCATACTTCCCGACACTCATTTGCTGACAAAGCCCGGAGAGCAATGAAGAGCTCCAACAAAATTACCGTTGTTGATATTATGAACAGCCTGGGGCATAAAAAAATTGAGACAACACAGGGTTATCTCAATTCCTTTGATAAAGAATCACTGGATGAAGCTATGGGCGATATATTTGATTAAAACCCAAAATATCGAGATTTATTGAATGGCTACGAATTTTAAATTATCACTTTGAGAAAGATCAGAGCACTTAATCTTTATCTTATCAAGATCAACTTTATACTCTGTTTTAAGAAACGCCAAAATTCTATCGAGATTCCTAATTGATCGCGCTAAATGAACACATCTTGTAGCCAGGGGAGTATCACCAGTTGTAACTATTCCCTGAGAATTGACCTCAACAAGATACCTTGCTCTACGTGATAGATTATACAACGATCTATATGCTACATACTCGTCCTCACCAAGCTTGGTAATAGAAAGTTGATTTGAAGGATCTAAGGCTCTTAGCGTGGATACATGAGAACTACTCTCCACTCCTTTCGCCTTAAGGTGACCAGACATTATGTGAAGTGCCGAATAAAAACAAACTGTAACTTGCCAGTCGTAAAACTCCAATGCAGAAGCATTAGCTTTTTCTAGAAACTTCAAATTATTTTTGGCCTGAGCAAAATGATGTTCTTGTTTCAATTATTATTTAGAAGGGTAAAGCAACTGGTAGCCGCTTGGTATACTAAAATTATCCTCTTTTTCAATTATAAATACATCCAGCTGTAAACCAACACTTCCCGATTTGCTATTTACAAAGGCTTCGGCCAAATATAGGTCGCGTTCCCAACTTTCATTGTACTCATTCATTTCCACCCAAACTCGTAGATATGATGAATCTACCCCAACGGCTAACCTGTTAAATGGCAACTCTTTTAGTTTGGGCAAATGAGACAAAAATTGTCTAATCATCTCCTGAGCAGCATTTTTCTTAATCTCTTGGGATAATTGATAAAAAACATCATTGACTTTACCAGCTGATAATTTCGAGAAGAAATCCACTGTGTAAGGGTTAGCTACTCCAAGACCAATATTCATTTTATCTATCTCCAAAGATGCAATAGTATCATCAATGAACTCAGTTACATTGTGTGATACATGGATATCTTGTGTCGATGTCATGACTTTAATATATTTTACCTCTATGTGACACGCGTAATAAAATATTATTACCTACCACAAATTAACATTTCTTTTTACAAATAAATTATAGGATTCTTGAATATATTTTTTCTTAACTACCTTAAAATGAGTTAAGTATAATTTAACCGTTATAGTTTACTTCAATCAATTGATTGAAGTATAGAGGGTTGCGTAAGATTGACGTATAGACTTATTGGTCAATATGGATTGTCTACAATCGGCGTTGATCAGTAGTGCACGACCTCTGGAATATGCTGAAATGTATACAATTGCCAAGAAATTTTAAACATATGCCTTGGATAGAGTGACGGATTGTTAATAGTTGTAGACATTATGGACACTGTCCATAATTTAAGAATTTAGGGTTTAAAATCTGGAGCAATTCCCAACTTTTCAGTAAACCTATAAACCAAACCCTATATGCTTTGCACCCGGTTTGATACCCCGTTAATGAGGGGGTTTTACAGGGGGTTGCAAATGGGGTTTAGTAGGGGGTATGAAGCCGGACTAAGTCAAATGCTAGAGTGATTTTAACAGTGATTCTAGAGTGATAATTGCAGTGATTTCAGAGTGATTTTAACAGTGGTTTACGAATGATCTTACGGCAAATACTATTCGACATTCCTGCCCGCCTCAAATCTCGATATCATCATAAATCCTCAGTATCCGCTCCAATTTAACCACATCCCTTTTTGCGCTTTCAAGCTCTCGATACATCTCCAATCTACTCCGAAGGGTCTCTATTGCTTTGGTAACACCCTGAAAAGTGAACTTGTTAAATGGCACTGCGAACGCAAAATCAACAGAATTTGCCTTAAAAAAGAACAACAATGCTTTCATATCTTGTTCCGTCAGGGTTATTCTCGAGTCCGTACCGTGGTGACCTTTCTGATCTATCTCAATGTTAATGTGGTCGTATCGAATTACTTTACTTGAAGACAAGCTTGTTTTGAACTTCCTTTTATATGGATTCCCGGGCGATTTGCTAGTGAATTCCAAAATTCCATGTCTTGCCAAAACAGTCTCTAATTCAGGACCGGCTTTATAAGTTTTCATATAATTATCTTAAATGTAGTAGGGTATAATTCCTTTGTTCCTCATTAATATCCCCAAAATCGAATGATGCTGGAGTATCAATTATCTCAATCTCTGCAATCTCAGATGAATCGCGTAGTGTATCTATTTCAAGGGTCAAGAGCAAGTTGGCAGGGAATGTAAAGTCTTTACTTGCATCCTGTTCAAATTTCTCTTCTGAGGTTATAAATGCCCCAGGGGTGATTTCATAGCCGGTCACATTTCTCAGCAAAACAAATGTAGTTATTGCACGCGCATTCGCAATGATTGGGATCTGGACAGTTATAGCACGGTCCTGCCTATTTACTACTTTTAACTTACTAGGCTTCTGTTCTTGAAAGGACACAGAATTGTAAGACAATGTAACTCCCGAGAAAGCTGATATCACTGTTGCCTCCGTTGAGTAGCCAATGGATGTGGCGTCAACTTCGTTTGTTTGACCCTCGATTTCAAATAGAAGCTCTTCACGTTGTTCAGATTGTTCGTTATTCATAATGTCTTCAAGGGCAAAATGAAGCACATCATTTATTTTCTTGGACATATCAAAACTATTAATAATGTTCAGGGCTGTGGCTAAGTCCGTTTGAACATCAATAATTTCTGATTCCTCTCCATATGACACCCAACCTTTGTCTTCTGAAACAGCTAATACCTTTCGGCCATTGAATGATCCCCATTTTTCTAGGGCTAGTAAAGCAATGGCATCAGGGAATTCATTTTTCTTCGCTGATGTATTTTCAAAGGGAGGTTTGGTGTTAAAATAACGATTTAAGAGTTGATCCGATGTAATTTGTACTGAATCAATTACTAATGCATCCGTTTTATCCAGGAATGACTCAATAATATTATTCGCCAGCTCATCTACCGGAAGCTGTACGTCCAACAGATCGTTTATCTTCTGTATGGATGCATTATCCATAGCAGACTTTTTTCTAAGTTCTTTTAATGAGTTCTTATGCTTTTCTCTCGCTTCACTTATGTCATCCGTAATATGCTTCTCCATCTCTCGGACAACTACATCAGAAAAAATAAGAAGGGTATCGTTATTTTTAAATTGGCTCAACTGATCTAAAAGACCGCTATCGAAGCGATATCCTAGTTTCTTAATTGTGCTCGTATCGATAGTCAATACATCATACTCCATAACTATGGATCTTAAATCAAACGATTCTTCAGCGGTCAATGGCTGGCGAGATTCCTCATGTGATTCGGGTTCTTTCACTAAAAGTTTGTTAAATTTTATACAATACAGTATCCCAGATTACTTGCAATCTATTGGGGAGGTGAAATCAATCCATCATCACCCCGGCATATCTTCATAAAAAGTTTTAGTTAGTGCTTCCATTTCAATCCAATGAACTGTAAGTTCAATTAGTTTTTTGAGATCTTCAAGATTTTTGCCTTCCCATTTTCTTACGTAGTGTGTCTCGTCATTTCCAAGCCAAACTGCCCGTTTTGCCACACCCTTTATGCGATTATCAGTTACGTAAGATTCAATACAATTACCCAACGTTGCTTTTTCAATGGTATCCTTCTGATCTGAGTGATTTGCGATAGAATAATCTTTGATCAAAAACTCAAGCGCTTTCCTGTATCCTACTCCACATATTTCAAGTAGGCCGTTTTGCTCCGCAAAAGAAGACTGGTTGTAGATAATTGTGAACGACTTGGATATCTCCTCTATCTTTTCAGAAAATTCCTTTTCCTTGAGATTTCCTGCAGATGTCTTGCCATCAAAGTTCCATGATTGTCCATACCTGAAGAAATGAGCGATGAACGTACTATTGCACTGAGATGACGGGCATAGCAAAAATGCTTGCATTCTTTGGTCCTTTGTATAACCATGTAATGGTATTGGGGTGATTTTTCTATGGCAGAAAGGGCATTGATCGGGGTGTGACTCTAGTGTGGCGTCATAACCATCATGCGTGTGTATTTTCATATTTTGGGCGTTGATAAATTTGGCATTTCACAGAAATTAGCCCTAAAAATGCCAAGTGCTAACCACCGGTGTAAGAGAACTTATTTTAGGTCAATATTTAAATGGTCTATTATCCTATTGACCTTATATGCTGTATTTACATCAGAAACACCGATTGCCGTTTTGCAGCTAGTGCACCTAATGAAGTTAAACAAGTATGATAGATCTTCCATTGAAGCCGCATCTCTTACATTGGATTGAACCAATTCGAAAGAGGTTTTCTGACAGTGCGGGCACCTAGTTGTATTATTAAGAAATGGGAACATGTGAAAGGGATATTGGTAGTTGATGATTCCTATTGTTTTGTTGTTATGATTCAATACTGCGTTGTTGCGACAACCACAAAAATTTCCAGAGTCTTTTGAAGGTCGATTTGATATACCTCAGAATCAGTCTCAAGTGTTCTGTACTCCATTATGTGATTTGCTGCATCATATTTTTTTGCTCTCGCAATCACTATTCTTTCAACAAGTACTAAGACATATAGTTGATTAAACTCAAGATGTCGCCGTGAAATTTGCTGAATTCTGCGACCAGTGAAAATTGTACCTTGTTCCATTACAAGATCCACCGGAGAATTGCCATCCTTAGTATATGGATCCAAATTCATTTCAAAGCTTCTGTACACATCGAAACTGATCGAATGCATAGAGACTGCATGGCGTGGCAAACTATTCAGGAATTCTGGATCATTCAGCCCCTGGATATAAGCTTGATTTGCTTCGTGACTAATAAATGGCGTAACTAGAAGGGTGCGCCCTTGCCCAAGGTCTCTTATTTCTGTTAACTCTTCGCTACGTATAATTTTGAGATTTGTCGAAGCGGAGTTTAAAGAATTTATTACATCATTCTTCTCACCTAAACTTTCCTCGTGAAGTAAAGTCTTCAGTGTGTTCAGTTCACGGTATTTTCTAAAATTCTCATAAATGCCTAATAAACTCTCCTTTACAACACTTGGGTCTAAGTTATCGAAATTAACAGCTTCGAGGTGTGATCCATACAAATCAATTTTATCCTTAAAGAGCATACTTCCTTGACCAGTGATAAGCCAAGTTAAGTCAATTATGCCTGAAAATTCAGATCTATCAATCCTATCTAAAAGATCAAAGTTGAGTTTTGTTTTACCATTTAAAAAATCTTGAATGGTTTGAACTTTTTTATAACCTAGTTTTTTCGCAAACTCTTTGGGAGTAATATTAAGATACTCTATTATACTACGTACCCTAACTTGAATCGGATCCTCCTGTTTCGGTGCGTCGTCTCTATTTACCGACCCCTCTCCTGAAACTAGCCAAGCTTCATTCACCCCGAGGTGTTGCGATATCAACGAAATGGTTGTTTTACTAGGGATGCTTACTCCCTTCAAAATTCGGCCAATAGTTGGCTGAGAAATTGGAAGATGTTTAGCCAGTGCATATGGCGTGATCTTCCTTTGTTCCATAATCAATGCAAGCCTACTGGCAATGTCACTCATATTGCTAACTAAATTTAAAAATAAATACAAACATGTTATTGTTTTTACTAACATGTTTGTATTACATTTGTAATGTTAGTAACAAATATAGCAAAAAGTATCAACCGGTTATCAAACAAAATTACGATGGAAGAACTAAGAACACCCCATGCCGTGGAAAAAGAAGCAAGAGAGATGGAAATTTACAGAGAATTTAAAAATCTTTCGTCAATCCCAGGAGCCATGAAAACTCAGGTCGCGAAAATCATTAATGAAAAGTACAAGCTCCGTTCAACGGCCACGCTACACCAAATTCGAAAGCGTGTGGAAAGCAAGTTGTCGACGCAAGGAGGCTCGTTGTCTGCCTGATGGAAAAATTTTCAAATTTAATCTCAGCATAACCATGGATGCAATATTAGACAAGAAACACTCATCGGTTGTTAACCAGCTGGTAGAAAGCAAACACGGCACGGTAACCACTGATAGCCTCAGAGTCGCTGAAAAATTCGGAAAGCAACATAAACACGTGCTTGACTTGATCCGAGAAATAAGATCGGCCGAAAATCCGGCTGTTCTCACAATGTTCACGGAAGCAGAGTATTTAGACTACTACGGAAGAACGCAAGCAATGTACACCATGAACAGAGACGGCTTCACTTTGCTGGTCATGGGATTCACTGGAAAAAAGGCGCTTGCATTTAAACTAGAATTTATTGAGGCGTTTAACCGCATGGAGGAGCAACTTACCAAAGCACCGATTTTCAATCTTCCGTCCAACTTTTCCGAAGCATTGCGAATGCTCGCTGACACTTCGGAGCGAGAAGAACAATTAAAGTCTGAAACATTGCGGAAGGATGCAGTTATTGACCGGCAAGAAGCTGAGATTGGTTATTTAGCTCCTATTGCAGAGGTTGGTAGAAAGTTAACTGCCGGAACAAAATCAGTCGATATCAAGACGTTCGCAAAAAGTATTGATAAACAGCCAAATAAGTTCTTCGAGGACCTCCGTAAGGACAAATTCTTAATGTCGGACTTCCGATGGAATGAGCCGTATTCAGAGTATGTTAAGAAGGGATGGTTCGAATATAAGCCTCGGGTGATCGAACATGGACCCAAGTCCGGTGAGGTTTATTATCAGACTAAGGTAACTCCTTATGGCCAGCGCCGCCTGATCAACTTCTATGAAAAAAAGGATCGGGAAAGAGGCCTACTTCCGATGGGCCAATTGACAATATCAACAACTTATCCAGATAGCCGAAGATGAACACTGAACTTCCATCATACGAATTGTCGCTCGTGAGCTCAATAAACGGATACTCGACGGATCCGCTTGATGCGTATATCCTCTTTCGTGAGCATTGGGAATTGATCGATTTAGTTTTCCAAATTGAAACACCCAAGGTGGCAACCAAAGAGGATATTGTGACATTGCAACAAGTCCTTTTTGCCGAAAACAAAAGAAAAGAAAACGAGGTTATTATTCAAATGATAGCCCTTGTGGACGATCTATATCTTGATACTTTGACTTCAAAGGAATTGGAGGCGGAAAACGAAATCAGGGAACTTTGCTGTAAGGGCTTGTTGGCACATTTGCCAGCTACTTATGAAGAGAAAGTGCAGCTATGTTCCGATATCCGTGAAGAGTACAACAGTAGATAGTGCAAACATCCTTTCACTTACGATCACCTTTTAACTTGAGGCATTTACCAGAAAAATCTATGAATACAATCCAAACCGACCAACCGACCATTGACTTTATTTGCAGGCAATTGTCGCAAATAAAGAAAACGCTTGAAGAAAAGAAGGATATCTTCAACGAACTCCTGTCTGCCAAAGACGCTGAGGCCTATATGCATGTCTCGAAAAGGTACCTCCAAACTCTGAGAGACAGGCAAGAGCTGGCATTTATCCAAAGAGGACAATTGATATTATACAGAAAAAGTGAATTGGATCGGTGGCTCGCGGAACACGAGGTTAAAATAACGAAGCGATAAACGTATTGATTCGTAGGTGTAAGATCCGTACGTATGTTTTTAGGGAAGTCTGAATTTATGGAAATCCTTGAATTAATATATCCATAAAAGCGGGAAATCCCGTATTTATAAAAACGTTTAAACACGCTTTTGTAAATTACTGATAATCAATTACTAATCAAGAATTCGTTTTAACACGAATCTACCAAAACATTTTTTAAATCACCATCACTTAACTGGAATTGAAAAATTCCACAACAGGAAAACTATGTCCATCATACAAGAAAAAGAATCACCGGCAGAAAGAAAAGCACGAAAAATTCTGAAGAACCTTAACAGGTACAGCGATGCACTGCGGGATCCATCCGAATCTTCCCAAATCGTAATCGAAAAATGTCTCAGGAAATTTGAGAAATACGGCCCGGAAGCAATCCTCATAGGTAAGAAGGTACTAATGGCCTTCTATCAGGAGATTAGGGCCAAATATAAGGATGAAGATCTGGCCAGACCGGAAGGACAGGAGCGAACAGAGGAATTCCTGGAAAAAGTGAATAAGTGGCGACATTCCATATTTAGACTGGGATCCGAGATACTCAAATTGGAAGGTAAATTCATTGAGCTGGATCCTAAATCCCGAGTGGCAATAGAGGCAGAAGGGCTTTCAGAGGACATGATTTTTATTTCAAAATCAATGCTTGTTAAGTCCGTTTCCGCTACCTCTGAGGATCTTTTTGGAAAATACAAGTTCCACTCAATGTACTCGCTGCAATTGACCGGTGTGAGTGATAATGGTCCCGTGGAGATCACGAAAGCAGACGCAAAGCTGATATATGATTTTTTTCACAACAACAATTTGTAAGATGAAAACGAAAATGACAAAATCCAGAATCTGGAATATTCTCATCAACATGGCCTTTTTGTTGGCACTCTGCAATTTTCTCATCCCCCAGAAGTTCAGCTGGCTCTGGGTGTTTATTCCACTTCTGCTTGCAATGCTAGTGGACATGTTCCTGGAAATTAAACAGCTAATCCGCAAACCGTAACATCATATCGATGTTAGAATAATTTAACAACGAAAACTTCTTGTACAACAATAAACGCCATTTGGTGGCGTACAGGAAAGCTATTTCCATTTTTTCAAATCTTTTAAACAACAAAATCATGATTAACATCCAATCACTGAACGAAATGTACGCTCATATGAAGAAGCAACCCCTTCTGACTAGTGACGACTATATTCTACTGGGTAACGTTTCATACGGATCTGAAACGAGTGAAAGAATATTAACGCAAGTTGCCGTATTGGTCAAAGGTCAACAGCAAATGAAGAATATAATTGACAAATTAACTCTATTACACTCCGAATTAAAACGCTTTTCTGAATGTGTCGGGCCAGTGACCAGGAGGTCAGAAGATTATCATACAGATGACGTCGACAATATCATTGAAAATCCCCACGAAAACCTTCACGCTATCTCAATTTGCAGCTCAATCGTTGGAAATTTACTGCCCACTAGGGATCATTATGTAGAGCTGACAGAGGTTTTGAATGAAATTGGTGATGAGGGTGTTCTCGATGGCTACAACCGGTTTTTTGAGCATCTATCTGCTATGTTGACGCTGCGTAGACCCTTCAATGAAATACTGGAACTATTCGACTGATATCAACTTCATTTGACAACTTGAATAAGGGACGGTGTTCTGCCGTATCGCCTTAGAAGAAACTCCCCGAAGCGCAAGCGGCTCTGCTGGGAAGCAACCGCCCAGGAATATGGGATAACATGTGACAGCTGTCACCAGCCCGGATAGCAATATTCGGGTTGATTCTATCCACAGCCTTGCTATGATCCAAATGCTAGAACATGTTCCATGCCAAAAAAATCCATCAATAAAACCGTCGGAGACACCTTGTAAACACGCCAAGTTTGAAGGATTCCGGGATGATGAAATTGTCTATAGTAATATAACAAATTGATCAATTTCGAAAAAACACTGAAAATATAACCTGACTGAACGAAAACGACATTTTTTGAACAATATTCAACTAAATCCGCTATCAAAATTTTGACAGAGAACACCCAAAACAGACCGAAATTGTCAAAATTTTGACACTGCGCACAAAAACACCCAATGCATAATATTATATAAATAAGCAAGCTATCTGATGAATAAATATACTAAGCCGGAAGTAAATGAAGGCGAACTTACTCCGAATCCATTCCTCAAAAATTTAGAGATTCCGATTACTGAATTTAAATCACCTAATCAGTTCACCAAAAAGGGCGACGAGTACGAACCGGTTCAGAAGAGAATAGAGTATACACCATTTGGGAAGATGTATTGCTCATCGGAACGGCGGCTGGCTGTAAATAAATTGTCATTACGAGCTAAGGAGCTTTTACTATGGATTATTTATGAGGTTAGCCACGGGCAGTCCTATCTGTGGATAAATCATAAAAGATTCCAAAAGGAACAGGGCATCAAATCTCTGAATACTTATAAAGGTGCTGTGAAAGAATTGGTTGACAATAAATTTCTAAGTGTTACCTCTATTGACCAAGTTTATCACATCAATCCACACTATCTATTTAAGGGAGACAGATTGAAGAAATTTAAAGATAAGGTTGTGAAAAAAAATTAACATAATCCTTGGGAACAGAAACGTAATTAGCTCCTAGTGTTCCCAAGGACCGATGTGTAATTATTCTTAGGACTATATCGCAGTAAGGAATATGTTGGCTGAGGTTAGATCAACGGCGGTCCCAGTTCGATTTGTTAAAACGATATTGATATTACCCGGGCTAGTTACATATGCTGTCAGTGGCAGCAGCCCACCTAAATCTGCGGCAAAGGCGACAGCGATAGTTTGTCCAAAGGCAACATCCGCAAATACCATTGGAGTTATCACCGTACTATTTGCGGGTACGTTCGGTGGATTGAATGCCACTATTTTCTTTTTAGGCAATAACCTATCCGTATTAACTTCTAGGGTGGTTATGTAAGGGAAGGAATTTGCCTCAATAAATAGGTTAATCTTGCCCCCCAAATTGGTAGTAAATGCTATGCCCGTAGCATTGGTGATTAAAGAGCTCTCAGCTGCAATAGTATTTCCAACAATAGTCACATTGTTATAAGTAAACTGATTGCTGTTTTTAAATGCTATACCCGTACTATTTTCCGATACCCTAATGTTATTGTCCTTAATATCGATAAAGCCAGAAGACTGAGCATCGTTGTCAAAAACTATGCTTTTCATAGAATTACCAGTGATAGTTAGATTGGAACAAGATCTTATATACAGCATTCCGTTAATTCTATTATTTTTTATTTCTCCACTTAGTCTAGTTATCCCAGTCAAATATGAGGCAATGAGATCACTAACAAAAACATTTTCGTTGATGTACATAAAATTATTCTCACCGGCGACCCCAACTTTGGGTAACATTGCTCCAACGTTAATATTTCCGATGAAATAGAAGTTGTTCTGAGGGTACGGGGCTGATCTTATATCGACACTAGTTCCATCCAAATCGTTATCTTTGATATAGTTAAGAAGTGTGGCATAAGGGTACACAGTCACATTACTTTTTGTAACTTGACTGAAAATATTGCCTGTTAAATACAAGCGCTGTAAGTGTATTCCATTCGTAGAAGTGTTGTCGAACACAAAACAAGAACCATTGATATTAGTGTTCTTGCAAGTGTTATTTTCAACGACTAACTTTTCCAGTAATCTTACACCTACTGACTGGCCTTCGCCTATGTTAGTTACATTGGAATGGTAAATATTAGCATAGTATTTACCGGTTATTTCGTTTCCTCTTACGATTACACTTCCAGAATTGTTTATGGTTTTTATTCCAGCCAATTGAGATTTATTATAGTTTTCGCTGTAAATTTTGTTGTTTTCAATTACAAAACTACAATTTTCTTTAAGGGTTACGGCGGTTACGATTGCATAACCGTGTAATGCCTCAGACACCGCACGATTAATGTATCGTATGGTATTATTGGTAATTAAGCCGGTTTGGGCATTCTCAATCCAAATCGAAGATTGCGGATTTGAGCATCTAAGTCTTAAACTATCAGTCTCAAATATGTTTGACTCAGCTAGTAGGTATGTTTTTACATTTAATCCAGCTGGATCTGCGACAATACCCATTCTATTAAAATTCCTCAGGTAGTTGTCGGATACGAATAGAATTGGAGAATTTGAATAAATGCAATCGCCCACATCCGTATACCACACTCTTCCTGATGGGTCATCATCAAACTGATAATTATTCCAAACTCCATCGGAATAGACATTGAAGCTATTTCTAAACACACCAATATCTACTATTCTGCAACCCAACACGGATAGGGACCCGACCGTATCGTTAGTCTCAATTCCAGATCTGGAAATGTCTATAATTTGTGAATTTCTTACCATTACAGAACTGCAATTGCTTAAGGATACGGCACGTCCATGAAGTTTTTGCACGCTACTATTGTCAATTGTAACATTCTTGAAGCTAGTCACCAACATTCCATAACTGTTATTGTAAGTTCTAGCATTATAAGGAACATAGATATTTTTAAGAATGTGATCATAATCATCCTCTTCCGAATCCCTGCTTCCTAATACATTCAACTCTTTTATGACTAAATCACAATTTTCGTGTCCCTTTATTGCAAAAGCAGCAAAAGATTTTTTTGTCTTAAGTTGCCCGCCTAAACCCGATATTGATAAACTCTTAATATTTGTATTTACAGATATGTAATTACCTTCGGAGCCTATTAATTTAATCAGAAAAAGCCCAGGAGGAATTATCAAATTCCCACCATTTCCCGCCCAAAAAGTGAGGGCCTTCCTAAACTCTGTTGTGTCGTCGCTAACACCATCACCCTTGACATCCCACCATTTAATATTAATATCTGCGCTGATCTCTCTTGTGAAAACCCTAGTCCCTTGTTTGACAGTTATGACGCCATCATCAACAGCGGTAGATAACGGATCATGAATAAACAACCCCGATTTATCAGCGGTCGTCACTTGAAATGCGGTAATTGTTAGATCAGGGAACGAGCGAAGATCCGAGATAGACCCGTAAGGTAAATTGGCCATAAGAATTTTGTTAATGTGAAGGATAGTAAATAATTAAAGCCAATAATATCTATAAAAAATACTAAATGAAACAATATCGTTTTAAACTCTCAAAAAACTACTGTTCAAATAGATATTAATAAATAACATCTATAATTCAAGAAATTCAATATATAAAAACTATATTTGAATTTGTGAATTAATGGGCCATATGTGTAAGACTAAGCAGATACTTGAAGCCATTTACCAATTAAAACCAGGTGAGCGAGCTATTATTGAAATTGAATCACTCAAAGATGCTTGCAAAGACGGTATCAAAGCAGCAATTACTTGTGTATCCACTAAAGAAAAGAAGAGTAAGGAAGATTATTTTCGAATTATTTCGGCTGTTAAGCGACCTAATCCGAACATCATACACACTATTGAAGATTAATATTGACCACAGAAGTAAGATCAAAGTCTGAGGTACGGAGGATCCGAGACAGTCGCCAATGGCGGGACCGGGTAAGGCCTCAGCAACTGCGTGACTTTCCTTACTGTAAGATCTGCGATGAGAAAGGTAAGTTAAAAGAAGCGGTTGAAGTTGATCATATCACAGCGCTGGAAGCCGGTGGTGATCCATTTGATCCAGAGAACCTTCAGAGTTTATGTAAGCGCTGTCACGTGATCAAGTCTGCAGAGGAAGCTAGAACGAGAAGCTTGAAACTAAAGGGTATTCCAGGTGTATTAGGTGGAATAGTTCAATGAAAGTATCCTAAAAACAGCCGCAAACACTTCGATCATCTTGGAAATGTACAAAATACAACCAAAGGGTAGGCAGGGGGAGGGGTCAAAAGTTTAAAGGGCTTTTTATGGCAACACCCCATGCCCCCTTCTGTACATCGTGTCAAAATTGAAACTGAATTCCCCGACAGGGTAAAAATAAATGCACACTAAAAAATGGGAGCGGGGAGAAAACCAAAAAACACGGACGTACTCAAAGCACAGGGAACGTTCAGGAAAGACCGTCACGGAAAAAGAATTGCCATTGACGAATCACTTTCTAAATCACCGGTGGATTGGTTGAGCGACGAGGAAAAAGAAGTCTGGGCAAAGTGGTATGAATACCTTCAGAAAAATGAGATCCTCAAGGAAACGGACGAGGTAGCTTTCGGTCTTTTGTGTAAGACTTTTGTAAGGGTTAAGAAGCTGACGGACGAAATGCCCGATATAAAAAAATATCTGATCATGCATACATCAGATGTTGGTGCAAAAGTAAGTAAGAAGAATCCGCTGTATGATATCCTGGCTGATTCCGAGAAGACTCTGCTTAAACTCTTAACGGAATTTGGAATGACTCCGGCAAGCCGTGCCAAAGTAAAAACAGCGATAGGAGAGAGAAAGAATCCATTACAAGAATTGCGCAACAGAGGTAAGAGTAATCCATGATTAACCCGCTTACAAAAGCTTATGATTATGCCACCGGCGTTGAGTCGGGAGAAATCATTGTGGGTGAATTAATCAAGGATGCAGTTAAAAGATTTAGGGATGATCTACTAAATGCGGAAACCAAAGGATTTTATTTTGATGAGGAAGAAGCTCAGAAGGGGCTTGACTTCTTTGAAATGCTTTGTTTTACGAAGGGTAAATGGAAAGGTCGCCCGTTTTCTTTGGAGCCATGGCAATGCTTCATAGTTGCCAATATATACGGGTGGATTCGCCTTGATGATGGAAACAGAAGATTCACAGAAGTATACATCGAGATTCCGAAAAAAAATGGCAAAACGGAGCTGGCTGCGGGCGTAGGTCTGTTGATGTTGGTTCTGGATGATGAAAATACTCCGGAAGTTTATGCCGCTGCTGCAACCAGAGACCAGGCGAACATTTGCTTTAAGGCCGCTAAATCCATGGCCAGGCAATCGGAGTTCATCAGGCATGATCTGAGTATCAACGCCCATAACCTTTACTGCGATTACAACGAAGGAACAATGTTGGCCGTTTCACACGATGCCGACAACACAGAAGGGAAGCACAGCAGTTGTGTACTTTTCGATGAATACCACGTTCACAAAACAGACGATGTAAAAACCTCGCTCCGCTCCGGGATGGCAGCACGGGAACAACCTCTCTTCTTCACAATCACAACATCAGGATCCAACAAACAGGGGCCATGTTATAAATATCGTGGCGGATGTATTGATGTATTAAAGCGGGTGTATGATCGTGATAACTTATTCACGATGATTTACACCCTTGATGAAGGGGACAACTGGGAAGATCCGGCAATGTGGCGCAAGGCTAACCCGAACTACGGTGTTTCTGTACGCCCTCAATTTTTGCAAGAGGAATACGAGAAGGCAAAGAAAAACGGACGTGAAGAGGTTGAATTTAAAACCAAACACTTAAACCTGTGGGTTGATGCAGATGTCACCTGGATACCAAAAGAGAATTGGGTTGCTTGTGAAGATACTGAATTTATCCCTCCCCGCGGTGCTGTCTGTTTCGGAGGAATTGACCTTGGTAATAGTAGCGACATTTCCTCTTTCTCATTGTATTTCCCTGAATTCCATTATCTGAAATCTTACAACTACGTGGCAAAGGAAGCTGCTGAGTATGCAGCAAAAGGAGGTATCAGCTACCAGGACTGGATTGACGAAGGACATTTGCACGCCACCGAAGGCAAGACAACCGATTACGAATTTATTAAGAATGACATCTTCGAGTGTGCACAGATGTGGGATATCAGATTTATTGGAATGGACCCAAATCATGGTCAGCTTTTCTTTGATCAGGTTTCCGAAGGCCTTGGCGTCAGCTGGGGAGCCCGAAAGAACCTGCAAAATGGAGAGGTGAAATGGGCAAACCATGCGAAACTGGAAAAATTCTCGCAAGCCGTTGCTGCTTTCAACTCTCCTACACGAATGTTTGAAGAAATGGTTACCAATGGCATTCTCCGACACGACGGAAACCCTGTAACAACCTGGATGCTTGGTAATGTTGCACTTGTGACAAACCATTTAGGGCAGATCAAGCCAGCCAAAGACAAGAGTAAGGACAAGATTGATGGAATTATTGCCGCGATCATGGCAGTTGGGGAGCACTCATTGTGGCATGTGGTAGCAGACACTTATGAAATAGATGAAAATTATGGAATTTATTAAAAATCAGGATCTTAAATTGACCAAAGAAGGCTTTTTTAGGCTCTTTAATGATTTTAGAAAGGAAGGGATGTCAATTCAGAAGGCATTTAACAAGGTCTCTTCGCTTTGTGATGCCAATGGATGCCAGGGCCATTATACTTCGATATCTTCATTAAAAAAAGCTATCTACACATCAGACAAAAAATAATGGATACCCGCAGTACCTAGTAATTGCATTTCATCAGTCACATTGCCGCCTTACTATCTTAACTTTATGACCTAAATAGTATTGCAAATCCCAGTATATTGAGTTGGATCAAAAACGTTTTCAGTAGAGGTGTTCTCGTACCGGAGCCATCCATTGATATTGAGCCCATTGACGAAGAAAGGTCAATTCAGGCTTCAACAATGGATACGGCTACCGTATTCCTGCAAAATTTAGGACTGGAACATTTGATTGGTAGCGTTACGGCCAACAATTCAATGGGTATTGCAACCTTTTATGGATTCGTAAAATACATCAGTAATCAAATTTCAAGCCTTCCGTATAATGTATACCGTTATGATGAAATTTGGACGGACCGGGATTTAACCCATCCACTTAGTTACGCATTGGAGACAAGGATGAACAGAAATATGTCTCCGTTCATTGGACGCAGAACTATGCTTATCAATGTACTCGTTCACGGTTGGAGCATTTCAGAAATTGTGAGGGATGAAATGAGGCGTACAGAGTCAATAGTCCCTTATGCGTGTTCAGAAGTCTATCCGATATTTGACGAAAGTAGTGATAGCTATTTTTTTCATATCACAAAAACAGGCAGGACACTATCACAGGATGATGTTATTTTTTTAAAGGATATATCATTCGATGGCAGAGAAGGCAAGTCTATAACTGAGTTTCAAAATAGTTGCTTGCGTGTAAATCTTCAAGCTATGGGGTTTACTTCCAAATTTTTTGAGAACGGGACGTTTATGGGCGGTTTTATTACTCACCCTTCTGTAAATGGCGTTAAGAAAGAAGAAGTTGCGATGGAAATTAAGAGCCGCGTGATGGCCTCGTATAGAGATGGAACCGGCGTCTCTATTTTACCAACGGGTTCGGAATACATAAAAATCGGCCTCAATCCTGCGGACTCACGGCTATTGGAGATTTTCGACAAATCTGACAAGGACATAGCGAAGATGTTTAATCTTCCCCTTACTGTTATAGGGGACACCACGGTTCAAAGTTCATGGGGAACGGGTGTTGAGGCGATGAATACGATTGTGACAAATTCAGTCCTTATGCCATGGGCGCGCCAGATTGAAGAAGAAGTTGATTATAAGTGTTTCAGGAAGGACGAAATTCAGGACGGTTACTTTACCGAACACAACTTTAAAGGACTACTGAGAGGTGATTTTAAATCACAATCCGAGCACATCATCAATTCTGTCAATGCCGGTACGATGACACCTAATGAGGGTAGATATTTTGATAATCTGAAACCTCTCAAAAAAGGAGGAGACGATGCATATATGAACGGAACTATGACACCCATAGGACTGATAAAAGAAGTTAAAACAGGAGAGCAAGATGGAAAAGACGTTTCTGCCTCAGGAACTGAGTGAGGTAAGGACTTTACAGGATGAGGAAGGTGTTCGAAGGATTGAAGGATTGGCGATTGTATTTGATTCACCTTCCCGAATTATGCGTACACTCAAGTCTGTTTCCAGAGGGGTTAACAATTTCCAGGAAGTGATTGACAAAAATGCGCTTGACGGGGCTGACTTCTCAAATGCAATTTCCTGCTGGAATCACAACGTGGACTATATTTTAGGATCAGTCCGGAATGGTACAGCAACATACGAGATTGATCAAACGGGAATGCCTTACAAAACTCTTCCTCCGGATACTCAGTTGATCCGAGATATGGTATTTGCGCCTATTGATCGAAGAGACGTAACAGGAAGCTCTTTTGTATTTAATATTGCTCCAGATGGAGATTATTGGGAAAGAGGATCGAATGGTTTGGTAACCAGGTACGTGAAGAAAATTACAGTTATATCAGAGTGGGGTCCAGTTTCTAGGCCCGCTTTCCTTGATACTACTACTGAGGTTGTTTCTAGATCTTTTGACGATTTTATTGCTACGTTTCAACAGGAAGAAAAATCATACAACGCACAGCTCGCAAAAATGCGCCTTGCGATAGGATTATAAATTTTACACTATACATACAAATAATAATGGCTAAGAAAACACTAAAAGATTTAAAGGATGAATTGGCCTTGCGATCCGCGGAGGCTGACAAACTTCTTGAAGCGGGTGATGCTGAGCAAAGAAATTTGAACAGTGACGAACATGCTGCATTTGAGACAAAGTCGGCTGAAATCCGATCCTTGCAAACGCAAATTGCTCAACTGGAAGTGCAAGAGTCGTTCCAGATCGGTCGTGCTGCTGCGGGCGGAGCTGGTATGGGCAACCGTGATAGTTCAAAACAGGATCGCAAGGATATGGCTCGTTTCAATTTGAACCGCGCTTTATTACTTGATGCCGAGCAACGCTCATTGGATGGCATTGAACTTGAAGTGTCGCAGGAAGGAGAAAAGCGTGCTTTGCAGGATGGTATATCCATTCCGGGGCCTCGCAAAGGTATTATCGTACTGGATGAGGTTTATGAAAGTCGTGCGCTTGGTCAGGGTGTGACAATTCAAAATACTGCTCCTGGTGATTTGGGAGGTTTGTTTGTCAAGAAAGAACTTCAAAGTATCCAGCAATTGATTCAGGCAAAGACATTCCTTAGTGAATGGGGAGTTGAAATTATGAGCGGATTGAAAGGCGACCTAGTGTTCCCTGTTCAAGAAACTACCATCGATATTCAGGAGCTGACGGAAATCGAAGAAATGGAAGATGATGAGATCACTTTCAGCTCATTCGAGATGAAGCCAAGCCGCCGCGGTGCAACTGTACCTATTTCCTATCAGATCCTGGATCAATCATCTATTGATATGCAAGGATTTGTTTTGAATGAGATTTCCAGTCAGTTAGCTCAAAAATTGAACCGTGAAGTTCTTGCTCACTTACTTACCGCTATTACTTCCGCAAATGACAACTTGCTTGCGCTTGGAACAGATGGCGCAACGGCTACGTGGGAGGATATTGTCAAATTGGAAACAATGATTGACAGTATAGATCATTTGCAGGGATCTCCGAAGTATTTAACCAATGCTAAGGTTAAAGGTAAGCTGAAAGTCACTCAGAAATTTACTGGCACTAATGGCATTCCGGTCTGGGGAGATAGCAACGATCTTAATGGATATTCCGCAGTTACCACAAATATGGTGCCGTCAACTTTGACGAAAGGTACTTCTAACAATGGATCAGCAATCATTTTCGGCGATCCAAAAGGTTTAGCCGTAGGGCGTTGGGGTGGCACACGATTCATTACCAACCCATATACTAAGGCAAAGAAGGGGCAAATCGAAGTAACAGCCAACGCATTTTGGGGTGTTAAAGTGAAACGTGCGAAATCATTCGCAGGGATCAAAGATGCTCTGACGTTTTAGTATCCAATCTGAATTATCTCATAACAAGGCCGGATAATCCGGCCACATCTATATTTAAAATGGCAGAAAAAGAAGCGACAGAAAAGGATGTTAAGTCCAATGTCAAAACCAAGAAGGTCGAAATTATCAAATTTCATCCGATGATTGCTCACGACGTGAAGGAAACGCCAACTTTGACCGAAGAAAAGGCAAATGAACTGATTGAAAAAGGATACGCCAGAGCACTGTAAAATCAATGAAAACATATCCCTTTATAACCCAAAAGTATCTAACCGAAATCGTTCCACTTGCGCGAGCAAAGGAGTGGTTGGAAATGGATATTGAGGGCTATGAAGGGAAAGACGGTATCATTGAGAACTGTATCAAATCCGCAATTGCCAGCGTCGAAACCGAGCTAAATTTTCAGCTTGGTATATCGACTTATACCTGGCATTCTCCTTGCCTGCCATACAAATTCAACGACACATGTTATGTCAAAGAGATTGTAAGCATCAAACATGGAGAGACTGTTATTGACGGCAGCACGTACTATTTATTACGGACCAGCGAGCGTTCGTCAGTAATAATCTGGTATGAAACCCCTGTCAAGGCTCCGTTCTATGAAATTGTTTTTAAGGCAGGGTTGACAGAAGTGGAACCGGATTTGTTGCAGGCTATTAGGGCGAGAATTGGAGAGTATTATCTAGGAAGTCGTAGCGATGGAGTATCAGAAAAGAGAACATTGTCCGACAGATTGTTAACCCCTTTTATTATTCCTTATGTTGGGTAAAGATAAAATTGTTGCTGGCCACTACAATCGTCGCTTGCAGCTGATCAAACCAACAGCGGTTCGAGATCCTGTTACCAACGAAGAGAAAATTGAAGATGTTGTCGCATATTCGAGCTATCCGGCATACCGGGATGATAGACCGACAGGCGAGGGCGAGAATCTTGATTCAAATTTAGTGTCTGGCAAAGTTCGCGTAGCCTGGGAGATTCGTTTCATACCGAAATTGGGAATAAAAACGGACTGGAAGATCAGAGATATTTTTGATGGAACCATGTACACCATTGTAGCGCCACCAACCGAAATCGGATTCAGGGAAGGCTACCGTTTGTTGACTGAGATTGCACAATGATCAGGATTGATACATCGGATTTGGACCGACTTGAAAAAGGACTTAGTCAGTACAGAACCGTTTTGCCCAAAAGTGTAGCAGCCAGTGCATTTCGGAATGCAATCAGACCAATGCTTCAAAAAGTAAAATCTGAGGCTCCTATTGGCAAACGATCAGCGCCAAACGGTTGGGGTAAAAGGACTGGTAGAGAATATGCCAGAGGTGGTTATACTCGGCGAGATGCCAGGATCAAAATTATACCAGCCAAAACCAGCGCTGGCGAAGTTGCAAGAGGATTTGTCGGTATTTCTTCCAAAAAGAATCGGGTAGGATGGCGAACACACTTTATTACAACAGGATTTACCGACCGTGGAGGCAAAAAACACGGAGCAAACCAATTCTTAAAACGGTCTTTCGACGCAACAATTGAAATTGCCCGTAATTCTTTCGGTCGTGAAATGGCTGGAAGTTTTCAGAAATGGACCAAACGAAATTTACCGCAAGGCAGATACTAATGATTACAACAGCCATAATTCAAAAACTGGTAGCAACTCCGGAGTTGACCGCAATAGTTGGAGACAGAATCAATCCGAATATCATCAAAGCAAACAGTGCTTTTCCTGCAATCTATGTCTTTTGTGACCGGATGGAAAAACAAGGCTGTTACGATGCTGCTGGCGTAAAAGAGGGAGTTGTTGAGATAGGAGTATTTGCCAAAAGCTATAATGAAGCCAGGTTAATCATACAAGCCATCCGTACCGCACTTGACGATTTTACCGGCATTGTTAACAATGTGGGTTTGCTTATGATGCGAGGAAAAGAAGTATCTGACGAGTATGACGAAAAAAAAGAGCTACACATCAAGGTAATTGAATTTGATGCTGTGGCAGAGCCAAAATAAACACTAAACACACATTTATACCATGAGTACAAGAGCTGTCGAAACCGTAAGGGGTATTGAAACTACCCTTGCAGTGGATAAGGCCGACAATGACACCTTTGTTGTGATCAATTGCGCCACTCAAATTAACTGGTCTTCTGATAAAGCTATGCTGGAAGCCAATTGCTACGGAGGTAAAGAAGTTCTCCCTTCCGGTGATGATGCCGTAAAGTCGATGACAATAAACGGCCAGGTAAAGGAATACAGCGCGGCCAATGCGGCTACCAATGTTTCCTCTTTCGAGATTGAAAAATGGCATGACGACGGAACATTGAAAAAATTCAAATATGCCCGTCCGCACGAGGGCGATACAATCAGGGAGTTTGAAGGTTTTGTAACCAACTACACAGAGGAGGGAGCGCCAAACGGTTTACAAACCTACACGGCTACCATTACCCCGAGAAAGAAGGGGACGCTGACAAAAAATCCTGCTTAATCAAACCTATCACACACTTAACCCCGCACTAAAAAGGCGGGGTTTTACAATACCGAATCATGTCAAAAAAAACAACTGAAATCGCACCATCCGAAACCAAGTTCAATTTAAGACTTGGCGACAAAATCTATTTGCTCAACTTTGGAATCAATACTTTCATTAGAATCAAAGCCGAAAATCCAGATGTATCCACGCCATTCCATTTGTTGGAAGAGAAAGCTTTTTTTGAGGCTGTAATCTTGCTGATTAATGCTGCTATTAAGCCGGAAGACCGCGGATGGACCAGCATTGAAGAGTTGAACGATTTGTATGATGATTGCGAAGATCCTGCAATATCCAAAGTAGCCACTGCTTATATGAGCGCTGCGCAGAATGTCTCAAAAAAGATTCAACCCGCACTCGACGCAATCGCAGCAATGCAAAAGGCAAAAGAGTAAAACGTCAAAAGTTCGAGTGGCAGGATTGGTACCGGGATGCTGGCAAAATGGGTTTAGCTCCTTCTGAGCTTGAACACATCACACCCGGGCAGTTCAACCTTATGCGGGAAGGTTACGAACAGGGCCAGGTTCACGAATGGGAAAGATCCCGGTTTGTAGCCTATTGGGTTTATACCATGGCTGGCAAGGTAGCCAGTGGAGATATTTCTATCGAACAGTTTAGGCCACTTTCTCAGGATGATTTAAATGTAGCGCCTTCGTTCGCCAAAATCCCTGAATATACAGAGGCTCAAAAAGAAAAATTACACAAATTATTTAATCCTGGGAAATAATGGCAGGAGATGTTAGCGCAAGTAACATACGTATTGGCGCAAGTATTCAGGGTTTATTAGATGGCTTAAAAAGAGGATCATCGGCAGTAAAAACCATGACCTTCGATATGAATAACCGGCTCGCCGACGCATACCGTCGCGCCAATAAAGAGCAAAGCGTTTTTCGTGGCGGACTGTTAAAGTTAGGGGATGATCTGCAAGGCATAGCCGGTAAAATGGCTATGATTGGCACTTTGCCAACGCTCATGGCAGCAGGAAAAGCATTCAAGGACTACTCTGAACTTGAAAAGCTTGAAAAAGGTTTGACCCGCTACGGCGAGACGCTGGAAACTGTAAGAGAGATTGCCAAATTGCCAAACATTGGTGTTTTTGATGCTGCAAAATCTCTGATTAGCTTAAAGGCCATGAAAATGAGTAGCGACCTTGCTACTCGATCAATTAAAGCATTTGCCAACGCTATCACCGATGCGGGCGGCTCAGCTGTTGATCTGGAACCTGCATTGGTTAACCTTCGACAATTCCAATCAACCAAACACATCAATCAGGTTGACTTGCGTCAGCTTGCGGCTCGTATGCCGCAAACAATGGATGCAATGCAGGGTGCATTCAAAACTCAGGATACCGAAGAGCTGAACAAAAAAATGTCAGAAATGGGTTCTGATGCTTTTATTGACAAATTCATTAAGGAGCTGGAAAAAATTCCTAAAGCTGGTGGAGGCGCAGCCACGGCCATGGAACAATTAGGAGACAGTTTTCTTTTCTTCTCTGCATCTATTGGCAAAGGGATTGACGAGACATTCAAAGTCAGCGAGAAACTGCACGCTATTGGTGGAGTGCTGGACAATTTATCAACCAACTTCGCCAACCTCACTCCCGAGGCTCAGAAATCAATATTCGCAGTTGGCGCCATCGCTGTGGTGATGCCCGCGGTTGTGGGTGCGATTGGTGGATTGATAAAACTGTTGCCTCTTTTAGCTACTGGTTTTGGCTTAATATCTGCTCCGATCGCAGCCACTATTGCGGTGGTAGGTATTGCTGCTGCTGCAATTATTACACAATGGGATAGCGTAAAAGCTTTTCTGGTGGAATCTACCTGGTGGAATACGCTAGTAGGTGCTGCAAAATCGGGACTAGGAATGATTACAGAAACCTTCAAGGTAGTAATCAATTTCATTCAAGGCGATTGGGGCAATATGGGTAAAGCGCTCGTGAATATCTTTAAAAATTCCGCTAACCTTGTTTTAACTGCCGTCGCCGGGATGGCGAAGGGTGTTTTAGGGTTGTTCGGAACTTTCAATGAGGCTATCGGATTCGATGCTCTTGGAAAAGGGATTAGCAAGTTTGTGAAAGGGATAGATCCGATGGTCGACAAAATGAAATTCGACGTTCCAGATTCGTTTTCTTTTGCAAAAGAGGCTATTGGAGGCATTGGAAAAGCCTTTACCGGTACGGTTCCTCCAATAGAAAAGTCAACAAAAGCAGTTGGAGACGCAGCAGATGCACAAGAAAAACTTACCCAAATTCAGTTTGAGCTTTGGTCTGTAAACTTAGCCAATAAATATTATGAGGAAGCTGATGCACTTGAAGCCGCAAAAAAGAAGCAGCTAGAATATCTTAAAGGGTATAAGGATATTCAGGTTGAGATGGCCAAGCCTATTGGATGGTCACTTAAAACCAGGAGTTATGAGGATGTTCAGTCGGATGTAAGGTCGCGAGCATCAAGTAATGTTTCAAAAATCGCAAGTAGTGAATATACAGATCGATCAATAAAAGAAGATGCTACCAAAAAACTTTTTGGCGCTTTTGAGGGGTCAATGGATATCGGAAAGATTCAAAAATATTTTGCAGCAATTCCAAGGATAGCAGGCGAGTCTTTAATGGAATATGAGGCAAAGCTTGAAAGGTTTGGTGCTGTTTCGGCGCAACTAAGTTCCCAAATGTCATCAGCGTTCAAAGATATGGCAGTGAACGTTTCTGTTGGGTTTGGTGAAATGCTTGGCGATCTGATGACAGGAATTGACGGACTGGATTCTTTTGCTGGTAAGGTGGTAGGCGCTTTGTCTGGCCTCTTGAAGGAAATGGGCAAGGCGATGATTGCGGCAGGTACTGCCGGATTGGCTCTTAAACTTCTTATGAAGAATCCAGCATTAACACTTGCTGCCGGTATTGGGCTTGTGGCGGTCGGGCAAGCGCTGAATAACAACATCGGAAAGTCTCTTGACAAAACATCCATGACGGCTTTTGCGGACGGCGGTTTTGCTCACAAAGATATGATAGCTCGTGTCGGAGATAACCGAAACGCAAGATTTGATCCTGAGATGATAGCGCCATATTCGAAAGTGGATCAATCAATCAAAAAATCTATTTCGGAAAGTGGAGGAAGAGGCATTGGGCAAATCGAAGTTATAGGTCGCATATCTGGTAGTGATATTCTATTAATCTCAGATCGCGCAAGGGAAACTCAAAACGCAATATTTTAAATGGCAATAGGAGCATTTGGTAAAAAGTATTTTGTGCCATACGAAGGTCAGGGAGGAAGTAAAAGGGAAATACAGATATTTGCCAACGGATACAGCGCGCCTCCTATTGAATGGAAAGGTGGTTCCAAGCCGTGGATCATTGAGAAGGGTGCCGCTGATGATTTGTTTGATGGGCTAATCGTTTCTTCTGTCGCTACCATTGAAGTGCTTCTGGAAGAAAGGTTTGATTTTACGGAGTTTCTAACATCCAGACAAAGCCATTTGGTAAACCTGGTAAATACCGACACTGACGAGATCATGTGGTCTGGATGGGTGGAACCTCACGACGGTAATTCACCATACAGTAAGCCTCCACACCTCATGGTTTTCAAGGCCAGTTGTGGACTTGCTCAATTGAAGCGTATCAAATGGACACAAGCCGTTACAGAGGTTGTCAGAAAACCGACTATTGAGATCGTTAGAAGATGTCTTTTTCTAACAGGTCATTCGCTCAACTTGAACACTTCGGTTTTTGCTACTGAGGAAGTAATGCCACCAGGTGACCCACTGGCCGGGTATAGAATTAATACCGACCGTTACTATGATGGTACGGTCCGACTGTATGCCTATGATATTCTTGCGGATATTTTAGAAAAGCACAATTCAGAGATTTTTCAGGAGCGGAACGAATGGGTAATTCGCAGCCTTCCGGATCAAGCAAGAGGCTACACCAGTAAGCGAAGGTACACTCCTGATGGATCTAGTCTCGGAACGGTCGCACAGGAATTGGATTACAGAATCAACACCAATCAGGCGGTATCTCTTAGCACCGGCAACAGATCGGCTTTGCGTCCAATTAAAAAGTGGTCAGCATCTGCTAATCTTTTACCGTATACAAATCCTTTCCAAAACGGAGATCTTCGGAATTGGGACGGAACTACTTTCCCGGGATGGAACCTCGCACCAATGGAAGGGAACTGGTCAAAGTTTGACACAGGAAACCCAAAGACCCCTTTTGCAATCAAAATAACTGGCTTTACGGCAGTTCAAGACCTTGTTAAGCATAAGAGAAACTTTTGGGGGCGTGTTAAAACTACACCGCAGGAACCGGCTAAATATATTGAATCTGCGCAGCTCGTTTTTAACCCACAAGAAGAAAAAACTACTATCACAATTCCTTACAGACTGGAAGCAAGGATTGATCCGGCAGAATTATCATTAATTGTTGCAGTATGGACTGAACGTGAAAATGGAGCTGATAGAATTTGGTTACAAGAGGATGGTAAGTGGGGATCTGGATGGACTGTTATTCCATTTAAAGGAGGATCAAGTCAAATTGATAAAGAACCTACTGAGGCAAGATTAGAAGTAGACACACGTACTCTAAATGCTGTAAAAAACTGGGTTCCAAGCTCTCAGCTACCACCTCCATACAAAATACTGCGCGTTAGAATCTATCAGGTTATAGGATGGGGCGGATATCCAGGTGTTGACATGCTGGAATTAAAAATTTATGGAATTTATGTAAACAAAACTGATACCACCTTTACCGGACCGACTACCGTAGGATACACGATCAACGCGAATAGTACGGTTGAAGATGATAGCCGGGCGGTACAGTTGTTAACAGCCGAAGTGCATGGTAATCATCTTACCGGAATTACCCTTGACCTGAACAACGATATCAATACGGCCAGATGGAGCAGACCAGGTTTCGTTGATGAAAGACGGTCACTTTTAGGGTTGATGATATTTGAAAGAATTGCCCTGACTTCACCCCCATTGAAAGTAATCGCAGTTGAAATAAAGGTATTACCAGAGCAACCGGATTTACTTTATGAAAACTTCCTGATTTTTAATGATGCAGGCGAAGAGCGCTTTAAAATTGTCCGTTATCAATATATTGAACATTCGAGAACTGCAAAAATTACAGCTGTTGAGCTTAAATATCTGGTTCCTGCGGATCTAACAGGAATGTCTCAAATCGGCGACCAAACCTCATTTGATAATAATGGTACGGGAGAAGTAAGCGAGGTTGTTGAATCAACCACAGGAACAGGAACGAAACCGGTTGAAGATGATCTTGAAGGTGAAAAAGTGGTGCTCGACACCGAGAATATTACCGTTGAATTCATTGTTGCTGAGGAAAACGAAGAGGATATTGATATCCTGGACATTTTAGGAATCGAAATAGAAGATCTTGAAGGATTAACTTTTGATGTGATTTCTAAGCCTACCTGGTTAAATATTGAGATGGGCGATGATGGTGTATGGATATTGTCAGGCATCCCGCCGCAAAGTGGGTCCTTTACAGCAATGTATACAGTTACTGATGAGTTTGAAGATATTTCGACAGGTAAGATTATAATTACAGTCAAACCTTCCGAAGACTTTGCCGAAACCTGGCCACCGGTTTTTACGGATCTTCCGGACATGTATTTCACCATTGGCAAGGAATCCACTGCTGAGATCCTGCTTACTGATTACATGGATGAAGAGCATGCATTGGCTAAGGGTTACTCATTCCGAATATTTGGTAGTCCTGCATGGGTAAGTGAACATACTGTGATATTTATGAATTTGGCTGTAACAGGCAAACCAACAACTCTTGAAGCTCGTCAGATATTAGTTGAGATCAAAGATTCAATTGGAAGAAAGGATCTGATTACTATCAACCTGGTTGTTCTGCCAGTTCCTAAACACACTTACACGATCATGGATACCGATTTGGTTTCTATTGTTGGTGAAGTGCCCGGCTCGTATGAATTGCCTGCAAAATGGGATTTTCGCAGCAAGGTTGAAGGAAAACACGACCGAATTGTCCGGACGCTGAAAGGAGGCGGTCCACTTAGTGATGAGCTTGATATTTCCAAAGATGAGGAAGTAACTGAAACAGATCTGGCAACTTACCGGATGTTCCAGGATACGGGCGGAGTAATTACCGAGGCTGGCCAGTTCACATACACAGAAGAGGTCTATTTGGGTTCGGCTCTGGTAAGCTCCAATACGGTTGACTTTGTGTTGTATGATGAGGAATATCTTGCAAAGCTGAAAGCATTCCTGACAGTGGCCAGCGTCAGCGTTGGCGAGATCAATCCAGACGGCTCAACAGTATTTGACAATTACGAAAACTGGAATCCTGTTTTTGAGCTTACCGACGTCGAGCACGACGAGGTAATTCTTACCATGGGTGAACATACCAGAACGTATTCACTGGAAGAATCTGCATTGTCCGGAATTTATTCTTTGTTCGAAGAAGATCAGGAATTTCAAAGTGGCGTATATAGCGTAGGGTTAATAACAAAACTGGCAGGTGTTGAGGTTTTGAAAAGGACTTACAAGTTTGAAATATCAGCAGCTGATCCAAAACCTGATGCAGGGTTTGAATTAATTTCATACAAACCAGGCACAAGTAACTATACAGTTGTTGGCGATCTACCAGCAACAAACGGGTTTCTTGAACTTCCCGACGCGTACGGAGTAATGTTTGTGCCAGACATAGAAATCAGCTCATTTGAGTGGAAATACTATAAACTTGATGATGGTGGTTTTACTGAGGTTGATATTGAAAGTTTAACCGGATATCCTCAAAAAATAACCTTCTCAGAGCCTGTTGTTAACGAGAAAATACTTATTTTTGGAGGTAAGAAATCAACTCAAATAACAGACATTCACGAAGTCGGGCGTTTTCGCGCTGATGGTATTGCACGTGATGCATCTGGTAAGATTTTACAACTTGTTAAAGCGGATTGGACGTTTCGTGAAAAACTAGCACCTGGGGATTATTCAGGTTTAGAATTCTGGAATGTAGCTGAGAGTGGAAGTACTCAGATTGATCCGGATATGCCATCAACTGGGGCAACTTACGAAATTCCTGTTCTACCAAAGTACTGGTCTGTCAGATTTCATGAGTTTAAATCCGGCGCTACGTTTGATAGACTAACCATGACGTTAAAACGGAACGGTGTCATCTTAGGCCACAGGGGACCGCTTGACGAGTTCATGGCTTATGATGAATACGACGAGCCGATCAATAATGCAGTTGATAATTATCCGTACGTATGGGGGACTGCAACCGGTGGAGATGGGAAGAGAAAGTTATTCATATTTCCGACAACAGCCACAGGTAATATTGACGAGCCGGATGTTTATGAGGTGATTGTAAAAGGGTATCTGAATGACGTATTGATTGATGAAACATCATCTATTTTTAACCTGGTTGCGCCACTACCTGAGCCTGAAATAAAGGATTGTTGCAGCGAAGGAGGTGGACCACTATTATGGAACGGCGGATTTGATCCGGAATGGTAGAAATTACATTAAACACACATTGAAATATGGCAGTTGAACAATTAAGCGATTGGAGAGTTGTGAACTTTCCTGCTGTTCCTACTCCTGGAAGGCGCTACAATAAAAAAGCCCCTTCTGACACAGGATACCGACCAGCTTTAACGAATGCCGCTGGTGTTCTGATTCAGCTCGACGCGCCAACGGTTGCCGAAATGGCCGCTGGTCTTGACTTGAAACAAAATCTTATTCCAGTTGGGCCCGCTGGATCTTATTATGCCGATGATAAGACATGGAAGTTGCTTAACAAAGGTGCTGTTGGACTTGGAAATGTTGATAATACTTCTGATGCAAACAAACCTCTTTCCACTGCAGTAGTAGCAGCGTTGGCTTTAAAGGCAAACGATGCGGATGTTGTTAAATTAACCGGCAATCAAACCGTCGCTGGAATTAAAACATTCTCCGCTTCGCCTGTTGTTCCCAACGCAAGCAACGCCAATCAGGCGGCGGCGTATGGTCAGGTAACTACCGCTGATGCGGCTTTGCAAACACAGATTGACAATCTAAATACAACTGCTGCTACTGGTTTAAAATACAAAGGGGATATTGATGCTTCAACAAATCCGAACTTTCCAGCGGCTGCAATTGGGGATACTTACATCATATCAACAGCCGGAAAAATTGGCGGAGCGGCAGGTAAAGAGGTAAGCGTGGGAAACATGCTTGTCGCAAAAGCTGTCACAGCCGCCGGAACACTTGCGGCTGTGGGTGCTAACTGGACGATCATTCAATCTGATCTTGACCAGGCCACAGAAATTGTTGCTGGATTTACAAGATATGCGACGAATGCAGAAAACCTTGCAGGCGCAATTAGTAACGCAGCGGTACACCCTGCGGGAATGCAGGCAAAAATTAACAGTACTGCAATTAAATTCGATGCAGCTCAGGCCTTAACAGCACCTCAAAAAGCGCAAGGTTGGGCGAACTTGGGTATTGCGTTCGGGTCAACTGCCGGTACGTTCGCACAGGGTGATGATGCAAGATTCACAGCCGCTTCGGCAGGTGCTAACAGGTGGATATTTGGAGCAGGGACAGCGGCTGACTTGAATACAAGAGCTGTTCTTGGTGGTGTTGGTGGTTGGGGAGGTGGCGCACCAAATGCTCCTGGTTCATTTGGCTCCATACTTACTTGGGTTGCTGGCTCAACCACAGGAAATGCAGTAAGTGGCAGTTGGAATAACAGAATTATGACAACAACAGGCGGCGACTGGTTTGTGCAGACTGGGGGCGGCACTGGTGTAGAAACCTCTAACTGGGGCGCTCAGTACCAAATCTGGACATCAAAGCAATTTACGCAAACAAACATTAATAGCTGGAACAACGCGGCAAGCGCAATGCTTTGGAATGGCGGGGCTGATCCGGAATGGTAATCATAAATCGAATATAATAATGACACTAAAAACAGAAATAGACGCCTTTGATCGCATTATGTCAAATATGGACAAGGGATTTCAGGCTGGCGCATTTGGTCTTAGAGACGCAATGCAAATCGTTCCAGATCTTCAATTAGTCGCCACATTGCTAAACACTCCTGAGCCGGAACTGATAAACAAATTTCTAGCCCAGCCAGTGAATGAATGGGATCAAGGCGAACAAATATCCGAAGATCAGATAGTTGTGCCAGGCACGAATGACAAAGTAGCGAAGAAGAGAACTAACTAATGGCAGCTCAAAATATAAGACACGACAGGGTTTCAGCTTTACTTGGTGCGCCAGTACCGGGGAAGATGGAGTATGTACCTGTGGATGGGTCTTATCTTTTATATTTAACGGACAATACAGGAACGCGCCGCCCTCCTGCTGTTATGGCTCACGGGCATAGTATTTCGGATGTCACAGGCTTGCAAGCTGCTTTGGATGGTAAGGCTCCACTATCGCATATTCACGCAAATGCTACCACTTCATCAGCTGGTTTCATGTCCGCAGCAGATAAGATCAAACTCGATGCTTCTGTCAACTACACGCATCCGGCATCGGGCGTTACTGCGGGTACTTATAGAAGTGTTACTGTCAATACACAGGGGCATGTTACCGGAGGTACTAATCCTGAAACTTTGGCTGATTACGGCATAACAGAACGTTATGTATCACTAGGAGCTAATGCGGGCTATGTAGTTCCAGATTCTGGAACAGTTGATTTAAATTCAATTTCGGTCACGAGTGAAGGCTATGTTTCAACAGGAACAGGCAGACCAACAGGGCAAGCAGCTCCGGGGTATATCAGTACAAGAAGTACTGGCTCAACTTCTGCTTTTCAAACATGGTTTAATCCCGCAGATCAAGACGCTTTTTTTTATAGGAGAAAAAACGCGTCTACAAACTATAATTGGCTGCAAGTTGCAAGCCGTGAATGGGTTTCGGGATTTATAGATACAAGATGGATCGCTCAATTCGGTACCGGAACTGATTTAAATACACGTCCTATAAATGGCGGGGTTGATGCATATGGAGCTGCGGCAAACGCTCCATCGACGTACGGTACTATCTTCACATTTGTTGGAGGATCTGCAACGGGAAATTCTGTTTCTGGATCATGGAATAACCAGATAATTGCAACTACTGGTCAAGACTGGTTTGTAAGGACTGGCGGTTCAACTTGGAATCCAACTTATCAAATGTGGACTTCCCGTCAATTTACCAGTGCGAACGTGAGTAATTGGAATACTGCGTTTGGTTGGAATAACCACGCCTTGGCGGGATATTTGACATCATCGACCGGAATCAGTTCCTCTCGTGCGGTTAATACCGGTAGCGGACTAACAGGCGGAGGACCCCTATCAATAGACAGGACCATTTCTGTGGTTTATGGCAACACTGTTGGTACCGTAGCACAAGGTAACGATCAGCGGATTAACAATGGTCAAATAAGTTACGAACGTTGGGCAGGTGGCACCGGAACAGGTCAGGATTTTAACGAACGGGCAGGTATTACAGGCATTACAGGATGGGCTCCTACTGCGGCAAACAGACCAGGCAACTCTTATGGTACTATTTTCAGATTCATTGCAGGAACTTTCACAGGAGAGGCGGTTTCTGGATCTTGGGTTAACGAGCTTATGGCCGGCACAGGCCAGGATTGGTATGTGAGAACAGGTGGAGGTAACGGTGTTGGAAATGGAGTGAACTGGAATCCGATCTACCAGGTATGGACTTCCAGACAGTTTACGGGCTCAAATATCGCTCAATGGAATGCGGCCACATCAAATACCGGCACTGTTACCCAAGTAGGGCTCGTAGTTCCGACCGGATTTAATGTAACAAGCTCTCCGGTCACTGGATCGGGCAACGTTTCGTTTGAAATAAATTCAGCGTACTTCATGCCAACTTTATCAAGCAAATCCGCATGGGATCAGGCGTGGCAATGGGGTAACCATGCGAGTCAGGGATATTTAAAGTCTATTAACTCAGGAAATGTTACCGGAGCCCTTGGATACACACCGTTGAGAGACGATAGAACCATTACCATTAATGGGTTTACCCAGAATTTAAGGGACAACCCGAATTATAATGTTATCGGATACAACGCCACAATCACTATAAACGGAAGCACTCAAAACATGAGGGATAATCCTAGTTTCAGTGTTTCTGGTGGTGTTTCAGGTAGCGGCGCGAGTAATTATCTTACACGATGGAATTCAGCAAATAACGCTCTCACATATAGTCGAATTTTTGACGACGGGTCATCAGAAATGCAAATATACTCGCAAGTACGAGTCCAAACACACTTAACCGTGGGTGGTGTACTTAATGTGTTTTCTACACTTAATTTATCCAGCGGATTGGCGTTACAACCCCGCTTAGAAAGTCAACTTAATAGCATACCTGGACTACAAGAAGGTATGATTGCGTATGTTGCCCGTGATAACGGATCAGGTGGAGTAGCATCAGGGCATGGGCTATGGTGTTACTATGGTTCAGTAATAGGATGGAGAATATTATCCACCAGAGTATGGTCAGGCGGTGGTGGAGCGCCTTAGTAAAAATTATCAATCAAATCGATTATAGAATGAAAACCAGTTACAAACGAATCATTGAATTTTCCCGGGCGTCGGGCGACTATTTAAAGAAATTCCCAAAGGAAACGAAGCTCAAATATGCTCTTGAAAAAGTACGTGAAAGATGTGAGCCATTATTCAATACATATAACAAAAAGTTGTCTGAAATCGACCTAAAACACGCCAAAGAAGATACGGACGGTTGCGTATTGTTCACTGAGTCTTCTCTGGGCGTAAGAACTTACAAGTTCAGCAAAGAGGGACTCGTTGCGAAGGATGCTGAGATTGAGGAGTATTTCACTGATCCAGAGAACGCAGAAATTGAGCCTTTTATCTGCACTTCGCTTCCAAAAGATTTGCATGAGAGTTGGCTTACTCCGTTTGAAGGGTTTGTTCTTCAATCATTATCGAAAGAGGATGTAGGGTTGGGAAGCGTAGAACAGACGCCGACTCGCCCAATATCAAAAGCAAAAGTTAAAGCACTATCACAAAAACCAGTTTAAGATATGGAAACGAAGTTCACAAGCACCAAGAAGGAGAAAGTTAGTATCAGTACCGATGCAGAAATTACCGACATTTTTATTCAAGTGACGGTAAACGGTCAAAAACGCACCCTTGCCAACGGACAGGTTGTTGCAACAGAATATATCAGCGGTTTTCAGAACGACCAATTCAATAAAGACAACCTTACCGAGGCCAGCAAGGTGGATCTCATCGAAGCGATCAACAAAGCCATTGAGGATTTTAAAAGTAAATAATCAATTAAGTTTCACACAACACACATGCCAGAAATTGCAGAGAAATCAAAAACCCCATTTCAAGGGGTAACAGCTCGCTCCATATCAGATATGGAAGAAGAGGCAAAGCGTTTACTTGAAACAGTTCAAGCCCAGCGCGCAGAGAAGTACCGTCAGGACCAGGAGCGGCAGGAGCGCAAGAAAGCTAGTGATCTGGAAGAGCTGAATGTTTTGCGTTTTGAACTGGATAACCTGGACGAGGCAGCAAAGCTGGCGGGAAATCTCAGTCTTTCGGACGCTAAGAAATTGTCCGGTCAGCGTACGGAATTGCTTCACAAAATCAGTAAGATCGAATCTGAATATCAGATTACCCAAACAGGTTTTGAAGAGGCTCAACAGGTAAAAGCAGAAAAGAAAACACAGGCGGGACATCTGAGGGCAACAGTTCTGAAAGTTGGAGGTATCATCTCAATGTGCGGGATCTTTGTTTTGTTTTCCGGAAACTGGATTCTTGGCAAATATCCCAATGCCGCTATTTACAACGAGGTGAGTTTCCAAAAAGTACTTTTCGGATTCGCCGTTTTCATTTGCGCCGTGGCGGCTGTGATCGCAGCATTAAGCGTCTTTTTCCCAGGCATTGCCAAGTACTTCAATCCCTTCAATTCAAAACAATTAGATTTTTACGACGATTTCACCACACTATCAGCATGGCAGCGAAATATTATATCTCTTGCATTATTCTCGTTATTACTCTTGGCCTTTGTAATGACGGTCTCGGGCAAGTTGGATTAGGAAGTGGCGCAGCGGTTAAGAAAAAAACCGTTGCCCCTTCAAACCTTAATACTCCTTCAGTACTGGCAGTAGACAGCGCAAAATACAAAATCCGAGAAAAGGTTTTGTTGCTGGCACGTAAAGAAGTCGGCGTGGTTGAGCGCACAGGAAAGAATGATCATCCACGAATCACTGTGTATCACAAGTCTGTATCTGACTGGCTGGCCAACTACCGGCCAGCTCAACCATACTGTGCATCATTCGTGAATTACATTATGAAATCGGCAGGTGTGAAGGTAACAAGTGTTCCAAATCCTGCACGGGCCCGAGACTGGTTTTTAGTGCCATCTCGTACCATAATGACTCAGCAGACCATGCGAGGCAACCAACGTATGATGAAGCTGCCCGAGCGTGGGGCTGTTGTCGGCTATATTTTTTACGGAAATGCAATCAGTCATATTGAGATCCTGGACCGAATCGACTTGGACGAAGGATATATTTATTGTGTTGGTGCGAACACAAGCGGAAAGAATGCGGCCAATACAGTTGAGCGTGAAGGCCAGGGCGTATACTTTGTGAAGAGGAAAATTAAGATGTTCTACAAAATTGCTGATGTGATATGAATCCGGATGTGCAAAAAAACCTGAAACGATTAGCCTTTGCAGCGGGAGTAGTGATTCTTTTCCTGCTGCTGGCCATGTTCACGGTCTGGCTCCAAAAGAGAAGTATAGAGCAGACCGTGCAAGATAAGTTTGACCGCTTTTCCCAACCAACACCCACTATAATAATTCCAATGTATGATTCGATTACTGAGGCAAAGCTCGACAGCATTTCCAGCAGCCGCCAAATTGCTCATAAGCTTGTTGATGATCTTCATGATCAGGAGTTGCAGCGCGCCATTGACAGCGTGTTCAATCATCCCAAGTGACACTATTCAGCCACTTACACCAAAAGGCTACAATCTTACCGAAGCAGGTGCAAAGCTGGCATTGAAAGCGAAGATTGACGCAGAAATGTATGAGGGGAAATATCGACTCGCAGACCAGACACTAAGCAACCAAACCGGAAAGCTTGCGGAGGTGACGATGAGAAACTTAAAGCAGGAAAACCAGATACTGAGGGACGCTGAAACGATCCGGCTGATGAAACAAAAACTTTTTTGGGCTCACTTCTGGAAGTATGCGAGCATTGGCGTAGCCGGTGCCCTTGGAACTAAACTATTATTTTTCAATTAACACACTATGAAATTACAAGCAGTAACCGTCTGCGTGAATTATGCTGATTTCTTCAAAGAAACTGGCAAAGCGAATAAAGGAATATTCGACAAAATGATTGTCGTAACTGATATCAAAGACACAGAGGTGACCGCACTGTGTAAAGAGCATAGCTATGAATGCGTAAAAACCGACGTTTTCTACGAAGGTGGCGCAAGCTTCAATAAGTACGCCGGAATCAATGAAGGGCTGAAATTGATTGATCGGGACGCATGGGTTGTATTCATCGACTCTGATATCGTCATGCAGAAAGATACGCGCCGTGTGCTCGAAAAATTGAACCTGGATGAGAGCGTTCTTTATGGTCTTGATCGCGTCAACTGCGTTGGGTACGAAGCCTGGGAGCAGTACAAGGACAGCCGAGGCGTACTAATTGAAAATTGGATGCTTACGCCTGCCGGTTTAGAGATGGGAGCAAGATTGGTACATTATTACGGTCATGAGGGTGAGAATGGACGTTTTGAAGGATGGCGACCGTTGGGCTTCTTTCAACTTGCTCACAGATCCGCATTTGACAAATACCCTCAGGAAACAAAAGGCGCTGATCATTGCGATCTGGTATTTTCCCGCTTATGGCCACGAAACAAACGGGTGTTTGTTCCGGAACTGCTGGCGGTTCACTTGGAGTCTGAGCGCTGCGGAACTGGCGTAAACTGGTACGGTAGAAAGTCCGCTCCGTTTGGTCCTAAGGTACAAGAAGTGCCCGAGGTTTGTGAGCAGGAAAAGCCCGGTAGAGATTGGCTAATTCTGGCAGTGCTGGGAACAATTGCGGTCGCTATCGTTGCAGTGATATTCGGTTGAGGTGATTTGGGTAGTATGTAAAAAGGGAGCTGTTTAGAGCTCCCTTTTTACATACATGCATACTTCCTATAAAGCCAACGATTTAACACCTGTGGTCCAAACGGTTTGAACCCAGTCCGATGTCGAATCATCTGATAGTTTTCTATATTCCCTACCACCACTTGAAATACTCGGATAAGTAATTATACTACCTGATTTTAGGCCCCCATATAGACCATTAAGTGAAGTCTTGGTCGGCGCTGACAGTGAAACATTAGTTAAATAACTTGTCACCTTGCCTAACATGTTGGACGGAGTAAAAACCGCTGGTTTCCCTTCGGTGATACAAACATACCTACTGGGTAGATTATTAGAGATGGTTGTGAGTTGTACTTCATCCCCAACAAAGTAACGCGGCGAACTCGCATTTACTGGTAGTGCGGCAATACTGTAATTGTTATTTTTTGTAATTCTATCAAACAAACTTTCAATACTCTCACCTTGCCCAAGGGAATTCTCTATTTCAAAAAGTCCCAGTGCTTTCCAGTCAGACGCTACTGAGGACCATAACATATTTCCAATAAATATCTTGACTTTCGCTGCTCTCTCTGGGGGAGAAGAAAATGCCACATGATTCAAAAATGGAGTTCTTGAATTCGTTTGCCCCCTGTTAATAGATATTTTATCGGTTTCAATCAGTGTGTTTAAGCTATCATAATAAACAATTTGCAAATTTTGACTAATCCAAGCGGCCTCAGAGGGTATGATAGCTCTACTATTAGCAATTATCATTAACTTTTTCCCTCCCGATATGTTAATAAAATTTCGCGATTGAATAATAAACTGCTGAGCTACGTTAAGGTAATTTATTCTTGTATAAATTCCGTCAGAGTCCTTAATTCTGTCAACATTGAAATTAGCGGCAGTATGCGTGGTCCAGAACGTATTTGCCCCATTATGCATTACATCAACTATGCTTGGATCCTCTATCAGGTTATTTGACGCTCTAACATTAATGTTTAGTGCACCGGCATAATTAGCGACCTTTGATTCCTGTAGCACATCATCAATTGTGCAGTTATGAAAATTTGCCTCTGCTCCATCATAAACAAGCATCTTTGCTTTAACTCCAAGAAAGTTGATGTTCCGATTACCATAAGCAACGAAACTACTTTCTAGTAAATTGATTTGGCGATAGACGCCCCCAATTACAGTTAAGCCTCTGACTCCTGGAGATACATTAGGTTCTACATTCAGATGAATTCCATTTGGGTCAATATTGTTTACCGGATTTATAACTGTAACATCTTCACTGCCTTCTAAAATTGCTATGTCTGATTGGCTATTCCCTCCAAAATAGCAATTGTCGATCCTAACATTTTTACTATTCTTAATATAGAGTCCCCAAGAGTTTATTTTACTTGGATTTTTAAAATTGATAAAACCACAATTCTCAATAGACACATTAGTTACATTGCTTATATCGGCTCTTGAATTTTCTAAATCGGCCTCAGTAGACTGAAATTTGATATTTTTCAAAATAGTGTTATTCCCGAATTGAAGAAAGACAGGAGTATTGACAAATTTGAAATAGATAGCTGTACCAACCTCACCGCTAATGGTCGAGTTGTTAACAGGAGGAAAAACACCAAAACTGTAATTACCTTTAGGAAAAAAGATATTCTTATATCCTTTATTTACTATACTGTATTGAAAGGTATCATACCAAGGTGATCCAGTCTTAGAAGTAGTGTCATAATCTGGTACAATACCAAACCAAGCTACATTGACCGCTCCGCTATACTGTCTTTTATATCGGCGAGTACCTGTTACTAAATATATTGCTGAATCGTCGGTGGATAGACTATCCTGAGGTTGATATAAAAATATCCCACTTCTGGGTCCTTCCGTGATATACACTACCTTTGCCGTATCTGCGAGACCAACTCTCAACTGAGCCATAGTCATGTAAGGAACATACGCAGGTGCTGGTGATAACATAATCCTTGCCGCGGGATCATTTGCCGCAATGTCTCCACCTTCTTTTAGTGTAAATGAAAGCCTTCCAACCTCAACAAATGTACTTTGATTGTCCGAATTTTTGTGGCTTCTCAATAGCTGGAATGTTCCATTGTCAGAGGAAGAAACAAACTTGCCTCGAACGGTATACGTTGCTGTTGGCTTTGACTTTGTCAGTTCAGCCCCGGTAAAATCATGGAAGTCACCACCTGTTTGCACGAAACCCTCCGGCACAATCAGCTTCAGCTTGAATGAATTAGACCCTTCAAAAACAAAAGCAACACTGGAAGGAATGTTCAAATACTTAGCAGAGATTTTGATTTCGAATTCTTCATTTAACGACACTTGTGTGGCGGTTGTTCCGATGGAGAACCGAATGGGATCAATTTTTGGATTGGCGAATGAATGTACTTGTATCATAAGCACATAAGCCAGACCCATAATAAATGAGGTAAACTGTTTTCTGTTCATATTGTAGAGGTTTAATTAATTCATGAAAATATGCAATTAAACCTAAAGTCCATAGTCTTAGTTTAAACTGGATACATTTAGTGAGCAGTACCGAAACAAACCCTAATACCGGTGTAACAATATGGGAAATTACAGATGCAATAATTTAGGGTAATCTCAAATTACCAAATGATGTTTCTGCACTGTTTATGCAGAAAAACAAAACAGCCTGTAAATTGTTAATTTACAGGCTGTTAAATAATTCAAACGTGACCAAAAGGAGATTCGAACTCCCACACCCGTAAGGGCACTACCCCCTCAAAGTAGCGTGTCTACCAATTCCACCACCTGGCCATAGACTTTTTTGTACTTCGACTGAGCTATTGCTCAATGAGGATGCAAAAATACAATTAAAATAATACGTTGCAACCCCGGCAGGACGGTTTTGCAACTGGTTCTGCGAATATTTCTGGCGGTATTGATTTAAGTATTTGGATATGAACGCTAAACAGATTACCCGCTCTGCGATATTTTTTCTGACGATTTCCAGGTCGTGTGTCGCCTTTCGATGCGTTGGAAATCCTCTGGCACGATATATGCGTATATGCAACTATCTCACAGTGGGATATACGTTATCAAAATTTAAAAAAACTCTCAACGAATTAAAACTTAGCATTCTATAACATGAACTTATTATTACACTAAAATGAAAGATCTGCCACTCACCGTAAAAAGATCCATTGAATTACTTGGACTAGTATTGCTCGGTACGCTGTTAGTTATTGGGAATGATATCATTATGCCAGTAATTATGGCATTTTTCATCAGCATTGTATTACTACCGGTCTTTCGGTTTCTAAAAAAACACAGGTTTCCGGAAGTGCTGGCGATCGTTTTGCCCATTCTTTTACTGGCCATCATTCTGGCCGGGATTCTTTGGTTTTTTTCATCCCAGGTCAGTGTACTCGTAGCTGATTTTCCCCAGATCAAGAATAATGTCAATATTCACCTGAAAGCTTTAAGTGATTGGGTGTCGACCATCAGCCATTATTCCACCAAGGAACAGGTAGATTTTATCAATAAAAATACCAATGAGCTGGTGAGCTTTGCTGGGAAACGTGTCAGTGGTGCAGCCCTCACGCTTAGCTCACTGTTTGTATTTGTTGGCTTACTGCCTATTTACATTTACCTGATGCTTTTTTATAAGGACATAATTCTCCGGTTTATATTTATGTGGTTCACTCCCGATCACCATCCGAAAGTGAAAGAAGCGATCTATGAATCAGAAGAAATAATCAAGAATTATCTGGTTGGTTTGCTGATTCAGGTTACCTATATGACCATTCTATTAGGTGGGATTCTGATGGCAATCGGTATCAAGCACGCCTTACTGATCGGCGTCATTTTCGCCTTCCTCAACCTGATTCCTTACATCGGAGCGCTCATTGGAAATATCGTGGGTGTTTTGCTAACGCTCACATCTTCAACCGAACTGTGGCCGGTTGTTACTGTGTTGTTGGTAATTGCTGCTGTTCAATTCCTGGATAATAACATACTGATGCCCCGGATTGTAGGTTCCAAAGTGAAGATAAACGCACTCTTTGCAATTCTCGGAGTCATCATCGGTGGGAATATTGCCGGTGTATCGGGAATGTTCCTTTCCATGCCGATTATTGCTGTATTGAAAGTTATTTTCGACAGAACCGATATGTTCAAACAATGGGGTGTTCTGCTCGGTGATGCCCGTCCGCAACGCAGCCCTATGCAATTCCCGGCGTTTCGTAAGAAAAGGGGAGTGGAGTCGAAGCCAGGTGTAGAGAAAGGTTGATTATCAATGGTCAGGAGTAAATTAGCGAATGCTCCTGACTATATAATCTGGCCATAATAGATTTAAAGACCCAACAATTTAAACCGTTACAATATCGAAATCTGGTTTCTATTGTTTCAATTTACCAGTCATTTGTGCCATAATCTGCTCGATTCTTTTCTTTCTGGTTTCGGGTCTTTTGGCAAGGACAAGGGATTGCAAAATGATTTTTTTAGCCGACTTGCTTAATCCGGAGAAGTACTCCTGCGAACCGGGTATTAGTGCAAATTCCTTTTCCAGATCTTCCGGTATTACCAATTCCTCAACCTGATTCATAATTGTCCACGAACCATTTCGTTTTGCCCTCTCAACGCTTTCCAGCCCTGCCGGTAGCATCAGTCCATTGAGAATAAGCTTTTCAATCTTTTCCTTGTTGATTTTCGACCAGATACTGGTCGGCTTTCGCCGACTGAAAAATTGCATAAATCTGTCGTCGTCAAGCGGCTTTTTTATGCTGTCGATCCACCCGAAACACAGTGCCTCATCCACCGCATCGCTCCACGTCAAGGTTGGTTGGCCTGATTTCCTTTTATAATAAACAAGCCACACAGAATCGATTGTAGTGTGATTCTCCTCCAACCACATTCTCCATTCATTCCTGTTACCCGGGCAAATTGTTTGTGGCTGCTCTCTATGCATTTAGAAATTGTAAGGTGTTTTGCAATTCATAAAAATCATAAAAACAAATGACTTTTATGCTTCAAACCTGAGTTCAATATTCTTATGATCTTCAAAAATCTCTATGATGATTTGATAAAGCGTTTGTCCGGTGCCCTTTCTAAGTTCTTCAAGCTTGTCTTTAAAAAGCTTCACATTGTAAGGAAGCCCCTTGTCAACCTTCATTTGATAGTTATTCACCGTCTCCTCAGTTCCTAAATCCAATGTACTTTTTACTGAATTTTTCCAGATCACCAGAACTTGTTCACCAGGCTCAAAAACTCCAAATCCACCATATAGGATGTCATTCAGGGCGTCAAGGCTATGACCCAGTCGCCACTCAATTCCACTCATAAACAGGTTATTTATCTCTTCATAAAAACCAGCCAAATCGTCAAATTTATTACCGTCAATAACAATTGTTTTTTTGGTCATACAAGAAATTTCAAACGTGTCCTTTTACATAAAAAAATCATTCGTATGTGCAGCAATGATTTTTTCCAATTCCTGTACCTCTGTTTTTGAAAGTAGTTTCATGGCGTTCAGGCTATTTTTTAAATTTTTAACCTCATCCTCACCGACAATGAACGACATTGCGGACAATTGGTCTGCAATAACGGGATTAGATATCATTAGAGTGATTATAACCGGATTTTGGTTTAGCCATTCCTCGCCTTTTGCCGAGCTGGTATCTGGTGTAAAAATTTGTAAGAAGTCGTAGTAAGGCTCCGGGAATCTGAATACAAGTACCGGGATTTGAGTACGATAATCCAGCCTGAACTTAATCTTTTCTCCACTAGCAAGTACATCGTTTTTGAAGTTTGTACTCTTCAAAATGACGTTCAGAGATTCCGGAGTTGGCTGTAATCTGGCAACGTCAGGTAAGTGCGGGGGCATGAGTCGTTTTGTATTTTACGGTTTATTCGCAAATGTGGGAAATTCGAAGGATTTCTTACAACTCATTTTTTACGCGTGCACGCCAATGCCCACCAAACCAGTGCTGGTTGAAAGAAAAGCCTGACAAATCTTTTGGTATCGGTATCCAATCCAAATGCATTTTTATGATTAACGAACTGCGAGATGTTACCGGGGAAGACGGCTGTAAAAAATGCGGCGGCTGTTTTGCCGACTTCTTGCCTATATCTTTTGGGAGTTGCAACCAGTGCAGTCCCCAGAGCGATTTCAACGATCCCTGAGTAAACTACCACATCATCTTTTTTAAAAGGAACAAAATCTGGCACCTGGGCCTGAAATGCTTTTCTGCCTGATGTAAGATGGCTCACACCGGCAAATATCAGTGCAGCTCCCAAAAGCATCCTACCGGTGTTCCTTAAATTTTCCTCGTTCATGATTTTTACTTTTAAGGAGCACATACAAATATTATTCCTCGGTAAAAAAAATGAACTGGTGAGGAAAAAGGTAGCTTTCCGAACCCATTTGTAGAACAAAACAATAGAGCCAATGATGCACCAATATTTAAAATGCTAAGGCAAGGGGGTATATTTCCTTATAAAATACCTCCGATGACAATTGTAAAACTGCAATAAACGGCATCCTCCATACAAAGTAAATTTAACATGTATTGCTCTTTAGGTAACATCTCACATTCTTCACGCAAATAACAGTTTATGCTACGCAACATTCTTGTTTGTATTATTAGCATGTTCCCAATTATGGTTTCCGGACAAACAAAACCGTATAAAATTGTCGGGCAAATAAATGACGCAAAAGCGATCAAGGTCTTTCTGTTTGTCGCGGATATCATCACAAATACCAATATGACGGACTCCGCCGAAGTTGTTAATGGTCATTTTGAGTTTATCGGCAAAGTAGGTGCTCCATTAAAGGCTATACTTTTTGCTTACCATAACAATAGCAGACTTCACTTTTTCGTGGAACAGGGAACAACTATTGTAAACAGCGCAGATTCTCTGGATAATGCCCAAATAACCGCGGGTAGAATAAATAAAGATTTTGTCGAATTACGGAGGCTTACAGATGCGGTGGATGCCAGAAGACGAAAGGCAAGTGCACGGCATGAGGCAACATTGGCAAACTACCCGGAAAAAGAAAAGGATCAGGAGTTTATGGCTAAAAGAAATCTGGAAAGTGATTCTTTTGTTACTGAAAAGAACCGGATTTACGAAACATTCGCAAGGGATCGCACAAATAACATGGCTGCAATTTACGCTCTTGCGAGTGTTGCAGGAACAAAAACAGATGTGTATGCTATCAGACCGCAATTTGCTCGTATGAGCGAGTCCGTTAGAAAAAGCCCTTATGGGTTGATTTATGCGGAGAAACTCAGAATGTTAAGTAGATTAGTTATTGGCAATCAGGCTCCTGCCTTTACTCAACCGGACACAGCAGGCAATGCTGTTGCTTTAAAAGATTTCAAAGGCAAATACGTTCTGCTCGATTTTTGGGCAAGCTGGTGTAAACCATGCCGCGAGGAACATCCCAACCTGCTACGTGCTTACAATGAATTCAATACCAAAAACTTCACCATTCTGAGCGTTTCCCTGGATAGTCCTAATGCCAAATCAGCCTGGTTAAAGGCCATTGCGAAAGATGGATTGCTTTGGACACAGCTATCTGATCTGAAAGGATGGAAGAATGAAGCAGGTCAGTTGTACTCCGTAGAGGCAGTTCCCTCCAATTTCCTGATTGATCCGTATGGAAAAATCGTAGCTAAAGATTTGAGAGGAAATGAGTTGAATTTGAAACTGGCGGAGTTGTTGGGGAAGTAGGCATATTTCATTTTTTGCTGCACCCTGAGCGTAGTCAGATGTTTCCGTCCACGCCATACATTCCGTTAATAATATCTTTTCCACCTGATTCTACTGCACAATAAACTTTGGCTTATTATTTTGCGAAAACTGTGCACGAAACGCTGACACATACTGACCGTCCAAAGCCGCACAAATTCATGTCCGAAATCGAACAATTCTTGTCATCATAAAACCCAGGAAAGCGGCAATGAAGCTCCTGATGATTATTTTTAAATTCTGGCATGTATTTAATATACAGAAATAGATGATATACAAGTCTAAACATAAAATGCTGGCGCATGAGACGAAGCGACCTTGGAGAATTTGAGGAAATTGTGTTGTTGGCTGTGGCCGCGTTGTCACCGAAAGCCTATGCGGTGGTGATCGCGGAAGAGCTGGAAAAAGAGACCAGGAACCCGGTCAGCACCGGGGCAGTTCATGCTGCTTTGCAACGATTGGAAGATAAGGGGTATCTGGGTTCGTCATTTGGGGATGCAACACCCGAGCGTGGTGGCCGACGGAAAAGACTTTTTACAATAACGGCCCATGGAATGCGTGTTTTGAGCGAGGCAAGGGCTGTACGCAACAATCTATGGGATCGCATATTACCTGAGGTTATATCAAAAATCGGCCTGGATCTATCCTGAACAAATCTAACTCCGCTCTCATGTCATCAAGACAAAATATTCATTCTGAAACGCCGCAACCTCCAAAATGGCTGGATCGGATTGCTCATTGGATTTGCGCACCACATCTTCACGAAACTTTAATTGGCGATCTGCATGAACGGTATGCATTGCGTGTAAATCGTTTTGGTACGAAAAAAGCCGATGCATTTTACAGAAAGGAAGTACTGGGGATGATCAGGCCATCCATTATAAAAAGACAAAAATCGACGTATTCCTCTCCATCGTTTTTTCAATCTGATATGCTCGCAAATTACTTTAAAATCGGATCGCGCGTTTTGCTTAAAAACAAAGGTTACTCATTTATACATCTGGTAGGGCTCTCCATTGGCCTTTGGGCATGTATGATGGTGGCAACTGTGGTGATCGACAGTCTGTCGTATGACAAGCACTGGGCGAGGAGCAAAGATATTTATAGAATCATAACGATCGATAAAAGGGGTGAAGGCTTGTTCGAACGCAATGCATCTTCTATGACAAGCCTGCCACCAGAACTAAAAAAGAACTATCCGGAAGTAGAAGCTTACGCTGCGTTGTCACTTGGAACTGTTCATTTGAATTTGTCGAAAGGCGAAATTAATGGCATAAAGACAAATGTGCTTCATATGGACACGACGGCCTGGGAGATGCTGGATGTTAAAATTTTATCTGGCAACCCGCGTCAGATTCAGTGGGGTAGTAGTAATATCGTTATTTCAGAAACTTTTCGTGACAGATTTTTCAAAGGTAAAAACCCGGTTGGCACCATCGTTTACGACACGCCAAAGTATGGAGGACAGTCAAACCCCTACCTGATTTCCGGCGTCATGGAAGACTTACCATATAATTCACATCTTAGAGCCGATATTATCTGGTTACACAAAAACAGAGTGGAGCCGTTCGAACTGGATGGAATGGTGGGGTATTCTCAGAATTACATACTGATGAAGCCCGGAACGGATATGTCCAGTTTTTCTGCCAGGGTCAACAACTGGTTTGCCGAAATCTCAAAAGGTCCATTTAAACATACTTTTGAATTTCAGCCGATGCAGGAAATTTATTTACATTCCGATTTTGCACAGGGTCAGGATATCAGAGGCAATGCTCGGACGATCTATATTTTTGCAGGTGTGGCATTGATGCTTCTATTTATCGCTTGTGTCAATTTTGTTAACCTGAGTACTGCAAAGGGATTTTCAAGGTTGAAAGAAACAGGTGTTCGACGCATTTTGAGCGGCTCGCGTTCCCAGCTGATGACGCAGATCCTGACGGAAACTATCCTCATTTTTGGAGTTTCCTTGATAGCAGCTATTGTGATTTACTATTTTTCTATACAATCCGTTGAGACTTTTCTTGGACACAAACTGGTTCAGACTTTCACATCCAATATCCCGATGGCCGCTTATGGTTTCTGCGCCATTTTGCTCACCTGCTTGCTCACTGGTTTCTATCCGGCCTGGATGATTTCAGGGCTTAAACCCTCCGACACGATCCGCGGTGTACTTTCGTCATCGACCATTCGGCAAAATTGGTTACGTAAAGGATTGGTAGTCACACAGTTTTCTATTTCCATAATTGTGTTGCTAGTCACGATTGTGGTTCGGCAGCAACTTAGCTATATGGAGAACAAGGATTTGGGTTACAACCAAAACAATCTTCTAACCATCGGAAACGTGTCTTGGGAAGGAAAAAGTGATGCTTTTAAAAGTGAACTAAGCAGAATTCCGGGTGTGGTAAGTGCGAGCGTGACCCAATGGCTACCGACAGAAGGAGGCGGGTTTATGACCAGGGATGTGGAAGATCCGGCAAATTCCAAAAACAAGTTGAAAGTCTGGTACATATCAGGAGATGTTGACCTTCCAAAAACGCTTGGTTTGAAATTAAGAAAGGGGCGCCTTTTTGACTCAAAATATGGTTCCGATGCACCCAATGCCGATTCATTGCGTGATGCGAACCGGCAAAAGTATGAGGAAGAAACAATGCATCAGGCTTCCTTGCTTACTGAGTCAGCGGCAAAAATCCTGAGGGTTAATGAATTGGGGCAAGTGGTCAAAAATGCAAACACAGTTCCCGTTGGAATTGTTGGAAATTTTAACAACGAATCACTTTACGAACCGATCAAACCGACGATCATCATTGCCCAGCGTTCGGCAGAGTATGGAAGCATGCTGATCCGGACTGAGCCCGGAGCGCAAGCCAATGTTACAAACGCCATTCAAAAACTTTGGAAACAGTTCTATACCGCTAAACTGCTGGAAATTGATTCTGTGGAAGATTTACTTGCTAAACAATACGAGTCGGAAAGCAGACTGCAACAGTTGTTTGTATTTTTTAGCAGTTTGACTATGTTTTTATCCGCACTTGGCATCTTCGGTTTGGTAGTACAAGCGGCAGAACAGCGGGCAAAAGAGGTTGGAGTTCGCAAAGTCTTGGGTGCCTCAGTCGCAGGAATTGTGGCGCTATTGTCCCGTGATTTTGTAAAACTTGTCGGGCTGGCTATTGTAATTGCTTCACCCATTGCCTGGTTTGGTATAAATAAATGGCTCAACAATTATCCGTATCGAACAGAGGTGAATTGGTGGATATTTATACTTGCCGGTCTCACTTCTATATTTATTACCCTCATTACCGTTAGTTTTCAGGCGATCAAATCTGCCTTAACCAACCCTATAAACAGTTTGCGGAATGAGTAATTGCAGTCTGTAAACTGCCTGAAACATACGAACGTGTATGGTTTAACGGTTTCCAATTGACACCATCACAACATATAGGAATGTTTCAACTTTATTAGACTCACCGTTAACAACGGATCAAGATACCAATGTAGTCCATACATGTTCGTTTTCCCACGTCATTTAACACAAGTAAAGAATTGGCGATTGCTCTTAAACTGTGGATGCTGGCAATCCTATTGGGGATGATACGTGGAAAAATGCAACAACATAATAATCGGTTTGGGGAAGATTTATTGCTTACACGCTTGGAATGATTATTGTCATGAAGGTATATTATCACAATCCTTTATCTCGACTAAAAATGACAAAACCTCATACCGACCGCCCGGACCCCGATCAGCCTGGTAATATGCTAAGCCGTAGAACATTTTTTATTAATTCCGGGGTTGGCATGCTTTCAGCGGCGTTCCTTTCTTCATGCAACATTATTGATGACATTTTTCCCGGCAAAACTGAGAAGGACAAAACGCTGGCTTTCTTTGGTGACAGCCTCACAATTGGAGCCGGAGGCACCGCTCCATATGGGACGATTGTCGCTGCTGCATTATCCAACAGGCCGGTGCTGAGTGATGGAATTGTTGGTCAGGTGGCTTCCCGTATTGCTGTAAGGCAGGGAGGAGTACCGTTAACAATATCGATTGAAGGAGGTAAGCTGGACAGTATTAAACCCATCAGGATTACGAAGCTCAGTAATCTATTTCTATCGACTCCCACAAATAGCAATGAATACAGCAGGACTGGGTCGGTTAACGGCGTGCGATGCACGATCAGGAGGGTGGTTAATGGAGATGAGAGTGAAACATATACCATTGCTCCTGCAACAGTGAGTGTAATGGAAGTGCCTGCTGATACACCATTTATATTGGAAGACGCGGAACGGTTAAAAAGTGCGACGCAAATTTTATGGTATGGGAGAAACAATATCGGGAGCGGTAATGCAGAGACTGACATCATCGCAGCACTTGAAAGCTCGGTTGCCTACATTAATGCACCTGCAAGATATATCGTAGTGGGAGTGCTCATTTCTTCGGTAGAGGGGAAGGGGACCGCTAACTTCGCACAGGTAGCCTCGATCAACGAAAAACTTGCAGCGAAATACGGGAAGGCTTTTGTTGAGATGACTCCTCCAACCGAGTCGGAAATGGCAGAGATCGGTTATGTCCCCACCGAAAATGACATCAAAGATCTTGCAAATCTTAATTTTCCAAGAGGCATGCGTTCAGATGTCAACTCCGACGACATTCATTTGAATGACAAGGGTTACAAAATTGTAGCCAACCGGGTTATAGCGAAATTGAAAGAACTTAAATACTAAACTAGGGCGTACGAAAATCCGACGCAGTCTCATTGTATGGAAAAGCTCCATTTTTCAGCCTGCATCGGATCTTCGCTTTTTAAAGTGGCAGCAAGTTTCAGTTTAGAACGATACTTTCGATTTGTACATCACACCATTTTTGATAATGATTTTATCCAGCTTTTCTTCCGAAACCAGTGCTTCCAGCGTTTGAGCAGCGTCCTCACTTGAAATATCTGCTATTACGGCATATTCCTTCACAGTTAAAGTAGGATAGTAGTCAAAAATCGATAGTTCGGTAGACAGTTGCACCTGCTTTTTCTCAGCTTCGGGAAATACTCTAAGCAAAGAACTTTCAAAGACCTGATAAGGCTTAAAACCATACAGGGTGATTTGGTTGTCTTCCTGATCTGTAAAAAACAACGTAGGAAATCCCCGCACACCCAGTTTTCTCGCATAGGCCAGGTCGTCCTGAAACATTTCATTAGCCTTGCCTTCATAGTCATCTTTCAGTTGAAAAGTATCAAGCCCCACAGCAATAGCCGCTTCACGTATTACTTCCCAACGGGTAATGTTTTTCTTTTCCAGAAACAGCAGCTCCCTGAGCTTGCGCATGAACCTGACCGCTTTATCCGTATCCTGCAACTGTGCTGCTTTCACAGCAACCGAAGGCGGGTAAGAAGACGAGAGCGGATCTTCCAGCCATACGTCTCCGTCAATCGGCATATCGTAATGAGCACTCACTTCCTCCCAATGCGAGGCCACATCGCTTGGTTTACTTATACCGCCGCTATTGTAGCTCCAATCCGGCAACAATCCGCCCATGCGGTAATCGATTTCAAAATTGGAACCATATTCGAGTTTTAATTTCCGAAGCTGAGGTTCTATTCCCCAGCAGGTTGAACAGATCGGGTCTGTGAAATAAGTGATCTTCACAGGTTTCACTTTTGAGAAATCAGCCTGTGAGGAATCGGATTCATTCACTCCTGGTATCGCGCATACGCCACTATCTGTGTCGCACAGTAACGGATTTTTATTTTCTTCATTCATCTTACAACAAATTAATGTTTACGGTTGGCTACAAGGGTCCGGATGTTCAAACAAGTTTTAACAGATTAACTTCTGCCTTTTGAACCTTTAAGTCTGGCCGGTTGTAAATCTTTTTATATTGCAAAGGTCGGCAAGCGAAAGCGGTTAGTCAATTAGTCAGGAAAACATGACCATAATTAATATCATGGAAAACGAACCAGCGTGTCCTGCGGAGGGATTGCTTAAAATGTTGTCGGGTAAATGGAAACCACAAATATTCCGCCTTGCACTCGACGGCCCTGTTCGTTTCAATTCTCTTCTACGTCAAATCGAAGGTTCAAACAAGCAGTCTGTTGCTGTTGCACTTAAAGAAATGGAGGAACACGGGCTATTAGAAAAGGTGGTGGTTAAACTAAAACCGCTGCATATTGAATACAACCTATCCGAAAAAGGAAAATCTCTTATTTCTGTATTCCGGCAGTTGGAAAGCCTGATTTAGGTTTCAGCCAAATGGTTTATCTATTGTAGCATCTGATTAAACTGTTAACCAGCAACAGCTTGCCTTAGATTCGGGCATCGCTTTCAAAAAATTACACAGTCCAATAGATTCTGCCTATCCAAATATAGAATTAATCGATTATGATTATTTTTCTCAATAATATAACTTTAACAAACTGTACGGAATAGCCGTAGGGAAAGAGTTGATTAAATCATGAACTAATAAAAATGGGAAACGAATCAAACGACATTAGCCAATGCCCTTTTCACAATGGCACTCTGAACCAGAATGAAGCTCCAAAATCACATGTTGGTGGCGACGGTACAAGAAACCGTGACTGGTGGCCAAATCAGTTGAAACTGAATATTCTTCGTCAGCATTCCTCGCTGTCGAATCCGATGGACGGAGAATTTAATTATGCAGAAGCTTTCAAAAGTCTGGATCTGGAAGCGGTGAAGCAGGATCTTCATGCGCTAATGACAGATTCACAAGACTGGTGGCCTGCGGATTTTGGCCATTATGGACCTTTGTTCATTCGTATGGCATGGCACAGCGCCGGTACCTATCGTGTAGGTGACGGTCGTGGTGGTGCAGGTGGCGGACAGCAACGTTTTGCTCCATTGAACAGCTGGCCTGACAACGTGAGTCTTGACAAAGCACGCAGATTGCTTTGGCCTATCAAACAAAAATATGGTAACAAAATCTCATGGGCTGATTTGCTGATTCTTACGGGCAACATTGCGTTGGAATCAATGGGTTTCAAAACTTTTGGGTTTGCTGGCGGACGTGCCGACGTGTGGGAGCCGGATGAAGACGTGTATTGGGGATCTGAAACGACCTGGTTGGGTAATGACGTGCGTTATGCAGACGGTTCGTCTGGTGTTGCAGGAGAGGGTGTAGTTTCATCCGATGAAGATCCGGGACGAAACATTCATTCACGCAACCTGGAAAAACCGCTTGGAGCGGCACACATGGGTCTGATTTATGTGAACCCGGAAGGACCAGACGGGAACCCGGATCCGATTGCTTCGGCAAGAGATATTCGTGAGACGTTTGGCCGTATGGCGATGAATGACGAGGAAACCGTTGCGCTGATCGCCGGTGGACATAGCTTTGGTAAAACCCACGGTGCTTCTACTTCCGAGCATGTAGGCAAAGAGCCGGAAGCCGCTGATCTGGAATCTCAGGGACTTGGATGGAGCAACAGCTTTGGTACAGGTGCCGGGCCACACGCCATTACAAGTGGATTGGAAGTAACTTGGACTACAACGCCGACGCAATGGAGTAATAACTTCTTCGAAAACCTGTTTGCTTTCGAATGGGAATTGACCAAAAGCCCGGGTGGAGCACATCAATGGGTTGCAAAAGATGCCGGCGATATTATTCCTGATGCATTTGACAGCAACAAAAAACAAGCACCAACGATGCTAACAACGGATTTGTCGTTGAGATTTGATCCGGCTTATGAGAAAATATCAAGACATTTCCTGGAAAATCCGTCGGCATTTGCAGACGCTTTTGCTCGTGCATGGTTCAAACTAACGCACCGTGACATGGGTCCACGTGACCGCTATTTGGGCCCGGACGTTCCGGCAGAAGTGTTGATCTGGCAGGATCCGATTCCTGCAGTAGATCATGAATTGATACAGGATTTTGATGTTACCAATCTGAAAGCAAAAGTATTGGCTTCCGGATTGAGTGTGTCTGAACTGGTATCGACAGCCTGGGCTTCGGCAAGTACATTCCGTGGTTCTGACAAACGCGGTGGTGCAAACGGCGCTCGCATTCGACTTTCTCCACAAAAAGATTGGAAGGTAAACAATCCGGCTCAGTTGCAAAAAGTACTAGACGTGTTGGAAGGAATTAAGAAGGAATTCGATCAGGCAGGAGCTAAAAAAGTTTCAATAGCCGATTTGATTGTTATTGCCGGAAATGCAGGAGTAGAAAAAGCAGCCACCGATGCAGGACAAACGATCAGTGTTCCTTTTTCGCCGGGTCGTATGGATGCATTGCAGGAACAAACAGATGTTGAATCAGTTGGTTACCTGGAACCAGCAGCTGACGGTTTCCGCAACTACCGCAAGACCAGATACAACGTATCTACCGAAGAGTTACTAATCGACAAGGCTCAATTGCTGACGCTTTCGTCTCCGGAACTTACTGTACTGGTTGGCGGATTACGGGCTCTGAATACGAATTTTGATGGTTCGGCACATGGTATTTTCACAACTCGTCCGGGTCAGCTAACCAACGATTTCTTCGTGAATCTCCTGGATATGAGAACATCCTGGAAAGCAATGTCGGAAGACAAAGAAACATATCTTGGAAGCGACCGCACAACCGGCCAGCCAAAATGGACAGCTTCACGTGCTGATCTCGTTTTCGGTTCCAACTCAGAATTAAGAGCAATTGCCGAAGTATATGCAAGTTCCGATGCACAAGGCAAGTTTGTAAAGGATTTTGTATCTGCCTGGACCAAGGTTATGAATCTGGATCGTTTTGATTTAGCTTAAATTTTTTTTAATATTTTTTTGTAACGGGCATCTTGAGTAAATTCAAGGTGCCTGTTTTTTTAAAGAAATTAAATCATTTGTTATAAATAATAATCGCGGTGGCGCTGTAACTAAGCTATTGGTTTATTTGGCCAGAGGATAATTAAAGCTTTCAGTGCTCTTACTTTTTTCTTGACAAAAAAGTAACAAAAAGTCAAGGCAAAAAAATGCTTCTGCGCGCTTCTCCTACGCACTCCCCGCTTTTTTGCCGCGACCACCGCACACATAGTGCTAGACGCTACTTTGGAAGCTTAAGATAATTGTAACGTAAGTGCGTATTTAGAAGCTTTTGTTAGTAATGTTTATTTGCAAATGTTTCAACGGGCTTGGTGTTTGAGCTCTGTTCATAAGAATATAATTTGGGTTTATTCTTGTTTGGTTAAAGCGCGAAGCGTGCGAGGGCAACGGCGAAAAAGCGGGGTGCGCGAGTGACTTGCGTGTCGAAGCTTTTTTTCGCCTTGATTTTTTGCTACTTTTTTATCAAGAAAAAAGTATAGGCACTGGAAGCCCAATAGAATTGGCTATATTCCTCTGTTCAAGCTGTTCAAGGAGCCATAAACTCTTTTAAATCAACTTTAAATACCCCAATTTTAACTTTAAAGAAATCTCCATAAAAAAACACCAACACTCAAACGATGAAATCACTTGCCCTTTTCTCACTGACACTCCTAACAATAGGAGCCTGTAAGCAAAAAACCGAATCTACTGAACAACGCGTTGTGATAACCGGAATAGACTCTACGAAAAAACCGGGAGATGATTTCTTTACTTACGCCAATGGAATCTGGTACGACACCATTAAAATACCGGATAGCCAAACCGGCGTAGGTTCATACTCTTTCCTGAATTACCCACAACGGTTAAGATTACAAGGCATTCTGGACAGCGTTTCGGCAAGTAAAAATACTGCCGGAAGTATTGGACAACAAGTGGGTGATTTCTATGCTTCGGGTATGGACACGAACACCATTAACAAAAGAGGATTCGAACCGATCAAACCGATACTTGCACGCATCGACGAGATCAGCGACGTCAGTTCTCTTTTAAAATTGGTTGTTGAAGAACAAAAAGCGGGCAACAGTACCATCGTAGGTTTTTATGTCGGTCCTGACGACAAACAAAGCACCGTTAATATTGGGCAGTTCTTCCAGACTGGCATTGGACTTCCGGAAAGGGATTACTATTTCAAGGGTGATTCAGCAACGATCAAGATTCAAAAAGCCTACCAAAACTATCTTGCTAAATTGTTTGAACTGACCGGAACAGACGTTACATCAGCACAGAAAAACGCAACGATTAGTTACAGCATTGAAAAGCAACTGGCTTCGGCTCATAGAACCAATGTGGAGTTGAGAGACGTAAAAGCGAATTACAATAAATTAGCTGTCAGTATTTTATCTAAAAAACAGCCCGCGATGAATTGGACCGGATTACTGGCGAACCTTGGTGCAAAAGTCGATTCCGTGAATGTAGGACAACCAGCTTATTACGACAAATTGAATGCAATGTTAAAATCTGTTCCGGTGGCTGACTGGAAAGTATATCTGAAAGCTCATGCACTCACAAACTATTCTAACTTCCTTAGCCAGGAGTTTGTAAATGCGTCTTTCGCTTACTCTAAAATCCTGACCGGGCAAGCTGTAAAACAAACTCGGGCAGAAGAAATGACGCGGGCTGTGGATCAGTCTTTGGGAGAAGCGCTGGCCCAGCTTTATGTGAAAAAGTATTTCCCCGAGTCTGCTAAAAAAAGAATGGCCGTTCTGGTTGACAATCTAAAAAAAGCATTTGAAGCACGTATTGACCGTTTGGATTGGATGAGCGATTCTACGAAAGCAAAAGCCAAGGACAAATTGTATGCCTTCACACAAAAAATTGGTTATCCAGACAAATGGAGAGATTATTCCAAGGTGACAGTAAAGAGAGACACTTATTTTGAGAACCGCTTGTCGGCCAACAAAAACGATTATTTATACAACCTGAACAGGCTGGGCAAACCAGTCGATCGCAATGAGTGGTATACCACGCCTCCGACGGTTACGGCCTATAACAATCCTCCGTTGAATGAAATTGTTTTTCCTGCTGGCATTTTGCAACCGCCTTATTTTGACGTGAATGCGGATGATGCCTTGAATTATGGAGGTATCGGCATGGTTATTGGTCATGAGATCACACATTCATTTGACGATCAGGGTGCCCAGTATGATAAAGTCGGAAACGTAACCGACTGGTGGACGAAGGCGGATTATGCCAAATTCAAAGCAAAAACCCAGCAGGTGATTGACCAGTACAACGCATTTACAGTGCTGGACTCAGTGCATATCAAAGGAGCACTTACCGTTGGAGAAAATACTGCGGACATTGCCGGTGTAGCCATTGCTTACGACGCTTTCAAACTAACCGAGCAGGGTAAAGACACGACGAAACTGGACGGATTTACTTCCGATCAGCGATTTTTCATTTCGATTGCCAGAATATGGCGTGTAAAAACCAGAGATCAATACATGGCCATGTATGTCAACACCAACCCGCATTCACCGGCTAAATGGAGAGTGAATGGCCCATTGATGAACTTTACGCCATTCTACAAAGCATTTAATGTTCAGCCAGGAGATAAAATGTACAAACCGGAAAAGGATAGGATCGTGGTTTGGTAGGGAATAAATCAAGTATGATTTTTAAAAAGCGGGCATCTCAGATTTGATGAGGTGTCCGCTTTTTCGACTCTAACTTCACGTATTTTTACGCATAATTTAATTCATTTTCAAAGTTACATTTGCTCTGTATTCTTGGTCAATAAGGAGGTACAATATTCAGCTTCTGTGAACCAGTCAGCTTTTTGAAAACATGTAATTATTCTTCACGAAAATGAAAACAATTATGTCAGTCAGTCTTGTAAAATATGCATTTCTGTTGTTGCTGGCCTTGGTCATCAATCAGTCTCTGGCACAAGAGGTGATCAAACTACCTTCACAGCCCAAATCTTTTGTTGTAGACAGCCAGGATAATCTGATCGCTCACTTGTATGGGGGAATTATAGTTAAAATCACTCCAACAGGTAAGATGACTTATGTTTCGGAAGACATCCAAAAAGGCTTCAACCGAGCACCATATCCGAAATGTGAGGCAATGGCGATCGATAAAAATGACAACATCTACATCACCGACGGATCGATAATTTGGAAAATGAGCCTGGATGGAAAAATTGCTCACTATGCCGGAATTCCTTTTGATTACACTGTTAAAGACGGTACGCTTAAGACAGCGAAATTCGGAAGCATCGAATTCATGAAAGCCGACGGCGACGGCAATATCTACGTTGGTGAAAGAGATGCCAGCAACAAGGATAACCTGGGCGATTTTTATCTTATTCGAAAAATAAGTGCAGCGGGTGATGTAACAACAATACTGAATACAAGAGAAAATCCGCAGTTTAAGAGCAATTGGATTGCTGGAATAGCAATTGACATGGACCAGAATGTTTATCTGAGCGATGGAGCAGGAAGGTGCATCAAGCGATTATCTCCGGATGGTAAGGTGACCGTGATGGCAGGTTTATGCGGTAAAAGGCAGTTTCATCCTTTTTACATTACGGGCGATATTAGCAAAGCAGAACTTATGTCACCTGAGGATATCGTTATTGATAAAAAAGGAGAAATCATTTTTTCTGACGGGCGTCTGCACCGAATTATTAAAATTGCAGATAAAAAAGTGACCACTATTGCCGGCAACGGAGTCATTCAACCCAATAATGTAAATATGGGTGGCCGGGCAAAAGAAGGTTATAAAGACGGTCCGGCTCTTACGGCGCTCTTCAACTTTCCCTTGGGTTGTGCTCTTACAATAGATAGCAACCAAAACATCTATGTTATTGATGGTGGTAACGACTGCATCCGTAAGCTGACCCCAGCCGGAATAGTGAGTACTGTTGCGAAACGATGAGGTATAAATCATCCTGGTCTGATTCGTTTTATGGCCTCGTTTGTATCCTCGCAAACGAGCAGACCGCATGATATTCGTTTTTTGCCTTCATTTGTGTTTTCACAAACGTACGGCATGCTCGTTTGTGAAGACACAAACGAAGGTGTCAATTCTTCAAAACTCCAATATTCCGTTTTTTAAAAATTAACCATATCTTGCTTCACATAAAGGTCTGGATTTGAAACTGACAGCCATTTTTAAAGACATCTAACTCATTCTCCTATTAAAACTTATGTACGTAAAGCGCTACCTGAATCCCCTGATTGTCTATTTTTATTCGTGGCGAATGGTATTGTTTTCGCTCTGCACCGGAATCACTGCCATTGTGGTTTATGAACATTTAGGTTGGAAGTGGGTTGCAATTCCTTGGTTACCGGTATCACTTGTCGGTACAGCAACTGCGTTTTTTGTTGGTTTTAAAAACAACCAGTCCTACGACAGGAGCTGGGAAGCGCGCAAAATATGGGGCGCTATTACCAATAACAGCCGGTCATTTAGTGCTGCGGTGAGATCGTTCGTAGGTCATGAGCTGGACTTTGAACCGGAAAAACAGGAGGAGATAAACGAAATAATCCGCATTATTATCTACCGTCACATCGGGTGGTTGTACGCTTTGAAATACGCCATGCGGCAACGGACAACATGGGAGCACCGGGACAGGGCCAGTAAAAGGCAGCGGGTTGCAATTCACAAAACACAGGAAACTTTCGAAGATGAGGTGCAGAAATACCTTTCGGAAGGAGAATTGGAATGGGTTAAGACCAAAAGCAACCGCGCTGCGCAAATACTTGACCGCCAGTCGCAGGATATCAAACTTTTAAGGAAAAACGGATTAGTAGATGCATACCAGCATGTGGAATTGCAAAACCTGATCTCCTCATTTTATGATGAACAGGGGAAAAGTGAGCGAATCAAAAACACGCCTTTTCCAAGGCAATATGCCACTACATCAACGCTTTTCATCTTTGTATTTATGACATTGTTGCCATTTGGTCTGTTGCCTCAGTTTGTTGAGTTGGGAGAGCGATATATGTTTTTGCTGATACCTTTCAATATGATCGTCTCATGGGTATTTATGTTCATGGAATACGTTGGAGACATCAGTGAGAATCCTTTTGAAGGGCTGATCAACGACGTTCCTGTCGCGAGTATCGTACGCAATATTGAAATTGACCTTTGCGAAATGCTGGGAGATGAGGTGTTGCCAGAGAAAATTCAGGCATATCAAGGAATGTTATTTTAAGAATTAACGGTTAAATCAGTTTTTCTACGTTGATAGGCAAACTTCGTATCCTTTTGCCGGTTGCGTGAAAAACGGCATTCGCCACCGCGGCAGCAACGCCAACGATTGCGATTTCACCCAAACCCTTAGCACCAATCGGGTTCGCAAGAGTATCAGCTTTGTCGACATACAATACATCAATCTGTGGAATATCGGAGTGGACGGGAATGTGATAACTGGCAAAGTCGCTGGTAACATATCGTCCATAACGGTGGTCCATAACCGATTCTTCCATCAACGCCATGCCTATTCCCCCCACCACGCCTCCGATAGACTGGCTTCTCGCTGTTTTGTAATTAATTATTTTGCCAACATCAGCACAGGTCACCACCCTTTTTACGCGTGTTTCACCTGTTACCAGGCTTACGTGCACTTCCACAAAATGGCAGCCAAAAGAATACATGGAATATTGGTCTCGCTCAGGTCCGGATCTTGATTCTTCGGTAACTTCTAGTTCCGGTAGTTTATGGAATTTTAAGATATCCGCGTAGGAGGCAGTGTCCGAACCCGGCATTGCATCACCTAATTCTGTCAGTTTTTTTTTCAAAGCTTCACAGGCGACATGTACTGCGGCGCCTACACTCGGAATCGTCGACGAACCATTTTGTCCCGGCGCATCGGGCAAGCTGGAATCACCAAGCTCAAATCTGATTTTGTCCGGACTTATCCCCAATACTCTGGCTGCAATACTGGTCATGGCCGTGCCGGTACCAGGACCGATGTCCATGGTTGCACTTTGCACAATCACTGTGCCATTTGCTAGCATAACCACCCTTGCCTTACTCGGATGCCGATGGAAGCCATACAAACTGGATGCCATACCGTAACCTATCAGCATGCCGTCCTTTCTCATTGATCGCACCTCGTGCGACCTGTTCTTCCATCCAAACTTTTCCGCTCCCAATTCGTAACATTCTTTAAGTCCCTTGGCCGACCAGGGAAGATTGCGTTCTAAATCATGGTTAGCGTAATTGCGTAAACGCATTGTCAGCGGATCAATTTTTAAATCAAATGCCAGCTCGTCCAAAGCACATTCCAGTGCGAACATACCGGATGCATCACCCGGGCCGCGCATCCAGGTTGGTGTGTTTGCATCCAGACTGAGCAATCTGTATTTTGTAGATACATTGGGACAGTCATACATAACCCTGGAGGCGAGAATGGTCCTTTCCAGATGTTCCTCATAGGATGAAGTTTGTCCTATACCTTCATGTACAATAGCTGTCAACAGTCCGTCCGAATCCGCACCCATTGAAACTTTCTGAACCGTATAGGGCCGGTAACCGACGGATGAAAACATCAGCTCCCTTCCCAAAACCAGCTTCACAGGTCTGTTCAGCATTTTCGCTGCAAGCACCGCTGCCACAGTATGAGGCCACACACGAATGCCTGAACCGAAAGCCCCGCCAATAAACTGGGCATTTACCTTCACATTTTCCCTCGGGATTTTAAACGCCTGAGCAAGATTGCCCTGAGCAGACTTTACGCCCTGATTTTTGTCGTAAACCGTCAGCTTATCTGCTGCTTCCCACACCGCAATTATGGCATGCGGCTCCATGGGTTGATGGTGTTGAGTCGGAATCGTGTAGGTGGCCTCAATTTTAAACTTTGACTTATCCAGTGCATCTCTATCACCTCTTATGTAATCCTGAAAAGGTGAATTTTTGTTTCTCAGGACACCCGGCGAGATGTACGCTTTTGACAGGTTTTCTTCAAAATTGGTCTGGTGTTTTTCAATATGATATGTCACTTTTACCAGAGATGCCGCATAATTTGCCTGTTCCAAGGTCTCCGCTAAGACCATGGCTATGGGCTGACCACTAAAATAAATAAGACTATCATAAAACACCCTGAATGAAGTTCCCATGCCTGCGCGCTCGGGAGGTTGTTTTGCTGTGCCGTAGCCGGGCACACCAGGCGAGTTTAAGTGACTGACTATGGCCAACACGCCGGAAATTGTTTCGGCCTCCTTTGAATCAATTTGGGTAATATGGCCTTTTGCAATCGTGCTGGTAATGAGCACGGCATGCACCAGATTTGCAAAACTATATTCGGCGGAATATGTTGCGGTACCAGTCACCTTCACGCGTCCATCTACGCGGTCCAGAGAATTATTTTCGGAAGTGGTATCAATCTGCTTTATCATCGTTAATCAGGCAATACCAGCCGCTGTTTTGAGCGATTCATAAATCACGTTTCTGACTAATTTAACCTTGTATGCATTGTGTTTAAATGGTCGTGCTCCTGCAACGGACATATCCGCAGCCTGCTTGAAAAGTGCGTCATTCGCAGGCTGCCCGGTCAGAAATTTCTCAACTGTCGGGAGGCGCCACGGCATGTAAGCCACACCGCCCAGTGATATGCTCGCGGAGCTTATGCTGTTTCCCCTCATATCCAGCGCAACAGCGGCTGAAACGAGAGCAAATGCATAGGAAGCCCTGTCTCTTACCTTTAAATAATGGACATTTTTCCCATAACGGGAATCTGGTATTTCCACAGCGGTGATAAGCTCTCCCTTATCCAAATTTGCAGATAAGTTCGGCCGGTTACCGGGCGCTCGGTACAGCCCCGTGAGCGGAACTTTACGTTCCCCATTCTGCCCGGCAATAACGATTTCCGCGTCAAGGGCAACTAAGGCAACGCTCATGTCGCTCGAATGAACCGCTATACAAGATTGATCAGGATCGCCTTCATCAACTCCAAAAATGGCGTGATGACGGTTGATGCCGTTCACTGCGCTACATCCGGATCCCGGTTGCCGCCTGTTACAAGGAAATGCGGTATCATAAAAATACGGACAACGGGTTTGCTGTAACAAGTTGCCCCCAGTGGTTGCCATATTACGCAGTTGACCGGAAGCGCCTTCATTAATCGCCTGCACAAGCAACGGATGCTGGTCGTTAACCAGCTTGTGACGTGCCACATCGCTGTTTAAGGCCAATGCACCTATCCTTAGAATGCCACGCTTTTGTTCGATTTTTTTAAGGGGCAGATGATTAATGTCGACCAGTTTTTCAGGAAATGCCAGACCTCTTTTCATCAGATCAAGAAGGTTTGTACCTCCTGCAATGAAACTTGCCTGCGGGTGGAAGGATACTGCATCAATAGCCTCCTTCAAATTTTTAGGACGAATGTATAAAAATGGTTTCATACTTTCTGACCACTACTTTTTACATCCAAAATCGCGCTTACAATGTTGGGATATGCCCCGCAGCGGCACAGGTTGCCACTCATATACGAACGTATTTCATCCTCCGATCCCGCGCAGCCCTCACGAATACAGGAAACAGCAGACATAATCTGTCCGGGAGTGCAGTATCCGCATTGAAAACTGTCATGTTTTACAAATGCCTCCTGCATCGGATGCAGGCTTTCCCCCTGATGCAAACCTTCAATAGTGGTAATTTTCTTTCCGTGCTGCATCACTGCCAGGCTCAGACATGAAAGTAACCTTTGACCGTCAATAAAAATGGTGCAGGCACCGCATTGACCAAAGTCGCAACCTTTTTTAGTGCCAGTGAGCAATAGTTTTTCACGTAGCAGATCAAGGGTAGTTGTTCTGGGATCGACAGAAAGCTTTCGTCTTTTCCCATTGATTTGGATTGTTAGCTGTACCTTTTCTTCATCTCCAACAGGTAATTCGTCTTCTTCCTGCCCTGTTGCCTTTAGAAAAGAAATAGGAGTCAGAGTCAGCCCAGCAATAGCCATCGTTTGTTTCAGAAACAAACGTCGATCCTCTAACAGATTGCCAAAGAAGTTTTCATCGGGATATTGGGGAACATTTCCGTGTTCGTCAGCCATAAAGAGTAGAAGTGATGCTACCCTATAAGTTCCGCAGGAAGGAAACTCTACCTATGTGATGGAAGCAAAATTATCTTCGGCAAAAAACTGCTCACTGCTTGCTTGCGTTCTTAGGCATGCGCCGGCACTTTTTCGCTACTATCAGATACTCGCGAATCTGCCTGTTGGATTTGGTCCGTACTTACCAATTCCGGTTTCATGCGGGGAATTTCCCGTTTGCCTCCGATTATCCTTTCCCTGTGTTGCTGACCGAAAGCTCTAAGCGCTTCAATGACATTGTCCAGACATTTGCTATACTCCGTGAGCTCATATATGACCGAGACAGGCACGGTATTGTAAACTTTTCTGGTAACAAATTCATTTTGTTCCAGTTCGCGTAATTCCTTGGATAAAACTTTTGGCGTAATGCCATTCAATTCGCGCTGTATTTCATTAAACCGCCTCGGGCCAGTCAGCAGCGAAACAATCAGCGGAAGTTTCCACTTACCATTTAAAACATATAATGCATCCCGCACTTCCACAATACTTTTATTGCAGGCTTCTTCCGACAATATGATCCTCTCCATGTTCATTCATTTAAATTCAACAGTATCCAATAGCATAGTACTATACTCTGGGATACTAGTATCTTTTTCATATCAAATATAGGTAAATTTGTATTGAAAAAAATGAGCAGATCATGGAAAATATAAATAGGAAAAAACGAAAAGTAAGTGCGCTCTGGTCCGTGGAGTATCATAAAAACACACCGATTCATAAAGCAGGATTACTGCTGGCGCCAGGTAATTGGGAGCGATTTGATCCGTTTCTGCTGATGGCGGAAGACCATATGAAACAAGGCGCATTCGATTATCATCCGCACCGGGGAATTGAAACAGTGAGCTATATGATCGACGGCGAGTTGAAACATATGGATAACAAAGGTGGGAGAGGGGTGCTCTGGAAAGGTGATGTACAATGGATGACGGCTGGAAAAGGTATTTTACATCACGAGGAAGCTCCCGAAAATGGATTTGCGCATCTGTTACAACTTTGGGTGAATTTACCTGCCGAATCCAAAATGGTTGAGCCGCGGTACCAGGATATTCTTGAATCAAAAATGGTGAAACAAGAAGCAGAAGGTGTTACGGTTAAAGTCATATCCGGATCTTCGGGTGAACTGACTGCGGAAACACGAAATTATGTTCCTGTTACGATGGTTGAAATATCTTTGAAGCCCGGTTCCCAGTTTAGCCAGGATCTGCCGCCGGACTACAACGGATTCATTTTTGTGTTAGAGGGAAGTGGAGAATTTGGATCTGACCTAACAGCCGGAAAAGAAAAGCAGGTACTATGGTTGTCGGAAGAGCCTGATGAAGAAAGTGAGATCAACATCCATGCCTTAAATGAACCTTTAAAAGTACTGGTGATTGCGGGGAAAAGACTTCGTGAGTCAGTTGCAGCAAAGGGACCATTTGTGATGAACACGGAGGAGGAAATAAAGCAAGCGTATAAAGATTTCAGAGAAGGGAAATTCGGTGCGTGGAGTGAGGAATAAGAAAGCGTCCCTCAAAAATTACAAAACAGCCACTTAGAAAATATGTTTTGAGTGGCTGTTTTTGATCTCTATTAAAAAGGATTTACAAATTCTCAGTTGTAGTAAGCTGCAAATTCACCCACCTTAATCAATGGTATTTTCGATTTGAAATGTTGATTAATGACTTTAATGATCTCGTTGGCAATAACCGCATGACCTATTGCAGAAGGGTAAATTCCGTCTCCCGAAAAGAAATTCCCACCAGCTTTCCCATCAATTTTATAGCCATCTTCGGTTGTATAATTCCCTGCATATACCTTTTCATACAAGCTTGCAATATCTACCACAATCACGCCACTTTGCTTTGCATCGTTTTTAATTCTCTCATTAAACCCATCAGGTGTCGACCTCACAATTTGCTCTTCAGTGATATTATAGCTTCGATGCGTTTGCCATTTAAAATAGGGGACATGTTTGAAAGCTGGAATCGTAAAAGCAATGCCTTGTGAACCTGCTCGTTGCGCCTCTCGTGCAACTGAAACGGTTAAAGGAGTCGCTTCCGATGAAGCAGCTTGCCAGTCCAGAGAATTAATATCGTTTTTTAAATGCTGTGTTACCCAACTATCAAAAGCGAAACTTGATAGTACAAGGGCTGGTTTTTTCTGATTCAGATTTTCATTAACCCAATCCCAATACGTATCCACGTATTTGTCGGCATTCGGCTTCATTCGCCAGAAAAAGATCATATCGTCAGTCCAGCCTCTACCATCATTATCATAAGTCCAGCCATTTTTCTCCGGTGATAGCGTACCACCAATCCCGCCCTGTGCTAGCCGGGGTTCGGACATGTTATGAATTTCTCCACCGAGATAGGGAACAAGTTCAGGCACATTAGTAAGTTTAACAATCCCCACGTTATTCTTTACCTCCGACCATGTAGGCTCACCGTTTTTATTATTGAGCACAAGATATCCAGTTCCATTGCCATGTTCCTTCTCAAAAAGCGGCGTTTTGAAGTTCTTAATTCCCATTTGATGAGCCACCAGATTTGGAAAAGATTCCTGCTGCGCTGCACGATAAAGCCCGCCATTCATCCATCCGGCTGACAGGCCATCTCCAAAAACCAACATGGGGGATTGATTTCCTGAAATTTTTAAACTGCCAAGATCATAAGGCGCCACATCTTTTTGCAGCCAATTGACGATAGGACTGTCTGCCACTTCACGCACAATGACACCTGTTATCAGATTGGTATCGATCTGTTTTTTCAGAAAAACCGGATTTTTGACAAACTGAGGATTAGTAACTCCTGTCCCGATTGTATCTCCGGACACAACTTTTGGAATCTCTTCAATATCTTTCAATACATCGACCGGCTTTACGCAGGATAGAACAGCAACGGCGAGTAGTAAACTAGTTATAGACGTATTTTGTGAAGGGTTTTTCATCGTTTTAACTGTGATGTGGTTCATAATTACGATGAATGAAAGTTACTATTTATTCTTAAAAAAGCAATATAACAACACATGGTTTTTGATTTTTTTTAGTATGGTAGTATCCATTTGTATAGCACTATGCTTTTGGATACTACTATATTTTTGATACTAAATTGTGGTAATTTTGTAGTGCCAAAAGCTTGGTATAGCATAATGTGTAGTAACGATGTATTATTTGACTTTAACTAGGCGCAGGAATACATATTAAAAAACGAACTATGGAAATAGGAATTGACAGCTTTGCTTCGGCAATGCTAACTACCGAAAACGGAAATGCACTGAGTGCTGTGGACGCAATGAGTGAACTACTCGAAAGAATTGAAGCTGCGGATAAAGCGGGATTGCATGTTTTTGGGATTGGTGAACACCACAAAAAGGAATTTCTGGACGCTGCACCGGCGATAATACTGGCAGCTGCTGCGGCCCGAACAAAAAATATCAAGCTCACCAGTGCTGTTACCGTTTTAAGTGCGGCTGATCCCGTGCGCATCTTTCAGGAGTATGCAACGCTGGATCTGATTTCAAAAGGACGGGCCGAAATGGTTGTAGGGCGAGGTTCATCTGTGGATGCGTTCCCGCTATTTGGCTTCAATCTGAAGGATTATGATCAGCTCTTTATAGAAAAGCTGGAACTGCTGCTGGAACTCCGTGACAAAGAAACCATTACGTGGTCGGGCAAATTCCGTCCTGCTTTACAGAACCAGGCCGTTTACCCAAGACCTGTACAGCAGCAATTGCCTGTTTGGCTGGGAGTGGGCGGCACGCCCGAATCTTTTGTGCGGGCGGGTGAACTTGGTCTGCCGCTGATGGTGGCCGTCATTGGCGGCGAAACACATCGTTTCCGTCCTTTGGTGGATCTTTACAGGAAAGCCGGCGCAAAAGCAGGATATTCACCAGAGCAGCTGAAAGTAGGTTTACATTCATTTGGCTATGTTGCCGATACGACCGATCAGGCCGTTGAAGATTATTATCCAGGTCATGCCGAAATTATCACCAAAATTGGCAAAACACGGGGTTGGGCTCCTGTAACAAGATATGGTTTTGAGGCGCAAAGAAGTCCCGAAGGTGCTTATGTGATCGGCGATCCGGAAGAAGTGGCCGACAAAATAGTCCGTCACAGCGAAGCATTGGGAGGGATTTCAAGGTTTACATTCCAAATGGACAACGCCGGCCTTTCCCATGCGCAATTGCTAAAAACCATTGATTTGATTGGGAGTAAGGTGATACCGTTGGTTAATTCAAAGGGATGATTTTGTGAAACGAAAATGCGTAGTGCTGATTGGAGCACTACGCATTTATTGCTAAACAGCAGATTAAATAAATTTCAAAGTACCTTTCTAAGCAAGTTTGTTTCCCTTTTATAACTCTCTCCAACCGGAATTTCTATATTTCCCAATTCAATCATATTGGTTTCAAATGCGGTTATGTGTGTCACGTTAACAAAATAAGATCGGTGCACTCGTTTAAAAATATTCGACGGCAATAACTTACCAAGATATTTCATAGTCATATGACTTATGTAATTTTGACCTGCTGTTTTGATCAGGACATAATCCTTGATTGATTGTATACAAATAATATCTAAATGATTAATTTTTACCAGTCTGCCGTCTACTTTAAAATAGGTGTATGTTTTGTTTTCCGGTGGTGCCTGACTTAGTTTTAAATATTTGGATATACACTTTTCAAACCGCTCAAAAACTATGGGTTTCATCAGATAGTCAACTGCATCGAGCTCGTAACTATCGGCAGCGTATTCACTAAATGCCGTTGTAAAAATAACCGGTGGTGGATTTTTAAGTGTTTTAATAAACTGCATTCCATTAATGCCCGGCATTTTAATATCCATAAAAATCAGGTGCACTTCCGATGCGTTCAGTGCTGCAAGGGCTTCGAGCACGTTGGAGCAGGATGTTATTAAATGGATGTCTTCTAATCGGTTGATGTGATTTTCCAACACCTTACGTGCCAAAGGTTCATCATCTACTATAATGCATTTAATCATGAGCAATCAGATTCAAAGTCAGGTTTACTTCATATTCATTCTCCGTTTCACTGGTAAAAATCTGATGTTTTGGGTAAAGTAATTTCAACCTGCCGGAAGCATTTTGTAGTCCGATTCCTTTTGGATGTTGAGACGGTTCCGCAAGTTTACTATTGCGAACCTGAACTGTTAATTCGTTTTCAATAAGACAGATGACTATGCAAACAAATCCACCTAAGGTATTGTCCTGCAAACCATGTTTAAAAGCATTTTCAATAAAAGGAAGGAGAAGCAAAGGTTCAATAACATAGCTGTCATTTATTCCCTGAGTCTCAAAAGATATTTCTGTTTTATCTGAATAGCGGAGCATTTCGGCTTCTACATAATTTTTAAGAAAATCCACCTCTTTCATTAACCCAACACTTTGTTGGTTGGAATGATAAAGAATATAGCGCATCATTTCTGCATGACGTGCAATCAGCGGCGCCGTTTTGTCAGATTTCTGCATTGCAAGTGCAAATATATTGTTCAAAGTATTGAAGAAAAAATGGGGTTGAAGCTGTACTTTCAGATATGTAAGTTCCGATTGGAGTTGCTGATTTTTTATCTCGTTCAGCTGTTTTTCCTGCTTGCCCGAATGAACAAAATATCCCAGAGCACTCACCACCAGCAATTCGCGAAATATGTACATAATACTAAAATGAAATAGTACAACTTCGGACTCATACCATCTTGTCGCGTCCCTGATTGTTTGTTCCGGAAGAAACCATAACTTACTCACCAGCCAGTATTGAATGTAAATTTTGTACAGGTTGAGAAATAATAACAGGACCAGAACAAGCAATCCAAAAATAAGGTATCGCTTCTCAAATAGAAAAGGCAGAACCATTTTATAATAAAGCAAGTATGGAAACATTCTGATTGTACCCAGAAAAATTTCTTCCCAAATAGATTCAAAAGTTACAGAAAGACTGGCTTTCTCGTAAATATCGTGTTCAACAGAAGTTAGGATCGGGAATACAACAAAGAATGTGACGAAGAACAGAATTTCTGTCCGACTGAATAATATTTCGTGCGGTTCGCGAGGGTCTTTCATAACCTGAAATTAGCTCTTTGTTTTGCTACACCGAAACAAATTAACAGCACCGCAATCGGTTTTAGACGAAACAGCTTCTTTATTCGACCAATCGGGATCGTCGAAAATACCAGTGGGTTAAGCTAATATCCGGATACACTGAGTTGATACGCAGTATGTTTGCCGGTGAATCTAACCCATTTCTTATGAGAATTTACCTTTCATTGACAATCATATGGCTGCTTTTTGCCAAAAACGTAATGGCTCAATCAGCCCATGAAATTGTTTCAGCTGTCACAAAAGCACAGCGTTCCGTTCAAACAGCCGCCTACCTTCTAACACGTACAGACACATTGGTTACAGGCCATAACCGGATTATTACTGGTAAAGCTGTGATACAAGCAGATACTACCAATACTGTGTTAGGGTTCAATTTTTGGGCGAGAGAAGATGGTGTAAAACAACAAATGGTGTTTAATGGGAATATGGCGTACATCGCAAATGAGGAGGAACTGTCCTATCAAACATCAATAAAGCCCGAGCCAATACAATTCTTGAACCAGTCAGGTGGACGGATCATCATGCCTGATCTGATCAGGCTGGATACATCAAGGGTAATTCGCTTTGACGCATCTTCTGAAGTGAAACATTATTTTTTAAAAATGGGGTATGCAGATTTGGATGAACATGATGTCCGTAATCGTTATAAGCTCGTTGAAATCAACAAAAGCAATATGTTGCCCGTTGCGGTTCGTCACCATCAGGAGACAATGGGCAAGGTTCAGGATTTATACTTTAAAATCGAAGACCTACAGTTAAATGGAGATGCACCAACTTACGAGTTCACGTCTCCACCCTTTCTCAAAACCTATATTCAGAAAACTAAACCGGTAAACTCAAAACATGGCATATTTCGATTGGTGGATAAACCCGCCCCTGAGTTTAACCTCGAAAGTTTTGACGGTAGAAAGATTTCATTGCCCGATGCAAAAGGAAAGGTTGTATTACTTGATTTCTGGGAAGTATGGTGTGGACCATGTTTGGAATCCATGCCTAAAATTCAAAGTCTTCTTCAGAAGTATAGAAGCAGGGGCCTGCTCATTTACGCAATCACAAATGACTTAAAACAACTGGAAACTGCTAAGCGCTATGCAAACAGAAAAAAGGAGTTGACTTTTACATTTCTTACTGGAAATGAATCTGTTACAAAGAACTATAAATTATATTCCTTTCCACAATACGTGCTTATAGATAAATCGGGGAAAGTAAGTTTTGTCAGTGAAGGTTTGTCTTCGGAACTGAATGGGGAGATAGAGAAGGCTTTGGGTGAGAAGTAGGGGAGTTTATAGGATCAACAGGTCGGTGATGAGGTTGACTTAAAAATATTTTCAATTAGAGAGATCCATTATGTAACTTAATATTATTGAACATTTAACAGCTCTCCTTAAATATTTATGAAATTATCGCGCATACTTTGGCTAAGCTTTACAGGCTGCCTTTTAGTGTTATACGTTTCATTCCGACTGAGCCATAGTAATTCCGAACGAATTGAATTTGGTGATTCAAGAGATGGTGACCTCATCGCAATCGACAAGCTGAATGAACTTGTTACGAACAACTTTTTACAAAGGGATTATTACGAAGTTTATGCATATTCCAACAGTTACACCAGATGGGTTCTTAATTACAATACAAATCTGAATACGCTGGTAATAAGCGTTGATCCCGGTAGCGGTTGGGCATATCTGTATTATGCCACGCCGCAGGAATTGGATATGATCGCTGAGAGAAATATTCATGTAAACGAGATGCACCTTTACTTGAAACGTATAGCGCCTGACCGAATGCGACGGAAATTCCCTACAAGATCCCAGGACATATTTAGCATATTTTAGTATAGGGCAAGTATGTGAACAATTATCGATTACGTACCAACCAAAGGTATGTTCCTAAATAAATCAGGAATAGGCAGTTTTATGAGTGAGGGGTTGTCTTTGGAAATGGATGGGAGATTTAGAAGGCGTTGGGTAGGAGATATGCGAGTTTGAGTATACATTCCAACCTTCCCGGCATAAATTGCATCATTCATTAACTCATGGTTCGATTGTTAAATTAGAATCCCAATGGTTATGAAAAGTGTAAAAGTATATGCAGCGATTGTAACAATAGGTTTATTGTTAAGCTGCGAAGACAAAAATTTAGAAACAGATTGTAAAGGTCCAGCTACTGACATGGTGTGTACGTATCAATATGATCCTGTTTGCGGCTGTGATGGGATCACCTATGGAAATGCATGCGCGGCATCGGCGGCAGGCGTAAAACACTATACAGCCGGTGAATGTGGAAAAGGGAACTAATGCGGTGGCTGATTTTAGTGTTCTTGAAATTAACAACCCCTGCTCAATGGATATGAACAGAAGTTGTTTTGTCCTCATTTTCATCAGCAAGTTCCCATTTCATTCCAAGATTCTCGTTCCCAATAACTTTCTTTCAGAATCAGTTAGTTCGTCCACAAGCGCATATCTTTTCGTTTTCGTGATTGCCATTTCATCCATGGCGTCAACCATGTTCTTGTAACTGGAAACATCAGTTGGTTTGATCACAATGGTCAGTGGATTGTCTTGCATTCCAAAACTGCCTTTGGATGCCCTTACACGCTTTTGAGCATCAAATATCACGTTACGTAAATCAAACCCCGGTCGAGTTGTTTTTAAGGATGATTCTGCCTTTTTATCATCGGCAGCTAGTCCATCCAGGTAATAGATATCATCGTCGGCTCCCAGAAAGAGCGTCAAAACACCAGACGCTTTGATAGGCTGTCCGCCACCATCAGCATCCTTCGCCGGAAAAAATACCGACATAGCCGTTGGCTTGCTCATCGTTGTTGCGAGCATAAAAAATGTGATGAGAAGAAATCCTAAATCGACCATTGGTGTCATATCCACTCGTGTCGATATTCTCCTTTTTCTCACATTGCTGTCCTTTTTCTCATTTCCATTGCCAGTTTCTTCAATAGCTGCCATGATAGTAAATGGTTAAATGTGAATCATGGTTAAATATATAAATAAATTATATATTTAACCATCGAACTTTTAGATTTTTTTGTCTCGATTCACTTTTTAAAATCTTATGAACGCTTGGATACTACTATGAATTTTTGGGTCTAAACATTAATATATTATTTGTGAATTTAATTCACAAAATGTACCTTTATTAACCTGTAAACACACACTAGAAATGAGTAAGACCAGGAAAGAAAAGTTGTAGATGAATTAACGCAAATGATTGAAGAAGCCGAAAGTCTATTGATTAATATGTTACGGCGGAAGAGTACCAGCAAGCAATTGAGCGAATTAGGTATTTGAGGGAGACTATGAAGAATATCATGAAAATGTAAAACAGTGGAGAAATCTCATTACAAATCATAACATTAATGGAAGCTGTAAAACAAAACAATACCGTTTTTGTAGAAGTCAATAAAAAGCTGGATGAAGTAGAGGCACGGCTGATGGATTTTACAAATAGTAAGCTCGTCATCATGGACAAGGAATACAGTCTTAAAGATTGGATGACCCTTTCCGACTATTGTAAAAAATACAATATTAAACCTTCAAGGCTCTCCAACTGGATCGAGAGGGGAGTTGTTCCCAATGACAGCATTATTATAATCCCAGAACTAAATGGGCTGAAATTAATTAAAAATCAAGGCTATATGGCTAGATCATATGAAAGTCGATCTGTTCGAAGTTCTTCTAATTAAACTGAATCATATCCCCTGTAAAGGAGCTATCAACAAAAATGCCGCCCCAGCCAAAACTGAGACGGCATTCACACTTTTCACAACCACAAACTCTACATCAATTCCAACCTCCGCCCAACGCACGGTAGATATTAACCGTGGCATTCATTTGCTTCATCTTTGTTTCAATGAGGTCGAATTTTGATTCAAGGGCATCTCTCTGCGTCAGCAACACTTCCATGTAATCGGCTCTTGCGGAGCGGAACAATGCATTGGAAATGTTGGTAGATTGGGTAAGTGCCTGTACTTCTTTGGATTTCGTATCATAACTATTTGCCAGATTACTGATATTCGAAAGCTCGTTGGCAACTTCGATATAAGCGTTCAGAACTGTTTTTTCATAATTGTAAACAGCCTGAATCTGTTTTGCATTAGCAGTCGCATACTGTGCTTTAATTGCATTCTTGTTGATCAACGGACCGACAAGATCACCTGCAAGCGAAGCGATCAGCGACTCGGGTAATTTGGCAATGTATGCCGGACTAAATGCGCGTAAACCTAAACCAGCCGATAGACTTAATGAAGGATAAAAGTTTGCTTTTGCAACTTCTATGTCCAACTTCGCTGCCGCCAGTTCATTTTCAGCCTGCTTCACATCCGGACGATTTTCCAATAGTTGGGATGGAATACCAGCCTGCATTACATTGGGCATCTGGTTCACAAAATCCTCACGACTTCTCAGTACCGGTTGCGGATATCTTCCCAGCAAGAAATTGATCCTGTTTTCTGTTACTGTAATGCGCTGTTTGATATCGTATTGAAGGTTTTGGGTATGTAGCACCTGCGCTTCAAATCTGCGTACGGCAAGTTCTGTCACACGTGTTGCTTCCTTTTCCAATCTTACGATTTTCAAAGCATTGTTCTGAATTTCAATATTTTGCTGAATGATCGCAAGCTGGCTGTCTAATGCCAATAATTCATAATAGGAGTTGGCAATTTCAGATATGAGATTGGTCACCATGAAATTCCTGCCATCAACGGACGACAGATATCTCGACACTGCTGCCTTTCTGGCGTTGCGTAATTTGTGCCAGATATCAACTTCCCATCTCGCATAAGCACCAATCTGAAAATCAGGCAAAAACTCCGGCGTTTCTTTTCCAGGCTTAATATCTGTGGTTGCTTCACTAGCTCCAATGTTGGTATATCGACCTCTCTTTTCAACTCCGGCACCGCCTCCCAGGCCAACAAAAGGCAGGTATTCTCCTTTTCGGGCGCGTATTTCCTGTCTCGAAATCTCAATTTCCTGCATGGTGATATTCAGCTCCTGGTTGTTGGCAAAAGAACTGTCTATCAAAGCGGTCAGGTATGGATCTGTGAAATAATTCTTCCAGTTCACTTTACCGGTGTTGGTGGAATCCTGGGTGCTACTATAGCTCACAGGTAACACCTTATTTTCTTTCTTCTGTATTAATGCAGGTACACTGCAACCGGTGTAAACCAGGGCCAGAAATGTGATTCCGGCCCAGTTCGCTATTTTTAATCTATTCATTGTCGTCAATGTGTGATGTTGGAGGAAAGGTGTCTATGGCATGTACAAGTTCTTCGGTAAGCGAACCTTCGTCCTCGTCCTTGATCATCTTCCTGCCGTCAGCCAGTTTAGCAAATATGTAATACAGTCCGGGAATAATAATGACCCCGAAAATGGTTCCGAACAACATACCACCCAATGCTGACGCACCAATGGTTCTGTTTCCAATTGCACCAGCGCCTGTTGCCACAATTAATGGAATCAAACCGGCAACGAAAGCGAATGAGGTCATCAAAATTGGTCGGAAACGAACTCTTGCGCCTTCAATTGCCGCATTCAGAATCGTTTCTCCTTCCTGTCGCTTCTGGACGGCAAACTCGACGATCAGTACGGCATTTTTACCCAGCAAACCGATGAGCATGATCAGCCCGATCTGCGCATAAATGTTGTTTTCAAGTCCCATTGCTTTCAACATAAAGAATGAACCAAAAACCCCAACCGGAAGTGAGAAGACAACCGCCAACGGAATAATGAAACTTTCATACTGCGCTGCCAATACAAAGTAGACGAAGGCAAGCACGATCATAAACACAACCAAAGCCTCATTTCCACGTCCTGCTTCATCATAAGAAAGCCCCTCGAACGCAATGTCGTAACCTTTCGGTAAGGTTTTCGCAGCTACTTCGCGTATCGCCTGAATGGCGTCCGCATTGGTAAATCCTTTTGCAGGTTGCCCCTGAATTGAAGCGGAATTATACAAATTGAAACGGGTGATCTCATTTGGTCCCTGTCCCTTTTTCAACTTCATGAACGCCGAATAGGGCACCATTTCACCGGCATCGTTTTTAACAAAAAGCTTTAACAGGTCAGAAGGCAAACGTCTGAAGCTCGGATCGGACTGCACATAGACTTTGAAGAACTGGTTGAATTTAATGAAACCCTGTTCGTAGGTACTACCGATCATGATGTTCAGATTGTCCATCGCTTTTCCGATAGAAACACCTTTTTGCATCGCCAGTTTATTGTCAAATTCAAGTTCGTACTGCGGATAGTTGGCAGCAAAAAATGTGAACAAACCAGTAAGCTCCTTACGTTTCGCCAAATTATCCATGAATTCCTTGTTGATCTTGTCAAACTCATGATAGTCTGTATCGGTATTTTTATCCAGCAAACGCATCGAGAAACCACCCGACGTACCAAAACCAGGAATTGCTGGTGGTTCGAAGAATTCTACCGTCGCGCCAAGTCCTTTTGATTTCTCTTCCAGTTCTTCCATGATCTCCTTCACATTGTGATCACGATCCGACCACGATTTAAGGTTGATCAAACAGGTACCTGCGTTGGAACCACGACCTTCCGTCATGATTTCGTAACCCGCCAAAGATGATACCGACTCAATTCCCGGAACTTCCTCGCAAATCTTCATCAGTCGGTGCGATACCTCGTTGGTTTTCTCCAAAGTAGATCCGGGAGGTGTCTGAATAATGGCATAAATCGTACTTTGATCCTCATTCGGAATAAAACCTGATGGCAAAATCTGGTTTTCGTAAACAATACCCAAACCAAATACTATCAATATCACAAACGTCAAAACCCTCTTGTTTACGATCAGTTTCAGCAAGCCAACATAACGTCCGGTAAGTTTATCAAAACCTCTGTTAAAGCTGTCAAGCGCTTTGGTCATCAGGCTTTTCTTCCTTGTATGTCCGTGGTGATTTTTTAACAACATCGCACAAAGCACAGGGGTCAGGGTAAGCGCGATCAATGCCGAAATCACAATAGAACTTGCCATGGTGATCGAGAACTGGCGGTAGAAAGTACCGACCGGTCCAGACATAAATGATATCGGTAAAAACACAGATACCATCACCATCGTAATCGCAATAATAGCTCCGCTAATTTCTCCAAGTACTTCTTTAACTGCCCTGAATGGCGTGAGAAAGGGCTTCTCTTCCATTTTCGCATGGACGGCCTCGACGACGACAATCGCATCATCGACCACAATACCAATCGCAAGTACAAGCGCAAACAAAGTGATCAGGTTGATAGATAGCCCGAAAAGCTGAATCACAAAGAACGCACCGATCAACGATACCGGAACCGCAAGGATCGGTATAAGTGTTGAACGCCAGTCGCCCAGGAAGATAAACACAACGATCGCAACCAGTATGAATGCATCACGCAGCGTATGAATCACCTGCTCAATAGATGCATCAAGGAATTTGGAAACGTCATAACTGATTTTGTAATCTACGCCGGGAGGAAAGGAAGCTTTCATCACTTCGAGTTTTCCTTTTACTTCATCGATTACGTCACTGGCATTACTACCATAGTTCTGACGCAATACAATCGCTGCCGAAGGCTGACCATCCAGATTGGAATAAATATCAAAGAATTCACTTCCCAACTCCACAGTGGCAATATCCTTCAAGTGAATACTTTCCCCCTCAGAATTCGCCCGAATGATGATGTCTTCATATTCTTTAGGATCACTGTATCTGCCTTTGTAGGTGAGTACATATTCCAGCGATTGCGCCGCAATACCAGAACTTTGCCCTATACGACCCGGACGACCAATAATACTTTGTTCGCCCATTGCTTTCATTACTTCCTCCGTCGAAATTTTGTAAGCACGCATGCGATCCGGATTTAACCAAACGCGCATTGCATACCTGCGGCTACCCAATATCTGCGCTCTTGCCACACCTTTCGTTCGCTGAATTTCAGGGATCATGTTAACAGTAGCGTAGTTAAACAGGAATTTCTCGTCAATGCTTTTATCTTTTGAATAAAGGTTGACGTACATCAACATACTTGGCTGAACCGGCGTAATAATAACCCCTTCACGTTGAACCAGTTCAGGCAAGAGCGGCATCACCTGATCGACCCTTGTTTTAACCCTGATCACGGCATCGTTTGGATCCGTACCGGGCTCGAAAATAATCCGAAGTGTAGCTTCACCCGCACTAGTTGCATCGGTAGCGATGTATCGCATATCCTGTACACCGTTAATCGCCTGTTCCAATGTAATCAGCGTAGATTTTACAAGAACGTCAGCACTTGCTCCCGGGTAGGCGATAAAGATATTCACCGTTGTTGGTGCAATATCAGGGAACTGGGAAATTGGCAATTTTTTGATAGCCAGTACGCCTATAAACACGATCATGATCGAGATTACAATGGCGAATACTGGTCTCCGTATGAATTTACTAAACATATATTTCTTAGTTACGTTTGAAAGACAGGTTCTACTCTGCGTACAGCCCTAGTTTAGACATGACAGCATCAGGTTTCAGGAATTTGACATGTACTTTTTCATTCTCTTTTACCTGACGTAACCCTTCCAAAAGAATCTGATCATCCTTTTTCAAACCTGATTCCACAATGAAAATGTGTGGCAACTCGGCCGCTATTTTGATTTCTCTTGAATGGACAGCGCCATCATTGCCAATCACGTAAACATATTTCTTTTCCAGAACCTCGAAAGTGGCTTTTTGAGGGATCATCATGGCGTGTTTCAATGGTGTTGTAATAACAATGTTCCCTGTTTCCCCGTGTCTCAGCAGTCCTTTTGGATTTGGAAATGTAGCCCTGAACGCGATGTTACCCGTTTCATTGTTAAAATCTGCCTCAATCGTCTCAACCACTCCCGGATGATCAAACAGCTGATTGTTTGCCATCATCAACTTCACTACTTCCTTTTTATTGGATTTAAGCCTGGTCTGGTAATCCAGATATTCTGCCTCAGGTACATTGAAATATACCCACATTTTACTGTTGTCGGACAGGGTCGTCAGCAAATCACCTTCATCAACAAGACTTCCAAGCCTTACCTGAAAATGATCCATAATTCCGTTAAAGGGCGCTTTCACCTTCGTGAAACCAAGGTGTACAGATGCAAGAGACAACTCGGCTTTGGCCTTATCAAGCTTGGCCTTAGCCATTGCAAGCTCATTTTTGGAAACTATATTGCTGTCGGCAAGAGCCTTTGTATTTTTATATTCTACATCAGCAAAGTTGACCTCTGCCTGAGACTTTTGTTGTTCTGCTTCATAGAGCATTGGCATAATCTCAAACATCAGCTGCCCTTGTTTCACATGCTGACCTTCATCAACAAAAATCTTCTGAAGGTAGCCTTTCTCCAAGGCACGTAATTCGATGTGGCTGATCGCGTGGATCTGAGCCACATAATCTTTATCAACGATGGTGTCTTTCTCAATAGGATTGGTAACCAGAAATTCGGTTTCTTCTTCCTTTTTTTCTTCCTTTTTCGAGTCACAGCTTGTGTTCAGCATAGAAGCACACATACCAATGACCATGAGAATTCTCTTCATGACTTTTTTAGTTAGTACAATTTGATTTATTAAAAGTTTTGTTTCCGTTGTAGGAGTACAGGTTCACCCTGTACTTAATCCTATTTCACCTATGAAATGTCAAATCATATTCTGAATACACACAAAGCGCTATACCTCCTGGTGGAAGTACGAAACCAGTGCGACCAGCGTGATAATCGCTTTTGATTATTCAGAAAAGTAACGTTTGAACTGCCTGAGAAAAAACGCGTAAAGTAGTTACCTAGGTGAGTATACGTTTTATGAAAGATCAGTCCGAAACTTTCCTCTTCATTTTTCTCGCTATAAGTCCCAAACGAATGTTTGGAATCAGATGAAAATTGATTTCGAACCTGAGGCTGATTGTCTGCAACGGGACGAAAACATTGTTTGAAAGAAGTTTCAGAAGCGTCGGTAGCGACACCTGAATTTTTAGTGGAAGAATAAGCATAGATGAGACCGTATACGCTTAAAAGCAGAATACACAGTGACAAAAAATATTTCCTGGGCAACTTATTCATAAACAACAAAGCCTATCGAAGTTGAACTAAATCCTGAGCAAAATGAAATACTGAAAGCTATTGGCGAAAAAATTTCATTTTTCATAGATCTGGCTCGTATTTAATTCCGATACAAAAACCGCTATTTACAGTTAATAAGGTGTTAAAACCGTGTTAAAAAGGAATTAAAATACATACTCAGGCCATAAGTTTGTTGCAGACCACTGTATTATTCAAGGTTGCGTATAGGAAATTCGCGGTATGTTTATAATCACAATTACAGGTTGGGAGGTAAATTTCAACCACGAAACAGACCAGGCGCAATGCCTTCTTGTCTTTTAAACTGTTTTATGAAATAGTTAAGGTTATTAAAACCACTCTGGTGACAAATTTCGGTAATACTTTGCTGGGAGTTTTCGAGTAATACCTTGGCCAGACGAATGCGCTCCCGCAAAATATATTCAAGAGGTGTTATAGAAAACTGATTTTTAAATGCCTGGAAAAATGCAGACCTGCTCATGCAACATTCCCGGGCGAGCACATCCACACTAATTTTCTCCCCAAGGTTTTGATTAATGTATTCTATTACACCGCCAAACCGGTTGTCATTTCTTGCGTTTTCCTTCACAGATGCCAAATTCTGCGTCTGGATAATCCTCAATAAAAGAAATTTTAGAGAAAGATCAGCCAGCGCATCTTTGGCCACATCCGTTTCCATACTGATACTGATCAGGCGATTAATGCTTCCTGCAAGCTCCTTGTTATTTACAAAATGGTATTTACTGAAATTGAATTTCCATTCATATGGCGCCTGAGCATTAGGATACTGATCATTCAGAAATTCAAGATTCTTATTGACCACGTCCCAATCCAGCGTTAGGGTTGCACACTGTACCGGATGTATCAGATCGGCATCCGGGAAGTCAACCTGCATCGTCACGTCATCCGGCAGAATCACACTTTCTCCTGGCAGAAAATCAAACCCTTCCGAACCGGAAAGCGACATTATTTTCCTTCCCCGCATCATGCTTGACACCACCAGACCATTGTAAGATAGCTTTACATCGGTGCACCGGTGAAAAGTTTCAAAAATATTCAACTCACAATGACGAAGGTTGAACACGCGGCGATGTTCAACGAGTGTATCCAAGTGCGTTGCGTCGCTCAGATTGATTGGGGTAAGCTGACAAATTCGATCCATGATTTCGCTAAGTACAGGTTTGTGGAATACGGTTAACTCACTCCTAAAATCAGACCAAACTGTCCCTGAAAACTTAAACCCGGATTATGCAATAGGAATTTGGACGAAATTTCATTTTGCAAAATTGGCGTGAAGTTCGCTGTGATGGCAGGCCGGGGCCTGTGGAACAAGAACTGAAATGCCAGTGAAGCAAAATTTTATTTCGGACCATGAGCTAATGCGTAATCCGGGTTAAAGATATTCAAATTTATATCATTGTTCCAATAGTAAAGAGGATTGTTCCATTTCGACTCGCTTCAAATTGGTAACATTGGTCTTTCTAAATCTAAAACTGAAATGCTATGAATGTTACATTGGAACAAGCACAAACTATAATTGCTGCTGCGCAAGCCAAAGCGGTAGAAATTAACACGAAAATGAATATAGCCGTAGTTGACTCAGGGACTAATCTTGTCGCGTTCGCACACATGGACGATGCATGGTTGGGTTCCATAGATATTTCACAGAAAAAGGCCAGGACCGCCCGCTATTTTAACATGCCAACAGGCGAGATCGGCAAACTTTCCCAGCCTGGCGGACCGCTCTATAACATCGAACATTCCAACGGCGGATTAATTTCCTTCCCCGGCGGTGTACTTGTGAAAAATGGGAATGGCGATATTATTGGCGCGGTAGGCGTATCGGGAGACAGCGTGGAGAATGATCACATTGTGGCACAGGCCGGAGCAGACGCGGTCAGTTAAAAAATGTGGTATTGAAATGGTGCACAATGATATGGCGTTTCCCTGCGGGCCGGGCTTTTCGCTCCAAGTCCTCACACAGCTCCGTTGCTCTGCGCTGTGCTCCGGGCTTTCCGCTGCAATCCCTAACGCATAGCTGCACCCCAAAGCATGTAATAATCTCTAACTTAAAATGTATTTCTTATGTGTCAGAATCATGGAGTAGCTTATGTAAGCCCGGGAGTAGTCGAAATTCAGGAAATTGAATATCCAAAACTTGCACTGGGCGATCGAAAATGTGAGCACGGTGTTATACTTAAAATTGTTTCCACCAATATCTGTGGTAGTGATCAGCACATGGTACGCGGGAGAACCACCGCGCCGGCAGGACTTGTGTTGGGTCATGAGATTACGGGCCTCGTAATTGAAGCCGGCAAAGATGTAGAGTTCATCAAGGAAGGAGATCTGGTTTCCGTTCCTTTCAACATTGCCTGCGGACGCTGCCGGAATTGCAAAGTAGGGCAAACGGGTATTTGCCTGAACGTAAATCCTGCACGTCCCGGTGCTGCTTATGGCTATGTGGACATGGGAGGCTGGGTAGGCGGACAGGCAGAATATGTGATGGTTCCTTATGCAGATTTCAATCTGCTCAAATTCCCCGACAGTGATCAGGCTATGGCCAAAATCAAGGATCTTACGCTTCTGTCTGATATTTTCCCAACAGGTTTTCATGGTGCTGTTACTGCCGGTGTAGGACCGGGCAGTATTGTGTATGTTGCAGGTGCGGGTCCTGTCGGACTTGCCTGTGCGGCTTCATGTCATTTGCTGGGTGCCGCGCTGGTAATCGTTGGCGATATGATTGATGAAAGGCTCGAACAGGCACGAAGCTTTGGATGCGAAGTGATCGATCTCAAAAAAGATGCCTCACTTGCAGATCAGATTGAGGCCATTGTAGGTGTTCCGGAAGTGGATTGCGCTGTGGATTGTGTAGGTTTTGAAGCAAAAGGGCACGGTCATGACAGCGGCGTGGAACAGCCTGCAACGGTATTGAATTCAATCATGGAAGTTACCCGCGCAGGCGGGCAACTCGGTATTCCGGGTTTGTACGTGACCGGAGATCCGGGAGGGGTGGATGAAGCAGCCAAAAAGGGAAGCCTCAGTATCCGAATTGGGCTGGGTTGGGCCAAGTCTCATTCCATTCATACAGGTCAGTGCCCTGTAATGAAGTACCATCGTCAGCTCATGAATGCGATTCTCTACGACAAAATCAAAATTGCCGATGCCGTTAATGTAGAGGTGATATCACTCAACGATGCAATCAGAGGTTACAGCGACTTTGATAAAGGCGCAGCCAAAAAATTCGTGATTGATCCTCACAACATGATTTCCAATTAGAGTAAAGTCAAAAAAACAGGATTCAGGTATCGAACCAAATCCCGGTAAATGTTTATCGTTATGAATCGCCAAAAGAAAAGTGGAATCTGCCTGGTGTCAGATTCCACTTTTCTTATTAAATAGTTACACAGAGATTCGATTGTTTGCTACAACAGCCTCAATAACAATCCATCAGAATCTGACCATGCGATTGATAGTAACTCACATCTTTGCCAAGCCTGGTTTCGCAGATGTGATCAATGAGTTCAATCACATTTTTTTGCATTGAAAGAGAACCGCAAAGCATGATAACGCCGTTGCCTGCAAGCACACCCGCCACCAGTTCCTGATCTTTTATCAGTAGGTCTTTCACATATTGTTTTTCTCCCTCGCGGGAATATGCAACCTGTAACGAAGCCAGTTTTCCATCCACTTCACTTTGTTTAATGGCTTTTTCATATAAAGCAAAAGACGCCTTGTCACGGAAACCACAATACAGGAAACGTTTTGTTTCCGGGCAGTCGTGATCAATCATGCCCAGGAAAGGCGCGATACCCGTTCCATTCGAAATCATCATAACCGAAGGAACCCCGGAAGGGAAATGAAAGTGACCATTTTCAACAATACGCGCATCAAAAACAGTATTGGAATCAAGCTTGTAAAGAAATTCGGAGCCTATTCCATGCTCATGCAGTTTAACACCAAGCTGAATGTCATTCCCGATTTTACCGATGGAATACAAGCGCTCACGGTGGTCATTGGCGGGATAAATAGCCAGCAAATCTCCGGAAGTGAAATTGGAATCACCATTTATTCGAAGCTTCATTAAAAAGGATTCACCAGGCCCCGCTACCATGGTTTTTTCGACAACCGAAAAAGATTGCATCGGCTCTTGCCTGGTAATCAGTTCGGCTGAAACTTCCAAAGGAATGTCGGCATGCTGCGACCAGGTAGAAGCCCATTGACCAAATTCCTCGGGTGACTTATCATTAATGGTATGGATTTCGAGCAGTGGAACAGCCCATTTTTGTTTGGCTAAGAGATTGTCTGCCTCGAAAGCAAATTTGCAGAAATCAGGATAAGCATGTGATCCAAAACCAAGCACCGAATATCGGACATTCCTATTCTGAGGATGCTTCTCCAGCAGCTTTTCAAAACTTGTTCCGTTCGTTGGTGGATTACCCAGTCCATACGTCGCCGTCATCACAATAATGTGCTCAGCCTTTGGGAAGACTTTATAGTTATTCAATTCTGTTACATAAGCCGATTTTCCGGCAGCCATGAGTTGTTTGCCAATTGCATTTGCAAAACCAAAAGTGCTTCCATTTTCCGAACCTACCAGAATTACAAACTCACTTTCATCAGCTGTAAAGTTGTTCCTAACTCTGTTCTTCCTTCTTTTCAGCGTGATGGCAAAACCGGAATATATGAAGAACAGGATATTACCGGAGGCAACGGCAAGAACAATCGCCCAGACAATGTTGGTTCGCCCAGTGTGGAGATCCAGGCTCAGCTCAGTGAACATTGCAGTCGTAGGGTATTTCACCTCGGTAAGAATATCACCTGTAATCTGATTTACCGTAACTTCTTTGTCGGTTAATTTTAAAGTAAAATAATCTTCCGGATCCTCTGAAAAAGGAAACTCGACCGATTTCACATCAGAAAGATATACCGTTTTAAAAATCTCAAAATCAGTTGCTTTCTTCTCCGGTTCCGTTTTGATCGCATCAAAGTCAACATCTGATGAAATGATCGGGGATTTTATAAGCTCGAAGCGTACAAGGGATAAATAGGTACCACTCAGTGCTATTACAAATATAGGAATCAATGAAAGCCTGCCCAGAACGACGTGATAATACTGAGCAAAGTTTTCTCGTACGATACTTGTGAAAAAGCGCTTCAAACCCTGTTGACGCTGAATCACGAGCATGGTGCCCGAAATGGTGATCAGAAGTAATAAAAATGACGTTAACCCAATGAAAAAGCGACCAGTTTCTTTCAAAAAAAGAGACCGGTGAAGGGCAGTTACCCATTCAAAAAATTCACTTTTTGGTTCGGGAACTCCAAGTAATTTCCCGGTACCCGGATCCACATAGGAAAGTAATTTTTCGCCATCCGCATCAGTTCCTTTAATAAGCACCGACTGGTGTGAATCAACCGATAATTCACTGATGCCAGGATATTTATCCCGCAACTGAGGGAGCGACTGTGCAAGCGTAATGGAGTCGAATTGATCGGCACGATAGGAGTGAAGCCTCTCCGATACAGGTTGAAAGGCCAGGATAATCCCTGTTATGGATGCAAGGGTCAGTAAAATAAAAGAAGATACAGCCAGTATTAAGTGGCTGTATCTCCATACGGAAATGGTCATAAAATGCGCTGAGAATTAATTAGGGCTAAACCGAACGTAACGGATGTAACCCGTACCGTCGCTCTTTTTCGAAAGTGATTCAGTCGTTAATGGAATTTCAAGGTCTTTTACATAATACTCCTTGTCTTCCACTGCACTTTCGAACCTCAATTTGTAACCCTTATTTATTTTGGCATTATCGATTTCAATCGTATTCACGCTGCGGTCGCCACCCGTTACCGATGCACCGGTGATCGCACTGATATTCGTCGGTTTTTTGGCGTTGGCAGCATGCCATTCCTTTATTGTTTTATACCATTGTTTATCCGGTCCGAGCACGTAAAGCGTTTTGTCGTAAGCATTTTTAGGATTGATCAACGAGATCACCACATAAGCACCTTCGCCCATATAGTTGCTCATCTGAATCATGCATTTATATTTACTCGTTCCGGTTTGCGCCTGCATTTTGGTTGCATTGAAGAAAGACAGACACAGTACCAGAAGCACTGTTTTAAAAATATTGGACATGAGTATTATTTTAAGAAATCAACAGGAACATTGTTTTTTGCAAGCGTTTCATTTTCTTTGGCCAGGTCAAAAGCCGACTCTTCAAAGCTGGTAAGAATCTCTTTTTTTGCGCCAATTGAAACAAGATATTTCAAAATACTGTCGTCTTTCGAAATCATTGCAGCTTTGTGTAGAGGCGTTACACCTTCGCTGTTTTTTGCATTCACATCAACGCCGTAAGGTTGCAGGCTTTTGACCAATGAAAGGTCATTTTTAGCCACAGCAAGGTGATATAGCGTGTTGCCATTCTTTTGTGCCTGCGTAACTTTGAAGCCTTTGTCCTGCAAAACTTTAAGTTTGGCTGTAAAATCCGCAGCTCTTTGTGGAGAGTAAGACTGCACCAGGTAAGCAGCAAGGTTGTCGCCACTCTGATCAACGGTCGCAACAGAAGCACCTTTGCCAATCAGGAACTCAACCACCTCGGGAGAATTACCTCGTACTGCCAAAGCAAGTGCAGAAACCCCCTTACCATTTACCTGATTAATATCCTTAACAGTTGGTACAAGCAAATTCAAAACATCCAAATCTCTGTTGGCAGCTGCCGCGTTCAAAAATGGTGTATTCCCATCTTCGTCAGCTTTGTTTACATCCAGTCCTTTTGAAAGGAAATATTTGACGATGTCATTTTGTTTTGGTCTGCGAACCACAGCATGCAGAGCCGTTTCGCCATGTTTTCCAACTACACCTGGTTTAAGTTTGATACTTTCCAGATATTGGTATAATTCAATTGTGTTGGCGCCACCGCGAGATCCCTGTGCAGCCATTAAAAATGCCTGATCTGTTGCCGGAACTCCTTTTTCAAGAAGGGCTTTCAACAAATCTATTTTACCTGAACGGGCAGCGTAACTGAAAGCATTGTTACCGGCAGCATCTACACTTTTAAGGCTAAGCCCTTTTGAAACAAAATAATTTGTAAGCGCAAAATCCTTGTCATTTGCGATGGCCAGCAAAAGTGCGTTGGCACCTGCATCATTCACGTCTTTTTTCAAATCAGCACCGTTGGCAAGGCAGATGTCGTAAACCTTTGTATTGCTCTGGCCACCACCCGCAGCGAAGTTCAAAGGAGTAGCACCATGGCTATCGATTGTTCCGGTTTTAATTCCTTTTGAAACCAGATACTCCATCAATTCGGTATTTCCTTTGCTGGCTGCCCAGTGGAAATAGGAGCGACTGTCATGTGTAATTTTATTGATATCATTCCCGGGCTGTTCCAGTAGAAATTTGATCGTCTCAGTTGGCGCTCCGGAATTGATCGCCATAACCACAGGATCAAAACTGGCTCCATTAAATTGTGCAGGATTACTTCCCTTGGCTATCTCTGCTTTTACAGCATTAACATCAGGAGAGGTCTTCCAGAAAGATTGTTCTAAAAGCACATTTTGCTGAGCATGAGCCGTGTAGGAAAACAAAGCAAAAGCAGCGATAAATATTTTTTTCATACAAGAAAGATTACTTGGACTATCGTCCTTTTATTTATCAGATAAAGTTAGTGAAGTAAAACTAATAATAATTGGTCTAAATAGCGGCTCGGAACTTTTATACAAAGTATTTAAAATCAAAAATCCACATTTATTCCTCTTTAATCTTTTATTATTAATACATAAAAGAAAAAATAATCAGGCTCATGGAAATCTGCAACACAACTTTGGGTTGTCGGGGATCAAAAAGACGGGTAGAGAAATGGAGCCTGTTTTGATGATACCGGGTTCAGCTGGATACGATTGAATAATAGAAGCACCCTTCTTAAATATTGTATTTATGAAATAAAAGTTAACAAAAACAGATTCATATTCCGGGAAATTTACATCATATTAGATGTGTAATCATTTACGTCTTACCATGATCTTCGACTTTACTACCGCTCCGGGTTTTGACTTCATCACATTGTTTGGCAAACAAATCAATGTTCCAGTGCGGGATAATTTCCTGGAAATTCCAAAGGCGATGGGAGAGGGTTATGTGCGGAAAGTAACGTTTGGAGATGATTTCAAATTAACGATCCATAGGTATACGCTCAATGAAGATTTAATCGTCAAGCGAAATCCTGCGCCGGCGTCTGCTAGCGTACGTGCCATTTTCTTTTACAATCATTGGGAAAATCTTGAAGTAAAATATAATACGGAGAAGAGCGTACCATCTTCACAGAAAGGCGACTCTTCCATTCTTTTATCTACCAATGACCTGAGCACCGAAATACGTTTTCCCGCCGGCAGTAATATCCAATATGTGGTGGTCGCGATAGGTGTCGACAGGTTACGCGCTATTCTATCCATTGAAAAGCCCAACAGTACGATAAAAACCATCACAGCGGAAAACGCGTCCTTTCTCTTCTTCGAAAGTCTGGATCCGGAAATGCAACTGATACTTAAAAACATTGTATCCGTTGATATGAATAACTCCCTGAACAATTTCTATGTGCAGATCAAGGTACAGGAGCTGATGTACTTGCTTTTTAGTAAGTTGTCACTCAGAGAAAATGCTACTTTCAAGAATATAAACAGCAGTGACGCAGAGAAACTTTTAATCATTCGAAATGAGGTATTGCGTGATCTGAGTAAACCGCCGGTTTTGAACGAATTAGCCCTTATGGCTTCCATGAGCGAGACGAAACTGAAACAGCTCTTCAAGCAAACATTTGGTGATACGATATACAATTATTACCAGAAGGCACGAATGGAAGAAGCCGCGTTTTTGCTAAAACAAGCCAGACATTCCGTCTCCGAAGTCGGCTATGAGCTCGGGTTTTCAAATCTTAGCCATTTCAGCAGATTATTCGAAAAACAATACGGCATTACGCCAAAGAAGTTCTCCTACAATTCATAAGTCTCCTTTTTCTTTCACATCCAACAGCTTTCGTCGGATCGGACTATTCTTCTGTCTTTTTCAGCTATTTTACCCAATAAGCAACTTCTAAATTTGTGTATGGATTTAAATATGACAAATGAAAAACTCATCCGCACCCTTTCCACAAAGCCTCTTTAAATGCAAATAGCATCTGGTAATGGTATCAAAGGACTGTTAATCAGCGTCATCTGATCTTGATATTTTACCAATAACGTATAACAGTATCCGTGCTGTTTACGATTTTATCAATTATCTACTTTTTACTGCAAAATAATGAAAGCAATTCAATATAGAACCTATGGAGATTCGGACGTAATTGAACAGGTTGAAGTTCCAATACCAACAATCCAAAATGAAAAGGATGTTTTAATCCAGGTTAAGGCAGCCGGTGTGAATCCGATTGATATCAAAATACGAATGGGCTTTATGAAGACCGCGCGTCCCGTTGAAATGCCTTTTACTCCCGGCGGTGAGGCATCGGGTGTAATTGTTGCCATTGGAGACAATGTGTCTGCATTCAGCGTGGGTGATGAGGTGATTGCGCTTACTAAAACAAACGGTTACGCGGAGTATGTTTTGTTAAACGAAAATTTTGTTCTCCTGAAACCGAAAAGTTTGTCCTTCAAAGAGGCTGCATCGATCGGTGTCAATATCGGGACTGCACAGTCGGTGCTTTTCACAGCCGGAAAACTTGAAAAGGGGCAAAAAGTTCTTATCCAGGGTGGAGCAGGTGCTGCCGGTGGAGCAATGGTTCAATTGGCCAAAGCTGCCGGTGCATATGTGATTGCCACAGCATCAGGATCAGGTGTGGAACTAGCCAAAAGTCTTGGTGCAGACCAGGTGATTGATTACAAATCACAGGATGTAGCCCATATAGTTGACAATGTCGACCTGGTGGCAGATACCGCTGGGGGCGAAGCTCAGGAAAAACTTTTTCAGGTGTTAAAGCCGGGCGGAAAACTGTTGAGTATTGTGATACCACCATCACAGCAACTGGCAGAACAATACAAAGTGGAGGCCAGGTTTGTGGCATCCGACATATCTTCCAGGACACTTCAAAATGGCATTGACCTGATGGCAGCAGGGAAATTCAGACCAATCGTTTCCAAAACATTTAAGCTTGAAGAAGCGGCCCTAGCTCAGGATTTTTTAGCGGCCGGTGGCGTAAATGGAAAGGTTATCCTTTTGGTAGATTGATTTTAACTCAACAAAAAACAGAAATAAAAATTGACCGGATCACAGGTCGACAAGACAAGCCATTTTCAGATCAAACAATACAATTTAGAGCTATCACATAAGACAATTAAACGACAATGAAATTATTAGAAAAGGTAAAATTAGGGGCACAGACATTGGAGAACGCACTTGCAATGGCGCCCATGACGCGCAGCCGTGCTGACAGCGAAGGTGTTGTGTCGGATATAACGACTTTATATTACACCCAACGGACAAGTGCAGGATTTCTCATCACGGAGGGTATCAATATATCAGAACAGGCGCTGGGTAGTCCGCTAACACCTGGTTTGTATAACCAGGAGCAAATTGACGCATGGAAGAAAGTAACAAAATCCGTTCATGACCAAGGCGGTGTGATCTATGCACAGCTTTGGCATACGGGCCGTGTTGGGCATTCTGTGGACAGGAAAGGGAAACTTCCGGTTGCGCCATCCGCGATAGGTATAACAGGACAGCAGCATTTCACCTCCCAGGGGTTAAAAGATTACGAAACGCCACAGGAATTAACCACACATGAGATCAAACAGATCGTGAAGGATTATGGGCAGGCTGCCAGCAATGCTATAGAAACCGGTTTTGACGGCGTTGAACTGCATGCAGCATTCGGATATTTACCAAACCAGTTTTTATCAGAAAGTGCCAATCTCAGGACTGACGAGTATGGTGGCAGTATTGAAAACAGGAACCGCTTTGTGTTGGAAGTAATGCAGGAACTTGTTGAGGCGGCGGGCAGCGATAAAGTTGGTATTAAGTTATCGCCGACTGTGTATTATAACAGCATAATAAACAGTGATCCAGTAGCACAATTCTCACCTTTGATCGAAGCGCTGAATGAATTGCCACTGGCTTACATTCATTTGATGAACAGCGTGTTTCCTTTGGACAGCTTCCCCAACTACCCTAAAAATACAATAGAAACATTTGGCAGAATAAGTAAACACCTGGTCATCGCCAATGGTGGTTTGAATAAAGAAAGTGGAGAAGCAGAACTGGAAAAGGGCATCGCGAAAATAATTTCTTACGGCTCACTGTTTCTGGCCAATCCTGATCTTCCCGAAAGGTTTGAATTGGATGCAGAATTGAACCAGCCGGATCAGTCTACGATGTATGGTGGAGGCGCGCATGGATACACCGATTATCCGTTCTTGAACGATTAAACCTAAAACTGCCACTTTAACAGGTGGCAGTTTTAAGTATATCATTATCAATAGTTTAAATACGTTTTATTAAAACTATCCGAGCTAAAGTGTTACGATTCTAAATATTGTCTTTAATCACACGGCATGGATTACCGACCGCAATTACATTGGCCGGTATATCTTTCGTAACCACACTTCCTGCGCCAATGATGGTATTATCCCCAATGCTTACGCCTGGAAGCACAACCACATTGCCGCCGAGCCAGACATTGTTTCCAATGCTGATCGGATAAGCGTATTCGAGGCCTGAAATTCTTTGAACGGTATCCGTCGGGTGGCCTGCCGTGTACAGACTCACGCCCGGAGCAAGTAACACGTTATCGCCAATCGTTACCGGAGCGCAATCGAGAATGGTACACCCAACGTTTGCATAAAAATTATCGCCAACGCGGATGTTATAACCATAATCACAATGGAAACGCTGCTCTACCCAACAGTTTTCACCAACCGATCCAAACAGCTTTTTCAGGTTCTGCTTTCTTTCCTCAGCTTTTCTGGGATGAAGGTGATTGAATTCATATAGTAAATCCATTGCGATTTGCCTCTCCTCAAAAAGTTCAGGATCGAAAGCAAGGTACAACGCTCCGGACAGCATCTTTTCTTTTTCTGTTAAACCATTCATTTACTGCTATTTTAAATTTTCAAATGCCTAATAATGTGGACCGAGTTCTTTATTCCAGTGTAATATTATTCTTATTCGAGGTATTAATGTCATGCTGAGTACAATTTTTTGCTCCAAGAAATAGTTACTCAATCTGACAAACATCTGAGCATCTCTTAAACTATTTCTATAAAACAAACTCACCTTTGAGTCGCACGATACTGCTCTTCGCTGACATGCTCCATCCAGTCTACAACCTTTCCATCAAGATTTTCCTGGATCGCAATGTGGGACATTCCGTTTGTAGCGGTGGCTCCGTGCCAATGCTTTTCGTTTGGTTCAAACCAGACCACGTCACCTGGAAAAATGTTTTCAATCGGACCGCCTTCACGTTGTACCCAGCCGCAACCGGCTGTCACGATAAGCGTTTGTCCGAGTGGGTGTGTATGCCAGGCGGTGCGTGCACCCGGTTCAAAAGTAACCAACGCTGATGCACCGCGCCTTGCTTCATTGGCATCGAAAAGCGGATCGATTCTAACTGCTCCTGTGAACCAGTCCTGTGGTCCTTTGGCAGAAGGTCTGCTACCTATTTTTGTGATTTCCATAATATGATATTTTTGTTTTCCAGTTTAATTCAGAACCTGATGCTGAGGCTCTTAGCCTGCTGGCGCACTTTAATAAAATGCTACTCCCGTAATCTCTTCACATAAGGCGAGGAACTTGTCCTGAACATCGTTGTTCTTGGCAGCAAGTTGAAAATCGCTCTGTTTTTTATGGTAGAAGTAACAGCCACTGACTTTGGCCCTTGAATCCTCATTGGTGGCAAGCCATACCTGAGTCTGAATACCCTGTTCAAGATTTCCTGGCGCACCAATTCCTCCCATCTTTGTCGGTACCCAACCCGGGTCGACGGCATTTGCATAGATTCCTTCCCATTTGCGTGCTACGGCCATAGACAAAATTACATTGTGCAGTTTTGTATCTGAATAGGAAATTGAGCCAGTTTTTAAACCAGCGATTGTTAAATTTTCCAAGCCCGAGTTACCTTGCAGATGCATGTCCGAAGCCAGGTAAATGAGCCGTCTGGGTCTTTTTATCAAACACGTCAGAATGTAGGGAGCGAGGGTGTTGACAACCAGGAGGTCTGGCAGGTTGCTCTTTCCTGCATTCTGACCTGATGATTGGTAAATACCTGCATTATGAATGACGACATCGAGGGTACCCAAACCATTCACTTTTGATGCAAGTTCTATTGTTTGATCCATGTCAGAGAGATCAGCTACCAGTGCAGTTTCCGCTTGCGGTACCTTCTCAAGAGCCTGTTCTGCTCTTTTTTCATTGCGGGCATGAAGCACCACCTGATGCCCCAGCGCAATTAATTCCCTGGCTGTTAATAAGCCTAGTCCGTCGGCTGATCCGGTAATGAAAACTCTGGCCATTTGCTTTTACATTTGATTATTCTCCCTCTTTTAGATTTCCTGATTAACAGGTTTTGCTTCATCTGCGTTCTTAAATCTGCACATGTAGCCCTCACAACAACTTTGCAGCTGCATACACTGCCATTTCCTGTCGCACCTATTCCGGTAAGCGAAGATAAGTCAATAAAATGACCATAAATTTTTGTTTCAATAGGGGATCGATGCTCCGCTGACCGCTCCCATATAGGCCAGTTTCAGTCCGCAGCCCGGTTGATTGAAACTATATGAGCTAACTACAAAGTTTAGATTTGCTGCTGCCATTCAGTAAAGATTTTCAAACCTTCTATTAAGAATTTCAAACCAAATGATGAAATTAAAGGCGTTGCAGGAATAATTGCAGATCATATAGCTTTATCTTGCACAGGTAATCGCGTTTGTGATGTAATTCTTAATATGGTTTTATGGAAGATTTAAAACAAAGATCGGTTTGTGAATTCAACAACGATTTGAGGTTGAAAGGCTTTAATGTATTTCAGATCGAGGACGACGGCAACGCTACGAGGATATACAGCAGGAAGGATTTTTACAAAATTTGCCTGACAACCGGTAAAAGTAAAATTCATTATTCCGACCGTAGCTTTGAAACCGAAGGAACGGTGTTGTTTTTCGGAAATCCGCACATTCCTTATTCCTGGGAAACACTTTCGACCAGTTATGTGGGTTATACCTGCCTGTTTTCGGAGGAATTTCTCTTACAGGGCGAGCGCTCGGAAAGTTTGCAGCAATCTCCATTTTTTAAGCTGGGAGGAACACCTATACTGCATATCACGGAAACGCAGCGTCAGTTTTTAAACAGCCTGTTTGAGAGGATGATAGAAGAACAAAAGCAGGATTACACTTTCAAAAGCGACCTCATGCGCAACTACATCAACCTGATCATCCACGAGGCACTCAAACTGCAACCCTCTGAAAATTACAGCCAGCAAAAAAACGCGGCCTCCCGCATTACTTCTGTATTTCTTGAGTTACTGGAAAGGCAATTTCCGATTGAAACTGCTGACCGTCCGCTGCAACTTAAAACTGCACAGGATTATGCTGGAAACCTGAATCTGCATGTCAATTATCTGAATCGTGCTGTGAAGCAGGTTACCGGAAAACCCACCACCGCCCACATTACGGAGCGCATGATTGCGGAAGCAAAAGCGCTTTTACAGCACACCGATTGGAACATTTCTGAAATTGGCTATGCACTTGGCTTTGAATATCCCACTTACTTCAACAACTTTTTCAAACGCATGACGGGCACCAACCCAAAAGCATTGCGTATGGCGGAAGTTTGAAATTCTTAATTTTCGGTTTGATTGTCGTTACCCGCCCAGCCTCCTGAGCGGGTAACTTTGTTTTGTATTAAAACAAATACAGTCTATGAAAAATAAAATTCAAGCCCATCGGCTGACTACCTCAATAAAAAGAACAATCGTGATCGCTTCGGTGGTGATGCTTTCAGCCTATTCCAAAGCGCAGAGCCAGAGTAAACATCCGGATGTAAGCAAAGGTATTTTCCCCAAAGGAAAACAGGGTCCCGCCGAAAACTTTACAGGAAAAGTATGGAACTATGGCCTGGTACCGGCCGACAGCTCGCTGACGACCGTTGTAGGCAATGTTTACTTTGAACCCGGCGCGCGAAGCAACTGGCACGAGCATCCGGCAGGACAAATCCTGATAATTACCGAAGGCTCCGGTTATCACCAGATCAAAGGCCAGCCGAGAGAGGAACTGAAAAAAGGCGATGTAGTAAAATGCCCTCCTGGTGTGGTGCACTGGCATGGTGCTACTGCTAATTCGGGCATGCAACAAATGTACATCATTCCCAATGTTGGAAAAGGGATTGTGAAATGGATGCAGCCTGTAACGGATCAGGAATATAATAACCAAAAATAGAAATGAAAGGACATAACAGCATAAAACCTGGCTCTTCCAGAAGAAAATTTATTTTGCAAACGGCAATCGCGGGAGTAGGATTATCGGTGGCAGGTCATACCAAACTTTTCTCGCAAACACCGAAAAATCTGGCTACCAAAACCATCAGGTCAAAAGGTTATGCAGCCAAAGATGCATCCGGCAAACTGAGCCTGTGGGAATTTGAACGCCGGCCGGTAGGTGATCATGATGTGCTGATCGACATTAAATTCGCAAGCATTTGCCATTCGGATATCCATCAGATGAAAGGCGACTGGGGGCCGCAACCGTATCCGCAGGTGCCCGGGCATGAAATTGCAGGCATTGTGACGGCTGTTGGAAAAAATGTTACCAAATTCAAAGTCGGAGACAGGGCAGGGGTCGGGTGCATGGTGGACAGCTGCATGACCTGCGACAGCTGCAAACATGGCGAAGAACAGTTTTGCGACAATGGTAAAACGTTGTTTACTTACGGGAATCCCGATAAAACTGCTCCTTCCGGGATAACCCAGGGAGGCTATTCCAACAACATCGTAGTCAGGGATCACTTTGCAGTTCACATTCCCGATCACATTAGTCTGGAAGAGGCCGCGCCTTTACTCTGTGCCGGCATTACTACCTACGCTCCATTAATGAAAGCCAAATTTAAGAAAGGTGACAAAGTAGGTGTGGCCGGAATTGGCGGACTGGGACATCTGGCAGTGAAACTGGCTGTATCCAAAGGAGCAGAAGTGTACGCATTTACCACATCACCTGAAAAAGTAAAAGATATTCTCGCGTTTGGTGCAAAAGAAGTGATCGTAGTAGATGACCTGGCTAAATTGAAAGCATACAAGGGTAAGCTGGACTATATGATCTCGACAATTCCGGTTCAGTATGACGTGGCGGCTTACGCGTCTGTTGTGAAAGTCGACGGTTTTTACACGCAGGTCGGTATGCCGGTGGGTTTCAACCTGATGCTGAGCAACATCGGTCTTGCCAATACAAGGGTCAATTTCAACGCTTCACTGATAGGCGGTATTCCCGAGACCCAGGAAGTGGTGCAATATTGTGCTGATAATAAGGTATTTCCACAGATCCAGATCATCAAAGCCGCAGAAGTGAATGAGGCATGGGCGAAGGTGTTGGACAAAAAGGCACGTTACAGGTATGTGATCGATGCAGCAACCATTTAACAACCCGTTTGAGAAATGAAAAAATCAGTGATGATTTTCATGCAGCTCGCCCTTGTCTTCATTGCATTTATGGCTTGTAAAACAGACAGTACCGAACTGGTAAATGATATGGGAAACGAAACCGAAGAAATTGGGACAAGTACTGACACTACCTCCGGAAAGCTGATCGTGAAAGTAGGAGCGAAGACCTTTACGGCAACACTGGTGAACAATGCAACCGCAACAGCGTTCAAAGCCCGGTTGCCTCTTACGGTTCAGATGGATGAACTAAACGGCAATGAAAAACTCTACCAGTTTCCGAACAGTTTGCCAGCCAATCCAACCAACCCGGGAACGATTCAAAATGGGGATCTGATGTTGTACACTTCCAACGTCCTTGTATTATTTTATAAGACATTCCCCACTTCATATACCTACACACGGATTGGCAAGGTGAATGACGTTGCAGGGCTTGCCGCAGCGCTTGGGTCCGGCCGTGTGGAGGTGAGCTTTGCGTTAGAATAAAAAGCCATATGGAAGAAAAAGAAGCCGATATATTTGCAAGAATGCGTACGGGAGAGCTGATCCGTAAGGAGGATCCGGGGTATGAAGACTTCGGTACTGCAGTTGCAGGAACCATTCAGCTTTGTGTCCGAATGAATGCCGAAGCAACTGACTTGAATGATGTTCGAAATAGACTGAGTGAAATCATCGGAAATGAGATCGATAAATCGACAACCATTTTTCCGCCGTTTTATACCAATTTCGGACGACATATCACCCTTGGCAAAAACGTATTCATCAACCATGCCTGCTCCTTTCTGGACATAGGTGGCATCATTATTAAAGATGACGTGCAGATTGGTCCACGCGTGAATATTACATCCGAGAACCATCCACTGGATCCTGCCGACAGAAAAGCTTTGATCCTGAAACCGGTCACAATCAAACGCAATGCATGGATTGGTGCAGGTGCCACGATTTTACCAGGAGTTACGATTGGGGAAAATGCAGTGGTTGCAGCCGGTGCGGTGGTAAGTCGGGACGTTCCTGCCAATACTGTGGTAGCAGGAATTCCGGCCAAAGTGGTAAAAGAACAACTATAATTTATTCAACACTTAATAAAATGACTGAAACGACAAACGTGAAGGCTTACGGAACAGAGGCAGCAGAAGCGCCATTGGATCAAATGAGCATCCAACGAAGAAAACCTACACCGCACGATGTGGAGATTGATATCCAGTTCTGCGGAGTATGCCACTCTGACTTACATACCGCAAGAAGCGAATGGGGACCATCGATCTATCCCTGTGTTCCCGGCCACGAAATCGTGGGCAGGATTGTCAGCGTGGGTGATCATGTAAAGAAATTCAAGGTGGGAGATTTGGTAGGAGTGGGCTGTATGGTCGATTCCTGTCGTGAGTGCCAATATTGCCAGGAAGACCTTGAACAGTTTTGCGAAAAGGGCATGACCGGTACTTACGGCTCACCCGACCCGCACCTACCCGGTTCGCCTACTTTCGGTGGTTATTCTGAAAGGATTGTCGTGAACGAAAATTATGTATTGCGTATTCCTGAAAATATGGATCTGGCTGCTGCTGCCCCATTGCTTTGCGCAGGAATTACCACCTATTCGCCGCTTCGCCACTGGAACGTTGGTCCGGGTAAAAAGGTAGGCGTAGTTGGTATTGGCGGTTTGGGACACATGGGCATCAAAATTGCTAAGGCAATGGGAGCAGAGGTAGTTGCATTCACAACTTCGGAATCCAAATTTGCAGAAGCAAAACGCCTTGGTGCAGACGAAGTGGTGTTGTCCCAAGACAAAGAACAAATGGCTGCCTACAGAGGAAAACTACATTTCATTCTGGACGCGGTCTCCGCACAGCACGATATCAATGCATATTTGAGTTTGCTTCGCGTGGATGGTTCACTGGCACTCGTTGGAGCACCGGAACATCCGCTGCCGGTAGCAGCATTCAGCGTGATCATGGGTCGTAAAAGTTTTGCAGGTTCAATGATCGGTGGTATTGCCGAAACACAGGAAATGCTCGACTTCTGCGGCGAACACAACATCGTTGCCGACATTGAAATGATTGATATGAATCAGATCAATGATGCATACGAAAGACTACTTAAAGGCGATGTGAAGTATCGGTTTGTAATTGATATGGCTTCGTTGAAAAATAACTGAAATTGTGAGGGTGTCTCAAATTCAAATTGAGACGCCCTCATTTTGTTATTTATAATTTACAGAATCCGGTAATTATCAATTCACAGACGTAACTTCCGTAGGCGCTTTTCCAAAAGTTTTTTTGAAGGCAAACGAAAAGTGTGAGAGATCTTCGAAACCGAGGTCGATGTATATGTCGGCCGGTTTCCTGTGTTGCTTCTGAATCAGAAAATGCGCTTCTTCCAATCTCTTCTTCATTAACCACCGGCGCGGGGCTTCGTTAAAAATCGTTTTAAAATCCCGTTTAAACGCCGAAAGACTTCTTCCGGTAAGAAATGCAAAGCGGTCCATACTCACATTGAATCTGAAATTCCTAAGCATAAATTCTTCAAGATCCAATTTATCGGGAATGCTGTAATTGAAAAGCACATTAGCCAGTTGTTTGTCGCTTTTAAGCAGGATCAAAAGCAGTTCCTCCCGCTTTACGTCTGCAAAAGTTTCATCAATCTGCAGGTCGCCATTGTAATAAGGTTCAAGAGACCGGATGTAATTACTGATGAATTTGGTCTCGGGCACAAACAAAAAAGAATTGTCATTGGCGACCGCCTCTACCTTTAAAGGATGTCTGGTCTGGAAGTTTCTAAGAAATGGCTCATCAAGTGTGATAATTATCTTTTCAAAACTGTCGTCCTGCCTGAATTTGGTATAACGCACCAGATGATTTTTCCTGGCAATACAGTAGTCGCCCGGTTTCATCGAATAGCTGTTCTTTCCATCATAGGCAATCATCGAACCGCTCAGCAGATACAGGAAAAAATGTTCAGGAATAAACTGCTCTGGCGAAATTTCCGGACCGATGTGGCAGGAATGTATGTTATTGAACTTCAAGACTCATCGCTGGTTATTTGTCACAAATTTACATTTTTTGTAACACTATCGACACTTGCCAGAATGGCTTCTTCCCGGCTTCGCGGTTTCCAGCCTAATACCGTTTCTGCTTTTTTACTGGACATTTGTTTGTAATATTCTTCGGGCGTGGGCGTCATCAAGGCTATATTTCCAGACAAACCCGGACGTTCTTTTCTAATCAGTTCGGCTACGTCATAAAAACTCATTACGCCGTCCGAATTAGCCAAAAATCTCTCACCTGCCGCATCCGGGTGCATCATGGCTTTGATGTGGATGTCGGCCACATCTCTCACATCTACCACCCCCATCGTAAAATTGCCGCTCATGCTGGTAGTTCCTTTCATAATTCCTGTCACGGCAATGTCCAGCGAAGCCGATGAAATGTTACCCAGCACCGGACCAAAGATCCCCACGGGATTGATAACGGAGAGCTCCATACCGTTACCTTGGTTCTGTATAAAATCCCATGCAGCGCGTTCAGCAACGGTTTTTGATTTTATGTAGGCCGGGAGGGGAGCGCTAACATCCGTCCAGTCTTCCTCCGTAAAAACATGTCCTGCTATGTTTTTGCTGTAACCCACTGCCGCAAAAGATGAGGTTAGCACCACTCGTTTTACTCCCGCGTCACGGGCCGCTTTTAATACACGCAAGGCGCCGTCCCTTGCCGGAATAATCAGGTCATTCTCATCTTCCGGATCCTGCGCCGGAAAAGGCGAGGCCACATGCAAAACGTAATCGCAACCCAGGGTTGCTTCTTGCCAACCTTCGTCAAGCGTCAGGTCTGCAAAATGGAAGGAAAGTCCTGTTGTGTCTGTCCCTTCCAATGCCTGTAATACAACGCCTTTTTTGTCAGGAGAGCGAAGGGTTGTTTTAACGGTATAGCCTTGTTGCAATAGCTGTGCGATGGTATGGATCGCTACAAATCCGGTTCCTCCGGTTACCAATACTGTTGTGTTTTTCATTCTATTTTCATTTTTAACACTGCAAAATTCAGCATTAAAAACACTCCGGACTTTGTCGTAAAGCCCAATTTTACTTTGCTGCAAAGCCCAGGATTACATAGCCAGCCCCATGTCATGAACATCAGTGCTATTTAAGATCTTGTATGGTACAGACATTTCCGAACCTCCCAAAGTCAGCGCGCATTCCATCGTCTGGTGAGCAGGCGTGGCGTGTAGGAAATCATAAGATAACTCCAGACAGGTATTTTTTTGAATCCTTCACCTTGTGGAGAAGTTCCATGCGTTGATTGGCGAGGGTAAACGAAAATTCGTAGCTGTTTAAACCGGCGGATGATATGTTGCTGATACTTAAACCCAAGTTGGAATGCTATTTAGCAATAAAATCAGGAATGAGTTCAATTAAACGCAGCCCGGAACTCCAAAGGACTTTGACTGGTCTTTGACTTAAACAATTTACTGAATGACTGTGAGTGTTCAAAACCCAATTCGTAAGCGATTTCGCTCACAGACAGCTCGGAGGTTGATAGTCTTTCTTTTGCTTTTTCAATAAGCTTTTCGTGAATATGCTGTTGTGTGGTTAAGCCTGTCAACTGCTTCAACAGGCTGCTTAAATATTTGATGGAAATATTCAATGAATCAGCAACAAACTGTACCGTTGGAAGTCCTTTGGAAAGTAAATCCCCATTTTTGAAATATTCGTCCAACACGTTTTCCAGCCTTTCCAGAATCTTGTGATTGGTAATTTTGCGGGTGATAAATTGCCGCTCGTAAAAGCGTTGTGCATAGGTAAACAAAAGCTCCAATTGCGCAATGATCACGTCCTGACTGAATTTATCTATGTTGGCCTTGTATTCATTTCTGATATTTTCAATGATGCCATTCATCATTGTTTCTTCTTTGTCAGAGAGAAATAATGCTTCGTTGGCAGCGTAACCAAAATATTCGTATTGTTTAATCTTTCTGGCAAGTGGTGTATTCCACAAAAAGTCGGGGTGAATAAACATCATCCAGCCTTCCAGCTTGGGCGGCAACCCACCTTCCTCGCCACGCAAAATTTGTCCCGGCGACATAAATGCCATGAGGCCTTCGTCAAAATCGTATTTCTGCTGACCGTAAAGCAAGTTGTTGCAACCTCTCTTGAGCGACACAGCGTAAAAGTCGAAAATAACGGCATTGACATCCGAATCATTGCTAAACTTCGAAACATCCACAATGCTGATCAACGGATGATGCGGTCTTTCAAGTCCCGCGAGCCGGTGAACATCAGAAATTGATTTTATGCGGTAGGGTGTCATAATGTCTGAACTATGATTATTTTGATTTATTTGATTGTAATGATTTTTAGCATCTGCATATCTTCTTTTCCTGCCTGTCGCGAATGGCTTTACACAGGCTTATACTTTTTATTCGCTAGTCTTTTAAAATTTAGGCTTGCTTCGCCAAAATTAATTAGGAGTCCTATTTCCAAATTGTAAGCTTCCAGGTAGTTAATGGCTTGTGCCAGATGCACGTCTTCCTGTTTTGTAGTGGCTTTTAATTCAACCGATATCATTCCATCAATTAGAAAATCTACTCTTCGGGTGCCGATATGTTCTCCCCGATAAAATATTGGCATCTCAAATTCCCGCTGGAAACTTATACCAACCAAGCTCAATTCAATGGCTAGTGCTCTTTGATAAATCACTTCCGCACCGGCCCGGCTGAAAACCGTTACCCAATGTTTTGTGAACTGTCATCGCACATCCAATAATTTTGGAAGTGAGCTCGGAATATTTATAATTTTCATTTATCATAAAAATCAGTTAATCAAAAAAATCATAGTTAAGACTTCAACGGATACTTCAACCAAATCATAATCAGCGGCATGGCTAAAAACGGAATTTCGATCAATGCGGTTTTGTAGTCCCCTGCACGTAAGGACATAGCCATAATCAAAACAATGGTGACCGCATTCAGTAGGTTGGAGATAAAAAATGTTTGCGGAAAGAATAACATCAAACCAATGATGATCGAAAAGGCGCCGAAATACGGCATTATGGTTTTGGTGATGCCCAGGTTTGCCATCATTTTGGCTTGTTCGGCAGTGGCAGGTTGAAATGCAACCCAGCCGTGTTTGATGCTGAGAAACGCAGACGCTAATAATAGAACGATGCTGATGATTTTCATTTGTGTACTTTTTTTACGGATTAATTAACTCTTTTAAATTTCATTGTTTTACCCAACAGGGAAATGCCCATGTAGCCCCGAAAATCCAATTCGTTTGCATTTGTCAGTTTGGCTTTCAAACTGTAAGTGTCTCCTTCACTGGGATTGTAAAGCTTTCCACCAACATACCCGCCATCCTCATATTTTAAGTTGGTAATGTTGACGATGTTTTTTCTCGATCTGCCCTGCAAATTTTTATCAGGATTTTTAAAATCCTTCTTCGGTGTTCTTCCGTCGGCTTCAAACATATTGGAAGCCCAAAGCAGCGTTCCGAAATACTTGTCGCCGGATTTGTAAATCTCAAATTTGAGCCCCACCTCGGAACCGTCACTTTGCCAAATCCCAATGATGCCATCGGCAGGTTGTTGTGCAAAGCTTGTAATGGATATCAACAACATCAAAGATGCAAAAAATAGCGTTTTCATCTCGTTCCATTTTTATTTTGAAGCTGTTTGATTTCTTTAAATTCCCTGTGGCCAAAATTCAGGAGCACGTTGGGGATTATTTTGGTCGCAAATTTTATTACGCTGATCATAAATGGTTTGAGCTCTTTTTTGTCCTTCAACATCCCTTCTATCACCACTTTTACCATTTTGTCGGCAGTCATCATCATCGCTTCGTTCGGTTGCTTTTCCCAATCGTTTTGCAAATTTGTTTTTACCCCGGGAGGAATCATTTCGAACACTTTCACACTGGTGTCTTCAAGCTGTAAACGCAACGCCTGCGTGTAGGCACGAACGCCTGCTTTGGTAGCACTGTAAATGGGTGCGGGAGAATAACTCATAAAGGCAATACCTGACGAAACATTGACTATGGCAGCTGATTTTTTGGTCAGCAAATGCGGCAAAAACTGATGCACCATCTGGATTGTACCGGACAGGTTGGTTGAAATCTCCCGGTTGATATTTTCAAGATCCAGAGAAGTATCCTGCAAATCGATCAGTCGCATGAGTCCGGCGTTGTTGATGATGATATTCAGATCCGGGAATTGTTGGGTAACATCTTTGTAGAGTTGTTCGATGTCTTTCGGATTGCTCACGTCACTCTGAAAGCCGTGAACGTGTGGAAACTTCCTCTTGGTTTCGTTCAGAGCTTCAAGGTTGCGTCCTGTAACGATGATTTTTGCGCCTTGTTCGGTCAGTTGTTTTACAAGTTCGAGGCCAATGCCACTGGTTCCGCCTGTAATGAGGATTGTGCTGTTTTTTAAGTCCATTGTTCTGATATTTTGTTGATGCAAAGTTCATCAGCAGTCAGAAAATGGTTGTAGCCAAAAGTCGCAAACTTGTAGCTGAAAGGAATTATTATCTAACCATCAGTTGAAAGATGCCCGAAATTCCAGCGGACTTTGATTTGTTTTTGATTTAAAAAGTTTGCTGAAAGACTGTGAATGCTCAAAGCCCAATTCATAGGCAATTTCGCTCACAGACAACTCGGACGCAGATAGTTTTTCCTTCGCTTTTTCGATGAGCTTCTGATGAATGTATTGCTGCGCATTTTGCCCGATCAAAGCGCGCAACATATCGCTTAGGTAACCCGGTGAAATGTGCAGTTGCTCCGAAAGATATTGTACAGTAGGAACACCCTTTTCAGCAGATTTTGTTTGATCAAAACACTGCTCCAAAATCTCATCCAGCTGTTGCAGCAAGCGGTTCCCGGCTGCTTTTCTGGTTATAAACTGGCGGTTGTAAAAACGGTTGCTGTAACTAAGCAGCAGCTCAATCTGAGATATGATCACATCCTGGCTAAAACCATCAATGTTTTTCTTCAACTCCTCATCTATCATTTTAAAAACCGAGAAAATAGTTTCTTTTTCGGTATCTGATAAATGCAGTGCTTCGTTTGTATCGTAGGAGAAGAACCCGAACTGCTTTATTTTTTTGGCAAGCGGAAATCCGAGAAAAAAATCCGGATGAATGAGCAGCAAATATCCCGAATTTAATTCATGATCAGCCCCGGGTGATTCCAGCACCTGATGCGGAGCGGTAAATGCCAAACCGCCTTCACTAAAATCATACACACTCTGACCGTAACGCGGTGTTCCGCAGGCAAATAGTTTGTAGGAGATTTTGTAAAAATCGGTAGCGATTAAAGGCGGCAATGTCTCAAAATCAATATGAATATTGGAGATATCCGAAAAACTGATCAACGGATGTAAGGGCTTGTTCAACCCAAACATCCGGTGCATATCCGACAATGAAGTGAATTTTCGAATGTTATTTTCTACTTTTTTCATCTTACAAAGTTAGTCATTTTAAAGTCCTGGCTACCAGAGGCTAATACCCGTTTCAGGATTATTGTCATCGCTAAAATATGTTCCTGTCGGTCCGTCTTCTGAAAGAACCGCGCATTTTACCAACCTCGCCGCGGCATCTTCCACAGTTCCCGTTCCGGTGTGGTGGTTGAAGTCGGTAGCTGTGAAACCCGGATCAACTACATTGACTTTAAAAGCCGTGTCGCTAAGCTCTTTTGCCAGCATGATGGTGTACATGTTCAGGGCCGCTTTGGAGGAATTGTAGATCGGCGCCATTACATTGTAGTATTTCCAGGAAGAGTCATTATGCAAAGTCAACGATCCTAGCCCCGAAGTTACGTTCACAATGCGCGGCTGCGGTGAGGCTCGCAGTAAATCCATAAACAACTGCGTTACCTGTACCACGCCAAAAAAGTTGGTATCGTAAACCTCTTTGTAAACGCTGACATCGGTACTGTACGACTGAGGAAAACCTCCGCTTATACCTGCATTGTTGATGAGCACATCCAGAACATCGGTTTTGCTGCCAATTGTTGTACGGGCATTTTGCACCGATACAGCGTTGGTTACATCCAGTTCTATAGCTTCCGCGTTCGTAAAACCTTCTGCTTTTAGTTTGTCCACGGCCTTTTGCCCGTTAGCCAAGCTTCTGCTTCCTAAAAACACATAATATCCTTTTTGTAACAACTGCTTTGCTGCTTCAAAACCAATGCTTCTGTTTGCTCCTGTTATAAGTACCTTTTTCATCTCAATTTTTTTAATGATTTGTTGATACAAATTTCAGGATACCTGTGGTATCGGATGTAGCCGAAACGAGGCATTGTGTACGCAAATTGAGAATACTTCAAGATCAGTTAAACGCTGCCCGAAATTCAAGCGGACTTTGATTCGTTCTGGTCTTAAACAGTTTACTGAAAGACTGCGGATGCTCAAAACCCAGGTCATAGGCAATTTCGCTTACCGACAATTCCGTGGTGGTCAACCGCTCTTTCGCGATCTCTATAAGTTTACTTTGAATGTGCTGCTGGGTATTCTGCTGCGTGTACAACCGAAGGAGTGTTCCGAGATAATTGGGAGAAATATTCAATTCCGTTGCAAGATCCTTCACCGACGGGATCCCGTTTTCCAGCGCTTTGCCACTTTCAAAATATTGGTTGAGAATCTGCTCGAAACGGGTGAGTAAATCATGGTTTGATTTCTTTCGGGTGATAAACTGCCGTGCATAAAAGCGGTCAGAATAAATGAGCAGTCTCTCAATTTGAGCGATAATGAGCTCCTGGCTGAATTTATCGATATTGGATTGGTATTCCTGTTCAATGTTTTGAAGAATATCGACGATGATCTTCTCCTCTTTATCAGACAGGAAAAGTGCCTCATTGGCAGAATATTGAAAGAATTCGTATGATTTAACTTTCTTCGCCAGGTCCGTATTCCACAAGAAATCGGGGTGGATCAATAACAACCAGCCCGTGGGCTCAGCAATTGCCGTTGGATTCATTTCTATTTTCAGAAATTGAAGCGGAGATACAAAACATAAAATCCCTGAGTCAAAATCATATTGCTGTTGGCCGTAGTTGAACCTGGCGTTCACATTTCGCTTCAACCCAATGGAGTAAAAATGCTGTACCCATTTCATTTCATGGTCGTTTACCGGGTAATTGACCTTGCTGTAATCGATCAGGCTTATGAGCGGATGCTCCGGCTTGGGCAAACCGCAAAAGGTATGAAACTCGGTCAATGAGTTAAAGCGAAATGTATCTGCCATCGCTGTTATTTTTCGTCGTTATTTTTCTTTGTATAAAATCATTCCTGCGTGATATAACACACCTTCTCTGAAATCACCGTCAGCCGTGAATCCGGTGTCGTCTTTGTAATCAATGTGATTCCCGGATATCTTATAACTGCCCTGATAGGCATTCTTGCGCGTTCCACGGGCTTCATCATATCTGTTGCCAGGCAATAATTCATGACGAATGTAGCCATCTTTCGTTACCCACATCCCAATGTATTCCCGGGTTTCTTCAATCGTTTTGGTCATTGTTACTGGATTGTTTGCCGATTTACAACTGATTAACATGATTAAGATTAATTGAATCAATAGCCAGTTGAAACCGTGTACTCTTTCCATTGTTCAGCATCTTTTGTAATGAGTTCAATTTTGTTTTGGAGCATATCATATGCGTCGCTACCCAGCAACAAATGAACAGGTGGATTTTCTTCTTCGCTTATAGCGATCAACACGTCCGCTGCCTTTTCGGGATCATTGGGCTGGTTTCCGTTGATGTCGTTCAAATGCGCTTGTTCCGATTGTCTGGCCGCGGCATATTCCTGAATGGCAGACTTCGGTGTTTTTAACGAACCAGCGGTTAGGAAATCGGTTCGGAAATAGCCCGGATATACCACCGTAGCGTGAATTCCAAACTCCTTTGCTTCTTCGGCCAGCGCCTCGGTGAAACCTGCCATGGCAAATTTAGTGGCACAATATACACCCCAACCCGCAAAACTTCCGAAAATTCCTCCAACCGATGCAATGTTAAAGATGTTTCCTGATTTCTGACTTCTCAAATAAGGCATCGCATGTCTGACCACATTGAGCGGAGCAAATACATTTACATCAAAATTTTCCTTCGTTTCAGCATCTGAGAGCTCTTCCAATGTACCAAGCTGGCCATAGCCTGCATTGTTTACAACCACATCAATTTTTCCAAAATGCATAACAATTTTGTCAATGGCCGCTTTTACCGCATCATCGTCAGTAAGCGAAACTTCCAATGGTAAAAACGAACCTGATGCAACGCCAATAGCTTCAACCAAAGAATGCGCATTTCGTGATGTAGCTGCAACACGATAACCGTTTTCAAGCAACTTTTTAACCAACGTCAATCCCAAACCTTTCGAGGCTCCTGTTACAAGCCAAACCTTCTTTGTTTCCATGATTTTTTGTTTAATTTTTTGATGGAACAAAGTTGTGAAGACCTACTTTGGGATATGTAGCTCAATCGTGGCTTGTTGTAGTTGAATCGTGGGGAAGGGATTTTAAAGCTATTATTTAAACTTTTACATGTGTTTTACGATCAGAAATCCAGAAATTTAACTGCCGGTAATAGGTTTTAAATCAAATAATAGAAAGCCCATTGCAAACCAAAGCTATTGTGCATGCCTATTTATTCTGCCCCCAAGCTCTTAACCGGATTCATCAATGCGGCTTTTATGCTTTGAAAACTCACAGTTAGCAATGCAATGGAAGCTGCCAGCATTCCGGCCAGGACGAATACCCACCAGTCGATGCTGGTTTGGTAGGCAAAGTCGGAAAGCCACCGGTTCATTGCATACCAGGAAATAGGGGAAGCGAGTGCGATCGCGATCAATATTAATTTGAGAAAATCCTGTGAAAGCAAAGCTACAACGCCCGTCACAGTAGCTCCCAGAACCTTGCGTACGCCAATCTCTTTTTTACGCTGTTCTGCCATAAACGCAGACAATCCGTATAGACCGAGGCACGAGATAAAAATGGCCAGACCTGCAAACAGATTAAATATATTTCCCATCTGTTCTTCACTGCGATAAAGGTTATCAAGATCCTTATCCAGAAAGCCGTAAGACAAGGGATATACGGAATTGAGCTCCTGGTTGATTTTTTCTAACGCAGCTATTGTAGCTTCGTTTTTACCAGCTTGTGTGCGAACGATCACCTTTCCGCCCCATTTGTTGAGTCTCAATATAAGTGGCTCAACTGCGTACTGTAAGGATTTGAAATGAAAATCTTTAACCACTCCCACGATCATACCCTTTTGTTCGCCGAAGGTTATATTCTGGCCAACTGCATTTTGAAGATTCATTCCCATTGTTTGCATTGCCTTTTCATTGATGACAAAATTGGAGCTGTCGCTGGAAAAAGATCGGGAAAAGCTACGTCCTGCCAGCAGATGGGTTTTAAATACGCTTGTGAAATTTTCGTCAACATCAATGGACGGAACAATCACCTCATTGCGCTTCGTTTGTCCAGCCCATTCGAGATCTACGGTTCCGGTTGTCAGGGTTGTTGGCAGGTCAGAAATGATTGAAAAATTTTCTGTCAGAGGATTTTGAGTCAGCGATTGTTTCAAAGCTTGTTGTTTACCCCACATTTCGCCGGTCATGTGTACGTATAGCAAATTCGATTTATCGAAACCCAGGTTTGTGCTCTTGATGAAATTCAATTGTTTGTACACAACTGCAGTGCCTACAAGCAGAACAATAGCAACTACAAATTGTGCTACGACCAAGCCGTTTCTAAACACAAGATTTGCTCCTGCAACTCTTAGTTTTCCTTTCAACACTTTCACGGGTGCGAAGCCCGACAGAAATAATGCGGGATAACTGCCAGATATCAGGCCAGTCAAAACTGCAATGCCAATGAGGCTCATCCACAGTTTATTGTCAAGCACGTGAATGGCCAGTTCCTTCTCAGTCAGCATTTTAAAAACCGGCAGGAGCACAACGACCATCAAAATGGCGATGAACAGTGAGATAAAAGAAAACACCAGAGATTCGCCCAAAAACTGAAATATCAGCTGATAACGTCCTGCACCAACAACTTTGCGCAAACCGACTTCTTTTGCCCGGCGTTCTGAGCGGGCTGTTGCCAGGTTCATGAAATTGATGCAAGCAACAACAAGAATGAATATGGCAACCACAAAGAATATATTGACATATTGAATATTGCCATGTCCCGGCAGATCAATCTGCAAATCTGAATGCAAATGGATTGCAGTTAATGGCTGTAAAACGAAGTCTACTTTCATGATCTGCCCGTGAGCCTTGTAAATTTCACCAATACGTTTGGTCATTTTGGTGAGGCCAGCATCCGAAACATCAACATTTTTTGCCAGTTTGAAATAGGTGTAAAAATTAAAATTTCCCCATGTATCGGTAATCAGATCCCGATCCGTGCGGGCTAGATTGGACAGTGGAATCAGAAAATCAAACTGCAAATGGGAATTGGAAGGTGCATTAGCGAGAACGCCTGCAACTGTGAAATTTTCATTGTTATTTCTCCGTATAATTTTTCCAATTGCATCCTCCTTGCCAAAATACTTTTCTGCAATTGCTTGGGTGATCAGTAACGCGTTTGGGTTTTTCAGGGCGGTGGTCACATCGCCTTTCAAAAGAGGGTAGGAAAACACCTGCAAGAAGTTAGAATCTGCAAAAAAAACATTCTTCTCTTCGAACTTCTTCTCCCCTGCTTCAAACAGACTCACTGCCTGCTTGCTAATTCGCACGCTGGCTTCAATCTGCGGCATTTGTTGCTGTAAACCATGCGCCATACCAACCGGTGTAACGGCAGCTTTAAAACCACCGGCGTCACAAGTCATCCGGAAAAGCCGATCGGCGTCCGCATTAAAACGATCGTAGCTTAACTCATTTTGAACCCAAAGCAGGATCAAAATGCTACATGCCATTCCAACCGACAAGCCGGAAATGTTGAGCAGTGAATATGCTTTTTGACGCACAATATTCCGCCAGGCAATTTTGACATAGTTTTTGAACATATCGAGATTCAGGATAAATGGTTGATCATAGGTTTCATTCACGTGCCGTTTTCGAACAAACGGTGGAAGGATCGAAATTACACTGATAATGTATCGCAGAATCGCATGAAATTTACCAGCTCTCTGGTACCAATAAACATACAACTCATCCAGGTCGCCTTCCACTTCCTCCAAAGTATTTTTGGGATGAAAGCAGTGGAGGAGTAGTTGCGCCCAGCGTGGAGGGGTAGGAGCATTCATAATTCACTGATATTTAAGGCGTTTTCAGGCATTACTTTCCAAAGTTTGTTGCGCAATTCCTGAATGTCTGTCAGTGCACGACTTCCCAATGCAGTAACCTTGAATAGCCTTTTACGTCTTCCTCCGCGTTCTGCCGTGGCGCCGCCCAGTTCGGACTTTACAAACCCTTTTTCTTCGAGGCGGATTAAAGTATTGTGGATGGCTCCAAAAGTGACGATCCGCCCTGTATGTTCTTCAATCTCCTGACTCACTGTAACTCCATAAGCTTCCCCGTCAAGAATGGCGATCATGAGTAAAACCAGCTCCTCAAATTCACCCAGGTATGTTCGGCGCATACTTTAAATGATTAGTTTATATTTTATAGTACAAATACGTGCCAATAATTTAAAGTTGCCAAAAATGTCTTGTGGTGCATTTGGGGCCTATTTCTCACAAAAAGACAATGTTCACAAAAGGACGTGAAGTGTTCGATATTGAACATCCAAATAAAAAAACCTGACCCGGACAGTGTTGTTATAAAACCGTTCAGCTAAGAACATTATAGTGCTTTACAACGGGCAGTACGTGCACCAGCACTTTAAGTTTTATGCCTCTGATTTCACATAAGATACATAGAGGCTATCTAAGATGATAACAACTCAGTATATTTGACTGGTAAAAGTTACAGCATGAGCCTTAGCCATAAAATATTATTCTTTCTTAGCCTGTTAGGCGCATTCAACGGCCTGGTTTTAGGTATTTATCTCCTCTTTTTTACTACCAAAAAGTATTTGTCCAATTATCTGTTGGGTGCACTATTATTGGTGATAAGTATCAGAATAGGCAAATCCGTTGCATACTTCTTTGATTACAATTTATCCAAAACATATCTGCAAGCCGGATTAACAGCCTGTTTTCTAATCGGTCCCTTTTTATATTTCTTTGTAAAATCCGAAGTACAGCAGGTAAGGAAAATGCCAAAATCCTGGGTGGTACAGATCTTTTCTTTGTTGTTGATTATCATTTTGGTTGGGATCGTTTACCCATATAAAAACTTTCCTTCACTTTGGGGGGAATATATTGTTCCCCTTATTTACCTGCAATGGGGTATATACATTGCATTTTCTGTGTTACTATTAATACCAATTCTTAAAAAATTAGCGCAACGGAAAAGTGTAAAACCCTTCGAAAAATGGGTTCTGACCATTTGTGGAGGGGTACTGCTACTTTTTATATCGTATGTTTGGGCAATTCTGAATATCACCAAAGGGAGTTATATCTCCGGCGCATTGTACTTCTCACTAATCCTTTATCTGGTTGTATTCACATTGCTTTATCGCAGGAAAACAGACGATTTGTCTTCTCTTTCCTCTCAGAAGTATGCAGACAAAAAATTAAATCCGGAAGACTCCCAAATGGTAATATCACGGTTGGAGAGAGCCATGACAGAGCGAGAGCTTTTCAAAAATCCTAATCTGAAACTGAATGACCTTGCCAAAGAAATCAATGTTTCGGGACATCAGTTATCACAGATACTGAACGATAATGTTGGTAAAAATTTCACTCTTTTCGTCAATGAATATCGGATAAATGAAGCCTGTAAAATGTTATCCGATGACAACATCTTAACGGTGGATGCTATTGGAGAAGAAGTTGGATTTAATTCCAAGTCGACTTTCTTTGCCGCTTTCAAGAAAATTAAAGAATTGACTCCCAGCACTTACAGGCAGTCTGTTACTCCTGATTTATAATTCCGTACTACTGAATTCCGGTTACTGAACCTGCATGATTAAAGTATAACTGACTTTTGGAAAACGAAAATTTTTCATTTTTCAAACTCAAAAAATACTTTAAATGAAAAGAGTCATCTTATTGTTAAGTCTTCTTATTACCCATTTCCCGACGTTTTCTCAGGATGCTCCCACTGAAAGGCAATTGATAGAAAATACCATTCAAGCATACTTTGACGGTTGGGCGACCGGAGATACCGTCAAACTAGGTAAGGCAATGCACGAATCCTGCCATTTAAAAAACTATCGGGATGGGAAATTCACTCTTTTTTCAAAAAGACAGTATCTGAATTTGTTCAAACCACACAAGAGACCGGCAAATCTGACCACAAGAATAGTGTCCGTTGATATTACGGACAACATGGGTAGTGCCAAAGTGGAAATCAGCACTGAAAAGGATCTGTTTACTGACTATTTCAACTTGATGAAAACCAATGACGGTTGGTTTATCGCTGACAAGGTGTCTACGCGGAAAACGCATAAAACGTTTGATGTGAATGCCATTAAAGCTGAAAAGGAAACGATTCTGGATGGGTTAAAACGTCCCTGGAGCATTGCTTTTATGTCAGAAGATGAAGTTTTAATTTCAGAAAAGGAGGGTGATCTGGTCAAATTCAACTTAGCAAAAAAGGAAAAAATAATCATTAAAGGTTTTCCGACGGATGTCGCGGATAGCATTGCATTTTACCATCCGGGCGACAATTCGGGCAAATTCGAAGTAGTACTTGACCCCGATTTCAAGAATAACAACTTTATTTATCTGTCGTACGCTATGCAAAACGCGAAAGGAAAAACGACGAAAATCATAAGAGCCAGACTCCAGAATGATTCCTTACAGCAGATTAAGGTTCTTTTTGTTGCCGAGCCGTACTCATTTGACCGTCATCATTATGGCGGAGGAATGGTATTCGGAAGCGACGGAAAACTCTACTTTACGATCGGAGAACGACTGTTTAGTGAAAAGAATGAACCTTCACTCCCGATTGCTCAAAATATTGAGGATAAAAGAGGGAAAATCTATCGCATCAATTCCGATGGATCGATCCCGGAAGACAACCCGAATTTTGGAGATAAGGCAGCCCGCGGTTTGTATGCCATGGGTATCAGAGCGGCACAGGGCTTAACGCTCAACACCACAACAAATAAAATCTGGTTTTCCGAACATGGGACACATCAGGGAGATGAAATCAATATCTTAAATGAGAAGGCGAATTATGGCTGGCCAATGAAAACCACAGGTAAATATCGTTTTGCTGAATTTGCGCCAAAACCCATTACAGAAAATGTTTATACAGATCCGGTTTGGTCCTGGTTACACACAGTAGCACCTACTGGTTTACACTTTTATTCAGGTAATGAGTTCGCGGCCTGGAAAGGAAACCTTATCGTCGGAGGACTTTCCAGGGGCAGTCTTTGGCGGATGGTTGTTGACGGCGAAACCATAAAAAGTGCCGAAGAGCTTTTTGCAGATGACCGACTGAGAATACGCAAAGTTGCGCAAAGTCCAATGGGCAAGCTCTATATACTTTCTGACGAGATGAATGGAAAACTGATAAGGCTGAAAAATGTGGCCTTATGAGCGAGATTAAATGGTTCAGACAGTATGGAAGGTTCCTCTTAAAATCCGGAAGATTTGGATATCGATATTTTTCTGCTTACCGTTAACATTTCGGTGGGCTGCACCTTTATTGGTCAGATAAGGGACAGGTGCAGCCCACCGCAATAATGCCGAGGACTACTCCCGCAAAATCTTCTCCATCTTTCTCCCTTTTGCCAGTTCATCCACGATCTTGTCCAGATAGCGTACTTTTTGGGTCAAAGAATTTTCAATTTCTTCTATGCGGTATCCACATATCAATCCTGTAATAAGATGTGCTTTTGAATTCAGGCTTGCATTCTGGAAAAAGGTTTCAAAATTTACCTTCTGATCGATCTGATCCTGCAATTGTTTTTCATCGAATCCTGTAAGCCATGTTATAACCTGATGTAGTTCTTCGATTGTCCGGCCTTTCTTCTCTACTTTTGTAACATAGTGAGGATATACCGATGAGAAGGTCATTTTTGCCATGCGTTCGTCGTGTACAGCGGTAGTGTTCATTGCTTTGAGACTGGTTTAAGATCCGGAATTATTCATTAATTACAGGTTCGACAAGTTTAACCAATTTTTCGAGACATTCCTGCCAGCCCAAATAGCAGCCATCCTGCGGAATTTGCTCCGGAATCCCTTCCTGAGTTATATTGATCTCCGTACCACTTGGCACTTCCTTGAACCTCACCGTAGTAATTATCTCGCCGGGAAGGTTTGGATCGTCAAATCGATCGGAATATCTGACTATTTCATCCGGCTTGATTTCCAGGTATGAACCACCAAATGATTCACTTCTTTCGGTAGTGAAGTTGTAAAATGACATTTTGAAACTTCCTCCCTGCCTGAAGTCCATTTCATGTACAATACATAAAAAACCGTACGGCGGACTCCAGTACGCCATTGCATCCTGATTCGAAAATGCTCTGAATACTTTTTTTACAGGCGCCTTTATTACTCTGTGCAAGTTTACTGTGCCAGTTGCCATCTTGATTTCTGTTTAACGGTTCAGGATTAATTCACAGATGATTAATACACTAAATTAAGGAAAGTTTTAGAATGATGAGCTGTAAAGCGGCGTCCGGTTTTTAGTGAACGTCGTCGGAAATATTAATCAAATCAGGATACGCGATAGATCCTTACTTCCGATTGTCGGTTTACAAAGCTTATATTCGCAAAATATTCAGGAGTAAAAGTCGATATCCGGCTTTGCATACCATAAAAACTTCAATGAAATTCAGTTTAACATTCCTTCTTTTGTTCCTGCTTGTTGGCAGCAACATATCAACTGCACAAAACTTATACTCGAAAGCATATGGCAATATGGACAACCCGGCGATAGTCTACATACATGGCGGGCCGCGTGGTAATGCGACTTTATTTGAAGGAACAACAGCGCAGACGCTGGCACAAAAGGGCTATTACGTGATCGTATACGACAGGAGGGGAGAAGGCCGGTCTGTTGACCAGGATGCCAAAGTCACTTTTAATGAAGCATTTTCGGATCTGAACAACCTGATAAAACAATATAATCTAACAAAAGTGAGTCTGCTCGGACACAGCTTTGGAGGTATTGTTTCGACCTTATACACACAAGCGTTTCCGGAGAAAGTCGAACGGTTGATGTTGATTGGCGCGCTATTCTCACAGCAAGAGTCGTATGATCACATTTTAAGCACCACGTTAAAAATGGCGACTGAAAAGAAAGACACGGCTACGATAAAAAAGATAGCGCAAATTAAAACTCTGGACAGGCAAGGTGCCGCATATAGAAAACAGACTTACGAAGTTGCGTCTCTCTTCAGATTTTTTACCATGCCGACAGCAACAGAAGAGTCAGAAAAAGTGAATAAACGCTACGAAACCAGCGGCTTTTCCAAATCCAACATCCGTAATGACAACGCTCCTTTGCTATTTTACAAAAATGAGTCGCTTGTCAATATTGATACAAAGCCTGTTTTGAAAAAAATCAAAAGTGCAGGTGTAAAACTGTCAGCTGTTTACGGTTTGCAGGACGGTATTTTTTCTGCTAAGCAGTTATCCGAATTAAAAGCAATCACCGGGGCGGCAAATTTTTTCACTATTGATAATTGTTCACATTATCCGTTTGTTGATCAGCAATCCCGTTTTGTAGAAATTGTAACTACAATCATGAATAAATAAAGCGCTCACTCCTGAATTAAATGTCCATTTAGTTTCCGGTCAGAATAAAATCCGCATTCTCTATCTTTGGCAGTGCCACTTTTCGTCGCCAATTACTATGAGAAGGATTTTGTCAGATATCTTCATTGTAACCGCTGTTGGCACGATAAGCCTGAAAGAAAAAGGTGGCTCAACCGCAGACTATTCCTACTGCGACATATGGGAATTCCGCGATGGTAAAATGCTTCGTTTGAAGGCGTTTGTGGTGTAAAAACCTAGTTTCATCAAATATAAATCTCTGCCATACACATCATTAAATCAACCTTCACTGTTGCCCGTTTGAGGGAACTGATTCAGATATTTCTGTCTCACAGATTTATTTTTTGAGACAAATTGTTTTTGTCCCATTGCAAGGGAAACGGATCTTGTTCGAACAAATACCTAAAGTTCAAAAGGGCTGGAATCAAGTTCACTGTACCTTTTATTAGCCAGACTGTCAAGCCATTTACTCTCTAGCTTATGAATAATAAATCCTAATGGATGTTTTCCTTCTGCTCCTTCGGCAACTCGGCCAATACTGCTAGCCGAGTCGGTCTTCAAAATAGTATAGTCATGATTCGTCAAGCTGTCAATGAATTTTAGGTCTTGCATGCTCAAAACAGGTTCGGTGAACCCGCTGTGATCCTGAGCAATTATTTCCTGGACAGCTTTGGAATTGTTATAGCTTTTTTTGAGAAACATTACAAAATATGTCAGTTTAAACTGATCCACATAGATATCTTTCATATCCTCCCTCTGAGGTTCTCTATTTTCCGTTTTACACCGCAGTAGAAATATAACTGAAACAAGTATCAGTAGATATTTGGATAAATTTAATGCTGACGACAGAGTTTTTTTCATGTTAGTTGCATGTAAGATGTTTAACGTTCCTTGCGGTTCTTCATTCAGAAATTCAGTGGCAACAAGAACTACTCACCATTATTTCTAATATACATTTTACCAAATCAACAGTGAGTATGTTTGCGTTTAGAGCCCCCCATAAATTTAGGATGAATAATTCGGTTAGCTCATTTTTTGTATGATACAGAGCTGTTTTTGTCACAACCATTTACAAAGCATCCAAGTATTCAAAAATGTTTGATTTCCTTACTATTCTGTTTGCAATTCGTTATTTCCATCAGGGAGCACGTTTTAATTTTGTAGCCTAACTAAACCTCATTTCTCAATGAAAAATGTAATCATACTTGGCGCAAGTGGTGGTATTGCCGGGCACGTTATTGATATTCTTGCTAATAAAAACGAAATCAACCTAACTTTGTTTTTGCGAAATAAAAGCAGACTCCGCAACAAGAATGTTGGCGCAAGTAAGATCATTGAAGGTGACGTACTCAAATACCAGCAACTGAAAGAAGCCATTGCGGGACAGGATATTGTTTATGTGAATCTGGCCGGAGAACTGGAACCGATGGCGGTCAACATTGTGAAAGCGATGCAGGAAACAGATGAGTATGGCGCATTGGAAAGCATTAAATCGAACCGAAAAATTATTTTTATCAGTTCAATTGGTATTTATGACTCTCCCCTAAAATCGGTACTGAAACCTTACCGCAAAGCCTCCGACGTCATTGAAGCATCGGATTTTGACTATACCATATTAAGACCTGCCTGGTTTACCAGTGTTGATGAAGTGGATTTTGAAACAACAGAAAAGGGCGAACCGGAACGAGGTTCGGTCATTTCTCAGAAAAGTCTGGCTGTGCTGATTACCAATGTTATAGAGGCTCCCGAAAAATACGTCCGCAAAAATCTGGGCATAAACAAACCACAATCATGAGTAACGACCTCATTTCCAAGCCATATGAATTTGCAACCAGCGATTTAAAGTTGAAAGGTTTCAAGGTGTACCAGGTCCAAAGCGGTGTAAATGCCGTACCGACTTACAATCGCAGGGACTTTTACAAAATTTGTCTGAATACCGGCAAAAATGTAATTCACTATGCTGACAGAGGTATAGAAACGGATGGCAGTATTCTGTTTTTCGGTAATCCGCGCATTCCATATTCCTGGGAAATTGTTTCGACTTCCTACAACGGTTACGCATGTGTTTTCACAGAGGATTTTCTCAGAAGCCGCATTCATGCTGAAAGTCTGCAACAGTCGCCTTTGTTCAGAATTGGCGGTACACCTGTTTTTCATCTGGATGAAAGTAAACGTGCGTTCATTACGACCATTTTTGAGAGGATGTTGGCAGAACAAGGGGAAGATTATGTATTTAAGGATGAGGTGATTTGCAATTACATAAACCTGATGATCCATGAAGCATTAAAAATGACGCCGTCGAAAGATTTCTTCACTCCCAAAAACGGATCGTCCCGGCTTACTTCCCTTTTTCTGGAATTACTGGAACGACAATTCCCGATTGAAAATCCAAATGAATCGTTACAATTAAAAACGGCGCAAGATTTTGCCAACGGGCTTTCGGTGCACGTAAACCACCTGAATCGTTCCGTAAAAGAAATCACAGGCAAACCCACAACCACGCATATTTCGGAAAGAATTATCAGCGAAGCCAAGGCACTTTTGCAGCATACGGATTGGAGCATTGGCGATATCGCACATGCGCTTGGATTTGATTACCCAACGTACTTCAACAATTATTTCAAACGCATCACAGGAACTGTCCCCAAATCGCTGCGTCTGAATCATGTTTGATTTTCATACTTTTCTGTTTGAAAGTCATTAAAAGCCGTCCTTCCTGTGCGCGAACTTTGCATTATCATTTAAAGATTAATAGCAATGAAAACACGCAAACTAGGAACGAGCGGATTGGAAGTTTCTGCATTAGGAATGGGCTGTATGAACCTGAGTTTTGGTACAGGACAAGCGGTAGACACAAAACAGGGAATTGAAGTGATACGCAAAGGATTCGAAAAAGGGATCACATTTTTTGATACCGCCGAAGCTTATGGACCATTGACCAACGAACTATTGGTGGGAGAGGCGTTGGCGCCGTTCCGGAAAGATGTTGTGATTGCGACCAAGTTTGGCATGATCTCCGAAACGGGAATTAACAGCCGACCAGCGCATATCCGTAAAGTGGTTGAAGAATCTCTAACAAGACTTCGGACAGATTATATCGACCTTTATTACCAACACCGGGTTGACCCTAATGTGCCAATTGAAGACGTGGCTGGTACATTGACGGAGCTCATCCAACAAGGAAAAATTCTGCATTACGGACTTTCAGAAGCGGGTGCCGAAACGATCCGTCGCGCCAATGCGGTACATCCTGTGGCAGCTGTACAAAATCAATATTCCGTCTGGACAAGAGAACCTGAGGAGAAAGTTTTACCTGTTTGTCAAGAACTTGGTATTGGTTTTGTACCATGGGGGCCGCTTGGTACGGGATTCCTAACAGGGAAAATTTCGGCGGATACCAAATTTGACGCTGCGACAGACTTACGCGCAAATTTCCCGCGTTTTACGCCCGAAGCCATGAAAGCCAATATGCCTGTGGTTCAGATGCTTGCCAGCATCGCAAACAAAAAAGGGATTACCGTGGTGCAGGTTGCACTTGGCTGGCTGTTGGCACAAAAAGACTGGATCGTACCGATTCCCGGTATGGATAAAATAGAATACATCGAAGACAATATCAAGGCCGCTGACCTGGAACTGACCAGCGAAGACTTGCAGGAAATAGATTCAGAAATGTCAAAAATCAATGTGCAAGGCGCAAGACTGGATGAAGGTTTGCTGTCTTTGTCGGAACAATAATTATAAAAAATCATGAAAAATATAACATTAAACAACGGTATTGAGATGCCGATTTTGGGCTTAGGTGTATACCAGGTACCTGATTACGATGAATGTAAAAAAACGGTATTGGATGCCATCGAGGTAGGTTATCGATCCATTGATACTGCTGCGGCTTATCAAAATGAGGAAGCCGTGGGTTCAGCAATTCAGCATAGTGGTGTAGCAAGGGAAGATTTGTTTGTGACAACCAAACTCTGGATCTCCGATGCAGGTTATGAAAAAACGCTGAAAGCTTTTGCGCTTTCACTGAAGAATTTGCAGCTGGATTATCTGGACCTTTATCTGATTCATCAGCCCTACGGAGATGTGCACGGTTCGTGGCGAGCGATGGAAGAACTTTATGCCCAAGGCAAGGTTCGGGCAATAGGCTTAAGTAATTTTCATCCGGATAGGGTGATGGATATCATTGTCAACAATAATATTGTCCCGGCAGTCAATCAAATTGAAGCCCACCCGTTTTACCAACGTACCGAAGATCAGCAAGTTCTTAACGAAAACGGAGTACAAATTGAATCCTGGGCCTCATTTGCGGAAGGAAGAAATGATCTGTTTACCAATGAAATTCTTACTTCAATTGGCGAGAAGTATGATAAATCTGTGGCTCAGGTCGTGCTGCGTTGGCTCATACAAAGGGACGTTGTAGTAATTCCCAAATCTGTAAAAAAAGAACGTCTTGTAGAAAATATAGATGTTTTTGACTTTGGGCTAACGCAGGATGATATGTTGACGATCCAAGCTTTGGATACTAAGGAAAGCTTGTTTTTCAGTCACCGAGATCCTGCAATCATCAAATGGTTTTCGACCCTGGTGAGGTAATTAATGAAAATCAGAGGATTGCGAATTGAAAGCAAAAAAACTTATCCTTTGCTTTCAATTCGCAATGTTTTTACGGAATCAAATTCTCTGACCGTAATTTCTTAAATAAGTCAAAGAAAGAATCACGGGTGTCCTGATATGCCGTAAATCCAAGCTTGCGGCTTTTAGACATGTCTGTCATCACTTCCAAAGGACGGCCCAGGTCAAGATCGGTATGCCAGGCAGAAGCCAGGCGATCAATTTCAGATTCTTTGAGATTGTATTTAACAGCGATTTCTTTCCAGGATTCAGCATCTGCGGCCATTTCCACTTCCAAGGGATGGATTTCGCCATCAAAACCAGCAGGTTCAACCTCAAACCAATCGGCTATTTGCTTCCATAACCATTTCCAGCGAAACAGGTCTCCGTTTGCAATGTTGAACGCTTCATTTTGCGCAGCTTCGGTTGTTGCTGCCCAAATCATCTGTTCGGCCAATATCCGGGCATCCGTCACATCAGATAATCCATGCCACTGTTCGGCTGATCCGGGGAAACGGAATGGTCTGCCGGTTTTCTTGCAAATGGATGCGTAAACTGCCAGCGTTGTGCCTATGTTCATCAGGTTTCCAACTGCCTTACCAATCACCGAATGCGGCCTGTGAATACTCCATGTGAAGCCGTCCCGTTCAGCAGCTGTGTAGACTTCGTCTTCCTGAGCGTAATAGAAATTTTCAAGATCCAGACGTGGATGTTCCTCGCGGACGGGTGTTTCAGGCAATGTGCCTGCCTTTGCATATGCATCAAACGGCCCCAGATAATGTTTCAGCCCTGTTACAAGTGCCACATGCTGAACCGAATTTTTAGCGGACAAAACATGCAGCAAGTTCCGCACCATGGCACCATTTACCCGGATATTCTCAGCTTCCGTGTCATTGCGCATCCAGGTTGTAAAAAACACATGTGTTGGTTCAATTGCCGCAAGTTTTGTTACCAGATCGTCGGGATTAAGCAGGTCCGCGGATACAGTGATCAGACCATCAATACTATCATTCGGATTGCGGGAAAGGCCATACGTAGTCCAGCCTTTCTCAACCAGTTTTTCTGCCAGGTTACTACCGGTGATACCAGTTGCTCCAACGACTAATGCGATATTTTTCATTATTTTGATTTTTAGTGATTCAATCTGAACCAGATTCTTGCACAAAGGTAGCTGGTCCGAAATTGCTGCGGATTGACGTGCATCAACTGAGGCGATTGATCTAAATCAAGTTTTTCTTGACAAATTCGTGATTCAATCAATATGCTGGAAAAATTTATCTTTGTTACCAGCCAAGCATATTTCACTTATGATTCAAGTACTTTTCAGCCATATTGAAGAAAAAGTCATCCTGACAGAAGCTGATAAGGAAACAATTCAGACTTTTTTTGTTTCAAAAAAATTAAGAAAACGTCAGTATCTGTTGCAGGAAGGTGATGTATGCAAAAACCTGACCTTCATAGCAAAAGGACTGCTCCGTACTTATAATGTAGACGAGAAAGGCGATGAACACATGAGTGTATTTGGTTGGGAAGGCTGGTGGTTATCCGACTTCAATAGTTTCCTGACCGGTGATCCGGCAGTTTTTAATATTGATGCAATTGAAGATTCCGAGTTACTATTGATCTCACATGCAGACTATGAATCCCTGACACTCAGCGTACCGATTATGGACCGCTATTTCCGTATACTTTACCAAAACAGCATCGTCACAAAAGAACGAAGACTGATGAGTTCGATTACTCATAGTGCCGAAGAAAAGTACGTTCAACTGACGCAATCGAATCCTAAAATGATTGAACGCGTTCCTCAAAACCTCATTGCTTCTTACCTGGGAATAGCTCCGGAAACACTTAGCAGGATTAAGAAAAATCTGACTTTGCGGAAGTAGTGCCCGAATTCAGCGCATTTTCCTGGAAAGCATTCTATCCACAGGTTCAAAACGATGTTAAAATAGCGGAAGAAGCAGAATTTCGCCCGTAACCTGATTATAATACCGAAACTTGTGCTTTATCCTTTTATGAAAAAAACAGTACTTATCCTGCTTGCAGTGTTGGGAAACGTGATAAGCGCCTTGGCAATTGACAACGATGAACTTTGGTGGAAACGTAATAACCTCCGTGTAATCCAGACCAATCTCCCTGACTACGAAGCCGCGACGCTGAACGCGGATTCGCTAGTTGCTGACCTCAAAGCGTATTCAGCCAATACACTTATCATTAATGCTGGCGGTATCATGGCATTTTATCCTACGAAGCTGGATTTTCACTATCAGAATCCTCACGCAAGACCGAATGTTATGAAGGAAGTAGTCAGCAAGTGTCATGAAAATAATATCAGGGTAATTGTCCGGGTAGATTTCAGCCGTATTCACGAAAGCATTTATAAAAAGAACCCCGACTGGTGTTACATCTCACCAAAAGGGGAAAGGATTATCAATACGGACATGTATGTGGTCTCAATAAATGCGCCTTATGTGCAAGAAAAGGCTTTCCGGATCATTGAAGAAATAATAGATTTCTTTCCGGTTGACGGCATTTTTCTGAACATGCCCGGCTACCAGACCCGTAATCCTTATGAAGACAAATACCACGGAGTAGATCAGAACGAGTATGACCAGAAAGCATTTGCAGTATATAGCAATGGTTTGAAACTCCCGCTTGAAGAGAATTCGGCCGACCCTGTTTTCAGGAAATATTCAGAATTTAAAAAGCATAGTGTTGAGGAGTGGTCCCAAAAGCTGCATAAGATCGTAAAAGCTAAAAATCCTCAGACAGCGATTTGCACCTATATGGACAAATATGTGGACATCATTCGTCACGAATCCCAAAGCAATCCGTCGGTGCCTTACTGGCCATACACGGCCTCCGAAAATGTGGGCAATGCAAGCAATTCCTATCCGGAACACATCATCAGTAACGCACACATTCAGCAAATTTCCTTTCAATCTCGTTACAATGCTGTGGAGCCGGTAGAGGCGCAAATACGGCTTTACGAAAACATAGCGAACGGTTCGGGCCTGGACCTGAGCATGATGGGCGATATGCGCGGATATGAAGACGAGCGCAATTATCCGGTGTTTAAAAAAATCTATGGTCATCATAAGAAATTTGAACAGTATTATGGTAAATACAAATCGGTAGCAAAAGTGGTGGTGGTGGCACCCGGTTCGTGGATACATGGAGAAGCCGGTCAGGAATTCAGGGGCATACAGCTGATGCTGCGTGAGGCACATATTAACTTTGACATCATTGAATTTACGCAATTGGGCAATCAGGTGGAGCGGCTAAAAAAGTACAAAACCATCATTATTCCTGAAATCGTTTCGCTGGATTCTTCCTCATTAAAAGCTTTGCAGTACGCACTGGATCACGGTTCCCATGTGATTGCCACCAACCGGTCACTGGCAGCACATCCCGAAACGCTCGCCTCCATGTTTGGCGCCAGTATCGACCAGAAAGACAATGACGGAGCCGGAAATTATCTGATTCCTGATAAGACTGTTTTCAAAAGGTTTGAGAAACAGAAAATGCTGTTCTGGAAATACAATCTGGGGCTGTATAACCTTTCAGGAACTGATCAGACTTTCCTTCCCATTATGAGCAAAGGCCGCCCTGGCCCGCCCGAAATTATTGGCGGCCATGAAGCTACCGGATATTATGCAATGGGAATAAAAAACCATCCAAAAAGTAAGGCGGTGCTTTTACCGGTCAACCTGGGTAGACTGTACTACATGCATGGTTATCAGCAGGACAAAAACATTTTGCTGGATGTACTCGACTATATTATGCCGGAAGCAGCGCAGCAGGTGGTAACCAATGCTCCTGCAAGGGTTGAGGTGATCCTCAAAGAGTTTGCAAGAAATACAAAAGAAAACCAGAACAAGACGGAAATGGAAGGCCTGATCCTGCATCTGATCAACCTGACAGGTTTCAGCGGCATTACTTACTTCGATAATCTGCCGGTTCATGATCTGAAATTCGAAATACAGTCGGGCTTCAAACCATCAAAGGTGTTTGCCATGAACAGTAAAAAACCTGTGAAATTTGAATGGACCAATAACATTTTAAAGTTGCACCTCGGCACACTGGAAGATTACGAAGGCATTGTAATTATGCACTAATAATGAAGCAATTACAATGTTACCTTCCGGCAAAAGCAGACTGGCCTATTCTTCCGTTGCAAAAATGGCTGTAATTCCGATTCAGGATTTACTCAATCTCGATGAATCTTGCAAAATGAACGGTCCCGGATCTTCCGAATTTGAATGGACCTCATGCAAAGCAGCGTTTTATCAGGGACGTCATCCTATTTCACCTGACGAGTTGTATTTAGGTCAACACTTGTAGCATGTGCACCCCTTAGTGAGAAACGCTGAGACGGGAAAAATCATGGGGTGCACATTCACTAACAGGATGACATTTGCTAACCAGAACAGACTCAAACGGTCGAAATATACTTTGCACTGATGAGCAAAAGTAAAGTTCTGTCCGATTTTGCCTCGTCATAATTCTGTTTTATGAGCTCCTTGATACGATCGTTTTTCAACTTCACCGCCGCCATTTCGAGAATTTGAAAGGATGCCATTTCTATACTTTCGATATTGTGAAGATAAAACAGAATTGACATATCCCTTAACTCCGGACTTGCGCCGTACAGTTTGATATCTTCAAAAGACTCCTCAACCAAACCTTCTAGCCCATTTGAGTCAAGCTTGGAAAAGGCTGCAGGCATTATCATGTAAATTTCCTCCATTCTAACTATCTGATTTTTAACACTCTCTATGGTGTCGATCATGGCTTCACGCAGATCTGAGAAGTGGGCATTGTCCAGCACCTCAGGAAGCTCTGCTACCAGCAGTTTTTTAGCAGCATATATTTTGTTGAGGTGGTGAATAAAGAATTTTTCTAGTTCATCAAGGTTTACATTAATATCGTCTCTTCGATTCATAATTTTCTAGGAAAGGTATTTGTTCACCTGTAACATCAATGATATTACATCATAAGGTTTTTGAATATACATATCGGCATGACATTCCTGTGCGATCTCTGGCAAATTGTATTCTCCCGAACATAAAATTACGGGTACGCTCTCCATCTGAGGATTAGCCTTCAAATCTTTGCAAATATCAAAACCGGATCTGGAAGACCCCTTCAAACGCACATCAAGCAGAATCAGGTCTGGATGAATCACCTGTATATAATCGGTGTCGATTTGGGTTTTGGAGAAAATGACATCGAATCCTGAGTCTCGAAAAACGATCTTCAGTAATTCGAGCATGTCAGAATCATCTTCAATTATTAAAATTTTCTTACGCATTCAGGAAAGTTTCCAAAGGTTCAATTGGTGAAGGATCAAATCCTATGCCAGTGGTTATAAAAACCAGTACATCATTTCCCAATTATTGAAAATAATATGTTTAGAAACAAACCTTTCCTTTCCAATTATTTCCTGACCAACGAAATTCACTGCAAACCTGCTCAAATGAATCATCTGTTCTACCGACAACTTGTGATTATAGCCGGTGTATGTGGGCGTATTTGTGGGTATAAAAATGCAAACCTGCACCACAGAATTTCAACTGTAAATCATATGAACATGGCACATTTTTTTTAATGTGTTGCTTAAAAAAAGATTAAACCACACTGTACCGCTCATTTAAAACGTATCGATTTCAGCAGAACTATGCCATCAAAACTTATCATTGAATGTAGTAAAACACTAAGAGAACTTGGGTTAACCATCGCCTTCGCTGAAAGTGCAACGGCAGGAAGGATCGCCTCAGAATTTTCGCTGACCGAACATTCAGGAAGTATTTTGAAAGGAGGACTTGTATGTTACGATGCCGAAGTAAAAACAGATGTTTTAGGAATCGATCCGGTATTTATTCAGGGATGTACAGCCGAATCCAAAGAAGTCACGCAGAAGTTGGCTACCCGACTTAGAAACCTCATCAGGTCCGACATTCAGGTGGGCGTGACTGGGTTGACAACTCCCGGCGGAAGCGAGACGAAGGAAAAACCTGTAGGCACTATCTTCATCCACTTTCTGGTTCGTGACCGTTCCATAGCGGTGAGGGAAGTTTTTTACGGATTTCCTGAGGAAATTGTCCTATCGGCGGCCGACCTTGCAGCTAGCACACTTATAAAAGAGCTAACAAACGAACTTTGATTACAAATGCCAGAAAGATAAAACACGCAGCCAATCGTATTTTCAAAGGTTCAGTTGGTTCATTTTCAGTCATAATGACAGCCCTTCAAAAAAACGAGGCAATCCAATGAAGAAAGCCTCATTTGTGATTGAAGTAAGATTTTTATCTTGTTGTAAGAACAACCTGTCCTCTTGGAATGCTGATGTCAGCCTGATTCTCCGCTGTTATAAAAAAACCGGTAGGTTTGAAAGGTGTTGTGGTTTTTAACTCGCTCTTTAAATTCTTTGAAAACAGACCCGAAGCGTTTTTCAACTGACCAAGATTTTTGACCCCCTTGTTATCCGTATTTGTCCAGACTACATAGGTATTTCTGGATTCGACCAGCCTGCCTGGCTCTGAGAGATTGTGAACAACCAAATTCACAGCATAGTTATCATTTTTATCTTTTTTAAATTTTACTGATCCCTGAGCTGCCGGTACGATAACGGATTCAGAAAAAGTAAACTTTTTTGAGCAGGACGTTCCTATGATTGACAATAAAAGAAACAATCCTATTGATGAAGTTTTGAGATAGGAGTTTTGACGATTTTTCAATTTTACTTCTGTTTTAGTTTACATTAGAACCGGCGTTTTCCAGCCTGGTTCAATTATGGATATAGATATAAACGCACAACTGCTATTTTCATGCCAGGAAAGAGTATCCCTGCTTCAAAACCGAAGTATAGGCTGTTTCAGATCGTGGTACAGAAGTATTTCCCAATTCTCGGCCTTGGCCTTTTCTTCCCAATTGATACGTTGCTGCAATGCTTTTTTGCCATCAAAATCAGTTTTAAAAGCAATTGGATACTTTAAATAACCAGCAGTCGGAAGATTATCACCACCGTAAAAGGCGGTCTTTCCTGCTTCGCTGATCAGGAAAACCTGATGATAGGGAGTATGACCACCAGAAACCTCGAAAGAAATTTCAGGGGTAATATTGCCACTGTCGGCATCCATCCACACCATTGCTGCATGTTCTGTAATGAAACTAAGGACTTCCTGATCGTAAGAATGGTTTCCTGCTTTTGAAACAGCAAAATCGTATTCTCTTTTCTGCATATAAATTTTGGCATTGGGAAAGTTCAGTGCCCAATCCTGATCCTGCTGGCTAACCAACCCATTGATATGATCCTTATGTAGATGTGACAAAAGTACCTTATCCACGTTCTCTGGCTGAAAATCTGCTTTTTTAATGTTTCGGATAATTCTGGGCACACCTTCATCCAGCCATCCCAAACCTGCATCGAGAAGAACGAGCTGTTCATCAGTTTCGATCAAAAATGGTTGCACCGCCATTTTTAATCCCGGCGCATTACCGGATCTTTCCAGATCGCTGAATACTTTGTTGTTGTCTACGGAGAAACCTCCATCTATTAAAGGGTATATGTTCATGTATAGGTAGCACTTAATTGTTGGCAAACATTCCAGGGTATAGAAGACAACAATTGCAATTTAGCAAAACCGTCTGTGTCACTTTCTCATATTTCAATACCAAAACCTGAAAAAAGATTCATCATAAGTTGAAAGTGACTACAAGCCATCAACTTACAAGTGCACATACTCAAAAAGCTGTGGAAGGATGAGCCGTGAAAACTTCGCTACATTGAGAAAATATGATTCTCCCGATTTTTGTGAACCGGCACGGATATTTAGTAGTGTGGCGACAAGCAAATTAACAAACCTTAAACGCTGGAATCAGGGCAAATACAGTTGTAAGTATACTGTTGATCGGTTACCTCATCCGAAGTGTGTGAAACACACCATAGTCTGACCCATTCCCCGCAATATACAGGCTGGCAAGCCGGCTTGGTACAGCCGCAAGTCATAAAAACAAATGTCCTCTTGCACCGTGATTTTGCCTGTAACTAAACAGACTATTTCAATTCCTGCCGAATGGCATTTTTCATAGCACGGTCCATCATCCGTTCCGGCAACAGCGAGAGAAGATAGGTCTGAACAGCGTGGGGCCAGTAGGGCATTACACTTTTTTTCCCACAGCCAACCACCGACAACACCTTCTTTGCAAATTGCCGGCTGGATGGTCTCAGAAAACTGACTGGTTTTTTGTTGGACCCTGTATGGACACTTCCCGTCAGTATCGAAATGGTCTCGATAGTATCCAGTTCTACCGATAGCGATTTTGAGAATGCATTATTATAAGCCTTGGTGGCCGCATAGACCGCCAGGTAGGGTGGTGGATGTATCCCTGCATAGGACGATATATTCAGCACAAGTGCCGGCCCCGAAAGAAAGGGAAGCAAACAGTTTGTCAGATGGGTAGGGAAAAGTACGTTCACATTCACAGTTGCATCAATCTCAGCCTTTGAAAGCTGGGAGAATGACTTGATTGGTCCGATTCCCACGTTATTAACCAGCACTTTAATTGGTAATTGTTGAATCTCCGAAATATCAGATAAGTGGTTCACACTGCTGTCATGGATGAAAGACCGGATATCCAGCAGAGGGTTTATCGTCAATACTTCGCGGTTAACTGTGTCTATTTTATCCGGATCCCTGCCATGCAGGATAAGATTGAAACCTTTTGCCGCCAGCTCAAGAGCAATAGCTTTACCAATTCCGTCTGAGGCACCCGTTACAACTGCGTATGCTCCATCTGTTTTGTACTTTAAAATTGACGATGGCCTTATGTAAGTGTAGACAAAGTTTAAAAGTAGATAAGTTATCCGAAGCAGGACAAGCAGGCCGAGAATGTTCACTACGGGGCTCGCTGTGATTTGATGTATGCTCATGTTCTGAATTATTTTAACTGCAAAACAATGGCATAAAGGGAGCTGCACCAATGGCGAATCGGATGTAAACGATGGACTATTTACGGTACTTCTGTCTGAACGACATGGGCGACATGCCTGCACCCTTCGTGAAAAAACGTGAAAAATAATGATGGTCGTCAAAACCAAGCATCGCCGAAATTTCTTTTACGGAACGATCGGTGTAAAACAAAACCCTTTTGGCCTCGATGACGATTTGCTGCTGTATCCAATGGCTTGCCGAAAATCCCGTGACTCTTTTTACAACCTCGTTCAGGTAAGATGCGGAGATATTCAGTAATCCGGCATAGCCGGAAGGTGTACGCTCAGTCTTGTAGGATTGAGACAAAAGTCTTTTAAATTGTTTGGCAATAATAACCGGGCGAAGATGGCTACCAGATGCTGCATCCTCCATGCTATCAAATGCGCTGGCGATCATGGCTATACAGGCATCCGTTAAGGAGCGGCTGATTTCAGCCTGAAGATTACTTTCACCAGGTCTGTCCGATATATCCGTGAGTAATTCAATACTTCTTTCCAATAAAACTGCATCAACGTCGTCCAGAGCCATGCAACCTTGTAAAGGTACTTTGTCTTCAAAAATATATTGCAGGGAATCCTTTATCAATGCTGTTTCAATAGCAATGAACAATGCCTTCACCTCCTTAGCGGAAATGCCTTGATGAACCTGGCCGGGCAGGATACAAAGAATGGCACAGCCGTTGATCTCTATTTCGTTAAAATCAACCATGATTGTGCTCTGACCTGTCAACTGGACCACAAATATGTAATGGTCGTCACGATGGGCAGCTTTTGAAAGCAGGGCCTGATCGTCAGTTCCCTGGTACCTCGTAATTTTGAGCCCATGCCGGGTGATTTCTTCAAGTGTCAGAATTGGGATTTCTTTTTTCTGTTTCATGACCAAATAATAACGGGACGACAAGGTAAGCAGGAAAACATTTCATTTCACGCCTGTGGTAGCTCTGATGCACATGGGTTAGTTTGTTACAAGGCCTTTTCTTATATTTTTTGAACACTGTTCAAAAAAATTAGATGTTAGTTTGTTTTATTGAACACCGTTCAATACATTTGCATATCAAATGAGTTTAACATGTCGGTAGCGAAAAGAAAAGAGCAGGAAAAGATAGAAATGCACAAACGCATACTGGACAGTGCGCGCAAGATATTTCTTGAAAAGGGCTACGAACAGACCAGCATTCGCAACATTGCAAGTGCGATCAGTTACAGTCCGGGTTCAATCTATTTTTACTTTAAGGACAAGAACGAGATTTTTCACGAGCTCCATAAAGAGGGGTTCAGGTTGTTTTTAAGCCAGATGAAAGCTTTGGATGTGATTGAAGACCCGTATGAGCGCTACAAAGCGCTGGGTTTGGTATTCATCCGTTTTGCACAGAACCATACCGATTATTACAACCTGATGTTTTTGGTCAGTGAGACTGGTAAAGCCGAGGGGGAAGGATTTCAAATCGCGCAGGGAGCGATTGAGCATTTATCGGGCGTAATACAGCAATGCCAGGATCAGGGAAGGTTCCGGGGGCTGGACAATAAGTACTTAACATTAATGACGCTTTCTTTGGTACATGGTATTTGTTCGTTGTACTGCAAAGACCGGATGTCGGGCTTTTTTGAAAAATCAAGTGAAGAGCTGATGATTCACGGGTATGAAACCTTCATTGCCTTGATAGAGTCGAAATAGGATCAGAAGTATTTAAATTAAGTCAAAAAGTATAAGCATTATTTTAGGCCGGCTGAGACAGGATGTTTTTCATCCTGAATGAATTGGTCTGTTTTTTTGAATATTTATTAAACAGTGTTTAAAATTATTACAGTGAACAAATTTATAAAAAAGTCAGGCGTTTGGAAAACGGCGCTGTCGTTTCCTATGCTTGCCATGCTAGCTTATCCGGCTCGCGGACAGAGCAGGCTGAATGATTACATCACCGAAGGGCTGGGGTCCAATCAGAGCATCAAACAGCAGAATTTTCTGTTGGAAAGAAACGTGCTGGCCCTGGCAGAAGCCAAAACCATGTTTCTGCCCAGCGTATCATTTTCTGCCACCTACACCAAGGCGAGCGGCGGACGGACAATCGATTTTCCGACAGGAGATCTTTTAAATGGGGTGTATTCTACGCTCAACCACCTGACGGGCAGTAGTGCCTTTCCCAATTTGCAAAACCAGAGCATCCAGCTTTTTCCTGACAATTTTTACGATGCGAAATTCCGGACCACGCTGCCTCTGATCAATGCGGAACTGGTTTATAACAAGCGTATCAAAGGCCAGCAGGTAGATCTGCAAAAAGCGGAGGTACTTGTATACAAGCGCGAACTGGTCAAAGAGATCAAAACCGCCTACTATCAATATGCCAAGGCGATTAACGCGGTTGAAATCTACGAATCCTCACTCGGTCTGGTACAGGAAGGCAAGCGTATCAACCAGGTTCTTTTTGACAATGAGAAGGTTAACCGGACCGGGGTGATCCGAAGCACCAATGAAGTAACTAAAATTAATGCGTCTTTGAGTGCGGCAAGACAAACGAAAGAATCTGCCCGCAACTACTTTAATTTTCTGCTCAACCGGCCTTTAACTGACAGCGTCAAGATAGATTCGATTACCAGTCTGCCGGAACTTGGCATGCTGCTGGCTGGCGATGTGACCGGAAGGGAAGAGCTGGAGAAACTCAGAATTTCACAAGGAATCAGCACTAACCTGACGGATCTTGCCAAATCTTACATCGTACCCAAAGTAGGAACGTTTATAGACCTGGGTTCGCAGGCATTCGAGTGGGATTTTAACAAAAAGAGCCGCTACTACTTCTGGGGTGTGTCACTGGACTGGGACCTTTTCGCTTTTGGAAAGAATAATTACAAAATCAAAAAAGCGGCCGCTGAACAAAGAAGCATTTCGGCACAGACCGATTACATCGCAAAGCAGTTGGAAACCGAGCTGAAAGTACGCCAGAACCAGATGCAGAGCGCGGTGGCACAGTATCAATCCGCACAGTCGCAGCTTAAAACCGCCCAAACCTACTACAACGACGAGCTGAAATTGTACCGGGAAGGCGTGGCGATTTACATCGAACTGCTCGATGCGCAAAACCAGCTGATCAATGCACGTCTGGATGCCAATATCGCGCTGTTCGACATCTGGATTACCCAGGCATCCATCGAGCGCGCCAGTGCCAGTTTTACTTTTAACTAATTCAAAAAAATAGAATATATGAAAACGATACCATTACTGATTTTAGGCACTGCGGCCTTTCTGGGCTGCAAACAAACACCTAAGCAGGAAGTCCATTTCGATGACAGGGAAGCAATTCCTGTAAAAGTTTCCGTGGTCAGCTCACTTGATGTTTCGGGAAATATCACTGCCACAGGTCTTGTGAGCACAGAACACGAAGCAAAGTATGGCTTTAAAATAGGCGGGGTGATCAGCCGCATTCTGGTCGAGGAAGGGCAATCTTTCAAAAAGGGGCAATTATTGGCCGTTTTGAACGCCACAGAAATTGCAGCGGGATTAAGCCAGTCGAATCTGAATGTAGAAAAAGCGCAGCGCGACTATGACCGGGCGGTGAATCTTTACCGTGACAGTGTGTACACCAAAGAGCAGCTGCAGAATACCAAAACACAGCTTGACATCGCCAAAAAAGGGGATGAAACCGTTTCCTTCAATGAGCAGTATTCCAGGATTTACGCCGCTTCCGATGGTTTTGTAGCACAGCGGCTGGCTTCGGAAGGAGAGGTGATTGCCCCGGGCAGCCCGGTGCTGGTTATCAATGAGACCAAACAGGACAAAAGCTTTCTGCTCAAGGTAGGGCTTACTGATAAGGAGTGGGCCGCTGTTACTGCCGGACAAAAGGCAACGGTTTCGCTCGATGGATATCCGGACAGACCAATTGATGCCTACGTACTGCGAAAATCTCAAACTGCCGATGTGGCCGCAGCCTCTTTTCAGGTAGAATTGAAACTGAAACTGACCGACATCAAACCTGCCGTGGGCATGTTTGGCAAAGCACAGATCGTTACCGGCAAAGCGCAGCATGTAATGAGCATTCCCTACGATGCTCTGGTGGAAGCGGATGGATACAGCGCCTATGCATTCATTTTGAATGGGCCCGGAAAAGTGAAGAAGGTAGCTGTTGATATTGCCAGTTTCGACAACAAAACCGTGTATTTGAAAGACGGGCTTAAACCAACCGACCAGGTGGTGATTTCCAATAGCGCCTACCTGAACGAAGAATCTACCATTAAAGTAATACAGTAATCTCAAAGCAATGAAAATTACCAGTTTCGCTGTTAAAAATTATCAGTTCACCCTGATTATTTTCCTTCTGGTTGCTGTTGTCGGCGTGCTGACGCTGCTGACCATGCCACGCTCGGAAGACCCGACTACCCATCCGCCACAATATCTGGTCACGGTAATTTACCCTGGCACGAGTCCCAAGGACATGGAAGAACAGGTGGTTAAACCTATCGAAAATAAAATTTACGGTCTGGAGAATATTGATAAGATCCTGACAACGGTGGAAGACGGTGTAGCCGCCATCCAGATCAAGTTCAAATATGGCGTTGATGTGGACAATAAGTACCAGGAAATTTCCACGGAAATCAACGCGCTGAAAAACAGCGAGCTTCCAAAGGAGATCTACCAGATCAAGACCGAAAAAATCGCTTCCTCCGATGTGAAAATCATTCAGGTTGCACTCATATCCAATACGGCCTCGTCTAAAACATTAAGAGACAATGCAGATATCTTAAAGACTAAACTGGAAAAGATCACCAACCTTCGGGAGGTGAAATACACCGGTATGCCAGAGCAGGAAATACGGATTGATTTGCAGCTGGATAAGCTTGCACAGCTGAAAATCCCGATGAACCTGGTCGCAGGCAGTTTGCAAAGTGAAGCGGCCGACATTCCCGGCGGAAGCATCCATATGGACAGCAAGGTTTTTAATGTCAAAACCAGCGGCAAGTTCAAAAATGCAGAAGATGTTGCCAATACGGTTATCTACAACGCCAACGGGAAAATAGTGTACCTCAAAGACGTTGCACGGGTGAGCTACAAGGACGGAACGGTCAGTCACATCACCCGCATCAACGGACAGCGCTGTATTCTGGTGACCGCTGCCATGAAAAACGATGTTGACATCAGTCAGGTTAAAGAACAGTACACACCTGTATTGGAAGAATTCAGCGAAATACTGCCTGCAAACATCAAAATGGTCAAAAACTTTGATCAGGCCGATATGGTTTCCAAGCGGCTAGGCCACCTGGGTTTTGATTTCGGACTGGCCATTGTGCTGGTGATCGTCACGCTGCTGCCCTTGGGTTTCAGACCATCGCTGATCGTAATGATCTCAATTCCACTCTCGCTCGCTCTTGGTCTTATCGCGATGAACCTTTTGGGTTACTCGCTCAATCAGCTCAGTATTGTTGGTCTTGTGGTCGCATTGGGACTCTTGGTTGACGACAGCATTGTAGTGGTTGAAAATATTGAAAGGTGGCTCAGGGAAGGGCATTCCAGAAAGGATGCCGTCCTGAAAGGAACCCGGCAGATCGGGGCAGCCGTGGTTGGTTGTACTGCCACACTGGTCATTGCATTTTTACCATTGGCATTTCTGCCAGATATGGCAGGAGAGTTCATCCGCAGTCTTCCGATGGCGATCATTACCAGTGTACTGGCATCGATGATCGTAGCGCTGACGCTGGTGCCTTTCATTGGAAGCAAGATCCTGAAAACCCATGAGCACAGCGAGGGTAATTATTTCCTTAAAAAATTGCAGGGCTTTCTGACCTTTTCCTACCGTGGGATCATGCCCCTGGCCTTAAAGTGGCCAAAGGTAACGATCGGTATATCGCTTGCATTGAGCGTACTGGCATTTTTACTTTTCCCCCTGGCAGGGTTTAAACTTTTCCCTACCTCAGAAAAACCGATGTTTCTGATCAACATTAAAATGCCTTTGCAAGCCAACATCCCCGAGACTGACCGGGCAACTAAGCTGGTGGAAACGGAGCTGAAAGAGCATGAGGAAATCGTTTATTATACCTCCAATGTAGGAAAAGGTAATCCGCAAATTTATTACAACGTTCATCAGCAAGATATTAAACCGGACTTTGCACAGATTTTTGTGCAATTGGAAGAAGAAACAAGTCCGGATGCCAAAACGCAGCTGATCAAAAGATTAAGAGGCAAGTTTGGCGATTTTCCTTATGCCAAAATAGAGGTAAAGGATTTTGACCAGGGTACCCCGATTGAAGCCAATATCGTGGTAAGGGTTTTCGGAGATAATCAGGATACGCTGCGCGCACTTACCTTCAAAGTGGAAGAGATTCTGAGAAAACACCCGGGCACCTTTTTTATCAACAATGAGCTGACCACCTATAAATCGGATGTGAAGATCAGCATCGACAAAGAAAAGGCCAGGACATTGGGCGTGATGACCAGTGACATCGATAAGGTGATCAGAATGGCCGTTGCCGGACTAAATGTCGGAGATTATATTGATGATAGGGGCGATGCCAGAAATGTGGTCATCACCATCCCGCGTAACAAGTTCTCAAATCTGGATGCATTGAAAAATCTTTATGTAAGCAATATCCAGGGTGCCCCGGTACAGATAGACCAGATTGCAACCATCGGTTTTGAAACCTCGCCAACGGCTATTAACCACTTCAACAAATCGCGGTTTGCCAAGGTTACTTCTCTGACAAAGGATAACATGCTGGCCAACGATATATTGAAAGATGTGGTGCCACAGCTCAACAAATTGAAAATGCCGAAGGGTTATTATTACAAATTATCCGGTGAGGCCGAATCAGAAGGCGATGCGCTGGGCGGAAATTTCCTGTCGGTTATCATTCTAAGCACATTTCTCTTTATTGGCGTGCTGCTCTTACAGTTCAAAACCTTCAAGGGAATTATCATTGTCTTATCAATCATCCCACTAGGCGTTTTAGGTGGTGTGGTATTTCTGCTGATGACCGGCAACCCGATGTCGCTTGTCTCGATCATTGGCTTTATCGGGCTCTCAGGCATACAGGTCAAAAACTCGCTGCTGCTGGTAGACTTTACCAACCAGCTCAGAGCAGAAGGTAAAAGCATAGAGGAAGCGATCAGCATTGCCGGTGAAACCAGGTTCCTGCCCGTGGTTCTTACTTCGATAACGGCGATATGCGGTCTGATCCCGATTGCAATGAACCCCAATCCGCAGATAGCGCCACTTGCCATAGTACTGATCGGCGGACTGATCAGCTCAACGATACTATCGCGGATCGTTACCCCGGTGATGTACAAGCTCATCCCGCCAAGTATTGATAATGAAATGGATGATGAGTGATAAATGATGGAGATTTGGATGGTACATACGTAGTCCCTGCAAACGAAGATTCTGATTTTTTGAAATAGTGCATGCCCGGTTCAGACGGGCCAAATATTAATAATTTAAATTTTACAGAGAATGAAAAAATACATATTGCTCACCGGTGCATCATCCGGTATTGGCTATGAGATGGCCAATCAATTGGCTGCGAAAAAATTGAACCTGATCCTGGTCGCCCGTACCGAATCCAAATTGCAGCAGATGCAGGCTGAACTAACAAGTAAATATGGCGTAGATGTTGAGTACTATGCTGCCGACCTCTCTGATGTAAATGCTGCGATGAGCATCTACAAGGCGGTCAAACAGGAAAAGTTTATCATAACCCACCTGATCAATAATGCAGGTGTAGGCAACTATGGCCATTTTACTGAAACGTCTCTGGACGAAGAACTAAGCATGATTCAGTTAAACATTTCCAGTCTGGTGGCACTTACCAAGCTCTTTGCACAAGATATGGTCAGCCGCAAGTCCGGCCGGATCATGAATGTAGGCTCGGTGGTTTCATTTTTACCAATGCCTTATTTTTCTGTTTATTCTGCTACCAAAGCTTTTGTAAAGGCATTCAGCGAAACACTTGATGCAGAATTGGAAGGCACTGGTGTTACCGTTATCTCTCTGTATCCAGGTACCGTAGATACTGGTTTTACCACCGCTGAGATGGCATCTACCAATCTTCATAAAACCAAAGCCATGCATCCCAAAGAAGTGGCAAGCCAGGGTGTAGAGCATCTGTTAGAAGGAAATGGAAAAAAAGTAGTGGGTTTTCAAAACTGGTTCAACTCTAAACTCCCAAATTTTGTACCTGATGGTATCATGATGAAGATTAAAAAGGGACTGGCCAGTCAACGTTAAAACCAGGTTTCAAATGAAAACAACAAAATTGTTGCTGCTAATGAGCTTGACACTGGTTGGCCTGGGTGGAATGTGGTAAAAGCGCTGGCATTCCCAAACAGGTCAAAATGAAAATGAGTTAGCAGACCTGTGAGCTTAAAAGGGTGTACATCCGCATTACAGGCGGAAGTGCCCTGGCGCCGGATATCGAGTACATCGAATTCTATGGGCTTGACCCGCAAACACTCCAACTGATCACCGAGCGCATTGATCTGCGGTAAGTTTCACTTAATAAATAGCTAAGTAAGAATGAACAATATGGCTATGCTAAAAGCGCACCACGCTGAATCACAGTCTAATCCGGATGTGGATTTGGTGGTAAAGTACCTCGACAGGGTTTGGAACCAGAAAAGGTTCGCAGAGCTATCAGTCTATCTGGACGATGACTATATAGATCATTCCATGCCGCATGTCTCTGTTCGAAACAAGGATGGGCTTTTGCTTTACCTGCACGAGCTGACCCGGACAGTTTCGCATACAACAGAAATAGTCGGACTGACCACTTTGGGAGAATTGGTTATCTGCCATATCAGGATCAGTGTGAGCGCAGTTTGTATGACAGATGAGGTCAGCGGGAGAGCCGAGGTTTTTTATGGATACAGAACGTTCCGGATGTGCAACGGCAAGATCGCAGAGCACTGGGAGATTATCTGATCGAGGAGGTCGAAGTCAATTGTGAGACAACTCTGCTGCTCCGGTTGGCAAACTCATAGAGTTATAACTATCAATAAGTTGTAATCACGCATGCCGGCGAATGTATTACCTACCGGAAAAGTTTCAAGTATCACACAAAATAATCTTTAAGGTTTCTGAGGCGTCCAGTCTATCGGAACAATCCGTATCTGAATACTTCCACCTGTTTTATAAACGTACTTGATTTGACCAACGAAAGTTCTTTCAGGGAACTTTGAAAATAGCACCGGCTTGGTTAACGATTCTAACCTTTCAAAGTCTTGGTCGCTTTCAAGATAATTTTCCTTAAGCTGAATTATTAAAGAAATATATTTCGATGGACTGTTCTGAACCTGGTCATAAACTCTAATGCTAGCAGATAAGTACTGTCCCAGGCTATCGGCAAAAAGCTTTTCCGCCTCCTTGCTTGCCAGGTCATTATACGAGGATTCAACAAAGTCTATTTTCTTTTGTTCAACCGAAGAAATGAGGTTTTTAAAGGGTAATACTAGCAACAGCATAAGCCCGTATGCTATCACAACTGAGATTAGCACCTGCCCAATTTGAACCCTAGGCTGTTCAATTGCTTTGTCACAAACAACTAGTTTAGTACCCGCAATTCTGTCGCCAAGTCGTCTACTGGTATTTGTCAATGTTACTAATGCTTCAATCGGCCATAGTACAATTGACAAATTGCGTACAAGACATTTCATAGGGCTTGCCGACAACCCTGTTTCATTATCAACGACTCGTAACTTTAAAATTCGTTTTACAATACTCTGACCACCAATACAGTCTTTGCAAAAATAAAATGCAAAGCCAAGTAGGTTAACGTACAAGAATGAACCACCCAAAAAATCAACACTTTGTTGTTCATGTGTTACTTCAAAGGCGTCTGCAAAGGTATAAATCATACCGGGGAGAGAAAAGACAACTGCGATCATGGTCATAAAGAAATGATCTAATAACATCGACCCCAGCCTGGTGCCTACGGAAATTTGCTTGGAAATATTTGCCATTTAAGTTTAACTGAAAGGGTTTGGATGACTTCCAAAATGGTTGATGATACCATCATTCAAGACTATCATAAATCTTCGGAGGGTCAACAAATATAACCTGTATACTATTGGCGAAGACGGGATAAATAAAAAATTTCACTAAAAACACAGTGAATTAGCAGGCATAAAAAATGGGACAAATCTTTTGGATATAGATTTGTCCCATGAGGTGATCCCGCTGGGATTCGAACCCAGGACCCATACATTAAAAGTGTATTGCTCTACCAGCTGAGCTACGGAATCGCTTTCGACTTTTTTTAAAACTGATCGATTCCAGTTTAATCTCAACTTTAATCTTTTGGCGAATATCTCTATTAACTTTCAGACTTGCGATACCAGATGTTGTTTCCGTTTCGTTGTATCGTGGTGCAAAAGTAGTAGTTTGTTGGTTCAATCCAAATTTGTGACAAATATTTTTTTTAAGTTTATTCATCACAAACAGCCAATATTCTCAATTTGAAAGGTTTAAAGCTTGAAAAAAATTTTAATTTATTTTTAGATACGGTGATAAGAAACAAGTGACAATCTATTAAAATCACAATTCTTCTCACGATACTACCGCTCAATAGATAAGTTTTGATGTTTTAAAGCCTGATTCGTAACTTCTGCGATATTTCATTTATCAGGTTTGCTTAATCAAATGACCAATGAAGCTCGGATGTGTTGTTACCCGTCCGTGTGAACCTGGTACCGTCATCCTGATTCAGGAAAAAACACGTAATGCACGATTACCTGATTCACTCCTTCCACCCAATTGAATGAAGAAAAAGTCATTTCCACAGCCACTTACGATTCTGATGGTTGCAATTATACTTGCCGCCGCAGCTACCTGGCTAATACCAGCAGGACAGTACGAAAAACTCAAGATGGTCGACAACAAAACATTTTCCATCACCACTGTAAGCGGCGACTCCATTTTACCATTCACGCAGGAAACGCTTGACAGACTCGGCCTTGCAATTCCTTTGGAGAAATTCAAAAATGGAGAGGTACTCAAACCAATCTCCATTCCCCATACGTACAAAAAAGAAGATAGCAACCCGCAAGGATTTATCCGGATTGTGCAGGCTCCCATTAAAGGTATTTACGATAGCATCGATGTAATTGTCTTCATTCTCGTAATCGGCGGATTTATATTTATTTTTAATGAAACCAGGGCCATTGAGAAGGGAGTCGCTTCGCTTGCCTTCTCAATGAAAGGAAGGGAGCCTTACCTCATTGTGGTCCTTACGTTTATTTTCGCATTTTGCAGGGCAAGTTATGGGATGGAGGAGGAGGCATTGATGTTTTACCCCATTCTGGTACCCGTTTTTTTAGCTGCCGGTTACGATTTACTGGTCCCACTGGCGATAATCTTCGGAGGGAATTCCGTAGGTGGAATTGCTGCCTTCTCTAATCCGTTTTCAACGATTATAGCTTCCAATGCTGCCGGCATCAACTGGAAAGACGGTATTTATGAACGTCTGATACTATTCGTTTTATTTACTTCCATTTTTATCTGGTATATTTTACGTTATGCTGCCAGGGTGAAAAAAGATCCGACAGCCTCACTGGTATACAAAATTGATGGGGTGGTGGCACCTCCCTACGAGGCAAATCCCGGCGTTCAGGCTGCTCCTGAAAAGTTACAAATGAAAACCAGATTGCTCCTGTTGGTCTTTTTCGCTTCGTTTGTAGCCATGATCGGCGGAACGTTATTTCTTCAATGGTGGACGCTGGAAATGTCTTCTCTGCTTTTAGCTGCCTCCGTTCTCACGGCGCTGGTCGCCGGTATGGACGAACGCACTTTTATCACTTCCTTTGTCAGAGGTGCCGAAAGTTTATTGTCCGTTGCATTTATCGTTGGGGTGGCTCGTGGCGTAACAATCATTCTCAACGATGGCCATGTGAGCGATTCAATTCTATACTACACCGGCAATTTTGTTTCTCAGGTTCCGCCAGCGGTTTTTATTCTTCTGCTTTTTGCCTTCTTCATTTTCTTCTCATTATTCATCACCTCCACTTCTGGTATGGCCGTGTTAACCATGCCGATACTTGGCACATTGGCTCTTTTGGTCAACGTACCTGGAAGTGAAATCGTCAACGCCTATCTGTACGGGATGAATCTCATGTTTTTTGTATCGCCAACTTCTTTGCTGCTACCATCGCTTGCTTTGGTAAATGTGAGCCTCAAAGTCTGGATACGGTTCATTATGCCTCTGCTTGCTATCCTGACTTTGCTTTGCGCTTTATTTTTAGTGACCAGTATTTATTTGTAACAAGGAAATATGATCTCAACATGGAAAAATCTTTACATCCCACTTCCGTAAGCGAACGCCAAAGTTTGCTTGATATTCTCCGGGGGTTTGCTTTACTGGGCGTTTTGCTCGCCAACATGGTTTCTCATTCAGGGTACTTCTTCATATCTAAGTCGGGCCAGGAAGCGTTGGGTACCTTGGAAGTAGATCACTACGTTGAATGGGTGGAGCATTTTCTAATTGATGGAAAATTCTATTCCCTGTTTTCACTTCTTTTCGGAATCGGTTTCGCTTTGCAAATGAAACGGGCATCGGCATCCGATGTTCATTTTACATCTCGTTTCCGCCGTCGCCTTTTTATTATGTTTGTGATCGGTTTGCTTCACGCGGTATTGCTGTTTGTCGGAGATATCCTAACTGTGTATGCTTTAACCGGATTTGTGCTCATCCTCTTTCGCAACGCACCGGACAAGATCCTCCTGCGATCTGCAATAATCCTATTTCTGCTGCCCGTACTGCAGTATGCTGTTTTCTGGGGCATCAATCTTATAAATCCTTCGCCACCAGTAGTAGAGGAGGGACCACGTTTTCTGGACGAAGTCATCCGGGTATTTCAAACGGGAAGTTACCTCGAAATCATCCAGATGAACACCGGCGGCCTCATTATGGGACGTTACCCTGATCTTTTCTTTACGGGCAGGTTTTTTAAAGTTTTAGCCATGTTCCTGATTGGCTTTTACGTTGCTAAAAACATGATTCATTCAAACCTTGGTGAAAATCGCCGACTTTTTCGCAGGGTGATGATTTGGGGAGCAGTCATTGGTATACCCTGCAACCTTGTGCTTGCCATGATGATGACCACGGAAGCGTACTACAATCTGGAACCTACGGGAATTATTCAGTCGTTGGTATATGCTTTTGGTGTGCCGGCTCTTGCACTTTGTTATGCTTCCATTTTTGCGTTATTGTACCAAAATCCGGAGTGGAAAACGAAGCTGATGATTTTCGCTCCGGTTGGCCAGCTTGCGCTTACAAACTATCTCATGCAGTCGCTGCTTTGTGCCATCATTTTTATGAGTTATGGATTTGGTATGGAAGCAAAAATAGGTCCGGCCAGGCTTTCGCTAATAGCACTGGGAATCTACGTTTTTCAGATCGTTTACAGTCATTTATGGATCAAAGCGTTCCATTTTGGCCCAATGGAATGGCTTTGGCGTTCACTAACTTACAAGAAACGACAGCCATTCAGGAAGCAGTAAGGTCGTGATTTTACCGTTTTAATTATCAGGCATGCTCATTCCAATAAAAACTGTCGGGATAAGTTCTCTGTCCGAATATTGCCGTTCCAACCCGTACCATTGTAGCTCCCTCTTCAATGGCAGTTTCCAGATCTCCACTCATTCCCATAGACAGCTCATCAACCGACACGTTTGGAATATTTTCGGACATGATTCGCTGTTGTAACGTTTTCAGTAATTTAAAACATGCTCTCACTTTTTCAGTCTCTGCGCTGAATAATCCTATTGCCATCAAACCTTTTATCTTCAAGGTATGGAGTTCTGAAACCTGCTTAACAAGCTCCAATGCTTCATCTGGATGCACGCCAAATTTGCTTTCCTCATCCGAAGTATTTACCTGTATGAAAACAGAAATGGTTTTATTTTCAACTAACAGCCGCTGATGTAACTTTTGGGCAAGATCCATGCGATCCAAAGATTGTATACAGGTTATATCGTATTTGAGAATATCCTTAACCTTGTTGGTTTGCAGATGCCCGATGAAGTGTTTGTCGTGAGGAACTGATTTCAGACTTTCGTACTTTTCCTTTACTTCCTGCACCTTGTTTTCTCCGATTAATGTCTGACCGGCCTGCAATGCGATTTTGATATTTTCAGCTGTTACGGTTTTGGTGGCGAGCAGCAACCTTACTTCTTTGGGATCCCGCCCGCATTTGATGCAGGCAATCTCTATTCTTTCAAGAATCACTTGCAGATTCTCCATAACATGTTCACTCATGGTACAATTTCTTGTTTTTCTAATTCTTCAATCAACATCGACTTCACTACGGTATGGGCGTAATCCTTTGCCTCTGCGAACGATACATCGTACCTTCGGGTAATGGATTGCAAATGATTTGGAAAAGCCGACAGAATTTTATCATAATATTTATCCAGCGTGTCTCCCGAAGGCATTTCGAAATCCATCTTTAACTGGAAACGCCTCAACAGCGCCGTATCAATAACTTCGACATGGTTTGTGGCAGAGATCAGCAAGGCGTTTTTCGGATAATAATCGATCAACTGAATAATGGAATTGACAAGCCTTCTCATTTCTCCAACATCTTTTTCGTCGTTGCCCCGTGCTTTACCTATCTGATCGAATTCATCCAAAAACAGAATCGCCTTCTCTTTTCCCGCTTTTTCAAAAACCATTCTGATATTTTGTGAGGTTTCTCCAATTCTCGCACTCACAACATTACTCAGGTTCAATGTGATTAGATTCTTTTTTAAAGCATTCGCTATCGCTTTTGCTGTAATCGTCTTTCCGCAACCAGAATTTCCATGCAGCAAAATCTTGTTGTTTACAGTCAGACCATATTTGTGAAGTTCCTCTACATACTTGTGCTCTTTAATCAGCTGTAAAACCCTTTGCTTATTTCCCCGGCTAAGTAATACATCTTCCAAATCCACAACTTCCTTGTCGTTAATAATCAGGTCTTGCAAGTTCATTTGAATATCAATATGCTAATGGCATTTTAACTGTGAAAGAACGATACTACCAGCCCTGGCACCTTGTCAGGCTGGCTTTATTCAACCTAAAAGTAATTCATTCGAGGATTGCACATGTCATCCATTTTTTAATAACCCTGCTAGTCCAGTTGGGTTCACCAGCTCAGTGCAGCATTGATTCAACATTAATCGTCAATCGAAATATAACAGTTGGCGATGTTTCGTGGCCAACCATGGGTAACTGAAAACGATCTAAAAGAAGGGTTCGTTGATAGAAGTTAGTCTCAGATATAAAAGCAAAAAAGAGATCCGGAAATTCCAGATCTCTTTGTTAGTAAACCCTCCACTACTAGTTTTGTAGTTTCCTTTAGACGCGATATTTCGATCAGGTCACACCAATACAAAGTATTTTCTACGCCAACATTAAAAAATGTCGATTTATAAAGTATAAACTATTCAATATCAATCAATTATTTTAGCAAAAATTACCAGAAAAAGTTACTGATTTCCATCAATTCCAGTAAATAGAAAGCAAATATCACCTTTTTACATTGTACGATTTCAGGATATATTGTTCATAATTGAACAATTTCAGCAATGCGCAAATTCTTAAATGGGTGATTTAAAAACAATTATGAATCCGGTATGAATTTTATTGATATTTCGACGTACATGAATGTTGATCCTTGTACTCTAAATACCTGATCATGATTGGAAGCTACTTTAAAACCTCCGGACGCAGTCTGATGCGCAACAAGCTTTTTTCGTCCATCAATGTCGTAGGTCTTGCGATCAGCATGTCTGTGGGCTTGTTGCTGATCGCATTCGTACTCGACCTTCGCTCGTATGACCGCTTTCATAATAATGGGGAGCGGATATATCGCATTACAAATGTAGCGACATTCAAAGGCGAGCAGGGAAGTGAGAAATACGCATCCACATCAATTAAGACGGGTAAACTTATAAGACAGAAAGTAACCGGCGTGGAAGAGGTCGCCATCTTGCGTAATGACTTTCTTCAGGATGCGAAGGTTGGTAATAAAGTCCTTCCCGTTAAAGGCTTTTGGGCAGATCCGTCTTTTTTCAGGATTTTTTCCTTTCCCATTCTGGAAGGCAATGCCGAAACTGCCCTTAAAGATCCTTATTCGATTGTCCTTACGGAAACATCCGCAAAAAAGCTGTTTGGAAAGGAATCCGCACTTGGCAAATCTGTAAGGTTCGATACACTCGAATACCAGGTGACTGGCATTATGAGGGATGTTCCATTCTTTTCCCACATCAACTTCGAAGCATTAATTTCCTTGTCCACAGCGGAACAGCTCAATAAAAATGACAAAGACTTTGGAAACTGGGCTAATATGTTTTCCAATTCGGTGTATATTATGTTACCTAAAAAGGCCGACATTAACGCCGTCCAGTCTCAGCTCGACGCCATTTCCCAAGAGGAAAATCTGGCAGAAAAGAACACAAGGATTCAGCTTGAGCTTCTCCCGTTGTACAATATTGTGGTAGGGGAGAGCATTCGTTCCGGCTCCATGAGTGGCTCCGTCGGCCCTCACATGCCACCCGTTGTGCTTTGGATATTGGCCGGTTTGGCGTTCATCGTGATATTATCGGCCTGTTTTAATTATACTAATCTTTCCTTAGCGCGTGCCATGCGCAGGTTTAAGGAAGTGGGCCTCCGCAAAGCCATCGGAGCTCAAAAAAGTCAGATAAGGCAGCAGTTTTTGACTGAAGCAATCCTGATCTCGTTGGGAGCGCTTGTTCTTTCATACTTTATATTCCTGCTTTTACGCCCACAGTTAATCAACATGGCCCCCGAGATGCAGCAGACTGTGAAGCTGGATCTTTCGCTTAATACGATTTTGGCGTTTGTAGTTTTTTCTATCACAGTAGGGGTTCTTGCCGGCTTCTTACCCGCTATGTTCTTTTCCAGAGTTAGTGCAATTCACGCGTTGGGAAATGTTTCGTCCGTAAAAGTCTTCAAAAACGTAACACTCCGTCGGGCTTTGGTAGTGATCCAATATACTGTGACACTGATCTTTATCACTACAACCGCCGTGGGTTACGTGCAGTATAAAAACATTCTTGGCTTCGATTTGGGGTTCAATACCGAAAACATCCTGAACATTCACATGCAGGGGAACAAGCCCGACGCACTCGTAAAAGAACTGAGCGAGCTGCCCGAGGTGAATGCAGTATCGCGGTCGCTTATCGTGACAAGCGTCGGCAATGCCTGGGGTGGACATATGAAGTACAAAGACTCACGTGACTCTGCTTTGGTAATGACCAATCATGTGGATGAAAATTATTTAGCACTGCACGACTACAAGCTCATTGCCGGCAGCAATTTCATATCCAAACCAACAGAGGCAGATGCGGTGAGAGAGGTCATTGTTAATGAAAAGGTATTAAAACGATTTAACATCAGTGCCGACGACCCGCAAAGGGCAATGGGCAAGAAATTACATTCAACAGTTTTGGCATAAAAAATCGAAGGATGACGATTGTAGGTGTGATGAAAGACTTTCATTACGGCAAAATGGATAACCTGATAGAGCCCGTCGCTTTCATGTTTTGGACACCAGGCGACGGAGCCGTAGTTAACGCCAAAATACAAAGTACTGATATACTGGCAACCAGGGCTCGGATCGAGTCTCTCTGGAAAAAGATCGATCCCGTTCACTCCTTCAAAGCTGAGTTTTACGAAGATGAAATAGAGAAGGCATACAGCGAGTTTTCTACTATGATCAAGATCATCGGTTTCCTTTCGGTGCTCGCCATTTCCATCGCGTCAATGGGACTCTTTGGAATGGTTGTATTCACAACGGAAACGCGCTTGAAAGAAATTGCTATAAGAAAGGTGATGGGCGCCAGCTCGGGTAATCTGGTGTACTTATTGAGCCGTAGTTTTTTAATGCTTCTATCAATTTCATCGCTCATAGCTTTACCTGCAACTTATCTATTCTTTGAAAAAATGTTCCTAACCAAATTCCCATACCACAAACCAGTACAAATTTTCGAACTGAGTGCTGGTCTGGTGGCGGTGTTACTGATCGCCATATTCATGATCGGTTCGCAAACAATGAAAGCAGCCGGGAGTAACCCAGTCGACGTTCTCAAAAGTGAATAAACCAATTTTTGTCAAGAATAGGCAGTTCGTCACGAACATCAGGATAGTGGAGGTAAATGCTACAATTACTTCATCGCTATACAAAGTCACACCATGAACTGGTATTTGTTGTGGATTATCATTTCGGGAATGCTTTTTTAATAGAAGTGAAAACACACAGAAACCTTTAAACCAAAAGTATCATGGCAAGCAATAGAATTGACGAAGAAGAATACGAGGACGATCTGCCGGGAAATTATCCAGCTAATGAGGACATATTTCGCCAGGGTCTTGTGGATCCGGATGTAGATCCCGAAGACACATCCAGGACAAAAATTCCACAGGATATTGATTCGGACGACTGGAACGAAAAATCCTTTGAGGAAGATCTGGTAGGTGACGATCTGGACGTTCCGGGCTCCGAGTTAGATGACCAGGATGAGGAGATTGGCAGGGAAGATGAAGAAAATAACTATTACAGCCTGGGTGGAGATAACCACGAAAGACAGGAAGAGAATCAGGGCGATTAATTTACCTGAGTTCCCAACACACACTGACGCACACAAAAAACAGATCCTGAAATCAATCGGGATCTGTTTTTTGTTTTGTTAAAATTCGTTGCAAAAGCAAGACACATTCTTGCAGAGAAAAATTAACAATTAGTCATAACAACCTCATTTATAATTATTTCAAATAATCTTCAATCTCTCTTCTTCGAGGTCAAGCTGATATAACTGCTGGCGAATAATTTCTTCGTTGATAGCTGGGTCCTTGTTAAGTTCAGAAAGATACTGCCGCTGGATTTCCAGGAGTTCAACAAAAATAACCTTTGTCTTTTCATTCATCCAGCTGTCGTCTGCCACCTTCGCTCTTTCTTCCCATTGTTTCAAAAATCTCTCCATACCTGCATGACCATTTACGTCGGACTCATATTTTTCTTTAAGGAATCCATACACATGCTTTTTCAGACCCTGCTTCATTGTTTTACGAGTCTGCTCTTCTCCCGATTCATAAAAAATATTGTCGAATAAGCGGCTTCTCCGAATAATGTAGGGCAAGGTAAGTCCCTGTACAACCAGTGTGAGCAAAATGGCTACAAAAGTAATGAACAAAATCAGGTGCCTGTGGGGGAAAGCCATGCCATTTTCCAGCGTTACAGGTATTGCCAAAGCTGCTGCCAAGGAAACCACACCGCGCATTCCGGTCCAGCCGAGCAGGGCAGGCATGAGGTATCGCCTTCTTTTGTTCCCTGCATGTGGTAATGCGCTGCGCCTGAAAATCAGCGTAGCGATCAAAGCTGCGTAGCTGCTGATCATCCTGGCTGCCACCAATATACCGGTCACCAATACACCATAACCAATTGCAGTGGATATGGGGATACCCTCTGACCTGATGCCATTCACAATTTCGGGAAGTTCGAGGCCAATAATGAGGAAAACAATTCCGTTCAGAACAAACACAAAGCTTTCCCAAACACTGTAACCTCTTATCCGGCTTGCACTGTTCAAAAATACAAACCGTTTTTCCGACATGTAAAGCCCACCTGCTACCACCGCCAGAACACCAGAACTGTGTACCTGCTCAGCCACCCAGTACACAACATATGGCTCTATGAGCGTCAGAACGGTATCAGACGGCGCGTCTGTTGGTAAGCGTTTTTGGGCTTCAACAAACAACCAGGCAAGCAGCAAACCAATTCCAACACCGCCGATAACCATCCAGAGAAAACTTACTGCTGCTTCCTGCCATACAAATTGCCCGGTACCAACGGCAACCAACGCAAATCGAAAAATGATAAGTGACGAGGCGTCGTTCAGCAGGCTTTCACCTTCAAGAATAGCGGATGTGGATCCGGGTATTTTCACAAACTTTGTAATAGCCCCCGTACTCACCGCATCGGGCGGAGAAACGATACCACCCAGCAGGAAGCCTAAAGCAATGGTGAATCCCGGAATGTAGTAATTCGTTACAATCGCCACCGATAAAGCTGTAAAGAACACAACCAGAAAGGCAAAACTGGTGATGATTCGGTACCATTTTTTCATCTCCTTAAATGAGATACTCCAGCACGCTTCAAAAAGCAATGGTGGCAGGAAAATGAAAAAGATGAGGTCAGGGTCAATTTTCACAGCAGGCAAACCGGGGAAAAAACTAACCAATAACCCTGCGACTACAAGTAAAATAGGGTAGGCTATTTTCAGTTTGGCAGCCAACATTTGTAAAAGAACAATGGCAGCAACCATTGCTAATAAAAAGGGTAAAATGCTGTGCATTAAAAGAGTTTGTTAAAATAAAACAATCTATTCAGTTCGTTGACTTTCAAAAATAACTGAAAGGACTCGGAATTGGTTGTTCCGAATGAATTTATAACATTCACCTCCTGATTATTTCAGTAATGATCAGCAATGTATTGTCTCATCCCTATAACTTGCTTACTTTCCCAACTTTTGAGATGTGCAACTACACAATTTTCAAACAACCTTTTTTATATGTGATCTTTCCGGTAACCTGTATCAGTGTACTACTGCATATCGGCCTCGGTATTGGAGCCCGAAAACGTTTCAAAAAAAGTTTCTTTGGCAATGCGCTGTATGGTTTTAAAATCTTCCTGTGAGGTTTCGGTCACGACCATTTGATTCTTATTCACTGATTTAAATACGGAACTTTCGATACCTGTATAATATGCCTGGCGGCATTTAAAAACACATTGACTCCGCACCCAAATCGCGTAGCGATTTAATATTGGTAAATAAGTCCCATTTTAGCGAAAACTAAATCCCAGCAGGGATGTAACAACAATAAATTACATCACTGAACCAACACGTTTATCAATGGTTACATACCTAACGGTATGTAACGTTCGTCTTGAAAAACGGCTACCGATATGGCATGCCTAAAGGCATTGACTTACTGTGACCACTGAATTCCCTAGGACTTTTGCCAAAAGAGTTGAAGATTAGGAATCTCTGGAATATGAGTCCTGCTTTTTTTATGTTTTATAAATATTATCATGGGAGCATCTTGTCTTATTCCATTATGAAAATTTGATTTTCAACCAGAATTTTCATCTTTTAACGCATACACTTATCATTCAAAAAAGATAAATAATCTTACAATTTTAATTTTGAAGATATTAAATCTAAAATTGCGTAAGTATGTAGAGAATATGTACTACATGTATAGTTTTGTGTAGATTTTTAATCCTTCATTGGATTCAAGCTTGACGATTATTACAATGTTTTTAGAAAAGATAAAAAATGCAGAATCAGGTGTGTTGCTTTATGGCATTACACCTCCAAAGGCCGGTACTACGGAAGAACGCGTAGCAGAAATTGCCCAGAGAACAATTGACCGGTTATCGGCGCTGGATATTGATGCGCTGGTTGTATACGATGTACAGGATGAGTCGGCCAGAACAAAAGACGAGAGGCCGTTTCCGTTCATCAATGCACTGGATCCGCTGACGTTTGCTTCTGAGCATTTAACTGCGTTGGAGATTCCAAAAATAATCTATCGTCCTGCCGGTAAATTTTCAGCCACAGAACTATCCAACTGGCTGGAAGAGTTGCACAAACAGAAATTCCATCCCGTTTTTGTGGGTATTCCAGCTCCCGATTATCCCGTAAAAACGAGTCTTCCGGAAGCATATAAAATCTGGGAGAAGCATCAGGAAACCTCTGTAATTGGTGCTGTAACCATCCCGGAGAGACACAAAGTTTTAAATGATGAGGACGTCAGGATTCTCGACAAGATGAATAGCGGAGTATCGTACTTTATTTCACAGTGTGTTTTTAATCTGGATTATGCCAAACAGATTATCGAAGACCTTGCTGCCAGTTGCGAAAGCAAGCAAATAAATCCTCCTACGATTATATTCACCATTACAGCTTGCGGCTCTGGCAAAACACTGGAATTTATGGAATGGTTGGGAATTCACATTCCTGAGCAAGTGAAAGACGATTTGAGAGCAGCGGATGACATGCTGGAAAAATCAGTGAACATCTGCATGGAAATTGCCTCGGCGCTCACAGACTTCTGCATCGAACGATCCATTCCATTCGGTTTCAACATAGAAAGCGTTGCGATTCGTAAATCCGAGATCGAAGCTTCTGTTGATATGGCACGGACAATCGGGCAGCTTCTCAGAAAGAAAGGATTAAGAAAGTCTTCTGATGATGTGGTTACAGAGGTGATGGATGTGGTTTAAATGTAAATTCCACCACCAAAACGACATTTTACACTGATATTAACACATCTTCCCTGGTGAAATGACAAAAATCACCCGATTTCACGAATTGTAAATCTTCAATCGTCGGAGTCGGGTGATTTTTTAATATACATCTGTTATTCCAGCACAAGCTGTCCCAGTGCTTCTACGCTAAAACCTTTCAATTCATCGGTACGTTGCTCGCGGATCTTTTTGGTCCAGGCAGGATCAGAAAGTAGTGGTCTTCCTACGGCAACAAGATCAAAGTCACCGCGATCCATTCTTCTGACCAGTTCGTCCAACGAACTTGGTTGTGAGCTTTCCCCGGCAAAGGCAGCCAGAAATTCACCTGTAAGACCAACAGACCCAACGGTGATGGTTGCCTTTCCTGTCAATTTTTTCGCCCATCCTGCAAAGTTCAGATCCGAACCTTCAAATTCAGGCTCCCAGAAACGACGCTGTGAGCAATGGAAAATATCAACGCCGGCATCCGCCAATGGATTTAGCCATGCCTCCATTTCTTCCGGAGTTGCTGCCAGTTTATTGTCATATGCCGAAGGCTTAAATTGAGACAAACGCAGGATCATCGCAAAATCTTCTCCTACCTGCCTGCGCACTTCCTTAATCACTTCAATTGCAAAACGGCTCCGTTCGACAAGTGTTTTTCCACCAAAAATATCAGAACGTCTGTTGGTCTCATGCCAAAAAAACTGGTCGATAAGGTAACCATGTGCGCCATGTAATTCTACGGTATCGAAGCCCAGCCTTTTGGCGTCGGCAGCTGCCCGGCCATAAGCTGCGATGGTGTCTGCAATGTCACTCTCGGTCATCGGTTGTCCATTCACTACGCCCGGCTTACCCATACCCGACGGACCTTCAAAAGGTTGTGATGGAAGCCAGCCCGAACGATGGTTGTCCATCACGCCCATGTGCCAGATCTGCGGACCCATTTTTCCACCAGCAGTGTGCACTTTGTCAATCACTTGCTGCCACCCGGCCAATGCTTGTTCTCCGTAAAAATGTGGTATGTTAGGATCATTGGAAGAGGATACACGGTCAATAACGGTTCCTTCTGAAAGTATCAGACCTACCTCGCCTTGTGCGCGGCTCGCATAGTAGTCGGCAACTGCGTCTGTTGGTACACCTTCAGGGGAAAAAGAACGGGTCATCGGGGCCATTACGATCCGGTTCTTCATATTCAATGACTTCAGGCTGAACGACCTGAAAAGCGAGTCTGTTTGCATAAACGAATAATTTTGAGTAGCCGTTGGCCATCAGCTTATTACCAATAAGCTCAATAACTACCAGATTGTTAATTAATTAGTTAATAAATACTGTCAGATAATTTGTGAGATAATTAAATTTCTGACTGAATGAGCCGGCTCAGAACCTGGAACGTTTCCTCATTACGCTGGTAATAAGTCCACTGTCCTACACGGGTTGACTTTACAAGTCCGGCACGTTGAAGTATAGATAAGTATTCAGATACAGTCGATTGCGTCAGACCAGCCTTTTGCTGTATCTGCCCAACGCATACACCGTGCTCAAAACCATAAACTTCCTGGCCAGGAAAGCTGGATTGAGGTTCTTTAAGCCAGTTTAGAATATCTAATCTGGATTTATTAGAAAGTGCCTTAAAAATTTCAAGTTGATCTACCATCTTTACATATCGACTTTTCCCGATATTCCTATTAACTGAGACAATATGACAATAGTTCTCTTGCCTGAATTAAATTTTCACCATTTTTAAAATAAAGTGGGTTTCTTGCTGAAATTGGCCATAAGTTCTAAGGTAAAACAAAAGCATATTTCATGAATAATTCAATCAGAACAATAGAAACAGAACGGGCTGCACCCGCTGGCGGACATTATGTGCAAGCGACCTTGTTTCAAAATCAGCTATATATTTCAGGTCAATTACCTGTGCAATCTGATGGACGACACACATTCGAAGAACCGTTCGGAATACAGGCCAGACAAGCAATCAGCAATCTTCTTGAAATCTTAAAGGCGGCTGGTGGTGAAGCATCAAATCTCTTAAAAGTGAATGTATACATAGTAGGAGTGTCCCATTGGCAGGAATTCAATTCAATATATTCGGAAATGCTTGGCGAGGAAAAACCTGCCCGTGCAATTATTCCGGTTCCTGAATTGCATCATGGATATCTCATCGAGGTAGACGCGGTGGCAGCAGTTTTCTAATCGGGGCTTTACGATTTCAGTAGAAATCCTTACACATTGTGAACCAGAATTTTGGTCCACTGAATAGTACGACCGTGAAAGATTGTGATGTCCGTAATCGTTTTGTTCTTAAGTCAGATAGCACAAGCAAGCTATTGTTGTACAACAGCAATGGCTATGTTGGTCTCAGACAAAATGATATCCAATTCCAAATCTACCACCCGTTCGCGTTTGAGTCAGACCACTTTTGGTATTCCAGTAATTAAATATTCTAAATCCCTTCATCAAGACCTGGAATACGCAATGAAATGCTACATAGGTTCTTGACTTATAAAAAGCAATCCCTGCGACAGTTCCTTGGTTGAAATCACTTAGCCCCAATTCTGGTACGTACATCTGAATTAAAGTCTCGCTTGTAAAGCCAATCCGGCGAAGAAAAGGAGTGGCTTCGACTGGCATGATTATAATTGCTTGCTGGAAGCAATGTGAATTTTAACATAACACAAAGGAAATGCTCCGAAAATGATGAAAGATAAAAATCTGCTGGTGATGATTAATGATGACAGTGAAGATCATGAAATTTTTGAAATCGCCATTAGAGAGATTGATTTGCCATTACAATTACTTTCCTTCTCCGATTGCGAAAAAGCGTTGGATCATTTTGGTAACAAAGGTGCAAAAGCGCCTGGTTTCGTTCTCATTGATCTGAATCTGCCCAGGATGCGCGGCGACGAATGCCTGGTTCAACTCCAAAAATTAAGAGAATTCGATCATCCCGTCATTGTTATTTATTCAACCTCAATACCTGTTTTGTGGCAGGCGAAACTTGAGGCAATGGGTATTGACAATTTTCTCGAAAAGTCGGGATCCATTGATACGCTTACGCGGGACATAAAAAAATTGCTTGAAAACGAGCTCTCATAATTTAAAGCAGAGTTAAAATACAACTCAACACCAACACATGGAAAATTATACAATGCTTCAGTTTTTCGAATGGTACTATCCCGCAGATGGAAGCTTATGGAAACACTTCGCTAATGAGGCAACAAGACTCAAAAAACTAGGAATAGACTCTGTTTGGCTTCCTCCCGCTCACAAAGGAATGGAGGGTGACCAGTCGACAGGTTATGATGCCTACGATATTTACGATTTGGGAGAATTTGATCAGAAGGGCTCTGTCCGTACGAAATACGGAACCAGGGAAGAGTTTATCAATTGCATTTCCGCTGGTAAAGAGGCTGGTTTGAAAGTATATGTGGACATCGTTCTTAATCACATGGGTGGCGCGGATGAGAAAGAAACTGTTACAGTGAAACAAGTAATTCCTGATAACAGAAACGAGTTCATGAGTGAACCGTTTGAAATAGAAGCCTATACCAAATTTACCTTTCCGGGCAGGGCGGGCCGGTACTCCGATTTCCAGTGGGACTATCAGTGTTTCTCGGGGGTGGATTACAACGCTACAACGAAGGAAACCGCGATATACAGCATTCAGAACCAGTACGGCGAAGGTTGGCAGGATGTTCTGGATCTTGAAAATGGGAATTATGACTACCTCATGCTCTCTGATATAGAATTCAGGAACCCTCATGTGCGGGAAGAGTTGAAACGCTGGGGAGAATGGTTTTACGAAACGGCTGGTTTTAATGGTTTCCGACTGGATGCGATCAAACACATGGATCCGGAATTTTTCAATGAATGGCTTGATCACCTGCGAGGCAAATACGGTCAGGAATTCTATACAGTAGGGGAGTATTGGTCGCCCTACGACCTTGAATCAATACTGAATTACATTGAGGCAACGGGAAGAAGAATGTCAATTTTTGATGCTCCGTTGCAGGCCAACTTTTTCAAGGCATCCAAAGAGCACAGCGACTTTAACCTCTGCAACATTTTTGACAATACACTTGTCAATGTTCTTCCGGAACTTGCAGTCACACTTGTCGAAAATCATGATACGCAACCTCTACAATCTCTGGAACAGACGGTAGACAGCTGGTTCAGGCCAATTGCGTATGCATTGATTTTACTGCGCGAAGCGGGTTATCCCTGCATCTTTTATACTGATTTGTACGGTTCGACATATAAGGACACTGGCAATGACGGTAAGGAGCATGAAATAACGCTCGAAAAAATTGACAAACTGGAAGCGCTCTTGTATGCCCGCAAACATTTGGCCTACGGAAACCAGAATGACTATTTTGATGATCCAAACTGTATTGGCTGGACAAGGGAAGGCAACGACGAATTTGAAGGATCAGGCGTGGCAGTGTTAATATCCAATGCAGATGACCAGACCAAAACGATGCAACTTGGCACCCGGCACGCTGGAAAAACCTTCGTGGATTATATGGGTAATGTGACAGAGGAGCTCGTTATTGACGAAAACGGACAGGCTGAATTTATTGTCAGAGAGAAGTCCGTTTCAGTATGGGGTGAGAAACGTAACTGATTTTAGAAATCGCACTTTACAAAAATACTGACACTTGTGAAAACGCTATGAACGAAAAGGCAAAACTGAAAAAAGCCTATCAGCAAATGGTAGACTGGAATACTTACCGATTGGAACAGAACAGGCAATCGCTAGATAAGCTGGTCCACTTACTATCGGAACTGGACAGGGACTTAAAAGGTGGTGAAATTTATGAGAAGGATGTGGTTGATCTGGACGCGCTTAAAATCATTTATGAAACCGGTATCAGAAGTTTTGAGAGCCAGGTGGACAGATACAACAACCTGATCAGCGATTTAGACTAAAATACCCGTCAGTTTTTTTGGTCCAGAAAGTTCTCTAACCATAGTAATCAACACGCATAATTCCGTGGCGCAGATTTTGACACGAAAAATATTAACCTATAAAATTTGAATGTTATGAAAAATAAGAATGAAAATGATAGGACGGTCAAAGGTGTAGATGAAGTGTACGACAACGACACCAATGCGCCTAACGCAAAGGCAGGCCGCGAAGAAATGGGAAGCATGCCCAACGATCCTGCTAAAAACGCGAAACTTACCTCACCGGAGGAAGACGAAGAAAACGCAAAACGAAAGAAGGAGAATAGGTAAATTGTTCGTCCGCCTTTCACGTACGCTGCGAGTAAATTAATGGGTTTAACCGGTTAATTTACTCGCAGCGTTTTTTATTCATTCCCCCGAATAATTCCGGATGGAACTCCGTTTTGAGCAAATCTCGCTGAATGCCAGATAACGAATGTATCTTTGCAGGCTGATTATCTCAAATCAGAACATTATTAAAGTTGCCAGAAATACATTGCTATGAAATTTGAGGATTACCGTATTGCCCCTGAAATAAAAAGAAGTCTTGAAACGGCAGGTTTTAAGCGTCCCACCGACATTCAGTTTAAGGCTATTCCTGCCATCATGAAGGGTGAGGATGTGCTTGCAATAGCCCAGACCGGAACCGGAAAAACAGCAGCGTTCGCAATTCCCGTAATTGATCTGCTTCACAGCCAAAAAGCATCATCACGTACCGAAGGAATTAAATGTATCGTGATGGTTCCGACCAGAGAACTAGCTATACAAATCACCGAGGTTTTTGATAAAATTGGACAACATACCAAAGTAAAGGCTTTCAGCGTATTTGGTGGTGTGGAGCAGGGCCCTCAGATTGCTCAGCTTGAAAAAGGTATAGATGTCCTTATTTCCACACCTGGACGTATGTTCGATCTCGTGAGCCAGGGACATATTAAACTCAATCGAATAGAAATTCTTGTGCTCGACGAAGCGGATCACATGCTGGATCTGGGTTTTATAAAGGATATTCAGGATCTGATTAAATTTCTCCCTAAAAACCGGCAGACCTTGTTTTTTTCAGCGACAATCAACGAGAAGATTAAGAAGCTGGCATATTCCCTCGTTCGAAATGCGATCCGGATACAGGTCTCACCAAATAATCCGGTGGCGAGAAATATCACGCACTCGGTTGCATTTGTGGGAATGGATGACAAACGTTTTTTTCTTGAAAGAGTGGTCAAGGAAAATCCTGAAAGCAAGATCCTTGTGTTTGTACGTACAAAAGTGAGAGCGGAGCGTGTTTTCAGCGCACTGGAACGCATGGAAATAAAAAGCATGACACTGCATGGCGACAAAGACCAAACGGACCGTTTGGAAGCTTTAACGCAATTCAGAAAAGGCGATACCAAAGTTCTTATTGCAACGGATATAAGTTCGAGGGGAATTGATATCGCTAATGTAGATTATGTGATAAACTACGATCTTCCTGAACAGCCCGAAAATTACGTACACCGGGTAGGACGTACCGGTCGCGGAACTCAAAAAGGCCTTGCTGTATCATTTTGCAGCCCCGAGGAAAAAACGTTGCTTGAAGAAATAGAGGTGTACCTGGGCAAGCCGATAGAAGTGGTTAAGATCAGTCCAAATGATTATTCCGAAACATTGGATTTTACAGCAGATACGACTTACGATCTCAATGCACTGATGAAAGAAGTGGAGGAATTTGAAGGAAATAGAAAGAAGAAGAAAAAGAAGTAGCTTCATTAAACCATAAAAAATGGACTGACGGGTAATTCCGCCAGTCCATTTTTTATGTTGTTGAATACCTGTTTACTCAACTGGTAATATTTGCCCTCTGTATTCTTTTAGCGGATCTGCAGCAGTTGTAATGTTTACATAAAGCATACCAGATAACAGGTTATTAACCTCCGTGTTAGAAAGCACACGCGTTTTGCCAGATACCTGTGAAGCTGTAAACCCCGGTAGTACAAACAGGCTAGAACCTCTTTCCCAACCCGGATCAGCTATGTTGATGTTGACAGCACTTGGAGTAACCCCGCTATACGATATGTTGTAGGTTAATTCCTTCGTGTTCTTGTTGTATTCAAAAGCTCCCGTACCAACCGCAGGCTGAACGTTAATCGCCGCAGAGAATTTTACGATGTCTTCTTTGTGAGGACCTTCTTCTTTACAGGAAGATATGGAACCTAACATGGCAATACCGGTCATAAATAGTAAAAAACGTTTCATTGGCTTTTTCATACATCTTAAATTTTAAAACAGTTAACCCTTAAAAATAAACATAAACTTGCTAGCCTACAAAAATGATACCAGACTGACACAATCAGATGGCAAGCAAATCATTCTTGCGTATATATACAATCTTGTTGTTCCACATAACCCTGTTCCAATGGTCTACAGACCCTAACAGTATCAACTTGTGCCCCTTTTTTACCACTTCCACCACGCCCGATGCCGACGAAGGGTCCTCTCTCAAAAATGTATTGTCATGTGCAATTACAGCCGTATTGTATAACGACGGAATGTTAATCACAGCAAGTATTATCAAGAGATATACCAGCGTCGAAATCTTGTGAATCGGTAAAATTGATTCCTTCCTCTTCGTTTTTATCACCATGATGAAAACGATGTAGAGCCCCAAAGTTAGGAGCAATATTGGAATGTAGTCACCATATCGACGGTAAAAAATTACAAAATAGTTGTAATCGTCAAATTCATAACCAGTTAAATTTTGCTCAGCAGCCAAATTATCCATTTTCTCAAAAAGTCGCCGCGACGGATCTGTTAAAGCCAGTTTGCTTAAATAATAGAGGCAGGACGTATAGTTATTTCGCTTTTCAGACAAAAAAGCCAGCTTCAAAAGCAAGTTTTGATTATTTTTTTTACCTTCTGTAAAATTTTTTTTATACAGTATTTCTGCCTCCGTATACTTCGCCATAGCAAACAGAGAATCAGCTGTTTTTAGCTCTTTTAAGTTGGCAGAAAAGGCTGTATTTGGCTTATTAAAAACAGCGCTCAGAAGAAAAATAAACAGGTATTTCTTTAACAGGATTTGCATTATACTTTTAAGAATTCTACTTTTGCATCGCAATTACGGGAAACGCAACGGCTAATCCAACAAATTGTGAGATTCATTAAAACAGAAATTGCTTGATGAATTTGCTAATAAAAAATTACTGATTCCGTAGCTCAGCTGGTAGAGCAATACACTTTTAATGTATGGGTCCTGGGTTCGAATCCCAGCGGGATCACCTCATGGGACAAATCTATTTCCAAAATATTTGTCCCATTTTTTTTGAAGATAAATCGCTGGTTTTCTGGTAGATCAGACGAACGACTTCATTAATTCTGAGAGTTCGATACCGCATTCCGTCAAAAACGAGATTTTCTGGAAATATCGAACTCACTATCTCCCTCTTTTCTGAAACTGAACCGTTCTCATATAACTTAGCTAAGCCTGAAAGCTTTTTAAGTCCTGTCTCCAATAGATTGCCCATTTCACTGTATTTGCCGGAAAGATTACCCAGCTGCTTTTCCAACTCTGCTTCTCTTTTGTTTGATTCTTGCTTCAATCTTTTGAAATCTTTATCATCAAGTTGACCATCAACCCTCATGATTCTGGCATTTTGCATTCGTTTGCTAATGTTTTCCCGTTCAGAAATAATCTGACGCCGTTCCCTGTCCTGCCCTTTGGTCGTTTCCTTGAAGTCAGAAATAATAGCACTCGTGTATATTTCCAGTGCAGCCAGCTTGGGAATGAAAGTCTTGAGGACATCCACAAAAATATCATTGGCCAAGCCAGCCTTAAAGCGCAGGCCGCATTTTGACGTACAGTGATAATAGTAATGATAGGCAGTCTTTCCCTTAGAGGCACTTCCTGTAAGCATCCGACTGTTGCACCTAGGGCACATTAGAAAGCCTCTTAGCGGAAGATTATCCGGGGCAACAACCTTTGGCCTACTTTCAATATTTCTTCTTCTGCCGTCCAGTGTAGCTTGCACCTGGTCAAATTGTCCTTCGGATATTAACGGCTCATGTTGCCCATTTGCTAGATATCCTGTTTCGTCTTTGTACGGCGTAATAAATATTTTACCGCAGTAGACAGGATTGGAGAATACGGAGCCGTTGACCACCTTAACTCGGGAAATAAGATCATGTCATTTCGGATTAAATTGATCAGTATAAATGACTGACTGATAGTTGCGTAACTCATGAAATAGAAGAATGGGTTGGTGGTCAATCTGCCACGGAATCTAGTGGTCAAGTCATCCGAATTCTCCAAGCTGGATACGGTAGTTTATTAATTTCAAAAGTTTTTCCTTCGGATTTCCTTCGCCTTTTAAATATTCATTCAGATTGTAAAAGAATTCAATCTCCTGCATTTCCAGATAATGATACAACAACTCGTTTTTAGACTTGTAATGTTTATATAATGAGCCAATGGCAATATCTGCTTCAGCAATGACTTGATTAATCCCTGTATTATTGAAACCCTGACAATAGAACAAGCGGGACGCCGTATCTAAAATTCTCTGCTGCACACTGATTTTTTTTTCCATATGTTTTTAATCAAAGGTGCAAAAAATAGATAGATCTATCTATTTTTTATTGTTAAAGGGAATAAGAACCCACCCATCGAGTGAAAAAGTAGCATTAAAAAGGTAGTATGATTTGGATTAATTTATTGAAATTCAGTACATTAAATTTGTATAAAAGCCCCAATATGCTTGTCTAAATTATTTAGGAATTACAAGTGTAATTCTTAAAACTATTGAGTCATTAAACATTTCACAGGCGCTAGAAAAGTAGGGAAGAGAACTAAGACGACCGATTTAAGAGTTGTCGCATTGGGTCAAACGGCTGAATAGATGATACCCGACAATGAAAATCTGTTATGCCCAATTACACGGAAGCTTCAATGAAAATATTCTCGAGACTGGCTAACCACTAAGTTTGTAGATCATTTACCATTATCCGATCCGTCGGCGGTGAAGATACCTCCTTCAACCCTGACCAATAATGCCTACGATGCCTGTAATGCACTCAGACGAGAGGCACTGGCCAACTTGTACATACAAGTTGACGAGACGACAACGGTAAGGGAAACAGATTTTGGGAGCTTCAAATACTGTGATCCATGTAAAATTAATCACAAGTTATTATAGGGGGCAAAGCTGAACTATCCCAGCAACCAGTTTCAGAAGTAAAAGCAGTAAATACCGCCAGGGTAGGGTACGGAAAAACCCAGACCAAAAGGGTCATTTACGATGTACCGTTTTGAAACCTTAGAAATACACGACATTGGCTGAGCTGAATGTTGTGCCAAGACTTTACAATGTTACTGCCGAAAGAGATAGATTCAAGAATACATAAACACCAGAGGCTTTTATACTGTGTTTTGTATCATTTTGTATGTCAGTATTTTTTACTATTACGGATTTAAACCCTTTGGGAATCTGTCTCCAACAAGATTCAGGGTAATATTGTATTCCAGCAATGCCTTCAATCCTGCAAGCACCAATGTAAAACCTTCGGTGGAATCTCTCACCATAGCCATTGCTTTTTCTATATCATCACCAATAATTGTATTTACTATGGACACAAGTGTAGCATCTGTGCTCAGTTCCGAAAACCTCCATTCTACCGAAGTCAGGTCGCTAGGATTTCCCCATTCGATCAATATCCTTTTGAAGGGTTCAATCGCCTTTACAGTAATCGGGATTGTCATATTATACATCTCCCAGGTCCATTCCACGGGCTGGGCTACTTGAAGACGGCCCGTACTTTGTGTAAACCAGAATTTGGTTGTGATTTCCGGATTAATGAAAGCCTCAAAAACTTCGCTAACTGGTTTTCGGATCAGCATCTCTGCCTTTGCAAATTGATTTATCAAGGACATAGTCTTTGTTTGAGGTTGCCTAATTTATAATCAACCAGCCTGGCCACTTTCACTTTTTCTTATTTCGTTCAATGAGATAAAAAGCATCCAAAAATAGGTGGCTAATTTCCCTATATCTGTGAATTCTCCACCGAACACAGATTTATAGAATCTGAATGCTTATCTGTTTGGATGCTTTTACTCTAAGATTGTGGCTGTGATTCTTCAAAAGTCGGACCATATAGCCCCGGAACTTTGTTTCCCGAAGCTCTCAGATGCGCGATCAATTCTCCTCGGTGATGATAAAGATGGTTGTTCAGGAACCCTCTTATAACTTGTGCTTTTGGCATTGGTCCAAAAAAAGTATGGCCGTTTGCCCCCATAGACCACGGGTTCATGTAAGCCTCTTCATCGGAATTTTCAAGTATATGTTGGGCGGCTTTTACGTTGGCTTCAAATTTTTCGACGATGTTAGATGCTCTGCTGATATCGCCTTTGTCGTAAACATAAGAACCCATATCAAAATAGTCCTTATTGTAAGTGCCATCATACCAGTTATACACTTCAGCGACATGCGATGCCAGTTGTGCAACTGACCAAAGATGCGGCTGCGGGCGGTAGTCCAATGCTGAATCAGGGATTGCCCGCAATAGTTTTCTGGTGTTCTCAGCTTCGTGCAAAAATTCGCCGAGTAGGGCTTGCTTCATCATTTTATTGATTTTTTAGAATGTGAATGAATGTAAAATTAAATTATAAAAAATATAGATAGTATAGGATTTTAATGCGAAATAGTTAAACAATTCAGCGAGCCTAACCATATACTCACGTTTCAGTCAGATTTATCCATTTTTTTAAAATGGCTGGCAATTTCAATAAAGTTAATGAACTCATGTTTGGGTTTATACTTCGAGTCTTTAAGTGTTCTAAAAAAAAGACCCGGAAGATCCAGGTCATTTTTCCACGTAAACCCTCCACTACTTGTAGTGTAGGATTATTTGACGTAAAAATTAAATTTTGGTCACCCGACTTTTATGCTGTTTGAAAACTCCTTCCATATTTTATCCATAAAACAACTACCAGATCGCAGTGGCTGGAGAATTAGGAGCTATTGACCACTGCAATTCGGAAATTAAGGACACATCATTTAGGTCGGCATTGACCAGTTTAAAAAAGTGAGAAAGTCATTTAACTCATACAGTATCGATGATCAATCTACCTCGGAACCTGGTGGTCACATTATCCGAATTCCATCCGTTACTTTTGTTTTTCACAAAAGATGGTAGTAATGATTACTTCAATACCAAAAATTCACTGGCTCAATTCCCGGAATAACTTTGAAGAGCGATTCAAGTGGCTCAATTATGGCGCGCGGCGGACCGTCGGTGTCAAGGTCCTCGCTATTTTAAACTGACTCAAGTTATCCGGAATAGGTGGGCTCCCTTTGCTCCTGAATATCCACTTGTTAATCAGGTACAATTTCAATGCACAGACCATTCAGTTCAGCAGTCAGCGGAACCTGACACGCAAGCCTGCTATTGGCTTTGGCATTAAATAATTCCGACAGCAATGCTTTTTCCTCAGACGATTTCTCGTTTAATGCTTCTGTATGGCTGAGCAAATAACAATGGCAGGTTGCGCACATGCACATTCCTCCGCACACTGCCTCCATGGGCAATTCATATGCTTTGCAGATATCTTTCAGGGAAAGCCCCATATCGACAGGGCAATCCAGGGTGTGCAGATTTCCCTGTGGGTCTTTTACTTTGATAACTATTTCTTGTTCCATATTACTTAATGCTATTCTATACTCGCAACAACTTGTTTTTCTGCTTCCTTGCGCGAGCCATCAAAACCATCCACACCGCTAACGGTAGTATATTTCAAGATAAATTTTCTATTGGGGTTCAAGCGCTGGTATATGCTTTGGCAAACGATTGAAGTTTCGTGAAAACCGCATAAAATCAACTTCATCTTATAGGGATAGGTGTTAATGTCACCAACAGCATATATTCCCGGAATATTGGTACTGTAATCGCTGGCATTGTTTACTCGTATTGCATTCTTTTCAATTTCCAATCCCCAATTAGCAATGGCACCCAGCTTAGGCACCAAACCGAACAAGGGGATGAAATAGTCTGTTTCAAGTATTTCTGCTACTTCTTCTTTTGTGATGGTCAAGGCTGTTAGGTAACCTTCATCATTCCCTTGCAGTCCAATAACCTCAGCAGGGGTAACCAGGTTAATTTTCCCTTCGTGTTTTAGAGCTGTTACTTTCTCTACGGAATCCAGTGCACCTCGAAATTCACTCCTTCTGTGGATCAGGGTAAGTGATGAGGCAATTTCTGCCAGATGGATTGTCCAGTCGAGGGCGGAATCGCCACCTCCTGCTATCACCACGCGCTTCCCCCTGTAATCCTCGGGGCGCTTTACAAAGTAATTCACGCCTTTATCCTCGTAGGCAGCAATATTTTCCAAAGGAGGCTTTTTAGGCTCAAAACTCCCCAGACCACCTGCAATCACTACAGCTTTGGCACGGTGTACGGTTCCTTTATCAGTAATGACCTCAAACAGATTTTCTTCCAGTTTATTCAATTCGACTGCCTGTTCATTAAGCGTAAAGCCAGGCTGAAACTGCCTGATCTGTTCGTAAAGGTTCTCTATCAGCTCAGCTGCCTGAATGCTCGGAAAGCCAGGTATGTCAAAAATGGGCTTTTTAGGATAGAGCTCTGATAGCTGTCCACCAATCTGAGGCAATGCATCAATGATATGGCAACGCATCCGCAGCAAACCCGCCTCAAACACGGTGAACAGTCCTGTCGGTCCAGCACCTATTATCAATATATCAGTCTCTATCATACCTGGTCATTAATATTTGAACTTACTTTAATGGTCCTGGTCGCAGCAAGATGGACCAGCAGGTCCAATTTGTTTTTGTAAACCTGGGACAAATCTCCGGCCTGATCATATAAAGCGCTCCTCGCTATTGGTACATTAAATGGAAGAGGCCATGCCCTAAGTGCTTTTGCTATTGCGTCCATGGTGTTGATGCCTTGCAAGGCATGCAGCCCATCTGCCCAGCACACAAGCCCCACTGTTTTGTCGGTCAGGTACGGACGGGCATTTTTAGCAGTAATTTCCAACCAGTCCAGACAGTTTTTCATCACGCCTGGAATGCTGCCGTGGTACAACGGCGCCAGCCAGAAATGTACGTCAGCTTCCAGGAACAGGTTTTTCATGACCTCCACACCCATCGGAATCCTGGTGTTGGTAATGTCATACAGGGGGATACCGGATTCGGCAAGGTTGAAAACCTGGTTTTCGACACCACAACCGCTTAGCTGTTCGGAAATATATGCCGAAAGCAACCCCGAGGTAGAATGCGGCCTTCTTTCCAGAGCGCCGTTAAATATTATTGCTTTCATTGAAATTAATTTTTAAAAATAACCTTAGGCATGCCCACCTCACCGTACATCAGCGCTTTTACCAATGGTTTCAGGCGGTTGGTGGCGATCATGTAGAGCGCAGCCGGCATATCCGGCCGCGCTCGTATTACTGTCTTCTTACCTTTGTATACGGATAGGTCCGCATTCATCAGATTGGCTTTCCACAGATCCAGTTCTAACGATGACGGGTACTTAAAATCAAAACACGCGGCATTGGAATGAAGTTTTTCGGCCAGTAGCATATATACCCAAGGCGGTACAATCGCATCCACCGAGCAAAAAACCGCCACTGCCTTTCCGTTGAAGCTAGTGAAATCGATCCCGGACACAGACTCCCGGAAGTGCTTTTCTTTCACGATGACACCCATAAAAAGATGATCTTTGATGTCGAATTCCGCTATTTCCATTGAGGGCTTGAAGTCTATCAGATCCAGCGCTACGATGCCCGACGCCTCTACTTTATTGATAAAATTATCCATACCTTAAATAGCAGTTCGGATTTTCAACTTATTCCGATGCCGCCGTTGCTTGCTTATTTTATTTTTGAAATTGCTTCTTCGTAGTTTTTCTCCACGGCTGACCAGTCTAAGACCGACCAGAATGAATCCAGATAATCAGCACGTTTGTTTTGATATTTCAGATAATAGGCATGCTCCCAAACATCGACACCTAAAATCGGATAACCTTGGTTGGTAATATTGGAATCCATCAAGGGGTTATCCTGATTGGCTGTGGCCGAAATGCCTAGGCTTCCGTTATACTTGACAAATAGCCAAGCCCAGCCAGAGCCGAACTGTCCCAGACCTGCTTGTTTGATCTGCGCCTTCAACTCGTCAAGACTTCCGAAAATAGTATTGATTTTTTCCGCCAGTTCTCCTTTCGGCGCTGTTGGCTGATTGGCTGGGAAAAGAATTTTCCAAAATAAGGAGTGGTTATAATGCCCGCCACCATTGTTTCTTACTGCGGGGCTGTACTTGCTGATACTCCGTAAAATTTCTTCCAGGGATTTATCCTCTGCTTCTGTGCCGGCAATGGCCTTGTTAAGGTTATCAACATAGGCCTGATGATGGCGCGAATGGTGGATCGTCATTGTTTCCCTATCAAAATGTGGTTCCAGGGCTTCATAGGCATATGGAAGTGCCGGTAATTCAAAACTGCTCATAATTTCTGCGTTTTTAATAATGGTTTTTACTTTGGCAAAGGTAAAGGATTAATAATTAAACAACCAAATAGTTGTTTAATTATTCCAGATATCCATTTTATTGAGTAGCTTTGTTATAAGTAAAGGATAAACATTCCAGTTTAACCAATTTCTCAATTATATATAACAACCATTTTTTTGTTAAATGAAGAAGAATCCAGCCGACAGAATACTCATGCTACTGAAAATGAAAGGTGAGGCTACTTCGCTGCTCATTGCGACAGAACTGGCTATTACCAAGGAAGGAGCGCGCAAACACCTGCTGACCCTCGCTGCTGACGGCTTGGTACAAACGACCATAAAAAGCGAAGGGGTAGGACGCCCTTCCACGTATTATTGCTTAACAGAAAAAGGGTTATCCGGATTTCCCGATACCCATGCAGAGGTCACAGTGGATCTATTAAAATCAGTAAGAAAACTGTTAGGTGAAAATGCCCTGGAACTGTTGATCGGGGACCGGGAAAAACAAACATATGAGCGCTATGAAGCATTACTGAAAAAAACGGATTCGCTTGAAGAGAGACTGGACGTCCTTGTCGACATACGCAGCCGTGAGGGTTATATGGCAGAATGGAAGAAAGAAGGCGAAGAGTATTTCCTGATTGAAAACCACTGTCCGATTTGCGCTGCTGCTACGGAGTGCCAGGGTTTCTGCCGTGCGGAGCTTAAAAACTTTAAGGCTCTCATTGGTCAGGATCATCATGTAGAACGGGTGAGTCATATTGTGTCTGGTGCCCAACGTTGCATGTATCGTATCACCAACTAACTGAATTCCAACGTATGTAGCACCTCCGTTTGATTAAACTCGTGTTAACATATAATCCAATCCAAAAACTGGAGAATTTGGAGCCCGTGACCACCACAGTTTGGAAATTACGGTCACATCGTTCCGGTCAGAATTGACCAGCTTAAATAATTGGTTGATAGCGATGCTACTTCAGACGGATAAGCATCCATTAATGGTCAATCTGCCACGGAATCAGATGGTCAAGCTGTCCGAATTCTCCATCGAAAGGAGCAACTAAGTAGCTGTCCAGATATTAGGGTAGGGAGTATTACATTTGACCTTTTTTATAGGTCGGTTACCTCTTATTGAAAACCCGATAGGATCTTACCGATTTCATCTAATCCTTGCAAACCTGTACTTCTTCTAATTAATACGCCAAGTTATTGTTGTATAAAGTAAAATTTATTACACAGAAGTAATTGTACAAATGGCAAATGTTGTATCATAATTCCGGAATTGCAACACAATACACTTAAAATCCCATAGCAAAAGCCCGTTACCTTTGTGCCAATCAGCGGCCGGTAGTAGATCATTATGGTTTGCATAGATCTTATTCCGATCATTAGGATAATGACATTGCGCTTACCTACAGCGGTTATTAAAATACACCTCACACTATACACACTTTTGCTTCGCTCTCTGTTTCCAGATAGGTAGCAGAGATATCCATATTTTCTATAAAAAGCTGTTGAGTGACTGTCTATGTTGCATGCATTGAGGGTAACGTATCAACACAAAATTTCGCTGCTGGTGGAGGTAGTATTGAAAGACAACCACTAATGCGAAGCGGACTTCGCCTTTTAGAAGGTATTTTGTTAGGCCAAAATCATCCAGTCCGACGGTATAGGTACGCTGAGCATATTTTCCCGACTGAAGAACAGTTGCTTTTAATTCTTGGATTTAACTTAACAAACTAAACGCTCCATATTCGGAGGCATATCGGCAAAAGCCATTGGTTCTACGCTGCTTTCAGCGGGTAGATATAAAAGTGAATTATGAAGTATAGATTTATGCATCTACTAGTATTTAATAGACTTTCTTTTTTTTTCGTATTCTTTTTATCAAATCAAAATTTAACTCATGCGCAGTACTTCAATACGCCAGGAGCCAAAATAAGGGACTTTGAAGGGGTCTTCAGAATTGACTCAATCCCTATTACAGTAAGTGGCCTCCCGTTAAAAATAGATTCCTCTTTTGGTCTGGCAAAGGTCTGCCTGAATATTGATCATTTAAGAACCTCTGATTTAAAGATCGAACTGCTGAGTCCTGATGGTACTTCGATCTGGCTTACAAACAGAAATGGATCAGAATCCGGACAGAATTATATGAATACTTGCTTTAGGAGCAATGGGTTCAACGGCTATGTTCATACCGGTAAAGCACCCTTTGCAGGGGAATTTATTCCGGATGGTCGCATATCTTTTCTGAACAATGGCCAGAATCCTAATGGTAAATGGTATCTGCTTGTTCAGGACCTGGCTGCCGGGGAAAAAGGTGTTCTCAATTATTTTAATCTTGAATTTTCAGCCAGTCCCAATCCTAACTCGGGCCTAGGTGGTTGTTCTTTTGAAACACCTGCGCTTTGCAGGCTGGCAGAAACGGGCAGTGCTTTGTTACCAGACCTAGTAACCCTACCTTTTTTTACAGAAAGCCAAATCAAGGAGTATCCACAGGATGACCCCAATTATCCTGGTCATCTGAAGCTGGCCATATCGATTGCAAATTTAGGAGACGGCCCCATGGAGGTTTTTGGGTTACACGAATGGCGGTGCGCAGACACTATAGTGGACAGTACTACCATTTGTCCGGATGGCAAAAAGGCTAGGCAAATCCTGTATCAGCGCATTTACTCACTGTCTGAGAACAAGAAACTGACTTTCACTGATGTGGCAACAAACTCAAACTACTATGACGATAAACCCGGACATAACCATTACCATGTTGATGACTGGGTGGAATTTCGTCTGGTAAAGCTTAAAAAAAGAAGAAAAGGTAAAGTAAAACGCGGGCCGGTTGTTTCCCAATCTTCGAAAATAAGCTATTGCTTGTTTGACTCGGGCATCTGCAATGAAAACGATAACGTTTGCCGGTTTGAGAACATCAACTATGGAGCGGGCAGTCTGGCAAATTATGGTCTTGGGGGATACAGTTCCTGTCAGTCCAACAAACAAGGGATATCCGTGGGGGCGTATGATACATACGGCATGATGTACGAGGGACAGTTTTTGACTATACCAAAAGGAACCAGAAACGGTGACTATCTGGTCGAGGTGGAGCTGGATCCATTGAACAAGGTGGCTGAAAAAAACAAGGCTAATAATCTTTTAAGCTTTCCGGTAACCTTACGTAAGCAAATGCCATAGCCAGTGCTACTGGCTCTCAATTCTTGAAGAAGTTTCAATGTACCATCAATGACAAAAGAACACTGACCACACTATTTAAAACAAATATCAATCTGAAAAACATTCAATTATTACAGTTTCCATTTTATTTTATGAATCAAAAAACGTTTACATTTCTTCTATTGACCGGATTACTTGCTGCGATATCCATCTCATTCAAAAGTGCTGCTCAGACTTGTACGATCACTGTGTCGACCGATAATGTCACTGTCAATACCACTGGTGCTGCGGATATCATATGTATCACCGCGAGTGTTATCAATACCACTTTTAATAACCTGGGTGCAGGCGATGTGATAAATGTAGCATCGGGTGTAACCTGGACAATGCCATCGGATCTTAATTATAACAGCCTAGTGACGTATAATATTGAGGTAGGAGCAACGGTGAATACAAATACAGCAGGTTCCAATGGCAATCTTGTTATTAACAACTCGGGTACTCTGAATTTTACAAACAACTTTGGAGTTACTTTTGTCGCCAACGGGAATAGTACGCTCGAAATTAATAATAAGGCAGGAGGCATTCTAAATCATCTTACCGGAACCGGTTTTAAATTTGGAGCACGCTCAGACTTTACGAATGAGGGTACGATGAATTTTAATAACCTAGAGGTGGCCGAAGCTTCCAATCCTACCAATAGTGCGACGGGTGTGCTTAACATAAAAAGGAATTTCGATCTGCACTCACTTGGCTGGCTAAATGCAGGCAAGGTGAGTACCACTTGTGAAACAACTGGGATTCCAGGTGCTGACTCACAGCCATGCAGTTTTATGATCGGCGACAAGGGGGCGTTTTCGGCAGTGTTTGCAGACGGATCCTGTACCAGTATTAATGGTCCCGTAATTATTAATTGCCCGACAAATATCAGTGGCTACTTTGAGAATGACAATGGTGATTTTACGATCAATAAGCTTGTGAGCGGACTGGGCGGAACGATTGTTGTCAAGAACGGGATAAGCTCAACGAGTGGCGACGGTGGCATAAATAATGCAACACTGGAATTTTATGATGTAAACACGAGAATGGGTGTTGGCCCGACTGGTGCTGCCGTAGCACATGGCCTCGATCAGAATTCGGGAAATCCTTCGGATGCTTTTGCCGTTCCGAGCATTCAGCCCGGAAACTCATGTGAACTGGCCAGTATCGGTGACAGAGTATGGAAGGATAATGGTCCGGGAACGAACCTTAACAATGGTATTCAGGATGATGGCGAAGCGGGTGTTGCGGGCGTGACTGTAGAGTTGCTGGATGGAAATGGCAATTCAATAGATCGTGATCCGATTACGTCAGGTATGCAACAGACAGTAATAATTACCGATCAGGACGGCAATTATCTGTTTAATGACCTTACTCCGGGACCTTATAAAATAAAGTTCAGCAACCTTCCTTCTGGATTTGTGTTGTCTCTATCTAAATCAGGTTCGGATGATGCAAAAAACAGCGATGGTGAGCCACTATTGAATGGCGCAAGCACAACACACGTTTACACCCTCACAGCGGGACAGACGAACCTATCTGCTGATTTGGGTATCGTTGATGGTATGGCCCTTCCTGTTACACTCATTCATTTCAAAGTTCTGTTCGAAAACAGCAGCGTTCAACTTACCTGGAGTACTTCACAAGAAAGCAATTCCCGGGACTTTGAAGTAGAGCGCAGCGCTGATGCTCGTTCCTGGAATCAGATCGGTGTTGTACCTGCGTCTGGCAATAAAAACGGCTTAACAAACTACAACCTGACAGACGTATCTCCCAGTGCAGACATTAATTACTACCGTCTAAAAATGGTTGACCTTGACGGTAAATTTGCATACAGCTCGATTAGAAACATTCATGTAAAAGAGGGACAAAAAGCTGTGTCGTATGTATTCCCAAATCCTACATCGGACAAACTATTCATTGCTAGCGATTATGCTTCGGGGATAAAAAGTGTACTTATCTATTATTCCAACGGCAAACTTGCTCTTAATGCTGGCGAGGTAGTTGGCAATGAAATCAACATCAATGCACTTCCAGCTGGAAAATACCTGGTCAGGTTGATTTATAAGGACAAAACAATGAAGGTGAGCCAGATATTGGTAACCCGTTAAAATACTAATACCAACGTATACAGACCGGAGCGATGAAGATGAAATTCTGCTCCGGTCCGAATGCGGATAGTTCTGACTGAAATATAGGCCCTTTTAAACGGTTCCTTAACCCCGAACCAAATTTAATTCTTAACGTTATGCATATTGTCATTATCGGCAAGGCCGCCTTAGAGCGGAGGGGTCTCGCCAAAATCATCAGTGAAAAAATAGAAAATGCACAAGTTACTGACGTGATTGAGCTTGTGCACGATCGGTCCGGACAACCATTGGCGGTGGATATGGTCATTCTATGTCTTTCCCAGCTGGATTCCGTCTCTGAAAATCTCTTACGTCTGCGGTCCGTCTCTAAGCGATATTCTAAATCACGTATACTTGTTTTGGAAAATGTTTCCGGCAGAAATCCGTTCAGAAATCTGCGTAACTACGCGAACAGTGGATTTGACGGCTATGTAACCTCGATGGATCCTTTGGAAGAATTTGAAACCAGTATAAACAAAGTTCTGTCCGGGAGTAAATATATCTGCCCCGATGGCCTGGAGCAGTTGTTAGGTCTCGCGCTCGCAACCGACAGAGAGACGATCGCGTTGACAGAGAATGAATTGGATGTAGCCGGGAGGCTCCTGGAAGGGTGTTCCGTTAGTAAGATCGCCAGAGAGACCAACCGGAAAGCTTCCACGATCAGTACAATAAAAAAGAATATACTCCGGAAAACCAATACGCAGAATGTGATCATGCTGGGAGAAGTGCTTAACTTAGAGCCAGCACGTAACCTTGCCAAAAGGAAAAAAGCTCTGGTGACGCAGAGATGATACAATCAGAAGGAAGAGACATTCAACGGTCGGGTAGAGAAGACATTAACACTGGTTTCGAATTCTCACGGCTTCCTGCTGACCCTTACTAAACCCAATGCACCTGCTTTTATTAAAGCACAATAGATTCTATTGAAATAGTTCACTTTAATCGTTTTTGCCTAATTTAAAAACTACTACATGAAAATGAAGCTGTACCACAACCTTATCGCCATCCTGTCACTACTGGCTGTCCAGAATGCGGATGCCCAAACGGGCTTTTTCTCACCCGCCAATGCCAATGCGCGGACTGTCCGAACCGATGTCAAAAAAATCGCACGGCTTTCACATTATCATTTAAAAACAAGCGAACTGAGAAGTTATCTTCTAAGTGCCCCGTTGGAATTTAAAAGTAAGTCAGCTCAGGGCCTTGTGCTTGAAATCCCACTGCCCAACGGTACATCGGAGATTTTTGCCCTTTTTGAATCACCCATTCTTGCGCCGGAAGTTGCTGCCAAACATCCCGAAATAAAGACCTATGCTGGCAAAGGAACTACGCACAAGGAGTACTCGGTCCGCATTAATCTCACCTCTACTGGGTTTAACGCAATTATCCTTGGCGTTGAAAATGATGCGGTGTACTTCGAAAAGACCAACACTGATCATGGCGATAATACATACAGAAGCTACTTTTCGCGCGATGCGATCAGTCCGAAAAGCGATTCTGCGAAAACATCCGGTAACCGCTGTGGGACAATTGATGGCGAAAGTCACGCTGCCCCATCAAAAACAGACGGAAAGAACAAAAGGGGCACGGCGGTAGCAGAAACGGGCACAACGTTAAGAACCTTCCGGTTGGCGATGGCAGCGGATGCCGAGTTTACGGCGAACAAAGGAGGAACAGCAGCATTGGCCTATAACGCACTGACCAACTATGTCAACAACATGAACGCCGTATACAGAAAAGAGTTAAGTGTATCGTTTGTACTGGTTAGCGACCAAACGCTCGTTTACACCGATCCACTTACTGACCCATACACCAACTCCGATCAGATCTTAATGCTCGACGAGAATCGGGCCAATCTTGACCTTAAATTTGGCACCAACGGTTATGACATCGGCCACGTGCTGGGATATGAGGGAAGCTCAGGTGGTGGTGTTGCTGCCCGCGGGTCTGTTTGCGACCCCTCGTCGAAAGGTCGGGGGACTTCGGGAGTTGGTGACGGATCTTATGCCGATGTGTTTGACCAGCAACTGATCCAGCATGAGATCGGGCATCAGTTCGATATGAGCCATAGTTATAACAGTAATGTGCCTGTCTGCACCACCCGGGCTTACGATACCTCCGTGGAACCCGGATCAGGTACAACCATTATGAGTTACGGGTATACCTGTAATAACGATGACGCAGGAACTGGGCTGGTTGGTAATGATGATTATGAAGCCGGTTATACGCCAATTCTGAATTTTCATGCTGTCAGCTATGACCAGGCCAATGCTTTCATTGAAACAATTTCCTGCTACACATCCACAGCGACGGGTAATACGGTTCCGGTCATCAACGCCATGCAATCCAGCTGGACAATCCCGAAATCCACTCCTTTCGTACTTAATGGGGCAGCAACAGATGCCGACGCATCAGATGTACTGAGCTACTCGTGGGAAGGGACAAATATCAGCGACGAAACGGACAAAGCCGCACTTACAGACGCTACGCTATCTGATCGTTCACGACCTCCATTTTTCAGGACTTACGCGCCAGTATCCACTACCGCCAGTAGCCAGCCGGGGACCCGGTATTACCCGAGGTTGACTTCGATTCTGGACGGATCAAACTATGCCGTCGGTGATAAATTACCTTCGGTCGGTGTGATCACAACGCACAAACTTACCGTTCGGGATAATGACAGTGGTGTGAGTTCCGCGGCAGTAACGGTCAATGTCAATGGCAGTTCGGGGCCGTTTTTGATCACAAATGATATACCGGGCAGTTTGCTTGGGCCAATTGGCAGCTACCCGCTCGGAGGGACGATGAATGTCAACTGGAGTGTCAACGGCACGGCTGGCGCACCGGTTAATTGCACATTGGTCGACATTTTCCTTTCAACCGATGGCGGGTTGAGCTTTCCAACAACGCTGGCGACGGCTATATCCAACAATGGAACAGCTGTGGTCACTTTACCGCTGATCAATACGAACAAGGCAAGGATCAAAATCGCACCCAGTGCCAGCACTACCCTGGGTAATACGCCAAACATTTTCTTTGATATCTCCAACGCTGATTTCACCATTGGCTCACCGATGCCAGTAACATTAATATCGTTTAACGCAAAAATAGTTGCTGAGAACATGGCGATGCTTACCTGGGAAACATCGTCGGAAACCAACAATAAGGGATTTGAAATAGAGATGAGCCTGGATTCGAGAAAGTTTATACAAGTAGGAGTTGTGGACGGTTCAGGTAATTCAAAAAGTGAGCGCAGGTATCAATACACCATTTCTGATCTGTCGACGGGCACCTATTATTTCCGTTTAAAGCAAATTGATTATGACGGTAAATTTGAGTACTCGAGAATCCGATCAATAAAATTGGAGAATCCGAAGGATATTCTGGCCGTATACCCGAACCCGACAGTCGGAACATTAAGATTGCAGGCTCTGCCGACTATAAACAACGAAGCATTCAGTATAGAAATTATTGATGGGTCAGGGCGCTCTGTTATATCCCTTCCATCGGGTAAGAATTATGCAAAGGATTACGAGCTAGATACAGCAAGCTTATCGCCCGGATTATATATCATGACGGTACGAGGGACTGGTTTTGCTAAAAGTGTGAAATTCGTGAAACAATAAATAGTTACCCATGTAATCCGGTCTTTCACAGTAGCAGTTGAATGCAAGAAAGCAAGGCCCTAATTAAACAAAGGGAATGGTGTCTATTGAATAGACGGATTGTGTTCTAACATGACGGCCCTCACTATTTTGAGGGCCGTTTTTATTTATATACTTTGCGTCCAAAGGCATCAATACCTAAGGGAACCGAACTTGTCGTGTGGAATCATATGAGGCCTCGAGGTATGGACACTCAGCTGTCCAGAACAGAATTATTATTTTAACTGAATGTAAATGAAAGGCTTTGTACACGTTAGAGTGGCACTTTTACTTTTAACAATTAACTTTTTGTCTAAAGGGCAGGATGTCGCTGTTTTTGAAAAGACTTATGATAGAATTTCCACAGAAACGGCACAAAAAAATTTAGACGCTGCACTGGTCAGCGCGGATTCATTATACAGTGCTTCGAACAAGCCTTTGCTGCAGATTAGAAGCCTGATTCTCATTGCCAGACTTTACCAGCAAAAAGAAGATCTGAACAAATCGATTGAGTATGTTTTAAAAGCAGAGCAGCTTGCCACCGAAACAGGTGATTACACCTGGCAGGCAAAAGCAAATAGTTATTTAGCAGGGCTGTACCGCATGATAGAGCTCTATGAAAAGTCTAAAAGTTACTCTGAAAAAGCGCTGAAAATTATTCCTTATATCAAAGATCCAGAGCAGGCAAACAGTACCCGGGGGTTGATGTTGCAAGAACTTTCATTTGCAAATATGGACCAGGGAAACCATAAGCAGGCAATCGGATATTTGCAGCAGGCAGCACAGAGTATCAATAAATTAAAAAAGAACAGGGGACTTAACCTATTGAATAATGAGCGGCTCTTAGGGGATAATTACCGCCTTTTGGCCAGTTACGATTCAGCGCTTATACATTACCGCAAGGCAATCGCCTTGAGCTCCGCTGTGCCGGTCGGATATGTAACCTGTCTTGTTTACAAAGGAATTGCAGAAACATTATTGGAAAAGGGGGATTTACGAGAGGTCAAAGGTTACCTGGATAAAGCACAGAAAATTGCCGATGAATCTCAATATTTGCAGATACAAGAATCCGTGTACGATCTTTCTAAGCAATATTATGCAAGGGTGAAGGATCAGAATGGACTGGTCACTGCCCGCGAAAAAAAAGATTCAGTTACGGGGATACTATTAGATAAACGGGCCGGATTACTCGATGGGATGTATTCTGAGGTGGAACAGGAAGGGGTGAGAATGGCCATGATAAACGGTCAAAAGAATATTGCTATTCTGATAAGCGTCGTTTTGTTGTTAGCCTGTATTGCTTTTTTTATAATGTATAGGAGAAAGCAAAAGACAGAACTGGCCAGGGTTAAACAGATTCTCGAGCAACAGAACAACAGGAAAAGCCAGCAGGGAGAGGAGCAAAATACCCTTGGTTCAATGATGGCACTTCAATTAGCGGAAGATACCTCGATTTTGCCTGTGAAAGACGATAAATAAACAGATCCAAGTGACATCCAACGAAAATTGATGCCTGCTGAAACAGAACACTATTTGCTAATAAAACTAAATGAATTTGAAAAATCCGAGATCTTCTTAGAGAATAGTTTTTCTCTTCCTTCACTGGCTTCCTGGATGGAGACAAATACCAAGTATCTGTCTTACCTCATTAAGAAGCATAAGAATACCGACTTTAATTCCTATATCAACGCGCTTCGCATAGACTTTGTAATTGAAATGCTGAAAGCACATCCACAGTGGAGACAGTATAAGATCAGCGCACTTGCCGCTATGTCAGGATTTTCTTCTCACAGTCAGTTTACAGCGGTATTCAAAACGCACACCGGGTTATCTCCATCCATTTTTATCAAACACCTCTCCAAGGAGTGAATGTGTCCTTTCGAAGAAGAAAAATGTACATTCTGGCTTGCGACGATATCCGGCTGATGTTGCCATGCTTTAAAATGGCCGCAGTGAAACTTGGTATACACATCGCCATACAAAAGTTACCCACAAAGCAGGCTGACTTTTTGATCCGATTCAGCGATTGTTATCATCTCAAAAAGATTTTAACAAAAACCAACTGCAAAACACTGCGAAATCGTCCTTGTTAAAAAAGACTTCAAACTCTTGGTGGAAAATTCGGACAGTTTGACCATTAATAGATCATTAGTCATTAAGAGTTAAACAGCTAACAACGATTCATTTAAACGGTCAATTTCTTCCAATGTAATTAACTACCGAAATGCGGTGATCCATGGCTCCGAATTTTCCAGTTTAATGTCGCATATTGAAAAACAGAATTGTACAAAGTTAAATGGTGAGCTGATATCACAGAGTATACTGGTATAATAATGATACCAAATACTATTTACCTTTGTCAAAAAAATAATTCAAGAGACAAATGGAAAATTTAAGAGGGAAAAATGCCCTGGTCACTGGCGGGAATAGCGGCATTGGTTATGCGGCTGCAAAAGAATTGAAAGCGCAGGGGGCAGATGTAATCATTACGGGCCGACGAGAAAATGTAATACAGGAAGCAGCAGCTGACCTTGGTGTAACTGGTTTTGTGAGCGATCAGAGTAAAGTTGCAGATATCGAAGCGCTGGTAAAACGGGTTAGCGAACAATTTGGTAAACTTGATATCTTGTTCATCAATGCAGGTGTGCTAGGTGGCGCGGGAATTGAAACCGCGACGGAAAATGACTTCGATTATGTCATTGACGTAAATTTCAAAGGGGCCTATTTTACGCTCAGCAGATTCATTCCGATCCTGAATGAGGGCGCTTCAGTCGTGTTTTTGTCGTCCAATGTTGTCGGCATGAATGGCGCTAATTCTTCCATTTACACCTCCAGTAAGGCGGCGTTGAATGCGATAATGAAAATTGCGGCGATTGAACTGGCACCGCGGAAGATCCGGGTGAATGCAATCAGTCCCGGCCCGACGCAGACTGAAATTTTGAATAAAATGGGCTTGGATCCGGCAGCCCGCCTGGCATTGGACGACTGGATGATCGAGCGCATTCCGCTGAAAAAAATCGGAAGTGCCGACGATGTTGCTAAAATGGTAACCTACTTTTCCGGAGACGCTTCGAGCTTTATTACAGGCGCAGAAATCGTTATGGACGGCGGTATGAGTCTTTGACAATTTAGGGAATTTGCATTCATTGAAGCAAAGCACAGGTGGGAACCGCCTGTGCTCTTTGCATGTTCATCGTAATGATTGGCACCGAAAAGAAGCAGCATAATGAATGAAGAACAGATCAGGAAGGCGGGAGAAATCCTGTCAGATCCGAGAAACCAGAAGCAGGAAGTTCAGGCACTGCAGGATACCATGTACGTCATTGGTGGAAAATGGAGGCTCTTAATTATCAATTCAATATGCAATGGCAACAGGCGTTTTCGGGATATTCAAAGAAGTATTCCCGGTATCACGACGAGGATGTTGTCCAAGGAATTAAAGGATATGGAAGCCAATCAACTGATTAAACGCACCGTCACGCCCGATACGCCCGTTTTAGTTGAGTATACGGAAACGGATTACTGCATGTCGTTTGGTGGAATCATTTTGGAAATGATTAGTTGGGGGAAACAGCACCGGGAAAAAGTAATGAAAGATCAAAGCGAATAAATGCAAAAAAACCAGTCATCGCCTCGTGTTTTTGACTTGACTGGTTCTAACCTCTACTGCTTTTAGTACGAACTAAATCCTGCTGTAAGTAGCGGGATACAGCTTTCTGAACATTGCATAAGTGACGGTAACCATTACAAATGCAATGACTGCGTCAATGGTGGAGGGCAAGCTGAGGACGGCCAGTTTTGAAAAGAATGCAAAGATGATGTCAAAGAACACACCTGCGAAAACCCATTCTTTTAATCTTAACAATCGGTTGGGAGTCAGCAGCACGGCCACACCGGAAAGTTTGGCTACGCCCAGAATATAAATGAAATGGGCAGGATAGCCGAGTTGCTGCGTGATTTCCCAAACCAGAGGATTTTTGGTCAGTTCAAAAAAGCCACTTGCACCAAACCATAATGAAGTCAATGCTGCGCCTGTCCAATAGATAACTTTTGAAGTTTTCATGATCGTTTTGTTTTTAAGTTCAGAGGCGAAATTGCGGTGTTTTGAAGTGCAGCGATATCAGAATGACCTCGAACCGGACGATTAGGAGGGTGAATTAGACAAAGCGTAAAACAATTGTCCGAGTTTAAGTTTTTCGCTGTCTAACTCACCTTTATCAATGTCTTATTCACAGTAAACTTTGTCTGACTTAGGGCTTTGTAGCTCAGGAATGGAAGTGATCCAATATAAATTTGAGCTTTGGTAGTCAGATAATTACATTAAAATGAAAAAACTGGGGTTAACATTTTACAAAGGTGCGGCGATCATGGTCGTTGTGATCTTTTTGGGACTGCAGGTAAGCTCACCTTCCATTGAAAACCCGCCTGTGACGACCGAGATTTCGGTTCCGACCGATGTGAAGCAGATATTGGAGCGGGCTTGTTATGATTGCCATTCCAATGAAGCAAAAGTGGAATGGTTTGATAAGATTGCGCCGGCGTCTTTCCTGGTTGCGCATGATGTTAATGAGGCGCGCTCGCGGTTTAATTTTTCGGAATGGGATAAGAATCCGGTGGGTGTACAGGAATTGTTGCTTTGGGAAATGGTGAATGCGATCGAGCAGGAGAAAATGCCTTTGAAACGTTACCAGCTGGCGCATCCGGGTGGCAAGGTGTCTGAATCTGAGCTGGCGGTTTTGAAACAATATGTGAACACGCTTCCCGGACGGCATAAGGTTGATACAGCCAGGATTGTTGCTAAAACTTCTTCAATTCAAAAAGTTTTAGCTGAAAAAATGCCGGTTTCCTTAAATGGGATTCCCTATTCCGCGGACTACAAAAACTGGAAGATTATCAGCCTTACCGACAAATTCGACGGTGGCAGCATGCGGATCGTCTACGGAAACGACATTATGGTGAAAGCCATTGAAAATCGCCAGCTTCCTTTTCCCGACGGAGCACGAATTGTAAAGGTTGTTTGGGGAAAGCAGGCGGAGGATAAAGAAGGAAATGTGTTGCCCGGCAACTTTCAAAATGCACAGTTCATGATCAAAGACAGCAAGAAATACAGCGCAACCGAAGGATGGGGATTTGCCAAATTCGATGGACTTGATCTGAAACCCTCTGGCAAAACCATCCTGTTCGAGCAGACTTGCGCCAATTGTCACCGGCTGCTGGCACCTGAAAATGATTTTGTATTCAACATCCCGACCAAATAAATTCTATCAAAATGAAATCCACCATTTCACTATGTATCATTGCGCTGGTACTTTTAATGCTGTCCTGCGACGACCGCAACACTGCTCATCTGGCACCGGAATACCTGTATGATGCCGGAAATCAGATGGTGATTAAATCTATCATTAATAACAAGAAGGGCACTATTTCAATGCTGTATGGAAATGAGCTTGCCCTGCAAGCTGCTTCTGATTCACTGTCCAAACCAAACATTGGCGCACACTATACATTGGTAACCTGGAAACAAAAACCAATGCCTCAATGGTACGGTACCAATATGAATGGAGACATTTATTCCATAGAGCATTTGAAAGTTGTACAAAGAAATGAGGCGCGATTTGCTTTTGACTATGATTTCCAGAGCGAGAAAGGTTATCAGCCTGGTGACGACCGACCGGAAAAGGAAGAGCGGATCAAATTTATAACTTCCCAACGAGCCGCCGTTTTTCCTTAATGAAACTGGAATCGCACATTGACCGACTTATTTGATATGGTAACAAAAGCAGCTTTCAAAGTCTCAAACAAAATCATTTGGACCAGTTCCATTGTGATCGGTTTGCTTTCCTCGGTACCTCAGTTGGCTTCGAACCAGTTTGTGCCATTGGAAGCGGCTGTGAATGCGGGTATTACGGCTGCGTTTGCTGTGATTATGTGGTATTTCAATATTTACATGCTTTCGCAAAAAAGCAACCGGCCGCAGGGACAGCAAATATCATATTCTAAATTGCTCAACTCACTAGCATTTGGTCTTGTCATTATGCTTGGACTGGCTTATATTCAACAGCTTATCCTTTCGCATATTGATTTCGGTCCTGCCATGCTAATGGTGGAAGTGCGAGGGATTTTGATCAATCTTGTGTTTTATATGTTCCTGAATATGCTGCAACAGAATTATGAAAACCAGCATGTGAGCATGGAATTGGAGCGGTTTCGAAACGATAACCTAAGTGCGCAATATGACCTCTTGAAACAGCAGGTGAACCCGCATTTTTTGTTCAATAGCCTGAATACGCTTAAAGCAATGGTCGAAACCGGCGATCAGCAATCGGTGGATTTTATATTAAAACTCGCCAACTTTTACCGCTACACGCTGGAAAGCCGCAAGCTGGATCTGATTCCTTTGAAAGAAGAAATGGAGATTCTGAATGCGTATATTTTTCTGCAAAAGGCCAGGTTTGAAGATGGATTTATTTTCCAAAACAAACTTGATGATGCCGTTACAGATACGTTAATCCCACCATTTACATTACAATTACTGGTTGAAAACTGCCTCAAACACAACATTGTCTCACTAACCCGGCCTTTACAGATCCGCATTTTCTTGGAGGGTGAAAGCATTGTTGTTGAAAATCGGGTTCAGCTCAAAAAGAACAAGGAAGATTCCCTGGGCGTGGGATTGAAAAACATTGAGCTCAAATACAGTCATTTATTAAATAAAAAGGTGGAGGTAATTAACGACCAAGACCTATTTAAGGTTAAACTTCCTGTCATTTATGAACATCGTAATCATTGAGGACGAGCTGAAAACAGCCAGATCCCTTGAAAACATGCTCCGACAACTGCGTCCGGCAGCCAAAATCACCGGTCCGTATCAGAGCGTCGAAGAATCGGTTGAAGCACTTTCGGCGGAACCGCAGCCAGACTTGATTTTCATGGACATTCAATTGGCCGACGGACTAAGTTTTGAGATTTTCAAATCCGTGGAGATCGTTTGTCCGGTCGTTTTTTGTACCGCTTTCGATGAGTATTCGCTCGAAGCCTTCAAACGGAATGGCGTGGATTACGTACTGAAACCATTCGCGAAAGAAAACATTGAAAGCGCACTCAACAAAGTCGACGACCTGAAAAACTTTTTCCAGCAAAAAGTAATTCCTGACCTGAGCGAGTTACTGAACAGGATGGCTCCGCAAGCGGAGAAAACCAGTTTTTTGGTGTTCAAACATCAGAAATACACGACAGTCCAAACCGCACAGATCGCCTTTTTCTACATTCGGAATGAAACATCAATGATCATGTGTTTCGATGGGCAAGAATTTTCACTGAGCCAATCTCTCGATCAGATCGCAGCGTCTGTGAGCCAGAAGCAATTTTTCCGGATGAACCGGCAGTATCTGGTCAACTTTTCTGCGATCAAGGAAATTGAGCATTATTTTATGCGAAAACTATATGTTAAGCTTGTTATAGAAACGCCTGATCAACTGCTGATCAACAAGGAGAAAACGCCATCGTTTCTTGCGTGGATGGAGAACCGTTAGCACTTAAAATTTTCACGACCGTCATGTCTGATTGGCGGTTTCAATCGTCCTATTCAACCTGAATTTTCTCGTTTTTAGCACCGGTAGACCATAGGTTTGGATCACAATTAAAAATCAAAACTTATGGAAAAGACAAAAAGCATTTTGGCGCTGGCAGTTAGCTTGTTATTCATGGTAACGCTTTCCAGCGGAGCCGCAATTAAGAAACCAACTGATAAAAGAAACGCAAAAGGTGACGGCTTCGTAGTCCTGGAATTATTCACATCCGAAGGCTGTTCCAGCTGCCCGCGCGCTGATGAGTTACTTGGAAATGTTCAGAAGCAAGCCGGTGACAAACCGATTTACATCCTTGCTTACCACATTGACTACTGGGATCACCAGGGATGGAGGGACGTTTTCAGCAGTCCCGAACACACCAAACGCCAATATTGGTACGCCAAAAAGCTAAATGCGCAAGTCTACACACCACAAGTAGTCGTCAACGGCAAAACTGAATTTGTCGGGTCGGACCAGGCAGCCTTAACGAATGTTCTCCATAATAGCCTGCAAGGAGCCCCGACCAGCTTATTGAAATTAACTGGAAAACCAGAAGCAGGGAAAATGACCCTTACATATGAGGCATCTGGAAACAAGAATGTTAACCTAACGATAGCAATCGTTCAAAAGAACGCAATTCGTCAAATCAAACGCGGTGAAAATGGTGGACGTACATTGCGGCACGTTCAGGTCGTAAACAGGTTCAACTCTATCAAGCTCAGTAATACAGGGACTGGGCAGGTTGACATTTCGCTTCCAAATGGATTTACCGCTGGAGAATGGGAGGTTATTGGTTTACTTCAGGATTACAAAACAGGAGAGATACATGCTGCGACCAGGATGAATGGTAAATAGAATGAGAATCATCCAGGTACATGCATTGAAGCCTATAGTAACCGAAAATAATAGAAGAGCGGGGTTTTATTATTTTCGTTAAACCTATAGTCGCAGCTGTATACTTAAGTCACTCTGGCGGCAGCGCCGCCAGAGTGACTGATTACTCAACGTTATAAAAAATATGTGTTTGACCGGCAGCTACTGATATGAAGTTAATAAAGGATCAATGTCAGTCAAGCCTCACTTCACAAACCTCAGATGTGATATAGCCCCACTTTGCTCTGTCACTAAAAGGTGATAGAGCCCCGCTTGGAGCTTGTTGATTGATAATGACTGACCTGCCCTGACATTGTCCAGGTTTAATACCTGGCGCCCTAAGTTATCAAAAACACAAACACCGGCATTTCCCTTCAAGCCCATCAGTTGTATATTCGAAATCGCTGGGTTAGGATAAACCTTCAATGACATTGCCCCGTCCATTTGAACCGTTCGAATCTGACTATACGAATACGAGCCATCCAGGTCAATCTGTTTGAGACGATAATAATTCAAACCATTAAGAGATTGAGAATCTATGAATTGGTATGTCAGCCTTGTATCGCTATTGCCATTTAGCAAGGCAGGCATTACCGATCCCAGCCGGCTCCAGGATTTCCCGTTGCTGCTACGCTCAATATCAAACTGCCTATTATTTCTCTCACTGGTAGTCTCCCAGTGTAGTAAAACAGTACCGCCTTCCCGTGTCGCTTTAAATGCAGCCAGGGTGACAGGCAAAGGTGTTTCTGCACTTGCCTTCGTCAACCACGCGCCATCTGCTGTCGCTATTGAGGGAATTCCTGCAGCCGTTGCCCCGTTATTGTAGTGAATGCCGGTAGCAATTTGCTCGGAGAGCCCGGTAGTCCATGCCGTGCCACCCTGATAGCGGGTTATAAACGCATCAGCGTCAACATACATACTCCCATCTGTGTCAGGGGAATTGTGCTGCAGTCCTATACCGGAGGCTTCCCCGCCGTAAATATGCCATGCCCGGTCCATCCCTTCTTGTGGCTCGCTAATGGGCAATCCAGAGCCCGGATAGTCCGTCACAGCAACGTGATAGTCATTAGCCCCGGTTATATACGCGGGTGTGTAATCCCCTTCGGCTATGCCCACGGGGAAATAGGTTGTGGAAACAGCTGCTGAATTCAGCCTGATCAAGTGCCCTGTGACGCTGTTCCCCGTACTTACCATTCGATTGGGGCCAAAACCCTGTAATTGGCCAAGCCCACTGGTGGTTAAATCATTTCCGTTCAGTAAGATATCACCTCCATCGACTTCGAAAATGAAATCATTTTGAAAGTGAAGGCCCGCGGCCAGGGAGCCCAAAGGGTTCGCTGTACCGTATCCGGGGTCCTGAATGTCCGCCAGAATGATATTATTGGGATTCTGATGCTTTACAATCGCACCTATTGGGCTACCATTGTTACCATCAATGGTGGTAGGGCCGGTCATATCAGGGTAAAACGGATTCTCATCCGGGTTGGCGATAACGATCGAACCAACACCGTTGTATTCAATAACCGCGGTAGGGGCTATCCATATATATTTGCTGTATATGATGTGCGTTCCGCTAATATTCCAAACTGCATTCGGACCCAGATAAAGCGTTTCTGAGTATTCAAAGGTTGTCTCTCCAATCGACGAAGTACGAACACTGTTGTCTACCGTTGCACTGCCTGCCCCGGTTTGTGCAAATGATATGATTGGTATATTTAAAAGGAGAGTGACAAAAATAATTGCAATAAGACGTGCCCAAATATTTTGTGGTTTCATGCTTGTTTAGGTTTTTTCTGCTGGGAGATTGACTAAATCGATTTGTTGCTGATAGCAAACCATTTTATCCCAGAGAAATCAGCACCCACTGTGTCCCGTCACTTTGCAACAAATATTTCTGTCCGAAGTTGGGGTTAGGACTATTGATACCATTAACGGCAACAGGAATCGTGCTCTGACTGACGCCCGACGCCACCTCAAAAGCGTAATTTGTTGTGACTGCCTGCGTTCCATTATTGATGATATAATACATCCGGCCTGCGCATGTGGTTGGGTCAGGTAAGCTGATGATTATGGCGGACGACTGGCGGCACACAACCGTGTAGTCTTCTTCTGTCAGAGTAGTACTTTGCGTTACAGATCTTATCGGTGTCGATACCGAACCATACACCTGAAGGGTACTGGATCCCACAGCCGACGAATTTTTCCCGATCGAAACATTCCCTGTCTGATAAATATTCTCACTATTAGCGCTTGCTGGCGTGCTGCTTCCCTGAACATTCCAGGGTTCGCTGCTGGTACCCGCACTCCCGGACGCTTTAACCCACTGGCTGCCGTCATTGTAATAGTAGCCTGGCACCACATCGCCGGCCGTAGCGGTATTATATACTACCATACCAGCAACATGTGCATTCAGAGGACTGGCCGCTGATGTCTGCTCCAAAGTTACCCTTGGAAGCAATAGCCCTTTGTTAGTGCTTTCTAATTCTAGGACAGCATTTACATTTGGCAACGCCGGGCTGACGACGGTACCATCCTTTATTTTAGTCTGCGCGTACGTTGCAAACCCGGAAGCAAGGGCAATCGTCAATAATAGAAAATTTCGTTTCATAGGAGTTGTTTAAGTTAAATTCATTAAAATGTTCCATCGCAAAATGCTTATTTGTTATGTAGTCAAAGGCGGCACTAAAGCAGGGTGCTTCTGCCAGTCCGGTTATGGGAAAGCGCCTTTGTCGATCAACCATAATAGCCAGCTATACCTGCCAGGTCGCTCGTTCTGTTGGTGGTGATCGATATTGTAGAATTAACTGAAACCTGAGGCTCTGTCGTCGGAATTGCTGTAAATGTTAACCTGTCACCAACGCGATTGATCACTATGTTTTTCCCCGCTACCGAATTGATCGGCCGGTTGACATTGAGCAAAATATTAGCTTTTATAGAAACGCCGGTTGCTGCATCTGGCTCAGAAGTGTAGGGTAGATCTTTGTGATTTTCCAGGAAGCTATCGATGATCATCACATCGCTGAAAGCCAGTTTATTGACAAATCCAGCGCAGTTATACTCCGGTAAATCACAAACAAACGGATAGGCGTCGATCAAGAAATTCATAAATTTCATCGATTTTTAAAAATCGATGAAATTTATGTTTACTTTTTTTGCCAAACCGTAACATGCACAATTATTTTATTCCAGCTTATTTATTCCCTTGTGAAATATAGCTTTCATTTTCAGGAGTCGGCTTTCTCGTAACACCAATCGATAACCTGTTTTACAGCCTTTTGAACCTCCTCCATATCCTCTCTCTTATTAATATTAATCCCGCAAAATGTGCTGCCATTCACCTTCGCATTCAGTACGAGATAGTAAATTCCGGGCACGATCACGGCAAGTAAGGCACGGAAATTAACCCCTGAATCTTTGAAGTAAGGATCGCTCAGGCTCAACAATTCTTCGCCCAGCAGTTCGCGGGAATTGGCCAAAGTTATGGCAAGTTGGTTGGGCTCAGCGATCTGCCACCGCATAATTTCCTGCATTTCTTTATTCTGGTAAAAATAGGCGATTTGCGCTTCCAACACTTGTTGGGCAAGCTGTTTCCCAAAATCGTGTCGGCTGGCATCGAGGAGTTCTTCCACCTGACCTTCCATGGATAGCCAAAAGTCCTTTTGAGCCAGATAGGCTTTAAAAAGCTCCTCGACAGTCCCGAAATAACGGTAGATCAAAGTCTTACTTACACCCGCAAGATAGGCGATCGGCGCAGCTTTTAGACCTTGGTAACCCTTGGCCATGAAAATTTCTCCGGCTGCCTGGATTAGCTTCTTCTTTGTTCCTTCTTTGTCTTTTTTGTGTAAAGTTTCCATCAATTGCTTTTATGTTTCTTTGTTATCAAGCTCACAGCGGCCTTCAATCTATTCATTTTGTAAGTACATACGGAGGGTAGCCATCCTTTTAGCCCCCCTGCCATCCGGCGAGTACGTACTGAGTGCGCAGGCGGCAAACAAGGATTTTTACGGGATGAAGATAACTCGCAAAATGCATATCCGTGTACTGCCGCCCTGGGGGCTATCTTGGCTCGCTTATGCCGCCTATCTTTTCATCGCCGGTGGCTTGCTGTTCTTGATGGCACGATTTCTCTGGTTACGGAACGCATTACGAAAGGAGAATGAGCTTTGGAATTCTCTCAAAAAAAGAAGTTAAGTTGTGTATGGACAAATATACATGTCCGTATGGCGGCTGTAAAACACTAGATGAAGATACAAAGGAATGAAATTTGTCTTGGGTGTTTCTGGAAAGATGATTTCTATCAGAGAGGATATCCAAAAGATGGAGGTGGCGCAAACCAAGTTTTAGCTCATAAGTGTTTAGAGTCCTCTTACTCGTTTTACGTCTACGTAATATCCCAAGCTGCAGAGAAAATCAGTCATTCGCTCCACACCATAAAATGGACATTCTAAGAACTTTCGATCTATGGCTTGGAAAATTCGGAGTTATTCACAGCTCATTCCAGCAGTCTGGTGACAGACAATTTTTCAGAATACTACCAAATTTTCAGACAGTCCCGATCTCCAAAGCCTTTCTTTAACCGCTTGTCTGTGATCCCAAGAGGGCGACAATTCACCGCATAATTTGCCCATATTCTCTTAAAACAAAACGGTCTATTTATCCCGTAAATGCATTATTTCCTTTGTCCGATAGGTTATTTAGCCATATTAAAAATGCCATTTCTTTGATAACTCCCCATTTTATTAGGTACATGTTAATATTGGTAAAGTAGATATCAATTTTCAACAAGAATTTGCCGCTCAGTCCTCCTAACTTTCCAAAATAATTAATAGCACAGCTGAGTCCGGCCGGAGGAAGCACGATACTTATTATCTCTAATACATGCTCATGCAAGCGTTTGCATTGGAATAATAGGTATTGTTTTACATGAGTGAACTGTGTTGATGTACATCAGCACAGGTTGTTGGTACCGGGTAGATTCCACAAAGAATAGAGTGTCTCAGATGCGAAGAGTGGTTGAGCTCTCTAAAATATTTACCGATATTAACATTTTGACATTTTTTATCTTATGCCAGATGACCGTAATGGAGCGGTGATGTAAGAGCAGAATGAAACCTGATTTATTACAGGTAAGGTATCAGTGAGACCTACATTCTCAATTTTATTTCAGTGAACTATCGATACTCATTTGCAGGCGACCAAAAGTCGCTGAACAGGCACTGCTTTGCCCACTCATGAGTACTGGTTAATTAAAGAAGGCTAAACGGAGATGCTTCTCTCGTCAGACCTTAGAAAATCTGATTATTTTTTTCACTTAATTCTACTTCAATGCATGAAAAATTTACTTATTCTATTTTGTTGTCTTGTCATTTCGTCTCAAACCTTTGGGCAAAATGGTAATGTCAGCGGTCAGGTACTGGCAATTGACAAATCTCCCATTGTAGGAGCAACCGTTCAGGTTAAAGGTACTACCAGGGGCACAACCTCTGATGTTAATGGTAAATTTTCCATAGGCGCATCTGAGCGGGATAGTTTAGTCGTTAGCTTCATTGGCTTTGTTACACAGCACGTTAAAGCCACGACGGGTCGTCAGGTCACCATCACGCTACTTGAACAAAATAATGACCTCAATGAATTTGTGGTGGTGGGGTATGGTACTCAAAAAAAGCTGACAGTTACAGGGGCGATTTCTTCTGTGGGAACAAAGGAGCTGACCCAGAGCCCTGTTGCCAATTTAAGTAACGCTTTGGCGGGCCGACTACCGGGATTAACTACGCTTCAAAACAGCGGGGAGCCGGGTTACGATGGTGCTCAATTGTGGATCCGGGGTATGGCTACCTTCTCGGGAAGTCAGAATCCGTTGATTCTTGTCGATGGTGTAGAGCGATCGTTTGGTAGTATAGATGCCAACGAAGTTGCATCTGTTACGATCCTGAAAGATGCATCTTCCACTGCCGTATATGGGGTAAGGGGAGCGAACGGTGTGGTGCTGGTAACAACGCGACGCGGGGTAGATGGAAAGACAAGTATCTCTGTAACCATGCAGCACGGGGTTCAGGCCCCGACGCGTTTGCCGGAATACCTGGATTCCTACGATGCACTTTCGCTGTACAGAACAGCGCTGATCAACGATAATAAGAATGCGACTTTGTATACAGATGAGTATCTGGGTAAGTTCAGAGACCGGAGCAAGCCTTCTTACGAATACCTTTATCCGAATGTGAACTGGATGAAAGAGATGATCCGTCCATCGTCGACGATGTCTCAGGCGAATATCAACATTTCTGGTGGAAACACCACTGTAAAACACTTTGTGTCATTGTCTTACCTGCGTCAGAACGGTTTGTATAATCATGCGAATGAGATTTCTGAGTACGATATTCAAGCAAGGTCTAACCGTTACAACTTCCGCTCAAATATTGATTTGAATATCAACCGTTATCTGGATATGGAGCTCAATCTGGGTAGCATTGTTCGAGATAACAATTTTCCCTCAATTGGAGCTGGTGAAATTTTCGGAAACCTTCAGGCGATGCAGCCCTGGCTTTATCCGGTTACCAATCCCGACGGCAGTATCTCAGGTTTGGATTCGAAGGCTTTCAATCCTTATGGGCGAATTACACAGCAGGGTTATCAGCGCAATTTCGAAAACACATTGCAGGCTACCACAGGTTTCACACTCAAATTGCCTTTCATTACAGAGGGACTTAGCGTAAAAGGTCGTTTGTCGTTTGATGCTTATAGCTTTCGTAATGTAGCCAGGAAGAAAAACATGTGGACATATCAGTATTCTCTGGCTGATGAGGAAGAAATGGACCTGTCGAAGGGTACTTACCGCCGTATCATGGAAGGTACCAATACACTTGGATATGAAGTAAGTGCCAACAGCAACCGCCGTACGTGGATGGAGTTTTACGTCAACTATGACCGTACTTTTGGAAAGAAGCATAATGTAACAGGGATGTTGTTGTACAACCAGCAAAGTTTCTTTGATGCTATTGGGGGCGGACCTGCAAATGCAATTGCAGGGTTGCCTTTCAAATACAATGGATACGTTGGGCGCGCTACTTACGCTTATGATGACAGGTATTTTGGAGAGATCAATTTTGGTTACAACGGATCTGAAAACTTCCCGGCAGGTCGTCGCTATGACTTCTTCCCATCAGCTTCCGCATCATGGGTTTTATCAAACGAGTCGTTTTTCAAAACCAGCGTTCCTTTTGTCAGTCTGATGAAATTCCGTGGTTCTGTTGGTGCCGTGGGTAATGATAAAATTGGTCAGCGCCGGTTCCTGTATCAAAGCACCTGGTCGCAAAGTGTAGATGGTTATACTTTCGGCCGGGATTACAATGGCGTTCGCTATCCAGGCGCTGCGGAGGATTTGCTTGGCGCAACGAATGTAACCTGGGAGAAAGCCCTTAAATACAATTTTGGTATTGATGCAGGCTTTTTCAATGATGAGCTTACATTCTCCGGGGATGTATTTTACGAACGCAGAAAGAACATTCTTGCACAGCCAGGTACGATTCCGGGAACTACGGGTATTACCAGCCTTCCTTTCCTGAATTTGGGAGAAGTTGAAAACAAAGGATTTGAACTGGAAGCCCAATTAAGAAAAGGATTGGGTACAGGCGGGAGCTATTTCGTGAAGGGTAATGTCTCTTTTGCACGAAACAAAATTATTCAGATGGACGAGCCAAGTTATGCTGATCGTCCTTATGCAAGAAGAACCGGAAGAAGTATCAATGAGCAGCTTTCGCACATCGCTCTTGGATATTTCCAAAGCCAGGAAGATATTGACAGCAGTCCGAGCCAGTCTCAGTTTGGTACCATCATTCCAGGTGATATCAAATACCAGGACATGAATGGTGACAATGTGATCAATGACCTCGACGTAGCATACAACGGCAAAGTAACCTTACCAACTACAATGGCAGGATTCTCTTTTGGCTACAATAATAAGCTGTTTGACGTCAGTGTTTTGTTGCAAGGAGCATTTGGAGGCAGTGTATGGCTCACGGGTGATGTGGTATGGCCTTTCAGTGGGGATGTAGGTGTGATGGAGGATGTGAAAGACAACTACTGGACTCCTGAAAACCCATCGGCTAAATACCCTCGTCTATCTTCTGCAAACAATGTTAACAACAACCGTGCATCTACGCATTGGCTGGTTTCCAGAGATTATGTACGTCTGAAAAACGTTGAAATGGGTTTCACTTTACCTAAAACGGTTGCTGCAAAAGTTGGATTGAAAAATGTGCGTCTTTTCGTGAATGCGATCAACCTGATTACATGGGACAAAATCAAAGTCTTCGATCCTGAGATTCCTGACAATTCAAGAAACTATCCTCAGCAACGTGTATTTAACTCTGGTCTGACAATCGGTCTGTAAACTGTAATTATAGAAATCAACATGAAAAAATATATTTCTAAAATATTTATCATAGGAGCCCTCATAAGCTGTTCCACATCTTGCGAGCAATATCTGGACGTGGTTCCTTCCGAGCTTGTAACCGAGGACAAGATCTGGACCAATATTAACAGTGCTAACGCAGCTCTGGCTCACATTTATGGCAAACTGCCTTCTGGTTTATCTGGCGGAACGGTGATCAGCGAACTAGCCTGTGCAACGGACGAAGCCGTGTTCCACTGGTACGCTGGTTCATCTTCTGACCAATACAACATGGGTGCATGGACTGCCGGAAACAATCCTTTCGGCAACTGGGAAGGCAGATATGAGGATGTTCGGAAGGCTAATATTTTTCTGGAAAAGATCAGTTCCGTTCCCATTCCGGCAGAACAGAAAGCCAAGTACGATGTTTTGATTCCTCAATACATGGCCGAAGCACGCTTTCTGAGAGCAATGTTCTATTTCGACTTGTTCAGAATGTATGGTGCTGTCCCGCTGATCACAAAGTCGCTGGATTACACCAATCCTGACGAATATGCAGTTGCAAGAAACTCAGTGGACGAAGTTGTGTCCTTCATCGTTGCCGAATGTAACGAAATAGCAACGCAACTACCTGATCACCATCCCGATGCAGAGTTGGGCAGAGCCAACAAAGGTGCTGCACTAGCATTGGCTGCACGTACACTCTTGTTTGCAGCCAGCCCGTTATTTAACGGCAATGCAAAATATGCAGGCATAAAAAATCCGGATGGCAAAGTGCTTTTTCCTCAGACCTATAATAAAGAGAAATGGAAGTTAGCAGCGGATGCAGCTAAAAGAGTTCTGGATTTGGATTACAAGCTGTTCACCTCTACGGATGCTATCAACAATTATGAAAAATTGTTCTACACCCGCGATTGGCAGGAAACAATTTTGCCGTATAACCATCCGAACACCAAAATGATCGAGCAAAATCATTTGCCATATGGTGGAGCTTTCCGTGGCTGGTCCAATTACAGTCCTCTGGAAGAGCTTGTGGAAAGCTATGAAATGAAGAACGGCAAGCCGATTACAGATCCAACTTCGGGGTACACCGAAACCGGGTTCTGGACAGGACCCATGGTTGGCGCCGACGGCACAGCAGCGACGGTAACACTAACCAATATCTCCAACAGGTACAAGGACCGTGATCCGCGCTTTTATGCTACCGTTTCGTTCCAAAACAGCTTATGGGCATCGGCGGCTACCCAAGTGCCAATTCGTTTGGCATGGTGGGGTGCCGGGCAGGCAAATGGATCCAATGGATGGCCGATGCAGGGGGGAGGAACAACTGCTATCAGTGGCTACACCATTAGAAAATGGATGGATCCTGCGGTAAATATTGGTAACTGGAACACCTCACCGGATGCACGCCGGAATTACCCGATCTTCAGACTAGCCGAGTTCTATCTTGCGTATGCTGAGGCATTGAACGAATACAATGGAGGCCCAAACGCAGCAGCTTTTGAGGCAGTAAACAAAGTACGTGGACGTGTAAGTATGCCGGGGCTGCCGGTTATCGCTTCCGACAATACGCTTGAAGGTTTCAGAGCCCGCGTCAGAAATGAAAAAAGGGTAGAGTTCGCATTCGAAGCGCATCGATTCTGGGATGTGAGACGCTGGCTGATTGCGGAACAAACAGACCGTGGTGCAGTGCATGGTATGAACGCAAGGCCAGCTTCCAATGAACTGGTGGCAACTGGTTTGAACGTAAATAGCCAGGAAGCAGGTTTAGCTGTTTTCTACAAGAAGGTACCGTTGCAAACCCGTGTCTTTGAGTACAGACATTATCTGATGCCTATTCCAATCAACGAAATAGATGTGAACCGACAATTGGTGCAGAATTTCGGCTGGTAATCCGCCATTTAAATAGGATATTGAATTCAATTTACCCCACTTTAAAGTTTGTTAAGGTGGGGTAAATTATTGTTAGGAATCACGCAAAGTGTTTTGCTATTCACCCTTCGTAAAAACGAAGTCTGTTTTTTAAAACCTGAATTTCATTCTTCATTTCGTTGATCCTGTGAAGGAGAATATGAACTGCTTCAATGCCCTCTCTATTAATGTCAAGTTCATCATGCAGCCTGACCATACGTTCAATTTCATTGAGATGAGGAACGCGAAGGTATTGCGTTTCCTCGATGGTAATAGAATCAACAAGTCCTATTTCCTGTAACGATTCTACGAAAGAGAAGTTTACATTATAATAGGTACAAAACCTTTCGGTGGCTATCAACTGATCAGTTTCCATAATTGTCAGATTTAGGATTTTGATAATTCAGTAAACAGTTCTTTTTGTCTGTCAGTGAGGTCCGTAGGGATTTTTATATTGAATGTCACGTACAAATCACCAAAACTTCCTTCCTGCTTATACACCGGGAAGCCCTTTCCTTTTAGCCTCACCGTAGCTCCATTTTGTGTTTCCGGTTTCACGGGAAGTTTCACTTTTCCACTTAGGGTTTCCACTACCAATTCTCCTCCCAGCACGGCTGTGTACAAGTTCAGATCCTCTTTGATGTGAATATCGTTCCCTGATCTCCGGTACTTTTCGTCGTTCGCAACTGAAAAAGTAATATACAAATCTCCATTCGGGCCGCCGTTTGATCCCGGACCACCGTGGCCTGCAATCTTTATTGTTTGTCCGTTTTCAATTCCGGCAGGCACGGTGATCCTGATGTTTTTACCGTTTACAGTTAATGTCTGTTTATGAGTGGCATAGGCATCGGCAAGGTTCAGCTGCAATTCTGCTTTGTAGTCCTGTCCCTTAAATCTTGTCTGCTTGCCGCCACCAAATCCGCCGGAGGAACCGAACATCGATTCAAAAAAATCAGAAAACCCGCCGCCTTCATTTCCTGCGTACCACGATCCTTCCTGGGACTGTGTACGTGCGCGCGACTGCCGGGCTCGTTCATATTCTTCGCCATGCTGCCAGTCTTTACCATACTGATCATACTTTTTTCTCTTTTCCGGATCGCTCAGTACCTCATTGGCTTCATTGAGTTCTTGAAATTTCTTTTGCGCATCCTTGTCATCCGGATTCAGATCCGGGTGAAACTTTCTGGCCAGTTTGCGATACGCATTCTTGATATCCTTATCGGAAGCTGTTTTATCTAATCCCAGCGTTTTATAATAGTCAACAAAAGACATAACAAAGTATATGTTGAGTGATGAAGTTCAATAATATGTAGGCCCGGAAATTTTATACTATTTTCGTTCCAACATTTTCACGTACAATTCCTCCACTTTCTGACGTGCCCAAGGTGTTTTCCTAAGAAATTTAAGGCTGGATTTCACACTTGGTTCAAACCTGAAACTGTTGATGTTGATGTGATATCCCATTTGCTCCCATCCGTAGTAATCCACAAGTTCGTTTAGTATTACCTCAAGTGTTTTTCCGTGCAGCGGATTGTTTGGCTGGCTCGTCATCGGCAGTTCTGTTTTTTATATAAATTAAAGCAAATCCATTAGAATAAATAATAATAATGCTTACCTAATAGTTCAAAAAAATATTCAGTTGTTATGGATCAGATCAAATGGGGAATTATCGGCTGTGGTAATGTTACCGAAGTCAAGAGCGGGCCCGCTTTCAATAAAGTAGCAAATTCAGAGTTGATTGCCGTGATGAGAAGGAATGCATTAAAAGCGGAAGATTATGCGTTCAGACACGGTACGCCAAAGTGGTATGCCGATGCGGACGCATTAATCAATGATCCTGACATTAATGCTGTATATGTTGCCACACCTCCCGATTCGCACGAGGAATATGCGATCAAAGCGATGCGCGCCGGTAAGCCCGTATATGTCGAAAAGCCTATGGCCAGAAATGCTGCCGAATGTGAACGAATGATTGCCGTAAGCAGGGAAACGGGCGTGCCCCTGTTTGTAGCTTATTACAGGCGTGCGCTTCCATACTTTCAAAAAGTAAAGGAACTGGTTGACAGCAAGACTATTGGCGATGTGCGATTTGTAAATATTTGCTTGCAATGGCAACCCTACGAAGAAGAAGTTGGTGCAACTGCTAAGCCGAGGTGGAGGGTGGATCCTACCATTTCAGGAGGCGGGCATTTCCATGACCTCGCCTCACATCAGTTCGATTTTCTTGAATATGTGTTTGGACCGATAAAAACCGCAAACGGTATTTCAGCAAACCAAGCTGGTCTTTATGATGCAGATGACATAACCGTTGCCAACTGGGAATTTGAATCGGGCGTGCTGGGAAATGGCAGCTGGTGTTACACGGTAAACAAAGAGCAGCGTGAAGATGAAGCAAAAATTATCGGCTCAAAAGGGCAGATTATATTCTCGTTCTTTGAGAAGTTTGACATCATCGTCAAAACCGAGAATGGCACCGAAGTATTTAATATTCCCTATCCAGAACATGTTCAACAGTCACTCATTGAGCAGATTGTGAAGGAGTTGAGAGGGGAGGGGACCAGTTCCAGCAATGGGGAAACCGGTGCTCGTGCCAATACCATCATGGATTGGATCACATCGAAATAGAAATGCCAGAGCTGCTGGGTGAGCGATTGTGCATTGAAATGTAAAAATATCAATCAGCTGATACCAAATATGATTCTTATTAAGTTATTTTACATCATTAACATTAAAATCGATAGTCATGGCAAAGGGTAAAAATCTGGACAAGGGCAGTACAAAAAAAGAGCCGGAAAAAAATCTGAAAGAAAAACGTGCCGAGAAAAAGGCTAAAAAAGACGGAAAAAAAGATTATTGATTCCATTTCGGTGTGTAACCATTTGTAAAAACTTCGACAAGTTCAGGACAGTATATAACTGCCACACTGAGCTTGTCGAAGTGCTTTTAACTGAGCTGTAAGAATGCCTCAGTATATCTCCCGGTTGGTTTTGTATTTGACCAGCCGCTTTTTGGAACGGATAATTTTTGAATGAATCTTATTCTTTTCAGCAGGTGTCATCACGTTATCTGCATTTGCCTTCTCTATGGCGAGTTTGATAATTTCCTGCTCATTTTTCAGCTTTCCATATTCCACCTCAGTGAGCTTACCAGCCTTTTTAGCCGCATTTATATCTGAGTTGAGCTTACGAAGGTCGGCTGTAAAATTCTGAGCATTTACGTTATAAACGGTCAGCGTCAACAAAATAACAAGAAGGAATTTCAAAAATTTCATCGTTCCCGGTTTATGTTTTACATATTACTCGTAACCCTTGCCTTTAAGTTCAAGAGCCGTTTCGTTGTTTAAAACGGCTATAAAATCCGTATGAACCATAGGCTGACTGAACATTGGGAAATCGTTTTTGATGGCATTGTCGTGTTCTTCCTGGCTCAGCGTTGCGCAGCAATCGGTGAGCGAGATCACATTGTAGCCCTTGTCATAGGCCGTTCTCATGGTAGATTCAACACAACAATTGGTGAGATAACCCGCCAATACTACGTTCTTAATTCCCCTGCTCCGTAAAACAAAGTCAAGATTGGTACTTGCAAATCCACAAAAACTTCTTTTACCCTCGATAATGATGTCTCCCTGCTCAGGTGTAAGTACGTCTGCAAATTCTGTACCCCATGTGTTTTTCTTGAACGCGCCATTGTCAACCACGCCTTTCATAATTCCGTAAGGTGTTGGCGTAACTTCATGGTAATCTTCCGTGAACGAAATGGGTACATACACCACGTTCACACCTGCTTCCCGCACTGCTTTTACAGTTTCAACCGTATTGGCCAGCATGTTTGACGACTCCATTACTCCTTTAACGGCACCATAAAATATGCCGCCCTCTGTTGTAAAGTCATTCTGAAATTCGATCAGTACAAGTGCGGTTTCCTTTGGATTCAGCTCCATATATTATAAAAGTTAAAGGTTATAGATTATGTGAATATAAGTCTTGCTCAGCGGATCCGCACGCTTCTCCTATATTTTTAATATAAAAATAATGCGTCGCGGTGACCTGCTTCCGTCAACCTGTCGGCGAATGCCATACATAAGATAGATTTTGCCCTGAAACTCATCCTGCAAAGGCGAATTTGAGGAATTATTTACTCAGAAAAATATGCCGGGCATGAGAGCACAAAAGTTGGAATTTTGTGTAACTAATTACAATTCAATCAATTGATCTCAACTCTAAACTACATTCTAATTTGGGAGTGATTTTTCTAGAAGATTTTTAAACATCAACCAAACAGTTTCAAAAAATGAAAAACCAGTTATTAAGGACGACTTTTATTGCAACGCTCATGTTGGGAATTGCTACCGCAGGATTTGCCCAGTTCTCTTTGGGAGTACAGGGCGGTGTTGCCAAGTCCAATGTTGAAGATTCAAAAACGATAGCAGGAGGTGGACTTAACCTACGGGTTTTTGCATCACCGCAATTAGCCCTTGGTGTGGCAGGGAAAATTTATGCAGACGGAAGCAAATACACATTCGCCGGACAAACCCTCGAAACAACAGGCTCTGTAATTCCTGTCACAGGTACAGTTGATTATTTTTTTACAACAGGAGCAATCAGACCGTACATAGGTGGTGACGCCGGCGTGTATTTCTCGGGATATGATGCGAAATACAACGGCAACACCATTTTTGAATCACAGAAACACAGCAACTTTGGAGCGGCACCAAGAGCAGGTCTGGTGTTTGCTTTCGGCAACATGGGAATCCAGGTAGAAGGTATTTACCACTTTGTGTTTGGTAACAAAGATAACAGTGCAACCACAGGAGGCGCAAGCAATGTAGACTTTGAATCCACTTCGAAATTTGGCGGAGTAAACGTCGGTCTTATTTTCGGTCTGGGAGGAAAGTAAAACCAATTATTTTTGGTACTTAAACGGATGTCAGAAACGACATCCGTTTTCTTTTTAGCACCATTTGGATAAAGAGCTTTACATTTGTCACAACAACTGATATAATTTTTACCGAAACCTATTTGTGAGTCAACCGCAGTTCCAATTTAATGAAGCCGGTTCTTTTCCTACGCAGGTAAAAGAAGCAATAATTTTGGCTGGATTTGACTGCAAGATTATCAAACAAGAGACTGAACTCTTCTACCAATTAATCGTTTCAAAATCAGAAGTATCGATTCTCGAAATCATCTTGATCGACCTGCATACCTGGAAGATACATGGTTTGGGAAATGACTACCATTGGCATTTCGAAAAGTTGACCCAATTAAGAGCACTCGGAAGGAAGGCAATATTGCTTTGGCAAGACCAGTGGGAGAGGGCTCCTCAAATTGTCATATCGCGTATCCACGCTATCCTGGGCAAATCCGTAAGAATACCAGGTAGAGTTACACATGTCTCCCGAATCGACAAGAAAACGACAGACGAATTTCTTTCCCGAAATCATTTACAGGGAAACGTTTCATCAAAATATCGGTACGGATTATATCTTCCGGCAAGGTATTTCAGATTGCTGCCTACCGGTTTCGAACTTGGGTACCCGGAAACAGACCTGCTCGTTGCGGTAGCCACTTTTAGCCATGTAAGGATTTTTGAGAAGAACAGTAAGCCTTTTCGGTCTTTCGAATTGATCCGATTTGCCAATCTAGGAGACACGACGGTAGTTGGTGGATTAAATAAGCTTCTTTCCGCTTTTGAGAGAGATTTTAAGCCAGATGACATCATGACCTATGCCGACCTGGAATGGTCAGACGGCGCATCGTACCGCAAGCTGGGCTTCGAAGCAATCTCCGACAAACCGCCAATGTCTTTTTGGGTAGATGAGGGTTCGCATTCCCGCTACACAACTTATGATCCGGCAAAGGATCTGACCGAAGTCACAAATGCCGGCAGCCGTAAATTTGTAAAATCAATTAATCAGCAAAATTGACTTGAAACCATTGTTAATCATCCTTGGTCCAACCGCTTCCGGCAAGACCAGTCTTGCAACACAAGTATGTTCCCTAATCAATGGGGAAGTGATCAGTGCGGACTCCCGGCAGATATACCGCGATATGGACATTGGTACCGGAAAGGACTTGCATGAGTACACTGTCAATGGCCACCGGGTGCCATATCATTTAATCGATATCAGAGATGCAGGGGATAAGTACAATGTCAATCAGTTTCAAAAAGATTTTAAAATTGCATATCAGGAAATTGGCCAACGAGGTGCAACGGCGGTGGTCTGTGGAGGAACAGGCTTTTACCTTCACGCTGTATTATCGGGGCATGCCTTTTCGGAAATTCCTGTTAACGATGCTTTACGGGGATCGTTGGAAATTTTGACAGTTGATGAACTCCGGCAAAGTTTTGCAAAGTTTGACACTGCCTATAAGGATCTGGCTGACACCACAACCAGAAAAAGGCTTATCAGGGCGATCGAAATTTCGCAATTCCTGACAGAGCATCCCGAAAAAAATCTGGAAATGTCAAACCCGAAACCCGGGTATGAGGCGATCATATATGGTCTGGACTCACCGGTTGAAGTGCGCAGGGAAAGGATCAGCAAAAGACTAACAGACAGACTGGAAAATGGGCTGGTAGAAGAAGTACAAGCCTTGCTGGCAAGAGGAATTTCACCTGAGCAACTGATATATTACGGTCTGGAGTACAAATTTTTAACCTTGTACCTCACTGGTGAAATGACCTACAACGAAATGAAACTCAAACTGGAAACGGAGATACATCGTTTCGCAAAGCGTCAGATGACCTTTTTCAGAAAAATGGAGAAGGATGGTTTTGTCATAAATTGGCTCAATTACGATAAGGATGCAGGGAAACAAGCGTCATTTGTCGTCAAACATTATGAAGAAGCAACAAAAAAATTCATTAAAGTACTTTAAGTAAAAAATTAGTTTACCCCCCAATGAACAAGAGAATAAGCAGTTTACTATTACTTCTTCTGGTTAGTGTAACCGACGCATATTTGCTTTCACATCCCAATCTGATTGGTCGGCTGGGAATACTGGTTTACAAGCACGTCTATATAAAGAACTTTTCAAGTTCTTTGATGACCGTTTTTCTGGTGGTGGGAGTGTCACTATTGATCTGTGAAGTAATCAGGCATTTCACGGCGGTTAAGGTACAAATCATATGTTTTTCACTGCTTTTAATTGTTTCTCTCGCTTGGCTGGCTTATGTTTACAATACCTTTTCTACCTTTTCTTATCGAATAACCGGGAAGGCATTCATCTATGGCGCTCATTTACTGCCGGTAATACTTGGCGGAATGTATGGCCGATTCCTCGTTAAAGCTTTTATCGACAACTTTAACAGGCCGAAGGAAAGCTCAGCAGAAGTGAAATTATGAATTGAGGACCGTAATTGTCATTAAGTTGCGGTTTTGTAATTGTCAATAGAATATTATTATTAATCCTTTATATTGTGAAATAAAGTTGCTTGAATCTTGATTTTTTACAAATAAAACAGAGATAATAATAGAAAGTACATTGTTTTTTAAGATATTGCGACTTGTGTATAACGGACAATAATTCGTCCAGAATTAGATTTAACACAAAATTAATTTTGTTGAATAAGTAAATGTCACGCATATTATTTCTTTGTCGGGCAAGCTCATCATCAACATTTTTTTATACTAACCTTTTTATTTTATTCTTATTAATATGTCCCAAATAGCTGAATTGACCCTTGATGGTAAAAATTACCAATTCCCAATTATAGAAGGTAGTGAACAGGAAAAAGCGATAGATATAGCAAAATTGCGTGATCAGACCGGGTATATTACCATTGATGCCGGATACAAAAATACAGGTGCAACAAAAAGTGCAATCACGTTTTTGGACGGAGAAGAGGGAGTTCTGAATTACAGGGGTTATTCAATAGAAGAGTTGGCCGAAAAATCTTCTTTCCTTGAAGTTGCTTACTTGCTCATATACGGAGAATTGCCTACCACACAACAGTTTGCAGACTTCGAACATGAGATAAAAACACATACTCTTGTTAACGAGGATATGCGTAAAATTTTCGAAGGGTTTCCTGTGAATGCGCATCCAATGGGCGTTCTTTCATCGTTGGTAAGTGCCATGAGCGCCTTTTATCCGGAGAACGCCGATCAGGATTTAGAAGAAGTTACTCAGTTACACATCATACGCCTTCTAGCCAAATTGCCTACGATCGCGACATGGTCATACAAAAAATCACAGGGACATCCCGTTAATTATCCTCAAAATGGACTTGACTATTGTTCAAATTTCCTGAACATGATGTTCTCTCTGCCGGTTGCGAATTATGATGTAGATCCGGTTGTGGCGGCAGCTCTTAACAAGCTGTTGATCCTTCATGCAGACCACGAGCAAAATTGTTCTACCTCGACTGTAAGATTGGTTGGTTCTTCGCATGCTAATATTTATTCTTCTATTTCATCCGGAATCAGTGCGCTGTGGGGACCACTTCACGGTGGTGCTAATCAGGAAGTGATTGAGATGCTGGAAGCAATCAAAAACGATGGCGGAGATACACAGAAGTACATTGATATGGCGAAGGACAAAACAAGCGGTTTCCGTCTGTTTGGCTTCGGTCACAGAGTTTACAAAAACTTTGACCCTCGCGCCAGAATCATCAAAAAAGCAGCCGATGACGTTTTAAACAAACTGGGTATCAACGATCCTGTTTTGGAAATTGCTCAAAAACTGGAAAAAGCTGCTCTTGAAGACGAGTACTTTGTATCCCGCAAATTGTATCCAAACGTGGATTTCTACTCAGGGATTATTTACAGGGCATTGGGAATCCCTACGAATATGTTCACCGTGATGTTCGCGATTGGCCGTCTGCCAGGATGGATCGCGCAATGGAAGGAAATGCGGACCAACAAAGAGCCAATCGGTCGTCCACGCCAGGTATATGTAGGAGCTCCTAAAAGAGACTTCGTTCCAATTAGCGAAAGAAAATAAGAATCTCTTGTTACATAATATTCGAGCGTCCTGATTCAGTTCAGGGCGCTTTTTTGTTGTTTATCAGTTGGTTATAACGCTATATCATCAACATTAACGTATTTTAACGTTATAAAACTTAAAAATAAGTTGTGTAACTGAAAAATACGTTATACATTTGAATTATGGAAACATTGACAAAAACAGAAGAGAAAGTGATGCAAATCCTTTGGGACATAAAGCGGGGATTTGTGAAGGATATCATCGACAGAATGGGGGAGCCGCAACCGCCATACAACACCATATCCTCTCTGGTGCGTATTCTTGAAAAGAAGGGGTTTGTGGATTACAAGGCATACGGTAAGACGCACGAATATTTCCCGGCTATCTCGAAACTAGCTTACAGGAGTTTTACCTTCAAAAATTTCGTCGCCAATTATTTTGAAGGGGAGCCAGAGAAAGTACTATCCTTCATGGTTAAGGAAGAAAATGTTGGTCAGCAGGAAATACAAAAAATGCTGCAAATGCTGGATGACAAAGAGAATAATCTAAACAAAGAAAGCGATGCTAACTAGCTTTTCGATCTGGCTTTTTCAGGCTTCGGTGGCCATTATTCTACTGGCAGCCTGCTATAAATTGTTGCTTGAAAAGCTGACCTTTTTTGAGTGGAATCGCGCCTATCTGCTTTTAGGTATGCTCGCATGTTTGGTAATTCCAGTACTTCCATCACCATCCTTTTTGACGAACCTCTTGTTCGACACAACTGCTGGCGAAACGTATCTTTTCGATTTGCCTCTCAAATTCAATACAACCTCAGTAAATACTTCAACTAGCAATGTTACGGTAGCTTCTATGGATTGGCAAACGTGGTCTGTTCGTCTTTTAGCAACTGTATATCTTATGGGAGTTTTTTACAAAATTGTTGGGTTACTAATGTCGCTTGCCAAACTCTCTAAACTGAAAAGAAACTCCATACTCGTAGATACAAGCAACGACATTCAAGTCTTTTCACAAGACAAACTTCCTACATTCTCGTTTTTCAAAAACATTTTCCTGAATGAAAAAACAAGCCTGTTGAACGATTGGGAAATGCAGCAGATTATGTTTCATGAACGTATTCACATCGTTCAGAAACACAGTTATGATGTTATCTTTTATGAAGTTGCAACAATTGTATTCTGGTTTAATCCCTGTGTTTATTACTTGTCGAAGGAAATCAGGCAGGTTCATGAATATCTGGTAGACCATGAGCTAAATATTGATAAATCGACATCTGCCGGATATGGTGAACTGCTTATCAAACTCGCCACTCAATCCGGCAAATATTCGCTGGTTCATACTTTCTCCGACTCAGAAATTTTTCATCGTATAACAATGCTAACCAAACCACAATCCAATCCTATGCAAAAGCTAAAATTCTTATCTGTTCTGCCCATAATGGGTTCGCTTATTGCCCTGAGCTCCTTTACTACCCAACCCGAAGCATCCATCCAAACAACTAAGCTGGGAAAGGTTCAAACAAACTCCGACAAAACAGCAGACCTGAAAATTGCGAAAATTACCTGGGTGGGCAACACAAAATATACGAGTGACGAATTGACCAAGGTGCTCGGAATTAAAGTAGGAGATAGTTATGATTCATTGCATGTTGCTGACAGACTAGCCAAAGCTCATGATAATGACGTTACTTCTTTATACATGAATAACGGCTACCTGTTTTTTAGAGCAGAACCAACGACGACTGTAAGTGACAATGAGATTGCTCTTAAAATAGAACTTTATGAAGGGCAGAAAGGGCGTATTGGTAAAGTAACTGTTACAGGAAACAAAAAAGTACCAGAGCAGAAGGTTTTAGATCTTATTAACATTCAACCAAATGAATTATTCAATAAGCTAAAAATAGTCCAAGCGATGAAAAATCTGGAAGAATCTGGTAAGTTTGGTCTTACAAACATCAATATTATTCCTGATTATAAGTCATTTGAGGATGGTAAGGAAGGACTCGTAAACTTACAATATGATATAACCGAGCTTTAATAAAATGTTTGAGGTATTTCAGAAACACTGAAATACCTCAAACACTATTCAGGGCGATAGCCTTTCAATTTTCCAGTAATCTTCATTAACCTTAATATAAGCCAGGCGATCGTGCAAGCGGCTGGGGCGGCCCTGCCAAAATTCAACATACTGTGGAATCACCCGATATCCTCCCCAATGTTCCGGCCGTGTAACGGGTACACCGGCAAATTTCATCTCCATTTCCTGAGTTGCTTTTTCCAAAACCTCTCTGTTTTCAATTACGGAACTCTGTTTGGAAACCCAGGCGCCAATCTGGCTGCCGCGCGGTCTGGTTTGAAAATATTCATCCGATTCTACCTCAGAAGTTTTCTCAGCAATTCCTTCAATCCGAACTTGACGCTCTAGTTCTTTCCAGAAAAAGGTCAAAGAAACACGAGGATTCTTTTCAATATCACGGCCCTTAGAACTCATATAATTTGTAAAGAATTTAAAACCGGAATCCAGATCTTTTAGCAGAACGATACGGGAAGTTGGAAACTGATGATGAATGGTTCCAAGCACCATTGCGTTTGGCTCTTCAAGGCCCGAAGCCAGCGCTTCTTCAAACCATTTAGAAAATTGCAGGAGTGGATTTGAGCCCAGATCCGATTCATGCAGCCCCTTCAAAGTATACTCACTTCTGATATTGGCAATTTTATGATTCATTTCTTGTAATATGTTCAATGTTAGGGGGCCAAAATTAGCCAATTCATTGGAAAGATTGTTAGATTTGTAATCAATAAGATACGGACTTACGAAACACGAATTACGATGGCACAAGAACAAAACGAAGGGGTCGAAAGCAACGAGCAGGAAGACCTGACACAAAAAACGATTGATACCCTCGAAGTTGATCTTAACAATGAGTTGGCAGAGGAACATGAAGAAGAACACACACCGGACGTGGATTACAGCCAGCTGTCCAAAGAACAACTAGTGAAGTTGCTCGAAAATGAGCTCGCTGCTGTTCAGGGTGAGGGTTCCAAGCCAGCATTGTTGAAAAAAGCCGAAGCAGTGGTTCGTGAAGTACGTCCGGTTTTGGATCAAATTAAGTTGTCTGACCGTGAAGCTGCACTTAAAGCCTTTGTAGCAGATAATGGAGAAGAAGATGGATTTGAGTTTAAATATGACGCAGATACGCAACGTATTGACGCCCTGAGCAGAGAAATAAGAGGACTCAAGAACTCCTATTATCAAGGTCAGGAAAAAGAGAAAGAAAAAAACTTCAACGTCAAAACGGCCCTTTTACAGCGTTTACGTACTTTGTTGGATGAAGAAGGAAGCAAAGAAACGGACGCTTCCGGATTAAAATCCAGTTGGGAAGAGTTTAAAAAGATACAGGAAGAGTGGAAAACGGCTGGTAATATTGCCTCACCTCACAATGGTACGCTTTGGGCTACTTATAACGCACTTATCGACCGCTATTTCAGTAACAGAAACATCTATTTTGAACTGAAGGAACTCGATCGCAGACGCAACGCTGATTTGAAAGCCGAGCTTTGCGATAAAGTAGAGGAATTGGGTAAATCACTTGAAAACCGCCCAATGTCCCGTGAAATTCTGAATGAAGCGAATCACATATTCGAGGAGTACAAACATTTGGGACCTGCTCCAAAAGAAGATCAGGAAAAACTTTGGCAACGATTCAAAGTAGCTCTGGACGTATTGTATGATGCACAACGCGGGCAGTTTGCTGAGCAAAAAAAATCGATGCAGGAAAATTATGATCAGAAGTCTAAAATCTACGAACTCATAGTTCCTTTTACCACTTACAGTTCGGGTAGTATTAAAGAGTGGAATGCCAAAACGAAAGAGATCATGGCATTCCAGGATCAGTGGGTGGCATTGAAAGGAATTATGCCTCGTGAAGAAGGTAAGGAATTGAGTAAGAAATTTTGGGCTAGTCTTAAAACGTTCTTCAACAACAAGGGAGAGTTCTTCCGTCAGTTGGAAAGCAAAAGAGAGCAAAATCTTGAATTAAAAAATCAACTGTGCACCGAGGCTGAAAGTATATTGGCAACCGGTGAGGATACTGCTTCAAACACACAAAAAATTATAGAACTCCAGAAAAAGTGGAAGGGAATAGGGCAGGTTCCGGAGAAGTATAAAGACACCATATATGATCGTTTCAAGGCGGCCTGCGATGCTTATTTTAATCAGAAACGCGCTAAGAACAAGGAGGTAGAAGAAGAGTTTGAAGAAAATCTGAAAAAGAAAACAGATCTTATTGAGAGAATCGAAGCGGCTGCAAGCAGTAAAGACGAATCTTCCCTGAATCTTCTGACGGCTTTCAAATCAGAATGGTCGTCCGTCGGATTTGTTCCTAAAAAAGACATGCAGTCGATTCAAAAGCGTTACATTGGGGCAATTAATACCTATGTAAGCGCGATTGGTCAGCTTTCTACAAAAGAAAAGGAACAGGCTGTACTGGAAAGTGAAGTTGAGCTTGTTCGTGACGGAGGTGATAGCAATAGAAATCTGTTCAGAAAAGAAAGCGATATCCGCCGTAAGGTTACGCAACTTGAAAATGACATTTCATTGTGGCAAAACAATATCGAGTTTTTTGCAAAATCAAAAACCTCTGATCGTTTGAAAGCAGAATTTGAAAGAAAGATAAATAGTGCCCTGGGCCAGCTGGAAGAATTAAAGCACCAACTATCTATAATTCAGGAGGCTATATAAGTGCGAAAAAAAGATATTAAAAAAAGCTTTTCAAACGCTTGCGTTTCTTATTCCGTTACCATACTTTTGCACCACGATAACGGAACAACAACGGTATCAAAATATTAAAAGGCCTCCATAGCTCAGCTGGTAGAGCAACTGACTTGTAATCAGTAGGTCGTTGGTTCGATCCCGACTGGAGGCTCTGAAAATCAAACACTTAGCAAGATTTGCTAAGTGTTTTTTTATGTTCTTTTCTCAACGTTTCCATTACAATCCAGTACAATCTAGCACAATCCAGTACAATACGCATTGATGTATGCGGAAATGTATGCTGATTTAACCAATTGAAAATATGGCAACAGTAACAATCTATTTCGACAAAAGTAAAAGCAAGACTGACAGTTATTCAGTTCTGTGGTCAGTCCGGCACCAGAGGCAATGCAGGACGTTTGCAACAGGTATGATCTTCCCAGAAGATTATGTTTTGTTTCTCAGGGATCACCTGAACGGACTACAGATTAAGCCCAAAGACAAACCAAAATATCAGGAGGAAATCAGGGTATGGGAAATTCTATATGGTGAAACTTATATCTCGGACTGTGGAAGCAAAACAATGTGCGGATACCTGAGACGTGCTCAGGAGGTGATCAACGATCTGGGTGATAAATTCAACTTCGCAGACTTTCGCACTAATCTTGCTGATTTCAATCCAGACCTGACACCGGTGGATGGATCTGATATTTCTCTGTATGAAAAGAAACAAATCCTTGTATTCGAATATCTGCAAGCACAAAAGGATGCCATGTACAAGGAGGAACGGTTTGGTACTGGTGATTCTTTCATTGATACAAAATCATCGTTAGCCAGGTATGCAAACTATAAGGAGTTTGGAGATCCGATAGAGTTTAAGCACATCGATTCAAAGTTTCTTGAAGAGTATGAAAATTGGATGAGTAAGTTTGGCAAGGCTGCCAAGAAAGAAGGTAAACTGAATACCGCTGCGAGTCCAAATACAATTGGGATTTACATGAGGAATATTCGTACCGTTTTTAACATTGCTATTAAAGATAAGGAAATATCGAAGGACATTTATCCATTTGGTTTGCATGGCCATTTGATCCCGAAGAGTAAAAACGTAAAGAAAGCCCGTCCTTTGGGAGATATTGAGACTCTTATGCTGCACAAGCCGACTACCGAAGGGCAAGGGTACGCAAAGGATATGTGGTTATTTTCCTATATGGGAAATGGTGCAAACATGGCAGATATAGCCAGATTGCAGTGGAAGAGTATGGAACAGGGAGAATTCCAATTTGTGCGCAGGAAAACCAGACTCACAAGGAAGCACAATCTCAGTCCAATACAGGTTTTCATGAACGAAGTCGCAGTTGACATTATTAAACGGTGGGGTAATCCAGACACCGGAGATGGTGAACAGTTCGTGTTTAAGATTATAAATCACGACCAGACCCCACACCAGCAACACAGGATCATAAAAAACTTCATTCGTAATGTCAACGCAAGGATGAAGGTACTTGCCAAGCAAGCCGGTATAAAAGGAAAGCTAAATACGTTAGTAGCCAGACATTCATTTTCAACAATTATGAAGCATAGCGGTACAGACCTGATAACGGTGAGCAAGATGATTGGTCACGCCAGCATTACAACGACGATGAACTATCTGGAAGATTTCCCAGATCAGGTTGTAAAGAGACAGCTGAGAAACTTAATGCCAAAGCCCAAGAAAGTAAAGGCATAAAAAAACCTCCAGAGTGATCTGGAGGTTTAATACTGTAGATATGTATTCATCACTTTTTTGTAAAAATGAGTTCACTGCCAAGGGCTTCCGCTATCCTGAATAAGACTATGGATTCAGGACACATCTTTCCATTCTCAATTTTGGAGTAGTAGGCTTGATTTACACCAATTCGACTAGCAAGTTTATTCTGTGAGAATCCTGCTGCCAAACGTTGAGCTTTAAGAAACTCACCAACTTTTTGTTTTTCCGTTTCTTTATCCATACCCAAAAATACTAATTTCTTTAAAAAAATGGAAGCCCGGAGGATCTTCTCTCAACAGGCTTCCTACTCCGCAACTGTCCAGGAAACGGTGTTATTTTGAAATCGCTTTTTTCTTAACTTTTTTAACAGCCACTACGATTGTCATATACTCGACCTCTGAAATCATTTCACCGAGTGTTTGCGCGCTATCGACTGAAATCTCATCAATTCGAAAAGGCCTGTACTTTCCATGAGCTTTAATTGCTTCTTTAATGCCAGTTTTCAGACGTTTCATTCTTTCTCAGGATTAAATTCTGACAGCCCACCATTTTGATCAACATCTTCATACACCGGACGGAAATCAGGATTATCCCCATCCATACAACAGAGCAGTGTCCAGACAAGTGAACGCAGCTCATCCATATCTTCATCCAGCTCCTCTGGATCGACGACGATAGCGTGCTCAGAAAACATGTGCTTATCGTTGCCCCAATGAGTTATTCCCTTAGTTTCTCGTATGCTTTGATTTAGAGTTTTTGTCACATCATCCAATCTGAAGGCAATCTGCATTCTCAGGTGGTTAAGATCCACACCAGAATGTTCTTTAGCTTTTGGTTGGGCAGCGAAACGATTGGCAGCTTCTTCAATAACTTTTCGGGTAGGTTCAACATCGGAACTATCAACCCACGGATTGAAGCCCATTTCCTCAGAGACTTCTTTCAAAAAATCGAATATTGTTTTCATTTAGAAAGGGAGTTATTCATCGAAATGTCAATGATTTTAATAACCTGCTTTAAAGTCCAGCCGTGGTATTTGTTATGAATGTCACAACCTTTCTGACAATAATCTTCGCTGTCGGTTGTAATCGCAAATGGATTTATTCGATAACCTTCTTCCAAAACATCCACTGCCATCCACTGACCAATTTTCATTTTCTTTCCAACAGGTAACTTTTGTTCCTTAGCTGAAAGGAGAATTGATTCCGTTATTTGAATGGGATATTTCACATACCGATACTGTCCACCATCTAAACGTGGGTAATTCCTTATCTTTTTCATGTTGATGATTTTGGTTGAAACAATTCGTCCGGGAACTGCCGGTTGCTTTTTTCAAAGTCAGCGAGCTTCTGATCCAGCTCTTCATATTCTTCTGGTGTAAGACGTTTGGTTACGATGTATCCACGCTTTTCCAGTACCACTTTGGCTAGTTTTACAATAGTTGGTTCTTCCATAGTTATCTTTTGATGTAAGTAATATCCAGCTTTACAAGATCCCCGATTTTTAAACCGAGTTCATTGTTCACGCCTGTATTATTGTCTTGAAAAATCCTTTTACCTCCAATGCTATAATAATTCCACGAAGTAGAAGGCTGCAAGTCGTTGTACTGTCCAGTTGTGAAAATCCGCTTCTCTCCTTCAAACATATCAATGGTAAGTTTTCGGTTGAGAAATTTGGCGTAGTCCAGGAACATCCTGTGTTTGATTGCATCAATGGTAAGCAACCCCATAACACCATCTGCTGGCATTGGTAATGGAGCATTGTACTTTTCACAAAATGCAGTCGTGGTGAGCCAGTCGATATCCAAAATGAAATCGACCATTGAGATTAGTTTTGTTTCCATGGATTATTTTGGGAGTGAGGATTCTTTGACCAATTTTCCTTTTACCCATTTCAAACCAAGTTTGTTGGTATTGGAGATTGTGTTTAGAATCATGTGTTTTTCTTTTCCTTCGTAGTTGACAGGCTTAAAAAGAATGTTTGCGAATTCCTCAGTAATTGGCATGTTTCGCTCAGACTCGTGATATCCTGGTACATAACCTTCATAAATACCTGACATTTCTTTTGACCAATGGTAACCGGCATCGTTCGGCCCCCAAAGCGTAATAAATCTGTCATTTTTTAATGTATGTTTCATCGAAACAATGCGGTACTGTTTATCTGTGTTGATTCTGTTCATTTTTTTATGAATTATTCTCCAATTTCCCCGTCTCCAAAGTTTACAACAAGTCCCCAATGACCGCCATCCCACCACAAGTGTGGGTAATCACAATCGGCTTCATACTCTTCAAACGAATCATAACCTTCCAAATCGTATCGAATATCAGACCTGTGTTTTTCAAATTCCACCTCATCGAGTATGCAGCCTGGATGCCGGCCAAAATCATCTTCTACTGTGCAAATTAATTGTTCATGATCGAAGTCATCAGCATTAATGTCAGTTTCACTATCAATACGGATTAGCCAGTATAATGGTCGTTGCCCCGTACTACCTAAGTAGACAAGTTGTAAACCATCACCTAAAATTGTTGAACAAATTACAGGTACGAATTCAGTAGATTGTCCCCAAAGTGATACCTTTTTAAAACTCGTTTCAGATTCAATCCACTCTTCAAGAGTTTTTCCTTGTATTGTTTCCATAGCTATTCTTGAATATTTAACGCTTTGTGAATAGCCAATCTGAATTTTGATTCAAATGATTCGGTATCATGCATCGTATGTAACAGTCTATCTCTCATTTCAAGATAATCAATTGCTACTTTGAGTAGATCAGGAGCAGCTGCGATAAGGCTGGCATCTTTATCTGGTATGGATTCCGCAACTAGATACCCTCCATAATGATCAGAATGATCTAAATGGTGACGACCTCCGATTGGATTATCTGGTGTAGAGCATGCCACAACGGCGCTGCCAACCTTTGATACTTTCCAAGGACCAGGTGTTCCTTTGAATTCGTATTTCATACTATTACGAGTTGATGAATGTTTTAAACTCTTGCCTGAACTTGAATTTTCCCAGATCGGTCACGTAGAAAAGAAGATCATTTCTGGAATTGTAATTCTCTCCTACATTCATAAAGCCTTTTCCTTTAAGAATTATCAAAGTAGGGTAATCGTTGTGGGTAGGACTGGCGATAAACCGGTTCCGGTAAAATTCTTCTGGAAGTAGGCGTTTATCCGATTTTCTACCTGACCTTTTAGCTGTTGAAAGCGCTACTCCCAAACTGTGAGCAAGGATCTCGAATTCTCTTTGGGTTATTTCTGGTATGGTGTTCATTTGACTTTTTGTTTAATGTCTTGACAAATTCCGCAGCCTATTTCAATACCAACTTCATCGCTAATTTTAATAAGCGTTAGTTTTTTACTGCAACAGATCAGTTACAGCATTTCAGGAGTTAGTGAATCTTTCTCACCTTTGAGGAACTGAATCAGGGTTTCGTTTTTCGATCCATTTCTGAATATGTAGCATTCAATTGGTGAAAAACAACTCATTACTCTACTGCCAACTCTAAATGCTTCAACCTCGGCAGGTATATATTCAACAATCATTTTGCTGAAAGGTGTGGCGCATAAATTCAGCAGCTCTATTGCTCTTTCATTATAACACCAACCTGTCATTTGCCCATAAATACAGGTGTCAGGAAAATGTGGATTTAACCTATCCAGATTTAGTTCGCCTATCTCCTCAGCAGTAGCGTGCTCTTTCAGCTTTGTAGCTTCCTCAATAACGAGGAGCTTTAATTCAGGTGTGATCATGGTTCGATAGTTAGTTGATTTGACAATAAAAAAAAGGCTCCTATGAAGAAGCCTTTCGTGGATTAATTTGATAATTTATTACTATTCTTTGGCTTTAAAATCGAAGCCTATTTCTTCTAAAAGTTTGATTTTATCTTCTGATAGTTTTTTCCGCTTGTATTCATATCGCCTACTATTTACCCATCTTCCCAATTTCCCATCTCTACGAACTGGAAACATACCATTTTCGGAAACAAAATTTTTGAGCTCTTCAAAAGACTCCAAGAATTTCGAATCAAATAAATCCCATGTAATTCCAATTTCTTCTAAAAGTTTGATTTTATCTTCTGATAGTTTTCCCTTTTTGTATTTTTGTCTCCTTTTACTCACCCAACTTCCAAGTTTACCTTCCTCAGGCAATGGAAATCTGTTGTTTTTCACAACGAAGGTTTTGAGTTCTTCTAACGCCTCCAAGAATTGAGAATCTAACAAATCCCAAACGATTCCGATTTCTTCAAGAAGCTTTATTTTGTCGTCTAAAAGTGTGCCTTTTTTGAAAGCTTGCCGTTGAGTACTCACCCATCTACCAATTTTCCCTTCTTTTAGAGCAGGAAATCTACCGTTTTCGAAAATGAAGGTTTTGAGCTTAGAAAGGTTCACTTCCCAATTATCAATCGAAATTTCGATTTCTTGAAATACATCCTTCCAGTCTTTTACTTTGTCAATAAAATTGATAGAAATGGTATCGGTTATTGATTCCAAGTTTCTAGTTTTATGGACAAAATCTACGTGTGATTGAAATTCTGATTTCAATTCATTTATCCGGATGGAGGCAAAATTGTTTACAAAATCAAATATCAATGGATTTTGAGATTGACCAACTGAGAAACCACGACCAATTTGTTGGAAGTAAATTATTGGTGAAACAGTTCCTCTCATTAGAATAACTGTATTTGCACCTTCTACGTGCAACCCTTCGTTGAGCTTATCAATTGTGAAGAGTATTTTGGTTGTGGTAGAATCTGCTTCGAAGTTTTGCAAAGCGAGTTTATTTTGTTTTAACCCGAAGTCGGAATATACTTCAATAGTCTCTACATCATTACATATATTATTGAAGGAAGGGATCAGTAAGTCTTTTGCTTGATGCATGTGAGTACGATCTTTACAAAACACAATAATGCGATTACGTTCCCTAGGAAGATGTTTTTTGATAATACTGTCAATACCACCGGAATTCTCCCAATCAATAATACTGCTTTCTAATTTATCTATAAGCCCCTTTTTATCAGAATGATCAGATTCCTTTATTTTTCTAATCAGGCTTTTTGATTCTTCTGCAAGAGAGTATAGCGCTGTAACAAAGGTTGGAGTTTTTAAAATGCCTTCACTGATAGCTTGTGCTAGTGTAATATGTGAGGCTATATTGTCACCAAACAACTCAGTCGCCATGTTCCGTTGATCATCCAAATATCGGATATGTGTGGCCGATGTGCCAATGATTTTTGCTTCAACATTTTGATCAATCAATTCGATTGTTTTCTTACCCCATTGATCTGCACCGATTCGGTGGAATTCGTCCAGGTAAATGAAATCGAAATTTTTATTAGATACGATCTTAGAACTATTTGAACCTAAAAGCCCATGATAGGTAGCAAAAGTGAAATCAACGCCTGTATGCTTTGCAATTTCATCCTTGATATGATTGGAAGGAGCTAGCAAAAGATGCTTACTATCAGGATTTTTGTTGATAAACTCAGCAATTATTAAGCTCTTTCCGGTTCCTGTGGGATGGATGATACAGGTACGATTTGTAGTTTTAAGCTTCTCAACCGCTGCGTCGTAGGCTTTCTGATTATGCTCATATAATACTTTAATTTTATCACTCATGGTTCTAATCCGAAATAGTCTTGAGATCAAAGATAGCATATAACCTAATACCTGGCTCCGGTTTGAAGCCGTGGTGATCCATGAAAAGATCACCATTCTTTATATCTGGGTAATTCTCCTCAACATGTTTATCTAAAACTTCATCTTCAATACCCGCTCTGTCTAAGTTCTCTTCTAATAATGCTAAAACTGTCAACACTGTTGTTTTTTCATTTAAAGGATATTGAATCAATAGGTCAATTTTTCCAAGAAAGTTTTCTGGTGAGCGATACTCACCGATCTGTAAGAATACGAGTTCTTTTGCCATAGTTGTTATAAGAAATTTTTGATAAAAAAGTAAAACGCAATACCCCATACGCAAGCAATAATGAGTAGGGGTAGAGCGCAGCCGGTGTTAGTTTGTCTCCTCATGGTTCGTTAGTCTTCCGATTCATACTCCTCTTCGTTGTATCTGTATTCTCCGTCAACAAATTCATAATATTCCTCACTGCCTGGGTGAAGTTCGAAATACAACTCATAACCTTCTGTGCTTCCGCTGTCCGGGAAGTTAGAGTCTGTAATTTCTCCATCCTCAATTGTAACTATACCGGTATTTGATGAAGAATCTTCATCCGAATAGTCAAACTGAATCGTCACTTCTGGAAATTTCTTTGAAAGTTCTTTCATTAAAGCAACAGGAGCACTCCATGCAGTTTGAAAGAAAATAGTATCATCACTATCTCTCTCATCTGGAATATTATAAGCATTCCATTTAGTCCCCCAATTATCAACAGCCCAGCCATACCATGTGGTATGACCATATTTTTCCTTGTTTTCTTGGTACTGCAATCCAAGTTGAACAAAAGCAAGCCGTTTTTCTGGGGTCATTTGTAACAGGTATGATTGTACATCCTCAATTGGTTGGTGCCAGTGATTACCTTTTGAATTACCGAATAACATAAAATGAGATTTAGACCCTTCCGATCCTGACTCAATGTTCAAAGTTTCAGGCATTGGTTTTATTTTATTAAAATCAATGGTCAGCTTTTCCCCTTCCTTATTTTCTCCGCATAAGAATGTCAATACTTCTTTTACTTTTTCTTCCGAAGCAATTATCCTAAGTCTGTTTTGAATGTGATTTGGCATGATTTTGAAATTTAGAAAGTGAATAGTTAGTTTTTTATGGTTGCTTTTACCAGACGCATTGCGGAGTAGTAATTGTAGGGTCTCTGGCGATAGGTGAGAAATCCGTGCGAATTCAGCTCTTGTGCCAACTGGTCATAATCCATGCCATCCCGGACGCAGGATTCCACCATACTGGTGAGTTTCCGATCAGTCCGGAATTCGTTAGTTTTTTTCGCAGCCTGATCTGAGCCTTTTGCACGGTGATTGAGATTCAAGTTCTCAGGTTTGCCGAGTTTGAAACCAGAGTCACGTTTAGCCTTCAATGCTGCCTTGGTTCTCAAGCGGATCAAAAGCAATTCTCTTGCAGCAAAGGCAAGGTACATTGTAAGCATAAATTCATCCACGGGCCCGCCCGGAATATCGCAGCAAATTAACCTACCATTCAATTCTTCCAAGATTGCCAAACCATCAGGAGTGGATCTTGAGAGACGGTCAACTTTCGCAACTATCAGGAAGCACTTTAGATCACAACACATTTTAATAGCATCTTTTAAAACTGGTCTTTTGGTAACATCCCCACCACCTTCAACTTCAACAAATTCTTTCACTATCTCCGCACCGTCAATTTTGCTGAAATAGGAAACGTAATCACGTTGAGCAGCAAGCCCTAATCCCGACCTGCCTTGCTTTTTTCGAGACACACGGAGATAACTAACATACTGGGTACTCATGTCAATTCAGATAATGATTGTAAACTATACTTCCGCAGCATTCAAAAACTATTGCAAAAGTTTGGTGAGGTGCATCGGTTGAAACCGACACAGACAAAGGTTTCCCGATAAGCACGAAGAACCCGAGCTTTCTTTTTGTCCTGTACATGGTGTTAGTTTTTTACACAAAAAATAGAATAGTCTTACCATCCCATACCTGAATGGATAGGTTAGCATCAGGGACATTCAAGATGCATGCGTAGAGTGCTTTTAGTTTTCTGGACAAAGCTATTTCGTCCGTCTGGTTTTTATCCCTCAGTGTAGCAATTTCCTTGCCTTCTGAAAGTACTTTAAATGTTGTCATGTTGGTTTGTTAGTTTTTTTATGCGATAACAGTATGGCATAGTGAACAAATATCCATTTAGTCTTTTTTCTGGATCGAGTGAGTTTTTTATCTCATTCCTGTACTCAATGGATTTTTCAATTTTCATTTTATCCGAATCCCAAACATTGGATTTTAGATTTATAGCCTGATGAATGTTCACGATCGTTAGTTTTTTGGAAGGTTAGACCATCATTGCAGAACCGACTTGAAACAGTTCAGAGCCGTTCAGATCCCATTTAAAATATTGCTTTTCCTCACCATTACCCAGAACGGAAAAGAAGTATGTAAAGCCGTGCCTGTCAGCTTGCGCGCTGATCGAGTGGTGACCTTGCGCCTCAAGGAATTTGATAATATCAGATAGTAGCATAATTGCGTTACTTTTTTTGATGGAAAAAACCTGATGCCGTACCAGTATATACGGCACCCGATTTTTTGGAATATTACAATCCGAGCAATGCTTTTACCTTTTGCTCATCTCGCTTTGAGAAGATCCAGCCAGCACCACCAGTTAGCCGGAAATTAAACCGACCGCCGAGCGCTTTTAATTCTTCTTTGATCTGCTTTGTTTCACCACGTACTACTATTGCTTTTTCGGAGTAATCAGAAATTGTAACACCAGAGACCGAAACGGTCACAGCTACGTTAGTTTCTCCATCCTTTGGGTTATCGCTTGCCATAGGCACAAAAAACCGACCTTCCGCAATAGCTATTTGCAAAGCTTCAAGATTGAAACCGTAAGTTTCTTTCTTAATGACCCATCCAGAGTAAGCAGAAGCCCCCAAGTAATAACCGTCACCCATTGAATACTTTTCTCTGTGTTCGTCGGCAGGGTGCCACCAGTCAGCATTATTATCTGTTTTTGGTTCTCCGTTTCTGTCAACAGTTGGAACCGCTGCATATGCCTTGATTTCTTTAACGTCTGAGTTTAGGCACGCTTTACGCATTTCTGCAAACAAATCTTTCTTATGGCCAGAGAAAGCCAAGTATAGAACTTTACTCGTACTGTGTGCAAAATAATCGGTCATTGAATCACTTTCGTCCTGTCGAAGTTCAGCAACAATTACAGAAACTACACCTTCAGGAAGAGCCGGTAAAACCTTTGCACCGATTTCGATTTTTGCAGCACGTTCAGCATTCACGGTAGTTTTTTTAGCAAACTTTTCTCTTTCGTCGGCTTGCTCTTTCTCATTTGCTCGATTCATTAAGTCCAAAAGTTCGTCAGTTTCCAGAAATTCCCCAGGTAAATAATAGGTACCTATTCCGAAAATATTCTCTATGCTTTTTAGTGCATAGGTTTCTGTATGTCTGATTGACAATGTTTCAAGACCAACGATTTTTGCTGTCCGGTCATTCATTGAAACGATAGCATACTTATGACCATCATCAGAATATTGACCTCCAGAATATGCTTGCAGTACTTGCCCTACTTTGATTTCGTACTTCTTAACTCTGTTTTGGACCTTATCACAGGTATCAAATTCTAAAATCCCTCTTTGGTGAACTTCTCTAATTTTCTTTTCCGTACCCGTTCCTTTTTCACTGAATAGGGTAATGGTTTCGCCCATCATTTGAGATACTGACACGGTTACACTGTCTTCGAGAACCGTAATAGGGTAGCAGGAGCATGCAATTAGACCGTTTGCACGTTTGGAAGTTGTAATCTGCCATGTTTGACCGTTCACCGTTTCTTTGGTTTCTGCCTGCCATCCATCCCAACCTTTATATACTCGAGTTGATTTTTTTTCGTTGGCTTGTGTAATCGTTTCCATTTTATAGAAGAATTTAATGGTTAGTGATTTTTTTTATTGACAGCCGGACAGCTTGAGACCTGTCCGGCTTTTTTTTGTGAAGTAGTTCAGTAGGGGGAGTAAAGGTTGAATTCTTTTACTTTGATCTATTTTGTAAGATGGCGCTGGCTACTGATTGCCCGGCTTTTGTTGCCGCTAATTCACATTGGGCATTTCCTCGAAGATTGTTTTTCTTGATGTTCTCCGTAGCAAGCATTTCCGCTAGGTCGATTGCAGTCAATTCAATATCTGATAGATTGTCCCTGATATTGTCCTTTTCTGTTAATCCTTTCTTTTCTCTAACAACATTGGAAGTTCCCCCATACAATGGGTTATAGATAGCGTTAGTACAATTGCGGTAACCGTCACGCTCAACCCCGTGTGCTTTTAATGCCGAAGTAAATTGATTACGGGTTGATATGCCTTTCAATCGCTTTACAGACCAATCGTCAGATTTACCCTTTTTCTTCCAAGTTTTAAGGTAGCGTTCGCCGATCAAGTCGGGGTTTTTCTCTTCTTCTATCCGTTCGAGAAAATTCTGGTTGACAACGACACCTAAATTTGGGTCAAGATATTGTGCATATTCTAACGCTATTTGCGGGTGTGCCCACGTAGCACCATTTTTTCCAGCCTTCGTTTTTAAAAGGGATTTCAAATCCACTTTTAAAAGTCCCATAAGAGCGCGGCAAAATCCAATTGCCTGTTCTTGTCTCATCCATTTTTGGACTTTTTTATTATCGTCAGATCCTGCCAACTTCCAAAGATCAGTTAAGCACACATTCCCGTCTTTGTCTTTACGTACGGGCAGTTCTTGCCCATGAAACGAAATTAATGTTTCCATGAATTCAAAAATTAATGTTGATTAGTGGTTGGTTGTTTTTAGGAATTTAGCTTATTCCAGTTTTCATGCAGTTGAGCAAGGAAAAGCCCAATTTTAGAAACTATAAGAGCATGGTTTAGCGTAAACTGATCCATATCAGCCGGAGGAATTGAATTTACAACTACTTCAATGCTTTGCAATGAGTTAGAGCCGTAACCATCAAAGAAACCGTTCAGAATCTCATTTAATCTGTCGACCTGCATTTCTTTTACTTCGGCCTGATCTAATTCGAAGTGCAACTTACCCCACCTGTTCATTTTGCGGGGAGCTTTTGCACGTGGCTTTCTTGTTTTGGCGATTGGTGCAGCTGGTGCACTGGTGGTGTGGGTTGATTGTAACATGTCTTAGGCGATTGATTTGTTACGGAGCAAACAAAATACGGGCTGCTCCAATCCGTGCCTAAGACATCCACAGGGGAATCTGAAGGTTTTCAAACCTTCCGGAAGAAACAGCCCGTATATTGGCTATTTAGAACTTTTTGGGCATAAAAAAACCCAGAAAGATTATTTCAGGGATCGCTCCCTGTGTATGTCATTAGGCACTTCAAAAGTACCGAATAATAAATTGCCAAGCAAGAAAAAAAATAATTTATTTACTTTATGGTATAAGGCGTTACGATTTTATGGGATATGCGTCTAAGCGATAAACGTACTAATACAGGATGGATAGAATTATATTATTTTGGAAAAAGTTATCAATTGGAAACAAAAGGTTAATGTCAATTTTAACACCGTTAGTATCCTTACTATTGGGTAGGTTCTTCCAGGATGAAAAATTTGAAGAAACAGATTGGAACGGTGATAGTTTTGATGGGTATTACTACAAAACTGGCATCTTTTCAGCTGATCATTTTTTATCTTCTTTCTACTCACTAATAGGATTAATAGTTTTATTATTTGTAATACTCTGGATAAGAGAAGGATATATTAAAAAATAATCATAACATGCTAAAATCAACTTTACTTTCTCTTTTCATCCTGTTTTCACTTTCAATCAACGCTCAAACAAGACGAACACAGACATATAATAACAGTTCACTATTACGAGCCGGAAGCCCTTCTTTTGATTACAATGCTATGTCCAGACAAAAAGACAGAGAATTACAAATGATGATTGAGCAGAACAATAGAGAGCAGGAATATTTAAATCAACTCTACAACCAACAAGCGCAGCAGTTAAAAAGAACCGTTGACGGAATGGGTAAACCATCTTGTCAAGAAGCCCTAAACGCTGTAAAGGGTCGGGGTAATTACGAGAAGGTTGTAATTAAATCTGAAATGTCAAGCACCGACGATTGGTTAAAAAAAGTAAAATTGTATAGTCTGGAAGGTAGACTTTTCGTAGTTGCTGAAATGTTTACCGACGATTACCATATTAATTCAAAGGAATATTTGTACTGTGATATTCCCGCTCAGAATTGGAATGCGTTTTACACTGGCAGTGCAGGCCGTAGAACATACGGAGAACGCTTTCACGATTTTATAATAGACTATAAATGTAATTGTCAATAAACAAACAAACCAAATGAAAAAGCTCGTATCCTTCCTTTTAGTTTTATTATTATTGTCATGTAAAGATTCGGATTCCGATAACATTCCGGCAGACATGGCGGGCTTAATGGCAGGTCAGTACACTGTCACTAGTGAGATTTCAGACGGCGTTAGTAATCCGCGTTACGGTGATGGTGATTACGCTAAGATGGAAGTCACCAAGATAAATATTGATCATATCGATGTGGATTTCGATGGCAGATTTTATAGATATAGCTGGCCATTCCTTCTAAAAAAAGACGGAGATCAAATAAAGATCTATGTTGACGGTGAACCAACAGAAGTTGGTACTTTTTCAAAAAATAGAATATCGGTCCAACTAATAAAGCAGGTTTTGGCTGACTATGGCATTAAGAAAAGTCTCTACGTTGAAGGGACAAAGAAATAATGTTAAGTGAGCTTCAAGAGCAGAGCCGGTACTAGTTACCGGCTTTTACTTTGCAATCGCATCTAACACGATACAGAGAGCAACCAGCGCACCACCTACAACAAAGCAAGCGCACGCCTCAAGGAAACGAAAGTACAGTTTCATATCATTACCTTTTTTACGAGCTGATACCCGCTTTTGTAAGAATCATTGAAAAGGGTATCACCGAAGCCACCCCGAGATATATTAGAATTGCAAACCGTTCTAACTTTACCGTCCGTGTGCAGAATCGTATCACCTTGACGTATTGTTGAAATATGCACCTCAGTAACCGGAAAATTCGCCAAAATATATTCGTCCATATTTGAGCATTCAGACAATTTTTTCATAATTAGAAAAGCTTTGTTTGTTGATCACCAGAGGAGAACAGAGGCAAATCAGAATGCCTTTTAATTTCTTCCTTCGATTTCGTATTTACCGCCGTTGGAGTATCCCGTATTAGCTCCCTAATCGCTGATTGTTCAACGGCAGACAGTTTGTCAAATTTTGCCCGTTTCATAAGGTTTTATGAGTTTCGTTAAACCTAATTTTTCCACATGTTCAGCCAGAAATTCACGAGCTTGTTTGTTATTATCGGCGAAGTATTCAGCATAATCATAATTTGCAAAAAGTATGCATTCTGATTTTTTTTCAACCCAACGAAAAACCCACACTTCAGCATTCCAATTACCATCCAGATACAGCAAGCCGGTAGAATCCGTAATTAGATGTTTCATTATGCGTATTGTTCATGATTCCCATAAAATACCCGCCGAACGTCCTCTACCTTAAAGCCAAAGTCATTCGCTAATGAGTGCCACTCACCGGTATAAAAACATTCATGATTACATAGCTCATACAAAATTTGAGCATCCAACAAACCACCATCTTTAATAGTAGTATTGTACCAGTTTTCTATTTCGTCCAAACCAGTTCTTAATCGCTCATACTTAGAGCTAGGAACAAAACCACCGCCTAACACTTCCCGATATTTTTCACCATCCTGTAATGGCGTTTTGTTTTCTTCAAATTGCTTTTTGCTGAATGCAAAGAAAACACCACATTCAGCAATTAGAGCACTTACTTTTTGCTCCTTATGTTCGTTTATTACAGAAATTGCGCTCATAATCAGAAAATTTAGAAGGTGAATAACGCTTTAACTTTTGCCCACGTTGTAGGCTCAACCGCATCCATTGCGCACACTTCAAACCCACGTGAAGCCATAGCCCACTCAATGCCAGAATCTGAACCGTCTGACATAGAAGCCAGCCACACCGCACCACTATAATTTAATTCAGCAGCAGCCCACACCACGCACACAGCGCAGAGTAGGCAGAACAGATAGTACTTTTTCATATTTTACGAGTTCAACACCTCAGAAAATGATACGTTTGTTTGACCAATTAGAAAATTATTCAAGTGTACAATTCCCACCGTTTCAGTTTCAAAATTGAATACCAGCCTTAAATCTGTATACTCACCTTTTACTGAATAAACACCTTTCTCAATCTCAGTAACCACGTTACCGCATTTTTCAAAGCGAGAAATAGAAAGAGGAACTACCAGCCATTCAAATACAGGTTGTTCACCATCTTTAAACCGTACAAATGCCTCTCTAAACTCAGTATGATATACCTTTTTGTCGTAATCGTATATATCAATCGAGTGAGTACCAACGTAACTGTAGTCACGTTCTGAAAATTTCCAGACCGCGCCATCTTCAAAAAATTCATATGTAGTTGCCATTCCTAATATTCAAAGTTGATCAATACCCTACGTTTTGAAGTCTTTTTTGTTTGTCTGTAATCGCCCCAGACATTATCGTGAGGAAAGTATGTAATTTCCGTTTTTGTACGTCCATCACACTCAAAGACCTTTTTTGTTCCTTCAAACTTGAAAACCTCACCTTTTTGCAGTTCGTGAAAGTTTATAATTTGTTCGTCCGTCTTGTTTTTACCCTTCAACCGCAAAGGCACAGGTAGTACCATTGTATTCATAATCGAAAATCTAAATTGTGATAATCTTTGCACCTGCTACGGATTCGAACCGCAAACCCCAGAAGGACAGATAAATAAGTAAATCTGTTTTTTTCAGTCCCACCACCAACAGAAAAGGAAAGGACACAAACCCCGAAGGGCACACACGTTGCATTTATACCGCCCGTAACGCACACGGGCAACCTGAAACCGGTTTTAAGTCCACCACCGATAAGGATATACACAGGCTATTTTAATTTCCTGATTAGTCAGAATGCCTAGTTCGTAGGGCTTATATCAAGTCTGCTAATCTTTCCGCTACACGGTCAATACGTCAAAGAACTTCATCAATGCTAGTTTTCGCCTTTCGCACGGGATAACCCCCTGGTCAGAACATACCTCTTCCACTCAGGGTAAAACCCCGTTGTAGTAAAGTGTTATTCTTAATTGTTATGTAAATATATGTCTAATCAGGCATACATGCAAGCTAACTTTAACAAAATATTTTATACAAATTACATGTTTTCATTAAAGTCTTTCTTTTGTCTAAGTTAAAGTTAATTTGTGCTTCAATAACGTACTAATAACTTAGAATAATCATATAAAAATATTTTCGTATTTTCTTGACAAATTCTCAACAACTCTATTATCGAAGGGAATAGAAATAGATGCAATGTTCTGAATGCTTGTAACCATTCTGTAACATATGGAACTACACAACCGATCCATAGCTTAGAAGTGTAATTTTGTAGGGGCTGTGATAGTTTTTAGATAAAAACGCAAGTTTTGAGCCTAAAAATGACTAAAACGAGCAAAAATGACCAAAAACGATAACAAATAGTTATAGATGGGAAACATCAAGCGCAAATATGACGGACTAGGCGTGTTTGAATTAAATATCAATCCAAAAGATTATGCAAATCACCCCGACTATAGCCCTTTTTCGGTGTTTAGGCGTGTCGAAACCTTAGTAGATGACACTGAACCTGTGCAGGTAGATTCAATGCGCCTAATGTTGTGTTTTCAGGACTTACTTTCAAAGGATTTTAAATATTACTTCTATGTATTGGGAATGTTAAAGGCTAATAATATCCCTATTCCGGTAGACTTATCTGAAATGAGGAAATTTACAAAGGATAAGTACACCTCTGTAACTTTCAGAGGTTTAGAGCGTTGCGTCAAACAGGGTCTATTATTCAAAGTGCCAAACAGGACATCACAGTATTTAGTGAATCCTGTGTTTGCATGGAAGGGTAACAGGTTAGATTATCTTGATCCTGCCGCATTCTCTCCTGCGGAATAGATTTCCTGTACAATTGCCTTAGATTGGATCGTACAAGCAAACGTCAGACGGTAGAATAAGAATAATACAACAAAAAAAAGTGTTTATGTCTGTTTTGGCGGCACTTGATCATTGATTAGTACAACAAGGTTGATAAATTTGGTTAATAGTTGTAAAGCTCGCAGGCGTTGTCGGTGGGCTTTCTTGTTGTTTAGCTGGTCGCATCGATGATCGTTGCCTGTTCGGCACTCTGGTATTCGTTCTGCTGTCTGTGCCTGTCCTGTTGCCTTGGTTTGTTCTCTGTGTGCAAACGTAGTGCTCTATTGCAATACCTCGAACGGGTGTTTATGGAATTGCAAACAGTATTTATTAAAATGCCGTGGCTGCTGCTGGTATTATTTGAAAACAGGAGCATACTCTATACCCCTTGGTTATCAATAGCCTTCCTTTTATTAATCATCAAAACAACATTAGCTTTCCCTGTTGCCGTTTTAATGGATTCCTTTTTCCGACCTCGGCTTTTGGCTTGACCGGGGGGTATGAAAAAAGCGTCCGGTTCTGCCCACGCGCGGCCCTCACACTGGGAGATTCGTCCCCATCAAACATGGAGTTACAAACAAGTTCTGAAAGTGTCCTTTGGGTTACAAAAGTTATATTTTGTTCGGATTGGAGCTATGTAGCTCGAAATACAGATTATATGTAGATTTAGATATAATTAATATATTAAAGTTTGCTTGTGTTTATATATATTTGTCGTAAACAAAACATGCTGAGAATATTATGGATTCAGGGAGTAATTCAGGGATTACGGAGTTGTCGTTTGACGATTCTGGGCCGGTACGTAAGGTGTATGAGAAGTATGCGAAATTGATTGAGGAGAAGATTGATAGTAGGAATCCTGTGGAGCCGAATGAGATATTGGCATTGACAGAGATGTATCGATCGATTGAGGCGTACAAAAAGCATAACAATCCTTTCAATTCATCAATAAGCTGATATGAAAGAGGAGAAATGGGGTTGGCGGTTAATACTGATCGGCTTTATAGCTATGTTTTGGATTCTGGTGATCATAGTGTTCAATTTAACCCGTAAGGTCCAGGCAACGCGGTTGTATGTTCATGAGGTGAGTGACCAGCTGGATGCTCGCACGGATACATTGGTTTCGATTATACATTCACAGAGTGATATATACAAGTATATGACTCAGTTGAAGAAGGATGTTGACAGTTTAAAATCTTTACAAAAGAGGAAATAGTATGGAAGGAATGGTAATGAAGCGGCCGCTGGTTGTGAATGTTAAGGAGTATGGATCGTCTGTATGGACGGTTATTCGTCTTTACAGTATTGATTCAATTGGGAGTACGGCTGCTGACCCAGGAGTAGGTTTGGTGCTTTCGGCAAACGGTTTGCAATATACGACAGACAAAACGCCTGATGAATTGGAGCTGATGGTTGCTGAGTGTTGTGCTGATTTTAAGGAGGAAGAGACGGGTGAGGCAGCGCCGAAAAAATCGAGTGCTGTCGCACTATATCTCTTAGTTTCCGGCCAGGCTGGGATTGGTGAGGATGGGAGTGTTGTTGATACGAGAGATTTTCCGGATGCCCCACGGTTGCGTGAAGATTCATTGGTAAAGAAAGTTTCGATGTTTCGGAGTATATCAGATTGGCTTCCTGAGCCGACGTTTTCTGGTCCGATAAGCAATGTAATTCATCGCGAGGTTCATAATCTTGCGAAACAGGAGTTTGAGAAGTCGAAAGATCTTTATGATACAGGTGCTCCGTTGGTGAAAGATTCTCCACTGATGACAACTGAAAAAATATATAAGGTTGAGCTGAGTACACCATTGGAGCTATATACAGCTAAGCAAGTTGATGAAGGTTATCATCAATGCTTCGCAACCAATATTTTCAGTAAAATAATAAGCATTTCCAAGGATAACAGAAATAAGGGTTATGTTATTATAGACGAGAATGGGGACAAGTATCAAACAACAATGCCATTATTGGACTTCTTAATTCTTATTCAAGAAACGATAAATAAAACTGCACAGGAGGACAATTTGGATATCCAGCTACCGGAATCAGCGAAGCCTGAAAATACGATGGAGGATTATGCGAGATCTTTAACGGAAACAGCTCGTAGGACTGGAAGAGTTATTTACGACAACGGGCCCAAAGCTCCGATTGTTAGCGATACTGCATATCTTGATCCGAAGCAGGAAGAGACTATCTCAGGTATTCCATTCAAGGATCTTAGTGATTATGCTTCAAAGAAGGACCAGGACGCGTTGGAAGAAATTGGTAGGGAATTTTCGTCACTACCATACGTTGAAAAAAGCCGAATTGTTCCGCCTTCACCAGAACAAATATATCTCGAAGAAGAACCCAAAAAGAAATGAAGTATCTCTTCATAGGCCTGGGCTATACGTTCGACCTTTTATTTTACAGTTCATTGGGATTGATATTCTATGTATTCATTTCGCTCATGGTGATACTTTCCTTCCTGTGGGATTTCAATTTTCGGCGCGCGATGCAAATGTATTCAATACGATTTTGGACACAACAGGAAAAAGTGGGAGTAGGTGAGCAATACTGGTATTATCAAAGCCCTTGGCATTGCTTGTTGAAAATTAAGCAATGGGAAATCAGAAAAGCTGGTAAATCACCTGACACATTTTTTTGAATCACCATGCAGAGGCACATATTAACAGGGACTTGTAATCTACCCGCCGGAAACATTCTTGTAGTTGTTGCTGACGTTCCAGATAGCTGCACAGACTGTCATGAATCCAATGGAGACATCAAACGAAAGTACTGGATTTCTCAGCGAATTTTTAAGAGAAGTGGGAATGCTGAACGATACAAGCAAAAAGTCAGAGATAATTATCGAAATCAAGATCTCAATAGAATTTTAGTAGAAAAGGGAATATTCAATTTCAACTGATTATTGACTTACCATGACCTACCAACAGTATTTATCGCTGATCATCCTTATACCGGTTTCAATTGGATGTATCTGGTTTATGGCAAAGATTACATTCGGTGTAATTCGCGAGGCCCGGGAAGAGTTGCAGCAGCTCCGCAGTGAGATTAAAGAATTTACCAAAAAAGGACAGACAATCATGAATATTTGGCCAGAATATGATTTAACAGAAAGGGAGGATTCAAGTGGGTTAATGTTCGCACACCTTGATACATATTACCGGTTTCAGTTTGAGGGTAAATGGTATTTATACAGGCAGAATTTCAAATGTTATAGTAGTGAAGGAATTAATGGATCGGTCGAAGGAGTAATAAAAAATGCCACTCGGTCAATCAATATAATCGCTGAGCATGGTGATTCTTCATACATGAGAATTTCAGAAAGAACCATTTTAGATCCTAATCAACAGCCTGAATGATGCTTTTAGAAAACAAATTTGATATCGGAGAAACGGTTTATTTAAAGACTGATATTGATCAATACGAACGGCTTGTAACTGGTTTTAGGGTTCGCGAAACCTCAATAGTATACTATTTATCCATGGAGACAAAGGAAACTGAGCATTTCCACTTCGAAATTTCCAGGGTGAGGGATGTTCTGAAATCATTGAATATCAATGCAGAAAAAGATGATCACGAATGAAGTCAGTGAAACACCGTCAGATACTCCGATTGATCGCTGAAATACGTGGGAGCCACAGTGAGATGAAGAACATATTTCTGTTCGGAAGCTGCCTGAATCTGTTCAAGATATTACGGACAGTCTTTCCGGAAGCAAAGGCATGGTTTGATTTGAACCACGTGATCACTGAGATCGATGGGAGATTCTATGACATCACCGGGCAGGTGCAGAAAAAGAACCACATCGAGATTACCCAGATATTCGGCAGCAAGCGCCGGACTTCCAGATCGTTTTCCACGATGGATAAATTTGAATTTGATATTGTCAGCGCTAAAACCTTGTTAGTATGAAAACGGAAATATCAGTACAGGAATTATATCGCCCGGTACTCAATAGAATTTATTGTTAATAAACTATTTTTTACCAAACGCTTGCATCATAAACTTCCCGGACATACTTTTGCGCCACGATAACGGAAAAACAACCGATATTGGCCAGTAAAAGGCCTCCATAGCTCAGCTGGTAGAGCAATTGACTTGTAATCAATAGGTCGTTGGTTCGATCCCGACTGGAGGCTCAATAAAAAAGCCCGATCATAATGGTCGGGCTTATCTATTGTTTATCCAAATATTTTAACTCGTCATCGTTACTTTTTCCTGTTCCAATAACTTTTTAAAAGAAATAGACCTTTCTGAAAAATAGTCTACATTTTTATCGCCTAGAAAAGCCCCTGTAATTGTTGGCAAATCGCCTTCTCCAATTCTATGCAGTACTTTTTCCGGTATGGAATCTGATCTCATTAATACTTCCAGTAGATCAGTTTTCTGAAACTTAAAAAAGCCTGGATTTTTTTCAATCTGACTTAGGGCTATCACACCTCCATGAGCTATTACATTCCTAATAGCTGGAAGAACGATTATGTCTTTATAATAAGGATTAGTCATATCGTTAGATAAGTCAAGGCCACTAAATCTCTGTATCTGTTTTATCCTGGTCTTGATAATATCTTTTGGGGCATTTATGCTATTAAATTCTTGTATCACCATGTTTCGTTCAGTATTTAAATCCTGCCGCCCACTATAATGGTTAATCAAAAATTTCAAAAATCTCCACAAAGCGCCTTCAACCATAGTTGTTGAGTAGAATAAAATACTCATATTGAAACCTTTGTACAATAGAGAATCAGGACTCTCACTTTTACGATGCTGTTGAAAATAGGTTATAAGCTCTTCGTTTAGAAATTCTAAATCGAACGCGTAGTTACTTGTGGACGATGGTCTTTTCGCCATATTTTTACGGATTATGTAATTTTTAAACATGAACTCCTCCAAAGATAGAAGTATACTTGAATATGCTTGAATGGGAATTTAAAACTTCACCCAAACACAAGTTGAAAATTGGACATATTCCACTATATAGGAAATAATCCATATTTTTCTTGACAATGTGGTTGCAATTCGTTCACCTTTGTAGGGACGAAAAACCATATAGCAGATGGGAGCAATACCTTTATACACCAGTGTCCACTTGGACATATACCCCGTAGGGGATCAGGAAGCGCGCATCTTGCCGTTTATTCCTGGAATTAGCGCTGGATTCCCTTCACCGGCCGCCGACTTCATTGACTTGAACATCGATCTAACCAAGGAGCTTATTCAAAATCCATCATCTACTTTCTTCGGACGAGTCAAAGGCGACTCGATGAAAGGAGCAGGCATTGACGATGGCGATTTGATGATAATTGACAAAAGCTTAAAGGCTAAGCAGGGGAGCATCGTTGTATGTTTTATTGATGGCGATTTCACAGTCAAGCGCATCACCTTTGACAAGAAAACGTGTTGGCTGATCGCCGAGAATGACAAGTACCCGCCGATCCAGGTCACCGAGGATAATGACATGATCATTTGGGGTGTGGTGATCAACGCAATTAAATACTTGTAAGATGTTTACTAAAAAACTGAGATTATTGAATGTGTTTCCAATTCAAGCCTTTTTTAATTCTAAAAATAGCATGGTTAGTAACTCCATACATTGCACCAATTTCCTTCAAGGTATGGGTGGGCAAAAGCTTTTTAATCACTTTAACCTGATCAGCAGTCAACTTAGCCGTGTTGGTTCTTTCTCCACGAGGTCTATCTTTTGTGTAGTGCGGGTCATGCAGTCCTGTTTGAATGGCGTGCTGATTATTTTCCATTCTAGTGCACCATTCCAAATTGGACAGGTGATTGTTTTTGCCATTACCGTCTTTATGGTTGACTGTTGGTTTGTTCTCAGGATTTGGAATGAATGTCATTGCCACGAGGCGATGTACAAGGCATGGGAGACGGACACCATTTAACGGCCTTAATCCCACACACCAATAACCAGGAGAGCTTTTGCTTCCAATAAAATGTGATTGTTTGAGGATTTTGCCTTTAAAAAACCGTGTGTAATTACCAACACCTGGCATAAACGCAATCGTATTACGATCTAATGAACGTACACGTCCATGATTTGATACTTCGTAAATGCCTTCATATCCTGGTATAGATTTCCATACCTCTTCGCTTTCATTGGTGGCTTCAGTCAACATATTGATGAGAGTGTATTTATTAGAATTAAAGTTACAAAAAATTCATTTGTGTGCCAACCATTAAACAACCAATGTATGTTCGCCCTTGTCGATGCAAATAACTTCTACGCCAGTTGTGAACGGGTTTTTAGACCTGAGTTGAATGGCGTGCCAATCGTGGTTCTATCGAACAATGATGGTTGTGTAATTGCGAGATCCAATGAAGCGAAAGCGTTGGGTATAAAGATGGGAGCGCCGGCATTTGAATTCGAAAAAACGTTTGAGAAGGAGGGTGTGAAAGTGTTTAGTTCCAACTATGCTCTTTATGGAGACATGAGCGCAAGGGTGATGAACATATTGGCAACGTACTGCCCGGACGTGGAGGTTTATTCGATTGATGAAGCATTTCTTCGGTTTGACGGGTTCAAACATTTTGACTTACAGAAGATCGGGGAGGAGATGCGTCGAGTCGTGACGCAGGGAACCGGTATTCCAATATCTGTGGGTTTTGCTCCGACAAAAGCGCTGGCCAAGGTCGCAAATAAAATTGCTAAGAAATTTCAGAACGCCACCGGTGGAGTATATGTGATCAGTGATCCTTACAAACTGGAAAAAGCCATTCGCTGGACCGAGATAGGGGATGTATGGGGAATTGGCCGGCAGCACGCCAAGAGATTGCAGGCATTAGGTGTAAACAATGCATTGCAGTTCACTCAGATGAGTGACCACTGGGTTCAAAAGCATATGTCCATAGTCGGACTCCGCTTGAAAAAGGAATTGGCAGGTGAGCGCACATTGGATTTGGAAGAGGAAAAGAAGAAGCAGAATATTGCAACCACCAGATCCTTTGATAAAAATTACACAGAATACGAGGATATCCGTGAGCGTGTTGTGACATTCTCTGTTACATGCGCAGCCAAACTCCGGAAACAGGATTCTTGCTGCAATGCACTAATGGTGTTTGTACACACGAATTCATTTCGCACGGACCAGGCTCAGTACGCCCGGAACATCGTTGTGAAGCTCCCATACCCCACGAATTCCAGCATGGAAATAGCTCACTTCGCTGAGTACGGATTAAAGAAAATATTCAGGAAAGGATATGGGTATAAGAAAGCTGGTGTAATCGTTTTGGATATTACGCCTGCGGATTCTGCACAGCGGATGCTGTTTGAGAATTCGGATCCACGACATGCAGCAATATTTGCCGTGGTTGATAAGTTGAATAAAGCAATTGGCTCACCCAAAATTAAATTGGCTTCACAAGACCTTGGGCGTACCTGGAAAATGAAACAGGAAAGATTATCTCCCAGGTACACCACGCGATTAGATGAGATAATTACTATTCATGCGAAGTAGTTTCCTCACAAATGGCTTTCAATTCGCGTAGGTGTTTGAAAAGGGAATCCCGCACTGTGTCATTTCCCTTAAACATCTGAATCCTACTTATATCACCACTTATTAAAAGTGCCGGATCATGCACGACAATGTATTTATTCAATTTGAAAGGAACAGCTGGAAATTTCGCTGTCTGGAAATAAATGGCAAGGTCTGCCAGCTCTTGTTCGTGCTCTTGTATGCTCATGGCATAAAATTATAGATAATTTGTAATTATAAAATTTGTTCTCGTAACTTTTGGAACAAATTACCATATAACTGAATAGCGATGAGTAAAGGATATTTCGTATACTCTGGCGTGGAGCATTTCGATGAGCCAGTGGCCAGCTTTTCCACTTTGGAGAACGCCATTGAGCTTTCGAAACGAATAGGTAGCCACAGTGACCCTACTGAAATAAATGGCGAAATCCCCATCGATATTGATAAGTACCTCCCACAGCTGGAAGCGGGACTCAGTGCCTGGGATATCGCGCTACTAGGTGATGGTACAATATTTGAGATTGATAATGGTCTGGAAATAGGAAGCGTCTTACTGTCGGATCCTGTTTATTCCCCTCAGCACGATACTTTCACAGGTACCTTTTGGGCGTTTGAACTGGAAGATGCGATTGAGAATGCCAGAAATCAGCTGAATTTAATCAAGCAACAAAATGGAGAATAAAGTTTGGCTTGTTTATACACCAGGACAAAAGCCTATGCCACTAGATGACGAAACGCTAAATGATGATTTAGTAGGTATCAGGGAATCTGAAGATGAAGCTATCAAGCTTGGATTTAATGTGGTGAGAGAAACTATTGAATCTATTCGAGCTTTTAGAAGTGAGCTGAATATTGAGCGCGCAGTCTCCGTGCAACACGCTGCCTTTACTGATGAGAAACTTGCGCAAAAACTAGCAAAATATCTTTCTTCTCCTGATGTGAGACCCGAGGTTACCCAAGTTTCAGAAGATGAATTACAAGTTGAGTTGGATCAATACAAAGAACAACTTACCTCCACCGTGCGACCATTTACAGTATCAATGAAGGATGGGATGTTGTTTGAAAGCTGTGGATACGAAAGCCCATACAGTGGATATGTCACGCGACTAATGGAGCCATCGCACGGTGTCACAGATGAATACGAATGGTTAGCGGGTACATTTTGGGCAAAAGACTTCATTAAGGCAGAAATAACAGCGGAGAAATATTGGGATAAACTAGTCAAAGAAGGGAAATTGTCAGTGCCATTACAATTGATTTAACATATTATGTGCTATCACACCAAACTTACCGCTGACGCCATCTCTGTCGCAAAGCGAATGAAAGCAGAGTTCCTTGAAGCAGACACTTTCACACCATATAAGGAGGTGAATGGATTCACTTTCCCTCAAACACCAGTTGTACGATTTGACGATCGGAAGACTATACATATGTATGAGTGGGGATTACTTGCCGATTATCTTACCTACAATAGAAAAGATAAGAATTCACCAGAAGCAAAAAAAGCGCGCGCTGGATGTTTGAATGCCAGAATTGAAGAACTTGAAGAAAAAGCCAGCTACAAAAAGAAAATTGGCAACCGCTGCCTTGTGGCCATGGATGGAATGTACGAATGGCAATGGGCAAATCCTGATGCGAATAAAAGCGCTAAGACCAAGTATTTGGTAACGAAACCAGATGATAGTGTTTTTTGTGCAGCCGGCTTATTCACGGAATGGAAAGATCCTTCAACTGGACTTATTACTTACTGTTATACAATTGTTACAACCGAGGCTAACACTCTGATGAAGGAGGTTCATAACAATGGTGAACGCATGCTAGTCGTGCTTAACCCCGACGAGTACGAAAAATGGTTGGATCCAAAAGTTCCACATATGGCCTTTTGGGATCGAAGCCACATTGAGCTAAAAGCAACACCACTTGAACCAAAACAAGCATCACTATTCTAATATGAAATCATTTGAAACAAACTTTGACCATCAGCAGTGGCAGGATGGTGCGAGACAGGAGCTTATTCCGGATGCTGGTGAAACGGTTGCGGACGCTGCCGCTTTTATGACCAAGCACTTGGAATTATTTAAAAGAAAAGACCTGACTTTTGATAAAGAGAAAATCGAAGAGCTAGACGGAAAGTTTTATATCACTCTATATGATTCTGGTTACGATAAACCAGCCAGAGAATCAAGGTATTTGTAACATATTATGCCAGAAGAACCAGATACAGGAGAATTGTGGAACGAGCTGACACCAGAACAGATTCAGGATCTTGAAACGTCCTACACTGAGAGTTTTCATCCAGAAAACCTGATTGATCACGACGAGGTGAAAAAAGAGCACGCAAAGTGGCTAGACTCTACCTTGTGATCAACCCGAAGTATTCCAGAATGGCCGCAATGATAATAATCGGGAATACGATAATGGCAGATATTTTCAGCTTACGCAGCGTGCTCTTTCTTGGGTCATAGTAGTTCATTTTTCTAGATCATTATACCACATAATAATTTTGGAGAAAATATAAACCAAACCTCCAATTATCACAATCGACCAAAACAAAACCTTTACCATATCGATTAGAAACAAATTTACCTTTCAACAAGATTGTTTACTGCATTTTCTACCGTTTCCAAGCAGCGCTTATAAAGATCCGGGTTTCCCTTATCCATTTTATAGATTTTGGCTGAAATTTCTTGCAAGTAAACTTTTGCAAATCCAAGATCATACTGGACAATGGAACTGGTGTTATCAATAATGTCAGCGTACTTTACAGACTGAGCATTTGGTGTAATTCCAATAAGTCGCTTCGCTTCCAGATTTTTCCTTGTGGCCCTGTTCAGTTCAGGGTACGTCTCGGATGTGTATTCATCTGTAAGGTGAGAGACATCTCGAACAATCTTCATTCGGTCCTGCCAGTCATGATAACCATTATCCAAAAGGTATTCATCTAGCTCTTTTGACGTACACGGTGTATCTTCCAGCAAATCATGGCAAAGAGCAATCTCAATTCCCATTTCAATATCTGGATATCCACTTACAATTTCCGCAACAGACCAGAGGTGAGTCCAGTAAGGCAGATTCGTATACTTTCGTTTCTGTTCGCCGTGGGCGGCTTTCACGAAGTAAAAAAGCCTGGTTTGTCTGGATGATATTTTCATAACAAATAAGTTACTTTTTTTAAAATAACCGTCCTAATACTTTAAGCAGACTTACTGCTGTATAGAAGGGTTTTCTGGGAATAGTGAATGCAGTTGCGTTCACTATTTTTGTTTTTCTGGATCCATATCATACCCCATGCTTCTCGCTAAGTCAGCCAATTTAAATACAAAGTTGATAGATTCAACACCATTCCCCTTGGCTCGAATAAATCCTTCCTTGAATCTTTCATAATCCTTATCATTGGCATCTTCACCCATAGCAATCATGGATTCATTATAGTAGTGGCGAAAGTGAACATCATTGTTCACCATTTCTGAGAATGGCTTCCTTTCTGGATTGTATAACGCGTGAATTTGTTTCGCTACTTTAAGCCTACCTTCTTCTGAGATAGGAGCGTAACGAGTAAGCTCAACTATTTTTTCTATTTCTGGTGATATCATATCTATTCGTAAATACTTGGTAAAACTGTAACAAATGGATCATCCGGAGCTGGCTTCACCTTTGATAAATGGCAACTGATTTCAATGGCACCATACTCATAGACCGTTTCGTATCCGAAAAATTGACAGACGCGCGCAGCCTGGGCCTCGTAATCTCCTTTCATTTCAGCTTTAAAGAATCCAGATTTACGAAGGGCAGTAAACGGGAAGTGCTCAATCATAAATCGTTTGAGGACGCCGGCTTTTTCTTTTTCCTCTTTCGTCATTTTTGAATTGAATTTCTCAGCCATTCCAAAGTTTCCCTACCAAGGGTGGTTAATTCAGTATCCCATCCTCGATTGATCATTCCTATTTCATTAAGGGCAGTTAAGTAGCCGTTATCAGGAGCGGCTTCACTTCCTGTCCCTCCCTTCCGTATTGATTCCAATACATTGAATAGCACTTTCTTTTCCATCAGGACAATATAATTTCTGTTTTGATTATGGAATCTTTGTTAATAGTTGGAACCGGATATGGTCCAATGCTTCTATCAAGATCAAAAGTCGCATTCTCGGCAGCCCGATTCAGGTGTTTAATGATCGCCTCCCTGGTGTAAGCCTTTACACAGGACTTAATTTCCAATTCGGTTAATCGTGGCAAGATGTAATCCATATCATCCTCGGTGCCGTATTTCGCTTGCAGGTGTTGTAAGAATGTTCTCATGGTAAAATGATTTCAGTGTTTAAAATTGATTGTCTATCTACAATAGCACCTTCGATAATCTTACCGAACGGATAATCATTATTCGTTTCGAACTCTACTTCTGCATTCTCCGCAGCCAGATTTAAAGCGTCTTGAGCGACTTCTCTCCCATACTGTTCTATCTCAGATTTTAGATTACTGTTGATCTCTAACGCTATTGGTCCGTTGCCAAATGGAGGTGCATATTTATAAGCTATTTGTCTCGCTGTTTTCATGGTAGCTGTTGATAGCAATGAGTGTGAACAAATAATATATCCTCGTTTGATAATTCCAGGACAGTGCAGGTTTTATAAACCAATGGATGACAAGTATCTGATTTCCGTTCCCTTTTATTTACCAATTCTCCGCATAACTCACATTTGTAGTCAAGGATATCGGCCATAGCAATCTTAAACAAAGGGAAATTATTCACAGCATTGACAATCTCAACTTTCTCCTTAACCTTGACCGTCTTTTCAATTTCTATTGTTTTCATACATCAATAAAGGATTTACAGCATGGACATTCTATGTACAATTCGTTTCTGCCAGACTTTGTATCAAAAATTGTATACTCCAATTCAGCCTTGCATTTCCAACAAGTGGTAATCTTCGGTTTTTCTCCATCGAGTTTTCCTTCTTTAATGATTTTCATGGTAATGTTGTTTAATGATAACCGGTAAATGGCGGAGTGACATCTATGAACGTTTTGCATCCCGGACAAACCACGTACTTACCATCCCGATCGGATTGCACATCCGCAGGAGTGTAGGCAAATCTCGTCTTGCACTGTGAGCACCTTTTCTTGGTTTCCTTTTCTGGTATTTTACCTTCTTCAATTACTCTCATGGTTTCGGTTTTATATTGAGTTGATCAATTCTTCCTGCACCGTGGGCCAGTGCTCCGTACCGTCCAGCGTTCTATGCGCTTTCCTGATCCACTTTCCATTTTCAAAAACCTGAATCTGGGCGGTCTTTCCCTCTTTGGAGATTCTGGTTGTAGAGTTTATTTTGATTATTGGCATGGTGTCAGGATTTATTCGACAATAGTGGGTACACCTTCAACAGCTTCGTATATTTCACCAGCATTGAGCCTTTGTATGAATGCCAAGACCCTGGTCACCATTTCAGCATCCTTACAAGCAAGCAACTTATCAGCTAATGTGGTAATAGTGTTTTTGCAGGAAAGGAAGGATTGATACTCGTCTTTTGATAAGCGGTTGATCAATGTCTGGTTCAGCTTGCGAACGTGCGATCTGACTTCAATTCGTAGGTTTACATCCCGGAGAATAAGGCAACCAATCTCGGATAGTAATATCTCCTTAGCAATTTCTTTCTCGTTTGACTTCATGTTTGAAAATGTGTTTAAGGTGCCTCCTGTTATTCCTATTTTTTTGTGCACGATTTGTCAATTAAATCACCATGAAATTAAATCTCCTTTATATGATAGGTAAGGATTGGTTACATTTCGTTTCTCGGTTTTGTAACCCATTTCAGATAACTTGTTAATAGTATCCGGTGTCAGTGATTCACGAGAATCGATAGACAAATAGCCATGATTAACTGCATTTCCTATTCGCTCCATTAATCTTTCCAATTGACCACCTTCGATAAACTTGATTGTTTCTTCTGATTTTTCCCTTGCTTCCTGTGCTGTCATGATTTCTATGGTTTTAGTTTATTTAGTGTACTCAACTACTCCTGTGGGTAATTCCGGCATAACGGCTCGTTTAGAGAAATCCCAGCTGCTACATTCCTTTGGCATGATCTCTTCACCTTCAAAGGTTTCGGGATATTTATCCACCAATCCTTTTCTTTCGGCGCTTACTGGATACAACCGCTGCTGCTTGGAGAGGCAGAAAAAACCTCGCTTCTTTCTGATTATCGGCTCCCCATTATAATCTGTGTATTCAGATTCAATTTCCTTCTCAACCTCTTTCAGAAAAACACAGCATCCACAAGCAAATTCATTTTGTGGATTGGATCCGCATCGGTGCTCATGCCTTGCAGTTGCAGCTTCCGTACAGTATTCTTTCCGGCAGAAGTCGCATCGGTACCGGGTTTGATTAATTAGCTTCTTCATGCGTTAGATTTTAACAGGGTAAGTAATATCCTGACTGAAAACTTCTTCCAGCACATCGGTAGGATAGGAGCCAACTACACCAAACCTTGGATCTTCAATTCTGTCTGGTGTTATACCTCGCTTCTTACAAATAACTGAGGCTTTACGACCAAGTGAAGTAGCCAGCTTTAACCCAACTGGAATTTTATGAAGCGAAGCGTATCCAGCAATTGTGAAAAAAGAAGGACGTTGTTTGTTTTGAGCTTCAAGAATTTCAATTTTCGACTCAACTTTATCGAAACGTGTTTCGGTAGCTTTCATCAAATCAAGCTGCATTTGAAGAAAATCAAGCGGGCTCAAAGGTTTTTGGATGCTAACATTACCGGTTTTTAGTAATTCAGCGATTCGCTCGTCACACCAAAGTTCAAAATCAACATCCAGCCATTGAGCCAGTTTTAGAATCAAGCGTTCGTGAATCCAAGTACCTTGTACATCACCTCCCGTTTTTGTTGTAACTAACTCAATATCAGCGTTACCATTTTTTCTGGTAACGGCCTCCATGTAACGTTTTGTACCGGCAAGGTTTAACCAGTCATTTGGGCGCTTCCCGAATGCCTGACACATTGCCGTAGCATTGGCCATAACCTTACCATCAATCACCTCGAATTGAATTGATCTTTCTTCGTATTTGAATATTTGTATCATAGTTTCTTTGCCTGATTATTAAACCACATTTCTAGTTCAGCGAAGACTGCAAGTTTCCCGCAGATCATTGCTCTTAGTTCCTTGTCGTCCTTATCTGCTTTGTCCAGTTCTCGGACAGCTACACTCCGCATATGAGTGAAGTGCTTGTAAATCCTATCTGAGGTTGGTAGTTTCATAATCAGTAGCTTTTCTGAATGTGGTAGTTTCATTATTTCAATTTTATCCAGCCGGCGCTTTCCAATTCGTCTACTGAATATCCCAAAAAATGGATGGCTATACCGATTGATCGGAGGTAATCGGTTGATTCAAATTGCCCAGGAGTGTAATAGTTTATTCTTCCCGCTCCTCCTAAATAGTAATCAACAAATCCAACCCCGTCACTATCAATTTGAACGATGTACCTAGGATGGCCTTTCACAATCAATTCAATATCGAACTTTCTCTTTTTATTGATCTGGTAGTCAATTTCAGATGTCTTATAATGCCTATTGTGTCTTTTGCAGACAATTTTCGCAACCTCAATGGCCTCTTCGTCGCTGATCTGTGAAAGTGGCCGAAGCAACAAGTAATCATTCGCGTCAACTCCTTCTGTGAATCGACGGCCATTTACAACTGAATTACAAAAGAGACTGTTATCGTTTCGCCAAACATCTTGCCCGAAATACAGAGCGATGAATTTTGCTTTTAGTTCTAAGGTGAGTTCTGGTTTCATAATCAATACACTATTTTGACTGGGGCTACCTTCCGTGGACGTTTTGGCTTTACAGCTAGATCCGGAGCGATTTGACCTGCAACTATTTGATCGTGTCGTTCCAGAAACTTTTTAGCTTTATTCTTCCTGCCAATTTTCAGATAGGAAAGAAACAGAGGACTTTTACAGTGACGGATTGGATCAATCCAGATGTACTTGTCTGCCAGGTATCGGCCGTAGGAAGCCAGATTGATAATTTTCAGATCATTATCCTCTGACTTTTTATCAAACCGCGGGCTTTCATGGGAATAGAATACATTCTCGCGGTTTGGAAACTCATATAGAACCTCCTCTGACTCATAGTGGCCAAATGCTTTTGTGATTAAGATTTTCCTTACAATTCTGTTTTTAAGTGCGTTGTTCATACGATGCATGGTTTATGGAACAGAATACCGGAGGTATTCTTCCGAGCTTGTTTTGATGATTTTATTCTGGATGGCTTAATAATAAATTCTTCCCCATAGACTGTCTTTTCAAGCCTTATTGAGATCTCACTTATAACTAACTTACCTCTATGCACGAAATGCTTTCCTTTCAGGCTTTGAATCTTCTCCTGAACTTCATTCATCTGCATAGCTTCTTCGGCATCTGGATACACGAATAGATTGTATTGGTAATCCGAAACCGTCTGTCGTTTTCTGTATTTGGAAAGAGTGGACATAGATAGTCCGGTCAATGCTTTTCCATACGCCAAACTCACTCTGAGATCGAATCCTCCGTCTATTAGATTCAGTTGTGACTTGTTGTACTTCGTGTTCTTCCGTGCTGACTGCCTGTGTTTCCTATTTCTGGAAATAATAATCTCTGCAAGCAGACTTCGGAACGACGCAATGTTTCGCCAGCTGTAAGCCAGGAGAACTTCGTCCGAAATCTGATATATGTATTCAGTGGTGTAACCGTCGAATTGGCTCCGCTGAGTGCAAATCTTGTATTTGTCAATTCCAACCTTCTCAACATACTTCCCCAGGATCATTTTTATCAAATGAGTGCGAGCTGTACGCTTGTTGAGGTTTGCCACATCCATGAACATCTGCTCAGTGAAAGTGCCGGCTCTTTTCCGGGCCACGGTTCTCACCTTCAAGAAACTTAGAAAGTACATTCCCTTATCCGGCGCTTCAAGCGCTTTCAATGCAAGGGATATGTAGATGTTAGATTTCATAGAACATAAAAAAGCCAACCACTTTTTCAAATGATCGGCTTAAACAAGTTCTGATTGATATGACGAAAAACCAGATATTGAAAAAAGGCCGAAATAAATTGGTGACGCAATCTAAAACGACCTTCAAAGAAGATTTCAAATACTACTGCGTCACCATTAACATTTGAAATTGAACGTGACAAACGTAGCAAGTAAACTTTACATTTGCAAGTTACATGTAGTTTTTTGTGTTCATTTTTATTAATATTGTCTTGGCATACATGGCATTATATAATGAATCACACAGCAATTCCGTCACTGGCTAATCAGTTTCATGAGAATAGTAACCCGTTCCGGTGGAATCGTCCGGTAAAAGGTAGTCGGGAAGCAAAACGAATTGAGGAGCCAGTAATCCTTTGGAAAAAGGAATATGAAACAAACCAGACCGCATTCTTTGATAAAATAAGGAACATAAGTGATTATATGTTACTGAATGGCAATACGTTATATAATTTCGATAACGACAATCAGCCTTATTTGATAGATGCTGTAAAAGGCAAGTTAAATCAAAAGGAATACCATACTGCCGAGAATACATACGGGGAGCGTGGCGCAATTCCGATCAGAGACAATCACTTCTACTACGCGTCGAAAAGTCACTTACTTGGAGAGGTCACTTCTCATCCATTTAAATTCTCCAGCAAAAATGTAAGTAATCAGTTCAGCCATGATATGATCAAAAAAAGATCAAAAACCGGTGCGAAACTTGTTACAAACCTTTTTGCTGAATTTCTTGGAGAACAAGGCGTTGATATTGGATTCGCTAAGGATCCTAAGGTCAATATGACCGGATCGAAAAAAGAGATATTCGATCGCTTGAATGAGCATGAAAAGATGGAAAACATCATTTACAAGCTACTTCAAGATATAAACTACCGACATAACTTTCTGGAATTAAGCCGCGATGCTTTCGATACCAAATTTGATGTAAATGCGGAGTTCGCGATGATCGAGGTGATTAATGGAGATGTGAGATTCAAGCACTTGCAACCGCACCAGGTATCTTGGATTGCTTCAAAAAGGGTAAAAACACTTGAAGATGACGCAGTGATAGCTGCCTCTGCGATTGATTATTTATCATTCACAGAAATTATGAATAAGTACGGTATGCAGCTGAACACCGGGACAGGGGCCAGAGGCATATTGGATGCAATGGAAAGGATACGTGAGGGAGGTATGGGGTTAGGAAATTACGATCCTGATAGGAATTATTTCTCAGAATACTTCCACAGGGCGAACCGCAGTACCAGCGACATGTATGAGAATGATCCGACTTACCAGCCAGTAACTTGGAGTCGATTTAATTACATGAATTCGTGTTTTTACCCGTTTCAAAAAACGGTTGACGCTTTGAATTATTCAGTTTTGGAGCAAAAAAATTACTTCAAAATGATCGTTCCTACCAGATACGTGGTGGAATTTGACGGAAAACAAATTAACAAAACGAATTGGGAGAAGTGGCTTAAAAATGATTACAGCCGCGATCTAATCCCTTCATTTACGGAACTTGGAATTGACGAGAAAGCTCCAAAGGGTGCATTTGTTGTAGATAAACCTAAGAGTGAACTATGGGAAGCCACCAGGCTTGGCCACGGAACTTTAATAAATGTAGGTAGATATGAGTATACTCCCGAAAGAAAAGGACGCGGTTCTTATGTAGGACTTCCCATAGTGGCACAGATCAGCTACGATAAATCATTTGCACTTGTTGGATATACTTTCGCTTACCTGACTAACATCATGTTCAATAGGGTAGAGGAAATAACAATCGGGATTGGATTGAGTTCTGCTTTATTGATAGATACGGCATCGGGACTTGATCCAATGTCATTTATGTACAATGCCCGCAGATCAGGTGTAGCGCTGTACAATTCATCAAAAATGAATGGTGCGAGCCAGGCAGCTTCCAAGCATTTGGATATTCTCAAACTTGGAAACAACATAGAGGAAGTCCAGAACATCATGGCCATGATTGGAATGATGAAGATGCTGTACGAAAACATGATCGGTTCATCACCGCAAGCTCAGGGGGTAGCACAGAAGTATTCTGGTGCCAAAGAAACACAATTGAACATTGCCAATCAGAGCTTATTGAAGCAAATGAAGTTCTGGGAGCATTCTCTGTTTATGAACCAGGTGCTTCAACGCTGTGCGGATGTTGCCAAATTCGTTTTTGCACGTGAGGATATTATCAACGTAACTCTTTCGAACGGTGAGAAGGAATTGCTTCGATTGAGTCCGGACTTGATCCTTGCTGATTTTGACATCTTCCTGGAATCTGGAATTGATCTTGCAAATAAGAAGAACAAGATTGATCAGGCTGTAACCTCAGTTTTGGCTTCTGGCGGTATAGATATGATTGAACCTTTGATCAACATTTTGATCACTGACAATCCGAATGAAGCCATGGCGATATTCCGTGAAAACAAAGAACGGATCGGCGTAATGATGGCTAAACAGCAGGAGGCTCAACAGGCTGCACAACAACAGGCTGCACAGTTTGAAGCTCAGAAAATGCAGGTGCCAATTGCCGTTCAGGAAACCAGAAACCAGGGTATGATTGAAGTTAAGAGAATGGATATGCAAGAGCGAGCCAGCTCTGAGGACCACAAGGGAAATCTTTCTGACATCAAATACAACCAGCAAATGGAAGAAAAATTCGTCAACCATGATCTCATAATGGATCAGGAAACTCATAAGGCTTCTTTGCAGGAAAGAATAGCTCAGGAATTTGAACGTCAACCTGAACGATAATGGCAAAGTCATACCGAAGATTTTCCAATAAAAGAGGTACAAAGAAACCTGAGACAGATCCATCTCTTCCGGTGCTGGATTCGGAAAAGTCGGATGCTCTATGGCTGAAACTTCAAGATCAGCAGGATATGCCGTCAATTGAGGATTTTTTTGAGGGACCCAAAAATTATTAATTATGAAGATTGCTATAAATCCAGATACCGGAATATCCATGTTCGCACTGGACCAAATGTTAATGGTCAGGGAGCTACGGGAATGTTATAAGCATTATGGAATCCATGGACTTCACTATACTGTATTGTTTGGCTGGGATGGTAGTCCTTACAAGAACGAACTGGATCTGGAACTACGAGACAAGTTTGTATACGACGATGTCTATTCAGATGATTTGTACGATCTGAGTAAAGGGAAGTTCGTAGATAATAAAAAGTCACGGCACCGGGATATGTATAAAAATCCCTTCATCATGGCAGCAATAAAGACAATTAATGCACTTGCCAAGGTACCTCAATTGGAATTGCACAGCTATTATGAAGAACAAATTGCCGAGCTAAAGATACAGGCAAATATTTCATGGAAAACCGGTAACACGAGTGAATTGAAAGCGCAGGCACAAGCCCAAAACCTTTTGCTTGCTAACATTAAAACACTTCAAAAAAACCAGAAAGAAATTGCAGATGAAATTGCCAGCACGATGAAAGTCCAGGTTGTGGCTTCACTCAATGATTTTATAATGAATAAGGACGGAGGTATCGGTTTAGAAGAAGAAGACGAAGATTAATATGTCAATACGTAGATATCCAACGGTAAGTAAAGGCTCACTTCGCGCGCTTGCGTATGAGATAAAGAATGAAATGTCCGGTGGTATCACAACCGACGACAACGTATATCCAATCCGGCTCATTGAAAGTGAGATTAAGCACCAGTATGGATTGGCTCAATGGGAGGAAGATAAATTGAACATGGCATTGGGTATTGAGCCAAATGCGCAGCGTGTTCAGATTTTCCCGTGTATTCCATTGAAGGATAATACTGATTTCTATTGCAAGTGTACAAAAACCGGAGGGAAGTTTAAGAAAGCGACACTTCCCAAAATGATGGAATGGCGCGGCCAGAGTTACATCAAGTATGTTGGTAACACAGATATGGACTTACCCTTCACTACTACAAATAACATACAGGAGATCAATGCCACTGATAGCGTGCTCACAAAGCCAAGTTATTTCCTTTCTGGAAACAACCTGTACGTCAGACTTCCGACCGACTATAAGGCAATGTGTGAAATCACTGTGATGGGTATTCCTGAAAGTCCAACCAACTCAAATGGACTTTGTTTCGATGTGTGGAATGCTGAATGGAATGTGGCAGAATACATGAAATCCATAATAAAAGCAAAAGTGAAACAACAGTTCACGCCTTTACTTTTGAACACAACACAAATGAGGGATTTGCGAGGAAATTCCCAAGATGGAAACCAGTTTGTAACAACACAAACCCCTTAATAAATGCAAGCGTACAGTATTGACTACCTATTAGCTGAGGTTAATAAAGTTATCCAAAAAGCGTCGGCAGAGGAGATAAGACTTTCTGTGATGCAGCAGGTTCGGTACGTGTTCCGAAAAATCGGTTACGATCTGATTTGTGAGTATCGAGATGATATTGAAATTGAGGTAAGGGATGGAAAATACCGAATTCCTTCCGAAGTGGTGGAGGTGCTGGATGTTTCTCAATCACCAGGAATATTCACTCATGGATTCAGATTAAGGCACGGTCAGAGAATGAACAATAGTCTGGCATTTTATAAATCACCTTTTGAATTGAAGTTTCCACGGTTTCCGAACGGGACTTTGTATATGGCAGCATACATGTTTTACAAAGACGAGGATGGTGAATTGATGATTCCTGAGGTGATCTACAAATCCTGTTATGATCATGCAATATACGAGGGAATAAACGTCCTGAATAACCCACAACACCCACGTTGGCAGGAGCGTCCGATCATGAAGCAGATCGCAGACATGTCAATATTTGAAGCAAGAGGAATGGCCAATGAGTATGGCGCCGCAGATTATAGAACCTTAAGAAGAGTATTGTAATGTCACAAAAGCAAGTATTCACGAATACATTTCTGGGTGGAATGAAAGGTGATATGGATCGCCACATTCAGCAAAATAGCACCTATCGATTTGCGATTTCCGCTAGATTGCTATGGAACAGCACCAATGATCCATCAAAAACCCTGGAAGAAAATGTCAAAAACGGAGTTTCTTTGGCAATCGTAAATGCGCGCGGAAACCGTTTTGAAATCGCTCTTTGCGACGGATACAAATTGATTGGATCAATTAATTCCAATGAAGGCACTTTGATGCTTCTTACCAATGGTATTAATAGTGAAATTGGCATTTTTGATCTAAATGACAATATTTTTGGCGCAAATCATGTAAAATACACCACGTTATTCAATGATAGATTTGATCCGAATGGTGATAAGCTGAATTTCAAGCAGAGATATTATGCCCATGGATTCTATGTTTACGAAAATGAATTCACACGCAGGTTTTACTGGACCGATGGACACAACCAGAAACGGGTGATAAACCTTGCTTTATTCTTCGATAAACAAGCAAAACCCATTCATAAGCAGGGATGTGACGCAATTTCTGTTTATCCGAAATCAATGTCAGTTCATGCCTTTGATGAACGCATGGATCTTGTTTTTCCAAGATTGAAATTTCAGGAAAGAATTGTAGGAAGATGCAAGTCCGGGCAATACCAGTTGGTTATCAAATATCTTTCAGATAATAGTCACTCTTCTGTTTGGAGTCCAGATTCAAGATCGGTATTTGTAACTGACCAAAAAATGGACGGTTCTGTGGTTACTGCTGGCATTACTTATGATGAAATAGTTGGATACCAGAGCAATCACCACAACCGAACTATGGGAGAATCCAACATCATGACAGATGAAGGACTCCGCTGGCAGCTAACGGGAATCGACACCCGTTGGGATAAGATTGTTGTGGGTTACATTTATCATACTACATCAATAGCTTTTCAGGAGGCAACCGAATATAAAACCTTAGATATTACCGGATCGGAAATGACCGTTGATATAATTGGCCATACGGGCACTGCAATCACAAAGGCAGAATTAAATCAGCGCTTTGAAACGCAAATGTCTGTTGGTACCATTGCGCAGCAGGAGAACCGTATGTGGGATGGAAACATTGAGTTGCTGCCAGATATGACTTTGGATTTGTCCCAAGTGAAGGTGAAACCGATTGCACGATACTACAATCCAGACAGTACGAGGGAGCCAAAATTTACGGCAAAATTCAATCCGGTTTCTGGGAGAGATGATAACGATCCAATTACTAATTCTACCACAGAGATACCTAGCTTCACTTTAAGCAACTTTACCGGAGATAACGAGACTTACGGAGCAGGAGTAAAAAAGGATTACGTCAACTACAAAGGGCAGCTCTTTAACTTTCTTTACAAAGGTTTTTTTCGAGGCGAAACTCAGCCATTTGCTCTTGTTGTAATTGATCGAAAAGGTAATCCATTGTTTGCTCAGCATATTACGGATTACACGTTTCCAAACCAGTATGATACGAAAGATCCGGAAGGAAATGTAACAGACTGGACATTGAGCCGGCAAAATCCAGATGGGAGTTTCGATCTTCGGATTATGGGAGCTATGCTCTCAAACATAAGTTTACCGAGTAAAATTCTTTATGATAAGTTCGGTAAGTTGAATGTGTCTGGATTTATGATTGTACGTACTGAACGAATTAAAAGAATCGCTAATCAGGGGTTGATATTCAACTGTAATATAAGCCCAAACGGTTCTACGGTGACACAAAATGACGCTTATGTTCATCCTATGATATTTTGGAATAACAATTACAGCGTAAATCCTACTCCATTAGATATACCAGACGCTCATCGATATTTCGCTGGAATTGATGGATCGACTTATTTACAAAACAAGGAACATCATTTATCATGGCCAGCGTTTAGCGCAGGATCCTTCTTCAATTACCACAGCCCGGACATCCTAATAGAAGAAAAATTATCAGAAGAATTAACCAAGGGTAAATTTGAAAAGGTTGGGTTTGTTCATAAAGCATATTCCGAGACAGTTGATATATTTTCAAGTCACCATTACAGTAAGTTATACAAGACATCGCCGATTGACTTTGCTGACGAGATGGTAAAAATAAAGAATTCGCGTGCGAAAATCGGTTCTCAATCACGAATTAAACTGGCTATGATTCATGATCAGAGTTCTGTTCATATTTATCCAAAATTTGATCCAGAGACTTCTGATCAGAATGATTACAGAGTTCACGTACAGGCATTCTTTCCTCATAATGGACTAGGTTCACAAGGTCAATGGAAAGCAACTCAGCAACCAAATTCCGTTATCCTGAAACTAATGGATTGGAAATTGGTGGATTCCATTGAAAGCCCGAATTCAAAAGCAAGTTTCTCTATTGTCAACTGGAAAGTAACACCTGATGTTTACTACACCGATAATGATGAAAGTTCACTTGAAAAGAGAAGGTATTTCTCAACCGGACACTTTCAGCCGATTACCGAAGAGATTCTGAACAAAGCTGCTAAGACTTTCAATGCAAACGGAACCGTTAAGGATTACGTTTTTAATAATATTGAAGTTTGGGGAGGAGATTGCTACAACACACTTTTTGACTTTACGAGGCTATACCCTGATTATCAAAATTGCGTTCAGTTCAGTAATGCCTATCCTGATTACTCAGTATCTCTTATTGCTCCGATTGAGTCAAAATACAATCTTTCTTTACTCTACGGTAGAAAGTTTGCAGCTAATGCTGTGATGCCAATGCGAACTTCATGTACAGGAGAAAACAAGCACTTATCTAATGGGATCAAACCGATTCAGCCAGAGGATTGGTCCTACAACGAAGTACTTTTATTGCAAGAAACCGCCAAATTTTATACACCTAAACCTGCGGACGTTAAGATCGTAACCAGTCGACCAAGTACGATTTGGTGGTCACCTAAGAAGGTTTATGGTGAGCTGGAAGATTCCTACCGGCAACGTCTTGTGTATGATTACGGTGATGCGATAGGAGAACATGGCTCAATCCAGAGATTTGTTCAGGCTTTCAATTACCTGTATTGTATTCAGGAAAGTGGTTTTGGGCTTCTGCAAACAAATCTGAAAACTATGATCCCTTCCGATACGGGAGATATTTTTGTAAAGAGCGCGGACGTGTTCTCTGGCGTTCAATACTATTCCAAAACCTACGGTACTCAACATCCAAACAGCGCTTGGGCCCGAGAGAACCAGCTTGGTTTTACCGATGCCAGAAATGGTAAGATTCTTGTATTCTCACAGGCTGGATTGAAAAAGGAAAGCGAAGAAGACGGATTGAACGATCCGATCATGGCCAAAACCATTTACTTCGACAGAAGCATTGAACACGATCCTGAAAATGGAATTTTTGTGGATATTGTGGCTGCCGTTGATAAAGAGAATGAAGATGTGCTAATCACGTTCCACCACCAGATCCCAATGCAGGTGCCAGGAAATATCGATGATCGTATCAATGAATTAAAATCGTTCACAATTCATTACAATCTCAATCAAAACCTCTTTCATGGATTTCAACCTTTTACTCCTTATATTTACTTCAACAATGGTCGTTACTTGCTTAGTACCAGACCGGAAGTAGGAAAAGAAAATCAGGTTTACATCCACAACCACGGTAAGTATGGACAATGGTACGAACAGTATCATCCAACTAGAATTATAATTGAAGTTAACCCTCAACCGAATGCTGAGAAGGTGTACGACAATGCTGTTATCAATGTAAACGAAGAAGGTTTCAGAAGAATATCTGAAATTATTGGCAAATGCAAAGAGAATTCGCACAATCTAATTCTCACTGAAAAGGTATCCGGCGCGCTTGTTTATCCAGATGATCGTGCTGATTACAGAGAGAGTAGTTTAAAACTACCATTGCATGAATACGATTGGGAAGGTTTAAAGGAAAGGCTAAGAGGCAAAGTTCTCAGGCTGGAAATTGTCATAGATAATTCTCAGCAGGATATAGATGGTATTGACCAACAGGTGGCTATAACAAGTATCGATACCCTGTTCCGACTTTCACATCATATCCAGTACTGATAAAAACCAACAAGCGTATAATGCAAGGCGTTAGAAAATTAATGAAATAAAAATGGCACTTTTCAATACACAGATTTACAACTCACCAATGCAACCAAAGCCTCGAACCTTTGAATCTAATTGGTGGGGTAAAACTAAGCTCGCTATAAGTGGAGCCAATTCTGATGGAACGTCTAATACCTGGGGTAAAGTAGCAGATATAGGTTTACCAGTTGTTCTTGGTGCTGTTGCAGGATGGTTTACGAATGGGTTAGCAACAGGCCTTGGAGTAAAAGCAGGAAATTTGATAAATACCGGACTAAATTCGTGGGGTGATAAAATCATGAATGGAACTGATACACAGTCATTTTACAGACAAACTACGAATTCCGAGCAACGAAACGATGGCGTAGTTAACGCTTTGGGGAATGTCGCAGGTACTATTGCTGGAATGGTTGGTCAGGCAAATGGAGTAGAATTTGATAAAAATAGTACATTGGGGAAGATATTCGGATTCGCTAATAATTCTCAAAATAGCCAATTTCCTGTAATTGATCAAAGAACTAAAGCTAATTTCCCAAACTCAGATTTTAATAACTATTCGAGAGGGAGATATTTGAATGAGGCTGGTAATTCGATTTTATCAAAAGATAGTTCAATGACCGGACAAATAGGGGATGGTATCTTCTCTCTGGGTGACAAATCTTCAAAAAAGGGATTACCTTCTACGATACCTTATAATATTTTCAGTCAGAATAGCGGAGCAGCATACAGCCAAATGTTCGCAAATGGTGGTGAACCTACGGCAGCTTGGCGTGATTTTGTTTCTAAGGATGAAGCGAAGGTGAGAAACTTTTTAAATTTTGAAACTGAGCAAAACAGCGCAAGTCGGGTAATGCAACCAGATGCCACAAGGGTTGCAGCACCTTCACGGAACGTGGCCGGCGTGATGGGTAAGTCTGGTGAAGCTTACCAGTACCTCACTAAAAACAAAGGACTGACCCCAACTGTTGCCGCTGCGTTTTTGGGGAATCTGATGCAAGAATCCGGACTGGATCCTTCCAAGGTTCACGATAATGGAACCGGCTATGGAATTGCAGGATGGAGAGATCCTACACCTGGTAAGGGTAGAAAAACTGCTCTTTTCAATTACATGAAAACACACGGAAAGCCGGTGGATGATTTGTTTGGTCAGCTTGACTTTCTTGTTGATGAAGCAAACCAGAGAAAGGATATTCAGAGAGCTTCACAATTCTCTACACCTGAAGAGGCCAGTTCTATACTCAGTCAATATTATTTCAGACCATTAAAATCGGCAGCAAACAATGCGGGAAGAGCTGCCAATTCAGTCAACATTTTAAAACAAAACAATACTATGGCAACCAAGAAATTTAGAAAGGGTGGCGTTTCTACCCCTTATGTTTTCTTCGAAGGTGGTGGACAGTCGGCACCAGCAGAAGTTTTCGGCGATCGGGAAGTGAACGCAATCCGAGAATTTTATCAATTGGATAACAACGAGACTGTAAATAGCTTAAATTTTAATATGATCGTTGGTGCTGGATTGCACGGTATGCTGCCAATCAGTCCAGATGCATTCAAAGGATCAGCACGCGAAGGATTGCTTGCCAAAATAAATAGTAAGGCTACTTTTTCAGGATCAGGATATGGCTCTGGTGATGCTAAGGTTGTAGGTAAAACCAGAGTAGGAGCATTCTACAACAGTGTTCCAAGTGTTAATCCAGAAGGTTTTACTGTTCAGAAAAATAAAGGAACTCTACTTGATCCAGGCAAGGGAACATCTGTTACTTTCCCAAAGAAAAAACCTGTGAAAAATATCAGTCCTTTCGTTTTCTTCAAAAGTGGCGGACAATCAACTAATCCGGATTTAACTGGAAAAAAGTAAAGGGCCGTCGAGTCTTTAAGATCGGCGGCGAAAGTGTTGAGGTTGAAAATCCTAAGGATTACAAATTGTACGGGAAGCGCGACAAGACTGAGGACTACTTCATGATTGATAAAGGACTTGCGTACCAGACTGGCTTGTTTGATATTCTGAATGTTATGAAGTGGGGTGAAGGTCGTTACGGCGAAAGAATACTTGACCAGGAGAGTAATCTTATTCTGAAAGGAGTAATGCACTCAGACCGGGATGTGGAAGCTAAGAAGCGTCTGATTGGTGAACATGTATTTGCAGAATTAGGCACTCATGCTGATTTTGGTGGTAGGTCGAATGTGGCTTATCAGGCTTATGCGGAGGGTGGGCAATCTTCACCTGAGGATTTGACTAAATTATTGAATGGACTTGAAGCCAAATTAAAAAAGAGCAAGGATGATGCTGCAAGATTGAGAAAGGAGGCTGAATCAATCCATAAATCAGAGACTATATCAGAAACTCAACGTGCAGAAAAAATCAAGCTCCTAAAGATTGCAGAGTTAAAAGAAAATGAGCTCTTAAAGATTGAGAAAGAGAAAGAAAATGTAGCAAAAAGTATAAAATATGTTACTGATCAATTTAATAGAGCAAATGTAGATACCCCAATAAAAAATTGGCTATTAAATTTACCTGATACAGACAAAGTATCTGAAAAAATACTTGATGCAAAAAAATCAATAGCAGGATTAACCAATAGAGAGAAGCAATTAAGTAATATAACTTCCGACAAATTTGACACTTATAGAATTGGAAATCCGAAAAATAACAATTACGGTATAAGACCAAAAAGTGATTCAGGAATCAAAAGCTCAGGATTTAGTAATGGTGCATTTCCAGAAAGTATTGAGTTTGTAGCTTCTGCGAAAAAGACAGAGACCGTATCAACGTCAAGAACTCCTGTAATACCGACTATTAAGGAAAGTCAACAAAGTGGTGCTGTGATTATCCCTAACACTTCAATTCAAGATAGAAGAGCTGCACGAAGATTAGATAAGAGTTCTACTTTGTCAGGTTCTGATGAAGTGAAAAGTAATCCATCAAATACACCACAAGTCTTTTCAGACTCCATGCAGGTGGGAACTTCCTACAATAAAGATGAAATTTCAACCTCTGATCTGATTGCTGCCAAAAGGATGTACAACGATTGGGCCAGAAAAAAGAAATTATCTACGTTGCCAACTTATGGAGTAACGAAAGATAAATCTGGAAACGTAACAGGTGCAAAATTTGACCAGCTTGACGAAACTGTATTGAAGTCATTCGAGGCCTTTAACAAGGATCCTAATAACTATAGAAAAATATCAGTTTCAGGAATTGACATCAAAGATCCCGTATCCGGCGACACTCAACAGATTGTTAAGTCAATTGGATTAGATAAGTTCTTGCCTGAAATACAGCCATTAAGGAAGATCGGTGGTTATGATAAAAAAGGAAACGCAGTATATGTTGACCCATCTGTAGATGTAAACACGATTACTGACCCGAAAACAGGCAAACTGACGATTCTCAATAACATTGATCCAAAAACTGGAAAAGATTTGGGAGGAGTAAATGATGATAATATGTCCGCGTTTGCTTCCGCATGGAACAAAAGTGGTGAAAGTGCTTCCACGTTAGAAAGCCCGTTTCCTGTGTCGAATCAAACTGACCAAGAATCAAGGGATGATCGCTTTACTCGTCAGAGTAATATTAGACAGGGATTGAATGCACTTACTGGTGTTACAGGTGCTTTGCTCGCGTCGAATCCCATTCCTAAATGGGTTCCAACACCTGAGTACGAAAAAATGAGGAATGAGGTGTATTCACAAAAAGATCAGGGATTCAGCCCGGAAGAGCAAGCTGCGGTGAATCAAGGATTGGTCAATAACTATGCTCAGGGGGTTGGTACAATTCGTAGCGTCGTAGGCAATGGAGGAAACCAAGGTGCTGTGCTCGCTTCCATGAATAGTCTGTCCCAGAATTTAGACAACAGCTATTTAAAGGCAGCACAACAGGACGTTGCTCTTCGTCGCCAAAACTTCGGACGTTACCAGAACATGGTAATGACTGATATGGGAATTGATCAGCAAATGTTCCAGCAAGATTATGCCAATGCTATGGAGACAAAGCAAGCCGGCCTTGCTATGGCGCAGGATGCAAGCCAGAAGATGTGGCAAGAGCAAATGTATCGTGAATCTTACGGGCCAGATACATTGTACAATGAATTACAAACAGCACAGTTGGAGCGTGAAAAGCGGTATACTGAGTTGATGAAATTACAGGCTGAAAATTTCAAACAGTCATTGATAGTTCCTACAACTCCCGCAACGGCAACACCAGGCTCAATTCCTTTGTCGACCACAACCAACAACCCGTTGCAAAGCAGATTTAGTAACATATTACCAAGATAATATCATGCCGATCGGAGGTTATTACAACAATTCTTCATCATTGTTGAGAGCGCTTGCTCCACCTACTTCTTATGCTCAAATGTCGGCGCAGAAGGACAGGGAGTTGCAATATGCAATGGCTTTAACTGAACAGGCAAGAGTTGACCAGCAAGAACAGGAACGGAAAATTCAGCTTTCTCAACAAACGTTGGCTCAGTTGAAATCTCTTCCGTTTGAAGGTCCAGACCAGCGTAGAATAAAAAGTTGGGTTCTTGATCGTGAGAAAGAAGTTGCCAAGCGGATTGAAACTGAATACAATGGTGATACTCAGAAATTCATTGATGTTGAAGGAATGAATTGGCTGCAAAATACAACATCACAATTGCAATCATCCGACCTATACAATGCTGCCCAACAGAATAAGGAAATGATCGCTATGGCAAAGGAAGCCATTAAGAAAAACCACAACCTTATTGGGAAATTAGGTCCAGATGGTTCTTATGTTACAGCTGAACAGGAAATGTTGAATTACTATTCCGGTGCAGCGCCCACCTTCAATTTTGATGGTAGTTACGATCCCAAAAGCAGCGTGATTGACCATTTTGGAAAGTTGGACAATCCTTATGGAAGCAAGTATGATCAACTCGCTTCCGTTCCTGCGGAGGATGTTCTTGGTTATTTGAGATCAGAAAAAGGTGATAGAGCCGCACAGGATCTCTGGTTCCGGGATTACAAAAATAAGAATGTTGGATACAAAAAGTACTCCATTGAAGATAAGCAAATGTTTGATCTTGGTGTTATGGACAAGGAATCAGCAATTGCAAGCCGTGCTGCCAGCACTGCCGCCAATCTCGCAAAAGCGCAGAATGAGGAAGCTGATAAGGTCAATAATGCTAAGACTTACAATGAAAGAACTTTGGGTAATCCTTTAACTGTAAATGAATTAGTAAGTTTCGATAAAACCACAAACATTATTGATTCGGCAATACCAAATTTAGGTATTAAAGTATCTGATCTTTTTGAGAAGAATGCTGGCAAAGCAACGATTAAAATGACCAAGTATGATTTCTCCAGAGGTAGTGAAGCTGCCAACGAAAGTGTTGGAATAACCGAAAGAGTGGTTAATGGAAAGAAAAGGTACACTGGTGAAATACCTGGCATTCTCACTACCGATGGATCTCCAAAATATGTAGATCTGGGCAAAATAAAACATACAGTAATTAAAAGCGATCCCTATATCTACCTGGATGGTGGAGATAAAGTTGCCAGCACTACACAAGGCGGTCCACCCAAAAGAGCATGGAAGTATTACGAAGTTCTCATTAGGAAAGACGATGCTCCTAAGGATGCTGTTAATGGACTAAAAACCGAAGTCAAAAAGGATAAAAATGGAAAGGGTGTAGAATTTTACAGAATCAAAGGCTACACCGGCCTTCCGGATATCTGGAACAATGAAATGTTAAATTTTGACTTGTCGAAACAAATTGGTGGCCAGAAACAGACAAATGAAATATTCAATTCAGCACCCTCGGTAGAAATTGCAGATTGGGATTACGAAAACTAAAAATGGGCAAACAACAAACTGAAAGTCAAGGATATGATTATTTTGGAAACATTAAATCTGTTAATGTTCCTGATGATGTTAAGAGAGTAATGTCCCAACGTGGTATTGACCCAGCGAAGTGGCAAAGCGAATTGAATGAGCGTATTTCGATTGGTGGTGAGACCAAAGCAGATGCTATTCAAAAAGCCTTCACAATGTTTGATCAGGTAGGCGGCACAACAAAATACAAAAGTATTCTTGATGACGTTAATCGATCTATTCAAAGTCGTCAGCAAGATATCTCTGACCGAAGGGAAACAAGAATTCAAAATGTTGAAGTTTCAGAAAACCCTTCCATTCAACAACAGGCTCCTGCAAAAAACGTATCGACAATAAAAGAGGATAGAAGTTCGTATACACGCGCATTTTTAGCTCCTCTGTACAATTCAATACTCAATCTCGCAGAAGGGACTGGTAAAGTTATTGTAGATATTGCAACCACGGGTGATAAATTAGGCGAACTCATTCCCGGCGAAAATGAAGAATTGCTTAATAATGCCAAAACTGCAAATGTCAGAAAGGCGGTAGCTGATAAAAAAATATCAGCTTTTTTTGATGGAATAAAAGCCGAAGTTGATAAAGAAACAAGTCGGAATCCAATTTCTTTCGAAAACGAAAAAGGGGAATTTGAACTGAGTTTTGATAGTGATCCTAAGAAATGGATGGCTGGGGTAGGAGGTGGATTAGGAAGTATGTTAAGCCTTTTAGCTCCCAACAAAAAAGTAGGATTCTTGATGAACTTCTCACAGATGTATTCTCAAAATAGCGATGAAGCATCCAAAGCCGGCCTTACAGGCATGGAGGCTATCGCTTATTCAACTGGAACCAGTCTAGTACAAGGTGCCTTAGAAATGGTTGGAGATATTGGGATACTCAACTCACTGAAAGGAAAAGCAGGAAAAGAAGTAATTAAAAGAGTCGCTGCCGATAAAAGTGCCAGAGCAATTTCTGAATTGGCAAAAAAAGGAATTACGCGTGAAGTTTTTGAAGATGTAGTTACAAAAACTTTTAAAGAAACAGTTGATGAGCTGAAAGATAAAAGTACTGTTGCTGCATACAAAGCCGTTGTTAAAAATGGCATGAAGAAGGCTGCGCAAGCAGGTGGAACAGAAATGGCTACCGAATTTTTGCAGGAATGGGCAAGTTATGGAGGACAAAGGGGCTATAACGCAATTTCCACAGCGGATGGAACACTTGAAGGTAATGGTCAATTCCAGACGAATGCGTTAGAGACTCTTGGAAATGCAACCTACGGCGCACTACTCGGCGGTTTTCTTGGTGGTGTTATTGGTCAGTTTGCACCGAATTCAAAAGAACTCAACGAAACACTTGGAGCATACATCAATGCTGATATAAAAGAGCAACTTACTGCCAATCCTTCTATAACACTGGATGAATTAAAAACCAGTTCCCGTGTAAATAAACTGATGGAAGTCGCCACCAGAAATGGTCAGTTCAATAATTCTCAGGGACAGTTTGATCAAGAGAAATTTAATGCAGTTCAGAATAAAGCTTCACAGCTTTACGATACTTTCTTCGATTTCAAAGATTTACCTGGCTTCTCAGCAGAGGATCGGTTAGCCATGTTTCATGTAACAGATACCAGAAATCAAAACTCTGAGAAACTTGGTGCAATTACTCAGGCAATTTCAGGGATTGGTGAAATCCAATCTGAAATCGACAACCTTATTTCCAGTGGTGGATCGCCGGTTGCCATAACAAAGCTCGAAGTTACAAAAGCGCAAATGGCAGACGGACTTGGTGAAATGAATACCATATCCGGCAAGTATGCAGCTCAGGAAGAAGTTGAAGCCAATATTCTTAGCACAGAAAATGTAATTAAACAGGCTATTCCGGAAATAAGTAGCACTGACAATGCCAGAAAAAAAATTGGTCGTGATTTTCTTTCAAGCAATTTTTTTCCTGAAAGTGAATTTGAGCCGACCATTGAAACTACTTTATCGGATGGTACCGTCGTCTTTAAAGATGAAAACAACAATTCAGTAAAGAAATTGATTGTAACACCAAATCCTAATCAAGTAAGTGTCAGTCAGCAACTGTCTGCTGGGAAAGATTATACACCGGTAGAAAGAGATCTGTATGATATCAAGCCAATTGATGATTTGAGATTATTCAAAGAAACTGCAAGTAATTTACAATCTGGTGCTACAACGACAGCAAGGGATATCAGCCAACCATTCTCTTTGTCTCTGGATTCAATCGATCTGATTGACGAAACAAAAGCGTTTGTTGTTGCTGCCAGTTCGGACCCTGCTATGGCTGCCGATCTGGAAACTCAATTGGGAAGTAATCTTGATTTTTACAATCAAATTGCAAGCCAGCCCGGAGCTGCTGCGGAAGGCATATTACCAATGACCAGAGATCAGTTCAATGCTGCCGTTGGTTTGGCACCGATAAGTACACAATTAGATACTCAATCATCGACTCAACCAGAAATTAAGGATCAAGGCGATGTAGATCCGCAAGAAGGAACAATCTTAGCTCAGCAAGAAAAACTGAACCGCCCATTTTCGGTAGAGAATGAATATTCGGCATCTGATTCAAGTATTGAAACAATCGAATATATTGAACAGGGAGAACAAAACCTTGATCCAGTTAGGATCGATTCGGCAATATCCGAATTACTTGGTTTACGTAAAAAATGGCAATCAACCAGAAAATCAAACAAGCGAGAATATACTCTGAGTCAGATTGACGATATGATTGCAGCAATAGAAAAGGATTTAACAATTCTGGCTGATGAAAAATCGTATCAAGAAGCACCTGAACTGAGACCTTCAAAAGAAAATTTGAAAAATGATTCGGAAGAATTAACTTCATCTGAAAATCAGCAAACAAAAAATGAAGATACTGACGGACAAGGAACTGACGACTCTACCGAAGAGCCATATTCAGTCGAATCTGAATACACTGAAGAGAGACAACGCGGAGAGGTTATTAGCGATATTGAGGCAAAAGAGGCAGAGGTACGACGAGGATCTGGACTTTCTGAACATGGTTCAGAGCAGACATCGGAAAGCGATGAAAGCACAGAAAGCGTCACCGGACTCACTGACACAATTATCGGACGCCTTGGAGAACTTGCACAAGGCCACGGACAAAGAGAGAAAGCAATTAGTAACTTATACGAAGAAACTGATGTACAACCCAATGACGGCAGTGATGGCCAGGAACGAACTGCGGAAACTGAGGGAGATTTAGAAAAACCAGTTACTGAGGTAAAGAGCAAGCAAAAAGGAATCAGGAAGGATAAACGAAAAATTAAAGACCCAGAAAGACTTCAAGCTCTTGCTAAATTCCCTGCCAATATTTACGAAGAAGTTTACCAGTATTTTGTTTCCAACGGTCAAGTAAACACCAAAGATGTAAATACACTTTTCAAAGGTACTGGTAATACTGAACGTCAAAATATGGTATCCAGTACTGCCGATTATGGCCTTACTGTTGATGAATTGGCTCACAAACTTTGGGAAGAAACCAACTTTGGAGAGCAGTTTCAAACATCTGACTATAAAGATGCGATTGAAGAGACAATCCTATCATACCCAGGACTGAAAGAACTTACTGACAGACTTAATGCATTGCCCGAAGAGGCAGTTGATCCAGACTTTGTTCCGGATGAAAATAACACTAATCCCGATGATATTGAGGAAGATGAGTTCTTAAAGAACGTCAGGAAATCCAATGAAGATCCTGATTATGTTCCATTCTCAAGAACGACAGCCGGCCAGACCGATCCTGAGACCACCAGACGTGTATTAGCGCAGATTGCCAAGGCTTTCCCGAAAATAAAAGTAAATATTGCCCAGACTCAACAGGAGTACCTGGACAATTTGAATTCAATCCCAACAGCCAGACAGGTATTCACAAAGGATAATCTTCCTTACGGTTATATCAATCCAGTGGACGGATCCATTAACCTGAATCCGGAAACGCTTAATACGAATACAGCCATCCACGAATTTGGGCACATTTGGAATATGTGGGCCAAGATGAACAATCCTGAGCTACATGCAAAAGGGATGGCTCTGGTGCGGGACAGTTCATATTTCAAAAGACTTCAAAACGATCCAAATTACCAGGGACTTACACAGGAGCAATTACTGGACGAAGCTCTGGCTACCGCTATTGGTGATAAGGGAGAATCTTTTGTTACACCAACCAGAAAGAAATCTTTCAAAGATTGGATGTTCCAGCTGTTTGACAACATCAAAGATTACCTTGGTTTTAGAAAGTTAACTTCTCAGCAAATTGCAGAACTTACATTAGACGAATTTACCAGTGGTGTTGTTTCTGAATTGCTTTCTGGTGAAACAATATCACAGATCAATAGTGATGATATTCTAAACATTTTGAGTGAAAATTTAATCGAAAAAGGTTTAGAGCAAAATTTGTCTTCAAAAAACACTCCTGTATTAGAAGTAAAAACCACTTTTAAAAACATTGCAGATGCAAAAGATTTTGCAAAGGAAAATCTAATCGGTAAAGGATTTAGTAATAAAGACACAGGAGAGATTATTACCGTCAGTAGAACCAGCATTGATAAGTCACTAAGTGCATCCGCATTAGGAAAATCAGTCAGCCATAAGCTTCATATTAACTCCATAAGTGTTTTGCCTGAACTTTTACAAAACAGTGTACTGGGAGAATCGTATGCAGATAGATCAGGTGACGGCAATATTCCTTTAATCCAAAGGCTATACGGAGCGATAAAAAGTAATGATGATATATACCGAGTAAAAACCACCGTTAAGACTGTCCTGAAAGAAGGAGATAGATTTTATACTTATGAAGTACAAGATATAGAGCTGATAGCAGAACGCCGGAATCAAAACCGGAAGGAAGACAGAACGAATCTTGCCAGCCCACTAATGCCATCAAACTCTATATCTAGTAGTGATATAGATCCTGAATTAGAACGCCGGAATCAAAACCGGAAGGAAGGCGCCCTTTCGGGAGGCCAGCCCACTAATAATCCAGAATCTATATCTATGACAAAGTTACTCGAAGGTGCATTAAAAAACAATGGTGAACCATTTTTTAGTAATACAGATCCTGACAATCAAAATATTGAAAGTGATTCACAATCTAACACAAGTGGTATAGGAGACATTCTTTTCCACCACACGCCAACTGTATTTGCAGCTCCAGGATCCGGAGAAACAATAGGAACGAACACAGAATTACAAAATGCTGCCAGAAAGGAGCTGATTAATGCTGGCGTTTTCAGAAAACTGGAAAAAGATAAGATAAAGAAAACTGTAACCGGCGGTGCGGTGACTACAACTATTGTAGAAAAAGGACTTTCGAAAGCCGATCAGAAAATTATTAATGAAATAGCTGAGCGATATGGATGGAAGTATATCGGTGCGAAATTTGAAACGGTTGTTGATCCGATAACAGGTGTAAAATCCCAGGTAAGGAATGACGATGTTTGGACCAGAGATATTTCAAAAGAAAATAATTCTTTCTTTACGGGTGATGGTAAAATGGTACTTATTCCTTTGAAGGGGAAAAGTGGCAAACATGGACGAGTATCTGAGACAATCCTTCAAACTGAACAATGGCTTGAAAAACTAAGATCAACAGGAAATGTCTTTTATAAGGCGGCCCAATGGTTGATTGATTCTGGTTTTGACCGGCTGAATAATATTGAAACCTTCGTTAAAACCATAGATGGTAAAGATGGGTTATTGAAATCCCTTATCCATGATGTGAAACGAGCCGCATCTGACAACCGGAATCATGCCATGAATATTATGGGAAGGGTTTATGAAGATGTTCGCCGTGATCTTGGTAAATACTCAATTCACAAAGATGCCAGCACGCTTGAAACAGCTGAGAAACTTCCAGTAAGTGTGATTCAATGGGACAGATCTAAGGGAAGTTCAGTAACAAGGAATGTTTCTTTGCCTATTTCGGTGGTGATGGATATAGTTGCAAATCACCAGTCTCAACGTAGCATGGGTGATGCCTATAATACAAAAAAGGTAAAAGATTCGTCAGGAGTGGAAAGAGTCGAAAACCACACTTCTGCTGTTATTGATAGCCAGTACGATATTGATCCTGATGATTCAACATTATTTTGGAAAAATGAAGGTAAAGTTGAATCTGTTCACAAAGGTGTACATTTCAAAAAGGATGTAATGATGGAAGCCAATTCAAAAGGTGAATTGGAGTTGGTGAAAGATGGCAAACAATATGGATTGTTCCATCAATCTGAAATGGATCGAATGGAAGATTATCTTATGTCCAGCGGTCCAGCTGACGTTCGTGCAGCTTATAAAAAGGTTCGTGCTGCCTTCAATGACAAAGCTGTTCGCGATATGATTCAAAAGGAAAACGATGAATCGATAAATCCAGATACTCCATTTGTTGTAATCAATGACTACTCGCCAATCCAAACCGTTTCGAATGTAAGCGCTCAAAACAGAGTAAATGCTTTTTCGCCAAACCTAGAAGATGCAAAATTGCTCAACGAAAGAACGGCACGGCCAGATGCAATTTATGGAAGTGATGTACTCGATAGCTTCGATTATTACAAAGAATCGGTGAGCCATATTTTGGGCAGCACTAAATTGGTTCACAACTTAAAAAACCTCCAACAGTCCATTATTACAGATTATGATGGAAAGATGAAGACAAGATTGAATGATATTTTGAATGGAACAATAGAAAACCTTCAAAATTATCGCCAATCTCAATTTGATATTTCCAAAAACGAGGAAGTGTTACGTCCCTTACTTTACCTGATGCATAAGTACACAGGTAATATATTCCGGAGTAACCTTGGTATCTCCACAAAACAGATTGGAACATGGTTCTCAGCAATGGGACTTGGCTACATTGATAACAAGTACATGTTTGGTAACAGGAAAATTTGGTCAACCATGGCTAATCTTTCATTTAGAGGATCAACCTCAGACAGGCTTGCCGGAGGAACTATTGTTGAGGCAACTGGCAAAGGATTGAAAATTCCAGGAGGTTTCGATACTGCTGAGGCTGGATTGATTCGCGATCTATTAGGAGAGGGTCTGACTGGTGATAAATTGGATAACCACAGAAAACGCTGGGCTACTGTTATTCAACGCACAATTTACGGACAAAGCCAGTACACTGAAACCGGAAATTTGGGTTCTTTGAGATTTACAAGTGCCGGCCGTAAGAGAGTAAAACAGATTTGGAATTATTTTGATTCTATGTTTGAAGAATACGGCATGGCTAATATAAGGAGATTGGACCGCGCGGTTATACTTGGATATAAGGTTGCTGCGGAACAACAAGCATTGGACGAATTAAGGCCTGGTGAATCTATAACTGATGATCATATTCAGGATAAAATTGCCAAGGCTGTCACAGAAACGCTATATCTCACCAATCAGATGAGTGATCCTGCTGATTTAACCATGATGCAGCGAAATCCTTCATTCGGTAATAAAGTTCTTGCAATGTATAGTGGTCAGACTCAAAAGTTATGGAACCAATTATCCGGTGCAACTATCGAATATTATAAATACAAGGACACTGCTAGTGCAGCGGATAAAAAATTGTTGCAAAACAGAATGACTGGTGCTCTTGTCTCTAACTTACTTATCAATACTATGTGGATGGCTTCTGCGAATATGGGAGTTAGTGTATTGCGGGGCTGGTTGGCTGGGGAAGAGGATAAGGAAGAAGGATACTACCAAGAGAAATTCATGTGGGATGTAGCGAGATATGGTACAGGTCTCGCACCAGGTTTATTTTCTCAAGTTGCTCAATATATGATATCAACCATAGATAACGAACAGTGGACTGATGAAATTTTTGATATTCCTGGATCAGATGTAATTGTTCAAGCTTGGAGCCTCACTCAAGGTATTTATGGACTTACTTCAAATATTTGGGACGATAAATCGGAAAAGGAAAACGATAAAAATATTTCGGATGCTGTTTACAACTTCTCCAAAGTATTTGGAGTATTTGGTGGACCTCCGAAAACTTGGACTGATCCTATTGTAAAAAGAATCAAGAATGGATTGAAGCCCCCAAAAGGTTTAAAGGCTTCCGATATAACATTAGATGAGGATTTGGACTTTGAGGAAGAATTTGAAGATGATGAATTTTATGATGATGATTTTGAGGACTAACTTAAACTAAAAACCATGCTTAATGTTTCAGAAGGAATTAATGTAGGGACCGAGCACGATTGCCGGTCGGTAGTTGATGGAAACTTTGCTGTAATACATGCATGTAAGATTCCATGCCACTGCGCAGGAGTTGGATATACAGGTAATCTTGACAAGGATCATCCAGAGTATCTGGTATCTGAGAAGGACAATCACCTTTACCTCAACATAATCGACGCAGCATTCCCCCTCAGCCCGAAATTTGGGGATCCGATGTTTCGCGCAGCGTTTCGTTTTCTTGAAAAATCATCCAAGACGAAAGAGGTTCTTATTCACTGTAATCAAGGTCATTCGAGAGGTCCGTCCATTGCTCTTGCGTACATGGCTAAAATGGATTTAATTGAAAACCAAACTTACGCCGCGGCCACAGAAGACTTCAAAAAAATATACCCGGACTATGAGCCGGGTAAAGGAGTTGTACACTATTTGGAAAATAACTGGAATGCTGTGATGCAATTATAGTTGATCAATTCTTTCGTCAAATACGCCCTCTTCCAGGCAAGTCCTCTTAATTAGTTGCCCGAGACCCAGAAAGACTTTACGATTATCGTAGTCCTTCTGGGTTTTTGGATTTATAGATCCCAAAAAATCAGCCCGGTGTCGCTGTTCAATATTCGGGTGATAGAATGGATAATTTAACTTTAGTGAAAATGTATTTTTCAAAAGGATGTAGCGCATAATACTTACAAACCACTTTCTTGCTTCCAAGATATTCTTTTCCTCCTCTGGAATATTAGCAGGCTGTCCACGCCTCAAAAAAGACTTTCCATGAAAGGCAATTCTGCCTATTTTGAAAAAATCCAAAACTGAGATTTCTACAATTTCTTCAATTGATTTTCTTCTAACCCTCTGCGCAATAAGCGTGTAGAATAATTCCTCCATACCGTTCTCTATCAACTGAATAGATTCTTTCAATTCTCTCACATCCTCCATTGATTGATCTGTGTCCATTTTTCCAACTACTTAATATAATGCTATTCAAAATTATAATAAAAAAATTAATATGACACAATAATCACACCTGTAATACCGGATAAGTTTGGGCATTAAACCATGCAAAAAACTATCAAATTATGGAAGGTATGCCAGATTTAGCTGCACTTAATTCCGCTTTTGGGATTGGGACAGAAACAGATTATTCACCAGTCGAAAAATCAAATATTAGCGAGAGGGATATTTCTCAGCTCAAAAATATTATGAATGCTGGCGAGCCTACCGGTATTGATACAAAATCAAAAGTTGAATCACCTGCAAAACCTGCTACTCCTGAATACATGAAGGAATATCAGGAAATACTTGAAAAAAAATTCGAGAAAACGGAGGACGATAAAACGGACTACACCAAGCGTGCTATTGAAGAACTGGGTTCAAGCTTCTCCCATATCAATACAAGGGATGCATTTGAAAACGAATTATTCACAAGACAGTCAATTTGGGAATACCTCGATCAACAGCCAAACTTCAAAATATTGGAGGATGTAGTTGAAGGAAGATACCCTTCCAGATTCTTGATTTCTGAAAACATCAAAAGTAGACTGGACCAGGATGATCCAAATTTTGAAGAAAATCTAAAGGCCCGAGTTGATCAGTACTTCGATGAAGATGAACTGAACGCCAAAGGTAAAGCTCGCTACGGTGAGATTATGAATGGTTACAAAAATGCAGTTCAGAATGCATACCATGACGCTCAGAGACATGCTAGCCAAGAACTTATAAAGCTAAATGAGTTCAAAGCAAACCTTACAGCCGAGTTAAAAACCTTCAAACCGGGTGGGGTAGAATTGGGTGAAGAGCTTGGTGCTCACATAGCCAATTATATCAGCGCTGGTAAAAACAAAGAGTGGCATGAGCAAACTCCTCCAACCCCAAAAGAGGCAGCTCAAAAAGAGATTATGATGGCCATTATGTCCGATCCAAAAGCACTTGCTGAATGGATCAATCTACTGGATATCAGAGGCCGGAACTACGGTTCCACAAGCGAAGCACAGAAATTCTTTAAAAACAATTAATAATCATGGCGAACCCATTATTAAGTCAAACCGTAAAGCGCAGACCACGTAAATTGGTTCTGGATATGCCTTTCAAGAACGATATGTTACTTGATAGCAACATATTCACATCTATCGTGATGTCCGAAAATCCAGGATCAATCATGTCTATGCTTGGTTTTGGTTTTGGTGAAAACATGGCAATCGGTGAGCATAGTGATCCTATGTTCCAAATGAAAACTGTTGGTATTGCTTCCAACTACATAAAAATTAAGGAGATCTGCGAGAAACGTGAACCTTTACGTGTAGTTGACAATAGCAAAGTGCCGGACGATATTCCTGCAAATGCTCACGTTCAGGTAACCTTACAAGGGCCTGTATTGGATGCAGATGAAAACGTTCACCTTCGTGACGAACGCGGTTTTGCTCGTGTTATTTCCAGACGTGTATTGGTTGACGGTAAAGCGGAATATACACTTCAAATGAGTGGACTTCCAGGTGAAATTTTCAGCGGAAGACTGTTTGAAGTTGGTGCTCCAATTAACCACCGTTTTGGTAACTCCAAAGGTGAGGCTTCTCCGGATTCTAACTTACTGTCTGGGGACGCAAACCAATCCAACACATTCTACAACCCGTTGCCTATTACCCGTTACAAATTGCCAATTACTGGTGATTATATGTCGGATGAAATGATCACCGTGGCTTCACGTGCTTTGGATGGCAGCAGCGAAGAAGAGTATAATACTGGACTTCCACGCAAATGGTTCCGTCAGGTTTTGGCTTCTATGGAAAACCAGATCCTTTATTCTACTGCCAACTTCAACCCAAACACCTTTGAAATTGGTGGCCGTAACAACAACTCTTCTTATCCAGAACGTCCAAGTTATGCTGGTATCATGCAGCAGCTTGATCAGGCTTCCTTCAAATGGACGCACTCTTATAAGGATAATTACCTGAACGGTATCCAGAAGATTGACCGTATCCTTCAGACGTTGTTCTACATGCCAGGTACAAGCAATAAGTATTTTGCTATGTGTCGTGGAAATGGAGCGCAATGGTTGCGTAATGTACTGAAACAGGGTGGACTTGCGAATTCTCCTGTACGTATCACAATATCTCCGGATAAAGATGATGCGATCGTTGTTGGATTCAAAGTTGAGAAATATGTTGATGCTCTTGGTAATTCACTTTACATCTACGACATCGGTAAAAACATGCTGCTTTCAAACGGAGACTATGACCTTACCACTTATGATGGTATGAAGGGAAGTCCTCGTTCGAATGACATCTTCTTCTTCTCAGCAACTAGCGAAATTGGTGGTCGTCCAAAATCAAAAATTGCAAAACTATTTGCAAAAGAAGGTCAAGGATTCGGCAACCAGAAGGTAAACAGAGGTTTCGTATTTGGTGTGAGCCGTGGTATCACTGGTGCCGGAAACGGATTCTCAGGTGCGCAAGCAATGTCAATGACAGAAGCAACTTTTGAAGAAGTGATCAGAAACAGTTCACGTTATCAAGTGCAGTCTCTGGTTGATGGTGACGAATACCACGCACTATGGCAAACTGCGCCATACATTGACCCTCGTGGGGTATGTAAGCTGTCACTCAGCTAGTAAATAGTAATAACAAACCATGCAAACAATACAACTATGAGTGGATTAGTAACTGTAACCGTAGGATCCGAATTCCCGTTAAGGGTAATGGAAGCTGGCTCCCAGAATTCTGTGGAGTTCGGATCTTTTGTATATCCTGGTAAAGATGGCGCTCTTGAGATGAAGCACTTCCAGGACGAAATGGCTCAGGTAGCTCCATTGTCTATCAATGGCCTGATCACCTTCGATAAATCAAACCCAATTGATCAGCACAATTTTGCGATGCTGAATCTCTTTCTAACTCAAAATCCTGATTGGAAAAAAGATATTTCTATCTCCGATCCAGAAGTTGAAATTGAGGAAGAATTGCAATTGTCTGCCATATCGTTTGAAGTTGAAACCTTTATTCGTAAGAACGAAAAGAACATTCCTCTTTTGGCAAAACTGTACAGACGTATTATCGGTCCAGTTAATGGCATTACAGAGAAGTATGTTTTCAACACGCTCACTATTCTGGCTAAAACTGATCCTTTGAAGTTCAAAACCAAAGGTGATTATGTGTATGAAGATCGTTCTTTCGAAGTGCTTTCATTGATTGATTCCTGCGTTGAAAGAGGTTTGATGTCGATTGACTTGGACGGTACGGTAAAACGTAAAGACGGGAAGATTTATGCTGAGAATATCGATAAGGCAGCTTTCTATTTGGAAGGTGATCATGCGGAAAGAACAACTCTTGAGAGACTTGTTTATGACAAGGATCCACAACCAATGAAGTATGTTCCTTCAATTGAAACTTCAAATTTGGCTGAATTTAAAACTCAGACCGGATCGGTAGCAGCGCAAAAATTTGATGGTTCGATTGATCCGGATGTTTTACTTGCTGAGATAAAGACTAACATTCCAAAGCTGGTTGATGAAGGTTTCTTTGAACGTACCGGACAGGGTGCTACAACTAGGTACAACTTCCCTGGAATACCTACGCCACAGTTCACGAAAACTGAGCTTGCGGAACATTTTGTAAAAAATCCAAAGCAATACGAAGATTTCAAAGAAAGAGCTAATCTATAATGAATGGCTAAACTAACCAATCTTGAACTGTACAAATATGCCCAGGTAAAATGGGATAAGTCCAACAGTCCGCACGAAACACCACCTGATTTCAAAAGAAGGTATGAAGAAGCAAGATTGGAATGGATGAAGTTAAAGTTCAAGGACTTCGAAGTAACAGAATCAGTAAGGTCAGACTTGTGGCCTTTCATCCGGGAGAAAGATTTCGGATCGACTAAAATAGTGAGATTTAAGGATGTAGCACCAGACAGACTTCTGTACAAAACGGCAGTCCATGGTGACTACACTTTTGCTTGTAATGGTAAGCAAACGACATACACTCTCCCTATTGTGCCACGAACCATTGACAATATGAATGCAATAGGTCAGGATCCATGGAATCAACCAGACGACACTGAACCGATGTATGTTGAAGGTAATGATGGAAGCGGTGCTTATCTGGAAGTACATAGTACCACGGTGCCTCAGAACTTAACGGTTCATTACTTAAAAGCTCCTGAGCCATTTGGCTTGTTGACTGACAGAAATGGATTCACAGAGGAAGAGGAAACTCAACAATATGAAATTATTGACATTGCCGTCAAAAAATACGAATTGAGTATTGAGAACTACGGTAGATTCCAAGGGATGGCGCAGGAGATTCAAACAAGTGCGATTTAACAATTATTAATAATAATAAAAATGAGAGATTCATCTTACGGAGGCCCACGAAGAGAAATTGGTGACTGCGGTTATGCTCCCAATATTGCAGTATACTATGATGGTAGCTCACCTTTAGTTCCTGTTTTAAGAGCCGGAGTTCTTTCCTTCGAGGGGGGACAATCGTTTGATTCAGGAAAAGGAATTGGATACAATGGCCCAAGTACACTAGGAGTCTGGTCACTTGACATTGATAGCATTTTAAAAGGTGGAGCTGGAACAAAAATTCGTTGCTGCAATCCTTCACTGAAAAAGAAGGTGCGCTTCAAATGTTGCGAACCAAACTGTGGAGAAAATGGCGAAAGGGTTTATATCGAACTTTACAACGAATCAAGCTGTGAGTTTCCTATGAACGAAGAAGACCGTTGGGTTGAGCCGTTCGAAGTTTACTTCCAGTGTGGTTGTGTTGAAACTTGCTGCCAGAAACTACGCAAACTTGCCGCGCTGATCAATAAGAATAAAAATTCACCAGCCGTTGCAACAGTCGTAAATGTTGGTACTGATTGGTTTCTTGAATTGGAATCCAAAATTGCCGGCAAAGACTTTAGAATTGTTGGTTTTGAAGGATTGACTCCACCGGACGTAATTGTTCCGAACTATCAGCAAAGTTTCACTGCAAAATCGACAAAGGACTGGTTCCCTAAAGAAATTCTTGGTGCTTGTGATCCTAACAAATGCCTGGCAGGATTAGAGATGTGGTTTTGGGATAAACGTCCTTTCGATGAAGGTGTTGGTTCTGTAACCAGTAATCCAACAAGCGAAATTTATCCGTTTAAATTGGTTCTGACTCATGCGATCATCCTGTTTGATCCGGCGATTGCAGCAAGTAACACTGCATTCACACGTTTGAAAAATATTCTTACGGGTACTACTGAGTACAACAAAGTACTGGTATCAACAGATTGCGATGATTTCCCAATTTACAAATACTGTATCATCCGTACGGATGCAGGGGATGAGGCAGCTCTTGAAGCAGTGCGCGCCGATTACACTGAACAAATAATTTCTATCAGCCGAGTAATCCATGCTGATGGCAAATCTTACTACACACTGACAAGCAAATCAGCAATACTTCCAGTAGCTCCGGAAGTGGTTGAACCAGCTGTTGCTGACGTAGTAAATACAGGTGCTTGTGGCGCAGATGACCTTCCTTGCAATCAACCAGATGGATGTCCTGAGGTGGAAGGTGCAGGAGGTTGTGTAGGATGCTAAGATAAAGCCTTTTCCTTGCATGGTTATGGCCTCGAAAGCTCCTGGACTTGTTCAGGGGCTTTCATCCCTTATAGCCATCGAATAAACAAACTATGACACTTAAAGAAACAATATCCCATTTACGAAAATCGCCTTTGGATGCCTGGTACTACTTGCAGGGAAATTTCCGATTGATGGCATACAGATCCAATAGATTCAAATGGATTTTACGAAAACACATCATTGAGCAATTCGAAAGACGAAGAGATCACGATGCGAAGATTTGCTACTTCAACGGAAGTTGCCTTTGCTGTACATGCGATACACCATCTCTTTTCTTTTCGAGTAAAGGGTGCAGCGCAGGTAAGGAAACAGACTGCCAAATGAGAGGATTGAAGAAATGCTATCCTCCTTTTGTAGGTCGAAAAAAATGGAATGAATTGAAAAGTTACATGAATTTCTAGTGGCGTATATAATAAGCCGTTAGAATATATAAATCATAAAAACCATGCAAAATTTCAGAGACTATAATCCAGCAACGAGAACAACCACCCTTAATATTGGAACGAGAAAATCAGGTGTTACAGTTGATGTGTATTTCATAAAGACACCCGAATGCCCGAAGATCACCAGCATGACTGCGGATTGCGGATGTTCAACACCACGAGACATTGGAGATAGCGTACTTGTAAAATACACACCTGGTCAGCTGGCCGAAGGTGTAATTGCATCTGGTCAAAATAGTCAGAATGTTCAAAAAGGAGTTCTTGTTGAATTTGAAAATGGCACTTCTGAGAAGATTTACTTTTTGGCTAAAATAGTGGCATAACAGTGGAAGATTTAGTAGAGGATATCGTCATTGATCAAATTCCGGAAGTTATTGATTACTCAACAATTTCGGTTCAGATATTGTACCGTCCGGTTTTGCGTGAAACGGTGCCGGATTGTCCTCCTCTTGACAGAAACAATGACGCGTTCAAATGGTGGCAGGAGCAAATAAATCGATGCTTATATGGCTGGATTGCGCCAGATGGTCACTATTTAAATGGCTACTTATATTTCTACCTCAATTTCGTAAAAGTGAAATTGCAGGATCCAGAAACCGAAGTCTGGGACAATGTACCTCCGTTGTATCGAGATAATGATGAAGAAATATTCAACATCATTTGGGGCAACAAGGCCAGAAGACTACCCAACGGAAAACTATCGCAAGCCAGAAACCACGTTGAAGCAAAACCTCGGGGTATTGCCTGGACCACTCTTAGTTTATTGGGAGTAGGATTATACACCTTTGTTTTTGAGCCAGAAAACCCGATCGGGAATGCGTACCCAAATCCAGATCAGGTAGGCAGAGAGTCTGTTGCGTTCCAAACCAGTTGGGAAGCTCTGCACCCGATGTTCAGAAGATGGAAAGGCAAACAGCTGACGATTGTCAATAACAGCTCTGACTTATTTAGTGTTGGGGAGAAGATCAAAGGCAATAAAATCAAAAGATTACACAACAGATGCATGTTCCATGTTATTGGTACAGAGAGTGCTGGGGTGTACAAAGGTGATAGGATGCACCTTATGATTGCAGTTGAAGCCGGTCTATGGAAAGGTGATTCTCTTAAAAACTACATAAATGAAAATGAACCCTGTATTGCTTCTGGAAAGTCAAGATGGGGGATGACACTGATTGGTGGTACATCCAACTTAATTATTAATAAAACCACCGCCTACAAGGATATTTTTGAGAGTCCCAAGATATTCAAAGCTACATGCCACTTTACCCCTTCAACGAAGGTTTTACGAGATCATATTGATTATCATACAGGAAGATCGTTGGTCGAAAAGGCTTTGGAAACTATCCAGGCAAAACGTGACGAAAAACTGGATGATCCGGTAACATACCAGCAGCTGTTGATGGAATACCCATTGACTCCCGAAGAGGCATTTATCCCGAACCTTCAATTAGCTTACAACTCGGCAACCATTAATAATCAGATCAGTAAGGTTAAAACAAACTACCTCGACACCTTATGGCGCCGCGGTATTTTGTACTATGAAAAGGATGTTAATGGCAGATCCACTGGTGTGGTAAAATTTACTGAAACAGGAGACGGTGACTGGTTGATCAATATGGAAGGTTTACCAAACCAACTGTACGAAAACCTTCATATCGCTGCAATTGATGATAGGTATAAATCCAGAAACCCAAACAAGAAAGTAGATAAGGATGCTTCCAGAAATGCCATGGTAATATACCGGCAGCCAACTATGTATCCAATTCGTTCTGATATGCCAGTCGGTTTATATCTTGGGAATGATGCTGATATGACTGTGGCTTATGAAGAATTTTACAAAGGGATGCTCTTCTGGAATATCAAGCAAACACTGTATGAGTACAATGCTGACGGCTTTATCATCTTCTTGAGGACGGAAAAGAAGGATCTCCAACGATTGTATTTCATTGACGAGGATCCGGGCATCAAGGTGACACCAAAAATCAAGAATGAGTTGACCTACCTTGGTAATCAGTACTTCAATGATGGCAGATACCAGAATTGCACTTGTGTTCCAATACTCGAATCCTTATTAATTTGGGGAGGTGCTACAAACACAGATATTGGTTCTGCTTTTCACTTAGTTCTTCTCCTGTTACACCTCACGAAAGATAGCATTGTGACCATTCTTAATGAGAATAAGATCAATCAGGGTACATACATAATGCTGGGGCAAAATTACAACGAAACTGAATATCATTCAGAAACATCTACATACTTGAAAATGGGTAGGAGAGTTGCCTGAAAAAATTAATATGACACAATAAGCTCATTGTGGTAACTAGGTACTTTCATAAAAAAAAGACAATCAATGATTTTCCCGGATTTTCAAATCACTCAAAACGAATGTAATTCCTTTGTTTTTAAGGATACAACGCCCAAATACTCGAATGAGAATTTAGGTGGTTATGGTGGTTTGAATCCAAACGCAGAAGAGGTCACAAAGACAATTGTGACGCTTGATTTTGGAAAAGGTCAGGCATACGAATTGATTTCTTCCTACAATCAGACTAAACCAGACTGGATCATCCACGCTGGTGATATCCCTATCAATACCGCTTCAAATTCCGACTGCAACGATTGTGGCCCCGTTCCTTGTGGATGCGAGGACTGCGATGATAGCCCCAAGCTCGAAGCAGATTGTCATGGATTCCTTACGGGTTTCCCTTCTGGATGCATAATCGTTCGGCAGGAGATATTCGTATGGGATCCACTCACCAGTCGGGATAAGTCAATCGGATTGAAAGTAAAACAAATCGTTTCGGTATGTGCCCAGGAAAGAAAGTTCATTGAGATCGCTCATAAACTAACTTTGCCAAATGAATGTGGTGCTTATGACTTCTTTAAAAGCGAAGAGAAGCGCCTCCAAACTATGCGTGAATTTTCGCTGGCCTGGACAAAGCTGAGTCTACTACAGACACACTCACCTCACTGTGGATGTGACTGTATTGCTTCCAGTATCAGGCAGATTGACAACTTTCTGGATAGCATAAAACCATGAGAGTAATATCAGCCACAAACCTCCGGACACGAATTGAGAAATCTGCATGTAAGATGGATTGCGAAGCTGTTGCTTTGGCGAAACAAGGAAAATCATCGAAGGGCACTGAGGATGCGCTTTTTGAGATAATGTTCATTCATACATTCCTACCATACTGGAATACAAGCCAGCTAAAACAGAAGGAATGTTACCTACACGATAAATTCGGAATATAATGGGATGCAATAAATGCCACCAACAAAAATGCTGCTGTCCACCTCCTCCATGCTTTGATTGCATTGAAAAGGAGACAGTAATCGTGCGTTGTGCGCCAAAACGTAATGTATGCGAAGAGTTGGTTGATACTCTTCGAGATATTCTTGGAGCTAAACCCAAATGTCGTCTACAACTTGCCAATCCGATTATATCTGGCAATACTGTTACACTCAATCCAATAAATGGTGAAGGTATAATCGAATTTAGTAAGGATGCTATTCTATGGCAATTAAATCCAACGTTCATCCTACCAAACGGTCAGCATCGTCTTTTTGCACGCGAGGCTGGTAATATGTCCTGCATTCAGAATGTATTGGTAACAGTGAATGTTGCCTGCACTCCAAACTGGGTTGATGAATCTCCACAAGTTACAGAGTGTCGTTCAAACCGAACTTTTATAAAAAGAAAGGATGGTTGTGGTAATACTGATTGGAGAGATTCAGGAATGCCGTGCAATGTTGGCGGATGCACAGAGAAATGGGAGGATATAGAACCACAATTAAAAGAGTGTTACAACGGTTTTGAGCGAATTCGTACTCACAATTCTTGTGGAATATTCGGGTGGAGAACCACAACGACTCCGTGCTCTGGTGGATGTACTCCAAATTGGGTGGATGTAGTTCCACAAGAAACTGAATGCCGTAGCAACAAAATATTCACAAAGAGACAAGATGGTTGTGGCAATTTCGATTGGCGTGACTCAAGTATTTCTTGTGGTGGTAGTGGTGGTGAATGTACTACACCAACTTTCGCACTTTCAAAGATCGATCCTACTTGCTCAGGGACTGAAGGAGCAACCAATCCAAATGGGAAACTTATGCTTTCCCTGTACAATAACGGAACACGTTTTCAGGTGTGCCAGGATTCTACATTCTCTTGCACCCCAAACTATAATGCCGCTACTCCGATTACGGGAACCGGGCCAATAGAATTGTTCGGTAGTATTTCATTCACGATCGGTCAACAGTATAAGGATTACTCTGTAAGAATGTACAATCTGAAAGCTGAGTGCTTCTCTGACATGTCATTCAGGTTCCACAATCCGTGTTTCGTAAGTACAGAATGTGAGCTTCCACTATATTCTGGAATGGTTTCAAATCCAGCTACCTGCGAAGGTTCTGAAATTCAGAATAATGCCAGCGTAAAATTGACAGGTGTAGGAAAGACAACAAGATATGGTCATTCAATAGGAACAGTGTATTCCGGGCCAAGTTATGCAGATGCAGTTCAACTGGCAGGTTCGGAAATTTTGATAATAAACCTTCCTGGTCAATCAACCACATTGCCGGTAACTATTCGTCAATTCAACGGTAGTGATAATTGTGTACAGGATGTTACGGTGAATGTTGCACCTTCTATTTGCAATGGTGAATGCGAAAGCTCCCCAACCTTCACCAACAAGTTTGCAACTGAGGCAACATGCGCAGGAAACACTGTAAATAATGATGCGAGAATCACCATTGATGGAGTTGTAGGTGCTTATAAATGGGGTTACTCAGAAGGAAGTACTTACACTGGTCCTGATTATGCAGGAGCAACAGATGTGGTTGGATCTACAATTAGCATCCTGAATTTGCCTGGTCATGCTGAAAACAAAACGTATTCTTTCAGGCTATTCAATTCCAGCGAATGTTACACGACAGACGCGCAGATCGTTCCTGGAAAAACGTGTTCTACTGCCTGCGTGAAGCCAACGTTTGATCTTGAATTCAGTGCTGGAACTTGCACAGGAACTGAATCCAACAATGATGGGCAGCTCCGAATAATCAACCGTGCGAACGCAAACAAATTCCAGATATGTGTTGATGCCGGCTGGACTTGCACCCCAAATTATGATGGATCACCAGCTGTAACAGGTTCGGGACCAATCGTAGCTCTTGACAACATCGGATTCTTACCAGATCAGGAATTCAGAGACTTCTTTGTGAGAATGTACAATGGATCAGAAGATTGCTACGAAACGAAAAATGTGAGAATCCCAAATCCTTGTTTTGGCGCGTGCTGCACACTTGAAATTTTATCTGTAACACTTATTGACGATTAACCATGGAAGAATTAAGACTCATCCTGACGGACACTGACCGTCAGGAAGCGATAAAAGAAGCGAGTGTGTACAACAGGAGCTTGAAAGTATACGAGTATTCAGGTTCCGGTTTTCAGGCTTCCGGCAAAACCAGGGATTTACTCATTAGTAATCTATTGAAAACAATCAGAATAATCATAAGAGGATAATGGCAACATACATAACACGACAAAGTATCGAAGGTGATTTGCTAATCACCAATGAACGTGTAGGCGACGGTTGTTGGACAGATGGTGAAGGTGATTACATCCCAAATTCTCTATCTCTTGTAATAGACGGCACTGAATATCCAATTGCAGCACCCCAATTCTTCGGATTTGGATATTTCAACGTGTTTTTACCTGCCGGAGTATTCTTAAAGGGCGGCGATAGCGTTAGGCTAAAATCTAACTGTTCTGCTGACGACAGTATTGCTGTAATTACATTGCCTATTGATCTGGTTCTGACCACATCTAACGCAAGTACTTGTAACAACACTTCACCAATCAAAGCTACTTACAAGGATAGGATTCGTGTATTTATTGGCGGAAGGGAAGGGGATGAAGTGTTCAATCTCAGCGTTAACGGAACCCCTCTTAATGTCAATGAATTTTTCAAACAGACGGGTTCATTAGGTACACTCACTTCAACAAATGGGGATTGGAAGGCAGATCCTGTTGAAAACTCAATTTACTTCTCTAATAATTTGTACTCGCCCACGAGTGAAATTAAAATAGAAATAATTGATGATACTGCATACTCAACAGTTCGGTTCGGTTACCTGGAAGCCATTTTTAGTACCGGAGAGTTGTACCTTATCGACTATATCGGTGATGCAGAAGAGCAACCATTTGGCACATTCGCCAATGGTGATATTATTGAGATAGAATCGACACCGGGATCTTACATCGTTAAGAAAAACGGCACCTCGTTCTATACAGCTGAAAAGACAGTTGATTACACCCTTCCAACTAATGGTGGATCAATTACACCCGATCCATCTGTTGCCGGGATCGATTCCACATGGACGTTGCCAACAACGCCTGGAAATTATGCAATTCAGGTTAAGCTCGGTGGTCAAATCACAGCGGTTGCAAATGCCACAATATCTCCATGCCAGTTGACAGCTGATCCTAAGACGAGCAACGCAAACAAAGGAACGCTGAACAATGTGATTCCTCCTTTGTCGGGTGGAGCGCCAACCAACTGTAATGTTGCCAGCTACAAAATCAAGTCGCTGCCTGCATGTGGAACATTAAAGTTGAATGGTGCTGCGGTTGCTGACGAACAGACAATCGCTTTGGCTGACATAAGCAACCTGCGCATTGACATTCCAGCCAATTGCCCGGGGACTTCTGTTGTGTTCACTTACGCAAGCGTATCAAACCTACCGGGTTGCCAGGAATCAACTCCTGTTAATATCACTGTGAATTTGGCTTCCGGAACGGCTGATGCTATCGACGATTCATTTTCTGGACCAAAAGGAACACCGATCGTTCACAATGTTTCGACCAATGACGTAAAATGTACAGTTGGTAATACCTTCTATGAGTTAGTTGCCGGTTCAGCGCAAAACGGTACAGTTTCGGCATTCGATCAGAATACCGGTGCTGCGACCTTCACACCAGTAAATGCAAATTACGTTGGGCCCGCACAATATCAATATCGAATTCTATGTGGCCTGACATTGGGAGATGCTGTTCCAATGGATACAGCGACTGTGAAGCTCTCATTCTTTGGAGGCGATGCGGTGGATGATACCAATACCACTTATCGGGATGAACCCGTCAATGGAAATGTAAGCACAAACGATACTGCTACCTGTGACGGTCCTGTTACGTATCAGGTTATATCAGGATCCGCACAAAATGGATCAGTTACAGATTTCAATACTGTAACCGGAGCGTACACCTTCTTACCGGCAGTTGGTTTTATTGGACAGGCTCAGTTCCGGTACAACCTACTTTGCAATGGAATTGTAATTGACACTGCAACAGTGCGCATTACAGTGGCCGGTTCGATTCTTAATCCTGATAGGGAAACTACGCCAATCAACACGCCAATTTCAGGGACGATTGAAGATAACGACACTTTCACCTGTACAGAGCCAGTTTCTTTTGCTCTCGTGGCAGGAAGTGAGTTCAATGGAACAGTGTCAAATTTCAATCCAACGACTGGCCAGTACACTTTTACTCCAGCTCTAAACTTCACAGGAGTTGGAGGATTTAAGTATGAAGCATTTTGCGGAACTACTAAGGTGGGAGAAACAACAGTGGAGATCACCATACTGCCAAGTTGCGATATATGTGCAGAACTGAAGATCATTAAGCAATACTTCAAAGCACTGCATTGTGATATAGAATTCATTAAAAAACATGTAACCAGATAATCATGGAAGAGGAAGACGTAATCATGAAACTCATACGCGAGCTGATGGCCGCGGTAAAAAACTGGATCCGGGCAATCGTGAGGTCAGAAATTGGAGAAGAAACTGAAGTACCAGTGGATCCTAAGCCAGTTGATCCAGTAGATCCAGAAACTCCATTGCCGCCGAAATGCGACGAAGGTCCAGAGATTCGGGAAATATCAGTATTTGGTTCACGTCAGGTTGTTGTGACATTTCACGGCAAAAATGTTTTTGTCTCTGAGTTGAAAATTAAAAACAAAAACGGAAGGCTTATCCATGAAGAAAAAGTACGGCATACAAGCAATGTCGTTACGCTGAATCTACTTGAAGATCTTCACGACGAAGAATACACTTTGGAGTTCAAGGCTACCAGCTGTACTGGATTTGACTCACAAGCATTCCCAGGGCCAAAACAAGCATGCAAGGAAACAGGTACAATCACTGAAATAAAATTATTGTAATGGGCAAACTTCAAATATCAGTAAAGGTTGATTCATTGTCAGAACTCGTGCAGATTGATACCAACAAGTATCAATTTGTAGTTAAGTTTTTTGACCTACAAGATCAGCCCTTAAACCACAGCAGTATTCCTAATGTAAGCACGCATCAGGTAACTACAACTTCTAATGAATTTTCATTTGAAATTTTAGGAATAACCAATGCGAATGCACTTACGGCGAAGGCGAAAATATACCGGGACAATGACACAAATTGCTGTGTATCATCCAAGGTTTTTGTAACTCCAACTGGTGGAGGCGGCAATCCAGAGAATGGAATATTCGAGCTTTTGATGAATACGACCGGGAATGGTCTGGATCCAAATACTCCATCTGGTTTAATGGAAAGTTGGGTTGAAAGGATAGAAGCTTTTCAATACGATTGGGGCTGGGGAATTACCGGAATCTCTGTATGTATTCAATGGTACCTGTATGAACCAACGGAAGGAAATTACAGAAACGACATTATTCAAAAGAATATTGATTTCTGTAATGAAAGGGGACTTTCACTTTCTTATAAGTTTTGGGCTTTGAGAAGGGATGATGATCCTATGATTCATGAAGATGAAAAACAACGTGGTGCGTTGGGTGATAAATTGGCGACGGGTCCATCAATTAGCCAAGAGATATCACCGTCTTACGGATGTGACAGAACCAATGCAATTATAGCAAATACTGCTAAAGCGTTAGCTACTAAATTAGCTACGTATTCGCGTGCTGGACATTTGATTTTGGCCGGCGGTCACACTGAAGAGTTGGTTTACGCAGCGCCAAATAATGGCCAAGGGGCAAACTCACAAATGACTGACTTGTCTCCTGATAGCTTGACCCGATTCAATGCCTGGGTAGCGGCGCGTGGACTTACAACTCCTGGACATCCACCAACAATCAATGGAATACCTTGGCCACATCCGGATTTTAATCACCCGTTGGGATTAGAGTTCGGGCGATTCCTTACGTACAGTATGCGTAAGTACTTTGATAATTTTGCTAATGCGGTAAGATCTGTATCGAATCTGAAAGTTCTGTATTACTACGCAGCTTTCGACGGCGGCCAAATGCCTTCAACCAACAATCCGAACTTCAACTTCATCGCCGCAAATTCAGATGGCATGTATGGGTCAGCTGGTGAGGGAATATACGCTCACAAGGAGAAATTAATGGTAAATGCAATCAACCTTGGCACGTTCCCCAATGGCCACAGCATAGCCGAACTCGACGCAAACGATTTGGATACTTCATTCTTTGATGACCCTAGAATACCATCACAAGATCGTCCACTGGATCTCAACCTAATGAAGAGCACTATGACGGATCTTTACAACCGTGGATGTCATTCGATTGATTTTGCCATGGCATTCTTCCCGGCTGAGATTGCGAAGATGAGAAATCACCTTCAAGATCTTCATCAAACTCATATTGGCAAACCGTATGTACGTCCTGTTATTAATTCTGCCAATACTTTAACTGTGGACGTTGTTCCTGATTACCGCACTGGCGATAGTTACCTATGGAATATTGATCCGTGGACAAAGTATGTGAAGATCACCGATGATGACTTTTTTGGTGGCGTAACTCCGTTTGTTGAAGGAACATCAACTCCTGCAAGATTTGAAAATTTTAATTTAGGTGGCAGAATTGGTGAGGTCTGGCTACCGGCAAACTACAGTAACACCAAAGAATACGCTGTTGTATACGCGAACGACTCTTACACCCTGTTCGCAAAAAATGGCTATCCGGACGGAAGTTGGGAATTTGATACGCGGACACAAAACCTGATTAACTCCCAGGAAATAAAGGACTGTATAGTCGTTGCAATAGATACTCAATATAGAATGAGGACTTTATTGCCAAACAAGCCATTTTTCTCAATGTCTCCAGCAGATCAGGGAACAATATCCACCAACAATGGTGGAGGCCCACTTGCTGATGAGCAGCTGGCTTGGATGATCAATGAGTTGAAACCTTACATTGATTCAACTTATTCAACACTAACAGATCACGCCAACACAGTTATCCTTGGAGCAAGTATGGGCGGGCTATTTGCTGCCTACGCATTCGGTGAAAGGTCAGATGTGTTCGGTAGAGCTGCCTGTGTTTCTACCCACTACCAAGGGACTTTGCTTGACGCAGAAGCCAACCTTTTGACTGATGATGTTGTGAGTTATATCCAGAATTACTTCCCCGCACCAAGCGGAAGTAAGAAAGTGTACTTCGACTCAGGAACAGAATCACTCGATGCCAACTATTTAGTACCGCAAGGTCAGGTAGATTCCATTATGCAGGGCAAAGGTTACAATTCCACGAATTGGAAGACTGTGATCGACAACGGCGCTGGCCACAATCCAACATACTGGGGGCCAAGATTACCAGGAATCCTGAAATTCTTAATTCCTCGATGAACAGCATTCGTATAGATGTAAGCGTAGATGATCTGAGCTATCTCACTGAGGTAGCTCAGAACACCTATGAGGTGAAAGTTTATCTCCTGGATTCCGAAGGTCAGGAAATTGAAGATCCGAACTTACCTACATCACCTTACATTGCTCTGGTAGAAACAACCAGCAACACTTTTACGATCAATCTTCCCATCGTTGACGGTAATTATCCAATAGATGCCACTGTTAAAGTTATTGGCATGGAAGGTTGTTGCCAGGATGAGCAACAAATCAATCTTACCAATTTAGCCACACCTCGCTTTGCTGCCAATTACATTGCACCTACGTGTACAGAAGAAGGTGAGCTTATTCCTGCCAGATTTGAGTTATTCAACATCGAAAATATCACAAGGGTTAAGCTCTGCTATAATGAATTGGATTTTGCCAATTGTGGCGATTGCCAGACAAGTGATCACCTGGTAACAGGACCAACTTTGACGGTACCGCTTGATACACCAGTATTCGGCAATGGTAGCAGATTTGTGATTCTTCGCGGTTACAATGGGCCAACTTGTCAAAGATTTTTCGAGGTTACACAAACAATCACACCGATAGAATGTGAAACGGTTGAGCCGCCAACAGGCACACCAATTCCAAACATTTGTGCAGCCACATATCAGGCCGCTGAAATTGGTGGATCTGCTGAATATTATTGGATTAACAATACCGGCGCAACTGAGGACATTTATTGGGAATGGGACACAGAACAGTTCCCTGACAGATTTCAGGCTCTTGTCAACAATGTCGTATGGCATGATACATTCTGTGCTGGCCCGCTGCCGAATAGTTGTGTTGTTCCGGGTAATTGCTCTTATCAGCCAGCTAAAACTTATGGTTTGATCAGGCTCGCTGACGGTGATAAAATTTCCTTCCGTATGAATGGCGATTGTGGAGGATCTGGAGGAACCGTTTGGGCTTTCAAAACTTCATGTAATCCATTTACTGAACCGGCTACCGAATACACCGGATCGGAAAAATTATGCACCATTAATATTCTTGATGCTACCACTGGTTCAGGAGGTAGAATTTATGTGAATCAATGGACAGGAGGACTTACTGGCCAATATGAATTCGGTATCCAACTGAAAAGTGCATCTGACTACAACACTGTCAACTGGATTCAAGACTACGCACCTGAACCCGGAGCTGGGATAGGCATTGCGTTCGACGGGCTGGTGACAGGATCGGAGTACCGAGTATGGATCCGTGATAAAAATAGTACAAGCTGTAATTCATTCACCGACATCGTATCATTATGATAAAGCTATTCAGTTTCTTAAAAAACAATCCGGTAATCCTTATTTCTGTATTTATCGTATTGGCATTTGGCGCGTTGCTCTGGCGAAACGATAACCTGGAAAATAAAAACAAAGTCCTGACAGAACAGGTCAAAGTTTTCGTAATGGACACCACGGCCAGAGGGAGGGCTCAGATGATATGCCAGGAAGAGAAAATGGTTTACCTCACCCAGCTGGTGGACGTAAATGAGACGCTGGATTCACTCAAAACCCTTGCGTTAAAACTAAACCCGGGACTGGTTTATCAGTTCCCATCCATTGATGCACTAAAAAGAAAACGCAAATGAAAGCACTTATCGCAATTCTGCTATTTCTGTCTTTTCAGGCATTTGCTCAGGAAACAGGTGAGGTGACATACCACTACCGAAATGAGCCATTCCCTTACGATTCAGGGGTGGCTATTTCGGATCGGCAATACCAGTTCATTCTTTTCATGCAAGGGATAAATAAGGCGAAAATGGAAGCCAAAGTGGTGCCTCCAAAAATTGTGCTGCACACTATTACTCAGCGTAAAAAAGGGGATGGTAACAAGCTGACTTGGTTCGGTACCGGAGTAGGGGCAGCAATCCTAATAAAAGTGGTTCACGGGTTAGTAACAAAAAAATAGTAAGTATATGATAGTGAGCGTGATGATTGCACAAATTTTGGCACAAGTTGAACCCGTAGCATTACCATTTATCGGAGAACAAATTACAACTGGTGCAATTGTATCATTCGTGTTATGGTACCTGTTCAATGAAAATCAGAAAGAAAAAGCCAAAAACATTGCACTGCAAGATAAGTATGACACCCTTTTAAGGGATTGTCACACAAGAGAAATTGATCTGATTGGCAGGTCAAATCATTCACACAGAAATGAGAACTGATATGGAATTCAAAAGCAAATTCTGGATTGTGGTCACGGTCTGTGCTGCTACCTTATTAATATCTGGAAAATCCAGATATGATAGAACAAAACAGGTTTTTATTCAGAATCAGCAAGCAAATGTTTCTGTAATCAACAACCTAAAAAACGAGGTTAATATTCTTCAACATGAGACAATCGAGTTGAAGGATTCGCTTGCCGTGGTGGTGGATTCTAGTGAACAAAACAAGGACACGATTTACGTCAAAGTCGTAGGAGATAATGAAGTTTTGGTCAATCTAAATGGTCAGGATATTCGGACACTTGGAAAGGAGATAGCAAAGGCGCTCACCTCAGATACTACTCGAAAAGTGAATGTCCAGGTGATTAATCCCAAACGGAAAGGGCTATTCAAATGAGAAATGTTAATTATTTGGTGGTACACTGTTCAGCTGGGCCACAAAACCAGAAAGTACCTGCAATAGAGCAATATTGGAAAAAAAGCCTTGGTTGGTCAAAGAAAGGTTATCACGTGATTGTAGAAGCTGATGGAACCGCGCACGAATTGGTGCCAATTGATCAAATTTCGAATGGTGTGGCTGGCTTCAATAGTCAAATTATCAATATCGCCTACATCGGTGGAGTTGATAAAAAAGGAAAGCCAGTAGATAATCGAACGCCTGAGCAAAAGGCAACAATCCTTCGATACCTGAAAAAATGGAAGAAGATGTTCCCCAAAGCGATCATACAGGGGCACCGCGACTTCTCACCAGACAAAAACAAGAATGGTATCATTGAATACTTCGAATGGATAAAGTATTGCCCTTGCTTTGATGCAAAAAAGGAATACGCCAACATCATTTAAAATCAAAGTCCAAAATCAACATATAAACCAGTTTCAAAAATGTCGGCAGATTTAATTAATGCTATTTCGAACGCGATGTGTGCCCTTAATAAAGCAAAAAGAGCACTTAAAAATGCACTCGAATCAGGAGGACTTAATGGAAAGCAAGTAGAACTCCATGAAGGGGAAACACACATTCAGTGGCGATATGTTGGCGATCCTGAATGGATTGATCTGATTGCTATTGCAGACTTGAAAGGTGCTCCTGGTGCTCCGGGCGCTCCGGGCGATCCTGGTGATGATGGGAAGTCAGCATTTGATTTGGCAGTGGAAGATGGATTTGCTGGTACCCTTGTTGAGTGGCTGCAATCGTTGGCTGGCCAAGATGGTGAAGATGGAGAATCAGCATACGAGCTTGCCGTTGCAGATGGCTATGCCGGAACATTAAGCGAATGGATATTGTCTCTTGTGGGTGCTGATGGAAAGTCCGCTTACCAACTTGCCGTTGCTGCTGGGTTTATTGGAACTGAATTAGAATGGTTCCGAACATTTCGGGCACCTGTTACTGGTGGTGGCACCTATGTCTATTCTGACATATCACCAGAATACTCACCTGCACAAGGTCAAATTCGGGTTGATAATCCCGATTTAAACCTTGCAACTTTCATGTATGTTAATAAGGTAGCTATCAACGGGATTGATATTGCACCTTGGTGGTTATTTGCAGGAGAGGGGACTTCGGATGTGAAAAGTATTCTTTATTTATATAATGAATACGATCCATTGATTTTTACCGCGTTTAAAATTAAGGAAGCAACCAGTTATGGTAGCACTACCATAAGACTAAGTATAGAACTCCTTGACTATTCTACCCCTGAAATATCTAATCCAGCACTATGGACTAATAATAGAATGGTTGCGTCTATTAGTAAAGTTGGCGATAAAGGTGAAATAACTAATTATGTAACTATTGATACAGATCAATATAATCTTACAGGATCTAAAGTTTGGTATAATAATCAAGTCTTTTCTAACCATCTTACTCAGTATAACGACCAAGGAACAGGTTCATTTACAAGTACCAATTCAACAGGTGATGAAGTCAACTTTATTACTACCAACCTTCAAGCAGGTAGTAGTAGTATATATATGAGCTATATCGCTGGGTCCGCTTTTGATAGTATATCATCACAAATTGTTGTAAGTGCATCAGGAAACGAAATATCAACATTAGATACAACTGGTAATCAACACAGTGTAAAAACAAACAATAGTAGCATAGAGATTTATCGTGTCTATTCAGATGGGAAATCACAATCACTTAATTTTAATAATCTTAATAGGATTATAATAACAGATACTCAAAACTTATTTGGTTTACAGTATGCAGGTAATTATGCAGCAGCAGGTATAGTAAATGATAGATGGATTCCTGATTATGGAGCTGTAAAAAAACTTTTAAGTGATTCTTTAACTAATGATATTGGTTTTAGAAAAATCAACGCACAAACAGGAACCGCTTACTCCTTAGTACTTGCAGACCAGGGATTGCATGTAACGCTAAACAACTCAGCTGCTATCACACTTACCGTTCCTACAAATGCTACTGTTGCTTATCCCGTTGGAGCTGAAATTGATCTTTCTCAAGTTGGAGTTGGGCAAGTTACCGTTGTTGGAGCAGCTGGTGTAACAATTAGATCGTTTGCCGGAAACTTAAAACTTGCCGGCCAGTACTCGGCTGCAACGTTGAAAAAAATAGGTACAAACGAGTGGTTATTGGTTGGAAACTTATCAGCGTAAATTATGAGCTATTTATTTGGAATGACCTCGCAAAATCGAGGATTTTCGAGAAACAGTGTTGCGACTTATTACAACTCTGCTGGCCTCCGAAAAATTGCTGCAATTAATGTTCCGAGGATTCAATACAATCCTACAACTCTGGCATTAGAAGGTGCGTTTTTTGAAAGAAATGGTGCAACAAATTTGTTATTATTCTCAAATGCAGTAGCCACACCTACATGGGTAAAAGGATCAGGCACAACAATAACTCAAAATTCTACGGTAGGTGCAAGTGGACTTATTGACATGTCGAAAGTGGATCAAACTACACAATCTTCTTCTGTTTTGCAGTTAATATCCGTAACTAACGGAGGTACTTATACAGTATCGGCTGATCTAAAAAAAGGAGTTGGCGATTGGGTTTATTTTTTATTGTATGATAACGGAAATGGAAATGCAAATCAATTACAATGTTGGTATAATTTCACTACAAATAGCATAGGCACTAACCAAGCAGTAGGTCAATTTACACTTAATTCCTTTTCTGTGAGAACATTGCCCAATGGAATTGTTCGTTTAACTACATCAGGAATATTAACACAGTCAACTGCTGTTAACTTTAGAGTTAAATTAGTAGATATGAATGGTTCTGCATTAGGAATTACAGGTAGCTTCTATATGGGGTGCGCTCAAATGGAATTAGGTGGTACCGAAACGTCATATATTCCAAGTACTAGTACGGCAGCAACAAGAGCACCTGAGGTTGGTGGATAAGCAAACAAAAATACGTATCATGAAAAAAGCCCGGACGTTCTGCCCGGGCTTTATTTGTTACCTATGAACGGAATATGGATCCGGAATAGTTACGTGTAAAAACGTTTCAGCGAAATTCCTGACCAACTCGATGTAATCCCACATTTGTTCTATATCCAAATCCTTTGTTGACAATTCAAAATCATCTTCAAAAACCACCCAAGGGATGAACTCAGCTTTAAATAAAAAATGTAGCACAAGTGGATGCAATCCAGTTTCCTCTTCTATATACTTTAGAACTACACCGAAGTAATACTTTCCTTGTTGGATTGACCTTTTTTTTGTTTTACGTTTGATGTGGACAATTAGAGGGCTGTTAGAATTCAGAGCAAACATCAACTGGTTGTAATGTTCGCGGTAATTCGGATCGCTTTTATCAAGTACGAAGTCGGCCATTATTTTCTAATGAATATGTCTTTGGGTAATCCCATTGGGCGATCAATCGTGATATTTTGTGGCTCAAAGTTTTTGAGAAACCTTTTAATCTCGTCTGCATAACCAGGATTGAATGTGAACAATTTAATGTAGTCTGCCTTCCCATTCACACAGACGATTGCCCAGCTTGGAGATCTTACACTATGATAATCTACACCAACATCGAGTGTACTTTTAAGCTCCTTAAGCTCCATTTTCAGTCCTACATTTTTCAATGCAATTACTGCCATCTGACGATCACATTCAATCAACTTCTCTTTCAGTTCAGTTATTCCCAGAATATCCTGAAACCACTTAATGATCTTTCTTTTCATCGATTTTCTTTAAGGCTTTACTTAAAATTTTATCTCCCATATCACTCCACGCTTTGTTCTCCTCAGTAAAAGGATTACCAGAATCACCCAGATAAGTAAGTGGATCCGTTCTCATTGTTCTGTGGGCTTTCTCTCCTAATCCAGCCAACCGCATTCCTAATGTCGTTGATAGAAGTTTCAGGTTTTTATCAGAAGGATCTTCTTTAAACTTAAGGTACCTTTCCTCAATACCCTCAAGATCTCGTTTCTGAAAGTGGTTCACAGATTTGAGCATCAACAGCGCCCAATAACATTCCTCGTGCGAAGGTATTTTGCCATCTGAGGCATCAACCAAAATATCAACTAATCTTCTCATGATTTCTTTTTGTCAAAAACTGCTTCTGCTATTGCTGCAAGGCCCAAAACTGTCAATACCAATATGGTGATGAACTTCTCGTAGTTCTGATCATTTTCGATCCATTTCAGGATGTATTCCAGGTAACTCATATCAGTATCTCAGGTCTGTCCAATGCACAATCTTCCCAGAAAATGGTTTCGTAAACCACGAATTGAAGTGGTCCAGTGAATGGTCTCCGCCAAAGCCATCATTTTTTAGGAGCCGCCATGTTTCTGCTTTGTCAAGTGTGCGACCATCCACAATTATCTCAGGTAGTCTGGAAATTAATCCGGAAAGGATGATCTCAATTTTCTGCGTGGACTTGCATGTGGCCTCGATAAAGGTGTACATGCTGGTGGTTCTGCAATTAACTACAAAGTGAATTTTACGACCTGGCTTCCATCGCTCGTTCTTATCCTCTCGGAAGGTGTGTACCTTGGGTTCGTGCTTCCATAATGGATTGCAGGATCCAGCAAGGAATTCATCTTGATTTGGCCGGTGGTGATCGCAAAGCAATTGAAATACTTTCGCCTTTTCATTTCTTGGCAAATTGAGTGAGTTTATTATTTTCTCGGGGAAGTAGTTCGGAGTTCCATCCTTATACTTCTGGCTGAATGGTAGTATCATCAGTCTTTGAACGGGTTAATTTTTAAGAAATCAGCCAGATCCTTTCTGTATTGAGGATAATCTTCATCATCATATACCCACGAAAAGAATGCTATTATGCTGTACATTAGAAGGAAAATGAACCAAACGAATAGTATTCCCACCGTTTTAAATGGCCAAAAAAGTATTCTAAATAGTTTCTTCATTTTGTTGGTTGTTGATTGAGCAAGTTTTTGACTTGCGTGAATTGATTCTCATTCGAAGCCGTTCAAGTTTGAAGTCGATTCTTTCCTGAATAGCAGCTTCATCAAATAGGATAGGAGCGTAACCCATTACTATGGCCACGTCTGCCAGCTCGTCGATCAGATTTTCCATTGAAGACACTGTGAGCTTCCGGCGCATCTTGATAATGGCTGTGGCCAGCTCAATACATTCCTCTTCAATGATGTTAATCTGATTGTCCCTCCCGAAAGTGTTCACAGCTTCCAGGAGGAGTTCGTTGTCTATTCGCATGATTCAATTTGTTCATCCAACCATTGCGCGGCTTTCTTGCCGTTAAAGCCAGCCACGAAAACTTTGGCATGGAATGCACTATCAACAAAGATTTTTTCCTGATAGAAATCATCACCGTCCAATGTGTTCACGACTGCTCTGATTTCCACAAGTTCTCCATCATCATCATCCAGGTCTCTTCCACAGAATACCTGTGCATCGTATTTTGGAAGGTTTATCAGTTTAAAATTCATAGAAGTGGTTATTTAAGATGGAATGCTTAACAAAATTTTGGCTACATCCTCTTTCAGAAACCCGTTCGCATTGAGCTTAGTAACTATTTGAGAGGCAAAAAGAAGGTCATACCTGTTTTTCAATTCGGCGCTTATCTGCTCAACAGTACTTTTGACCAGCTTCGATAGAATTTCATTTACGTTCCGATCGTTAAGTGTTGATCGTTCCAATTCTTCATTAATCCACTGCGCAACAGGGATCATTTCATCTGTACTATATTGCTTTTTGATTTTGTTTTCAAGGATCATCTTAGCAATAGTCTCCGCAAATAGAACATCCTTATGTGCTCTTATTTCCTCAATAATTCCAGTGTTGAACTTATCCTGCATTTCCTTTTTAAAGATTCCATAAAGCTCACTTTTGACACGATATGAGATATCATTCTTTATTTCTTCGCTGAATGATGTTTCATTATCCTCTGAAAAGAAATCATCAAGATCTACGGTTACATTAATTTTCATGATTGCAAAATTTTGGTTTGGTGATGTGAACTGTCCGGTATTTCCGAACAGTTCGAGTGATTAAAATGGACCTTCGTCGTCGTCATCGTTAAATTCCGTGTTATGCGTACCTGACTCTGGCAAAGCAAAACTTTCTGGAAGATCCGATTTACGAATGATCACTTTTCCTGTTGCTTCAAGATGCTTTTTTAGCATAGTGTCTGCTTCCCATATGGACATTGGTGCAATATCCAATCGCTCTGCTTTGTACCTGGCTACTTCCTCCGTAACAGGATCAATACTGTAGACAGAATTGTCTTTAAAAAGACGTGTCCATTCAGGTTGTTTGGATGTTTCGGGAACTGTAAGTTTCAAAAATGAGCACCCCCCCATTGTGTACTCAGATAAATGGCCGGCCAGCGTCACGTGACCCATCAGAGAAATTAAGGCCCAAAATTCTTTTTTCTCTTCGTTTTGCATGATTGTGAAATTTGATTGTTAAGAATTGATTGTTGAATTTTTGATTTGCGCCACGAACAGCGGCCAGACATCTTTGAGGTATTTCATCAGGTAATCGTAATCCCGATCTTCATCACATAATCCACCAACTATGGACTCCAATGTTTGTTTTGTAAGAAATGTGTGGATATCAGGATTGCAACCGTCGAAATAGCGCTGGAAGATTCTGTATTGAGTAGATATGATCAGCCTGCCTGTACCTGGTCCTGTTGGCTCGACGTAGATCCCAATTTGCTTGCTCTGGTTATCCGAAAACTTGTACAGCGTTACGGATTTGATTTCTTTAAGTTCCATTATCTCAGATTTAATAATTGTCCGGGAATTCCAGATTTGATTAATCTTGCTCTTGCATGTTTACCATAAGCAACCATCACCGAAGGAGCACCACCGTTATATGGTGCTGGCGTACCATCTACTTTCCAAAAAGTCAATCTACCTTTTATGAAAAGAAGTGAATCTGCGTATGGCCACACCCAATCAAAAAACATTTCTGTTTCTGTTCTGGCAAAAATTAGGGCAATACCATTATCATGATTTGCTAACTTTTCAAGCCACTTTGCTGCCATTTTTCCATAAGGAGGATTGCAGTACACGAATCCCTCCCAAGGTTGATTCAGACCATCATCGATAATTGTAAAACACTTATCGGCTATCTTCCATGGTTGAATAATTGGCGCACAAGGATCCAAATCAATTGGAGCAAGAGCTTTGACAATTTCCGGAGGAGTTAGCCATTCATCCGTAGTCATATTATGGCTCTGGTGAGAACCCATTCCGTTTTTCTTCATGCTTGATGTCTTTGACATACACTAATTGATTTTTCTGGTACTCGCTGTCTACCCGAATGCAGCGCTGTTGAGAATCACCTACCTTGGTTATTCTAGCAGGTATTTCGATTATTGAATTCAGAGATTTTGGACAGTAGTGGATGATCACTATCTTGTCACCCACTGCCAGATCTTCGTACTTGATCATTCACTAACTCTTTACTTTATACGCTCTATGACATTACTTCAAAAACGTGCATACCCAGATCCATTCCCACATGGACGTTTGCAATGCCGATATACTTCAACTTGTTAGTATCGGCTGTGATTTCTTGACCTGTTTTGTAAAGCCGAAATTTCTTTTTAACCATCACAGCATCGGTTGATACCATTGCCCAACAACTAACGAAACCTTCATTCATTTCAGCTCTAATCACCCGGGCGCCAGCTGGCATTTCTGTTTCTGTTTCTTCCAGCATAGGAAGAATGTACTTATGAATTGTTATCATGGTTATTTCTGGTGAGGTTGATTGCGATCTGTTTTGCGATGTGTCATTTCCCAATCGTAGTTCAGGCCGTAATTGTGGCTGTTTCCTTCCTGGGCGTAGCGATGTTCACTGATTGTGAGCTTCACAAAAAGTCGAACGTCAGTTTCTGGTGCAGGTACGGTTCTGTGGATATGATTCTGATCTATCCGGTACAGGTGGAATGGTGATGGCTGGTGGAAGAATCCATTTTTTTCTTTTTGGTGCCAAGTTCCATCACTTTTTCTCATAGCAGAAATCCAGTTTCCAAACTTTTCAAATTCTCTCATTGATTCGACATCATCAACTGGTACCGTATAATTACCTATCATGAATTCAGTAGGGAATTTATCAAACCAGATATACTGGACATCATTTGTTCCGAAGCCGTCGGAATGAAAACCTGGACGATTCTGATCAATACCTTTAGGAACCAGAGTTTGCTTTACAGTGAGATAGACGTACTGCTTTTTCAACCAGTCAAAATCCTTGCCTTTGTTTTCATTGAGAAGCGCTGAAGTTACCAAGTGATTCAGGAATTGCAATCTTGGTTCCATTTCAAGTATGAAACTGCCGGCGAGCTTTATCGGGTAGTATAAGTACTGGCAATATTCCTTATTACTCAGGTGAAACTCTCCCAGAGATTCCGGGACTGTGGAATGAAGTGTTATTGTTTCCATTTTGATTATTGATATTTGGTAGCGTATCGCCTAAATTTTTCTTTACTGTCGTATCGTAAATGACACAACTGACACATTGCTTTGAGCCGATCCAGAGAAACATCCCAATTGGTTTCGTCGTGATCCAGGTGAGCGACAGTGAGAACTACTTTAACTGGTTTCACTTCATAGTAAGGATCACATTCTCGTTCTGCATCCTCCTTTGATCGAAACCAGATGGTTCGTTTTTTGTACCGGCCATTGTCATCCTTGACATCCAGCTTGATTGAATAAGCGGTTGAGCCATTTTCCAATCCACAGCACTCACATTTGTTATTGGCTCGTTTGAGAACTGCCGGAACAATTTCTTTCTTCCAGCCAGGCGGGTATCTTGAGTAATCTATTGGCATGATTACTTGGATATCGTGATGCCACAACTAATAAGTAAATTCTTGTACTCCTTTTCGAAGCGTTCCTGAACCTTTTCAGGCTGCAAAGACAATTGGAAAGAGAAGTCGCACATTTGAGAGAATACTTCTGCCATTGCCATTGTGGTATCTGCTATATATCCAGGAGGATTTTGCTTGAAAATTGGCATCAACTTTGTCGATGAAATTTTATCCATTTCGCGTTCCAAACTGGCCGAATAGAACTCAGTTCCTTTCAACTTGAATTGCGCGTCACGGATTGCAACTATGTGAGCAAGACAATGAAACACTGCCTCAGTTTGCTCCTTGCTATAAGCAGCACGGTTGACTTTTATTACTTTGCCACGATCAATGAAGACCTCTTTCTCTTTGGCTTGCTTTAACTCCTCACGGGATTCGGCTGCGACTTGCTGTACGCGTGAACGCTTGCCGCCATTTAGGCGTGCGAATAATTGTTGTTTAGCTTGCATGGTTTATGGTTTTATACGTACTTATTGTACCGTTCTTGTGCGAGGTGATACAGATGAATTGCATCTGCTATATTATCGGAAGTGCCAGTAAAGCCGTACTTTTCTTTGGCAGCTTTAACCATATCCTCTTTCTTTGCTTTGCCAGAACCGGTTGCGAATTCTTTAATCTCCGTTGCAGAAACCGCGGTAAAATCAATACCATTATCCTCACAAAAAACCTGAATCACTGAAACCATTTTCGCTGAACTCGCGATATCGTCTTTGAACCGGCCACCAGTACGCTCATGAACTATAAGGTTAAAATTATGAGCCTCGTGCAGCTCCTGTAATTTGCTACGGAGGCGAATCAGTTTCATTCCGGAAGATTCATCGCGGAGAACTTTAAAATTCCACTCACCGTATAGGTCTGTTCCGCAGCACCAACCTGTCTTTTCTGCTTGATCCAGTGCAAGTATTTTAAGTTTACTCATGATTTACTTCTTTGTTTTCAGGTACGTGATGTTTATTGATAGCCTTATTGTCGTGCTTAAATACATCCAGTTCAATTTCCTCATCCTTGCGAAGAAGCTCTGACACGCAGTACACGGCCATAACCATGGCAACCGCACCAATGAGCCAGCCAGCAGCTCCAATAAGATGAAGCAGAATAAGCGCCAAAAGAAAGGTGTTCAGTGGCAACTTTTGGGGTAGATTATTCGGAGATATTACTAGTTTTCTCATTGTGTGTTAAAGTTTGGTTTGATGCTGATTATGTATTCTGGAATTATTGAGCACCCCTTACTGGTATGAAAATTATCCTTGAATTTGAAGCACTCGATTTCTCTTGCTATATCCTCAAACTGTGTTTCAACGAGGTACTGATTTTCTGGATTAAATCTGGCTTCGAAAAGCTGACAGTCCTCATTTTCTGGTTTCAATCGTGGTTTGAGTGCTTCATACATTCCCCTTCTTTCCTCAGGCTTCATTTTGTCGTGGTATTCACCACACAATCGCTCCCAGAACATAGCTCTTGCAATTGGAGTAGGAGGGATGCAAACTTCTGCCAAAAACAGAAGTTCGAAATAATCAATTGTGAATAGGCTCATTGTAGTAGTGATTTAAAGTATTCGTTAAGTGTGTCATTTACCAATGTCAGATAATCCACGATATCCTCTTCTTCCCAGGAAATGATCATCCGGATTTTATTTTCAATTGCTTTACGCTCTGCAATTGACTTTACACTATTTACTGCACTTATTGGACTGGAATCCATATCAGAAAGAACCTGTTTTAGATTTCTGATTTTGGATTTATCTCTTTCTATTTGGGCTTCATGTAGCTGGTGAACTGCTACTGCCTCAATATCCTCTTTCGACACCGGATCAATAAGCTCCAATTTTGTAAGAAGCGAGAAAACAATTCCACCATAGTCCTGATATATTGAGACGGATTCTCTCGAACTTTTGACGGCTTGTATAAAGAACCGAAATGCATTAATCATTTGCTCACGTTCTGACGGTGCAGGGATTTCCTCTGAAACAACCTTCAAAGAACTCACACGGCTCATTACAGGCTGTTTTACTTCAACTATCCATGCTTTGATCCACTGTACTAAATTTGAAGGATTGAAGAATACGTGTGATTCACCCTCTTTCAAGAATCTACCATCCAAACCAGCATCCAAGGCAGCATACACTTCCAATCTCGTCAGTGGACCAAACTTAGTTCCAAGATCCTCATTGATACACGCCATGAGAAGTGTATTTTCCTCTTTCGTTTTTGGCTTCAATGAAAGTTTAACCTGTGCTTTCAGAAGGATGTTATCAATTAACTCTTTCCATTGGCCAGCCGATTGTTCACTCATTTTTGGATTATGGGATCTGTCAATCCTGGCAAGAGAAACAATCTTCCGATCAACCGGTTGAAGTTGCTTTTCAACCTCTACTGGAATACCACTGGCACCGTAAATCTGTAAATTTGACATTAGAAATTTGTTTTTGGGACGAACTCCGAACTTGCTTGTTTGATTGATTGAGCCGATTCCACGATCTTACCTTTTGATTCTTTCTCAGACAATTCAATGATCTTTCCAATGATAGAATCAAGATTATTGGCCAGCTTTTTCACATCCCAAACGCTCTTCCAGAAGTCAAGTTTTGGCAGGGAACTGAGCACCCTTTTAACTGATGCTAAAATTTCCTCGTTCGAACCTTCACGGTGATATTTGATCCTGAACTTATGGCGAAGGTTAGCGAGCATCAAGTCAGCGTGGTGATAATCCGTATAACCCATCCAGTAATAACCAGGCTTGATTTCTTCAATCATAAGTCTTAATTCATGGTTAAGAGGATCACCGGCACGCTCTTTATTTTTGGGAGCTGGTTTTACCGCTTCTTTCCATTTGGCAGTAACCGAGCACTTTCCAGACCTTTGTCCGATCTCAATCAATTTTGATGGTTTCAAACTTTCTATTATTTCCCAAGTATCCAGTATAGATAGTTCCAAGTATCCAGCTATCCCCTCAGCAGTTGTATCCAGCTTTGATCTGTGAACGTAATCCGCAACGCAGTAGGCAATCACTGATATTCCAAGCGCCTTGCGTACTTCATGGTCTATTTTTGTAATCATTTTCTCACTTCGCTAATCGGCTGACAGATAAATTTATTTTTTTGGCTTCTACCGGGTTATTCTCCGCCCAATCATGGTGAGGTCTGCACAAGGCTCGCCAAAGTTTTTTCACATTCAGGTTTTTCCCTCGTCCTCCGGCATGGTGTAGATCAGTTGATGGGCAACCACACCCAGGAAACTGGCAAATCGGATTAGCTTCAAGAAACGGAATACGATCCCTGTGGTAAATCGATAATTCTTTTGCATACTTTTTACTGGTTTTAGAAATTGGTTTAGGTTTCTTTTCTTTTGCCACCTTCGGCTTCATCCGTGGATATTCTACCTTTTCCTTTTTCGGTTTTGGGGGCAACAAACGTTGATGTCCTTTACACTTACCCCGCCCCCATACGGCATAGTTACAACCTAATTCATCACACGTTTTCATTCCTAACGGCTTATTATATACGCTTAGTCAACCATTATGGGATTGAGTTGTAAAATTTCCTTTCGATGTACTTCCGAAGCTCCCCTTTGATTTTGCTGCTTTTACTTTCGTACTGAAAGCGAAGGAATGATTCCGGTACATCCGCAAGCCGGTATCCCTTATATTTTGTGGTGGTGAGGATCGAATTGTCGTCCATTAGTTGAAAAAACTTCTAATGATTCTTATTGCGAAATAGATAGCCACAAGTACTGCAACGTACCACAGCAGTATCACGAAACGCTCGTTGGCGAGTTGCTGCATTTTGATAGAGTTTGAAAGAGAAAATTAACCCGAACCAAGTAGTCCGGGCTAATCCGAACTATCTACACACACTACAAAAGACTATTAAAATGAAGTTAACTCATCTATTGGTTTCAATTTATGACGTATTTCATCAAAATTTTCATCAGATGTATAAGGATATACTTCCAATATCGGGGTCAAATTGATATCCGTCGTTTCGTAAGGAATTAAAAAGTTTCTCATGCTTTCCGTTATACGTTGTAATGCCTGATCGATGTAGTCCGCATTAACTAATATAAAATTTGTTACTTTTTTATCCTTTCCACTTTTCTCATCAACAGAGAAAAAAACTACCTTGGCTTTATACCATTTATCTCCATCAGCATAAACAAACAAATCTGCCAGTTTAACTCGTGAAATTTCAATTACAGAAAAATCGCTTGCTCCTGTAACAATCTTTTTATAACATCTTGCTTCTGCTTCTGCAAAAGAAACTGCATCGAAAAGATAAGACTCCTTAATTGTCTGTAATGCTCCTGCACTATCTTCCTTAAGGTATTGGATTACTGATTTATACCAACTTGCCATACATTAAACATTTATAAAATGGATACTTATTAAACTACTCTCCTGCCAGAAGGCTGGCTTCAAATTCTTCCAGCGTCATTCCTTTTTGTCTGGCCTCCTGGGCTTTTATTTCAAAATTTGACACTGTCGGCATTGGTTTTATTTTCATATTTTGGCTTCTATCGCCCGTCATATCTTGCAGCATATCTAGCACTGGCTGTATTGCGGGATTCCTTTTTGCAATATCCTCAGCCAAAATCGAAGTAATAGCCTTGTGTGCTTCCATCAGATCATGGCTCGACATATCCAGTGCGGACGCTATCTGTCTAGTGTTTTCATCCAGATCAACGGCAATGAAAAATGCTACTCCTTCAATTTTTTTATCTTTAACTTCTGCTAAGGCATATTCTAACCTTTGGATAACTTCTTCATGTGTCATTGCTATTTTCTGTTTTGGTTAATAGAAGGTTTTAAAATTCCGGTGATACGGCTCACCGGAAAACCTCGTTCGTCGGTTCGGAGTGATCAGCCCCTCATCCCTGTAATTGCGCGCTGAATCATCATTTAGCTACTGCATTGATGTTGTGAAAAGGGTAGGACTTGAACCTACATGATTGGAGTTTTGGGATTGTTTTTATACTGGACACTTCCAGAAACTCAGGTCAGAATATGTGATTTTAATTTTACGGCTACTGACAATGCCAACCAATCTATAAGAGACTTCACTTTCAGCGTCTACCAATTCCGCCACCTTTTCATTTTATCAGAATGGAAGATCATCTGAATCATCCGCATCAGGAAAATCAGCAACAGGTGGTTGTTCATCCAGAGCAGGATTCTGCTGATAGTTATAACCATTGCGAGCAATCTTCCATGCTTTCACTTCTGTGTACCAGCGTGAATTGTATTCACGGCTTTCTACTTCAATCGAAGCGGTAATTGAATCATTTAACTGCAAGCCAGACTGATCAATCTTGTCACCCCAAAGGGCAACACATACTTTTTTGGAATATTGTCCAGGAATTTCAAGTATGAATTCCTGTTTGCGCCAAGTTCCGTTTTTGCCTTGTCCTGATACTTCTGGTAGAAAATCAATGACTGTTCCTGTTAATTCCATTATTCTAATTCTCTATTGCCAATGTTGACTTTTTCATGGAAACTATCAGCTGCCGTGAAGGACACTCTGTATCTGCCTGGAATGATAACTCTAGTTCCTGGATTATGGAAGTTTGCACCTTCGTTCGCCTTTTTGTACAATGGTTTGAAGCATCCAAAATGTTTGAACGTTACGCTATTTCCTGCAACCAGTTCTCCTTTGAGAACTTCCAGAAGAGTGTTAACCACCTTGGTGATCTTTGGCTTATCCATACCTACAAGATCTTTTTCAAGCATCTTATCTACAATATCACTTTTTGTATTTCTCATAATTAAAATGGGGTTGGTCCGAAACTTGGTATTACTAATCCTGCCTTCGCGATGAATACGTCCTTGCCTGTTTGATCTTCAATTTCCCTCTTAAATTGCACAGTATTCCCATTCTGACGTGACGCATGAAGTAGTACAATTCTCACTGTATGAGAAAGATCATTTGCAGCCAGAAAGTCTTTGCAATTTTGGATACTGAAATGGCCGTTCAGAATTCGGTCATATCTATCTTTGTCGATCATTCCAGCTTGTCTGACCTGTTCGAGTGTTGGGAAATCGTAATTTGCCTCAACCATCCAGTTCTGAATCTTGGCAGCACTCAAATTCCATTGGCAATAGCTGGAATCTGTGATGAAGAACATGCGACCCATTTCTGGATGATCAATTAGGAAAGCTAAACATTCAACATCGTGCGCTACTTCCAGAGGTTTGACTTTGAAGTTCCCAATCATCAACTGTTGGGTACTTGCCAGAAGCGTTCCTTCAACTTGCCAGTGATCCATCGTATCTTGATTCATGTACATTCTCAAACCTGCTTTTTTGTAATCCTTTGCCCACTGTGCATGATCCATGTGCCTATGGCTGATAATGCAGCCAGCGATACCGGAAAAATCCCAATTCATTGCCTCTTCCAATTTAGATAGGTGGCAACCTGCCTCAATCACTAACGTTTCCCCGGTACTGGCTTTTAGAACGTATCCGTTTCCAAGACTTCCGGATCCTAATACGATTAGCTGCATTAGAACCCAGCTTCGTTATCATCCACTTCCTCTTCCTCCGCTGCCGGTGGAGTAGCTGCATTTTGCCTGGGAGCTGTAACCGGATTCGGATTAACTGTAATTGGTACTGTTTCTTTCTCTGTGGCTGGTGGTAGATCCTGAGTCACCTTGCTGCCAACGATATCAACATCATCAAATGTGACTGATGTTAAGTTTGCATCCTCGCTACGAACCTTACCATCTTCATCAACAAATGATTTTTGGTCATTCTCCCGATCCTGACTCAAAGCAATTTGCAACTCGGCAGATAATGTTACCCATTTGCTCAACAGATCCGTTAATACGGTTTTCAATGCCATATCGTCAAATTCTACTACCCAAATATTCTTTGCATCTTTTGGATCGTATGATTTACTGTACTTTGCTGCGTGATCTTTGATCTGATCAACTGTGCTGTAAAGAGTTTTAGAAAAACCATCGTGCAACTCAACGTGAGCCATGTATCCAACTATTACATCACTGGTTTTTTTGTGCTGAAATTTAAAAGCACCAGTCAGATAATCCTCATCAATAAACTGACCTTCATAAACTGCCCGTGTATTGATATGCTTCACAGATTTTGACCTCAGTGCCAGCTGGATGTAGCCCTTATAGCCAAGCTGGAAGGAAGGTTGCAGATATTCAATCCATTGACCTTGATCGTTTTTCTTCTTCTTTTTGTAGGGAATGATCCATGCGTAACCAAGTGACTTTATCACTGGAAGTTTCAGAACAGCTGCTTTAAGAGCTTCGGCAATCAATGCTGCTGGATCACATTGCATTAGCTTGCTATCGCCAGATACAAGATCAATCATGGATGCAATGAATGAATCCTTATTTTCTTTCAGAGCATTTGACATTTGCTCTTGAATAGATTCAGACTTCATTGCTACTTTGAATCTATCCAACTTTGTAGCCTTAACTGGTGGAGTTGTGCCAGCGGGTGGAGTTGTCTGTAATTGGGTACTCATTATTTTGACTTTTTAGGTTTATACTCTCCCTCAATGACCTCAATGGTTTTCACATCTGGATCATATTTTGGGTACACGATATTGATTACTTGGCATTCTGTTTCCGGACGCTTGCCAACTGATTCCATGTTATCCAGGAATATAGGTAATGTCGTTCCGTACCTCTTAGTGAAAGCATTTGCAACATCTACGTAAAGCATCGGTAAGAATCCTGTGTTTACGTTAGGATAGGAGACACCTTGATAAGTTGGGATACAGGTCACTTCCGGTGTACCATCATTCAAGAATCTGAACATGGTGAATTTCATGTGCTCAAACATTCCATTCACGCGACCTTCCAGAATGCTTGCTCGATCTTTAAGGAATTTTTCAAAGAAGGATTTCGCCTTTTTCCAGTCCAAAACCTTCGCATTTACCTTTTCAATATTGGCTTCCAGTTCTGCAATGCTTTTCTTGATAACTTCAATTGAATCTTTCTTGCCAAGCGATCTGGTCAGATCCGATATTTCGGTTTTGATCCCTGATATTTTGGTTTCTACTTCTTTTATAGAAGCATCATAAGCAGAGGTATCAAATTTTTCCAGCTCCTCTTTTTTTGCTTTAATAATAGCGGACTGTTCAATGTATTCCGCTTGATCCTCAGGCTTGCGTTCATCCAACTTGATAGCGTTTATTTGAACAGTCAGATCGTCAATTTCTTTCTGGATTGTGTTTTTTGATTTTTCGGCTAATTCAAGAACACTCTCCTCGAAAGCTATTTCACCAGTAACAGCCTGACCCTCTTCTCGAATCTTAGCTTTATCTGTTTTTTTCTTCTCATTGAATGCAGCGCGCAAAACACCTTCAAAGCTGGCATATTCTTCATTTGAGAATCCCCGTTTACAAGTCTGGCACTCTGGCCCATGTTCATGATCACCAGCCACAACCTGTTCAGGACTTGGAAATTCAAGGACATTTAACTTTTCAAAATCAGATCTCAAAGAAACCCTCTTGTTATTCAGATCAGCAATTTTTGAAGTCGATCTGGTAATATCCTTATTAACATTTGTCAGATCTGTTTGCTTTGAATCAATCTGACGCTGGATTGACGCTTTATTTGTCAGCAGCTCAGAATTACCATTAGTGACTTCCGTTTTGAAATTCTGGCTGAAACGTTGGAGGTCAGCTTTCAGATCCGCTATCTCCTGTTCTCTTACAATCTTGCCTTTACCCTCGTCAGAAGATTTCAAACCTTCTAATTCAGCCTCAGTAGCAGCCAGCACTTCTTTCTTGATAGATATCGAATTTTCGATTTGGTTAAAATCGTTGTCAGAAATCAATTTTGCAACTTCGTTTTGCTTGGATTTTATTTGCTCAGGTAGCGCATCCTGCTCTTTTTTTCCGGCAGAGATATTGTCATTAATTTCTTTTTTGTAACCATCAATCGTTCTGGTTTTAAGAGTGTTCGTAACCAGTTTGGTATAATCCGGATTGGTTGCAATAATCTCCTCATTTGTAATATCTCCACCAACTAAGTCAATCACCACTTTACGCATATCTTCTGGTTTCATCCGAAGAAACGCATCCGGATTAGTCACAGCTGAAAATGCTGAAAGGGGATAGATCGCATTCAACCGGGCTTCCCATTCCTTTTTGGTTTTGATCGGCGAATCATTTATCCAATACTTCGTCGTATCGCTATCATATTTCTCTGTGGGATCCTCGTCAGATTCAGGTTTCCATAGCTCATGCAGCTCCCGACGAAGTGATATTTTCTCACCATCGTAAGTAATATTTCCAGTAACGGAAACGACTACACGTTCCTCCGTATTTCTGGCATCGGTAAGCCAAGGCTTTACCTCATGATTGAAACGACCTTCCAGATCATATCCAGTCCATAACCAGTGCCAGACATCCCAATGTGTGGACTTACCAGAGCCATTTGGTCCGATTATGGTACATTCAGGAGTGAAAAAATGTGTCTCTTGATGCCTCAGCTTTTTATAATTGGACACAACAAGGCTGTCCAGAGTGAGTACTTTGGTAGTTGACATATATAAAATTGGCTTAATTTAACTTTGGAAACAGTGCCGAAGGAAGCCCTCCGGCATGTAGAAATTCCCCTCCTCATTCACTCATTACTGAGTATTATTCAGGCTCTCTTGGTAAGCGACCGAAATAACATTGTATAAATCTCCCATTTGCTTAATGTGATTCTGGATATCATCCTTTGCCCTTGAAAGAAGATTATCAATCAAAATATTTACAATCCAGTCCCCGGGAAGACAATCTGTGTCAATTTCCAACAAACCTTCTTCAAGCAATTCATTAACTGAAAGAAAAATTGCCATAGGACTTAGTTTATTATCAGAGCATGATTTATTTAGATCAAGTGATCTAAAATCTCTAATATGGCTAACATTATCAGTAATGTTTATTTGTGTAAACAATCCTCTTAATACATCCTGCGCATCTTGACTTATTTGTAATTTGTCTATGAATTCACTGTTTACAATATTCATTTTCTTGAACTTTTAGATGAGGTAAAAATAATCCTTGGTTGGCGTTGAGTAGAAACTTTTTCCAACGAAGAGGGGAGTGGTTCAACCTTATGACGCTCTATATGTTCAATTATCTCACTTTTCTTAAAAATAATTCTACCTAGTGGCTTGTACCTAGTAAATTTTTTACTTTGCTCATAAAAACTTTTTTTGCTGGTTGACTTTAACAACTCCATTGCTTCTTCAACACTCAGATAGACATCGTTATACTTAGCAACCTCCTCAGCGACAATTTTGCGAACCAAATCAATTTCCATATCAAGCTGTAATTGAGTTACTTATTTCTTCATATTTTTCCAAATTGTCCTTTTCTTCTTTCCTTAGCTCTTGGATCAAATTATTCGACTTGGTAATAAATTCAACCTGTACCCTAAGGGTAGGAATATATCTACCAGTTTTCCAGTGAGTAATCAGGCCAGCTGATTTACCTGTTGCCTCAATCAATTTCTTTACACCCCCTTTTGTAGTTTTCACCTGATCAACGACCGACTTCACTACCTCTGAAAAAGATTTACTCATTATTTACCGTTTAATAAGTACCAACCTATATTTAATATATAGTAGTAGTCTAGCGATACAAATAATATGTATATTTGCATGTATCGCTTATGTATATGCAAATGTATATTTAATATTTTGCAATACAAGTAAACTTTAATAAAAACTTTAATTAAATTTTATATTCAAATTATGACTTCTGCTGAGAAACTTCAAAAAGCTCTTGATGATGCTGGCTTAACGGTAACAGAATTTGCCAGAAAAGGAAACTTCACCAGAGAAGCTGTTCGACTTTGGTTATCTGGTGGTGGTATAAGAGAAAAGAGCTTATATATAGTAGCAAAGGTTCTGGACTTAGACCCTGAAGAACTACGAGACGACGACGATGAACCAGAAGTAGACACGCTAGGCAAAAGGCTCAAAAAATTAAGGCTCAGCCAAAGTTTGACCCAACAAGATTTGGCTGTTGCATCTGGAATATCTATGACTCTGATCTCAAGAGTCGAAAATGGAAATCTACTCTCACTATCCAACGAATCCATAAATTCACTCTCACGTTATTTTGACGTTCCCACCTCACACTTTACTGATCTCATGCCTCGCAAAAAAGGCGCATTGGTAAGTTCGGAAACTAAGGCATCGTCAGTAAAGAATAAAACCAGTTATCTATCTGACCTGGAAAAAGTGATCGCATGGAAAAAGCAAGGAGTGATCTCCGAGAAGGAATTCCAAGAGCTAAAATTGAAAATAATCCAAGATTTATAAATGTATGCGGAAATGTATGCGGAATTCAATTTTAAGACAAATTTTAAAATGAAAATTTTGAGATAAAGTATTGTAAATAAACGAATTAGTGTTTGTGTTTCAGGATAGCACTACTGACTTGTAATCAGTAGGTCGTTGGTTCGATCCCGACTGGAGGCTCTGAAAACCTGGCATATCTTGTCAGGTTTTTTTATGCCCTTCAGACGATGTTTTTTTGAAAAAATTCAAAAAAGAGGAAATTTTGTATTAGCAATATCAGGCATTGCCAAATTTCTTACTCAACTCATCCGAATATTACCTTCATCAGATCTAATGAAACGCTTTACATTTCCTATACTCCTTGTAGTTATTTGTACTTTGGTATTCATCGCTGCAACCGGAAATGACCGTTTTCAATTGGAAAGGTCTAGTCCGGCAACTGTCCTTTGGAAAATAACTGGTCCGGATTGCTCCAAGCCATCCTACATTCTGGGAACATTCCATTTGACGGATGCTAAATGGATTTTGGAATATTCGGAGATGAAAAAAGTTATCGATAGTACAGAGTTTATTTTAAACGAAGCATTTACAACGCATCAAGTTCCCATAAAGCCACACATCCGTGAAGTGCTAAAGGCGTTACCTTTACTCGACAAGCATCAGTTTCGCACTCTTGATTCATTTTTTGTCGCCAGAGTTGGCGAAGGAATCAAAAATAATATTGATGCAGAGAATTTGACAATCGCTGAGATGGAAGGTGCCATACTGACTACCCTGGCTTCTAACAGTGAGAACTCAACCGCAGTAACAAAACTCATGGATAAAGAACTGTTCGATATTTATGTAGAATTGGGCAGAGAGGGAGACCGTCTGGATAGAATACCTATTTCTGATTTTGACTCATCACAAATAGACCATGCAAAACAATATTTAGGGAGAGCACTGGGGTATATCAAAAATAGTGACAAGCCTGGCTGGAATATCTATCAAATGCAGGATGTGGATGACGCAACAAGCAGATACAAGAAGATGGAGTTCGACTACAAGCTAAATGAGAGCGATTTAAGTCTTCAGACTTCAACCGACTTCGACTTCGTCCCTATGGAACAGAGGAACAAAAACTGGATCCCTAAAATTGTAGAGAATATCAATAAAAGACCATGTCTCATCGCGGTAGGGCTAAGTCATCTTTATTACAAAACTGGCTTGATAATGTTACTTCGTAATCAGGGTTATAGGGTTGAGCCTGTAATACTAACGAAATAATTGTAGGATTATCAAAGGGCAATATAGAGTCAGGAATACCCCGGAGCTCTGCATACTTTCGAGCTCATTGGTTGTATATCTAATGCATACGTCTCCGAAAACTACTAAACTGTAACAATTCGCTTGTTTTATTGTAAGATACAGCCAATGTATACTTATTGGCATGATTTGTGCAGGTCAGTTATTAAATGAATTTCCAAGAATTAAAAGAGCAATTACAAGATATGTATTTGCAGGACTTTTTATTCCATTACTAATCAAACGCGGCCGGAATTCGGATGCTTTGAAAACTATGAAAGAATTAAAAAACACTAAAAATTCAGGAAGACTAATTATCGTTGCCTATCGACTACCTTTTAAAATTGTTCGCGAAGATGATCAATCTCACCTGGTGCAAAATTCAGGAGGACTTGTATCAGCCGTACTTTCTCTGGTAAGCGACCAGGAGGATTCTGTCTTTTCTTCTGAAGAAAAAATCCAATGGATTGGTTTCAGTGAAAACACCAAGGAAGAACTAGAAGGTCAGTCGTTGGCCAATGAGTCCTTTCAGGCTCACCCTGTTTTTATTCCGGACGATGTAAATGAAAACTACTATGAGGGATTTTGCAATAATTTAGTCTGGCCGTTGTGCCATTACTTCCCATCTCTTGCCCGTTTCGACGATGCTTATTTCGAAGCATACAAGACTGCCAACCAGTTGTTTTTTGATAAACTGGATGAAGTGATCCAACCAGGAGATGTTGTCTGGGTCCAGGATTATCAGCTGATGCTTCTGCCAGATCTTATCAGACAAAAATATCCTGACAACAAGATTGGATTCTTTTTTCACATCCCTTTCCCATCTTATGAATTGTTCCGGATGTTCCCTGTAAAGTGGCGTAAGGCGATTGTAGATGGAATACTCGGTGCTGATGTTGTAGGATTTCATACCAATGATTATGTAGAATATTTCCTGAAAGCAGCCAGACTTGTTTCTGGCTACGGAAACAAGCTCCATTATATCAATATGAGCAATCGTATTGTCAAAGTCGACTCGTTTCCGATCAGTATTGATTTCCAAAAATTCAATGAAGCATACGATGAGCCAGAAGTGATCAGAGCCAGAGAAGAGGCTCGTGAATCTCTGAAAGAGAAAATTATATTTTCCGTCGATCGTCTCGATTATTCAAAGGGGATTTTGCATCGGTTGCAAGGATTCACGCGATTTCTGGAACAACATCCTGAATGGCACGAACGTGTCTCCTTCGTGATGGTGGTTGTGCCTTCCCGGGATACCATTGAGCAATACCAACATATGAAAATGGAAATCGATCAGACGGTTGGAGCCATTAATGCCAATTACGGCAATATATATTGGCAACCGATCATCTACCAGTATCGCTCGATGACTTACCATGAACTTGTCGGAATGTACACTGCAAGTGATGTTGCGCTGATCACACCTGTGCGGGACGGCATGAACCTGGTTTGTAAAGAATATGTCGCCAGTAGAAAGGATTCGCAGGGCGTACTAATTTTAAGCGAAATGGCCGGCGCGGCGGCAGAATTGGGGGAGGCGCTGATTATAAATCCGCTCGATAATCAGGGAATAGCAGATGCTATCAGCGAGGCCTTTGCGATGATCCCCGAAGAACAGGAAAAACGAATGAGTGCCATGCGGGAACGCATCCGTGATTATGATGTATTCGCATGGACAAATGATTTTTTTACCCAAATGCTTATGTTAGAACAAGAACACGAAAGGTTAAAGCAAGTTTTTTTGACCAACAAAGGAATAGATAATATAAGAAAAGCTTATGAAGCCTCTTCCAAAAGAATATTGTTTTTTGATTATGATGGTACGCTGGCACCAATTGTTGCCGACCCGTCGAAGGCAATTGTATCAGAAGATGTAAAAAAGCTGATTATGGAAATAGCCAAGCGCGACACCGTTGTCATCATCAGTGGCCGTGACCGTCGTTTTCTTGACACGCACTTCCGGGATCTTCCGGTGCATATTATTGCTGAGCATGGTGCTTTAATTAAAACCAAAGGAAGCGAAGAATGGACTTTGAATGAGAGTTACGAGGAAAACTGGAAAGATAGTATCAAACCAATTCTGAATATGTATGCCAAGAGATGTCCGGGTGCTTTTGTCGAAGAAAAAGAAACGTCACTTGCATGGCACTACCGGACAGCGGATGATAAAGAATATGCTTCAAGAAGAGCTCAGGAATTATCATGGCAATTGAAGAATTTCATACAGCCAGAACTTAATCTTCAGATTATTGACGGGAACAAAGTTGTGGAGGTTAAAAAGACCGCATTTAATAAAGGAACCGCGGCAAGAAGCTTTGTAGATGGCAGTGATTACGACTTCATTCTCGCTATTGGTGACGATACGACTGATGAAGATATGTTCGAGGCATTGCCGGACACTTCCTATACCATCAAAATCGGTGACGATTTATCTGCCGCTCGTAATCACATCAAAAATCAGGAAGAGGTCTTTCACTTTTTAAGCTTTATGGTTTCCACCATTCCTGAATGATTAATTTAATTTACGAGAAACGGGCCATTTAAAATGGCCCGTTTCTCGTTTTATAACGTCAAATTTCACGTCAGGGAAAGAGAATGTCCTTCATTCAGATTTTCTAACTTCACGAAATGACACTTGCAACCTGCGGAACTTAGCGCTGCCTCAATCTTTGTAAAATCGGATAGGTCAGAGGTCAATGTCAGGAGCAAATCCTGAAAATCATAAGCCCAGTGTTTTACATTTAATCGTTTGAGGCAATCATGCAGTCTTTGGAACGACCGGCTGTTTTTTAGATTGGTACGAAAGGAAATTTTATATATCGAGCTCATTAATTTATGTCGGTCAATTCTGATTCTTACTGTCTGCTTTACCTATCAAAGATGAAGATAATTTATAATCATTCCAAATAAAAAACAATGATTATTTTGTGTTCTCTATGCTGGCTGAATGCTATAACCGCGTAACGATCCGGAAAGTTGCGAAGCTTTGATGATAATTGTATTAAGGCAATGTTAAATATTATCTGTCGAAGTGCAGGAGGCAAGATTGACCATTTTTTGAAGCAAGAAAGTTCAATTACCGGTCTATTTCCAACTACGATTTAAGAAATCAACCCAGTTTTTCCACATGATTTGTTCAATGTCCTCCTCCTTATATCCGCGCTCTCTAAGTATAGAACCAACAGTTTGCAAATCAGCGATAGATTCCAGGTCTCCCGGCGCCTGCTCTTTACCAAAGGCTCCGTCCAGATCCGAGCCAATACCGACATGGTTTGTGTTTCCCGCCAGTTGACATATATAGTCAATGTGATTGACAATATGTTCAATTTTCAGTCCGGTGTTTTCTGGTGTGGACTTCCCGCGAACCCAACCCGGAATCATCATCCATGCATCGAAAGCCATTCCAATCACAGCATTTCTCTTAATCAGTTCTTTGAGCATTTCGTCAGAAAATTGCCTGTTATGAGGCACAAGTTCCCTTACAAGATTATGGCTGGCCCACACAGGACCATTGTATACTTCCATTGCATCCCAGAAAGCACTGTCGCACAAATGTGTTGCATCCAGGATAATTCCCAGGCGTTCCATTTCCCTGATCAGTTCTTTACCTTTGTCAGATAAAGGTTGATCGGAATCAGTGCCAAAGGCGTACACACCTGGCCCGTAATGGGCCGGGCCGAGTGCACGTAATCCGTAATCATAAGCGATTTGGAGGTGAGAAACACTCGGAAGTGAATCGGCGCCTTCCAGGCTTAGAATGTAACCAATTGGTAACCCCTCAGTGGAAGATGCGTTTTGCCAAAGAGCCAAGTGATTATTTAGGGTGACTAAATCACGTATTTGCACCATCTCTCCGGCTTCTTCCATCGCCTTATACCAGGCAACCTGACCCTGGGTCTGAGCCCAGGCCTGCGCCTGTGAATGCCATCCGGGAAGTGTGCTTTGCGGCTCCACAAATCTCCCGATCTGGGTTGCTACACACATACCTATATTACCTTTCCGCATCTCTGGAAAACACACCACACCTTTACCACGATCGGGTTTGTCGGACAAGTTCTTTTCCCTGTCCCGTATCTCCGATAGCCCTTTAGTAAGGTCACGGTTCCATTCCAGGGCGTTCATGGAAAGATCAAGATGCGCATCAAAAAGAAACATATAAATGGGTGGTTTAAATCGTAATTTTTCTATTTCTGGCTATGATTCTCCATTCGTCGGTAACCTCACCATTTTCTATAACCGACGCATAATCGTGAAGGGCAACACTTGGACATATATGATAGGGAAGGGCATAGTAGATATCCCCAATTTCTATTTTTTCCCATTCCTGATTACCAACCTGCAAAACACCATGCTCTTCACTTTGACTGATAACCTCGTAATTATTCAGATTTAAAAGTTGGAAGCGGCTATCAATAGGATTTTCGGCTGCCACACTCTTGTGGCCCAGGTCAATCGTTACTATTCCGACTGCAGGTTTTGAAACAACTCTGGTAAGAATAAGCGCGGCGTGTAAAAATGGCTGATCCTGAAAACGGGAGCCGTAACCCCAATCCCAAAGTATGTTTGTTCCGGGACTGAGAAAGACATCGGAACGCAAGGTATGTATGTTGAACGAAGGCGAACCACCTGCAATAACCATAACATCTTTATCCGCGTTCTTGGTCATAAGATCCAGCAAGGGAAGCGTTAGTTCAAACGCCTCGTCACTGGCTGCTTTTCGCTCGGAAAACTCAGGGTTTCTGATATGGCCATCGTAAATATGAGCACCCGAAACATGAACCTGTGATAAACCTTTTAAGAAATGAAACAAGGATAACAAAGTGTGGTCTGCCTGATGGCCGGAGCGGTTCATGCCATTATTTACATCAATGAAGACATTAAAAATAGAACTAGTAGCAACACCGGCCTCTTCGAGCATCTGCGCAGACTTTTCATTGTCAATCAATGAAGAAAACACAGAGTCTGGAAACTTGGTCTTTAATTCAAGTAGCCGACCGATGTTAGGCCCAACCATTTGATAAGCGATAAGAATCCATTTCCCACCGGCTTCTGCAAGCATTTCAGCTTCCGCTATTGTTGCACATTTGAATTTGGAGATACCTTTTTGAAGCTGTAATTTGACAATCTCGGCGGTTTTGTGTGTCTTCACATGCGGCACCAAACGGTTCACATCGCCAGCAACATTGATCATTCTGTCAATATTACTTTCGATCCTGTCTTTGTAAAACAGGAGCGAAGGCGAAAATACTTTTTCAGGATTGTTGAGCTTATACCACATTTAACAATGAAGAATTAGGAGTGAAGAATTTGAAACATGAGTTGATGCTACGCTGCTTAATGTAATTCGAACATCGCTTCAATTTCCACCGGAATATTGTCCGGCAACGAACCCATTCCGACGGCGCTTCTCACACCAATTCCATTTTCTTCTCCCCAAATTTTGGCGAATAGTTCACTACATCCATTTATAATGTAAGGATGTCTTTCGAAATCAGCGGTACAATTCACCATTCCCAAAATTTTGATCACCTTTTTTACCCGGTTCAGAGTGCCAAGGTTCGTTTTTATGGTTGACAATATAGTGAGCCCAACTTGTTCAGCCGCTTGTTTCCCAGCCTCTATATCCATGTCCTGGCCAATTCGTCCGATGATGAGTGTACCGTCATTTTGCACCGTACCGTGACCGGAAACATAAAGCCAGCGATCATCTACTATCAGATATGGTTTGTATACACCTTTTGGCGCAGGTGCTGGTGGCAAGGTAAGGCCAAGTTTTTCAAAACTGGATTCAGGATTCATAAGGTTAATTTATAATGATCAATGATATCTTCACGCAGCATAAATTATCTAGGCGCTGCTAAATGAACAAATTTAACAGTAAAACCCCAATCAAACCCATCACCGAAACAATTGTTTCCATAACAGACCATGTAAGAAGCGTGTCTTTGATACTAAGATTGAAATATTCTTTGAAGAGCCAGAAGCCACCGTCATTAAGGTGAGAAAACATCAAACTGCCTGAACCAATGGCCAGTACCAGCAATTCGGGAGGCACGGTGGAATGTATTAAAAGTGGAGAAAGTATTCCTACCGTTGTAAGCCCGGCAACGGTAGCTGAGCCAACACAAACACGAATGATTGCCGCAATTCCCCAGCTCAGAAGCAAAGGAGAAATATCCACATTTTTCAGACTTTCCGCAATGTAGTTACTCACGCCGCCTGCGGTCATCATTTCCTTAAAAACACCAGCTCCTGCGATGATCAGCAGAATAACAGATACTCCCTTAAAAGCTTCTTCCATAGATTTGGTCACCGCTTTCATATTCATCCCACGGCGTATTCCCAACGCATAGGCTGCGAACAAAACGGAAATCAGCATTCCGAAATAGGGCTCTGCCAACAAAGCAACGAAGGCATTACCTGGCATCACATTTTTCACTGCCGACATACTTGTTAATAAAAAAACAGGTAGAAGAGCAGTTACTATACTGATTCCCAAACCAGGTAATTCAGATGTTGGTCTTGGCTTTACATTGAAAAGGTCTTCATCAGGTTTTGGCTGAAACCGCTTTAAAGTTGAACCAAAAATAGGTCCTGCAATTGCAATGGCAGGAATGGAAACAATCAGTCCGTAGAATAACGTTTTACCCAAATCGGCATTGAGCTGACTGGCAATGGCAGCAGGCGAGGGGTGCGGAGGCAGATAACCATGCGCAACCGAAAGTGCCGACAACATGGGAATACCTATATATAACAAAGGCAAGCGTGCAGTAGCACTGATCATGAAAATGAGCGGAATCACAATTACAAAACCTGCATTGTAAAACAGGGGTATACCAATCACGAAACCTGCCAGAGCCATTCCCCATTGTATGTATTTCTTTCCAAAAATCCCGATGAGGGCATCTGTAATACGCTGCGCAGCTCCGCTGTCTGCTACCATTTTACCCAGCATCGCACCAAAGCCTACTATTAAAACCAGATCACCCAGGGTTCCGCCAACGCCTTTTTGTATCGCTTTTCCAATGGTGGCAACGTCCAGACTACTGGCGAGTCCAAGACCAATGGATACCAGGAGGAAGGAAATAAATGTGTCGATTTTTAACCAGGCAATTAATAATATAAGACAAACGATTGCCAGAAAGGTCAGTAATAACGGCATTGGCTAGGGATTAACGATGTGAACTTTCAATAATAAGAAGGTAACGCCAAAAATTTAATGTAGTTAATGACTTTAAGTTTTTTTCAAATCATAAAATCGTAAGATGCGGTATATCATATTGATACAAAAATGCCCTGAGAATAGCTTTAAAGATAGTTTGTTAGAGTGGTCAAAAATGACGAAATTTGAGTTTTAAATTGTACAATTTGGATTAATCATGTGAGGCTTGGTATAAAATCAACTTCTCACTTAAATTTCGATTCTTTTCTGATTATTTATGGCAGAATCTCCTGGTGAAAACATTATCCCCATCAATATTGAGGACGAAATGCGTGGAGCGTATATCGATTATTCGATGTCCGTTATTATTTCCCGTGCGCTTCCCGATGTAAGAGATGGTTTAAAACCTGTCCATCGCCGCGTATTATTCGGTATGTCCGATTTAGGGGTCAACTACAACAGATCTCATAAAAAGTCTGCACGTATAGTAGGTGAAGTTTTAGGTAAGTATCACCCTCATGGTGACTCATCTGTTTACAATACTATGGTACGTATGGCCCAACCTTGGTCATTACGTTATCCATTGGTAGACGGTCAGGGAAACTTTGGTTCCGTTGATGGTGACAACCCAGCCGCAATGCGGTATACAGAGGCTCGTTTGAAAAGACTGGCTGATGAATTATTAAACGATTTGGGTAAAGACACTGTTGACTTTCAACCCAACTTTGATGACTCGTTGTCTGAGCCTTCGGTCTTGCCAGCAAAATTTCCGAACCTTTTAGTTAATGGTTCGTCTGGTATTGCAGTAGGTATGGCAACAAACATGGCACCTCATAACCTTACCGAGGTTGTAAATGGCGTGTTGGCATATATCGACAACACTGATATTACCATTCCTGAATTGATGGAGCATGTAAAAGCTCCTGATTTCCCAACTGGTGGAACGATATATGGCTACCAGGGTGTAAGATCTGCTATGGAAACCGGTAGGGGAAGCATTGTTATTCGTTCAAAAGCGAATTTTGAAGTTTCTAAAACGGGTAAAGAGCAGATCATCATTACCGAAATTCCTTACATGACCAATAAGGCTGCGATGATCGAAAGAATCGCAGGACTTATTAATGATAAGAAACTTGACGGAATCTCCGACATCCGCGATGAATCGGATAGAGACGGAATGCGTATCGTTTTTGATTTGAAAAAAGATGCAATTCCTAACATCGTTCTAAATCACCTTTACAAGTATACGCCACTTCAATCTTCATTTGGGGTAAACAACGTTGCTCTTGTAAAAGGCCGTCCGGTAATGCTGAATCTGAAAGATCTGATCAAGCATTACGTAGAACACCGCATTGTTGTAATCACACGTCGTACAGAATACGAACTTCGCGAAGCCGAAAAACGTGCTCACATTCTTGAAGGTTTACTTATTGCACTGGATAATCTGGATGCAGTAATCAATCTGATCAGAAGCGCACGTGATCCTGAAACTGCGAAAGTTGGTTTGATGGAGCAATTCGCACTTAGCGAAATTCAGTCAAAAGCAATTCTTGAACTTCGTTTACAACGTCTTACAGGCCTTGAAAGAGAAAAAATTGTAAAAGAGTATGAGGAAATCATGGCTCTGATTACTGATTTGAGAGATATTCTTGCCAATGAATGGAGGAAATATGAGATCATTAAAACTGAATTAGGAGAAATTAAAGATCGCTACGGAGACGAACGCCGCACTCAGATTGAGTTTGCTGCCGAAGAATTCAGTGACGAAGACATGATTCCTGATGAAGAAATGCTTATCACAATTTCTCATGAAGGTTATATCAAACGTACTCCGTTAGCCGAATACCGTACACAAACAAGAGGTGGAGTAGGTTCTCGTGGTGTAAAAACAAAAGACTCTGATTTTACGGAGCATTTGTTCTCTGCAACCATGCTTAACTACCTGTTGATCTTTACCGAATACGGTAAGTTGTTCTGGATGAAGGTTTACGAAGTTCCCGAAGGAAGCAAAATTTCCAAAGGCCGACCAATACAGAATTTGATCAGCCTTGAAAATGGAGATTCCATACGTTCAGTGATCAACGTTAAAACGTTGACTAATGAGGATTACATCAAGAATAATTACCTCATTATGTGTACTGAGCAAGGTACAATTAAGAAAACTTTGCTTGAAGCATACTCTCGTCCTCGTACCAATGGTATCATTGCGATCTCAATTCATGAAGGCGACCGCTTGTTGAATGTTGCACTTACTAATGGTGACAACGATATCGTTATCGCATCGAGTGCGGGACGTGCGGTAAGGTTCAATGAAAAAGGAGTGAGGCCAATGGGAAGAACAGCCGCTGGTGTGAGAGGTATTAACCTGACTGATCCTGAGAACAAGGTAATCGGAATGGTATGTATCAATCGCGAAGATGCGCAGTTACTTGTTGTTTCTGAGAATGGATTCGGAAAACGCTCTAACATAGATAGTTACCGTGTAACTAAACGTGGAGGAAAAGGAGTTTCAACCATGAATGCAACCGAGAAAGTTGGTAAACTGGTAGCAATTCGTGAGGTAACTGAACAAGACGATTTGATGATTATAACCAGAAATGGTATTGCGATCAGAATGAGCGTTCTTGATATTCGTCAGGCTGGAAGAAATACTCAGGGAGTGAAACTGATCAGACTAAGTAGTTCTGATGAAATTACTTCTGTGACGCGTATCCTGAAAGATCCGGATGAAAAGCAGGCCGAAGAATTGGATGAAGATGGAAATGTAATCGTTGCTGAAAAATCACCTGATATTATTGTCTCTGAGGATGACGATTTAGAGGAAATTGTCGACGAGGAAGAAGTGGATGAGGAGGAAGGTGAAGATGATTCTGACGAAGAGGATGCCGCAGAATAGGTATGATTTTTGTAGAATTTGTATTTATTAATTTATATTTAGCTTTTCGAATTAACCAATCACAATAAAAGTTAAGATCTATGAAAAAAATGTTTTTTGTGTCTGCACTTACCCTTTGTAGCTTATCTGCATTTTCGCAGGACGCTATCAATAAGGCGATGGTAGATCAATTTCGTAAGGATAAAGAGAAAAGTGATAAAGATGTAAGCGATCCTAAAAATAGTGCCAAAGCTGCTTTCTGGATGGAAAGAGCAAAACTATATGAAAATATAGCAATGTCAGGTTCGGAAGTAGATTCCAGTGCTGCAAAAACTGCCCTTGAATCTTACAAAAAAGTAGTTGAACTTGATTTGACGAAAAAAGGTGAGCCTGGGAAGTCATCCAAGGAAGCAACAAATATTTTGAGTGGAGGAGAAGGTACATCTCTTTTCAATGCATTTGTAAAGCAAGGTGCTGAAAAGTATCAGACTAAAAATCTTACAGGCGCTTTGGAAATGTTCCAACTGGCTCAGACGATTAACAAGAAAGATACAACTGCGGCGTTGTACGGTGGTATTGCTGCACAACAGATCGATAAGAAAGACGAAGCAAAAACGCAGTTCGAAAATTACATTGCTAATGGTGGAAAAGATCCAAGCGTATTCTACGGTTTGGCCCAATTATACCGCGCTGATAATAACTTCGACAAGTCGATTGAAATCCTGAACAAAGGATTGGAAAAATCGCCAGGTAACAAGGACCTAAAATCGGAAGTGGTTAACATTTTGCTAGCATCAGGAAAAGAAGATCAAGCCATCAATGAGTTGACAGCTTTGAGCAAATCAGATCCTACGAATGTTCAGAACCTCGTGAACCTTGCAATTTTGTATGACAACACAAATACAAAAACGCTTAGCAAAATCAAGGAAATTCAGGACAAGCTGGGCTCAGGAACATCTAAGGTGGATAACCTTAAGAAAACCATTGACAGTGAAAAAGGTAAAGTAGAAGTTTTCGATGGTGAGGTTAAGCGTATTTCTGCGTTGATCAAAAAGAAACCGACTGCAGATCTTAAGCGTCAGTTGGAAGATGTGAATACAAAGAAAAAAGAATCACTGGCTGCAATTGCTGACACTGAGGCAAAAATTAAAGAAGCTCAGGAATCTGCAAAAGGTAACGACAATGCTGCTCTTGAAAAAGAGTTGGCTGACTTGAAAGCGAAGCAGGCAACGGCGGCTACTGAATCAGTTGCTAACTATAAAAAGGTTTTGGAAATTGATGCAAACAATTACGATGCATTGTACAACCTTGGAGCAGTTTACTTCAACGAAGCGGTTCAGCTGAAAAAGGAAGTTGATAATATGAACATGACAGATTACCAGGCACGCGGTAAAGAAATTGAAGGACGTGTTTGTGGTCGTTTCAAAAAATCAAAGCCATTCTTTGAAAAAGCTATCAAGGCAAAAGATGAGGCAGAAGCAAAAGAAGCACTTGAAAATGCAACCAACATTATCGCTCAACTTGAAGGTAAAGGAATTACCTGCATTGACTAATATTTTTTAGAAGCATAGAATGAGAGGAGCACCGGATTGGCGCTCCTCTCATTTACGAAAATCTATTTAACATAATATAAATTATACAACAAACTAATATCCACATTTTCTTAAGTATTCGTAATACGAACTCAATGAGATTAAATCAAACCGAACCATTATGCAGAAATAAATTTCTGTTCAATTCTCGCGGCTATCAATTCTATCAAAATCGCCCTTAAAATATTAGTTTTCAATTATTTAAGGGTAAATTTTAACCTATTTGAATCGCTTAGCTAAAATTGATCTAATGGTCTTTTTATTAAAAGTGCACAAAAAATGGCTACAATTTAGACCTAAATCTAAATTGTAGCCATTTTTGCATTAAAACTTTCAGGCTACATCACAAATCTCAACACCTTGTTTTAAGGATGCCAACTGATCAGCACGTTTTGGTATAAACTCCTGAGCCACAAAGCCTTTGTAACCAGTTTCAACAATTGCTTTCATGATGGCAGGATAATAAAGTTCCTGTGTTTCATCAATTTCATTTCTTCCCGGAACACCACCCGTGTGATAATGCCCAATATATTTGTGGTATTCTTTGATGGTTGCAATTACATCACCTTCCATAATTTGCATATGGTAAATGTCATAGAGTAATTTGAATTTTTCCGAACCAATCATTTCACAAAGTCCGGCTCCCCATTCCGTACGATCACACATGTAATCCCGGTGATTAACTTTACTGTTAAGCAATTCCATGATTAATGTAATGTTGTATTTTTCAGCTGACGGTATCAGGCGTTTCAATCCGACCGCACAATTTCTCATTCCATCGATATCTGACATACCACGGCGATTTCCCGAAAAACAGATAACTGTTGTATAACCAGCGGCCTGCAATTTCGGAAAAAGCTCCTCGTAACTTTTCACCAGCTCGTCGTGATTTGCCGGATCATTAAAACCTTTTTCAATTCCCATTCCAGCACCATTCGGCAAGGCACAGGTCAATCCGTATTTTTTAAGAACCGGCCATTCGTCAGGTCCAAGAAGTTCAATGGATTTTATCCCCATTTTCTTACATTCCTGAGCAAAGGTATCAAGGGGTATTTTTCCATAACACCACTTGCATACCGAATGATTAATTTTCCCTTTCAATTCAGGACCTAAAATAGTTTCCGCTCTCGTTATTGCTGCTGATAGAGAATGTGGGACTACCGCAACTCCAGAAAGCGCCGCAATACTTTTCATTACATTCCGTCTGCTGTATTTTGATTTCATTGTTTTAAGGTTTATGCTATGTCACAAATTTTTACAGCTTGACTCAATGAAGCAATATCGTCTTTCCGGCTTGGTACAAATTCCTGTCCAACATACCCTTTGTATCCGGTTTCGACAATTGCCTTCATAATAGCCGGATAATAAAGTTCCTGGCTTTCGTCAATTTCATTTCTTCCTGGTACACCGCCAGTGTGATAATGAGCAATGTACTTATGATACTTCCGGATGGTTGCAATTACGTCGCCTTCCATAATTTGCATATGGTAAATATCATAAAGTAACTTGAACTTATCGGAACTTACCATTTCACACAACCCGGCTCCCCAGGAAGTTTTGTCACACATGTAATCTCTATGGTCTACCTTGCTATTAAGCAATTCCATTACCAACGTGACGTTGTGTTTTTCCGCAAGAGGCAACAATTTTCTAATTCCCATTGCACAATTTCTCATCCCATCAATATCGCTCATTCCCCGACGGTTTCCGGAGAAACATATTATCTTGTCATATCCGGCAGCCTGCACTTTGGGAATCACATCTGTGAAATCTCTTATCAATGCTTCATGGTTTGCCGGATCACAAAATCCCTTATCCAAACTTCTCGTCGCTCCTTCTCCCCAAGGTAATGCACAAGTCAATCCGTTCTTCTTTAGAACTGGCCACTCCTCTGGTCCACACAATTCAATGGATGTTATACCAATTTTTTTTGCCTCTTGTGCCAGAGTTTCAAGTGGAATTTTACTGTAACACCATCTACAAACTGAATGGTTGATTTTTCCATTTAAATTTTGACCAAGTACCTCATTATTTTTTGCAAACACAGAGCTCAACGTCAAAGGCGGAAGAGCAACTGCGCCGACCACTATACTTTTTAATACTTCCCTTCTACTGGAAACCAAGGTCATTTTTCTGTACCGTTTTAAGTTAATATATGGTTCAATAAATCTGGATAGCCCCTACCCTTTTATATTTAAAACTAAGTAACGTACTGCAAATCAACGTATTGAAAATAAATGAAATGTCATACAAACAGTTAAAATAAAGCATTCGAAGCTATAAAAATTTTATATAAAAAGCTTCAAATATTTAAACTTTATTGATTTTTTCTTCACTGCAATCCAAACAAAAGTGGTGCCGTACCTGACTATATGTCAATGCTACGGCACCACTTTATTAAGAATATTTAATGCGATTCTACTCTATAATTCTTATCTTCCCGTCTTTTTTCCAGTACCTGCTTTTTCTGAGTAAATAGGATTATTCTTATTTCCCCCAGACATAAGATAAGCGACGAGATCCCTTAATTCAGTAGGATTAAGACCATTAATTAGTCCAGGCAACATCACAGAAACCGTGGAAAGCTTACTTGAAACTACCTGTTTCTTGCTTAGTTTTCTTACCGTTTTAGAATCAAAAGGATTTTGCGCAATGTAATAGAAATTGGCATCTTCGTTCAACTGGCGGCCAACAACCGATTCTCCACTTTTAAGTGTGTATGCAATTGAACCGAATTGATCCGAGATCGTCTTATCTGGCTCGATGATTGCTTCCAACATATCTTTTGCCGAGAAACGAGTTCCTAATTGCGTTAAATCTGGTCCTACATCAGCCCCCTCGCCCTGTATCGTATGGCAGCGATTGCAAAGAACGGCTGAGTAAATCATTTTGCCGCGTTCGAAATCACTATTTGAAAGACTGTCCTGTACTGCCGTAACTGCGTCATTCAGTTTCCAGCTGCGACCAGGACCTTTTGGAGAATACAACTTGGCAAGATCATTACCAGAACCCGTAAGTAACTCAGCACCAGATAATTTGTTATAATATTCCACCTTATCTTTCGGTACATTTTTCAAAGCCAGCTGGCGGGCTTTGTCAATGAAACCAATGTAACTGCGACCACCCTGATAACTAAATGCTTTATGATACCATTTGAAATATTTTTCTCGCAGTTCTGGAGTCCAGCCGGTTTTAGCACTACTCAGCATCATTGCATAAAACATCTGCTGCTGTGGCGGCATCTTTTCCAACAAACCAGCTAAATCCAAACCATACTGTGGATTTCTCAAAATCAGATCGGCCGAAGCAGTTACCATTTCATTGTCTTTATCATCAAATTTCTCATTTTTCTCGATCAGAGAAATCGTTTTTTCGACTGCCTTTGGTGCCTCAAGAGTAATCAGAATCTTACTAAGGAAACGGTTTTGCAAAGCACTAGCAGACGGAAACTTAGGATTGAGGTATGAAATTACGGCTTGTTTGGTTGCTTCGTCGGGCTGTCCTGTTCGGTACAGTGTGATCTCAACCGCACGTAGCAATGCCTGTTTTTGCAAATCGTCCAGTTTCGTGTAGTCAATTTTTGAAAGACCTTTCAAAATTGGCGCTCCTATTTTAGTTGAGTCCCCGTTACGTGCCAGTGCTATAGAGGCGTAAATTAATGTCTGCGGATCTTTTTCAGCATACACTTTATCCTGCCATTCGGTAACAGGTTGATGTTCAATTGCTAGCCGGGCCGCAAAACGTAAAAATCTATCTGCACTTTTTAGATAAGGCCATGCTGTTGCAACAGCTTTAGGATCTGCTTTAACATGGAATTTTTCCAGTTCCGTACGCTGCTTATGTTCAGTTGTAATTACTGGCGTCACTGTATTTGCGCCCGCAGGAATATTCTTATAGTCTTCGTAGTAAACCCGATAAAGATCGGATTCCAGACGACGCCCCCCAGTAAGGAAATATAGAGCTCCATCCGGACCAATTGCGCCATCAGTTAAAGGAAGAGGTGCTCCGGATAAAAATTCCTGATGGTCAGCCGTGTATGTCGATCCTTGTGGTTTGAGATGTAATCCGTGCACTATACCAAAACTCCAGTCAAAAGCCAATAGCGTATTTTTATATTTTGCAGGAAATCTGGCTTTATCCAGATAAATAAGGTTTGTTGGAGATCCCTGCCCTATATTCATCACAGGCGAAAGGAAATCGGCAAATGACGGGGAAGTATTGGCAGAACCTGTTCTCCATCCGTAATCACCGGCACTTGTTGCATGACAAACTCTTGTTGGACGATACCAGGGTGTACCAAAATCCCACTCCATATCTGAATCATAAATGAAAAGATCCCCTGCTTCATTGAAAGCGATGTCGTATGCATTACGATAACCCGCACTCACCAGCTCCCAGCTTTTTCCCTCAGGATCCGTTTTCGCTATCCATCCACCAGGCGCATGTCGGTCACCGGCGTGTCCTCGCGGATCCTTAATGAACGGAAAAAGGTTATCATTTTTCCAGTTAGGCAGTAACCGATAGATATCCATCTTAGGCAGATCCGTAAAATTACCAGCGACAACGTAAAGCGATTTTTTGTCAGGTGATAGTACAATGCTGTGTGGACCGTGTTCGCCCTCACCTTTCAAAGGTTTTATTAAAGTGATTTTATCATACTGATCGTTATTGTCGGTGTCCTGCAACCTGTATAATCCACTTCCCTTGGGAAATTTGGGATTTTCACGGTTGTTAATCATTACATACAAGCTATTGAAAGCATATAGCAAACCGTGAGCGTAGCCCATAGCAACTTTTGCTGTGTCTCCCTCTACCCTCAGCGTTTCTACCTTTGGTTTTTCGTCTGAGCCAATGGCCGGTAGTTCCAGCCTAAAAAGCCCACCGTACTGATCAGAGGTAATCATTCTTCCTTTGTCATCGAATGCCATCGACACCCAGGATCCGTTCTTTTCTTCGGAAGGGCTATACAAATGCTCTGCTTTGAAGCCTTCGGGTAATTTTATTTTGTCCACCTTTGAGGATCCCGGTGGCTGATGTTTTGCGGACCGGTTACTCAACAGCACCCCACTACCAACTCCAACGGCCACGATTACGGCTAGCGAGGTTGATAGTTTTAACCATTTTTTCTTTGTGTACATTTTACAGTTCAGAGTTTAAGTAATTAAGATTTATAACAGAATTTGGTGATAACAACCGAGAGAATCTTTCCTTTTCACAAGCACTATTCTCAAATAAAACAAAATAAAACTTGGGAAAGTATAATGGATACAATTATAAGTGTATTATGTTAGGTCACTATCCTGTTGTGTCTGGACTTCTGGATTTTTAAGTAAATTCTAACAAAATTAACCAGAGATCCTAGGCTTGTAATTGCTCTAAAGCTCTCTGGTTAATCAATACAATCAGACTTCAAACTCAACTTTTAGAAATGCGGAGTTAGTGCAGATTCATCGGCGGGAAGGCCATAGTAGTCATCCAAATTAGTAAAAGCATTACTTGGTGCCGCATGACCTTTGGGGAAATAATATGCAGCCGGATTGGCTTTGACACGCTCACCATAAGCACTAATGATTTCTTTCACACGACCAGTACGCGTCAAATCAAACCATCGTTTGTTCTCAAAAGCCAATTCTACCCTTCTTTCCTTAAAAATAGCCTCCCGCATTTCGGCCTGGGAAGCAGCTTTCGTTGCTGCCAATCCAGCTCTGCTACGAACCTGATTCAGATAAGTTGCAGCCTCCCCGGGTTTCCCCAGTTCGTTCAGCGACTCAGCAAGGAAAAGTAACACTTCGGCGTAGCGATATACCGGCCAGTTTTGACCTGTATTACCATGCAATGAATGAGTTCTGGCATATTTTTTAATATACGGATAAGTCTTATTTTCGGCCAAACTGCTACTAAGTGTTACGTACCCAATATTCACATCTTTCCTCTTATCACCTACTTCAAAAGCCGCAATGATATCCGGGGTTGGGATATTGTTACTTTCCTGTGAAGTCCCTTGCGTATTTGAAGTACCTGTAATCGGTTTCAATTCCGCAGCAGTTATTGGAGAAGGAATAAAGCTATAAATCACACTTCCGTTATATCCTTCTGATCCCTCTTTATATTGCACCTCAAAAACAGATTCCTGATTGTTTTTATTTGTTTCAGTAAACGAAAATGCATTGTTATAATCCGGCATTAGGGTATATCCGTCATTTTTCACTACATCTTCCATGAGTGGCTGAACTTGCGCCCATTTCTTTTGCGTCAGATATAAATTTGCCAATAACGTTTTAGCAGCACCTGAGGTCACGCGGCCGGCTTCCTGCTTCGCTTTGTTAGGGAGTAAAGAAATAGCCTCAAGAGCATCTTTTTCAATTTGTTTATAAAGTTCATCCGTAGTAGACAGTGGTAGAGCAGCATCTTCACGACCAGTTACCGGTATTAAGTGCATAGGTACTTTGCCAAAGATGCGAACCAGATCAAAATAAGCAAATGCTCTTAGAAACAGTGCCTGTCCTTTGAGGTTACTTTTTGAAGCAGCAGCAAAATCCACTTTATCAATAGAGGCCAGAATTTGATTGGTACGTGCAATGATCTGGTAATTTTGGCGATACTGGGCCAACACATTGCCATTTGCTGTAATGCCGTTGGTAGTGGGAACAGCAAAATTTGCTACGTTTTCTGTGGCATCCACTGCACCGTACAAGGTATTACGTGCATAATACGAATTGTCAGAATGCATCTCTTCTAGTATCCAGGCAGGACCATTGTAAATACCTCTCAGAGGTACGTATGCAGCATTCACTGCTTGCTGGAAATCTATTTCATTTAAAAAAAAGACGTCTGTGCTTAAAGATGTTTCTGGTAATACGTTCAAAAAATTTTCTCGGCATCCGCTGAGGCCAACTACTAAAAGCCAGGCCGCTATATATTTTGCTTTCATTTCTAATTTGAGTTTAATTTGGAATTGATCTCTGGTGTAATTTAAAAGTTAAGGTTGATCCCCATTGTCCAAGTACGAGGTACCGGATAATTGGAGAAGTCAACTCCCTGACTTAGGTTACCACCATCATTATTACCTGCTCCGTTACCACTCGTTTCGGGATTAGGACCTCCCCAGTACTTCGTGAAAATATACACGTTCTGAATAGAGCCATAAACCCTGGCAGATTTAAACACTTTACCAACCTTACCTATATCGTATCCAAGTGTTATGTTCTTGATCGTAAAGAAAGAAGCATCAGCCAAGAAGTGAGAGCTATTCCAATCCCGCTCAATTCCTGTATATGTACCCCCGTTATTAGTGGCACCATACATACCGCTCCCTTCGGAGATAACTGTTGTAGCGGAGCTTGTATTCGTAACAGGATCAATCGGGCCATTTTTCACCCGAAAGCGATCTTTTACACCAGCTACCATGTTGAATACGCCATCCAGATTGGCTGTACTGTAAAGGTGTCTCACCCAAAGTTGATTACCCTGTGAACCCGAACCAGTGATCGACAAATCCCAGTTTTTGTAACTAAATTCATTGGTCAAACCATAAGTGAATTTAGGAAATGGGCTACCAATAATGGTACGGTCGTCCTGATCACCTCCGTATGAAATTTTACCATCATTGTTCACGTCTCTGAATTTGATCGTACCAATGGCCGACTGTCCTGGTGCTACGGGTGAGTTTTTAAGTTCTTCGGCATTTTTGTAGAAACCTTCTTTTACCAAGCCATAGAACTGCCCGAATGGCTGACCTACCTGAGTGATATGGAAGGTTCCGTATACACGATCAATACCGGGCGCAAGTTCCATTACCTTGTTGCGGTTGAATGAGATGTTGGCACTGGTTTTCCATTTCAACTCTCCTTCCAAATTACGAGTAGTCAGAGAGAATTCATGACCCCAGAATTTAATTTCTCCAATATTATCGTTGTAACCTCCGAAACCTGATTCCTGAGGTATTTGTACATTGTACAGGAGATTGGTTGTACGCTTTGTATAGTAGTCGTAAACAAATTGAATTCTATCATTATACAAACCCAGATCTAAGCCAATATCAAATTGTTTAGTGGTTTCCCAACTCAAATTCCGATTAGCCAGAGAAGTAACAAAGGCACCCGGTGCAACAGTGGAACCGAACACAGCATTGGCTGTACTATTCACCAAGGCATACTGGGTATAGTTTCCTATGTTATTGTTACCAATCATTCCATAACTGGCACGTATTTTTGCTATCGACACCTGTGGCAGGCTTTCAAAGAAAGCTTCATCCGACATAATCCAACCTGCAGAAACCGCAGGAAAAGTACCCCACAGATTGTCAGCACCGAACCGGGATGAGCCGTCAGCACGCATGGAGGCTGTAAAAAGGTACTTACCCTTAAAGTTATACGATAAGCGAGAAAGATAGGAAGTAAGCGACCATGCGTTAATTGCATTTATTGTACCCGGGCGATTAATATTTAGAGCTCCCTGGATGGTTGGTAATCGGTCATCGGTATAAGTATTGGCATTAATTGTTTCAAATTCCTGGCGATAACGCTGTTGCGTAAAACCTGCCAGCAACTCGAAATTATGATCTCCAAAACTCCTTGTGTAAGTAGCCAGGTTTTCGTTTAGCCAACCACTGTTTACTAAACTCTGACGGGTTGTTGCGGCAGTCGTTGGAACTGCAACGTTGATGGAACTAGTTGCAGTAGACGGGTTAAAAAAGAAGAACTTATTGGTTTCATACTCAATATTCAGGGTAGTTTTAAGCGTAAGACCTTTGATCGGACTAATCACCAAATAAGTGTTACCTAACAGTTTAGTATTCCTATTCTCGTTGACGAGTTCATTGGCAGCACGAACCCAGTTTGGATACTTGAAAATATTACCTGTACTGCTCGGAAATTCATTAAACTTCGTCAAATCACCATTTGCATCACGAATGGGCATTACCGGCCAGGTATGCAACGCATTGAAAAGAATACCTGTTCCTCTATCTCCATCCGTTCTTGGTGTATTGTCATACACGTACTGTGGCGCAATGTTGATACCAACTTTTACATATTTATTAATATCATACTCCGTGTTCAAACGAAGCGAATAGCGTTTGTAGTTGTTATTGATTACCACTCCATCCTGATTTAGAACCCCTGCAATCAGTGACGTTTTCAGATTCTCCTTGTTAGAGGTAATCGTAAGGTTGTGACTTTGGATAGGAGCAGTTCTTAGCAACGCACCATACCAGTCATTATCCTTACCAGCATAATCTGAAGGATTTTTAAACTCTTCCGGAACCGCTTGGTTCATGTCCTCGTAATACTCTTTTTTGAATTGAGCAAACTCTTCCGCATTCAACATCTCTACCCTACCCTTTTTTGGAACCTTTTGGAAACCGTAATAAGAGTTCAGGCTCACATTCGTTTCACCAGGTTTTCCTTTTTTCGTGGTAATAAGTACTACCCCGTTCGCAGCTCGGGATCCATACAGAGAGGTAGACGCAGCATCTTTAAGAATTGTGATGTCCTCGATTTCATCAGGATTTAAGGCTCCGATGTTCCCGGTAATCGGAAATCCATCAATAACGTACAAAGGATCACTACCTGCAGAAACAGATACCTGACCACGTATACGTACAGACATACCCTGCCCTGGCTTACCAGTTGCCTGATTGATCTGCACTCCCGCCAAACGTCCCTGTAATTTTTGAGTTACCTGCGTAACCGGCAAATCCTTGATATCCGCTGCGCCAACCGTCTGCACTGAACCAGTGACTTCCTTTTTTAGCTGGCTACCATACCCAACAACAACAACCTCACTAAGTGCTTTTGAATCTGTTACGAGTTTAACATCAACGTTTGAACGGCTACCTAGCAGTATTTCTTGGGAGATGTATCCAACAGAAGAAAAAATAAGGGTTGCACCAGCATCAGGTACAGATATAGAATAAGCGCCGTCTACCGAAGAGACTGTTCCGGTGGTAGTACCCTTCACAACGATACTAACGCCTGGTATGCCATCCCCATTTTCGTCAGTTAGTTTTCCGGTTACAGTTCTGTCTGCTTTAATATTAGATTCTAAATAATAAATCGATTTAGCACTAGCGCTGTTATAAACAGAAGCACTTAAAGCCAGAGCGGTCATCAGAGCGATCCACCCGCTTTTTCCAGTCCTGCTTTTCGCCTCAATGGAGGATAATTGTCCAGATTTAATCATAGTTTTTTCGAGGTTTAGTATAATTGAGATTAACTTTTGAATTTGTTCCCCCGTTTCGACGGGGCTATGAGAAAGTTCAAATTTTACATAGGCGTTGATTTAGCGTAAAAGATTTAAATAAAGGTTTAGGAATAATTTTTATCTGTATAATGCAAATATCCTTCGGACACAATATGCTATTGAAGTGAAGCGGTGAAAGGATATTTGTGCAAATTCCAGGTGTTCTATATCGGTGACCTATATGGAACAGGCCTTACAGGGAAATACAAGAAGCTTTGATTACAGAACTGAATATCTCTCATAAGTGACAACTCTGTTTCTAGAATATAATTTTACCTTTTATTAATTATACAGCAATAGTATGGCTAATAAAAAACCGGACTATCCTGCTCTGTCCGGTTTTGTCAAAATATTTATTAATCAAGATTCTTTTTAATAAAATAAATATTTATAGTTTGATGTATTTGAATAATATAAATTATAGCTGTATATGCACAAAAAAAATCCCGGCAACAAAAGCTTGTCCGGGATTTTTTTAAAATAGAGTTATGCTAGGAAAGCAGCTCCATCACTGGCTTGCCTTTTCCATCAGGAGTTGTGTAAAAAGGTCGTTTTTCAACTTCGTATTGGGTATCCTCCGGTATACCCAGAGCGTGGTAAATTGTCTGGTGAACCTGGTCTATTTTAATAGGATTTTCTATGGTTTTACAAGGTCGCTCATCAGCAGTTTTTCCGTAAACAAATCCTTTTTTAATTCCTCCACCGAACATCAGCATCGAACATCCATCGGTGAAATGGCGGTGCATACCGTAGAATTTCATATCCGATAAAATATCCGGTTGGGCGACCTGTTCCAGCACTTTTGCATCCGGTCGGCCTTCCACCATCATATCCCGGCTGAACTCGCTTGCCAAAACCACCATGGTTCTGTCAAGCATTCCCTGTTTATCCAGATCTTTAATCAGCTGTGCAATCGGTCCGTCAATTTGCTTCTTCATTTCAACCAATCTGGTATTGCCGTTCTCATGCGTATCCCACCCTTTGAAGGGTTCGTATTCGGTAGTAACGCTGATGAAGCGCGCTCCTTGCTCAGTCAGCCGTCGTGCAAGCAGGCAGCCCAGCCCGAACTTACCAGTATTGTAAATGTCATAACTTGCCTTTGGCTCGGTACTTAAATCGAAGGCTTTCGATTCTGGGGAATTCAGCAATGCATACGCCTGCTCCATGGAACGTTTGAGCGACTCACGCTGATAATCGCTGCCAAATTCTCCGACCGGACTGTTATTAATTAATTCGTTATAGAGTTGATTTCTTCTCTCAAAACGTTTGGCATCCATGCCCACCGGCGGTCTCACACTATCCAATCCCTGACTTGGATCGGGTATAAAAAAAGGTCCGAATTCGTTACCAAGAAACCCGGCAGTATGAAACGCTTTCAGCTCCTCAGCCTCGCCTACTGTGAAGCGCTGGCCAATGTCTATGAAGGCAGGAATCACAGGATTTTTCGGTCCAAGTTCCTTCGCAATCCAGGAGCCTAGATGAGGCGCAGCGACGGTTTGAGGCGGTTCATAACAGGTATGCCAATGGTACTGATGACGCGAATGCAGGATGTGCCCCATGTCCGCCGCAACGTATGAGCGGATGAGTGTCCCCTTATCCATCACCCCTCCTATGGATTGCAGACCGTCTGAAAAGTGGATTCCATCAAGCACAGTTGGCATGGATTTGAATGTACTCAAAACGCGATTCCCTTCCATTCCTTTCTCAAAGGGAGTGAAACGTTTTGGATCAAAAGTTTCTGTATGAGCCATTCCACCAGCCATCCAAAGCAGGATCACGGTGTCTGCACTTGAAGAAGATCCAGCCTTACAGCTCGACAAAATATTTGACAATGGAGCACCTGCCGCCAGGGCAGCCATAGTAGCAGCACTGGCTTTTTGCAAAAACTCCCTCCTATTCCATCTTGTTGTCATATCAGCCAAAACTTAAACTTTTAAAAATCAGTTACTTACAAATCACTTTATATATTAACTATACATTTAATATGTATATTATTATTAATACTTTTAATATTTTAAATACATATTAAACAATCTATTTGTAACAAGAAATAATACTTACTATAATTATCATTAGTCTAAAACTTATAAAATTTTAAATACTAATTAAAAGTATAATATGGTTAATAAATAAGCTGAAATTCCGGTATGAGGGCAAGTGCCCAAACCAGATCCTGGATACCCTCTTCATCGGGTTTACTACCCAAAATTTTCCGGGCAGTGGTAAGCTCTTTGAGTAAAGGATTTCGACCAAGTGCGTTTCTATAAAGGGCAGTAACAAGAGAATCGGAGGTAGGATATTTAGCCTTCCATTCTTTTGCGCCTCGCTTCAATGTCTGTGTAAATTTATCTCCGTTGGTCAATTCCAACGCCTGCAAAAGATTGGCTTGCGAGGTTCGGCTGGTGCTCACAGTTTCTCTGTTTGGCCGACCAAGTGCGGTGAGAAAAGGATCATTTTTAACCAATGCCGCACGTGCGAAAGGAAGCTTTGTATTTACGCGTTCCGGAAGTAATTTGGATACAATTGATGTATCTCCGTATATCGGATTGAAGGACAAACTGATGGCATCGGCAAATTGCTCGGCTGTTAATCTACGGCGTACCATGCCCGTAAATTTATAAGTGCTTGCCATGATATCTTCAGCTTCTTTTACAGAGGTTGAAGGAAGCTGATAGGTTTTGGAAGTAACAATCGTGTAGATGAGTTTTTTCATATCATATCCATTTGCTACAAAATCCGCAGCAAGCCAATCAAGCAAATCCTGACTCCAAGGCATATTGTCCATCATATCAACAGGCTCAACAATTCCACGTCCCAGTAACTGCGCCCATATCCTGTTCACTACCGTTCGGTATAGTCGCCCATCCTTCGGCTGCACCAGTAGGTCCGCCAGTTGTCGCAACCGTTTCTCAGTACTTTCATTAATGCTTATTTCCCCAAGTTCCGGAAACAGATTTCTGGTACCAGCGATTTTTCCTGTCGGTTTGTCACATCGATTTATTTCCAGAAGCGTATCAGCAAAGATGTTTGCAAAAGCGTAGGCATCTTCCAGTTTCCAGTCACTAATGAAGCTATCATGACAAGAAGCGCATTTCAAATTGAGGCCCAGCAGAACCTGAGACACATTTTGAGCCGCCTGCATTTCGGTTCTCTGACTACTGTTTATCGTTCCCCTCCATTTGATCCCTTTGATAAAACCCTCAGAACCTTTAACCGGACTAATCAATTCTCTGACGAATCCATTGTATGGTTTGTTTGTCTCCAAAGCTGTATAGAGCCATTTCGTGATATCAAATCTTCCACCAGTGATGTAACCCGTTCCGGAATAATCATTTCTGAGTGCATCATTCCAAAACGATAACCAATGTTGTGCGTAGTCATCATTACGACTCAGTAGTTCTTTGGCGAGCAATTCACGCTTGTCAGGACGGCCGTCGGCAGCGAAGGCTTCAACCCTTTCTGGTGCAGGGAGCAATCCGACAATATCCAGATAAACCCGGCGTATGTAAGTTCGGTCGTCAACAACCGGTTTCCACGTAATCTGATTCTTTTGAAAATATACATTCACAAATCTGTCTACCGGAAGAATAATATCTCCACTCGCATTGGGAATTACAGGCATGCGGGGTTCCAACGCCGCAACTCTATATATGCTCTTTTCTTTACCATCAGGCCATTTCGCACCTTTTTCAATCCAGAATTTAAGCACATTAACTTCCTTTTCAGTCAATCTCTTTCCCTTAGTCGGCATGGCTTCCTTATGCCCTTTTGGTAACGATATGCGTCTGATAAGCTCACTTTTATCCGGATGATCGGGTACCACAACCACTCCATTTTCTCCACCTTTCATAATTGCCTCCTTGCTATCAAGCCGAAGATCACCTTTCATCTTGGCTTCTCCGTGACAACTGTAACAGTTGTGAGCCAGAATAGTCCTAACCTCCACATTCAGATCCTGCAATTGCTGATCATTTAATGCACCGGCATTGGTAAGTACAAAATCTGCATCCTGCGCGTCAGGAGATAATTTTGAATCTGATGAGGGCAAAACACTTGTCAAATAATCGTCGCCATGTGTAAGCATCGCTCCATAATGTCCTGCAAACGATACTCCAAATACAGTTAAGAATAATGTTGACCGAAAAGCCGAAACATGCTTTCTTCCGATTAGATATGCACTAAGTACCGACAGTGCAGCGGTGGCCATTCCTGCCCAGCGGTGGATTTCCAGGTCATCGCCTCCATAATCTCCCTCATTTGCCAGAAGCCAGCCAAAAGCCACGGCTATCAAAGCGCTTCCAGCACCGATCCAAACTAATATTTTGGTCGCCTCTTTAAGCTTGTCGGACTTGTTTTTCCAGTCAATAATTTCAAGGACAAGTGCTACCAATAATAAGCTTATTGGAAAATGGACCATCAATGGATGCAGTCTCCCCAGTAATTGCCAAAGCCAGAATGTTTCAGTTGATTGCAGTAACACGGTTGAGAGTGGTGAGTAGGTTTATGTTCATCAATTCGTTGCTGGAGGGCCTAATCCATATCTTGCCAAGCCACAATTCCTCCGATTATACTTCTATAAGCCCAATCCCCCTGTCGGTATACTTCCTTAATAACTGTGGAATGAGCCACGAGCATGGTTAGTGCGATACATTAACATTACTGGTGTTGAAGCAAACGATCATTTCATAGTAGCTCGATCTACTTTTGAAAGCAGGTATAACTACCATATTCTCAATAAATTAAAATGAACAAAATTAATATAGTAATACAAATTATTATAAATTTACAATACCTAGGAAATAATAATTTCTGGTATATCAACGTATGAAAAAACTTTTAATGTATTGTCTTTTACTTATCACTTCCCCGGTTTTAAGTAATCACATCGTGGGTGGCGAGCTCAGAATGAACGGTTTGGGTAATAATCGTTTTGAAATATCCCTTATACAATACTGGGACCAAAACAATTTAACTATTCCAGTCGGCAACAGTGGTGGCAATAGAGATCCCTCAGCAACATTATACATCTACAACAAACGCACCCGTGCCCTCATGGAACAGGTTACGGTGGACCTCACATCAAGCTCCAACATTGAATATCAAAATAAGGCTTGTGCGACATATAGGTCACTGAATACGGTGGTGGGAGTCTATCATGGAACTGTTGTATTGAGTCCACAAAAATACAATGAGCCAGATGGCTACTATCTTGTATGGGAACGCTGTTGTCGTAATTCGGATATCAACAATATTATGGAGCCAGGTTCGAGCGGGATGGTATTTTATCTGGAATTCCCGCCGGTTATAACCAACAACTCATCTCCCGAATTTACGTTGCCAAATGGCCAATATATTTGTAACAAGAAAAACTTCACAATGAACATGTCCGCTACCGATGCCGATGGGGATCAGCTTAGGTATTCGCTCACCACACCATTACGAGGACATACAAATACGCGACAACCCAATGGCAATAGCTCCACGAAAAGTGATTATCCGTCTGTGGAATGGACTCCCGGTACATCTCTTGCAAATGTAATTCCGGGGAGCAGTCCTCTTAGCATCGATCAAAACGGTATGCTTAGAGTAAATTCAGATTACATAGGGCTATATGTTTTTGCCATTCAATGCGAAGAATTCAAAAACGGCAAACGTATTGGTGTAGTGAGACGGGACTTTCAATTGCTTGTTATTGACTGCACCGATGATGCCCCCGAACCTCCAATTATAATGCAGGAAAACAAATCTGTTACCGAAGTAAGTATTTGCCCTGGAACAACAACGACGCTCGAAACTTCTGTTGATCCAGACTGGTATTATCAATGGCAACTAAACGGCCTAAACATCCCAGGAGCAACACATGCTACCATTGCAGTTACTGACACCGGCTCCTACACAGTCATTAAGAGCTATAGTAAAAAGTGCACCCGTGATACAACTTCGGCGGCCATCCGCGTGTACATTAGTGCACTTCCGGAAATTTCTATATCAACAGCAAAAGATATTCTGTGTACAGATGAAACCACTATTTTGACTGCAAATACCCCATTGAATACCAATGAATTAACGTATTCCTGGACGTTAAATAACAATTCCTTTGCAGGCAATACTCCATCTGTTAGCATCAATGAACCAGGACTTTATCAGCTGTTAGCTGAGAATAAAAATACGGGTTGTATAGGACATGATACACTAACTATACCATTGGAAAAAATTGTAATTAGTCTTCCCGACAGCCTGACGATTATGAAGGGGACCGATGCTGAGCTAGTTCCAACCATAAATATTGATGATACCTATCTATCTTTTACCTGGACCTCATCAAACACGCTAACAGGCGATCCACACACAAAGAATATTTCCGTGAGTCCACAAGAAAAAACTTACTACACAGTTACTGTCACATCGGTTAATGACTGCACTACAAAACGAGTGGTATTAGTGAAAGTACGTGATGTAATGCACATTCCATCAGCATTTTCACCCAACAACGATGGCATCAATGACACATTTGAAATCTTTAATTCCAAAGATCAAATTCAACACATACGGATATATAACCGATGGGGACAGGTGATTTTCTCTTCACAAGGCTACAACCTACCCTGGAACGGAACCTTCAAGAACCAGCTCGTTCCGGCAGGATCATACCCATATATCATTGAGGCTGACGCAACAAGCTACAAAGGTGAAATACTTGTATTGCGATAATGGCCATTACACAAGATTTTATCGAATTGCAGATTTAAACTCTTCGAAGGTTCCATCCGAATAAAACATCATTACCTTCGTGACCGTCTTTTCTGTTGTGGGCTGTTGTTCTCTGCCTACGACACTTTCCTGTACAACTGGTTCTGGCGTTTCATTTTTTGTGGTTGATTGTGGAGCAGCATTATTGACCTTTTTTTCGCTTGCTAAAGCAGGTTCTGGAACTGACTGATAAGAAGTTACAGCTTCCGAAACCATAGGCAATTCTTGCTCATCCAAAATCCAGTTTACTCCCAGTTCTGGAAATCTTTTAACTATTTTCTGCACAATGTCCAAACTTGGCTTATTTCTTCCAGCCAAAATGTGCGACATACTAGAACGCTGTATTCCGATCTCATCTGCAAAGATTGAAGGCGAAATATTCTTCCCGTTCAATATCAATTTAATTTTCTCACTCAGATCCATTAGTATATTAAATCAACCCTGTTACAACCACAATAGTTGACAAACTTAGTAATTTATAATATTCAATAAAAATAAACTAATGTAAATTATCAAAAGTATATCAATCTAAATTATTGATTTAACATTATACTTTAATACATTTAACATTGTACATCAAAAAAGCAGCGCCAAAATGACGCTGCTTTACTTCATACGAAAATATATTAAACTAAACCGCTACCTGATTGTCCCGAAGGGCATCATTCAAGGATGTCTTCAAATCCGTACTTGGTTTGCGCTTGCCAATTATCAATGCACATGGTACGTGATATATACCTGACGCAAATTCCTTAGGAATGCTACCAGGGATAACAACCGAATCTTCCGGGACGAATCCCTTGTACTCAACAGGAGAGTCTCCGGTAACATCAATTATTTTAGAACTACCGGTAATTGTGACACCAGCCCCCAAAACAGCACGTTTGCCGACTCTTGCACCTTCTACAACGATACATCTTGATCCTATGAAAGCACCATCTTCTATAATGACCGGAGATGCCTGAACTGGTTCCAAAACACCGCCAATGCCTACACCACCACTTAGATGAACATTCTTACCAATTTGTGCGCAGCTTCCGACAGTTGCCCAGGTATCAACCATTGTACCTTCATCTACATATGCACCAATGTTAACGTACGAAGGCATTAGAATTACTCCCTTAGAAATGTAAGCACCATAACGAGCCACAGCTGGCGGTACAACTCTAACTCCAAGCTGATCGTAGCCAGTTTTTAGTTTCATTTTATCGTGATACTCAAAAATCCCAACCTCAGTAACTTTCATTTGCTGAATTGGGAAATAAAGTATGATCGCCTTTTTTAGTGCTTCATTTACTAACCAGCTTCCGTCAGCCTGCGGCTCAGCCACACGTAGCCGCCCTTTATCTACTTCTTCTATGATATCACCAATGAGAGAAACAACTGAAGGGTCTTTAAGTAATTCACGATTTGACCACACCTCTTCAATCTTACTTGCGAAGTTCATGTTAATTAAAATGTTTAATGTAATATATTTAACGAATTGAAAATTAGATTACTTACGCAAGGAGAAAGGATATTATTTGTTAGCTTTTGCCGCTTAACAAAAATGTCAGATAAGCGATACTTTCAATCCAAACCGAGCCCTCATACACGTCCTTTTTCCAGTTAGCTTAACAATGAACAGGTCCATGCAAATGGTGTCGGGAGTCTGATAAGTAACACTACAAAATCCTTGCCATTCTATAAAGATAGCCAAAGAACCAGACAAATAAAAGTCATCAAATTCGGCGTAAAACTACATTACTACTTACAATTTGCTAATTTTAGTAGTAAATATAATGTAATACTGTAAGATATACCTCCTCTCTATTCTTTTGACATCCCATTCCTTTTTCTTAAATTTGCCGTTAAGAAATAACAAAATCAAACAAGACATGTCTACAGTAAAAGTTGCAATTAATGGCTTTGGGCGCATCGGTCGCCTTGTCTATCGTCAAATCTACAATATGGAAGGCATCGAGATCGTGGCAATAAACGATCTAACCAGTCCTAAGGTTTTATCCCACCTTCTTAAATACGACACAGCACAAGGCCGCTTTGATGCAGATGTTAAATCTACAGACAATTCAATCGTTGTTAACGGAGAGAACATAGTAATATACGCTCAGAGAGATCCAGCTCAAATTCCATGGGGATCACATGAAGTTGATGTGGTATTGGAATGTACTGGATTCTTCACCAGCAAAGAATCGGCGTCTGCTCATATCACTGCCGGAGCTAAGAAAGTTGTTATCTCCGCTCCTGCTACTGGCGATCTTAAAACAATTGTATATAACGTTAACCACAACATTCTTGACGGTTCTGAAACCATCATCAGTGGTGCATCATGTACAACCAACTGCCTTGCTCCTATGGCGCAGGTTTTGGAAGAAAAATACGGTATCGTTAATGGTTTGATGACAACCATCCACGCTTATACCAACGATCAGAATACACAGGATTCTCCGCACCCAAAAGGTGATTTGAGAAGAGCTCGTGCAGCTGCTCAAAACATTGTCCCTAACAGTACTGGTGCTGCAAAAGCAATCGGTTTGGTTCTTCCTTCATTGAAAGGTAAACTTGACGGTTCTGCGCAACGTGTACCAACACTTACAGGTTCATTAACTGAATTGACAGTTATTCTTGGTAAAGAAACAACTGTTGAGGAGATCAATGCAGCTATGAAAGATGCAGCGAACGAAAGCTATGGTTACACAGAAGACGAAATCGTAAGCAGCGATATCATCGGTATCAGCTACGGATCACTTTTCGATGCAACTCAAACAAGAGTTCAGAAAGTTGGTGATACTCAAATCGTTAGAACAGTTAGCTGGTATGACAACGAGATGTCTTATGTATCTCAGCTTGTACGTACAGTTTATTACTTCGCGAAACTTATCAAATAAGGTTTTTTCTAAGTAAATGAAAACGGGCTATCAGATTTACATCTGGCAGCCCGTTTTTCTTTGTTTAGTATTTAAGCCTTGCTTTAATGTACTTGATCGAATAACCTTTTCCTACAAAGATATTTTCATAGTGTGTCTTCACGCCATGATGTTCTGCAAGAAGCGTAGAGTTGTAAAGATCATCCGTATGTTCCAAAATTTCAAAGCCTGGAGACGCTCCAATAGTTTCTAAACTGTATTCATACAAAAAAGTACTGTCCGTTTTTAGAAAGAACATTCCTTTATTCTTCAAGAAGCGAGAATACATTTCGAGAAATTTAGGATTGGTTAGCCTTTTATTCTCATCTCTATCCCGCACCTGCGGATCCGGGTGGATCAACCATATTTCATCAAGCTCTCTTTCTTCGAAGAACTCGTCAGAATATTGAATGCCTGCACGCAAAAAAGCCACGTTATCCAGATTACTCTCGCTTGCCGCAAGGCTTCCGCGTGCAATACGGTCACCTTTAATATCCATTCCGATAAAATTCTTGTCAGGAAATACCTTTCCCAAACCTATCGTATATTCACCTTTACCACAGGCCAATTCCAAAACGACTGGATTGTTATTATTGAAATAGAGCTCGTTCCACTTTCCCTTAACTGTGGTGTAAAGCGGCTTTCCTGCTTCAATTACATTTCTTGCTTTTGCACTAAATTCATAATGCGATAACTTCCTTCTTGACATTATTAATTATCTGTATTACTGAAACTATAAACCGTCTATATCTGCAACCACGAACGTACTACCACCTACGTAAATGCAATCATCACTATTTGAATCATTTATGGCTGCCTGTATGGCGTCACTTACATTCTCAAAAACGTTTCCTTTTAAGCCATAATTGGAAGCGAGTATTTGTAAGTCAGAAACGGGGAGTGCTCTTGAATTGGATGGCTGGGTAAAATAAAAATCTGCATCCGCTGGAAACAGACTTAGCATTGTACTAATATCCTTGTCTCCCACAAATCCAATGACAAATCTGCGTTTGTTTCCACTAAGACTATTAAATTGAGAAATAGCTTGCGAAAGGCCTGCTACGTTATGGGCTGTATCGCAATAAATGACAGGATTATCGCCTAATTTTTGCCAACGACCTTTCAGACCAGTAAGGTCGACCACGTGTGCCAGGGCTTCGTAAACAGAATTGTCTGAAATAGAAAAACCTTGGGATTTCAAAACTTCGACTGATTTAAGCACTCCCCGAACGTTTTGAAACTGATATGACCCAGACAAGTCTATGGTTAGACTATCATAAGAAAAGCCAGGATCACCAGCGTCTGTTACATTTACGACCAGCTTGCCTTTGCTGGTGTTTAAACTTTCTGTGGAGACGGTTTGAGAGGCGAAATACAGTGGAGCTTTCAACCCATGCGCTATATTTTCAAACACGGAAGCAATCTCATCCTGATATTCACTCACCACAACCGGTACATTTTCCTTGATAATGCCCGCTTTCTCACCTGCGATCTTTACGAGTGTATCTCCCAGAAACTGCGTATGATCAAAACTCACATTCGTAATTACAGACAATATTGGCGTAATTATGTTGGTGGAATCCAACCTGCCTCCCATTCCAACTTCTATCACAGCTACATCCACCTGCTCCTTAGCGAAATAAGAAAACGCCATTGCGACAGTAACCTCAAAGAAAGATGGTCTTAAATTATCAATGTTAGATAAATTATCAGATGTAAACTCTACAATGAAAGCTTCATCAACTTCCTGACCATTCACCTTGATACGCTCAGTAAACGATTTCAAATGGGGTGATGTATACAATCCGACACGGTACCCCGCTTTTTGTAGAATGGCCGCGAGCATGTGGGATGTACTACCCTTTCCATTGGTGCCAGCTACATGTATTGTTTGATACTTATCCTGAGGGTTACCTAATAGATTGCAAAGTTCCCGCGTAGTATTAAGGCCCGGCTTATAAGCACGGGCCCCAATATTCTGAAAAACAGGTAATCTACTGTACAGGTAATCTATTGTTTCCTGATAATTCATTGAATTTACTGTGATCGTATTTTAAACGTAATCGTACCTGTCGATTCATCTGGTACATTTGAAGATTTCGGTACAAACGTTAATGCCCGCACTGCGCTCTTGTATTTATTGACAACAGCATAGTCTGTAACCGTAGTATTTTGCGTTATGATGCTCTTTACGCGACCGTTCTTGTCAACGGTAATCTTAAAAGTGATATCGCCTGTCACGTCGGAATTATCATCAACAACAGGTTTACGAGACATTCCCCAGCCAGACAAGCTAAGTCCTACATTAGTTCCGCCTCCGCTTCCTTCTCCTTTATATGTTTTTGCAAATAAACTTCCTGATTTGGATCCTTTGTCTCCAACACCTTCGGCATCATCTCCATTGTTATTCCCACCGACACCAGTTTTGGTTCCGTTGGTACCATTACTTCCGGATTTGCTTCCCGAAGACTTTGTAAACAAGGCATCTTTGTTAACCGCTTTTTCGGGTGCAGGTTTAACAACAGGAGCAGACGAAGTTGCGCTTCCCGTAGATTTTTTTGTTTCCGTCTTTTCGGGCGCCTCAACAGGGCTCTCAGCTTTGGAAGTAATTACCGGTCGCTCAGCTACTGTTTTAGTTGGCTTTACCGACTCCACCTTCGGAGGTGTCGGTGGCGTAGGCTTAGGAGTAGCAACCGACTTCACCTTTTTAACCTCGTCGGCATCAGCCTTCATATTTTCAGCAACCTTGGAATCATTTGGTTTATTGTACGTCTGTATGTCGCCTTTACCAACTTTGCTCGTTCCATAATTAACTTCAACGAAAAGTTCGAGGGGTTCGACCTTAGGCAAAGAACTGTTGAGACGTATAAAAAAGAATATGCCAAGCATTGCCACAGTAATTCCTATGGACAGGGCCCAGGAAACGGCTATTCTCTGACGGTCTTCTGCCTGTAATGCAATCATTGTTTTAGTGTCGGTTATTTTTCTCAACAACGTAAAATTAAAAACTTTCGTATAAAACGCAAAGAGGAAGCCATCGGCCTCCTCTTTGATCTGGAATATATTTTCCTTGCTTATTATTTCAACTCCAAAACCCAGCCCGGTTCTCCTATTACGGATTTTAGTTTGGCAGATGCAGCATAAGCTTCACTTTCCTGCTCAAATCCCTGAACTGCAACCTTTACTTTCTTGCTTCCCTCTCTCGCTGGCAATACCAAGGCTTTCGAAAATCCTTTCTGCTGTAAATCTGCCAGCAAAATATTAGCCCTTCTATTGCCATTGAAAGTCCCTGCAATCAAATAAAATCTTTTTCCCTGATCTGCTTTCACAACCGGCTTCACAGACACCGCCTCACTAACTTCCGGACTTGCCGCCACCGCACTCTTAATAACTTCAGGAGTCTTCTCAACCACTACAGGAACAGGCACTTTTTCTTCTGCAACTACTATTTTCTCAGGCTGATCTACAACAGTTGTTTCACTCTTTTCGTCTGAAAAATCAAAAGGATTGAGTGTACTTTTGTTGCTGACATTGCCGGAAGTGATAAGAAAAACGCTGACATAGAACATCAAACCTGCAAGGGCAGCAGCGGATCCCCACTTTAACCAGTTCACAGTCACCTTACTGCGCGAATTAAGTTCAAGTACTTCAACGTCACTTTCTTTTAAAGAAAGCTGAGGGGCCTCAATTTTGACGGTCTCTTTCAGCTGAATCGGCTGGACTGAGACTTTGGAAAACCCATACCAATCATCCTTAAAGCAATTTGCAATACTTGGCTCAAATACCAGTTTCCCTTCACCATTGGTGTTAAAGCTACCTACCCCTTCAATACTGGTTTCTCCTTTCGCTGTGAGGGCAGACTTCAAATTATCAGTATATTGCCTGATACGTGTGACCGCATCAGTATGAGCTATCTTTTCTTCTCTGGAAATGTAATTAGCTAAAAAACCGTCATCCAGCTTTAAAAACTCATTGAATGCGAGCTTTTTAACAGGTGGTGCGAATATCCCTGAATCCTTATCATAGAAGGCCGGAACCTGCCTTGAAAGCAAGGCGCCAAAGCCAGGAATGATCACGAATTCATAATCACTGACCATTTTTTTTATTACAGTTTCAACAGCTATCATGGAGCTTTTATCCGATTGTACCTGGCGAAGTTAAAAAGAAAAAGATAATCCACCAATAAAGTTTAATCCCTGTTGGGGATAGTACTGGTATCTCTGGTACTCTTTCCCGAACACATTGTTGATGGATACAAACGCAGAGAAGTTCTTGGTTAACAGGTAATCAATCTTTAAGTTCAGGTCAGCTACAACGGGCATTTTTGTAACAATTCCCGACTGAAAGTTTTTCGCTTTGATCCCTCGCAGCATGTAAAAATCAGCAGTTACAAACAGCTTTTTACTAATTGTTAATGCGTTAAACCAGTTTAACGTGAGATCAGGCCTGTGCCACGGTTCTTCAACTACGCCAACGGAATAATCAAAGAAGTTCACTTTCAGGGATGTTTTGAATAAGTCGTTAAAATTATACCCTGCTTGTCCGGAAATGGTCAGCACCTTTGTTTTGCCTGGATCGTATATCGCCGAAAACTTGGAAGTATCCGATAGTGAATTATTGAAACTGTAAAAATTACGGTACCTAGAATAAGATACCTTACCTTCATAGTTGAAACCATCTCCTGTTTCTCCCTTCACACCTGCATAAATATCCGCAGTTTTTTCAGTATTGACAATGAGCACATTGGGACCAAGCCACTGATTTTCGCTCAACATACTTTTCAAAGTATTTCTTACAATATCTCCGTTATAACCTGCAAAGATGTGCAGACCTGTGAAAGGAATCACGTCGAAATTAATAATAGGAAATGCCTTGGTTTTATTGATATTAAGCTGACTGTCTGTTTCGTTAACAGCGTTAAGTCCGGCGGTTACAGTAAATACATCTGTAGTGTACTTGAAGGTAGGCTTTACCCGGAACAAATTCCTGTTGTACGTCAACCTGTCGACCCGTTGCGAAATGAAAGCATCTGCATCCAGTAACGCATAAAACGACTCTGAGATTGGCACAGATGCCATTAACTTGGTTCCCCAATCCAGTTCAGAGGCATTGTACCGGTCCGACAATGTATTAAGACTCGTTTTAACAGAGTAATCCACCGCCACAGAAGCATCAGTATTTTCGAAACCAAGATTGATCCCAAACTGATTTACCGTCTGGCGTAAACTGTCCCTGTTCACTGTAACACCTTCGGGCTGTGGCTGGTAACCGTAGAAATAATAGTTTTTTCTATCATACTCTACATTGGCTTCCACTTTATAAGTACTCCGGATGTATTTTCCACCTACTCTCAAGTTGGTAGCAGCATTAGCGGAATTCTTACCATCCACCGGACCATTTGCAGCGGAAAGATGTTTGACCTGAGAAGTAAAAACAAGGTCTTCGGAAGTTCTGGCGCCTACAAAAGCTTCACCCAGAAATCTTCCGTAATTTCCCGCACCCAGTTTAATGTAATTGTTTAACACACCGGGCATCTCCGATCTTTCCTTCTCATCAGAAGATACCCCAACCGCAGGCGTCAGTTTGGGCGAGGAAATACTGATATTAGGATCCAAAATTTCATACGAAACTTTCTTTTGACCAGTGGAAGCCTGCACCGGTTGCACTTTGTCAAATATGCGGTTCGCCGGGGCAAATTCAATACTTTTTTCTTTAACAATCTCATAGGTCTGGCTTTCAATCTCACCTCTTTGTGCAAGAGCGAAGTTCGTTGAAAAACCAAGGGTCAGAAGAAATATTGATCCACGTAATACGCTTGAATTCATCATAAATAATATTTGTTACTGTTATGCTTAAACAGGGTTAATCATTCTATTTCGTTATCTGAGCCAGCTTTTGCTTGGCCAGTTCTACGGCTTCTTTGTCATCTGAATTGTCAATGATCGAATTGAGCGTTGCCTTAGCCTGCCCCATCTCGTTCAACCCAACGTAAACCTCCGCCAGCAAAATAAACGACCGAACCCTCCAGTAATCATAACCTTCGAAGTTCTTACCCATTTCAATAATCGCATTTTCCGCTTCCTTATACTTCTTGTTTTTGTAAAGAATAGACGCGTTCCAATAACTCGCCTCGGCACCGTATTCATCCTTAGACGTAGCAGCGACTTTTTTGAATTCCTCAGCAGCCTTGGTCAAATCACCTTTATCATAAGGCACTTTACCGAGATACAGCTGCGCCTTACCCAGTCCGCCCGGAATAATATTACCCGCAGTTATTACCTCTCGTGCATAATACAGCGTAGAATCGTAGCTTTTAAGGGTGTAGTAATTATCCATTAAGCCGATCCATGCCTGTGCCTGTTCTTTCTTACTTTCAGCATTGCGTAGCAAGACCCTGAAATTGGAAACCGCATTATTATAATTTCCTCGTTCAATTTCCAATTCAGCCGATCTTTGCGCTGCTGCTGCCACAAATGTTGACCGGTTCTCCTGGACTACTTTACCAAAATATTGAAGCGCTTCATTAACCTTCCCGGTCTTATCAAATGATGAACCTACAAAATAACGTGCGTCATATTGATGTTTGCTGGACGGGTAACTGTTCAGGAATTCCAATAACGCATTTTTTGCATTTTCATACTTCTCTGCATAATAAAGATTTCTTACGTTGTCAAACTCTACTTCTTCCAGCTTTTCATTGCCCGGATTGTTTTTACGAACCACGCCAAGTACCTGAGTAAACTCTTCCGGACGACCGACAGCGGTGTAACTTTCCTGAATACCTTCCAATGCACTGCTAGCCGAAGGAGAATCGGAATATTCTGTCAGGATTTTCTTAAAATCTACAATAGCCTGCTCATAAACCTGCAAGTTATAGTACGACTGTGCTCTGCGTAATAAGGCCGCCGGTATCAGATAGCTCTTAGGTTTTTCATTGATCATCCTGGTATATCCCTTCACTGCCGCAGAATAACTCTGATTTTTAAAATCAATATCGGCAATCTGGAAGTAAGCATCATCCAGATATCGCGAAGAAGGGAAAGAACTGATCAATAATTCAAACTGCCTGCGCGCTTCCTGTTCACGATTCATGTAAACATAAGCCCTTGCCTTTTGGTAAATAGCATAATCCTTATCAGTTTTTCCGTTATTCGCCACTTTCTCATACGTACGAATAGCCTCCTCATAATTTTTAGCAGCAAGATAACAATCAGCTAAACGGGCATGGGCGTCTTCAATAATCTGGCTATCTATTCCTTCCAGATTACTCACAAAATCCTTAAAGTAACCCAGTGCCTGACTATATTTTTTCTGGTTGTAATAAACGTATCCCAACGCATACAAACTCTTCCTGGCGTAAATTCCCGCTTTGGGATTTTTAGTAATCTGGTTATAAAGCGCCACTGCTTCATCCACTTTCTTCAATCCGTAAACAGACTCTGCTTTGTAGAAACTGGCTGCAATGAATATTTGCTCGTCAATCGGGAATTTGATCGACTTGTCAAACAACACGATGGCCGGATCAAATTTTTGCTGATTAAATTCAACGACACCCTGGTTATATGTCAACCTCTGATACGTCCCATTAATTTTAGCATTCCGCTTTGAGAGCCCCTCAATGTACTTTATTGCACCTGCATTATTACTTGCACCCGCATAACCCTCGGCTACTAATTCGGTTGCTTCTTCAATATGTTTGCTCTGGGGAAACTGGCTCATGAAGGCATTGAATTCCTTTATTGCTTCATTGTTATTACCGGTTTCAAGTTGAATTTTGGCGTGATTGTAAGAGGCCTCTTCTCGTACAACTTCGTTATGGTTTAGCTTAGCAGCATTACCGAATGACGTTAAAGCATAACTTGAATTATTAGTCTTTAAATAGCTGATACCCAACAAATATGAAGCATACTGCGAAACAGAATCCTTGCCCGCTCCAACATTCTTTAACGCCTGAATTGTGCCGTCGTAGTTATTGGTCCTAAACAATGAATGACCATAATGCAATGCAATCGCAGGAGGTATGGTACCCGACTTCATTTTATTGTAACGCTCATACGCCTTTACGGCAGCTGGATAGTCCCCCTTCTCATAATACACCTCAGCGACGTAAAGCGCTACATCATCCAGTTTAGTATTTCCTCGTTGCTGTGTCAGTGTCCTTTCTCCATACTGTAACAGTTGATCGTATTTCTTTTGCTGATATAAAGATGATATAATCCAGTTAGGAACTTCATTTTTATAATACGGATGGTTCTCCACTCGCGAGAAGTCCTGATAAGCTTCATCAAAGTTGTTTTTCTGATAATTAATCACCCCTGCGTAAAAAGAAGCATCACCAGCGTTAGCAAAAGCTGCATCTGTCTTCACCTGGTTAAATAATGGTAAAGCCGCATCAGGTTGCTTTGTGTTGTAATAGGACATGGCAAGCTGATAGGTATTCTCAGTTTTTTTGGCACCACCTCCTGGCAACTTTACAGCTTTCTCAAGGTATGTGATGGCCTTTTCGTATTCTCCACCTTCATAATAATACTTACCCAAATCACCATAAATCTGCTGGGCCTTGGGATGTTCTCTGTGATTCTTAACAAAGCGATCTACCTGTACCTCCGCTTCCGGATAGTTCAGATACAACCCCGTTACGGCTATATAATATTCCGCTGTAACCTTATTGTAATCACTTGTACTGAGTAATTTATCCTGTGTGTTTATATATTCGCCAAATTCCTGACGGGCGGCTACAAAATTCGACTTCTCATAGTATTCAAGACCATTTCGAAAGTGCGCCTCAGGTTCGGTAAAACCCAGAGTACTCTGAGCAATAGCCGAGGAAGCACCAAAAGCTAAATATAACCCAAGGGTATAAGTGCCATGTTTAAAAAGCATAGGGGTTGATTTGATGGATTGTTGAAACGATTTAATATTTTTAACCATATAAATATCTAAGAGTCAAGTTGCAAAGCCACTTTTACGTAAAAACGGATCAGGTATCTAACGAAAACCATCTTAAAACCGTATACGTAGTATGCGAAGGTAGTTTTTCTCTACTACACTTTTCAAAATATTACCTCATTTCTTAACAAGGTTTGGGTAAAATCCCCCTCCATAGTATCAAAGGTTTTGGCTACTACGCCAAGAAAAACTTCATCTATGCACTTTTCTATTTCTTCCACATTTGCCACCTCGTATTGGTCGATTTTGTATGTTTGCTCATACATCCCGTTTTCAATCTTGATGATATATTTATTGTTCCATTGATAAACACCAATTTTGAACCTGCTGTTTGTTATATCTTTAATGTATCTCATTGTAATAAATTTTACCAAAAGTAATCATTTCGAAACTGTAATGAATTTCTCATTTTTAAGACCATATTTACTAATATTAATAGTACTAACAATTTTGTCATGTTCAGAACAAAGCAAAAAGGATGCTGCTGACTTCTTTTTAAAGGCAAACCAATCTTTCGTACAAAAGAATTATACCGAAGCTTTGAGATTATACGACGAGGCCATCGATAAAAATCCCGAGTTTTCGGACGCATATCTTAACAAAGGTTTATGCCTGCTCAAGTTAAACCGGCCTGCTGATGCCTATGAGGTTTTAACAGAAGCAATCAAGGTTGATCCTAGCTTCGTACAGGCAAATTTGGTACGTGCGGAAACGGCCCTTGTTTTAGGAAAACTGATCGATGCAGATAATGATCTCAGGGTAATCGAGAAAGAATACAAAGATTCGTCCAGATTCTTTCTGGTTCGAGGTAACCTGTCGGATGCAAAGGGCCAGCCCTCCCTATCTATTTCGGATTACGACAGGGCTCTTCAACTGGATAAAGCCAATGTTGAGGCGCTTGTTAACAGAGGGGCAATCTATTACAAACAGGGGGACATCGTTTTAGCTCAAAAGGACTTCAAGGATGCATTGGCTATTCGCCCATCCCAAATTGAGGCATTAAACAATCTGGGACTTATAGCGATTCATGAAAACAAATTGGACGATGCGGTCAATATGTTTGATCGAATATTAAATTTAAATCCTGCCAATGCGTTTGCCCTGAACAATAAAGGTTACGCTTACCTGAAACTCGGGAAATTAGAAGAAGCCTCGAAGTTGATAGACAGGTCTCTGGATATTGATCCACGCAATGGTTATGCCCTGAGGAATATGGGAATATACTACCAAAAGTCAGGACAAGCCGACAAGGCGCTCATTGAGTTCAAAAAAGCCATAGACATTGCCGAACCTGTTGACGAACTGTATGGCTTGACAGGAAAACTACTTCTGGAAAAAAATGATAAGGTTGCAGCCTGCAAAATATGGAAACAGGGAATCGTTTTAAAAGACCCTATTGCCATCGCCGAGTTTGAAAAAAACTGCAAATGATATCAGTCACTCGTAATGCTTTTAAATTTTTTCCATGTAAGTCTGTTCTCTTCCGGATCGGTAAATACTTCGAGTAATCCCGCTTGCTCTAAAAGATTAAACTCATGTAACGAATGCTCCAAGGAGTCAGGCGAAGATGCTGACATGTATACCAACCCTGCATCTTCTGCCGTTCTTCTTGCGGTGAAACTATGTTTTGTTTCGAAATAATCCTCTAACTCAGGTTGCCTTGCTGGACCATCAATCATCCGAAAGATATTCCCGCCTCCATTGTTAATTACAACAATTTTTAAATTTGACGGAAGTGTTTTTAACAACAGTCCGTTTCGATCATAGAGAAACGATACATCTCCAATAATTAGCGTAGTAGGCACATTATTGACCAACGCAGCTCCTATTGCAGTGCTCAAAGAACCGTCGATACCACTGGTTCCCCGGTTACAGAATAAGCCAGCAAGCTTGTCGGTTCTACCCAAGGCATTCACGTATCGGATCGGCATACTATTGCCAACGTGTAGTTGATTTGATCCGGACAGGTTGGAAATAACGCTATTTATAGCTGATAAATCAGTTAACGACGTTAGGTTAGTTAAAAAATCTTCCTGTTCCCGACAAGCTGACTGTTCTTTTTTGCGCCAGTTATCCATATATGATGGATCGTTTTCAGCGTCCGCATTTTGAACAAATAACTGATAATCAATCTTTTCGAAAATGGTTTCAAAAAACCACGACGCGTTTACAGCGATTTGACGCGTGACAGATTTTAAAGGATCCGCCCAGACACCATCATTGCCAATGTGCCAGTGTTTCCTGGCAGGATTATCCCTCAGAAATGTTTTTAATTCTTTGGACATCATAGATAGTCCGTAGGTTATCAGCAAGTCGGGAACGAGCTCCTCCTGATTTTTATTAGACGCAAGTATCAGATCATGATGATGTATGAACAATTCACTTCCGGAAAGGTTGGCAATGCTATCTGCAACCACCGGCACATCCAGCTCCTCTGTAATTTTAGAAAGAGCATGATTTAATTTTTCGCACCTCTGATGTTGACCACCCACTATCAATATCCTCCCAGAATCGTCCCATTCATCCAGAAGCACATTCCAGTCATCTATTGTCAGAGCGGGCTCAGGTACCGTTTGGACGGTTATTCTTAGATTGGTAGGGGCCAGAAGGCTGTCAGTATCCAGAGGATAAAATGGCTCCCGTATAGGTACATTGATGTGAACAGGACCAAAAGGAAGGTTTCCTGCCAGATTAACTGCCTCATTGCTGATCCGGTTAATGGCCCAAATAGCGTCAGAATGAGCATAATCCGAAGGAAATTCAAAAAATTTCTTTACATGCTTTCCATATATTTCAGTCTGATAAATCGTTTGTCCATCGAATTGATGTGTCCATTCTTTCGGCCTGTCGGCAGTCAAAACGAGTAGCGGTATCTGCTGAAAGAAAGCTTCTGCAATGGCGGGAGCGAAATTATATGCCGCGCTGCCGGATGTACAAATCAATACAACCGGCACACCGGTTTGTTGTGCGATACCCAGCGCTATAAAGCCAGCGGATCGCTCATCCATCACCGGATGCATTTCAAAGTCCTTGTGGCGTGAGAAAGCCAGTGTTAAAGCGGCACTTCTGGATCCGGGTGAAAGAACTACATGACGTACCCCGTGCAAATAACAAATCGCTGCGAGGTCAACTAGTGGTTGTAAAACTGCCATTTTGCTTTTATACAAAAATAGCCTCCAAGAGAGGCTATTTTAATTTCATTTATTGAACTCGTATTATCCAAGATAAGTCTTTAAAGCTTTGCTTCTGGATACATGACGTAATCTTCTGATGGCTTTTTCTTTAATTTGACGAACACGCTCGCGGGTAAGATTGAATTTCTCTCCAATTTCTTCCAGTGTCATTGCATGTTCTCCGTTTAATCCGAAATAAAGTGCAATTACATCTGCCTCTCTTTGAGTAAGCGTGCAAAGTGCTCTTTGTACTTCTTTGCGCAGAGACTCATTTACAAGACCGCTATCTGGTTTGTCTTCAAGATCATTTTCTAAAACATCCAAAAGGCTGTTTTCTTCACCCTGAACGAAAGGAGCATCCATAGATACGTGTCTTCCGGAAATTTTCATGGTATCAACTACTTCCGAAGATGATATTTCCAATACTTCCGCAAGTTCTTCCGGAGAAGGCTCACGCTCAAATTTCTGTTCAAGTTCAGAGAAAGTCTTTGAAATTTTATTCAGAGAACCTACCCTGTTCAGCGGAAGGCGCACGATACGTGACTGCTCTGCCAATGCCTGAAGAATAGACTGGCGGATCCACCATACAGCGTATGAAATAAACTTAAAACCACGTGTTTCGTCAAAACGCTGAGCAGCTTTAATCAAACCCAAATTACCTTCATTGATCAAATCTCCCAATGAAAGACCTTGATTTTGATATTGTTTAGCAACAGAAACTACAAAACGAAGATTCGCTTTTGTCAGTCTTTCCAGTGCGAGCTGATCACCATCCCTTATTTTTTGAGCTAACGTCACCTCCTCATCCGGCGTTAACAAATCCACCTTACCGATTTCCTGCAAATATTTATCTAATGACTGACTTTCACGGTTGGTAATTTGCTTACTGATCTTTAGCTGTCTCATCTACATTCTTATATTAATATGTATAAATAACGGCATCATGTAATGCCCTCGTTTAGAAAAACACCGTTTTACGCGTTTTTGTTCTCTGGCTTAGGAAGTAAAACCTTACGTGACAAACGATACTTCCCTGTTTTCTTGTCTACCTCTACCAGTTTCACCTGAATCTCCTCACCAACTTCAAGTACGCCATCCATTGTTTCAAGTCTTTCCCACTTAACCTCAGAAATATGAAGCAATCCATCTTTACCTGGCAGGAACTCAACAAATGCGCCAAACGGCATAATTGACTTAACCTTTCCTGAATAAACTTCACCTACTTCCGGTACCAGAATGATCCCTTTAATACGTGCAACTGCTTTATCCATTGAAGTCTTATCAGCAGAGAATATACTTACGAAGCCGGCACCATCTTTTTCTTCGATAGAAACAGTAGCTCCGGATTCTTTCTGAATATCCTGAACAACTTTACCACCCGGCCCGATTACCGCTCCAATCATTTCGCGGTCAATCTTGATTATGACGGCGCGAGGCGTGTGAGGTTTCAGTTCCTGACGACTTTCTTTTATAGTTTTATTCATTTCGCCCAGAATATGTAACCTTCCGGCTTTTGCCTGAAGCAACGCCTCAGTTAAAACTTCAAACGAAAGACCATTTACTTTCATATCCATTTGGCAGGCAGTAATACCTTTTTCGGTACCAGTTACCTTAAAGTCCATATCTCCAAGATGATCTTCATCACCCAGAATATCCGACAATACTGCGTATTTACCAGTTGCCTCATCAGATATAAGGCCCATTGCGATACCCGAAACAGGTGCCTTAATTTTCAAACCAGAATCCATAAGAGCCAATGAACCAGCACAAACAGTCGCCATTGACGAAGATCCGTTTGATTCAAGGATATCAGATACAATACGAATTGTGTAAGGATTATCTTCTACGGCAGGAAGCACTTTTTTCAATGCACGCAAAGCCAGGTTACCATGCCCTACTTCTCTACGACCAGGTCCGCGGTTTGGCTTTACCTCGCCGGTTGAAAATCCAGGAAAGTTGTAGTGAAGCAAGAATTTACTGTAACCGTATTTCAATGGTGTATCAATAATCTGCTCATCATTTTTTGTACCCAAGGTAACTGTTGTCAGCGACTGAGTTTCTCCACGGGTGAACAATGCCGATCCGTGTGCGTTAGGAAGGAAATCAACCTCCGAAGCGATAGGTCTAACTTCGTCCAAGCGACGACCATCCAGACGTTTTCTTTCATCCAAAACCAAACGACGTGATGCTTCCCAAACGATATCGTTGAAATAACGCTTAGCCAATGCCAGGTTTACAACCTCTTCTTCGGTGATGCTTTCAGTGAATGCAGTCCAAACAGCTTTGAATCCGTCTTTACGAACATTTTTATTTTGAGAGCCTAATTGCGTTACAGCGTAAACTTTGTCGTAAGAAAATGTTCTTATTCTTGCTTCAAGTTCAGCATCCTGCTCGTCACCAATATATTCTCTTTTTACAGTTTTGCCTGCTTCTGCTTCAAACTCTTTCAAAGCAAGACATTGCAGTTTGATCACGTCGTGTGCAACTTTCAAAGCTTCGATAACTTCGTCCTCAGAAACTTCGTCCATTTCACCTTCCACCATCGCAATGTCTTTGTACGTTGCGCCTACCATCAATTCAAGTGTTGCTTTTTCCAATTCAGTTGCACCTGGATTGACAACATATTTTCCGTCGATTTTAGCAACACGAACTTCTGATACTGGTCCTGCGAAAGGAATGTCAGAAACCATTAAAGCAGCTGATGCAGCAAGTGCAGCAAGTGCATCCGGTAAAGCCTCTGGATCAGCAGAGATCAAAACCAGGTTAACCTGAGTTTCTGCGTGGTAATCATCCGGAAATAACGGACGCAATACGCGGTCAACCAAACGGCTAACCAATACTTCGTGGTCAGAAAGTTTTCCTTCACGACGCATAAAGCTTCCAGGTATTCTACCAGCAGAAGCAAATTTTTCCTGATAATCAACCGAAAGTGGTAAAAAATCAAGTCCCTCTTTTATGTCTTTGTTAGCAACTACAGTAGCCAGGATCATGGTATTACCCAGTCTTACTACCACCGAACCATCGGCTTGTTTCGCTAATTTTCCTGTTTCAATTGTGATTTCCCGGCCATCTGGCAGAGGTATAGTTTTGTTAACTATATTAAATAGCATAAATATATGTTGTTTGAATGCTGCTGAAACGCCGAATTACGTTCCGAAAGTTGCTTGATAAATTCCTGCAAAAAATCAGGGAACTATCTTAGTAGAAGTTCCCTGATCCATAACTACTTACGTATGTTCAATTCGGCAATAATCGCACGGTAGCGGGTAATGTCGTTTTTGAAAAGATAGTCTAACAATCTTCTACGCTTTCCTACCATTTTAAGCAAGCCTAATCTGGTATCGTTGTCTTTTTTGTGCGTTTTTAAGTGCTCGTTCAAATAATTGATACGGTAAGTAAACAACGCAATTTGAGATTCAGCAGATCCAGTGTCTCCGCCTTCTTTTTTAAATCCCTTAGTTTCGAAGATCTCTCTCTTCCATTCCGCGGTTAAATACATGATTGTAACGACAGATTAAATTTTTAATAAATATTTTACAGCACCCTGCTGCAAATAAGGTTGCAAAATTACAGAATTATCTTTGTAATAAAAATATAATTTAACTATGATGGTATAAGTTCCTTTTTACCAAATCTACTCACCCACCTGGCCTTCATTCTCTTCACAAACATTACATAAACGTCTTTCTCAAACAGTCGGGAATCGCTTCTCGCGCGGTCCACGAAGTAGAGCCCTGTAAATAAAAGGATTGTATTAGCAAGCCACGCTCCCACCGGAACAGCCAGAAAACCCTCCTTTACCCACTTATCGCCCTGGTTGGTGAGGACATAAAGCAGGATAAAAAACAGGATCGAAATCAGAACAGGAACACCAAATCCACCTTTTTTGATGATAGCTCCCAGCGGTGCACCAATCAGGAACATGATCAGGCACGATAACGCCTGTGTATATTTGTGATGTTTTTCAAGGTCATATTTATTCGCATCTTTAAGTTTTGTCTGGAGATAGTCCGCCTGAGAATTGGCATAACTCAGCATGCTGGACGACGAATTTTTAGCACCGGTAAAAATCTCCTTCTTCAAACTGTCGTTAACTGATCTCGCCAGGAGCGAGTCAATCCACTTACCTGCCTTTAAGGTGCTGTCGTACTTAGTCTTGTAATTGTATGTATAATACTGCTGACTGTTCGGGATAAGATCCTTTTTGGTCTGATCGTAACTATTTCTTAATGAGTCTGCTGTGGCAGTAAGATCTCCGATATTTTTCATAAACTCGTGATACTTAAACTGTCCTTCATCGGTTCGTTTCATCCCGAACGATGATAAACTTTCAGTCATTTTAAAATGTTTAAAATCATTCCGCTGAAAATTATTAACAACAGCTGTGGAAGCAGACGGTGAAGAAATATAGGAGGTCGAAGCTCCGGACCCTACCACTTCTGTGTAATGCGTACCGTTATATAATTCAATCACTAGATACCGATTGTCATTAATGGAGTACATCCGACCTGAGTCTGCAAGAATAATCTCGGTATTTCCGATTTCATAGGATCTGTTGGAATGCTTGTAAATGACCATTCCGATCAGCTTGCCATTTTCTTCCTTTTTATCAACCTTGATGCTGTAACCGGGAAGATCATTGTAAAATATACCATCCTTGATTTTCAACGTAGCTTTGGTCGTCTTGATGTCATATAGCAGACTATAGCCTTTCAAGTTGGCCCAGGGAGACACCCGATCATTGAAATAGAAAGAGAAAATACTGATACCGACTGCCACAATGAACAGTGGAGCCATAGCACGAACAATAGAAATACCCGCGCTTTTGATGGCTGTGAGCTCAAAAAACTCACCAAGGTTTCCGAAAGCCATGAGCGAAGACAGCAGCATGGCCAACGGTAGTGCAGTGGGAACAGTTATGAGACTAAAAAAGAAGAACAACTGTGCATAATCCATCAGACCGAGGTCTTTGGAAACGAAGTCGTCAATATAAAAGATCATGATCCGCATCAAAAACACGAAAACCACAACCGACATTGTAATTATAAAAGGCCCCCAAAAGGACATTAAAATAAGCTTATCAAGCTTTTTCATCAACTCCCTACTATTTCTCTCAAATTAACAATAAAGCCGTCCCACAATGAATCCAGCTCCGCCTCATCCCTATTTCCTGAATAATCTACAATCCGTAGAAAGGTTGTCTGGGTTAACTCGCTAACCTCCAATTTAAGTTCCACATGATCATTATCCAGGTCGTCTTCACTTGTGTTCTCAAATTCAAATTTTACGGCTTTATTCACACGCAAACTTGTCTGTCTGGCAATGTGACTGTCGCCGTCCCACTGGAAATCATAACGATGGTCAGGCAAAACAGTCACCTTCTCGGCATACCACTGTTCCAGACCCGACGGAGTCGATATATATGGAAACAACACTTTTGGCGATGATCGTAATTCAAACTCGGTTACAAATTTATATTTTTCCATACTATCAAAAAGTAATAGGGTTTAACCTGACCAGCAAATGCTTTATCGACTGATTTTAAAAGTTGTAATATAGCATAATTCAGTTATAAAAAGCAGCAATATTGTCTCTGCTTTTTACCCAAATATTTTTTTTCATCGCAATTTAGCAAAAGAGATTGCACAAGAAATATTTTTAACATACTTTTGCACCACAATTACGGCGGGGTAGCTCAGATGGTTAGAGCGTAGGATTCATAACCCTAAGGTCGGCAGTTCGATTCTGCTCCCCGCTACATTTTAAAAGGCGCTCACACCGAGTGCCTTTTTTTGTTGGCTCAAAGAATTAAATTTCAAAACTTTCGGTTTAACACCAATAGCAGGTTTCCATGCGAAATCTTCACTCATCACCACAACATGAAATTATTAATACATTACCTGAGCCGCTACAAGGCACTAATTCTTCTTGCCCTGGTACTTGCGGCCATCAATCAGATTTTTTCGCTGCTCAATCCTTACATACTCGGGAATTACCTTATTGACCCTTTCGCAAACAAAGCGAAGTATTTCCGAGACAACGGGCGTGACAATGAATTTTATAAAGGAATTCTCATTGGATTGCTTCTTATCATTGGCACAGCAATGGTTTCGCGCATTGCAAAGGCGTTTCAGGATTATGTAGTGAATGTGGTTATTCAAAAATTCGGTGCAAACCTTTATACCGATGGTCTCAAACATGCGCTACGGTTGCCTTTCCAGGATTTCGAAGATCAAAGGAGCGGCGAAACACTTTCGGTATTACAAAAGGTGCGCGCAGATTGTGAAAAGTTTATAACCAACTTCGTAAACGTACTTTTTGCGACACTGGTCGGTATTGTGTTTGTGGTTGTAGTTGCTTTTAAGCTCAGCCCCATGCTTCCGCTTATTTATTTGGTTGGATCTGTTGTTCTAGCCTTCCTTACTAGTGTTTTGAGCCGAAAAATCAAAAGCATTCAGAAAAACATTATCAATGAAACAACGGCCCTTGCCGGCTCCACCACCGAATCTCTTCGAAATATTGAGCTGATTAAAAGCCTTGGGCTTACTTCGCAAGAAATATCAAGACTGAATACGACCACTTTTAAGATTCTTAAATTGGAACTGAAAAAGGTCAAAAGCATTCGCTCTATCAGTTTTATACAGGGGACTTTCGTGAATTTCCTTCAACAGTGTATCATGTTTGCACTCTTGTTTTTTGTTTTCCGCGATCAGATTACCGTTGGTCAAATGATGATGATGCAGTTTTATTCGTTTTTCATTTTTGGACCTTTACAGGAATTAGGCAACGTGATTTTGTCATATAGAGAAGCAGAAGCGTCGCTGGGCAACCTGCAAACACTTCTTGCACGACCTGTGGAACACAAACCGACCAACCCGGAAATTATACAGGAAATCAAGTCCTTGCGATTCGAACATGCCCGTTTTCAACATCAGTCTGCAACCCGACCTGCTTTGGAAGATATTTCGTTTAACGTAAACCGTGGTGAGACGATCGCATTTGTGGGACCGTCAGGTTCTGGCAAAACAACGTTGGTGAAGTTACTTGTAGGTTTGTATCACCCCAATAATGGAGCGGTGTATTACAACGATATAGATGGAAGCAAAATTGATTTTGACGAAATGCGTCATAAAATCGGCTTTGTTACGCAGGATACGCAATTGTTTTCTGGAACGATCAAAGAAAATTTACTATTCGTAAACCCTGCCGCTACGGACGAACTGATTACAGACGTATTGCAGAAATCAGCTTGCTATAATCTTTTATCCCGAGCTGAAAATGGTATTGAAACGGTCATTGGTGAGGGCGGACTTAAACTGTCGGGAGGTGAACGTCAACGTTTGTCTATCGCACGTGCGTTGCTCCGAAACCCGAATCTGATGATCTTCGATGAAGCAACGTCTGCATTGGACTCACTTACTGAGGAAGAGATATCAAACACGATTAGAACGATAACGGATCAGCGTCAGCATATTACTGTAATGATTGCCCACCGGTTATCAACGATTATGCATGCAGACCGGATATACGTATTGGAGAAAGGCAAAATTGTAGAAACGGGCAGCCACACGTCGCTCATAGGCGAAAAAGGATTGTACTACGCAATGTGGCGCCAGCAAATTGGAGAGCGAAAAGACGATTCTGTCCTGGCCTGAGTGCCATTAGCTCATAGCAAATTGCAATGAGCTAATGTACTATCTTAAAAACCAGCTCTTTAAGCAATTCTCCTTCCGGAACAGAAACGCCATCGAGCCCTTTCATACGGCTGTCCGCTTCTCTCAGATAATGTATTACCATAGCAGCTTTTCCTATGGGATAACTCCGGGCAGCAGCGGCATAATCTTTAACAAAAAAAGGGTTTATTCCCAGCTCGCTTGCTATGCCCTTTTCCGACTTATCCTTGCTGGCGTGATACAAAAGCACTTTGGAATAAAAGTTGTACAAGATGATCAGTATCGGAGCCAAAGGATTGTCTTTCGAATTTGCTGAAAAATAAGATGCGATTTTATTTGCTTTCAGTACATCCCGGGTTGCCAGTGCTTTTTGAAATTCAAATACATTGTATTCTTTACTTATTCCCACAAACCTCTCCACCGCTTCTGCATCGATTCCCTGATCAGGTTTCAAATTAACCATGATTTTTCTGATCTCGTTTGTCAGCCTTTTCAGGTCATTGCCAATATTGTCAACGATCATCTGAACCGCTTTCGGACTTATTTTAACTCCCTCCGCCTGACAAAATGCGGATACCCATTCCGGTAACTTATTGTCGTACATTTTCTTGGACTGAACAACACTTCCATGCGTGTTGAAAGCCTTGATGAAAGACTTGCGCTCGTCTGCATTGGCCTGATAGCAAAGCACAAGCACCGTACTTGAAAGCGGATTTAAAGCATAATCTTCCAGTCGTGCCTGTTGTTCTTTCTGTTCAATACCTCCAAGTTTGTTCGCATCCTTTACCAGTACAAGCTGACGTTCAGCCATAAACGGGTACCTCCTGGCATAACTGAGCACGCCGGCAACGTCAGTATCTTTCCCGTACAATACAAACTGATTAAACCCTTTTTCCGATTCCGGTACAATGCGTTTTTCCAGTTCTTCGGCAATGGTTTCGATGTGGAAGGATTCGTCCCCGTGAAGAAAATACAGGGGTTTGTACTTTTTTGCTTTTATCTCTTTTAATACAACGTCAGGCGTCTGCGCCATGGTAAATCTCTATTTTATTAATTCTTTATATCAAATCGCCTTAATTCATTCATTTTCCCGAACGAACCTGTCGCTTTCTCTTTTCAATTCGGGAAAGAAGATCCTGAATTTTTCTTCATAAAATACTTCGTTTCTCCTTAATTCGTCAGTAGCGTTGTAAATCGGTTCCATAAAACCTGTTCTCCGAGACATTCTGTGAAAAGTCAGCGCAATACCTTCAAAGGTATTGTAACTATTAAGCCAATCCTGCCGGATCATGGCCCTGGCCATAGGAACCATGCTTTCAGGAACCAGATAGTCGTTTTTTTCGATCATTGAATACATTCTGTGCGAATATTCCCAAAGCGTTTCAGTACAAAAGTCAGGAAAAAATTTAGCTAAAAAGTAATCAAAATAAATATCAATGATAATTCCGGATAATCTTCCATGTTGTTCCGCCACTTTTTTCTTGGCTTCCCGTACCACCGGGTGCGTATCCGTATATGAATCAATGAATCTATGTAGTTTAAGGCCGATCACATAATCCGGATTCCAGTTTTGGGTCTTGTCATCAGTAAGCCGCCCTTTTACGAAGTCTCCGACAAAGTTTCCCATCACAACTCCATCCTTGTTTCCAGAAAGCAATAAGTGTGCTAAAAAATTCATAAGTCTGACATTTTGGCAAAATTGCCGTACGTTTGCTTCTTTAATGGTTTCAGGACGACCTCCGGGAACAATTATTTTACAACAATCAATATTTTAACCAGACAAGCAAATGAAAGTCGAAAAAAATAACGTAGTAGCGTTAACATATAGTCTGCGCATTCCGGATACGGACGGCGAAATGGACGTGGTGGAAGTAGTAACGGAACAGGATCCGATGTATTTCATCCAGGGCATCAGCGGTCTTCCCGAAGGATTTGAAAATCAAATTGAAGGGCTTGTTGTTGGCGATACTTTCGACTTTACTGTCGGCGCTGAGGATGGCTATGGCGAATACGATCCGGAGGCGGTTGTTGATCTTCCAAAAGAAGTTTTTCAGATGGAAGACGTTGATCAGTCTGAATTATTGCAGGTTGGAAACATTATACCAATGACCAACGAAGATGGTGAACGTATGCACGGACAGGTCGTTGAGGTAAAAGACGATGTTGTAATCATGAATTTCAATCATCCCCTTGCCGGTAAGGAAATGCATTTTGAGGGTCAGATACTTTCCATCAGAGCTGCAACGGCAGAAGAGATAAGCCACGGTCACGTTCACGGAGAAGGTGGCGTGCATCATCACTAAAAATTTAGAGTTAAAGTAGTTAAGAAGTTATAGAAGTTACCTGGCGCTCAGAGCGTGAATGTGAAATTTCTGCTCGAAATCAAGATCCAACAAGGGACTTTACCTTCTTAACTACATCTACCTTCCTACCTACTTTTAACTTCTTGACTTCATAACCCCGCAACCTTATACTGCTCTACCTCAACGCCAAATCGTTTCAGGAATTCTACTCCTTCTTCCACTGCAATTCCTTTATAAGCTGCATAGGAATTAAGAAATATTACTTTTTTTATTTTCATTGTATAAATCACCCTTGCGCATGAAATACATGGTGCCAGTGTGACAAACAAAGTTGAACCCTCTATATTCGAACCATTTTTTACTGCAAAAAGAATAGCATTTTGCTCTGCATGCAGTGCTAATGAACAACTTCCTTTGGCATCCCGGGGACAACCGTGTTCGGGGAACTCCTCATCGCAATTATGAGTTCCTGCCGGTGGGCCGTTGTAACCAATTGATATGATCCTTGTATCCTTGGTAAGCACTGCTCCTACCTGCGCTTTAATGCAATGTGAACGCTGAGCCAGATTTTTTGCCAATTCCATGAAGATGTCATCAAATTCCGGCTTTAAATTCGTTGTAGGTAATGTCATTACGATGTTGTCCTGAAAATTAGGTACAAACTTAGAAAAAGGACGGTTTGGATTCAATATACATTAACATATAAAATGAAAAGTAAGCTGGTATTCCTGATTCTAATGTTGAGTTACGGGTATGTCCATTCCCAACCAGCCAGAATTATTTTAAATCTTCCAAAACCAGCTCCGTCGCTGTTAAAATCCTACAAATTCTTTGTGCAGGAGGTCGAGGACAAACGAAAGGAACCAGGCGCTTCTATTGGAAGGGTGGTAAGTGCCGGTCGGGAGGTAAACCTTGCTCTGTCATCGCCTGCGGAAAGAAGTCTGCTATCGTACTGGTCATTTGCCGCACCTAAAAATAATGAAACCTATCTTCCTCTGTATATCACTGTGAAGGATTTCAGGATAAGTGAAAAGAAGACCGGCTCAAACAGGATTACCGGCGAAATGAGCCTGAGTGTGACATTCAGGTGGTATCGCAATATGCAGCCTGTGGAACTTACCAATTTCCAGACCACCGCTAATTACACAAGGCCGGAAACAGATCAGGCTTACGAAAAAATCTCCGAACAGATTCTCAACCAGGCAATCATACATTTTAACACGTGGATGACCAACAACAAAGGTAAAGTGCCATCGCTGGCCAGGAATCTGATACTTGTCTTCAAAGAAACAAGGGGTAGCAATCAGCAGGACACCGTTTTCTACGATCCGAAAAGGCCTTTGATATGGGCTGATTTTAAAGGACAGAACAGAAAACCCGGAAGCAGGTACGCCGCCGCGGTTTTTACAAGTTTTGCATACGAAGGTCGTTCCTATCCAAAGGGTGATGATCTTGTGGTAGAGGTTGGTCTCAAAATATTTATGGTAAAAAGCATGTCCTGGGGTCGTGCGGAATCCCGGACAGCAAGCACTTTACGACACGAACAGCTTCATTTCGATGTTACAAGAATTGTAGTTGAACGGTTTAAGCAAAATCTGGAAAAGGCAGAACTTACCATTGAAGATTTTGACAGTGAAATTCAATATCAGTTTATCGAAACCTTCCGTGAAATGAACCGGGAACAGGAAGCTTATGATGGAGAAACCGGCCATGGACTAAATGCAGGAGCCCAGGCAGCCTGGGACCGCAAGATTACATCGGAGCTGGCTAAAATATACTCAACGCAATAACAACGCACCCTTTTTCAGATCGTGGTACGGCTGATGGTGCGCTAAGAGGTAATTCTCCCATTTAACAGATTTTCCGCCCTTGATTTCTCCTCCGAGAAGGAAAGTTGTGTTGGTAGAAAGCGGCGGCTGTTCAGGAGGATTCCCTTCTGATATCAGTGCATAATCTAGTGCTGCTGAGACCTGAAAACCGCGCCTTAAAACTTTCCCGTTCCAGGCAATCATTTCGCCCCCAGCGACTGCACGCATAGAAAATTCCTTCCCGCTATAATGCTTCCCTCCTGCCAGATAAACGGTTTCGAGAACACCCTGGCTTACCGCATAATTTTTTATTCTGAAATTATACGCATCCGGATCCGACACAAATGACGAGTCGCTTACGATGAACAACTTATCACCTTCTTTAAAACTGATAACAGAATGCTTCGGCACAGCGTGGATCATGGCCCGAGGTGAATAGTAAAGTTGCAAACTTTGAGACAATCCATAAAAGACAAACATTACTCCCAAAGCAACTGACAAGCGAATCGTACGGAATGTTCTACTTTGGTAAGCATACCAAAGTCCAAACATAAAAGCATACAGTAAGCAAACCTCCACTACATCCAGGTATAGATTATGGACCAGATAACCTGGCATCAACTTAGGTATCGCAACAGAAATGTTTGTTAAATACGCCGACCATTGAACAATACCGTCGGAAATATTTTGCAACCATATAACCGGAATTACGCTGGTAAGGAGCATCACCATAGAAGCCGGCAGAAGTATGTTGGTGAAAAAGATCACGAATGGATTCACCAGCCAGAAATAGAATGGGAACTGATGAAAGTAATATAAACTTAAAGGAAATGTTGCCAATTGAGCTGCGAACGAAAGTGCAGTAATTTGCCAGATATATTTCAGCGCAAAATTCGATGGCTGCCAAATACCTTCCAGAGGCCGATACAGCAGGAAAATACCCATCATTGCTAAAAATGAGAGCTGGAAACCCAGATCGAACAAGGCGTGCGGATCAACAGCCAGAATGAACAGGGCGGATATAGCCAGTGTATTGACCGACATTTGTTTACGGCCAAAAGTCTCCGCAATGATAAAAACAATACACATGGCAGTAGCTCTTTGTACTGACGGCGGCAAACCAGTAACGAGGGCATAAAATGACAACAAGGTGGTTAAAATAATGAGGTAAAGGAACCTACCACCTCTAAGTCTTTTCAGCCAACCCAATATTTTAGACAGAACCATGAAAATTATGGCGACATGCATCCCTGATACCGACAAAATATGAACGGTTCCGGAGGTGGTATAGTCGTCGACCTGATCAGCACGAAGGTCGTCCCTCCTGCCAAGTAACATTGCCTTCACAAGACCGTAAGACGCATCGTCCTGAATGTGCTTTCTGAAAGTCTTATCTGCCCACTGAGATACGGCTGTGGTCCAGATGGCTATGCCTGAGGAATGATTTTCCTCTTTTGAAATGTGATAGGATCCTTCTGAAAGGTAGTCGGTCCACACAATCCCCTTGTTCCATAAATACCTCCTGTAATCAAATTCGTCAGGATTCAGAGGAAACATAGGACGCTCGGGAGCCCCTGAAACGGTGAGCATCTGTCCCGGCTCAGGAATGGCATCGGCATCAAGCGGAATGCTAACCAGGGCTTTTACCTGATGATTTTTCCAGATTCCCTGAAACCGAAATTTTTGTATGGCAATTTCCAGTCGAATTGTTTTTGTGCGTTTCTCAGGCAATGATTTCACAATAGCCTGATAGGCATCGCATTGACTCAAATCCACCACTTCCAGATCATACTGCAAATTTTGATCGTGTATCATGAAGGAGGTCATTCCGGCGAGCACAAAAAATACTGTAACACTGTAACCAACAGCATTTTTACGCATCAGGTAAAACCAAACTGAGGCGAAAACACTCAGAGCCAATGATACCGCTACTACCGGAAATGTCCAGGTGGTCTTCGGCATGAGGTATTCTCCAAAAAGAATTCCTGAAATGAAAAACAGTACAAGAGTAATAAAAGGCGCGCGCGGCAGCATAGATTTTATCGGACCAAAAAACGTTTAGTAACAGTTTCTTTGTCGGTAGTTACTTTTAAAAAATAAACACCGGCAGGAAAGTTCTTCACGTTGATATAAGTCTGATTGTAAGCACCTTTTAACATTTCCACCCCTGAATTATTAAATACACTGATTTCAAATCCAGCATACCCGGGGCTGTATATATTTGTATTGAGATATCCTTCAACAGGATTGGGATAAAGATCAACTACTAAATTGGATTCACTTCGTCCTATATGTTCAACCAGCTGAGCACGTCTTGGACTTACCGCCAGCACTGCGTGCATCCTGTTTTTCTGATCGTTGGTAAAAACACTCATACATGCATCAGGAGAATAATCCATGTAATTTTCAATCATATCTCTGGACAACGGACCGTCGCAGTTGGAATATTTAGCTTCACAATTGAGGTCGGTACTCAAATTCCTGTCACGCGCCCGGGGCGTATCATCACAATAATCGGTACCACAAGTTCTGTTTCCCCAAATGTGTAACAATCCCAGCCAGTGACCTACTTCGTGCGTGGTGGTTCGTCCCAAATTGTATATTCCGCTTGTTTCGCCAGACAAGTCCCTGCCAAAGTATCGCCAGTCAATAATTGCGCCATCGGTCAGCGGATCAGAATCCTCCTCGTCTCCCACTCTCAGGCCAGGAGTTGATCCGTTGGCTTCGGCAATGGATGGCATCTGAGCCATGCCAAGATATTCGCTCGAAAAGTTACAGACCCAGATATTCAGATATCGGTTCGTTGCCCAGGGTGGCGATAATGCAGCGAGCTGTTTATCAGCAGTTCTGTAATCAAAATTCTCCTGTCGGGTAGAATTTCTGACAATTCCTGCGAGCCGGAAACGAATCCCTGTATCAACCGAAAGTGAATCAGTGTAGAACCCTTTGCGGCCTGAGGTGTTTGAATAATCCTCATTAAGAACATCGATTTGACTTTGTATCTGTTCTTCCGAGATATTACTGTTACCTAAGCCTCCAATGCGATTATCCGAACGATTGTGTACGATATGGACCACCACAGGTATTGTAATAACAGCTTCTGCCGAGGTCCGGATTCTTGCATTATGCCGGTGTATGTGTTCCTGAATAACCTCCTCAGCTTTCTGCCTCCTTAGCAGCAGCTCAGGGTTTTGACCTGTTCTTATAGAATCAAGCTCAGCAGTTGCGCAGCGTTTCAGATCAGAATCCGAACGCTGCGCATTTGCTGTGATAGCGAGCATTAAAAGCATGACTGACTTAAAAAGCCATTTACTGCTCCGATTTTTCATAAGCTGCCAAAATATCTCTTACCAGGCGGTGACGCACCACATCGGATCCATCCAGCTCAACAAAACTGATTCCTTTGATTCCCTTCAAAACAGCAAGGGAATCGATCAAACCTGATCTCAGATTTTTTGGCAAATCTATTTGTGACTTGTCTCCTGTTATAATGGCCTTTGAACTTGGTCCCATCCGGGTCAGGAACATTTTCATCTGCATCGGAGTCGTATTCTGAGCCTCGTCCAGCAAAATAAACGCATTGTTAAGCGTTCTTCCACGCATGTAGGCTAGCGGAGCAATTTCAATTACTCTGCTTTCCAGATACAATTTCAACTTTTCAGGAGCAATCATATCATCCAGCGCATCATAAATTGGACGCAGATACGGATCTATTTTTTCTTTCAGGTCCCCAGGCAAAAATCCTAGATTTTCTCCTGCCTCCACCGCCGGACGGGTTATTATAATTTTTCTTACTTCTTTATTTTTCAATGCCCTCACCGCTATGGCAACGGCTGTATAGGTTTTACCCGTTCCTGCCGGGCCAACAGCGAACACCAGATCATATTTAGCAGCCTGTTCAACAAGTAACTTCTGGTTGGCCGTTTTAGCCTTCACCACAAGTCCTTTGTTACCATAAATGATCACATCGTCATCATCCTCCGCGTTTTTTTTCCCGGAAGAAGCGGGCAATGTCAAGCCATTCAGATAAACCTTTACATTTTCATTCGTAATTTTTCCGTATTTCTGATAATGGGCCAATAGTGAATCCATAACATCAGTAATGCGCATTATTTCAGGTGCAGTACCCTGTATCCTGATCTCGTTGCCCCTCGATATAATTTTACTTTCCGGGAAAGCGGCCGCTACTTCTTTGATGTTAGAATTATGAATTCCAAGAAAATCGACCATTGAAACGTCTTCGAGCGTTATGATTTTTTCCAGCAAATGAATTGTAGGTTTAGTGTTTTATTAAATGTTCTAAAATTTAGTAATAATAACCAAGATTTACGAAATTAAGATTCATCGAATCTCTTACAAGTTTTAATTTGACTCCCGATCCCATTCAAATATTTGTCAACTAATTCAGTATCAGTACACCCACTTTATTTGCTCAAATTCTCTTCCTTTCAAAAAAAATACTTCTTTTCTCCATGCCTTCCAATGCTTAATTTTGTGATAACATGGAAAACAACAATTCAGCAAACAACTATTCTAAAACTGGCTCCAAACAGGCATTTGCAGCCCGTAAGCCAGCTTCGACACGCACAAACGGGACAGACCAAACCTTTGGGAAACTCCCGCCTCAGGCTATCGAGGTGGAAGAAGCAATACTGGGAGCACTTCTGATAGAAAAAGATGCACTCACGGCCGTTGCCGATATTCTTAAGCCGGATAGTTTCTATAAAGAATCGCATCAGAGAATTTACACAGCAATTATCACACTTTTTGCTGACTCTGAACCGATCGACATGCTGACTGTTACTTCAAAACTCAGAAGTACCGGTGAACTTGAAATTATAGGCGGTGCCGCTTACATCATGGAGCTGACCTCAAAGGTCAATTCTGCCGCCAACATCGAATTCCATGCCCGTATCATTTCTCAGGCTGCAATCAAAAGGGAGCTGATCAAAATATCTTCTGAGATACTTAAAGAAGCATTTGAAGACACTACAGACGTTTTCAGGCTGCTTGACAAAACAGAACAATCCCTGTTTCAAATTTCTGAATCCAATATCAAGAAAAACTATTCCGATATGGGTTCTTTAATGCGTCAGGCATTAGAAGAACTTGATCAGAAGAAGAATAATACTGACGGACTCACCGGAGTGCCATCAGGCTTCAGTGCACTTGACAGGCTCACTTCCGGTTGGCAGAAAACAGAATTAATGATTCTGGCCGCCCGTCCTGGTATGGGTAAAACGGCCTTCGTTGTTTCCTCTCTGCGTAATGCGGCAGTTGATTTCAACATGCCTGTGGCTATATTTTCTCTGGAAATGTCCTCAGTTCAGCTGGTGAATCGTCTTATATCAGCAGAAGCTGAAATTGATAGTGAAAAGATCCGTAAGGGTAGCCTTGCTCCTCACGAGTGGGAACAGCTGCACCACAGGATCCACAAGCTCACCAATGCCCCCATATTTATTGACGATACTCCTGCCCTTTCCATTCTCGAATTACGCGCAAAGTCGCGAAGGTTGAAAGCGCAGCACGACATTCAGATGATCGTTATTGACTATCTTCAGCTCATGACTGGCGACACAGGTGGAAAGGGAGCCGGTAACCGTGAACAGGAAATTGCAATGATTTCAAGATCACTTAAAAATCTGGCAAAAGAGCTGGATGTCCCTGTAATCGCACTGTCCCAGCTAAGCCGCGCCGTTGAAACACGTGGTGGTGAGAAAAGGCCCCAACTATCTGATTTACGTGAATCCGGGTCTATTGAACAGGATGCGGATATGGTAATTTTCCTTTACCGTCCTGAATATTACGGAATTACAGAAGACGAAGCGGGAAACTCTGTGGCAGGTATCGGCGAAGTAATCCTGGCTAAGAACCGGGCAGGATCACTTGATACAATTCAATTAAGATTTATTGGCAAGTACACAAAGTTTGCAGATATAGATTCTCAGTTTGCTCCTGTGCCATACGCCATGGACAGGCCAATTGTTACCAGTAATCCTATTGCTTCATTTGAAAGTGCCTCAGCACCTCCGGCAAGCGGCACTTTAAGAAGCCGTGCAAACGACCTGAGTAATTTCGACTACAAAGGCCCTGATAACGACGTTCCTTTTTAATGAGAACGGGGCAAAGAGCATGTGGATATTTCCCACCTCCTTTGCCCCGCTCCTTTATGCCCTTTTCACCAAAAGAGCTATATTTTCTACATGATGTGTATTCGGAAACATGTCCACCGGCTGCACCTTTGTAACTTCATACTCATCCGACATCAGTGCAAGGTCTCGCGCCTGTGTAGCCGTGTTACAGCTCACATATACGATTCGGTCCGGCGCCGCTTTCAAAATAGTTTCAACCACTGGCTGGTCCATTCCTGCTCTCGGAGGATCTGTAATAATCACATCCGGGCGACCGTGTTTTCTTAAAAAGTCTTCGTTCATGATGCGGCGCATATCACCAGCAAAAAACGAGGTGTTGGTAATTCCATTAATCTGCGAATTGATTCTCGCATCCGCAACGGCAGCTTCCACATATTCCACTCCCACAACTTTCTTTGCCCGCCGCGCCACAAAATTTGCAATCGTTCCTGTTCCGGTGTACAAATCGTAGACAGATTCGTTGCCGGTGAGCCCTGCAAATTCACGGGTAATGTTGAAGAGTGTGTAAGCCTGGGCTGAATTCGTCTGATAAAAAGATTTAGGTCCTACCAGAAAGGTTAGATCTTCCATCGTTTCTCTGATCGTTGTCTCTCCTGCATAATGGATTACTTCCTGATCCTGATAAGAATCATTTCCTTTGAGATTAACAATGTAATTCAAAGACGTAATCTCCCGATGCGTTTTGTGCAGATACTCCATCACTTTTTCAATAGCTTCATCATTTTGCTCACCAAACTGAACAATTACCATGACATCACCAGAATTGGCTGTACGGATAATTACGTTCCTGAGTGTGCCTACATTAAAACGTACATCGTAATAAGGAATACCATGCAACTCCCCAAAATGGTGAAGGGAATTTCTGATCGTGTTCGACGGATCAGGCTGTAAATGACAATGATCAACTGTGAATATCTTATCAAATCTTTTAGGTACGTGAAAGCCAAGGGCGTGTTTGGTAAACTGCTCCCCCGACTCCATCTGTTCCTTCGTAAGCCAGCGCCAGTTAGAAAAAGTAAATTCGAGCTTGTTACGATAGTATTCGGTTGCCGGTGCTGCAACAATTTCATTGATGGTAACGTCCTTAATTTTACCAATGCGTTCAAAATGGTCAACAACCTGTTGTCTTTTAAAGCGCAGTTGATGCTCGTAAGCAATGTGCTGCCATTTACACCCACCGCAAACCAGATGATGCAGACAGTATGGATCCGTCCTTAAAGCAGATTTTGAATGAACTTTGGTAACAACAGCTTCTTTCAGTTTTTTCTTGGTCCGGACAACTTCGAGATCTACTATGTCACCAGGAGCAACATTTCCTTCTACAAAAATTACGCCGTCTTCTGATTTAAATATACATTTGCCTTCTGCCGCGAAATCCGTAATTTCAACGTATTGATATTTGTTATTCTTAGACATATTTCTTTTTTATAATACTTAACCGAATACTTATCCGGACAATCTTTACTTCCTTTTCCTGGTCATGAAAAATAAGTTTATACTCTTATTTCTGATTCTGTTTACCTTTTTCCAAGCCAACGCAACACACATTGTCGGCGGCCAGCTATTTATCACCGAAAACAAAGGTTCCATCTACAATTATCGAATGGGGCTTACCATGTACTTCGACGCGATCAATGGGAATCCCGGCGCGGAAGACCCGACGGCGGTCATCTACGTATTCCGAAAAAGAGATAATGCTTCTATGGGCTATCTTCAGGCCCCAAAAATAGAACGAAAATCGGTGAATTACACCAACCCGGCTTGCGGAATCTCATCCCTGGAGACATATATGATTACTTATGCCTCCGATGTGATGCTCAATATCAATGACTTCAACGATCCACAGGGCTACTATATGATATGGGATCGATGCTGCCGGAATGGAACCATTACCAATATTAAAGATCCCGGAGATGCCGGAAGTTTATTCTATCTCGAATTCCCTCCGCTGGTACGTAACAACACCGCATTCAGTAACTCCTCTCCGGTTTTTCCGGCCATACAGGGCGATTATGCATGTGTTAATTCTCCTTTTACCTTCGATTTCGGAGGAACAGATGTCGATGGAGACAGTCTGGTTTACAGCCTCGTAACGCCTATGCAGGGGTATTCGACCAAAGACGTTCCCAGTGCGCAGGGACGAGGATCTTCCAGTTATCCGCGTCTCAATTTCATCGACGGCATTTCGGTTTCCAACATTATTCCGGGACCAAAACCTCTGACTGTCAACAACAAAACCGGCATACTGTCTGTCACCCCGGGAAGTACAGGGCTTTATGTATTCACGGTTCAGGTGGACGAATATAGAAATAAAGTAAAAATTGGCTCACTCACACGTGACTTCCAGCTAAAAGTGGTCGACTGTCCCAAAATGGAATCTCCTAACCTGTTGTTCCGGCCCAAAGGGAAAAGTACTTTTTATTCAGGAAATGAAATCATCACGATGAAGAAAGATGATCCGAATTGCTTCGAAATCATGATCGTGGATTCTACCGTTAATGACTTAATCCGAGTTCAGGGAAGAGCAGTAAACAACTCAAAAGACTATTTTACCCTCCTACCCGCAGAATTCAGAACGACTGTTTCCAATGACACCATGCGTTTCGATATATGCCTGGATGAATGTTTCGTTACCTATGACAATCGGCCGATAAGAATTGAACTCATTGCTGAGGATAACAGCTGTCCGGTGCCGTTGATGGACACTTTGACGATTTACATCCGCCGCGAGAACAGCCTGAATACGCCTCCTGCAATCACCACATCATTGCCGGGAGATTATGTTTATGTCACGGTTGGTAAACCAGTCAGTTTCACTGTTTTTGGGAAAGATAAGGATAAAGATGACCTCGAATTATCAGCCCGAGGCCAGGACTTCTCCATGACATCGCAGGGAATGACTTTCCGGCCAGTTACCGGGAAAGAGGCGATTCAGCAAAATTTCACCTGGACACCTCCCTGTAATGCGCGTAAAGGCGATACACTGATCGTCGATTTTGTTTTGGAAGACATGCGTTGCGAGGGTAACCCATTGCCAGTTTCAAAACCCATTTATTTCATCGTTGACGAATCACCAAACAACCCGCCTTCCGTGTCCACCAACCTCGGACAAGTGGCTGTTTCGTATACGATAGGTAAATCCGGCTCCATTCAATTCGATGTTACCGCTACTGATCCTGATACCAATAACATTACCCTGACAGCTTCGGGTCGTGGGTTTGATATGCAAAAAATGGGAATGAGCTTTGAAAACAAGTCGGGAACTCAAATGCTAACCAGCCCGTATTTATGGTCGCCCGAGTGCTCCATCATGCAGGGAGAAAAGCAGCAGGTTTTTACAATCGATTTCGTAACACAGGATAAAAACTGTGGAGCAGCAAGCGATACAACTACGGTACTTGTAACCGTAATCGATGAAGATGGTTTTGAGATGCCCGAAATTCCCAATGTAATCACTCCAAATAACGATGGTAAAAACGACTGCCTGGTACTTGACAACTTACCTTTGGGCAACTGTGAAAACTTTTTCAAGCAAGTTGCTATCTATAACCGATGGGGCAAACAGGTATATTTCACAAGAGAGGTGGGGCAAAACTGGTGCCCTGATGACGTTACAGCCGGGCAATACTACTACCTGATTGAATATACCAACAGGACTTTTAAAGGCGGCCTTACCATCATAAAATAATCCTTAAACTAATTTTAAAAACTTATACTCCAGCCTTCGATTCAAACCTGAGGCTGGACACAAACTGTATTCTTCCCGCTACCTAAACTGCAAAATCAGAGCTACAAACGAAACCAGCAGGCACATCGAATGGTTGAAGATTATAACCATAACGTTCTATACATATTACAAACTCATTTCAATATGCTTTTTTCTGGCCCGACATCAGCAGGCATGAGCATGTTCGGGCATGGGCTGGTAAGACTCCCTAAACTTTCCGGATTTAGTGACTGGATGACAGATAAATTTCAAAGTTCTATTCTTCCAAAAGTACTAGTTATACCCATTCAGCTACACGCTGCCAGTTGCTGAAGTTGCTCGGATTGTATACCAAGCCCGCTTTAATCGCCTGAAGCTTGATTATGGCATGTCTTATTTTCGGATCATCCATGATCGAAGACTAGGGCGCCACCCCTTCTCAACTTACACACACCGCTTACTTTTCAATTCTGCTCCGTTTTGTAAATCAATATAATTTTATGCAATAGACCAGAAACAGAAAAACGATATAGTTAATACTTGCCATAATATTTTAATGTATAATACATTTAATATGTTTGTTACATACTAAACATTTTAAATGTCCATTATATACTAAAATATAACTACTATTAATAAGTATAATAAATATAAATTATTTGAAATGTATATTACTAATTAAAAGCACTTTACATATAATATTATAATATTTTTAATAAAAAATTAAAAGTATAAAGTATTTAAAGTAAATCATCTGAATAAAAGGAAGTTAAAACTATTTATTTGGAGATTGCACCCCTTAAAACCGGTGAAAATGTTTTTGGTTGGACCATTGATACACAAAAATCTTACCAGATTTCCGAAGGTATGTTGATGCAAGCTTCAATTTTATTGATACAGCAGATGCCAATTCCCTGGTTGGTTAAGGGATACATCGGTGGTGAATCCGAAGAAATAATGGCAGCTGGATGAAGTTTTAAGGGAATCGGAATGATGTAATTATGGGTAGCAAGATTGGTGTAGACATGAGGCAAGGCAAAAAAGATTTGAACAAGTCATACCTTCTCAAAACCGTGGGCACTTTTATGAGATGGCTAAAACAGATTGCATTTATTTGTATCAGACAAATTGCGATGATGAAAGCACGCCGGTAGAAGAGACGCTCAGTGCCTATTCTGAATTGATAAAATCCGGAAAAATTCGTTGGATTGGAGCTTCAAACCTGTCTCCTGAAAGACTGATTGAATCTCTCGCTGCAATTAAGACAAACGGACTACCTTCCTATCAGTCATTACAGTAAAAATACAATTTAGATGAGAGACAAAATTTTGAAAACAGCTGAAAAAAATTTGCACCTAACACAATCCGGGTGCCATCAATTACGATGTTCTTGCCGGTGGATTTCTAACAGGCAAATACCGGGGCGATGCTAGCGCATACTAATATTTCATGCTACAAGCCTACGGATTGTCAACAAATGGCAATCCGTTTTTTTTGCCTTTTTAAATTTAACGGAACTAAGTAATCAAAAGCATTGTACTATTACTGTAACAAAAATAATTACAGTATAATGGGCGGTAAATTTGCAGTATCTGTTCACATATTAAGCCTGCTGGCAACAGCCACAGACGAGTGGGTTTCTTCCGAATATCTGGCCGGGAGCATCAACATAAATCCGGTGCTTGTGCGCAAAGAGTTGATCAATTTACGCGAAAAAGGTTTGGTTAACAGCAAAGAAGGAAAATCGGGTGGCAGCCGCCTGGCAAAAAGTGCAAAAGATATCCTTATGGCAGATATATATCGTGCGGTAAGGGACAAAGATTTACTTGGAAAGTCTATCAACTCTCCAAATCCAGCCTGCCCGGTGGGACGACAAATTAACCAGTATCTGGACGACCTATACGAGGAGTCGGAGAAAGCATTGGTGAATAGCCTGGCGCGGAAAACACTGGCCGAGTTTAGTGCACAGTTTTAACAGAATTAATTTTTATAATCCATAAATCTCATAACAATGAAAATAGCCCTAATTGGAGCCACTGGTTTTGTCGGAGCCCTGGTTCTTACAGAACTTACAAAGCGCGGACATCAGGTAACTGCTATCGCACGTGATATCACGAAAATCGACACTTCGAATGAACATGTAAATGCAGTAAAAGCTGACGTGTCCAAAGAAGAAGAATTGATTGACGTGTTAAAAGGTCACGATGCTGTGGTAAGTGCTTACAATGCCGGATGGACTAATCCTGACCTATACAACCAGTTTTTAACGGTGTCGCAAACCATACAATCAGGTGTGACGAAAGCAGGCGTAAAAAGGCTCCTTGTAATCGGTGGTGCTGGAAGCCTGGAAGTGGCTCCGGGATTGCAACTTGTGGACACTCCCAAGTTTCCGGAAGCGTATAAAGCTGGTGCAGGTGCAGCGAGAGACTACCTCAATATTTTAAAAAAAGACACACATCTTGATTGGACTTTTTTAAGTCCGGCGATCGAAATGCATCCAGGCACTTCCCACTTCAAGAAAGGCACTTATCGTACGGGATTAGACAATCCGGTATTTGATGATAAAGGAAAAAGTGTCATTGCTGCTGAGGATCTCGCCGTTGCAATTGTCGACGAGCTGGAATCCCCAAAATTCGTTAAACAGAGATTTACAGTTGGATATTAATAATACACCACATACTTTATATTATTACTAAATTATTATAAAGTATTATACTTTTAGTATTTATGTAAAGTATATAATATATCATTAGTATAAAAGTATCTAAATTAATAACATGTGATGTATTTATAATTCACATTAAACTTATTGTTTTATTTAAAGTATAAAAAGTATGATACATCATTTAATATTAAATGTATTGTACTTTTTATAAGTAAGAATGATAATCAACAACTTAGATATGAATTTAAAGCATTTGAGAAATTTCGGAAGTGCATTGCCCTACTCCGACCTGATGCCAGCTCTGTTTCTTGGACATGGTTCTCCAATGAATGGTATTGAGAATAATCTTTTTACCGATGAGTGGAAGCGACTGGGAGAGAATATCCCAATGCCATCGGCAGTGATTGTTATATCGGCACATTGGCTTACAAAAGGGACGAAAATTACAGCGATGGAGTCGCCACAGACAATTCATGACTTTCGTGGTTTTCCGCAGGAGTTGTTCGACGTTAAATATCCGGCGCCTGGCAGTCCGGATCTGGCGCTTGAAACTTCGCGGCTAATTAAAAGCACAAATGTAGGCTTGGATCATGACTGGGGACTGGATCATGGAACCTGGACAGTAGTGAGGCATATGTATCCAAATGCGAATATTCCAATATTGCAATTGAGTATCGACTATGACAAACCTGCCGGTTATCACTATACATTGGCAAATGAATTAAGTTCGTTGAGAAGGAAAGGTGTGCTTATTGTCGGAAGTGGAAACCTGATACATAACCTGCGGATGATAGCCTGGGATAAAGCCAGCGAGCCTGAATATGGCTATGATTGGGCGCTGGAATTAAAGTTAAAAATGAAAGACCTTATTGAGGATGGTAACCATAAACCCCTGATAGAGTACGAGCAACTTGGCCCGGGCGCACGTTACGCCATACCGACTCCAGGCCACTATTTTCCGCTCATGTACACACTCGGATTGCAGACGAAAACAGAACACGCATCCCTTTTTAATGATGTCGCTGTAATGGGATCACTTACCATGACATCCGTCCAAATCGGGGAATAACCAAAGCGGTTTTCGACTTCAAGTTCCCCTCTTTTCTTGCGAAGCAGCGAATGTTTTGATTGGGTTATGGCATGATTTTTCTGTAAATTGGTGATAAACCATAAACCCATTTCATATGAATCGCAAACTAATTGCCACAACTTCCACATCCATTCATGCAACTCCCGCCGAAGTATGGGAAGCGCTGGTTAATCCGTCTATCATCAAACGTTACTTTCACGGTACTGATACGGTGACAGATTGGAAGCTCGGAAGTCCTATCACTTTTAATGGAGAATGGCAAGGCAAGCCATACATCGATAAGGGAACCATACTTGAAATCAATCCGGAAAGGGTTCTTAGTTATAGCTATTGGAGCTCCTTGTCCGGAACCGAGGATTTCGAAGACAATTATGCACACGTGACATATCATGTTTCACATTACGATGACGAAACAACGCTTACAATTACCCAGGACAACCTTGAAGATGACGCAGAAGTTGTGAAAGCAGAGGATAACTGGATGAACGTATCAAAGGCTATTAAACAAATAGTAGAGGAAACTTCCAGCCTCAGACGCTAGAAAAAGTTTCAGGCAACAACGCAGAAACGATTGTTGCCTGAATTTTACACAAATTTCCTGGTAAGAATTTCTCTCCGATATTTAAAAATTGAATCGACTTCCCTTTGAATGAATAACGCATCGACGACATTACCCAAAATACCCAAAGGAACTTTATAATTAAGGATATCCTCCATCAAAACGCCGCCATTCACCTCGGTGAAATGATGCTGGTGATGCCAAAATGCATATGGGCCAAACCGTTGCTCATCTACAAAATACTTTTTGGGTTCAACCCGCGTAATTTCAGTACACCATTTCAGGGGAATACCCAGTATGGGCTTCACAATATAACGTATAATCTGACCGGCATACATCTTTTCCCCATGATAACGGGAAGTTACAGTGAAGCCCATGTGAGGCGGTGTTATTGCCTGCAAATTAGCCGGGTTAGAAAAAAATGACCAGGCCTCATCCAGTGAAACAGGCAATTGCTGCTTAAAATATAATTCCCGCATGACGGTTGCTTTGTAAGAATGTGAATAGCGCTGCCAAGGTCTTAGAAATTATCGTGCCGTCATCAAATTCCTTTCATGCTGAGGGCAATTCTCTTTCTGCCTAAGTCCACCTCGGTCACTTTTACGTTTACAATTTGCTGAAGTTTCACAATTTCGTTCGGGTCTTTCACAAACCTGTCGGCCATTTGCGAAAGGTGAACTAGCCCATCCTGCTTCACGCCGATATCGACAAAAGCTCCAAATGCCGTGATGTTGGTTACGATGCCAGGCAAAAGCATTCCTACACGCAGATCTTCCGGCTTCCTTACTGAGCTGTCAAACTCAAATTTCTTTACCGGAGTTCTCGGATCTCTTGATGGCTTTTCTAATTCCTGCAAAATATCTTTTAAAGTTGGCAGCCCGATTGACGAACTGATGTATCTGGTTGGATCCAGCTGCTTTCTCAGTTCGGATTTTTGAAGTAAATCTTTAACGTTTGCGTTTACATCCTTTGCCATCCGTTCTACGATTGGATAACTTTCCGGATGTACAGCACTGTTATCCAACGGGTTAGTTCCATTTTCAATCCTCAAAAAGCCGGCTGCCTGTTCGAAAGCCTTTGCTCCGAGCCTCGGCACTTTTAACAATTGCTGCCTGGATTTGAAATTCCCGTTTTTAGCACGAAAATCTACGATATTTTGCGCCAGAACTGGTCCCAGCCCCGAAACATACCGCAGCAAATGCTTACTTGACGTGTTGAGATTTACGCCTACGGAATTCACGCAACTTTCTACGACTGTGTCCAAAGCATTCTTCAATGAATTTTGGTCCACATCATGCTGGTACTGCCCCACACCGATCGATTTGGGATCAATCTTTACCAGCTCAGCAAGGGGATCCATTAATCTCCTTCCAATAGAAACAGAGCCTCTGACGGTTACATCTTTATCTGGAAATTCTTCACGCGCCACATCTGAAGCCGAATAAATGGACGCCCCCTGCTCACTGACCATAAATAGTCCGACGCTATCGGTAAGCTTCGCACCTTCCAATAATTTCCTGACAAAATCTTCTGTTTCTCTGCCGGCTGTCCCATTACCCACAGCTACTGCCTCTATCCCATATTTTTCGATGAGTCCGCTTAACGTAGCTGCCGAATCCTGCGCTCTGTCGAACGGGTAAATGACTTTGTCTGCCAGCAGATTACCCTGTCCGTCAAGAACCACAACTTTACAGCCGGTTCTATAACCAGGGTCAATAGCGATAACATTTTTCTGACCGAGTGGAGACGCGAGTAACAACTGCCTCAGATTTTCAGTGAAAATCTGGATAGCCGCCACATCCGCCTTTTCCTTCGATAAGTTAGAGAATTCGGTTTCAATGGACGGTTTAAGCAAACGCTTGTAACCGTCCTCAATTGCCAGCTCCAACTGATCCTTGCAGGCATCACTTCCTCTGACAAAGATCCTGTCCAAACTTTGCAGTGCCTGATCTTCGTCCGGCGAGATGTCGACACTCAGAAAACCCTCCTCCTCACCTCTTCTCAAAGCCAGCAACCTATGAGACGGAATCCGCGAAAGTGGCTCTGAAAATTCAAAATAATCGCGGTATTTAGCCCCGTCTTCTTCCTTTTTCTTCTTTACTTTCGAAGTAATGATCGCACTGCGTTGGAAAAGATTCCGGATACGTCCTCTTGCGTCCTGATTTTCGTTAACCCATTCAGCAATGATATCTCTTGCCCCCTGCAATGCATCATCCACTGAGCCAACCTGTCCTTTCACAAAAACTTTTGCACCCTTTTCCGGGTCGTTTTCTTTGCCTGTAAATATCAGCCTTGCCAATGGCTCCAAGCCCTTTTCTATCGCAATGGAAGCTCTTGTTTTTCGTTTCTGTTTGTAGGGCAAATATAAATCTTCCAATTCGACCATCGAATAGACGCCCTCTATCTGCTTTTTGAGCTCAACAGTAAGCTTCCCTTGCTCTTCAATACTTTTCAGGATTGCCTCGCGTCGCTTTTCCACTTCCTGCTGCTTTTGCCAAGCCTCTTTAATAGCACCAATCTGCACTTCATCCAACCCGCCCGTTGCCTCTTTACGGTATCGGGCAATAAATGGCAGCGTTGCGCCCTCCTCAAACAATTGTATTGTGTTCCTGACCTGCTTTTCTGAAACAGCGGCTAGGTTCGAAATCAAAGCGAAATTCATATTCTTACATTAACGGTACTAAACAGATTTTGTAAAAGTAAGTAGTGTTTTAAAACATTCGTGTTTTATACATCATGTTTCATATCTATTTTCATACGGGCACGACTGCAAAAATGAAAAGCTAAATCAATCATATCACAATGAACAGTCCCCATCATTCTCTACACATCTCCCGATTTGCGTTTCATCTATTGTTGCTGATCATTTTGTCTTTTGAGCTAAGCGCCCAAAATACCAAATTTAAGGTTTTGGCCTTTTACACAGGGAAAAATGATGCTGCACACATCAGTTTCGTCACAGAAGCCAATGACTGGTTTACCAGGATCGGGAAAGTGCACAAGTTCAGCTATGAAGCCACCAGCGACTGGGCAATGCTGAATACGTCTTATATCCAAAACTATGACGTGCTTATATTCCTGGATACCCGTCCGGAATCCCCAGACCAGCGCATTGCCTTTGAAAACTATATGAAAAACGGTGGTGGTTGGCTTGGTTTTCATTTTTCAGCCTTTTGTCTTGCCAATTCTTCATTTCCCAACAATTGGGATTGGTACCACAACATCTTTTTGGGGTCAGGTCAGTACAAAAGCAATACCTGGCGCCCAACATCGGCAACGTTGCGAATTGAAAACAAAAACCATCCTGCTTTACAAGGCATTCCCGACATATTTACCGCAACACCTAATGAATGGTATAGATGGGAAAACGATCTGCGCAAGAACGCAGACATCAAAATTCTTGCTTATATAGATCCCAGCAGTTTCCCACTTGGAACCGGGCCAAAACCTCATGAGATATGGCATTCGGGAGATTACCCGGTTGTATGGACCAATCGAAATTACAAAATGGTTTATTTCAACATGGGGCACAATGATATAGATTACGAGGGTGGAACAAATCGCTCCTTATCCCAAACGTTTTCCAACGAAATTCAGGATAAGCTCATCATTAGTAGCCTGCTATGGATTGCACAAAAGCAATAACCATGACCAACCTTACATATCAAAAGGTTTCTATAAAATATATCACCAGCCAAACTCCATCTTGGATACAAGATTCACATAACTAATTAAATATAAATATTTTATATGCATTTAACAGTATTTATTACAATTAAATCTAACTAAGTTAGATTATATAACATCTGACAAATTTTTTTCTAATCAATGAAAATAAATATTAAATAACTAGTAATAAGCCAATTATAAACAACTCAGTTTTTCGAACAAGCTTACGCTACAATCACCAATCAAAGACACTTAATATAACTTTTACAATATGATATCCCTATTTCTTTTGCAAAAGGGCCATATAAAAACCATCGAAACCATCATTAGCAACGGATGTTCTGTGCTCTGAAATCAACTTCCACTGCTTGCCATTTTTCTTCACAAACTTCGCAACCTGTTCCTCGGATTCGGATGGAAGTATACTGCAGGTAGCATAAACCATCTTCCCACCCTTCTTGACCATCTGGCTGTACGTAGATAAAATATGCCACTGCACATTTTTGATTGTTTCAATGAATTGAGGTTTTAGCTTCCATTTGCTGTCAGGATTACGCCTTAAAACACCCAGACCAGAACACGGTACGTCCAGCAGCAATCGATCCGCGGTTTCGGATAGGCGGTCAATGACTTCGTCCGATGTAATTAGGAGCGTATCCAGGTTCACCACACCATTGCGCGTTGCACGCCGTTGTAATTCTGTGAGTTTATCTCCCTCAATATCCATCGCCAGCACAGATCCAGAGTTTTCCAGTAAGGCCGCCAGATGTAACGTTTTTCCGCCTGCTCCTGCGCACGCATCTACAACGCTCATGCCGGGTTTTACATCCAGATATGGAGCAATTAGTTGAGAACCAGCATCCTGAACTTCAAAAAAGCCAAGTTTATAAGCATCAATCCCTGATACATTTTTTCGTTTTTTTAACGTGAGGGCATTGGGTACCTGAGATAAAACCTGCGTTTCTTCCTCGCCAAGAACCTGCCTGACAGTCGCTATATCACTTTTTAATGTGTTCACCCTTAACACTAACGGTGCCTGCTTATTCAAGGCACCCAGCTCTGTGTCCCATTTATCGCCGAGCTCCTTTTCTCCGGTCTCATCAAGCCAGTCAGGAATGGATTCTGCGATTTTTCTAACCTGCAAAGCTTGCTTGTATAAATCCAGCACATGCTGCTTAATTATTTCATTAAATTCCGGCCATTCAGGCAAATCACCAGATACTTCTCCACCCAAATGTAAAGGCTTGACGATTTGCCATGCGCCAAAAATCATCCAGAATTCTTCAATATCCGTTGCCCGGTCAACACCTGCTACGTATTTAGCAAGACGCCACCACCTTACAATTTCGTAAGTGTTCTCTGCAATGAATGACCTGTCCCTTGCACCCCATTTTTTATTCGATTTCAACAATTGTTCTACCACGCGGTCAGCCTGGCGATTTTTAACAAAAATGTCTCGAAGCGCAGTGACCGTAGCCTCCGCTAATCCTTTATATATTTTCAAAATCGTTTCGTTATGTTCGGTAGTAAACCCCGAGTTCAGCCAGCTAATTTTCAAAGGTCGCTAAAAATGGTAATTCATGACCAGAAAAATCCAAAAAAGCGATCAGGGCACAGTTTTGGTGGTATCTGATCTGCATTGGAACTTGGGAAAGTCTAACAAGAAGAAAATTGGAAAAGAATTCATGGACCTCAAAACCTCATCACATGGAAGCAATAGTTGAAATAATTTGTCCGCCTGATCTAAGTTCAAGACCTATGCAAACCAGTTTTGAACGAAAAATGAGTTTGTCTGCAAACCAGTTGTATCATGCATGGATTTCTCAACTGGATTTATGGTTTGCCTCACCGGGATCCTTCATATCACAAGGAAAACCAAATACGCCTTATTTCTTTGAAACATATGCCAACGGATCCCGGATTCCACACTATGGCCGTTTTTTGAGAATGGAACCGGACAAGCTGATTGAGTTCACCTGGATTACCGAAGAAACGAATGGAACGGAAACGGTTATTACCATCAACTTAATTCCCAGTGAAATTGGCACGCTTCTCACACTTACGCACAAGGGATTTTCCAATGAAGCACAACGGCTGGTTCACACAAAAGCCTGGCCATACATTCTTGAACAATTAGAAATAAGAATGACAAGACCGGTAGATTAACAAGTGCAAGCGCTTCCCTCCTCTCAAGATTTCCATCAGATCAGGGATTCCATCATTGATCTTGAAATAGTTCTGTTTAGAATATTGCTGATATCTGTTGTATATTGCAGCATAGAAAACCGTATGATTGAACTTTTTTAAGTACGACCAATATTATAAAATTGGAATAGTACAAATAAAATCAAATATTAACGTTGATAAGAAAATTATACACTGATAAATTATAGGACTTAATACATTTAAACAGCCATTTAGATTTCTGCGAGTCTAAATTTTAAAAATTGTATTTAGGTTAAAATTTGAAATATTCTCACACTAAAAATTCATCAATAAGACGGACACAATTATACCCAACCATGCAGAAATTAGTTTTATCCATTATTATATTCCTTTTACCTCTGCTTATTTTTGCGCAGAATAACGAGGCTGATCAAATTCTAGGTGAATGGCTGAATGAGGAAAAGGATGAAAAAATCGAGATTTACAAAACTGGAAATTCCTATTTCGGGAAGGTGACATGGGCTGCAAACCTACTTGAAGCGGACGGACAAACTTCCAAAAAAGACGGCAAGAATCCCGACGAAAAGCACAAAGGCAGAAATCTTATAGACGCTACAATACTAAATAATTTCGCTTTTACAAATGGATTGTGGGACCGTGGAACCTTGTACGATTCTAAAAGTGGGAAAACATATAGTTGCATCATCAAGATGAAAAATAAGAAATTGGAGATACGTAGCTACGTCGGCGTTTCTTTGTTTGGAAAAAGTACTTACTGGGAGCGTCTTGAATAAAACCGTCGAGCTTAACTTCGTTTATAATCAATTCACTATACCGGATGATAGCCAAAATTGCTCTCCTGTCGGGAATATAAAACAAGATGTTCGTGTTGTCCTTGAAAGAAAGTACAACATACATGACAAATATAAAACTAGGCATTCTAGACCAATCCATTGTAAGACAAGGCACTACGGTCTCACAAGCGATTCAGGAAACAATAGAAACTGTCAAAGTTGCTGAGGAGCTTGGTTACAATCGTTTTTGGGTTTCCGAACATCACAATTCTACATTTATTGCCGGATCCACTCCCGAAGTCCTGATGGTGAAATTGGGCGACGTTACCTCCCGGATTCGGATCGGTTCCGGCGGCATAATGCTTCCCAACCACAGTGCACTGAAAGTAGCAGAAAATTTTCGGATGCTTGAGACTCTATTCCCCGGACGTATAGACCTTGGTATGGGTCGCGCGCCAGGCACAGACCGTATCACATCTTCTTTATTAAATCCTTCCAACGATTTTAGCGAAAGCAGCTATCTAAGGCAGCTAGATCATTTGCAGCACTTTTTCAGAGATACAGCCGGCACCGAGCGTGGCTTTATCTATGCCACCCCGCAGTCGCCAACGATCCCTATGCAATGGATTTTAAGTTCTAGCGGAGGCAGTAGCAATATTGCCGCCAAATATGGCATGGGGCTTGCTGTGGCCAAATTCATTAATGGCTTCGTAACCCCGCAAGTTGTTGATACGTATCGCAAAAATTTTCGTCCGTCGGATCAATATGCCCAGCCACAGGCTCTATTGTCAGTATTCGTTCTTTGCGGCGAAACCGAGGAGAAGGCGTTGGCAATGCGAAAGATGATGGATTACGTACTTGTAGAATTTGAGCGCGGTAAGTTTGGACCTTTCCCCGATGCCGAACAAGTCCAGAAATATCAATTTAACATGGGCGAATTAGAACGTATCCGGTACAATAGCGGACGCATCATTTCGGGAACACCAGACTCGGTGAAGGAACAACTTACCAGACTTGCAACGGATTTTGAGGTAGATGAAATCATCATATCTACTATGGCAGCAACGGCGGAAGACAGAATACGATCATTTGAATTAATTTCTGAGGAGTTTAAATTAAAAGAAGTGACGGCTTAGTGCTAATTTTGTTGCAGGAGAATGTCTTTTCCCGCAAACCAGATTAGCCTGAATGAACCGTTTTGACCGTATTACCGCAATTCTTATACAACTTCAATCACGCAGGGTTGTAAAAGCCCAGGACCTGGCCGACAGGTTTGAAATCAGTTTGCGGACGGTGTACAGAGATATGAACACGCTGGCAGAGGCTGGTGTGCCCATCATGGGAGAGGCTGGCGTTGGTTATTCGATCATGGATGGCTATCGTTTGCCGCCGATTATGTTTACAAAAGAGGAAGCCCGTACTTTCATTACAGCTGAAAAGCTAATGGAAAAATATACGGATCTGCAAACCATGTCTCAATATCAGTCCGCCATGTTTAAGATCAAGTCTGTGCTGAAAAACAGCGATAAGACAATGGTGGAATCTTTGGAAAATCACATTCAGGTAAGACGAAATAACTATGCGTTTAACTCTGCCAACAGCCACACACTCGACTCTTTGCTAAAAAGTATTTCCGAAAAGAAGGTTGCAAAAATTAGCTACACCGCCATGGGTGTAACAGAGCCAGGTGATCGGCTGATAGAACCGGTTGGTATTTATCATGAAACAAATTACTGGTATACCATCGCTTTCTGCCATCTGAGAAACGCGTACAGAAACTTCAGATCGGACAGAATTACGAATATTGAAATCTCAGAGCAATCATTTCGCTACAAACACGCTCCGCTTGATGACTTTTTGAACCAATTCAGGGAAAAGGAAAATCTGCAACTTGTTGTGATTAAGATAGATAAATCCGTAATGAGATACATTGGTCATCAGAAATATTACTATGGTTTTGTGTCTGAGAAATTGACCGACAAATATCTGGAAATGACCTTTCTCACCGAATCCCTGCCAATTTTTGCACGTTGGTATCTCATGATCGCCCCCAATGCAACCATTTTGGAGCCTTCGTCTCTAAAAGACCATGTGCAGGAATTAATAAGTGATATAGGTAAGAAATTACAACATTAAGAAGTAAACAGATGGAAAAGATAAGGATACTCGGAATTTCTGGCAGCCTTCGTGAAAGTTCAACAAATACTATTATTCTCAAAAACCTTGCGAAACTTCTGCCCGCACACGTAAGTTTCGATCTGTTTGGCGAACTTCATCTTATTCCGCCATTCAGTCCGGGAGATTTAGAAAGTGATTCCGTAAAGTCGATGAAGGAAAAAATCGGAAAAGCTGCGGGGGTAATCATATGCACACCGGAATACGCATTCGGTGTGCCCGGAACATTGAAAAATGCGCTTGACTGGACCGTGTCAACTGGTGAATTTAATGAAAAACCGGTGGCTGCTATCAGTGCGTCGCCACTCAATTCGGGAGGTGAAAAAGCACTGGCCTCTCTCCTGCTCACACTCACAGCCTTGGGGACATCACGCAACGAGAAGTCATCTCTGGCCATTCCAAATGTAAAATCAAAAATTAATTCCGACGGCATTGTTCAGGATGACCAGACTGTTTTATTATTACAAGATCAGGTAGACAATCTTTTAAAAATTATAGGGATATAATGCCATTAAGACGGAAATGATGCCTAATATTGGTATTATTTTATAAATTATACTTAAAATAAAAGACTATAATTTCTATATACTTTATAGAAATATGGTTACTTTTAGCATCTATTTACTTAAACATTCTCACGAAAATGAAATTTGAAACCTTGCAACTGCATGCCGGACAACAGCCCGATCCTGTGACTAATTCTCGTGCAGTACCTCTTTACCAGACTACATCCTACGTTTTCAATAACGCTGAGCATGCTGCTAACCTGTTCGCTTTAAAAGAGTTTGGCAACATATACACCCGGATCATGAATCCGACCAACGATGTTTTCGAAAAACGCATTGCCGCGCTTGAAGGCGGTGTTGCAGCTCTGGCAACCGCATCAGGACATTCTGCCCAGTTTATCGCTATCAATAATATTACTTCCGTCGGAGATAACTTCGTTACTACTTCATTCCTATATGGCGGATCTTTTAATCAGTTTAAAAATTCATTCAAGAATATAGGCGTTGAGGCACGATTTGCTGATGGCGATGATGTGTCGAGCTTTGAAAAACTGATTGATGAGAAAACAAAATTCATCTATCTGGAAACTATCGGTAACCCTAGTTACAGCGTTCCGGACTTTGAGGCTTTTGCAGCACTCGCCAATAAGCACGACCTGCCCCTGATCGTGGATAACACTTTTGGAGCAGCAGGAGCAATATTCCAACCTATTAAGCACGGCGCACACGTTGTTGTTCAGTCAGCCACCAAGTGGATCGGCGGGCACGGGACTTCCATAGGTGGTGTGATTGTGGATGCGGGAACTTACAATTGGGGAAATGGTAAATTCCCACAGTTCACCGAGCCTTCACCAAGCTATCATGGACTGGTATTTAATGATGTGTTTGGTATTGGGGGACCGTTTGGAAATATTCAGTTCATCATCAGAGCGCGCGTTGAAGGTTTACGCGACTGGGGGCCTTCCCTATCTCCTTTCAATTCCTTCCTCTTCCTGCAAGGTGTGGAAACACTATCGCTTCGGGTTGAAAGAATCGCCGAAAATGCACTGAAACTTGCTAAATGGCTTGAAACCCACCCAAAGGTTGAGAGTGTAAATTACATTGGTCTTGAAGGCAATAAGTATCACAATCTTGCGAAGAAATACCTTACAAGAGGATTCGGAGGTGTATTATCTTTTGCTGTTAAGGGAGACAAAAAGGTTGCAGAAGCATTCGTTGACAAGTTGGAACTGATCAGTAATCTTGCAAACGTAGGTGATGCAAAAACACTGATCATCCACCCTGCGTCGACAACGCACTCTCAGCTATCAGAATCAGAGCAAATTGCAGCCGGCGTATTGCCTACTCAGCTTCGTCTTTCAGTTGGAATTGAGCACATTGACGATATCATCGCGGATATTGAACAGTCTCTGGGGCAGATTTAATGCCGGGTAATTTCACGCAAAGTTGAAAAGAAGTGAAAAGCAAAGACCGCAAAGTTATATGTGCGGTCTTTGCTTTTTTATTTAAATCTCGGTATCGGAGATAAATTGATTATGACATCGACTCCTAATGGCCAAGAGCTAGTTGCCAACAGCTATTAGCTAGTTAGTAATTCCTTCCAAGGCGAAAAGAAATGCGTATTGCAGCGCAATTTCTTTCAAGTACTCAAATCTTCCTGATGCTCCTCCATGGCCTGCTTCCATGTTTGTTTTAAGCAAAAGTATATTGTTGTCCGTCTTGTGCACACGCAGCCTTGCTACCCATTTAGCTGGTTCAAAATATTGTACCTGGCTATCGTGTAAACCGGTAGTGACCAACATATTCGGATAGTCCTTCGCCCCGACGTTATCGTAAGGAGAATAAGATTTCATGTAATCATAAAATTCCTTTTCTTTCGGATTTCCCCATTCATCAAACTCATTGGTTGTCAGCGGAATTGATTCGTCTAACATCGTGGTTACCACGTCTACAAACGGAACATCAGCAATAATTCCATTCCATAAATCCGGACGAATATTGGCAATAGCGCCCATCAGCAGCCCCCCTGCACTTCCTCCTTCGGCGTATAGATGCGCCTTGGAGGTATAGTTTTCAGCGATCAGATATTCTCCGCAGGCAATAAAATCGTCAAACGTATTCTTCTTTTTAAACAATTTGCCATCTTCATACCATTGGCGCCCCATTTCCTGTCCACCCCGCACGTGTGCGATGGCAAAGACGAAACCGCGGTTCAGCAAACTAAGCCTGTTGGAGCTGAAACCCGCATCCATGCTGTTTCCATAAGACCCGTAGGCGTAAAGCAGTAAAGGGGATTCGCCATTTTTGTCAAATCCGCTTTTATACACCAGCGAGATTGGAATCTGCTGCCCATCGTGTGAGGTAGCGTAAAGTCTTTCGGTCACGTAGTTAGCCGGCTCGTATCCTCCCACAACTTCCTGCCGCTTCTTTAATTCCTTCGCTTTGGTCTGCATATCATAATCGTACACCGAATTAGGCGTTGTAAGCGATGTATAGATGTAACGCAACGAAGTAGTATTGAACTCCGGATTGGATCCTGTGTAGGCTGCATAAGCTGGTTCACCGAAATCAACATAATGCTCCTCCCCGCTTCCGTTATTCCTGATTCTAAGTTGCAGCAAGCCATTTTTCCTTTCAGTCACAACCAGGAAGTCCCTGAAAACATCAATTCCTTCAAGCAAAACATCTTCACGGTTTGCTATTACCTCTTTCCAGTTCTCTACACCGGTTTTGTCAAGCGGTGTTTCCATCAACCGGAAATTGAGCGCATCCTTATTGGTTACGATCAGGAATTTATCATTTTGATGTTCGATGTCATACAGCACATCTTTCATCCTCGGCTGAAATACAGTGAAATCACCTTCCGGTGTGTCGGCATTCAAAATCATATACTCAGATGACATCGTCGCGGAAGAAGCGATCACGATAAATTGCTCCGATTTTGTCTTACCAACACCGATGTAATTGCTGTTGTCAAGCTCGGTATAAACCACTACATCCAGCGTCTCATCCGTACCAAGTTTATGTCGTTTTATCTTTTCACTCAACAGGGTTTTAGGATTGGTAGCCGTGTAGAACAGGGTCTGATTGTCGTTGCCCCATTCCGAACCACCGCTCGTCGGAAATATCGAATCGGAGAGTAATTCCCCTGTTTCGAGATCCTTGACATGGATGGTATATTGCCGCCTCGAAACCGTGTCGACACCATAGGCTAGGAGTCTGTTATCAGGGCTAATATTGAAGCCGGAAACGGAGTAATAAGAGTGACCTTCCGCCATCGCATCCACATCCAGCAGCATCTCCTCAGGTGCCGAAAGTGATCCCTTTTTTCTGCAATATTTGAAGTACTGTTGCCCCTCTTCGCTTCTTGTGTAATAGTAGTATCCGTTACTAAAAACAGGCACCGATTCATCCGTTTCTTTGATGCGGGATTTCATCTCAGAAAACAGATCTGACTGAAACTTATTTGTCCCTGCCATCATCGTTTCTGTATATTCATTCTCCGCCTTAAGGTGATTTACGACCAGATCGCTATCCGGCCCGGTTCTAAAAAAATCACCCATCCAGTAGTATTCATCATTCCTAAGATCCCCGTGCATCCCGGTTTCATATGCCTTTTGTTCTGCTAGCGGCGGCACAGCCACCGGCCACTTATATGTTTGCTTCACTCTAAAATTGGTTAATACTAAAAAATCACAACAACTAAATCTCCCTAAATAATTCTCACAGAGGCTAAAAACAAACTTTTTAATTAAATGTAAAGTATTCTGTTAAAGTTTAATTATTTTAATAAGTACAATACATTTAATTTTAAAATATAGTTTATAAAATATAATTCATTTTATACATGAAATACTTTATAAATGTATAAAATGTTTAATTAAAATAATACTTATTATATTTCATTCACTACAAAATTGATATGTAAATCTGAATCGTCCTGCGCAACCATTATATTTGAACTTCGAAATTAACAGTTCTCATGGATAAACCCGTTCACAAGCTTTTCCTGCTCGACGCAATGGCGTTGATTTACCGCGCACACTTTGCATTTATCAAGGCTCCAAGAATCACTTCAAAGGGCTTAAATACCAGCGCCGTTTTTGGGTTTACCAATACGCTTCTGGAAGTCCTGCAAAAAGAAAAACCGACCCACATCGGTGTGGCCTTTGACACCTCTGCTCCCACGTTCAGACATGTACAATATGAGGCATACAAAGCCCAGCGTGAAGCACAGCCGGAAGACATCACAGTAGCTATTCCTCTGGTAAAAAAGTTACTCGAAGCGATGTGTATTCCGATCCTTGTACTGGACGGTTTTGAAGCCGATGATATCATCGGGACCATTGCCAAGGAAGCATCAAGAGAAGGCTTCGAGGTATACATGATGACGCCCGATAAGGACTATGGCCAGTTGGTGGAAGAGTACGTGCACATGTATAAACCGGCGTTCATGGGCAAGGGTGCAGAGAAGCTGGGTGTTCAGGAAATCCTGGATCGCTGGCAGATAAAACGGATCGATCAGGTGATTGATATTCTTGGTCTGATGGGTGATGCAGTCGATAACATTCCGGGTATACCAGGCGTTGGAGAAAAAACTGCACAGAAGTTAATAGCTGAATACGACACGCTCGAAAACATGCTGGCGCACGCCCATGAGATCAAAGGCAAACTGGGGGAAAAGATCCGGGAATTTGGAGACCAGGCGATCCTGAGCAAACAGCTGGCCACGATCGATATCAATGTTCCGGTTCCGTTTGATGCGGAGGATCTCACGGTTTGCGCTCCAAATACTGAAAAGATCATCTCCTTATTTGATGAGCTGGAATTTAAGACACTCCGGCAACGCGTATTGGGCACTGCACAACCAACCCTCACTCCTGCGCCTGCCAAGGCCAAACCGGTAAACAAAACCGGACAGATGGACTTGTTTGGTAATCCAACCGAAGAAATCGGACAGCAGCCGGCAATTATCAGCGAAAATATTTCAGATCCGAATGTGGTGCCGTATGATCCGGAAAATGAGGGTGAACATTCGGTAACCAAACGGACTATAGACAATACACTGCACAGATACCACACCGTGGACACACCTGAACTGATGACGAGCCTGGCTCATTATCTTAGTTTACAGGAGGCCATTTGTTTTGATACAGAAACAACTTCCTTAGATGCGGTGGATGCCGAACTTGTGGGTATTTCATTTGCATACCTTGCGGGCGAAGCTTTTTATATTCCTGTTCCTGCTGATCAGACGCTTGCTCAGGAAATTGTAGAAAGGTTCAGGGGCGTATTTGAAAACGAAACCATTGAAAAAATTGGTCAGAATATTAAATATGACCTTTTGGTCCTGAAAAATTATGGCATTGAAGTGAAGGGGAAACTCAGCGATACCATGCTTGCCCATTATTTGCTTCAACCTGACAAGCGACATGGTATGGATATCCTGGCAGCGTCGTACCTTAATTACGAGCCTGTATCCATCACTTCTCTCATTGGTAAAAAAGGTGTTAAACAAAGCACCATGCGCGATGTGGGCATTCCTGAGATTACGCAGTATGCCGGCGAAGATGCAGATATTACATTACAGCTGAATACGATTTTCCGATCGCAATTACCGAAAGTAAATGCAGAGAAATTGTTTCAATCCGTTGAAATGCCTTTGGTTACTGTTTTGGCGGGGATGGAAAGCAAGGGTGTAAGACTCGACATTAATGCACTGAAAGAAATGTCAGCCGTGCTTGAAAGCGATATACGCCAAACTGAATCTGAAATATTTGAGATAGCTGGGCAGCCTTTCAATATCAGCTCCCCCAAACAATTGGGTGAAATACTGTTTGATCAGATGAAACTGATTGACAAACCGAAAAAGACAAAAACAGGACAATACGCAACCGGTGAGGAAATCCTGTCAGACCTTGAAAATGATCATGCAATTGCAAGGAAAATACTGGATTACCGGGAATTGCAAAAGTTGAAATCTACCTATGTAGATGCGTTGCCAACATTGGTTAGTCCGCGCACGGGCAGAATTCATACCTCTTACAACCAGGCAGTAGCAGCAACAGGAAGGCTGAGCTCTACCAATCCGAATCTTCAAAATATTCCAATCAGAACGCCAAGAGGACGCGAGATCAGAAAAGCGTTCGTTCCCGACAACGATGATTTCCAGATACTGTCGGCGGATTACTCGCAAATTGAGCTGAGGATCATGGCTGCGTTCAGCAGGGATGAAAGTATGATCGAAGCGTTTAATCAGGGAAGGGATATTCACTCCACAACGGCCAGTAAAGTGTTTAAGGTGCCACTGGAAGAAGTAACGTCAGACATGCGCCGGAAATCCAAAATGGTAAATTTTGGTATCATCTATGGAATTTCCGCATTTGGTCTTAGTCAAAGACTGGCCATTCCGAGAGGCGAAGCCGCAGAGATTATCAAGGCCTATTTCGAAGAATTCCCGGCTGTAAAAGGATACATGGATCAAGTTGTGAATGACGCCCGCGAGCGTGAATACGTGGAGACTATTCTGGGAAGAAGACGATACGTGCCGGATATCAACTCCCGCAACCAAACCAACCGTGGTTATGCGGAACGAAATGCCATAAATGCACCTATTCAGGGTTCTGCGGCAGACATGATCAAAGTAGCTATGATCAATATTCATGATTTTATTGAAAATGAAAAGTTGAAATCACGCATGATATTACAAGTGCATGATGAATTGGTTTTTGATGCGCATCGGGATGAGATCGTCCTCTTAAAAGAAAAAGTAGATGAACTGATGCGAACCGCCATCCCATTACCAGTCAAAATGGAAACCGGGATCGGAATTGGTGCCAACTGGCTTGAAGCTCATTAAAACATTCAGAAAACTTAGCAAAGGTCATCTTCGGGATGGCCTTTGTTCGTTTTACACCAAGTGTTTGGCATTGCATTCAAATCCAGGATTTCTGCTACCAGTCGGTTTCTTTTAAAAATTCCTAAATATTCACGATATATTAGTAGAAAAAAGTGCGAACTTCGCTTATAATTGTAAACTTTACACTTAATACTTCTCAATGCAAACATTTATTCGCAAGTTTTCCTTGCTTTTACTGGCGTCCCCCCTCGCTGTAATGGGGCAAAACGGCAAAGGCAACTATACTCCTCTACCGCTTAAAGACCTGAGTGCATTCGAAAAGAAAGCGTCAAATTGGTCTGTGCAGTCGGGTTTCTCCATTAACCCGGTAAGCACTTCGAAAGCTACACTAACACCCGGAGAAGGTATTTTGGTGGGAACTCCGGGCAGCAGCATCACCTCAAAAGTTAAAGCCGGCGACCTTCGTCTTTCTGTTGAATTCATGGTGTCGCCAGGTGCTGAGGGGTATGTGATACTTCCTGGAAACCAAAAGGTACTGATTTCGGACAACGGTGGCGGTAATGAGACTAATTCGTTAACCTCGGGCTACATTGGTCAGTTTCCAATTCAAAATGCCGCAAAAGCCCCGGGACTATGGCAATCTCTCGAACTGGCTTACGATGCTGCCGTTCCTCAGTTGCCAAATTCAGCCAGATTAAATAAGCTTTCATTAAACGGAGTCACTGTTCTCGAAACGGTGTATCTGCCTCTGACCAATCCTGTTACAACAGAACCTATATCGTTTGAAGTAAAAAAAGGAACAATCGCTTTCCGAAATATTGGCTATCAATTGCTGGCTAGTCGCAAACCGGTTATCCTGGAAAACCTTACTTACAAAGTATTTTCCGACAAATGGGACAGCAAAACATACGAAAAACTTAGCCACGAAGGCAAGGCAACTACACTTACCCAGGAAGTTACCAACGGGATGCGTGAGTTTCACCTGTTTTACGAAGGAGACATTGAAGCCACAGAAGCAGGAGATTACATTTTTACAACGATCTATCAGGGAAATGTATTTTCGCTTGATGTGGATGGAAAAAATGTGATCAACACAGGAGAAAGTTCTTCGCAGGAAAATCACTCCGGCACGGTTGCACTGACGCAAGGAAAGCATAAATTCAAACTACACTACTCCCGTTTTCCATGGAGACAGCCAGCGTTGGGTCTCAGGGTGGAAAAAGCCGGAATCCGTCCATACGATCTGCACGTTTTGTCTTCACTACCAGAACCTGAACCAAAACCTTACATCAGTGTTACTCCGGACATGAGGCCGGAAATGGTTCGCTCTTTTATCCTGCTTGATGGTGAGAAAAACAAACGTACGCACTGTATCTCTGTTGGTAGCCCGCAAGGTTGGAACTATACCGTTGATCTTAGTCGGGGCGCACTATTGCAGGCCTGGAGAGGACAATTTGCCAACGTTACCGAAATGTGGTACGAACGCGGTGAGCCACAACTTTTGTTTCCTGCCGGTCTTACGGTGCCTGTTTCCGGAAAAAGCAGTCTGGCAGTTCTTGAAAATGCAAGGGCTGCATGGAAAGACTCATCGGACATTAATTTCCTTGGTTATAAACTGGACGGACAAGGCATACCTGCATTCCGCTATGCAATTGGTGGAGCAACCATAAGTGATAAGATGGTTTCCGGAAGTAACGGAATTACAAGAAGTTTTCAGGTGGAGGGTACTCCCAAAGGAAATATTTACGCTTTATTAGGCAGTGGGAAAGACATTGTTTTAGTTGAAAAAGGTCTTTATCAGATTGATAACCGCTATTATGTCCAGCTTGATAAAAAAGCAGGAGCAATGATACGCCCTTCCGGTGAAGGAAAAGAACTGATCCTGCCCATATCCGGTGCAACTTCTTACACCATGTTCTGGTAAGCATTGCAGTTTTAAAATTTCCGACTTTATTTGATACCTGACCAATGAAAAATATACTTTTAACAACACTCATCTCCTTAGGCTATTTTGGCGCGCAGGCTCAATTTGCACAGAAAAAAGAAGATGATTATTACAGAATTATTACCATACCAATTCCTGAAAATATCAAAATGGAAGTCGGTGGCTTGCAGGCTTTGCCCGACGGGCGCTTAGCCGCATCCACACGCCGGGGTGAGGTCTGGATGATCTCGAACCCGTATTTGAAAGGAGATGGACGCCCCTCTTTCAAACGTTTTGCATCCGGGCTCCACGAGCCGTTGGGATTGCTTTACCGTGGAAAAGACTTCCTGATCTCGCAACGAGGTGAAGTAACACGCCTCGTAGACACCGACAATGACGGCGTTGCAGACGTTTACGATTCGTTTGCAAAATGGCCGTTGTCCGGCAATTATCACCAGTACTCCTACGGTCCCGTAAAACTTCCAAATGGTGAAATGCTTGTTACACTTAACCTCGACTGGGTGGGACGTGGAGCGAGCCAATCGAAATGGAGAGGCTGGATGCTGAAATTGGGCGATGATGGGAAGCTGACTCCCTTCGCGACAGGTTTGCGCTCTCCATCTGCATTTGGTTCGTACAAAGGAGATATCTTTTACACAGAGAACCAGGGGGACTGGGTCGGCTCGGGACGCATGACCCATCTTGAAAAAGGAGACTTCGCAGGAAACCCTGCCGGGCTAAGGTGGAGCGGTGAAGAAGGATCACCGGTTAAGCTAAAACCGGAGGATATACCCGATACGGGCGAACCACTGTACGATGTTGCAAAACGTACTCCTGGCCTCAAAGCACCTGCTATCTGGTTTCCACACACCATCATCGGGATATCCACTGCCGGTTTTGTAGAAGATGCTACAAATGGCGCGTTCGGACCTTTTGCAGGACAGATGTTCGTAGGTGACCAAGGGCACAGCATCATTTCACGCGTGGATCTCGAAAAAGTGAATGGTGTATGGCAGGGAACGGTTTTTCCATTCCGTGAAGGATTTATGTCCGGAATTTTACGACTTGAATGGGGACTTGACGGTTCTATTTTCGTGGGACAAACCAGTCGTGGATGGTCTGCTACCGGTAAATCTGAATTTGGTATTCAGCGGTTGGTCTGGACTGGAAAAATGCCTTTCGAGATGAAAACGGTGCGTTCTATGCCGGACGGTTTTGAGATCACTTTTACAAGCCCTATTGATAAAAAATCCGCTGCCGAGCAGGATGCTTACAAACTTAGCAGCTTCACCTACAAGTACCACCATACCTACGGAAGCCCGATTGTCAATACGGATGAAGTTCCTTTGAAAGGAATTATTGTTTCAGAAGACGGTCTTAAAGTGCGTTTGGTTGTTGATCCGGCGGTATTGCGTAAGGGTTATGTGCATGAGATCAAGGCAGACGGCGTCCGCAGCGCGGAAGGCAGCAATTTGCTTCACGGAAACGGATATTATACATTAAACGAGATCGCTGCGGGTACGCCGGCAAACAGTTCTCAATTTACAACTACGGTAAAAGCAGGTATGGATCACAGTGTACACACCGCTCCGGCACCCGAAACGAATGCTGCTCCAACAGCAAAACGCACGGCGGAAATGCCTGCAAGCTGGACAAACGGACCTGATCAGGTAATTATAATCGGAACTGTACCCGGACTGAAATTTGACGTTTCTGAAATTCAGGTAAAAGCAGGTAGCCGGATAAAAATCGTATTCAATAACAACGATGATATGCTGCACAACCTGGTAATTACCAAGCCAGGTACTGTGAATGCCGTTGGTGAAGCCGGCCTTAATTTGGGTTTGAAAGGATCTGAGATGCATTATGTTCCAAACACGCCGGATGTCTTATTTCACAGCAACATTGTAGAGCCGGAAAAATCAGAAGCATTATACTTCACAGCTCCGAAGCAAACAGGAACGTATCAGTATGTATGTACCTTCCCGGGACATTATTCGCTGATGCAGGGCAAATTGAAGGTTACGAAGTAACAGAAGGTAAAGTAACCCTATTCACCCCGTTTTCCCGTACCCGCATTGGGACTTGAAAACGGGGTATTTTTTATTGCTGTCTTCGGAAATTTTGCAGCCTCTCAACCATTATTTAACTCAAAATTGAGTTACAAAAAGGTTCTATTGATGTTCAGCTACGTCATTGTACTGCCACAAAACATTGATGATTTTCCACTCACCATTCACTTTAACCAGGTGCATGTAATCGATCCAGGTATCGGCAATTAACTTTACTGAGGCCGTCAGAGCTGAAACATCTAACAGTTTGACCTCTTTTCTGGGATTCTTTGGGAATTTGTCACCCTTGACATTGTAGCTCTCCGCTAGAATGATCATGTTCTCGGTAAAATATTCAGAAACAAATTCTTTTTTCGTTGCCTTGTTCTTAAAAACAGATCTCTTAACCATACGGGGATGCAAGGCGCTTTCCATGAGTTTCGGATTTGGAACATGTTGTGCTTCAATATAAGCCAGAGCTGCTCTCTTGATTTCAAGGGTGTCCTGTTTAGTTTGGGCCTGAACACCCGAAACGGCGCCCACCAGCACCATAATTGCCAACGTAAATTTTCCCATATTATGGAGTGTTTTTATATTAATAGAATATAAAATTAACAACTTTATACTTCAAACTTTTATTATAAAAAAATCTGCCATTTTGTTCGGTTGAATGAGTGCTGATAATCTACCTTAAAACTTTCGATATCGTTTGCAATACGCATCCTTAACCAAACCATAAAGCCCAAAATGCTGCTCCAATTCATAATTTTAGTATTTTGCGAACTTCACTCCCCACTAATTTATGAAGAACATACGCAACGTACTATTCTACACAATTACAATCGGAGCACTTTCGGGACTGCTTTACTGGTTTATCACCCAGGGACAATTACTCGAAAATCCTGAAATTGCATTAAACAAAAAAGGACAAAACCTTTCTTCATTTGACCAGTTTACCGATACGCTTTTCCACGATCTTACCAATCCGCTTGCCATCCTTTTACTTCAAATCATCACCATCATTCTCACTGCGCGGATATTTGGCTGGTTTTGTAAAACGATCGGGCAGCCGTCGGTTATCGGTGAAATCGCGGCAGGTATATTTCTTGGTCCTTCGGTAGTCGGTATTTTCTTTCCCGAATTTTCTGGATTCCTTTTTCCCCTAAAATCCCTTGGTAATCTTCAATTCCTGAGCCAGATCGGGCTGATCCTATTTATGTTTATCATAGGCATGGAGCTCGATCTTAAAATCCTGAAAACCAAAGCACAGGAGGCAATCGTTATCAGTCACGCCAGCATTATATTGCCATTTGCACTAGGAGTCGGTCTTGCCCTGTTTATGTACCAGGACTTTGCTCCCGAAGGCATCAATTTCCTTTCCTTCGCTTTATTTATTGGTATTGCGCTGAGTATCACTGCCTTCCCGGTGCTCGCACGTATAGTACAGGAGCGTGGGTTGTCCAAAACCAAACTCGGCATGATGGTGATTACCTGCGCCGCCACTGACGACATCACGGCATGGTGCATTTTGGCTGCCGTTATAGCCATTGTAAAGGCTGGTTCATTCGTAAGCTCCGTTTATACCATTCTGCTTGCCCTGGCCTACGTTTTCTTTATGCTGAACGTGGTAAAACCCTTTCTCAAAAGAATCGGCGATCATTACAGCTACAAGGAAGGACTGACAAAACCTGTTGTCGGGGTCTTTTTCCTGATGCTCATGGGTTCTGCCTATTGCACCGAGGTAATTGGTATTCATGCACTTTTCGGCGCTTTTATGGCTGGTGTGATCATGCCTGACAATACCAATTTCAGAAATATATTCATTGAAAAAGTGGAAGACGTTTCGATGGTATTGTTGCTACCGTTATTCTTTGTTTTTACAGGATTAAGAACACAAATCGGACTGATCAATGATCCCTATTTATGGCAGATAACAGGCTGGATTATTGCAGCTGCTGTCATTGGGAAATTTGTCGGCAGCGCACTTGCAGCCCGATTTGTACAACAGAGCTGGCGTGATAGTCTTATTATAGGCTCACTCATGAACACCCGCGGGCTTATGGAACTCGTTGTACTGAATATCGGCTATGACATTGGCGTTCTTTCTCCCGAAATCTTCGCTATGATGGTGATCATGGCACTTGCTACTACTTGTATGACAGGTCCGGCGCTGGATCTCATTGATAAGTTGATGCCGGAAACAAAATCCGAAGGGGGAAACGATGTGATGCCGAAATTGGGATTTTCTATTTTGATGGCTTTTGCCAGTCCTTTTGGAGGAAGAAAAATGCTGCGGCTGGCAAACTACTTTCTCAGTCCCGATTCAGATAAGAAGATGACTGCATTGCATCTTTCGCCAAGCAGCTATCTCAACCAGGTAAATACAGAGGAATACCAGTATGAGACTTTCAAGCCAATTATCGAAGAGGCCGACAAACTGCAATTGCCTGTCACTACCTTATTTAAGCCTTCTCAGGATATTGAACACGATATTATCGAAACTGCAAACACGGGTGGCTACGACCTGTTGCTGATGGGAATTGGGCATAGTGTTTTTGAAGGCACTATTCTTGGTAAAGTGCTGGGAATCACCACCAAAATTATCAGTCCGGTAAGGCTATTTGATACCATTACGGGAAAGGAGAAACTGTTTCATAAAGATATTTTCGATGAGCGAACCAGTCATGTGATCAAATCCGTGAAGGTGCCCGTCGCATTGTTTATTGAGAAAAATATGACTAAAACCGAGCAGGTGTTTATTCCCCTATTCGCGCCTGATGACATATTCCTGCTCAATTTTGCTATCAGAATGGCGGCCAATCCTGACATCCAAATTACAATTATGGATCCTTCGGGTTTGCTGAATCAACTCACATCACTACAAGAGGCGGTAGGTAAAATGGAAGAATCGGCTCCGGGCCGAGTAACACTGCACAGCGAAAAAGCCCTGGAAAAGGATTTCCTGCAACAACAGGATCTGATGATGATAAGCTACCTGAGCTGGAAGCAGGCCGTTGAGTCACACAGTTTATGGCTTTCATTTTCTCCCTCCGTTTTGGTTATTCGTGGCTAACACATGATTTTTCCTCTCAGATATCTCTTTGAGTTTTTAAAAGGAAGAATTAGTGCTTATTTTACGGTAATGACGACAGCATTTTAAACTATATGACATCCATCAAGAGCGGGATTTTAGCCAAGATAAATAAACAGACATTACTTTTTTTCCTGCATAACTTTTTCATAAACGTAGGAACAACCCTTGTTTATGTTTCAGCCAATGTTCTTTTATTAGAAAATCACCCCGAATATTCATTGCCAATAGCCTACATCGCAGCAGCGCTTACGGTAATGGCCGCCGGAAAAATTTACGAATATTACGAGCACCATCTTGTGCTGCGAAGGCTGAGCCTCGGTACCATGCTTGCATCGCTGTTTATGGTTCTGGCGGTGATGATTCTACTTTGGCTTGGTCATGGAATTGCCACAGCTATTGCCATTATGGTGGGTTATAGAGTGATATATCTGCTGATCAATCTTGAATTCTGGGGACTTTCCGCACTGGTGTTCGATGTGCGCCAGAGTAAAAGGCTATTCAGTGTGATTGGCTCGGGAGATATGCCTGCCAAAGCCCTCGGTGCTGTTTTAGCCGTGCTTATACATTCCCCATCAGTACTGATGATCCTGCTGATGATCTCCCTGGTATTTTTCGCACTGGCTTTTTATACACAAATTCTCACATTCAGACATACCGAAATCCCGAACCCGCATCACGCCAGACCGCGCCAAACCATCTTTTCTGATTCCAAACTGGTTCAGAAATACTTTGGAGGCAACAAATTGCTTACGGCATTATGCCTTGGAATGGTGGCTGTGGCAGCCGCTGCAACCTGGATCGAGTATCATTTTTTTGTAAATGTCAAATACAAATTTCACAGCCAGCACGACGTCATTGTCTTTGTTGGTTCATTGCTAACAGGCACATATCTGGTCAGCACGTTTGTAAAGGTTCTTTTTTCTGGTAAAACAGTAGAACGTTTTGGTGTGAAATACACGCTCTATCTACTGCCCCTGACTACCGTTCTGGTTTCTCTGGGCTTGCTGGTGTCGTCCTATTTCAGAAAAGACGAGCCTTCACTTCTGGTTTATTATTGTGCGGCTTACCTCCTGTTCGAAATTGTCCGCAGAACCATTTTTGATCCGGTATTTTTGGTTTTATTCCAGCCATTGTCAACCAAAAACCGTTTGAAAGGACATACCCTTGCCAAGGGATTTTACGAGCCTCTGGGTATGTTAATCGCCGGTGTTCTGCTCTGGCTTATATACACCAACAAGCTCTCGGATATCAGCCTTACTTTTGACCTTTCCCTGCTATTTGCCCTTGCCGCCCTCTTCATTTTCCGCAAGGCATATCGTGCCTATACGCTCGAATTAAAGAGTGCTATAAGTAAAAGATTTATAAGGAGCGGAGAGCTCCCCGCTCCTGCCGAAGCACTGCCGATCATTACAGAAAACCTCAAAAGTGAACGAAAAGAAGAGGTGATTAACGCAATTGACTGGCTTGCACGAAACAGTGAACCTACTTTAAGACAGAGCATGGACTCTTTACTTAAAAATCCGTTTGTACAGGTGCGATTCAAGGCACTTGAAGCACTTTCGGCCATGGAAAAACCAGAACTGAGTCCGTTCTTTTTCCTTTACATCGAGTCTGAACCCGACACAGCCTGTCAAACTCTTGCAGTGCGCATTTCATCTTCAAAGCTCTCGGACGAAAAGCTCTCGCGATACCTTGCTCACGCCGATCCTGATATTGTAAAGGGTGCGATCATTGGTTGCTGGGAAGCCGGCAAATCCCTGTCGCTGGTTCATGGCACATTGCGCAGATTACTGGCTTCTTCAAATGAAGCATCTCAGAAAATTGCTCTCTCATGCCTGAGTATTATCGGAATAGAGACGCATGAATCGGCAATAAAACAATTACTTTCCAATAGCTCCGACACCGTAAAAGCACAGGCGATGGAAGTCCTGATTTCCCAATCGCCGCAAACACTAACCGAGGATATCAAACCATACCTGTCGGGCTTCCTATCCAGGTCGGTTATAAATGCACTTATTAAATCAGGAGATGCCGGAAATTATGTATTAAATCAATGGCTTGACTCCGATCACTCCGGCAAAAAGATCAACGATCTGGTCAGAGTTGCTGAAAAAAATCAGTCTGCTTTTCTGCAACAAACCCTATTTGATCTTTTAGAAAGTATATATCTAAATAAAAGTTCAATACATTTAAATCATATTAATAGTTCTTTACATTTATCTGCGCTAAAATCTCTGTCAAATTATTCATTAACTACTGAACAGAAGCAACTTGCGACAAATTTCATCAATGTTGAGATTCTCAAATCTTATCGGCTTCTGGGAGAAATTGAAACTGCCGGTGACGATATCACCTGGCAGAATGCGCTCGAATATGAATTGAATCTAACCAGTCAAAGGTTGTTTTATATTTTCATGATGCTCTATGACAAAGAGTCTGTTCAAAATGCGTGGAAAGGAATAAGGCATGCATCCAAAGAAAAAAGAGCCAATTCTCTTGAAATGATTGAGAGTCTTTTGCCACGTACGCTGTATCCCGTTCTGCATGCTTTATTTGAAGACATCAACATTGCCAGAAAGCGCGAAGTTCTTCGGCAGTACATTGGTGAAGAAAATGAGCAAACTACTTTTGTCGACACCATACTTAGCGAGCAAACACGCGGTTTTACGGTATGGACGATTGCACTGGCAATACAAAAGCTGCCCAACGGGTCGGTGCTGTCTTCAAGCCTTCTGAACAATGCTGTTAGTCTGATCCGAGAAACGGCCAGACTAAAATCAGACGTTTCTCAACCAACTTCCCAATTTGACATTACCCCTGAAAAAGATATGAAACACGCAGAAGCCGCCGCACAAATTTCCGAAATGGAACGGATCATCGTCTTAAAAAATACTCAGCTGTTTTCTCATACGCCCGAAAATGTACTGAGTTCTATTGCTCCTATTATGAAAGAAGTGACGTATGCGGAATCGCAGGAAATATTTGCAAAAGGAGACCTGGGTGATAGCATGTACATTATTTATGCGGGTGAAGTTGGCATTTACGATGGAGCAAAACAGCTTGCCCTTTTCGACAAAGGAGAAATATTTGGTGAACTTGCACTGCTGGACACGGAACCAAGATCGGCTACAACCATCGCGGAATCCGATGTATTATTATTTCGTATCGATCAGGAAGACTTCTTTGAACTGATGGAAGAACGTGACGAAATTCTTAGAAATGTACTTCGTATACTTTGCCAGCGGATCAGGGTGCAGAACGAAAAAATGAGACTGTTGAGCGTCAAATAGAAATGCTTGTCAGATTGAGTACAACCGGGTCGCCGGTGCGATGACGCCTAAAATGCTTGTCAGATTGAGCGGAGTCGAAATCCGGGGAACTATGTAAGCTCCTACTAACCAACCATTTGAAAAATACGTTGACGGTAACGGAGTCGAAGTGCGAGCAAACAAGTATAAATTATTACTAATAAGTCACTTACATCACAGCCCGTGCTTCGACCGGACCGGCTGCCGCTCCGCTGCCATTGACACATTTATAAAGTACTGATTATCAATGATCCTAATTTGGTCGCCCGGGTTTCGACTCCGCTCAACCTGACACAGATCATGTCATTCTCAAAGAGCTTGTCGAGCACGAAATAGTTACTCAGCATCACAACTGCTTTAAGCGTCATTTTTCACTTTACTAAATACCATTAATTCCTGTAAATGCTTTTGCTTGACATTGCCTCTATTCCTTCGGGAAGTATCTGTCTTGTATTCATGAGCGCTTAGAAATTCTATCTGTCTGGCGTTCCAGGTTTGCAGGTCGGCCACCAATCCGCGGTGGGTTAGCTCCTTAAAAAGTGTATCGCCAATTGCTTTGAAATCGTCCCGACCAAGGTAATCCAGATCGGCGTCACAAAGGATTTCTTCCAAATGTGTTTTAGGATTTTGGGGGATTTTTGTGGCCATAATCATACCGCAAATCATTTGGATCTGATCGGCTGTATATCCAAAACCAGGAAGGACTTCCGATGCAATCCGACAGCCTTCCTCTTCATGATCTTTGTATTTGTAGATGAATCCGCTGTCATGATACAGGGCGGCGGTTCTAAGCAGATCGAGTGATTCGGAATCCGTAACCGATTCCTGAGCCGCAATGGAAAGCGCTGCCCATGTCACATCCAGAACATGGTGAACGCCATGATAAAAAAGATCCTGCGGCAGATCTTTCTCCAACTTTGCCAGAATAAACTCCCCAGCTGCGGCTGTGTTCATTACTCAGAAAATTTACATTTTATTTCCTTACTACCGTTCAAACCGACCTGCGCGGCCCGATAAAAATCGTTCAGACCGGATTTCTCACTATTCCACAACTTCATAAACCCGAACCGGTTTCGCCTTATTTTTAAGACTAACCTCTTCGATCAGATTACATTTGAAGGCCTCCTTTATTTGAAGATAGGAAGACTCTGGCACAACGACCTGCCCCGGTTTCGCAATGGATTGCAGACGTTGCGCAACGTTCACCACATCGCCTATAACCGTGTAATCCAACCTTTTAAGTGCCGCCGAACCAATGTTACCCGACACCATTTCCCCGGAATTGATCCCGATCGCCACCTTGGGAAAGTATTCCGACTGATCAGATAATTTCTCTTCAAAATTATTAATCTGGTTTCGTACAGCCAGACTGGATTCCACCGCCCGGTCGAGATGATACTCACCACGAAAAACGGCCATAACTGCATCGCCCATAAACTTATCGACCAAGCCTCCCTGCGCAATAATTTCCTTAACCATTACATCAAAATACTTATTGATCAGTCTCACGACGTGATCTGCCGGCTCTTTTTCCGAAATGGAAGTGAAGCCACACATATCCATAAAGACAACGGTAGCTTCAATGTTTTCGCTCACCATCAGTGATTTGCCAAAAGTATCCTGGGTCATGAACTGAAGCACAGAAGAGTCGACGTACATTCTCAAAATATCATTTTCGCGAACGGCTTTAAGCGTTTCTTTCAGCTGAGCTACGTATTTAAGGGTCTTTTCCATCGTCACCTCCAGATCCTTGAAATCAATCGGTTTTGTAAGGAAATCGTACGCTCCGCGGTTCATGGCGGTGCGAATATTGTCCATATCACCATAGGCAGACACGATTACCGATTTGAGCAGCGGACTAACCTCTCCCAGCCTGATCAGCAGCGTTAGGCCGTCCATTTCCGGCATGTTGATATCGCTCAGCACCATATCTACGTCTGGATTTGCTTCCAGCGTTTCCAATGCTTTTACGCCATTTTCGGCAAAAATGAATTCGTATTCCTGTTCACGAATCTGTCTTCTGAACTTCTGTTTGATCAGCAATTGAAGGTCAGCTTCGTCGTCAACTACAAGTATTTTAGCTTTCATAAGGTTTTTTCACACAATCTCTCAGGCCGGTAGCGACCTCGTATTTCAATTATTCACCAACAGCAATTTCTCTTTCAACTCAACAAAATTGACAGGTTTGGTAAGAAAATCGTCCGCTCCCAGTTTCATAGCTTCATCATGATTTTTACTGTCGCCATAAGCTGTTATCATCATCACCTGTGGCGGAGCCGCGGGAAAATCAGTACGTATGGATTTCAGAAGTTCGATTCCGCTCATTCCCGGCATATTGATGTCCGATAGGATCATCACTACTTCCGAAGGATGCTTTGCCAGATAAGCAAGTGCCTCTTCTCCTGAAAAAGCAAATGAAAATTCAAAAACATTACTACGTATTTCCTTTCTGAATTTCTGTTCAAAAAGCGATTTCACATCTTCCTCGTCGTCAACTACCAGTATTTTCATATTCTATTCTCTCAATTCTTAACTTTTCATTCTTAATTCCTTATTCTTCCCCAACCGGCAAAGTAATCCTGAATTCCGTCCTTTCACCAGCAATTGAATCTACATCCAGTGTACCGCCATGACCATTTGTAACAATATCGTAACTCATGGAAAGCCCGAGTCCGGTTCCCTGTCCGGTTGGTTTGGTAGTAAAAAACGGCTGGAAGATTTTCGCTATTACATGCTCCGGCATCCCGGTTCCGTTATCCGATACACGGATGTAAAGCTTATCAGCAAATTTTTTTGTCGAGATTTTCACCTCCGGTTTGTAATCCGAATTCGGATCTGTCTCTGCCAATTTTCTTTTCTTTTCGGCAACAGCATAAAAAGCATTGGTGAACAAATTCAGAAAAACACGTCCTAAATCTTGTGGCAGCACTTTCACTTTCCCAATGGATGCGTCAAAATCCGTTACCAGTGCCGAATTGAATTCTTTATTTTTCGCACGTAAACCATGATACGCAAGCCGCATGTATTCATCAGCCAAGGCATTGACATCAACGGCTTCCATTTCACCCGAAGAAGCTCTGGAGTGCTGCAACATTCCTTTCACAATGGAATCTGCACGTTTGCCGTGATGCGTGATCTTTTGTTGGTTCTGGCTCAGATCACTAATAATTTCCTTGATATATTCCTTATCTCTTTCTCCGATGGTCGTTTTATCAATCTCTTCTTCCAGTTCCTGACAAAGCTCCACCGATACTTCCGAGAAATTATTTACAAAATTGAGCGGATTCTGTATTTCGTGGGCAATACCGGCTGTCAACTCACCAAGTGAAGCCATCTTTTCGCTCTGTATCAGCTGGTTTTGTGTAGATTTCAGTTCCTCAATCGCTTTCTGAAGCTCCTCTTTTTGCAATGTGAGTTCATAGGTTCTTTCCGCTACGAGGTATTCCAGCGATTCTTTCTGAGCCTTACTTTCTTTCTCTTCCTGCAATCTTTCTTCCCTTTCTTTCAACAGAATTTTTTGTTGCTTTCTCGCATAAAACCAGATAATGAAACACAGTGCAAATGCAAAAAACCTGATCGCAGTAAAGTAATCGTCATACTCGCCATGGAAAGCCGGTGCAATGGTCCTCACCAGATCACTTAGAATTGATACTGCTACAAAAGGAATGATCGACTGCACAACCCCTCTTACAGAATAGAATTCTTCGTTTTTATAAATTGTAAAGATCAGCAAGATCATGAATGGATGCCAAACCCAGCCATACCAATCTGGAGTACTTGCAACGTAATAGGTACTCATCAAGGCTATTGAGACATATTTGGCATAATCCAAAATCTTATCCCAATACGGCATTTTCTCCTTGGTATGAAGCGTAATACGAATGTGTTGGATCAGAAAAAACGAAACCAGAAAATAATCCATGTATTTAAACGTCTGCTGTGTTGGTCCTTGGTTGCAAGAATGAAAAAGCAAAGTACTTATTTTCCCCCAATATTTGTAGAACAAACTCCTTATGAATGCCAACCGGCCCTGATGATGTCTTGCGGATCAAATGTTAGTACAGCCTCGTATGGATCGCCTTCCAGTCCGAGTGCTTTTGCAAAAGCTGGTTCAGTTTTGTAGCCTTTCTTTTTCAGATTGACAATTTCATTTCGAAACTCTTCTCCAAGTTCAACCAGCAGACGATATTCCATCAACATGTGGCAATACCCATTTTGCTGCCGGGTTGGAATGTTTTGCCCAAATATTTCAAGTTCAAAACCATCGATCCAAAAATTTGCTACAACTGCTTCATGAACAGCCCGATGACTTATTCTAAAATCCTTGGTGTTGCCAAAAAGTTTGCTGACTTTTTGAAGAAAGTAATCTTTGTCTTCAGCGCAACAAACAATATCAAGGTCACTGTCAGGCAAATCAATGCCTATCGGGATGGTACCCACAAGCAGCGGGTCAAACTCCCGCAAAAGTGATAGAATACGATTTTTGGTTAGCAAATTATGAGCATGCCGCTGGCGAATATTTCCTGTTTTCAGGTATTCGATGTTGGTGAAATCTGTCATTTTAAAATTGTAACCGTTTTTCACAAATAAAAACCTTACCTTAAAATATGTCAGGATTATGGCGGATCTAATAATTGGTGTAAATTTCTTTGATTTTGAGAGATTTGTAGTGAATTCTATCGTTTTAAATATTGTTGCAGTTTTAATCAACAAGGAAAACGTATGTTCCTGACCGACGTAGTAATTAAATTATGGCCAACCACTTACATACAACCTGTTTATTGCCTGAATTTTACAAAAGTTAGAAGACCACAAGACCAATGAAATCTTTCATTATAGACGTTACCAAAGATTCTCCTTTGGAAATGATGCAGATCGACACTGCCATTTCCTTCAAAAAATATATAGAGCACCTGAGGGAAAGAATAAGCACTGAAACGACTGTCAGAAAAAAGTTTTTTGAAATGGTGCTGGACAGCCTGCTTGCAGATCCCGCATTTCTGAATCCGATCGCAACTCCTGATATAGGCCATTATAAAGCTCAGCTCGATCTTGTTTATGGTATGCTTATTCCACCGATCGCCGACGAGAAAAGTATCCTCTGGGCACTCAGCGCACCCATCAATCCTACCATATTTTTTGGTACAGATGCCTTTTATGATCTGTTGACAGAGAGCTCCACTGGTAATTTGAGGTGCGATCTGGAAAGTGTCCATCAGGGATCGGTGAGGCAAAAAGTGATGATGATCTACTCCATGATCTTCGAGAAATTTTACGATTTCCCGGTGGCGCATTACGGAGATATGCTCGTTTCACTGAAAGAGGGGAAGTCGAGGCTTCAAAAATTTTACCGGATCAATATCGATACCCGGTTTATAGATGTAATCCTGAAGGGCCCGTTGCCTGAGCTGGATGCCGACACGATCCGCAGACAGTTACAGGAGAGCACAGATATATCTGAACTCCTCACTCTGTTGCCGTTGTCGCTGTTTCGTTTTGAGGGAATTTCAGTTCTTACGCTCACAGATGTGACGCAGGAGCACGCAGTTGAAAATCTGAAAAGTACGATACTTGACCGGAACAACTTTGATTCAAAAACGTACCATAAGCACATTACGGACACGCTGAAAACCTTGGTGGAAAGTTCCGATATTGAATTTGGACTTACACCAGTTTTGAAAGTAAATAACAAACTGATATTCAATCGAAATATAATTCTACAAAGTCAGGTTACCAACGCTACCACTGTTGCTGATGTCTCCGAGGAGCTATATCTCTCTGTTGCCGAAAGCTATTTTGCAGATCCCAAGGTGATTTTCATGAGGAAAATTGGGGAAGAAGATCTCAAACATCCTTTTGTAAAAACACTTAAAGGTTATGGAGTGGAATCTTACGCCATAGTACCGGTGTATTTCGATAACAAAGTAACCGGTGTGCTGGAATTATTTTCACTACGCGAAGGAGCCATTGATGAAAAGGTTTTATCCAGAATTGATCCGGCGTTATCGCTGATTGCACAGATATTTCAAAACAACATCATCGAATTCAATAGCAGTATTGATAATGTGATCCGCGATAAATTCACCTCTTTACAGCCCGCAGTTCAATGGAAATTCAGGGATGCAGCCTGGCACTACATCCGGGATAAAGCGGAAAAGTCGACTGGTGCTGCGATTGAAAGCATTGGTTTTAAGGACGTTTATCCGCTATACGGTGCCATCGACATCCGAAATTCTACAAATGAAAGGAACATAGCGCTCCGGGAAGACCTTCGTTTACAGTTCTCCGTACTCATCGATACCTTCGCCGTTTTAAAAAGAAAACAAGGGTTCGGACTAGCGGATGAAATGGCATTCAAATGTAAAAAAATGCTTGCCTGGATCACGGATGAAAGTACGGACAACGATGAAATGAAAATTCGTGAGTTCTTTGACAATGAAGTACATCCCTTTCTCAGACATTTCCGAGAAAACCATGCAGGAAAACAGTCCAGGCTTCCCGCATACGCAGGTATTGACGAAGCGGAGGATGAGGAAGATGAAATTGCGATTGCAATAGACCGGTATTTCGGACTGACTGACGAAGCGAATGGCGAAGCTTACCAAAACAGGCGTGCTTTGGAAACGTCTATGCAGACGATCAATTCCTCGGTGAACCTATATCTGGATCTTTTTAAAACAGAAATTCAGCAGTCGTACCCAACCTATTTTGAAAAGTTCAGAACAGATGGCATAGAATACGACATTTACATTGGCCAGTCCATTGAGCCGGAAAAAGCGTTCAGTAATCTTTATCTGAAAAATATAAGACTCTGGCAGCTCACTTCTATGGCGGCCATTGCGCGCATCACGCACTCGCTGCTGCCCGATATGCCCAAGCCGTTGCTGACAACGCAGCTCATCTTCATCAATTCGGGAACCATTGATATCAGCTTTCGCGATGACGAAAGACGTTTTGACGTAGAAGGTGCCTATAACATCCGTTATCAGGTGATCAAAAAGCGGATTGACAAAGTTCATGTAAGAGATACGGGAGAGCGTCTCACCCAACCCGGCAAAATAGCACTGGTTTATTTTAACAATAAATCGGCCGAGGAATATGTAGATTATATCAGATATTTACAGGAAAAAAATACGCTGTTGGACGATCTTGAATTCCTGGATCTTGAAGAATTACAGGGTGTAAATGGTCTCAAAGCCCTTCGCATTGGTGTGAACGTAGACTCAGAATGGCAGTAAGTATTTCAATTTCCAAACCGAACATCATTTAAAGTATGAATTACAACCATCGGCTCGATAAGGTCAGGCATTATGTCAATCAGTTTTTAGCTAATAAAACCATTTCCGAACTGACTTATCATAACCTTGCCCATACGGAATCCGTTGTAGCTAATGCGACCCGAATAGCGGATTTTTATCAGCTTGATGAGAAAGACACTTTCATTGTGAGTGCTGCGGCCTGGTTTCATGATACCGGGTATAATTCTGGAGAAGCAAGAGGGCACGAGCAGCGTGGTGCAGAACTGGCAGCGGAATTTCTGACAGAAGACGGTATACCGGCAGAAATTATCAGCCAGGTGAAAGGTTGCATTCTGGCGACGGTTGTCCCGCAAAAACCCAGGAATCTACTTGAAGAGATTGTATGTGATGCGGATCTGTTTCATTTTGGAACGAAGGAGTTTGCCGAGCGTAACAAACTCATGCGAAAGGAAGCTGAACAGCGCTGTGATAAAAAGATTGACAAAGCGGTGTGGCGGGAAAGCACAATTGAGCTTTTGGAAAACCATACGTTTAAGACTGCCTATTGCCGCGAATTACTTGATAAACAGAAAAGCAAGAACCTGGCTAAACTGAAAGCAAAAAGAGACGAGGATGGAAATGAGCAAAAGCCTGCTGTAATAAACGAGTCAATTCCTGAGCAGCAACCAATGCTGGTGGCCGAACCGTCAGAAGGTAAAAAAGTAAAATCGGACCGTCCCGATAAAGGGATTGAGACCATGTTCAGGATCAGCTCCAACAACCACCAGAGACTTAGCGATATGGCTGATAATAAGGCACATATCATGATCACGACTACTTCGATCATTATCTCGGTGCTTCTCAGTATTTTGATCAGGAAGCTGGAAGATAATGCTTACCTGATTCTTCCGACAATGATCCTGCTTACAATATGCGTGATCACCATGGTGTTTTCCATCCTGGCGACGCGCCCCACTATTCCGCACGGGACATTCACGCAGGAAGACATTGATACCAAAAACGTGAATCTACTTTTTTTCGGAAATTTTTACCGGATGTCGTACAACGATTATTCCAATGGCATGCAAAGAATGATGAACGACAGGGAGTTTCTATATGGAAGTCTTACGAAAGATGTCTATTCACAGGGAATGGTGTTAGGGCGAAAATACCGGTTGCTGCGCGTGGCTTACAACGTGTTTATGTTTGGAATTGTGGCGTCCGTGATCGCCTTTGTTATTGCATCGGTTTTTTACGGTCGCGCTTCCTAGTTGCAATTGGATAGACGTTTCATGCTTTTCACCGGGCTAACATTGACGCTTTTTGTAAATAATTGATTAGCAATAATTTATATCATGGATCTGATTTCGACCGCACCGGCGACCCGGTTACATTGTTCTTTTATGAATATAATGACCACTCAGTTCGACACGACCAGGCGAGCACATATCAATAATTTAAAAAGCTGATAACCATCATCAGTAATCAATATTAAATAACATGATTAAAAATATTCAACCGCTGGTTACCGCTTTATTGGTTGCATTTACGCTAACCAGCTGCACACCAGCAGACAAACCGAAGGATAAGTACACTGAATACGATCTTCATAATCCTGATAAATTCAACATGCCAGAGAGTTTGTTTGAAATATCGGGAATTACATTTAACAAAGGACAAAACGATACAGTTTATGCGGTTCAGGATGAGGACGGAAAAGTATTTCGCCTTGGCTGGGATGTGAAAGTCCAAAAGCACACACGGTTTGCAAAAAAAGGCGACTTTGAGGATCTGACGATAATCGGGGATGAAGTATTTATTTTGAAAAGCAACGGCATGCTCTATTCCTTTCCTCTTGCAGAAACGGCCTTTGAAGAAGCCGAGAATGTGAAGGAATACAAAAAGCTGGTTTCCAAAGGTGAATATGAAGGAATGTACGGCGACGAGAAAAACGGGAGCATTTATATACTTTGTAAAAACTGCGTGGCAGACGATTCCAAAAAGAGTGTTACAGGATATATTATTGATTTAAAAACGCCCGAAAACGTCCGGACTTTCAGTATTGATGTAGATCAGATCAGAGCCATTACGGGCAAGGTCGAAAGGGGGTTCCGGCCATCTGCTCTTGCTCTGAATCCGATAAACGGTAAGTGGTACATGGTATCGGCTGTGAATAAAATGCTTGTTATCGCCGATGGCAATTGGAAAGTTACAGATGTGGTTGCACTCAGCTCCAACATGTTTACACAACCGGAAGGAATCGCTTTTGACAAAGAAGGCAATATGTACATTTCAAATGAAGGCGACGATCTGTCGGAAGGGAATATTCTTAAATTTAAGCGGACAGGAAAGTAATAGTCACCTGTTCCACTTCAATACCTATTCCCATCCTGGTTTTTGTAACAGGATGGGAATTGACTATACGGGCAATAATTTCAATACCCTTTAATCATGAGATTGATATATAGATATATAACTGTACTTATTTTTATTACAATTTTCGCTTCATGCGCCAGTTACAAAACACAGTATACACCGCAGGCAACGCAATGGAAAACACAGGAACTTCCAGCAGAATCGACGCTTAAACACACCATGTATCTGATTGGTGATGCCGGGAACGATTCACCCGAACACCCGGCACCGGTTTTGGAATACCTCAAAGGCAGACTCTCAAAAGAGTCAAAAAACAGCTCGGCGCTGTTTATGGGAGATAACATTTATGAGTATGGCATGCCGCCTTCCGAGGATTCCGCAAACCGCAAAGTTGCTGAATACCGGATTAACTCCCAGCTGGAAACACTTCACGATTTTAAAGGTCACCCGGTTTTTTTGCCGGGAAATCATGATTGGCGTGGTTGGGGCGTGAAAGGTGTAAAACGTCAGGAAAAGTACATTCAGAAGTATCTGAACCAGCGCCGCGGAAAAACAAACAAGGACGATTACGAAGATTATTTTCTTCCTTTAAATGGCTGCTCGGGCCCTGAAGTGGTAGAATTGAATGATAATGTGGTCATTATTGTCGTGGACTCACAATGGTGGCTGACCGACTGGGACAAAGATTCAGGCGTGAATGACGGCTGCGAGATCAAAAACAGGGAGCATTTCAAATTTGTTTTTGAAAACGTGATCAGGAAGTACCGGAACAAAAATGTGGTAATCGCCATGCACCATCCGCCTTATACCTACGGTCCGCATGGAGGCAGATTCACACTGAAACAGCACTTGTTCCCGCTGACAGAAATGAATCCCAAACTATACATTCCACTCCCAGGATTGGGTACGCTGAGTGCCTTGTTCAGGGCAACAATTGGCTCCCGGCAGGATATGGCCAACAAACATTACAAAGATCTTAGAACGGCCATGCTGGCTGGTGCGAAAAAAAACGGAAATTTCATTTTTGCCAGCGGACACGAGCACACACTTCAATTCATAGAAAACGAAGGCCAACAATTTATTGTGAGCGGCAGTGGCTCCAAAAACAGTCCCGTGGGTATGGGGAAAGGATCACAGTTTGCCACAACTGCGCTGGGATTCAGTACACTCAACTTTTACGAAGGAGACGAAACCTGGGTAAAATACTGGGAAGTAAGTTCCGACGGCAAAGATGCAAAGGTGATTTTTCAGAAAAAGATAAAGGACAAAAGTACAGTTTCGCCTCCGGATCAAGCCACTGCTTTTGCCGAATATGAAATGCATCGTGATTCGGTGAGCCAGCTGGTGAGTAAAACGGAGATAAAACCTGTGGGCAAATTTCACAATTACGTGTTCGGGAAACACAACCGCAATCTGTATCTTAAAGAATACAAGTTTCCCGTTCTGGATTTGAACATTACCAAAGGTGGGCTCACACCTGTGAAGCAAGGCGGCGGCAACCAGACAAACTCATTGCGACTCAAAAGTGCAGATGGTAAAGAGTATGTGTTACGCGGACTAACCAAAGACGTGACCCGTTTCTTGCCCTTCCCGTTTAACAAAATGGTAGCGGCCAAATTTTTGGTAGAAGACAATTTCCTGTCAACGAACCCTTTTGCACCGCTTTCCATGCCCGTTCTGGCCGATGCGATCAGCGTTTACCATACCAATCCAAAATTGTATTACGTACCCGCTCAACCCGGACTGGATATTTACAATCCTGTATTTGGAGGTACAATGAATTTGTTTGAAGAAAGACCCAATGGAAAAAAATGGAAAGATGCTCCGTTTTTTGGTAATGCCGATAAAATCCTGAGCACCCCCGAAGTGGTTGAAGCGATACTTGAAAACAACAAGAATAAAGTAGATGAACAATGGATGATCAGAACACGGCTTTTTGACTTCCTGATCGGAGACTGGGACCGTCACGACGACCAGTGGGCATGGGCGTCAGTGAAGCAGGATGACGGAGGAAATTTGTACAGACCGATTCCAAGAGATCGGGATCAGGCTTTTTCGTTGTATGATGGTGTGGTGACCGGAGTCGCACGATTGACTCTGCCCTTCCTCCGACAGCTGCAAAGTTTTAATCCGGAAATCAGCAGTGTGAAGTGGACAACATGGAGCGCAAGACTTGTAGATCGCACTTTTCTGAATGAACTTTCCTGGGAACAATGGCAGGAACAGGTCGTTTTCATCCAAAAAAACCTTACTGACGACGTTATTGCCGGTGCCTTCGAGGATTGGCCGGCTGAGGCAAAAAGAATGTCCTCAGGTGCGATTTCTGCCAATATCAAAACAAGAAGGGACAACCTGATGGAAATTGCCCGGAAGCACTACGAATTTGTGAGCCGGTCTGTGAATGTAATCGGTACGGAAGAGAAAGAACGTTTTGTGGTAGAACGTCTGGATAATGGTCAGACCAGCGTGACGGTTTTTGAAACAGGTAAAAATGGCCGGCAGAAACAGCAAACCTATCACAGGGTTTTCGAATCGGATGTAACGAAAGCGGTAAATCTGTATGGCAATGGAGATGATGATGAGTTCATTATTCGCGGTGATGTTTCCAAGGGAATAAAAATCCGGGCAATCGGAGGCTTGGGAAAGGATGTGTTTTCGGATAGTTCAAACGTTCGTTCAGGAGGCAAAAAAACCATTGTGTATGATGATCTCAAAAAAAACACGGTAATTCCTGGCCCGGAAACCAGCGATAAACGGTCCTCGGCATACCGATACAACGTTTATGTCCGGCGAAGCAGCGATAGCAACTATGACATAACGCTGCCCATTCCAATACTTGGTTTCAATCCGGATGACGGACTTTTCCTTGGAGGAAGTGTACACATGACCAAATATGGATTTAAAAAGGAACCCTATGCTTCGGTGCAGACCTTTGGCGGAAGTTATGCCTTTCATACCAAAGCCTTCAAAGTGAATTATACGGGCGACTTCATAAACGCATTTAAAAAGTTTGATTTCTATCTGGACACCTACTACCGTGGTCCAAGTTATGCTTTCAATTACGCGGGTATCGGAAACGAAACGGAGCGACCTGTTGACGACCCTAATTTTTACAGAGTACGACAAAGTGCTTTTCATGTGTTTCCGGCTATAAAAAAACGATTTGCGGGCAATAGTGGTTTTATTGCACTTGGCCCGTATTTTGAAACAAATCATCTTGAAAAAACTGCCGGCCGATTCATAACCTCGGCTGAAAACGGGCTGGATGATGAGATTTTTGGTACCAAGTATTACACCGGTGCTAAATTGCTGTTTAATTTCAGCAGTGTTGACAACTTTTTTGCTCCGCATTCGGGTATTCGTTTCAACTCCGACCTGCACTGGACAACCAATCTTAAAACCAACTACCACTTTGGGGCATGGCGCGCCAACTTTTCATTCTACAAAGCGCTTGACGTGAAGGAAAATTTTATTCTCGCAACGCAAGTCGGGACAGGAATCAATTTTGGTGAGGGTTATGAATTTTTTCAAATGCCAACAATTGGAGGAAAACAGGGTTTGAGAGGATACCGGACCGAAAGATTCTATGGAAAAAGCAGTATCTGGCACGACACCGACCTGCGGGTCCGGCTGGGAAGTAGCTACAACCCTACACTCCCGCTCACCTACGGCGTATTTGGCAGTTTCGATTATGGAAGAGTTTGGATGGATGATTACGATTCACAGAAGCTTCACCTCAACTATGGTGGTGGGATCTGGCTCGCACCTGTTGACATTCTGACCCTGGCGGTTGGCGCATTTATTCCAAAGGAAAAAAGCGAAGAGAAACCACGGATTGCATTTCAAATCGGATTTTGGTTTTGATTTGATTGATCGCATGCAATACAATGTGTACTTTACCTTTCAAATAACCGATTTGCAAATATGAACTACCAGCCAGACCCCGAACGTTACGAGAGAATGACTTACCGCAGATGTGGCAAGAGTGGTCTAAAACTACCTGCTATTTCGCTTGGTTTGTGGCATAATTTCGGTGGTGTCGATGTTTTTGAAAACTATCGGGAAATACTGCGTACCGCATTTGACAGAGGAATAACCCATTTCGATCTGGCCAATAATTACGGTCCCCCTCCGGGCTCTGCCGAAGAAAATTTTGGTCAGCTGATAAAAAAGGATTTTGGCGGGTATCGCGACGAACTGATTATTTCATCCAAAGCCGGATACCTGATGTGGCCGGGGCCATATGGAGAATGGGGTTCGAAAAAGTCGCTGTTTGCAAGCATTGATCAAAGTTTGAAACGCATGCAGCTGGATTATGTCGATATTTTCTATTCCCACCGTCCTGATCCGGATACTCCCCTGGAAGAAACGATGGGTGCGCTGGACCTCATTGTCCGTCAGGGAAAAGCCTTATACGTGGGTATCTCCAACTATAAAGCTGAGGAAGCAGAAAGGGCAATTGCAATCCTGAAAGACCTCGGCACTCCGTGCCTCATTCATCAGCCTAAATATTCCATGCTGGAACGTTGGGTAGAAGGTGGTTTGCTCGATGTACTTGAACGGAACGGCGTAGGTTGTATCCCTTTTTCTCCACTTGCCCAGGGTATGCTCACTGATAAATATCTGAAAGGGATTCCAACAGATTCCCGTGCGGCAAGAGCTTCCGGTTACCTGCAGGAGGGTCAGATTACACCGGAAGTGATTCAAAAAATAAAAAAACTCAATGAAATTGCTTCTGAACGAGGCCAGACATTAGCACAAATGGCTCTTTCCTGGCTGCTCAAAGATCCGAGGGTTACCTCTGTTCTCATTGGAGCCAGCCGTGTTTCTCAGTTGGAAGACTCTCTTAAATGTCTCGAAAATACCGAATTCTCAGAGGTTGAACTTGCCAGTATTGAAGGGATACTCTGGTGAAGCTTAAACACAATCCGGGAGTTCCCTTCAAAGTATTTATATGAAAACGTCCGGCCCACCTTATTTGGGCCGGTGACGAGACAGGCTCTTCTCAGAAAAGCCATATTCGCTGATCAGCTTTTGGTACGACATATTCTCGGCCCTTAGATAAAGATCATGGTTACTCAAGGTATCCACACCCGAGTTTAGTTCTCCCTCCTGCCCCGTCCACACGTGTGTGGCATAACCAGCAATGGGCACATTCTTAAATCTCAGGCCTTTGTTGTTCATGTGATGAAACCACCTTACAGCCGTATCCATATACATTTGGCCAAACATGATTTCCTTGTCGTGGGGCCACTGATAAGGCGCTGTCTGCTGGCGATCTACCAGAGCCGACCATTCGTTGAGCCTGCATTCCGGCAAAGGCCATACCTCCCTCCCTCCTCTGAAATAATCGTAGACTTGCTTCCTGGGAGCCGGATACTGATCCACCAGGCTGGCAAACTCCTCTTCGTTGGGTTGGTATGAACTGTACGAATCCGAATCGCATAAACCTGCGTAGCTCGCCGGGCAGTTCCAGCACATCCCTATTGGTCCCACACCCGCAAATTGCTCACTTTGGATCTGCTTCAGATACAAGCCCAAAATGTCATCATGGAACAGCATATCATTGTGAATCAAGTACAGATACCTGGCGTTGCTTTTTTCAAATGCGTACTGATATCTGATTGACCATCGATATTGTTTAAGCCAGAAAAAACGCTCCTTACCTGGTTTCAGCCCAAAATAAAACCAGGGACGGTAAAAAATAACTTTATCTTTAAACTGATCGACGATGAAATCATACTCCTCGTTGTATGGCTGTTCGCGCTCCGGAACCAGATAGATTTTATTTATCCACTTGCCCGAGTGAGCAAGCAACGAACTTATTGCCACCGCTGTCATAAGCGGTTTCCCATATACATGTAACGCGACGTCAATAGAATTTTGCAAATTTTCAGGCATTCGGAACTCTTGTTTATTCGCTCCAAATATACTAGGTCAAATTAATAAATATCAGGAAAAGTGACCGGATAACACTTTCAACATCGCTCTATTATGCCCTGCAGATTTTTTAGGATAGCTCTGCTACGATCTAAAAGTGTTTACCGATTATATCAGCAATAGCCTGCATTCCTTTATCTGACGGGTGCCTTCCTACAGACGTATCCGTAAAATTGGCAAGTGCGCTATTGTCTTTGTCTTTCCACAACGGTTCCAGATCAGCGACTATATATCCCCGATTCGTTGCGATATTTCTGATTCGCCAGCTCGCCTCCTCCGTGGTTGACCAAAAACTTGTCGAACAGATCACCTTGGATACCGTGCTTTTAGATATAAGCTCTGTAATCAGTCTGTCATATCTGTTTTCATAGTCTGCAATGGTAGTCAGATTCGTATTTTCAGCAATGCGCATAATCACCATATCCGGAGCAAAATCTGTAAAATTTTTCAAGCTCGTAAAATCATATGTCCGGTAATTCTGTTCAAAATCGACGGCAATCATCAATCGTATCTCTACATTGGGATTCAATTTTTTCAGCTTTGCCGAAACCAGATGTACATAGTCTTTATCAGCGGCACTAGCAGCCATTCCCCAGTTTCCATACCAGCCAACCTGCGGCAATTGCCCGTGAAGTGTGATGCTATTTCCTACTATCAACACTTTTTTGTAAAAAATTGAATAGGAAACTTTGCTAACCGGTGAGACGATATTCTTATATCTTGTTCTGCCCCAGATTTCACCTACGGATGATACGACCGTACACTCCAATGCCTTCCAGGTCTTACCCAAATCCGTACTCATTTCGTAAACTCCGGGAGCCGGCAAACTGTCGGCATGTAACAACACCTTAGTTCCGTAGGCAATTGGTCCACTCTTCTCGGAAAATACCGGCTGGGGCATTTTACTAATAAAAACCCCGGGATCACTTAGCGGAACGCTACTGCACGTATCAGTACCTGCGAGCACAGGATGCGGTTCATTTTTACACTGCCAGAAAGCCAAAAACACTAATATCAAACACAAAAAAAAAGGTACTTTCAATTTCATTTTACAATGTTTTTAGCTTTAAAGCTGGCTCTTCTACCAATTTCCATGAAAGCCATCCCAGGGGTAAAGTTAGTAATAAAGAATAAATGAACATTTTTGAAACAGAAATCATTTCCGGCAAAAAATACATCACAACAAGCTGCTGAATGGGAAAGGCGTAAATATATAACCCGTACGATACGTCTCCGAAGTTACCAAACCTATTAAGCCAACCCTTCTTGAAACCTAAGTAAAGAATGACATATGGAACAAGCAGATATCTCACCAATCCGCCCGCAGCCAGTGGAAAATACCCCTTTACAGAAGAGCACCAAAAGACAAGCAACTGAGCCGCCAACAAAGCCAGAGCCCACCTGCCTTTGTACGGGATATAATTCTGAAAAAAATAGATGACACTGCCAGCCAGAAAATACATCCCGAAGTTAAGGAAATGACCCAGATCCAAATGTATTAGCCGCAAAGTAACAGGATTCATCTCCAGTGCCTCTCTCCAATACAAAAACGAGCACCAGAGCATTACAAACAAGGCCAGCACCAGATACTTCGTTTTATTTCTTAAAACGATGTGAGCGCCCAATAAAGCACCATAGCAACTAACCTCATAAGCCAAGGTCCAAAGTGATCCGTTTATGCCCGTCACCGGCAAATTTTCAAAGACTCCGGGTAGCGTGTCGGGATAAACAGGAAATAACTTTATTGTCCTGAAATAGCGGTAGGTTTCTGGTGTGCCAAAATAATCCTGTAATGAAAGTGTAGTAGCGAGCGGACCGATCAAAAATATTGTAACAAAGATGGCAGCGATCAAACCGGGTATGATCCTGATAAACCGTTTCCAAATGAATCGAACGTAATTGGTGCTTCTCACAAGACTCATTGAAATCAGGTAACCGCTGATCGAAAAAAATATGCATACGCCCATGTGCGCCGACGGAAATAAACCACCCGAAAGCACTTGCAGATAATCGAAGTTGCTGCGCCCTGATAATGGGTACGAATGACCATAAATTACCAGCACCGCGGCTAAAAATCGTATCAGGTGAAAATTGTTTGCATGCATTGATTTCTTTTTAATGAAATATAGATGATGGAAAATTTTGCCAGGAGGTTAGATCGTGCCGGCAGAAATAACATAGTCACAAAACTAGATATTCCAACAGAACTACTCCTTAAAAAAGATGTTAAATTATTGTCCGGTTTATAAATTAGAAATGGTTTATGACACTTCCACATGACTTATTGAAGCTACCAAAGAAGAATATAACTTCGAAGACAATAACTTATTATTTCGCTAATCTTACCTATTAATAAATCACATTTTTCGTAAAGCTATTAATAAAATATAAAGCCAAATTAATTAAAAATACAAAGGTAGTCGGGTTACATAAAACAACTAAAAAATTAGCCAATTCATGCATTAAAATCTCGCATGCTAACCAGCCAAAAAAAGATAACATAGAATTGACATTCAACACGAATAACTCAATAAAACAATAATTAATATGTCACACGACATAGAACTGTTTAATTCCAGCCTGGAATACACAATAACCAAATTGATAAAATATCAACAAAATCTAATTTAGAAAAATATTCAGAGGACGTATCGTGCCACTTAAAATGCCAAAGGAACAAGTTATCATCTCCCTGAGATTACTCTGCAGTGCCTCCCAGTTCGATCAGAAATTTATTGAAATCCTCTGCCTTTTTTGTCTTGACTGAATTTAGTATCTGCTCGCTTGCAGACTCGGCAGTTGCCATAGCATCGTTAAGAATTCGCCTTCCCGCAGGTGCAAGTTTCACATAACTTACGCGTGCATCACGGCTGTTAGCTTCTCTTCTTACAAGACCAATTTTTTCCAGCGGCGACAGCATTCTCGTAACTCCCGATGCCGTCAAGCCGATTTTCTCTGCCAGATCCATCCTTCTCAGCTTCTCTTCAGGAGCCTGAGAAACGTGGTACAGAATAAGGAAATCGTTCAGACTTATTCCATGGCTACTGAGCTTTGTATCAAAGCGTTTCACCGCCATCGCTTGTACGACATTCAGATTAAGGAAAAATTTTAAAGACTCAGATATGCTTGACATAATGTTGATTAATAGTTGATATATACTTGAATATTCAAGTATTATACAAATATATAAATAATGTAACACACTTGAAATAAAGTGTTTGTTATTCTTGATAAATGATTATTCCGGCTCATCCATCAGAACTACAATCACATTATATCTGAGAGACACCCCAGAACTGAACTTTGGAAAGCGCGGCGGAATACTCCTGAGAATTGCGTGTAGGGAAAGTTTTAAAGCAGTGTTTCGGCTAGAAAAAAGATAGAAGCATGAAAAGCACACGCTTGACAGTTGCAATAACAGTCTTGAACTTTTATCGCAGATTATTATCCTGAATGCGCCTGCAATAATTGCCGGTATCGGTTGAGCACGCCGGACTTGGAGATGAAGCCAACATATACCCCGTCGGCTTTTACAACTGGCAAATTCCACGAGCCCGTTTCGTCGAATTTTTGCACCACAGACACCACATCATCAAACTCATAAATCAAAGCAGAAGGCTTTTTCATCAGGCTTGAAACGGTAGCGGCAGACAATCCATTTTCATCAAAGAAGAACGGGCGAAGATCGTCCATTGAGATAATTCCGGCTAGTTTTTTATCCTGATCAGTAACGGCAATTACGTTTCGTTTTCCTGTTCTTAAAAGATGTGCTAATTCAGGAAAAGTACCATTTATATCAAGCACCTGAATGTCGCGGTCAATCAGGTCCAGTGTCTGCAACATCGACAAAAGATTACGGTCATGTTCGCGAGTAAAAATCTTACCTTCATTCGCTAGTTTTTGCAAATCGGGAGAAATAGAAGAAAACCATTTTGCGATCAGAAAAGCGGTAACACTTACGAGCATTAAAGGTATAAAAAGATCATAACCTGAACTGGATTCGGCGATCAGAAAAATAGCTGTTAAAGGTGCATATAAAACACCACTCATTACCCCTGCCATACCCACCAATACAAGATTGGCAACAGGCACCTCTTCAATTCCTAATTGCTGACAAAACAATGCAAAAACAAATCCCAGCGTACCTCCTGCAAAAAGAGACGGAGCAAAATTTCCTCCATTACCTCCACTATAAATTGTGATGGAACTTGCGAATGCTTTTAACAAACATATTACAGTAAGAAACACGAGAACCACCCATTCACGATAACCGACAAATCGAAAAAAACTATTCTCCATTACGTTCCTCACTTCTCCATTTGTAAGTGCTTTAATAGTATCATATCCTTCTCCAAACAACGGCGGATAAAGCACACAAAGTACCGAAAGGACTGCACCTCCAAGCATGGCTTTTTTCATTCGATGCCATTTAAGCTCATGAAAAAAACCTTCGATGTATTTAGTAATTAAAACAAAATAACGAGCATAAAGTCCACATAAAATACCAAGGATAACATAGTAGCCCAGGTTACGATAATCGAAGGGGCTCCTGCTAGTGAACTGAAATAAAACGCCTTCCTGAAGAAGTATTTTGGACACAAGACTTCCGCATACGGCTGCTACTACAAGGGGGATAAAATCCGAGAACACCACTCCTGTGAGTAATATTTCAAACGCGAACATGACACCTGCAATTGGTGCATTAAATGCGGAAGCAATACCGGCTGTTGCACCCGCAGCTAGCAGCAGTGTACGTTCCTTGTAATTGAGTTTGTAGGTCTGAGCGAAATTTGAACCGATGGCCGCTCCGGTAACAGCAATGGGACTTTCCAGACCGGCCGAGCCTCCAAGGCCAACCGTGACCGCACTCTGCACAATTTGTGAGTACATTTTCACAGAAGATACCACACTGGAATTCTTTGCAATTTCGTGAAGAATAACGGGTATTCCCTTTTTGTCCTGACCATTAAAAATAACCAGAACCAGTAAACTCGTGATGACTATTCCAAGAAATGGAAATACGAGATAGAAGAAAACCTGATCTTCAAAATAAACTTTATGGGTGATCAGGTAGTGAATATAATGTACCAGGGATTTGAGAACTACACCAGCCAGACCGCACGTAAAACCTACCAGAATACCTGATAAAATCAAAAACTGGGCTCTTGACAAAACACTTTTCAGCCAGAAAATGACAATTTCGTAACTGCGGGCTTTCCGTAAACTATACTTTGCGAAGTTGCGCCGAAACCGAAGAAAGCTTGAAAATCTCTTTACTGTACTTTTATTCACGATATCCAATTTTTAACCTAAGCCGAAGCTGTGATTTTGAGCCTGCAATCTTATTGATTTCTCCTTGAATGAAACCGTTGCACGACCATTATAGTATGTGTTAACTGCAATAAAACAAAAACCGCATCACATTCCAACAGAAATGAGTTCTGTTCCATCGTATTGGTAATACAAAAAAAATGCCTGCCGGTGAATACACCAACAGGCATTTTCGAACTGATAGTAATTCTATTGGCGGTAATCCGCTCTGGCAAGCTGTACTTCAAGGCGAATGTCTACGCTGCGGTCGTCGTTCCCATAGCGATTACCACCACCGGTTCCAATTCCTACACCCATGCCACCGCCCATACCAATTCCACCACCCATTCCGATACCAATTCTTGGCGAAAATCCTGATTGAGACGATTGTCCGTCAATTTTGATGTTCACACCTAACATGGAAGATTGCGACGGGTTCACTGCCATCAGGTTAAATGGTATGGCGATCTGCTCGGTAAGCTCACCATTTTTATCCATCGATATGTGTGATTTGATACTGCCTTCCCCTATCACAAGATTGATCGAATGCTGTCCTTTTTTATCTTTCCAGAGCGCTTCCTTATTGTAGGAATCCAAAAGCAGGTTAAGGCCTAAACTATTAGGCAGATCGGTTTCAATGCGTTTAAGTGCTTTGCGATCTTCTTTCATGATGACCGGAAAAAGCAACGAATAGGCTTCCTTCTTCTGTCCTTCCGGACTGAAAGAAATTTTGAACCCGTTGGTCAGAATTTTCTGTACCGTGACCGGATCTTTTGTTTTGAGCGTGAGATACACGTACTGATCATCGTTGATAATCCCATATTTCAATCTCGACTTCTGATCCTGCTGATCGGGCTTTACTTCATCTACATAAGTGAACGGAGCATTCCATTTCGACTCGTAAGTCATTGTTTTTGATGAACTGCACCCTGCCAAACCGGCAAGTAACAGTAGGGTCCACACTTTACTTTTATTTTTCATTTAGCTTGAACAATGTAAAATTTGCTTAACTTATTTCAAACGAAAATTCCGTAACAATAATTACGATTACAGGCTTAAAATCGTTGTAAGCCAAAGAAGAAAGCGGTTGTTTATATGAGATTACCTATTTTCTCATGCAATTTAACAGGCTGAAAAGGTTTGGACAACGTATCATTCATACCTGCGGCCAGAGCTTCTTCTACTTCCTCTGCCATTACCGTGGCTGAGAGAGACAAAATCGGAATTTCAAGCTTCATCTCTCTGCGAATGTATCTTGCCGTCTCAAACCCATCCATTACCGGCATCCTGGTGTCAAGAATAATGAGATCAAAACCAGTCCCGCTAAGCGCGTCAATAGCCTCTTTTCCGTTCTCAACCATCTTCGCCTCTATTTCCCAGGTGTTCAGGTATTTTTTTAATAACAAGGCATTCACCCTGTTGTCTTCCGCTACCAATATTTTTTTACCCGTAAAAGGTTTTAATTCATTGAATAGTGTTTGGACTCGGGCACCGGGTGCCTTTTTATCTTCTGTCAGCATCAATGTGAAATAGAACTGGCTGCCTTTTTGCAGTTGACTACTCACCTGAAGTTCGGCGTCCATTAACTTCACAAGCTTTTTAGATATTGTTAATCCCAACCCGGTTCCGCCGTAATGATGGGAAGTGTCTTCCGAAGCTTGTCCGTATTCCAAGAAGATATTGGCCATTCCTGCCTCCGAAATTCCGATGCCTGTGTCGATGACAGAGAACTTAATCTGGTGCGCATTTCCTGTCTTACCTTCATGATCTATACGCAGTTCAACCGAGCCCGCCGGTGTAAATTTAATCGCGTTCCCTACCAGGTTCATCAGTATCTGATTGAGTCTGAGACCATCCACCAGCAAACATTCAGGAACATTGGCATCTACATAACTGCTCAGGATGATTCCGCTTTCATCCGCCTTGAATTTCATCAGATCCATGATACCCTTACTGATTGTACGCAAGTCGGTAGCCTGCGCCACAACAGAGAACTTGCCTTCATCAATTTTTGATATATCCAGAATGTCGTTCAGAATATTCAATAAAGAAGCAGAAGACTGGGTAAGCATTTCCAGAAGATTTTTTTGGGATTCTTCCAGCGAAGTTGCTTCCAGCAAATTGGCAATACCAAGAATTCCATTCAGCGGGGTGCGTATCTCATGACTCATATTGGCAAGAAACGACTCCTTCGCCTTCCTCGCTTTATCGGCTACCGACTGCGCTTCCACCAATTGTCGCTCATGCGCCTTTCGCTTTTCAACGTCATGCAGATTGACAAAAAGAAGTCTGTTTTTATACATAATTCGTAATTCCAGCCATACAGGTTGACGAAGCAAGCCGTAGAACTGGTCTTCGGTCACAATCGTGCTGCCTTCGAGATACGATCGCGACACAAGGATTTCTTTCAGTCCGGAAGCTAAAGGATCAACCAGCAGATCGAGCATGGAGCTGTTGATGATGCTGGAAGGAGAAATACCCAGAATGGTTTGTACCGACGGATTAATAGAGAGTATGCGGCCCGTCTCCGGTTCAACCGTTGCGATAATGTCAGGGGAATTGGTAACAATGGTCGCGTAGTTTTCCAATAGCCTGTTTTTAGCTCGTATCTCACGCTGGCTTCTCGATAGACGTATGAGGGCATCTACCTTCGCATTCGTAATGTACGGATCCAAAGGTTTATACAGGTAATCGATCCCACCCGATTGCAAACCCCTCACAGCATGCGTCGTTTCTTTTGAAATTGCTGTAACAAAAACAATCAGAATCTCCCTGGTCTTTGGGTTTGAAGCCAGCGTTTCTGCAAACTCAAATCCATCCATCCCCGGCATCTGAACATCCACAAGGGCAACCGCAATCTCATTATCCCAAACAATACGCAGCGCCTCATTGGTCGAAGTTGTTTCATAAATCGCAATGTCATCCCTGTTCAGAATGGCTTTCAAAGCCAGCAGATTTTCTTCACGGTCATCCAGAAGCAGTATCTTTGTTTTCTCCATATGTTGAGTAAGAGTACTTCACTACCCTCATTTTTGAATCAATTAGTTGTGTTGCCCAGCAGATTTATGATATCTTCTGATAGATATTCAAAGAACCGCTGATCACTCTGAAACGATCTTCCAGACCTGAGTACCGCAACGTTTCGCGCTTTCCCAGGCATAAAAATCCGAGTGGTGCCAGACTGTTGTAAAGCAATTGAAATACTTTTCTGCGTAGTTCCAACGTGAAATAAATCATCACGTTACGACACGTTATGAGCTGAAATTCATTAAAAACACCGTCGCCGGTAAGGTCATGGATCGAAAAAACGATATTTTTCCTTAATTCAGGATTCATCACTGCCTTGCCATAAGCAACATGGTAATAATCCGACAGCGACGTTTTCCCGCCCGCCAAAAGATATTTTTCTGAAAAGCCGCGCATGGCAGATCGTGAATAAACGCCATCTCTTGCCAGTGACAACACTTTTTGGCTCAGGTCAGTTGCGTATATGATGGTTCGCTTTCCCAGCTTTGCTTCATTGAGTAATATCGACAGTGAGAAGGCCTCCTCTCCCGAAGCACAACCCGCGACCCAGATCCGGAGATCTGTATAGGATTCCAGATAGCTGAAAACTTCCGAAACAAGCATTTCGAAAAAATCGGGGTCCCGAAACATCTCCGAATAATTTACGGTCAAATCCTGAATCAGATCATATACAACCTTTCCACCCTGATCAATAGATGCAAAAAGCTCCTGCATAGTCATTGCATGTTTGGTAAGGTACAACTGAGTACGCCTTAGTAATGATGGACGTGTGTAACCCGAGAAGTCGAACCCGGATTTTTCCCTTATGGTCGCAATCAGAATTTCCAGCGCTGAGTAATCAATAGTTACCATAATTTTCAGGCAGAATGGAGCCACACTTTTAGAAGTGAAAGCAGTTTGTCCACATCCACAGGTTTGGAAATATAATCGTTGGCACCGGCTTCCATACATTGTTCGCGGTCGCCACGCATGGCTTTGGCGGTAACGGCAATAATAGGCAAGCCGGACCACTGGCTTTGCTGACGAATGATTTTAGTGGCCTCAATCCCATCCATTTCCGGCATCATTACGTCCATCAGCACCAGTTCTATATCATCCATTTCTTGTAATTTCTCAATAGCCTCCCTTCCGTTCGAAGCTATCACAACAGTAAAACCAGCCTCTTCCAGTACTACACTCAGCGCGAAAATGTTACGCATGTCGTCATCTGCGAGCAAAACTTTTTTACCAAGAAAAACCCTTTCCGAGTGCACAACCGGATTGCTGAAACCTTGCTCAAATGCAGGAACTTCAAGGCTTTCAGGTTTGATTTTTTTCAAAAAGAGTTTAACCTCGTCCAACAAACGCTCGTTGGATTTTCTCGTTTTCATCACAACCGGATGCGCGTATTTCATAATCCTTGTCAGATCAGTCTGCGAGAGATCTTCCGCGGTATTTACAACAACGGGAATGTTGGTATAGGCTGGAATTTTCTTAATCTCATCGAGAAAATCCAGGCCACTGCCGTCGGATAAGCGAACGTCCAGAATGATTCCATGCACCGTTTCGGTTGTAAGCACCTTCATCGCCTCGGCGGCAGAGAAAGCGTAGAGGACAAAAATGTTATTGTCTGTGAGAAAATCCCCCACGTACCTGCTCTGAAAAGCATCGTCTTCCACCAACAAAATTCTCTTTTTTTGAAGATCCTTCCCTTCCAGTTTTAGCAGCGTGAATATACCTTCGGCAGATTTCCTGTCGACAGGCTTTTGCATGAAGCCGATCGCACCTTCTGTATTGAAACTACCGCCGTCTCCTGCCGAAACCATGTGTACCGGTATCAATTTCGTTTTAGGGTCTGATTTTAAATGATGCAGCAGATCTTCTCCTGAAATATCAGGAAGGTGCATGTCAAGAATAATTGCGGTGGGTTTAAAAGTGGACACGAGTTCCAAACCTTTTTGACCCGTCTCAGCCGTCAATGTAGCGAATCCGCTGTTTCTGGCACGATTTGCCATGTCAGAAGCAAAAAATGGATCATCTTCAATGAGCAGCAAACGGTGTTCTGTGTCACCGTAATGGCTTATAGTCTGAACTTCTTCGGGGAGGCCCTCCGATGGAGTATATCCATTTTCAACACTTGTAATTTCCTTATAAACAGGAAGTTTTAAAGTAAAAATGGATCCCTTATTGGGTTCGCTTTTCAAAGTAATGGTTCCTTCAAACAGCTTGGTAAGTTCTTTGGTGATAGACAAGCCCAGTCCTGTTCCGCCATACTTTCTGCTGGTAGAGCCATCCGCCTGTTGGAATGCTTCGAAAATAGCCTGTTGTTTGTCAGCCGGGATCCCAATTCCGGTATCTGCGACGGCGAAGTACCAGTAGCCCTCCTGCTGGGAAATATGCAGTGAAACTTCCCCAGGTGCGGAGGTGAATTTGATGGCATTTGATAACAGATTTCGCAAGATCTGTAAAAGCCTTACCTGATCCACGTAAATTTCCGGATCCACCGACGGATCCTTAATCAGATCCAGGACTAGTCCCTTATTTTCGGATACTTTCTGGAAGGTGTTTCTGATTTCTACAAGCAGAAGATCAACATTTACAGGCTCAAAATGGAGATCAATCTTTCCGGATTCTACTTTCGCAAGATCGAGGATGTCGTTGATTAACGTTAACAAATCACTTCCTGAATTATGAATCACTGAGGCGTATCGCTGTTCCTCCTCGCTAAGGCGATGCGCTTTATTTTCCTGTAAAATGCGGGAAAGGATCAGTATGCTATTTAATGGAGTCCGAAGTTCATGGCTCATATTTGCCAGAAATTCGCTTTTGAATTTCCCGCTTTTTTCCAGTTCATCGGCCTTGTTCTGAATCTGATTCCGGGCTTCCACGAGAGTACTTTTTTGCTCTTCAAGCATAAAGGCCTTCTCTTCCAGTTCGGTATTTATTTGTCTCAGTTCTTCCTGCTGCACCCGAAGTTCTTCCTCCGAGACCTGCAACAATGATGTATGTCGGGTCAGCTGCTCGTTGGTTGTACTCAGTTCTTCCTGCTGCGTTTCCAGCTCCTCGGCCTGCCTTTGCGTTTTCTCGAGTAATTCGAGCATCATTTCTCTTGCCTTTGCGGCCACGATTGCTACCGCAATATTTTCGGATATTGTACTTAGAAGTGACTTCACACTTGTCGACGGCTCCTGTAAAAACGCCAGTTCGATCAAGGCAATTACCTCATTTTCAAATACAAGTGATTTTATAAACACTTTACCAGGCTCACCTTTTCCTGCGCCGGTAACTACCTGCAAATATCCTGGTGCTACATCCAGCTCCCGGAGATCTGTTTTATTGAGAATGATCTCACCTAAAATTCCCTGACCAGGGTTTACTATTGCCGGCACCAGAGCGGGGTTTTCCACACCATGTGTAACTTCCAGCTCGAACTGATTTCCGGAGGCCGATTTTACATACATCACTGCAATAACAGCATTGGTAAGTTCCGCCAATTTAGCAGCCAGGCTCACCAAAAGTCCGGACATGGTGGGCTGACCACGAATAGCCACGCTTGTTTCTACTGCCGCACTCAGAACCCAGTTCTTCTCCCGATCTTCGATTGCTATTTTTTCAAGCCGGGCATTTAGATTATTGGTTTGTGTTTCCGATAAAATCTGGGCGTTGTAAGTTTGGCGGATGAAATAGAACATTACAAAAATCACGAGCATAAAAACGGCAGTCCCCAAAACAATGAACATTTTCGCATTGGAAGCACTTTTTAATGCCTGCTGTTCCCGCTCTATCAGAAGAACACGTTCTGTGTTTTCAATTCTGTTGAATTGAAAGTCTATTTTCGTGGTCAGCATTTTTCCCTGCAGGATAAATAACCTGAGCGAATCCTGATCCAGATTTTTATTTGTGATCATATCCAGCTGGCTGTTCATGATATCCAGCTTGTTGTTGAGCAGCATACTCAGCGAATCCAGGCGAACCGTTTGTTCCGGATTGTTACTTACGAGCTGGCGGAGTTGGTCCACTTCGCTCCAGATATTCTCTGTTACCTGCTGATAAGAATTTTCGAATGAGTTGCTTCTGGTTAGCGCCAAACCACGTATATTAGACTCAGCAGTGAGCAGCGAATTTTTGACCGAGGCTGATGTATTCATTACCTCCCTTGTGTGGTTTACCAGCTCAGCATTTTTTTGTTGAAGGACCAGCGAGTTGTAGGAAGTTAGTCCTACGATGATCACCAAGACAATGGAGAAGGCAATACCTGTTAGTACCTGCTGCTGAAAAGAAAAACGCATAGATGCTTAAATATCGTTGAGTACGACGCTGACGGTCTGAATTTTCCCCGAAGATCACTAAAAATGAGCACTAAACGTAGAATTACATACCGGATTTAGAAAATTTTGTCTACAAATTTGTCAAACCAGTTAGTTAGTAATTCGATATAACTTTTTTATATAATTTTAACATTAGAATATAGGAGTTTTTGAAAATAGGTGCCGCAATAAAAGTATAATCATATGTTGTCATTAGATTCTCATGAAAAGTAATATTGAAGAAACATACCTGGCTGAAACAATCAAACTATTCAGGTATTATAAATTGTTGGCAGAAAAAGCCATGAATCAACTGGAAAAAGAACAAATCTTCTATTCTGCTGATGCCGATAAAATAAATAGCATTGCCGTTATTATCAATCACCTGCACGGGAACATGATCTCACGATTTACAGATTTCCTGACCGCTGACGGGGAAAAACCATGGCGGAACAGAGATGCTGAATTTCTGCAACCTGAACAGGATTTTGAAGATATAATGAGAAAATGGGAAGCGGGTTGGGAATGTCTTTTTGATGCATTAAAAACATTGCTGCCGCACCAGCTTGGAGACGTCATTTACATACGTAATGAAGGGCATACCGTACTGGAAGCCATTCAGCGGCAGTTGGCTCACTACTCCATGCATGTGGGCCAGATCGTTTTTTATTCCAAACAACTAAAAGAAGGTGAATGGAATAGCCTCTCCATCCCACCAGGAAAATCAGGAGATTATAACAAAGAAAAATTTGAACTTGAAAAACAGGTGAAGAATTTCACGGAAGAAGAGATGAAGCGACTGGGAAAGTGATGGGCAGGCATTTAATCTAATTCTTTCAACATCCATATTTCACAAGAGTGATGTCCGCTGCTTCCCATGGGTTCGGCCAGTTGCTCAAATCCCAGATGGACGTACGTTTGAACAGCCTTTCCAAGCTCCGCCATGGTTTCCAGGTAAATTCTGGAATACCCATTTTCAAGGGCTGTTTCGATACATTTTAAGATCAGTGTTTTCCCGAGTCCTAATCCTCTTGCCTCGGGTTTCAAATACATTTTTACCAGCTCAACCGTATTGGCCGGCAATCCTTCTGTGGGAAATATGCCTGCACCTCCCGCAAGTTCCCCGTCAAGCAGCGCTACATAATAAACGCTTTTGTCTGCCTGGAAAAGTTCGCTCAGCCGATCCGTGCTTTCATCATAGTAGACTGTCCCTGGTTTGTCAGCCTTAAATTCTTTAAGCGTTTTTCTGATAATGCCAGCTAGTTTCTCATTATCACGTTCCTGTATTTTTCTTATTTCAATTTCCATAAATAGCACTCATCAGCATTTTATATCCATTCAACCATTTCATTTTCAAGTGTAATCATCACGCCCCTGGACTCTTTCCCTATATTTTTGTAGGCCTGAACCAGTTTTCGTAAATGTCTCCTGTTTTCATCGCTTCCATTTCCTCCTACAAACGACATAAATACGTAATTGCCATCGGCAAGCTGCACCATTCTGTCGATGTGCAACAGTTTACCGCCAGGTATCAGCAAATCTTTGTTGATTTTTAACGCGTTACTATCATCATATAGCTCTTTCAACGAAGGATTTTCCAGTAAATATTTTACCTGTTCCCGTATGGCTCCCGCCTCATTTCTTGTAAAAATCCCCTCTGCCATCAGGCTTGTGATCGTTTCGGGCAAGTCGGAAAAGCTCCTGAGCCTGGTAAGCAGATATCTCACTTTTTGCAGACGGTCATATTTAGGTTCAAAAGTCTCTATATCGAATATACGGTCGGCCATTCTGCGAAGTCTGAGCGTATTGGTTCGATCATTGCTCAGAATATCTTTCATAATAAAGGGCACAAAATCGCTCCTCACATGAGCATGACGACAGCCTTCCGTTCCTTCATACAGCACATAAGAATCCTTCGATTCTTCCCAACCTGGCACAAATTCGGGCTGGCTCAAATAATCGTGCAGCCACATACCTACGTTTGGAGCACTTTGCCAGTTTTTTTCTTTTTTAGCAAGAATATACAACCGCTGAATAGGTCTTGTGAAGGCCACATACAGCAAATTCATTGTTTCAACCAGTTTCCTTGTTTTTTCATTGACATACTGCTCAGCGATGACCGTATTTTCCAGCTCCTTCTGGACTGAAACCATCGAGCTCCGCAATTTGCCAGTTAAACCCGTTCTGTCTGGTGCCCCCGGCAGGAAAAGCTCCTCATAATCAACCTCGTCTAAATCTACCCACAAGCGATCCAGACTGGCGTTGGGTGTAAACTTCCAGTTTGCATAGGGCACTATTACCACAGGATATTCAAGTCCTTTTGATTTGTGAATCGTAGTGATTCTGAGCGCGTCCGTATCGGCCGGAATGGTAATTGAAAGTTTAGTTCGTGCCGTATCCCAATAAGCAAGGAAATCGCCGAGATGATTGGTTCGCCGCGTACCAAATTCCTGCACCACGTCCAGAAAGCGAAATAGATATTCCTTGTCTGTTTGGGCTTCAAATAATCCGAAAGTTTGGATCAGTTTCTCACTCAGCTCGAAAACAGACAATTGCCGCATACGGAATGCCGTAAGAGAAATCCCCCATCTTGAAAAATATTCCAGAAAACTATCTAATCCGGGCTCACTGCACACCTTTCGAATCGCTTCATATTCCGTCGGTCCGGGATTCTGTTTTCGTATGACGTGATGAAACAGATATGCTGTTTCGTAGCGGGCAAGTTTATGATCAGAAGTTTGTAAAACCTTCATAAAAGATATTACAAAGTGGATTGACCTGGAATAGGCAAGCAAAAGTGCATCGTCGGAAATGAGCGGGAAACCAGCCTCTTTCAGCACATTGGCAATGGCTGTCGCCTCCGATTTTCTCCGGCACAGTATCGCAACATCCCGCCAGTTATATCCTGTGGAGCGCAGTTCTTCTACCAGTTCCAAAGTTCGTTTGACAATAGCGTCATGTGTGTTACCCGAGGCTTCATCGGTATTGTCGTTCATTTCTAAAAACTCCATTTGCACATGCCCGCCTTCTGAAACTCCGTCGGGTATCTGTTGCTGAAAATTTTCGTCATAGACATCTCCTGCCAACGGATATTCCGGAGTGAGCAGATTGGCAACAAAGGAGAAGAAACGGTTATTAAAATCTGTTATTTCTCTGAAACTTCTGCGGTTTGTACGCAGGTGGTCAACCTTCAGATAATTGTCCAGGCTCCAAAGCCGCTCCTGATTGAAATCACTTTCACCCAATACCGAAGTGAGCAGCATTACCTGATCCTGCGCCAGGTGTAGCAGAAGGTCCATATCCCCGCCACGGAAACGGTAAATGGATTGTTTGGCGTCACCAACGATCAGATTAAAATAACCGTCGGCCAGGGCATTTTCAATGAGCGGTAATAAATTTGCAAATTGCAGCTTGGATGTATCCTGAAACTCATCCACCAATATATGATTGTATTTTTCTCCCAGCCTTTCAAAAATGAAGGGAACCGGCTCCTGTGATACAATTTCAAGGATTTTCTTATTAAAATCGGAAATATGAACCTGATTGTTCTGTTTCAGCAGCGCATCGAACTCTTTACGTACCTCACCTAACAGCGATAGATTATATATATGACGTTCGAGAAGGTTGTAAAGTGTGATTTTTCCTCCTTCTGCCTGTCGAATGTTCTCAATCTGATGAAAGCAGTTTTCGAGATCCGGCCGAATCTCTTCAATTTTTTCACGTGTAATTCCAGGTGTTTTGGCACCATACCAGGTTTCCTCACCTATTGTTTTGTAAGCATAAGAATTAGGTTCTGCCCAGAGTTTCTTGCCCTCTGACCGGTCCTTGAAGAAACCATAAATGCCACGCCCGCCCTGGTAAAAATCCTTATCTACCAAAAAGCCTTCCTGTATGAGATCAAATCCTCTTTTCGCCAGATCCGTAACTTTGGTCTCTCTCTCTTTAACAAACCGCTTCATTTGATTCCGGATCGTGATCCAGTCTTCCATCCGAAGGCCAGCCACTCGCTGCATCTGAAGATAGCTTTGTTCGCTTAGCAAAGTACCCGAAGTCTCACGTATTTTGACCGGCAAGGCACCCCAGCTTTTCCCATCTTCCGCATTTTCACGATAGTATTTTTCAACAATATCTGTCAATACTTCCTCACCTTCCTGGCCTATTCTGGCCAGCAGCCGGTCCACCGCATCATTCAACAAATCGCCATCCAGTTGTGTTTCAAATACAAAAGGAATCCCGAGTTCGTCGGTGAAACTGCTGATCAGCCGCTGAGTGAATTTGTCGATCGTCATGACCGAAAAATCGGAATACCGGTGCAGTATTTGCCTGAAAACAAGTTGTGCCCTACCTGAAATAAGCTCACAAGCTCCTTCAAAAAGTGCTTCATCGGTTACTGTATCCGGGTACATTTCCTGTACAACATCTCTGAGCATCGGTGGCAATTGGGCATCAGGGCTGTATGCAGCAAAAGTTCTCAACATCAACAAAATACGGTCTTTCATCTCATTGGCAGCCGCATTGGTAAATGTAACTGCCAGGATTTGTCTGAAGTAAGTATCTGAATTGGAATGTAATGCAAGTTTGATGTATTCCTTCGTCAGTGTATAGGTTTTTCCGGAACCTGCCGATGAACTGTATACTTTAAACACGTAGCGTTAATTTTGGAAATAGTAAGTAAAACCTGATGCCAATTTACGCAAAAGAGCAGGCGAATGCCTGCTCTTTTGAAATTTACTATAACATTCTTGGCAATGTCAGTTATTACAAATTGAATCTGACCCCACCCGAGATGTTAGGACTGAAAAAAAACGGAGCAGGTACTAACTCTACATAAGTTCCTCCCTCTATAAAAACTGAAATTCTATTTTCTGGAATGAAATATTCAAAGCCTCCAAGAGCAGACCCTCCAAGTGAAATTGCGCCTTTAACTTTTTCTGTCACGAGGTTTCCACTCATTCTGTCATAACCTCTGCTGTTAACCTGTGCACCCAGACCATAATATACACGAACACTCTCTGAATTGAAAAGTGGATTGTGCCACAAATAATGAGCTTGCACTGATAGTCCGACATTGGGACGCACTTTGTTACTTCTATATTTTTCTTTAAAAACACCGTAGGTTCCTACCGTGACATCAATTGCATTAATATTGTTAAAATACTTCCTGATATTGATACCAGTCGGTTCACCAAGTTTAAATCCGACTGCCCAGTTGTCGTATTGCGCCTGAGCAAAGCCAAAGCATAGTGTACAAATAACAGTTAGTGCCAGTTTCTTCATTTTAGTACTGTTTGTTGGATATTTTAATAAAGTTTTGTGCTAATTATTTATACTTTAAACAATCACATTCCTTTGCTCGTACGCTTTAAGAGCTGCTACCAGCGTTTCATTTTCTTCCCTTGTGCCCACTGTAATGCGAAGGCATCCTTCACACAACAACACCTTTGACCGGTCGCGCACAATAATGGTTTCCTTTAAAAGATATTCCATCACCGATTTTGCATCGTCAAACTTTACAAGCAGGAAATTGGCATCTGATGGAAATACTTTATTCACCAACGATAATTTTTCTAACATGGTACATAGAACCCCTCTTTGTTCAAGAATTTCTTTCACCATCTCCTGCATTTTATCGGCAGATTCAAGCCCCGCAAGCAGTGCCGCCTGCGCCGGCTGACTAATATTATATGGCGCCTTGATCTTGTTCAGTATCCTTACAAGTTCTGTGGAAGCAAAGCACATGCCTGCCCGCAGGCCCGCAAGTCCCCATGATTTTGAAAAAGTTTGCAAAACTACAAGATTCGGATATTCTGCAAGCCGGTCGATCCAGGAAGGTTTGTCAGTAAAATCCACATAAGCTTCATCTACAACAACCAAACCATTGAAATTTTTCAGAATGGTTTCAATTGCACTGTCCTCCATCACATTCCCGGTAGGATTATTCGGTGTGCAGATAAAAATGATCTTTGTATCTGGTGTAATGGCTTCAAGCACAGCATCCACCCGTATCTGGTAGTCGGCAGAAAGCGGAACTTTATCAATATAAACATCATGAATGGATGCACTTACCTCATACATTCCATACGTAGGAGGCAAAATAATCACACGGTCTTTTGATGGCGTACACGTTGCTCTTACAAGCAAATCTATTGGTTCATCACTTCCATTTCCCAGAAAAATCTGATCCGTCGGGACGTTCTTCAAAGGCGAAAGTTTCCTTTTAATATCAGCCTGATAAGGATCCGGATAACGGTTGAAATCCTGGTCTGTTACCGAACCGTATGGATTTTCGTTTGCATCAAGAAATATCCCAACATGACCTGTATACTCATCCCTTGCTGATGAATATGGAGCCAGATTAAGAATATGCGGCCGTAATATCTTATTTAAATCGAAAGAATTATTCATTAACGCACTTGTTGGTCCTTCGCAAAGGACTGATTATTAAATTAGATTATCCAGCCCTGAATAACCGGCTGTCAAACTCAAAAGGTTCGATATTGATTACCTTAACCGATTCCGCCTCAGGATGATTGGGATTGATAAGATAATTAGATTCATTACGCACTACCACTGACGGTACCCGAAGCAAGAGCGAGCTTTTTTCCTGCAACCAGGTGTCTCCCGTCTCTCTGGTCCATTGCGGTTCCAGTTGCCAGTCCGGTATAACATAAATCCCCTTTGCAAACTTCATCGCATCAGGCACATAGATCACAACCACAACATAGTCTGGTGGTGGTGTTGGACGTTGCAAGTGTACCAGAATTTCCAGCATGGCCAGCGACCTTCGGGAACAACTGTAAACCATTGCATTTCTTGGCGAATTCCACCTGCCTCCATGATAATAAGCTCCCATCCCACTCAGATCATTCTGATATTCCGACCTTGTGATTCTGAATAACTCCATGTATATCTGCTATCGGTTTTTTAGCTTGGAACGTAATGTAAAATCAGGCAAAAATACCGTGTTCAATACGCCCTAGTTCCGTTTTGACAAGTTCAATCCCAGCATGTGTCCGCAAAAAATTTATTGGTTTTTCATTACTGAGTGCAAGTATCTTGCTGTTGAGCCAATCAAGAAAATATTCTTTGCCTAAAACCCGCGTTCCTATTGACATCAGATCAGCCAGGGATATGAGATGATCCGAAACCACATTACTCAGCAAATCGGTATCCTCGTAACGAAGTAAATTCCTCGGCGTTACCGGAAGCAACGCTATAAGATCTTTCACGTCCAATCCTGCTGAATCAGCAAGATGCTGTATAGCTGCTTTGGGAACCCCGTTTTCTGCAAGAAATGCAAGATCGAAGTTATCTTTTATGGTGCGTTTCAAAACACCATAACCACCTAACCGTTCGTTCACCATCATTGCTGTCATATCATTGCTTTTTAAAACCCGGAAATATGTCCTCAAATATACGACATATTTCCGGGTTTTAACTTTTTACAATAAACTTTGCAATCGTATTCTTACAGCACGCTTATGTGCATCAAGGGATTCAGCGGCAGCCATGGCTTCCACAGTGGGACCAATTGCCTTAATTCCCTCGGTTGTAATATTTTGAACAGTTATTTTTTTAACAAAACTATCAACAGAAACGCCGCTATACGCCTTAGCGTATCCGTTTGTAGGCAGTGTATGATTGGTGCCGGAAGCGTAGTCTCCGCAGGATTCCGGAGTATAATTTCCTAAGAAGATAGATCCCGCGTTCACAATTTTTTCAGAAACAGTCTCTGCATTACCTACACTCAGAATCAAATGTTCGGCAGCATATTCATTAAGCAAGTCGATTGCTTCCTCCTCGGATTCAACCAAAATCGCTTTGCTATTTGAAATTGATTTAGCTGCAAGATCTTTCCTGGGCAGTCTATCCAGCTGAGACGATAACGTGAGGTTCACCGCCGACAATAGTTTTTTGCTCGTAGAAACCAACAATACCTGGCTGTCAGCTCCGTGTTCTGCCTGCGAGAGCAAATCGGCTGCAACAAAAGAAGGTATTGCAGTATCATCGGCATATACCGCAACTTCCGATGGCCCTGCCGGCATATCTATCGCCACGCCTTCTTTACTCACCAGCATTTTAGCGGTTGTAACATACTGGTTACCAGGACCAAATATTTTATAAACCTTCGGTACACTCTCTGTACCGTAAGCCATGGCCGCAATCGCCTGAGCACCGCCAATACGAAAAGCCTTGGTAACACCAACAAGCCCGGCCGCATACAAAATAGCCGGATGATCTGATGGCGTACACAGCACAACTTCTTTACAACCTGCAAGTTGCGCAGGAATACCCAGCATCAGTACCGTACTGAAAAGCGGAGCAGTACCACCAGGAATGTAAATTCCAACCTTTTCGATACCGACACTGCGACGCCAGCAAGTCACGCCAGGCATTGTTTCTATTTTTTCAACAGATTGTACCTGAGCTTTATGGAATTTGTAGATGTTATCATAGGCCTGACGAATTGCAGCTTTCAGCTCATCGTCCAGTTTACTTCCGGCATTTTTAATATCGGCCTCATCAAAAGCAAGATCGCCAAGTTCCGTATTGTCAAATTTCCTGGCAAGCTCCCTCAGTCCCTCATCTCCCTGCGTTTTTACCTGGTCGAGTATGGGAATCACCTTCTTCTCAATATCCCGTGAATCCTGCACCGGTCTGGCCAATAACACCGGCCATTCGGCTCTATCGGGAAATGCAATAATATTCATATCTTAAAGAATCATTTTCTCGATTGGTATCACAAGAATACCCTCTGCGCCTGCCAATCTTATTTTTTCAATATTTTCCCAAAATTCATTCTCGTTAATCACCGAATGCAACGAGCACCAGCCTTCCGTTGCCAGAGGCAAAATGGTTGGAGAACGCATTCCTGGCAGGAATTTTATAATATTGTCAACAGCCGATGTAGGGCAGTTTAACAAAATATACTTATTATTTTTAGCAACCTGAACCGATTTGATACGAAAAAGCAATTGATCCAGAAGTTCCTGCTGACCTTCCGAAAGATGTTTGCTGGCGATCATCACAGCCTCAGAACGGAAAATGGTCTCTACCTCTTTCAATCCGTTGCTTAAAAGCGTGCTGCCTGAGCTAACAATATCACACACCGCATCAGCCAGTCCGATACTTGGGGCAATCTCAACAGAACCACTGATCTCGTGAATCTGCGCTTTTACATTATTATCTGCCAGATATTTACCGAGCAAACGTGGATAAGTTGTTGCGATACTCTTTCCTTCCAGATCCGCAACACCCTGATAATCATGTTCGCGAAGAACACCAATCGACAATCGGCATTTTGAAAAGCCCAGCTTATGCACCGTTTCCACATCTCTGTCCGACTCCTCCGAAACATTTTCGCCTACAATTCCTAAATGTGCAACACCATCTTCCACATAACCCGGAATATCATCATCCCGCAGGAACAGGATTTCAGCAGGAAAATTCGTAGCAGAAGTTTTCAACTTACCGCCTCCATTATCAAAACGGATGCCACATTCCTTGATCAATTTCAGAGAGTCTTCACTCAATCTTCCTGATTTTTGTATTGCAATTCTTAAAATATCATTCATGATTTTGGCAATTGGCTTTCAGCGGTCGACTTAGAGCCTGTAAATATTTCTGTTTTATATTATTCGAAAATCAACTTAAAAGCGGGATAATTTCTTCAATGCTTAACTTTTGCTGCTCACCTGTTTTCATATTTTTCAAAGTAAGCTTGCCCGACTGTATCTCGTCTGAACCTATAAGTACAACAAATGCAATGTTTTTCCTGTCAGCATAATCGAGCTGCTTTTTCAACTTTACCGAATCAGGATACATTTCCGCGTTTATACCGGCCTTTCTAAATTTTGGAAGAAGACTAAGCCCAAACTCAAATGCTTCTTTATCAAAGTTAGAGATCATCACTTTCGTACTCGTCGTCTGATTTTCTGGAAAAAGATTGAGCTCTTCCATCACATCATAAATACGGTCCACACCAAGGGAAATACCAACACCTGAAATTCCAGGCACACCAAAAGTTCCCGTAAGGTTATCATAACGCCCACCTCCAGAAATACTACCGATCTGAACATTATTTGCTTTAACCTCAAAAATGGCACCAGTATAATAGGAAAGCCCACGTGCCAGCGTTACGTCAAATTCAATTTTAGGATTCACAAGCCCCAGTAAGCCTACCATTTTCCAGACCTCTTCAAGCTCCTCAATCCCTTTCAAACCAATTTCGGAACCACTAAGCCAGTTTCTTAGCGCTTCAAAAGGTTTTTCTGAGTTGGATAATGAAAAAATAGGATCCAACATGGTTATGCTGTCTGACGAAAAGCCGCGTTCCGCAAGCTCTTCCACAACTTTCTCCTTGCCAATTTTATCCAGCTTGTCAATCGCTACACAAAGCGGTCCTTCCATCCCTCCTGCACCAATTACATCAGCTATGCCCGTCAGTACTTTTCTATTATTGATCTTGACAGTGAAATCAGAAATACCCAAAGCAGGCAATATATCATGCAACAGGTTAACAATCTCCGCCTCGCAAAGCAGTGAATCTGTCCCAACTACGTCCGCATCACATTGATAAAACTCACGGTAACGACCTCGCTGTGGACGATCTGCCCGCCACACAGGCTGTATCTGATAACGCTTGAACGGCATCGCCAGCGTACCGCGATTCATGACAACATATCTTGCAAATGGCACAGTCAGATCATAGCGCAATCCCTTTTCAGAGATTTTAGACGTAAGCGGTTTATATCCTTCGGTGTAATCCTTGTCTTCAAGCTTGGAAGTAAAATCACCGGAATTTAAAATTTTAAAAAGCAATTGATCACCTTCGTCTCCATATTTCCCCATCAATACCGATAGGTTTTCAAAAGCGGGAGTTTCCAAAGGCAGAAAGCCATATCGTTGAAAAGAGCGCCGAACTGTTTCAAAAATGAAATTGCGCTTTGCCATTTGTTCCGGACCAAAGTCACGGGTTCCGCGGGCAAGGGATGGTTTACTCATTTGTAATTATTATATCGAAAAATCTTTGTCTTCAAAGCTCGCCCGTACAAAAAGGTCCTATTAACCCTTCCTGGTCTGCAATAATTAACCTCTTTGAGTAAAAAATCGTTTGAGAAGACGTTTAAAACCGTAAAGTTAGGGCAGGTTGGCAATATTTATGATTATTATCTTCATTATTTACACATAAATCCTTAATTTTGCGGCTCTTTCACAAAACAATAATTTTAAAATGGGAGTTACGGAATTAAAACGTAAAGGTCGCAGAAATAAAGCAGTAGCTAATAATCGTACCGCGAAAATTAAAAACCTTTTACGTAAGCCAGAAGTACGGAACGTCGATGTTGAGGCAATAAAAGCTCAGTTTGAAGCTAACAAGAAGTAATTAAGAGCCTCTCCGATACAATGTTATCCAACAAGTCCCTGTCAATCTCTTTTGGTAGGGCTTTTTGTTTTCTTTTCGGGGAGTAACTTACGAACTGTCTTGGAGTTTACCTTACGGAGAAGCTGCCGCATACTGCGACGGGTTTCACGGCGAACATCCAGCAAAATTCGAAAGCGAAGAGCTTCGCCAAAAAGAACCAGACCGCCATTAATAAGTATCAGACTGTACAATCCCAACAATACCCATACCTGCGTAGGCTCTCCGATGCGACGCTGATGCGCTGCTTCGCTGAGAACAGTAAGGCCAAAACTGAACAACAACAGTCCAAATGGAGCAAGAATCATCCATTTTGTACGTGTTGACATACGTTTTATAAGCTTTTTGCCTGGTGGTTTGGGATCTATCGATGGAATCATTTATTTTATTATTTCCTGTAAATGACCCTAAAATTATTAATTTTTAATCAATTGGTTTAATGAAAGCCATCATAAGTTTAGTTTTAAGATACATTCCCCGTCCTTACCTGCAATTGGTGGGTCATTGGGCAGCACGTTTTCTGAGTATTTTCTACCTGGGAAATAAAGTAGAATGTCCTGTGTGTAACAGCCAGTACCGGAAATTTCTACCTTATGGAAGAAATACCAGCAGCCGTGAAAATGCACTTTGTCCGGGCTGCCTTTCTCTTGAAAGACACCGTTTAATGGGTCTTTATCTGAGACGAAAAACCAACTTCTTCACCGACAAGCTTAAAGTGCTTCATGTAGCACCAGAGTATTGCTTCATCGATCGGTTTGAAAAGATGGACAATCTCGATTATATCACCGGCGATATAGAATCACCTCTGGCAAAGGTAAAAATGGACATTCACCAAATCCCTTTCCCTGACAATACCTTCGATGTGGCATTTTGCAACCACGTAATGGAGCACGTAGACGACTACATATTGGCAATGAGCGAGCTGCACCGTATTCTTAAACCAGGAGGATGGGCGTTGATTCAATCACCTCAGGATATGAAATATGCAACCACATACGAGGACGCAACGATCACGGATCCGAAAGAAAGAGAAAAGTATTTTCTTCAAAATGACCACCTGAGATTATTTGGAAGAAACTACGGCAGAGAACTTGAAAAAGGTGGATTCACCGTAATCGAAGATCGTTTTGTGATGGATGAACTTTCAAAAGAAGAGGTTAAACGTTACGCTTTACCGGGCGAAGAAATCGTTTATTTTTGCAAAAAATAATATAATGAAGAATTAAGAGTTGAAGCATGGAATTCTTCACTCTCAATTCTTCATTTTTTCATTCTTCATTCTCAAGAAGGATACTCAATCGCGGCACCTGTTTCCCTGTGCGATTTTTTCTCCCAGATTCGCGTCCATCCTTCCTGCAAAAACCCGGTTCCGTATCCAAAAAGCTGTACGAAAGCCGCTGCAACTCCCAGAATCGCTACTTTCAAACTTCCGGTTGTCTTCATTGCGTCCAGAAACACCAGCAAAACGTAAACCGTTAATCCGGCCAGTCCCAGGTAAAAGAATGGTTTGAATATAAAATACCAGAATGGAATACTACACACACCCAAAGTGAACAAAAGCGGAAATGTGTGAACAAGCTTTAATTCATCAGGATAAAAGCGTGCGATATTGATACGCGCCCTTCCGAAAAATTTAAGCTGCTTGTAAAACTGGGCGAATTTTGTTCTTCTTTTATGGTAAATAAATGCCTCAGGAATTAACGCTGACTTGAAACCAAGCCGAATTGCAGCAATACTGAATAGGATATCCTCTCCCATTCTGCTGGTCAAAAAACCACCTGTCGCTTCCCACACTTTTCTGGAAAGCCCCATATTAAAACTCCTGGGGTGAAAGGTTCCGCCCATGTTATTCTTCTTCCCACGAATGCCCCCGGTTGTAAAAAAGGAGGTCATCGAATAGCTGATTGCTTTCTGAATCGGGGAAAATGAAGGGTGATCCGTATCGGGTCCGCCATACAAATCAATATAGCTCGAATTGAGCCGGCTATCCACAATAGTAAGATAGCCCGGCTCAATTAAAGCATCAGAGTCGAGCAGAATGAAGTAATCTCCAGATGCACGCTCAAAACCATGGTTTCTGGCAAATCCCTGACCGCCGTTTATTTTAAAAAAATAACGGATATCAAGCTCATTTTGAAATGAGGAAACAACATGCTCTGCCGTTTCTTTTGAACCGTCCTCTACGATAATTACTTCAAAGTTTGTGAAAGTCTGAACAGCAAGACAGCCCAATAACTCCTTCAACTCGTCGGGACGATTGTAGACAGGAATAATAACCGAATATTTTCTCACAGCTGCCGTATTCATAACTAAGAAAGGCTAAGTGCTTCTTTCAGAGCAATTTCATTGGCTTCTATAATTCTGTTGATATGCGAGTCTTCTAATGCCGTAGACAAAAACATACTTTCGAACTGAGAAGGTCCCATATAAATTCCCTGATTCAGCATCGAGTGGAAGTATCTTCCGAATGCTGGTAAGTCAGAAGACTTCGCGGAAGGGAAGTCAGTCACCTTTTGATTAGTAAAAAACAGCGTATACATAGAGCCAATGTGATTCACCGTGTAATCAAGGCCTAATTTTGTCACCGAGTTTTTGAAACCTGTCGTTAATTTATTCCCCGAAGTTTCCAGTTGTGTGTACACTTCCGGGTGTTCGTTCAGATATGTAAGCATGGTAAGTCCGGCGGCCATCGCAATCGGATTGCCCGAGAGCGTTCCTGCCTGATACACCGGCCCCAGCGGCGACACCCAGTTCATGATTTCCGCGCGGCCTCCATAAGCACCAACGGGCATTCCCCCTCCTATAATTTTACCCAGTGTTGTAAGGTCAGGCGTGATTCCGAAACGTTCCTGAGCTCCTCCTTTTGCCAGACGAAAACCGGTCATCACCTCATCAAATATGAGCACAATCCCCTCTTCATCACATATCTTTCTTAATCCCTGCAAAAAGCCATCTTCCGGCAAAACACAACCCATGTTGCCAACAACCGGTTCCAGAATAAGCGCGGCAATCTGATTTTTATTTCCATCAACCAAGCGCTGAACTGCTTCCAGATCATTGTATGGTGCCGTAAGCGTATCGTTGGCTACACCTTTCGTTACACCCGGACTATCCGGTGAACCGTGGGTGATAGCACCACTACCGGCGGCTATCAGAAAACTGTCTCCATGCCCGTGGTAACAACCTTCAAATTTGATAATCTTATCGCGGCCTGTGAAACCTCTCGCCACTCTGATCGCTGACATCGTCGCTTCTGTACCGGAATTGACCATTCTAACCTTTTCAACCGAAGGCATCATACTTACGATTAGCTCGGCAATTTCAACCTCTCTGCGCGTAGGAGCACCAAATGAAAATGAATTTTGTATGGCATCTGATACCGCTTTCTGAATCAGTTCGTGAGCATGTCCGAGGATCATCGGCCCCCAGGAATTAATCAGTTCAATATATTCATTGCCATCCTCATCATATACATAAGGACCTTTGGCAGATTTTATAAAAACAGGTGAACCACCTACTGCGCGAAATGCACGTACGGGAGAATTTACTCCGCCGGGTATAAATTTCTGGGCTTTTTCAAATAGCCCCTGACTTGTCGATATATTCATTATATGTTATTTTTCCTTCGTCGGTCGATACTATCCAATTCTCCCAGGGTGTTGCCCTGCGCTGAGGGATTTAAGTCATTCAGGCTAGTTTAACCTTTGATTAATTTTTTCATTCTCAATTCTTCATTCTTAACTCCCTAACTACTTACTTCTTTAACTCCTTCACTACCTTAACTCCTTTATTCCTCAATTCACCGGAACCCATCTCCCTCCCGAGCTATATCTTAAAACCGGGGAGATTTGGTTATCATTGGATTTCGTAAAATCAAAGCCTGACAGAAGATAGTCTTCTCCAACATGCTTCTGGGATCGAATGCCTCGTTGCACGTCATCTTTATACTGATTCAGTATGCGACCAAAAAACAGCAACTGATCATATCCCTGATAAGAATATACAGAAGGAAATGTGTTTGTAGCGTTCCAATAAGTTTTCTGAAACTCACGGATACCTTCTTTATGACGGTCTACATAATCCGTTTCAATTAAGTATAACCGCGCACCGTATTTCGCAACCCGCGACTGCTGCATATTAAAACTTGTCGATGTGGCTATGATAGGCGTAGTGAGTAATTTTCGTCCGTTGATTACATCAATCAGAATTGAACCTGTATTGACATCAGTTGAAAACAATGCAATATGAGATGGCTTGTTTACCTCGAAAGTACCGATTTTTGATTCCAGCCATTCGCGCTCCGCTCTTATTTTCAACATTTCGATCACCTTGCCTCCCTTGGCTTTCCATTCTTCTGCATAAGAAAATGCCATCATAGAGTCTTTGGCCGCGCTGCCATAATATACAGCCGCCTGTTGGCCGGGAGCTGCTACCTTCATCCATTGCGCCGCGCGTTGTATCTGATAAGGAATACCTGGGTGAGCGAGATAGATATTCGACCCGGCTTTCATCAAACCGGCGTCTGTCGATAACGGATTCAGCATAAGTATGCCGGATCCTGAAACAGCATCGGCAGCTACATCAAAAGTACCCGAATAAAGAGGTCCGATAACCAAATCCGACTTTTGAAATGCATTATTTGACACAACGTCATTCATTGGTTTGGGATCATTACTGATATCGTAAGCCCAGAGGTTCACATTGATTCCCTCGCTGCGTAATTTTTCCTTTGCCAAAGTCATCCCCAGGTAATAGTCGTAGGCAAACTGATTACTTCTACGTTTAGAAGTGCTAAATTCATCTAACCTGAATGGCAGCAATACAGACACATCGAAATAACCTTTCTTCAATTGATTATCGCTTTTCGGAATGGTTGTCTTGGGAGCATCTTCTACCACAGCGGCCTTTTCACTTCTGCTGATTTTAAATTGTTTTTCAAGCTGAGATGCAAATTGCAAGTCCGTTTTTGAAGATGATTTTGAGTTCTCAATCATCTGAACCAACACCACTGCTACATCTCTGTCATTGGGATACAACTTCTGTATTTCACGTAATTTGGCCTGATCATTCAATTGGCTTAAATGATACTGTTTCAATGTTTGTACGTCCTTGGCAAGAGAAGAATCTTTGATCTTTAATAGAAACTCAATAGCTTCCTTGTTCTGCCCCGTCGCAAAATTGTTAGCACCAAGCAGGTAGTAAGCATCGTTTATTTTTGTCCAGCCGGGATATCTGCTCACCAGTTGCAGCAACATCTGCTTGCTTTCGCGATATCGTTTCAACTGATAGGCAGAGAGAGAATAATAATAATGTGCATAAGGCGCAACGGTTGCATAAGAAACATCCGGATTTGCAATCGTGAGAGGCGACAGCTTCTCCATTGCCGCTGCAAAACGCTGTTGGCTGTAATCGTTAACGCCTGCCTTATATTTTGTTTCTGCAAGGGTTGCTTTCTGAGCATGGAGCGCTCCACCAAGGCAGCATGAGAATATGAATGTTATTAAAAACTTAAATTTCATTAGCGTGTAAATATTACTCGTTTGATCGGACAAATTACGAAAACCGTTCGTAGCGAAAAAAGAACGGGCAATGTTTCTAAACTGAAACATTGCCCATTTATATATTTAACTAAGGTAATTACTTCTTTTTCACACGCTTTTCCAGGTCAGCCTGTTTCTTTTTAGCCTCTTCTGCGGCTTGCAAAGATTTCTCAAGATACTTCTGGAATTTGGTCTGCTTTTTCTCTCCGTTTGCGTTTTTCTTACGATTCTCATCCAGAATAGCGCGAATTTTGTCTTCGTTTACAAACTTCTTGATCAATAATTGCTGAGCAATCGTCACAACGTTGGAAACAAAGTAGTAGAACGTCAAACCGGCTGGAAATGAGTTAAGAACAAACATGAACATCAAAGGCATAATGTAACTCAACACTTTCATGTTCACAGGACCAGGCTGAGTTGGCGTGATCTGGTTGTTGTAGTAAGCGTATCCGATACTGGAAACCGTCATCATGATGGTAAACAAACTGATGTGATTTCCTACTCCGAAAGGAATTGTGAAAGGCAGTTTTATAAACGAGTCATAAGTTGACAAATCGTTGGACCACAGAAAGTGCTGTTGGCGAAGTTCAATCAAATTGGGGAACAGAAAGAACAACGAAAACAAAATCGGCATGGTTGCCAGCACCGGAATACATCCACTAAGCGGACTCACTCCTACCTGCTGATAAAGTGCCATTTGATCCTGCTGTTGTTTAGCCATATCATCAGGATTTTTCTGACGAATTTCTTCCAGCTCCGGTGCCAGCATTTTCATTTTTGCCATGCTCATGTATGACTTGTAAGTCAATGGCATCAGCAATGTTTTAACAAATAATACCAGACAGATGATCAACAACCCGTAATTGGAAATGAATTTTTCCAGGAAGTTGAAAAGCGGTACCAACACAAATTTGTTGATCGGTTTCAAAAATGCGTATCCCAGATATACGTTCTGATCAAAGTCTACTGCTTTTACTTTATCAACTACGTGATACTCGTTAGGTCCAAGGTAAAACTGATAGTTCGCCTCTCCTTTTTGAACAGCAGCCAAAGGAATGCCTGCTGCTACATTCATGGTTTTCACGACAACCGAGTCGGCAGGATTAACATCTGCTTTCAGTGCAACATTTGAAAACGGATGCTTATCAGCAATTAAACCAGCAAGAAAATACTTGTGTTTAATAGTAAACCATTTTACCGGATCGGCTGTCTGAGCCTGCTCATTGGCTGTCGGACTGGCAGAAAGGCTATTCAATTCATCTGTGAAATAGTTGATGGTAACTACTTCACGGTTTTTATGCATGTCATTTTCTAACTGCAAAAGGTCGTTTTTCCAGTCAAGCTGAACGAATTTGTTGGCAAGCCCCACGCCGTTCGACTTGATACCGTAATCAATCACATAGCCCGAACCACGAACCACGTAGGTTTGCTCTACAAACTGGTTGTTTTTCAGTGTCGTACGATAGGTTACAACAGCAGAATCTTTCTCAGCAAGCGTTTTTCCCTCAGCATCCGTAGTAAAATAAAGATCTGTTAATCTTACATCACCTGTTTGAGTCGGGAAATCTATCTGGAATTTATTGTGATTTTCAGCAATAAGATAAAGCGGTTTTTGATCATAGGTTTTGTATTTTTTCAACATCACCTCCTTCATAATCCCCCCCTTGTTGGTAAAAACAATGCGGGCATCCTGAGTTTCAAAAACAATTTCTTTTGGAGCAACCTCTGCTACTGAACTGGAATCTGTTGTATTTAACTGTAAAGCAGTTGTATCGGGAGCAGCTGTACTAGCAACTGAGTTATTTTTTGTTTCGGTTTTAACCTGCTCTATCGGTGTTGGCTCCACAGGTTTTGGAACCAGCATCTGATAGCCTATCAGCATTAGCATGATGAGTACCAAGCCGATTATAAAATTTTTATCCATTCTAAACTTTAAATTATTGAAATAGTAAACCCTTTTTCGGAGGGCAAAGGTAATAAGATTTTCCTGATTGGCTGTTTATAAACAGTCGATTACTACCTCATTCAGGAAATAACTGACCTCTTTTCCTGAGAATAAACCAATGCTGCCTTCACGAAATTGACAAACAGAGGATGCGGGTTCATTACCGTACTTTTTAGTTCAGGGTGAAATTGAACGCCCATGTAGAAAGGATGCGAAGGAACCTCAACCATTTCAACAAGATTGTTATCCGGATTGATACCCGTTGCGAGTAAACCTTTTTCTTCAAAGTTTTTCAGATACGCATTGTTGAATTCGTACCGGTGACGGTGTCTTTCTTTGATGTTGACCTTACCATAAATGCGGTTGGCAAGTGAGTCTTTTTTGATTTTGCATGGATAAGATCCCAAACGCATCGTTCCTCCTTTGTTGGAAACATCTTTCTGATCCTGCATTAAATGTATTACCGGATATTCCGTTGCAGCATCCATTTCAACAGAATGTGCAGTATCCCAGCCAATTACGTTTCTTGCATATTCAATTACAGCCATTTGCATACCCAAACAAATACCAAAGAATGGAATATTGTTTTCGCGTACGTATTGTATAGCAGCAATTTTGCCATCGATACCTCTTTCACCAAAACCAGGAGCAACCAAAACACCATCCAGGTTTTCCAGTTTCTGAAGTACGTTCGATTCTGTCAGACTTTCAGAATGAATCCATTCGATATTAACCTTACACTCATTTGCTGCACCTGCATGAATAAACGACTCAACAATTGACTTGTATGCATCATGCAACTCCACGTATTTTCCTACCAAACCAATGGTGATAGAATCAACAGGATTTTTCAACCTTGACAAAAACGTCTTCCATGCATCCAGATCCAGATCTTTGTCATTATAAATGTCAAGCATATACAATGCACGCTGATCCAGCCTTTCTTTCAACATCAACAACGGTACAGCATAAATGGTATCTGCGTCCATTGCTTCAATTACCGAATTGATCTGAACGTTACAGAACAACGCAATTTTTTTACGAATGTCATAAGGCAAAGGATGTTCTGTGCGGCAGACAAGAATGTCAGGCTGAATACCTGCCTCCTGAAGCATACGAACGGAGTGCTGAGTTGGTTTTGTTTTTAACTCTCCCGCTGAATTCAGATATGGGATCAATGTAAGATGGATCACAAGCGTGTCCTTTTCTTCCATTTCAAATTTCACCTGACGTACCGCCTCTAAAAACGGAAGCGATTCAATGTCCCCTACGCAACCACCAATTTCAGTGATAACGATATCATAATCTCCGGTTTGACCCAGCAACAACATATTTCTTTTAAGCTCGTCGGTGATGTGCGGAACAACCTGTACCGTTTTTCCAAGAAAATCACCACGTCTTTCCGCTGTAATCACATTGTGATAAACCCGTCCTGTTGTTACGTTGTTTGCCTGTGAAGTACGCACATTTAAAAAACGCTCATAATGTCCCAGGTCAAGATCTGTTTCTGCACCGTCGTCCGTTACGTAACATTCGCCATGCTCATAAGGATTCATCGTGCCTGGATCAATATTCAGGTATGGGTCAAATTTCTGTATTGTGACTGATAGGCCTCTGGCTTGCAGCAATTTAGCCAATGAGGAGGCAATTATTCCTTTGCCAAGTGAAGATGTTACACCGCCCGTAACGAAAATGTACTTAGCGGTCTTTCGTGCTTTAGAAGCCATGAGACGTTGCTTTTTTTCTATGATTACGGGATACAAAGGTACAGGAAAAAACGAAAGACTTTTATCCGCTCCTACTTAAATATTTACAGATACCAACTTAAAGAATTGTGAGTCTATGCGGTTAACATCTTAAATTATTTTTTTAATGGGTAAACATGATTGGATTAATACTAATCAATACGATATAAATACTATTAAATTGAGAATTGTGGGGCTTGCTAAAAGATGGCATTTGGTAGATACATTCTATTTGCTAAGGAGCGCACTACAAAACGCTCACACCACAACTGTTGAAAAGAATGCAGAAGCAACTTTGTTGACTACTGATTCTTTTGTATGTCAAAAAACCAACTGAAACTGCAACATAGTTTTAATGTCAAAATCGCAATTCTCCATTCGCAGTAATCACAAAAGGTAATGCTCTCTAAGTATTTTACTTCCTGAATGGAGTTAGTCAAGCTTAAATAAATGCACCCTGTGTAAAACTTAAAATATATATTTCAAAAATCAGGAAATCGGAATCTTACTAAGAAAGCCTGTCTTTAAAGCTTTCATACCCAAAGCTACGAATCAGCCTGAATTCCTGGTTCTTTGTCCACATACCAATGGAAGGCAAGTTAACACCATTAAAAGTAGTCGTTTTAACCATCGTATAGTGAATCATGTCTTCAAACACGATTCTGTCGCCAGCCTTTAATGGAGAATCAAAGGAATAGTCTCCAATAAAGTCTCCTGCAAGGCAGGTCATACCACCCATCCGGTAGGTTGGTTTTCCTGAAACAGCCTCCATATCAGCACCAACGATGGCAGGCTTGTAAGGCATTTCCAGTGTGTCGGGCATGTGGGCGGCAAAGGATGTATCCAGAATAGCGACATCAATTCCCTGACTGTCCATCACATCCAGAACGGTAGTTACAAGCTCTCCTGTACGCCAGGCAATCGCAGATCCAGGTTCGAGAATAACATCCAGATTGTACTTTGCTTTAATTGCTTCAACTAAATTTATTAGTTTTTCAATATCGTACCCCCCCCTTGTCATCAGGTGGCCACCTCCCATGTTAAGCCATTTGGCCTGATGTAAAAGATCGCCAAAACGTTCTTCAAGGGCAGCAAGCGTCCGTTCAAGGGTATCGGAGCCATTTTCACACAATGTATGAAAGTGAATTCCCTCCACACCCTCCGGCAAAATATCAGGTAGTTTGTCACGCGTAACTCCCAGCCGTGATCCAGGCACACATGGGTTATACATGTCAGTTGAAACCTCGGAATATTGAGGATTTACGCGAATTCCGCACGACAAGGCATGGTCAGGATTACTTGCTTTGAACTGAGTAACGCGTTCGCTGAAACGCTCCCACTGGCTGAGAGAGTTAAAAGTGATGTGGCTGCTTCTTTCCAATACTTCTGCAAATTCCTGGTCGAGATAAGCTGGCATATAAGTATGGGCCTGATATCCCATAAAATCGTTGATCAGCTTTATTTCGTTCAACGAGCTTGCTGTGGCACCCCGCAGATATTCTTTCACAATGGGAAAAGCACTGTACATTGAAAATCCTTTCAATGCCAAAATAATGGTACAGCCCGCTTGTTTTTGAACAGAATCAATCAGTTCCAGATTTTTTCTAAGCAACTCTTCCTGCAAAACAAAACAAGGAGATGGTATTTGGTTGTAATCAACTGGCATTTTTCAAATAAATAGAATGATGAGACGACAGCAAAACACATTGTTTTTTACTTTTACAACAAAAGTATAGGATTGAGGTTCGATAACACCAATTCATTTCCATTTTATAACATATTCATAAATTAATGGCTTTCCTCGTACTGGATATTGAAATGACCGGCCCGGAGCCGGGTTGGAATGAAATTATACAGCTTGGTGCAGAATTGTTCGACGATCAATGGCGCTCACTAGGCACTTATTTACAAAATGTGTATCCGGAAAACGAGGAAGCCTTCTCTGTCAAATCCGAAGAGATACACGGATTGTCGCTGGATGATCTGGAAGACGCTCCCATGATTTACGATGTTATACCAGAGTTCGAAAAATGGATTAAGAAACTCAACAGTGGCAAGCCGAACCTTTCCAATGTGATCCTTTGCGGACAAAGTGTTATCAACGATATTAACTTTCTGAGGTTTGCATATAGGAATGAAAAAATGAAATGGCCCTATTCCAACAAGATGTTGGACTTGCACACGGTATCTTATCTTTTCTTTCAAATCCTCGAAAAAAGCGGTAAAACCGTTCCCCGCTCCCTGAGCCTGGGATCAGTGGCTACTTATTTCGGCTTTGAACGTGAGGAAGATACACACAATGCACTGGAAGATGCCCAGCTTACTGCGAAATGCTTCAAGGAGTTTTTTAAACTTATTGACAAAGTTAAACTTGTATGATCGATTACAATCCGAAGGAGTGGTTTAAGTATATATTCTATTTCCAGAAGGGCGATACATTTCGCAAGCTATTCCCGCTGATGATCGCCATTGGCGTATACTCCAGCCTGGTGGCCTACCTCCTGCTGATTTATTTTAAGTTAAGCGACGGAACGGATCTTAAAAATATATCGATCATGCATTCCCTGTTGGGATTCGTGATATCAATGCTGCTTGTATTCCGAACCAACACTGCCTACGATCGCTGGTGGGAAGGCAGGAAACAGTGGGGCATGCTCATGAACAACAGCCGCAACCTGGCCCTAAAAATAAGCGCACTGCTGAGTCAGGAGCATCAATCGGAAAGGGATTTTTATAAAAGTATGATCCCCAATTATGCTTATTCTTTAAAAAACCACCTTCGTGGCAAATATGTGTCGGCAGAGTTTGAAGACACCTATTGTATGAAAAGATCGGATCTAAACATAGAAGATCACGTTCCGAACCAAATTGCAGCGGCAATCTTTTCAAAAACGGTTGACCTGCAGCGCAGAGGTGTATTGCTTCCTGAACACGTGATCTTGCTAAATAGCGAACTCGAATCCTTTACCAACATCTGTGGGGCATGCGAAAGAATTAAGAATACCCCGATTCCTTTGTCGTACAGCTCCTTTATTAAAAAATTCATTTTCTCATACTGCCTCACTTTACCCATCGGATACGTTTTCAGCCTTCATTTTTTGATTATACCTTTTGTCATGTTTGTGTTCTACATCCTGGCTAGTCTTGAAGTAATCGCAGAAGAAATTGAGGATCCATTTGGTGAAGATTCGAACGACTTACCCATTGAAAGAATATGCAGCGGGATCAGAACTTCGGCCTATGCACTATTGAAATAATAATCCCGAATTCGCCCAAATATTAAGAAGTGATTAGAAAGAAAATAGAAAGTAATTAAAATTTAAATTTTCTTTCATCTGCATTTTAAATCTAAAGAACGCTCTTTTGCTACTTTTTCAGTAATACCAAGCAAAAATCAAAGCCGATTTTATTCAATTTTAAAAAATTGACGTTTTACAGGTGAAATTCAGAACTACAAACCGAAAACTATAACATTTTCATGCAATTTAGGACATTTTGGTGATCTGGGAAAAAGTTGTTTCTTGCATACATCCTGAAAACAGGATTTAATTTTAATGTTCAAGAAAAGACTCATAGATCATGATAAAGTCGAAATTTGTCTCAGCAATCATATTAGCCGTTTTTGGAACAGTTGCAGTAAGTGCACAGTCAATTGTAGATCCAGGCGTTTCAGTTCATAATTACAAGCATCCTAACAAAGCAGCGAAAGCTAAAACTGTTCAGGAAGATAAGTCAGTCAGAGTAGCCAACATGAATACTGTGGAAGGCTATTACAAAAGACAAAACAGAGGAAAAAGTGTGAGCAGTACGCCAAAGTACGCTCCACGTCCTGCCAGTCTTGTAGTTGTGAAGACGTATCAGAAAGAAGGTGTTGACATTAATCCGCTGGTTTCACCACGTAATTACAAAACACCTCAGACTGGAACTGTCTCGAAGCCAAACACGGAAGTTGCAGATTACTACAATCCAAAGGACAGCACTACGCTGCCAACGATCGACTAATCTGACAAGTAACCAAGTTAACAAAGACCGGCACATCACGTGCCGGTCTTTTTGTTTTAAGCAAGAATTACTATCATCCAGAAAAGAGATTAGCCGATTTAACACGTTTTTAATGATCCGTATTTGCTGCCAATATTTGAATTTCATAGTTTTATAAAATGGGCACCAATGAAACATTAGAAGATTTCTACCGGACACATCCGGCAGCCAAAAGCCTCACGCAGCTTCCCGACCTGAGTAACAGGGAGCACGGTCACTTCAACGTTTTTTCAAGAGAATTTTGTAACCGCTACACCTCGTATAGTCGACGTGATTTTTATAAAATTTCCCTTCTGCTTGGCAAGGGGAAGCTTTTTTATGGTGATCAGGAAATTGATATAAACCAGAACGCTCTGGTATTTTTTAATCGTAATGTCCCCTACTCCTGGCAGGCAATATCCGAAGAGCAAACTGGTTACTTTTGCCTTTTTACAGAAGAATTTATCCGCAGCGGCAGCCTGTTCAAAAATGCGACCGAATACCCTGTTTTTAGAGGTGATTCGATTACTGTGCTTTTCGTAAGCGACATGCAGGAAAGAGAGTTGTTGACATTATTTAAAAAGATGTCTGCCGAATTGGATTCCGGTTATGTGCATAAGTACGCGCTTATCAGAAGCTATCTTGAGCTCGTTATTCATGAAGCAATGAAAATGGAACCCGGCCACGCAAATGACGTGCACATGGACGGTTCTGCCAGACTAACCTCCCTTTTTCTTGAATTGCTTGACAGACAATTTCCAATAGACTCCCCTGAGCATAAACTTCGACTAAAAACTGCGGGTGATTATGCAGCAAAACTGTCTGTCCATGTAAACCACCTCAACAGGGCTTTAAAAGAAGTAACCGGAAGGACTACAACCGAACACATTACAGAAAAAGTAATGCAACATTCGAAGGTGCTTTTGCGCCAATCGAACTGGAGTATAACAGAAGTCGCCTATTGCCTGGGCTTTGAATATGCCGCCTATTTTAACAACATCTTCAAAAAACAAACAGGAATCACCCCAAAATCATACCGGGAAACGTACAAAATATGATTGTTTGAATTTTATAGTTTTTTGTTTGAAAACCATACATATTACTACCAGTTACAAGTATAATTTTGCAAAACCGCAGGTTCTGTTTCAAAATAGCAAAACCGACAAATATAAAACCACACTATCTTCTTGACATTTAATAATTCATTGTATTCGTAATTATTTCAGAATATGCACAAACAAGGCTTTCTTAGCGTGGCCGGGTTGCTGAGCCTTCTTTATTTATTTCCTTTTGTTACGCATGCGCAATCCCTGACAATTCAGGATGCCATTAGTACTGCCCAAACAAATTATGGAATTATTAAAGCAAAGGCAAATTATGTAAATGCTTCAAAATCGACTGTTATACAGAGCAAAAGAGATTATTTACCCAATTTAAATCTCTCCCTTCAACAGGACTACGGCACCATCAACGGACAAAACGGTCCATTGTATGGCATGGGGCTTTCTGTCGCATCTTCCGGACTTCCCCTGCCGGATCAGAACTGGAATTCAGCATTTGGTGCGCTGTATCTCACCAATGTGAACTGGGACTTTTTTGCCTTTGGTCGTGCTCGCGAGAAAATCAAGGTATCGGAATCAATGGTTTTACGGGATGAGAGCGATTTACAACAGGAACAATTCCAGCATGGGGTCAGAGTTGCAGGTGCATACCTTAATCTGCTTGCAGCTCAGAGATTAATTAGGTCATGGGAAAGTAACCTGCAAAGGGCACAGGCATTGAAAAACGTGGTGGTCACCAGAGCTAAAAACGGCCTGATACCGGGAGTAGATTCATCTCTGGCTAATGCAGAGGTATCTAACGCAAAAATATCCATCACCCAGGCCCGTGATTATGAGCAGGAGCAAGCCAACAAGCTGGCCCAGCTCATGGGCGTTACAAACCAGCAGTTCAATCTTGACTCGTTGTTCATAAAGCAAATACCGGAATTACTTGATGATACGGCAGCAATTTCTAATCACCCGCTTTTACAGTATTACAGTCAAAGGATTGCCGTGAGCAACCAACAAGCTAAGTATTTTCAAACATTAAGCGCTCCTACCTTATCTCTCTTTGGTGTTTTCCAGGGACGTGGCGCAGGTTTTTCTGCAAGTTATGCTACCAATCAGCACGCCTACACGCAGAATTATTTCGAAGGTATAAAACCTGTAAGAGCAAACTACCTTTTGGGCATAGGGGCAACCTGGAACATGACAAGTGTTTTACGCGTAAGGCAACAGGTCATGGCGCAAAAATTTGTGTCAAATGCCTTGCAGGAAGAGTATGGTGTTATCGATAATCAGATTAAAAATCAGCTGATTCTATCCGAAAATAAGATAAGAAACGCTGTTTCCAATTTCCGCGAGGCGCCTATTCAGGTACAATCTGCGTCTGATGCTTATTTGCAGAAAAGTGTGTTGTATAAGAACGGACTCAGCAATATCGTAGACATCACTCAGGCTTTATACGTACTCAATCGTGCAGAAACCAGCCGTGACGTTGCCTTTATAAACGTTTGGCAGGCATTACTGCTGAAAGCCGCCGCTGCCGGGGATCTGTCTCCGTTTATGAAGCTCTAAAATGTAACACAACATTAACCTTACACCCTGGGGTAATCACATAGACTATTCCCTGATATATAAGCCTCGTAATATGGATTTAATTCGTTTCGCACTTCGCAAGCCCATCACCATCATCGTGATAGTAGCGGCCTTGTTTTTCTTTGGGATAAATGCCGTGCGAACCATCAAGGTAGATATTTTCCCAAAACTGGATCTTCCGGTGATGTACATTGCTCACCCGTTTGGCGGATATACTCCCAATCAAATGGAGACTTTTTTCGGAAAACAGTATGTCAACATTCTTTTGTATGTGAACGGTATCAAGACTATTGAAACCAAAAATACACAAGGACTTACCCTGATGAAACTGAGTTTTTATCCGGGCACGAATATGGCACAGGCCTCTGCCGAGCTCAGCGCATTTACCAACCGTCTTCAGGCGATATTCCCTCCGGGTTCCAATCCGCCGTTCATAATCCGGTTCGACGCCTCTACCCTGCCTGTTGGTCAGTTGGTATTGTCCAGTGAAACGCGGTCCAATAATGAGCTGCTTGATCTGGCAAACGTATATGTTCGTTCCTCATTTACCCAGATCCCCGGTTTGGTTTCTGCGCCACCTTTTGGGGGAAATCAGCGAACCATTGTAGTGAAGGCGGATCCGGAACTGCTTCGTTCGCACAACATGACAGTGGATCAGTTGGTAGAAGCCATCAGGTTGAACAACCAGACTGCTCCTTCGGGAAATGTTCGTATCGGCGACAAGAACTATATTACCCCTACCAACACAACCATTCGCACGGTAAAGGATTTTGAAACCATACCATTGTTCAAGGGAAATGTTCAGAATCTGTACCTCCGGGATGTGGCCACGGTTGAGGATGCAGCTGATATCACCTCTGGCTACGGACTTGTCAATGGCAAGAGATCTGTTTACCTCAGTATTGCCAAAGGTGCGGACGCATCGACCTGGGAAGTGGTTCAGAATTTGAAGAAAGCTTTGCCAAAAATCCAAAGTACACTACCCGATGACGTGAAAGTAAGTTACGAATTTGACCAGTCGGTGTATGTAATGAACTCTGTTATGAGTCTGCTTACTGAGGGAGTCATTGGTGCGATCCTCACAGGCTTAATGGTTTTACTATTCCTTGGCGACGCAAGAGGCGCACTTATTGTGATCCTGACCATACCTACTTCAATCATTGCGGGTGTTTTGTTTTTAAATCTTTTCGGGCAAACCATCAACATCATGACCCTAAGCGGACTTGCTTTGGCGATTGGTATCCTGGTAGATGAAAGTACGGTTACCATTGAGAACATACATCAACATTTCGATATGGGGAAACCCAAGGCGCTGGCTATTTGGGATGCCTGTCAGGAAATTGCTTTTCCTAAACTGCTTATTCTATTCTGTATTCTGGCCGTTTTTGCCCCTGCTTTCACAATGGGCGGCATTCCGGGTTCTTTGTTTCTTCCGCTCGCGTTAGCCATTGGTTTCAGTATGATCGTTTCCTATTTCCTGGCGCAAACTTTTGTACCGGTAATGGCCAACTGGATCATGAAAGTAAAACATCATAAAAAATCTGATGGTACAGAAATGACTGATGCCGAAGAGTTTGTAGCTGCCGGAATTGGAAGAAACAGTGCTGAGCAAAAGCAACATCTGGCAGAAAAAGCCGATTTAGATAGCAACGGCAAAATCAGTTTTTTTGAAAGATTGAGAACACGATTTATACGTTTCATCAACCGTATGATGCCGTATCGCAAACCCATTGTAATTGGTTATCTGGTTGTTACCACAGCGATAGCTGGTCTTTTGGTGACCAATATCGGGAAAGACGTGTTGCCAAAGGTAAACGGCGGACAATTTCAGGTAAGACTTCGTGCATCAGAAGGTACCCGAATTGAGCGAACCGAGCAGAAAACGCTCAAAACCATTGACATTATTAATGAGCTTGTAGGTAAAGAAAATGTGGCTGTTACTTCGGCGTATGTCGGACAACATCCGGGATTATTTTCAATCAGTCCTATTTATTTATGGATGGCTGGCCCTCAGGAAGCAGTGGTTCAGGTAGCCTTCAAAGAGGGCTTTCATACTGACCTTGATGAATTGAAGGAAAAGATAAGAAAACGGGTAAGTGAAACCGTTCCGGATCTTAAACTTTCATTCGAACCCATTGAACTGACAGACAAGATATTAAGCCAGGGCTCACCTACGCCTATTGAGGTAAGAATGTCGGGGAGAAACAAGCAGCTCAATGAAGAATATGCAAGGAAGATTATTGCCAAACTTAAAGAAATCTCCTACCTGCGTGACGTCCAGTTGGGGCAGTCGAACAAATATCCATCCATAAATATTGAAGTGGATCGGATTCGTGCGGCGCAGTTGGGCGTGGACATGACCGATATTTCGCGATCACTCACAGCATCCACATCTTCTTCCAGGTATACTGATAAAAATATATGGGTAGATGAAAAAGGTGGATTTAGTTATGCGGTACAGGTCCAGATACCGGAGAACAAAATGCTGAGTATTAATGATATCGGAGAAATTCCCCTACTCAGAAACTCCACCCGGCCTATTTTACATGACGTTGCCACAATTACGCCTGATTCCACATATGGAGAAAATGATAACCTTGGCGCACTTCCAATCTTGTCTGTAACTGCGAACCTCAACGACAAGGATCTTGGTGTGGCGAAAGCAGATGTACAGTCGGCCATTGCTTCACTTGGAGAACTTCCCCGCGGATTAAGCGTAGAACTCATCGGTCTTAGTCAAACTTTGACGGATACACTCGATAGTTTGCAGAACGGTCTTATCGTAGCAATTGTAGTGATATTCCTGATGCTTGCTGCTAATTTTCAGTCATTTAAAGTTTCAGCAGTTGTACTTGCAACTGTTCCGGTTGTAATTTTAGGTTCTTTGGCACTGCTTATGATTACAGGTTCAACACTCAACCTGCAATCCTATATGGGAATCATCATGTCCGTGGGTGTGTCCATTTCTAACGCAGTGCTGCTGGTAACCAATGCGGAAGAATTGCGAAAGTATAACGGGGATGCCATAGCGTCGGCGAAAGAGTCAGCCTCCTTGCGTTTAAGGCCAATTCTTATGACAGCCGTCGCCATGGTAATGGGTATGATCCCGATGGCAAGCGGATTGGGCGAAGCCGGTGATCAATCCTCGCCTTTGGGTCGTGCAGTAGTTGGAGGACTAATTGCTTCCACATTTGCGGCCTTGTTCATCCTACCGCTTGCATTTGCATGGGCGCAAGGCAAAGCTTCCACACAAAGCGTATCGCTGGATCCGGAGGATAAAGAAAGCAAATTTTACGTTCCTGTAAATCAGTAAAATATCAAACTGCCTAAACTTATTATAATGAAGTACGCATCAAAACTAACATCTGCTTTTCTACTTGCAACTTGCATGATCAGCTTGCAAAACTGTGGTAAAAGTGAAGCAAAAAAGGAAGAAGAAATAGCAAGTAAAGAGCCTGCAAAGGAAGTTGTTACTGAGGGTTTTGTACTTCAAAAGGGCACACTTTCATCAAATCTCCAGATACCAGGAGAATTAATTGCTTTTCAGCAGGTGGATCTTTATGCGAAAGTGAGCAGTTTTGTAAAAAAGCTACATGTAGATGTAGGCACGGAAGTGCGGCAAGGACAACTGCTCGCTACCATGGAAGCTCCTGAACTTTCAGCTCAATATGCCAGCAGTACTTCCCGCCTAAAATCCCAGGAAGCTATCTACCTCGCCAGTAAGGCAAGTTATGACAGACTTTTGGAAACCAGTAAGACGCCGGGTACCGTCTCGCAAAATGACCTTGATCTGGCCCTTGCCAAACAAAATTCAGATCTGGCTCAGTTGGAAGCCGCGCGCTCGGTGAGCAAGGAAGTGAGCGATACCCGCAACTATCTGGAAATAAGGGCGCCATTCAATGGTGTAATCAGTGCAAGAAATGTGAGTGCAGGAGCTTTCGTCGGGCCATCAGGAAAAGGCTCTGAATTTCCTTTATTCACACTTGTAGAGCAGCGAAAGCTCAGACTTGTGGTGAGTGTGCCTGAGGCTTACAATAGCTATCTCACTCCTGATAGCAAGGTAAATTTCAAGGTGAAAGCATTGCCTAATGTTAACTTTCCTGCAAAGGTATCACGTATGGCAGGAGCACTGGATACACGCCTGAGGTCGCAACGCGTGGAAATGGATGTGATTAATAACGATAAAAAGTTGCTGCCGGGAATGATTGCCGAAGTTTCTATCCCGCTAAGTCGTGGGACGGATTCGTTCATAGTCCCCAAAACAGCCGTGTTGAATTCTGCGGAAGGTACTTATCTGATTAAAGTAGAAGGAAACAAAACGGTTTGGATCCCTGTTAAATCGGGAGCAAGCGCGGACAACAAAACAGAAATTTTTGGAGATGTAAAGGTTGGAGATGTGTTCCTTAAAACCGTTACAGAAGAAGTCAGGAATAACTCGGAAGTTAAGAATCTGAAAACCGTTGCACTTTAAACTCTTTTGCGATAATCAATACAAAGAGTTCTTAGCAGGATTCAGAACAATGCGAAGCTTGAAACCGGCGAGATCTGTCTTAACTTCCCGGCAAAGCCCGTTTTTATAGGTATACACACCCTGCTTACCATCGGGCAGGGAAACACTGTAATTTCCATCCGAAACCTTCTTAACGTTACACATTTGCCCGTATCTCTCGGAGTAAACCTCAGTAATATTAATCGGCTCTTTGTAATATAGACTCGTCACCGTATTTAGGATTGGCTCATTAAACTCTTTGGAAGGCTTCTTTTCCCCATCTTCGCCAGAAAATGAAACGGTGTAATTAGAAGTCTTTGCAACGTTTTTAGTATGCGTCTTTTCTTTCACATCCCCGTTTACCTCATGGGCAGAAACAGCAGTCATTAATTTCCCCTGGACAAAACTTGCCTGTGTAGAAAACTTCCCCGAATAAAACAAAATTTTAAAATCCGACTCAATCCTCTGAATTTCTGTATCTGTATCTGATTGGCTATCAAATACCTTAAGAGAACCAATCGTACGCCCCGCCACAATAACATCGTAAATGTTATTCTGTGCATTTGCACCAAAAGATGAAAGCAGTATCATTGAGAGCAACAGCCCAAAGTTGAAGGATTTCATTAACGCACAGTTTAATCTAAATAATGGGATCATTATAACATCCCTACAATTTCTGTTCCCAAGGGTTCAGAAATCGTAAATTATCTCAATTCCCAGGACCGATAAGCATTTTCAATTCTCAATTTACTTTAAATATTGCTTCGAATAAAATGACTGTAATTAAACTCATCATTCTCCTGATGTTGATTACAAAAAAAGCCTGCCCCGGTGCGTCCGGAACAGGCTTTAAACGAGCAGTGCTTTGCAATAGCATACTGGCTTGTAATCAGTATATTAAGAACCAACAAATCAGAAAAAACCAAATTTCACAGTAAGGTTGTAAGACATATTGCTAAGATCAGAATCCGATAATCCATTGCTGTTACTTCCAAATGCCCGTCTGTAAGAAACTCCCGGACTGAAACGCATCCACTTCAATAAGTTAAACTCCACCTGAACGCCGGGCTCCATCAGGAAGAAGAAGTTGGGATCCTCTTCGTAATCATCAAAATCCCAGTCGTCAAAATCCCTCCTGTCGTACTGCATTGTAAACCCGCTGCCTGTCAACAAATTTACTGCCAGATGGACCTTCCTGGTAGATGCAACCACATATTCGGTCATTAAACCGAACTGTCCATATTGATAGGTCATTTTATCGCCAGGAAAATTGCTGAATGAAGACGGAACCGGAATGTAGTTGGTTGTCGCTGCTGCCCCCACACCAAGCATCAATTTCCTATTGATAAACCAGCCGCCATAAATTCCGGGCATGTTTGCAAACTCGCCATTTATAGAAGTGAATTTGTTTGATAGCGCAACGTATCCGCCAGAACGCTGAATTGGAGATTTCCTGAAGATGGTTTCATTCTCCTGGGCATGTACAACACCTGAAAATAGCACCAGCCAAGTCAGTGTAAGTTTTGTAAATCGATTTTTCATGATTTCTGAGTTGTTTCCTTTCAGACAATTCAGAAAAAATGAACCCCTATGCGACCCATCAAAATTCTTGAAGCTCCACTCCTTTCTGCAATCAAAACCAATACACCAAATAGGATCAACTTAAGCCAAAAAAAGGTAGTATTTGATAGCCTGTTTCCTTACATAATCAGTAGTTGTGATCTTATTTATTTACAAAAATTAAAATTCTTGAAAATATACAACAAGTACTTTCTAATATTATTAAAAAAGTACAATTTAAATGAATCTATATGGTTGAGTATATGTTAATTTTGCAGCTGGAAGTTCTTCAATCAACCTTATGGGAGCTAACGACACAGCCTGACACGAAAAGAATCTAAAAAAAATTATATATCAATATCTGATTTTAACACCGGAAGTACAAGACGGTAAAATTTCACTCCTATGAATTATTCAATATTTGCTCCATCAGATTCCAGAAAATACCTGCGTATTGCCGTTGCAGCTTTTTTCTTTGTGCAGGGCCTGAGCTTTGCTGCCTGGGCAAGCCGAATCCCTGATATTAAAAACATGCTTCACCTTACAGAGGGTGGACTAGGTACTGTTCTATTGGCGCTGCCTTTGGGATTAATGGCAAGTTTGCCCATTTCCGGATGGATGGTTACGCATTACGGCAGTAAAAAAATGGTGCTGATTGGTGCCATACTTTACTCAACTACGCTGGCGTTCATTGGTTTTGTTACCCGTACAGAGCAATTGGTTATAGTACTTTTTGCTTTCGGTCTATGGGGAAACCTGACCAATATTGCCATCAACACACAGGCAGTAGCTGTTGAGCAAGTTTACGGCAAATCTATCATGGCTTCCTTTCACGGCTTATGGAGCCTTGCTGGTTTTATTAGCGCAGTGATTGGCTATCTGTTTATTTCGGTGAACATACCACCGCAAATACATTTCATTGTGATTGCAGTAATCGCATTTGGAATCATATTTACTGCTTACAAACACACCATGTCGGATAGCGAAAAGCAACAAGGTGAAGCTCAGCCGATGTTTGTAAAGCCAGACAAAGATTTGCTTATAATCGGTTTGATTGGATTTTGTGCTATGGTTTGTGAAGGAGCGATGTTCGATTGGAGCGGGGTTTATTTCCAGGAAGCTGTACATGTAGATGAATCAATGAAAATGCTAGGTTACGTTGCTTTTATGGGAACCATGACAGGCGGACGTTTTGCAGGAGATTACCTGGCTAACCGCATCGGAAGAAAGAAGATGCTTCAAATAAGTGGTCTACTCATGGGAACAGGATTGGCAATTGCAGTGATCTTCCCATTTCTGATCACAGCTACTATCGGGTTTTTACTGGTTGGTTTTGGAGTTTCATCAGTCGTTCCCTTGGTATATAGTGCAGCAGGAAGATCAACCACCATGTCGGCAGGAATGGCACTTGCAGCGGTTTCATCCATCAGCTTCATCGGATTCCTTATCGGACCTCCGTTGATTGGTATTGTAGCTCAATTCGCCGATCTGCGCTGGTCATTTGCAATTGTCGCTTTGCTTGCGTCACTCACAGCAATACTCTCTTCAAAAGCGAAGTTGATTCAATAATAATATCAACAAAAAACGGGCGTCAGCAACTTTGCTGACGCCCGTTTTTTGTTCCTGATTTCAATATATGTGGGATTTGACTGCTTATTGCAGTGTTATAATTACTTAACACTGTTAAATTTTATTCATAAGTAACTGAATTTTAGCCTTTTAAAAATTAACCTAAAAACTGCTTTAAATAATTACGGCTTGTGAGTATTGCAGTTGTAACATCGTCTACGTTGCCTTCATACGCCTTGTCTTCTACCTCGATCACCACAGGACCGCGGTAACGAACGTCCGTTAACGCTGCGAAAAAGCCACGCCAGTTCACATCTCCAAGCCCAGGCAACTTGGGCGAATGATATTCTAACGGATTAGCCATGATCCCTACCCTGTCCAGTTTGTCTCTATACAATTTGGCATCCTTTAAGTGAATGTGATGCAGTCTATCCTTGTATGCATAAATTGGCTTTATCTCGTCCATCATTTGCCATATCATGTGCGAGGGATCATAATTCAGGCCGAATACAGGATTTGGGATAATTTCAAACATTCTGTCCCACACGGCCGGGCTTATCGCCAGGTTTTTTCCTCCCGGCCATTCATCATCTGTAAAGAACATCGGGCAATTCTCTATTGCCAGTTTAATGTTATTTTCCTCTGCAACCTTTACAATTGCCGGCCAGACATCTGCAAACTGCACCAGATTTTCCTTTATACTCTTTGCAGGATTTCTTCCTATAAAGGTCGTTATCACAGGAATACCGAGTTTGGCCGCCCCGCGAATAACCTCTTTTATATGCTCAATGTAAAATTCGGAACGGTTTGGATCGGGATCCAACGGATTTGGATAATAGCCTAGTGCTGAGATAGAAATCTGAGCCTCTTTAAGTGTATACTTAATCTCTGCTACTTTTTTATCAGTCAAACTAAGCACGTCTACATGTGTGACACCCGCATAGCGACGGCTATCGGTATTGTCTGCCGGCCAGCACATCATTTCTACACACGAAAAACCATGATTTCCTGCAAAACGGACTACGTGCTCAAAGCTGAAATCTGCAAGAATGGCACTATTAAAACCTAATTTTAACATAAGTATAGGAACAAATGAATACTAATTACTAAATCTCGTGAAGATCTTGACTACTCATATAAAGTTCAGCCTCCTGATTAATTTACCCGTCCGCAAGGTCGGTAACAATTCTGAAATGAATCATGACACATGTCATCCAATGACAATATCGGCTTTTTAAATTTTCGCAAAAGTAACAATTAGGAACGGTCTGCCGAAAAACTCATCCAAGTCTACGACATTCCATCATTGCAGGCTGCCACCTGTAACTAACCCACATCATTAAATCCTTTGGAATTTAGTAATATTGAGATAAGATATTGATGAATCTAAACACTTATTACTGACTATGGCAGATTCTGAACAAGGTATTGGACGAAAGATCCTTAGCTTTTTTATCAAGGAAAACGATGAGCAAGAGCAAACTGCGATAACGCCCCCTGCAAACAAAGAAGTTCCGCAGCCCGCTCCATCTCCTACTGTATCTAATTTAGCAGGTACAGCCCAGGTAGATCGCAAGTTTGTGGATCATTTTGTTGATCTTCTCGAAAAAGCCAATCTCCCCGGACCGGATTATTTCGAATACAAGCAGGCACTCAAGAGCATGGAGGGTCTCGGACTCTCCGAAGATAAGCTTTTCCAGGCAGCATGGGCTAGTTTCAAGGCAATGGGAGGCGTTAAAGACACCGCCATACTGACCACCTCTGCCGGGCAATATCTGGGCATTTTAGATAAGGATCGGGCAGCATTTTTAAAGGATGTAGAAAAAGCAATCAACGATCGTGTAGGGGCTTTGCAGCAAGAGCATAAAAAACTGGAAGACAGCAACACCTCTATCACACAACAGATGGCCGACCTTCAGAAAAAAATGGAGGAAAATAAAAACAGGCTTGGACAGATTTCCGGTGAGATCACCGAGCAAAGTTCTAAAATAAATCTTAACAAAGACAGCTTTGAGCTCACTTACAAAAGTTTCGTTGAACAAATTAAATCAGACCTCGAACAGATCAATAAGTATCTTAAGTAGCGTCAAAAACCACAATTCACAAAGCTAAACTATTGTTAATTAAGCGATTAACTGTTAACAAATTTTAAAATATAAATAAACTCAACTATGGCAACACCAGATTTTAGTCAAATTGGCGGTTCTCAGGAAGATGCTTCACGGCGTTCGTATTGGAGCAAGCCCGAGGGTGTCACATCGCTTCTTTTTATGGGGGCGGCAGGTGCAGGCGTCCTTTACTATTGGAATAAAATCGCCGCTTTTCTTATCGAGGTAACACAGAACACGTTGTATCTGGGCTTCTTGATGGCTGTTCTGGCTGTGCTTATTTTCCTGTTTACAAGCAAAGACGTCCGCACAGCGGTATTTTTTCTATTCAAAACGCTGATGAGAAAAATAACGGGACTTATTATCAAGCTTGATCCTATCGCTATTATGAAGATCTACATCGACGATCTGAAAGAGAAGCGCGAAAAGATGCAGGGACAGATCAACACCCTTGCTGGTCAGCTCGTAAAACTGAATAAGAATATCAATGAAAACAATGAGCAGATCAAGCAGAAATTTGCAGAAGCAAACAAAGCCGGCACCATGCTGGACAGGCCGGGAATGAAAGAAACTGCTTCCCTGGCTACCATTGAAGGCGCGGGATTGCAGGAAATGAACGAGAAACTTTTCCCGCTGCAACGCAACATGAAAACCGTCCTCGAATTCATGGAAAAAGTGAACAAAAGCGCCGACTACATTATCAAAGAGACAGAAATTAAAGTAAAACTCAAAGAGGCTGAATATAGAATTGTAAAGGAGAGCTCCAATGCTTTACGCACCGCAGTAAGTATTTTCAAGGGTAATCCCGACAAGAAATTCTATTTTGACGAGTCCATGGAATACATTCAGGATGATATGAGCCAGAAATTGGGAGAAATGAAAAGAGCAATGGATCTATCACTGGACTTTATCAACGGCGTTGACGTACAAAACGGTCTATTATCCGACAAAGGTCAGGCGATGCTGGAAGCTTACAATCACGGAGAGTTTAAACTGATTCAGCTGGATGCACCACAAACATCGGCAAGCCGCAGTACAACGACTGGTACTCCCAAAGACTCCAGCTATAAGGGACTTCTGGATTAATTTACTAAATTAAATAATAAAATACATTTATAAATTATACATAATTAACATTTGTAACAATATGAAAAGACTGACAGTTGCAGGAAGACTAATGATAACCGCTTTGATACTGGGAGCATTATTTCTCGGTTACAAATATCTGGGTGGGCAGAACGCGATAGAACAGATGGCGACAGATCGGGCGCAGTCACCAATGACAGATGCAACCACCAATAGCGAGGCAGCCAGCCCGGCAGAAAGCCCAGGCAGTGACACAGAAGCTACAGATACACCGAGACAGGCTTTTAACTATACTCCTCCCGCTCCTGTGAATGGCAAACTCAAAGGCGTCGTAGAATTGGGAGCAAGCGGATTCAATTCCTTTATCATTAAGGTAGACAGCGAAAAAAGGTGGAGTCTGGAAAAATCGGAGTTTGGAAACAGCCTTGTGACAGAAAACATGGCTACGGACGAAGATGTAAGAATTGGTCTTAAGAAGTATATCGGGACCATGCTTGATTATGGTGTTGGCGCGCGAGAAATACATTTCGTAGTAAGTTCAGGAGCAGCGAAAGCAGAAGTGACACAGAAGATTACCAAAGCGTTGAAATCGCTCAATTACGTAGTGAACCAGGTAACAGCAGAACAGGAAGGTCAGCTTGCTCTGAAATCGGTACTACCGCAGGATTATGCAGACAAAGCCTTTGTGGTAGATATCGGATCAGGAAACACCAAAGTTTCCTGGATAAAAAACGGACGTGTAAGTGCTCTGGAAACCTATGGGGCGAAGTACTTTCAGGATGGCACCGACGATACAAAAGTGTATCAGGAAGTGAGTGCGAAAGCTAAACAGGTGCCTGCCGACCTTAGAAATACTTGTTTCATCATTGGTGGGGTTCCATTTGAGATGGCAAAGGAAGTTCGCAAAGGAAAAGAAAGATTTACAACGCTTAGCGCACCACTTGCATATAGTAAATTAACTAACGCCAAGTCAAAAGCGGGAATTAACATTTATAAATCCATAACAGATGCGACCGAATGTAAACAGTTTGTATTCGACTGGGATGCTAACTTTACAATTGGATTTTTGTTAGCACTTTAAAATCTTGAACCACAGAAGAGGAGAAATGTTGCAGCTAAGTATTTTTAGCGTACGACATTTCTCCTTTATTTATTATACCCTATTTGTAGTTTCAATGACTCTATCTCAACTTTTTAATTACATTTCGGAAAATCCCTGGCCGGTTGCGCTGTACTTTCTACTATTGCCAATTGTAACCTGGATTATCGGATTAGTGTCAACTGGCAGCCGTGAAGTCAAATTTTGGAGTTATGTTTATGCAGTTCTGGTTTATGCCATATGTATACCAGGCGTTTTTGCAGTAACTCTGAATATGTATTTATTTTTATTCGAAAGGCAAAGCATCTGGCAGGCAAATATCATACTTCAGTTTCTTCCTGTCATTTCAATGGTTTTGTCACTGATGTTGGTAAAAAGTAAAATACCTTTCTCCTTAATTCCTGGTTTTGGCAAAATTTCGGGTTTTCTCACACTCATCACAGCCTTGATTGGTGTAATGTGGTTCTTCGACAGAATCCGCTTAGTAGCATTTACTTACGTTCCTTTTAGCGTCATTTTAATAGGTTTTGTGCTCACTTTACTAGCTATTAGATTTGCATGGAGCAAATTATTCTGAGCAATGGCTCGTACGTCCAAATCTCTGTAACAGAAAATCAGAGGCTTTTTGCCCGACAACTGGTTGAGCACTCACTTCGCCATCACCATGTCTCCAACATTTGGGATAAGCACGAAACCGAACTTTCCAGAACCCGGATGATGCGTTTTACAGGAAGTCTCGGCGAAGTTGTGTTTGCCGACACCTATCACCTTCCCCGCCCCACCCGATCTTTTGGTGCAACCGACGGTCAGGATTGGGGACAGGATTTTTTGATTTCGGCAGGCGAAGACGTTTTTTCTCTGGATATTAAATCCATGAAGCGGATTTCCGGCAATCTTGCTTCCGATTATGTACTCAACATTCCGGCTTCACAGCTTCACAAGCCAGGATCCAAGACGTCACACTACTTTTGTATTTCCTTTCACCAATCTGAGCAAAACGGAACAACCGCATCCCTGCTTGGTTTTATAGATAAGCAATCCCTTGAAAAAGGTGAACTGGGAAAACTTTACAAGGCAGGTACAAAGCGGATCAGAAGCGACAAAACTTATTTCACATTTCACCAGGATACCTATGAGATCTTGTTCTCAGAAATAGCTCCGCCTGTGGTAACAAATTATATTCAAAAGCTTCCCGGCTTCAAAGTATGTCATTTGAAAAACTGAATTATACGAGTATATTTGAGTCGCTACTCTAAGTTCAGTTACGAATAACAGACGAGAGCTACAACGCTATCGTCCCTATAAATGGCCTCACAAACACGTACTTACGATAAGAAAAAACTACTTGGCCAAATATATACACCTCTGTTTGTGGTAGAGAAAATTCTCTGTGATACAGGATTTTACAAAGCTGATTTCGAAAGCAAAAAAATACTTGATCCCGCCTGTGGCGACGGTCGTTTTCTTGTCCCGATTGCCAAACACATTATAGAGACCACACCGGTTCAGCACCTCAAAAAGCGTTTAGCTAGTATTACAGGATGGGACATTGATCCGGATGCCATTGCATTATGCCGTAGCAATCTTGATGAACTTTTGAAAGATCTTCCTTTCAAAATCAAATGGAATCTCCTACTAAAAGACGCTTTGAAAGAGTTAGGGACCAAACGAAAATTCGATCTCATTGTTGGCAATCCGCCCTACATCAGAATACAGCATTTACCTGCTGAACAAAGAAAACACATTCGAAATACCTACACGTTTTGCCAATCCGGATCAACGGATGCATATGTAGCTTTTTTTCAATTAGCCGCTAACCTTTTGACTAAAAATGGATTATGTGGATTTATTACACCCAATTCTTACATTACGTCTGAAACCGGACGACCGCTTCGGGCCTATTTCAGCAACAGTAAGTGCCTGAAACAAATAACCAATTACGGTTCGGTCCGCATTTTTGGAAATACAGGGACCTATGCTGCAATTACCATCTTTGGAGTATCAGCAAACCCAGGTTTCATATACGAAGTGGGCACTCAGAATGCTGACAATCTGCACAGGTTTATTCACTTTTCTGAGCTGGAACACCAAAACAAATGGCATCTTTCAGTCACTCAGTCAGAAATGTCTCATGGGGTCAAACTAGGGGAGATCTGCCAGATCTCAGTGGGCATTACCACCCTTGCCGACGACCTGTACCTCTTTAAAATTCACAGCGAAAAAGACGGTATTGCTTCGGTTACGAATAAAAAAGGTGACAGCTACACCATTGAACGCTCCATTTTAAAGCCAATCATAAAAGGATCGAAGCTGAAAACATCGGAAGATACCATCACTGAATACATCCTTTTCCCATACAAAAAGGATTTAGATGGCAAAAATAAAATCATTCCGGAAGGTGATTTGGAGAGTTTCTTCCCGCTCGCTTACAAGTACTTATCAGGCGAGAAGCAGTCTTTGTTGATGCGTGACAACGGAAAGCCGAATAAGGTCGCCTGGTACGCATTTGGGCGTGCACAGGGCCTGGATACTTCTTTCGGTAAAAAAGTAATTTTCTCGCCAATGAATAAGTTTCCTAATTTCATCCTGTCCGAGAATCCGGATTGCACCGTTTATTCAGGGTACTTTCTCAAATACGACGGTGATTACAACTTTTTGCTAAACCAACTTAATTCCCCAAGAATGGCCGATTTTATAAACGTTGCAGGTCGGGATTTCCAGGGAGGCTATAAGGGATACAACAAGAAAGTTGTAGAAAACTTCATTATCACTGAACCAGAAATTCAAAATTAGGTTAGTATACTATGCCATTCTGCTCCCCTCTCCTTTTATGAGGGGAAACGGATGATTTATCATATTGACATGCGGCCTTTTGTTGCCACACAAGTAATTCACAATCAGCATAATAAAAAACAATCTTTACACTATCAGAATAACAAATAAACATGCAAGAACAAGTGCCGTCTGGTCTTACCAGGTATCAATATTTTATTATCGCTCTTTTAGCCTTCCTCCAATTTACGGTTGTATTGGATTTTATGGTTTTGCAGCCGCTCAGTGTAATACTTTTAAAAGAGTTATCGATCTCAACGGAACAATTCGGACTGGTCGTTTCGGCCTATGCATTTAGTGCAGGCGCTTCCGGATTAATCGCAGCGGGATTTGCTGACAAATTTGACCGAAAAAAAATGCTGCTCTTCTTTTACACCGGATTTGTTATCGGAACGCTTCTTTGCGGAATCGCACCGGATTATCATTTTCTGCTCATGGCAAGGATCGTCACCGGTATCTTCGGAGGTGTGATGAGCTCTATAAGTTACGCCATCATTACTGACCTTTTCGCGCTACAATTCCGCGGACGCGTGATGGGCTTCGTGCAGCTCGCATTTGCAATGAGCCAAATCGCAGGTATACCAGTTGGCTTATATCTGGCAAGTCGTTTCGACTGGCACGCGCCGTTTTTAGCCATTGTAGCCATGAGTGTAATTATTGGAATATTTATATTTATATATCTTAAACCAATTACTGGACATTTAAAAATTCAGACACAACAAAATGCATTTCACAAGCTTCGGGACATTCTTTATGTGGCGCAATATCGAAGAGCTTTTGCGGCCACTACATTGCTGGCAACAGGTGGTTTTATGTTGATGCCGTTTGGCAGCGCTTATGGTGTTCATAACCTGGGAATCGATATGGCTTCCGAACTGCCATTACTATACTTCATGACAGGAATTTGTCTGCTGGCGTTCAGCCCTCTGATAGGATGGCTAAGCGACAAAATAGGTAAATACAAAATGTTTGTGATCGGCTCTGTGATTACCGGCATCATGACCTATATATATTGTAATCTGGGTTTGACCCCATTCTGGCTCATCCTTCTTTTAAATGTTGTGCTTTTTGTTGGAATTACTGCCAGGATGATCTCTGCTTCCGCGCTCATGACGGGCGTGCCGGAACCGCAGGATCGGGGTGCTTTTATGGGGGTAAACGCGTCCGTTCAACAAATAGCCGGCGGTGTCGGATCATTCCTTGCCGGACTTATTGTTACTGAAACCAGTACCGGATATATCGAAAACTATCCTCTGCTTGGTAATGTGGTACTTGTTGCTCTGGTAATTACAGTGTTTTTAATGTTCAACATACACAAGTACGTGAGTAAGAAACAGGCACCAATTCCAGCATCTTAGAATATCAGCAATTGACATAAGCATATCATCGATTGTAGTAAAACAGGTTTCAACTTTGGAGCCTGTTTTTTTGTGCATCCATTTTTTTACGCCACTCGTGTCTGATACACTCTGACCTAAAAATTGACATCCGCACAACCATTTATTAATCAGCACATTGTAAAATATTTAAATATTTATCTTTTAATATTTAGAATACTTTTTAAAAGTTTACTACATTTATGCCAGTTAAAAACTTTTAACACTTTTTATTTAAATAGATAAGTGATAAAATTATTTTATGTTTATTTACATACCGATCATTAAATAAACGTTTAACTTTTTATACTTATAATACTTTTAAATGAAAATCATCAGTATTGTCAATAACAAAGGAGGAGTTGGTAAGACAACTTCTGCACAAAGCATTGCTGCTGGTCTTAACAAATTTGCGAATGCCCGTGTGTTGGTAATTGATCTGGATGCACAGGCAAGTCTGACGAAAAGCTTCGGTATTACACATGCCGGGTTAAAGAAGGATAGCGGATCTTTTATTACCGGCGAATACGAGTTCGATGAGATTGTCAAGAGAGTTGGAGACATCGACATATTACCAGGATCGGCCGAAATGATTCATAGGGAAGACACGATTAAGTCTGCGCCTATTTTTCCTTTTAACCTGCGCATCGCACTTGAAAAAGTGAAGGACCGCTACGATTTTGTGATCATCGATTGCCCTCCGGCACTGTATGGAAATACGCGTTTGGCATTGGTTTCCTGCCATCAGTATTACGTACCTCTTCAGGCGGAGTTTTTGAGTTATGAAGGTTTGCGTAATTTCCTGGTTTATTCGGCAGAAATTAAGAAAATCAGTCCGAGTACAAATCTTGGTGGCGTTTTCGCAACACGGTATAATCCAAAAATTAGAAAGAAGATTAGCCACGAATTGATCAGTGCAACAAGGGAACAATTGGGTGATGCATTTATGAATTCTTTTATTCGTGACAACATCGCTCTTTCAGAAGCACAGGCTAGCGGGACAACAATTTTCGATTACGCGCCGAACAGCAATGGGGCAGAAGATTATTACAAGCTCACCAAAGAAATTTTGGAACGCATTAATAACTAAAAAAGATGGCAAAAGAGAGGAAATTTGATTTCGCACCACTACCACTTGTAACGGACATTCAGGAAGAACGGGAAGACATGATCCCGGTGGAAGTAGTGGACACAGCACCTACCAAGGTTACGTTTGACTGTGATTATATCCTGATGGAAAACATGAAGGATTATGGTTACTGGGAAGGACTTACGCAAAAAGACATTATTCTTGAATCTTTGAAACTATATTTTCAGGATAAAGAGATTCGTCCGCGTCCCGACAAAATCCGTAATAAAACCAAGGTAGGCCGCAAGCCGAAAAATAGCAATGACTGATCGGGCCTGATTTTACATAAAATATTGGCACACACTACTGCTAAGCAACACACACACATTTCATGCAAAATGCTTCCCCAAAAAGGAAGCATTTTTTCTTTAAAGCCATCATGGTTTTAGTATCAGTTCCATTTTAATATCCGACCGTTTGTAGACGGTATCAAGAGGAATTTCTTTAAATCCTATTTTCAGATAGATGTTGATGGCATTGGCCAGAATGCGGTTGGAATAAAGAATTACTTTGCTCGCTCCTATTTCCCTTGCCTTCTCTATTGCGGCTGCGCATAAAATTTTGCCTGTACCCTGCCCTCTCAGATTTTGATCCACACCCATTTTGGTCAGTTCAAAAACGCCCGGTTCTACAAACTTTAATGCGGCAGCACCTACGATCTGTTGCTCGTGTCTGGCAAAAAGAATATGCCCTCCATGTTCCAGAATGGCTTCCTGAGGATTTTCTAAAACGTATTTATCAATGGGTTCTATTGTGAAATATTCTTCCAGCCATGCTTTGTTGATTCTTTCAAAGTGGGTGGCGTATTCGGGTTGGTAATCTACTATTTCGATTTTCATCATTTTGAGATATTCATTTTAAGCGACTTTTGCGTGAGGGATAGAAATGGAAAGCCCGGAGCACGCCCCTTTGCGTGCGAGGACTTGGAGTGAATAGCCCGGCCCCTTTTCGGGGCACGCCCAAATTGTTTTATTTTATGAAGCGCAAACGAAACGCCTGTGGTAATTTATTTGCCCCAAATGATAACCAAGATGAATCAGCAGGTGCGTCAGAATCATGCTTACAGTCTGGTTTGTAAACGTAGATCGAATGTCATGCGGATATTCGATGAGTAAATCTTCGGCAGACAAGCCTTCAAGTGTATCTGCAAGAACTGTCTGTACGAGCTGCAATTCGGACAAGAGTTCGTTTTTTGTGAATAATCGCTTGCCAAATTCGGCGTCGCGGTCTCTCTCGTAAGGTACCTTTCCCAATACCAGAACGATGTAGGTTCTGAGATTACCTATGAGGTGCTGGACAAGATTACCAGCAGAATTAATCGTTCCGGGCAAAACAACCCACATTTGCTCCTCGGTTGAATAAGCATTCACTTCGCTTATCACTTTACTTACTTCCCTGTTGTACAAGGTTGCGAATTCCAGATTTGTCATAACAATAGACTAAACAAGTTCTAATTTTCTTTTTTGCACTTTATAACCAAAACTAACCATATATACGCCGCTCATGGTTACGATAAACGCAAGAACGGTGAACCAGGTGATTTTTTCACCCAAAATTAAAAAACCAAGCAGGATTGCGACCAGCGGATTGATGTATGCGTAAATGGAAACAAGACCGGCGGGCAGTTTGGACATGGCATACAAATAGGACGCAAAGGCCAGGATGGATCCGAATACAATGAGGTAGATGAGCGCTGCGAACGAGGTTAGGTTCATTGCAGGCAGATGTGACCAATCTTCATTGAATGCGCTGAGCACGAAAAGACCAATACCTCCTGCAAACATCTGTACCCCGGCATTGAAAAAAGAGTCGGATTTGGACTTGTAAATTTGAGTATACAGTCCTCCGAAACACCAGGAAACCACAGATATGAGCACGACAATGATTCCGGTTAAGGTTTCAGGATTATTCACCAGATCGAGATTATCGCCAAAAATGAGTGTAACACCGCAAAGACCGAGCAGCATTCCTGCGAAAATCTGCCAGTTGATTTTCTGATCTTTTCGGACAGCCAGATTGATCATAATGGTGAGCACCGGAATCATGGAGCAAAGCAATGCCGCCAGCCCACTGGGAATGTATTTCACTGCCCATCCCACAATGCCCGTTCCGAAGGTGATCATACAAAGCCCCGGGATGATCTGCAATTTCATGTCGGCCCAGGTCCAGGCCCTACTTGATCCTCGGAGCGCTAAAAATCCTAAAAGTAGTGTTCCGGCTAATACATTTCTGATTCCCATAAAAATGAGTGCGGGGAAACCAGCTACGCCAATGCGGGCAGCCAGATAGGTTGTGCCCCAGAAAAAACAAACCAAACCAAGTGCGACATATGCTTTGATTGTACTGTTCATGCTCAAAAGATTTAAATTCTCCTGCAAAATTATTAGCTTTCGGAAATAGAAAACAGATTCAGTTTTTGATTTATTAAGCATAACAGATGAAGACAAATGTGGTTGGTGTTGACACAGGAGATGATTTCCTTTATGCACAGATTGCGGAACGGTTTGCAAGCCAGATAGAAAATAACATACTCAAAGCAGGCGACAAACTGTTGTCGCTCAGGGCCCTGAGCCGTGAGCAAGGAATAAGCCTCAGTACGGCTTATAAGGCTTATGTGGAGCTGGAAAACAAAGGTTTTATTGAAGCAAGGCCAAAATCCGGTTACGTTGTAAAATTTACGCCTGCACAGTACCCGGCGCAAACACTTACCAACATTGCTCCGGTTCAAACAGAAACCGCGAGTGTGGATGATCTGATCAGGCACGTGTATAAAACGCTTACACAGGAAGGAATCATCAGGCTTTCACTTGCCTCCCCTTCTGCAAAGCTGATTCCCGGAGCTAAACTGAATAAGGCAATGGCGGAAGTACTTCGTGTAAGCCCGACCAGCTGCACCCAGTATGAGGACATACAAGGCAACCTGACCTTGCGAAAACAGATTGCAAAACATGCCTTTAACTGGAATGGGCAAATTACCGAGAACGACATTGTGACTACGCAGGGCTGCATGGAAGCGCTTGTGTTTTGTCTCAAAGCTGTGACGGAACCGGGCGATACGGTTGCGATTGAAAGCCCGACTTACTTCGGAATTTTTAATGTGATGAAGAGCCTGGGACTGAAAGTGTTGGAAATTCCGGTTGATCCGGAAAATGGTGCTGATCTGGAATATCTGGCGAATGCGATGGAGACAGTAGAAGTGAAAGCCTGCTTGTTTGTTCCCAATTTTTGCAACCCGACTGGCGCACTTATGCCGGATCACCGTAAAAAACAGTTGGTGGAGATGCTTGGGAGTCGCCACATTCCGCTTATCGAAGACGACATTTACGGCGAAATGTATTTTGGTAAAACCCGCCCACGTACCTGCAAAAGTTATGATAAGGAAGGAATTGTGATGTTATGTTCATCGGTTTCCAAAACGCTGGCTCCGGGTTACCGTGTCGGATGGTGCATTCCGGGGAAGTTTCTGGAAAAGGTGATCAGCCTCAAATTCATGCATACGGTATCGGCAGCGACACCGACGCAAGCGGCGATTGCGCTTTTCTTCGAGACGGGTCGATATGATCTGCACATGCGTAATCTCCGTAAAGCACTTCACACACAGTGTCTGAGGTACATACAGCTCATTTCCGAATATTTTCCGAAGGATATCAAACTCAGCCAGCCAAAAGGCGGATATGTGTTGTGGATTGAACTGAATGCCAGGATTAATTCCATTGAGTTATTCAACAAAGCTTTAAAACACAATGTCAGTGTAGCTCCCGGGCAGATTTTCACTACGGATGGCCGCTATAAAAATTACATCAGGGTGAGTGTTGGGGAGCCGATCACAAAGGAAATTGAAGCAGGTTTAAAAATGTTGGGACAACTCATTGAAGAAAGTTGATCTGCCTAACAGCTTAATTCTGAATCCATTCATTTCTCAATGCAATATCATTACATCTCGCAACGATATTGCAACTAATTGATTTTCAGTACATGTAACCCTGTTGCACCGGTTATTTATCTACATTTGCCAACACCAAACGAGCGTAATGGCTTTGGTAGATAGTACATTCAATTAGAAGCCAGGCCTTTGCTGGAAGCAGATATAATATGAAACTCAACAGACACGAAGAAAATACGGATACTGCTCACAGTTGCTGTGACCACGATCACAGTGATGTTTTGGTAAAAAAACACAAACATAATGGGCATGATCATTCGCATGACGATGATGATCACGATCATGACCACGACCATGGAAGTGATGATGGACCCGGATTGTTACAGAGTCGCTGGCCGCTGTGGGTCAGTCTTACCATTCTGGCGGTATTTCTGATTGTTAGTTTTGGCACAAATGTGGTGATCAGCAAGCCGCTGGAAATTGTGATGATGCTGACCGCTTATTTGCTTGCGGGATACAAAACGATCGGGTTGGCTTTTAGAAAAGTGAAGCGTGGAGATTTATTCAACGAGTTCACCCTCATGACCATCGCCACGCTCGGTGCGTTTTACATCGGAGAGTTTAGCGAAGGTGTAGCCGTAATGATTTTCTACGAAATCGGCGAACTGTTTCAGGATTTGGCGGTGAGCCGGTCGAAACGTTCAATCAAAGCACTGTTAGATATTCGCCCGGACTCGGTAACGGTTTTACGTGATCATCAGCAAATTAACGCCAAGCCGGAAGATGTAAAACCTGGTGAAACCATCCTTGTAAAAGCCGGAGAAAAAGTTGCTTTGGACGGGATATTACGTTCGGAAAGCGGAACATTCAATACAGCTGCACTGACAGGTGAACCCAAGCCAGATACAAAAAAGCAAAATGAAACGGTGCTTGCCGGCATGATCAATTCCGACAAAACGGTGGAGATAGAGGTTACCGCGCTGTTCAGAGATTCGAAATTATCGCGTATACTGGAAATGGTGCAGGAAGCTACCGCCAGAAAAGCCCCTACCCAATTGCTGATCAGCCGGCTTGCGAAGATTTACACTCCGGCAGTTTTTGGACTCGCATTGTTGATTATCCTGTTGCCCTTCTTTTTTGTAGAGAATTATAGTTTTCAGGAATGGCTGTACAGAGGCATGGTGTTCCTGGTAATTGCTTGTCCTTGTGCACTTACCATCTCCATTCCGCTAGGTTATTTCGGAGGAATCGGACTCGCTTCACGTAATGGCATTTTGGTAAAAGGCTCTAACTTTTTAGATGTTGTTACGAGAATTGACACGGTGGTTACCGACAAAACCGGTACACTTACCAAAGGCGTTTTTAAAGTGCAGCAGGTTGAAACCGAAATGGATAAAACAGAGTTTTTGCGAATCACTACTTCGCTGGAAAGCTATTCTACACATCCGGTGGCACGTGCCGTGATGCAACATGCGGGCGAGATAAATCTGAGCAAACCTACTGACGTAGAAGAAATTGCAGGACACGGATTGAAGGGAACAGTAGAAGGTCGTGAGGTTTTGGCGGGTAATCTTAAACTTTTACAACGTTTTAATATCAGCTTTCCTGATTCTCTGGACGCCATTGTCGAAACGATCGTTGTTGTGGCGGTTCATGGAAAATATGCGGGCTACATTACCATTGCCGACGAAGTTAAAGAAGACGCTGCCGAAACCATTGCCAGTCTGAAAAAGCTTGGAATTGAAACGATTATGCTTTCCGGAGACAAAACGGTTGTTACCGGAAAAGTCGCCGATCGGCTTGGCATTGACAAATACTACGGCGATCTTTTACCGGAAGGAAAAGTGGCTATTGTACAGGAACTGAAAGACAAAGGCAAACAGATTGCTTTTGTAGGTGATGGCGTGAACGACGCTCCTGTGATTGCCCTGGCCGATGTGGGAATTGCGATGGGCGGACTTGGTTCCGATGCAACGATTGAGACAGCCGACATTGTTATTCAGAATGATCAGCCATCAAAAATTGTGTCTGCCATAAAAGCAGGAAAAATAACCAAAGGCATTGTATACCAAAATATTAGTCTGGCTATGGGCGTAAAAGTGCTGGTGATGATACTCGGCGCAGGCGGAATTGCTACACTTTGGGAAGCGGTTTTTGCAGATGTTGGTGTAGCTTTGTTGGCGATTTTGAATGCTTTTCGTATTCAGGGAAAGAAAATTTAAGAAATAGTTGAGTTAAAATCTGATGTTGAAATCGATCACCATATTACTTTCCATGTACCTGCTTTTGCTGGCCTTGCTGCCTTGCGGAGACAGGCTGGAATGTAATGACAGTGACAGCAAATCGACGTCTATTTCAACAACGCAGCACGACGGCCATCAGCACGAAACGGAGATTTGCTCTCCTTTTTGCATTTGTGCTTGCTGTGGTCAATTGGTGAACATTCCTTCTACCACCAGTTTTCTGGTAAAGGCTGTTCTGACCAAAACACAACTTCAACCTTCACACAGGGAAAAATTCCTGACAGAACCTTATTATGCCATTTGGCAGCCTCCAAAGCTGGTTTAATGTTTCCATTTATTTTCTAACATTAAATCTTATTCAATGCAAAAACTTATTTTGCCTTTGATGTTCATATTGCTTTGCAATGTGACAAAGGCGCAGCATACGCTTACAATTTCAGTTAAAGATTTACAAACCAAGGAGCCTCTTTCGGGAGCAACTGTATTGGTGAAAGGTTCTACCAATGGCGCGGCAGCGGACTTATCCGGTTTGGCAACACTTACCAACGTGAGCCCGGGCAAACAGACCTTACAAACCCGGTTCATTGGTTACAAGCAGCGTCTGGATACTCTGACCGTTCCGTTTTCAGATACCCTGGAAATATTTCTGGAAAGTGAATCCGAAGAAATGGAGGAAGTCGTAATTTCTTCAACACGAAGTTCCCGAACCATTAGTGACATCCCTACCCGTGTTGAATTTATTGCGGGAGAGGAACTGGATGAAAAAGCCAATATGAAACCGGGAGACATCCGAATGATCCTGAGCGAAAGTACTGGTATTCAGGTACAGACAACCTCTGCCACCAGTGCGAATGCGAGCATACGTATACAAGGTCTGGATGGAAGATACACGCAAATTCTCAAAGACGGATTTCCATTGTACTCCGGAGCTGCGAGTGGATTGGGATTGTTGCAAATTCCGCCACTGGATTTGAAACAGGTTGAGCTTATCAAAGGCTCAGCGTCCACGCTATACGGGGGCGGAGCCATTGCCGGTTTGGTCAACCTTATTTCCAAAACGCCGAAGGAAGAGCGTGAATTGCGTTTTCACCTGAACGGAACGAGCGCCAAAGGGCTGGACATTAATGGATTCTACGGACAAAGATTTGGCAAAGTAGGAACAACAATTTTTGCTTCCCATAACCGCAATGCTGCATACGATCCTGCAAAAATTGATCTTTCTGCCATTCCGAAATTTGAGAGATTCTCGTTTAATCCAAGGATATTTTTCTATCCAAAGGAAAGAACAAGCATCAATTTTGGGGTGAATACAACCTTTGAAAACAGAGTCGGCGGTGATATGCATTACATTAAAAAGGAGCCGGCAGAAGGTCATACCTATTTTGAGAGAAACAAAACAGAAAGGCTCAGCACCCAGTTTACACTCGACCACAGCTTTGGTGAATGTGATCATATTGTACTGAAAACCAGTGTTAGTTATTTTAACAGAAAACTAAATACCCCTGGTTATCAATTTGACGGAACGCAGTATTCAACTTTTTCCGAGGCGTCTTACGCACGTCACGGCGAAAAACTGGAATGGATAGGCGGACTTAATTTGTGGACTGACCAATTCAAGGAGACCAAACCAGTTTTGAACGCACTTCGAAATTACAACATGAACACATTCGGTGCCTTTGTTCAGAATACCTGGAAAGCTTCAAAGTGGCTAAACCTTGAAACTGGCGTTCGTACGGATTACGTGGTCGATTATGGATTTGCATTTTTGCCAAGAGTATCTGCTTTATTCAAAATTCATCCAAACCTTACTTCTCGTCTCGGTGGCGGGATGGGTTACAAAGCTCCTACAATTTTTACGGAAGAAAGTGAGCGGATTCAGTACCGGAATGTCCTGGGAATAGATAAAAATACCAACAGCCTTGAAAAAAGTTATGGCGGAAACTGGGACGTGAACTATCAGACGACCTTTGCAGACGACAGACTGTCGTTCAGCGTGAACCAGTTGTTTTTCTACACCTATCTGATCGACCCGCTGATACTGAAACAGCAAACGAACCAGTCTTACGTTTTCCGCAACATCGACGGGCATATAGACACTCGTGGTAGCGAAACGAATGTAAAACTGGGTTACAGCGATTTCAAACTATTTTTGGGTTACACATTCACAGACGCCAGAATCAGCGAGAACGGCATACATCAGGATAACTTCCTGACTCCGAAACACAGGATCAATTCAGTTTTATTTTACGAGGCGGATGAAAAATGGAAGATCGGTCTGGAAGCGTATTATTTCAGCAAACAAAAACTGAGCGATGGCAAAACCGGGAAGGATTATATGATCATGGGTTTTATGGTTGAGCGCCTTTGGGAGAAGTTTTCGATTTATATCAATTTCGAAAACTTCAACGATGCCCGTCAGACCCGTTTCGACAACATTTACACAGGCTCCATTTCGAATCCGGTTTTCCGTGATATCTATGCCCCTTTGGATGGTTTTGTATTCAATGGTGGGATTAAGTTTAGCTTGTAGATTTTGCAGTTCACAGTAAACGGTTTAAATAGACAGAGGAGTCCAGGAACGACTGCCAGCTTTTAAGGAACGTTAGTGAAGACCAGAGGCGGAGTTGCTTCTGGTCTTTTGCATTTTATTGCAGAAGCTTTTCAGTTTCGGAACCGGATAGCAAATAATATTGAGAGAAAGCCTGTTATGACAAAAACCAAAATTATCTTTGTTTTTATTGTTTTAAAAGAAGATCATGGGAAAGAAATACGATCATATCTCGCCAGAATTACAGGCGTTTATTCAAAACCAGAAGATATACTTTGTAGCCACGGCAATGAGCTCAGGCACGGTAAACCTATCTCCGAAAGGAATGGATTCGTTACGCATTATTGATGGCAACCGCGTTATGTGGCTTAATGTGACAGGAAGCGGAAATGAAACTGCGACACACCTTCTGGAAAATGACCGGATCACCATCATGTTCTGTGCATTTGAAGGGAAGCCAGTGATATTGAGGCTGTATGGCCATGGAAAATCGTATCATCCTTTCGACCCGGAATGGAATGAATACATTGACCTTTTTCCAGAACTTCCTGGTGCAAGGCAAATTTTTGATGTGAAGGTTGATGTGGTTCAAACGTCCTGTGGTATGTCTGTCCCGTTTATGGACTACGACAGAGAAAGGGAAGAGCTGAACAAATGGGCTACCAAGAAAGGTGAAGAAGGAATTCAGAAATATTGGGAAGAGAAAAACGTCGTGAGTTTTGACGGTCACGAAACAGGGATTTTGGGCTGATTTAAATGTTGCATCATTAGTATTACGCTTATTCTGCTTTTCTTACTAAAACCTTAAATACTAAAAAAGTGATCAAAAACATACTGATAGTAACCTTCATTTTTGCTGCAAGTATATTTCCTGAACAGTCATTTTCACAGGCAAAAACCAAAACCCTTTTTAACGGCAAAGACCTGAAAGGCTGGCATGTGGATGTGCCCGAAATGGATAAAAAGCCTGATATGCAAACTCCATTTATTGTACGCAATGGCTTACTGGTGAGTCTGGGAACTCCGGGAGGGCATCTTATCACCGATGCGCAGTACGAGAATTTTAAGTGGACATTTCAATATCGTTTTGCAGGAAAACCCGGCAACTGTGGTGCCCTTGTGTTTGTATCTACACCGAGAGCCCTTTATGAGATGTTTCCCAAATCCATTGAAGTGCAAATGATGCATCAAAATGCGGGTGATTTTTGGTGTATACAGGAAGATATTACAGTTCCCGACATGGAGAAACGACGTGGTCCAAAAGATAAATGGGGTGTTAATGGCGACAAACTAAGAAGAATCCCCAACCTGACGGACGGAACGGAAAAACCACTTGGCGAATGGAATACCATGCATATTGAGTGCGTGAAGAATACCATCAAAGTTTGGCTGAACGGCGTTTTGGTGAATTACGGATACAATGCAACTGCGCAAAAAGGACAGCTGGCTTTGCAGGCGGAAGGTTCGGAAGTGGAGTTTAAGAAAATTGAGCTGACGCCGATTAGTAAGTTGACGGAATAATTGTTTGTGACACGGAGGTTCACAGAGTGAAAAAGGAGATACCCAGAGAATTTAATCCTCTATCTATCTCCTTTTTTATTGCTCAAAAAAAACTTTACAATTTTCAGTTAAACCCCAGCCGCAACTTTCTTCATCTTTTCCAAACCTGTTTTGGCGACCAGCAGCGGATCTTGTCCATAGTAATCCTTGTTAAAAACCTCAAAGGAAAGTATAATCGGCTTATCTGGATTTTTCAATGCCTTTAAAAGATCTTTGAGTGGAGCTACCCCGTCACCGGCATATACCCTGTCGGCATCTGTAATGGCTTCCCTTGGCGGAGCAGCGGGATAATCGTTGATGTGAAAAATTTCGACCAGCGGTTTCCCCACATTCTTTACGCTATCCATGCCTGAGCCGCCTTTGTGCAAATGATATACGTCCATGAGCACCCTGGCGGAAGGATGTGAAGCCTCCGCCGCAACATAAAGAATCTCTCCCACCCGACTCAGGTTTTTAGAAAACCCCCAAAGTTCCAGATGTGGCACCACGCCGGTTTTATCACCCAGTTCTAATATCGCCCGATACCTTTCAGCCACAGCCGCCAGATCCAAAGCCTCGCCAGTGGTGGCACCCATGGGTGGAGCAGCTACACGCTTGCAGCCAATCGCAGCCAACTGATCCATTTCCAGTTTCAGTTGTTCCAAGGCTTTGGAACGGGTCTGCTGATCATCTACGATCCATGGAGCAAAGCCGATGGCATCTTCAACTTTCAGCCCTAAATCATCTATGATCCTCTTTGCTTCTGGCAACGATCCACTATCTTTCAAGTAATCCTGCAAGGTATTGATCCATATCTCAACGGACCCGTAGCCCGCTTTGGATGCCACTTCCAACTCCTTTTTGAATCCCAGCTTATGGCCACGTAAGGTGCTCATGTTGAGGGAATAAATAAATGGTTTACTTTTTGCAGCTGCCTGCGCTGGCAGAACAGAAGCTGCGGATGCAACGGCCATGGCACTCAATACTGTACGGCGATTCATGAATAAATCTTTAACTGTTAACTTAATTATACCTGAATAAAGTTGAAGCATCTGACTTTTTACCGTTGCAAGGGAAATATTGACACTAATCTTCACGCGCCTTCAACAGTGCCTTCTGTTATTTGAATTCACAACATTTATGAGGCGGAATTCATATTCTACTAAAATATAGAATTACAACTACATAATAGATTTTATTCCTCTTAGTAATACACTAATCGAAAGAAGATAAATATTTTCCTCAGAAAATGACAATGCAAAATTTATTGAAAGTTTTACAAATAAGTATAAAATTAAAATCTCCAATAGAGAAATATAACAGTATAAATTTTCGGTTAGAAAAATAAATCATATTTCCGATAAAAAATTATGTCACTAAAAGTGCCAAAACGGACAATGGAACGCATTTTTGATTTTTTTATTTCATGCAGATTAAAAATAACTTTTAGGTACAAATAATTCTACGTAAGATTGCATCACTAATTAATTCACAGACAACAACACTCAACGTTATAACCCAAATCTTGATGCAGTTCATTAGCTCAATCTTTTTGATTGTTTTGATGTGGAATGCCCTGTCGGTTAGGCGGCTCTGTGCCCAACCGACAGATGCAGTCTATCCCACAAATGCCACCGGCATTGTTGACGGCAACTCCCTCACCGGTTATGGCGTTGTTACCGACGCAGCCAAAGCATATTTAAACAAACCCAACGATGACGGTGCAATACTAAAAGCTGCAAGTACACTGCAATCCGCAGCGATTCATTTTACTTTCGATCAAACCATTAGTGCCGCTAACAGCCCGGTCACCTTTTACATAAGAACAGATATTAATGCTGTGAATTATGCCGGCAGCGTATCAATCAATGCCTACAATGCCAGCAACAATTCGATTGCCACACCTTCATACCAAACACACTTTCTTGACGACGGATCCGTATTTCTTGCTGTATCAATGAGTTTGAATTTTAAAGGAGTCCGTATAACCTTGCGCCCCAGTTTGCTCCAAAACATGGAAATAAAGGTGTACAGTGCTTTTTACGGTCCAAATGCAACCAACTTAACCAACCCTTATCCTTTTAACAGTGCTGATTGCGGACTACCCAACGTAACAACCAAACAAAGTAGTGGATTAACATTACTTGGCAACAACAACATCCTCAATCCGGAAAGGGCTATTGATCGGGAGCCCACCACTTCGACTTATTCGACGTTCAGTATCAGTGGTGTCAATACAGGAACATTGAAGCAAATCTTTCATTTTAATGGTAATGCAAATCCCGGAGATGTAGTCAGAATTGTATTAGCAAAAGGGAGTTCCTTATTAGATGTCAACCTGCTCAAAAAAATAACTGTGCAAGCGTATAGTGGTTCTACGTCAGTAGGAAATTCCGCCCTTATGGACAATCTTCTGGCTTTGGATTTGTTAGGATTGTTTGGAAATAACGGTATGGTGGAAGTTTATTTCAGGCCAAACAATGGTAGCAATAACTCTCCTGTCATTTTTGACCGAGTTGAAATAGCCGTAATCATCAATGGATTGGGCATATCTACCGGAAGCCCATTGTACGTCTACGATGTAAGAAGAATTCCGGAGACTCCTGTGTCTGAAAACGTTACGGCCTGCACCAACATTGGCATAGCCAATTTGCTGGTCAGTTCCAATCAGGCAAGCATGGTGACTGGCGGATTACGATTTAACTGGTTTGAAGAAGCTTACGGCGGAGTAGTTAAAACTGTTGGTAACACCCTTAACCTGATCGGTCTGACCACACCCGTAATAAAAGAATATTATGTTGAAGCCACCAAGGCGGCATGCACCATCGGCTCACCATCAACCCGAAAAAAGGTGATTGTGAACGTGGAAGCACCCCCTATGTCACCAGCAATAAGTCTTACACCCTAATTCTGAATTCAAGTTTTTACCATACCTATCTATCACAATTAACAATTATTTTATGAAAACTAAGATTACTTCATTGTGCCTTTTTCTAATGCTTGTGCTTGGAGCAACAAGTTTAAAGGCCTCAAATCTCTACGTTGTGAGCGGTGAATCATTCACCATTACACCCGGTACAGGATTCGTTAAATATCTCTGGGATCTTGACAATCAGGAAATTCTTGAAGCAGATATTCTCCCGGGTGGTGTACTCACTAGAAGCCTGTTGAATGCAGGTACAACAATAACCAAGCATACATTGAAACTAAGTGTTTTGGAGCAACTTCTGGGTGGCTGCTATTCAGAAGCCGTTAGTCACACCATTATTGTGTTGCCAAAACTTACAACGTTGATTGCTGCAAATCTGGATAACTTTTGTAGCGAGGCAGTAAGTATTAGCTCCGAGCTTACGTCCACTTTCGTAACAGGCTCACTGCTAACAAATCTTTCTGAATATGGTATTGGTTTTACATATCAGTGGGCAAAAAAGACCGGGGAGACTCTTACAAATATTCCAGAAGCTACCTCAAATAAGCTGATTGTTACAGAAGTGGGTGAATATGTTACGCAAGTTGCTTACTCCCTGCCAACAACTGGCTCCTACCCATCCAACGGCAGCAGCATAAAAGTGCCTACTGCAATTACAAGTAGTGTACAAGAGATAAGGAAAACATTGGCCAAACCACTATCTCCTGACATCTCGATTCTATAAGTCCAAATCACTCCGAATATCAGGCTTCATTCCTCCTTTCATGAAAACCATTGCATCAATTATTGGGCTCATGTTGATTTCCCGTCTTGCCTTTGGGCAGGGCGGGACTAAGGAAGTTGTAATTTGCAATGGAACCAATGTCCGGCTAAAAGCGCAATCTGTTGGAGCAACCGGCTATGAATGGCATAGGGACGGAAGTATTATACCAGGTTTTTCAGGGGCCGAATTGGTTGTTTCCGAAGAAGGTAATTACACGGCACTTGCACTTAACACGGACGGCTGTGTTTCGGATCTCTCGGTAACCGTCATAATAGAGTTTAGAAAACCAGTGGCAGTAAACGATTATGTGAAGGGCTCACGTAATACACTGGTAACTATTGATGCCCTGCATAACGATGAAGCTTCCTGTACTGCCTTAGATCCGCAAACGATTGTTATTAAAACACAAGCATTAAATGGTTCAGTAACGATATCAAACGGACAATTTACCTACAAACCGGATACGGATTTTTCAGGACAAGATGAATTCAAATATATTGTTAGCGATAAAAGCAGCCAGGAATCGAATGTGGCAACCGTTACCGTGGACTATTCGGGAGCACTTCCTGTGTCTCTGACGGAATTCACAGCTTTAAAACAAGAATCAACAACCTTGCTTTCCTGGGTAACAACCTCGGAAAACAATAGCGATCACTTTGTAATTGAAAGAAGTGTTGATGGCAAAAGCTGGATTTCAATTGCAAAGGCAGAAGCGACAGGTTCCTCAAACCAGGAACAAAAATATAAGACAACAGACAATCTGCCAGAATCTGGCATCAACTATTACCGACTCAAAATGGTTGACTCTGATGGCTCGTTTGCTTACAGTCAAATCCGCTCGGTTCATTTTCCGGAATTTGCCTGGGCTGCCATGTATCCAAATCCTGTAAGCCACAGCCTGCACATCAGCATCAGGAACAAACAGGTAAGAAAACTCAGACTTATTGATACCACCGGAAAAATCCTGTTCCGCTCCGACGTCAGCAATACAGAAATGGAACTAAATATGCAGCCATACAGCTCCGGCGTTTTCTTTGTTCACCTCGAACAGGGGAACGGATTGGTAGCCATCTTCAAGATTTTCCACGACTAATTTCTCGCTTCTCCCCGACCATTTCCGTACAAAAACTGTCCGAATCCGAACAGCAAGCTTACATCAAACAGCCATCACAACGCGGAGTAAGGGATTTTCGGCTTTGGCATTAATATTTTATACAAAGAACTATGTTATGCAATGTACTGAAATACGTTGCTTAACTTTGTAACCGATCTATTAGCCAAATAGCAGAGGGAATAGGGCACCGGGCATGAGAACATACACGTCTCCTTGCCTGTTGTCCAAAGCCCGTAACCCCAAGCACTCATGCTACAAAATTATTTTAAAATTGCCTGGCGTAACCTTTTGCGCAACCGTGCCTTCTCGGCCATTAACATTGTTGGTCTCGCCATCGGTTTAGCATCCTGCATGCTGATCAGCCTTTACGTGCTGGACGAACTAAGCTTTGATCGCTATAATGAAAAAGCGGATCAGATTGTCCGTGTGGTGTTCAAAGGAACCATGCAGGGAGGAAAAATTAATGAATCACACGTAATGCCTCCGACAGGGCCTGCAATCAAAGCGGACTATCCCGAAGTCCTCGAAGCCACGCGTATACGTCAGGCGGGAAGGCCAAAAATTTTAATTGGAGAAAAGTTGTTTAGAGATGATGACATGGCGTTTGTAGATCCTAATTTTTTTAAGGTGTTTACGCTGCCAATTATTAAAGGAGATGATCAAAATGCACTTTCTGAGCCCAATACCGTTGTTTTGACCAAGGAGACAGCAGAGAAGTATTTTGGCAAGACGGATCCGATCGGCCAGGTTTTAACTTTTAAAGGTTCCGACACGCCATACAAGGTAACAGGTATCATTGAGGAAGTGCCTCGCAATTCTCATTTTCGATATGCCATTTTCACATCGATGACAGGTCTGGAAGAGGCAAAATCCACCTCATGGATGCAGTCGGAATTCTTTACTTATTTGCTCCTACAAAAAGGATACGACTATAAAAAACTGGAAGCCAAGCTGCCTCAAACGGTAGAAAAGTACATGGGTCCGCAGCTGAAAAAGGCAATGGGGCTTACCATGGCAGAGTTTCGTAAAACGGGAAACAACCTGGGATTGTACCTGCAACCACTTACCGACATTCACCTGCGCTCCGACTTCGGACACGATACAGGGAATTCAGGCGACATCAAATACGTATACATTTTTGGCGCGGTTGCGATCATTATGCTTGTGATAGCCTGTATCAATTTCATGAATCTTTCGACCGCCGGCGCTTCCAAAAGGGCACGGGAAGTGGGTGTCCGCAAGGTGATGGGTTCGGAGAAAAAGGAGTTGGTTTGGCAATTTTTACTTGAATCCATACTCCTCACTTCCATTTCGCTTATTTTGGCTGTCATCATAGCACTTCTCGCGTTGCCATTATTCAATGAGTTGTCGGGAAAAGATCTTTCGCTGCAATTACGCTCCATTCCTCAGCTTATACCGTCCATATTACTTTTCGGTCTGATGGTGGGTATTCTGGCTGGCTCGTATCCAGCGTTTTTCCTTTCGTCTTTTAAACCAATTGCGATTTTAAAGGGCAAATTCACGGCAAACAAGGGTAGCATCGGACTCCGTAGCGGACTTGTGGTCGTTCAATTTTGCATTTCGATTATGCTCATCATTGGCACCACAGTAGTATACCAGCAACTGCGATACATCCAGAACAAAAAACTCGGTTACAACAAAGAAAAAGTAATTGTGATGGAAACCTGGCCGCTTCAAAATAATCAGGAGACTTTTCAGAATGAACTTCTGCGAGATACCAGAATAGCAAGCATAAGTACGTCTGGCTATATTCCCGCAGGTAATTCATACAACAACAACTATTTGGTGTATCCTGACGAGCAAACCAATACACTGGTAAAGTCCCTCAGATACGAAGTAGATGCCAGCTACATTCCAACTTTGGGAATGGAAATGGCTTATGGGCGTAATTTTTCAAAGGAATATGGTAATGACTCTTCCGGTGTAATTCTGAACGAAACAGCCGTCAAAATGCTGGGTTGGAAGAAAAATGCATTGAATCACACCATTTCCCGTTTCAGCTCGGAAGGAGAAAAAAGTACCTACCGGGTCATTGGCGTAGTTAAAGATTTCCACTTCAGATCGCTTCATGAGCGTATAACGCCATTGGTAATGACACTCACAAAAGGTGCGGGAACAACCATTATCAAACTGCAAACTGAGGATGTAAATGGTGTAATTGCTGATATGAAAACCCAGTGGGATAAATTCAAACCTGAAAACGCTTTTGAATACAGTTTCCTGGACGAACGATATAACAACACTTATAAGGCTGAACAAAAAACAGGCCAGATTCTTGGCGTATTTTCAGGACTTACCATATTTGTTGCCTGTCTCGGACTATTTGGTCTGGCAACTTTCACCGCGCAACAGCGTACCAAAGAAATTGGAGTGAGGAAAGTACTTGGAGCTTCCGTCGCCAGCGTTACAGCCTTATTGTCGAGAGATTTCTTGAAGTTGGTAGCCATAGCCATGATTATCGCTATGCCGTTGGCGTGGTACGGAATGACTCAATGGCTGCAAAACTTTGAATACAGAACAAGTATGTCCTGGTGGACTTTCGCGCTTGCCGGGCTCTTAACTGCATTGGTTGCCTTATTTACAGTATCCTTTCAGTCTATCAAAGCAGCTCTTACAGACCCGGTGAAAAGCCTGCGCTCGGAGTAGAATCCAAACACAATCGCTTATTAGAGAAAACCGCTGTTATGAAATCCGGATCGTTTAAAAAAATAATTCGCATTTGGGTATTTCTAGGTCTCTGTTTCACTGCCTGGCTGTTATATTCCATGCAGGCACATGGTGTGGACGAAGACGATCTTAAAAGCGACACGCAGGTTAGTGTAAGAGACATGGACGATTTCATTCATTTTTCTCCTGCGAAGAATAGTCCTGAGGTATTGATGTTTTATCCCGGAGCACTCGTTGCTCCGGAAGCATATGTGCCGCTTTGTCACAAACTCGCCGAAAACGGAATTGAAACCTATCTGATTAAAATGCCTTGGCGACAAGCCAAATACGGCTACAAGAAGATAAAAGACTTGGGATTACTTAAAGACAAGAATAAAAAATATTTGCTGGCAGGTCATTCTCAGGGAGCTAAAATGGTAGCTCAGTTCGTCCATGAAAACCCTGGTCAAATTGACAAAGCGATATTATTGGCTACCACACATCCGAGAGACATAGATATTTCCAACACAACCACTAAAATGTTGAAAATTTATGGAGATCGGGATGGCGTTGCGGATGAGAAAGATGTAATTGCGAACAAGAATAAATTGCCGGTCAGTACCCACTTTGTAAAAATAGAGGGCGCAAACCACTCGCAGTTTGGATATTATGGTTTTCAACTGGGAGATCGTTCCTCCGGTATTCCACGGGAACAACAGCAACAAATCACCTTGTCCACGATGCTCCAATTTATCCAAAAATAAATAACACGGATCGGTAGCATGTCATTTCAGACTTAACTCACCTATTGTTGCAGCAAATTCAGTATGCGGCGCCATTGCTTTCACAATGCCATTTTTATCAAGTAAAATAAAATAAGGAGTTTCCCCTATTTTATATCTGTGATTAAAACCATAAGATTCGGGTACTGGTACAAATCCGCAGTTCCTTCGTGGAATAGCTTCACGACATTCTTCCTCGGTATTCAGCGTTGTCCCAAGAGAAATGATTTCTATCCCCTTCTTTTCATTTTCGGCAATAAAGTTTGAAATAATTTTCGTGCTGGCAAGGGTGTAGAGCGGCTTTTCAAATTTTACCCAAAAGCCAAGCAGGATATATTTCCCTTTCAACTTTTCGGAATTATATTCCTTCCCGTCCAGTCCCTTCATCACAAACGGGGGAAGATGCTCCCCTACTTCCGGCATCAGATCCGAATTCATCACAACGCCGCCATTGGCATGAATGTCGCCTGAATTCTTTCGGATCAAGGCATATGAAGAAGCCTGACCATACTTATCAAACACCGGCTGGGTTCTGTATTTCCCTGGGTTTCTCTTTAAAATATCGTCATAAGCCGCATAAGTGATCCGCTTTCCGGTAGACTGATCAATAATGACAGACTCCTTATTCATTACAAACTGCTGGCTCACTTTACCTTTATAACTGCTGACCTGCGCCTTGCTTGGCGATATGCACATTAAACAAACAGGGAGTAGAATAATCCCGATCCGACTCAGATTCATTGGAATGATTTTAGTACCTTTACTTGGAAATAATCCAAAATAAATATTGGAAATATGCGCTATCAGATTATCCCGGCGTTCATATAACTGTTTATCCGACTTGATTATTTTAGCTTACTCAATTTTTTGAAAGACTTATATATGTTTGAGAGGATCCGTGAGAAATTGGAAATACTGGCTGATGCCGCAAAGTATGATGTATCGTGCTCGTCCAGCGGAAGTAACCGAAAAAATCACAACAAAGGTTTGGGCGATGCGGACGGAACGGGAATATGCCACACCTACACCGAAGATGGCCGCTGTGTATCTTTATTAAAAATACTATTGACCAACCATTGCATTTACGATTGCGCATTTTGCGTATCCAGAAGCAGCAATGATATCAAACGGGCAGCTTTTACAGTAGACGAGGTGGTAGAGCTTACCATGAATTTTTATAGAAGAAATTATATAGAGGGTCTTTTTTTGAGTTCCGGCATCTTTAAAAATGGCGATTATACTATGGAACGCCTTCTTCGCATTGTAAAGAAACTGCGTGTGGAAAAGAGGTTCAATGGTTACATTCACCTCAAAACGATTCCCGGTGCAAGTCCGGAATTGTTGCACGAAGCAGGTTTGTATGCCGACAGGATGAGTATAAATCTTGAAATGCCGACTGAAAGCGGATTAAAGTTACTCGCTCCGGAAAAATCTCATGAAGACGTAAAGAGACCTCTCGCCCTAGTTCAGAACAGTATTGTTAAATACAAGGATGAAAAAGCGCTGATCAAAAACACGCCCAAGTTTGTACCGGCTGGCCAAAGCACCCAAATGGTGATTGGCGCAACACCCGAATCGGACAAGGAAATCATGCATACGGCTAATGCATTCTATAAGAACTATTCACTGAAACGGGTATATTATTCAGGATACATTCCAATAAGCAATGACACACGACTGCCCATTATCGGCAGCCAGCCGCCTTTGATCAGAGAAAACAGACTATATCAAACAGATTGGCTCATGCGCTTTTATGGATTTAAGGTGGAAGAAATTTTAAATGAAGCAAATCCAAATCTGGATGTAGATATTGATCCGAAATTAAGCTGGGCATTAAGAAATCTGGATCAGTTTCCTATCGATATCAATACGGCAGATTACAGAATGATCCTACGTGTTCCGGGTATTGGTGTGACCTCTGCGCTGAAAATTGTTCAGGCAAGGAAGTTTGGCAGACTTCACAAGGACCAGCTGAAAAAGTTAGGAATTTCATTCAACCGCGCCCGTCATTTTATTCGTTATGCGGATAGCCTGATCCAGCTCCGGGATTTCGAAGCTGGTCACATTAAGGACCTAATCTTGTCCGAAAGTAACAGCAAGTATTCAAAAACCCCGGCAAACCAGCTTTCGCTATTCTGATGGAAACGTATGTATTTGACGGTACGTTGGAAGGCATACTGACAGCTATTTTTGACAGTTATGAGCGTAAGGCATCGCAGGTCAGATTGGTAAGTGAAAAACTATATCTTCCTGATGCTTTTCAGGAAAGTCATTTTGTAATGAGTGAGGACACGAAGGCAAACCGGGTGTGGAAAGGTTTGCGACAAAAGCTGGATCCCGACTGGATGAAGCGATTCTACAAAGCCTATTTATCCGAGCAACCCCAGACATTCCAGGATCTTTTTGATTTTGCGCATTATATTATTGATAGTCCGGCCGGAGCTGCTGATAATTATGGTAACGCTTCTGTTCTGGCGGTTTCTCAAATGGACAGAAAAGTACATCGTGAAAAACATCGGATGGAAGCATTTATCCGGTTTCAGCAAACGGCAGATGGCACTTTCTACGCACACATCGATCCCGATTTTAATGTTTTACCACTTATTTCGGATCACTTCAGAGAACGTTACGCAGACCAGAAATGGATCATTTTTGATCTGAAAAGAAAGTATGGTTTATACTATGACCTTGATAAAGTTGAGGAAGTTACGTTTGATTTTACCCAGGAAATGTCCTCAGCGCTGAACGCATTACCTGCTAATGTCCTCGATCCAAAAGAGGAATTGTATTCTCTTTTATGGAAAGATTATTTCAGGAGTACCAATATTCCGGCTCGCAAAAACATGAAGCTGCACATACAGCACGTTCCGAAACGTTACTGGAAATATTTATCTGAAAAGCAGATATAGCATGTAAAGGCCACATCTGCGTCTGTAAAGATCACTGTATCTTACTATCCAGCCACCCTGATCTGAACTTCTTCATTTCTTCCGTTACAGGCAACCCAAGTTCTTCGTTTGTTTTAACCACCAATCTTGGATTTTCCTCCAATACCAAAACACCCGGTTTGCTTACGCCTCTGTGACTGTACTCTATATTGATCTGATCACCGGGCTTGTGTGAAGCCAGTATTTTGTCCAGGTCAGACTTAGAGGTTACCGATTGCCCGTCGATACCAACAATGTGATCATCTACATCCAGACCAGCTTTATACAATGGCGTATCGAAACGTGTGTTGGATAAAATTCTCAACGATTTTCCATTTTCATATTGGTAATCTCCGAGCCATGCTTGTCCGGGAAATTCCTTTGCCAAAGTCATGCCTGCCTTTTGAACTAACGGACCGTAATCCAATGACTTGGTTCCATTTACATAGTTCTTGAAAAAACTTGTCGCAAATTTCTCATCCTTCGTCAGCTCAGCCAGTACTTTTTCCAAATCAGCAATTACATACGGCTTTTCTGTTTTTCCATATTTAAGCCACACAGCCGCCATGTAATCATCCAGGGATAGTTTGCGAGCACGAAGTTCGAGATCCAGCGCCAGTGCGATTGCTGCCCCATAAGGATAATAGGAAGTGTAAATATTGACATAATTCGTTTTATCGACAGCCACTCCGGCATCCACGAAAATGGCCTGATTGCTCGCCTGCGCAGGAGATACTCTTTTCGCTCCCGCTGTGTTTTCTTTTGTGTTAACAAGCGAGGATACCATTTGGCAGAAGCTCGGTAACGAATTGAATCCTGCACGTTTCAGAATCAGACCGCCATAATATTGTGTAAAACCCTCCGCAAACCAGAGCTCATGACTCATATTACTTTTCTCGTAATTGAAAGGTTCTAGGCTCTGCGGACGAATACGCTCCACATTCCAGGCATGGAAAAACTCATGAGCAAATACATTCAGCAGATTATCTCCTGCGTCAAAATTTCCGGCTCTCGAAATGACCGTACTGTTGCGATGTTCCATTCCGTCACCTTTCACATACGGATTAAAACTTGCGATGAAGGTATATTTACCGTAATCAAACGCCGGAAGTTCACCGAAAATCGGCTGAGTTTCTTGTGTTATCCGCTCTATCTTTTTGGCAAAAATGTTCGCCAATGAGTCAGAACCTTCGGTTTCCAGAGCAAGGTCAAAGTTGTAGTCTTTTTTATCTTTACCGGCCAATGTCCATTTCTTAATATTCAGATCACCGATTTTTATTGGCGAATCCATCAGATATTGTAAATCAGGAGCAGAGAATTCGTTGGCAGTCGCACCAGGTTTTAATTGTGTAGCAATCTTCCACTTCTTAGCGGTTGGCAAATTGAACTGAACATCAATAGGTGCCTTTTCCAAACCTTTTACCCACATGAAGGTAGCAGGTGCATTGAGCATGATGCTTGTATCGTCAATTCCGGCATAGGTTCCGTCAGGATGATTGGCGTAAAGGGTGTATTGAATTTTAACATAACCTGTCAAATTCGAAACTTTGTATACATCTCCATCCAGACGAGTTATCGCAACAGGTTTCCCCGATTTATCAAATGCTTTTACATCATATACATTTTTACCATACTCGTGTGTAGCATAACGCCCCGGCGAGGACCTGCTCATGCGTGCTATTAACTCCTTTTGAGAAAAATCACTTACTTCCAGTGCAATTTGCGCTTCGTGATGAACGACATTAGGAAAGGATACTTTATAGGCAACTTTTTGAGCAACTGCCAACAAATTGAACAAACACAAAGCACCGGTGATTATAATTTTATTCATTTGGAGTGGTAGTAAATGGCTTTTTAATCAGTTTAGGCTTATATCTATTACTTTTAGCTAATATTAAGTTCAGAAAAGGTCAAAACAAAAAATTAGTGTAACTATGTTTTTGAGAAAATACGCCGATTCCGACTTCCCGGTGCTAAAAAGTTGGGTTACAGATGCGAAATTGCTGTTCCTCTTCGCCGGTGGAAATTGGTCCTACCCATTGGAATTTGAGCAGGTCAGAGATTATCAACTCGCCCATCCGCTGAAACAATCGTATTTATTATGCGACGACGAAGGTCATCCGGTCGCATTTGGTGAATTGATTACGGGCGATGTAAATTCACCGCGCCTAGGAAGACTGCTGGTGGGAGGTGAAGAAAATCGCGGAAAGGGAATTGGAAAAATATTGATTCAACATCTGATTACGGAAAGCAGAAAACGCAACCCAGAAAATTTTATACATTTATTCGTGTTTGAGGAAAATACTCCGGCAATCAGGTGTTATGAAAATATGGGATTTAAATTCGTACCCGAAGTTGTCGTGCCCACGCCTTCTCCAGATGGATCAATGGTTCCCGCAATATTGATGACATTATTCTACGAGGGATAAAAAGCCATTCTTGTTCAAATCGGTTCGCCAACTCTCCGGTAGCGTTCTTGCATTCTACTCCTTAACTTCTCTTTTTAACTCTCCCTCTTTATTGCAAATCATTAAATCAGGCGACTTAGTTAATGGTATAAGTGGTTACTAAAAATATAGATATGTTTACTTAGAATTTTACAATTCAGTAAACATTTTAGCAACATACCATCTCGATAATGAAAAAGCTATCCTTTCTATTATTCGCCTTGGCTCTTCCTTTGTTTTTACAAGCGCAAATCGCCATTGATCCTTCCCGTTATTTTGTAGATGAATCTCGAAAAATGATAGTCTGCAATGAACCACTATCAACTTTTCAAAATCCTACAATTCCTATCAAACTCTCAGTGAATGGAAAAATTTACACCTTGCCTAATACGGTAACGACCTTAAATTATGGCTCCAAATATACTGCCATTTATAACAGCATTACATACGACCTATACTTTACGGATCTTCCACTACTAAATCTTACAGTTGAAAATATTACTGCCATAAATGGAGAAGTAGAAATTCCTGGAACGATGTCCCTGGCTGATAATGCCAACCAGCTGTTCCAGTCTCCTATGGCAATAAGAACACGTGGTAACAGTTCGTCATTCTTTCCAAAGAAATCATACCGTGTTCAACTAAAAGATGATGCAGGAAAAAACAAAGACCATTCTTTGCTAGGACTGAGAAGTGACAAAAGGTGGTTGCTTTTGGCGCAATGGAATGAGGAAATCCGGGCCAATAACGCAGTTTCTCATAATCTATGGATTAACATGCACAAGTTGTATTATTCCAATACTGAACCTAATGCTATTTCTTCGATTAGAAGCAAATATGTGGAAGTGTTCCTAAATAACTCCTACCTGGGGATCTATTTATTTACCGAGGATATGGATAGGAAGCAGTTACAGTTAAAAAAAGAGGATAATGGATTAACAAAAGGTGAGTTGTACAAAGCGGACGACTGGTCATTGTCTGCCTCTTTCGCCGGGATTGGTGTACCGAAGGCTGCCCCAGGCAGTGAGTCATGGCAAAGTTGGGAATTGGACTATCCGGATTACAGTACCTGGCAAAACCATTATGACTTTCTCACTGACGTAATACAGTCTAATGACAGTGATTTTAAAAACCTGATCTGGAATAGATTAAAAATTGAGAATGTGATCGACTACTACATTTTCATGAACCTGATGCAAGCCGAAGATAATTTAGAGAAAAATTACTTTTTAGGAAGATACGACCAGGGAGAACCATATTTCTTTATCCCCTGGGATTTGGATGCAACATGGGGATACAATCCTGATGGTTCAAGAAGTAACAAATATCAGGATATAAAAACCAATGAATTGTTTAAACGACTAATAAGATTGAATCCTGGGGACTTCAACAATAAGCTGGCGACAAGATGGTTTGATCTTCGCCAGAGTCTGCTTTCCGAAAACAATTTAAAAAATAATTTTACATCCAACTTCAATACACTCAATGCAACGCTAGCCTATGAGAGGGAGAATCGAGTTGCTTCAGACCAATATAATAGCCCTGATCGGACCTCTGGTTTAACTTACCTTCACAACTACATCAACAAGAGATTGCCCTGGCTGGACAATTATTTTTGCCCTATGCTAACTTCAGGAACCTGCTTACCTAATACTTCCACCTGTAACTTCGCAATAGCTCCCACCAGCGATAAACAAAATTATAGCCCCGCTTCTCAGGCTATTTTGCAAGCCAATTGTACTGGAAACGATTGTAGCGCAACTTCATTTACATGGTCGGGTAACGGACTGAATGTATCTGGAACTTCAACCTCCTTTACGTTGCCAACCAGTCCGGGTGAGTACACATACACCCTAACCGCGACAAAAAATGGGTGCAGCAATAAAACAGCCGATGTGAAGATTACAGTTGAGGGAAATACCACAGCCAATTGTGACTTTACAGTTGCAGCGAATGCAACACCAGCTTCTCCCGGATGTTCTGCTCCGGTAAATCTATCAGCAACCTGTAACGGTGCTGATTGCAGTGGCGTTACTTACAAATGGACTGGGAACGGAATTAATCTTTCAGGAAGCTCTGTAAATACAAATGCTCCGTCAACTAACGGAACTTTTACATACACAGTTACCGCATCGAAAGCAGGATGTCCTGATAAAACCGCAACAACAAATGTGACTGTAACTACCTGCAATACAAATCCATCCGAACCATTTTCAGTCTGTCTTGAAGCTGAGCTCGCCAATGGAAACGGCTCTATTTCCAGCGATCCAAATGCATCGGCAGATCGTACAAGAGGTGATCAGAATGGCAGTAACCAGTATGTGGACTATGCTGTTAATGGTGTACCGGCAGCAGGTGTATATCAGATCAAACTAAGATATGCCGCAAACTCAAAACCGACAATCAGCATCTCTGTCAATGGAGTTTCTCAAAATTCAGGCATACAAATTCTTGCCACGCATAGCTGGAATATCGTGTTCCGGGAAGAAACTATACCCGTTACACTTAGTGCCGGAAACAATGTCGTTAGAATCCAGAGTTTAACAGGCCCATCATGCAGACAGGATAAAATTTGTATATCAGGGAATACGGATACTCCATCAACCTGTAACTTCGCAATAGCTCCCACCAGCGATAAACAAAATTATAGCCCCGCTTCTCAGGCCGTTTTGCAAGCCAATTGTACTGGCAGCGATTGTAGCGCAACTTCATTTACATGGTCGGGTAACGGACTGAATGCATCTGGAACTTCAACCTCCTTTACGTTGCCAACCAGTCCGGGTGAGTACACATATACGCTGACTGCAACAAAAAATGGGTGCAGCAATAAAACAGCCAACGTTAAGATTACAGTTGAGGGAAATACCACAGCCAATTGTGACTTTACAGTTGCAGGAAATGCGACACCAGCTTCTCCCGGATGTTCTGCCCCGGTAAATCTATCAGCAACCTGTAACGGTGCCGATTGCAGTGGCGTTACTTACAAATGGACTGGGAACGGAATTAATCTTTCAGGAAGCTCTGTAAATACAAATGCTCCGTCAACTAACGGAACTTTTACATACACAGTTACCGCATCGAAAGCAGGATGTCCTGATAAAACCGCAACAACAAATGTGACTGTAACTACCTGCAATACAAATCCATCCGAACCATTTTCAGTGTGCCTGGAAGCTGAGCTCGCCAATGGAAACGGCTCTATTTCCAGCGATCCAAATGCATCGGCAGATCGTACAAGAGGTGATCAGAATGGCAGTAACCAGTATGTGGACTATGCTGTTAATGATGTGCCGGCAGCAGGTGTATATCAGATCAAACTAAGGTATGCCGCAAACTCAAAACCGACAATCGGCATCTCTGTCAATGGAACCACTCAAAATTCAGGCATACAAATTCCTGCCACGCATAGCTGGAATATCGTGTTCAGGGAAGAAACTATACCCGTTACGCTTACTGCCGGAAACAATGTCGTTAGAATCCAGAGTTTAACAGGGCCATCATGCAGACAGGATAAAATTTGCGTATCAGGGAATACAGATACTCCATCAACCTGTAACTTCGCAATAGCTCCCACCAGCGACAAACAAAATTATAGCCCCGCTTCTCAGGCCGTTTTGCAAGCCAATTGTACTGGCAGCGATTGTAGCGCAACTTCATTTACGTGGTCGGGTAACGGACTGAATGCATCTGGAACTTCAACCTCCTTTACGTTGCCAACCAATCCGGGTGAGTACACTTATACGCTGACTGCGACAAAAAATGGGTGCAGCAATAAAACAGCCAACGTTAAGATTACAGTTGAGGGAAATACCACAGCCAATTGTGACTTTACAGTTGCAGCGAATGCGACACCAGCTTCTGCCGGATGTTCTGCTCCGGTAAATCTATCAGCAAACTGTAACGGTGCTGATTGCAGTGGCGTTACTTACAAATGGACTGGGAGCGGAATTAACCTTTCAGGAAGCTCTGTGAATACAAATGCTCCGTCAACTAACGGAACTTTTACATACACAGTTACCGCATCGAAAGCAGGATGTCCTGATAAAATCGCAACAACAAATGTGACTGTAACTACCTGTAACACGCCATCCCAACCATTTTCAGTCTGTCTTGAAGCAGAGCTCGCCAATGGAAACGGCTCTATTTCCAGCGATCCAAATGCATCGGCTGGCAGCACCAGGGGTGATCAGAATGGAAATAACCAGTATGTAGACTATGCTGTTAATGATGTGCCGACAGCAGGGGTGTATCAGATCAAACTAAGGTATGCCGCAAACGAAAAACCGACAATCAGCATCTCTGTCAATGGAACCTCTCAAAATTCGGGCATACAAATTCCCGCCACACATAGCTGGAATATCGTGTTCAGGGAAGAAACTATACCCGTTACACTTACTACCGGAAACAATGTCGTTAGAATTCAGAGTTTAACAGGGCCATCATGCAGACAGGATAAAATTTGCGTATCGGGGAATACACCAAACGCACGTATCGCATCTGGGTATGCTCCGCAAGAGTCAGTAGAAGTAGAAGGCGAAATAGAATCACTAACTGTTTCGCCAAATCCCACCTCCACTGAATTTACGGTCAAGTTCCTCACCACGCAGGATACCGAATCAAACCTGACCGTCACGGATATTCTGGGAAACCTTCTTCATCAACAAACTGTAAAGAAGAATGGGTATCAATATGAGAAAATTCGAATTCCTGATACTGCACAAGGAGTTTTACTTATTCAACTTCAAACAGGAAACAAATTGGAAACAAAAAGGTTGGTGATAGTTAGATAAACTTATAAAAATTGCTCGTGAGGCTCCGTTCCGGTATACAGACCGGAATGGAGCCTCACTCTGAATGGATCCGACTGGCAATATGACGATTTTATTAATTATATTTACTTCGATTGTGTAATGCAATTTCCATCGTTGTGACTTAGCGAACTTGACCCACACCATGAATAAAAAACGAATTGTAAATAACATTTTTTTCATGTTGGTACTAATCGCAAACATAGGCTGCGATCAGATATCAAAAACAATTGTGAGACAGGAAGTTGGAACCTATGAAACCATCAGTCTGATCAAAAATCATTTCACACTTACGAAAGTAGAAAATACAGGCGCGTTCCTGAGTATTGGTAGTGCGTTACCGGATCTTCTTAAATTTTTTCTGCTGTCAATTGTTCCCCTGCTTGCATTGAGTTATGGCATCGTTTACCTGGTTACGAGAAGGAACTTAACCAAAATGAGCGCTTTGGCTTTAAGCTTCGCCATTGGTGGTGGAATTGGTAATATTTATGATCGAATTATTCACGGATCTGTCACCGATTTTCTGCACATCGATTTGGGTTTTATTCAAACCGGTATTTTTAATATGGCTGACGTCTCAATTGTAGTTGGACTAATATTATTTTTTGTACAATCGTATTTGAGGAAAGTTAGCCCGAATGCTCAACACAAAATATTTTAAGTGGTTGTTCAATAATCTTTGTTTTTTTCCAACACCCTTTGTACTAAGATATCGCCATATTGAACCTCTTATTTATTTGCAGTAGAAACCAGTGGAGAAGCCCGACGGCCGAGAAGATATTTAATGTCTTTCCTCACTATGCCAAATCCGCGGGCACTTCTTCAAGTGCTCGAATAAAAGCAACTGAAAAACTAATTGTGTGGGCAGATCTTGTATTCGTAATGGAAAAGAAGCACCGTAATATTCTTCATGAAAAGTTTAACCTTCCTCTTGCTGACAAAAAAATTATCGTGCTTGGTATTCCGGATAACTATCAATATATGGATGAAGAACTTGTTGAAATGTTAGAAGTATTGGTAAACCCGTATCTGCTCCCCTAACAACAAAAAAACTCCCGTTTCCAGGAGTTTTTTGCAATCAAAATATTTTGTTTCAACCTAAGCTCCAACAGTTTTACGGATAATGTTCAGAGCAGAACCTGCTTTAAACCATTCGATTTGCTGTGCATTGTAAGTATGGTTTACCGGGAATTCATCAACTGTGCCATCGTTGTGATGAAGTACAATTGTTAATGGGACTGCTTCTGCAAAAGTTTCCAATCCAATGATGTCAACGCTGTCATCTTCCTGAATTTTCTCATAGTCGGATGGATTGACAAATGTCAAAGCCAGCATACCTTGTTTTTTCAGGTTGGTTTCGTGAATACGGGCAAAAGATTTTACCAGAATCGCACGAACACCAAGGAAACGAGGCTCCATGGCTGCGTGTTCACGGGATGAACCTTCACCATAGTTTTCGTCACCCACCACGATTGTTCCTATACCATGCGCTTTGTAATCACGTTGCACATCAGGAACGCCTGCATATTGGTTATCCAGCTGATTTTTGACTGTGTTGGTTTTTTCGTTGTAGAAATTCACCGCGCCAATCAACATGTTATTGGAAATATTATCCAAGTGACCTCTGTATTTCAACCATGGACCAGCCATAGAAATATGGTCAGTTGTACATTTTCCTTTTGCCTTAATGAGCAGTTTCAAGCCTTTAAGATCAGTCCCTTCCCATTCAGGGAACGGTTCAAGAAGTTGCAAACGATCCGATGTCGGACTTACCAAAACCTGAACTTTGCTACCATCTTCTGCCGGAGCCTGATAACCTGCATCTTCAACGTCAAAACCTCTTGTAGGAAGTTCCAGTCCGGTTGGTTCGTCAAGCATCACTTCAACACCGTCAACGTTTGTCAGCGTGTCAGTAAGCGGATTAAATGTAAGACGACCGGCAATAGCCATCGCAGTAACAATCTCCGGAGAGGCTACGAACGAGTGCGTATTTGGATTACCATCAGCACGTTTGGAGAAGTTACGGTTGAAAGAAGTGATGATTGAGTTTTTCTCACCTTTTTCAGCTCCGTGACGAGCCCATTGTCCGATACAAGGTCCGCAGGCGTTGGCAAGTACTACCCCACCAATTTTCGCAAAAGTATCCAGGAACCCATCGCGTTCCACCGTGAAGCGAACTTGCTCGGAACCCGGCGTGATTGTGTATTCAGAAGTTACTTTTAATTTTTTATCAACAGCCTGTTGTGCCAAAGAAGCAGCACGGCTAACGTCCTCATAAGAAGAATTGGTGCAAGAACCGATCAGCCCAACCGAAAGCACTTCCGGCCATCCGTTTTCCCTAACCGCCGTAGCAAATTTAGAAATCGGCCAAGCCAAATCCGGCGTAAATGGTCCGTTCACATGGGGCTCCAGAGTAGATAGGTCTAGCTCAATAACCTGATCGTAATAAGACGTAGGATCAGCATAAACCTCATCATCCGAACGAAGATATTTCGCAACGGCATTTGCAGCATCAGCTACATCTGCACGTTCTGTTGCTCTCAGATAAGCAGCACTTTTCTCATCGTAAGCAAAGATTGAAGTTGTAGCTCCAATTTCAGCACCCATGTTACAGATTGTACCTTTTCCTGTTGCAGAAAGACTTTCGGCACCATCGCCAAAATATTCTACCACATATCCGGTACCACCTTTTACTGTAAGCTGACCTGCAACCCAAAGAATTACGTCTTTCGCTGCTGTCCATCCGCTCAGTTTTCCGGTCAGTTTAACACCGATCAAACGAGGCATTTTCAATTCCCACGCAAGACCCGACATCACGTCACTCGCATCAGCACCGCCGACGCCAATTGCGATCATACCAAGTCCACCGGCATTAGGAGTATGTGAATCGGTTCCGATCATCATTCCTCCCGGAAATGCGTAGTTTTCGAGCACAACCTGATGAATAATACCAGCACCGGCTTTCCAAAACCCTAAACCGTATTTATCAGAAACAGACGAAAGGAAATCGTAGACTTCTTTATTCTTATCCTCAGCATTTTTCAAATCCTGAACAGCTCCAACCTCCGCCTGAATAAGGTGATCGCAATGAACCGTTGAAGGAACAGCCACCTGCGGCCTGCCAGCCTGCATAAATTGAAGTAGTGCCATTTGTGCAGTAGCATCCTGCATCGCAACGCGGTCAGGAGCAAAATCTACATAAGCTTTACCACGTTCGTAAGTCTGAGATGGTGAGCCTTCCCACAAGTGGGAATACAAAATCTTTTCTGTCAAAGTTAAAGGCCGCCCTACTACTTTACGGGCCGCTTCTACTCTTTCCTGCATTCGGGTGTAAACACCCTTAATCATGTCTAAGTCAAACGCCATAGTAATTATGTTATATGTCTATACACCCATACGCATCAAAAACTGAGCCAAAAGCTATAAAATGCTGTATTTTCATCTAGTTCAGAATCTGTCTAGTGTCGTGTAACACGACAACTTACTATTGAGATAAGCAACATCTGAGGGAGTGCCACCCTGAGCCTGTCGAAGGGCAATTAGACAATGCTTCGACAAGCTCAGCAAGACATTCATTACATTGAATAGAATCTGTTAAACACTAGTCATCAACCAAGACTCTAAACCAAATCATTATCTGCTTAACTGCTTCGTAGGAGGCGCGAACTTAGTCAGATCAATACCCACTACCGCAGCTTTGTATTCTTCCAAATTAGGAATTCTTCCCAGTATTGCAGACAACACAACAACTGGTGTAGACGCAAGCAGAGATTCTCCTTTTTTACGGTCTGAATCTTCAACAACTCTTCCCTGGAACAGACGTGTAGAAGTTGCCAAAACGGTATCTCCTTTCGCCGCCTTCTCTTGGTTACCCATACAAAGGTTACAACCCGGACGTTCCAGATACATCATATTTTCGTATTCAGTCCGAGCAGCAACTTTCGGAGCACTGTCGTTGAATTCGAAACCAGAATATTTCTGCAATACATCCCAGTCACCTTCATTTTTGAGTTCCTCTACAATATTATAGGTAGGTGCTGCCACTACAAGCGGAGCATGGAACTCAACTTTACCTTGTTGCTCCTCAATGTTTTTAAGCATCTGGGAAACAATTTTTAAATCTCCCTTGTGCACCATACATGAGCCCACAAAACCAAGATCTACTTTTTTATCCTCTCCGTAAAAAGATATCGGACGAATCGTATCGTGCGTATATCTTTTAGATACGTCCTTATTATTCACATCAGGATCCGCAATCATCGGTTCAACGATTATATCAAGATCGATAACGACCTCAGCATAATACTTTGCATTCGCATCAGGCACCAACGCTGGCTTCTCTCCTGATTTAATCTCAGTAATTCTTTTGTTCGCTTTATTAATCAATCCCTGAAGAACCTGTGTATGATTTTCCATGCCCTTATCGATCATGATCTGGATTCTGCCTTTGGCAATTTCCAGTGATTCAATCAGCGTGTCATCCTCAGAAATACAGATAGAAGCTTTTGCTTTCATTTCTGCCGTCCAGTCAGTAAACGTAAATGCCTGGTCAGCCGGAAGTGTTCCCAAATGAACCTCAATGATTCTACCCTGGAATACGTTCTCTCCGCCAAACTTCTGAAGCATCTGAGCTTGTGTCGCGTGAACCACATCACGGAAGTCCATGTGATCCTTCATGTCACCTTTGAAAGTTACTTTGACAGATTCCGGAATTGGCATAGATGCTTCACCCGTAGCAAGTGCAAGTGCAACCGTTCCTGAGTCAGCTCCAAAAGCAACACCTTTGGACATCCTTGTGTGTGAATCACCACCAATGATGATCGCCCACTCGTCAATAGTTATATCGTTCAGAACTTTGTGAATCACATCTGTCATAGCGTGATATTCACCTTTCGGGTCACGGGCAGTGATCAAACCGAAATCGTTCATAAACTTCATCAGTTTAGGAATATTGGCCTGCGCCTTTTTATCCCATACCGAGGCTGTGTGGCAACCAGATTGGTATGCACCGTCAACGATGGGTGAGATTGTGGTAGCAGCCATAGACTCCAATTCCTGAGCAGTCATCAAACCAGTCGTATCCTGAGATCCTACGATATTAACCTCAACACGAACATCCGAACCGGCGTGTAAAACCTTACCCGGAGTGATACCAACAGCATTTCTGTTGAAGATTTTTTCTACCGCTGTAAGTCCTTGCCCTTCGTTTGAGATTTCCTTTGACGGAGCAAAAACAAGTGTAGGTTCGATATCTAGAATTTTCGCTGCTATTGTCTGGATTTTTTTACCGAACACAATAGCGTATGAACCGCGAGCTCTTATGAATTCCTTTTTCTGAGGTGTAAGGGCTTTCGAAATATCGATCAGTTCCTGCTCCCCTTTGTAAAGTTTTTTCGTTTGCGTATTAATGGTAAGAACCGTTCCGGTTTCAACCGAGTAAACCTCTTCGAGAATAGGGTCACCGCTTTCGTTACGAAGAATCTCGCCATTTTCGTCAACCTTTTTAACCCAGTTTTTAAGGTCAATACCGATACCACCCGTAACGTCAACAGTGGTAAGGAAAATCGGAGAAATACCATTTGTACCTCCAACGATCGGAGCAATATTAACAAACGGAATGTATGGACTTGCTTGTTTACCTGTCCAAAGTGCCACGTTATTGACACCTGACATCCTGGATGAACCAACGCCCATCGTACCTTTTTCGGCGATCAGCATCACGCTTTTGCCAGGATGTTCTTCCTGTAAAGCTTTGATTTCCTGCTGCGCTTTTGGCGTGATCATACACAAACCATGAAGTTCACGATCTGATCTTGAGTGAGCCTGGTTACCCGGAGAAAGCAAATCTGTAGATATGTCTCCCTCGCCGGCAATAAAAGTAACTATCTGAATTTCCTCTGGTACGTCTGGTAATTTCGTAAAGAACTCAGCCTTTGCGTAACTTTCAAGTATCTCCCTTGAAATTTCATTACCGTCTTTGAATGCCACTTTCAGACGATCTATATCTGCATCGTAAAGGAAAACCTGTGTTTTAAGAACCTCCGCAGCTTCTTTGGCAATTGTCTTGTTCTCGCCCAGAGCCAGGTCAAGTAACACGCCAATAGAAGGTCCGCCTTTCATATGAGATAATAACTCAAGAGCAAAGGCAGGTGTTATTTCTGCAACTACGGATTCGCCAAGAATGATCTCTTTCAAAAACCTGGCTTTCGCACCGGCTGCACTTGTAGTTCCTGGTAAAGTGTTGTAAATAAAAAACTTAAGAGAGTCTTCCCGATGCTCGTTTTCCGAATCTTTAATTTGCGCGATGATTTCGCTTAGCAATTCTGCACCATCAATTGGCTTCGGGTGAAGCCCTTGGGTTTTTCTTTCTTCAATTTCTTTGATGTAATCCTGATAAATATTCATTACTCAAAATTGGGATTATCTGTTGTCATTAAAACGTGCGAAAATACTAAATTACAGAATATACCTAGGTGTTATATACGCAATTACCGTTATTTAGTATCATTATACACTAGCTACTTATTTTAACATTAGCCCTGTATTTTTTGTTCTGTTGTTGTGTCGATTATTATGAAATAACCTTTGAAAAATGGCTCAAAAAAGGCCTTAAAAAACAATTTTATAACCCACCTTTTGCTAACTACTTTGATTTTTTGCTTGTTTCTGCCCTATATTTGAGCGTCCAAAGTGCTACCCGGTACATTAAATTCAAAATTATGTCTAAAAATCTGGTGATCGTTGAGTCACCGGCGAAGGCCAAAACCATTGAAAATTATTTAGGCGCAGACTTCACGGTCAAGTCCAGTTTTGGTCACGTACGTGATCTTCCTGAGCATGACATGGGCGTCGATGTAGAAAATGGTTTTCAGCCATCCTACGAAATTTCATCTGATAAGGTGAAGGTGATTGCCGAACTGAAAAAACTTGCGAAAGACGCAGAAGTGTGGCTCGCAACGGATGATGACCGCGAAGGAGAGGCGATATCCTGGCATTTAAAAGAAGCACTTGGGTTGCCAGACAATACCAAAAGAATTGTGTTCCGGGAAATCACAAAAACGGCTTTGCAGAACGCTATCCAGAAACCTCGTATTATTGATGTAGATCTGGTTGATGCTCAGCAGGCTCGCCGCATACTCGACCGTCTTGTAGGGTATGAACTTTCGCCTGTACTTTGGAAAAAAATCAGGATAGGAAAAACCAATCTTTCTGCCGGCCGGGTACAATCGGTAGCAGTACGTATTATAGTAGAGCGGGAAAGAGAAATTGACGCATTTAATAGCAAAGGAAGCTTTAAAATTACTGCTCATTTTGACCTGGGGAACGGGAAAGTACTTAACGCTGAACTTCCTAAGAATTTTGTTGCTGAAACTGATGCAATGTCCTTTTTGGAAAAGTGTATTGGTGCTGAATTCTCAATCAAAAATCTGGAAGTTAAACCTGCTAAAAAGACACCCGCACCACCATTTACTACTTCTACATTACAGCAGGAAGCTTCAAGAAAGCTGAGCTTTTCGGTAGCGCAAACCATGACTGTTGCGCAGCGTTTGTATGAGGCTGGAAAGATTTCCTACATGCGTACCGATTCTACCAATCTTTCGGAAGAAGCTTTGCAAAAAGCAGAAACCCAGATCGTGAAAGAATATGGTCAGGAATATTACAACAAGAGAATTTTTAAAACAAAATCGGAGTCGGCACAAGAAGCTCACGAAGCCATTCGTCCAACCGATTTTCATACATTGAACGGTAGCAGCGACCGTAACGAACAGCGTCTTTACGAGCTGATCTGGAAACGCGCTATCGCTTCTCAGATGTCGGATGCGCAGCTGGAAAGAACAACAGCTACCATCGCAATCTCGACCACTTCCGAAGAACTTGTTGCACAAGGTGAGGTGATCAAATTTGAAGGGTTCCTGAAAGTGTATCTGGAATCGAGCGATGACGAAGGCGATGAGGAACAAAAAGGGATGCTTCCTCCGCTGAACATTGGTCAGTTGCTCAATCTTGCAGACATGAAAGCGACAGAACGCTTTACAAGGAATCCGCCAAGATATACCGAAGCGAGTTTGGTAAAAAAGCTGGAAGAAATGGGCATCGGACGACCGTCCACTTATGCACCCACCATTTCAACAATTTTAAGAAGAGAATATGTTGTGAAAGAAGATCGTCCCGGTATTGAGCGTGAGTTCAGGGAAATGATTCTTGCAAATGATAAGATACAAAGCAAAGTAAACAAGGAAACCTACGGTTCTGAAAAAGCCAAACTTTTCCCGACAAGTACCGGAATGGTTGTGAATGATTTCCTGGTCAACAACTTTGAAGGAATCGTTGACTACTCATTTACAGCCAGCGTTGAGAAGGATTTTGACCACATTGCCGATGGCACACTGGCATGGCAACAAATGATCAAAAACTTCTATACTCCTTTCCAAAAAAGGATAACAGAGGTAAAAGAAGAGGAATTTGACAGAACCCTAACTTCCCGTGAATTAGGAGAAGATCCTAACTCGGGTAAGAAAATATCTGTGCGTATCGGCAAATACGGCCCTTATGTGCAGATCGGCGACGCAGAAGATGAGGAGAAACCAAAATTTGCCAGCTTACTCAAAGGGCAACTGATGGAAACAATCAAGCTTGAAGAAGCACTGGAATTATTCAAACTCCCAAGAACTGTTGGTCTTTTTGAGGAAACGGAATTAGTGGTGAACATTGGGAAATTTGGTCCATACGTGAAACATGGCGGTAAATATTACTCTCTTGCCAAAGACGATGACCCAATGGCAGTTACCGAAGATCGTCTGATTGCTATTATTGAGGATAAGCGAATTGTAGAAAGTAACCGGACAATTAAGGAATTTGCAGAAAACGAAAACGCAAAGGTTTTGAATGGCCGCTATGGACCATACGTTGCTTTTGAGAAACGTAATCTTAAAATTCCAAAAGGAACAGAGCCATCCAGTCTGACTTACGACGATGTATTGAAACTGGCGGCTGAGCAACCAGAAAAACCTGCTGGTAGAGGTGGATTCAAAAAGGCTGCGCCAAAAGCAGCTGCACCGAAAAAAGAAGCAGCTCCAAAGAAGGAAGCAGCTCCGAAAAAAGCGGCAGCAAAAAAGCCGGCGGCAAAAAAAGTTACTAAGAAGACTAAAGAATAAGGTTTCACGCAAAGGGTATAAGATTGGCAAAGGTCGCAAAGTGTATTTTGCGATCTTTGCCTTTTAACTTCCTTAACTTTGCGTGAAATAAACAAGCAAGCACCATGCAAAAACTAGTGGTTCTTACCGGAGCAGGAATAAGTGCTGAAAGTGGAATAAGCACCTTTCGGGACAATGGTGGCTTATGGGACAATTACCGCATAGAAGACGTGGCTACTCCCGAAGCGTGGGCCAGAAATCAGGAACTTGTTCTGGATTTTTACAACCAAAGAAGAAAGCAGGCCGTTTCTGTAAAACCCAATTCGGCACATTACGCGCTTGCAGAACTGGAAAAGGAATATGAGGTAACGATTATCACTCAGAACGTCGATAATCTGCACGAAGTAGCAGGATCTTCCAATGTGGTTCATCTGCATGGAGAATTGTTCAAATCCAGGAGTACCAAAAATCCTGAACTGGTATATGAAATGACATCCTGGGAGTTGAAAACCGGTGATGTGTGCGAGTTGGGTAGCCAGTTGCGACCTCATATTGTGTGGTTTGGAGAAGAAGTACCTATGATGGATGTCGCTGTGGAGATAGCCGAGGAAGCAGATATATTCGTTGTTGTAGGCACCTCACTGGCTGTCTATCCGGCAGCCGGACTCGTCAATTACGTTAGACCAAACAGACCCATTTTCCTGATCGACCCGGCCAAACCGGATATTAGATTCAAACCCAATATGACTTTTATCCAGGAAAAAGCGACAATAGGAATGGAAATATTGAAGGACAGACTGAAAGGAATTTCATAGCAAGGCGATGGTCATTGATCGTCAGGAGGGCAGGCTTAGTTATATAGTGTCAAACATGAATGAAACAAAACTTGACAAACACCTGACCATCTTGAAGAAATAAAACTGTAACATACAAGCAAGAACATAATAAAATGCAATTACTAGACGGGAAGGCGATATCTTCTCAAATCAAATCCGAAATTAAAGTTGAAGTTGAAAACTGGGTGGCTTCTGGTGGCAAAAAACCACATTTGGCGGCTATACTTGTTGGTCAGGACGGTGCAAGCGAAACTTATGTAGCATCAAAAATACGGAGCTGCGAAGAAATTGGCTTCACTTCTACCCTGCTGAAATTCGACGCAAGTATTACCGAAGCTGAATTGCTCGATGCCGTGGCGTCTCTAAACAACAATGCGGATGTAGACGGTTTTATCGTTCAACTTCCGTTACCAAAGCATATTTCTGAAAACACCATTATGGAAGCCGTTGATCCTAAAAAGGACGTCGACGGATTTCACCCGATAAACGTTGGCAGAATGTGTAAAGGTTTGCCGGCGTACATTTCCGCAACACCGTTCGGTATTCTGGAAATGCTGATCCGTGCCGGCGTAGAAACCAGCGGAAAACATTGCGTCGTGATTGGTCGCAGCCAGATCGTGGGTTTGCCCATGAGCATACTGATGCAGCGCAACGACTACCCGGGAAACTGCACTGTAACGATTACTCACAGCAAAACGCCCAACCTGAAAGAAGTTTGCCAAACAGCAGACATTCTTGTTGCCGCATTGGGTCGTCCGGAATTCGTGACTGCTGATTACGTGCAAGAAGGCGCCGTTGTAATTGACGTAGGTATCAGCCGTGTTGAAGACGCAACCAAGAAAAGCGGTTTTGCCATTAAAGGAGACGTAAACTTCGCCGACGTTGCTCCAAAAACAAGCTACATCACCCCAGTTCCAGGCGGCGTTGGTTTGATGACAATTTGTGGTTTGTTGACTAATACCTTAAAAGCAGCAAGGAAGGAGATTTATGGGTGAGTATGATTAGGTAAGACAAAAATGATGGTGGAAAAAAATCTTTATATCATTTCAGGTTGTAATGGAGCAGGTAAAACCACTGCTTCATTTACTATCTTACCTGAAATTATCAAATGCAAGGAATTTGTAAATGCTGATGAGATAGCAAAAGGTTTATCACCATTCCAGCCAGAAAAGGTGTCATTTGAGGCAGGGCGGATAATGCTTAATAGGATAAATGAGCTTTTAAAATCAAATGAAAGCTTTGCTTTTGAAACAACACTTTCTACAAGGAGTTACAAAAGCAAAATTGAAGAAGCGAAAGATAAAGGCTATACCACTACGCTACTCTTCTTTTGGTTGCAAAACGTGGCATTAGCTAAGGAACGTGTGAGGATCAGAGTTTTAGAAGGCGGTCACAATATCGAATCAGAAGTAATAGAAAGGCGTTACCTGAGAGGAATTCAAAATTTATTTGAACTGTATTTACCAATTGTGGATGGAGCACTAATCTTTGACAATTCGCACGGCAGACATGAGCTTTTGGCAGAAAAAACAACTCTTGAAGAACTGAATATCTTTGATAGTACAAAATTCAATAATCTAAAATACTACCATGACCACAGCTGAAAAACAAGTTGAACTCAGAAATAAAATTTTGGTGGGACTGGAAAAAACCTATGAAAAACTTCTTGAGTTCAAAAAGCAAAAAAATACAGAGCTTGTTGTAATGAGAGGAGACAAAATAGTGAGAATAAAACCAGATTAGAGCTTGGTAATGACAAGTATCGTTGGTCTCTGGTTGCTGTCATTCAAGTTTTCGCCGCGGTTTGTGTCCTCACAAACCGCTTTTTTTATTAGAGGGATTGAGTCAGAGTATCTAATTTCGGCCAGTAAGCTTCATACATAACTGATTAAACAAAATCACCCTAAATGACAATTAAGTCTTGATATTTTTAATTAAATATCAAAAGTACGACTGCTCGTCTGCAAATATTTCCCATATTACGGAGGTCGCCGTTATTTTACCACAGAACAGGAAATTTTAATAATCAAATCAATTTCAGTAGAAATAAAAAATATACACCGATTAAAATATGAGAAACATAGCCCTTTTTATTTTCTTAGTATCATCTGTATTCTGTTGGGAACAGACATCATTAAAAGTAGATACGGAGAAAAATATTACTTCAACAGAAAACATTAATATCAAAACTTTACTTGATAGTGTAGCAAATAAAATGATTAAAAAGCCTCTGATTCATTCAACTTCAATTGGAATAGTTTATCAAGGAAAAGAGTTTATTGGTCATTATGGAGAATTAGAAAAAGGGAGGGCCAACTGCCCCGATAGTGAAACAATTTATGAAATTGGTTCACTGAGCAAAACTTTTACTGGAATGCTTGTCGCAAAAGCAGTTTTTGAAAATAAATTGAGTATTGAAGATGAGGTTCAAAGATATTTAGCGGAAGATTATCCTAATTTGAAGTTTAAGAACCAACCGATTCTTATCAAGCATTTGCTTTCCCATACAAGTGGGTTTCCCAATATGCTACCATTTGAGGCAAATAAGATTCTGCAAGATTTCACAAATCACAACACACCCAGGAAACTTAATGAAGTTTATAAGAATTATGGAAAAGAAGATTTTTTTAAAGACCTTCATAAAGTAAAAATTGATACGATACCGGGTTACAAATATTCTTATTCCAGTGCAGGCACCGAACTTATGGCTTATATTTTAGAAAAAGTTTATAGAACATCATTTGAAAAACTATTAACAGATTACTTATCTAAAAATATTGCGATGCATAACACTAAAATCAGTTTGTCTAATCAAGAGCTAAAAAAGCTTGCAGTTGGTTATCATTCCGATAATACTGTAATTACCTCTCCAATGCCTAAATTACCTTGGGGGGCATCTGGTAGTATAAAGTCTACGATACCTGATATGGTTAAGTATATTACTTTTCAGCTGAAAAACAATAAAATTGTTACGGAATCACACAAAACAACAGCCAAATTTGATAATGAATTTAGTATCGGATATTTCTGGAACATTAGTACAGATGACAAAAAATTAGGCACATTCTATGTACATCATGGAGGAGTACCACGTTCTCAATGTTATATTTACATTATTCCAAAATACGATTTGGGTGTATTTATTGTGACAAATCAGAGTGGTGAAAATACTGCCACAGTTATGGAAGATGCATTAAACGAAATATTTGAAAAAATAGCAAAAAAATAAAAACAACGGCTAACAAGGTATTGCACAAAGTGGGACTGAGCTGCTTTTATTAGACATTTACGCAAGGTTCAACTTCTGTTCCTGTTAATTATAGTTTCCAGACCGCCCGGCGACCGTGTATGGTCGAGTGGTGGCACTACGATTAAAGAGTGATCGCTAATTTCGTTTGTGAAGACACAAACGAAGGCGAAAATACAACGACCAAACTTTTCATGAAAATATGAAAAAAACCTACGTATTCCTCCTCATTGCCCTTATCCTTTCTGCGTTTCTTTATTGGCTTTACATTGGACAATCTTCCACTGATATTCAGTTAAAGGATACCTACATTGTAATCTATAATTGGATTTTGGGTATTTTTATAACAAGCTTATTGGCTTTTACCATAAGTTTAAGAGCATCTATATCTTACAGATTCTCAAACAAAATATCCAACTGGGCACTGCTAATAAGTGGTCTTGTTTTGGGTAAGTTCTTAGTAGACATTTTCACTACTGTGAAGATGATATTCTACTAACCTCCAAACCCAACCCTCCCAACCACCTCATAAGCCCCCTTGGCTTTGAACTCTTTCTTATAAATAGCGACACTCCGGCAAGTACAATCAGGCAGTTCAATATCAATCTGCATAAGACGTTCCAAAACTTCGGGATTGACGTATCTGGCCAGGGTAAGGTGCAGGTCTAATTTGGTTACTTTACCATTAATAGCCTCCATAAAATTTCTGTTAAATTCTTTGATCACCTCTGCATTCCTTATCCCGAGTTTCAACGTTACCCCGCCTCTGCCGGGATAATAACCAAGCTCCGAAAATTCAATCGGCAAGGCACTTTGTGTTGCAAGAAATGCCGTGATATCATTCGTAACCTTTTCATCATTTTCAGGGCAAATCACGCCATCAATTGAAATGTGAGGCAACTTTGTGAGTTGAGAAGGTTTCACTCCGTGCTCCACCAGTATCTGATTAAGAGCTGTTACTGCTGCCATCCCTTCTTCATCCGGCAACAGCACCGGGTAATATTCACATCGAATCGGAGCGGCTCCAAAAAGATCTGTTTGATTGGTCATATTCGCCATTTACTATTGAATTTGATTGATTATAACTTTCTCCTGTCGAATACCCTAAACCCACCTCAACCCTTTCTTCAACAAGCTTACAAGGCGTTCCGAGTAAGGAGGGTAAAGAAATTTCATTGTTCCAAATCTTCGTTTCATCACCCCTTTGGCATTAGAAAATTCTTTGAATCCGTAAAAGCCATTTGACTTGCCAATTCCGCTGTTGTTTACACCACCGAAAGGTATTTCTGTATTTCCAAATTGCGTCAGTACTTCATTCACCAATGCATTGCCAGAGCTTGTACTTGCCAATATACGATCGGTAGCAGAAGCACTTTTGGAATGGATATACAGTGCAAGTGGTTTTTCTCCGGCATTCACATGTTCGATCGCTTCTGATACATTTTTGAAGATTACGACCGGCAAAATAGGACCAAAAATCTCTTCCTGCATGATTCTCATCCCGTTTGTAACAGAGGTCAAAATCGTTGGTGAAATATACCTTTCAGCAGCATTACTTTTTCCTCCTTCCGAGATCACAGCACCTTGCCTTGTTGCCTCATTCAAAAGTTCAGACAATCGGCTGAAATGCTTCTCGTTCACAATGCGGGCGTATGAAGCAGATTTTTCAATGCCGTTTCCTGAACTTTTGTACGTGGTTGCAATCACGTTTTTCATCTCTGCCACCAATTTTTCAGCAACGGAATCCTGCACCAATACGTAATCAGGCGCTATACAGGTTTGCCCATTATTGAAGAACTTCGCCCACACAATCCGTTTTGCCGTTTCTAAAATGTCTGCGGTTTCATCTACAATGGAGGGAGATTTCCCTCCCAATTCCAGTGTCACGGATGTTAGATTTTCCGCCGCAGCTTTCATCACTATTTTCCCCACACCCGGGCTCCCTGTAAAAAAGATGTGATTAAAGGGTAGTTTTAATAATTCAGTCGAAGTATCTGCGTCACCTTCTATCACGGCTACTTCATTTGCTGTGAACAAATTTTCGACCACTTTCCGAACAAACGCAGATGCATTTGGTGTCATTTCAGAAGGTTTAATGATGGCTACGCAGCCAGCAGAAATGGCGGACACAAGCGGTTTTAGCGCCAGTGCAATCGGGTAGTTCCAGGGAGCAATAATAAGTACACAACCTTTGGGTTCATATTGAATGTAGGATGAAGTGCCAATCATGGTCAATGGAACCGATTGTCGTTCCGGCCTCATCCATTTTTTAAGATTTTTAATAGCATAACTGATCTCACTTACTAAAACCAGCAATTCACCAATGATCGTTTCGGCTTCCGGTTTGCCAAAATCCCGTCGCGTGGCATCACAAGCTTCGTCAATATGATCAAGAAGAAATTGACGAAGTTTTTTCAATTTAGCTATCCGCTCATCTGCATCTGATCCGGCGATCCGGTATTGGTTTTCGCGTTGTTTGCTAAAAATATTCAGCAGCTTGCTATGGTCTGTCATGTGCCGGTTTAGCTTAAAATACACTTCCAAATATTGAAATAAATACGGTCGAATGAGGTTCCCGAATTGATTTTTTACTAAAAAATTTGTCAATTAGCATGTTACTTCAAAATTTGGGCCGTTTTCATGAGCATTGTCAGCAACAATATAAAATATCTCCGCAAGCTTAACGGCATGACTCAGGAACAATTCGCCCAGCGAATAGAGATAAAACGATCGCTACTGGGTGCCTATGAAGAAGCCCGTGCCAATCCTAATCTCACTAATCTTGAGAATATGGCTGAGGCATTTGGTATCACTGTTGACAATTTATTAAAAAACGATTTTCAGAAACTTAAAGAAAAACCCGAGCTGAAGCTGCCCTTCAACGCATCCAGACCGATGACGGTTTCGCATTCAGGAGTGACGCCCTCACCTACCCGGAAACCCGCTTACCTGGAGCCCGAGCCAAAAACATCTGAAAAATATCAGGCTCAAAATAATGTAATTCCGGAATCACCCCAGAACATCAACTTAGAATCGCAAAGGACAGAATTTCGACAAACTGTCCCACAGCCAAATCAGGTGAATCAAATCCCTCCTGTTCTAAGAAGTCGGAATGCGTCTAACCAAATTGAAACAAATCAAATTCCTGTTTTTAATAACCAATTTAGCCCCAGCCAGCAGGTTATTGTCAAACAGGAGGAATATCCAACGATTCAGTGGGTTTCTCAAATTCAACAGAGTGAATATCTGACACAGTGCCACAATCCATTGTTTTTGGTGAATCTCCCTTCATTTCAATTGCCAAATCTGCCTGCTGGTTATTATCGTGCTTTCGAAAGCGGAGCTGATTTTGCTTTTCCGGGAGCTTTATTGGTTGGAAACTTTGTGCGCAACTGGTATGAGATAAAAACAGGAGGCTCTTATGTATTTGTGATTCTCAATCAGGGAGTGTTATATAGAAAAAGCAAGTCGGCAGTAAATGACAGAGGTTTATTGACTTTGAGCTCAGATGTGGCAGGCATAGTGGATATGCATGTAACCTTGCAGGATGTGCTGGAAGTATGGGAAGTGAAAGCCTTCGTGAGCCACCAGTTGCCCGTTCCATCACCATCTGTTGAAAGAATCGGGCATTTGGTAAATGAAATCCAAAAAGAAATTTCTCACATGCTGTGATTTTTTCACGCAAAGTAGGGAAGACAAAAAAGCAAAGAGCGCAAAATATAACTCTGCGTTCTTTGCTAAACCTTTTTCGCTTTGCGTGGATATTGTAGAGCTCTCATTTCCTCCGTATACAAGAAAAACTTCTCTGTGAAACTCCCCTTTGAACTCTGTGCACCTCCGTGTAGCCTATTAAAACTTTGCGCTCTTTGCTAAACCTTCTTTTGCTTTGCGTGAAATCTATTTTGCTTGAAATCTACTTCTTCCCGAGCGACTGAAACATAGCCTCAATCTTAGGTAATTCTTTACTTTTTGCAGTTGGTTCCACTACGGCAACACCTAATTGATACCAAAGATCGTCACCGGCAGAAATGTAACTTCCACTTTTTGAAGGTTTGGATTCGGTAGCATTTTCTTCAACAAACTCAGCTTTGTACACTACATCCATCACTTTTTGCAGCTGTGCCCAGTTCAGACTTTCGGCACTTCCACCGTTTTTCTTCAATGCAAAAGCTTTGTCTGCAAAGGTTGCTCTGAGTTCTATCAAATCTGACTTACCGCCATCTATGGTCAGGAAACTAAGTTCGAAAGGTTTTTCTTTGCCACTTGCTTCAAAAATCGCCTGCATAAACTCCTGTAAGAAATATGCCCAACGCTCTTTGTCTACCGGATAAACCGTTACGCGTTTGTCATTTTCAAGAAGTTCTATTTCCACAAAATCCTCAAACTCCTTTTCCTCACGCTGACGGATGATTTTTGAAGAAGCCAGAATAGTCTGGAATTCTGTAATCCAAAGCGCCGGAACTGCACCTTTCCAGCTGTAATCGTCGTCCAGCGAAAACCCTTCGTCCAGAATTTCGTCCTCATCCAAATCTTCGCGATCTGTATACTTGATAGCAAAATCGACTTTTACATCATCTTTCGAATGTATGTCGAGTTCGAGTGTGTAAAAATGAGAAAATGGCGCAGGCACCACTGGTGCCGACTGGAAACGAACAATATACAGGCCGGGAATCTGAAGATTTTTATCCATTGAAATTATTTAAAAGCACTTCCGCAGTGCGACGTTTATCTATCTTGTCGGTCAGCGTTTTTTTAAACCGATTTGCAAAGTAAACATGTTTTGGTGTTTCGTAGGTTGAAACATGTTTTCTTATTTCATTCAAAAGGCTTTCTTCTGAAAGCTCCACTACGTCGGTTTCGATAAAAAGAACAAGTTTTTGGCCTAATTTTTCATCGTCCTGATACCAGGCAAAAAACGGATAACGGTAATTGAGTTCGTAGAAAACCTCCGCAATCTTTTCATCAACCGTGTCCAGAACAATCTTAACTCCGCCGGAATTGATCACATTATCCACCCGTCCAAGCCAGATGAATGACTCAGGCGAAGTCATTTCAACAAGATCATTTGTCTGGATTTGTTCTCCGTTGGTCATCGGTCCGGAGACAAACAGACAATTTCTTTCATCAAGTCCGGCCTCCACTCCCGGTAAAAACTGATAAGAGTTTGTTGCATTTTCTCCATTCAGCTTACGCAATGCTACATGAGAAACTGTCTCTGTCATTCCATAACTTTGGTATACAGGAATCTCCAAATTCTGAATCCGTTTCAGCAAAGAAACACCCACCGGAGCTCCTCCAAGTAATATTTTACCATATTGCCCTATGCGATTCTCCGTTGAAACGTCGTCTAGAGACGCTGACAACTGCATGGGAACCAAGGCGGCAAAATTGAACTTGATATCTGCTTCAAAACTTCTTAGCGGATTCGATGTTGGTTCTATTATAGTTAGCTCCCAACCCAATTCTATTCCCCTTACAAGCATCATCACACCAGCTACATAAGCTACATTCAAACAAACCAAAGCCCGGGTTCCTTTTCCCAAATCCAGTGTTTTCCCTGTCATGGCCGCACTACTGCTTAGCTGCTTTCTTGTGACCGAGATAATTTTCGGAACACCGGTTGATCCGGAAGTTTGCAGTTCGAGCTCCTGCTGACCGCCAAGCCAACGATCTATAAAATCATATGCTTTTTGAAAATAGGGATTATCGGGCCGGGCCTGACCTCTGAACTCCACCTTGTCCGTTTTCCAGATATTTGAATTTATGTACTCCTTGTCCATTCTTTTTTACGATCTTATTCTGGCTCTGGATATTGGTTGCCTCAACTGCCGAATAACCGCTGCAAGCACCTTACAAATCCTGTCCGTCGCCGAAAGTTATTCAATACTCTTTGAAGGAAAGACAAACAATCAGTAATTTCGGGGATTAATTAAGAAAGTGAATGTAAATGAAACTTCATTTATACAAAATTCACTTATCCATACAATCATCCATTCATTGCTTTTATATGTCCAGTTCAGTTCAGTGGGAAACCATTAAAGAATACGAAGAAATTCTATTTTTACTTCACGAAGGAATCGCAAAAATCAGCATCAACCGTCCTCATAAGCACAATGCATTTACCCCTAAAACGGTAACTGAGATGATTGATGCGATGCATATTTGCCGCGAAGATCCGCGCATTGAAGTGATCATACTAACCGGAGAAGGAGGAAAAGCATTCTGTTCGGGCGGGGACCAGTCGGTTCGTGGTGATGGTGGCTACATCGGCGACGACCATGTGCCACGATTGAACGTACTTGATCTTCAGAGAATGATTCGCTCAATACCTAAGGCTGTTATTGCGATGGTTGCAGGCTGGGCAATTGGCGGCGGACACGTACTGCACGTAATTTGCGACTTGTCTATTGCAGCTGAGAATGCACGTTTCGGTCAGACCGGACCCAAGGTTGGTAGCTTCGACGGAGGTTTCGGGGCTTCTTATCTTGCACGTGTTGTAGGTCAAAAGAAAGCTCGTGAAATATGGTTCCTTTGTGACCAGTACGATGCTCAGGAAGCACTTCAAATGGGATTGGTTAATAAAGTAGTCCCATTGGAAGACCTTGAAACAACGACCATTGCATGGTGTAAAAAAATTCAGGAGAAAAGTCCGTTGTCAATACGTATGCTGAAAAGCTCTTTCAACGCGGAGCTTGACGGACAAGCCGGAATACAGGAATTGGCAGGAAATGCGACTCTGTTGTATTATCTGAGCGAAGAGGCAAAAGAGGGTAAAAATGCTTTCATAGAAAAGCGCCAGCCGGATTTTAGCAAATTCACGAAGTTTCCTTGATTTTAGGTTGAAGGAGTAAAAAGTTTACAGTGAACAGCGACGGACTGAAAAACAATATTATACTGACTGGTAAACAAATTGAAAAAGGCTAACCTACATGGAACTTTGCCTGTGTACTGTTTACTAAAAACTAAGAACTAAACAAATGAAATACTGGCTTATAAAATCAGAACCAGATACTTATTCCTGGGACGACTTCGAAAAAGAAGGAAAATCAATGTGGGATGGTGTTCGCAATTTTGCTGCACGCCTGAACATGATTGAAATGAAGAAAGGCGACCTTGCGCTTTTCTACCATAGTAATGAGGGGAAAGAGATTGTCGGACTTGCAAAAGTTTCAAAGGAGCACTACCCCGATCCTACTTCTGACGATCCACGCTGGGTTGTTGTGGAATTTGTTCCGGTTGAGAAATTCCCAAAAACTGTGACTTTAAAACAAATAAAAGCAGACAAGCGTTTTGAAGACATGGCTTTGGTAAAGCTGTCAAGGCTGTCAGTAGGGCCTGTAAAGCCAGAAGAGTTTGATTTTATTATGCAATTAGCACATGACTAAAAGACCTCGTTCTTTATCTCTGACTCATTTTTTACTTTTGACTTTTCTGTTCGTTTCACTCTCGGCGATGTCGCAAAGTGTAAAACGGATAGAACTGCCTTTGGCTAACAACAACTCCGCTTATCAGGCCATGCCTTTGGGTGAAAAAGGAGTTTTGCTGATTTCAAAACCCGATAAAGGAACATTCAACGTTCAAAAATTCGACAGCAATCTGGAACGGGTTTGGTCCATAGACGGACCTGTTGAAGACAATCTGGATTACATCGCTTCGTCCTACGACGGCCAATCGGTTTTTCTGCTTTTTAGCAAATTCCGCAGCACGCTATATCAGATTGTGAAGGTGAATGTGGGACCAGGCTTTGTTGAGACATTCATGATCAATACCCTGGATCGTTTTGAAATCACCGATTTTAAAACATTAGGCTATTCTGTTTTCATGGCAGGCATGGTTCGTAATGAGCCTGTTCTCATGCACACATTGCTCACAACGTCGCAAACGCGCGTATTACCTTCTGCTATAAAGGGCTCTAATGCAATTCAGACTGTTGAAGTAGACACCGTAAATCATCTCGTAAACGTCTGTTTTGCTGTTAAAAAGGGGCGTCAAACGAAAATTGTAGCACGCGCATACGAAGAAACCGGCGAGCTATACACGCAGGTATCCGTGGACCCGGAAGACGATTATTCGTTACTCAGCGGCCGTTTGCAAGTTCTGAACGACTCTGTGAGAATGGTTATTGGCACTTATGGTTACAGGAATATGCAAAGCAGCAGCACTGCCGCATCGCAGGGACTGTACATCAGCAAAATTATCAACGAAGAGGTTGTATTCACGCAATACCACAGCTTCACTGATTTTAAGAATTTCTTCAATTTCATGAATGAGCGCCAGCAGGAAAAAATGGAAAGGCGCATTCGTAAAAAGAAAGAGAGTGGTGATGATGTAAAACTGAATTACCGTTTGCTGGTTCACGACATTGTACCAAAGGGAAATAACTTCCTGCTCGTTGCAGAAGTGTTTTATCCTGAGTACCGCTACCAAAACCCGAACATGATGGGCGGAATGGGCTATGGTGGAATGATTGGCTATCCGTTTGGAATGGGACTTTATAATCCTTACCTCTGGAACCCGATGTACGGCGGACGAGGATTCAATCAACAAGTCTTTGATGGCTTTACTTATACCCACGCAATACTAGCAGATGTAGACCAGAACGGAAAATTGCTCTGGGATAACAGCATCAATTTTGATAACGTGAAGAGTATGGAGCTTCGGGAAAAAATCAAGGTTCAATCGGCTCTTAATGGAAATACGCAGCTTGTTTACAGCCATGCCGGTGCCATCAGAAGTAAAATCATAAAAGGCAGCCAGGTGATAGACAATGATAAAGTGATCCCTAACGATACCAATGTAGAAGGTGATAAGGTTCGTAAAACCAGCACCGATGATATTGATTATTGGTACGATAAATTTTACCTGGCATGGGGTGAACAACGTATTGTGAATGCGGCAGGCGATCCTCAAACACGCGGAAGACGTAATGTTTTCTATCTGAATAAAATATCTTTTTAGCCAATAGCTGTTGGCTATTGACTTTCTGTCGATTTCTTTATGTTACAAAGGTCATTGGTCAACAATCCATTAACTTTTTCATTACAAGCCATTAACAATTAACAATTGATAATTTACAATTAAAAAATGCTTTTACTTTCTCCGGAACAACATACAGACTACCAGTTAATAGACTCAGGCGGCTTTGAAAAACTCGAACGGTTCGGGCCTTATATCCTTTCCCGTCCGGAGCCCCAGGCTATCTGGGACAAAACGCTGTCTGTACAGGAATGGGAAAAGCAGGCCAATGCTACTTTTAAACGTGATAAAAATTCTCAGGAAAAAGGACAATGGATCTCAAAACCTGATATGCCCGACAAATGGACTTTTCAATACAGAGCCGGCTCACTCCATTTAAGAGCCAAACTGGCACTTTCTTCGTTTAAACATGTCGGCGTTTTCCCCGAACAGGCAACCAACTGGGATTATATTTCAAAAAAATTAAAACAAATTCCGGAAGACAAACCCTCTGTTCTTAACCTTTTCGCTTACACAGGAATTGCTTCACTGGCTGCGAAGGCGTCAGGAGCAGATGTCACCCATGTGGACTCTGTGAAACAGGTGATTAGCTGGTCCCGGGAAAATATGGAGTTAAGCGGTCTCGACAATGTCCGTTGGGTGGTTGAAGATGCGCTGAAATTTGTGCAGCGGGAAGTGCGCCGTGGAAATCAGTACAATGGAATCATACTTGATCCGCCTGCTTATGGTCGTGGACCAGATGGTGAAAAGTGGCTTTTGGAAGAAAATCTTAACGAGATACTGAGACTATGTGCTTTACTTTTAAAGAAGAAAAATTTCTTCTTTATCATTAATCTCTATTCACTTGGCTTCTCAGCGCTGATCGTCGAAAACCTCATTAAGGCACATTTCGGAGATCAGATTCATCACGAGTTCGGAGAGCTTTTTATTCCTGACTCGTTCGGAAAAAAATTACCGCTCGGTGTATTCTCTCGTTTTTCAGATCAAAGTATTTAAAATCCTAACATATTTTCCAATTTTGTATTCTGACCGGGAGCATGCAACAAATGTATGAACGTCCCGAAGGATGTGCATGAGAATAACCAAGCTGATATATCACCTCATTTTACTGGCGTTGCCTGTTATTACCACGGTTTTTCAATCGTGCCAGAGCGACGCGCGTAATAACACCCGCATTCCACCTGTCGTAAAAAAGAATCGGGCGCAATGGGAAAAAGACGCCTTGCTATCACTTTCCGAACTGATTTACAGAGGTGTGGATCTGGATGCCAATTATTTCAAGCGAGCGAGAATTTACTATGATCAGGAGCAATATAAACTTGCCCTTGAAGACATAAGTGCAGCAATAGATGAGCAGGAAAATATTGGCGAATACTTTTTGTTGCGGGGGAAAATCAACAGGGAACTCGGAGATTTGGATCAGGGTCTGGAAGACGCCGAGCGGGCGGAGGTATTGCAACAGGGCAGTCCGGAGTTGTATGTACTTCTTGCAGACCTTTTACAGGCAAAGGATCGTTTCAGAGAGGCCGGCAGATATCTCAATCACGCTATGAAACTTGCTCCATATGATGCCTCAGCCTATTACGTGCAGGGAATGTTACAAGCAAAACAGGGCGATTCCCTTGCAAGCCTGACCAGCATGGATTATGCCATGAATAACAATCCACGCATGCTCAGGGCATATTTGCAAAGTATTATCATCAACAGAAAACTGCAAAACCTCGGACAGGCGCTGGTTGTGAACAACAAGGCTATAAAGAGATTTCCCCTGATTGCGGAGCTCTATTTCGAACGGGGGCAAATATATAATGTGCTGTCCAAGCCAGATACTGCCATGATATATTACCAAAAAGCGATATCAGTGAACCCGAAATACAGCGATGCTCTTGCGCAAATGGCAGATGTAGGCATTAAAAACAAGTATTATGGCAAAGCGATTGTTGCACTTACCCAATTGTTAAAGTTAAATCCCGAATATCCTCAGATACACAATCTGCTTGGTTTTTGCTATGAAAAATCGGGAGATTATCCCAAAGCAAGAGAATTTTACGGTATCACGCTTGCTTCCGATCCGGATGACCGTGCAGCTCACAACGGAATTTGGCGAATGAAGAGAAATGAAAGCGGAGAATCGTATTATTCGAATGATAGTAATGAGGATCAATACCGTTACGTTGATACGTCCCGTGTGAAAATCAATTTAATACAGCCCCGCAGAATTATAAATATCCCTGTTGATTCATCACGAAAGGTTAAAATTCAATAGATTTGCATATTGTCTGCTTTTAAAAAAAGGCAATTATACAAACCACCTATCACCAGTTCGGTTCTGAACTGCAATTAGAATGTATAAAAGACACTGCTGAATAATTATAACGCTTACAGTACACGATTGAATGAAAGACGAGTCTCAAGTTAAAATTACCCTGCCCGACGGTAGCGAACGTTTTTACCCAAAAGGTATTACCGCTATGGGCATTGCATTAAGTATCAGTGAGGGCCTTGCGCGCAATGTTATCGCAGCAAAAGTAAACAGCGAAGTTTGGGATCCTTCCCGTGAGATCACGGAAGATTCTCTGGTTAAACTTCTTACGTGGAATGACGAGGATGGCAAAGCTACCTTCTGGCATTCATCTGCCCACTTACTTGCTGAGGCACTGGAATCATTGTATCCAGGGGTGAAATTTGGTACGGGACCATCTCTTGAAAGAGGATTTTACTACGACGTGGATCTTGGAGAACACACGATCTCGTCAGACGATTTCCCTAAAATAGAAGCCAAAATGCTTGAATTGGCTCGTCAGAAAAATGAGTATGTACGCAAGCCAATCAGCAAAGCGGATGCTATCGCTCTGTTCACTGAGAAAGGTGACGAGTACAAACTGGAATTGATCGACGGACTGGAAGACGGATCCATTACGCTTTACGAGCAAGGTGGTTTCACAGATCTCTGTCGCGGACCGCACATACCGAATACCGGTATAATAAAGGCTGTAAAACTGACTAACGTTGCTGGTGCATACTGGCGCAACAAGCAGGAGAACAAGATGCTCACCCGGATTTATGGTATTACTTTTCCAAAGCAAAAGGAGCTGGAAGAATACGTAACCATGATGGAAGAAGCGAAAAAACGCGATCACCGTCGTCTTGGGAAAGAACTTGAACTGTTCGCTTTTTCTGAAAAGGTTGGACAGGGTTTGCCATTGTGGCTGCCTAAGGGTGCGATGCTTCGCGAACGTCTTCAAGCCTTTTTGAGTAAGGCGCAGTCAAGAGCGGGATACGTTCCGGTGGTTACGCCTCATATAGGTAGCAAAGACCTTTACGTTACATCCGGGCACTGGGAAAAATATGGCAAGGATTCGTTCCAGCCTATTAAAACCCCTAACATTGGCGAAGAGTATATGCTCAAACCGATGAACTGTCCGCATCATATTGAGATTTACAAAACCTCTCCCCGCTCCTACAAGGATCTCCCAATCCGATATTCGGAGTTTGGAACGGTATACAGATACGAACAGAGCGGCGAGTTGCATGGATTAACCCGTGTACGCGGCTTTACTCAGGATGATGCGCACATTTTCTGTCGTCCTGATCAGGTGAAGGAAGAATTTATCCGGGTAATTGATCTGGTTCTGCACGTTTTCAAATCTCTTGGATTTGACGATTACAGCGCACAGATTTCGCTGCGTGACCCGAGTGACAAACAAAAATATTTCGGAAAAGACGAAGATTGGGAAAAAGCGGAAAGCGCTATTATTGAAGCTGCTGCGGAAAGAGGCTTGAATACCGTTACTGAATTGGGTGAGGCTGCCTTTTATGGTCCTAAGCTTGATTTCATGGTTCGTGACGCCTTGGGTAGAAAATGGCAACTTGGAACAATCCAGGTCGACTATCAGTTGCCACAACGATTCAGTCTGGAATACACTGGCTCTGACAATCAGAAACACCGTCCGGTGATGATTCACCGTGCGCCTTTTGGTTCTATGGAGCGCTTTATTGCGATACTGATTGAAAATACTGCTGGTCAGTTCCCGCTATGGCTTTCGCCAGACCAGATTGCTATTTTGCCAATATCTGAAAAGTATGCAGAATACGCGGAAGAACTTTTCCTTCAGTTGCAGGATCAGGACATTCGCGGATTTGTAGACAACAGAGATGAGAAGATTGGGAGAAAAATTCGCGATGCAGAAGTTACCAAGGTTCCTTTTATGCTCATTGTAGGAGAAAAGGAAATGGCAGAAGGAAAATTGTCGGTACGCAGGAAGGGCGAAGGCGATCTTGGAAGCATGACAGTGGACGAATTTGCGGCGTATTTCAGGAATGAAGCAAAAATAATTTGATCATTTTAGATAATTTTATTATTATTCCGCATTGAAGGCACTATTTTTGTGCTAATGATGTTAACTTTTTTGATTTTCACCAAAAACCCAAAAAATCACCAATCCCAAGTTATATGGCATTAAGACCCCCAAGTGGACGTTTCAGAGTTGTAGAAGAACCTTATAAAATAAATGAACGCATCACCGCAAAGGAAGTTCGCCTCGTAGGTGAAAATATTGAAGCAGGTGTTGTAGATATTAATACTGCAAAGGCTATTGCAAAAGCTCAAAATCTGGATCTTGTTGAAATTGCACCAACTGCCGTACCTCCCGTATGCAAGGTTGTCGATTATTCCAAGTTCAAATATGAGCAGAAGAAGAAGCAGAAAGAAATTAAGGCTAAGGCTCAGAAAGTTGTTATAAAAGAAATCCGTTTCGGTCCTAATACGGATGATCACGATTTTGACTTCAAACTTAAGCATGCGATAAATTTCCTTAAAGAAGGTTCAAAAGTAAAAGCATACGTACATTTCGTTGGCCGTACCATCGTGTTCAAAGAGAGAGGTGTGAATCTTTTGAATAAATTTTCAGAAGCACTTACTGAATATGGTAAGCTGGAAATGGAGCCTAAGCTGGAAGGAAAGAGAATGACTATCATTCTGGCGCCTGCTCCTGCTAAAAAATAAATTCCCCGATTTTACATGGATCGGATTTGATATAAATGAAAACAAAAAACGTGCATTGGACTTAATGTCATTTGCACGTTTTTTATTTTACCCGAAAATGACTAATTTTGCGGGCTGTTTTATTATTATCAATTTATTTCAATTTTTATCATGCCAAAAATGAAATCCGTTTCTGGGGCTAAAAAGCGTTTCTCGCTGACAGGCACAGGAAAAATCAAACGCAAACATGCGTTCCACAGTCACATCCTGACCAAAAAATCAAACAAACGTAAGCGTGGTTTGGTTAAAACAGGTCTTATTGATGTGTCTAACCACAAGCAAGTATTGGCAATGCTTGGGTAGTAATACCTTAATGCCAGTAAAATCAAATACCACTTCGGTTTTTTGTTCCACCCGATAGAAGGCTTTAAAGTCTCATAAGAGCGCCGACCGTCAAAAACAGTTAAATTTATGCCACGTTCAGTAAATCATGTTGCGTCACGTGCAAGACGTAAAAAAGTATTAAAATTAGCGAAAGGCTATTTCGGCCGTCGTAAAAATGTATGGACCGTTGCCAAAAATGCCGTTGAGCGCGGTTTGGCTTACGCATACAAAGGCCGTAAACAGAAGAAGCGTAACTTCCGTGCACTATGGATTCAGCGTATCAACGCAGGAGCACGTATCCACGGATTGTCTTACTCTGCTCTGATGGGCAAACTTAATTCTAAAGGAATTGAGCTAAACAGGAAAGTACTTGCCGACTTGGCAATGAACCATCCCGATGCATTTAAGGCAATCGTTGATCAGGTAAAATAAAACAGCATCCCGCTTCGGCGGGATTTTTTTTGTGCTCATTTCAGATTTCGTTACTTTTATAACAAATACACGTCCTGATACCCGTACAGATAAACCAACTACTTCAATGTTAGACCAACTCTTAGGCCTCATCCAGCAAAATTCCCAACAGGCAATTGTTCAGAACCCAGCCGTTCCTAACGAACAAAATGAAGATGTAATGCAGACTCTTCTTGGATCCATTACCGGTGGATTGCAGGAACAGGCTCAAAGCGGAAATATCCAGGGATTAATGGGATTGCTTTCAGGTAACAGCGGTGCAACTGCTGGTGGCTTAATGAACAATCCTATCGTAGCATCTATTGCATCCAATGCAATTGGCTCAATTATGCAGAAATTCGGTATCAACAATAGCGCTGCAAGCGGAATCGTTGCTTCTGTACTTCCTGGGGTAATCGGAGGTTTGATAAGCAAAGTGAGTAATTCAGGAGATTCAAGTATTGATTTCAACAGCATACTAGGTGGCTTGATGGGCGGAGGCGGAACACAGGCAGCATCGCCTGCTTCAGGTTTCGATTTCAATCAGATCGGTTATGCGTTGGCCGACGGCAAACTTGATATGAACGACCTCGTGCGCGTAGGTGGCAGTTTCATGGGTGGCGGCCAGAGTGCTGCTCCTGCGAACAACCAGCAGCAACAAGGCGGGCTTGATCTGGGCGGATTGCTAGGCGGACTTTTCGGAGGAAAGTAATAATAGAGAAAATTTTTGCGGGCTGTCACACCAAAATGTGGCAGCCCGTTTTTTGTTTTTAAACTGATAGGTTTCTGCTTACAAAAACCAACCATTTAACAATCTCATAAAATAAAGCATAGTACATTTGCCCAAAATAAAGGTATTCCTACGACCCATCATTCTTAAATATTTTATGGATTCCAGAAGAGATTTTATAAAAAAGGCTGCTATGTTAACTGGTGGCGCCGGTTTATTCAGTGTGTTACCAAATTCGATTCAAAAAGCACTTGCAATAAATCCCGCCCCCGGAACTACCTATCTGGATGCTGAGCATGTAGTCATCCTCATGCAGGAGAATCGTTCGTTTGATCATAGCTACGGAAGTTTGCGTGGTGTTCGGGGCTTTAATGATCCGCGTGCGATACGCCTTCCAAATAAAAACCTTGTTTGGCTACAGACCAATGCTTTTGGCGAAACTCATGTGCCGTTTCGGATGAATATGAAGGAGTCCAGGGCAACCTGGATGGGCTCCCTACCCCATACCTGGCCTAACCAGGTAGATGCGCGGAACAATGGAAAGTATGATAAATGGCTGATTGCCAAGCAAGCAGGACATAAAGATTATAAAAGAATGCCTCTCACACAGGGCTTCTATAATCGGGAAGATATTCCTTTTTATTATGCTTTAGCCGACGCCTTTACCGTTTGTGATCAGAACTTTTGTTCCTCGCTAACCGGAACTACACCAAACCGGCTTTATTTGTGGACAGGAACGCTGCGGGAAAAGCCAGATGAGAATTCTTACGCCAATGTCAGAAACGAAAATGTGACGGATGACAGGGAGGCGAACTGGAAAACTTTTCCTGAACGACTGGAAGACGCTAACGTTTCCTGGCGGATATATCAGAACGAATTAAGCATTGATACCGGATTTCAGGGAGAGGAGGACTCATGGCTCAGCAATTTTACAGACAACCCGATAGAATGGTTCAGTCAGTACCAGATACGCTTTCATACAGGTTATCAGACATACCTCAAAAAGAGGATCAAGGAATTACCGGCCGAGATTGCCGCCGCTGAAAACAACTTAAAAACTGCCTCGGGAGAAGATGCTGTAAAACTGGGAAAAACAGTAGCAGATAAAAAAGCTTCTCTCAAACTCGCACAGGAAGAAATTGTGAGATGGAGCCCGGAAAATTTTGAAAAACTCTCGCAAAAACAAAAGAACATTCATCAAAAAGCTTTCACAACAAACTCTGGAGATCCGGATTACAGGAAGATTACAACGGTTTCTTACAATGATGGAGACATCATACATGAAGCTAAGGCTCCCCAGGGAGATATTCTGCATCAGTTCAGGGCAGATGTGAAGGCAAACAAACTTCCGACAGTATCCTGGCTGGTAGCCCCTGAAAATTTTTCAGACCACCCAACAGCTCCATGGTACGGCGCCTGGTATGTTTCTGAAACCATGGATATCCTTACAAAAAATCCGGAGATTTGGAAGAAGACTATATTTATACTGTGTTACGACGAAAACGACGGCTACTTTGACCATATTCCTCCCTTCGTTGTACCTGATCCATACAAGGAAAACTCCGGAAAAACTTCCGAAGGTATCGATACGAAAATCGAGTTCGTGACATTGGAACAGGACATGAAAAAGAAACCCAAGAAAGACTCACGGGAAAGTCCCATCGGACTCGGTTATCGTGTTCCTCTTGTGGTTGCTTCACCATGGAATCGTGGAGGAAGTGTATGTTCAGAAGTTTTTGATCACACCTCAATTCTTCAATTCCTGGAAAAATTTGTAAGCCACAAATCAGGAAAAGAGATTAAGGAAACCAACATAAGCGAATGGAGACGTACCATTTGCGGAGACCTTACTTCCACCTTCAAGCCATACGACGGGAAAGATATTCCCCTGCCCCGCTTCGTTGACAGGGTCGAGTTTATGGAAAGCATCCACAACGCCCAGTTTCGCAAATTACCTAATGATTATAAAGTACTGACGGCAGAAGAAGTTGCACGAATAAATCAGGATCCCCTTACAGCTCCCATCATGCCAAAACAGGAGAAAGGCACACGCCCCGCTTCTGCGATACCTTATGAACTTTATGCCGATGGAAAACTAAATACTGCCAAAAATGCATTTGAGATAAAGTTGAAAGCCGGAAATGGCATATTTGGCAAAGGATCTGTCGGAGCTCCGTTCATGATTTATGCTTATGGCGTAAAAGGCGAACAGGTACAGGTGAGAAATTATGCTGTTAAAGCCGGTGATCAATTATCAGATCAGTGGAAACTTGATGACTTTGATAACAGTGAATATCATTTGGTTGTCTACGGTCCGAATGGTTTTATGAGAGAGTATACCGGGAAAGCCGACAATCAATCAATATCTATTGATTATCAACTAGATAAAAATAGAAAAGCAACGGGAAATATTCTGGTTAAAGTGTTTAACGGAAGTAAAAGCAAGACTAAGGTCACAATAACCGACAACTTATACAAGGCGTCCGGTCTAAGTAAAGTTACGGAAGCAGCTTCTTCTAAGCCGTCCGAAACGTCAATTTTGCTGGATTTGCAGAAAAACTTCAATTGGTATGACTTCACTGTCAGTTTTGAAGGTCCAGTCGAGCAGACCATTCGTTTCGCAGGGCACGTAGAAACAGGTAATGAAAGCCAAAGTGATCCTTACATGGGACAAGTAATTTGAAATAAGAGTGTTATAATTATTTTATTGACAGGAGTTTTAGAAAAGGGTATTCTACAAGATGTCGGGAGGCCAGTTAGCCTCAACAGCAATTTGTAGGAGAAGTGCCTTATCTGAAACTCCTGTTGCAATTTCAGACTGACACTTTGTCACATCCTATCAATTCATCCTCCTGTGGTACGGGCTTTTTAAGAGATACCTGCAAGACGGTTATCTGAGTTGGTTTTCAGAACGTCATCTTTTAGAAATCAAATAGTACATAACTTATAAAATAAAAAAATGGGAAAAATTATTGGCATAGACCTAGGAACTACGAACTCTTGTGTGGCTGTAATGGAAGGTAACGAACCTGTCGTGATAGCAAATAGCGAAGGTGCTCGTACTACACCGTCCGTAGTTGCCTTTATGGATAATGGCGAACGCAAGATAGGTGCGCCTGCAAAACGTCAGGCAATCACCAATCCCAAGCATACTGTAAGCTCTATCAAACGCTTCATGGGTAAAAAGTATGACGATGTATCCAGCGAAATGAAGACAGTTGCATACAGCGTTGACAAAGGACCTAACAACACACCTCGTATTCCTATTGGTGACCGCCTATACACTCCGCAGGAGGTATCCGCTTTCATCTTGCAGAAAATGAGACAAACTGCTGAGGATTATCTTGGGCAAGAAGTAACAGAGGCTGTAATTACAGTGCCTGCTTATTTCAACGATGCGGAACGTCAGGCAACAAAAGAAGCCGGGCAAATCGCAGGTCTGGATGTAAAACGTATCATTAACGAACCAACTGCTGCTGCCCTGGCCTATGGCCTTGACAAGCAACATATCGATATGAAAATCGCTGTGTTTGACTTGGGTGGTGGTACTTTCGATATTTCAATCCTTGAATTGGGTGATGGCGTTTTCGAAGTAAAATCAACTGACGGTGATACACATCTTGGTGGTGACGACTTTGACCAGGTGATTATCAACTGGCTTGCTGACGAGTTCAAAACAGACGAAGGTGTTGATCTTAGAAAAGATCCAATGGCTTTGCAACGTTTGAAAGAAGCAGCTGAAAAAGCAAAAGTTGAACTTTCAAGCTCAACTCAGACTGAGATCAACCTGCCATATATCTTCCCTGTTGACGGTATTCCAAAACACCTTGTTCGTACTTTGACAAAAGCGAAGTTCGAGCAATTGGCAGATACATTGTTCCAGAGAATGATGGAACCTTGCAAGAGAGCAATGAAAAACGCAGGATATTCAAATAGTGACATCAGCGAAATCATTCTTGTAGGTGGATCAACCCGTATTCCTCGTGTTCAGGAAGAAGTTGAGAAATTCTTTGGTAAAAAACCTTCGAAGGGTGTTAACCCTGACGAAGCAGTTGCAGTAGGTGCGGCTATACAGGGTGGTGTATTAACAGGTGAAGTGAAAGACGTTCTTTTGCTAGACGTTATTCCTCTTTCATTAGGCATTGAAACCCTTGGTGGTGTTTCTACCAAATTGATCGAAGCCAACACAACCATTCCTTCTAAGAAAACGGAGACTTTCTCAACTGCTGCTGACAATCAGCCTTCTGTTGAGATCCACATCTTACAAGGAGAGCGCCCGATGGCAAACCAGAACCGTACTTTGGGACGTTTCCACTTGTCGGACATTCCACCAGCACAACGTGGTACTCCTCAAATCGAAGTAACATTTGATGTTGATGCAAACGGTATCCTTCACGTATCTGCAAAAGATAAAGGAACTGGTAAAGAGCAAAAAATTAGAATTGAAGCTTCAAGCGGATTAACTGATGCTGAAATCAACCGTATGCGTGAAGAAGCGAAAGCAAACGAAGCGGCTGATAAAGCAGAACGTGAGAAAATTGATAAAATCAACGCAGCTGACAGTCTGATCTTCTCAACTGAAAAACAGTTGAAAGAATTCGGAGATAAACTTTCGGAAGGAAATAAGACAACTATCGAAGGTGCACTAACCGAATTGAAATCTGCTCACAGCAGCCAGGATGTAGCTGGAATAGATGCTGCAATGGAAAAATTGAATACTGCATGGCAGTCAGCAAGCCAGGAGATGTATGCTCAGGGTGGTGAAGGCCAGCCAGGTGCACAAGCAGGAAATCCTCAGGGAAATCCAGCTGGCAGCGATGCAGCCGAAGATGTTACAGATGTTAACTTCGAAGAAGTTAAATAAGGGAAATCATCTATAAAAAAATCCTCGTCTTATTTAGATGGGGATTTTTTTTACACCAAAATATCAAAAGTGGGTAACTTTTTTGTCAACAAAAGAGAAGCCACGGCCAGGCTGACTCTGGCATTAAGTTTTTAGGTTTTAAGGTAAACTTCAACATTCCAAACACTCAATTACAAACACGGACGAATATATGGACGCTAGAATAGCATTACCCGAATTGATGTATTTATCTCCCACAACACGTGAGAAAGCGGTTTCGATTGCTCAGGAACTACTGCGGACAAAGAATATGTCGCCTCGTGAAGCTGTTTCCAAGGCAATTTTAATTGCAAAAAATTGGGCAGTTAAAAATGTAAACCGCAGGGTTTGGAAGAAACTTAAATCTATTGACGAAATAATATGACCGACTCATTTTTAAAACTTAAAGATCAGGTTGCAATTGTAACCGGATCCAGTTCAGGAATTGGAAAAGCATGTGCAATACATCTGGCCAGCCTTGGGGCAAAAGTTGTGGTTAACTATGCATCAAATTTAGATGAAGGTCAAAAAACCATTGATGAAATTGAAAAGATTGGCGGTACAGCCATTTTGGTAAAAGCTGACGTCAGCCATGAAGAGGAAGTAAAGGCAATGTTTAATAAAACGATTAATGAGTTCGGCAGGCTTGACATTCTTGTCAGCAATGCAGGACTTCAAAAAGACGCTGCCTTTCTTGACATGACTCTCGCTGAATGGCAAAAAGTGATTGATGTAAATTTGACCGGTCAATTTTTGTGTTGCCGTGAAGCAGCAAGACAGTTTGTAGCTCAGGAAAAAGACAAATCGTCGGAGCCGAACCATAGCGAACTTTCAATTGGGAAAATTATTTTAATGAGCTCCGTTCATGACATCATTCCCTGGGCAGGTCATGTTAACTACGCCGCATCAAAGGGTGGAGTGATGATGTTCATGAAATCAATTTCTCAGGAACTCGCTCCCCATAAGATCAGAGTAAACTCGGTGAGCCCGGGTGCAATTAAAACAACCATTAATAAGGAGGTTTGGTCTGATCCCGAAAAATACAAAAGCTTGTTGCAGTTAATTCCATATAAAAGAATTGGAACTCCGCAGGATGTGGCTAAGGCTGTTGCCTGGCTTTCCTCAGATGAGTCTGACTATGTAAATGGTGAGACGCTTTACATCGACGGTGGTATGACTCTTTATCCGGAGTTTGCTGATAATGGCTGAAAATTTTTGAAACTAAAAACCAAATAATGCTAAAACGTGTCAGAGATATCTTTGACACGTTTTTTAATTTCAGCTGTTTCGGAGGAGGTTCTACCCGTCTCCCTTACTATGTTCAATAATAAGGGAGCGGATGAGAGGAGGGTTTTAATATTTTTAACGGAATCAATGTGTGTATACCGTCTTTGTTTATCAACATTCAAATGTCCGCAATTTTAAGATGGCATCTATCATGGAAAACCATGATATCCACTCCAAAAACCCATGATTTTGCTGTAAACAGCTAGGATTAGCGCCGATTGAAAGAGATATTTATACCGTTGAACTGAATTATCGGGTAAGTAACCAATCAGGTATCTCAGTATAAAAAAGTACTCATGCGTTATCTAGCTTTGTCGATATTAATAGTATTACTGATCGTAACATCAGTAAATGGCCAGGGAACGTATCGTTTCCGGCATATCGGCGTGGAAGATGGTCTTTCTCAGGGATCGATATACCACATGCTCAAAGATTCCCGCGGATTTCTATGGCTGGGTTCACAGGATGGCATTAACAGGTTTGACGGAAAAAAGATAGAGGTTTTTCTTTCCGGAGCATCCGGCGAATCGACGAATGTACAGGGGATAGCAGAAGACAGCCAGGGAAATGTCTGGATCGGATCTCACAAGGGAGTTTACAAATACATCAGAGCACAGAACAGATTTACAAAACCCTTTATTGCAGCATCTTTGGTAAAGGGCTCAATTCATGTGGCTAAAGACAAAAATGGACATGTGTTGCTATTGGCTGAGAATGGTCTCTTTACTTTAAAAGACAATAAAGCTAAACTGCTTACCCGCAAGCTGGTTTACAATCGTTCACAGTTTAATAACTTTTTTACCGAAACACCAGACGGCGACTTATGGCTTATAGGTCATGAAAGAGGTATCAAACGATATTCTCGTTTAACCCAAAACGTTACTGATTACTTCACGGAGGTTTCTTCAAATGCCGAGGAATTGATCTCCCCATTCACAAGTATTACAACCGATAAAAAAGGGAATGTCTGGATTGGAGGCGACAAACTTATTCGACTCGACTACATGACTGATTCTGTGAAGGTTTTTAACACCGCAACAGGCGCCAGCAACCATAGCATTCTTGACATTACCGAAGACATGAACGGGAAGCTATGGCTTGGCACCGAGCAGGCTGGAATTCTCATTTTCGATCCTGATAATGCCAAAATACTTCAACACATCCACCATGAAGATGACGAACCCAACAGTTTGAAATTTAATGAAGTAAGCGAGATTTTTATTGATGAAAATAATGATGTCTTCGCGAATACTGATCCTCAGGGTTTGGATATCATTACCGGCGTGGCTTCCGCTTTCAGTTACTACACCTATGGAAAGAATCCTGATTCTAACCTAAGCGCTTACTCGGTCCGTGGATTGGCCGAAGATCAGAACGCCGACATCTGGATTGGTACTGAGCTTGGTGGACTGAATCGACTTAACGCTCATTCCGGAGAAATTACCCATTATTCCATAGCCGACGGCTTGCCGCAAAATATCATTCGTTATGTATTCAAAGACCCGGATAATAGGATATGGGTAGCAACACTTAACGGATTTGCACTTTATGATACCACATCCAATCGGTTTAAATCTTTTGAGCTACCAGTTTTTTGTGAGGTCACAAATGTGCTATCAATAGACAAAGACCTCCTTCTTTTGGTAAGTAACAAGGGTTTGATGCTTTTTGATACAACCAAAATGGAGGTTGTAGAATACTCCCACTCCGGGTTTGTGGGCGGGTACACCTCCTACATGGACAAAACTTCGGGTTTAATTTATATAGCCAACAGATACCGCGGTACAGAAGTATTTAAGATTGTAGACGGAAAACTTAAGGCTATTTCCAAACTTTTATCGGGCTATCACGTGCTTCATCTTTATGCCGATCCTCGTGAACCATTCTTCTGGGCCTGCACGAATCGTGGTTTGGTAAAATGGAACATAAAAGAAAATAAAATCGCGAAAAGCTGGCATGTGAAAGATGGGCTTCATCATGAATACATTTATAGCTTACAGCCGGATCTGGCTGGAAATTTATGGTTAAGTACCAATCGTGGACTAACGCGTTTTAACCCGAAAACGGAGCGGTTTGATTTCATCAAGGAAATACCACCCCGTGAATATAATTCCAGATCATCGCTTGCAACCACAAATGGTGAATTGTACTTTGGCAGCACCAGAGGGCTTGACCGTATTAAACCAAAACTTTTGAATCTGAGAAGCGATCATGTGAAGGTTCATCTTACAGGGCTGTCTTTCGACCAAACCTTTCCTGACACCGCGACCAGATATATTGGAGAACAGCACGCGATAAGTTTGCCATTTTCCGAGAACTCTTTCACACTCAAATTCACATCTACTGACTATCGGAGTGGAGGATTAAACCGTTACAGATATTTGCTTAAAGGTTATGACAAGGACACCATATATGCAGGAACAATGGACCAGGTTAGGTATGCCATGCTTCCCGCCGGGAATTACGAATTTCAGGTTCAAGCATCAGATTTGGGCGGGCAGTGGGTATCAACAGTACAGAAACTTTCCATCGTCATTTTACCACCCTTCTGGCAAACCTGGTGGTTTGTACTTTTGGTATCTTTGGCAATTTTAGCGATTGCTTTCCTGGTGATACGCGCCTACCTGAATTATAGGCTTCGTGAGCAAACGCTCGAATCAGAAAAAAGGATTTCGGTAGAAAAGGAACGAAGCCGAATTGCGCGGGATATGAACGACAGCTTAGGCTCTGAACTTTTTGGATTAAAGCTTTTAGGACAAGTTGCTATGTCGCAAGAAAGCAGGGAGGATGCCAACTCGTATCTTCAACGCATCGTTGACACGTCAAAAAGTATTTCTGAGCAAATCAGTGAAGTGATATGGTTAACAGATTCTGATCAGGACAACGTCGAAAGTTTATGGACTTACATTCAGAAAAACGCATTTATCTATTTGAAGCCTGCGGGGATACACTACGAATTCGATCCGCTCCCAAAGGGTTACACATCCATCATTTCTGGCGAGAAAAGGCACGACATTCTCAATTTTTACAAGATGTTTTATATCGAGCTAACCAAGTTTTTCACCTCATCCGCTGTACGGATCAATTTCAGCATAAACAAGTCTCTGCTCACCATCACACTGGAAAATGCTGAGCTGTGTGAATTGGACAAGATGATCGCTGAGAACTTGAAAAAAGTGAATGGAAAACTTGTCAAGGCCAACTCCGGTATGTCCTATATCGGTATTCCGCTGGAATACTAGTCGAGTAACTCGTGTTTGACAGCGAATAAAACCATCCCGACAACACTCTTCGCCCCTATTTTTTGCATCAGGTTCCTGCGATGTGTTTCTACGGTTGGCACGCTTATGAAAAGTTTTTCAGCAATTTCATTGGTGGACATTTCTTTTCCGACCAGTCTTAGAATTTCGAGCTCCCGTAGTGTCAGTTTAGCAAAACTTCCTGGTTTGGTAGTGAGAGCCTCGTCTTTTCCCACAGCAAGTTCAATCACCACCTCATCACTGAAATACCGTTTGCCATCTAGTACCGTTTTGATTGCGAGTAAAAGCTCATCAGCATCCGCCATTTTCAGCACATAGCCATTGACACCTATTTTTATTGCCTCTCTGATTTGCTTCGCATCTTCTACCATGGTTAGCATCAGAACCTTAACCTGCGGATTAATTTTTCTTACTTCGGCACATATCTCCACACCATTCATGATCGGCATGCGCATATCAGTAATGATTATATCCGCACCGTTGTCCTGATAGTATTCGACAGCTTCGCGTCCGTCGCTGTATGCGCCGCAAACAGTCATTCCATCAAAAGAAGAAAGCAATAACGAAAGGCTTTCCAGCACAATATGATGATCGTCAATCAGTAAAACTCTTGCCTTGCCAGAATTCATAAATTATTAAAAGAAGTTTCAAATTCGTTCCCAATGCCATACAAATCAGTTCCGTGGATTTCTATAATCGTGGCGGAAATCTGAAAGTAAAACATCACTCACTATATTTACGGCTTCTGTAAATATCATACCTTATTCATGATTGCCTCACTCCTGAAATTTTTAACCACCAGAAATTGGGCAGCCTGGCTCTGGACCTTCGCAATTCTTATTGCCTGTTCGCTTCCAGGCAAAAGTATTCCCGCCGCCCCAATGATGGGTTTCGACAAGATTGTACATATTGGTCTTTTTTGTGTGTGGATTATTCTCTGGCTGCTAGCCACCCGTGGAAAAGTTCTTTTCTACATCCTATTGGGAATGGCCTACGGGCTTGCTCTTGAATTTTACCAACAGCTTCTGCCATTTGATCGCTCCTTTGACTGGTGGGATGCCGTGGCAGACGCTGTTGGTGTATTATTTGGTTATTATTTCAAAATATTAGTCATTGATCGTTATCTCCAACGCTTGTATTGATTAATCAGGCCATTGGTAGAGCTGTCGTGATTGGTAACCGGCCAGTCATTCTGCAATTCCGGATAAATGTTGTTAGCCAGCTGTTTCCCTAATTCAACACCCCACTGATCGAAACTGAAAATATTCCAGATAATTCCCTGAACAAATATTTTGTGCTCATACATGGCAATCAGGCTACCCAGAACACGTGGTGTTATTTTCTTTACCAGAATAGAATTCGTGGGTTTGTTTCCTGTGAAAACTTTAAACGGAGTCAGGAAATCAATTTCCTCCTTCTTTTTGCCGGCGGCCTCAAGCTCGGCCTTCGCCTGATCATAGGTTTTTCCATTCATAAGAGCCTCCGTTTGCGCAAAGAAATTGGAGAGCAACATTTTATGATGGTCTCCCAAAGGATTATGACTCGATGCTGGCGCAATAAAATCACATGGAATTAACTTGCTTCCCTGATGTATCAGCTGATAAAATGCATGCTGACCGTTGGTTCCAGGTTCACCCCAGATCACCGGACCTGTTTGGTAATTAACCGGCTGACCATCACGTCCTACATATTTCCCGTTACTTTCCATATCTCCCTGTTGGAAATAAGCAGCAAAACGGTGCATGTATTGATCGTATGGTAAAATGGCGTGAGATTGTGCATCAAAGAAATTGTTATACCAGACTCCTAGCAATGCAAGTATCACAGGAATATTTTTATCAAACTTGGTGGTGCGGAAGTGCTTGTCCATATCATGCGCACCAGCCAGCAACTGTTCAAAGTTTTGGTAGCCTATGAAACACGCAATGGATAAACCAATTGCAGACCACAGCGAATAACGACCTCCTACCCAATCCCAAAAACCAAACATATTTTCGGGATCAATACCGAATTTCTCGACCTCACTCCTGTTCGTTGAAATGGCAACAAAGTGCTTCTTAACGTGCTCACTGTCTTTCGCTTTTTCAAGGAACCAATTTCTGGAAGATATTGCATTCGCCATCGTTTCCTGTGTGGTAAACGTTTTAGAAGCAATCATGAAAAGCGTCGTTTCAGGATCCAATGATTTTACTGTTTCAGCAATGTGTGTGCCATCTACATTCGATACGAAATGAACATTCAGACCTTTTTTGCTATATGCTTTCAACGCTTCGGTTACCATTACTGGGCCCAAATCGCTTCCGCCTATGCCTATATTGACGATATCTGTGATCTCCTTTCCGCTATATCCCTTCCACGCACCAGAACGCACCCGACCAGAAAACTCCTTCATTTTGGCCAGGACTTCATTCACATCCGGCATTACATCTTTTCCCTCTACCATCACTGGTGAATTGGATCTGTTTCTCAAAGCAGTATGTAATACAGCGCGTCCCTCAGTTGCATTTATTTTGCCACCTTCAAACATTTGTTCAATGGCGTCAGCAAGGCCTGCCTCCTCTGCCAGCTGTACCAGGTACGACCGCGTGCGGGTAGTAATTCTGTTTTTGGAGTAATCAAGAACGATGTCTCCTAAACGAATCGAAAATTTCTTGAAACGGTCCGGATCTTCTTCAAAAAGCGTCTTTATGTCCTTTTGGGAAATTGTTTTGTGGTGGGTTTTTAGCCTCTTGTAAGCCGCAGTCTTGTCAAATGGAGTGGTGCTAAGCATCATTATCAGGTGTTATGTGTCAAAATGATCAAATTGTAAAAGTATGTACATGCGAAGTTATGCATGCATAAACTGCAAAAATAGGACATTACCGCACGCCAAACCACATTTTGGTACTAGCTCGCAATACAAACTCCTCTAAAATATCCAACAGACTCGGCTATACCGGCCAGTGGATCTTTCATATCTTTCTCATATTCAAGGCTGCACGAACCTGTATATTTGACCTTGCGCAGCATCTTAACAAATGCAGGAATATCAATAATTCCCCGGCCCAACTCACAGGTTGTACCATCTTTTGTGGCAGAAGTAACGTTTTTCAGGTGTATATCAAAAATTCTTTTACTATACTTGTTAAGGTCCGCCACTGCATCCTGATTGTCCCTTGTGTCATGTCCCATGTCAAAACAGATACCAACTCTTGAATCCAGATCTTTGATTAGATTATTGATAGAAGTAGCATTAGGATAGAGTTTGTCTTCAGGACCATGGTTATGAATCGCAAATCGAATGTCATATTCCTTCACCTTTTTTTCAAGATAAGGAAGGTCAGCATGATTCGGAATTCCAACGATCAGTTTTACACCAACACGTTTGGCATAATCGAAGGCGTTATCTATATCCTGAGTGGTTTTCACATAGATCGGACCAACAGCATAACCGGTTACCCCGGATTGCTTCAATTTCTCGTGAAATGCAGCTATTTCTTCGGACGTACTTTTGTATGGAAGATGAAAATCCTTGATACACAAATAATGCACATCCGTTTTTTTCATCATGGCAAGCGCTTCGTCCAGTTTAAAATGAACAAAACTGTATCCTGCTATTCCCAGTTTGAATAAATCTTCCTTTTTCTCTTTCGCAAGCGTCGTGCTAATGCCCGTCATACTTAAAGCACCACCTGCAACAATTCCAGCTATACCTTTTTTTACAAAATCGCGTCTTGCATTCATGTTTAATCAGTTTTTTAAAGTACTTGTTTCTAATAAAGACGAATAGTTTGGGATTTACCACCTGTGAATTCAAAAATTACGTCCTAGATCATAAAAATTAGTCAAAACATCAAATTTTCAACTTTATACCGAATCTATTAATAATGCCCGTTACTATAATCACAGTTATTGAAAACAACGCGGACTTCACCAAACCAATCACACCTGTTCGAAAAAATATAGGCAAACTAATATCAGCAATGGTAACCATTGCATACCACAAGTAAGGAATGAGATAACAGGTTAAAGTAGCTTCTCCGGCTGGTTTTAATACATTCGCCCATTTTTTAAAATTCATAATCTCCACCAGCCAGAAAAATATTCCGTAAAAAATAAAGCTTATGCCGGTGCAGATTCCCAGCCAGGCAGGTGTTGCACGGATTTTGGAAATACCCCAGAATGACCTTGTTCCAAAACCATATAAAAGACAAAAAATTCCTAGCAGAATGAGGATTGAAATAAAAATTCTTGCATTGTGCTTATTATAATAACGTTGGTATAACATGGATGCAACTAAACCTGCCATGGTAAATGCTGGAATAGCCCCGCTTCCTACAATCCATACCGTGTCTCGTACATTGTCAAGGGTTGACAACCAACCCGCAAAGTCAGCGAGATTGAATGTTACAAGTATCAGCCAGGAGATAACGATAAGGACTAAACTGTGTTTGAAATAAAGATAAGTGACCGCACAAATTAAATACGACCAGCCAATAAGCCCCAGAATTCCCCACCAATGCGTTTTCATCCAGACAGGGTTTTGCTGATCTCCACCTTTATATATTGCAGCCAAAAATAGCAGCAAGACATAACCTGTGAGTTTTAATAATTTAAATTGACCTCCTGTTTCCGTTTGCTTAGGATATTGGTTCCAGATCAAAAAGAACGCAATCACCATCAATATTTCCCATGCATATTTACCGATTAACATTCCCTCAGATGCGAGATTTTCGTAATTAACAATGAATATCCCCATCAGCAAAAGGGCGAGGGTGCGTTCCATAATGTGAACCAGAACCTGCCGGTTGCTATCACCTTTACTGATCCGATTTCCTATCGCAAAAGGTAACGACAGACCAACAATAAAAAGGAAAACAGGGAATACAACATCCGATAAACCCATTGCATCTTCTTCCGCAGCACTGTGAAGTAACCACTTTGGCACGTTTTCGAGCGTCCAGAAGTCATTGACAAAAATCATGAGAAACATGGTAACAGCACGAAAAATACTGATCGAATCCAGTCTGTTAGTTTGATTGTTACTTATTTCCATGAGTTAAGTTCTGGTTGAAATCCATTTAGTAAACTGTTAATACAATAGTTTTTACTGTAATCCCAGATCACTATGGCTGTGTTATCAGGATTCGCTTCTTTATTTATTAAAAAAAAATATTGAAATTTATAGCAATTAGAATACTCAACCTTGAAATGAACTTCACCCCTCTTCCGGATAACGAAGCTAAAAGGCTCGAAGCCCTGCACAGTTACCAGATACTCGATACAAATCACGAAAAAGATTTTGACCGGCTCACAGAACTGGCATCCATAATCTGTGGCGTGCCCATGTCAATGGTTTCACTTATTGATGAATCCAGGCAGTGGTTTAAGTCCGGATATGGATTGGATTTACAGGAAACCAGTAGAGATCTTGCTTTTTGCAGATTCACGATAATGGATGATCGCTTGCTGGAAGTAGAAGATGCCACGCTTGATGCGCGATTCGAATCCAACGCTTATGTCACCGACGAACCTTTTGTACGCTTCTACGCGGGGTATCCGCTGATTGACCCGAACGGATACGCATTAGGCACAATTTGTGTATTTGGCAATGAGGCAAAAAAACTCAACGACGGACAGAAACAAGCCTTAAAATTGTTGGCAGAACAGGCGATGTCTCTCATCGTTGACCAACGGAAACGGGAAGAGCGCAAGAATTTCGACCGGCTTTTCAACCTTTCCAATGACCTCATCTGTATTGCCGGAACGGACGGGTTTTTCAAAAAGATCAATCCAGCTTTTAGCGAAGTGCTGGGTTGGGACAAAGATTATATTTTGAGCCGGCACTTTTTGGATCTTGTTCATCCTGATGATGCAGAAAAGACGACCTCCGACCTCTCTGCCCTGGTTAACGGAAAATTAACTCTCAACACAGTTCATCGGATACGCCATCGCGACGGTCATTATGTGTACATCCAATGGGTGACTACCCCTGAACAATCCACAGGCAATTTGTTTTGCATTGGACGGGATATAACTGAGGAAAAGGTCAAAGAAGAAAAACTTAAGCTGAGTGAAGATAATTTTCGCTCGTTTTTTGAGAATTCGCAAGGACTGATGTGCACGCATGATATGCGAGCCAATTTTCTCACAGTCAACACGGCCGGCGCAACTCTGCTGGGATATACCAAACAAGAGGTTTTGAAAATGAGCCTGTTTGACCTCATTCCTGAAAAGCACCACCTTACGCTGGTAAAATACCTGGAAGATATTCAGACAAACGGTATAGCAAGCGGCCTCATGACCACAAGGCATAAAAACGGTTCGTACCGGATATGGAGCTATCATAACATTCTCATAAAAAACGAACATGGAGAGAATTACGTGGTGGGTAATTCTGTGGACGTGACAGAAAGCCAGAAATTGGCAAAAAACCTGGAACAAGTTCAGCGAATAGTTGTTCAAACCAGTCAGATGGCCAGGGTTGGCGGTTGGGAAGTGGATCTGGTCAATAATCAGGTTTACTGGTCAGAAATAACGAGGCAAATCCACGAGGTTGAGCGGGACTTTATGCCTGACCTGGAAACTGCCATGGGCTTTTATCGAAAGAAAGAAAGTTATCACAAAATTTCGGAAGCGATAACTCACGCTATTTCAACAGGTAAGAGTTTTGATCTGGAACTGGAACTAACGACTGCCAGCGGAAAACAAAAGTGGATCCGCACAATTGGTCATGCTGAATCGGACGCGGGGATAGGAAAAAAGCTGTATGGCATGTTTCAGGATATCGACGAAAAAAAACGTGCGGAGCTGGAAATCGTCAATTCCAAAAAATTGCTGGATGACGTTTTAAACGCTGCTTCGGAAGTAAGCATTATCGCTACCGATGTCGATGGACTAATCACGGTTTTCAATCGAGGTGCGGAAAAGTTACTGGGATATAGCTCTGCCGAAATGATTGGTAAATATAAACCAGACCATCTTCACCTTTCCGAAGAATTAGAGCTCCGCTCTGCCCAGCTTTCCGCACAGTTCGGTTATCCTATCGAAGGTTTCAGAATATTTGTTCATATAGCAGAGCTGCAAACTTCGGAAGTGAGGGAATGGACATACTGCTCAAAAGATGGCAACTTAGTACCTGTTACACTGGTTGTTACTACAATACGGGACTACAATGATAAAATCACCGGATATCTTGGCGTTGCGACTGATCTTTCGGCCAGAAAAAAGGCGGAAAAAGAACTGTTTAACGAAAGAGCCCGCCTTCTGGCATTTGTGGAACATGCACCGGCAGCGGTTGCTATGCTCGACAAAGACATTCGTTACCTCGCTGTGAGTCGCAAGTGGTTGGAAGAGTATAAACTTGATGGACAGGATATTATAGCCGCTTCTCACTACGAAGTGTTTCCAAATATTGGTGAGGATTGGAAAAGCATTCACCAGCGATGCCTGAACGGCGAAATCATTACCAGTAACGAACAAAGATGGCGACCGATAGGATGGTCTTCGGATCAATATCTCAAATGGGAAGTGAGGCCCTGGTTTCAATTCGATGGCTCTGTGGGAGGTATCATGATGTTTACGCAGGATATTACTGAGACAACATTACGGAGGGAAGAGCTTAAACAGGCAAAACTTCAATCTGAACAGGCAAGTATAGCCAAGTCAGAATTTCTGGCGAATATGAGCCACGAGATCCGAACTCCTCTGAATGGTATAATTGGATTTACAGATCTGGTCCTCAAAACCAAGATGACAGATACGCAAAAACAGTATCTTGGAATAGTGAATCAGTCTGCCAATGCGCTGCTCAGCATTATCAATGACATCCTCGACTTCTCTAAAATTGAGGCAGGTAAGCTGGAACTGGACATTGACAAATGTGACATTTATGACATTACTTCCCAATCCGCTGACATCATTTCTTTTCCAATTCAGAATAAAGGTTTGGAAATGCTGCTCAACATTCCGCCCAATCTGCCCAGGTTTGTGTGGGTGGATGACATACGCCTCAAACAAGTTCTGATCAACTTACTAAGTAATGCTGCCAAGTTCACTGAAACGGGCGAAATTGAACTTAAAATCGAGATTCTTGAATATGATCCCGAGTTTAGTGATCTGATAAAGTGTCGCTTCATTGTGCGGGATACCGGCATTGGAGTGAGAGAAGAGAAACAGGCGAAAATATTTGATGCGTTTTTGCAGGAAGATGGCTCTACAACAAAAAAATACGGAGGTACCGGGCTTGGTCTCACAATTTCTAACAAATTGCTTGCCATGATGGGAAGCTACCTGCAGCTGAATAGTATTCATGGTGTTGGTAGCACATTCTTTTTCGACCTCGTGATGCAATCGGAACCCGGAGAGCCCATTTTGTGGGAAAATGTTGAATCCATCAAGAAAGTTTTGATTGTAGATGACAATGAAAACAACCGGCTCATTGTTGAAAAAATGCTTCAATTACTCAAAATCGAATCGGACCAGGTCAGGAATGGATTTGAAGCACTCGAAGCGCTGGACACCGCGGTTCAGTATGATGCTGTGTTGATGGATTATCACATGCCTTACATGGATGGTCTGGAAACGATCCGTAAGATCAGAAGCACATATCCTGGCCACACCGACGACCTTCCTATTGTACTCCTCAACAGTTCAGCGGATGATGCAACGGTCATCAAGGGATGCGAAGAGCTAAAAGTGAATTACCGGCTCATGAAACCAATTAAGCTCAATGACGTCTTTTTATGTTTGTCTCGATTATCTCAAAGAGAAAGTATTGAAATTCAGAAGCATACTGACGAACTCACCGAGATAAACACAAACTCTCTGACCGTTCTAATTGCAGAAGACAATCCGGTTAATATGTTCCTGGCAAAAACAATCATAGGCAAAATAGCTCCCAAGGCCAACATCCTTGAAGCTGCAAATGGTCTGGAAGCAGTGGAAATATGTAAAAAGCAGATTCCCGATCTGATTTTCATGGATCTGCAAATGCCTGAAATGAATGGATATGAAGCCACTTTTGCTATCAGGAAATTAATGAAAGATCACCACATCCCTATTGTGGCTCTTACCGCCGGAAACGTAAAAGGAGAAAGAGATAAATGCCTGGAAGCCGGCATGGACGATTTTATCTCCAAACCCTTTGTTGAAGACTCTATCCGGACAGTTATAAGCAAATTTGCCACCACCGCTGACCTAGCGAGACAGGATTTGTTTCAACCCGATTTGGTTTCTCAAAATGCCCATTTCGACATTGAGAAGTTAAAGAGCACTTATATGTACGATCAGGAGTTTATAGCTGAGTTTCTGGCGCTCACACGAGAGTCTCTTGCCAAGAGCCTTTCAGATTTGAAACTGCAGTATGAATCCAAAGACCTGATAGCAATTAAATCCACTGCCCACCGTCTGAAAGGGGCATCTGCGTCAGCATTTTTAACGACAGTAACCTCAATAGCTCAGGAATTAGAGCATCTTGATACATTTGATTCCATTCTGGTTCATGAACTGCTAACACAACTGGAAAAAGAGGTAGCGCTGGTGCTTCCGGTAATTATGGAGTTGGAAAAAATGTAATGCAGTTGTGCAACAGGTAAGCAGGTACCCACAACTATTATTTGATAAAGGCCCGGAAACAGAATCAGTCCGCTTCCGGGTCCTTTGCAGATTAATTCAGGTTTTTCATTTTATCCCGCTGTTCTCTGATACCTTCCGGGGCAGAATTTGGTTTTTCGTTACCCATCAGAAAAGCGAATGATCTTGTCTCTTTGAAATGATGAAAAGATACTCTTAAAATGCCTGATATGGGAATTGCTATTACAGCTCCGGCAACGCCCCAAAGTAGCCCAAATCCGATTACCGAGGTAATTGTCATGAAAGGATTGAGATCAACTTCCTTGCCAACGACGTAAGGCTGCGTAACGTAATTGTCGATCATCTGCGCAGCGAACATAACACCCACAACTACTAAAACACTATCAAATCCTCCTGAAACCATTGCCAGCATGGCAGCCAAACTTCCACCGATGGCATTGCCTAAATAGGGTATGAAAGAAAATACAGCTGCAATGAGCGCCAATAACGGTGCGTATTTAATTCCCCCGATCATAAAACCGGTTCCGTACAAAATGGCGAGGATGATCATGGCTTTGAACATTCCCCAAAAATACCCTCCGGAGGTTTTTCTGATTTCTTTAAGAACTTTGCGAACGCGTTCCTGTTCGGACCGATCAACATTAAGGAGTATAAATTCTTTAAAACGCTCCCGTTGGGATAAAACCAATACGACGTAAACTATAATGAGAATGACGTTGGCTATACTTGTACCAACAGTCCCCAATGCCGCCGGTCCGCCCTTTCCCAGGCTTGCAAGCATTCCCTTGGCCTGTTCCAGTTGTTTGTCAGGATCCACACCAATCTTATCCTGTATAAATGCCTGAGCGTCTTCGAGCAGACTCAGAGATGTTTTTTCGATCTCGGTCCAATCTTTTGCTATCATTTTGACCTGAATCGTAATAAGGCCTCCCAGGAAGCACATGAATAAGATCAGAAGTAGTGTGCTGCCAGCTACGGCCCAGCCACGTTTAACGTTTTTGCTCATTAACCAGTCCATCACCGGAACCAGCATCATAGAAAGTACAATTGCTATGACAAGAGGAGCAAGAAAAGGTTTACCTAGGTAGAAGCCTACCGGAACGGCTATTAGTAATAAGACCCAGCGAAGTATTTTGGAAATTTCAGTACTCATAGGAAATGGTTTTCCAAGGCTTTTAAAAAACCATTCCAATGGGTTGTAATAACAACTGTACTTGTGCTAATAATAGAGATCCTGCATCATTTCACTCTAAAACCAGCCATGTATATCCATTTGCAGGAATATTTATTGATACACTAACCTCGTAGTTTCTGCTTACTTTATACGGCTTTGAATGTCCTTCTTTTTCACGAATCTTGACCTGATCGTGCTTGCCTGTGAAGTATACCGGAATGCTGATTTCACGGGTCACGTCTTCCTTTTGGGGATTGTACAACATAACCAGCCCCTTTGCTTTCAGAGCCGGGTTCACATGCATAATACCATCCCAGTCACGCCCATCGGCACGGCGCAGGTGAATAATATCCGAATTGAGTATATCCCTATACTTTTTATACCAGGTTACCACATTAACCACAGTTTTTCGGGTCGACTCCGTATCGTACAACCTTGGTCCACGGTAACATGCCTGAATTCCGGCGCCGTAGTATTGCATCATCAGCTGTTCGTAAGCATCCAAATGCTCCGACAACGGTTCCAAAATAGCATCTGCATCTCCTCCCTGATATTTAGTGAGCGGAACAAATCCCCACACCATCGAGGGAGTTTCAGCCCAGGTTGCATCAAAAATATTCTGCCTGTTCAGTATCTTCTGCTGATCTCTGGAAAGAGAAAAATTGACTTCCCGATACCCCAAAGCAATCTTGTTGGTTCCATCCAGAAAGTACCAATCCGGTGCATTTACATATATCCCGTTTTCATTGCACCAGCGGTACAAGCCCTTTTGCAATTCCATTTGTTTCCACTGAGAATCATGTAGTCCATCATGACCGGGATGACTTGTAGAAGCGCAAACATCACCCGGATACGGCCCATCGTTTTCGAAGATATTGAACCCGGAATATTTCATAAAGATTTTAAGCTTTTCAAGATACGTGAGTCCCCACTTACTTCCCATGCAAGGCGCATTCCCAAAAAACGCTCCCCCCGGCTTTCCTGTTTTGGGATCAATTACATCGTCCTCAGCACTAATCTTTCGTGAGCTAAAAAGAGAATAACTTCCGATCTGGATATTTTTACTATGTGCGTAGTCGGCCAGTGCTTTCCATTTTTCCAGGTTCACGCCAGTGGTGTCTTCCATGTTGCAATGGCTGCCAAAACTTAAAATAAGGGCTTCGTATCCTGTTGCAGCACACTGGTCAATGGCGGTTTTAACCTCCTGATCATTTTTACTGACAAGATGCATGAATATCGGATTACTGGTAACCCACGGAGCTATTGTCCGGTACATTCGGCGTATGGCGAGTCCTTTTCGTTCACGGTCATAAGAATCCTGCAAAAGCTCGTAGGTCCTGACAGATTCCAGAAAATTTCCACTTTTCACTTTCACACCAATCGGTATTTTAGGGTGAATTTCCAACAGGCATGGAGTTTGAAAATCATAGTTAACCTGCGATGTATACGTTGGATCAACTTTCCAGTGTGTAGCCTGGTCGCTGAGCGGATAACGCATCGCATTGTTAAAGGCAAAATTGTTTTCGATGTAAATCCCATTGGGTTTGGCCATTTTCTCTGGGCTTCCCACCACAGCACTCTCCTCTTCTGTTATAGCCAGAATCTCATTTACAATCTGATCTACAAGTACTTCACCTCCACTGTTATTGTGAACCGTAACCCATTTACTCAGCAGCGGCAATCCATCATACAAAGCATAATGTACCTGTACTTCCAGATTCTTTAGTGCTGCAAAATCAGATTTAAAATGAAAGGTTATCCTTTTCCCGGTGGGCAACTGAGTGTTACCGGTCCACATATTGGTTTTCCAGTTCAGCTGATTTTTCAATTCTGAAACAGAATAGTTTATAAAATGAAAAGCGCTATCCGAAGCCGTCATTTTATCCACCCATTCAGTCAACAGATAACCATTTTCTTTCTGTCCTGTCAAACCTCCTACCGGATAACTTCTGCCACTAATCACAACACGAGCCTCTGGCTGCACCGCACGGATCAGCTCCTGTTTTGTCGTTTGGTTTTTATAACTGATGCACGCAAGATCCGGAGCCACACGAAAACTTCTCTTTAAGAGACTGTTGTACAAAACGATATCCTTTCCGTCTGCGGACTGGTATATTGCCGCTTTACCTTCAACAGGTTTTACCAACCAGTCAACAGGATTTTCAGCATCATACGCTTTATTCCATACAGACAGGGATTGAGAGCGCAACGAAAAGGAAGAGAAAATTAAAATTCCAAGGAGAAAAAATTTCATAAGTGGCTGGTAGGAAGTATTGTTGGTTTTCTTTAAATGAAAGACGTAGACTGGCAGAATATAATGAAACTACCTAAAAACTGCCGTGGCCTCTCCAACCAATTCATCGCAATATTGCTCTATCATTTCAGAACACAAAGAGCCTCTACGTTATGAACAAGCTTTACCTATGTTTCCTGCTCATTCTACTTTCATTGGGTTGTAAAAAGAGCTTTGACCCGGCTAATCCTGATACGGATCAGTTCATATCTCTTGTTAAAAAAGGCAATCATGATCCATATCAATTACCCAGGTTCAATGCTTCACACATTGACAGACTTCTGGAACTAGCCAAAGATACAAGCCACATTGCAGGTTATCCCGGAAACCCAATCTCCTCCAAGTCGTCTTTACCCGCTCCTGACGGTCGTCGGTATCTGATTTTATCAGAATGTTTGTTATGGACTGTTGAAGGAATCAGAAACGGAAGTGGCTATGGATCTCTCAATCCCCTTCTCATCGTTCCCGGCGAAATTCCAACAAGCCTACAAGCGAAAGAAATTTTGGAAGTGAGAGAAAAGTACCAGAAATCATGGGAAAGCACAGGGAAGTCTATAACACAATGGAGTTCCGTAAATCCCCTTCAAAGCACCATCTACAGATGGTTTTAATCTGATAACCCGTCATCTATGACATTTACATAAGAGCCGTCTTCTGTTTTTACAGAATCGGCAACAGCATTATTTATGAATTTCATTTCATCGCTGGTAAGGTCACGCCACTTTCCAACCGGAATATTGTCCAGCGTAACATTCATGATCCTGACCCGCTCTAACTTGGTTACAGAGTAGCCCAGGTACTCACACATGCGGCGGATCTGTCTGTTAAGCCCCTGTGTCAGGATGATTGTGAATACATAATTACTGTCTTTACGAACAAAGCACTTCTTGGTTACAGTATCTAAAATAGGCACCCCCGCCCCCATTTTCCGAATGAACTCAGGAGTTATAATCCTGTCAACCGTTACTACATATTCCTTCTCATGGTTATTCCCCGCCCGCAGAATCTTGTTTACAATATCACCATCACTGGTCAGAAAAATCAGCCCTTCGGAAGGTTTGTCGAGCCGGCCGATAGGAAAAATACGTTCAGGATGTGAAATGTAATCGATGATGTTTCCCTTTATCTGCCGTTCGGTTGTACAGGTTATTCCAACTGGTTTATTAAAAGCGATATACACTCCTGCCCTTTTTAAGTTTAAGGATTTACCATTAACTGTGACTTCATCACCTTCACCCGCTTTATCTCCCAAAACTGCCACGCGCCCGTTGAGTATAACCTTACCTTGCTCCACGAGTTTGTCGGCCTCTCTGCGTGAGCAATAGCCCGTTTCACTTATAAATTTGTTAATTCGGATCATCAAATCTTACTTTTGGAGTTCAAAACACAATTTGGTTCTGAGTTATTTACACCGGCAAATTACCGCTAATCGCAAAAAATGTTGCAGTCTTTTTAAAGATTTAGCTATTTTCTCCCTTTACCTGCAAGTATAATCTAAATGATTTATTAATAACTCTATGAAAAATCGCTTCCTACTATTACAAGTTTTTCTCTTTTTAGCATTCTCGACTGTTTACGCACAGCCGGTCAAACGTTACGTTGATGTAATTGTAGCTGCCGACCACGAGGATTGGACGTACAAAACAGGTGAAAAGGTCCAGTTTACTGTCTCTGTAATCCGAAATGGCAATTTGGTAAAGAACGTTCCCATTCGCTATGAAATCGGACTTGAAAAGTTAGAGCCCACAATAAAACAGACTAAGACAGCGACAGATGGTAAAATTACAATCGATGGAGGAACCATGAAGACACCGGGTTTTCTTCGTTGTGTTGCTTATGCTGTTATAGATGGTGCCGAATACCGCGGACTTGCTACGGCAGGCTTTAATCCATTACAAATTCAGCCAACCGTGAGTGATCCGCAAGACTTTGACGCTTTTTGGGCAGCTGCAAAAAAGGAACTCGCGGAAGTTCCCATGGATGCAAAAATGACTTTGTTACCTGAAAGATGCACCGCAAATGTGAACGTATATCATGTCAATTTGCAAAACAACAGAACGAATGTACGTGTATACGGAATCCTCACTATGCCTAAGAAAGAGGGAAAATACCCAGCCCTGCTACGCGTTCCCGGAGCTGGTGTACGACCTTACTACGGCGATGTAGCCTCGGCAGAAAAGGGGATTATCACGCTGGAAATAGGTATTCACGGAGTATCTGTGATTATGGACCCTTCTGTCTACACCGATATGGGGCAGGGTTTGCTCAATGGCTATCCGTCCTACAATCTCGATAACCGTGACCGCTTTTATTATAAAAGAGTATACTTGGGATGTGTGAGAGCAAATGATTTTCTGACGAGCCTGCCACAATATGACGGACAAAACCTTGCCGTTACCGGAGGAAGCCAGGGTGGCGCGTTATCTATTGTCACTGCCGCGCTGGATCCAAGAGTTAAATGGCTTGGAGCATTTTATCCTGCGCTGAGTGATGTTACTGGTTACTTACATGGAAGAGCTGGTGGCTGGCCTCATTATTTTGACAAAAACAGCGTTGAATACAACAATACCAAGGAAAAGCTGAATACGATCGGATATTACGACGTGGTAAATTTTGCACGACGGGTGAAAGTGCCGGGTTATTACATGTGGGGCTTCAATGATGAAACGTGTCCGCCAACCTCCATGTATGCTGCATATAATGTTACAACTGCCCCAAAAGAGCTGAAACTTTATCAGGACACGGGACATTGGACTTACGCCGACGAACGAGAAATCATGAGCAATTGGCTCAATGACAAGCTTAAAGGGAAGTAACCCTGCGAACAGAAAGTCGCGGGGATTTTTATCAAACAAAGAGAAAAAATGCTTTTAGAACAAATTGAAACTGCAAGTCAGTATATAAAGGACAAAACAGGTCAATTCAAACCTGAATTTGGAATTATACTCGGAACAGGACTTGGGGCACTGGTAAAGGATATTGACATAAGTTTCTCAATTTCATACAGCGACATCCCTGGATTTCCTGTGTCCACGGTCGAGTCTCATTCAGGTAAACTCATTTTTGGAGAACTGTCCGGGAAAAGGGTAGTTTGCATGCAAGGCAGGTTTCATTACTATGAAGGTTATACCATGCAGCAGGTTGTATTTCCGGTTCGGGTTATGAAGTGGCTCGGGATTCATACACTATTGGTTTCCAATGCCTGCGGAAGCCTCAACCCCGAATACAAGATTAGCGATCTGATGATCATTAAGGACCATATCAGCCTTTTCCTGCCTCAGAATCCGCTCACCGGACAGCATTTTCCGGAGTTTGGGGATCGCTTCCCGGACATGAGCGAAGTTTACGATAATATTCTTGTCGAACGAGCGGCCGACATTGCCAAAGCAAACAGCATTACTACTCATACCGGTGTATATGTCAGTGTAACGGGTCCTCAGCTTGAAACACGTTCGGAATACCGCATATTGCGGCAGCTTGGCGGGGATGTGGTAGGAATGAGTACGGTCCCGGAGGTTATAGCAGCAAGACAGATGAACATGCGATGCTTCGGTTTGTCTGTCATTACAGACATTGGAATTCCTGAAACGCTGGAAAAAGCAGAACTGTCAAAAATAATTGCGGCAGCACAGGCGGCGGAACCAGGTATGACTTTGATCATGAAGGAGCTTCTCACTTACTTGTAGCAAAAAAATCGGGTGGACGATAATTATCATCCACCCGATTTAAATTATATCTGCCTTAATCGATCTTAATGACCTCAGCAGGAATGTTGTATTGCTCAATCATCTCACGTGTAAATCGCACGTGACCTCTCGGTGCCATTAAGTATAGCTTAGCACCTTTCATGCCTGCCAATTCACTTAGAAGTTTCCACTTGGAAATGCTACCTCTAAGCTGTTCAGTTTTCATAGAAACTTCCAGATAGTGCCTGTTGAACATGTTCACCCCAGTTACGTCTGGTGTGAATTTTATATTATCAGCGGCTCTTTCGTAAGATTTCGGGGTTTCATACCCTTCCATATTAGCCTGGATTTCCTTAAAACCATGAGCTTGTGCCCACTTTACAACAAGTGGAATGAACGATTCCTTTTCCATAAATATTAACGAATAATTTTTTACGCTTTAAGCGAGGAACTCAAAAACAACTATCAAACTATGTCTGGCGGAGAGAATAAATGTATTAGCCGTAAATAGTTCGCCATGTAGTATTTCCTATATAAGGGGTAAAGGTACGTGCTTTTCTCGTACGGAGCAAATTTTGGACTGAACAGTTTAATCCTCAATTTCGTCTAAAAAGCCTCTGTAAGCCCTCACAAGCTCCTGATGCGTCTTTAAATTGTTCTGTTTCAAAGCCAAAGCGATGCCATCATTATACAGCTTTTCGGCTTTCTCAATGTTTTCCTGCATAGCAAAAAAAGCCGCAGCATGATAGTATGTCGGCAGATACGCCGGATGCTCGGCAAGCAGTATATCAAAAAAGCGCGCTGCGTTTACTGCATCAGTTTTAGAATACTCCAGTGCGAGCGCATATATGTTGAACGGATCGGTTGGCTCTTCCTGATAAAAGGCCAGTAAATTATCCAGAAGTGACTGTTTCATTGAAATTATTATGCTTGCATACTATTTAAGATTTTCCTTAATTTGTGAAAAGACAAAGTTATTCTCAGAAAAGTTAAAAATTATCATGAAAATACTCGTTTGTATAACCAACGTACCAGATACGACAGCTAAAATAACCTTCACAGATAACGACACCAAACTTAATAAAAACGGCGTCCAATACATCATAGGCCCATACGACGACTATGCTTTAGCACGTGGCGTTGAGCTTAAGGAGCAATCAGGCGGGACACTTACTGTCCTTCACGTAGGCGAAGCTGACGCTGATCCTCAAATACGAAAGGCGCTGGCAATTGGTGCAGATGACGCGATCAGAATCAACGCCGATCCGCTGGATTCCTACTTTACCGCCAGCCAGATTGCGCATGTAGCCAAACAAAATAATTATGATTTGATTCTCATGGGTCGGGAATCAATTGATTTCAATAGTGGAGTCGTTCATGGTTTGGTTGGTGAAATGCTCGAAATACCCTCCTATTCACCTGTGATGAAACTTGAAATAAACGGAACAACCGCAACCATTGCACGGGAAATAGACGGCGGCAAAGAAACGTTGACGGTATCATTACCGCTGGTGCTTGGATGCCAGGAGCCCATTGCGGAATGGAAAATACCAAACATGCGCGGTATCATGACTGCCCGTACAAAACCTTTGCAGGTGTTGGAGCCTGTATCCGTCGATGAAATGACCACGCCGGGGAAATATGCTTTACCAGCGCCAAAGGGCGCTTGTAAGATGATACCGGCGGACGAAGCAGCAACACTTATAAAGCTTCTGCAAACTGAGGCCAAGGTGTTGTAGCAAAACGCTTTTCACGCTAAACCTACGGTTTTGCTGCGAAAAGAACAGTCATTCATCAATTCACTCATTTAAAAATTTCTAAATCATGTCAGTCCTCATATTTATAGAATTAGATAACGGAGTTATAAAAAAGACTTCTCTGGAAGCGATCTTATACGGATCCAAAGTTGCAGAAAAAACGGGCGGAGAAGCGACAGTACTCGCCTTTGGTAGTGCAGATTCTTCTGAACTTGAAAAAGCCGGACATTACGGTGCGACAAAAGTCCTGCATGCTTCGGGAGAGAAACTGAATCACGAAAATAGTCTAGCTTATGCCGATGCGTTGGTGCAGGCTGTGAATCAGGAACAAAGTAAGGTAATTATTATTTCCAAGTCAGGCCTTGGTGATGCCGTTGCTGCTCGCGCAGCTGCGAAACTAAAGGCAGGAGTTGTATCCGGCGTAACCGAATTACCTGAAATCAATGGTTCTTTTAAAGTTACAAGAAGCATTTATACAGGTAAGGCATTTGCCACCACAGAGATAAAATCGGATATCAAGATATTGGTTGTTAAAAAGAATGCGGTTGAAATAGATGAAAACGCTTTGTCAACCGTACAGGCAGTTGTGGAAGCCTTCTCTCCTAACCTCAGAGATTCTGACTTTAAAGCGACGGTTACCAATGTTGAAAAGGCTGCTTCGGAATTGTCACTTACCGAGGCCGACATCATTGTGTCTGGCGGGCGTGGAATGAAAAGTCCTGACCAATGGCAACCTTTGCTCGATCTTGCTTCCGCACTCGGTGCTGCTACAGGTTGCTCCAAACCAGTTTCCGATCTGGACTGGCGCCCGCATCATGAGCACATCGGGCAAACTGGTATAAAGGTTGCTCCCAACTTATACATAGCTTGTGGTATTTCAGGAGCTATTCAGCACCTTGCCGGTGTTAACGGATCAAAGTGTATTGTTGTCATTAACAAAGATCCCGAAGCTCCGTTTTTCAAGGCCGCGGACTATGGAATTGTAGGAGACGTGTTTGAAATCCTGCCAAAATTGACTGAGGCTGCAAGAAACTTAAAATAAACGTTGCCTGACGTGATTTTGAATTAATTTCATTTTTTCAAAATCACTCATAAGTCTATTTATCAAGCAATTAAGCATATTTGTCAAACCCCACCTTCGGGTGTAACCATACTTAACCCGTCAGGCATTTTTTTATGCAGGACGGGTTATTTATTTTTGCAACCTTAAAACCTTGCCTTCAAATAAACCAGAAGGAACGGTTCAGATTTTTTATTGGTTAATATCCTGAAATTCAGTCAAATATTAATATAGAATATCGACCCATTTAAGCTAGGATGTGACTTTGATCTCACAGCCAAGTAAAGAAAATATCACCACAGCTGTTAACAAAAACTTGCGTCTGCGCAGAAAGTTTAAACGTGAAAAAAATTAAGTTAGAAATTCTGGGACTATCTCCCAGCCAGTCTCAGGCGGGATCATTTGCATTGGTGTTGGGTGAGGAATTGGGCAACCGCAGGCTGCCTATCATTATCGGTGTGTTCGAGGCACAAGCCATTGCGGTTCAGATTGAGAACATCGTGCCAAACAGACCCATGACGCACGACCTTTTCAAATCCTTTGCAGACGGGATGAATTATACTTTGAAAGAAATTGTGATCTCTGATCTCAAAGAAGGGATTTTTTATGCAAAGATCGTTTGTACAGACAGACTTCGTGAGGTAGAAGTGGATGCAAGGCCATCTGATGCCATCGCCATCGGTCTTAGATTCGACATTCCTATTTTTACTTACGAGGCCATCCTTTCGGAGGCGGGCATTATTTCTTCGTCGGCAGATGAGGAGGAGGATGAAGACGATCAGGAGACTATAAAAGAAACACTTCCTTCCAAAGGTTCGTCGAAAGAGCAACTCCGCGACGTTTCATTTGACGAGCTCCAAAGAATGCTCGACGATGCTCTTTCGAAAGAAGACTACGAAAAAGCGGCCAAGATACGGGATGAGATGGGCCGTAGAAACTAGTAAACTTGTTAAAGTTAAAAATAGTTAAGCATCGTCTTAAGTAAGATTCATTGTCATTTAAATTGTTATTTTTGCCCTTGTCAGTCTGGAAACACAATTTTTCCGGCCTCCACTTGCGAAATTTCACACGCTTATGCCTAAAAAGAAGAAGATCGGTAGTTACCCAAATGCGATGATTGTCATGAGTCTCACGGCGGCATTGTTCCTGATTGGTTTTTGCGGACTGCTTGTAATACAATCTAAAAAACTGGTTTCCATTATCCGCCAGAATATTGAGGTAAGGGTATTTCTGGATAAAGAAATCACTCAGACAGGTAAAGATTCTGTATTGAACATTATCAAAACCAAACCTTACGTTCTGGTATCAACAGAGGTTCCACCCATCACTTTTGTATCTAAGGAAGAGGCCGCAAAAGAATTTATACAGGGAACAAAAGAAAACTTTACCACCTTTCTTGAAGACAATCCGCTTCGTGACAGTTACCGGGTAAAGATTGGGGAAGATTATTTTGAAGAAGCAAAATTGCAGCTGATCAAAAAAGATCTTGAACAGTTGAACGGAACGTACGAAGTTGTTTATCAGGAAGATCTGGCCGACAGCATTAATCGTAATGTCACAAAGATATACGTAATCCTCGCCAGTTTTGCGCTTATTATGCTGATCATCATCGTGTTGCTTGTTAACAACACAATCAAACTTGCTATCTATTCTCAGCGCTTTCTCATCCGTAGCATGCAGCTGGTAGGTGCCACCAATGGATTTATACAACGGCCATATGTCCTCCGGGGAGCCACACAAGGGCTTGTTGGCGGCATTGTAGCCGGCGGTTTATTGATCGGATTACAACAATTGGCGGTAAGAAATGTGGAAGGGCTGGCAATCCTGCAGGAATACGATAAAATTATTATACTAGTAGGTGCGGTTTTGATTCTTGGGATTTCCATTGGCATTGCAAGTACCTATCAATCGCTTGCCCGTTATCTGCGTATGGCGCTGGATGATTTATACTAAAAGACTTTCATTTTTATAACAACGAAGAGACATGAGCAACAGTAAAAGTAATCTCCCTTTTTCTTCCTCCAACTACATCACCATGCTTGTTGGCCTGGCTGTAATTTTGGGTGGTTTCCTAATCATGACATTTGATACCGAAGAATTTGGGTTCGGCGTTTTGGGTCTTACCGTAGGTCCTCTGATTACAATTACCGGCTTCATCATAGAGTTTTGGGCTATTTTACGTAAACCCACGGATTCATGAGTATTTGGCAGGCGATTATTTTAGCAATTATTGAAGGAATTACCGAGTTCTTACCAGTATCTTCCACAGGCCACATGATTATCGCGTCCTCGTTTATGGGGATTAGTCATCTGGAATTTACCAAAATGTTTACAGTCAACATTCAGTTTGGCGCAATCCTTTCGGTTGTTGTACTCTACTGGAAGCGTTTCTTTCAGTCCACTGAATTCTACTTTAAACTTTTCGTAGCTTTTATTCCGGCCGCAATTCTTGGTTTCCTACTGAACGATCTGATCGATTCTATGCTGGAAAACGTCATTGTAGTAGCCGTTTCCCTTCTTGTTGGTGGCATTATTCTCGTTTTTATAGATCGTATTGCCAACGACACTACCTCCGAAAGAGAAATATCTTACTTCGACGCATTGAAAATAGGTTTCTTTCAATGTATCGCAATGATACCGGGGGTTTCAAGATCAGCCTCTACGATTATCGGAGGTATGTTACAGGGGTTGTCAAGAAAACAGGCGGCGGAGTTCTCATTCTTCCTTGCGGTTCCTACTATGGCGGCTGCTGGTGGTTACAAATTATTAAAAACATACGACACAATTCAGGCAGAAGATATCAAGATTTTACTTCTGGGAAATCTGGTCGCTTTTGTAGTTGCGATGCTGGCTATTAAATTTTTTATCAGTTTTTTAACCAAATACGGATTTAAAATTTTCGGTTACTATCGCATCATACTTGGTTTGGTTTTGCTGGGACTTCTGGCCTCAGGTTACAAACTGGACATTGTTTAAGAATTTACATTCAGGAATAATAAACCACAGGGCACTGCTCTGTGGTTTATTATTTTAAACTATTATTGCATTATCAATATCATCAAGATGACGGTATTGACAATGTTTTTACCAAAAGAAAATAGAATTGAACAAGGAAATAAATACACCCGATGAGGGGGAAGTAATACTGATCAACAAACCTTTGAGCTGGACATCATTTGATGTTGCCAACAAGCTTAAACGGGCCTGCAAATTCAGCAAAATAGGTCATGCCGGTACGCTGGATCCTTTGGCGACGGGATTGTTGATACTTTGTACAGGAAAAAAGACCAAGCAAATTGATACCTATCAGGCTCAGGAAAAGGAATACACAGGAACCTTTGTCCTGGGAAAAACAACTCCTTCCATCGATCTTGAAACAGAGTTTGATGGCGAGTACCCTGTTGATCACATCACACCAGAATTGCTTGAAACTACAAGACAACAATTTCTTGGACATATAGAGCAGGTTCCGCCGATTTATTCTGCTGTGAAGGTTGATGGTGAAAGATTGTACAAGAAGGCCAGACGAGGGGAAACCGCCGAAATCAAAAAGAGAAGTGTAGAAATTTCTTTATTTGAGATAGACCCGACTAATTTCCCATCTATTGACTTTAGGATTGTGTGTACAAAAGGTACATACATTCGCAGTATCGTGAGGGATTTTGGTCAGCTGGCACAAAGCGGTGCTTATCTGAGCGCCTTGTGCAGAACGCGGATCGGTGCATTTGAATTAAAAAATGCAGCTGATTTAACGGAGTTCATTTATCAGAAAAGAATTGAGTTGAAGTTACCAGTTGACGAATGAACATTTACCATAACCTGGATTCCATTCAGCGACTCGACAATGCAGTCGTTACCAGCGGCACTTTTGACGGAGTTCACATTGGGCATAAAAAAATTCTTTCAAGACTTCAGGAATTGAGTGAGCAGTCCGGCGGCGAAACCCTTGTCCTTACCTTTTGGCCGCACCCGCGTACTGTGGTATCCGAAAACGGGCAAACCTTACAGCTGTTGTCCACCATTGAGGAGAAAATTGAGCTTTTCGCCCGATTGGGTATTAATCATCTTGCCATTATTCCTTTCACGAGGTCATTTTCAGAACTTACTTCCAACGAGTTTATTCAACAGGTATTGGTAGATAAGATCGGAACTAAAAAACTGGTAATCGGATACGATCATCGATTTGGCAAGAACCGGGAAGGAAGTTTTGAGTTTTTAAAAGACAACTGTTCTCAATATGGATTTGAGGTTGAAGAGATTCCCCGGCAGGATATCGAAGACCTGGCAATTAGCTCGTCAAGGATCAGAAAAGCACTTTTAACCGGGCAAATTGAGGATGCGAACGAACTGCTTGGCAGACCATATACGATTTCAGGTAATGTTGTAAAAGGCAAGCAACTTGGCAGAACCATTGGTTTCCCCACCGCCAACGTACATCCTGATGAATCGTACAAACTTATTCCTCAAAACGGAGTGTATGTAGTAAGAGCGAACTACAAAGGAGGAGTTTTTAATGGTATGCTCAATATCGGTACACGCCCGACAGTAGACGGGACCAGCAAAACCATTGAAGCCAATCTCTTCGATTTTGACAGGGAAATATATGGAGAGAACGTACAATTGGAACTTTTACATTATCTCAGACCAGAACAAAAATTCAACGGATTACCTGAGCTGATGGAACAAATAAAACGCGACAAGGAAACTGCTTTGCACTACTTTTCGGAGCGGGCGTAAGGTTTCAGTTTCATATTCCGGAAGACCTGCGATCCATTTTGCAGGTCTTTTTTATTTTAAACACGTCATAAACCGATTGGAACAGTTATTTCAACCGCTCATTTAAAATTAACTTAATAGCATTTAAATTATGAAACTCTCCTATTCCATACTTTTCTCGCTGTGGGTCAGTGCCGGATTTGCACAGGAAACGGTTTTAATACAAAACGTAACCCTGATTGATGGCACCGGCAAACCTGCGCAAAAGTCAGTTGACGTACTGATTGATGGTGACCGTATTTTAAAGATCGGAAAAGGTTTGGAATCGAAAGACAGTAGAAAATTTGATATGAAGGGGAAAACCATGATCCCGTCATTCATTTCCGCACACACGCATGTTGGCACATTAAAAGGAAATACCTCCAGCGCCGAAAACTACACCAGAGAAAATATTCTCAGACAACTGGAACATTATCAAGGTTACGGTATCAATTCCGTCTTGGTGATGGGAACGGATCGTCCGCTCATTTTTGAAAACGGATTACGCGATTCCACTGTTGCAGGGTTGCTGCCAGGTGCCAGGCTTTTTTCAGCCGGATATGGTTTTAATGTTCCTGACAGCAACCCGGGTTCGTGGATGAATCTTCTGTTGAGGCCTGAAAGCGAGGATCAGGTACCTGCCATGATGAATAACCTTGCCGCAGTCAAACCTACAACCGTCAAAATGTGGGTGGATGATCATGGTGGAAAAGCTTCAAAAATGAAACCTGAGATTTATTCACGCATCATCTCGGAAGCTCACAAAAGAAATATTTCGGTAACCGCGCACCTGTTCTATGTTGAGGATGCCAAAAAGCTTGTGATGGCAGGTTTAGACATCATTGGTCACAGTATCAGAGATCAGGAAGTAGATGATGAATTGCTTAAATTGATGAAGGAGAAGAATGTAACGTACATTCCGACACTAACTCTTGATCATTATGCGTACATCTACGCTGACCAGCCGGAATGGATGTCGTCAGATTTTTTTAAGAGATCTCTTGAACCAGGCGTATATGAAATGATTTCTGACAAAACGTATCAGGATAAAATCAGAAATTCTCCTGATTATGAAAAGAATAAAAAGGCAGCTAAAACAGCACTGATCAATTTGAAGAAAGTTTTTGATGCCGGCATCATCGTGGCGCTTGGTACAGATTCGGGAGCTTTCCCGATACGGCCGCAGGGTTTCTCGGAACACTACGAAATGGAGTTGATGGTACAAGCAGGAATCAAACCTTTAGATGTAATTCGCATAAGCACGCTGAATGCCGCCAGGGTGTTAGGGATTGATAAAGATTACGGCTCCATTGAGATTGGTAAGAAAGCTGACTTTGTTCTGTTGGAAGCCAATCCGCTCACAGATATTATGAATACCCGAAAAATTGAAGCAGTCTGGAAGAACGGGAAACAGGATACGGATTTGGTAAAACAATCCGATCGCATTCAATCAGGTTCGAAAAATTGATATTAATATGGATTAAAACCTGCACTCAAAATTGGCGAATTCCAAGGTTTGTACAAATTATGGCAGTAGCTTTGAGCTTCAAATACAACAAATAATGAATATTGAATTTAAGCGCCTGGATCATGTAATGATTTGCATTCCGGAAGGCGCAGAACAGGATGCAAGGCAATTTTATGGAAACGTCCTTGGTCTTGAAGAGCTTACAGATTTGGGCTACCCCATTCCCAATCGCGCCATTTGGTTTCAAATTGGCGACATTCAGCTTCACATCCGCGCAGAAGGAATTCAGCAGTTGTCGCAAAGGCATCCTGCTTTTGAAGTAACAAGTTTAGCAGATGCCGAGTATCAGCTTAAAAGCCATGGCATTGCAGTAAAATATTTGAGCAAAATTCCGGATCGTAACAGGTTTTCTTTTCGTGATCCTTTTGGAAACCGTATTGAATTAATTGAAATGTTATGAAACGGTAAGTCCGTTTTATCGTTATGATACTTTACTATTTATACTGTCGATCGCCTAAAGGATCGTAAATGGGAAAAGTAATTCTAAATTTGCATCTGCACACATCGCAGACCTGGGACCATTTATGTTGAAATATTTTTTAAGATTTTTAATTGCAATCCTGTTAATTGCCGGAGTTACTGAAATTGTACTTAGAAAAGTGTATGGTTTTTGCAATTCTCCGCTATACATAAATGATCCCGACTTTGAATACATCTATGCTCCGAATCAGGAAGTAAACCGATTCGGCAATCGTATATTGACCAATAGTCTTTCTATGCGCAGTGAGGAGTTGTCCCCATCGGACAGCATTGTGATTCTTTTGGTTGGCGACTCGGTGATCAACGGTGGAAGTCTCACCGATCATGACAATATCGGGTCAACCATGTTGGAAAGGCGTTTCACAAAAGAATTGGGAAAAAAAGTAAGGATCCTTAATATTTCTGCCGGTTCCTGGGGGCCTGATAATGTTGCAGCTTATTTAAAAAAACATGGTCTTTTTAAGGCAAAGGTTATTGGCCTCGTAACAAGCAGCCACGACGCACACGACATCATGTCCCATCAAAGTCCGGTGGGGATAGATCCAGGAATGCCTGACAAACAATATAGTGTTGCATTGGTGGAAGTTTGGGATCGATATCGCTATTGGATCTGGTATAATTTCCTGGCATTGCTTCCCTCATTCAATTCCGATAAAAATATGACTGAGGAGACAATAGGAAAAAAAGAAGAGGTAAAAATGACGCTGCCGGATTCCGTCCAAAAAGATACCATAAAAAAAATTGAGCTTAACGATGCCGGTATCAGGAAGCCAGGTATAGGTTTTAACCCGGGTTACCAGCAAATCTACGATCTGGCAAAAAATGCAGGAATTCCTATGTTCATATATCTTCATCCCGAAACATCCGAAATAGAACTGGGACATTTTAATGATCAGGGTGATGAAATAATTGAATTCGCGAAGGAAAAGGACATCCGGCTGGTAAATGAATTCGATCTTGGCATTAAAAAGGAATACTACCGAAACCTGGATGTGGTCCACTACAACAACGAAGGACAGGTATTTCTTGCCAATAACTTGTACCCTATTTTCTCTGAATATTTAAAAGCGAAACCTTAATGCGCGTTCTCATTATTCACAATCAGTTATGGGCGCATTATAAATCAAAACTTTTCAGTGAGATAAGCGCCAATATGAAGCTGCAATACCCCGACAGCAAGTTTCATGTTGCACACATTGCTTTACATGAAGCCAGCCGCAGCGGTATGCAGGACGAAAAAAGTTTTCCATACGAATATTCCTACGAGGTTCTTTTTCAAAAAAATCTGGATCAGGTTGGTTTTTCAGAAAGACTACGAGCTCTCATCCGGACCTTTGATTCCTTTAAACCAACAGTTTTAAACGTGACTGGCTGGTTTGATTGGGCTCAGGTTATTTTAATGGTATACGCCCGGAGGAAAGGCGTTAAAATTGTGCTTTCATCGGAATCCTCCACAGCAGACCACAACCGTTCAGGAATTAAAGAAAAAATAAAAAAATGGATTGTGGGAATGGCGGATGCTTTCTTCTGTTTTGGTAAAAGTTCGGCGGATTATCTTATTAATTTGGGAATAAACCGTTCCAAAATTGCAGTTGATAATGCCGCTGTGATTGATGAAGACATTATAAAATCTAACTTTGATCAGGCGAAAAAGCAATTGCCTAATTCACAAGCAGATACCAAACACAACACATTCGTATTTGTAGGGCGGCTCGCACCAGAAAAGAATCTGGAAATGTTACTCGGGAGCTTTATGAAATTACAGGACGAAGAGCCCATCGGCGAATTTTGGAATCTGCTGTTTGTAGGTGAAGGCCCTGAGAAAAAACATCTGCAAGAACTGGCAGCAAAGAGCAGTTTTCCCGGTAACATTCAGTTCGCTGGCGGTTTCCCATGGTATAAGGTGCCTTCCTGGCTTGCAAAAAGTGACATACTGGTTCTACCAAGTTTGTCTGAGCCGTGGGGGCTTGTGGTGAATGAGGCCATGGTTTGCGGCATGCCTGTAATTGTATCCGAAACCTGTGGCTGTGCCGGGGATCTTGTATCGAACGGGGTAAACGGTTTTACATTCAACCCAAAAAAACAGCCAACTTTAGATAAAGCACTGTTCTATTTCATGCAGCATCCTGACAAAATAAATGAAATGGGGATGGAATCAAAAAAATTGGTAGAACGATTTTCCTCTAAAAAAGTAGCCGCTGAAATGGTGAAATGCTATCATAATTTATGACGCTAAATAATTTCAACAGGAAGGAACCAAGCTACCTGCCACACTTCTAATAGACTATGAGAATTTTAAATATATGCGCCTACACATGGGCAATAGGCGGTCCGGCAAGAATTATTTATGACCACACCACGGAAGTACTTCGTTACGGCCATCAGGTGGACATACTCAGCCCGATGACTCCCGGTGAAAAAAGCTATCCGGTTCCCGAGGGAGCTACATTGATAGAATGTGCAAGAACTACCCCCATAAGTAATTATTACAGGGAGTTTTCGATTGAAATGTACCAATATCTCAAAGCCAATATCGATAAATATGATGTGATCCACATGCATGGTATTTGGCACTTTGGAAGCCTTGCACCTTTCCTGTTGCCTAATAAGGCGGTTCTGGTGGTAACGATTCATGGTCTGCTAGATCACTGGGCTGTGGCGCACAGCAAGTGGAAAAAACAGATTGTTACTTTACTGTATCAGAAAAGATTACTTGGCAAAGCTGACCTAATCCAAATCAATAACACGGACGAAGAGCAGGATGTGATCAGGTATTTAGGCTATCGACCAAAAAATATGGTGATCGTGCCCAATGGAATGAAGGTGGCAGAGTATAGCAGTTTGCCTGCCAAAGGTATTTTCCGATCAAAACATAACATTTCTCCTACTCAGAAGGTTGTGCTTTTTATGGGCCGGCTAAATATCAAAAAAGGACTGGATTTGTTACTACCCGGATTTCTGAAAGTGCATCAGTCGGTTCCGGATGCGATGTTGATTTTGGCGGGCCCGGATGATGGTTATCAGAAAGAAACAGAAGATTTTATCAGAAACAATAATCTGGCCGGAAAGGTGAAGCTGGTTGGAATGTTAACGGATACAGACAAAAAAGAAGCTCTATCTGATGCCGACCTATTCGTTCTTCCTTCCTATTCCGAGGGTTTCTCAATAGCGGTACTGGAAGCTATGACATCCCGCGTACCAGCGCTTGTATCAGACAGGGTTGGTTTCGGAGATTACATTAAAAAGTACAACGCAGCATACTTAACACCCTTAAACGCTGATGGAGTAGCAGAGGGACTTCTTAAAATATTACAAGATTCTGACTACGCGCAAACGATAGCAAACAATGCCTACAACATGGTAACTGAAAACTTCGACATCAAAGTGGTCGCGAATCAGTTATTGGAAGAATACAAGAAAGTAAAGAAAATCTGATTACCTTTGTGCCCGTATTCAGCACACTGTAACGAACAGAAATTCGCCTATAAGTAACTTATGATTGATTTATCCGTCATCATTTTAACGCACAATGAGTCGCAACACATTGAGAGATGCATTAAAAGCCTTCAGCAGGTTACGGATAAAATCTTCATTGTGGACTCATTTTCTTCTGACAACACAGTTGCAATAGCGGAGTCGCTTGGCGCAGTGGTTGTTCAAAATACATGGGTATCTTACGCTTTCCAGTTCAACTTCGGAATTGATCATAACCCGTTCAAAACATCCTGGCTCATGCGTATGGATGCAGATGAATACATTACACATGAACTGGCAGTTGAACTCAATAACGACCTGGCCAATACTCCTGCTGACATTTCGGGGTTCTATGTAAAACGCCGTGTGTTTTTCATGAATCAGTGGATCCGGCGCGGCGGCTACTACCCTATCTGGTTGCTTCGGATCTGGCGTAATGGCTTGGGAATTTGCGAAGAACTCTGGATGGATGAGCATATCAAGCTAAGCGCTGGCAATACTGCACAACTACAAAACGACCTGGTCGATCACAATCTCAATAATCTGACGTGGTGGACGCAAAAACATAACAATTACGCCATTCGTGAGGTTATAGATTTATTAAATATAAAGTATAACTTTGGTGACAAACCAACTGTTACACCGAACTTTTGGGGTAATCAGGAGCAGCGAACCCGCTTTTTAAAGATTAAATATGCCGGCCTGCCACTCTTTACACGTCCGTTCCTATATTTTATTTTCAGATATATCATAAAACTGGGATTTTTGGATGGTAATAAAGGGCTCGTATGGCACTTTTTACAAGGGTTCTGGTACCGGTTCCTTGTTGATGCCAAGATTTACGAAGTGTATCAAAGAGCGGGCAGGAACAAACAAGACATTATTGTACATTTCAAGACAGAATATGGAAAAGACCTCGCAAATCCAAACCAGTCTGTCCGCGTATAATAACAGCTGGTATAAGCCGGGAGGAAAACTGAAACAACTATTATGGTACATCATCTCCAGAGTATTTGTTAATACATATATACCTTTCCCAATGTCTGTCAAAAAGCTGATATTGGAATTGTTCGGGGCTAAAATCGGCAGAAATGTGGTTATAAAACCGAAAGTCAATATTAAGTATCCATGGTTTCTATCTGTGGAAAATGACACATGGATTGGTGAAAAAGTGTGGATAGATAACCTCACAATGGTGAATATCGGGGCAAATGTTTGTCTGTCGCAGGGCTGTCTCCTGCTAACAGGAAACCATAATTTTACTAAAAGCACGTTCGATCTGATTGTTAAACCTATCAATATTGAAAATGGGGCATGGATAGGTGCACAGTCAACGGTTTGTCCGGGTATCACAGTGAGATCTCATGCTGTACTGACTGTTAATTCAGTAGCTACAAGAGAATTGGAGCCTTACAGCATTTATCAGGGAAATCCGGCAGTTTTTGTCAAAAGAAGAGAAATAACAAATTGAAGATAAGCATTATAACAGTTGTGTTCAACGGTGCCAAGACGCTCCGCTCCTGTATTGATTCTGTTTTGGCACAGGACTACGGCAACGTTGAATATATTATTGTGGACGGAAATTCAACGGATGGTACGATAGAAATTATCAAATCTTACGGAGATAAAATAGATAAATTTGTTAGTGAGCGGGACAAGGGCATTTACGACGCCATGAATAAGGGTATACAGCTGGCGACGGGCGATGTTGTCGGCATCTTAAACGCTGATGACTTTTACAGCTCAGTTAATGTGATATCCAGTGTTGTGGCAACAATGACAGAAAGTAATGCAGATGCCGCTTACGGAGATTTACAATACGTAGATGCAGCCGATCACAATGTCATAAAAAGAAACTGGAAGTCGGGAGCATACAAACCCAATGCCTTTACAAATGGCTGGATGCCTCCGCATCCTACTTTCTTTTTAAGAAGGTCTTTGTACGAGCAGCACGGGAATTTCCGACTGGATATGGGCAGTGCAGCAGATTATGAGTTGATGCTTAGGATGGTTCATAAGATTGGCATAAAACTTGTATACGTTCCGCTTATACTGGTTAAAATGCGAGCTGGTGGCGTAAGCAACAGTTCCGTGGCGAATAGAATAAGTGCTAACAAAAATGACAGGAAAGCCTGGAAGGTTAATGGTCTGAAACCACAATTTTATACCTTGTGGCTGAAACCGCTCAGAAAGGTTTTACAATTTATGTGAGAATGTTTGCCAAGCTTGTTACCATTTAGTAAATATTTTGAAATACAGGGCTTTACACTATTTTATATTTATAATTTTTCGGAAATTTGATATAATTTGATTGGCGCTCCTCAAAAAAGAGATATAGATAATTCATCAATAAAATGGATATAAAATTACCCCTACAGATATTAAGTGAAGGGAACTTTAACAGCATGATTCACCATGACGTGTATCAATGCATACTATCGTTTCTGATTGCATGTTTCCTCTCGATTATTTCGATCCCGGTTATCATCAATTTATCTAACCTTTTGCATCTAACGGCAAAGCCAGGTTTTAGAAGTTCACACCAAACAGAAACTCCAACGCTGGGCGGAATTGCAATTTTCGCTTCGTCATTGATCGCCTATTTCCTTTGGCCGCATTCAGAGAATACGCTCGACTCCAATATTATCAACTTATCGATGACAGGCGTTATCATCCTGTTTTTCCTTGGGCTAAAAGATGATATTCTGGCGGTGGATCCTACCAAGAAGCTTATCATTCAAATATTTGCTTCTCTGATACTGGTTGCCATGGGCAACTTTAAGATCGATCATTTTTACGGTATTTTCGGTATTGATGCAGTTCCGGATATTGTAAGTATCCCTCTTACAGTTTTTGTCTTTATCGCTATTATCAATGCCATTAACCTTATAGACGGTATTGATGGTCTTGCAGGTGGAATCAGCCTTATCGCGGGCCTTGGATTCGGAATCTGGTTTATTCTTAACGACCACTTCTCTTTCGGATGCCTTGCGTTTGCTATGTCGGGATCTTTACTTGGATTTTTAAGATTTAACTTCTCCCGCACAAGTAAAATCTTTATGGGAGACACCGGCTCGCTGATTGTGGGTTATTTACTTTCCATTTTTGCGGTAGAATTCCTTTCTCTGAACGTTGGCTACCTTCATGACCCTAATGCATATTTCAATGCACCAATCATTGTGATGGTATTGCTGATCGTTCCAATTTTCGATACACTTCGCGTTTTTATTGTGAGAATTGTGAAAGGCGGCTCACCTTTTATAGCTGACCGTAATCACATGCACCACATTCTGATAGACAGTGGCCTTAATCACTTTTGGGCATCGTTCACCCTTTGGATGGTTACGATCCTCAACTCTGCTTTGTTCTTTGCCTTTCACGGCAATATTACCAATACTGCATCTCTGTACATATACATAGGCATGTTCGGAGCATATATGGTGTTCGCTTATTATATGAAAAGACATATAGCAGTCAGGAACGAGAAAAAAAAACTGGCTAAGTCTCACACTTTCAATGATAAGGACGTTTCTCCCACTCAGAAGGTGCTTAGGGACTTATAATCAGATATTATCTATTTCTTGACAAATTAACAGTTTTGTTAATGCCATAAAACGAATGTTTGTACCTTAGTGCCAAATAATTGTCCTATAGGTATGAACAAAAAGATCAGAAAAGAAGACGCTCTTTACTACCATTCAAAAGGAAGGCCTGGTAAAATTCAGGTGATTCCAACTAAGGAGACAAACACGCAGAGAGACCTCTCCCTTGCCTATTCCCCAGGTGTTGCCGAGCCTTGTCTTGAAATCGCCGAAAATGTTGAAAATGCTTATTTATACACTGCAAAGGGAAATCTTGTCGCCGTAATTAGCAACGGAACAGCGGTACTTGGCTTGGGCGACATTGGCCCGGAAGCCTCCAAACCAGTAATGGAAGGTAAAGGCTTGCTCTTCAAAATATACTCAGATATTGACGTTTTTGACATCGAACTAAATACAAAGGATGTCGATGAATTCGTAAGAACGGTAAAAATTCTTGAACCTACTTTTGGAGGTGTTAACCTTGAAGACATCAAAGCACCCGAGTGCTTCGAAATAGAAGCCCGTCTGAAAAAAGAACTGAACATTCCTGTAATGCACGATGACCAGCACGGAACTGCTATCATAAGTGCAGCGGCGATGTTAAACGCATTGGTTCTGGTTAAAAAAGATATTAAAGACATACGTGTGGTTGTATCCGGAGCTGGTGCTTCAGCAGTTTCCTGTACAAAACTATATCTGTCGCTGGGTGTTGATCCAAAGAACGTCGCGATGTTTGACACAAAAGGACATATCAACAACTCGCGTACAGACTTAAATGAAATGAAGCAGCAGTTTGCTACAGAGAAAGAGTATAGCTCTCTTGAAGAAGCAATGGTTGGTTCGGATCTATTCCTTGGTCTTTCCAAAGCAGATGTTGTGTCCAAAGACATGGTAAAATCCATGGCAAAAGATCCGATCGTTTTGGCAATGGCAAATCCGAATCCTGAAATCCCTTATCCTGATGCCGTTGAAGCACGCGAAGATGTAATTATGGCAACGGGTCGTTCTGATTACCCTAATCAGGTTAATAACGTACTTGGCTTTCCTTACATTTTCAGAGGAGCGCTGGATGTACGGGCAACGGAGATCAATGAAGAAATGAAACTCGCTGCCGTTCATGCGCTTGCCGAATTGGCAAGAAAACCTGTTCCGGACATTGTTAACCTTGCTTACAATGAAACAAACATTGTATTTGGCAAAACATACATCATTCCAAAACCGGTTGATCCACGCCTATTGACCACGGTAGCGCCTGCCGTTGCCAAGGCAGCCATTGAAACCGGTGTAGCAAGGAAAATCATTACGGATTGGGATGCCTACGAGCAGGAACTTTCGAACAGACTTGGAAGGAACGAGCAGTTGTCACGTGTGATTTTGAACAAAGCTAAAACAGACCCGAAACGTGTTGTTTTTGCCGATGCTGAAAACATACAGGTGCTACGTGCGGCCCAACAGGTTCGCGATGAAGGCATAGCTATTCCTATTCTGCTTGGACATAAAGAAACCATCCAGAACCTTATTCTAGAAAGTAAACTGGATCTTAGCGATGTAGTTATCGTTGATCCAAGGGCAGAAGAGAACGAAGCGAAAGTGGATGTTTACGCTGCCAAACTATATGAAAAGAGACAGCGCAAGGGCCTTACTCCCATTGAGGCACGCCGTACAATCTACTTCAAAAGCTATTTTGGTGCTATGATGGTTGAGAATGGTGAAGCCGATGCACTGATATCCGGACTTACCAGAACTTATCCTGATACGATTCGACCGGCGTTACACGTAATCGGAAAACAGGATGATGTGAACAAGGTTGCGGGTATGTATATTTTACTTACCCCAAAAGGACCACTTTTCTTCTCGGATACTACTGTAAATCTGGATCCAACAGTTGATGAAATTGTCGAGATTACGGAACTCACTGCCAGAACCATAGAGAGGTTCAACATCCAGCCAAGAATTGCGCTTGTTACTTATGCCAACTACGGCAGCGCTGGCGGTAAGGATGCAGAAAAAATGAGTGCTGCTGCAGCAATCCTCAAAAAGCGTAATCCATCCATGATTATTGATGGGGAAATGCAGGCTCACCTTGCTTTCAATACGGAATTATTGAAAGAAAATCATCCATTTAGTTCTTTGGTTGACGGAGGAGCGAATACATTGATCTTCCCAAATCTTTCAGCAAGTAATATTGCATACAACTTATTAAAAGAAGCTGCCGAACTGGAAACGATCGGGCCGATATTACTTGGAATGAAAAAACCGGTTCACGTACTTCAGCTAGGAAGTTCTGTTCGCGAGATTGTTAACATGGTTGCGATTGCCGTTGTGGAAGCACAAATGCAAAAGTAATTTGCTGAATAACGCGAGAGCCGCCCGGAAGATCCGGGCGGCTTTTTTGATTTATATCCAAACCTTATTGGAAATCTCGATTTCCATACCGTTCGAGTATCCTCTTTTCAAAGAATGTTTGTAGATTTAGTAACCGAAATTAACAACTAACCTATGAAACTGCTCTATACATTTGCCTGTATTCTCTTCCTATCAAATTCCATTTGCGCCCAAGACTTTTCTGATAAAATCACGCTCGTAATCCATGGTGGTGCCGGAACAATTACCAGAGCTAACATGACGGCTGAACAGGAAAAAGCGTATCGGTCTGTGTTGAATAATGCTTTACAGCAAGGCTACAAAGTGCTCCAAGGTGGAGGGACCAGTTTGAAAGCAGTAGAAGCGGCTATTATGGTGATGGAGGATTCACCATTGTTTAATGCGGGAAAAGGAGCAGTATTTACCAATGAAGGCAAAAATGAGCTGGATGCATCTGTTATGGATGGCAGCAATCTTAAAGCGGGTGCCATTGCAGGAGTTACAACAATTAAAAATCCGATTCGTGCTGCGATTGCTGTGATGGACAAATCACCGCATGTGATGATGACTGGAAAAGGAGCCGATCTTTTTGCTAAGGAACAAGGTCTCGAAATTGTTGACCCATCGTATTTTTATACAGAAGCTCGCTACAAAGCCCTTCTCAAAGCCAAGGAATCTGAAAAGGTCGAACTTGATCATACCGAACATCCTAAAAAAGATTTTAAAGACAAGCCCAAAACCGGGTACAACGATAATGATCTGATATTTACGGAAGGGAAAAAATTTGGTACAGTTGGCTGTGTCTCTCTTGATAAATTCGGCAATCTGGCCGCCGGCACTTCCACGGGCGGGATGACCAACAAACGATATGGGCGCGTTGGTGATGCACCAATTATCGGAGCGGGAACTTATGCCAATAATGCTACGTGCGCCGTTTCTGCAACCGGACATGGTGAATACTTTATCCGCTCGGTTGTAGCCTATGACATTTCCGCACTGATGGAATACAAAGGTTTGTCTTTACAAAATGCTGCTGATGAGGTTGTGATGAAAAAGTTGGTAACTATCGGCGGAGAAGGTGGAATAATAGCACTTGACCGCAACGGCAACATCGCTATGCCATTCAACAGCGAAGGAATGTATCGGGGTTATATTCGAGGTAATGGCGATAGCCAGATAATGATTTACAAAGACGAAGCCAGAAAATAGCTAACAGTCATTTTTTCTCTTTTCTCTGTGATTATTTCCTCATTTTTGAATATCAAATCAGTCATTTTAGACGTTCAATAATCAAAGGATTTTTTGCAAAGCTTTCCCTTCAATGTCCATGAAAAATATATACGTTAGTTTAGTTTTATCACTTCTCTCCAGTTTATCTGCCTTTGCTACTCATTTACAGGGTGGTGAAATAAGAGCTAGGCAACTTTCGGGGCAAACATACGAGATTTCTGTACTTCTTTATTTTGATACAGTGAATGGTCAAGGCGCGACCGGACAGCAAAGTGAGGTAAACGTATGCACGGGAGATGGCCAAACCATTACTGTAAGCCGCGTTTCACTAGTTCCTGCTAGTCCGGGAACTTCACTAGGAACTTACATCGCCAATCACACATACGGTTCACAGGGTATTTATCAGATTTCTACTCAAGTAGATAACAGGAATAACAACATTCTCAACTTTCAGAATTCTCAAAATACGGCGCTTTTCCTTTGGACAGTTTTGCATACAACGCTTTCAAATTCTACTCCGATTCTACCAAGCCTTACATTCAACGCCGGAGTAAAGCAACCTTTCGTAGTAGACCTTAAGGCTACGGATGCTGAAGGCGATAGTGTGAGTTTTGTCCTCCAAAAATTGAGTAAACCATCACCAGGAACCTGCGCAGTAAGAAGCGTTGACAATAGCTTTATATACCCCAATGAAGTGAGCGCTTCGGGAACATTTAAAATTGACCAGGTTAAGAAACAGCTCGTTTGGACTGCGCCAACACAAGTAGGTCAGTATATTTTTGCTATGGTCATGTATGAATGGAGAAACGGGGTTCGCATTTCTGAAACTTACAGAGAAGGAATTATTAATGTTACGGACAGGCCAGGTGAAACGGTGGAGATACCGCCTTATGAAAATGCAGAAAACACAGGCCCGATTACTTCAATCCCAAGTTCCAATTCGCCTGAGGTCTCTATCTCTGTCGACGCATTTCCGGTTCCTACCAATGACTACGTTACTGTAAAAGCATACAGCAAAAAACCAGCGATTATTACTCTGCAGATCATCGATCTACAAGGACGCGTACGCCAGGAACATAAAGCAAGTGTAGCAGACATGAATATGGAGCATCAGTTTGACCTGAGAAATTACGCAAGCGGTGTGTACATGATCCGTGCTTCTAATGATAATGAGTCCGTGTCAAAAAAGATTCTTCGGTAAAACCAAAGTGCTCAAAGATTTAGTACCAATCCCGCCTTTCAGCGGGATTTTTTTATGCCAAAAATTCCGCCGTTTCCACATTCAAAAAATACATTGGTTCCGCACTATTTTTTAAACTTTTAGTGGTGGGGTCGGAAAAACTGCGTCATTAAAACTGAGATCTACAAATATTCTTACATCAATAGTAGAATAGATCGATTTTCGCATTTATGAATTTGTAGAACAGTGGTTGAATTTGGCAACTTATTGTTCTCGCAAAAAAATAACATCGGAGAACACCCCGATGTCACAAAGAATTTATCATAGGTTAATTATAATTCGGTAAAACGGCTGGTCGATGATCAGTCGTTTTCTTTAATAAGCCAAATTTCTTAAATATTTATAAAAGGAACCAATTCATCTCCAAAATTTCAGAACTAATCTTTTATCTGAATAGCCATTTTATCCTGAAATAACCTGCTTCTAAGCAACATTTCCTTAATCATATCAGCATGCGTATGTGTAATCATATGCCCTGCGTTGAAAAGAAAAATGTACTGCGCTTTTTTACTCTTAATGTGTTTTTTTGCAAATTCGATGTTACCCGGATCTGCGATCCAGTCATTTCCTCCCTGAATTACAGTTGTTCGGACATTCAAACTCTCCCAAACTGGCAAAAGCTTTCGCAGCTCATCGGCATGGCTGTACTTTTCTGCGGTTGCTGTATTAAATGCCCCAGGTAGAAAAAGTTGTATGAATGAATTCTTACCCCACTTTGAAAACCAGTAGAACTTCTCCTTTTCGGGATCTATCACCGGCGAAACCATAATCAGCTCTTTTACTTCATCTGGTACCATTGACACAAGTTTAGCTGCTATGGGTGCCCCGTAAGAGCGTCCGAGTACAATCACCTTTTGTTTCGATTTATTCAGGGCAAATACTGGCAAAAGTGCCTTGGCCTGTTGTTCAATCGATGTTACAAATTTTCGTTTTTTGAGACGCGACATTCCGTACCCAACCCGATCCACAGAAACGATATGAAACTGCTTTTGAAGATCAGGATCGTCCATCAGATTCATATATCCCCATAAGGAGCCTGGTGCGCCATGTATCAGTAAAAGCATTGGAAGCGTGTCTGCTCCAACTGTTGCCAGCCGTAGCGAAAGTGTGTCATTCTTAATTACCTGAGTCTGTGGTTTTATCTCCTTCGACGCATAATGTTTCCTAACCTGTTTTGCTGAAATAATATATCTTGAAAAACAAGACGAAAGCGAAACAGAAATAGTCAAAACAAAAAAAGCGGAACGAAAATATTTAAAGCCAGTCATAGAAACTAAATAGGTAATTTTGCAGCAAGGCCAGTTGAGTTACTATCTCAATATACGACAAAACGAAGGCGAAAAGTTAATTTTTTGTAATTTTTTAACCGAACCACTAAAAATTCAACATTTCTGTACGTTTATTTGTTGAAAGGTAAAATAACATGCCAGTCCATCATAAGTATCTCTTAGGAGAGGTATTATAAAAAGTAAATTAATGACAGCCAACCACCTGGAATCGTTTTTTGAACGTCTTACGCAACAGAATGAAACTTACCGTTATAAGCTGCCTTCCAGGCAGGAGTCAGGTAAATTCATTCAACAATTGATCAACTTTCTGTTTCCAATCAGTAAAGATTGTCAGCAGAATGAAAAAACAAAGGATGTAAGACAAGCTTATGGTGACCTTCGTCAAAAGCTGGGATGCATGTTGGATCCGCTGATGCCTCAACTTGACTGCGATAAGGAAGAGATTCTGGACAAGATCTTTCTGGAAATTCCCGAGATTTATGAACTGCTGTTGAGAGATGCGAAAGCAATAACTGATAATGATCCTGCCTCGGTAAGCATTGAAGAAGTGATTGCACTATACCCCGGCTTTTTTGCCATAGCAACTTACAGGATTGCACACATCATGGCAGACCTTAAAATTCCATTGTTACCTCGCATGTTGACTGAATTCGCTCATAGCCAAACAGGTATAGATATCAACCCAAATGCCGTGATAGGTCACTCTTTCTTTATTGATCACGGGACTGGTATTGTAATTGGCGAAACTACCCACATTGGCAACAACGTGAAGCTTTATCAGGGTGTAACGCTGGGTGCTACGCATGTTTCCAAATCTTTGGCATCCCGCAAGCGTCACCCCACTATTGAAGACAATGTGGTTGTGTACGCCAACGCAACCATTCTTGGCGGAGAAACCGTAATCGGAAACGATTCAGTGATCGGAGGAAATGCCTGGATAGTAAGAAGCGTACCTCCATTTTCGCAGGTTTATCACCAAAGCAAAGTGGAAGTACGCCAGCAACCGACAACTTCGGTTACAGAAGACTCTTTATAAAACGTCGTACACTATCCATGTAGACCGACTCGGCCTGCGCTAATGCGTAACGAGGTTGTGTTGTCATAGTGATGGAAATAAAACCATATGTCATGCACCACCATTCGTAATAGGTTTTGGTGACGAGTTCGCCTGCCTTAGGCCGTACCCGTGAGATCATTTCCCAAACCGGATTTCCCTTGATGTTCATCGTCTGGGAATATACCTTTTTTGAGTCGCAGAATGCACCTTCTATGTTAAACATAACCTGGAACACTTCTGGGTTTTCGACCGCGAAATTCCAGATACATTGGGCCACTTCAACAAGCTGTTTTTCTGCATTTGAGAAATGACCTTTAATCTTGATAAATTCTCCCTGCAAATAATCAAACCCTTCGATTCTTACGGCTTCGAGCAACTTATCTTTACTTTCAAAATATTCATATAGTATAGGAGGACTGTATTCGATGACCTCAGCAATTTTCCTGATGGAAACTGCCGTCCAGCCATCTTCGCGGGCAATATCCTTTGCTGTTTTAATGATGTCTGAACGAACCTGAATTTTTAATCGCTCGCGACGCTCTACAATTCCCATACCAGATAACCTTTTATTTGTTGAGACACAGTTATATAGTCTCAAATATAATCATATAGACCTTACTGCTCAAGAGCAGGTTTAAGGAATAAAGAAAAAACTTATGATTCTTATTGGAATGAATTTCCACAAAATGCCCTGGCTTAACGTACAGCGGGAATTTGGTTTTATTTCATCATAAAAAAAATTAACAGCAGAAGATTTGTACTTTCCCTATTTCGCAAGCATGTTTTTCTCAAGACGCTCTGCCAACTTGTAGTTCGCTTCCTGCGCGCGTACTTTCACACGCGTCTCATCGGTAATGCGAAGATTGTTCTGATAAAGATCCAGCCGAACTGATTTTTGATTGTCGTTAAAGTAGTTTCGCAAGACTTGCCTGATCTGCCCTTTCAGATTTTCATCCAGGATAGGAAAACAGACATCAATCCGTCTGTGAAGATTTCTGTAAGTCCAGTCACAGGAGGACAAATAGATTTCATCATTTCCTCGGTTACCAAACTGGAATATCCTTGTGTTTTCGGTATAGCGGTCCAAATGCCTGCTCACCACAATGTTATCACTAAGCGAAGGAAGTCCGGAAATCAAACTACAGCTCTCACTGATAATGACATGGACAGGCACGCCGGCCTGACCCGCCTGATAAAGTTTATCGATCAAAATATGATCCTGAAGCTGGTTAACTTTAATCGTTACAAATGACTTAAGACCAGCATTGCAATTCGCAATTTCGCGATCAATCAGTTCCAGCAGTTTTTTTTGCAGATTAAACTGCGTAACCATCAAATTATTAAAAGGCAGATACTTATACTTCTTTGGTTCATCCTGGGTAAACAGATATCCAAACAATAGTTCAAGTTCGTTAGTGAGCTCGCGATGGCTCGTAAGCAGTGCGTGGTCAACAATTTCCCTGCTGGTAAGCTTATAAAACCCTCCCGTGCTAAGAAAGGCGTAGCGCTCCCACCCTTTTTGCATCTTACGCTTTACCAGCGCCATTTTTGCATGCACTTTAAGGCCAGGTTCACTCAGCACAATTTTCACACCGGCATCCCTCATGCTACGCGACCATTGCAGATTTTCCTGTATATCGAGTTTGCTATTGAGTTCTATATATGTAATAACACGTTTCCCGTTTCTTGCTGCACTAATCAGCGAATTAAGAATAAACGAGTTTGGGCTGGTTTTGTACAAGGACACATGAATTTCCTTCACAAATGGATCCGTTGCCGCCTCATTGAAGAAACGCGCGATGGGTTCGTATGAATTGTAAGGCAAATGCAAAAGTTGATCGCCCTTTTGAATGGTTTCGAACACTGATACCCGATCGTCAAAGTCAGGATTTTGCAGCGGCTTTTGGGATGGATAATCCAGTTTTTTACTAAGTGACGGGAACGTGGAGAGATCCTGCATGTACAAATAAGGACCACGTTCGTGAAACTCATTCATTGGGATACCCACTTTATTGAAAAGGTAACTTCTCATCTCCATGGGCATACCCGCCTGATAGAAGAATTGAGATGGCTGAACAAAATTCCGCTTATCAAGCTGTTTTAAAATTCGCTGCGATATCTGAACCGGATATTCATCTTCGATCACAAGTTCTGTATCCCTTTCAGCTCTGAGGGTATAACTTTCCAAAATCTGATAGCCTGGGAACAGCAACGGGAGATTTTCACGGATTACATCTTCCATGAATGCCACATGCTTTTTTCCATCCATTTCCGGTAGCTCCAGAAACCTGCCAAATGGTTCGGAAGGTACATTGACAGTGGCATAAATAGACTCTGGCTGTATGTCCGGGCGATTAAGCCTCACAACGAGATATAGCTGACGGTTTTCGAATATAACTAGTTTGGAATTCCTTCGTCCGTCCAGGAAAATGGGCTGCAAATGCCTGAAAAGTCTGTTTATGAAAAATTTTCTGGCAAAAGAAATATGTTCCTGTGAAAATGCTTCATTGTAATAAATGTGAATGCCTTGCTCAATTAACGACGGCAGTATACCCCCGGTTAGTATCTCATTAAATTCAAGCAACTGATTCTCCAGCGTTTCATACACATGCTCAAAAAGTGATTGTGGAAAAATATTGAGCTTGGCTCGTATGTCTCCGCTTACTTCTGCAAGTGCAAGCAGGTTTGTTATTCTCACTCTGTAAAACTCCTCTGTTTGAGACGAATACAGGCCAAGAAATCGCAGGCGTTCACGCAACGGCACCGATTCATCGTTAGCTTCCAGCAATAATCGGTAGTTATTCGAAAGCCAGCTTAAATTTATATCAAAATAGGGGTAAGCGACGTCAATCATTTTTGCATTCAAAAAAGATTAGAATTTTGGCACAATATAAATACATTTGGCCGGTAAGGATATAACTTTGCACCATTAAATGTAACGGTATACAAGAACTTTACATTGTTAAATCGTTCGTGAACAAGTAAAAAACCATTATTTATGCGCTATCAATTATTGGGCCGATCAGGTTTAAGAGTATCGGAACTTTGCCTTGGCACGATGACTTTCGGGACAGACTGGGGCTGGGGAGCCGATAAACATGAGAGTTTTAAAATTTTTGATACTTACGGGGATGCCGGTGGTAACTTCATTGATACTGCCAACAGATACACCGAAGGTTCCTCCGAGAAATTTGTTGGTGAGTTTATCGAGGCAGATCGCGATCACTGGGTACTTTCAACCAAATTCACACTTAAAGACAGAAATGACGATCTGAATTTTGCGGGAAACCATCGTAAAAATATGATGCGTTCGGTACTTTCCAGCTTGAAAAGGCTCAATACTGAATATATTGATCTGCTTTGGGTCCATATGTGGGACAACACCACACCTGTTGAAGAAGTGATGCGTGGACTGGATGATCTTGTAACTCGTGGACTGGTGCATTATGTAGGTATCTCTGATACGCCTGCCTGGGTCGTTTCACAAGCCAATACCATTGCTGATTTCAGAGGGTGGAACGCATTCGCAGCCATTCAATTTGAATATTCTTTACTGCAACGGACTCCTGAACGGGATCTGATACCAATGGCAAAGGCACTGGATCTTGCAGTAACGCCGTGGGGAGCCATTGGTGGCGGAGCATTAACCGGGAAATACCTGCGTGAAGAAGCGGGGCGTGTTCCAAAGGATAGCATTCGCAGAAACAAACATAGCAGCAAAATTGCGCAGACCGTCGTGGACATTGCGGAGCAAATCGGTGCGACACCAGCCCAGGTAGCGATCAATTGGGCCCGTCAGCGTCAGCAGGTAATGATCCCAATTATAGGAGCGTCAAAAGCCAGTCAGTTAGAGGATTCTCTTGGTTGTCTTTCTTTTGAAATTCCGGCTGAACAAATGGCCAGGCTTAATGAGGTAAGTAAAATTGAACTCGGCTTTCCGCACGAATTTCTAAAATCGGATGGTGTAAAAGAAGAAGCCTTTGGTGGGATGTATGAAAAGCTATACAACCACAGAAATATTGATTAATTGGAATAGCTGTCGGCTTGTCTGAACAAGACTGCCGACAGCTGCTAAATATTATTTCCCCCAGGTATCAGGACCTAAACGCCATGCACTTAGGCTGCTTACCTGCTCGGATGTAACATATTCATGCTCAACCGCGGTCTCAATCAATGAGTCGTAATTACATATCGTTGAGAGCTTTACACCCTTTTCATTAAAGTTTTGTTCGGCAACCGCAAAGCCATAAGTAAAAATGGCGACCATACCTGCTACTTCTACATCGGCTGCACGCAAAACATCCACCACTTTGAGTGAACTTCCACCTGTAGATATCAGATCCTCAATAATAATTACAGATTGACCTTTTTCAAGACGCCCCTCAATCTGATTACCCATGCCGTGCTTTTTGGGCTCGGGTCGAACGTATGCAAACGGTAATTCCAGCAAATCAGCAACAAGAGCTCCCTGAGCAATTCCACCGGTAGCAACTCCTACCACCGCCTGCACATCCGGGTATTCCGTCCGGATAAGATCAGCAAGCACTTTCTTGATAAACGTGCGTGTATCTGGATAAGATAACGCTACCCTATTATCGCAATAGATAGGCGATAACCAACCCGAACTCCACTGAAAGGGCTTTTCAGGACTTAATTTGATGGCTTGTGCTTCCAGAAGTAACTCTGCTACACGTTTGCTGGTATTTTGATTGTTTGGCATATTATTCGTCCTTATCTTCTTTTTTATTATTAATTACTAGCAATTTATCAATCCGGCTACGATCCATATCCACTACTTCAAATTCGAAGTGTTTCCAGCTGAATTTTTCCCCAACCTTCGGAATATTTTCCAGAATATGCAGCACAAACCCTCCCAGTGTGTTAAAACCAGCAAGTGTCCTACGTTCGGTTTCCTGTATATTCAGACTGAAATATTGAAGGAAATCGTCAAACGGCAGTTGTGCATCAATCAGAAAGCTGCCATCTTCTCTTTTCACTATTTCAGACGCTTCTTCGATATCCTCCGAGATATCACCTACGAGCGCATCCATAATATCGTGCATGGTGATTACTCCAAGCAAACCGCCATACTCATCGACGATAATTCCGAAGTATACCCTTTGCTCCTTAAATTTTTCCAAAGCCTGATACGCTCTGTTGCTTTCCGGCAGATACACCGGTTCACGCATAATGGAAGTCATGTTAGCCAGCTGCTCCTCTATGTCAGTGGCAATCAAATCTTTTACATAAATCAAACCTACAACATCGTCCACAGTATCGCGACACACCGGATAAACCGAATGCCGGGACTCAAAAATCTTTGCCTTATTCTCTTCCACCGTATCCTCAATGTCGAGCCACATAATTTCCTGGCGGTTGGTCATGAGCGAAGTTACCTTCCTATCGCCCAGCTGGAAAACATTGTGGACGATCTCCTGCTCAATTTCTTCAAATACACCACCCGAGGTCCCCTCCTGAATCAGGCTTTTGATTTCTTCTTCGGTGACCGAATTCTCACTTTGTTTAATATTAAGAATTTTAATGATCATGTCACTTGAAAATCCAAGCAAACCGATGAACGGAGCCGTAATTTTCGAAAGCAGGTTCATGGGCGTCGCCATAAACTTTGAAATGGCCTCAGGGTTGGCCATCCCTATTCGCTTTGGAACAAGCTCACCTAAAACAAGCGACAAATATGTAATGAATACCAAAACCGATCCTACGGCCAGCGTGTGGCTATATGGTCTCAGCAAATCAATTTTGTTAATGAAAGCTTCAAAATCCGAGGTAATGTTATCACCACTGTACATACCGGTAAGCAAACCTATCAGCGTAATACCAATTTGTACAGTTGACAGGAATCGTGTTGGTGAATTTGCCAGGTTGAGTGCTGCTTTGGCGCTGGAGTCTCCGTTTCTTGCAGCAGCTTCAAGACGGGATTTCCGGGAGGAAACAAGCGCTATCTCTGACATGGAAAAAATACCATTGAGAAGCACTAAAAGTAAAATTATTAGGAGTTCCAAGAACGATTAATTTATTAATAGCGCAAATTTATCAATAATAATCACTGTCTAAACTAAACTCTTTACTTAATTTTACCCGGGATTTCACATAATACCTTCTAAATGATTATTTTCTTCGATGACCGTCCTTTCAAAATTGTAAGGGCAAATCAACTTTCTGAGGCGGAAACAGCGCAATTTGACCATATTGTAGATCTCCGGCTGACAAAACTTCAGAAAAACCTGCTCACGGGACACGTGCTCTTTCTGAATGCAACAGCAGCAACCTCCGTGCAGGCTATCAACATACTCGAAAAGGAAATGCCTGCGGACCTGCTATCGATAACAATGGCTACGAGGGAAAAATCAGAAGTAGAGGATAAGATCAAAGGGATTTTTAAGGTAATTAAGGCTGCTGGTGGTGTGGTTGTTAAGGACGGTAAATGGCTTTTTATGTACCGAAGGAAAAAGTGGGACTTGCCCAAAGGGAAACTGGACAAAGGTGAAAACTCCAAAGAGGCCGCAGTAAGAGAAATTGAGGAAGAAACTGGTGTAAAGGCTGTTATCAGGGATAAAGTTTGTACCACCTGGCACACGTACAGTCTGAACAACAACAGGATTTTGAAGAAGACAAAATGGTACGTGCTCGACTGCATAGATGACTCGGGAATGACCCCGCAGGCCGACGAGCAAATTGAAAAATTAAGCTGGCTTACCCAGGCAGAAGGCCAGGCAATATTGGTTAATTCTTTCAGCTCCATCCGATATGTGGTCGACAGCCTTAAAAAACTCCAGGGCGTCAAGGAAATATAACATTATAACACTTATGCTAACCAGACGCCAGAAGATAGAACGCTTTCTGGCGTTTTTGTTTCCCGTTCAATTGGTAATCTTCCATTTCCTATCTAAAAATCAGGATTGGATCGAAAACATTTACATCCCATATATTTTCAGGTACTTAACGCTTCCACTCAGGTTCACGCTGGGATGGCTCAATGTCTCTCTGGGCCTCATCTTATTTTATGTGCTGCTCATTTTCTTTCTGGCAAAAGGATCACGCGCTGTCATACAAATAATCAGAAAGCGGCACGGATTTAACATCAAAAATACCCTTATAAAAGGACTTGGATACCTATCCATTTTTTACGGGATCTTCATGGTCTTCTGGGGATTTGCCTATCACCGTCGTCCGTATCAGGCCACTCGCGGAGTAAATACCGCAAATATTAATACCCCGGAGCTGGAAGCACTATGCCTTCGCCTGGCTCATCTTGCAAAGCACTACCGACAGCAGTTACCTGCCATTCGCAGTACTCCAACAAATTTTAATAGTGTTTTTAAAAGAGCTCCGCTTGGCTATCAGCATCTGTCAAAAACGGCTCCTGAGTTAACCGTAGATGTTCCATCATTAAAGCTTGGCTTTAATAAGAAAATCATGTCTTACCTCAATATCAGCGGAATATATTTTCCATTTACTGCGGAAGCAAATCTGAATGAGATTCTGCCGGCATTCCAGGCACCATTTGTTACATGCCACGAAATGGCACACCAGTTTGGTTTCGCATCAGAAGAAGAAGCGAATTACATTGCATATCTGGCTTGCATGCACCACCCCAATCCGGATTTTCGATATGCAGCCAATCACTGGTTGCTATACACCTCCTTGCAGGCACTTAAAAATGCTGATGAAGAAAAGTATCTGACCGTTTACAGTCGGATAGACAAGGAAATTATCGGTGACCAAAGCTATGCTGAGGATCTCTGGCAAAAGTATGATAATCCTATACCCTATTTTACAGGCAACATTCTGTTTGACCTGTTTCTGAAAGCCAATGACCAACCAGCGGGTATTAATAGTTACAACCTCGCAGTTGAATTAATGGTTGGAGAATATCGTAAAAATGGTCTACGGTTCGAAAAGTCTATACCTCAGTGAGCCATAAAGTATGCACTTACATTTCTTTGTTGAGTTTATTTAGTTCCGAAAGCGAGTAGGGAAGGAAATCGTCTACATCCTGACCATACCGATGCAGGTCACGAATAATACTCGAACTGATTGGAGCCAAGTTGGGGGAAGTAATTAAAAAAACGGTTTCAATCTCCTCATAAACGTATCTGTTTACCTGAGATATTCCATTTTCGTACTCAAAATCAGTCGTGTTTCTTAAACCGCGAAGTAAAAATGTAGCGCCGAGTTGCCTGGCAGCATGGGCCGTCAGATCATCGTAGGTAATTACCTTCACATTTTTCTGGCCTTCAAAAGTCCGCTCAATCAGCTCCTTCATTACTTCTAATGGGAAGTAACGCTTTTTGGTAGCATTATTACCGATTCCAATCACCACTTCATCAAAAAGCCTTAAACCTCTGAGAACAATATCTTCATGTCCTTTGGTGAACGGATCAAACGATCCCGGAAATAATGCAATACGCTTCATAAAGCCAATATTAAAATGGGTAAAACCGGGCAGCCGGCAGCAGCAATATAGGAATGATCAGGAAGATACAAGATAGGTATTAAACAATCCAAAATAACGATGACCTGGAATCTCACCACATTGAGGACTGTATTTCAAAGTGGAAGGACCCGCCCCTATTTGCAGGTTTGGAAAGAATTTAGACAGTTCTTCGTAAAGTTCTGATGTCGCCGCAATCTCTCCGTAAACGAGCAGCTTTAATTCTTCCTGATGAATGTTCAGTTGATTCAACGTGAAAAGGATGATATACACCAGCTCTTGCGGCTGAGAAAAACGAAAGCGGTTACATAAAATAAGTTGCTTGCCCTGGCTAACAATCAGTGTAAAATAATCCTTCTCAAAATAAGCCGACACGATCCGGAGTTCCTGATGTTCGGCATGGCTTACAAGGGAGCCAATTATAAGCGGGCTGGTAAGGTGATAAAACGTAATGCTGGAATGCTGAAAGTGGTTGATCATCCAATCGTACCACAAAACCGGAATACTAAAAACATTATATGCATTCACGATAGGAAGCTCATGATAAAGCACACGTTCGTCCTGCGGAACCGGTGCTCCCAAAGCGAACTCCAGATAATCTTTCACCGATTCTTTGTCGAAAATCATTCGTGGTATCAAACTGAATGCGTGTGAATTAATAGCAATCCTTACGTTTTTCCAATGATTTGAAGACCACAGCAAATGCCCTGTGAAAATTTTCTTCAGTCGCTCAAAAACACCACTTTGATCCAGCGCTTTTTCGAAATTATAATCCTCCAGCCAGATACATTCCATGTTTTCATCTCTGACAATACAGAACCGGATACGCCTTTCGTCCACTTCAATGCAAAGTGTGCAAAGCGGTATCATGTCGGAATCAAATGAGCTATCTCCTACGAGCAGCGTAGGAATAATTTCAATTGATTGGTTATCAGAATTCGTCACAAAAATTATATTTAGCTTATCTTATATATTAAATGTACTGTGAAACAGTAGCTCTTTTTTTTCAAATAAATCCTCAAAACGCTTCAACGTATTGAAAATTCGATGTTTGGAACGGCCAGGAATTCTTTGCAACTCTTCAAAACCGAAGAATTTTACTTCCTGAATAATTTGTTCATTTTGCTGGAATTCAGGATCCGTCCCCAAAGTCAGATTTCCTTCTATGCTGTCAATCCTGAAAAAAAGCTCGATCGCATGTAAAGGAGCCTGAATAAACTCATTCATAAAAAGGAGCTCTCCTACCGTTGCCAAAAGACCTGTTTCCTCCTCAAATTCACGACCCATTGCTTTTACAACGGTTTCTCCAAAATGTACACCTCCTCCGGGCGGGCTCCAAAAATCGGATCCCTCGCCGTAAAGTTTGTGATTCACAAGCAGAATCTTATTGTCCCGCATGCAAATACCGCAAACTCTGATACGCACCTGATTTCCATATAATTCCTTAACAGCAGCAACAGGTGTTTCCAACGGCTTACATTTTGGGAGGGGCAAAGATAAACAACCCGCTACATTTGACAATATAATATATGAAGCCAGACCCTTTTTTAAAGGATCCGGCTTCGTTAAAGTACAATATAATATCAGATAATATTAACTGAGTGAGGTGTTTCTAGGAATAAGGATTTCCTGAAATATAGCTTTCCAGAGACTTGATATGGTCTTTCTGCTCCCGGATAATAGCGGATACAATGTCGTTGATGGAAATGATTCCAACCAGCTCACCATTCTGATTCACAGGTAAATGCCGGATGTGCTTGTCAGACATAATCTGCATACATTCCTCAATCTTCTGATCCGTTTCGACTGTAATAACTTTGCTTGTCATTACATCCTTAATAATGGTGTCACGGGAAGCGCGGCCCTGAAGAATTACCTTACGGGCATAATCCCGTTCCGAAAAGATACCTATCAATTCATCTGCCTCAAGTACCAGTACAGCACCTATATTCTTTTCGGCCATCAGTTCCAGTGCCTCAAAAACGGTGTTGTTCTGTGTTACAGAATAAAGCGCATTGACAGGCTTGTTGCCCATTACTTGAAATACTTGCATAAATGTTCAGGTTATTGGGTGTAAGGTTAACTCGAAAACTAATATAGACATTTGCAACATTAAAGTCCAATTAAATCCCTGTATATTTTTGTAACCATAGACAAACTTTGATTTAAGTTTTCCTTGCCTTAGATTCGCTATCATGGAAACAAACAGGGCTCTTCCTTCGCAGCTTCTTGCCAAGCAGTTCCCCTTCCGACCTACGGAAGGCCAGCTCAGATTTTTTAAACAAACCGACAATTTCCTTATTGAGAAAAAAGGGCTGGAACGGTATAGGGATTGCTTTCTGCTAAAAGGTTACGCGGGAACGGGAAAAACAACGATCATCAGCACGTTGATTAAGGTTCTCAAAAATTATGGCTACAAATCCGTACTACTTGCTCCTACCGGTCGTGCTGCAAAGGTGATGTCGGGGTATTCGGATAAAGTGGCGTTAACGATCCATAAGAAAATATACAAGCAGACTTCGGATTCACACTCTGGTTCATTGTCCTTTCAAAGGCAGAAAAATTATCATGATAACACGCTGTTTATTGTAGATGAGGCATCAATGATTACCGATGAGGCTGAGTTTGGTAACAGAAGCTTACTCTCCGACCTGATTGATTATGTATTTGAAAACCCGGGAAACAAACTCATGCTTGTTGGAGATGTGGCTCAGTTACCGCCCGTAGGTCAGGAACTTAGCCCTGCATTGGATCGGGATTATCTGGAAAAACGATATGACATGTCCGTTTTTCTGGAAGAGCTCAGAGAGGTAATGCGTCAAGACGAGCAATCCGGAATCCTTTATAATGCAACCGAGCTGAGAAGTCTTCTCACAGAAAAAGAACCTGCCATTAAAATCACGACAAAATCTTTTCGTGATGTCTTCAAAATGACGGGTGAAAGGCTGGAAGAAGGTTTACGATATGCTTATGACAAATTTGGTGAAGAAAACACCATTATCCTCACCAGATCGAATAAGTCAGCTGTGCAGTACAACGAGTACATTCGACGGATGATCAATTTTTCGGAGGAAGAACTTGATGCCGGAGACAGACTTATGGTTGTCCGCAATAATTACAGTGTATTGGATGAAGACTCCCCCGCCGGATTTATCGCAAATGGTGATTTTGTTGAATTACTAAAAATACGGAGAACGCAGGAGATGCATGGCTTTCGCTTTGCCGACGTTATACTTCGACTTACGGACTACGAAAAACAGCCGGAATTTGACGCCAAGATTATTCTCGATACCCTTCATTCTGCTTCTCCTTCCCTATCCAACGAGGATAATCGGAAGCTTTATGATGCTGTGCAGGAAGATTATGTGGATATTAAATCCAAGAAGGAACGTATGGAAGCCATGCGAAAGGACCCATTTCTGAACGCGTTACAGGTTAAGTTTGCCTATGCACTTACAACGCACAAGTCTCAGGGCGGCCAATGGAGTGCTGTATTTATTGATCAGGGATATTTGCCGGAAGAACAGGTTAATACTGAATTTATTCGTTGGCTCTACACTGCCATCACCAGGGCAACAGATGAAGTTTTTTTGATGAACTTCCATCCACATTTTTTCAAATGACCCTTTATTACCCGTGTTACTACAAACATACTCCTTACAAAGCCGCAGCACGACGAAGTCTGTCATTAATAGCTAGTCCCAATCCCTTTGCAGGGACATATTCGGTCCATATTTCGCTCACAGGCAGCAAATCCAGTTCCCGTAAAAAGGTGAATAAATTATGAGCAGCTTCTTTCACATCTCCGGCAGCAGACAAAACTTTCTGATGGTGCCTGAATTTATTTAAGGGTTTCTGAAAAACCATTACGGCGATATCATCCCCTGCGTTTTCCAGCTCTTCTCTCGATTTCAGAAAAAACGGCTTTCTGGGAGCATAATGGCTTTTTAACATTCCCGGAGCCTGCGGGTTGGAAGAAGAGTGAGGTAGTACATTTACCTTACCGACTACATTCTCTATATCTTCAACAGAAAGTCCGCCAAGTCTGTAAATAGTCGGAACGCCATCAACGAATCCGACGATGGTGGATTCTATGCCTACCTTACATTCTCCGCCATCCAGAATGTAGGGGATTTTCTCACCTAGTTGTGCTTCTACGTGAGACGCCTTCGTGGGGCTTATATACCCAAATGGATTCGCACTCGGCGCAGCCAGCGGAAATTCCAATTGACATAATAATTCAAGTGTAAGAGCATGATCCGGTATTCTTACAGCCACATGATCAAGTCCGGAAGTTACCAGATCAGGAATGACGTCACGTTTTGGCAGCAGCAGGGTTAACGGTCCGGGCCAGAAAGCAGCTGCTAGTTCTTTGGCAGGACCTTCAAAATCAAACACGAAATCCGATAATTTTTCAGCAGAATCTGTATGAACGATCAGCGGGTCAAATGAAGGACGATTCTTAGTCTCAAAAATAGACAACACCGATTTTTCACTTAAAGCGTTTCCGGCAAGTCCGTATACAGTTTCGGTAGGAATTGCAACCAAATCTCCTTTTACAAGAAACTGCTTTGCAGCCGCGATATCATTACCTGTTGTAGCCAAAATAAATTGTTGTTGAAAAAACAAAGGTAAGAAAAAAGGCCATTCAGGCTATCTGTGGCAAGAACAGCAGCAATAATTTGCTAAATTTTTCTAACCAAACTAAACCGTTTTAGCGATTAAGGAGTATTAGTTAAAGCAGCTTCATTTAGATTGTTTTTAAATAGCTTACAAATATTTCAAATCGAGCATCTGATATTTCAACTCTGTTTATATTTAATGAATTAATAGTATTCTAACGAACCCTTAATTATGTTTCAAATCAAAGAACAACCTGCTGTTTTCGATGTCTGTATTATAGGCTCCGGAGCTGGCGGTGGCATGGCGGCGTATCAGCTTGCAAAGGCTGGTGCAAAGGTAGCTTTACTGGAAGCAGGAGGCTACTTTGATCCTGCTGATCCTAAATACATTACCCAATTAAAATGGCCTTGGGAGTCGCCGAGACGAGGTGCGGGAAATCACCGTCCTTTTGGAGATTTTGATGCTGCATGGGGAGGCTGGGAACTTGATGGCGAGCCTTACACGCACAAAAATGGAACACAGTTCGACTGGTTCCGATCGCGTATGCTTGGTGGCCGTACGAATCACTGGGGAAGAATTTCGCTGCGGTTTGGGCCAAAAGATTTCAAAAGAAAAAGTGTTGACGGTCTGGGTGACGACTGGCCGATTGGATACGATGACGTCAAGCCATATTATGATCAGGTCGATAAGCTGATTGGTGTATTTGGAACCGTAGAAAATATTGACAATGAACCGGACGGCATTTTCCTTCCACCACCAAAGCCGCGTCTTCATGAAATGTTTCTTCAGAAAGCCGGTAAGAAATCAAACATTCCTGTTATACCTTCCCGGTTATCCATTCTAACCAAACCGATTAATGATCAACGCGGGGTATGTTTCTATTGCAGCCAGTGTAGCCGTGCATGTCAGGCGTATGCGGATTTCTCGTCATCCTCGGTATTGGTTATTCCTGCTGTAAAAACAGGAAACGTAACCCTGATCAATAACGCAATGGCACGCGAAGTGCTGACCGATCCTGTTACAGGATTAGCAACAGGCGTATCTTATGTAGATCGTGAAAAGCTTACTGAACATACAATAAAGGCAAAAGTAGTTGTGCTTGCAGCAAGTGCAGGAGAATCTGCACGTTTACTTTTAAACTCAAAATCAGAAAGACATCCGAACGGACTCGCAAATTCCAGCGGTGTGGTTGGGCGTTACCTTCATGACTCAACAGGTGCATCAAGAGGAGCATTCATTCCGCATTTGATGGATAGAAAGCGTTACAACGAGGATGGTGTAGGTGGTATGCATGTGTACACGCCCTGGTGGCTGGACAACAAAAAGCTTGATTTCCCAAGAGGTTACCACATCGAATACGGTGGCGGTATGGGTATGCCGAGTTATGGATTCGGCTCTGGCATTGAAGGTATGAATGGAAAATACCCAACAGCAGCAGGTGTTACCAAACAAGCAGGTGGCTACGGAGCTTCGCTAAAAGAAGATTACCGCAGATTCTACGGTGCATATATAGGAATGGCTGGTCGCGGAGAGGCGGTTCCAAGTTATGACAACTATGCGGAGATTGATCCAACTGTTGTTGATAAATATGGTATTCCTGTTTTGAGGTTCCACTACAAATGGACTGATTATGAGATCAAACAGGCCAAACACATGCACGATACTTTTGAAGAAATTATACATTCGTTAGGCGGTGTGGCAAGTGGTGTGAAACCAGGTGCCGATACAAATTACGGTATAGCAGCTCCGGGACGTATCATTCATGAAGTGGGAACTGTGAGAATGGGCGATGATCCGAAAACGTCTGCGCTTAACAAATACTCTCAAGCGCATGATGCGAAGAATGTATTTGTGGTTGATGGTGGTTCATTTGTGTCACAAGCAGACAAGAATCCTACGTGGACAATTCTTGCATTGGCATGGAGAGCATCTGACTATATTATCGACCAGACAAAAAAGAAAAATATTTAATCATCTGAACGTTATCTCAATACAAAATCATGAAACGCAGAGATTCATTAAAAGCACTTACGCTTAGCTCGTTAGGAATTGCAGCTCTCAATCCGCAGGTAGCAATGGCCGAGCAACGCGAACTAGATACACAAATTCCACCGGAAACCCCCATCAAAATCCCCGGTGGACGCCAGAAAGAAGAAGCTATTCACGATGCCAAATTGATGAAGGAGAAGTTTTTTACCGTAGCGGAACTTGCTACGATTAAAGTACTTTGTGATATTATTATTCCGGCGGACGCAAAGTCGGGAAGCGCATCGCAGGCTGGAGTACCAGCTTTTATCGAATTCATTGCAAAGGATATGCCGCAAAACCAGACACCGCTTCGAGGAGGTCTGAAATGGCTTGACAATGAATCAAACAAACGGTTTAAGAAGATATTTACCCTTTGTACAAAGGATCAGCAAATACAGATTGTAGATGATATTGCCTATCCTCAGCAGGCCAAGCCTATTTACAGCCAGGGCGTGGCATTTTTCACGTTGATGCGCAATCTGACAGCTTCCGGCTTTTACACCACCAGAATCGGAATTGACGATATTGGTTATGTAGGCAACACGCCCAATGTGTGGGAAGGCCCGCCGGCAGATGTAATTAAGCAATACGAAAAGTATATTGTGTAGTTCAAATTTCATTAAAGTAAAAAAGCTATCGAAAATCGATAGCTTTTTTACTTTAATATCTAAAAATAAGGCTGTTAGTACAATTTCTGACGTTGCGCTTTCACAGTTTCATCTTTAAGGAAGTCGTCATAGCTCATCAATTTATCCAAAATACCTTTTGGTCCGATCTCGATGATACGGTTGGCAATGGTATGAACGAACTGGTGATCATGAGAATAGAACAAAAGACAACCTGAGAAATCAATCAGCCCATTGTTCAAAGCTGTAATTGATTCAAGATCCAAATGGTTAGTCGGGTCATCGAGTACCAATGCATTCGCACTTGAAAGCATTGTTCTTGACAACATACAACGAACCTTCTCTCCTCCTGATAACACTTTTGCCTTTTTCAAAGCTTCTTCACCTGAGAAAAGCATTCTGCCAAGGAAACCGCGGATAAAACTTTCGTCCTTTTCTTCAGAATACTGACGAAGCCAGTCTACCAGATTTAAGTCCACATCAAAAAATGCGGTCGGATCTTTTGGAAAATAGGATTTGGTAATGGTTACGCCCCAGGTATAAGTACCTTTATCCGCTTTTTCGATTTCATTGATCACATCAAAAAAGCCACTGATTGCATTTACATTTCGACTGACGAAAGCGATTTTATCACCTTTATTTACATTGAAGCTCAGATCTTTGAAGAGAACTGTCCCGTCTTCCGCAGTTTTGGAAAGACCTTCTACCCGCAATAACTGATCTCCAACTTCACGTTCCGATTTAAAAGCAATGTATGGATACTTTCTTGACGAAGGCTTGATGTCATCAATTGTAAGTTTTTCCAGAAGTTTAGCACGCGATGTAGCCTGCTTGGATTTGGAAGCATTGGCACTGAACCTGCGAATGAAGTCTTCCAGTTCTTTACGCTTATCCTCCGATTTTCTGTTCGCATCCTGCCGTTGTTTCAAAGCAAGCTGACTCGATTCATACCAGAATGAATAGTTACCTGAAAACATTTGAACTTTGCTGAAATCAATATCAACAACATGCGTACAAACTTCATCAAGGAAATGCCTGTCGTGAGAAACAACAATGACCGTATTCTTGAAATCAGCAAGGAAGTTCTCCAGCCAAAGCACCGTTTCCACGTCAAGGTTATTGGTAGGTTCATCAAGTAACAGTACATCCGGGTTACCGAATAGCGCCTGAGCCAAAAGTACACGTACTTTATCACTTCCATTAAGGTCACTCATCAGAGCAGAATGCAGTTCGTCCCCAAGTCCAAGTCCGCTTAATAATTGAGCTGCTTCTGTTTCCGCTTCCCAACCGTTTAAATCTGCAAACTCGGCTTCCAGGTTTGCCGCCTTCTCGCCGTCTTCATCTGTAAAATCTTCTTTTTCATATATGGCTTCGCGTTCCTTCATGATCTTGTACAGGCGCTCGTGCCCCAAAATCACTGTGTCCATTACCGTGTAGGCATCAAACTCAAACTGATCCTGTTTCAGAAAGGTCATCCTTTCGCCTGGATTCATACTTACCAGACCAGTCTGTGGCTCAATTTCTCCTGAAAGAATTTTCAAAAATGTAGATTTACCCGCACCATTCGCACCAATCACTCCATAACAATTGCCCGGGACAAATTTTATATTCACTTCATCGAACAAAACCCTTTTACCGTATCTGAGCGATACGTTCTGAACCGTAATCATCTTAAAATTATTTTTTTTATGAATGAAGCCGCAAAAATACGAAATTCATAGGGATTTCGCATATCTTATTCCGCCATAACCTTTCAAACCCAATGAAAAGCAAGCATCTTTTCACAATTTTATACATACTCATTGCAGTCACAGAAATCTCCGCGGATTTGGCGGGACTCGTTTGGCTTGTTTATATTTTTAAGCCACTCATCATTTTGTCTCTGCTGGTCTTTGTTCTGAAAAGGCAGAGAATTTCCAGTACAAAAAAACCGGTTCTATTTTTAGCCGCACTGGTATTCGCCCTTTTGGGAGACATACTTTTAATGATACAGGGCGTTGATCTTTTCATACCAGGTCTGGGCAGCTTTTTAATGATGCAACTCCTTTACATCGTTTTATTTAGAAGCGACATCAGTTCTTCTATCTACGTCAGAACAAATATTAAGTCGGCACTTCTGTTTCTGGTTTTTGCTTTGGGATTGTATGTCATTCTATTTCCATACTTACCAGATCCGGTGATGCGCACCGCCGTTGCCATTTATGCATTGAGCATCGCGTCGATGGCATGGATGGCATGGCTCAGAAAATCTTTCGTTTCCCGCACATCCTTCAAAATGGTATTCGCCGGAGCCCTGTTTTTTATGCTTTCCGATTCTCTTATAGCCATCGACAGATTTCTAATTTCAGTGCCCTTCAATACAATATGGGTAATGAGCACATATGCTGCCGCTCAATATCTGATTATAATGGGTATTTTAAAAACAAAACGGACCGGTTCATTGAACCAGCCCGCGGATACATAATATCACCTTTCTTAACCCGGATCAGGGAATTACACGCAGGTTGTGTGCGCCTTTCGCCACACTCACTTTAACCGGCTGTTTGGCCAAAGCCGGGGTTTCCCCTTTTGTTACAGTCCAGAATTCCACGCCTCCGTTTCCATTTCCATATTCCAGATACTCCATTACCGAGACTGCAATATTGGATCCGTCTTTATCAAAAACCACACTTTGCGGTGCTATACCTTCAAATGGATAGTTGGCTACTTTTGTAAGAGCACCGTCGGCTGCAACTTTAAATAACGTGAGCGAACTTCCGGTACCAGCTCCTGCTTCTGTCCATGGAGAAGTACTTTTACCTGAATTAACAGTTACAAGCAGTGTTCCGTCAGGACTCACTGCAAATGAACCAGGATTTGCGCCGGTTGCGACCTGACTGGCCACTTTGTGCTCTATTGAGCCATCCATTGAAAAATCCACAACGAACACCTCTCCCTCACCCGATGCTTTGCCCTTCTCGCCTTTTGCATCCAGAACAAAATAATGTTTCCCGTCTGCGGAGAATCTTCCGAACGATGGGTCAACACCAACTTTAACCGGCTTGCCGACTATCTCAACGTTTTTCAATTTCCCTGCTTCTCTAATTACCTTATAAAGACCAACTTCATTGGCATTATCCAAAGTAAATGCAATGAAATCTCCGGAAGGATGCCACGAAAGGTCATTGATTTTGCTGGTGGAATCGATTCCCGCAGGCAGGTTCAAAAAGCGTGCAGGCTTTCCATCTGCTGCTGCTTCTATAAACACCAGCTCTTTTCCTTTCTCAGTGGTTGATATAATCAGCTCATTCTTATTGATATCAATTGAAGTAGGTTTTTTCCCAACAGGAAAACCAAACTTTGCCTTTGGCCCTGCCATATTGATAATGTCAACGACATATAATTTTTCACCGGCAGGGAATTCTCCATTAAGGTCCTTAAATTCTGCTACACCATCTTCTGGTCGTAATCTACTTTCCAACACATAAGCCAAACCGCCTACCGTAGGAACGGCAATTGACTTTCCATAACCCAAAGCAGAATTTGAAATAAGTGTGGATCCAACTCCTGTCGTTCCTCTCAATAGTGGAAATTTAATTGTTGTCAACTGGTCTTTTGCAGCATTATCCCTTAGCAGTTTACCATCAACATATGCCGAGGCCGACATGTCCGCATCCGATATCACAACCAGGCCCTTTGCATTAAAATTGACTGTTGATTGAGCCAAAGCTGGTAAAGATCCCATGGCAACCAAACCGGCAAACATTGCGACTTTTTTCATAAATTAAGAAGTTTAGTTAAAAATAATCGTTGTTTAATACGAGTTACTATCTACTAAAACTCCTGACAAGATCACAAAATTATCTCTCAGAAGCCTTCGCAAAAATGCAATTTAAGGCGAAACTACCGTAAAGCGCAAATTTTAAGCGGTTAGATTTTTTCAAAATAACACTTCGACGACTGCTGGTAAACAAGAAAACCCCGGTAAATTTTACCGGGGTTACCAATTCTTCGTAAAGAAAAATTACGCTGCTACTGCAAGTGTATTAACCAATCTGGCCAATTTCGACTTTTGGTTAGAAGCTTTTTTCTTATGAATAATATTTTTCTTTGCCAAACGATCCAACATAGAAGCAACAGTTTTGTAAACTTCTACAGCAACAGCCTTATCAGTCGTTTCACGCAATTTTTTGATGTATGAACGGGTAGTCTTGTGTTGGTAACGATTACGCAAACGCTTCGTTTCGTTAGCGCGAATTCTTTTTAATGCTGATTTATGATTTGCCATTTTATAATTAATGATATTTTTTCTTTCTCAAACGGTTTGCAAAAATAAAAAAACCTTCTTGAAATGCCAAATAATGCTGAAAATATATTTAAGAAACATGTAATACTTTATTTTGGCATACGTTGCACATCCGACGCGAGGTATTCTTCAAGACGCCCCTGCAATTCATTGATAGGAATATTGCCATGCAACTCCCCCTCCACAGCCACAGAGATCCGCCCGGTTTGTTCTGAGATCACAATCACGACGGCATCCGTAGCTTCGCTCATTCCCATGGCAGCCCTGTGGCGAAACCCAAGTGAAGATGGCACGTCCACACCATCTGCAACCGGTAAAACGCATCTCGCTGCCTTTATACGTCCATCTACAATCACAATCGCGCCGTCGTGCAATTCGCTGTACTGATTAAACAGCGACACCAATAACGGCTTTGACATTTTCGCGTCCAATAACTCGCCGGTTTCTATAAACTTGCTCAGATCGTCACGTTTATTAACCACGATCAGCGCTCCTGTGAAGTTAGCAGCTATGGTTTTACTTGCGTCAACGATTTCTTTCAGGTTTTTTGCTTTTACATCCAGGATAGAGTTTCTCAAAATTTTCTTGAGAAATCCATTATTCGTGTGAATTGTAGATTTTCCGATAATTAACAGAAACCTGCGTATTTCCTGTTGAAAGATGACAATTAACGCCACTGCTCCAACGCCCATAAAATACTGAAGAATGGCCGTGAGCAAACCCAGACCCAATCCTTTTACTACCAAATAAAATACATAAACAAAAAGATAACCCAAAAAAACACGGCTTGCTATACTCCCTCGAACCAACGTATACACCTGATAAAGAAGAACCGAGACCAAAAAAACATCCAGAATGTCTGCCCAGTTCACATTTAAAAAACCCACATTCATAAGAAAATCAATATTATTTCGCGACTAAATTACTATTTTAATTTATACGTTGAGTAGCCATCCATAGTTTTACCGCCTCCACAGCAGGTTTCACATCATGCACCCGTAAAATAGACGCGCCTTGTTCCAAAGCCAGGGTGTTAAGTACTGTTGTTCCGTTGAGTGCCTCTTCTGCTTCAATACCAAGTGTTTTGTAAATTGTCCCTTTTCGCGACAGCCCCGCAAGAACAGGACAACCCAATAATGCGAACTCTGACAGATTTTTTAGAATCTCAAAGTTCTGTGAGATATTCTTGGCAAAACCGAAACCCGGATCCACCAGAACATCCACCACTCCATTTTGTCTAAGGGTGTTAATTTTACCTTTCAACTCCCTGATTATATCCACGACCAGATTGTCATAATCTGTAAGTTGAGACATAGTCTCGGGTGTGCCCCTCATGTGCATCAATATATACGGGACACCAAGCTCAGCAACGGTGTCAAACATTTGTTCATCCAATGCGCCTCCGGATACGTCATTTACAATATGCGCTCCGTGTTGAATTGCAGCACGCGCTACATCAGAACGAAATGTATCAATAGAAATGATAAGTTCCGGAAAATACTTTGCAAGTGGTACAACAACTGACAACACCCGATCCGTTTCTTCCTCTAACGAAACTTCAAGCGCACCCGGACGAGTTGAATAACCACCAATGTCAACCAACGATGCACCTTCATTCAGCATCACACCAACCCGATCAACCACGGCATCGGAAGAATTAATCCTGCTGCCTTTATAAAAAGAATCAGGAGTTGAATTTACAATCCCCATCACCAACGGAACCGACAGGTCAACAAGCCTTCCCCTCAGGTTAATCGTTTTTTTACTAACTTGCGCCATATAAATAAGGGAATGGACCAATGACTTTTTCTACAATACAAGTCTTGTGAGCATCCATTCTTAATTGAAATATATTATTGATAAACTACCAGGCTTTAACATTTTAAATACCTTGAAATCTACAGAAGCGGAATATCAGGAAATCCTTCAGTATTGCCAAGATCTTTTTACAAAAAAAAATAAAGATTACGGAACATCTTGGCGCATTCTGCGAATACCTTCCATTACCGATCAAATCTTCATTAAAGCACAAAGAATTCGCACGATCCAGGAAAAAGGAATTCAGAAAGTAGATGATGACATCTCCGGGGAATTCATTGGTATTATCAACTATTGCGTAATGGCATTGATACAGATTTCGCTTGATGACAGCAAGACTGAAATTGATAATGAAGGCCTTACAGAGTTGTACAACGCACAGGTTGACGAAGTGAAGCAATTACTTTTCAATAAAAATCATGACTACGGTGAAGCCTGGCGCGAAATGCGCGTGAGCTCAATGACAGACATCATACTTATGAAATTATTGAGAATCAAACAAATAGAAGACAATCAGGGTTTTACACTTGTGTCAGAGGGTGTGAAAGCAGGATACCAGGATATGATCAATTACTCCGTCTTCTGCCTCATAAAATCAAATGCGTTGCATACCAATTAATTTTAAGTATACAGATTGCAGTTAGGAGTTGACAGTAATTAATTGACTCCCAATACAATTTGACTGTTAAAGCAGTTATTAATACTTTACTTAACACCATAAGCTATCAACGCTTAACAGCGTTGGTTAAAATATATTTGAAATGAAAATTCTTGCTCAGATTTCCCGGGTTGTAGTCGGACTACTCTTTATTTTTTCGGGCATTATCAAGCTTAACGATCCTGTTGGAACGCAATACAAACTCGAAGAGTACTTTGAAGTTTTTGCAACAGATCTGCCTCAGTTTCATGATTTCTTCATGTCCATGGTACCCCTGGCACTGTACTTTTCTGTTTTTTTATGTACTGCCGAGGTAGTTCTGGGAATTGCACTGCTGGTTGCTTACAAACCAAGAACAACCTCCATATTTCTGCTGCTGATCATCGTTTTCTTCACCTTCCTGACGTTCTACTCCGCTTATTTCAATAAGGTAACAGATTGCGGCTGCTTCGGCGCGGCTATCAAACTCACTCCGTGGACCTCGTTCGGCAAGGACATATTTTTACTCGTTCTGATTCTTATTCTGGTTTATTACAGAAAAAAAATAAAACCGCTGCCGACCGGCATGATCGTGGTGCTTTCAACTGTGGTGTCACTGGGTATAGCCGTTTACGCTTTGCGCCATCTCCCGCTTGTAGATTTGCTTCCTTATCGCGTGGGTGCCAATATTCCTTCACAACTGAAACCGTCGGAACCGCTTCGTTACCAATACATTTTTGAGAAGGATGGCAAGATTTCCAAATATGAGCAATACCCGTCCGACACCACTTTTGTATTTAAAGAAATGGTTGTTCTCAATGAAGACGCCCTTCCAAAAATTACAGATTACAAGGTTTGGAATGATGAAGGCGACTTTACAGAAGAGACTTTCAAAGGAAACAAGCTGTTCCTGATCATCAAGAATTTTACCGACATCAACACAGCTGCTCTGCCAGATATTAGCAAACTGATCAGTCAGGTTAAAAATAAAGGCATTGAACCTATTGTACTTACATCGGGAGACAGTGGCGAGATCCAGAAATTCATGACGGAACATCAATTGACAATACCTTTCTACTTTGTTGACGCCACCGTGCTTAAAACAATTTCACGTTCCAATCCCGGCCTTTGGTTATTGAAAGATGGCAATGTGAAAGGGAAATGGCACTATAACGATACGCCTGAGGCTGCCGAAGTGGTCGACCTGGTTAAGTAATAATGGTGTATTTATTTAAGGCATAAATGAGAAATATTATTCTTGTCGGTATGATGTCTTCCGGGAAAACGACTCTTGGAAAAAAACTTGCCCGGCAATTGGGATACCGCTTTATTGATCTTGACAAACAGATTGAACATGATCAGGGCATGGACATCCCCTCTCTGTTTTCACAAAAAGGTGAAGCCTATTTCAGGGAGGTAGAAAGCAGGATATTAAAGCAGATCATTCCCAACAACAGGTTGGTGGTGGCTTCTGGCGGTGGAGCACCCTGCTTTTTTGATAATATGGATTTTATCAAAAAGTCGGGAATAAGTATTTTTCTTGATGTTCCTGCAAATGAACTCGCAAAACGTATTTCCAATCATGGAAAAGATGACCGCCCTATACTATCAGGCGTGGTAGCTCTTGAATCAGAACTAAGTAAAAGAATAGAAGATCGACGGCCATATTATTCCAGAGCGGACATTACGATTACAGGTGTCACCGAAGTTGGAGAAATACTTGAGGCAATTTCTTCTCTATTATAAAAAGTAAAACCGGAACCCATCGAGATTCCGGTTTTACTTTTTACGACCTTAACTTCAAAAGAAGGTTCCTACCGTAAGCATTACATTTACGGTTCTGTTAGAAATAATTACAGAAGAATAATCTGCGGGGTTATTCAGGAAGTAAGGTGTATAGGCTGATTTAAACGTCGTCAAAGTTCCCGCAACGTCAGCAAAAAAGCGATCATTACGTACACCCACACCAGCTGAAAACACCAATTTGCTACGATCAATATCCGCGCGTTCCAAGTAGGGATCCGCTATATAGGCAGCTCCAACACGACCTCGAAAAAGTCCGGCACGGTATTCGCCACCCACACGAACGTTAACAGTGTTGCGATATGCGTCTTTAATCTCTTGTACCGTTTCATCTTTAAATGCAGTATTATCCGCGTCACTTAAATAGCTTGTATTTGCTCTCATCGCTCCGTATCCAACGTATTCAAGTGAACCTGTTATAAATCCATTACCTTTCACAAAATAGGTTGCACCAAACGATCCCTTAAACGGGCTGCTGATACGATATACAAATTCATTTGCCTTAACGGGGATGAAGTCATACGGAGCAGGAACTAAAGCGCCTTCCGGACCGGCAGGTATTTTACCATCAACGAAATCGGCACCTACTCCCTGCGAGAATGTTTCTTTAATCGAACTCCATGTCGGAGATGTCAAAACACCTCCTAACTGCAAAGATGGATTCAACTTGTAAATTACACCGAACGAAAGATTAGCTCCATTTCCTCGCACACTAAGTCCGTCCTGCTGGTCTACCGCGATGATATCAGGGCTATCCACATAAATATCTGTGAAAAGCCTGTCATAGTCATACTTGATCCGGCTGAAACCAATCGTTGCTCCAACATAAAGTTTATCGTCATAATTGCCGGCATAAGACAAGCTCCACTGCGTATTAGCACCGGTTGCACTGTAAGAACCGACCTGTTCCAAAGCGCTCGAATTATCCAGAGGTACGTATGGCGGGCCATTAACTCCTGTCGGGTTAATCAGGTACATGTTGTAATAGGCAGAAGGAAGAGAATAAGCAAGGGGACCCATTGATGCTGTACCTGCATCGAAATCGGCTTCCAGCTGAGCGGTAGAAATGCCTCCTCCACGGTTAACATCTTCTGCCACTTTGTTCACATAAGCACTTTTCGTATTATAGCCCGTATAGTTATAAACCTCCCGGAAAGACTGCTGCCTGGAATAGGCGATACCGAATGATGATCGTTTCCATTTTCTCTGGAAACCCGGCTGGCTGGTAAAAATAGCAGATGCATGGGCTATATTGAAATTACCTTTGCCGGAAGAATTTACGTCTCCGATGTAAGTGGTTTTGTTGTTGACAGATGTAACTGCGGGGCTGATCGCAATTTCTGAACGGCTATAAAATCCTAGTCCGGCCGGGTTACCAAAAAGAGAACTTGCATCGCCTCCTATCGCCGCGTGATTACCCCCCAATCCCTGAAATCGGGCGGTACCATTCTGGTTGACTTCTGAATACCTGAATACATCACCTGCGTATTGCGAAAAAGCAGGCAGAGCAAAAAACAAACCTAATATAAACCCTCCACAGGATATTGATTTTGTCATGGCTTAAAGTAAAACTTAAAAAATATTTGATGCTGCAATTTAAACGAAAACCCTGCAAAATTATGACATTTTGCAGGGCTAAATTATTCTAAATATATCCTCAACTACTTAATCATCTCGGTCCTCTCGAAGACGATCGGGAAGCTCCGCCTCCACCGCCTCCGCTACTTGCAGGAGCACTGTAACTTCTCGAGGGCGCACTGTAACTAGGCGTCGGAGCTGTTCTTGCAGGAGCACTGTATGTTCTGGACGGTGCACTGTAAGATTCACTTCTTGGCGTGTTGTAAGTACGTGAAGGTGCACTATAATCCGATTGACTTCTTGTAGGAGCCGAATAGGATGAACCACTACTTCTGGTAGACCGTGGCGCAGCATATGACTCAGAGCCTACCCTTCCGTTTGTAGCATTAGTTGCCGATGAACGAGGGCGAGAGTAATATACATTATTGCCTTCGTTGGTTCCTCTTGAATATGTTCTTCCCTCAGTTGCGGCAGCTCTTCCTGCACTTCCAACGCTTGAACCTCTATCATAGGAACGTGATGCAGCTCTTGGAGAACTGTAAGTATCTCCGCTTCCTGACCTTCTTGCAGATCTATCAGATGTTGAGGTAGCTGAGCGTCCGTTGTTAACAAATCCTGAATTGTATCTGTCGCTACTTCTTGAACCCCCAACTCTTGGTCCGTAAGTGCGGCTCACACCTCTTCTCTCAACGTTATTTACAACGATCACAGGACGGCTGTATGCCCATGGATTGTATCCGTATCCTCCGTAGAAGCTGTCATACATTCCGTAGCCTCCTCCAAATCCGTACATGCTGTTGAACGGGCTACCCCATCCACCATAACCAAATGGATCATATCCGAATGGACTGTAACCCATCATCATGCGATTGTACCCGAAAGGGGAATATCCGTAACCCATACCCATCATGGACCCCATTCCAAAACCCATGTAAGGATTCATTCTGAACATGCTTCCCATTCCGAAACCGATGTTCATACTGAAACCGCTACCAGGCCAAAATCCGCCCAGTCCGTTGTTGAAACCAAATGCATTACTGTATGGTGAGAACCGGTTTGCTTCATTGTATCCGTCAACGAAACCTGCGTTGTAACCTACCTGATTACCAGACAGTGAACGTTGCACACCTCTGGACGACAAGTAGGATTCGTTGTAATAGTCACTCGTGCCTTCATTTTCAGGCTGAGTACTCGCATAATAGTCAGGATTATCTGAACGGGAAAAATCCTCATCAGTGTTCCTGTATGCATTTCTATCGTTTGTAACGACGCCAGTACCTGAACCCGAGCCATACAGATCGTCATATCCACCTCCCGATTTTGAAACATATTGGTTGGTAGTACATCCCCAAGCTCCCAGCAGCACTAGCAAAGACAAATATTTTGCTCTATTTATCATAATCATGGCTTAAAAGGGTTAATTTTTTTCTTGCTAAAATAAGTATAAAATCTATTCCACACAACGAATAAACATCTATGCGGTTACATTAATTCCAAAGTTAACATAAAAAACTATCTTTGCAATGCTGAAAAAGCGAGCGTAGTATCGTGTTATACTCCATTACATTTACAAAATAATACAACGAATGAGTAAAGCCCTGCCAACCCGAAGTGAAAACTACTCCGAATGGTACAACGAATTAGTCAAAAGAGCGGATCTTGCGGAAAACTCTGCTGTAAGAGGTTGCATGGTTATAAAGCCATACGGATACTCCATCTGGGAGAAAATGCAGCGTGCTCTTGATGATATGTTCAAAGAAACTGGTCATCAGAATGCATATTTTCCACTTTTCATACCAAAGTCTTATTTGAGTAAGGAAGCCTCTCACGTAGAAGGCTTTGCCAAAGAATGTGCAGTTGTTACACATTACAGGCTTAAAAACGATCCGAACGGAAAAGGCGTTATTGTGGATCCGGATGCGAAACTGGAAGAGGAACTTATTGTAAGACCAACATCCGAGACCGTAATCTGGAGTACTTATAAAAATTGGATACAGTCCTACCGTGACTTGCCTCTTCTGATCAATCAGTGGGCAAATGTTGTACGCTGGGAGATGAGAACAAGGTTGTTTTTGAGAACTGCTGAATTTTTGTGGCAGGAAGGCCATACGGCACATTCAACATCTGCCGAGGCAATTGCAGAGACTAAACAGATGCTTGATATATATGCAACTTTCGCAGAAGAGTGGATGGCACTGCCCGTAGTAAAAGGTATAAAAACTGCAAACGAAAGATTTGCAGGAGCCGAAGATACATACTGTATTGAAGCTCTTATGCAGGATGGCAAAGCGTTGCAGGCAGGCACCTCTCACTTCCTTGGGCAAAACTTCGCAACTGCGTTTGATGTGAAGTTTCAGGATAAGGATGGTAAGCTGGAATACGTTTGGGGAACCTCATGGGGTGTAAGCACCAGACTGATGGGCGCACTGATCATGGCTCACTCCGACGACAGCGGACTTGTGCTGCCTCCGAAACTCGCACCGATTCAGGTTGTGATCGTTCCGATTTATAAAAATGAGGAACAGCTCGCAGCAATTGCAGAAAAAGCCGACGAAATCAAAAAACAGCTTAAAAAACTAGGCATTAGTGTAAAATTCGACGATAACGACGCTTACAAGCCTGGCTATAAATTTGCTGAATATGAATTGAAAGGCGTTCCGGTCAGACTGGCAATTGGTGCACGCGACCTTGAAAACGGCACAGTGGAAGTTGCAAGAAGAGATACCAAAACAAAGGAAACCGTTTCTTTGGAAGGTATTGCTGGTTTTATCAGCGAATTACTGGACAATATTCAAGAATCTATCTACAACAAGGCGCTTGCATTCCGTGAAGAAAATACCACTTCGGTAGATTCTTTCGAAGAATTTAATAAGGTTCTGGATACAAAAGGAGGCTTCATTCTGGCGCATTGGGATGGAACCTCAGAAACCGAAGAAAAAATTAAAGAAGAGACAAAAGCGACCATTCGCTGCATTCCATTGAACGCAGAAGAAGAAAGCGGTGTTTGCATTTATTCTGGTAAACCATCATCCAAACGTGTGGTTTTTGCCCGGGCATATTAATCAATGTATACCCCCGGTTTAAGTAAGTAAACTGAACCGGGATATTTTTAACCAATCAAGAATAAAACTGAAATGAAGCAAGCACAAGCAGGAGATAATGTACAGGTTCATTACAAAGGAACTCTTCCTGACGGACAACTTTTTGACTCTTCAGAAGGGCGTGAACCATTGGCTTTTCAACTGGGAAGCGGAATGGTGATCAAAGGATTTGACGACGGCGTGACCGGAATGGAAATCGGAGCGAAAAAGACAATCCATATTCCAAACGCAGAAGCATACGGACCTGTAAACGAAGACATGGTAGTGAACTTTGACCGCGCTCAAATTCCTGCTGACATTCCTTTGGAAGTGGGTGGAACGTTGAACATGCATCAGGATGGCGGACAGGTAATCCCTGTTGTAATCCGTGAGGTTACTGAGCAGCACGTTGTGTTGGATGCCAATCACCCATTGGCTGGCCAGGATCTTATTTTCGAACTGGAACTTGTTGGAATCAACTAATATCGGTTTTTACAAAAAGGGACTTGCAACGCTTTGTTGCAAGTCCCTTTTTCATTCCGACCATTTAAGGCTGAATGTTTCGGGTTTGGCTTTATTGACTTTCAAGAGAATTTGTTTGGCAGCCAGGTCATTCAGCATTCTTTCTGCACGTTTTTCCGAAGTATTGATAATTCTGGAAAAAGCACGGGCTGTGACTGTGTCCGTAGATTTCAGATAACTGATCAATGATTTGACATGACGGGTCGCAAGTAACTTCTCCGTATCAGCATCACCCTCCCCTTGTATGAGCAGTTTCGGAATCGGTACACTTTTATCTTTGATTCTAATGTAAATGATGCGCTGATTTTTCTCGTTCAGCGCGTAATGTGGTTTATCAGGACTTTCATCAATTTCTACTCTCAGAATTTTTTTACCGTCCAGGCTTTCAGTAGAAAATCGAATATGTAAAGGAGTCTCCACCAGTTTTCCCGCAGCACGTTCCAATTTTTGAAGTTCATTCAGTTCCGAAGACACACCCAATAAAGCGCCGTCGTTTCCAATACCAACAAGTAAAACACCACCGGAGGTATTGGCAAAAGAAGAAATGGTCTTTGCAATCTTATAAGGACTGTCAATAATTCTTTTAAACTCAATTGTGAGCCCTTCTCCTTGTTTAATAATTTCTATCGTGCTTTTCCGCTCGGGCATGAAGTGATGAATTGGTACGCAGCTTAAATTTAAAGTCTTTCGTTTAATGAAACATACATTGAAATATAAAAGTTAAAAAATGCTCAGTAAAAACTTTTAGAGGATCACCTTACAACTCTTACACACACTGCCAGCACGTTTTTATATTAAATTTTAAAGATTAATTACCAATCTCTTGCTTTTTGTATTTTATGGATTTATTTTTGAATAAAAATAAGTTAGTGCGTTAAGTTATATGAAACTAAACTCTATCCGCTGGTTTGTAGTTCTAATGGTCTTTATGGCCACAGGTCTGAGCTTTCTGGACCGGCAGGTATTGTCGATTGCCATCATCAAAATACAGGAAGAGTTTCAGTTCACAGATGTGGAATACGGTTGGGTAAACACCAGTTTCCTACTCAGCTACGCATTGATGTTCACACTGGGAGGCTGGCTTATTGACCGTGTTGGTGCGAAAACGGGCTTGGCTGTGGCCGTTGGCGTCTGGTCCATAGCTAACGCTTTCCACGGACTCATGAACAGTCTGCCACAACTTTTGGCATTCCGATTTCTTCTCGGACTGGGCGAAGGCGCCTGTTTTCCGGGAGCAGCAAAAACAGTCTATGACTGGTTTGACACCAAGGAAAGGGGATTTGCAAATGGGATTGCCATAGGCGGATCAGCCATTGGGGCTGTTATTGCACCACCGTTAACAATTTGGATATCTGAATATTACGGATGGCGTGCAGGGTTTGTCATACCAGGTTTGGTTGGGATTGCCTGGGTAGCAATTTGGTTATTAATCCCCTGGAAATCTAATATTGCAAACCAGGCTATTAAATCTGTCAGCACAAAAATAGAAGCCTTATCATTCAGAGAGCTTTTCAAAATAAGGCAAACCTGGGTATTTATTCTAATGCGTTTTATGTTGGATCCGGTCATGTATTTCATGATGTTCTGGATTCCAAAGTATCTGAGTGAAGAACGTGGTGTATCCTTTGAACGTATTGGCAGCCTATTCTGGATTCCATTTCTCGCACTGGGAATTTCAAACATTTTCGGTGGCTTTTTGTCTGATCAATTGATTAAATGGAATTTCAGTATCAATAAAGCCAGAAAAACGATCATGGGTTTTGCAGCAACACTCACTTTGGCTGTACCCATGGCAGCTTATGTCAATTCCGTTGAACTGGCAGTGGCAATAATGGCTCTTTATATGTTTGCTCACGGTTTCTGGATTACCAATTACATCACCTCTATTTCAGATGTATTTGGCCGGAAAGCGACCTCAACGGTTGTCGGATTATCAGGCACAGCAGGAGCCATATCCAGTTTGTTACTTAATCCTATGATAGGTAAAATCATAGAGCAATATTCATACAAACCGCTTTGGATAGCCTCAGGACTGCTCTACCCCATCGCTTTTATTGGTTTTATTTTCCTGATACCCAACATAAAGCCTTTATTTTCAAGCAATAAGGAGTCCATTCGTCAGGACTTTGCAGAGCCACAAATAGAAACGTAAAAAATTTTACCCTAATTTACTTAGTGCGTTAAGAAATATTAATAAAAACATAGATCAAACTTATGGAAAACCATATTCTCATCCCGAATGCAGTGGCACAAACCGACATTATCAAAAAACGCAAACAAACGAGACCGCGCATTGGCGTGTTTGGCGTGGCCTATTACAAATACTGGGATCAGTTTGACGGTTTGCTGGATGCCATGCTTCAAAAACAGGCTGTTTTTGTCGAAAAGATCCAAAACGGATCATACGCGGAAGTAGTCGATTTTGGTTTGGTAGATGATGTGCAAAAAGCATACGATCTGGTACCCAAACTCAACGCCGCCAATCTGGATCTGATCTTCTGCGACATGGTCACCTACGCAACATCGAACACTTTTGGTGTGATCATACGAAACATCAATGTGCCAATTGTACTTGTGGCGTTGCAACCTGACAAGGCCATGGACTATTCCAGAGCATCAACCTACATGCAGCTTTACAATGATGACATTTGCTCGCTTCCGGAATTTGCCGGTGTAGCAGCAAGAATGGGCAAAAAGGTGCCGGATATGATTATCGGAACGTTATATGATGATCCGCGGGCAGATGCCGAAATAGAAGAATACTGCCGGATAGCAGCAGTACTGCATGATCTTCGAACCTCTCGAATAGGGCATATAGGTCATCCTATTGAAGCCATGCTGGACATGCATTCCGACTCAACCATGCTTACAGCGCACTTTGGCGCCCACATTGTACAATGCGAAGCACACGAGATTGTAACACAATACGTGCATGCGACCCGTGACGAAATTGAGCCCGTCAAGGAAAGAATCCTTGACTTTTTCGATACACCCGAGCCTGTTTCTGATCCAATTTCAGAAAAACTCAGGGATTCCGATCTTGAAACCGCGTCAAGAGTAACTGTGGCACTGGAAAAGTTTATTGAAGAAAAGAACCTGGACGGACTCGCATATTATTATGAAGGTCCTGACAATAGCGACACGCGCACAGTGATGTCAAATCTGATCGTAGGAAATTCACTACTAACCGGAGCCGGATTTCCAATGTGCGGCGAATCTGATCTGAAAACCTGCTTTGCCATGCTGATAATGGAACGTTTGGGCATAGGCGGCAGTTTTGCTGAGTTCCATCCGGTCGATTTTAAGGAGGGATTTGTACTTGTAGGCCATGATGGTCCTCACAACGTAGCCATTGCCGAAGGCAAGCCCGTTTTACGCAGCCTGACCAAATACCATGGAAAGCCTGGTTTTGGCGCAGGTGTTGAATTTAAGATCAAGGAAGGTCCTATAACGATGCTGAGTATCAACTCTACGTATGACGGAAAATTCAAGTTTGTGATAGCAGAAGGTCAGTCGGTAGAAGGACCTATTCCTCCTACCGGAAACACCAATACAAGAGGTTATTTCAAACCAGACGTAAGAACATTTTTACAAAGATGGATGAAGGAAGGACCCACACACCATTTTGCACTGGGCATCGGACATCATGCAAAAACCATTGCGAAAATCGCGTCCTATCTGAATCTGGAAGCGGTGATAATTCAGGAATAATTAAGTCCCGTAATGCTAAAACGAAAAAGACAAGTAGGGCTTTGTCTCTCTCCCTTTCCTAAACCCTGTTTAAAAGTCTAATCTAAAAATCAACGCAAAATGAAACACATTTTATTTCAAAAATGGGCAAGGTTACTGCTTTTTGCTTCACTAAGTGTAGTAATGTCCAATGGAAGAGTTTCTGCCCAGCAAAAGATTACGATATCCGGAAAAATAACGTCCGGCACAGATGGCACGGCACTTATTGGAGCAACAATTGCCGAAAAAGGTTCAACCAACGGAACAACTTCTGATATTGACGGAAATTTCAAACTGGCAGTTTCTTCCAATGCTACCATTGTGGTAAGTTTTATTGGGTACAATTTTCAGGAGATACAGGTTGAAAATCGATCGTTATTCAATGTCAGTCTGACGGCCGACCAGCAACAACTTCAGGATGTGGTCGTAGTAGGTTACGGAACTGCTCGTAAAAAGGACCTTACCGGATCTATTACCAAAATTTCCAGTGAACAATTCATTCAGCCATCTGCCGGTAGTTTTGACCAAATGCTTCAGGGGAAAGTACCGGGTGTGCAGATCAGCCAAACCACCGGTGCCCCGGGAGGAAACGTTAATATTCTCATCAGGGGGGTGAGTTCTATAACGGGTGGTAATCAGCCACTTTATGTAATAGATGGCTTTGCAATGGGTACTGGCGGCGGAGGTTCCGATATGCGAAATTATGGAGGTAATAATTTTTCTTCCGCCGGCATGGCTAGCAATACAGGCAACCGCGTTAACCCGCTCGCTTCTATCAACCCATCGGATATTGAATCCATAGAAATTTTGAAAGACGCCTCAGCAACAGCTATATATGGTTCTCGCGGAGCAAATGGTGTGGTCATTATCACTACAAAACGCGGAGCCTATGGCAAATCGCAAATTAGTGTCGATGCCTCTTACGGGTTTCAGGAAGTTGCACACAAGTTGGAAATGCTGAACTCGAAGCAATATGCCAATTATCTGGCAGACGGCAGGGACAATGCCTGGGTGTATGCAGGAGGTAAAGCCACCGATCCCAACGAACTGAGAAGTGTCAATACAAGGGTAAGACCAATATTCAGAACACCTGATGCCATAACTACGGATACAGACTGGCAGGATGCAATTTTCAGAACGGCTCCGGTTCGGAATGTGCAGGTCTCTTCCACAGGCGGCAATGAAAAAGCTAAATATTTTATTTCAGGAGGATATTTCTCACAGGAAGGAATCATTATCAACACCGACTATACCCGGTTTAATCTGAGAGTTAATGTAGACGCACAAATTACAAAACGCATCAAAATTGGAACCTCAACATTCGGATCGTATGGTTTTGGAAAATTTGCGAATACCGAATCACATTATGGAGCTGGTGGTTTGCTCACCAACGCATTGGCAGCGTCACCTACTATTCCGGTATATGACAGCAATGGGAATTACTATTTCAATCAGGAAGACGTAAACGACGGTCTTGGGTTTCTTGCCAATGTACTTGCCGTGAGTGATGGCTCTGATGACCGCAGGAAGGTTATGGACGTAGTAACAAACAATTTTGTTGAAGTTAACATTACAGACGAACTGACTTTTAAGACTTCCGTCGGCGTAAATTTTGGTACAAACAATATCAAGTTGTGGCGCTCATCAGCTGTGCCAAATTTTGGTACCCTAAACTACCCAGCAACTGCAGGTACCTCACGCGCCGAATCACTTAACTGGCTTAATGAAAACACGCTGACCTATGTGAAGGTGTTCAACAACAAACATTTTGTGAATGGGTTGATTGGCTTTACCGCTCAAAAGAACAGACGAGATATTGTATCGGTGGGTGCTTCCGATTTCCCAACTGAATACGTTCCTTTCATCACAGCCGGAATTGTAAACGCAGGCACTCAGGCTATCAACGAATGGGCGCTCTTGTCGACCATGGCCAGACTTACGTATTCCTATGCTGGCAAGTACATGTTCACTGCAACGGTACGACGTGACGGTAGTTCCCGGTTTGGATCAAACAACCGTTGGGGATCATTCCCGTCTTTCTCGGTAGGCTACAATCTTTCAGAGGAAAATTTCATGAAAGACTTGAACTTCATAAGCAATCTGAAGCTTAGGGCCAGTTACGGCATTTCCGGAAACAACCAGATCGGCGATTACACCCACATCGGACTGTTATCAGCTACAAGATATGTCAAAAACAGAGCTCTCAACCCAGGTCTGATACCCAGTACTTTGTCCAATGATAACCTGACGTGGGAAAAATCAAAACAAACCAATATTGGCATAGACCTAAGTCTGTTTAAAGACAGAATCACTCTGACAGCCGACGCCTATCGTGACCACAAAACAGATCTGCTTCTTGCAGTACAATTGCCTGCGGCGTCAGGATTCAACAGTTCTACACAAAATATCGGTGACATAGAAAACAAGGGTTTTGAACTTGGTTTGCAAACGGTGAATGTGCGCTCGAAACGTTTCGAATGGGCCAGCAATTTTACATTCAGCCACAACCGAAACAAGGTATTAAAGCTAGCCACCGAAGGCGGAAGAATTGCCAATTCGGCCTACCAGATCACAGAAGTTGGTCAGGCGATTTCGAGCTTTTACCTGATAAACAAACTGGGTGTTTTCATGACCAGCGCTGAACTGGATGGTGCCGCTCTTCAGCATCCGAAAACACAGGCGGGTGATCTCAAATTTGAGGATGTTAACGACGATGGCGTCATCAACCAAAGCGACCGGAAAATCGTAGGGTCTCCATGGCCTGACTTTACCTGGGGAATGGATAACAATTTTACGCTGGGAAGTCTTAGCCTTAATGTAGGTGTGGTTGGTTCGCATGGCGCTTACACTTATCTGGATGCAGGCGCCTCACTTCTGGGCGATAACGGCGTGCAAAACAACCTTATACTGACAGACAGAAGATGGCGCTCAGAGGCTGATCCCGGCGACGGAATAATGCCTAGGTCTATTAGAAGCAACCACGCGCTCGGCTTTGGAACTTCGTCTCACTACCTGTTCAGCAATGCTTTTACGAGGATAAGAAATATAAAACTGTCTTACGATCTGCCGAAAAATCTGACTAGCAATTTAAAAATCAGTGCTTTAAATGTTTATGCTAATGTTGCGAACGTTTTCACCTTTACAGATTATCCCGGCTATGATCCGGAATCCAGCGTCAGCGGCGACAATGTGGTAAATGGAGGAATTGATTATCTCAATTATCCGCTTCCGCGCACGTACACATTAGGAATCAAATTAACTCTTTAAAGTTTAAAGAAATTTTGCAATGAAAAAATACATCATCTATATATTCATGGGAGTGTCCGTAGCTTCCTGTTCTGACTTCCTTACCTTACAACCTGAATATCAGATTAGTGAGAATGCATTCTATAAAAATGCCAAGGATTTTGAAACGGCTCTGGTGGGGAACTACGCTGGTCTTCAGGCTCTGCATAACACCTCTATTATTCACCTCGGAGATCTAACTACCGACAATACAGACATACGGTCTACCTCACCTACCGTATCTGAGGCGGAGTGTGACGAGATGAATTTAACTGCCGCCAATGACTATCTGAACGCTGTCTGGAGTACATCCTTTGCCACAATTGCAAGATCCAATAATATTCTGTCGCGACTGGATGCTGTTAATATAACAAGCGATCAAAAGAACCAGTACAAAGGTGAATCGCTGTTCCTTAGAGCTTACAGTTACTTTTATCTGGTACGTTTATTTGGGAATGTGCCTATGGTAGATGTAGCGTTCAGAAGTCCGGAGGAGATTATGAATTTTGACATGACCCGAAAACCGGTAGCTGAGGTGTACAGCCAGATCATTAAGGATTTGACGGAGGCATCCACTTTGTTAAATGGTGTAACCGGGTTAAGTAAATCACAAGCTTCTGTTGGTGCTGCAAAAACTTTGCTTGGCAAGGTATACCTTACTACAAAGCAATATGATCTCGCCAGAGCAGTATTGAAAGAAGTAATCGATTCGAAAACTTACTCCCTCAATCCTGATTACAAAAAATTGTTTGTTAATGGCAATGACGAATTACAGGAGTCCATATTTGAAATTAAATACCTTTCCGGAAATGTGGGCGAAGGAAATTCTTTTGCCACCATTTTTATGCCCTCTCGATTTGACGTCGGTATGTTTCCGGGTAACATGCAGGGTGCCGGCCGCGTATTACCCACACGGCAAATGGCAAATGGATACGAAAAGGGTGATTTGAGAAGAGTTGCTTCCATTGGAGATTCTGTAAAACTCATTAATGGTAAATATGAAAAGGAATTGTTTGGACTAAAATTCGTAGACTTTACAACCGGAATCGTTGGCGACGGAGGCATCAATTTCACGTCTCTACGCTATGCCGATGTTCTACTAATGTATGCTGAATCATTAAATGAGACCAGTAATACTGCCGATGCCCATACTTACATCAATATGGTAAGAACCCGAGCCGGACTGGGATCAATAACTGGCTTGTCTAAAGCAGACTTTACACTGGCAGTGGACAAAGAACGAAAAGTGGAGCTTTTTCTGGAAGGGCACCGCTGGTTTGATCTGGTGCGCACCGGGCGGTTTCAGATAGTGATGAATAAATATTTTCAGGATAACGGCTTGAATTTTACAGTCGCAGACCATGAAATGATCATGCCAATTCCATTACGTGAAATTGATATTAATCCAAATTTAGGACAGAACCCGGGATACTAGATTGTAAAGTCAATATCTGTAAAAAATCTTTTCTATGATACGTTTATTTTTTGGTAAATCTTCCTGTCTGTTAATAGCCATACTAATCTGGACCGTGTTCTCTGGCGAATCTAGCGCGCAGGAAGTTTCATTTCTCAAAGGGAAAAACTTCAATAACATCACACTGGAAGCTTCCCTCAAACCTTTCAAAAAGAATGACAAAACCTATATTCGGAATGTAGCCAGAGAAATGTTTGTACAATGGCACGCACTGCTGCGGCATGCCGATACCGTTTCGGTTATGCTCTGGACGGGCGACGGTTCGGAAATTTTGGAATACAAAGGAACACCTTCGCAACCTTTGGAATGGGCTCGTTACATAGGAAATCCGAATACCAAACATGCAGTCAACTCGGGGCCGAAGGAGCTTTCTATTCACGAGAGGGCCTATTTGTATCTCGAAAATCCTCCCGAGTTTACTTATGGTGATCTTAAATTCATAGTTCAGGCATTAAAGGAAGAGGGCCGAAAGGTAACAGGCAAGCCGATAAGAGTGGGAGAAACTTTTGATCCGGGTCCGGAATTCGCCAAGTCTGATTTTAAATACAAAAGACATCCTGAGATTCTGGGCGGAAGTGCCATGGGACACAACACGATGGTGAGCTGCTATTCGGTACTGAAAGCCGACAAAGAATCTTACGCGGGTTTTCCTAACGGTATCCCCGAAGGAACTCCTTTCGGAACGTTTCTGGGTAGACAAAGCCAAAGGTTGCTGGATGACATGGGTTTTGATTTTCTCTGGCTGAGTAACGGATTTGGTTTCGGCGTAGAAGGTTGGTCTTCCACCGGTGCTATTTTCGACGGCAAGGGATTTGATCAGGCGAAACTTGCTGCAACCAAATCCAAGATTTCCGACTTCTGGAAATTTTTTCGAGCCGAATGTCCTGATGTTCAAATCCAAACAAGAGGAACGAATTTATCCACCGGGACTGATCTTGCCAGAGATGGTGTGGATCTGAGGTCGATTTACAAGGACAAAAATATCCTCCCACCGCCAAATTCGCCCTGGGCAGCGTTGGATGGTGATTTTGGATTGGAAATGGTTGGATATATGTCAAGAATGGCAGAATTGCCGGATGAACGCTATCTTTTCAGATACTATACCCACGACCCATGGTGGATCAACAGTCCCTGGCTCGATCGCTACGGTCGTGAACCACACGACATTTATCTCCCAATGTCTGTATCGAGGATCAATGCAAAAGGCGAAGTAAAATTACCCTCACATCTGAATTTTTTAAGTATCGACGACTCCTATGGCAACATGCCGACCCAGGTTCCGGATGAAGTTACACCACACATTCTAAAAGCACGGTATGACTCTCCCACAGCACCGGGTCCGCTCGTTTGGGTGTATCCTTTTGATGAGTATCATGATTGGGCCTATAAGTATAAGGACAGACTGCCCGAAATCTATTACGGCGACTGGCTGATCCGTCAGGCTATCAACAATGGCTTTCCACTGAATACGATTGTATCGACAGGATCATTTAAAAAGGTCATCAAAAATGAACCTGATAAATTCAGAGAATCTATTCTGGTTACGATTGTTCCTGATGCAGACTCAGACCTCGAAAAGTCTCTGATTTCGTTTGTGCAGAATGGAGGCAAATTAATGGTATATGGCCCTGCTGACCATGCAGGAAAAGCATTTCTGGATCTTTTAAATCTAAAGAACACTACCCCTCTTGAGGGTGAATTCAACATCACTTCCATCTATGCGGGAGACATAATGACGACACCTTACCCGGCGAAAATCCTTCATAGTGCGCTCTTTTCGGGAGGTGGAGTAGCAACGCAGCTTTCAAACCAAAAAGATGTTTCCAGCAAAGTTCTTTCCCGTATGACACAGACCAACCAATCTCGCGATGTTGCCTGGGTTCGGCAAATGGCCTCTTGGAAAGGAGGTAAAGTAGTGTATATCCGGGGTACTAATTCGAGTAAATTCACTGGTGGAAAACTGCTCACTCCTGATGATCCCACCAAACTTTTCACAGGCCCTCTTCTTCTGCGCTACGCCTTGGCGGAATTCGGAATAAAGCTGGGGATATCAAAAGAGAGTCCGTCGGTGAAAAATCCTGTTTTGACTATTTCCCGGAGCAACAACGCATTCATTTTCTCGGGTTACAATCCCAACACAACCATTCAAAATAAATTCAGATTCCCACAAGGTGCTCCGCTCTTACTCGGTTTCGACACCAAGCTAAACGATGGTCATTCTGTCTACAACCTTCCAACTTCCTGGAATCGGGAATCCAGAGTATTTGTTGAGCAAAATAGCGGGATTGTATCTCTGAAAGAACTGCATTCCGGAGAAATGGGAATTTCAAAAAGATTTGTAGTGAATGGCTTAAAAAATGCCACCGTCCGAATTTATGCTGAGGATCACATTCAAGCCAAGGACTTTCACGCTTATCTGAACGCAGGCTACCCCTGGAAAACCGGCCAAATTTCTTTCAAGGAAGGTGATCCGGCATTGGGAAAATACTACGTTGTAGAAAACGTAACCGGAAGTCTGGTGGTATCGTGGTGAGTATTCTATTTGCTCACCAAAACTTCACCTAATTTGATTAACCAATGGCACAAAACAACCTGAATTATGGCGAATTTTAAAAACTACCTCAACAGCTACATCGGCGTTTTTACTTTTTTTCTCAGCCTATTCTTTCCTTTATTTATCCATGCTCAAATTGCGGACACAAGCGCTTATTTACAAGAAGTAAAAAAGGAACTGAATGCCGTCTGGCCAAAAAACAGAACCATCAATCTGGTATTCCATGGTCATTCGGTTCCGGCAGGTTTTTGGGATAAACACGAGGTTCACACCTTAGAATCCTATCCCAATCTGGTATTGAAATTACTCAAACAAAAATATCCTTATGCCGTAATCAACGTCATTGTTACAGCTATTGGTGGAGAAAACTCTGTGAAGGGTGCCAGCCGTTTTGAAAAAGACGTTCTGACTCACAACGCTGACGTCATTGTTATAGACTATGCGCTGAATGATCGTTTTACAGGATTGGATAAAACAAGAGAAGCCACCGAAAATATGATTCGTATGGCACAGTCCAAAAATATTAAAGTGATACTCGTTACACCCTCCCCTGACCAGCGAATAGACATCAGCGATCCTCAAAATCCGCTGGACCCATATGCCGGGCAGATCAGGGAGCTGGCTGAAAAATACGGAACAGGCCTATCCGACCCTTACAGTCGGTTTAAAGAAATTGTGAAACAGGGTAAGCTGAAACACGTGATGGCGTCCGTGAATCATCCCAATGAAGACGGTCACAGCATTATAGCCGCAACTATCTTTTCGTATTTTTAGTGAACATCGTTGTAATCCGGATTGGCGCTGATGGCGAACTTATATTTGTCGCCCCTGTAAAAGGACCTCTCGATTTCCACCACTTTATCGTCAGGGCAAATCACCGCGCTATCCAGAATAAACATGGGTGTGGACTTCGACAATTCAAAGTTGTTCGCTTCCGAATCTGGCGCCATAATTTCAACACTCAAGGTCTGCTTTACTTCTTCAATCCTTAAATGATACGTATTCTCATAAACCTTGAAATAGGAGATTTCCGTAGGCATACGATTGATTTTGGGACATAAACCGAGCGATATATACTTGGTTTCATCCTTGATAATCTCATCGTCGGCATATCGCAATTGATGAATTTTAAGAACCGGCCCCTGAATGATAAAGTGTTTACCTCCGATTTCAGAAGATATGCCATCATCAAGTACTGTTTTTTCCAGCACCAGGTTATGAGGTTTAAAACCTTCGGCGAGCAGGCTTTCGTGAAAACCACGGCGCGTGGCGTAAATAGAACCCAATGTTCTGATCAGATGGTGATCTACCGTACGGTTCAGCACAAACGTACCCTTCCCTTTTATACGTTTAGCCCAGCCTCGACTCTCAATTTCCAGCAAACTTTTTCGAGCGGTGGTGTTACTTACATTGTAATTTTTGATGAGTTCATTCTCAGACGGTATCTTGTCCCCCGGCTGCAATTCGCCGGATCTAATCTTTTCAATAACGGAATCGCTGATACTCTGAAATTTAGGTCTCATCTCTGTTTGGTGCGGGCGAAAGCTGTAAATAAAGTTCTAAAATAAATAATATTTTGTTACCGTAACTCAATATTCTGTATTCATATCAACGCGTACTTTTTACCTGGCATGGACCTTACCATGCCCTGAAATTCCAGATTCAGCAGCAAAGCCGCAAGTTTATTGAGATGCATTCCACTTTGCCATGAAAGGTCATCAATCTGCATCGTTCCTTTCAATTTAAGCATAGACAGCACCTCTCCTTCGTCTCTGGTAAAGCCATCAAAGGACGCCTGATTTTTTACATCAGGAAATACTTCGATCTGCTCCGCCTTTTTGTCGTTGAGCTCCCAGCCCATGGAAGTAGTCATATCGGCAACAGACGTAAAAATGGCGGCTTTATTATCCCTGATCAGCTCGTTACAACCTTCCGACTGTGGACTATACAAACTCCCCGGAACGGCAAACACCTCTCTGTGGTAATTTTGGGCAAACTCAACTGTGATCAGACTTCCACCCTTCTTAGCTGATTCCACCACGATCGTAACATCACTTAAACCAGCAATGATTCGATTACGAGCAGGAAATCTCATAAAGTCGGGTTTGGTTGCAAGCGCATTTTCAGTGACAATACCTCCATTCTCCTGCATCTCTTTGGATGTGCGCTGATGTGCCGAGGGATAGATTACATCTAGTCCACTTGCCATCACACCAATCGTCGGAAGGTCGTTTTTTATTGCCGCCCGATGTGCCGTGATGTCAACACCGTAGGCAAGTCCGCTCACAATAAGTGCATTGAATGGAACAAGATCTTTGACAATCGCTTCCGTAACCGCTTTTCCGTATTCACTCACCCCTCTCGTGCCGACAATACCGACCGATCTTCGTACGTTAAAATCGATTTCTCCCCGCGAATACAACACAATAGGGGCATCGTAAAGGGGTTTTAGTCTGGCCGGATAGGTGTCGTCAGTAAAGAAATGAAGTTGCGTTTCTGATCCCGAACATGCCTTGAATTCCTTCTCTGCGAAAGCCAGCGCCTCACCTTTCAAAATAGAGCGGGCAACTTTTTCACCAATACCCGGGATTTTGATGAGTTTCCTATAATCTGCTTTAAATACATTTTCAGCTCCACCGCAATAGCTGATCAACTGGCGAACGGTTACTGATCCAACTGAAGGCGTATGGATCAGAGCAAGTATACTGATTTTTTCAGTTTCTGATGATGACATAAATGGTGTGCAGTGTATTTCATTTTGATGATGAAGAATTTTGTATTTACTAACGGTATACGTTCTGGCATAACAATTGCCAACGAATAGGCTTACGAAAGTCTTCAAAAATAACAATTATTTTTTCAAACCATATATGGAAAACTCAGAGATTAATGAAACCAGTGTTTTACAACATTTTGACGGGATGGGTGCGACGTGTCATGCCGAAGGAATTTTTTACCGCGTGTGGGCGCCCCATGCAGAAAGTGTATCAGTAGTTGGAAGTTTCAATGATTGGAAGGAAGATACAAATCCTCTTAATAAAGAAGATAACGGATTTTGGGGAGCATTGGTAGAGAACTCCAAAGAGGGCGACGAATACAAGTTTTCTCTCAAAACGCCATTCGGAGATTTTATGAGAAATGATCCCTATGCGTTAAAAATGACGAATTCAGCCGGAAACGGAATTGTTTATAACCATGATTCTTTCGACTGGCAAGGTGTTGAATTTCAAATACCTTCATGGCATGAGCTTGTCATTTACGAGCTCCATGTAGGAACTTTCAATTCTCCCGGTCAAGATCAGGTGGGTACATTGTATACTGCCATTGAAAAATTAGACTATCTCAAAGAACTTGGATTTAACGCCGTTGAGCTAATGCCATGTTCTGAATTCCCGGGATCGCGGTCGTGGGGATATAATCCGGCAAGCCCTTTTGCTGTGGAATCCGATTACGGTGGACCAGATGGACTAAAGGCATTCATAAAAGCCGCTCATGAAGCTGGTATAGCAGTAATTATGGATGTGGTTTACAATCACTTCGGCCCTTCGGACATGGATCTCTGGCAGTTCGACGGCTGGTCTGAAAATGACGGAGGCGGAATTTACTTTTACAACGACTGGCGTTCAGAAACACCATGGGGAAATACTCGCCCGGATTACGGCAGAGGTGAAGTAAGGCAATACATTCATGACAATGCATTAATGTGGCTGAGAGACTTCCGCGCGGATGGGCTTAGAATGGATATGGTTCCGTATATACGAAATGTGAAAGCAGACGGAGATCCGGGAAATGACATCCAGGAAGGAATGACACTTATGCAATGGATCAATAAAGATATAAGTGAGCAATTTCCTAACCGCATCACGATAGCGGAAGATATGCATTCTCTTGATTTCATCACCAACTCTGTTGAAAACGGCGGGTTGGGATACGGCTCACAGTGGGATGCCAAATTTGTACACACGGTGAGAGATGCCATTATTACTCAAAATGATCAGGACAGGGATATGAACGAGGTGGTTGAAGCAATCACCAACAGCTACAACATGGATTCCTTCCAACGCATTGTGTATACAGAATCACACGATGAGGTTGCCAACGGGCAGGCGCGCGTGGCAGAAGAAATTGCCAACGGCGACGTAAACAACTGGTACTCCAAAAAACGTGCTGCACTAGGCGTGGCACTTGTATTAACTTCTCCCGGTATTCCGATGATTTTCCAGGGACAACCCTTACTGGAAGACAAATGGTTTTCGGACAGCGATCCGATAGACTGGTCCCGCTATGATGAATTCCATGGTTTTGCGATGCTACATCGCGATATCATTCATTTGCGCAGAAACTGGTTCGGTGTTACTGCCGGTTTACAGGGGCAGGATGTTGAGATCATTCGCGCCGACAACGACAAAAAAGTGATCGTCATGCATCGCTGGCACGAAGGCGGGCCCAAAGACAGTGTTGTTGTCGTTCTCAACTTTTCAACAGAAGCATTTACTGATTACAAGGTTGGCTTCCCGCGTGCAGGTAAATGGCATCTGCGCTTTAACAGCGACAAGGCAGAATATGATCCGGAATTTTCTAATCTGGCAGTACACGATACGGAAACAATGGAAGGAGAATTTGACAATTGCCCGCAATTTGCATCGCTTCACATTCCTCCATATACTGCGCTGATCTATTCGCAGGAAGAGTAGAGTTTTAAAGTTTACAGTTCACGGTCATAAGCAGACTGTGAACTGTAAACCAAAAACTATGAACTTAATCAATTACCCTGAAAATCCGGTCCCAGCGGATTTTGGTTAAAAAACCCATAGGATCCGGATCAATAGACATCCATACAAATATTGCCTTTCCTACAATGTGATCTTTCGGCACAAAGCCCCAATATCTTGAGTCCGCTGAGTTGTGCCGGTTATCACCCATCATAAAATAATAATCCTGCTTGAAAGTATATTCAGACAACATTTTACCTTCCATGGTGATCAGTCCATCTTTGAATAACACATTTTCATTACCTTCATAACTTTTGATTACATCTGCGTAAATCGCTGCATTCTGAGCTGTGATCTGAATTGTCTGATCTTTTTTTGGAACCAGCAATGGACCGTACTGATCTTTATTCCAGGATAAAGACTCTGATGCCGGAAAAAGATACGGCTCTTTTAAATTTGCCGGCATCAGCACCGGTTCTATTCGTTTTACAAAGTCAAATGCTTTAAGCTTTTCTGCTATCGCGGATGTCGTTTTCACGATGTAACCAAACTCATCATTGCCTGGAATACTGTCGTTGAAAGTTTCTGTAAACTGAGCATACTCGGTTACTGCATTCTTTTTAAAAACGTTAAGTTCATTCACTGCGGTACCGGTTGAAACGAAGTATTCTCCCTGCATGCGAGCCGGATTCTCCTCGGCCTGTCCGTTTACATAAACCTGACCGTTTTTAATCTGCAAATTATCGCCCGGTTGCCCGACGCACCGTTTTATGTAGTTGGTCCGCAAATCAACCGGATGAGGATGAAGATCTGGAAGCACTGAGCTAAACTTCTGATACAGATCAGGATGCTCCACGGGTAAATTAAAGACCACGACATCGCCCCTTTTCACATCTGTGAAACCAGGCAGTCTGAATTGAGGTAATTTTATCCATTCAAGATATGACGGAATTTTTGTTCCCCAGATCGTTTGATGCGTTAATGGAACTTGTAAAGGTGTAACCGGTGTGGTAGTGCCGTAATGCAACCTGCTCACAAAGAGATAATCACCCACCAACAGACTGTTTTCCATAGAAGATGATGGGATCACAAACGCACTAAAAAATAACCACCGGATCAGTGTAGCCGCCACCACAGCAAATACTACCGAGTCCAGCCATTCTCTTATGGCCGATTTTTTCTTATTCCCACTAACTGACTTTTGCTTTAAAACTTTTATTTCCATGACTGTGCTAATTTGACACAAAGTTATTTAAATGATATAAAGCACAAACATATATATGCAATTATATTTTATATAAATATTTAATACAAAAAAGCCATCCTTTTCAGGATGGCTTTCTAAAAAAACGGCAACAACTATACTTAGTCAATCACCCTGAACAATCTGCTCCAACGGATTTTATTGAAGAAACTAGTAGGGTTCGGATCAATGGACATCCACACAAACACAGCCTTTCCTACAATATGATCTTTCGGTACAAAACCCCAGTAGCGCGAATCTGCTGAATTGTGGCGGTTATCACCCATCATGAAGTAGTAATCCTGCTTGAATGTATAACTGGTGATTGCTTTTCCAGCAACTTTTACAGATTTGTCATCCACTGCAACCTCTTCATTTCCTTCATAATTTTTGATTACGTTTCCGTAAAGCGCAATATTTTCTGGTGTAAGCGTTACTGTCACACCTTCTTTTGGTACCGTCACCGGTCCATAATTATCACGATTCCATTTGAAAAGGGAAGAATTAGGATAAAGCATCGGCTCGCTTACCTCTTTCGGGGACTTTACAACCGTAACACTTTTTACAAAATCGTATGTTTTAAGTTTCGCTGCAATTTCAGACGTTGTGAATACCAGGTATCCCGACTGATCATTGGTATTGATCGTATCGTTAAAAGTTTCCAGGTACGAGTTGTATTCAGAGATTCCATTTTCTTTAAAAACCTTCTCTTCGTTCACCGCAGTTGTTGTTGCTACGAAATATTCATCTTCCATTCGCGGCGGATTTTCCATCGCAACACCATTTGCATACACCTGTAAATCTCTTACTTCAATTTTGTCTCCCGGCAAACCAACACAGCGTTTGATGTAATTGGTTTTGAGATCGACCGGGTGCTGAAGTTCCGGTGGGTAGTTGAAAACGACAACATCTCCACGCTTTACATCGCTAAAACCAGGCAATCTGTATTGCGGTAACTGAATTGCATCGGTATAAGAAGGAATATTAGTACCCCATATTGTCTGATGCGTAAGCGGCACCTGCAATGGCGTCTTGGGAGTACGCGTACCATAATGCAACTTGCTAACAAAAAGGAAATCGCCCACCAAAAGGCTATTCTCCATAGATGGAGTCGGGATTGTGAAAGCTTCAAAAAACAACCAGCGAATCAGCGTAGCCGCTACAACTGCAAAAAGTATGGAATCAAACCATTCCCTAACTGCGGATTTCTTATTTTTTTGTGACACAGGATTAGAAGTATATTCTTTATTAATAGCCATGCTATATTTTATTGAGAGTTTAGTGTATCCGTTAATCGAGGTTGCTAAAAAGGTCATTCATGCTGAAAACCCCCTGTTTGCCAACAAGCCATTCCGCAGAAACCACTGCCCCGGACGCAAATCCGGCACGGTTATGGGCTGTGTGGGATATTTCAATACTGTCGACGTCAGAATCATATCGGATAATATGAGTACCAGGAACCTCTCCTTCTCTTTCAGAAATGATCTGTAAAAATCCGGGTTCACTTTCTGGGGCAAGTTTCCAGCCGCTGATTGAGCCATTTTCGTCGGCAATACCTTCTGCAAGCGTGATTGCAGTTCCGCTTGGCGCATCCAGCTTGTGGATGTGGTGGATTTCAGTCATCGAGGACGAATATCCTTGCCCGTTCATCAACTTAGCTAACTGACGGTTAAGACGGAAGAAAAGGTTTACACCAATGCTGTAATTGGATGCATAGAAGAATGCCCCTCCCTTTTCCTTACATAGTTCCTCAATTTCGGGGCGGTGTTCGAGCCAGCCTGTGGTACCGCTTACAACCGGCCAACCTTTTTTCAGACAATACTTTATGTTTTCAAAAGCAGCCTCGGGCGAACTAAATTCAATTGCTACGTCGACATCATTTGCGCCTAACAGATCCATGTCCTGGCGGTTCTGAATGTCAATTTTGCCAACAATGGTGTGTCCTTTATCCAAGGCAATCCTTTCGATTGTTTTCCCCATCTTGCCGTAGCCAAGCAATAGTATTTTCATTGATTCAAATTTGCACCGCTAAGCCCTGGGCAACGGTTATTTCGATTTATTAAAAGCTATTCTGTAACGTTTTCTTACTTAATATTAAAAACCAGCCGTAAGCCCGGCGCAGGTTGCCTCATCATGGGCTGGCTCATTTTTGGTTCTATTCTTAACGACAGATCATCACTCAGATCAAAAGTCTTCAAGTGAGCCGCAACATTTGCCTCGATGATAGTAAGGGAATAAATGAGACCGACTACTATAATAGAAAGATTTTTGTTTCGTCGCCAGTAATTTTTTTGACGCTCAATCCCATCTCGTGTTGCCTCTATATACTCACTTTCTGTATTCAGCAGGTTTCTAACACGTACTGGCAAACGTGTATCCGGTGTAATACCTGCCTTTAATTGTCCATATCTGGCACTGGAAGGATCCAAATCGTAAAATGACTCGTATGCCGTCAAAAAGTCATTATACTTCAACCTATTTAAATTCCAGGTATAAATCCCGCCACCCATCGAAAGGTAGATGAGCGGAAGTTTCCAATAATCTCTGTTGTACCATTGCCCTCCACCAGGAATGAGAGCCAGCCGGGTCGCCAATTTAGGATTAGGCATAAATTTCTTCCTGCCATTTTTCCCCAACAGTGAATCCGCAATTACATTAATCGTGCTATCAGGAATTCCTATCGTACGCGGCACCGATTTCAACGAATCCATAGTTGACTTCTGGCTCATCCCCACATGCGGCGCAAGCAGCACCATTCCTATCCAAAACCAGTTTTTCAAGCCTTTTTGTCAAATTGCAAAGTTTCCAATATCTTTTTAAGCTCCTCCTGCGATGCAAATGGAATCTTAATTTCTCCTTTGTTTTCATTATCACTTTTTACAGAAACCTTCGCTCCGAAAAATGACGATAATTGAAATTGAAGTGACTTAATTTCCTGATTGACTGCAACCGGTTTTTTAGGTTCAAATGAGATCGTACTCATCATCCCCAGTTTACGAACTTCCTCTTCTACCTTACGCACCGACCAACCTTCTTCGATAATCTTGTTGAAAATTTTTAGCTGGCTACTATCATTATTAATCGTGATAATGGCACGTGCATGTCCCATGCTTATCTGGTTGTCGCGAAGTGCGGCCTGGATGACCGGAGGTAATTTGAGCAGACGTATATAATTATTTACGGTCGTTCTGTTTTTACCAACACGTATTCCAAGTTCTTCCTGCTTTAAATTACATTCCAGAATGAGCCGCTGATAACTCAGCGCAATCTCTATTGAGTTCAGGTTTTCACGCTGAATGTTTTCGATCAGAGCCATTTCCAGCATTTGCTGGTCATTGGCAGTCCTTACATAAGCGGGAATGGTTGACATCCCGATAGAACGGGAAGCCTGTAACCTTCTTTCACCTGAAATTAGCTGATACGTATCTTCGCCTGTCTGACGTACGGTGATAGGTTGAATAATACCCTGTACACGTATAGAATCAGCAAGTTCCTGTAATGCTTCCTGATCAAACTTTGTTCTCGGCTGATACGGGTTGGCTTCAATGAGACTGATATCCAGGTCACTCATAGAACCGACCACATCTGTAACCGTAAGACGGGCATTGGTACGGGGAGGATTAACTTTTTCGGAATCCTGAAGCAATGCCCCAAGTCCACGGCCAAGGCCGGTCATTCTTTTATTTTTATTTGATGTCTCCATGTGTGTTATCCACTAAGCTGTGTGTGATCAATTAACTCCCAAATGCTTGTCTGACGACAGCAATCCATTTTTGGTGAGAATCTCACGCGCCAGATTAAGGTAACTGATCGCCCCTTTGCTGTCGGCATCCTGCGCCATTACTGGTATACCATAACTTGGTGCTTCGCTGATACGTACGTTGCGGGGTATAATGGTGTTGAACACAAGAGATTCAAAATGACTTGTTACTTCGTTGACAACCTGATTTGACAAACGCAAACGCAGATCGTACATCGTAAGTAATATTCCTTCTATAACCAGCGCTGTATTTAACCGCGACTGTATAATTGTGATTGTATTCAACAGTTTCCCAAGACCTTCCAATGCAAAATATTCACATTGAACAGGAATAATCACCGAATCTGCCGCCGTAAGGCTGTTTATGGTGATGAGACCAAGAGAAGGTGAGCAGTCTATTACAATAAAGTCATAGCTTTCACGCACTTCTGCTATGGCATCTTTCATCCTTAGCTCCCTGTTTTTAAGATTGATCATTTCAATTTCCGCCCCCACTAAATCGATGTGTGACGGTAACAGGTTCAAATTTGGAAAATCAGTTTCCAAAATAATATCCGCTGTTCTTGCCTGCTCCACCATGCACTCGTAAATGCTGTTCTCCATTTCCTGCGGATTAAAACCTAATCCGGAAGTGGAATTTGCCTGTGGATCAGCGTCGATAAGCAGTGTTTTGAACTCCAGTGCTGCCAAACTAGCAGCAAGGTTAATAGCAGTGGTGGTTTTCCCTACTCCACCTTTTTGATTTGCGATTGCAATTACTTTGCCCATGTATTCATGTGAGTTACCAGATTCAAATTTCCACTATTCAGGGCAAACCACCAAAAAATGTTCCACGGACTTTCAATAAAAGGAAATAAACAACTGATATACAGCTATTTATTTCACATTATTATTTAGTTAAAATTTCATAATCATACAAAAAGTCTAATGTTTCACGCCCAAACCTGCGTTCCTTCCGTACAATTTTTGCACATTTCAATCTCCGAACGGGAGCGTATCAGCGATGCCCGGAAGTCATTATACTTTTTACCCCGCCAAAGCTGGCGGAAGCTTGTTTTTTTCATATCCCCGAGCTGATATTCCGCATCTTTATCAAAGCAACATGGAACCACGCCGCCATCCCAGGTAATGACACAGGAATGCCACATTTTCCAGCAGTGGTCAACAAATTTATTTTTGATTGAAAATCCTCCACCCTCTTTCTGCTTGTAGCGTGAATATTTATCAATGGTCGGAATCAGATCTGACCCTTCCTCATAATCATATATCTGTGCCGTTTTTAAACCCACTTCGTCCACACCCATTTCTTCTGCCAGTTTCTTCACATCCTCAATCTGATGCTCGTTGGGCTTGACGACCAGAAACTGGAATATCACGTGCGGTGTACTGGATTTAAGCTCCTTTTTCCATTTGATGATGTTACGGGTTCCTTCCAGAACCTTTTCAAGATTTCCGCCAATCCTGTATTGCTGATAGACATCCTGCGTGGTCCCGTCAATTGAGATAATGAGGCGGTCCAGACCGGACTCAACTGTTTTCTTTGCTTTTTCGTCCGTCAGGTAATGCGCATTGGTGGAGGTCGCAGTATATATTCCCTTGTCGTGCGCATACTGCACCAGTTCAAAAAACTTGGGGTGCAGATAAGGCTCTCCCTGAAAATAAAAAATCAGATAAAGCAAGGTATCTGCAAGTTCATCAATGGTTTTCTTGTAGAGTTTCTCTTCCATCATACCCGTCGGGCGAGTGAAAGACCTTAGTCCGCTTGGGCATTCAGGACACCGAAGATTACAGGATGTAGTCGGTTCAAAAGAAATAGCGATTGGCATTCCCCAGTGAACGGGTCTGCCGGTAGTTTTGGAATAAAAATAACTCCCCAATATCTGAATCGCGTTCCATGCCCTTCTTGGTGTCACTTTCGACATCAGATTCAGCCCATCTTTAAAATTTTTATTCATTAATTATAGCTTTTGGCTTTTAGCAACTGGCTAACAGCTAATTTAAATTAGGTTGCTTCACAGATTCCCTAGCGTACCGGAATCCCTGTTGTGTGTTTAATTTCAGATATAACGAAATAACTACTGATGTGTAACACACTACTAAGGGTAGAAAGTTTAAGCTGATAGAATTGATTGTATTCTTCCGAGTCCGCTACCACCACTTTCAGCATATAATCAAAGTTGCCCGAAACCACTGAACATTCCAGTACTTCCGGCATTTCTGCCACGGCTTTGTTGAACTCCTCAAAGCTCTCTTTTCGCTGTTTATCAAGTGTTACGTGGCAATAAACCAGCAAAGATTTTCCCAGCTTTCGGCGGTTGAGCAGGCAAACATACCTGTCTATATAACCTTCACGTTCCAGTTTTCGAATGCGTTCGTGTACAGGTGTAACAGAAAGATTGATCTGACTTGCTATTTCTTTGATAGTGAGCTGCGCATTTTCTTGTAACAATTCCAGTATCCTTCTGTCGGTGGTGTCAGGTTGCATAAAGTTTTTTTTATTGTCTGAATTCTGCTGTTACTGGCTCGAAAGATTTTTTTTTCACAAAAATCACGAAAAATAGTTTTCTTTTCTATTCAATTGCAGTTTCTAAGGATCATTTTCCGCAATAAGTTAATTTTGGGGTATATAAAAACTGTATTTCAAGCCTTAAACTTCCAACCAATGATCATTGGCGTTCCCAAAGAAATTAAAAACAATGAAAACCGAGTAGCTGTTACACCTGCCGGAGTGACTGAATTCCTCAAACATGGCCATACTGTTTATGTACAGACCGAAGCAGGGAAGGGAAGCGGTTTTTCGGACGAACAGTATGGCGAAGCGGGTGCAGTTATTCTTTCTACCATAGAGGAGGTGTACGCCATTGCCGAAATGATCGTGAAGGTGAAGGAGCCTATCGCGAGTGAATATCCTTTAATCAAAAAAGATCAGTTACTATTTACGTATTTCCACTTTGCTTCATCTGAACCGCTCACAAAGGCGATGATCGAACGCGGTGCTGTTTGCCTTGCTTACGAAACTGTGGAGAAAGCAGACAGGAGTCTTCCGTTACTTGTACCTATGAGTGAAGTGGCAGGCCGTATGGCTGTGCAGGAAGGCGCAAAGTATCTTGAAAAACCAATGGGCGGATTTGGAATCCTGCTTGGAGGTGTAGCTGGTGTGAAACCGGCCAACGTGCTTGTACTTGGTGGCGGTATTGTTGGAACGCAAGCTGCGAAAATGGCTGCCGGACTTGGTGCTAACGTAACTATTGTAGATATAAGCCTGCCGAGATTGAGATATCTGGAAGACATCATGCCAGCAAACGTTGATACGGTGATGTCCAATGAATATAACATCAAAGAACTCATTCAGACTTCCAACCTTATTATTGGTGGCGTACTTATACCTGGTGCAAAAGCGCCTTCACTGATTACACGCAGCATGCTCAAATTGATGAAACCTGGAACTGTGATGGTCGATGTGGCTATTGACCAGGGTGGATGTTTTGAAACTTCTCATGCAACTACACATGAAGATCCTATATATGAAGTAGATGGTGTTGTTCACTACTGCGTGGCCAACATGCCGGGTGCAGTACCCTACACTTCTACCCTGGCGCTTACCAATGCAACATTGCCTTACGCACTCCAACTGGCGAATAAAGGTTGGAAAAATGCCTGCGCAACAAACGAAGAATTGAAAAAAGGTTTGAACGTAGTAAATGGCAAAATTGTGTTCAAAGGTGTTTCCGATGCCTGGAACATGCCATACGCTGATGTAAGCGAAGTCCTTTAAAACTAAATAGTCCCCATGACCAACGCCATGGGGACTATTATTATAAAACTTAATTTTCAGGAATTACAGACCAAAGTTTTTAGAAATTCCAAAGCCGGCACCACTTCCAAAATTAAGTCCAAAATCAGTACTAGCAGATGACATTCCTTTTACCTTAGTTGTCGTCAGACCAAGGCTTCCGAAACTGAAATTAAGGGCAAAACCATTTTTCAGGTTTACACCAATAGCTGGAAAAATTTCCCCCTGAAATCCATTTGTTTTAGTATCTCCGTATTTCCCGGAAACGTAATTAGCATTGAATTGTCCAAAAATTGCAAAGATGTCGGACAATGGATAAGCGTAACGAACAAACGGACCTACCCCGAAAGTGCTGCTTTTTACTGCCGGCACTCCATTTTTCCAAGTTTTGGCACTTACATTCATACCCGCCGTCCAGTTGTCGGTAAACTGATAACCCACACCAGGTGAAAATTCAAAGCTGGTTGCCTTGACGTCAACGGGCGATTTAGTTGCGTTAACCCCTAAATTTCCGTAAACCAATAGTGTGTTTTTTTGAGCTTGTGCCACAAAACCTGCTCCGGCAAGTAACACAGTTAAAAAGAGTTTTTTCATTTTATATAGTTGTGGATAATTAACTGATCATCATCAGAGATGATTTTCATTGTTATACGACTCCACTCTGAAAAAGTAACTCAGCTGGCGCAACACGATAAAACTGTCTGTTTTATATGGAAAGACTTTGCTGCACTTCTAAAAATATTACAATTATTATATCCATAGCATTGCATATTTGAATATAATTCTTAATTTTGCATAAAATTTGAACGAACATCCGTTCGCTTCTCTGCTTCATTTCCGGTTTTGGTGTTCAATACACCGCCCAGCCTTTAAAAATGCCCGGTTGGTAATTACCGTTTCGTCATGCAGAGCCCCACGGATGGTTTGTGGTTGGTGGGCTTTCGCGCAATCCCCTTTTTTACAAATAAAACTGGTTGTCATCCGGTTTGTCGTGCTTTTTAAGGTTCCGTTTTTTTGATCCGGCAGACACTATGGCTTTCAGTTGTGCACTTTTTGATAAATCAATATTTTATGCTTTTAGCGTAAAATGAGGTTTACCGAATCATTACAACTGTATTTACACAAGAATTTAATAACAATAACAATAGAATGAGTACTGAAACAATTGAAACTTTTGAGACCTTCGCTGACTTAGGAATCTCAGAAACTATCCTACAAGCCTTAACTGAAATGGGTTTTGTAAAACCCTCTCCTATCCAGGCGCAAGGTATTCCGGCAGTAATGCAAGGTTCTGATGTAATCGGACAAGCACAGACCGGAACTGGAAAAACCGCAGCGTTTGGTATACCCGTACTTGAAAGAATTGACGTAGCAAATAATGCAGTACAAGCACTGGTTTTATGCCCTACCCGCGAATTAGCGGTACAGGTGTCAGAAGAAATTGGCAGACTTGCAAAATATCAGAAAGGTCTTAGGATTGAAGCAATTTATGGTGGAGATTCAATCGACCGCCAGATTCGCTCACTAAAAAGAGGTGTACATATCGTAGTAGGAACTCCTGGTCGTGTAATGGATCACATGGAGCGTCGTACCTTGAAATTTGATCAGGTACGTATGATGGTGCTTGATGAAGCAGATGAAATGCTTGACATGGGTTTCCGTGAAGACATTGAAAGCATCCTTGCTGAAATGCCGGAAGACCGTCAGACTATTTTGTTCTCGGCAACAATGTCGAAGCCGATTATGTCGATCACAAAACGCTTCCTGACTGACCCTGTTCTTATCAAAGTGGTTCGCAACGAGCTTACTAACGTAAACATTGAGCAGGTTTGTTTCGAGGTTAAACCTCAGGCGAAAGTGGAGGTGATGACACGTCTTATCGACATGTACCACCTGAAATCCCTTCTTGTATTCTGTAACACGAAACGTAAAGTTGACGAGATCGTTGAAGATCTTCAACTACGCGGATATGCATCAGAAGGTATCCATGGTGACCTTCGTCAGCAGCAACGCAGCAACGTAATGAGCAAGTTTAAGGCAGGTGTAACTACCATTCTTGTAGCAACAGACGTAGCAGCGCGTGGTATTGACGTAAGTGGTCTTGATGGTGTGATCAACTATGACATTCCTTTGGATGAAGAGTATTACGTACACCGTATCGGCCGTACAGGTCGTGCAGGAATGTCGGGTAAAGCTTTCTCTCTGGTAGCGCGTGATGAAAAATTCCGTCTTAAAACCATTGAGAACTATACCAAAGTTAAAATCGAAAAAGGTGTTATTCCATCTTTCGAAGATATCGTAGGTGTTCGTAAAGCACGTTTTGTAGAAACTATCGCTTCTACAATTCAGGAAAGCAGCGATGCAGACCTTTACCTTGATGTATTGGAAATGTTACACCACAGCGGTTTCTCGACTGAGCAAATCGTGGGTGCAATGGCCAAGCAGATCATGGGTGTTCAGAAAAACGAATACTCTGACAGCAACCTGGCATGGGAAGAAAGACGTGGCGGAGAACGTCCTGAACGTGGCGAACGCCGCAGTGGTGGCGATGACCGTCGTGGAGGAAGCCGTTTCGAAAGAGGCGGAAGAGACACCGACCGTCGCGGACCGAGCACGGATCGTTTTGCACCTCGTGCAGATTCACGCAGAAGCGAAGGTGGAAGAGAAGAAAGACGTACAGGATCGGCTACACCAGAAGCTGGCATGACTCGTCTTTTCCTAAGCCTTGGACGTAAGGATCATATTTTGCCAAAAGATATCGTTGGAGCCATTGCTGGTGAAGCGAACATTCCTGGCAAAACGATTGGTGCCATTGATATTTATGACAAATTTACTTTTGTAGATGTTCCTGAGCGTGACGCCCGTGCGGTATTGCGTGCTATGGATGGCAACACGATCAAAGGCAAGCCTGTTCAGATCGATATCGCCAAATAAGTAAAAGCTTATAGCTATTTGCTGTGGGCGACTAGCTGTGAGCGACTAGCTGTGGGCGACTAGCTTGCTAGTCATTACATATTTTTTAGAAAAGGAGCTTGTAAAAAGGCTCCTTTTTTTATTATTTCATGGCTATGGAAAAACAAAAAACCGAAGTATGGCAACGCGGACCACATCCGGGCGTACCATCTCTTCTACAGCCAGTTGCCCATGCGCTACTACAGGCGAGAGAAGAACTTGAAGAACTTACTTTACCCACGGAACTATTGTGGAAAAAGCCCGGAGGTGTTGCTTCGGTAGGTTTTCATTTGCAGCACCTTGCCGGTGTTTTGGACAGGCTGTACACTTATGCAAAAGAACAGGCACTCACTGAACAGCAGCTCGGATTCCTTAAAAATGAAGGTGTCCCGCCGTTCGAAAACTGTACTTATCAAGACCTGTACAGCCAATTCAGCAAACAGGTAGACCTGGCAATTGATCAATTAAAAGAAACAGACGAGAACTCTCTGACAGAGGTGCGTTATGTTGGAAGAGCAAGAATAGAATCAACCCATTTAGGCTTGCTTTTTCATGCGGCAGAGCATTCCCAGCGGCATTTGGGACAACTTCTGGTTACCGCCAGGATATTAAAAGCAGACTTAGAGTAGATCGTAAAGCCATCCTAACTTTTCTGTATAACAACCAAAAATTCTTTTCCAGAATATGAAATTAACTAAACTCACGCTGGGGTATTGCCTTGTACTCCTATTTAGCTTATCGGCCCTTGCGCAGAAAAACCCGGAAGATAAAGCAGGGTGGAAACTTGGTGCACAATCCTATACTTTCCGTCTGTTTACTTTTGCGGAAGCATTGAAGAAAATTGACAGTTGTGGATTGAAATACGTAGAGGCTTTTCCTGGCCAGACAATAGGCGGCGGCATTGAAGGTAAAATGGATTTTAAAATGGATCCGGCCAAACGTAAGGAAGTGAAGGCGCTTTTGAAAAAACATGGCATTGTCATGACTGCCTACGGCGTTGTAAAAGGAAAAGACAAAGCTGAATGGGAACAGCTGTTCGAATTTGCAAAAGATATGGGAGTCCTCAACATTGACACCGAGCCGGATCCGGATCAGTTTGCTTACATTATTCCGATGGCTGAAAAGTATAAAATTAACATTGCCCTTCACAACCATCCAAAACCGTCGCGTTACTGGCACCCTGATACTGTTCTGAAATATGCTGCGGGAAGCAAATTCATTGGTTCATGCTCGGACATCGGCCATTGGGTTCGCTCAGGTCTGGATCCTGTGGCTTGCCTGAAACAACTTGAAGGACATGTGATGGGAATGCACTTTAAAGATGTAGTGAAAGACACGCCGGACGGAAAGTACCATGACGTAGTTTGGGGCAAAGGCGACAGCAAGGTGGACCAGGTAATTGCAGAAATGAAACGTCAGAAGTTCAAAGGGCCCATCTCCGTAGAATATGAATATCACTGGGAAAACAATGGTCCGGAAGTTGCTGAAAGTGTTAAATATTTCAGAGAAACGTATGTGAAGCAAAAATAAGCTTCTTTAATTATCTGATTCGGATCTCACTTTGAGAAGCCGCTGTAACCAGCTTTGCTGTTCGGCGGCTTCTTCTTTTTTATCTGCAATGGTGGTGGCTAAACCTGCAATCTCATCCAGGTTCGGCTGTCCGGCATTTATCCAGCAAGTATACCACAGATCGCCGACAATGGCCACCGAAGCTTTCATCCTACGCTCTACCTGTCCTTTGAGCATATCGTGAAATCGCTCCGAAAACTCCCGGGAATAGGTTCTTGTCAGAACATTATTTCTTAGCTCGTAGCTGTACTTTTTATCAGGATCAAAAGATTCAGTGAGTTGCTTTTCAAACAAAAATACCGAATCGCTTGCCGCATGTGACTCTGCAACGATCCGCCACACCTCTTTACTGACGTCCTCAATGTAATGTGGCTCGCCTATCCATAAGTTATAGTCGTCTGCGAAAAGCTCAGGCAGCCGCGATTCCCAAAATGCATGGATCCCTTCCTGTTTGGTAAGCTGTCCGTTATAATTTCTGGTGGTGTGCAGCGGCACGTGAGCGTCTGCTACATAATGTCCCAGGTCAGCACTAAGCCTTAAAATCTTACTCGCATCTTTGGTTCTGAAAGCCTCTGTAAGTTGAAAAGCGGCTGTTTGCAAATGCCACGGCACAATGCCATGTTTTCTTAAACTGTCCTCTCCAATTTTAGCAACGGCGTCTTTCCAGTAGCGAGGCAAAATGTGTAATGCACTATCACCGTATACATCAAGATCAATAAAATGCCGTTCTGCCTCTCCTACCACCGCATAGCGCCGCCGATCCGGATTCACCGCATTTTCTGTAAGGAAATCGATATTGGTTTTAAAGAAAACCTGCATCTCAGCCGGAAGACGGAAGACGGCCAAACGATTGATCCGACGATGTGCCCAGAAGCCCCATTCAGGTTTCATGGCAGAAACCGGGGAAATAATTGAAAGCAGAAGAAAAAAACAGAGACTTTTCAGAAAAAAGATGATTTTTCCTGATTTATTTTTCAGAACATTAGTCACAGGCATCAATAGAATATTTTGAACTACAAATCAGCCATTTAGATACCTGTTTATACCCAATCTTACCAAAAAAGTAACGTATGGAGTCAAATTGATACCGTTGAATGAGCAAAAGAACAAAAGTGGATACAAAAACCGCTCAAATGAATCAACAGGGGCATTTTAGTTTAAAAATGCCCCTCAAATCATAGCCAAATTTTATATTGCTATTTATAAATATACACAGCAAAAATTCCGAATATATCCTAAATAACAAAATTGATTATATTTTTTATCAAAATAATGCAATATGTAAAATAGTATTACCTTTGTTTCATAGATAATCAAACAAGCCTATAACGGCTAATATTTTAGATGAAACCAAGAAACAAGACAATAGGATATCTGATACCAGTTTTCGCGCTATGCGTTTTCATGCTGGTGATATACGGAGCATACGTTCCTCACAAAGCGGCCGAAACACAACGTGTTGTTTGCATAAAGTTTAAAGCTGACGCAACACCTGAGGATATTGAAAAACATATGCGTGATTTCGCAACTTTGAAAAATAGTGTGAAAGACGTTGTGGCGTATTCGGCTGGTAAAGTGGAAAAATCAAATGCGGATGGCGAAGAGTTCGATGTAATTCACTACCTGACTTTCCGCACACATGAAAGTGCCCAGAAATATGCACTGAATGCAGACCGCAAAGCTTTTGTGAAAGAAAATGAAGGAAACTGGGAAAAAGTGCTTGAGCTTAATTCCAGCATAGAAAAATAAATAGTAATAGGAGTGAAAATTTGAAAAAGAGCCGGGTTTCCCGACTCTTTTTTTTGTTCAATTTGTCCCGTCCTGAAATAGCGATACACAAATTGTACAGCTATGCAAGAGAATCCTGAAACCAAGTATGTTAAACGAACGCAGAAGGACTATTCGATGTCTTTTAAAT
>NZ_JAJUXG010000027.1 GCF_021390535.1 Dyadobacter sp. CY312
GCTTTAAAATCGGGTTCGTAACTGCGACGTCCTTTGTTCGCTTTTTGACTCTCCATTTTTGCAAAATTTATGCAAAAAAGTGTGCCGCTTTTCTAGACCACCTCAGATATACCTCGAACAAGGCAAGCTGTAAAAAGAAAGGTGAAAATAACTAGAGTGAAAGTCTCAGATTTTAGCTTACTGATGTAACCGGATTTTTCGGCGATATCCTGAAGCACCAGAAATGATCCCAGCCATATGTTCAGCATTTTTAATTCCTATGTTACCTTCTCACAAATCCAGGCCAGGAATAAAATGTGTCACATTCTTAATTGTGTTGCATAAAGATTGATACCCAATAAAAGAAGTTTTAACACACCTTCATTTACCTACTTCTTTAAAAAAATCCTCAAAAGAAATATCCATAGCATTGAGAACTTTGTATAAACTGCTTAAACGAAGATCCTCACTCCCCTTCTCATATTTTCCATACTGAGATCTTGCAATGCTATTTTCAAAGGCAAAATTCTCATAGTTCGAGTATCCTCGCTCTTCGCGAAGCCTTTTTAAGGTTTTACCAATATTTTCCTTAAAAAGATCAAATTCAGGATCTGATTCCCGCTGTTTCTTTATTTGCACCATGCTCAAAATAAAGTAGAAACCTTCAAATTGGTTACCTTTATATAAGTACCATTAATTAGATCCATTTAAATAAATACGTTTGATTTGATATTTTAGATGAAATGTTTTATATTTGATCTCGACATTTATGTTGATTTACTGCGAATCTTCAAAAGATACTGAAGCTATTCGCTTAGAGTCTCGATGCTGAAACCTGAGAAATTTCCATGACTATGAGACAATAAGTGAAGGTAGCTCACGACCTAGGCGTGGGTTTACTCTCCTATTGTTAGTCAAGGCTTCTCAGGGCCGCAGCACCAGTAGTATGAGTTCCACGCCTTTAATATTACGGGCTCCACTCTACCAAAGACTCACAAGTAACAATTACTAAATGTTTCACGCTCTTCCACCAGAGCTCAATCATTGTTACGCGTATGAGTAATCGTCTTCTTTACAAGCTGATCATCCGTAAGCCTCAGTAGGGCTGGTTTTCTTTGTGTTTCCGGTTTTTTGTTGGTTCTGGATTCTTTCCGGGATCGCGGGACCGGTATGCGCTTTTTGCTCCCGCTTTTTTTAGGCCGTGAGCATTCTTTATATGTTTCACTCCAATCTTTTTGCAATGAACTCACGTTTTTGCTCACCGGGCAAGCTATTGCATTATATGTTTTATCTTTTACTGGCTTTTTCACTGATGATGTGCTGGCGGCCTGCCAGTGCGCAAAAGAGCGTTGCCCTTTCGGTTGGTGACACCGTGCCGGATGTGCTCATCCGTAATGTGTTGAATTATCATAGCCCGGTTGCCCGCATCTCTGATTTTAAAGGCAAACTGCTGATCCTGGATTTCTGGGCAACCTGGTGCAAACCCTGTGTGATGATGGTTCCGCGCATGGATTCTTTGGAAAAGCACTTTGACGGGCAGCTTCAATTTCTGCCTGTGACCTACCAGAGCAGACAAGAGGTGGCCGTGTTCCGGGATAAACTGGCCAAACGAACCGGCCATCGTATACAGGGACCGGAAGTTGTCTCCGACTCGGTTTTAAGCAAACTTTTTGTTCACAACGCTGTCCCCCATTATGTATGGATCAATGCCGACCGCAAAGTGGTGGCAATTACAGGTCTGGAGGAAATTACCCGGCCTAAACTGGCGGCCTATGTATCAGGCAAGTCCACTACCCTGTCGACCAAAACCGATGAGCTCAGACTGGGCTACTCTGCCATGGACGGGCCTTTGAGTGGCTTTCTGGCTCAGACAAAGCTCAGGCCCGACGGTTACCGCACTTTTTTCTCGCCGTATATCAAAGGGCTCAGAAGCCAGGCCATTCTTAAAGAAATATCCTCCGGCCAGGATCACTGGCGGATGACCCTTACCAATGTCACGCCTTTGTCCCTGTACAAATATGCTTATGGTGAGGGAAGGCGTTTTTTCTCGATGAACACCATCGAGCTGCAAACCAAGGACAGTCTTGATTTTTACAACAATTTCAGTGGCGCAAAGCTGCGTGAATGGATTCCGTCCGGTACCTACTGTTATGAAATGGTTGTCCCGGCTGCGATGGCACCCAAAGCATTTGGTATGATGCGTGATGATCTGTCGCGTCTGTTGCCCAGGTATTCGGCCAGAACAGAAAAACGACAAAGACAGGTGCTGGCTTTAATCAGGACTTCTGACCAGGACAGGATCGGATCGAAAACAGCGCAATTCAGTGAAAGCTTTGACAAGTTCACCTATCAGGTACGCCGCAAGTCCATGACCGATTTTGTTACGGGCCTCAACGGCATCTACATGAACGGCAGTAAACTTGTCATTGTCGATATGACCGGCTACAAGGGTTTTATTGACCTGGACCTGGATGTAAATTTTGCCCGGACCGATGATGTAAACAAGGGCCTGGCCCGGTATGATCTCAAACTCGTCGAGCGGACCGCCGACATTGATGTACTGGTTATCTGTGATACTTCGGCCGTTGCACAGTAAGCGCTCTTTCACTTCTATACTATATTTGTTATGAAAACAGCATTTATCCTATTTTTCGCCTGCTTTCTGGGGACGCTCCATGCGCAGTCTGTGGTTACAGGCAGGGTGGTTACAGACAGCACTGCGCTGCCCGGTGCGGTAATCAAGGTAAAAGGGTCTGGCACGGGTGTAACGGCAGACGAAAAAGGAAATTTCAGACTTGAATTCGATGGGCCGTCTGCCCACATCCAGGTGTCCTACATCGGGTTTGTTTCCACGGAAATGATCGTAATACCCGGCCGGGCGCTGACCATTACGCTTGATCCGGATGCAAACCAGCTGGGTGAAGTGGTCATCTCGACCGGTTACCAGCATATCCCAAGAGAGCGCTCAACCGGCTCGTTTTCCACGGTAGACAATGCGCTGCTGAGCCGTAGGGTCAGCCCCGACGTTCTGAGCCGTCTGGATGATACCATGCCGGGACTGATCACCAACAAGGGAAGAGGCGGCGCCCAGGGGCTTCTGATCCGGGGGCAAAGCACGATCAATTCGGCAAGCAGTCCTTTGATCATCATTGATAATTTCCCCTATGAAGGCGATATTTCAACGCTCAACCCCAATGATGTCGAAAGCGTCACGGTTCTCAAAGACGCAGCCGCTGCTTCGATCTGGGGATCGCGGGCGGGCAACGGTGTGATTGTAATCACAACCAAAAAGGGAGTGGCCGACCTTGGCCCGCAGATTTCATTTAATTCCAATGTGACTGTTTCTCAAAAGCCCGATATTTACTACCAGCCCCGCATCAGCTCATCGGATTACATCGACAATGAGCAGAGACTTTTCGAAAGCGGCCGCTACGCCTCAGCAGAAAGAAGCGCGTCCAAACTGCCCTTCACGCCGGTACTGGAGCTGCTGATGGCAGCGCGCGACAAATCCATCACCACTGAGCAGGCCCGGGCAGAGATCGACAAGCTCAGGGGCCTTGATGTCCGAAGCGACTATGATCGCTACCTCTACCGTCCTGCCATCAGCCAGCAGTACGCACTCTCAATCAAAGGGGGAAGCGGGAAAAACCGGTACTTTATCTCCACTGGATATGACAAAGGCCGGGCTTTTAGTACTGGAAACGACAACCAGCGGTTTACTCTCAACATCAATAACACCTTTTCGCTAAGCAGCAAACTGGAATTGTCCGCTGGTCTCTATTACGCACAGGCTACAAACAATTCAAACAGTCAGGGACCTGTGACCTATACCAATCCGCTGTCAGGGTTTACAGGGGCCGCCATTTACCCTTATGCACAGCTGGCAGATCAGACCGGGGCTCCCCTGCCGCTGATCAACCAGTACCGGTTATCCTATTTGCAGCAGGCCCGGCAGACGGGCGTACTGGACTGGGACTACCGGCCACTGCAGGAACTGCAGCTGGCAGACAACAAGTCAAGGCTGGCTGACTACCGGATCAACGCGACGCTAAACTATCAAATTGCTCCGGGCCTTTCTTTCAGTACGCTTTATCAGTATGGAAACGGTGCCAGTAGTGTGAGAAATCACTACAGCCAGCAGACTTACATGGCCAGAAACCTGATCAACCGCTTCACATCAATCGATGAAAACGGCGTGATGAGCCGCAATGTGCCACTGGGCGGCGTTCTTGACAGAACACAGGCCGGTTACAGCTCTCACAACGTCCGCGGGCAGCTGGATTTTAGCAAATCGTTCACAGATGCCCATCAGCTGACTGCAATTGCCGGAGTTGAGCTGCGCGACCTCGGCAAGAGCAGTGCCAGTTACAGAACCTACGGATATGATGACAATTTCGCTACTGGTAAAGCGGTCAACTACATCACCCCGTTTGTCAACTTTGTCAATCCGGCGTCCACCATCCGTATTCCCTATTCGGATATGCAGTCTGAGGAAACCGACAGGTATCTGTCCTACTATGCCAATGCCGGTTATACGCTTAAAAACCGCTACACGCTCTCGGCGAGCGCACGTCTGGACCAAAGCAATCTGTTTGGCGTGGATGCCAATGACAAAGGTGTACCGCTTTATTCAGCGGGCGCCAGCTACAATATCAGCAAGGAAGATTTCTACCGGCTGCTGTGGCTGCCGGTTCTCAAACTGCGTGGCACGTTCGGATACAGCGGTAACAGCAACAAAAATGTATCTGCCCTGACCACTGCATCCTTTGGCAGCCGGGGTGATCTCAATACGGGTGCAACCTATGCAACCATCCAGAATCCCCCCAATCCCGGCCTGCGGTGGGAAAAGGTGCGGACCATCAATGTCGGGGTAGACTTCCAGACCACAAACCGGACTATCTCGGGTTCTGTGGAATACTATCACAAAAAGGGCATGGACCTGATCGGCAGCATGCCTTATCCGGGCAGCTCAGGGGTCAAGCTTTTCACCGGCAACTATGCGGCCACCTCCTCTCGCGGTGTGGACCTGATACTTGACGCGCGCATGATCAATTCCGGACTTCAGTGGTCAGCCAATTTTATGCTAAGCCACGTTGCCGAAAAAGTAACGCGTTATGACATCAAATCCCTGGCTGCCTTCTACATCAACAGCGGTGACGGCATAAGCATATACCCTTTGCAGGGAAAGCCGCTCTACGCGGTGTACAGCATGCCATGGGCAGGCCTGGATCCTGCCAACGGAGATCCGCAGGGCTATTTGAACGGCGAGGTCAGCAAGGACTACGCAGCGATGCTCAACATGGGTGCAGACGACATGCTTTACCACGGCCCTGCCAGACCGGTACTTTACGGGGCATTGCGCAACACGATCAGCTGGAAATCTCTCTCACTTTCTGTGAACACAAATTACAGAATGGGCTATTATTATAGAACAAGGTCAGTCTCCTACGCAGAAATGAATGCGGGTCTGCTCACGCATGGCGATTTCAGCAGACGCTGGCAAAAGCCGGGAGATGAGCAGCTGACCAGTGTGCCTTCCATGCCTGCCAGTCCGAATGTGAACCGTGAAAGTTTTTACAGCCGGTCTTCTGCACTTGTCAAAAAAGCAGACCACATCCGCCTTCAGGACATCAATCTGAGCTACCGGCTCAGCAAATCATCACTGCCGGGACTGCCCTTTCATTCAGTCCATCTCTATCTGTATGCCAGTAACCTTGGCATTATATGGAAATCCTCTGAGGGGCATCTGGACCCGGACTACGCATATTCCGATTTCATTCCGCCCGCAAGTATGAGCTTGGGTATTAAACTGGATTTTTAATCAAACACCATCATGAAAACACAAATGGTAAACATGCTGCGCCTGATGCTGTTAATTAATCTGTTAACAGGATGCACAGGTGATTTTTTAGACAAAAAACCACAGAAATCCCTGCTGGTGCCCCAGGGTCTGACAGACCTGCAGGCGCTGCTGGACAACAGCATCAATCTGATGAACGTGACGCCCTCCCTGCCGATGGTCTCTGATGGTGATTTTATCATGTCAGAGCCTGTGCTTCAAAGTCAGTCGCAAATGACCCAAAGCAGTTATGTCTGGTCTGACCAGGTACAAAATGAGCTGGCCGACTGGGACATTCCCTACAAGCAGGTTTTCTATTGTAACATTGTTCTCGACGGGCTGGCAAACATGCAGCCTGACGCAGGCACTGAGTATAACAGCGTAAAAGCAGGCGCACTGTTCTTTCGGGCACTGGCCTTTTACAACCTTGCCCAGCAGTTCTGTGCACAGTATGATCCGGCCACAGCCAGCCAGCTGCCTGGTATTCCGCTAGGACTAAAAGCGGATATCAACCAGATCCTGCCACGAAGCAGCCTGGCTCAGACCTATGACCGTATTATTGAAGATTTGCTGAAAGCCGAGCCGCTGCTGGAAACCACACCGCTGTATCTGACGCGACCGTCCCGGCCCGCCGTGCAGGCGCTGCTAGCCAGGGTTTATCTGTCAATGGGCGATTATGCAAAGGCAGGAGCTTTTGCGCAGGCCTGCCTGGCGCTGAAAAATGATCTGCTGGATTACAGTACACTCAAACCGGCATCCGCCAGCCCGTTTCCGCTCCCACTGGTCAGTGGCAACCCGGAAGTGCTTTTTTATTCGAGAGTAAACACATTAGTTTTCGATAATACCGGGGCTACAGCAGACAGCTCGCTGCTTAAATCCTATCAGGACAACGATCTTAGAAAGCTGCTTTATTTCAACAGTGCTGCCAATTACAAGGGATCATATACAGGAACCATCTATCCCTTCTCAGGGCTGAGCACCAGTGAAGTGTACCTGATCAGCGCCGAGTGTCAGGCGAGAACTGGCCAGACGGCTGCCGCAATGAGCACACTGAACAAACTTCTTGAAAACAGATGGATAAAAAGTGAATTCAAGCAGCTGACCGCTTCTTCGGCTGATCAAGCCCTGTCTGTGATTTTATCAGAACGAAGAAAGGAAATGGTGGGAAGGGCTGTGCGCTGGCAGGATCTCAGACGGCTTAACCAGCAGCCCGCTTATGCACAGGAACTGGTCCGCATTGTAGGCGGTGTCACCTACAGACTTGCTGCGAACGGCAGAAGGTACTTATTCAAAATCCCGTTGGACCAGATCGTCGGCAGCGGAATTGAGCAGAATCCATAATGCTCAGAAACATGGTAAGAAAGAGGCCGCCCTGGTCGGGCGGCCTTCATATCCCTACTGCGCAGTAGATTTTCCGTAATCGATGACCGATACTGTGCTACCGACCTGCAAGCCGGTACATTCCCTGTTTGGGTTGTTATCACAGCTGATTTGCCGATCACCGATCGGCTGCCAGTCGGCAGGCTCTCCTTCTGGTGCAGCGTTAAAAACATTCGGATCAGTGGTCAGTGCATTGCCAGCCACTGCCAAACCGCCGCCCAGCATTAATGCGGCAGCAAAAAGGAAATCAATTCTTAACTTTTTCATAATTTTTAAAATTTAAACGGTTAAAAAATGAAAGTGTATTTGATTGCTTACTCGGTTTTCAGGTTTTCGGCACCGCCTGGCGCAGCAAGGGCAGCCGTCCCGGCTGAGCCTTGTGCGACTGTTAATTCGTTTCAGTCCGTACTGCTCGGGGCTTTTGAGCGCAGCAGCCAGATTCCGGTGATTGAGAGCAGAAGAAAAAACAGGTTAAATACAAAATGCACCTCAAAATCCATGGATTTGAGCACCCCCCCGCAGCTGCAGGGCACCCTGTCAAAAACATTCAGGAGCACAAGACCCATGTACCCGGTGAAGACCGCCATCAGTACCGCGGCACCAAAAAGGCCTGCAAGGCGGAATTTAGCGCTCGTGATCAGTAAGACAACTGCAAGCTCGGCTGCTGGGATCACCCACAAAAGCACCGGTACTGACCAGGATGGCAGCACCTGATTGCCCAGTTCGCTTTCAAACCTTTTCAGGTCGAGGAGCTTGGCGGCCGCGGTGTAGAACAGCAACAGAACCAGCGCTGCGCAAATCAGTCTGAGTAAATTGGTCTTCATACTAGCTCGTGTTTACAGAGTGGAAAGGGCTTGCCTTGAAAGCCTGTTTAGCCATGGCCACCGCCCGATAACCCGATAAAACTAGAATGAAAAAAGATTAGCCAACTTCCTGTTTTGTAAGCAGCTGTAAATTTATTCTGATATGAAGACCTGCTGTTTTGTTGCTTTTTATGCTGGTTTCAGTCAATATTTCTGCGGATTTCGCTGATTCTGCCCGGGGTTGTTTCCAGATAACTGGCAATGTCTTTGAGCAGCAGGCGTTCGGCGGGAAAATTCTCCTGAAACTCCGCGTAGCCCTGGGCGGTGGGTAGCGAGCAAAGAAAAGACCGCTGCTCTGAGTAGTTTCTGTCATTGAGAATGATCTTGCTTGAAAGCTTGGGAGCCTCCGCGAAAGTATGGTACAGATACAGTATGCTGCTATCAGAAAAGGTACTCAGCCTGCTGTCCTCCAGTAGCATAATCCGGTCTGCCGCCGTCTGGTGTCCCGGCCCGCTGGCCAGAAGCATAACCTGATCCTGTTTCCAGAACCGGGTAACATGTTCTTTTCCTTCCTGATCCTGATAATAGCCTTTGGCAAGGCCATCCTGAACATACCAGATCATAGGCGTGTGACCATTGCGGCGCAGAACATCACCCTTTTTGAACTGTTTGTGGATCAACGCTTTACTGAGCGCAGTCATAAATGGCTGACCCAGCGGATAAAAAGAAGCGAAGTGATTGGTAATTTCAAAGTTGTTCATACGCCCGATTTGTTTATTTTAATGGTTCTGGTTGTCGGCTGTCACCGCCGGTATTCTTTGATCCAGACAATGACAGATTCGAGCACTTTGATCAGAGCCTGCTTGTCCTTCTCTTCAAAACTGTATGACTTTGAGCGCATGCTGTCCCAGGAAATTTCTGTTCTGCGCGGCGTGGAAAGAAAGGGTACAATACACTCAAAAACTGTATTCATTGAGCGGGCCTTGACGATTCTAAGCGAATCAAGTGCTCTTAGAAAGAGCCCGATCTGATCCACCGAAAGAAGCACCATCAGCTTGAGCGGCTCATTTGGAGCGGATTTGTGCATCAGAGCATATTCATTGACGCTGGTCTGAACAGATTCTTTCAGATAACCAATCTCCTGGACAAACCAGTTGGAGATAAACTTTTTGATATCCGATTCTGTGGCGCTGAGTCTGATGCCAGGTCTTCGGTGCATTTGCCTGAAATGCTTGTAATCCATACGAAGCTGGTGTATTTTCTCTTTTGCAGCTTCAACCTTCTCAATTCGCTGCGCCACATGCCGGGTGTAATAGTCCATGAACCGGCGGCTGTTAAAATTCAGATAGATCAAAAGCTCCACAAGTGCATCGTCAATTCCGGCATGTCCCTGTGAGCACAGTATCTGTTCAAGCCCAAGCATCAGTTCCTGTTGGTATAAAATGGTCCGATAACTGGGCGCCGTCCTACCGGCTGAGTCTATACTTAGCGCTTCAAACAGTATCGCTGCAAGATCCGGATCTGCATTTTTTGATGTCAGCTGCTTTTGCAGCTCGCCGACACGGCTGTGATGCTGCCGGCTGAATGCATCAACATAACCGGCGGTTGCGCGCTGATCCAGATCCAGAAATTCTCCAAAGCGGCTTTGGATAAAATGGAGCAGTTCATATATGCTGGCCAGCAGCTGCCCCAGCGCCCGGGCTGCCAGTGTGTTGAGCGGATTGACCCCGTGGGTGGCATGGCAGGCCTGATCGAGCAGAGTCAAAAGCCTGCCATGGTGCTCTTTGACAAGGTGAGCGGCTTTTCGGCTTCCAAAACGCTGATTGTTCAAGTACGCAATGTAAGCCAGTTTCTTTTGCTCTATTCTTTCGGTCATATGTCCGTACTGCGCCGCACTGAGCGTACTAACCTCAGATTCACTGAAATCAAGGGCAATCGTTATCACAAAATCCAGCCATTGAAGGGTATGTTGCTTTTCTATCATGAGAACATTGAGTTTGAAACCAAAAATTTTCAAGTCCACAAGAGAAGGGATAGGTCCGGGGCGCAGGCTCGGTGGTGTAAACAGGCAAAGTCCGGATAAACAGCGCTTTGAAAGGCAGCCTTCCGGACTTTGCATAGTCAGGCAGGCTTTATTTTCTGCCAATCAGCGTACAGATCATGCCGCTGGTTGTGATCGGGTCCGGCTCGGATTTCGACGATCCTTTCTGCCAGATCCGGTCTTTAAAATGAATTAAAGGGACCTGCTTCAAAACGAGCTTCCGGTGCTTTTTCATGATTGTCTTTTGGTTTTGTGAAAAAATGAGAAAAGCCCAAAAGAAGTGTTGCCGGATTTAGCGTTAAAATTTATGTGATCACGGGCCTGATTCCCGGTTTTAAGGATACTGATGCTGGTTTGAATGGTACTTTTGCTGTTTGCACCAGGGGTGAATGGTAGTCGTGTCTGCTACTCTGAATTTTTATCCAGTTAAAGTGCTTTGTTACAACACTTTGCCCTGTTCGCTGCGGCAGTCAGGGTTCAGATGCTGGCTGATTTTCTTAAATCTGCGATCATTTAATCCGATATATATTTCATATCGGGTACCAAACCGAACTTCTGTAAGAAATCACTTAAAGCTCGGCTTTTTTCTTTTACTAAGTCTCTGTTTATCTGAAAGATAAGGGACACAATTTCATTTGTTCTTGTGGTTGGCTAACCACTTTCTGAAAATGTTAGTTTTTCGGGATATATCCAACCAATGATCTCACGTTTCTGATTTGTATCTGATCCATTGTAGACTATATCAATGTTTGAAAGTACGTCTACTGCCTTATCCAGTATTTTTCAGGGTTCACAGGACTGTTTAAACCGGTTGTCAAGTGCAGCACAGCACCGATGCCAGGACCTGGACTGCACTCGGTAAAGTGGCAGCCCATGCTGAAAGCATCAAGCCGTTTAGCTATTTCTACTCGCATAATACAACAGCGGGCGCAACAAACTATTACCACCCCTAAATGGCAGATTGTGGTGATGCCGGATTCGCGTTTCAGCACGATCCGCAGTGTGAAGTTTGAAAATGCTGCCAGCGTGAAGTCATATCCAAACCCAACACCGGATGTGCTCAAAATAGACGCGGAGAACCTGACCTCGCTCAAAATGTTCAATACCACCGGATGTATGGTGCATGCTGTTGGCAACAACCTACCACCGCAGGTAAGTGTAAAAGAGCTCCCTGCCGGCATGTACCTGGAACAGATCACCCACAGTAACGGACAGGCAAGTACACAAAAAATAATAGTTACCAGGTAAATGCACCAGAGGAAAGGGGCAGTGGGCATGGGTGTTGGGTCCTGTCTGGCCTCTACCCTTCCTCCCCTTTGCCCACTGTCCTATTCAAACTATGCACAACACATCAACATTCATAATTATTGACAGCCACCCAATCATCCTTAAGGGGCTGATTCCCTTTCTGACTGAAAGTTTCGCTCCTATTCAAATTAAAGGAAGGAAAAATATAACTGAATACCTTCGAAGTGAACCGGCAGTAAAGCCGGATCTGATCATTTTAGGGGGAACGACAAACTATACAGGAAAGCGGATTTGATGCACTTGTGTTTTTTTAAAAAGTTTTCCAGAAACACCAGTCATTATTTTGGGCCATCATTTCAAACCCGCCATGACATCCCCTACCTCAAAACGGGGCCAAGCGCCTACATTTCCAAGGATAGCACTTTGGAAGAGCTAACCCGGTGCATCAGCACTGTACGAAAGGGAAATCGCTATCTGCACCCCGACAACTGGGACGATTTCCTTGAATTGATAATCAACAACGACAAACCAAGACCAAAGCAAGGGTTGCTATCCCCTCGCCAACAGGAAATAGCAGAACTATTTAGCAAGGGAGTAAAAACCGGCCGTATCGCAAAACAGCTCGGATTACACAACTCCACGGTAAGCACCGTGAAAGCCACCATTTACAAAAAACCGGGAGTGAACAATACGAATGAACTTAAAAAAGTAATAGATTGAAGCTGTTTGTCAGCTTTCAGCCCGACAACAAGTGTCATTCATGGTGCTCTTTCACCTTTAAAACTAAATCTTATGGTATCAGGAATACTTGGTGTTTTTTCAGCTCTGTTTCTCTTTGCAAGAAAAGCAGTAAAAAATGAACCGATGAAAAATCGAATTGAGAATATGGCAGACAATCTTAACGGTTACCTTGCGCTATTCAAAGACAACAGACCATCCTTAATGACGATGGCTCTGGGTAGGTTTTTACAAAAAATTGCAGTGTATTCACTTGTGCTTGCCGGAATATGCATGGTTACACTACCTAACGAAGCTCATGCTACGTTGAGCTCTTTTTTTTCTGCAATTTTTGTAACCTGCATGACCTTGTATCTGGCAATACAATGGAACCAGAATCACAGAGCAACTATCAAAAATTCATATAAAGATGTCGCGCTAATTCTTCTTTTGCTTGCTCCCGGCATGGTCTATATCTTTGATCTGGTATTTAAAACAGGTTTTTCCAATATCATATTTGAAAAGTTCGGTTATACTCTTGGTATTAATGGATTATGGTCTATTCAGTTCTTCTGGGCTGTATTCACAATACTGCTTATGTACATTGGTTTTTGGGTGATTTCTGTTCCGGTTTTTCTCTTTCTCTATTCAATAATCTTTGTTTTTTCATTGCTGATCAAAACGTCTTACAAGCATGTAGATACAAATATTGCTGATGGACTTTCTGCGGTACTGGTAGTAATGATTACTGTAATGAAGCTGCTGGGGTGGTAAACTCCTGAAATCAAACTCACCTGACAAACCTGCTCAATGCGACAAACCCTTGCTAAAATATACCCACTATTGTAAACCATAAAAACCAAATAGCCCCAAGTTTAAACCACAACCAGGCCAAGGGCTGCCGTCTCCTCGCCAGCTGGTAATAGCAGAATTAATATTCCGGAGATCGAAAATTTTCAACATCGCAAAACAAACGGGACTACACACCTCAACAATAAGCACTGTGAAGGCCGCGCCATTTACAAAAAAACGGGAAGTGAATAGTAAGATGATTGAGCTTAGAAAAGTGATCGCATGAACACCCGCTTTTGGCAGTAATAACTGGCCACGCAAAGAAATTTCATAAAAAGGGTAGAGAAACAAACAGCCTGTTCACTTTGTGAATGGGTCATTTTTTTGATACCTTCAACATCCTTACCGTCCAATACCCCCCCAGTGAAACTACCTTTTTACCAGATTGACGCTTTTACCAACCGCCTGTTTACGGGAAATCCTGCTGTCGTAATTCCTCTGAATCATTGGCTGGCAGACGACACGCTGCTTTCCATCGCACAGCAGAGCAACCAGCCCATTACGGTATTTTACATCCAGACAGAAACCGGATTTGCCATCCGATGGTTTACTCCCACTTCGGAATCAACCCTTTGCGGGCACGGCACGCTTGCCGCTGCCTATGTTATTTACCGGTTTGCCAGAGATCAGGAGAATAAAATCCAATTTGAATCTAAAAGTGGCAACCTTACCGTGACGGTCAATGATGACTGGTTTACACTGGATTTTATTGCAAGCCAGTTCAGCAAGGCCGTCCCACCACCTGCACTTCTTGAGGGTTTTCGCGGCAACAAAATTCTTGAGGTCTACAAAGGTGGCTCGGATTATATGGTGGTGCTTGAAAGTGAAGATGATCTTATCAACCTGGACCTGGACATCATTGCACTTTCCAATATCCCTGGCCGGGGGATCATCGTTACCGCGCCGGGTAGCGACGTCGATTTCGTATCCCGCTTTTTTGCACCCCAATCCGGAATAGATGAAGACCCCGTTACCGGCTCCACGCATGCACTCCTCGCTCCGTACTGGGCTGAGAAATTACTTAAAAATACACTCACCGCCAGACAACTCTCCACACGTGGTGGTTATCTGGTTTGCAAAATTGTTGAGGGCCGGGTTCACATCAGCGGGCAGGCGAAGCTATATCATAAGGGTCAAATTGATGTTGGCTGATAAATATTAAGGATATTCCCCCTTTCCTTAAGAACTACCTCCCTTTAATTGGAGAATTCGGAGCCATTGACCACCTTAGTCCGTAAATCAAGATCATGTCATTTCGGATTGAATTGACCAGTATAAAGAAATGATTGATAGTTGTTTAACCCGTACTGAATAGTAATCTGTTGATGATCAATCTGCCACGGAATCTGGTGGTCACGCTATCTGAATTCTCCATACAGACGACTAAAAAGAAAAAAATGATCCGGATTAGTTGAAATATTTTCTTTTACTGATAGTATCATTACTGGCTTATGTTATATATATTGAGTAACATTTGGTAAAAGAGATCTGTACGCTGGTATAATTTAAATAACTAGGCATGTCTGCAAATGATATTATTAAAATCTGACAGACGAAAGTGTTATTCTTCGGCCTTTCAAGACCATGAATTTTAGGCAGTCCAGGTCGACTCTTTGACTGATTTAGCAATATATATTAACATTGAAAGTATTAATTATTGATGACCATAGCCTGATCCGAAGGGGATTAAAGGCAGATATCCTCGATATAGACGAGGATGCGAAGGTGTATTTAGCCGAGACATTTGAAGAGGGGATTTCTGTACTGGGATCAGAGCAGATTGATATCGTTATACTGGACATAGATATACCAGGAGGGAAAGGGGTGCAGATGATCGATTTAATCCGTGCGAAAAACAGAGCCATCCTCATTCTTGTACACTCTGGGTATGACGAAAAAGAATATGCACTTCCATTCCTGCAAGCCGGCGCCAATGGATTCCTTTCTAAAAAAGCCTCCAGCGAAGATTTCGCCAATGCAATACAAACACTTGTAACCAATTGTAAATATATTTCCCCAAGTGTTCAAAAGATTCTAGTTGATACATTAGGTTCGGGACACGTAAAACATGTGAGAAACCCGGTATTAAGTCTCTCTCCCCGGGAATTATTGGTAATGAAATTGTTAAGTGAAGGTAAATGGAATAAGGAGATTGCCTTGATCATGAATCTAAAGCCAAATACAGTCAGTACTTACAAAAAACGGCTTTTTGAAAAACTGGGTATTCAGGATGAGCATGAAATCCCCAAAATCATGGCGCTCTATCATAACTGAGTTTCAAAAAACAGATGAAATTCGGTCCTTTCGTTTTGCTTGACCAGAACTTCCACATTGATAAGGTCCGCAATCTGTTTTATTAAAAAAAAACCCAGACCGATGCCCTGATTATTTTCAAGATGCTTTCCATTATTGAACACTTCTATTAAGTCATTTGATAGTGGCTGTCCATTGTTTGCGATAACAAGGTGCACCTTTCCAGCTAAATGGTAAGCTTTAATATTTATTTCTCCTTTTTCGGTAAATTTTGAGGCATTGTCAATCAGGTTATGGACAATGATGGATAGCATCTGATAATCGCTAAACACGCTAATTGAAACCGGTATATGTCTGTTTACCGTATTTTTCTTTGAGTCTATGAAACTCCTAAAAACTAAAAGCTTCTCGTCAATAAGCCTGTCGAGGTTGACCTGCTCGAAAGTCATTGACTTACCATATAAATAGGCTTTTAAATAATCCAGTAGGCCTGTCAGCAAAGCCCCCATGCTTTGAGTCGATTCATTAATTGAATCTGCCAGCTCGCTGGCATCCTGAAATTCGCCTTTGCTAATAAGTTTAGGGACATATTTTGATGCCCGATTAATAAAATTCAAAGGCGAGTGGATATCATGAGAAATAGATGTCAACAGACGTGACATAATCAAGAGTTGCCTGGCCTGTTCATCCATAGAAGTTTCCAGCTCACTGGTCCGCAGCGCAACCTTGCTTTCCAATAGACGCTTCTCGTGTTTGATACGGTTTTCCCGCACCTTAAATAACAGCAGTGTACAAACAACAAAAGCCAGCAGAAAAGCGGCCCTGGACCACCAAGTTTGGTGCCACAATGGTGGAACAGTAATCGTGATGGATTTGATACTGTGATTTTTTGCCCCGAAGCCATTCAGTTTTTTAATAAGTAACGTGTAATTTCCCGCATTTAAACTTGAAAAATAAACGCTGAAATCCCTGCCATCAATGGCGACCCAGTCTGAATTGTTGAGCCTGGTTCCTTTTTCGATAAGTGCGTAGGACAAATGAAGGTTTTCACTGTTGCCATAGTATGGTGTTGAAAAAGACAGCTTGATACGTCGGGAGGATTCCGTCAACGCCAAGGTATCTGTTATTGACAACAGTTTTCCGTCGACAACGGTCCGGTCCAGGAATATACCGCCCCGGAGGCTATAAGTTGGAATGTCTTTGGGTTTAAACCAGATGAGGCCTTTCAGCGATGGCAGCGAGATAAGTCCGTCTTCAAGCTTCAAAGCACAGGGCTGGCAGCCACCGTTAAACTCGTTTATCAGAAATCCCTCGTTCTGATCATGATATTCATAATATAAATCTGCTATTTCCTTATTACTTTCCTTGCCTCGGAGTTGCTGTTCAGCAAAGGCAAGCAGATCATTTTTGTTAATCCTGAAGAGCCCTTTATTGGTAGTAACCCAAAAAAAGCCATTTTCATCCTCAATAATGCAATGAGATGCGGCCAAGTATTTTTTATCATCCAGCGGAAAGGTAACAAGCGTACCATTTTTAAGGAGCAAGATTCCCAGGTCTTGAGCGGTTATCCAAACCTGGTCAGGGCTAGCGACATAAATGCTTTTAATAAACATGTTGTTTGTTCCGCTGACAAGCCTGGCTTTTTTTTTCGACAAATCTACTTCATAAAGGCCATGCTCGGTGCCAACCAATAAAATCTGGCTAGTTTTGGTTTCTATGAACGATACATCGGGAAGGCCGGCCAGGAACGGTTCAGGAGTAGCGGCTTCGGCAGCCGCTACGGCCATGAACAGGCCCTTTTTTTTTAGACCGATCCAAACCACATTGTCACCGGCTGTGTAAATGGTTTTTATTTCATCCTTCAGATCCCATTTGTTTAGCTGCTTATGACCTGTCGGGTCATACCGGCTTAAATAGTGATAATTCTTTACCCATTTTGCTCCGGATCTATCAGTAAGTATACCGCGGTTGTCGGCACTATTTTCTTTAAACGGGCTGGGCAGTCGCTTTTGTGTTCGCATTCCCCCGTCCAGTGCACTCTTGAAAGCAATACCTTGAGGAACCAAAATACCATCTTTGCCATAAGTTGTTTGCGCATAGAAAACGTTTTCAGCCTCACTGCCTGTTGTGGTGACGGCGGCAAAAGGCTGTTTTTTAAGTAAAAACAAGCCTTGTGTTACACTCCCCATAAAAAGCGACTTATCCTGGTTATTGTAATACAAAGTTTTTATATTCCGGGAATCCAGGTCAAAATCTCTAAGCAGTAGTTTCGTACTTATTTGTTTTTTCTTACTTGCATCTAAGATGTACAGGTTTTTATTCAGGTACAGGAATGCCTGGTCATTTGCATTATTCCAGAATAACTTCATTCTTTTGCCACCATTAGAATGATCTTTGTCAAGAGTAATGTCACCCGTAAATTCATACTGGTTAGCACCTCCAGGGTCTATACCTGTGATGCTGCCGGTAGGATTATAGTGGTACAACTTGCCATTCATTAAGAAGTAATGCCAAATTGCAGTGGATTTAAGGTATGTGGTGTGATGCTTCTTCCATCCTTTGAAAAGGGTTATTTTAGTACTATCGCATACATAAAAGTTTCCTTCTCTGCCTCCAACTGGGATCATATAACGCTTAATGCTGGGTAGGTTTTGATCCTGGATAATTGGCAGGCCTCCTGTAATAAAGGACCCAACTATATGTTTTTGCCGGAACAAGAGTGATGAAGTACCCTTTTCCCGGGAATATTTTGGGTCATATACGGCTTTCCCGTTTTCGACCTTTATAAAGTCGCCTTGGTCAGTTGCAGCATATAGCCTCGAACCAGTATTAGTTTCCCCTTCCATTTGCCAGGAAGGGAAGATGGCGTAAAATCGGTTATCGCCAATCCCCAGGTTAAATTTGTTGTATGTTTCGAATTGTCGCCCATCAAATCTTACCAATCCACCCTCGGTCACAAGCCAAACGAAACCTGCCGCTCCGGCAGCAATACTCTTGACACTGTTTTGCGGAAGGCCGTTTACGTCTGTGTATCTAACGATGCTATACTTTTCTAGAAGTGCTGTTTGGGCACATACATAGTTGCTCCCTAACCACAAAAATGAACATGTAATAAGAAAAAAACGATTCATCAAATTTTTTGTAGCTCCGGTCATTAATTTCAGATCACTTGTGAAAGTGTGCCAATTTAATAACTGAATGCGTAACTCAACTATTTTAATAGACTAATTACCAAAAAATATTTCTTCTTCAATGTCAATTTTGCCACGTAGTTTGTTAGAAATTTTTCAACCTTCTATGTTTCTGTAATTTGAAGCCTGTTGTAAATTTGACTACGACATATATCTACAAAAAATACTACACTTTCTCTACAAGTCAATTGAAACGCTAGATTTACTTTTGATAACCGGAGAGACACGAATTAATTTCCATAAAATTCACGTGTTAGTTGGCGGGGATTAGTACTTATTCTATCGACTATTTATTCTTTACAGCCGCGAGGACTTTCAGGATATCCCAGATAGGTGCATACTCGAGCGTATATGCTTCTGGGTTCGTGTTTAAAGCGGTTATCCATAGTTACTGTTGGTTTCGGCAGACGCTTTATAATTAAGTGCATCTATTCCGATGAGTTGTAGTCGATACTAATTGATATTCAATGCGTTTAACCGGGCCAAAAAATGAGTCGTCATTAATCAACTTAATATGTAAATTATGAAAAGAAAACATCTACTCAAAATTGGAAGGTTTGATCTCATGTCTGCGAAGAAGGTGGTTTTTCTTCATACTTTCCTTTACTTTTTTTGTATCCATATTAATGTTAGTGGACAGGCCGTAAAAGCAACGGGAGGATCTGGCGCTTACAGAAATAGCATTTGGTGGCTTAATTTTGCTGGTATGGGAGAAATCCCCGCAGGCGGATCGTTCACCAGGAATTTTACTGTAAACGGAGTAGCGATTACAGTACTTCTGGACAACATTTCATTTGGAGGGTTAACTCCGGCAGCTCAGAGGCTTATTGCATATACTCCGGGAGGGTGGGTTGGTGATGGCTTTGACAATATGTACAATATTGGTGGTGCAGATGCCACAAACACATTAGCAGCAGGCTTGTCTGGCAAGTTAACCGGTACTTATAGCGATAATGGTCAGGTAGTTATTATTAATTTCAGGATCAGAGCATACGCTGACATTAACGGTCAGCCAATGGATTTAGGTCTCGTGTTTGCAAATGCGGAAGACGATGCGACAATTTCTTATCAGGGAACTCCACTTGATGAGTTTGAACAAGCGTCTACAAATGGATCTACCTGGCAATTATTAGAGAGTAAAAATAATGCGGGTGTTCCGGCAAACAAGAAAATAACTTTTTTTGGTGCCAATACTTTTGCCAGAATTTCCGCAGGAAGCCAGGCCATATATACAGGATCAGTAGATCCTACTGGCGGCAATGTTGCTGTGATGTATACAAAGAAACTCCAGACTACCGCAGCAAATCCATTAGAATCAATTGTGGGAGCCTATGGAGCCGGAAGAGCGGCCATTGCTCTTGGTATTGTAATAGACAATGATTTGGGTGATGCTCCCGCGACGTATGGCAATCCTTCAAATATTTACTTCGCTGATGCAATCGGTGGAAATCCTTCGGGTACAACCTCGCACAATGAATATCTCAGCGCTGGAGGCAGTGCCCCGGGAGGTGCAATAGTTATAAATGCAGGAACTCTTAGTGTTCCTTCTACGCCAAGGATGGGAACAAACCTAACAGATTCAGATCCTGTTATGCAGCATAGTATAGGTGCTGATGGAGATAACAACGCTGGCCTTTCTGCTAACGATGAAGATGCTTTGAGTTCCATTCCGGCTATAAATACAACAACTACCAGTTATAGTCTATCTGTTCCGTTTACTACCGGAACTCTGCCTGCATTTATTACCGGATGGGTTGATTTTAACAGAAATGGCTTTTTTGATCCTTCTGAATTTGCGTCAGCGCAGGTAGCAGCCAATACAATTACAAATGCAACGCTATCATGGCCAACCATTTTGCCCGGAACAATAATTGACGGAACCACATATATTCGTCTACGTATTTCTAATTTCGATTCAAGAGATGTCTTGAACGACCTACCTGGTACCCCCGAGGATGAGCGAAGCATTATTGTCCTAAATAATGGAGAAACAGAAGATTATGTAATTCAAACAGCTCTTCCAGTTAATCTCGTCAGTTTCGCAGTAAAAGCAGAAGGACAAACCACTCAGATTTCTTGGAGCACTACAGAGGAGACAAACAGCGACCGGTTTGAGATAGAATACAGAATGTATGGCAGAAATTGGGATAAGGTCGGTGTTGTGGCGTCAAACAGAGAAAGCCGGGAAAAGAAAAATTATTCATTTATACACGCAACCCCATCTAATGGCGAGAATCTTTACCGCCTGAAAATGATCGACAAGGATGGATCCTTTGCTTACAGCCGGATCCGAAGCGTGAAATTTGAACAGGCTCTTGAATTAACAGCTTACCCGAATCCTGTCCGTGAAAAGCTGCTGATCAAGAATTATGACATCATTAAAGAAGTAACGCTCTATAACATATCGGGGCTGGTCGTCTACAGCGGTATGCCGGTCTTCGCACAGGGGATTGATGTCAGCAGGTTGTCTGCGGGCCTGTATCACCTGAAAATAACCTTATCTGACGGCACGCAAAGCGTACAGAAAATAGTTATTGCCCGATAAATAATGAATCAGAGGCTGTGAAATTTTCAGCCTCTGATTCATCAGTACTATACGCACACTCCCCATTTCAATTCATTTTTATCCGTAATTTATTTAGATATGAAAGCAAAACAACTACTCAGGACAACAGTTGCATCTTCACTATTTGCTGCTGGGTTAGTAACTTCTTCTGCGGTTTTTGCGCAGGTGAAAATCGGTAGCAACCCCACTACGATTGGTACCAACGAAAATTTAGAAGTCGAAGACGCCAGCGGAACCAAAACCGTAATTACGAAGGACAAAGGTTTTGTAGGCATTGGCACCAGTACCCCAATCTCCAGGCTACACGTTCATGAATCCATTCCCCCTGTTTTTGGATCAACCATTGCCGCCTTTACCAGACCAGGGAATAAATTCTTTTTGTTTGAAACAACAGCAACAAATGGTGGTTATAACCCCCTTGTAAAAGATGGTGATTCCCATATGATTTTCTCTACGGATGGTGATCCAGCTATTGCAGCGGAACCTAATAACGGACTTGTAATTGCTCCATGGAGCCTGAATCCGGCTGGAACTGGCCTAAAAATTATGGAGAATGGATTTGTTGGGGTTGGAACACCGGCTCCCACTAGTAAATTCTCTGTCTTTGGGGGAGTCTCCTACTTTGGAATAGATCCGGCGCCTAATTTTACCGGTATCGTCATTGGAACGTCTGCAAAGGATGGGATAGGCTTAGGAGCTCAAAACGGGGCAGCCAGTGATGGGGCCATCTATGTGCAACGAAGCGGTGCCGCAAATTATAGTCCCTTGTATCTTTCCCGTAATGCTGCTCTTGGATCCGGACCCGGCCTGCTAACAGCCTATTCTGTCAGCGGCATAAATGTAGGGACCATTTCTACCAATGGCACAACTACATCTTACAATACAACCTCTGATGTTCGATTAAAGGAAAATATAAAAGCCACTCACTATGGTTTGTCAGATTTGATGCAAATAAAAGTAGCTGATTATAATTACAGGACCGATAAGGCAAAAAAACCCACCACAGGATTTCTAGCTCAGGAACTCTACAAAATTTTCCCAGAAGCAGTTACTGTGGGCGGTGAAAATGCAAAAACAGACCCCTGGACGGTTGATTATGGCAAATTGACACCATTGCTGGTAAAAGCGGTACAAGAACAGCAAGCGCTGATCAATATGCTTAAGGCAGAAAATGACCAGTTCAAAAAACAGGTCGCTGAAATTATTGCAGTGAATGACACTCTAGGCAAGCAGGTCAATACAATGGAAACTTTAGCTGCAAGGTTGGAGCTTATGGAAGCAAAATTACAGGTATCATCAGTTGGTCAGGGCGTTTCTTCTACAGGAAAATAACACACCTCTTCCATTGGGGTAATTGGCCTTAAATGGACAAAAAGGATCGTCCATATCTAAACTAGAAGCAGTAATGAACAACTTATACAATTATCTATCAGCCATCAAGAGGTGCGGCTATGCGTTGGCATTGGTCGGGCTGGCTTCGGTTGCCAGAGCCCAACAAGGCAGCTCTGGCAACACTACCATATTCGGTGGTGCACAGATGACCTTCTTCGGCGATCATAACTTCTCCACCGGTGGTGGGGGCACACAACCTGGTGTGATCAATACCATTCGTACCAGTCCGATGGGTGTGCTTAACTTTGGACCATCAGCGAACGTGGTAACCGGTGCAGATGATGCAAACTACGTCGATGGGTATGTTCGAAAACTGGGTACTACACCCTTCGTTTTCCCAGTTGGAGACAACAGTCATTACGGCCCGTTTGCGGCCTCAGGAGATGGAACCACAGGCGCTTACTTCTTCGTAGATGCTTCAACGGCTATTACCAGTATGCTGCCAAGTGGGAATTATCCGGTATTGCCAGCAGGCGGCCCTTTCGCTACCACGACGTTGGATCCTGTATTGGATATAGTTAGTTCCATTGAGTATTGGGATATTGACGGAAGCTCTGCAACACCCATTACACTGACCTGGGATGCCGGAAGTGCTGTGGCAACACTAACCGGCAGTCAACTAAACAAACTGACGATTGCAGGATGGGACGGCAGCCAATGGGTAGCGATCCCGTCTGTGGTGGATGCAACTTCCATTCTTGGCGGGGCCAGCGACCTCACCGCCGGCTCATTAACGTCAAATGCTGCAATTACACCTGATACCTACACGGCTTATACACTGGCATCACTTGTGAACCCACTGCCTGTTAAGCTGCTCAGCTTTACTTCCAGACCAGAGGGAAATACGGCTTCTTTGAACTGGGTCACAACTTCCGAAACAAACAGTGATCGTTTCGAAATTGAAAGAAGTGGGAACGGAAAGTCTTTTGTGAAAATTGGAACCCTAGAGTCATATAAGGAGAGTAGTGAACTAAAAAACTATTCATTTATCGACAAGTTCCCTTTACAAGGAGAAAATCTTTACCGTTTGAAAATGGTCGATCTTGACGGAACCTTTGCATACAGCAGCATCAGGCAGGTAATCTTTGGAAAGTCTTCTGCACTGGTTTATCCAAACCCAGTTAGTGAGAAACTAAATATCAACAATTACGGTCAAGTCAAACAAGTCGAAATATATGACAGTTCGGGGCGGAAAGTTCTTTCTGTTGAGCAAGTGTCTGCTCAGGGCATCGACTTAACCAGGCTTAATCCAGGCATTCATACAGTTAAGATCACACAATTTGATAACGCGTCTGCTACAAGCAAAATCATTGTAATTAAATAAAGAAATGGAGTATGTCCGGACTGAAAAACTGGTCCGGACGTATTCTCTAAAAATGGATGCTGTAAAGCCTGCCTGTGAACTGCACATTTGAACTTCATACTCAACCAAATCCGGTACATGCTTACGATTGCACTGATTGATGAAAATGTTTTGACGCGCTTAGCTTTGACCATGGTCCTCGACAGTTGTTTCGAAAATCCCCAAATCACTGAGTCAGATAGCCTGACACAACTGTTGAAATTACCAACATCTCTTGGCTTGGACGTGCTTGTATTGGGGAATTATTATAGGTCAAAAAAAGAAGCGCTGAATACAATTGCGGCAGTTATTCAAGAGTATCCAGGCGTCCCGCTAATCGTCTATGACAAGCGCATGGACTACAAAATGACGGACCTGTATTTTAAGATTGGTGTAGCTGGTCACTTGCTTAATCAACATGTAGGAAGTGAAATTGTTCCATGCATCAAAGCTGTTTTAAGTGGAAAACACTATCTCTGCTCTGGCTTATCCAGAACCGTCCTTGATTCATTCGTTGGGTCAGAAAATAACGGAAAATTGACAATCAGGGAAGCAGAGGTTGCCCAACTAATAGCCCAAGGAAAAAAGACAAGCTGGATTGCTACCTCATTACAGCGGAAACCATCAACAATAAGTGCTACTAAACAAAAAATTTTCCGGAAGCTGAATGTTGAAAGTGCCGTGGAACTTAGCAAGGTTTTACCTAAATTGTAATATTGCCCTACCTCAAACATACCTGGCCTTTAAAACAGGATACCACAGCTTCTCATCATGATATCCATACTTGCCGCATCCCTTAGGTTAGCTTTCGGTTCCATATTTGTATTTGCGGCATTGCTAACATTAATGATAGTCTTTCCACTATACATATTTGAGGCCATCATCTTGCAACGCATTGACCCTTCGCCTAGTCTTATTAAAGAAAATTCAGGGTATAGACCATCTTAGAGCTTTTGTTCACCAACATGAGCCGAATGAGAAATACAAATGGCGCGATCAGTAGCATATGCTGAGACGCTTTCCAGTAAAGGGTTCCCACAAAGTTAATCGCCTATCATGCGGATAGTGGTTCTCAATAGTTTTGGAACAGTAGTATTTAGCCGATTGTATTTTCCTCCTTGAATGTGTCAATGTCGTGAGCCTAACAACAGGTAGTTGTATCGTGAAGGCATATTACAATGACGGCAGTTCAGCTGTCAGAAAAGTACTAAGGAGTGAATTATTGTTGTTTCAAGGTATAATTTGGCTATCTAAAAGCACTAACAAACAAAACAAAGGTGCGATTGTAGCCCCGCTCAGTCCGCCAGATACAATATCAAAATATATTAAAAGCCTGTAAATCATATATTTACAGACTTTTTCTTTACCTGCAATACACCAAATTATTCAAATATTCGCAAATAAAAGGTGAGCATTTGGTGAGCAGAAAGAGAGTGTGAAAAGTGCTCACCAGAATTCGTGTAACGATCTGTTTTACAGCTTGTTTGTGAAATAAACATCTTGATTTTCAGAGAGCTGCAATCGTATTTTTATTCACTTAAAAAACGTGTTGTTATATTAGCTAAAAATTTCACACTGCTTTTTTATCTTAAAAAGCGCAGCAACTATGTGTCAGGTAATCTTCCTGTTTACATGCGGATCTCAGTCAATGGTTCCAGAAGCGAAATGTCGATGGGTCGGGATTGCGATCCTGAAAAATGGAATACTGTGTCTGGCAGAAAAACCGGCACGAAATCCGATACTAAGGAATTCAATGCCTATCTGGATACAGTTCAGTCCAAGGTTTACCAGGTATACCGCTCCTTACTGGAAACTGGCGCAGAACTAAGTGCAGAAAATGTACGAAATGTGCTCACGGGAGTAAATGGTCGTCCAAAGATGATTCTTGAGATCTTTCAGGATCCTAATCAAAAGTTGTTTCAGCTCAGAGGTAAAGGTTTTGCTAAGAGTACGCTTACAAAGTATAAGACCTGTTACGACCATACATCAGAATTCCTCCGCTGCAAGTATGGCAAAAGCGACCTGAACATTCAGAAGTTGGACTACGAGTTTATCTCAGAATTCGAATTCTGGTTGAAAAGCCAAAAATCCTGCGGGCACAATACAGTGATGAAATATCTGACCAACTTTAAAAAGATCGTAATGATCTGCGTAAAAAATGGATGGTTAAGCCAAGATCCGTTTGCAACCTACCGGATGAGCAGGCAAGTAGTAAACCGTACTGCCTTGACTGAAGTTGAATTGGGCAAGGTCGCCGGGAAGGATTTTGAAAATGAAAGATTAAATCAAGTCCGTGACATTTTCGTGTTTAGCTGTTTCACTGGCTTATCATATATAGACGTGTATAATCTTAGCAGCCAACAAATCATCGAAGGAATTAATGGTGAGAAGTGGCCTGTCGTCAATAGAGAGAAAACGGATTCTGAATCCAGAATTCCGCTACTTCCCGTTGCCCTTCAAATTCTTGAAAAATATGAGGATCATCTGCCATGTGCGGCAGATGGCCGCCTGCTTCCAGTATTGTCTAATCAAAAGCTGAACACATATCTAAAAGAAATCGCAGACGTATGCCGAATTAACAAAACGCTCACTTTTCATCTGGCTCGTCACACGTTTGCTACCACGGTAGCATTGGCCAATGGAGTTCCTATCGAAAGCGTCTCCAAAATGCTGGGTCATAGCAGCATCAAGACGACTCAGATCTATGCGAAGATTGTGGATAAGAAGATTAGTGAGGATATGAATTTGCTGAAGGCGAGGCTTTCAACTTATCTGAAGTAATTCCCAGAATGAACTAGAAAAAATATGTGCACTGAGTTTGTGGGAACTCCTATAGTAAAAGCAAGTTAGAGAGCATGATTATATGTAGCGCAGTCGTTTCAAGATTAATGACGCTATGATTAAATATTGTACAATATTTAATCATAGCGTATCTTTGTTACATGGAAAAGGTGAAAGATAAAGTATCAAAACGAAGAATTGTGTTGGTACATTGGAAGGACAAACAAGGGAGTGTCGAGGTGTTCTCAAATCTTAAAAATTTCTGTACGAGTTACACGGAATATAACTACCATACACTGAACACTCACCTGGCAAAAGGGACTAAGCCTTTTGAGAATGAGGTGGTACGAATTGAACGTAAACCTGTAATAGCCGCGCCTAAACCGAATTTCCCAAGACGGTTCTTCTGGGAGTTTGACTATGATAATATCGATTGGCAAAAAGGCTACGTCACCATTATCCAAAGAATTATTGAACGGGGAGGTAAAGAGCGTTGGCAGGAACTGGTAAGGTTTTACGGCAAGGATAAGGTTGTAGATACAATAAAGAACGAAATTAATTTCCTGCCAGATGAAATTATTGAAGATGCCTCTAAATACTTTACTCTCAAAAAACAGGATTTGAAATGTTCCATACGGAAACAGTCTCAGCCGATACCTTGGCTCTGATTAAACGTGATTTTACACTTGTAGGCGGTACAGCCCTGGCTCTACACATCGGACACCGCTTCGATTGACATCGATTTATTTTCAATCAAAAGTTTCGATACAGAGAAAACCGGAAAATTTCTTTCTGAGAAATATGAAGCGCAGGACATGCAAATCCTGAAAAATGGGATTTTTTGTTTTATAGACGATATTAAGGTTGATATTATCGCTCACCAATACCCACTGCTGAATCCGGTTGAAGTTCTTGAAGGAATCAGGCTTGTATCAATAGACGATATTGCCCCAATGAAATTGCATGCCATCGTCCAAAATGGTAAGCGGATAAAAGACTACGCGGATATTTATGTAATGCTAGAGCATAGGTCGATGGAACAATTCTACTCGGCATACGAAGAAAAATACCACCCCAACGCTACTCGTCAAGTTGCACAAAGGGGAATCCTTTACCATACTGAAATAGATTTTGATACTCCGGTACAATTTCTTGACAGGGAATTTAACTGGTCGAAAATTGAAGATAGGCTTAAAGAAGGTGTAGCCCTTCCGCAGAAAAAATTCTTTACAATTCAGCGTCCCGCCCGCAAATTGGTAAGAAAAAAAAGAGGTCGCGGATTGTGACCTGGGTAAACTGGTGAAAAACTTGCCGGATTTCCTGCAACAGACGATCATTCTTTAGTAGTTAAAGGCATATAAATCAATTATTTAACAAGGTAAATTTTAGCTAAAAAGACATATCCTCAATTTCCTGATTGTGGTGATCTGTGGCTGGAGAATTCGGATGGCTTGACCACGCGGTTCCGTGGCAGATGGACCACCAACAAACTGTTGTCCATCAGCAGTGAAAGAAATATAACTCAATTATTTAGCATGGTCAATTTCACCCGAAATGACATGTCCTCAATTTCCGAATTGTGGTGATCTGTGGCTCCGAATTCTCCATCGCTACGCATACTTATGAGGCTGAAAACTATGTGATATGTCCATTATTTAAGATGTCGGAGAGACTACTCTGGCCAAGGAGCCAATAAAGTGCGCACTCCGTTAATGTGAGTATTATTCCAAGGCGTAGGATCACAATTTGTTAAATATTTCTAACTAGTTTTAGATATCTGGTCATCTTCAATCAGATAGGAGGGTAAGTTTAGAACCTTGGTTTTCAAGGTCTTTTTTGTAAAAAGGTTTACCTTTTCTGTTATATTGATTTACACCATGACATTCCCGTTGTCCAAAATCTACGGTTCAACTGGATTTTCTTCAAAAATTGAATCAGTCCCAGGTTTGCCAGGCCAGTTAAGGTTGATTCTAAATTCCGTCAAAACACAGAGTTAGGAAGTTATGCCGCTGGCATTCTTTTTTGTATGCTACGGTAGACAATATCCAATATTTATGGACACTAAACCGCGCCCGGAAAAAAGGAAAATTACCCTGATAATTTTAGGTCTAATAATTTTTATCATAGCACTTCGTATTGCGTTGCCCTATGTCGTATTACCCTACGCAAATAAAAGTCTGGCCAAAATAAAAGGTTATTATGGCCACCTTGGAGATATCGATCTTGCCCTTATCTCTTAGTTTCCGAATTGAGGTGTGGATATTCCGCTGCAAAGTACGTCAACGGCTCCGTATTCTCCACATTAAGAACCACTCATTCGTTGACGGGAATAAGCGAATCGCTGCGGCTTGTTTTCTACTTTTTTTAGAAAATAATGATATTTTGAAAAAAAAATCCGGAGCCCTGGTCATAAGCAATGAAGCGCTTGCAAGTCTGACTCTTTTTGCAGCTGCAGGTAAACCTGAGGAAATGGAGACGGTTAAGAAGTTGATTATTAGTGTGCTAAATAGGAATCATTAAGCTCGATGCTTCGGATTTAGTTACCCATTGGTTAGATAATATAAACAGTAAGACAAAAACTCGTAAACGACGCAAAATGACAAGGGGCCGAGAATCTCCCCGCCCCTTGTCAAATTTACTTTCTGAGTAATTCCTAAAAAGCTCAACAGTCAGATATAGTGTTGCCTATTACACTTTATGGTACGGTCTGCTTCGTTGTGACACACGTTTAATTGTACTATGATTTATGGGATCCGCCTTTTAAGCCTAACTTTTAATTGTCCCTGGTAGAAGGATTGGGGAGTGTACGATGAACAGTGTCAGGATATATTTGCGCGTCGCTTCCGATCCCATCTTCCCGCACGCGGGTTTTTACCATATCATGATTTTCGCGGCCATTCCATGTTAATTCTTTTGATCTTGTCTTTATAGTATGCTTTGTATTCGGCCTTTATTGGCTCGTGTAGATAAGAACTATCAATTAGCAAATCAATTTTTTCTTCTTTTCCGTTAAACTCTGCAATAATTTTAAAAATCCGGCTTTCTTTGATTCCTAAGACCTTTCCGAACTCTAGAAAGTCATCGTAAGTATAAAAGCCTTGGGCATCATAGGAATCGGTAAAACGATCTTTCAAAAGCATGAGCGCCATGTCTGACTCACTGGGCGAATGTATGCGGGTGCAAAGCAAATCGTAGGCCGGTGTTAAAACGTAGTCACCTGTTTCAATTTGAATAACAGAAAAATTTTTGACGTGTGCATCACCGTTAGAAAAGATATAGTTGAACAGTATCAATCTGAAGAATTTTTCAATTTCTACCGGGTATAATGAAACGTGGATTTTCATTAATGCGCCTATTTCTTCATAGGAAAGATCATATTTGAAATTTCTTCCATGTGTAATCTCTGTGACTTGGGCAATTTGTGCGAAGTCTTCTTGTTGGAACTTGCTGCCGTCCTGCTTAACGTCAAATCTTTTTACCAGGTAAGCTGGTGTTCGATCCTTGAAATAAATCATCGCATTGGGCGGGACTGCGATCCTGAAAAGTTGCCTTGCTAGTTGCATCGTCAAATGCTCGTTGGCAGGGGCTTGATCCAGATGTTTAAACTGACCTATTGGAATAGGCTTCAGTAAAAATTGCCCACCTGAGTCTGTAAGAACCAGCACTCTATCTGCCAGTTTCAGTGAGTATTTTACCTGAACTCCTGATATCGACATTTTTTTTGTCAAATCGTTGAAAAGGTCTGAATCTTCCGTATAAGGAGAGTGAAATGGCAGGATGTGACTCACCTTCTCGCCGTCAAATAATTCTTGAAGGCACTTTTTACAATACCCATCGGCTACTACCCTTCTAAAACATCCAGAGCAATTCATGATAAAATTTCGTTAACTGTTATTGATCCTATTGTATCTGATTTTGCCGTTGCTAATAAAAGACCGAAATGGTCATTTTCATCGATACGTAGTAAGCGGCATTGAGTCTGTTTGTTGACCCCTTCGGAAAGCAATCCGTAGAAGAAAGGAAAAAGAACATCAGAATAATATTGTTGATGTGTTTTTGGTAGCGATAGACTTATACCGAATTGGTTGGAATCCTCGAAGTAGGCGTTGTCATATGTAAAAACATATTGCTGAAAATCTGTTCTCTCAAGAGTGCCAGCCAGTATTCCGTTATTGTAGATTTCGGCCTTTCTTCCCATCACTTAACTATTTCTAATTTAATGACCATTCCAAGAACATTGCAAATGCGCATGAGGGTTTCAAGTTCAGGATTGGCCAGACCTTTTTCTATGTTTCGCAGGGTTCTGGGCGAAATTCCGGCAATATCCGCCAAGTCTCCCTGGATGATATGCCTGGACTTACGTCTGTTTTGAATAATCCTTCCAATAGTCTCTTTTTGCTGCGCTTCTATATCCATAAATAATGGGAATTAAACTGCCTTTTTTAGGTAAAATTCACTTTACATTAATAGCTATACAACAAAAGCGGCAATAAAATTCCGAAATAGAGAATAAATTCTTACAATTCTTGAAATTGCTATGAAATAGGTATTATAACTCCCATTTAATTTGAGCTCTTTCGAGGATAGGGTTTCACAACTTGGCGGAAGAACTCATCTCCGTTGATCTATAAGCCATAATAAAACTACTGCAAGCTTTTTATCGGCCGATACAGTTCTGTAAATCCGCTAAGTGCCTTTGTTCCAGGAATTTTGAACATTGATAAGCTGGCAAATGACAAAGGGCAGCAGTGGATTTACAAATTAACGGCACCAAAACGAAAATTAATTGTACTGTGTGAGAATTTAGACTTTTTACGTCGCCCTACACGACCAAGAAAGAACAATGTGGAACTATGGTATGCAGGAGGCACTAATACACCCAAGTTAATTTATGAGGTCGACTTGATAGATGTACCAATATTCTATTCTTGCGATTGGAATCATGACGGCTTGAATATATTTCTAAGAGTGAAGGAGTTACTTCCTATGATCAAATTACTGACTCCAATCTCTCAACCGATAAAACTAAGCGACACTCCAAATCACCATTCCTATTGGAAAGAACTTGACGAAGAAAAATTCAGAGAGATCCCCCACGAAACCTTATGTGAGGATCATAAAAAAGTGGTTTTCAAACTCATTGGAGACCGGGCCTGGCTGCGTGAAGAAGATAGTGATCTTATTGAAATGCTGGCTAGGGAGGGCGCCATTTAATCAATAAATACTGTACATCTAACCTATTTTTAAATATGTTAAACCACATTCAATCATGAAATAATCTTAAATAAAGCGATTTAGCTTTTACGAAGTTTATTTTACATTCTCAACATGACTTCGTTAAGTGTTCAAGCCAAATAGTATTATTTAAACACCTCTACAATTGCTTGTAAATGCTAAAAAAGTTACTTTCTCAGCATGGGCTGCACCATTTTCCAGACATTCCCATCCAGTCGGCACAAACCCAAATGTCTGTCTTATCTGCCATATTATTATGATTTGCCGATCAATTCCAAATCTTGCAATTTTCTTCCAAAAGTATCGCCAGCGGCTAGTTTCAAAAAATCATCCTGTAATCCAAGAACCCTGAGCACATTGAAATACGCGCCCAATGATACACTTGGGTTGCCCTTTTCGATATGATATAATGTGGTCCTGTCAATACCAGCTCTTTCTGAGACTTGTATTGTGGTTAGCTTACGTCTTTTACGCGCAAGTTTTATATTTTCACCCAGCTGCTCAAAAATTTTTGCAAATCTGGGTAGTAGAATCTATTTTCTATTATTCATAATGTTGTTTATAATCAACAATTAAATTATTATTGTTGATTATAAACAACATTATGAATAAATTATTTGACATTCGCCAACCTTCCAAAACGTCAATATCTGTAAATTGAAGAAACTACACTAGATTAAATATCTTTTCGAACAAGGAAAAATCTTATTTACCATTTAAAAGATGCCAGATACAATCATAACTAGTATCAATTGTTTATGCTATCAGCTTAACTATTTTTTCTAAATCATCTAAAAAATTGGTTCGACAACTGTTGCGGAAGGGGTACAAAGCCGGACTTTTGTGAGAAATCACTAAAAGTTCGGCTTTTATCTTTCACTAAGTCGCTGTTTATCTGAAAGATAAGGGACACAATTTCATTAGTCCTTGTGGTTCGATAACCGCTTTCTGAAAATGTTAGTTTTTCGGGATATATCGAACCAATGATTTCACGCTTCTGATTGATGTCTGATTTTGAATAGATTACATCAATATTCGAGAGTGTACTCACCGCCTTGTCCAGCATCTTTTCAAGGTTTACAGGACTGCCCACACTGGTTGTCATCTCGGTCAGCCTGGCTTCCTGCCGCACAAGCTTCTCTTCAATTTCGGTTTTAATAGTTCGGTAGTCCTTTGCATCAATATCCGAGGCCAGTAAAAGTTCTCTTGCCTTGCTCAGCTTGTTATTTAAACTATCTATCTGCTCTAAAACATGCTTCTTCTCACTTTGTGAGTTTTTAGTCTGCCCTTTGAATGCTTTGTTTACAACCAGCTTAAAAAGCTCCGTCACTCCTTTGTGCGGCTTAAACTTTTGAAGTTCTCTAACAAAAAGATCATTAACCATACCGGCAGCATAACGGGGGCCACAAGACGCAACACAATGATAATAATGATATCGACCATTTCTGCCTTTGGAAGCACTAGCCGTTAGAAGTCTGTGACACTTAGGGCAATTCAGAAAACCACGAAGCGGAAACATGTCATTAGATATTTCTTTCACATTAAGACGTTGCCTTTTCTTCTTGCCATCAATAGCATCCTGCATTTCATAGAACAGGTTTTCAGATATTAATGCTTCATGCTGACCTTGCGCCAACCGACTCTCTTCATCCTTGTAACCAGGTATGAATATCTTCCCGAAGTAAAGCGGGTTTTCAATCGCACGCCAAAAACAAGTTTTGCTACACCTTAACCCCTTTCGAACAGCCTGTCTTCTAACCTCCTCTACCGAATATATTCCCTGAGCCAACTCTTCGAAAGCCCATTTTAGAAGTGATGCCTGAGGCTCTCTCAGGGCAATGTATTTATTACCACCTTCTGTTATCTTATTTACATATCCCACCGGAGCTACACCCATATACCGGCCTTCTTTCCTGGCCCTACGCATGCCATGAAATGTGTTGAGTGCTCGTCGGTCGTTTTCCACCTCGGGCGCTGCCAGGTAAAACGCCAGCATCATTTTATTTTCGGGAATAGAAAGATCCAATGGTTGCTCAATGGCTTGCGGTTCCACACCTAATCTCCTGAGTATACTGATCATCTGATATGCATCACCTGCATTACGACTAAACCGGTCCCATTTGGTAAAGAGAGTCAACTCTACCTTACCTTTCGATTTTTTAAGATCCAAAAGCAATTTGGACCACTGAGGACGATTGAAGGTTTTCGCAGAATGATCTTCATAGATGACATTTCTGACACTAATATTATTAATACCACAATACTTCCTGAGCATCTCCTCCTGCCCTCTTTGAGAATATCCCTTGTCTGCCTGTTCGTCCGTACTCACCCGAACATATAAGTCCGCCGTTTTCATCTCAATTCCGTTACATCATGAATATTTAGATCAATTAGATATGTCACAAAACATCATCTTTCAAACCTTTAAGACATTGACCTACTACTATATTAGCCAATTTTTCCAAGAATTGCAAGATTTGACTTGCCTGACTCTCTGTCACTTCCAATCCTTCCCCCTTTAAAATTTCCATCGCTTTTCGTGCGGACACCCTTTCTGTTTCCAACGCCTCCATCTTACTCACCTTTATTTAGCCCAACATCCGGGAAAATAGTCTTTGGTGGTCGGCAAGACGTTCCTGCCATTCTTTTAGAAATGAAAAGAACAAAAAATTAAAAAATTCCCCTCCTAAGTCAGGAGGATCTAAAAAAAATCAAACCGGAGCCTACTGTCTTTGTAGTGACAATAAGCCCCGGACAGGTTTTAATGATCCGCAAATACATGTCCGTCATACTGAGAGTATCCTTCTAAGAACAGATCTCTTGCGAAGGCTTTATAATCAAAATATCTTTCCAGTGACTCCGGGACATCCGATAGCATTCCTGTATCTTCGATATACTGGTAAGCGAACTCTATTTCAGCATCTTTCATCGATCCGCCGAAATATCCCTGATAACTTTCTTCGAATTCTTGTACGGTTTCATCCAAATCATTTCCATTCGAAGGCCAGGACACAATGCTCGAACAGTAAATCTCAAATGCTTGTGCACGTTCTTCTCTCATTTCATCGGTAATTTCAAAATATCTGAAAGTGTTTTCATGGAGCCAGGATTCTGAGATCAGAAAATCTGGAATGCTTTCCCAATCCTGGAACATTAACTCAGGACGGCAGCCGCTGCTGAGAACCTCGTTTCCGTGGTATTCATAACAGTCCTTGTAAAAATCTTTGGTATCGGTGTAGCCTGAAAGGCCAAACCATTTCCCGAAGAGTGAGCCGTCATTGTATTTGCCGTACGTACCTACATAAATTTTTGGAGTGTTTTCAATGAATTCCATGATTGAAAGTCTTTAAAAGAAGCTTGGCTCCGGCGTTGTGCTCAGAGCAATCGCTAGCTCCACTCAAAGAGAAAATGACGGGGTTTACCCCTCGGCTGCAAGTGCATCAGGCGGTTTAAGGAGCGGCACAGGCCGCGGTAAATAGCCAGATACGCTTGCAACCGTCATTTTTTACTTTGTAACTTTCGTTGCTATGACTGACAACCCTGTGCGGCTGGATACGCTTCAAAGTGGCGCAAAAAATTACACTCGGGTTAACAACTGATATCTAAGGTTTATCAAGAATATCCATATCGTTCAAATATTACATTTAAAAGAAATTAAATTACGAATAATATTTTTTCTGTACGGTATTTTGTATTTTAATTACACATAATGTATATTTGAATCAAAATATTGCCTTATGTATACCGAAATATTGAAAATTATCGAAGGAGGATTGTCTAAGGACTTTAAAAAAGTACACAATTACTCGAAACTCTTAGCAGACAAACTAGCGAAGGATGGGGATGAAAAGATGGCAAAGCTGATTTTGCGCGCCATCGAAAACGGACCTGCTACAACAGTTGTGATGGATGAACTAATGACCACTCCCGTCGATCAGGAAAGCAGACTTAGCATTGTCGATATTTCAAGACCGATTAGTGGCAGAACTCCGGTTATACTACCTCAGTTAATTGAAAATAAAATTAATGATTTTATAAACGTTGTAAAACATCAAAGTGACTTGATTAAAAATGGCATAGAAACAACAAACACGCTTTTATTGTATGGCAAACCGGGTTGCGGAAAGACTACTGTAGCGCAATACATCTCTGACAGAACAGGCCTACCTCTGGTAGTAGCAAGATTTGATGCTATTGTCTCATCCTTACTGGGCAATACAGCAAAAAATATTAGGAAGATATTTGATTTTGCAGATAATAAACCATGTATACTATTTCTTGACGAATTCGATGCTATTGCAAAAGCTAGGGACGACCAATATGAACTTGGCGAACTTAAAAGAGTGATTAACAGCCTATTGCAAAATATTGACGCTTTTGCAAGTCATAATATATTAATCGCCGCTACCAATCACCCCGAGCTCTTAGATAAAGCGATATGGCGTAGATTCAATACGGTTATCGAAATTAGCGCTCCGCAGGAAGCTGAGGTATCTCAGCTGATCAAAGTTTTCACAGCCAGATTCAAAACAGACTTTATAGAGGATGAAAGACGTCACGATAAGCTTGTGAAACTTCTGACGGGCAAATCTCCATCGGATATAAAGGGGATCATCAACAACGCAAAAGCCCACACGATCATTAATGGACGAGATACACTTGCTTACGAAGATTTATTGGTAGAGCTTTTTGAATTTTCCAACCATGGAGACTTATCTATCGAAAAGCTGGTTGAGTTTTTAAATGACAATGGCATTCCACAGGTGGCAATTGCTGAGCGGATGAAGATCTCCATCAGACAGGTAAGAAATTTTTTAAACAAAAATATCTAGGTCATGGCAGAAAAGAACCTCCCTGTAAAATTCTTTCAAAAAAGGCAGAAAGATGAGATGGACACCGAAGGCGGTGGAGAGCGGAAGATGCCAACTTGGGCAAGTCCTGCCATAGCGTCTCAGAAATCGGTTTATATCAGAGAAGTACTCCAAGATGTTTCTGTCAAATTGACGAATAAAGTCAAACAAAATAATTACATCCCTTCAGTGCTAAAGCTGAAAGTAAATGAAGACGCACTGGCGAAATCGTACCGTAAAGAAATCGGAAACCTATTCAATACCACAGAATTGAATATTATCGGTGTCAACGGAGTAGACGAGGTGTTGGTCAAAGTGGATGATGTTCAGGATCTTCTGGGAATGATCAGGAATTTTGAGAAAGCAAACAACGCATTTCCAAGCTACTCTACTGTGGTCGGGATATCTGCCATAAGTGATATTGAAGAATTCAAGCCCGAAATAGCCATCGATTCTAACACTGAAGACGATCACATCTTAAAAATAAAACTTTTCAATTATGGCAATATTGAGCTGGATGGCATACTGGCGAGAATGTTTGAACAGTTTTGCAATTCCAGAAAAATCTCTTTCAAACGCACTGTCTACTCCGGCGAGTTAAATATTTACCGGGTCGATGCCGTAACAACAGATGCGCTGGAATTTTTAAAAGATTTCGATGGTATTCAGCTAATTACTGAAATGCCTTCATACAATCTTACGCTTGACGAAGTGATAGAGGACACTGCAGTAGAGATCAAAATACCAAAGGCTGGTGTAGACTATCCTATAATTGGCGTTCTGGATACTGGAATTGCCAACATACCACATCTTTCGCCTTGGCTTCATCAGGATAACATTACATATTATACTGACGAGGACACCAACAAAAAGCATGGAACGGGTGTCGCCGGAATCCTGATTTACGGAGATATTCTTGAAGGAGTGGATTATACCGGGTTTGAAGGATGTAAATTATTTGAAGCGGTTGTGACGCCCGACCTTGCCAGGCAAAAAATATACGAAAGTGAATTGATAGAGCAGATCAGGGATGCGATAAGCAGATATGACCATATTAAGATATGGAATCTCTCTTTGGGAACAGATCAGGAAGTCGACTTAAGTGAATTTTCCGATTTTGCCAAGGCACTCGATGAAATACAGGAGCAGCATGATGTATTGATCTGTAAATCTGCCGGGAACTGTGATAATTTTAAAATACATGCACCGAAGCGCAGGATAACCAAGTCTGCTGATACAGTCAGAGGGCTTGTTGTTGGCTCTTTGACGCATGATCAAAGTCAGACGGATCACGCCGGTAAGCATCACCCGTCACCGTTTTCAAGAACGGGACCAGGGCCAGCGCATTTGATCAAGCCGGACATTGTTCACATGGGTGGAAATGCAGGAACGGACGCACGAAATAATGTGACTATAAGTCCTGTCAAATCTTTTTCATCGGATGGCAGGTTGGCAAAAATTATTGGTACAAGCTTTTCCACGCCAAGAATTTCAGCCATTGCGGCAGGGTTAAATTCTATGCTTAATGAAAGGTTTAACCCCACCCTGATAAAGGCTTTGATCATTCATTCTGCTAAATATCCGCCGGAAATGAAAATGGCGATTTCGGACAAAATTAACGCGGTTGGCTTCGGAATGCCATCTAATATATCCGATATCCTTTTTAACGAACCAAATGAAATCACGCTGATACTGCAGGATACGCTTGAAAAGGGGAATTTTATTGACATTCTTGATTTTCCGTTTCCACAAAGCATGGTAGATGAGGATGGCTATTTTTATGGAGAGATTACGGTCACACTTGTAACTGCTCCTATTTTGGAAGTTTCACAGGGAGCGGAATACTGTCAGTCCAACATCGATGTGATGCTTGGGACTTATGACGAAAAAACGGAGCGGGACACCTCAAAACCACAAATCAAAAATCCAATCGGTGCTGATGGACGGCAGAATATCCTTAGTAGCTCAGTCTATAGTAAAAGAGCCGGAAAGAATATGGATGTCCCGTTTGCCGCAGAAAGAATGCTGATTTCATACGGAGATAAGTATCAGCCTGTAAAAAAATGGTGTGTGAATTTTCAAGAATTCACAGAATCCAACAAGGAGAAATTTTTGAAAGCGCCTAAAAACTGGTATTTGAAAATCAAAGGGCTTTACCGTGATTTTTCAGAATCCAAGGCAGAAATCAATAAAGTGACGCTTGCACAGGACTTTTGTCTGATCATTAGCATAAAGGATACCAAAAGAAGAGGTAATATATACAATGAAGTCACCCAGTTATTGGATAATTTCAGCTTTATACATAGCAATGTGAAAATAAAAGAGGAAGTCAGATTACGTTTAAACAATGGTTAACTAACAAAAATACTACAGAAACAAAAAAATGCCCTGAAGCGCTAACTTCAAAGGCATTCAATTTAGAATGTATAAAGCTGTTGGTGGCTTATCCGGGTTGGTACCCCTTTGGCATTCTACTTTATTGTGCTTGAACGCTGCAAAGATATCAATTTGTTTAAATTATTCATCTGTGCACTACAATAAAGGAAAACACCATCCAGATAATCTCCGGCGCTGCAAGTTCGGGGTGGACATATAAATTTTTATAAAATGAAATTTGAAGGAGCTGTTCTAAAAGAGCAGGGTGTGACCTTCGCGATTGTAGTGGTAAAATCGCATGTATTGAACAGCCCCAACCAGTGTGACGAGGCCCGTGCAGCCTTCAGAGGCGCATTCCCCGGAGTGCCTATTATTTTGATGGCGCAGGATTCGCGTGGCACTCCAACGTATCAGGGTCGAAAGGATATCGTGAACTTCCTTAGTAAGATTCACGTCTCCCGAATTCCCTGGAAACAGTACAATTACAACTAACAGATTTAAAATCTTAAACAAATTTTTTCTTATGGCTAGAAATGGAAAAACAGGTGATGGACATCGGAATGGTGCTGTTACCGGAAGAACACAGGTTTACAACCCTACAACCGAAACATGGACGAAGCGCGATCGGGAAACCGGCAGGTTCATGGATGGAAAACAAGATGGTACTCCGTTCAAAGGCGTAACAAAAGAGAAGTAGGAGGAACGGTGTAAAAATAGCGGCCGTATATCCCTGAACGGTCGCTGTTTTTTTACCCATCATAGAATTTCAACATCATTATAGCTACCAGTTCAAATAGTCCACTTGACTTAGGTAGATAGGGAATTTTTACCTGATTTCAGGAAACTTTGTTTAAGACTGAGAATGAAACAACCAACAAGAACTATCAACCGACTGCATTTTTCGGACCTTGACCCGCTAAGATTTGAAGACCTCTGCCTGAGTATTGTTTCCAGAGCTGACACTTTTAAAGAAATCAATCATTTTGGCCGTAAGGGAGCAGATCTAGGTGTAGATATATTTGCGGTCCAAAACCTTGAAGGCAAGGAAAAAATTTGGTTCATACAATGCAAACGGTTCATTCGGATCGGTAAAGTAGATATCACCGACATCGTCAATAAAGTCGCGATGAATGCGGCATTACCTGACAAACTGCTGGTGATTGTAGCCTGCGATGTGAGCCGGAACCTTCATCAATATTTGAAAGATTATTCTAATGAAAAAGGAATCGCCGAGGTGGAAATCTGGACGGCGAGCGTTCTTGAAGCAAAGTTATACAAAGATTACAAGGATTTGCTTTTTGTATATTTTGGTGTACGGGTAGAGAAGAAAACCCAGGATAACGCCACCAGAATCAGGTACTCGCTCAGAATGAAGAAGCGTGTAGAAAAGGAACTAATAGATCATGAATATTTAAAGAAAAACAGGACTCCGGATCTGCTTTTGTTTAAACCCTATGCAAAATTTATCACTCATAAAGTCTACATACGATCAGTCGATGACACATCGTATCCCGACTCGGATGAAACACCAGATGGAAAGATTAGCCCCTGGTTCCGGACTTTTTTTATGATACTTACCATAACGGAATAGAATTCTGGCTCAATGTGGCGATGAGCACCCCTATTATTATGGATGAGCATGGATTTTGGGAGCCGTTAGACCATTTTGATAAGAGGAGAAATAGCCCCAAATACAAAACATTTTATGCTATTAAGATTGGAAGAATTCCTTATCATAACATCGTAGAGATTCTCCGGGAAGGAGATGAATACTTTTCTGAGCCGCATTTGTTCTGCAAATTTGATATCCAAGAAATGCCATATGAGGAGATTTATTACAAAACAGAAGGAGATCCTGAAAGAAAAATTCCGGACTGGGATTTGGACAAAACTCTAAGAACAGAATTTCCTGACGAATGAGAAGATATAGCTAAGGTAAAGAAGTTCGCGAAATTCCTACTTTGCGATTCTACCGGTTGAAAATATAGGAAAACGAAATTCTATAAACCAATATCGAGCTGCTAACTAAACGCCTCAGCGTCTGTCAACTGCTGACACCTGATGGGGTGAATTGAAGAAAATGTAACTGTAACCTAGTATTATGTGAAATACATCCACGAAATGAGAATCTTCAAATATCTGCCGCCCGATAGAATCGATGTCATCTTAATCTTAAACCAGAACATTCGTTTCACACAACCACATTACCTAAACGATACTTTCGAAGCGATACCGTACCTTTCTGGAATAGACACAGCGGAAAAAATTGACGATTTGTTTGACAAAGAAATTCCGAAGATTATTAATGGGCAAGACATACTTAACAATTTTAGTATACAACTTCAGGAAGTTGTCAAAGCAAACCCTGATATTGATCCAAATGCAATTATTGATATTATTAAGACAGTTGAACCGGATAAATTACTGAGTACATTAGTCAAGCCATTTCTGAAATCCATGAATTTGCAGCCAGCGAACGACGATTTGGTTGAGAAGTTCCGGGAAGGGTTTCAGAATAAACTTGGAATCCTTAGCCTAACACAGAGAAATGACAATTTGCTGATGTGGGCACATTACACACAAGGCGATACTGGCTTTGTAATTGAGTTCAATCACTCAGGAGACCTTTTGAAAAATAGGAAATCATCTATTGCATGTTTAAACGAAATTAGCGAGGTACGGTACAGAGAGGAAAGACCGGAATTATATTTATTTAAAACGCTTACTCCAAATCAAGAATGGATTGAAGCATTAGCCGCAGATGTGTTTTCAACAAAAGGACTATCCTGGGAATATGAACAGGAACTTAGGGTTGTAAAAGGGTTGCAAGAGTGTTCCTGTGTCAACGAAAGTCTTGGCATTTTTCTATATCACTTCGATGCCGCGGAGATATCGAACATTTACATGGGGATGAAGATAGGTAGTGCCATTGAAGAACGGATCAAGGGCGTTTTGTCTGAATCCAGATATGGTCATATTGGACTATTTAAAGCATTTCAGAGTAGTAAGGAGTATCGAATGGATTTTCGAAAACTTATTTAAGCTGTAAATCTAACTTAGAACCCAATAAACCTGCTTCCGTCAGATTTTACCTTTAATGAAAAATGCACCTAGATATTTTCCAGTAGAGAAAACAACCGCGGCTTCGGAAAGAATTGAGAATTTGATTCTAGTATTTATGAGGTCGATTTACCCAATCAGTTATTTGATAAAGAATTAACTACAACATCTCCTAGAACGTGTAGCCATGAAAAATTGGAAGGTTTAGACATTATTAATTTCTACCATCTTTCCAGCCCCAACAGGAGTAAATACATTCTCCGTTCCGCAAAGTAGCGTAGCCATCCGTCGTTACGTCACTTGCAAAAAGTGATCATGGAAACTTTCAACCTTTAAAGAGCCTGCTTTTCAGTTAACCAGACTTTGTCAAAGTAGGTTGAGAATTTCGGAAGGTTTCTTTGAGATCTTCCATAAGCTAGACCTGATCCTGTGACATTGATATTTTTATGGTAACCGCTTCCATGCAATTTATCTAGCTAAACAATTCAAGAATATCCTCCGCGCTCATAGATTTAAGTACTCCATCTGCTGACGAGACAAGCTCGTCAGCCAGCTGACGTTTTTGCGCCTGCATTGTCAGGATTTTTTCTTCCAGAGTATCCTTGCAGATCATCCTGTAAGCCATCACGTTATTTGTTTGCCCGATTCGGTAGCAGCGGTCAATGGCTTGTGACTCGGCCGCAGGGTTCCACCACGGGTCTACAAGAAAAACATACTCGGCAGCGGTGAGATTCAGGCCGGTACCACCTGCTTTCAGACTGATCAGAAATACACGTGTGTGATCATCGTTTTGAAAGAGGTCCACCATTTTTCTTCTTTGATCTTCTTTCGTCTTGCCATCCAGATAAGCATATCCGAGCTGGGATTTTTCGAGCTCCTGTCTGATCAGCCCGAGAAACCCGGTAAAACTTGAAAACACCAGTACTTTGTGGAAGGGCGTTATTTCTTTCAACCGGCGCATGAGTTCCTTGATTTTCGCAGGCTCAGCTTCCTGCTCAACCTGAGCTTCAACCAACACAGGCGCATTGCAAATTTGACGGAGTTTCAAAAGGCCTGCCAGTGCATACAATTTGGAGTTGACGGCACCCGCTTCGTTGATTTTTTCTTTAATTGCCTTTTGATAACGGATGCGGTAGGCATCGTAGACAGCGCGCTGTTGGGTTTCCATCTCGCAGTAAATGACCATTTCCGTTTTTTCTGGCAGGTCTTTGGCTACCTGCTGTTTGGTTCGCCTGAGAATAAAAGTGTTAATTACCTTTTGCAGGTAAGCTATCCCATCCGTTTCCATTTTGTTTGCGAGCAGTTTATTGAACCCACGCAAACTTCCCAATATGCCGGGATTGACAAAGTTCATCAGGGCATAAAGATCATTACCACTGTTTTCAACGGGGGTCCCCGTCATTGCCAGTCTGATACGTGCATCCAGGATGCTGACTGCTTTGTAGCGCTGTGAGGCCTGGTTTTTAATGGCCTGCGCCTCATCAAGGATCAGATATTCGAACTGGGCATGCCTGAGTATATCGATATCATGCAGCACCGTTTTATAGGTGGTCAAAATAACATCACCTGAATCAAGCCGTGAGGCCTGCTGTTGTCTGAATGCACCATGATAGCGGACTACGCGAAGATCCGGTGTAAACTTTTCCGCTTCCTGCTGCCAGTTAAATAAGAGCGAGGTCGGTACAATCAAAAGACTTGGCCTGGTATGCAGACCATTTTGATACACCTTTTGCAAAAGTGTTAACACTTGCAAGGTCTTTCCCAGCCCCATATCGTCAGCCAAAATTCCTCCCCAACCATTGTCTTTTAAAAACATCAGCCAGTCAAACCCTTCCTTCTGGTACGCACGAAGTGTCGCCCGCACGTTATCAGGTACTTGTCTGTCTGTAATAACTTTGACCTTCGGTGCATGACTTTTCAGGCTTTCGGCAAATCCTTGCAGGCCCTGCTGGCCTGACTGACCGTTGAGCTGATCCAGTAACTGAGCATGAAAGCCCGACAGACGCATCCCTGATTTTGAGGGTTGCGAAAAGGACATAACAGTTTTCAGCTTCTTTTGCCAACTGGCTGGGATGGTGGCACGTGTTCCGTCTTTAAGTGTGAGCTGCCCGTCATTTTCCAAAATCGCGTGTCTGAGCACTTCACTACTTATTGAAATCTGAGAACATGTTGCTTTCAAAGTAATCTCAAACCAGTCTTTATCTGCATGAATGCCCATTCGGATATCTACCAGATTCATGTAGCCTGCCAGTGCTTCAATGTCCTCGATGCCCGTTACAGTTATCTGATTTTCTTTCAGCTTTGATAGCATATCGGGCAAACAACCTGTGTTTAGAATGGTTGTCTTATGCAAGGAAAAGTAGTCTCCATTTTTGCAAGTCTGGCTTGCAAAATCAGTATGTAGTAATCTTACAAGCTCTGATAGAGCAGCTTCTTTGGCTTTGTTACGGATGAAAATGACCGGATGCGCGTGAATCTCAATCCAGCTGGTTCCGCTACTTAAAGTTGGCACCAGCAATTCTTGTCCGTAGTCCACCTGCGGCTGAAAGCAAAAAGAACCAGCCTGCTCGAAGATCCGCAGCTGCATTTGCAGTACCTGCAAAATTCTATGATCTACGCCAACAGAATCATATTGAAATGGGTAATGCCGCGTCAGGAATTGCAGTACAGATTTATTAAAATGCTCAAAATGAATGTCCATCACTGTAAGTACCTGCCCGGTTCTTGTAAGCGATGTGATCAGATCAATATCTCTGAGCGTAGATACTAAAAGATATGCATCACTGACTTTATCGAAAACAAAAAGTGGAGACCTCGCAGGAAAAAGCTCGTAGCAGTCCATTGGGTTTGGGTCTTTCAACACGTGTAGCTGTAACCGGTAATAGGCTTCTTGTTTGGTCAAAGTAAAACTTATGCCAACTTCTGAATTTGCCGCCTGGAAAGGTTTTGTATACCCCTTCTTGGGTTTGTGATCAAATTTGATCTTGCGCCCGTCACTATACCGGTTTACAAAACGCTCACCAGCCAGCAGCGCATGCGCCCTCGACCAAAGATCAAGCAAACGCTGCCGGTATATTTGAATTTGTGAAACTTCGGGAGTAGTGTATTTCGATACCACTTCCTCCAGGCTCTGGCCAGTATTTGACGTCTGGATCTGCAACAACTGATCTGTGGTAGTTTGAATCCGTGAGCCGATTGCATTTAACATCAACTGCTGGTCCGTGAAAACAATGTGTTCGGGCGCTGAACTGGTCTGGAAAATGGTACTGAAGGATTTAATAGCACTACCATCATTTAGCAGCTGCCCGGTGAACCCTGCCAGAAAAGGAAAGTGATCTTGCCGGAAAATAGTATACAGACTGTAACCGACCTGGTCATGAGTGATGGTTGACTGCTGCTGATCCGCCATTGGTTCGGACTGTGGTGCAGAAATCTTCTGGCTCGGTATGTAAACATTGCCAAGCGTTTCGGCTGCTTCGAACCGGATACCTTCCAAGCTGGTTTTCGCCTCAAACAGATCCGGATATTCTTCTGCCAGTTTGAATAGGTCAGGCTTGTAGAATCTCGAAAAGTATTCCTGGCCCCTGCGACTCACCAATGTCACGAGCACTTTGTGGCTATGTGCGCACAGTTTTTCTGTGTGCTCTTTACAGCTGCAGCAAACCAGCAGATGCGCGGGCAGGATGGTTATCCGTAGTCTTGTCAACAGTTTGCCGAAAGGTACTTGAAGATCAAGAACCTGATCTTTGTATCCGACAAAGGTGATGTCGAAGTAAGAGAGTTTATTGTTGCGGACAGTGTTACTAAGCACATGATGCGCATCAATGGTCTGCTCTGTGAGCGTGAAATTTTGATCCTCAAACGGGATCTGGTAATCCACATTTGCAGTGCGTTGCACGGGCGGCACAACTGTGAGAACAGGATTCTTCATAGTAACAGGAGTTTAAAGTGTGGCAACCATATTTGTTTGCTCCTGGAGTGAAGCGAGTTTGCAGCTGCAAAGCGCATCACTGACGTCTTTGAACACTTCCACTTTTTTTAGTAATGCCTCAGCCTGATGAGCGGTGACATGAAAATCGTTTTGATAGCGGGTATCCAGATAGGCGCGGTTAAGCTTTTGGAGCAGGATCTGATCTTGTTTACTATTGGTGAAGATCTGCGGAATCTTTGGTGAGAAGTAGCAGCAGAGTGCAAGCAACCTTGAAAGATGATGGATATTGTACCGGTATCCCATCCATACCCTGATCAGACCAATGGCTGACTGCTCCATGGCTTGATGCAGCAAAAACAGGCAAAGCTTGAAATCCTGATCGATAAAGCGCTGACGGGCCGAAGCAAGAAACCCCTTGGACACTGCGCTGTGATGGATAAAATACTGCCGGGCATCTTCATGGTATTGCGCAGGGGTACCAGAGTGATCGTAAGACAGGGTGTTGTAACCGTCCGATGTTTTTAATAGGAGTCCGGTTTTGAATACCTCGCCCAAAAAGCGGTTGCCATCAGCCAGGAGTTTGCCGACCTGCCCGCTCCAATGGGAAAGGACCGTTATTTGAAGGTCGGGGAATTGATGATTCAAAAAGTCCTGAATCGTGTGCTGCTGACCTTGGCGGGTGTGTGTAACAACCAAAATGCAGTAGGCCTTAAACTCTGCATAGTGGTTTGTGGCAAAACAGCTGCAATCAGCAGATGCCGCTTGCCGAAAGCCAAACAGGAAGATGTGTTCGATTTCAAACTTGTGGCAGATCGCCTCGACAATACCGGAGAGGTCGTGCTGCTGATCTTCGCTTAATATATGCCCATTCAGTTCCATAATGTGCTCTTTTTTACCCGTTAACAGAAATGATAACATGAAGTAAATCTGCTGACAGCGTATAATCCATTCCCGACTTTTCTATTTTAGACCTGCGGAAGAATAAAATATACCGAATAGGCACAGAAGAGAATGTTTTGCAGATTCGGCTAAAACCGGTTAACTTGCTATTATGAATATGACAGGTGACAAAACAGGAAAAATCCATCACGGCAGAAACATCAAACGTTTCCGCGAGATGCTTGGAATTAAACAGGAAGGTTTGGCCTTTGAAATGGGAGAAGATTGGAGCCAGAAGAGGGTGTCTCTTTTAGAACAGAAAGAAGAAATTGAGCAGGACATTCTTGAACAGGTGGCTCAAATTCTTAAAGTGCCTGCCGAAGCAATCAAAAATTTTGATGAAGAGGCGGCGATTGTAAATATTCAGAATAATTATCAGGGATCTTCTGTTAATTCAAGCCCAGCGTATGCAGTTAACTGCACCTTCAATCCTATCGAGAAATTGATGGAAGCGCTTGACGAAAACAAGAAGTTATACGAACGTCTGCTTCAATCGGAAAAAGAAAAAGTCGAATTACTACAAACGCTTCTCGGTAAAGACAAAGCATAACTTATAAAATCAGGTTGCATTGATCCCTTTAAGGCATATCAACAGATTTATTTACGCATTTCTGCTGTCTGGGCTGTGCCCATTACTGTCCACAGCCCAGACAGCAGAGCTTGATTCTGTACTAGGCATTATCAAATACAAATCAGACACAATAAGGTCGATCTTTGACTATGTGCAGATGAGAGACAGTATGATACAGATAGAACACAGATGCTTCGCCCCAGTTATCAACTTAACTGGTCATCAAAGTCAATTGTACTGGAAACAATTAGAAGGCGTAAGGGCGTTTGTGAACACTATGCGGAGCTTTTAAATGCGCTTCTCAGACGTGCTGGCTATGAGTCATACACAGTTTCCGGTTATGTGAAGGAGCCAACGAAAATAAATGATAAGGTAGCCCACGCATGGAATGCTGTGAGAACTTCTAAAGGCTGGTATCTGTATGATCCTACATGGTCTTCTGGCACCGTTGATGGAAATTTTCAGTTCGTCAAGCATCTTAACGACACATGGTATCAAGTTCCACCGCAGGAGTTTATTCTGTCCCATATACCTTTTGATCCTATCTGGCAGCTGTTGAACCCGCCACTTTCCAATCACCGGATCAAAGCCAACCACTTTGACTTTGTGAAGTCCAATAACTACAATTTTCAGGATTCAATTACGGCCGACATCTCAAAACCTGAGAAGCTGGCCCTAACAGCAAGACTTGCACGTATACAAAGTGTTGGGATTACAAACAAGCTGATTGAGCAGTACGCCAAAATCTTAGAGCGAGATTATCCTACAACACCCTATCTGAAAACCTGAAATTAGTTAACGGTTCGCTCAGCTCGGTAATCTTTCAGTATAACATTTACATCACTGCAAAAAACATACAGTTTAGAAAACCACAGTGGTCTGATCCGCAGCTAAGCAGCACGATGGATTTATTAAAGACCAATGTTCGGGCGTGTGCAGCGCTACTGGAAACCATCAAGACACAGGAGCCTGATGCAATACGACATCTTGCTGAGCTTAAAACCAAGATTTCTGAAACAGAAAAATCTATTAGTCAGGAAGATGAGTTTGTGACCAGGTACATTTCAACGAAAAAGCCTTTCAGACTATCCCATTTTTATAAAAGATAACCCAGGTATTGGCTTGGGTGTATTAGTAATACGCATTGTGGTTAAGCTAGCTTAACCAGGAGCACTGAATTAGAAAGCACTCCTGGGCTAAAATTATTTACTCTGCGATTTCTTCTCTGCGTTTGCGACCACGGGGCTTACCGGTATATGGTGGGCTCTGAACTAATAAGCCCCAATTCAAAACCAACAACGCCTTCCTGATAATTAAAAAGGCTAACAGTGAAAGTATACTTGGCACTTTCAAAATCAATACCGCCTTTTTTCAAGATAAAACTTAACGGAATCACACCACCTCTTCCACTTTTTTCAAGAGAAAAACTTCCCTGCTCGTCATCCGATGGAATCAGGTACAAAGATTTGATTTTCCTTTTGCCTTCCAGCGTTCCGATTTTAAAATAGGGTAACGTGGCTTCGATTCCCAATTCTTCTAGTGTGGCTTTTGGAAACACGAGTTTACCAGTTGCAGACACATATCCGGTAGGTAACTTTTTTGACTTTTCGGCTTTCTGACCGGAAGTATTATCCTGCGGAGAGAAGAATTTTATTGGTTTGATTTTCATAACGATTGATTTATTCTTAGTGATTACTTCTACGAAAATAGCGCATTAAAGATTCTTTCCATTAATTGCTTTGTATTGAATGTTGGAGCATCTGGTTATGAGTGGTTTCTATCATTTAGAAGCAAACCCCCATTTTAATTATTAACTTATATTGAGTCTTTTCCTTTTCCGCAAACTCTTTTCTTTTCTTTCTAATTGTTCAAGCTGCGGGGCTGCACCCAACCGTTTTTCCAGATTAGCCATAGAATACTCCCTTCCAATCTCAGAGCCCTTGATCTTCGTTCCGTTGTTAGTATTGACAAACGCAATACCGCGTCCCAAATAGGTTTTGTAGCCATGCCCTTTAAGCCTCTCTTGCAGCTCCTGTAAGGAAGGGACCACAGGCAAATGCTGGTCGATCAGCGCTTTGAGGTTCAGGATCGCTTGATTAGTCTGGTGCTGCTTTTGTCTTTCGGGATCAGTCAAATACATTTCCGGGGTGAGTTCAAGGCCCAGAGTCAGCTCCATCTTCCGACAAAACTTTCCCGTCCTGGCGTAATTGTTAAAATGGTCAGCCGTGTTTTTTCCATTGTAATTGATCCTGTTTGCGGCGACATGGATGTGCTCGTGCGCCTTATCCAGATGCCGGAATACGATGAGCTGGTTGTTCTCAAAACCAAAGTCTTTGGCAAATGCAGTAGCGATTTCCCTGATCTGTTCAACAGTTGGCTTTTCGCCAGGCGAAAAACTGAATGACTGGTGCCAGACGAACTTGTTGAGCTTTCTGTTTTTATCCCGGTTACCAAGAAACTGCCTTGTAAGGCTATCCATATCGAAACGCCCATCAGGAAGTTTTTCTAGTGACAAGTTCTGGATATAAAGGATTTCGCCACGTACATCTTTCGGTCCGAGATGCTTTCGCTGCTCCGGCGTCAGAAGTTTGTCATAGTAGCAGTAATTAAGAAGTTCTTTTGGGTAATTACCCAGTTCTACGTTTCCGATCATGGTTTTCTGTTTTTTAACAGCTCCTTCACCGAGTCATTCACCGCATCATGCACCATATTCGGATTATCGAGCCGATTATGTTTCCAGGCTTTCAAAGTCCGTATCGTTTCTTCCGTCAGGTAATAGCCTTCATACTTTTCCAGAAGGTTTTTACTTACTTTTAAAATGCTGGCGGTCTTTTCGATTATGCTCGCCTTATTTTCATTTTCCGGAAGTACTGCTTGCAAATACATTTCGAGCTGCTGCATCCAATCCCGAACGTTAGACAAGTTCTTTCTGATCGTCCAGATCTCAAAATCTTCAAAGACCCATTTGGTAATCAGATCGGAAAGCATTCTCACATTTTTACTACTCTCCTGCCAGCGCTGAGAAAGCATATCTGCATCCCTGGCTTTGAGTACTGCCAATGAAAGAATTCCGGCAAGCTTTTCAAGGATCAGAATCGTTTCTGCCGTTCTTGCCGGAAGCGTTTTTTTCTGTGGTCTTTTAATAGGACTGTTCAGCGCAAGCGTCAAAAAGTACTGGCTCGCGGAAAGCCCGCTTCTTTCAATATCCCGGTTTAACAACTCCTTTTCTTCTTTGGTGGCCCATATCGAAAAATGGGATCTTCTTACAATCTTTTCATTTTTAGATGGCCTGCCTTTTGGTTTCTTTTCCATAATCTTGAAAAATTTAAAGTGATCTAAAACAATGAGCTATGAGCCCAAAGGCGAATAGCTTGGGGGTCAAGGGGGCACAGCCCCTTGCAAGCTCCCGCCGGTCGACGTTTTTACGGCGTACCGGCGATAGCTTGATTTGGAGAAGCCAACGCCTATGCTCTATTGTGGCCGGTTTGTTTCTAAATTGGCTTTCATGATTACCCTTTCGGGCTGACTTTGGCATATTATTGCCTTCTCGGACTGACTTCTGCCTAATTTTTGGACTATTTGGGATTTAATGGAAAGATTTTGGATCATTCCAGCCGTTTAAGGGGCACTTTGACCACTTTTCGCCTCTCGTCAAACTGGTAGGTCTGCCCGAAGATGTGTTTACCCTTTTTGACCGGCTTTAAGATCAGATAAACAACTCCCTCATCCTCTATTAATGTCCCCTGACTAATCAGATTCTCATAGCTGGAGACATTGCGGTAGCGCCGGACAGTCTCTTTCAAATTTTCGTAGTCTTTGTACGTACTCATGTAAACGTAACAGAGAATACCCAGGATCAAAGTGCAGATAGCGTACGGAAGGCTTCGCCCCAAACCGTAGCGAAAAGCTTCCGGTTTTGAGGTGAAGTGTATCTGTTTGATTGACCCTTTGAAAGTTTCACTAAGCCGTTTGCTTTCTCTCTGATTGGCAAGCAGCTGGATGTTCATTTTTTCGAACTCAGTTTTGTTATCCAACATCGTAATTGCCGTCCAGTCATCCATTTCCATCCCGTAACGAGCCAGGTAATCTGCCTTAATAAGCAGCAGCTGCTTTTCTTGTATTGGAGCCTGATCAGTCATAACGGAAGTTGATATTGAGTTCTCTTGTAAGCCTTTTTCCCGGACCGCGTTCATAATCCTCCAATGCAAATCCCTTACTCACGCCCGATAGTATTTCAGCACCAACATATGTCTCTGGTTCAAAGTCACCGAATTTCCGGAAAGTGAGACCCATACTTGCACAGTTTTCCGCGAGTTCCGTCGCCAGCTCAGGGAACTTACGAAATCCGGTTACACTTGCCCATACCGTTATCTTAAAGTCCTCTCTTGCGACCTTTACCATTTTTAGCATGTATTCAACCGAAGCATTGTACGCACCTGCGCCTCCGATGACAATGTGAAATTCGATGTCCATATCATCAGCAAATTCCCTTAGCGGTAATTGCACCTCATCAAACTCTATCAATGCGGGGAGCTGCTCGCTTTCTGGTGCACCCAGGTCAATGTAGATTTCCTGGTAAGGACTCCGGGACAGCTTGTCCAGATAAAGAAACAAATTGTCACGTTGAATGGCAGCTCTCTCGTTCAAAAGACTCACCGTATCAAGCTTGTCCTCATCGACAAAACTTAGCTGACGTCTGCTCGTAAACGTAGAGGCATCCATGTCTACAAAAAGGCAATTTTCTTTGTGATGATTTTTAAGGGCCATCAGATACATCAGAAGGGATTTACCAACGCCTCCTTTGGACTGGGCAATAAAATGTAGCTTTTTCATAATGAATCAAGTTTAGATCCTGTGAAGGATGGATTTTTTAATTCTTCTTGGTTTGTCCAGATTTGCTTTTTTGTACTTTTCTTTTCCACTGGCTGCTGCGTGGCTTCAATGACCTCGGGTTGAGCTGGTTTCCACAGATGACAATGTGCACGGATGTATTTGACATCCTGACGGCTTACCAGAGCACTGCCTAAATCTGCATTCATTAGCTCGATGGTAAACCTGGCCGAGTGTTGCTGGTCAAAATAGTGCTCGTAGTACTCGTATAGTTTCCTGCGTCTTCTCACATCCTTGCTTTCAAAAAGCCGGATAAGCTGATCTTTGCTTACTTTCATTGCGGCTGGGTTTGAAGTGAGAAGATCCTTTCCACATGGCGGGTACACTGTATGATATACGGAATTTTGCAGTGGGTACGCGGATGGCAGATTGCTAACTGGGACATTCCGAAAGGAAAAGCGCTGGCCTGTCGGATGTCCGGAAGTGATTCGTAGCCATAAATGCAGTCCGGCGTTTTGACACGAAGTGAGATGTTCCGCAGATCAGCTACCGTCTGTTCTGAAACTTTAATTTGTGAATTGATCATTTGCATCCTGTTTTAATTAAACATGCTGCAAAATTGATCTCGGATTAAGCCAAAAACGTACCTGCTATTCCTAACAGGTACGAAAAGAACATTTAAATGAAATTTCAGGCAAGGATCAGCCTTAAAGATCCCGGATTAGCAGTTTGCAATCCTGTACATGTTTGTAGCGGTTATGGTTCGGCCCGCAGTTAAAGCTATCAAGTTGTTCGCTTTGGAAGGCTTTTACAAATGAATCCGGAGTGATATTATGAGAAAGCCAGCTGTTAAATAGCCTGGCAATTTGAGGTGCATTCAACCGCGTTTCAATATGCCCAAGCTTGTCCAACGCATAATACAATGCCGCAATCCGAAGTCTACTGCCAGTGTTATTGTTCTTAAAAAGGTAAACATCCCCATTCTCAGTACCAGCAATCCACTGCTCTTTGAGTAGAACATCAATGAGTTTGTGAAACTTCGCTCGTTTTTCTGAATCGTCCCTTCCGGTCAGAATCTGGTGAAAATGTAAATGCGCTTGTTTCTTCGAAACTTTTTCCGTTTCTGGCTGCTCAGACTCTTCAAGAAGATGGTGGAATTCTAATTTAAGATCCAGCAACCAGTGATTCAGATCAATCTCAGGTTTCAGTTCTATTTCCTGAGGCAATGTTGTAAGCCACTGGTAGATTTTTTGAACGGTCTGTTCTGCCGCTTTAAAAGAACCGTAATCTTCTCTTGCCAAAAGCTGCTGAAAAACCAAGCGGTTATTTTTAAGAAGGTACCACATCCTTCTACGGATCAAATTGATGCGCTGTCTTTTGGAGCTATTCAGATACCAATAGTTGACAGGTTTTTGCAGAAATTTTTCATAATCATCCAGATAAGTCCTGGTGTTATTGTCAACCGAGAAACTGTGCCGGTTGTGATAAAGGATCAGCATCCTGTTTAGACAGGTCAACTCATTCTGGTAAAAAACACCTGCAAATTCTTCAGACAAGTATTTAAGGAATGGGTACTGTAAATTTGAATTAAGGTTCATCTCTCTCTCTCTTCGTTTTCGTTGCACACAATTAAACCCAGACAAAGTCTGTTTCGCTGACTTTGAAAACCAATATAGAAAAGTAAGGTGAGATTTTCTGTACCTGATCAAATTCTACATGGGTGGACACTTTAACATTATAAAAAAAGGATTTTACTGGTAGGTTTGGAAAATACGGCTCGTAAAACTAGTCTGACGGTTAAATTGAATTAGCCAAAACTTGATTTTTACTGCACGGTTGAACTATCTAAAACTAAATCTTACGAATTATCACGAATATTTTTCTTGCGCGCCAATTGGAAATTTCGGAACCTTTGAGTTACTCTTCAATTTTGGTGAAACTTGAAGAGAAATTTTAACCATTTTAGGGCTGACCAGATCGACGCAAATTTATATTCGCCTTTTTAGAGTATTTGTTTCCTGAGACTTAAAACAATTGCGAAACTTCTTTCATTTGATACTCATTCCATTGAAATTATAAAAATTAGTTGTGATTTTCAGTTATAACTTGTTCCGTATCCATTAAAACCTTTTACCAAAAGTGGCGAACAACCAACCTTTGATCACTCGATTCCGTGGCAAATTGGCCATCTGAACTTTGCTGCATCGACTGCGTTCCACTGCAGAGTCAGCAATACCTTGCTTCCACCAGGTACCGCTTCTGACACCTCCCAAAAGACAGGCACTACTCTTGAAGGATCAGCAATAGTAATGCCATCCAAAGAACTCTGAGTTTTCACCGTAAAGTGATCCACATCTCCTGAGTTTGACAGGGTGAGCGGGGTATAAGATGAAGAAGAGGATCCTACCGGAAAGACAATGTTGGTGTTCCCAACATTATTAATTGTTAGACCGCCACTACCGTCCGTCACGACATATTTGGAAGCGTCGGCACCAATAACGGTTCCACCTACGACCAGGTTATCGCTACTCAGTTTCAATTTTCCTTTTGCAAAAGTGAGATCCTTAGTCACCGTCAATGGACCCTGAATCGTAATTCCCATATCGTTGTTTACAGTCAGAGCTGGTACCGTGTTGTTTACAAATAGCCCAACTGGCAGTGTCTGACCTGTTGTTCCGTTCAGGTGTACCTGAGCCAGTTGGTCAGGAGCAACGGTAACATTCAGATTTCCAGTTTCTGCCGAAACCAAATCGTCCAAATAAAGGGAAGCATTGCCCTCTGACTCAATGGTGAACGTTCCCACTTTTAGATCCAGTTTTCCAGCATGCACCAAATTATCCCACTTTGGATTGATTTGACTCCTGCCGGGTTATCGATGATTAAGTTACCCCAGGTTCCATTGTTAAGAGCGGATGCCCCAGGTATGATTTGTTTATCTGCAGCAGCAAATATAACGCTACCGTTATTAGTCAGGGGATGAGCAGGATCAAATGTCCCGAATAAGGATGATTGATTGATCAACTGAACGTCCTTTGGTATAACTGTGGCCGCAACATTGTTTGACCATCTGTGTCCTGGAAGGATCGTAATTTTTGTTGCCTTATTACTTGGTGGATTGGAAGCATCAGACTGTACCCATGCTGTTCCGTTGTATACCTCCCAGTTGACATTGCTCCCAAGGTCTACATCTCCGGTACTGCGGTATTCATTCAATTTTTCACTAGGTTCAGTCACTGTTACGTCAGCTATTTTAGCCCACCCGCTAAGCAACGTCGGATTTTGTAGTGCCAGTTTAATTTCAGGATTGTTGTTATCTTCTGAATTAATGATCGCCGCACCGAAAACATATTGTCCGCTGGAAATATCGCTAACCGTTACATCCAGATCGTATTCGTTCCTACTGCCTTCAATCCAATTGGCAGGGTTCGCAGCGGGATCGATAATCAATTTTTTAACAACTCCGGTACCGGGTTCAAGGAGGGCGAATGCCACTTTATACTTGTTATTCCAATGTTTATTGTTATTAGGACATACACCGATGGCGATATTCTTCCATATGTGTCCAATCCTGAATGGTTGACCCGATTTAATAGTAGTCGGCAACGATACACTCGATGGATAAAGTCTGTAACCGCCTTTCACCATAAAGCTCTGAACCAATTCGGGTGCGTCCTTTACCCAACCTTCTGTTTCAGCAACTTCGCGCAGATCCAGGTAGTTAGCATGAAATTTGATAGCATCATTGTAAGTGTGTTGATAGGTTGTTTTCCATGTAGAACCGGCAGGATAGGTATGATCACCTTGGTCCTCCCAGGGTTTCCAGGTCGGGCTAGCTTCCTGACTTCCTCCCCAGTAGCACTGTTCCCCCACAAACATAGCAGCCGGAAAGAGTCGGTTATGCAATTGTTCTTCTTCCCAGGTAATGTACTTGCTTCCAAGTCCGTCGCGACGGGGAACGTAGTTATTTTTAATAAATGCATTATCCCGGAGTATATCGTAATTGGTGGAATGAAGAATATTAGAGGTAACTACAGGAATGACCCTTTTAAAACTAGATCCGTATAAATCATATACCCATCTCCATACCTGCGTTTTCGACTCCCATGCATCATTCAGGTAACGTTCACTGTGACCTTCACCCCACCATCCAAAATTGTATCCATCCACATAGTCTACCACAGCCGGATCGTCAAATTCTTTTGCAAAGGCCTGTATAAACTTGGTGAATTTCTCCTGAAAAACAGGATCGTCTAGGTAAGGATTGTCATTATTTCTACCATCACTGGTTTTATAGGATTTGGCGCCAGCGTCAAATACATATTTCGGTGTGCTTTGGTGCCAGTTATCCTGCGAATCCGTGTAAATTCTAAATGCCAGCTTCAACTTACGATCCCTTGCCCCTTTAACTAATGCCTTGAAATTATCATTAAACAACCACGCGTATTTGCCTTCCTCCGGCTCCATTTCCGCCCACCTCCAGCGGATGTAAAAGGTAGACGCATACTTATCTGCGTTTGCGCCTTGTCTTGCCCAATAAGTGGTAGCATTAGCTACATCGTCAGCGGCATCGTCGTATAATGTCCAGCCCATTCCTGGATTTCGTATAAGAGAAACCTGGTCCGGACTAAATGATAAGGTCGAATTGTTGGGAGCCGGTGCATTGGCTTCCCTTATGCTAAAATCATCTCCATATGCCCAACTGCCTATATTGGGCTTATAAAAATAAACTTTTGCCGTTGTACCGGTACCCGTCGTAAATTTAAAACTGAGCTTGGTGTAGGTAGTTGAGGATGATAAGACGAAGCCACCTCCTGAGCCACCACTAAGATCTAGTCCCAACCTGACCGATTGACCAAAATCCTTGAGCTTAACCCATCCTTCCAGTACGTATGCCGTATTTGGTTTTAAACCGGCAATTTGTTGTTCAATACTACATTCATTACCGGTCAATTGAATGGCATAGGTGCCCGATTTAGCATCGTGGTCCACCACATCTATCCATGCACCATCCGGTGTCCATTTAGTCCAGGGGGATATATCCCATGCATTTCCATTTGGTTTATCTTCGAAGCTTGAATTCCTGACAAGCTGAGCATTGACATGTGACAGCATGAAAATACATGCTATAAATAAATAAATTTTTTTCATCATGTTGTTTAATGGTTTAGTGTTTTTTTAGCGTAAGCACTTCATGTATGTAAATTGTTGTCTACAAAAGCCATGATGATACAGTTGTGTAGTAAATACTTCCATCCATCCTCGAAGCATTGGGTTTTGACTATTACACATTTTTTTAAGCATCCGGCGCAACCTCATCGGCCAATATTTTGTAACTATTTTACTATAAATTATAATAAAAATATACATAGTCAAAAGTAGGGCATGCTAGGTAATACCAGGAGGGAATAAATTCTGTTTGGTGGGGTATTTTTGATTTTCTCGTAAAGGTTGGTTGTGGAATTCGGTCAAAGTGTCCCCCCATTTTGGATCCCACTCAATACCTGAGAAATAGTTACTGTGAAATCAACCTTTTTTGAATTAAACTACTCACGCAAAAATTGCACTGGGAGAAGAATTTGAATGTAGGCTCATTTTATTCCGCTTAACGGGGAATTTTAAAGTTTGAGGTATCCACCATAAGGAAGTAAAAAAAGGAAGTTCCTTCCAACGGAAGTACTTAATAACATTGGAGCAAGAATCAGCGATAGAGAGTATTGTGGGAGGTCAACTTGGATGAGGTATAGCTCTATTAATAGCCCTATTTCAATACAAGCAAAATAGTCGGTAATTATTCTAAGCCTAGTTCTATCCTATTGTCGACGCTAACAGAATTCCCAGAGTTAACCCTAATGATACATTGTTTCGACCCTCAGAACGCGAACTTCCCACGCCTAAAATGCGACCTAATACGATCTCGCTGGGAGATTTTCACTTTGACTGTTGCAGGCCACTCACATACGCAGAGGGACTCATGCCAAACTGCTTTTGAAAATCTCTTGAAAAGTTAGACGGTACACTGTAACCCACCATATCGGCCACTTCATTGATTTTGTAGTTATTCTCTGCCAGTAATGCCGCCGCCTTTTTAAGCCTTGATAGGTTGATCAACTCATTGGGCGACATATCCGATATCCCCTTTATCTTGCGGTACAACGTTGGGCGGCTCATGTTCATCAGGGATGAGAGTAGGTCAACATCCAGGTTGCTATCCGTAACTCGTTCTGAGATGATTGTATTAAGCTGTTCGAGAAAATTTTGATCGGCCTTTGAAAACCCTATGCCTTTCATATGCGTAAGGGGAGAGTGGGCGAAGTACTCTTTAACAATATTGCGGTTTTTAATCATGCTAGCTATTTGTGCAGATAAAAAATCCAGAGAAAAGGGTTTTTCTATATAGGCATCTGCCCCCTCTCCCAATCCTTCTAGTTTTGATTTGATTGAAGTCTTGGCCGTGAGCAAAATAATCGGAATATGGCTAAAACGAACATCATTTTTCATTTTTCTGCAAAGTTCAATACCATCCATCACAGGCATCATGATATCACTGATAACCAGCTGGAAATTTTCCTTTTGTAATAGATCGATAGCTTGCTGTCCGTCAGACGCTCTGAAAATATTATATGACCCGCCGAGGTCCCTGGCAAGATAATTGAGTATTTCCAGATTATCTTCCACCAGCATAATGAAAGGTTTGGACGGATCCTCAATGGCTTCGACTTCATTATCGTCTGTCCAAGCCAGATAGTCTGCCTTGCTATAATCTTCCCCTTTTAAGTCCATCTGATAGTCCTGATGAATGGGGAGCGAAAGCAGAAAAAACTGTTGACAATCATCCGTCACACACCGTCCAACCCTCAGTATAACAGGTTCCCCGTTCCCAACAGTGCAATAGCAGGTAACAACAGCCTTAAGCAAAATGATGGATATTAAAGCGTTAACAAAAGACTTGTCAATGCGGTAAGATTTTACTCTTAGGTATTCTGTCGAGTCTATATTCTCTACCGCCTTACCCATATCTCACATTCACTAAGAATTATAAACTATGGTTAAGTCGGTAGATATGTCTAAGTTAATTAGTAGGTCGCTTGAAAGCGGGGTAAATCAAAATCTACTTCGTAGTTTGCAATACCACATTAGCAGACTAGGTAGGCTTCGGGTAATGATGAAACGCCAAAAAACTGGGGTATAGGCATTCACACACCCATTCAAAAATCACCTGTCACAATTTACCAACTAGATAGCCATGAGAATTACTGATACAAATACCCCCCGAAAAAAGGAATTTACTCCCCCTTACATCACATATTTTAAGTGAAACTTTGTAGCCGAAAAATAACCAATAAATCAGCCATACTTTAACTTTTTGTGTCAAAATCGTACGCTCCTTAAACTTCAACAGTGAATGAGCATTTATGATAAAGTTCTTGATATTTTGATGCTGATGCAAGGAGTATAATTGAGATCATCATTTGGAACATTCCAATAAAGAAGCAACCTCTTAGCCATGAAGTATTATACACACACTACTCCCACATATATTAAATCTTGATTCAGTCCTTATTACCACAATTGTAATTCAAAAACAGAGAACTAACAACTAATTAGAAAAAGGTCAAAAACACTTGCGAAAAGCATTTTTGACCTTTTTCTATCTTAACTGAGCTAACAAATAAAATTAGAGTCCACCAAGCTGACTACGCATCCTAAGAGGTGACTTTCAAATAAGCTCCTTTACTTTTTGACTATAATTTTTTGACTTAACGACGCACCATTTTTTAAATTGAAATGGATTATATAAAGACCATTTGTAAGAGAGCCTATTTCAAGGTTATTATGCATCAATGCACCTAAATCGAGTTTCAGCATCCCAAACTGATCGTAAATTTTTACACTATTTACATTTTCCATATCTAAATTGGATATATTCAGGACTGTGGATACCGGATTTGGATAAAGAGAAACGAGTGATTCTAAGTTTTTTGCAACTAAACTTTTGATTGAGCTATAAGCGTATGAATTATCATTATCGACCATTTTTAAGCGGTAATAAATCGTTTTCATAGCGGCGATATCTGAATCTACAAACTGGTAGTTACCGATTGGGTTACTTCCAACGTTAGAAACTGCGTTCCATTTTTTTGCATCAGAACTTTTTTCTATCTCAAAATGAGAGAAGTCAACTTCGTCAGCTGTTTTCCATTGAAGGAGGGCATTTTTATTTTCAAGTGACACATCAAACTTCACCAAACGAACCGGTAATGGATCCTGAATCCATTTAACTGAAATGGAACGGAACGGGCTAGCTATATTTTCCTCTCCTATGTGCAAAAACTCCTGGGATTCGAGTGAGGCGCTGCATGGTTTATAAACTTGAAGGTTATTAATGTTATAATAGAGCGGATTATCATAAATAGCCTTAATAAAAAACTCGCCTACCGTTGACGAGCTTAAAGTAAGTGTTGCCACAGCTGCTGTAATTGTAAGATTTGTACCTGAAAGTGTTCCACCTGTTACAGACTGAATAGTAACACCCGTAGGTATTTCAATTTTTACAACATTGGTTTGACCACTTTGAACAGAAGACCAAGAAAATGGAATCTCAACTTGAATAGTGCCTGTATTAACGATATCCTCACCAGTTTCTCCACTTGGAAAACTCATACTAAATGTAGGTTCAGGAGGTGAGGGAATTGTCGGAACAGCAGTCTGTGCTTGTGCTTCCCAACTACCCGGGGTAAAAGTGTTATTGATTGGGTTCGATTGGGTTCTCCAAATTCCTAACTGTATATCACCCTTAACGTCATATGTTGCTCCATCTGCTTGCCTGATCAGCCATAAAATTCTTGCAGTCTTTAAGTTGTCTACACTCGCATTGAAGCCGTCACGATCAACGTCATAATTGGACGTTGAATTAAGCGTATACTGATATTCTCCCGGATAAAACCAATAACCTGGTGAAGGAGACCATTTGGACTGGTCCAGGCAAAATGCAGATTCAACTCGGACAAAATTGCGGTTCTGATCGAAGTAAGCCATACACGCTGGAAAAAAGTTGTAAGATGGGGTGCTTAGATTCTCCAATTGACTTTCCTGATCATCTACAATTACGTAAGAATTAGGAGCAATAAATTCCTTCCAAACTAGGCCACTTCTACCTTGATTGCAAGTTTGAATCAGAATATCGCCAGTTAAAAACCGAATGATATTATTGTTACTTACATTCGGTGTACTGCCATAAAAAACAATTGTAGCGGTACCATCTACGATGTATTCCTGCCCTACCTTCGAAGCAAAATTACTCGTATTAATGTCATCAACAAGTGTACCCGATTCACTATCACCGCTATATATTTTCAGCGAGGTTCCGGAATTAAAGCTAAGTTTCCACAAATTAAATATCACTTTACCATTACTTGATCCGTCAAGTGTTGGAGAAATTGTGATCGATTTCCTATTGGCAAAAGTTATGTTTTGATTGGGGAAATTAAAATAACCAATTGTTTTCCCTCCTATTGAACCTGCTGGTGAACCCGAAGGAACCGCACCAGGAAATAGATAATCGTGAGACGAGCCACCAAATGCGCCTACATGATATCCACCTGGCAAACTTGGACAGTTTTGTGCGTAGGAAATCGTTGTTATTAAATAAATGAGGATCAGCAAAAGCGAAAAGTGCTTCCATGAATTATAGAATGTTTTCATAAAAAAATTTGATTGTTTGAAAGTTTTTTTACAACACACCACTAAATTACGATAGTATAAATAAAATTACCATACTAATGTAATTTTATTTTTCTAGAAATTATTCGTTTTAAGATATTAGAAAAAGTGTCCCATCACAGCCAGTCATCTATAAGTTAATTCAACTCTATCCTTGCGAAGTTCTCAGCAGCACCGCATTGACTATGTTTTGATAGGATCACTTTTAAAGAGTTACCCCATCTTCCAGCACGGTGTACTCAAAGCATAGTCGGGTTTCAATCTCCCAAATCCTTACCCTGTTAAGTCTTAGTTAATTCTGGTAAGTCCTGGAGAATTAGTTTAGGCTTACTCCCACACAACCTACCAAATCTCCACATTCTCCGCATTGCGTATTCCACTGTCGAGGTTTTATTAGATGGATGAGAAACTCATCAGTACATGGATAGAAGTTCCTAAACCATGGCAGAAATCGTGGTTTACGGCATAAATACAGACAAATACACCCCCTCGGCGAGACATTAGCCTCCCCTTCATTGCATATCAATCCGATACCTTTGTACTCTTTCTATTCATTTAATTCAATATTTTCAAAACATTCTTCAATATGCTTAGCGTTTCACTTTGCCGGTCTGGATGATATACCATTACAGCGTATGATTAAAATGCTACAATCATTTGATCTTTATAATAACTAAAGAAAGAATCATTTGATCTATTTCGTAACACAGCGCCATTACAGTGGGGGCAGCGTAGCAATGAGCGAACTAGTATCACTTTCGATTATTAAACCCAATAAACTAATATTAATATGAAAAAACATTTGCAATGGATCTGTCTGTATCTGATCCTGGGCATCGGATACTCATCCGCTCAGGACACCAAGGTGACAGGAAAAGTAAAGGATCAAAATGGTAATGCTTTACCTGGTGTCAACATTGTAGTGAGTGGCACTTTACAGGGTACTGCGACTGACGCAGTAGGAGATTTCACAATTAGTGTACCTGCCACTGGCGCATTGACTTTCTCCTTCATAGGATACCAAAATCAGACGGTACAAGTAAACAAGCGCACCGCAATCGAAGTAACACTGGAAGAAGATTTGAAAAATCTGACCGAAGTGGTTGTGGTTGGATATGGTACTCAAAGTAAAGCAAAAATATCCGATGCCATCAGCACGATTAAAATGGACAATGTCCTTCGCGACCGTCCCGTAAGTAATCTCGGTGCGGCACTGGAAGGAACCATTCCTGGTATGAGTGTTTCCATCGGGTCGGGGCAGCCAGGTACCAAACCCAGCTTCAATATCCGTGGGTATACTTCTTTAAATGGCGGAGACCCATTATTTGTAGTGGACAACATGCCCATTGATGATATATCAGGGTTAAACCCTAGTGATATCGAAACTGTTTCGGTATTAAAGGATGCTGCTTCTTCGGTGTTATATGGAGCACGGGCAGCCTTCGGTGTAATACTGATCACCACTAAAAAAGGCAAGTTTAATCAGCCTACCTCCTTTGAATATGCTGCCGGTTATTCCCCAACACGGGTAAGTACCATGCCTAAAAAATTGAACGTGAGAGAATGGGTCAATGTGATGGAGAGCATAGGGCAGACTCAATGGTGGAGCGGACAAAACATAGCTAAGTATAAATCTTTATTGGATCAATACGAGGCCAATCCTTCTCAATTCCCTGCCAACGGTATAGCGAAGGAGGAAGTAAATTACTCACTGAGAACTTATAATCAGTTTGCTGACTTCTTTGAAGGCGGTCAACAACAGTACCACAGTTTCACTGCCAGCGGAGGATCCTCAAATCTATCCTTCAGGTCGTCGGTGCGTTTTGATAACGAAGATGGAGCGATTGTGGGACCTAATGATAAATATAAAAAATGGACCACCAATAACACGATCACGGCACAACTCACGCCTAAGGTGAACTTTTCGGCCAATATCTTTTACAATAACTTTAATAAAAGAGAACCGGCAGATTTGGGATTCCCTTTTTATGCCATGGTAACCCAGCCAAGCTTTGCCCCTACCGGTTACGATTCGGTGATGACAGAAATCGGCATGCAATACCTACCCCGTGGAACCAAGAATAACACTGTACAACTTCAAAATCCACGCATTAAATATGGTGACCAGCTGCGACTTTCGTCGAAATTAAACTTTGAGCCAGTAAGGAACCTGCTGATTACAGGAGAATATACTTTTGAAAGAACCGCTGAAAATGAAACCCGCAGTGATAACAATAGCGTCATACGAATGTTTCATCCTGAATACCTTACCTATACCCCGCTGGATCCAAATGCCCAGAGCTACACGAGTTATTATAAAAATAATAATCTGAAAAATAATCAGATTTTAAATGCTTTCGGGAAGTATACCTTTGATCAATTGGCTGACCATCATCTGGAACTCATGGTGGGCACTAACCAGGAGTATGTTACTTATGAAAAGGCTTCCGTATCCCGAGAAGGCCTTTTATCACTGGATGCGCCCGCTATCAACACGGCGACGGGCCCGATTACCGGTGGAGATGAATATTGGAGATATGCTGTTTCTGGATATTTCGGACAAATCCAGTACGACTATCAGAACAAGTACATGCTAAAATTAAATGCGCGTTATGATGGTTCTTCCCGTTTTCCAAAAGACAGCAGATACGGCTTTTTTCCATCTGGGTCAATTGCGTGGAATTTGATGAACGAAAGCTTTACGACTCCACTTGAAGGCATATTCAACACGCTGAAATTGAGAGCTTCATATGGCTCTATAGGCAACCAGGTTATCAAGGATGTGTACTACCCGGCCATAGCTACCATGGATGTAAACAACAACGCCGGTTGGCTCAATCCAACTGTGAACTTACCCTTTAATGGCGTCTCTACGCCTGGTCTGATCAGTAAGAATCTAACTTGGGAGACCGTTACCACCCTTGGCGGTGGGCTGGATGGTACGGCTTTAAGAAACCGACTGAATTTTAGTTTTGATTTGTTTAAAAGAACAACCTCGGGTATGATGGTCTCTGGAAAACCTCTACCTGCCATATTGGGGACCTCCGCACCCAGGAGCAATGCTGCCGATATGGAATCCAAGGGGTTTGAGCTAAGCATTGGATGGAGTGATCAGATTGGAAATGTTCGCTATAATATTTCAGCAAACTTAGCCAACGACAAAGCTTATATCACCAAATTCGATAATCCTTCCGGTACCCTAGACAACTATTATGTAGGCCAACGCAGGGGGGAAGTATGGGGATTTGTCAGCGATAGATTGTATCAGGTATCTGATTTTGAAGATGGAACTTTGAACAGCTCTTTGACAGGCGGAAAATTAAAAAGTGGCATACCGTACTACGAAGGTGCTAGCCCAAATCCTGGCGATATGATGTATAAGAACCTGGATGGTGATAAAAAGGTGGATGGTGAGGGAAACTCACTGCTAAACTGGGGTGAATATACTGTATCTAACCCTGGTGATCGGAAGATCATAGGAAATGAGAGCCATCAGTATCGCTTTGGTGTAACCGGAGGTTTGGATTTCAAAGGATTTGACTTTTCGTTCATACTAAATGGTATCGGAAAAAGGCAACGTGATGTTAACAATGCATTTTTCCGCCCTTGGCAAAACCAATACTTCGATATCCTGGCTGCCAGTACCGACTTTTGGACCGTAAACAATACAGATGCACATTATGCCCGGGTGTATCCACAAGCAGGTGGGAATGCATGGCTAGGTGGTAACGCTCAAACCAGATACCTGAGAAGCTGGGCCTATCTACGGGTCAAAAATATTGCACTAGGTTATACTTTCCCCGAAGGCTTTTCCAAAAGGTTAGCCCTCAAGAAAGTACGCCTATTCGTATCGGGCGAGAACTTATTTACCATTGACGCTCTTCCTGATGGCATTGACCCCGGAGCTGATGATTTAGGTAGCGGTGCGATGTACCCTTATCTTAAGAAGTTTAACATGGGGATCAACGTAAATTTTTAAACTTAGACAAACATGAAATTAAATAGCAAATATATTATAGCAGCAATCCTGAGCAGTGGCGTATTCTATGGCTGTGATAAGTTAGAGCAGGTGCCAGTGGATAAGCTGAGTCTGTCAACCACCTTAATAAACGAATTTGGCTTTCAAACCTATGCCTGGCAATTCTACGGCGCATTTACAGCCTATGATAATAGCGGTGTAGCTCAGGGTGGAGATGCAGGAACCGTTCCTAACAGGATCGACACCGATGTAAACAGTGACGTGCTTGCCGTTGCTGCTTTTAATTCACAATCCAAATGGCTGGCTCAGCTGATGATTCCATCTGTTACAGATGGATTTTACACAAGCACCTACTCAAGACTCAGAACCATTAATGTGATGCTGGCTAATATCGATAACTCACCGTTATCCGATGAGGGAAAAAACCACTGGCGGGCTGTATGTTATTTCTTCAGAGCCTACAATTACGCGAATCTTATAAATCTCTATGGCGATGTGCCCTACGTTGATAAGTTGCTGACGGACACCGATACAGAGGGTCTTTACATTCCGCGTACCCCACGGGATGAGGTGGCAAAGCATATTTTGGATGATTTGAATTATGCCATTGCCAATCTTAGAACTAAAAGTAACCCTGCTTATTTACAACAAAGCAATGCCGTGGACCCAGATGCGGCCCTTGCACTTATTTCCAGATTTGGATTGAGAGAGGGAACATGGAGAAAGTATCATGGACTGGCTGATGCCAACACCTATCTGCAGGCCAGCGCCGATGCCTCTAAAAAATTGATGGATAAGTTTCCTACACTTGCTGCCAGCTATGACGAAGATTTCAACAGCGACGACCTTAGCAACGTTCCGGGCATTGTGATGTTCAAAGCTTATGGTGGAAATGGTACTACGGATGTTGGACAAGGCTTAACGGGAGCACAAATGAGTAGGTTCGGCTTTCTTGACTTGACAAAAGCGGCTGTGGACCAATATCTGTGCACGGATGGACAAACCAGATATACAAGTCCCTTGTTTCAGGGTGACAAAAACGCTTTTGACGAGTTTAGAAACAGGGATAGACGGTTGTATTATACCGTACCTCCGCCGTATAAAGTGGTGATCGGTGAGGGTAACACCGCAAGAACCTTTACTTATACCACTAACCCGAGAGATACCTCGTATTTCGGTTTAATGGAGCGTATTTCCAATCCACTGGGAAAACTCTTGCCAACCAAAACCATTGGTTTACCTGGTCAACAATTGGTTATAGGTATTGAACCTAATTTCTATGATGTTTCTCTTTACGGTCAGGGAACCAATTACCAAAATACGTTTACCGGTTATCGTCTATACAAATACGCCAATAATATAAGTTCTTCCCGTGGAAAATATTCGGATGCACCTATTTTCAGAATGGGTGAAGTTTTGGTGAATTATGCCGAAGCCATGTATGAGTTGGGACAATTCAATCAAGCCATAGCTGATGCCACCATCAATAAAACAAGAGCACGCGGTAAGATAGCTCTGCTTAATATCGCCAACATACCTAATGATCCAACTCGTGATGCGGGGGTAACACCTATATTATGGGAGATCCGCCGCGAACGTACTATTGAGCTGATGGCGGAAGGTTTCCGATTCAATGATCTGAGAAGATGGAAAAAAATGGAATATGCCACCAAAATAAAATTAGGCAGGTATATCAAAAAGGGTGTTGATGATATTCCCGCTAATACAAGAATACCTATCCAGGGTGGTGGAAACGAAGGGTACATTTCCTATGAGCCGTTACCAAAACCTAACTGGCCCGCTCATTATTATCTTTATCCTATTCCAATTCAGGAAATTAGTATCAATGACAAATTGGTGCAAAACCCAGGCTGGTAGCATTAGTATCGATGAATACATGATCAGGTAATACTTAACGATATCGTTGTAAGATAAGGCATCTAACTAAGTCGGTGAGGATTTGATAATAATCACTCCCGACTTGGTTTTTTGCCGGTATGAAACTTCCCAATCTTCATCACACTAAATGCACAAACCTTCCGATCCAGTTGTGGAGATTAAAATTGTTTTATCCAGTTAACAGTATCGTCAGTATACTAGAAATGGAAAAATTGAGGATGAAAAAACCACAAGACGCAAAATAGAGGTACTCAAGAGAATCCACATCTACGGTCGCGAGTTTCTCATTTCAACTTAAATTAAAAAAGTCCTAAAAAACAAGAATGGAAAAATATGATGATCGTAACCAGCCCCCTTTCAAAAGTCTTACCGGATATAAAATTTTATTGGTGGAAGACAACTTTGTAAATGTTTTAGTGGCGTCAAAAATTTAAAAAAAATGGGGCCTCGAAATTGATACAGCAGGAAACGGTGCCGAGGCACTAAAAAAAGTTATGGAAATATACTATGATCTTATTCTCATGGACATCCAGATGCCTGTCATGGATGGCTTTACATCAAGTGTACAAATAAGAAAATTACCGAACGATAGATTTCAAATTCTTCCGATCATAGCTCTTACTGCCTCTCCTATACAGGACGTCAGAGGATCTATAGCAGCCTCCGGCATGACGGACTACATATCCAAACCATTCAGTATCAGCGATCTTTATCTGAAAATTACACAGTATCTAAATTAGTGTTGATCATCTTAAAATATCAAATTTTGTCTCTTACCTGAAAAATTTAAGCATTTACTAAATGACCCCGAAACGTTTCTTTCGAAAACCTGTCGTATTGATCGGACTAGCCACTATTGCAGTTGTATCATGCATGAAAATGTCCCCCACCGGCACCTCTTCTAAAACCAACAGCAGTGCGCTGATAATTCGGGAAGACGCTGCCACCGGAAAGGCCAGAGCCAAAGAAATTCGTGAGAAAACGGCGGTTAAAGTG
>NZ_JAJUXG010000028.1 GCF_021390535.1 Dyadobacter sp. CY312
TGTGTATCTGAACAGAACGAACCGTCAGAAAAATTCAGAGTTCGATATACGAGGTCACCGCAACTGGATGACGCAGTCTATTGCCATGCAAACTGTGGAAGATCGCCGGGCATTTTTGCGCAGCACTTTTGCTCCTGAAAAAAGCAAAGAAAACAGCTGGCTTAAAGACCTGAATGGTGACGGATCGCATGACTGGAAGGATCTGACCGTAGAAAAAGACGAGGTGTGGCGACTGGAAGATACGGACAATGACGGAATCGCGGACGTATCCATGCGCGTGCTTGAAGACTTTTTCGAAGAAGTTTCCGACGTAGCCGGTGGTATTCTGGTTCGTGCGAAAGATGCTTTCGTTGCCATTGCTCCGGATTTATGGCGCGTTGAAGACACCAACAATGATGGTGTTTATGATAAAAAAACTTCTATCAGCCACGGCTATGGTGTGCACATCGGTTTCGGCGGACATGGAATGTCAAACCCTATTGAAGGACCTGATGGTAAAATATACTGGAACATCGGAGATATTGGCGCCAACATTACCACGGCAGAAGGCGTAAAACACGAACATCCCAATTCGGGAATCATTGCACGTTCGAATCCCGACGGAAGCAAGTTCGAAATCTTCGCAGATGGTTTGCGTAACACGCACGAATTTGTTTTCGACGAGTACGGAAACCTGATCAGCTCAGACAACGATGGCGATCACCCCGGCGAAAGCGAACGTCTGGTTCACGTTGTTGAAGGCTCAGACGCGGGATGGCGGTCCAACTGGCAATACGGAAAGTATACGGATCCTAAAAACAATGGTTATAAAGTTTGGATGGAAGAGAAGCTATCTGTGCCTCGTTGGGACGGACAGGCTGCGTATATCATTCCTCCAATTCAGAATTTTCATAACGGACCAACCGGAATGCAGTACAATCCGGGAACGGCTCTTGGTAAAGAATGGAAAAACAAATTTTTCCTTGTTGAATTCGTAGGAAATCCGGCCCGTTCGCCAATATGGGCTTTCGGACTGAAACCTAAGGGAGCATCGTTTGTATTGGATGGAGAAAAAAATATCCTCAGCGGTATTTTGCCAACCGGTATCCGTTTCGGTCCGGATGGCGCATTGTATGTTGCCGACTGGATTAATGGCTGGGATACCAAAAATTATGGCCGTGTTTGGAAACTGGATGTAACAGACGAGAAAAACGACCTGAAAGATCTTCGTGCTGAGACAAAAAGACTCATGCAGTTGAATTATACCACGCAGTCAGACGAGATCCTGCTTTCGCTGCTATCCAATCCGGATATGCGCATCAGATTAAAATCTCAGTTTGAGCTTGCAACCAGAGGAGCAAAAGGTGCAGCTGTATTCAGCAAAGCCATCGCTCAAACGAACAGCCAATTAGCAAGAATTCACGCCATCTGGGGAATGGGACAATTGACCCGTCAGGATAAGTCTTACAGCAATGCGTTACTGGCTTTGTTAAAAGATTTAGATGAAGAAATTACTGCACAAGCTGCCAAAGTTTTGGGAGACGAATACATTTCAGAAGCTGGCCCCATGTTGATACCGATGCTTTCCAGCAAAAATCCACGTGTTCAGTTTTTCGGAGCACAGGCTTTGGGCAGAATTAAAGAAAAATCGGCTGTTGCTCCGCTGCTGGATATGATCAAAACCAACAATGATGCTGACGTTTACCTGCGTCATGCAGCAGTACTGGCATTGTCAAGAATCGGTGAGGTTGAACCAATTGTAGCATTGGCCAACAATTCCAGCAAATCGCTCCGCACAGCTGCTGTTTTGGTTTTGCGCAGATTGAAAAGCGAAAAAGTAAGTTTGTTTTTGCAGGATAAAGACGAATACATTGCAACAGAAGCGGCAAGGGCGATAAACGATGATTTATCTATCCCAGCAGCCTTGCCTGCTTTGGCAGCCACATTAACAGAAACCAGATTTACTTCCGAACCTTTGCTTCGTCGGGCAATCAACGCTGCTTTGAGGGTTGGAACGGATCAGCAACTTGACAATCTGATCGCTTTTGCAAAAAGGGAAAATACAGATAAAGTAGTTCGTGCGGAAGCACTTGCTGCACTGGGAACCTGGGCAAGCCCTTCGGTGATGGATCGCGTGGATGGACGTTACAGAGGCGTGATTCAAAGAAACCCGGCGATTGTAAAAAGCAAGATACAGCCAATAATCGCTGATCTTCTTGCAGATAACGATGTAACGATACTGATCGCTACGGCCCAAATGCTTACCAATCTAGGTGTTTCGGACAACAACGATGCGCTTGCGAAACTCTTGAACGATCACAAAGATCCAAAGGTAAGAGCTGCCATGCTTACGGCTCTTAATGAGCTAAAATACACCGACATGGAATCTGTAATGAAAAAGGGAATGACGGATTCTGATGCGGATGTTCGTACGGCTGCTTTGGGAATGGTGGGTAATGTTACCATGTCGAAAGAAGCTTTAACAGATATTTCAAAAACCATCTTTGAAAAAGGTAGTGTGAAAGAACAACAGCAAATGCTGCGTGTTCTGGGAAGTTTGCCTGTGGCTAAAACCGAAAGCATATTTGGAGATTTAATTGGGAAAATGACCAACAAACAACTTCCTCCAAGTTTAGCCCTGGATTTAGGAGAAGCCGTCGATTCAACCAAATCTACCTCTCTCATTGCAAAAATGGCTCCTTTGCGTTCGTCCGGCGAAACCGTTGCAGATTACCAGGAAGCCCTGGTTGGTGGAAACGCGATGCTTGGTCGCCGTTATTTCATGACCAATTCCGCAGCAGAATGTGTTCGCTGCCATTCAATCGGCGGACAAGGTGGTGAAGTAGGACCAAACCTTTCCAACATTGGTAACACATTGAGCCGTGAACAAATATTACAGGCTTTGGTAGAACCAAGCGCAAGAATTTCTCCGGGATTCGGCATGGTGATATTGAC
>NZ_JAJUXG010000029.1 GCF_021390535.1 Dyadobacter sp. CY312
TCAGAACTCGTTGTAGCGATCGTTTTCGCTACCGTTGTTCCCGATTGGGAGTGCAAAAGTGCAGCCTTTATTTTTAATACGCAAGTACAAGGCAAAAGTATTTTTAACTTTTTTTTAAATTAATTTTCAAAGTGCTGAAAACCAATAATGTAATGCAGAAAGTTTTTTACAAGTTTTTTTAACCCCATAACTCAACAGCGCTGATTGTGCCGAAAAACGCTGTAAAGACTGCTTCCCGGATTCTAGTCCAGACTGAATCAACAGATCGTGACATCTTATTAGTAGAACATAAATCGATGCATTCATTTATAATCCCGCCTAAAGCTACATCTCGGCGCTGAATTCCTCCTATTATATATGGTAAAGAGTTTGTCAGGTGCTAAGAAGATAAGGGATGCACATTACTTTTAAATCTGTCAAACGAAACACATCAAATAGTTTTTAAATGCAAAAAGCACAGCTCTTGATAGAAACTGTGCTTTTTTGAGAATGTGTCAATTATTATTTAGCTCCACTAGTACTAGGAAGAAACACCTTACCCGCCTTAGTAATAACAGTAGGAGAAGACATGTATTCTTTACTATCCGATTTAAATGTCCATTTGGTAGTTCCGGTTTCTCCATCGAGTGCAAACAACGAGCCATCTGGTTCATTGCAACTTGTATAAACTACATCGTTGACGGCAACTGGTGCATTAAACCTCGCCTTAAGACTTTTAGATTCAAAAACCCATTTTTCTCTACCCGCAGCTATATCGAACGCCCTTAACGACCACACAGTATTTGAAAATACACTACCATTGCTCACAATTGGGGATTCTATGGTATAGTTAACAGGAACTTTCCACTTCTCTTTTCCAGACGCCAAGTCAATAGCGTATAAGTAATCCTCGAAACTACCATGATCCACCCCCAGATAAAGAATACCATTGTTAATAGCCGGCGTGTATTCAAATGATTCCCCTGCTTCAAATATCCATTTTGTCTGTCCTGTTGCGGCATTAAGTGAATATAATTTATTTGCGTTTGTTGAAGGAATCAACAGCGCTCCATCTACATAAGCAGGTTTAAGATCATGGCCTACTGGTATGGAAACCGCCCATTTTTCTTTGCCTGTTAGCGCATCAACTGCATAGAACTTTCCATTCAAGGTTCCAAAATACACAGTACCTTCAACTACTGTCATTTTTGATATAATTAAACCATAATACTTAGCCCATTTTTCTGCGCCAGTATTAGCATCCATAGCATACAACCCGGAATTATCTGCTGCAAACACTGTCTTGTCCGCAACCGTTACAGCATCAAAGCCTGTAAATTCATTCGGAGTTTTTCTTTCCCATTTTTTTATTCCTGTGGTAGCGTCAATCGCTTGTACAACATCGACTCCCCAAACATAAACTATCCCATCACTAACTTCGGGTGCATTTTTTGCTGCATAACTAATTGGAAACTCCCACTTTTTGACACCGGTTTTGGCATCAATGGAATAAAGTTTTCCGGTGTAAGTCATGTATGCAACCCGTTTATAATCGGTAACATAAATACTTTCTGCCTCGTCTTTGACCACCTCAGGTTCTGGCTCTTTTTCTGAATCTTTCGAACATGAAAGCATACCTATGGTCATTACTGCCAAGGTCAGCTTTAAAATCTTACTGTAAAAATTGATAAGCATAATTTGTAGAGGGTAAAATGGTTTTGTAACATTTGATACACGATATAGAATTAATACGTATAAAATCGTTTAAGTCACCCAAAACCAAAATTTTTAACCTCCCCTTCCAAATTTTATGGCTCACAATCAACAATTACACCCCTTTAAAATACTCAATCACATGCATCTTCAACAATGCTTCCTGTTTTTCGATGCCGCCTTGTGGTAAGGCACGGTTTAGTGTGTAATGTGGCCAGCCGTCTTTGTCACGGCGTTCGAAGAGGTAATAGGAAGAAAGGCTCAGGACTTTACATATGCCTATATGCATGAGATCCTGCTTTTGTTCTTTGGTAAATCGCTTGGCTCCCTGGCCGAGCTCCTGTACACCTATGAGGAACAGGACGCCGTTGAGATCGGCGGGGCGTTTGCCTATTGTGTCTTCCAGGGATTGCAGCAGGTGCTCCCATTGTATATCTAGTGGTTGGTCTTCTATATCAATCATGATTTTTAGCGATTGGCTGTTTGGCTTTCGGCTAACAGCTGCATTACTTCTATTTTAAAATCTGCTTTTAACAGCATGAAAACTATACGATGTACTTTGGCCATTGGCTGCCGCTTTTGTTTTGTTTTTATTCTTCATCTGGTAATACCTCCTTACAAGTCAAACGCTGCGTGAGGGATAGAAACGGAAAGCCCGCAGCGCCGCTTTTCGCGGTGCGAGGACTTGTAGTGAATAGCCCGGCCCGCAGGGACACGCCCAAATTACAAGCTGCTAACAATAAGTCAAAAGCAGCACTATTGTTTGCTGCTACATTATATATAGTGTACAAACCAATAAGCCCGGCGGGGCGTTCTGTGTACCTCCCTTTAAATTTTTGTAAAATAACAAACATCCCATCAGGATATGGCCATTGAGGGAAAAGCATTTGAGGGTTTTTCCTAACTTTGGCTTTTGCCCCGAATGTATAATGATAGTAGAAGAGAATAAATCAGAGCGATTGAAAAAGAACGATTATTTATCGACCCTTAATGAGCCGCAACGGGCGGCAGTGCTGTATGGTGATGGTCCTTTGATGATTATTGCGGGTGCGGGATCCGGGAAAACCAGGGTGCTTACATATAGAATAGCGCATTTGATAGAAAACGGTGTTGATCCTTTCCGGATTTTGTCGCTGACTTTTACCAACAAGGCTTCGGGAGAGATGCGGCATCGTATTGAAACTACGGTGGGAACAGAGGCTCGGAATATCTGGATGGGTACTTTTCACTCCGTATTTGCCAAGATACTTCGGATAGAAGCGCGCTTTCTGGGTTATACGAGTGATTTTTCTATATATGACACTGACGATTCGAAGTCGTTGCTGAGAAGTATTATCAAGGAATACAACCTGGATGATAAGGTATATAAGGCCAATGTGGTTTTTAACAGGATTTCCGGAGCCAAAAACCGGCTTATCTCTGCGGACGATTACCTTAAAAATCCGACGATACAGGCGGATGACGATGCTGCTAAAATGAAGGAGATTGGCAGGATATACAAAACATATGCAGTGCGCTGTTTTCAGGCGAATGCGATGGACTTTGATGATCTGCTTTTTAATACCAATGTGCTTTTCCGCGATTTCCCGGATGTACTCTATAAGTATCAGCAGAAATTTCAGCACGTGATGGTGGATGAGTTTCAGGATACGAACGTTTCGCAGTACCTTATTACAAGAAAACTGTCGGCTGTGCACCGCAATATTGTGGTGGTGGGCGACGACGCGCAAAGTATATATGCTTTCAGGGGTGCCAATATTGAGAACATTCTGAATTTCTCGAAGGATTTTCCTGATGTACAAACTATAAAACTGGAACAGAATTACCGGTCGACGAGCACAATTGTGAATGCGGCGAATTCGGTAATTGCACGAAATAAATCTCAGCTCGAAAAACATACGTTTACGGCGAATGATGAAGGTTCGCTGATCGACGTGATTAAGGCGGGGTCTGACAATGAAGAAGGACGGCTAGTTGCTTCGGCGATTCTGGATGAAAAAATGCAGAAAGCGTTGCGAAATGAAAACTTTGCTATTTTGTATCGTACCAATGCGCAGTCCCGCTCTTTTGAAGAAGCGCTGCGTAAACTGGGAATCAAATACAGGATTATTGGCGGGCAGTCGTTTTATCAACGAAAGGAGATTAAAGATCTGTTGGGTTACCTTCGGTTTACAGTTAATCAACGGGATGAGGAAGCCTTTAAGCGGATTATAAACTTACCCAAACGTGGAATTGGTGACACAACCGTTGCCCGCATCACAGTAACGGCTTCGGAAAACAATGTGCCGATATGGGAAGTAGTATCCAATATTAGCAAATATGCCACCGGCAGAACCTCCACTCCTATTGAGCAATTCGCGACATTGATCAAAAGCTTCAAGATTATGTTTGAAGAAGGAAAAGATGCTTACGAGGTTGCATCTCACATTGCCAAAGTTTCGGGGATTCTCCGTGAATTGTATGAAGACAAAACCGTAGAAGGTCTTTCCAGATACGAAAACGTGCAGGAATTGCTGAACGGGATCAAGGAATTTGTAGATAACGAGGAAAATGAAGATAAAACGCTGAGTGCATTCCTGCAATCGGTATCGCTGCTTACCAACGCTGACGAACCCGATGACAGTGAGGACCACGACCGCGTGACCATGATGACCATCCACTCTGCAAAGGGTCTGGAATTCAGGAATGTGTTCATCGTGGGGTTGGAAGAGGATCTTTTCCCAAGCCAGATGATGCTTGAAAGCCGTCAGGATCTGGAAGAAGAAAGAAGATTATTTTATGTGGCGATTACGAGAGCCGAACAAAAGCTCTCTTTCTCTTATGCAGAAAGCCGGTATCAGTGGGGGCGCCTCAAAATGTGTGAACCGAGCCGTTTCCTGCTGGAAGTTGACCAGAAATATCTAAATATCTCCAATGCTTTGCGACGAGACAGTGAGCCTTCAAGCTCGCCTATGTCATTTGTAAGGAACCTGGGGCCAAGAAAACCAACCGAACCGAAACCTGTACTGGCTGCTGCTGCACATACGCCTACTGGGGATTTTGTACCAAGTGATACGCGTGACCTTGCCGAGGGAGATAAGGTGGAGCATATGAAGTTTGGGTTTGGCACGGTTTTGAAAATGGAGGTGAACGGCAATGACAGGAAAGCGACTGTAAAATTTGACAAGGTTGGCGAAAAAACACTTTTACTGAGTTTTGCCAAGTTACGAATCATAAAATAATTTCTTTATTATAGTTATAGTATGTTTCTTCACAGCTTTATCAATTGTAACTAAAATGCATCCCCGGGACTCTTGGAAACTCCAACATTCCCGGGGATGTGTAATTTCTTATTTTTTTAAACAAACTATCTATGTTTCTTGAAGCAGATCTTACGCGGATAAAAGAGCGTGGCAGTGACCCCACCGTGGTGGAACAGCAAATAGCATATTTCGTTGATGGCTTTCCGTTCCTGCAACTATCCAAAGCAGCAACTGTTGGCGACGGTATCATCAGCCTGACGGATGAGCAGATTAAAGAAGTTGTGAGTGAATTTGATAAAAGTGCAGCCGAGGGAGAAATTGCTCTTCTTAAGTTTGTACCTGCTTCTGGTGCCGCAACACGTATGTTCAAATCTCTTTTTGGCTTTTTGCAGGAAGGTAAAAAGGATAAGTCCGTAGATGAGTTCTTTGCGAGGTTGCGTGAATTTGCTTTTTACGAAGATCTGAAAACTGCCATGGCAGCCGACGGACAGAATATAGAAACTGCTGACGAAAATACCATAGCCTCCTATTACCTTACCAACAAAGGACTCGGATATGGCGAACTTCCAAAAGGACTGTTGAAATTTCACAACTATCCGGAACGCTCCCGTACTCCATTGGAAGAACATTTGGTTGAAGGTGCCAGATATGCGAATGCGGGTGGACAGGTAAAAATACATTTTACAGTTTCACCGGAGCATCGCGACAAATTTGAAAAACTTGTTGTGGAAGCGCTCCCGGGTTATCAGAGCAAGTTTGGGGTTAAGTATTTTGTTTCTTTTTCTGAACAGAAAAGCTCCACCGATACCATTGCTGTCAACCTGGACAACACTCCGTTCCGTGAGAAAGACAACAGCATTCTTTTCAGACCGGCGGGACATGGCGCTCTGTTAGAAAACCTTGCTCAGTTGGATGCTGATGTGATCTTTATTAAAAACATCGATAACGTTGTACCTGATAACATTAAGGAAGAGACAATCACTTACAAAAAGGCGTTGGCAGGAATTGTTTTGAAATATCAGAAACGCATTTTTGATTACCTCAACCAACTTACTGACTCGACAGACGAAACATTATTGGAAGAACTTGACACATTTTTCAAGGAAGAGCTTTGTGTGGTTCCGCCAGCCAGCTTCAAAACCTGGGGTGCCGCAGAGAAAAAAGCATATTTTCTTAAAAAACTTGACCGGCCATTGCGTGCGTGCGGTATGGTGAAAAATCAGGGTGAACCTGGTGGCGGACCGTTCTGGGCAGAAAATGCAGATGGTTCTTCTTCATTGCAAATAGTAGAATCTGCTCAGGTGGATGTAGATGATGCAGAGCAAAACAGTATTTTCAAGAACTCGACACACTTCAATCCGGTAGATTTGGTATGTGCTGTGAAAAATAACCTGGGTGAGCTTTATGATCTGAAACAGTTCAGGGATCCACTTACAGGATTTATTACAGGAAAATCAAAAGATGGTAAAGAACTGAAAGCGCAGGAATTGCCGGGATTGTGGAATGGCGCCATGGCCGACTGGAATACCCTTTTTGTAGAGGTTCCATTGATTACTTTCAACCCTGTGAAAACAGTAAATGACTTGCTGCGCGAACAGCATCAATAGCTCTTGGCTGTTAGCTTATAGCTATTAGCCTTTTACTTCTGAAATTACAAGTAACAAAAAAGGTCGGTTCCATTTCGGTTCCGACCTTTTTAATGTTTTTTAAGCTTCAATATTATTCTCAAGGAATTGGCAAAACCTTCGTTTCCTTGAACGTAGAGAGGATTACCATCGTTTGCGTACTGGCAACTTCTTCAATTTCATTGATTTTTTCCAGCATTAGCTTTTGATAGGTGCTAATATCTTTGGAAATAACCCGTAGAAGAAAATCTCCTGTGCCTGTAATATGGTGGCATTCTATAATTTCTGGTATTGCATGTACCTTCTCTACAAATGACTCGGTTACTGCTTTTCTGTGTCCAACCAAAGATATCTGAACAAAAGTACTTACACCCAAGCCTACTTTATCCGGCTCCAACTGGGCGTGGTAACTTTTAATGATTCCCGACTGTTCCAGTTTTTTAACCCTTTCCAAAGTTGGAGCAGGTGACAGTCCTATTTCCTTAGATAGTTGAGCGTTGGTTATTTTGGCATTTGTTTGTAAAATCTCCAGTACTTTACGGTCTATCTGGTCTAATTTTATTATCGACGACATTTTTTGTGACAAGTTTATAGTATAGCCATTAAGGCGCTGCAAAACTAATTAGAATCCCGAAGATTCTGTTAATAATATACTGAAATTTTGTCAAAAAAAAGAATTATCGTAGGTCAAACGAGAATTTAGTATGGAAATATTAGGTTTTAGCCAATTTGTAACCCATTCATCACACAAAGTTTATACTGCGTAGGATTCAATTTTTTGCAAAAAATCCTGATAAGTTACTTTGATTCCCTCTTCCAATTCCATGCTGTGTTTCCAACCCAGCGCATGTAATTTGCTTACATCCATCAGTTTGCGGGGTGTACCGTCAGGCTTCTCCACATTCCAGTTAATGCGTCCGGTATAACCCACTATACGCTGTATCATTTCCGCAAGCTCTTTAATTGTAACGTCATGCCCCACACCCACGTTAAGAAACTCAGGACTGCTGTAATTTTCCATCAGGAAATAACATGCATCGGCCAGGTCGTCGGCATGTAGAAATTCACGCAAAGGAGATCCGGTGCCCCACAGCTCTACAAATGCTTTATTTTCCTCTTTGGCTTCATGAAACTTACGGATCATGGCTGGAAGCACGTGAGACTTATTCAGATCGTAATTGTCGTTTGGTCCGTATAGGTTGGTTGGCATTACAGATATAAAATCACAGCCATATTGACTTCTGTAAGCTTCACACATTTTTATACCAGCAATTTTCGCAATTGCATAAGGCTCGTTTGTCGATTCCAGCAGGCCGGTTAGCAAAGAATCTTCATGTAAAGGTTGCGGTGCCAGTTTTGGATAAATGCAGGAAGAACCCAAAAACATTAATTTTTTGACATCATTCCTGTAAGCAGAGTCGATTACGTTATTTTGTATCTGAAGATTTTCATATAGAAATTCAGCACGATAAATGTTGTTGGCCATGATGCCCCCTACCTTAGCCGCTGCAAGAAAAACATAATCAGGGCGTTCGCTTGCAAAGAATTCACGTACGGCATCCTGCTCACGTAAATCCAGCTCAGACGATGTACGAACAACAAAATTTGTGTAGCCTTCCTTAACGAGCTTACGATGAATTGCCGAGCCAACCATTCCTCTGTGTCCGGCAATGTAAATTTTAGCGCTTTTTTCCACTGTGATTGTCTAAATTTGTAGGTTCAAAATCAATAACGTTGAGACGAATTCGTTACAAAAGTAACAATCTTGCGCTTAAGAAAATCTATATACATGCAAAGTGTTATTCTGATCCTGTGCTTTTTAACGGTTTTTTTACCGGCGGTAGCTCTCGGACAGTCCGAACAAAAAGAAACGCCACCTGCCTGGCTTCCTAAGGAGACAGTAAAAACAGATACAGCCGGTGCGCGCAAAGGCCGTTCCAATGATCTGAAATCTTTTATTTCCGGGCTGGATCCCGTTGTTGGAGCTTCGTTACCCGGCGGTAATGGCAAATCCGGCACGCTTTCCAGTTTGTTTGGAGAAACTATTCCGGACCTTGGTCTCCGGGTGAAAGATTATAAAGACCAAAAGGAAGAAAGAAAGCAGAAGAAAGAAAAAAAGAAATTATCCAAAGTACAGTACGAAGGCATCCAGATGGAAGCCATGTCGATAAAGTTTGGAAGCGGCGACAGGGCAACCATCGAAAACTTCCACGTTCTGAAGGAAATCAAGCCATTAAATCCTTATGTAAGAGCTGCTGAAACGAGATATTATGATAAAAAAACGAAACGTCTGAGTTCCTCTTTAATCAAAGAAAAACAAAATGCGCTTCTTCTTCATGGCTCTTACCGGAAGTATAGTGGGGAAAATCTCATAGAAGAGGGTTTTTATTACATGGGTACAAAAGATGGCCGCTGGGTGAAATACGATTCTAAATTTAACCTGATCGATAAGTCTGTCTGGAATAGAGGATTCCCTGCGGAGTCACGCATCACCTATTATGACTCAGCGTATACACAGGTAAAGGAAGTTCTTCCGGTCACGTTCGGGAAAGTCGAAGGCGAGTATCTTGAATATTACAAAGAAGGTCAGCTTATGGCCAATGGAAAATATGAAGCTGGTAAAAAAGTGGGTCGCTGGATCGAATATTACCAATTCAGACGTCAGCGTAAAAAGGAGATTCAATACCCTAAAAGCAGCTGGGATGAAGAATTTGAGCCATTTGTACTGAGAGAATGGGACGACAAAGGCAAGTTGCTTTATGATTATACCAAAGATCCCCGTGCATCGGTTGAAGAAGAAACCGAAGTTGAAAATCCCTGAAGTTGAAAATCACCTTCTGCCAATACTTTAGCGTGTTTATCTTCAAACACGAATTTATCCGCTTATGAGTCAATCTATATCAGGCTTTTTTAAGAACAATACTTTTCTAGCAGTTCTATTATCGTTTATTCCCCTCATTTTATATATTCTGGCATTCAACACCATTGCACTGAATGTCAATTATGTTGCTTTCGACGATATTCTCATTCTTGGGGTTATTCCGGGATTCGGAGAAGCTTCATTGCTTGAAAAATGGCAACGGCTCACTGACCTGTTTCCTGAGCACCGTCTGGTTTTTTCCAGATCCATCATTTTGCTACTTCATTCGATATTCGGGCGGCTCAATCTGGTGTGGGCAATGGTTATTGCCAACTTGTGCTGGGCTGGTTGTGCGTTTGTTTTTTACAAAGCTTTCAAAAAGTTAGACTTATCGCTTTGGTATTTTGTTCCGATCATGTGGTTGTGGTTCAATTTCCAGTCCTTCGAAAACATTTTTTGGGGGGTAAGCTCTCTTTGTAATTTCGGTGTACTGCTGTTTGTAATTACATCATTTTATTTTGCGGCATACCATCCTACTCGCATTGTTTATGCACTTCCTTTCGCTCTGATTGCCACCTTTACATACGGAAATGGGCTCATGTCATTCCCCGTTATAGCCGTTTTGAGCTTACTTTCCGGCCAAAGAAAAGCATTCTTTATTACATTGGCTATGATGGCCATTGTTGCTTTTATCTACTTCATTGATTTTACACCTATTACCCAAAATCTTGATTTCTCAGATCCGAAAGAAGTAAAAGAAGGTTTTATGGGGTTTTTCGGATTCATCGGATCCATTACAACGCTAGCTGCCTATACAGCCGATCCGATAAAACTCTCAATTGCAGTAGCGACAGGAATCATTATGCCAGTCGGTCTGCTATTGTTTTTTAAAAATCAATGGACTGCTTTGTGGCAGGCAGTCTGGTGTAACAAGCCTTATCCAAACAAAACTGCATTATTTGCCATTGCGCTGGCTATGTTTATCGCCATCACATCGCTGGCACTGACTTACAAGCGTATCCCGACAGATCATTTTGAAGGAATGTTTAAAGGCCGGTACAGAATGTACTCAACGCTCGCCTGCATTGCCCTTTATTTCTGCTTTCTTTCTCTTACCCGTCACACACGCAGGGAGAAAAGCTTGCCATTCATTATCGGTCTGACAGTAGTTCTAAATCTGGTTATATTACACAGCAATTTTGCGGATGCGGTTACAAACCGTCGCAGTGCTGTTACTCAGGAGTTCAATGCCCGTTATAACGCTGACTGGCTGGGAACCAAGATGTTTTCAATGGATAGAACACATCTTGAAAAGATCAGATCCTATTATTCGTCCGAAGACCCGCTGGCTACCAATTGGCATCCTGCTGCGCTGTCGGTTTCGGTTGCATGCGATAGTACCTATAATCCCGATCTGATTGTCTTGGAAAACGATCATTTAAGAATCAGTTATAGCGAGGATTTCTTCCCTGCGACCAAAGATTATACAGACGGAGGATATGTTATACTAAAATCAGATGGACACACTTATACTGCTCCTCTTAATCAACAGCCTGTTCCGCTGAAAACAACACTTAGAAGACAAATGTATTTTGCCAAAGGCGGACTTGCAGATTTCCATGTGGCTAACATAGAACCGGGTAATTATTCAATTTATTTGCTCAAACGGCAAAATGGTGTAAACCGGATTTATTGCACCCAAAAAACCTGGAAAGAACAGTAGTACTTTTTAGAACTTATCGTGAATTCCTGTTAAAATACGCTCCACTTCCTTTCTTACTTCGGAAGTTGGTCTGGTAAAATTGTTATTCATAAAACTAAATACCAGCGTTTTTCCCTTCTTTGTTAACAGATAACCGCTCAGATTGTAGGTATTGCTCATGCTACCGGTCTTAGCAAACACAAAAGGGACTTCTGATTTGAAAGAATTTTTAATCGTACCCGATTTCCCCCCCGCAGGAAATATCTTAAACAGCCTTTCGCGAGGAACTTTCTTATAGGTCTTTTGCAAAAGTGCCACTATGGATCTCGGAGTAAAAAGGTTGTAACGGCTTAATCCTGAACCGTCTTTCCATATCGGCTTGTCGGGCAAGTCGGCTAAATGTTGGGTGATAGCATGCCCGATTGCCTTTTCTGTATTCAATGGCAAACCATTCGCCGAAGCATAAATGAGCATCAGTTGCTCGGCAAGCATGTTATCGCTCACCTGCATCATCAGTGTATATAAGGAATCCGAAGGGATACTATAAACCTTTTGCAGCTCAATGTTAAGCGGAATTTGAATGGTTTTAATCTCCTTCTTTAATGTATCGCTCAATAATTCCACCAGGAGCTGATCCGACATCCTAACCGGTAGATCCTGATTTAAGCCCTCAGGAATTACAAACTGAGAATGGTGGAAGACATTTTGAAACTCATCCCGCACAATACCTGATGTAACTGTATCTTTCACCAAAAACTGCGACCAGTGCTTTGGCGACACAGTGAAACGCTGAGATGCCTGACCCGAAAATCTTGCTATATTTCCATATACAGGCATCGGACTGACCTCTGGCTGATAGTAATCGTTATAATCGTCCCAGGCCCATCCGGGACCAAACCTTTTATTTTCGAAATGCGCCGGCGTATAAAATATCTGTTCCTTTCTTCCTTTCAAAAAGTCATATACCCGGCTGTGAGGCAGGTCAGGATGCAACAGAGACGGATCTCCCGTTCCTCTTATCAAGAGTAGTTCTCCCCATTCCAGATACTCCAGCCCGGGAATAGAATCTCCCAAAGCACTTATTCCTGCATAAAAACTAAAAAGTTTTGTGTTGGAGGCCGGGTTGAAATATTGCTTCTCATTGTAAGCTGCCAATGTCTTTTCCTCCCCTACCTTTTGCAACGCAATACCAGTATGTTGCTGAGTTAAAACCTGCGAATTTTTTATCTCACGATTCAGATAATGAGAAACAGAACATCCGGATAAACTGATAACTCCGGCAAGCAACAATAGTGTGCGCATAAAATTAATTGGCATTATGTAAAGGTCGTAGTGCGTGCTCATCTCCACAGGATCGTGTTTGTTTTCCCTTAATAACATCCTGTTTTGTAGTCATATATCAGGCATCAAAAGCAGATTATGAGCACTTCCGTAAAGTTAATAGTTTCGTTTTAAAAGTAAGAAATTGAAGTGCTGTTTTCCATAATTGAACATCAGATCACATTTTCCCCAGCCAGAATGCGTTATTTTACATTCTGTTTACCACATTAATCTGAAATGAGCGATTTGCATGCTGTACTGAAACAATATTGGGGCTATGACCATTTCAGGCCTTTTCAGGAAGATGCTATCCGTTGTGTTTTAGGTGGTATTGATACGCTGGTTCTGCTTCCTACGGGCGGAGGAAAATCGATCTGTTTCCAGGTACCCGTCATGGCCATGGAGGGCGTTTGTATCGTGGTAACTCCACTCATTGCGCTTATGAAAGATCAGGTTGAGCAGCTGAAACGGCGACACATTCCTGCGGCGGCGATCCATTCCGGCATGAACAAGCACGAAATTGATATCACGCTTGATAATTGTATTCATGGCATAACGAAGTTCCTTTACGTTTCCCCGGAAAGGCTCCGTACCGATATCATGATTCAGCGTGCCAAACAGATGAAAATCTGCCTTTTGGCTGTTGACGAGGCGCATTGTATTTCTGCTTGGGGGTACGACTTCCGTCCGTCCTATTTACTTATTTCCGATTTCAGGGATATACTTCCCGGTGTTCCGGTAATGGCGCTCACCGCTACCGCTACCGAGGAAGTAAGGGCAGATATTCTGGATAAGCTTAAAATGAAGTCTGCACGGGTTTTCAAACAATCCTTTGCAAGGGCCAATCTCTCCTACTCTGCCTTTTTGGAGGAAAACAAAGAGCGAAAACTTGTTCAAATATTAAAAAATGTACCGGGAACGGCCATCGTATACGTTCGTACCAGAAAACGGACAAAGGATATTGCTGACTCGCTCGGAAGGAATGGCATAAAGGCGCTCAGCTACCATGCGGGATTGCCATTTAAAGACAGAAGTGACCGACAAATGGGCTGGATTAAAAACCAAACCCGTGTTGTGGTTGCTACCAATGCTTTTGGAATGGGAATTGACAAGCCGGACGTTCGCTCAGTAATTCACTTTGACCTGCCAGAAAACCTTGAAGCGTACTATCAGGAAGCAGGAAGAGCCGGAAGGGATGAGAAAAAAGCTTATGCTGTTGCCCTATTCAATAAAATCGATCTGGAAGAGCTGGCTGAAAGTGTTGAAAGAAAATATCCATCTTTTGAAATCATCCGAGGAGTTTATCAGGCGTTAGCCAATTATTATAAAATTCCTGTTGGCGGTGCAGAGTTTGCAAGCTTCAGTTTTGACATACAGGATTTTACAGGAATTTTCGGTTTACCTGCAAGCGAGACACATTATGCACTCAAATTGCTTGAAGAAGAAGGCTTTATTCAGTTAAGCGAAAGCTTCAACGAGCCCTCCAAACTACATTTTATTGTTGACAACCGGCAATTGTACGATTTCCAGATACGCTACAAGGAGCTGGATTCGTTTATCAAAGTGTTGCTGCGCTTATACGGTGGAGAACTTTTTACTGAGTATGTAAGAATATCTGAAAGTGAACTGGCGCAAATATACTTTGCCCCTCAACAAGAGGTAGTTAAAAAACTACTTTTTATGAAGGAACGTGACATTCTGGAGTACGAGCCAAGGAGAGACAAGCCTCAGCTAACCTTTCTGACTCCCCGATACGATGCGGCTCTGCTTCCACTTAACGTTGTGGAAATTGAAAAAAAGAAAGACCGGGACAGGCAAAAGGCAAAAGCAGTGGTAAATTATGCTTCGCATACACAGCGTTGCCGCACCTTACTCCTTTTGGAATATTTTAATGAATTCGATGCTGATCCTTGCGGAGTATGTGATATATGTATAGCAAACAAAAAGCGGGAGCACAGCATAGATGAGGAGCTCGGTAAGGCAATTTTAAGTTATGTAAAACAGCAGAGTGCGGTTTCGCCCAGAGAATTGAGCATTGCATTTGAAAATGTAGCGGAAAAGATCCTGTTGGAAACGCTGAAAGATCTGATTATAGAAGAAAAAATAGAGTACGACGCCTCAGGGCTACTAACAATAACACACGCATAAATATTTTGAAAAAAGTAAAATACATCACCGCGCTATTATTATCAATTTATGCTGTTTCTGCGTATTCACAGCAAATTCCTGGCTTGCAGAGCAGCAATTATGGAGGATTGTACAGAGCAACTTATAACCCTTCCGTTATAGGCGGATCCAAGCACAAGTGGCAGATCAACATTGGTACCCTTGGTGGAAGCATCAACTACCGTTATTTTGTCTTTCTGGGTAAAAATTCATTGTTATATCCACTACTGGCTTCTCATTCCACCAAGGAGTTATATGGTCGCTCCCGTACGATGGGTTCGCTAACTGAAAAACCGCTCTATCTGGTGAGTGAAATCCGCTGGCCTTCTGCCATGTTTTCCATTGACGACAGGCAGGGTGTTGCTCTGCAATTCAGAACACGGGGTTTTGTAACTGGCAATAATCTTCCCGACCCGATCCGAAACATGTATTTCCGGCGCCTCGACACGGGTGAAACGCCACCAATGAGCGCTCAGCCATGGGGACAATTTAATCTTGTACAACAAAATTTCTCCGAAGTAAGCTTTACCTATGGTATACAACTTCTGGATACAGATGCCCATAAACTTCGTGTTGGTGTGACAGGAAAAAGAGTTTTTGGTGCCAGAATAGGCTATATCAATGCATCCGTAGATCAATTTTCTATTTCGCCCGAGACGGCGAATACTGAAATGAGTGAGTTGCATTTATCCAATTTCACATACGAAAGCGGATATAGCCGACCAACCGAAAAACTGAAACTTGGAAGCCTGTTTGATGCTGATGTAAGTGGAACAGGATGGGGTTATGATCTTGGGGTGACCTATGAACTCGGGAAGTTCTGGAAGAACACCACAGAGCAGTTTGATGAGAACCCACAATATATTTTAAGAGTTGGAGCATCCCTGACTGACGTAGGTAATATACGTTACAAAACAACCGATAGCAGAGTTGTGAGTGGGTTTCAGGAAAAATATATGATGAATCAAGCTGCTTTGGAGGTCATAAGTGACCATGGTCCGCAAGGATTTATGGAACTTTTACCGGCACAGACAGACACTACTTTTAACACTACTGTAAGGCTTCCTCAGGCACTACATCTGGAAGCGGATATTCAGCTTGTAAAAGGTTTTTTCCTTAATTTGTCACAAACCAAACGGTACAAACCCAGGAACAACGAGATCTTTGACATATATCAGCCGGATGTATTTACAATTACACCGAGATTTGAAGACGAGGATTCCGATTTTGCCTTCCCCATTTCCTTCATTCAAGGCAACAAACGTCCTTCCATCGGAGCTGTCGCGCATTTTGGTCCGGTGTTCCTTGGATTTAGTAATATCAATGGGTTGATCAAAAAGACAGGTGCCCGGGGAAGTATGGTCTACTTAGGCTTCACTGCATGGAAACTGAATAGGACGAAGGATAAAAAGCAATAGGTTCTAAAAGGATTTAGCCTGAGTTCCCAATCAAACCTCTTTGCTCTTCTTGCTGAACATAGAGCCTATGCGCGAAAACAGTCGCTTTTCGAACTCCCAGAAGAAAGTAAATTTGCCCGAGATCCAACCCCAAATAAGCAAAACGACCTGATAAAGAGGTAGGATAATGAGGATATTGGCCGTCCAACGCAGCCAGGCAGGAGAAGTATCTGTGAGCCCTACAAAACCGAATAAGGCGCGTTTTATATAAAGAATAGAAAAACCGGTACAGGCAAAAACAATCAAAATGATTAGAACATCCCAACCATTTTTCACATTCCAACGCTGTTTCAGTTTTTCTATCATTGGGTCTTACTCATAAAGAAAACCAAGATTCTCCGGCTTAATTTCCTCCTTATCCAGCGTCAAAAATTCCTCCCAGAAAGGGTCATTAGGAAGTCCGGCCTTACAAATGATAGGCTCTTTTTTTACAGGATGTTCAAAAAATAAGCGTCTTGCATGAAGGTTTATACTTCCGTCCGGATTACCCTTGGGAAAGCCGTATTTGACATCGCCACGGATAGGGCAGTCCATCGAAGCAAGTTGCACCCGAATTTGATGCGGTCGACCGGTTACAGGCGTTACCTCAAGCAGATGAAACTTGTTTATTTCACCCATCCAACGGTAGGAAAGCTCAGCTCTTTGGGAACCAGGCACTTCATAATCATGAGCGGTGGTCACATTTCTTCGCTCGTCTTTGGTAAGCCAGTGCACCAGTTTGCCTTTTTTCTCAGCAGGTTTGTGCCTTACCACTGCCCAATACGTCTTCTGCACGTCCCGCTTACGGAATATCTCATTCATACGCTCCAAAGCTTTGGAAGTGCGCGCAAACACCACTAAACCACTTACCGGACGGTCAAGACGGTGAACTGTTCCCAGGAAAACTGCTCCTGGTTTGTCATATTCCTCTTTGATATAGTCTTTCACCATATCCAAAAGACATTTGTCGCCCGTGGAATCACCCTGAACCAGAATCCCGGGTTCTTTATTGACAATAATGAGGTGATTGTCTTCGTATATAATTTGAAATGGACGCTTCGCCATATTATTAGTTTTATACTTTTTAAAAGGTCAATAAGATTCATCCTTATTAGGAAATGACTTGCTCTTCACATCCTTGATGTAATTTCCTATTGCGTCATGCATGATATCATTCAGCTCAGCATATCGTCTTAAAAACCTCGGTTTAAATTCTTTATTGATTCCCAACAGGTCATGAAGGACCAGAATCTGACCATCTGCATCCGGACCGGCACCAATTCCAACGGTGGGAATACTTATACTTTCCGATACCAGCTTGGTTAGTTTAGAGGGGATCTTTTCCAATACAACAGAAAAGCAGCCCACTTCTTCCAGCATACGCGCGTCTTCTAGTAATTTGGCCGCCTCAGCCTCTTCTTTTGCCCGCACGGTATAGGTGCCAAACTTATAGATTGATTGCGGTGTGAGCCCTAAATGACCCATTACCGGGACGCCCGCGCTCAAAATCCGGGTAATCGAATCCTTTATCTCCAAGCCACCTTCCAGCTTCACTGCATGAGCCCCGGATTCCTTCATAATCCGGATAGCCGAACTAAGCGCTTCCCGTGAATTTCCCTGATAGGAGCCGAATGGCAAATCCACCACAACCAGCGCGCGCTTCACAGCTCTCACCACGGATGTTGCGTGGTAAATCATCTGATCAATGGTGATGGGTAGGGTAGTCTCGTGGCCCGCCATCACGTTGGAAGCGGAGTCGCCCACCAAAATCAGTTCCACACCAGCCGCATCCACAATGCCTGCCATGGAGTAATCGTATGCTGTAAGACAAGAAATCTTCTCTCCGCGAGTTTTCATTTCCTGAATCACATGGGTTGTAACTCGCTTAATATCAGTTTTATGTACAGACATGTTTCGCTTTAAATAATTGTAGAATACAACTTAGATCGAAATCTCAGCTTCGCGCCGAACGCTATCTTCTTATCAACCAGCTTTCCGGGTTTAGACGGGAAGTATTTTTCCAGATCTGGAACTGGAGTTCAGAGGTTCCGTCGCCATCAGTAGCCACACGGCCAATATTCTCACGGGCCTTCACTTTCTGTCCGGGACGTACCGTTACACCGCTCATTTTGGCATAAATCGTCATGTAATTACCATGTTGGATCGCTACAACACTTCCCATGCCCGGCATTTGCGTTACATCCAGTACAACCCCGTCATAAACAGACCTGACAGGATCGCCCGCAGATGTCTGTATATCAACACCCAGATTATCAACCATTACGCCTTTTAAAACAGGGTGGGGGCGTTGCCCGAAGTGTCCTGAAACGAATCCATTTACAGGCCACGGCAGTCTTGCTTGCGAAGCCATAAACGATGACGCCAATGTCGATTCTTCCTCGCTCATACCTCCCGAGGATACAATTGGCGCTTCTTCTTTCGGTTCTTCTGCCACAGCAGCTTCACCTTTCTTTTCCCTCTCTGCGTTTTCACGTGCAATCCGTTCACGTTCTGCCTTTCTTCTTGCCTCTCTTTCTTCACGTTCCCTGCGCTCACGTTCCAGCCTTTCACGCCTTTCTCTTTCTGCAATTCTTCTGATATTGGCTTCAAGCAAATCTGTCGCACGCTTGTTCTCGGCAATTTGCTTTCTCAACTCCACTTCTTTTTGCGAAAGCTCCTTAATTACCTCATTCTGCTTGGTTTTGAGCCCTTCCAACTTGGTATTTTCAGTTACCCGGGTATCCAGAACCGTTTTCTGTTGTGTCTTTTTAGAAGTGATTCTCTGGCGTTCTGCACGAAGTTTGTCTTCAAGCACTTCCATCTCCTTAACCTGGCCCTGCCTTGCCTCCGTGTATTGTTTCAGGTATTTATATCTCAAAACAAACTGGTTAAAAGTACCAGCTGAGAACAGAAACACCAATTGATTCATATAGGCATTTCTTTTGGACGCCTCGTAGATCATGTGTCCGTATTCTTGTTTTACCTTGGCCAGACTTGCAGCAAGTTCCTGCTGTTTCTTTTGCAGCACTCCCAGTTCCTTATCAAGCAACGCAAGGTCATCCGAAAGCAGGTCTATTTGCTTCTTGTAGGTATTGATCTGTTGATTAAGGGCTCTCAATTGACCCAAATTGACATTTTTCTGTGATGAAGTCTGCTTAAGAATGTTTTGAATCTCTCTGATCTTTCCCTGGTTTTCGGATTTTTCACGTTCCAGCTGCTCACGGGATTTTTGTGCAAAAACACTAAAAACCGTACAGAACGAGAAGATCAGTACTAAAATTAAACGACGATAGTGTGATTTATAAAGGGGCATATTTTTTTTTCTTGCGACCTAAAATACCTGAACGGCGGGCAAAGTTAAACAGACTTAACGTTTTGCCCTATTATTTGGGAAGACAATATGGATTTACATCTTGCGGGTATAACCCGAAGGTACGCTGAAAGGGAATCCCGGACTCTGTGACACGAGATCAACTTTGGAATGTTTCAGTGTAATTTTGGTTTCTGAGTTTTGCTGATCTTGGGGTAACTTCACATTCAAGGTAACCAGACTTGTAAATGGGAAAAGCGCATCGCTAATGGTTCGAAAGTCGGCATATTGCAACGTAAAAGTATTTTCCTTACCCGTTTCAATAGCTTTCAGGCTGGAAAGTTTCAGATTGTCGGAAGCGATGTAATTGTTGACACCAATTCGACCCGCATTTTGATTCAGTACATAGAAATTATCCTCCTTTGTAAAAGTATCGCCCACTCCCGGCGGAAAAGGCAGATTCCCGATAATAATCGATTGGAGCAAGGAAAAGTTAAGTTCAAAGTTGAACCTCTTACTCAATTGCTCATAAGTAAATACAAAGTAGTTCTTGTGAAATTTATCCATGAATACAATCGAATCCCGTGTGATCAGTCCGCGCGCCACTTCAAATCCTACGCCTGTCACTGAAATCCAGATCAGGCTGTCCTTTTTCATCCGGATGTTGACATTGGTATTGTCAAAATTCTGCTTTTTACTATCAAATGAAAACTTTGACTTCGCTGTCAGGTATTCAAATGAAACTTCATTCACCTTCACCGGCTCCACTGTTTCTGCCACTGCAACAGAATCTCTGCGGGAAGAGTCGACAGCAACAACTGTTGAATCTTTAACAATCAGACCTGCCGTTTTTGAAGTACGGTTTTTATGACATGCCGAAAGCGAAATGACGCTTAACAACATAAACCATACCGTTATTTTATTGCTCATGTAGTGCTCCGGTTGCTATTTTTTTATCAAGAAGTTCGGTGGTTTCACCCATCTTTTTGGCCTTTCTCCACTGAGCCACGGCATTTTCCCGTTCGCCAAGTTTAAAAAGCACATCGCCATAATGCTCAACAATTGTACCACTCACAGCAGCACTGTCAGTCAGCATTGCCTTTTCCAGATAAGTCTTTGCCTTTTTATAATCTTTAAGAATATACAACACCCATGCATGCGTATCCAGATAAGTAGGATTGTCTTCATGCATTTGAACCAGCTTCGACGACATTTTCAGAGCCAGATCCAGTTTTTCTTTACGTAACGACAGGAAATAACTATAATTATTCAGCACATGGTCGTTATCGGGATTTGCTTTTAATGACAACTCATAGGCTTCATCAGACTTGGCGTGATTTCCCAAACCATTGTAAGCGTCGCCCATTTGAGCATGTATAAAAGGCACCATATCCGGTTTGTCTGTGATCAATTTCAGGCTTTCTTCAAGCGATGAGATCGCTTTGGCATAATCCTTCTTCATCAGATGTGCGGTACCGTTGGAATACCACAGCATTCCCTGATTCGGAAAGACTTCCAGCGCCTGTTCTGAGTGTACAAGCAGGCTGTCAACCTGGTTAAGTTCGCCATCCAGCTGCAACACCGCTCCCCATATTTCGTATACGGATCCATCGAGCCTGGTTGCTTTGGCATACATGTCACGTGCCTCCGCTTTTTTGCCGGTACGCATGAGCATATCCGCATAAATAACATTGGTTTTAGACTCGTTAGGGTGTGTCTCAACCAGCTGTCGGGCCAGTTGCAGCGCATCCTTCATTTCCTCCTCGGTTTTAAGCATTTTCAGATAGCCCGACAGAACTCTGATTTTTGGTTCAGCCTCTAAGTTCGAATTTGCAAAAACCAGTTTCAGCTCCCTATTGCACTTTTCAACATCTCCGTTTCTGCGATAGATATCGGCAAGCAGCACATGCGCCTGAGCCTCATCCGGATTAATTTTCAGAGCTTCTTCAAGCGGAACAATTGCCTCTGCCAACCGATCATTGGCGATCAGTATTTCGGCCATTTCAACCCTGTAACTTACTTCGCTTGGCTCCGCCGCAATCAGCTTTTTGGATTCGGAAAGAGCCTTTTCCAAATTGTTTTGTCGTAAATAAAGTTGCTGTTTCTGCCGCGTAATTTCTTCGGTAACACCTATTGATTTTTCCAGACGGTCATACGTAGCAATGGCTTTATCAAACTGGTCATTAAACACATAAATTGCCGCAAGCTCAATTCCGTATTGCAGATTTTCAGGACTCTTCCCTGCCAGAAATTCATATATCTGAGCAGCTTCCGCATATTTTCTCTTTTTGGCGTACAATTCAGCAAGTTGCTGCGCGTAAAATATGTTTGTTTTATCAAGATCATATGCCTTTTTCGACGCCACAATGGCATCATCCGCTCTTTCAAGTTTTATCAAAGCGGTGGCAAGCATGTAATGACCTGCACCTTTACCAGGTGTCTTTTCTATGAGTTTTTCGAATATTGGGAGGGCCTTGGCCGGTTCATCTTTCATCATGAACTTCATCCCTTCGGTGGCAAGAGACTCTTCTTCTAAAAGCTGCTCCATACTCCCGGAAGTTTCAGGCTGCTTTTCCTTTTCTTTGCCACGCCGTTGCGCACTGGCAATCTGATCGATTCCGGAGGCGATAAACAAGCCGGTCAGTAGGAATATTTTAAAGAGTTCTGTCCTCATAATTTATCTTATCGCCAATCAGATAGTGAGACAGATCGGCCGTTTTCTGGTAAACAGCAAAGGTATCAATTTTTGTTCTGTTTGATCCGTAAACGGACTCATAAACAAGAATAGTAACGACAAAATATGCCTTATTCTTGTACTATAATCCACTATTGGACAGAATACTCGTACCGGACAGCCCCAACACGTCCATCGCTGCTCAGCACATTCGCTCTTACATCCATGGGCGCCACCGCGTCGCTGCCGAAATAAGAAACCTTCACCTTGCCGTCTTTGCCGGTGCGAAGCATAGGCGCCCAAAACACAGTTGAACGGAAATCAGGGCGGGCATCTTCCTGCCGGGTTACATCATACCGAGGCATATAAAACACCCTGGGCGTATTGTATCCAGCAATGGAGGTGACCAGTACACCCGGGACAACTTCCTGTGAATAGTCGTAATTGACGTTGCCTCTTTTTGTGTAGATGGCAATGACACCGTTTCCGCCGCGACTACCATAAATAGCCGCCGATGCTCCCTTTAACACATCTATTGATTCTATATCATTAACATTCAGCGAAGTAACCAGATCCTTTTCGACAGGCATTCCGTCCAGTACAAATTGTGGTTCTCCCTGATTACCCCGAATAGATACCGAGGCATTCATGCCCTGCCCGGTTACCTGCACACCGGCAACTCGCCCGGCAAGCATATCGAGCACGCTAAATGCACTGGAAGCCATCTGTTGGGTCACTTTAATTGTGGCGTCCGCATTGCTGTATAGTTTTCGGGTATCCCTTTCAACCTCTTTTTTACCTTTGATTGTCACTTCATTCAGAAGCTTTTCCCTGTTGGCTCTCACCTTTCTGACAATTTCCTGATATTCCTCTGCTCTTTTCAGATAAGCCTTCAACTGCTCGGCTTCTACCGTTACCGGATAAAAAGGAACTTTTACAATTGTGGTTTTGGGTGGCTCAAAAAGATTTATCAAAAACGATAGATTTTGGTTTCCCTTTTTATTCATTCCCTGCAAACGTGCAGATAATGAATCAGTAAAGATCATATTGTGAATTTCGAAAAATCCCATTTCGTTGGTTTCCTGTGCAAGCATGGTGCTCACGCTATCGCTGTATAAGAATATGGACAGCATCACTTTTTCAGAAACTGCCCGATTATTCCGTTTCACTTGTCCGGCCAGTGTGATTCCCTGTTCCACATATCTTTTTGGTGCCGGGAGCGAGTCCCGCATCACATCCTGCCAGGTAAAACGGCTCCATCCCTGCGTCATCATCAGATAGTCCATATGGAGCTTACGCTCCGTTTTGGTTTGGTCGAAATAATAGGAGGGTTGTTCCACAAACCCCTTAAGGTCCGAAGTGAGCAGCAAGTAAGAAACCAGGTCGTTGCTGAACGGCTGCTGCGCAATTTGTCCGGCATCCGTTACGGCAACAGAAAGGTTTGCCTCCACCGGATTGCCCGACGTATCCGTAACCATAATTTCCATTTCGGTTTTCTCACGTGGTTTGTATGATTTTTTATCCATATTCACCTTGACCTGTAAACGGCTGTTGTGATCTATGAAAACCAGCCTTTCGCACACGGGCCTGTTCTGATCGTCAAACAGCGTGAGATGGGTAATACCTTCGGGCAGGTCTTTTTTATTGAGATTTAAACGCAGACTTTTTGATGAAACCTTTCCTTTCGCCACAAAAGCAACGATACCTCTGGAATGGCCAACCACGTGCACATTCCGTTCTTTTCCGTCAGGAGCATTGTTATAGACCAAAATGCGCATAGCAGATGGGCTTGAACTATTGTCCACCAAAAGCGCGTACCCATTGTCGGAAACCTGCGGGAGCTCAAATTGCTGTAATTGACCACCTTTTTTTCGAACATAGGCGGTATATTTCTTTCCCTTTTCCGGCGTAAACTGGATCCTGCCCAATCCCAGATGTTCGCTCTTAAAAGAAACAATGGTATCCTTATTCTGGTCAAAAATAAAGCCATTCACGTCCGCCCCAAGTCCATTGCCATTGACAGCCTTAAAAGCCAGTCGACTGCTTATACCCGACAAAAGCTGCCCTCCCTCAGGGAAAAACTGTACATCAAGTACTTCATTCGAGACAGGTTCAGGATGAATTTCATTGTCGAAAATGTAGATGTCTTTTTCAAAAAAATAATCTTCCGAAAAGTTGCGCATCCAGTTGGTGTAAGCACGAATGGTATAGGCGCCGTAGGGCAGGGGAGCAGCCAATGTGATGTCTCCATAACCAACTCCTCCATCCAGCCTCACTCTTCTCTGCGCTACATTTTTACCCGTACGTTGTTCGATCAGATCTACATATAAAACCTGGCTCGCGCTATCGGATTGATGCAAGGCACCATCCACAAGATATCCTTTAAACCAAAGCGTATCGCCTAGTGTATAATAGGGTTTGTCGAGATGCAGATACGCTTTTTCCTGAGGATAAACAGCTCGAAACTTTTGAAGCTGTTCTGTAATTCGCCGTCCGAAGTCTTCATCAGCATATTGAAATGCAGTGAATAACAATGCAACGATTGGTATAAACCAAAGCTTTTTAAGGCGGAGGAATGACATATTTTTCTGGCTATCTAAACTATTTTATGCATTCATACAAATATCAGCACTCATGCATTTTCCAGTAAAGTAATTGAAATCCTGATGATACTCCTGGTTACTTCACTTTTATCTATTCAACTTCCTCACCAACAAATACACCGGATAACTCACAATAAGAAACAGCAATGCGTACTGACTGCTGGGCAAATCCTGCACTACTGCGCTTACGAGAAATGCTATGGATAAAATAAGCATAATAACGGGCAGTATAGGATAAGCCGGAACTTTCCACGGACGTGGAAGCAATGGTTCTTTTTTGCGCAAAGCCAAAAGTGATGCAAACCCGGATGTATAACCCAACACGAAAAAGAAAGTAGCAATATCAGAAAGCTTTTCACAAGCTTCTTTCCCTACCAAAATCAGCGCAATAGCAACGCAGGAAGTAATTAACATCGCTTGCGAAGGCGTACCACCTTTGTTGACTTTGGTGCCTCCTTTCAGGAAAAGTCCGTCGCGGCTCATGGAATACAAAACCCTCGGATTAAAGAGCAATTGCGCATTCACAATACCAAGTATGGAAATCATCAGAAACAAGGTAACGATCTTACCAGAACCTTCACCAAAAATCAGCCTGATTGCATCCGCCGCTGCCAGTTTAGACTGTGAAAGTTCATTCATGGGCAGTACATATAAAATCGCCAGGTTACAAAGCAGGTAAATCACGATGATTAGCAAAACCCCGCCAATCATGGATTTCGGTAGATTTTTGGACGGATCCCGGTCTTCCTCAGTAAAATAGGCCGCTGTATGCCAACCATCGTAAGTGTAAAAAATGGCTTGAAGAGAAAACACAACGGGCGCAATCCAGCTTCCGCTCTGAATAATCCGGCTGGTAGTGAGCTGCGCTTCTTCTGGTGAAATTTCTTTGCCGTAGATGTAACAGATCGCTACAAAAGCAAATAATCCCACACCTTTCAAAACGCTCATTACATTTTGAAACGTACTTGCCAGCGCCAGTCCGAGCCAGTGTACACCGGAAAGTGTCGTTAAAATTCCTGCTGCTACATAAGGTTCGTATCCAACGAGCGACGGAATGAGCAAAGCCAGATATTCACTCATGGTATAAACGCCAAAACCCAAGGCAGAACAGGTACCGAGCCAGCTATTAATACCTACAACAAATCCGGCATAATTGCCAAATGCGCGCTGAGCATAAACATACCATGCACCAGCTTTTGGCACCGAAGTCCCCAATTCAATGGTACATAGTGTTCCTAAAAATGCATACAGACTCACAAGCAACCACAAACCCATAATGAGCCACGGATCGCCAAGTTGTTCAGCAATGGGACCTGGTTTACGGAGTATACCGGTTCCGATGGTGCCACCCACAGTTACGGCAATACCGAAACCCACACCTAAGATTTTGAATAATTCAGTTTTTGCAGAAGGTTGTGACATTTAAAGGGCGTGATTGTGCTTTCCGAAAATAGCAAAACTTTTTGTTTTTGTAACCCCTATATTCGTCAGCAGATCAGCAACTCAAAATAGAAATTAAAAATAAGCAGATGTTCCGGCAAAAAAATCCCTGGATGCTTCATGTAATCGGATGGTTTTTGTTTATCATCCTGCCACTCACAATTATTTCCCGTGAGCCCGACGCTGACCTCATTGCGTTGCTTCTCAGGTCAGGATGGTTCTGGACGTTCTTTCTGATCTATCTGATCGTTTTTTACGGGAACATTTTTGTACTGATTCCAAAGCTGTTTTTCAGAGGTAAATACATTGCTTACATCAGTCTGTTTTTATCCGGAATTTTGTTCGTATTCTATTTCCAACCTTTTGAAAATCTAATATTTAAACGATTTCATCAGTCGACGTTCGAGAACTTCAAAAATGATGGTGAACAACGGCCAAAACCTCCGCCACCTTTCGAAAGTGCCCCGGGAGAATTGCGTAAACGACCTCCACGCGCAGAAAGACCTGAAAGAGACGATTCTCCGGCAGTTGATTTTGTCAGTCTGATCCTATTCATTTTCGTATGGGCGGTGGCGATGGCTACCAAAATTTCTGAGCAATGGAGACTTTCAGAAAAAAGAGTCATTCTGTCGGAAGCAGACAAAGCGCAGGCAGAACTAGCTTTTTTCAAAGCACAGATTAATCCACATTTTTTATTCAACACGCTTAACAATCTATATTCACTTGCCATAACCAAAAGTGATCACACCGCTCCGGGTATTCTGAAACTTTCGCAACTCATGCGGTACATCACCGAAGAGGCAACCGCAGACTTTGTTGCTCTGGAAGATGAGATAAAATGTCTGGAAAATTATATCGATCTCCAAAAACTCAGACTGAACGCAAAAACAACTGTAAGTTTTTTGGTCGAAGGAAAAATAACAAACCAGCGCATTGCACCACTGGTATTTATGACTTTTGTAGAAAATGCATTTAAATACGGAATAAGCAGTAGGTTCGATAACCTGATCGAAATCAAAGTTAGGGTAGGGGAGAGCCAGATTTTCTTCTCCAGCAAAAATCAGATTTTCGACAGAAACCAGGAAGCGGAAAGAGAAGGAATTGGTATTGCCAATACCAGAAAGCGACTCAACTTCCTATATCATGATCGGTACGACCTAAAAATAACAGACAAGGAGAATCGTTTTGAGGTCGGGTTAAATCTAAGGTCAGATGTTGTAACAGATAAAAGCTAATCTCATGAAATGTATAGCCATAGACGACGAACCGCTGGCTTTGGAATTACTGAAAACATACATTTCCGGGTATCCCGAACTTAATTTGTTGCAAACCTTTGACGACGCTTTTGAAGGTGCCGATTATTTGAAAAACAACGCAATAGACTTGCTTTTCATTGATATCAATATGCCGGATATTTCCGGAATTGAGCTTGTTACAGCACTTGATAAAAAACCGCTTATCATTTTCACAACAGCCTATAAGAAGTTCGCCCACCAAGGATTTGAGCTGGAAGCGATAGATTATTTACTCAAACCCATTACTCCTGAACGATTTCAAAAGGCAGTAAGCCGCGCAACGCAGCAATATCATTTCCAAAATCTGGAAAAACCAGTGGTTTGGGAGCCATTTATCGTCCGGTCTGAATATAAGATGATCAAGATTGAACCGGCTCAGGTTGAGTACATTGAAGCCATGCAGGATTATATCAAAATTTTCCTGAAAGGTGTCACACATCCCGTTCTGACTTTGATGTCACTTAAAATTATACTTGAAAAGCTCCCACAAGAAGGTTTCAGCAGGGTACACCGCAGTTTTATTGTAGCCGATAGCCAGGTAAAGTCTATTCTGAACAAAAAAATACGAATGATAACTGGCAAAGAGATCCCGATCAGCGATAGTTATCTCGATTTTATTGACAGGTGGAAAAGCCATTAATTTGATGTTTCGCCGATACATAGCTGCTATTCACCGATACATCGGTTCACAGCAGCAACATAAAGCACGTTTGTTTCGATAAGGTAAGTAAATACACCTTGAACACGAAAACAGATGGAACGCAAAGAATTTTTAAAGAGAGGTTTTTCAGCACTGGGCTTTGCTGCAATTGTGAGTTGCTCCAATAACTCCATAGATCCGGTCGAAACCGCAGAAACAGCCACTGGCTCAACAGGATCTGGCGGAAGTTGTACAATAACGGCCTCGGAAACGGCAGGACCATTTCCAACAATTGTTCCGGGAAATTATGTTCTGAATGACATCACTTCTGACCGCACGGGGAATAAATTAACGGTAAAAATTACCATCCAGAACAAAAACAACAGCTGTACGGCTTTGGCTGCTGCCCTGGTTGATATCTGGCATTGCGATGCAACAGGAAACTATTCTCAATACGGCGGGAGCGGAATGCAGTCTACCAATTATCAAAAAGTCAATTTTCTGAGAGGTCGCCAAACGACCGATGCGAACGGATTGGTTACTTTCACAAGTATTTATCCTGGCTGGTATTCTGGTCGTGCTCCGCACATTCATGTACACATTTACAATGCGAGCGGGAAGTCGTTATTGGTAACGCAAATCGCATTTCCGGAAGCCACAAGTGCACTGGTTTATGCGCAGGGCGTGTACAAAAGTCACGGACAAGCCGACACCACCAATGCACGCGACAACGTGTTCGGAGATGGCGTTTCTACCGAAATGGCAACAGTTACAGGAAGTGTTACAACAGAATTTGAACTGACGCACACCATTGTGGTGAGCGCTTAATCAGGCGTTAGCTACACGCAATTGGCTTAAAGCTTATTCTATCATTGTCCAACATAAAGGAGTTCACAGCTAAAAGCCAGTGGCTCATCGCTAAAAGCTATGCATCGCATAATTCGTCTCTGTTACCGCAAAATCATTGACAGCAACTCCCGGCAACCCTGGGATGTAGCGGTTTTTAATGCGACCCATCTGGAATTTTATATGCAGGCACAGCGTATGGATCCGGATGGGATGTTCACCACTTTTCAGGAATTCAGCACAGACGAGCAACAAGCAGAACAACTGCAATATCTTACCAGTGCAGGTGCAATAGGGTATATACGGCAGTTAAATGACATTATGCCTGATATCGCCAATACCTATGAGAAACTCTGTTTACCATTCAGAAATTTTAAATTCGAGATCATCCAGTCTCACATTGAAAACAAATCACAGCACCGTGTTGCGATCTGGTTTTACAGCGAACCCATTACCTGGATTGATACCGTAGGAAGCCAATTGCTCATCGCATACGGCGATCACTCCGAATCTTTTCGTAGTGGCAAAGAAATTGAAACCGAAATGATAGAATTAGTGCCCTATTTAAGTATTTCCCACATAAATCCGGTAGGAACAGAATCCTGAAACGAATATGCTAGTCCAAACAGAAGCACAGATTTATCTCGCAAACCGGCGAGGAACGACCAAACACGAAGGATTTCGTAGTTTTCACACACTTAATTTGGGGGAGTATTTGACCGAAGGAAGGGAGCCCGTTGGCCGGCTGATCGCATTCAATGATGAAGTCTTGACGTCCGGACATAGTACCCAAGTTAAGGTGGACAACCCAACCGAAATTATCCTGCTACCGACCGTCGGCGGACTGGAACTGATTGATAATTCTCAGGAATCAATCTTTGTCAGCGCAGGAGAATCATTCCGGTTTATTGCTTTTCCAGAGAGTGCTTTTAAAATAGTGAACCCCTACCCGACTGAAACCATTGGCTATTTACAGATTCACCTCAAACCGGATCTTTCCCGCGAAGTCTTAAACAACCTGATGGACGAGACTCCATTGAATTCGTTTTCTTTGGACGAAAAGAATCACCTTGTCCCGGCATTTACCAGCACCGCAAAATCTGTTTCGGCTTGGGTAGGACAATATGATGGCAGAGTGGAAGGTATATATTCTACGATAATGCCCGAAAACGCTATATTCACTTACGTCATCAGCGGCGCATTTGAAGTGCAAAACAGACTGCTTGAAACTGGGGACGCGCTTACTTTGTGGAACGCAGAGGAATTGGAATTTGAGGCGTTATCGAACGGTGCGGTGATATTGGTGATGGAGGTGGAAGCAAGTTGATTATCTGTTAGAATTGCCACACATAAAAAAAACAGAGACCACTTTCGCAGTCTCTGTTCTCAAAAAAACAAAAATTTATTCGCTACAACACGGCCTCAGCAAGAACCAATACTTTGTTGTTCAGCACTTCTACAACGCCGCCGTCGATGGTGTAAGTTTGCTTTACGCCGCTTACCTCTACCACCACGTCGCCTTTGCCCAGGGTGCTTACCAACGGTGCATGACGGTTCAATATCTGAAACTGTCCTTCGCTACCCGGTAGTGTAACAGCAGTTGCTTCGCCGTTGAATACCTTTTTATCGGGTGTAATGATATCTAAATGCATATTCGTTAGCTTTTAGCTGTCAGGCATGAGCTGTTAGCTACGCGCCAACTGCTTACTGTCAACTGTTTACTTAAAACTATGACCTGTTGCTAGCTTCTGCAAGCATTTTCTCTCCTTTTGCCTGTGCATCATCAATGGTTCCAACAAGGTTGAACGCCATTTCAGGAAGATGGTCATAATTACCATCCATGATCAGGTTAAAGCCTTTGATTGTATCAGCGATATCAACCAATGTACCTTTCAAACCTGTGAATTGCTCTGCAACAAAGAAAGGTTGTGACAAGAAACGTTCAACGCGACGAGCACGTGAAACCACAAGCTTATCATCATCAGAAAGTTCTTCCATACCAAGAATCGCAATGATATCCTGCAATTCTTTGTAACGCTGCAAAATATTTTTTACACGCTGTGCGCAATCGTAATGAGCATCACCAAGTGTTTCTGCATTCAGGATTCGTGAAGATGAATCCAATGGATCCACAGCAGGGTAAATACCTTTTTCAGAAACTTTACGGCTAAGTACAGTCGTTGCATCTAAGTGAGCAAACGTTGTAGCAGGAGCCGGGTCAGTCAAGTCATCCGCAGGTACGTAAACAGCCTGTACAGAAGTAATAGATCCACGTTTTGTAGATGTAATCCTTTCCTGCATCTGACCCATTTCAGTAGCCAGCGTTGGCTGGTAACCTACCGCCGAAGGCATACGTCCCAAAAGAGCGGATACCTCAGAACCCGCTTGTGTAAAGCGGAAAATGTTATCGATAAAGAAAAGAATATCACGACCCTGACCTTCGCCATCACCATCACGGAAGTATTCCGCCATAGTAAGTCCCGAAAGAGCCACACGAGCACGTGCGCCAGGAGGTTCGTTCATTTGTCCGAAAACGAAAGTTGCCTGAGATTCTTTCAAAGTGTTGTAATCAACTTTTGAAATATCCCAACCGCCTTCTTCCATGCTGTGTTTGAACTCGTCGCCGTATCTGATGATACCTGCTTCGATCATTTCACGCATCAGGTCATTTCCTTCACGGGTACGCTCTCCAACACCTGCAAATACAGAAAGACCTGCATAAGCTTTCGCGATGTTGTTAATCAGTTCCTGAATCAATACCGTTTTACCTACACCGGCACCACCAAACAAACCGATTTTACCACCCTTTACATAAGGAGCAAGCAAATCGATCACTTTGATACCTGTGAAAAGAATTTCAGTAGAAGTTGCAAGATCTTCGAATTTCGGAGCTGCACGGTGAATGGAAATACCATTGCCGGTTTTATCAATAGGAGCAAGGCCGTCAATTGCCTCACCGATTACGTTGAACAAACGCCCTTTGATGGCTTCTCCCGTTGGCATCTGGATAGGAGCCCCCAATGGAGTAACTACCATACCACGCTGCATACCTTCGGTACTATCCATAGCGATCGTACGAACTCTGTCTTCACCCAAGTGCTGCTGGCACTCAAGAACTACTCTTTGACCGTTTGTTTTGATGACTTCTAACGCATCAAGAATAGCAGGGATGCGTCCGCTGTCTTCAAACGATACGTCTACAACTGGTCCAATTACCTGGGTAATTTTTCCTGTATTTGTTGCGTTTGCCATTAATATGATTTAGATTATCTTCGATGAGGTTATTTTCAGACCGCAAAAGTAGGAGATAATTTGGTCAGTACCAATAGTTGCCCTATTGATTTATAGGATATTTTTTAGAAAAATGCCGTTTTTTGCAGAAAACTGTATTCTAATTTTCAGAAAACGCAGTTCTAAAAAGAATGCGGGGAACTTTTTTGATCAAACTATCCATCATTCCCCGTGTTTCGGGACACGTTACCCCCTCAAAAGCGCCCCATTTTATAAAGGATTGATGTCTATAAATATTTATAATCAGAAACTTTATAGAAAAACGCTGTATTCTTGCGTTGCTTATTTTCAAATCCGGTCTTAACAAACTTTATGAAGGAATATTTTTTCTGGAAAGTATGGTCTCTTTCAGAACGCCGCACCACCATTGCGGCTCTTGTTCTTATATTTTTAGCGCTTGTCTTTTTTGTTTTTAACAGCATTGATCCCCTTTCCAATGTAATACAATGGAACGTGCTCAGCGAAGTCGCCGAGATACCCACCGTTGTTGACATTCTCCGGATTGACCAATGGCAATATGGCGTTTCCGTTCCTTCTCAGCTCGTTACAGAAAGTTTTATAGCATCTGTAATGGAAACTGATCTGAAAATGGTCGCAATATTCTGGGTTTTCGCGCTTACGGGACTTTCCTTTCTTCTGGCATCTCTCACCACTTTACCCCGGTTCTGGTATCTGGCCGGAATGATTCTGTTTATCCTGCTATTGGCTTTTTCAAGACTTGAAGCGCTGGGTGTATTTGGGGAAGGAAATAAAACCCTGTTTTTACTAACAGCCATTCTTTATGGCGGAGCCAGCTATTACTTCCACGCTTTCCGGCAAGACATCGGTATGAGTATTCGTGTACTCGCTATGGTTGGGATTTCGGCTCTGCTTTCAATTCTGATCATTTCAGCATCGCCTTTACCATATCCCGGTTTGGCGGCTGCCGCTTATTCCATGCCATTTTGGTTATTGCTGACTATCGTCTTTCTGTTTGTCATTTCAACTGAGATTATGGCAATGTTTGTCTGGATCAGCACAACCGGATCCGGTAAAAAAGGAAAACCGGGACTTATAAACTTTTTGGTAATAAGCATCTTATACCTTTTGATGCTCACATTGCAATACCTGCGTAACACAAAACAAATAGACTGGAACCTTACGCTAATCGGCCCGGCTTATCTGGCATTAATCGCAGCGATTGCAGGTATATGGGGTTTTAAAAAGAGGGCCAATTCTACGGACGGACTGATGCCTTTCCGAAGCACTGGCTTTTGGTTTTATGCTGGCTTGTTTATCATTGCCTTGTCATTCACCGCTTTTGTCTCCGGCACGGCCAATGATCCTTTATTGGAAGTGTTGGAAGACGTTGTCGTACAAGGACAACTGGGCATGAGCCTGCTCTTTTTTTTCTATATCCTTGTCAATTTTTATCCCCTCTTTAAACAAGGGTTGGAAGTTCACAAGGTATTGTACAAACCTTTGCGTTTCGGTCTGACACAAACGCGACTTTTCGGAGTCGTTGCCGTTTTTGTTCTCTTCTCAATACAGAGATTACTTCCCCTTAACCAGGGCATTGCAGGTTATTTTAATGGTTTGGGTGATTTGTATAGCCATACCGGCGAGTACACGCTCGCTGAACAATATTACAAGATGGCTTTGCAGCAGGAGTTTCAAAATCATAAATCCAATTATGCGCTGGCCTCGCTGGCATTGCGACAAGGCGATAACAACGCAGCTGCCTATTATTTCCGTCAGGCGCTGCTCAAAAACCCATCAACTCAGGCATATGCCGGACTTGGCTCTATTCTCGTTCAGGAAAATCTGTTTTTTGATGCAGTACATAGTCTTCAGGAAGGATTAGGCCAGTTCCCTGAAAGCGGTGAATTACTTAATAATCTCGGAATGTTATATTCCAAAACGAATGTGGCGGATTCGGCTTACTATTATCTCGAAAAAGCAGAAAGAAATACACCACGCCACGACGTTCCGGCAACGAATCTACTTGCGATTTTTGCCAAAAACACTGATCCTCGTCTGCTTGACTCACTAACCCAGAAATCTGATGAACGCGCCTACATTTCCTGGCAGGCAAACTGGCTGGCTGTTCAAAATCTAAGACAGGATTTCTCCAAAAGATCATTTTCTTCAAAAGCTATTCCGTCAGATTCTCTGTTAAGCGTTTCATCATTCGCATATCTTCAAAATTATGCGCTCAATCAGGCCAGAACAGATAGTATGCCTGCTCAGCTTTTGCCCAAACTTGCCGTAAAAAATCCGCTATTATCTCAGGATCTCTCGTTTGCTGCTTTTTACCCGGAATTTTACAGCGGAAATAAACTAAGAAGTATAGAAACGATATCAGCGTGGGCAGAGGAAGATGGTGACAAAAAGAATTTGTACGAAAAAGTGGTCGGGCACTGGTTATTGCAGCTTGGGTTATATCAAAAAGCAATAGAACACCTTTCGCTTGTGGAGGGAATTGAAGGAACGCTTGGCATGGCTGTTGCCAATGCACTATCCGGAAACGAAGCAGTGGCAGGAATTTTACTGGAAAAAATTCAGGAAAAAGAACCCGTCACCGCCATTGAGCAACTGCGCAAAACCTTATTTTCCGGTACCAAGCCGAAAATGAAAGCCGACAGTTTGTTTCAGGTTGCTCAAAAATCTCCTTCGGACCGCAACTTTGATCTTGCCGTACGTGAAAATCCTTTCAGTGGAACTATCGTTTCTGCCGCCGCAGATTGGTACAGACAGAAAAAGCAAACTGCCAAAGCTTACAATATGGTGATTACTGCCCTCCGTTTCAATGATTATTCACCAGAACTTTGGGAACAATACACCTATCTGAGCCTTGACCAGGGACTGACAGAACAGGCAGATGCAGGAGAAGCCAAGGTGCAGCAATATGCGTTGCCTGCCGGTTATCAGCAATTTATGAATCGCTATCAGCCTATGCGTGCTCTCATCGAAAAACAAAGGGCAGAGTTTAAATGATTTTTTAGTTTAGCAGAATAAAGCTGGCTGTATTAAATTTTCGCCATCCATTCCTGAATTCCATAAGCCAAAATGATGACATTGACCTGGAAGAAATCGTTTGCCGGAAATGAAATTCGAATTTTTCGTGAAAAACTGATTGCAGGCATATTAAAAACCAATACCTGGAATGCAGGTGCCTACGGTGAGCTAAATGGATACATGCTTACTTTCAAGTCGCTGGGGTTTTGGAAAACAGGTACTAAAATTCTGGATATAGAAGGTAAAACAGAACTTGGCAATATCTCATATAAAGTTTGGAAGCAAAAAGCTGAAATTACCTATTCAGGACAAAGTTATATATTCAGTTATTCTTCCTGGATGCACCAGAAATGGGAAGTGAAGGACTCTCAAGAAACCGCAATATTTGAATCGAAAGGATTTTGGAAAACAGAGGGAGCTATCACTTATGACGATATTCCGGGAGCTGTAATATTGAGTGCTTTATATGTTCACAATTACTTTTCGCGCATGAACTCCGCTGCCATGTAGTGGGGGGAATTGTTTACAACCATATTATTTTAGTATACCATTGAGTTTCATACGAATTGTACCATGAGAATTATAGAAACTACTGACATTTCGCGACGTTATGTGATGGGCAGCGAAGTGATTCAGGCACTTAAATCTGTTACCATTTCTGTGAATAAGGGAGAATATGTCGCATTTATGGGACCGTCCGGTTCAGGAAAATCGACTTTGATGAACATCATTGGTTGCCTTGATACACCTTCCACAGGCCGCTACATTCTTAATAACAAGGATGTGAGTGACATGACTGAAAGTGAGCTTGCAGAGATACGGAATAAAGAAATTGGCTTCGTATTTCAGACGTTTAACCTCCTTCCACGTATGTCGTCACTGGATAATGTGGCGTTGCCGCTCATCTATGCCGGACTGAGCAAAGCGGACAGAACTGAAAAAGCCATGCTTTCGCTCAAGAACGTAGGTCTTGAAAACAGGGCAGGACACCGTCCCAATGAACTTTCAGGGGGGCAGCGGCAGCGTGTGGCCATTGCCCGTGCACTTGTGAACGACCCGAGTATATTACTTGCCGATGAACCAACAGGTAACCTCGACTCGAAAACATCATACGAAATTATGGATCTTTTTGACCAGCTATATAGCAAAGGGAACACAATCGTAATGGTTACCCACGAAGAAGATATAGCACATTACGCGCACCGTATCGTACGTCTGCGGGATGGTCTTGTAGAATCGGACACGATCAATCCAAATCCTACGAAGGTGAGTCAGTTGGTGTAAAAGAGGAGGTTAACAGCCAAAAGAATTAACTATTCCCTACCTTTGCACCAGAAAAACCGTCAGAGGTAAAACAGATAACAAATAAGTGAATCCGGATAAATTACTGATGCAGGTAATTTATCCGGATTATTTTTGGTTAAAGATTTATGAAAATCAATTTTAAAGACATCATATTATTTGAAGACGACGATTTTCTTCTCGTCAACAAACCTCCTCACCTGGCAACACTGGACGAACGGACGGCAGACAGGGGAGGAAGCTTATTGCGGCTTGCAAAAGAATATAATCCGGAACTACAGGCTGCACACCGACTGGATAAAGAGACATCGGGCGTGCTGGCATTTGCCAAAAACCCCGAAGCGTACCGGCACCTCGCCATGCAATTTGAACACAGGGAAGTGACAAAACGCTACCACGCTGTGGCTAACGGAATTCACAATCTGGATAGTATTTCGGTATATCTTCCTATTCTGGCACTTAAAAACGGAACCGCGGTGAAGATTGACCGGGCGGAAGGAAAAGTGGCAGAAACCATTTTTAATTCACTCAAAGTGTATCGTGGCTACACACTTATCGAATGCATTCCGATAACCGGCAGAATGCACCAGATTCGGATTCACCTTTCCTGCCTGAAAGCTCCGATCGTGTGTGATCCGCAATACGGAGGCGAACCAATATTCCTGTCGAGCCTGAAACGCAAATTCAATCTTAAAAAGGATACAGAAGAACAACCTCTGATTCAGCGGGTTGCGCTTCATGCTTTTTCTCTTTCATTTGCCTTGATGAATGGCGAACCAGTACGCGTGGAAGCACCTTATCCGAAGGATTTTGAAGTGCTTGTGAAGCAACTAAATAAGTTTGGTGTGTAGTGTTAGCATGATTTTAGTAGAGATTGGCTGTAAAATCAGCCAATTTTTTTACTTAAAATTATCGCTATGCAATCAAGAAAACTGCTCATTATATCCTTTTTCTCAATTTTTACTCCGCTGTTATTATGTGGAGTACTACACGCCCAGAATGCTCCCAAAAATGATGTGATTTTGAAGCGTGACAGTACCAGAATTCAGGCACTGATTACGCAGATGACCAATGAAAAGATCAACTATCGTGACCTGGGAACGGCAGATAGTGCCAAATCTTACATCTACATGGATTTGGTAGCAAAGGTTTATCTGAAAAGCGGGAAGATTCTGACTGTTCGCGATTCTGTTTTAGCAGGCCCTACACCACCTGATTCAGTTGGTCAGTATGCCGACATGGCCAATTTACCAACTAATGAGTTTGAAAGAAGCGTTGTAATGGCCAATTCGGATCAGTTGAGAGATAAATTCCGCTACTACAATGACAAAGCGATAGACGGAAAAAGAGGTGCAATCATATTTACTTCCATTGGTGCCGCTTCTCTGATTTCGGGGCTAATCATCGCAAATTCCGGCTCGGAAATCGATAACAAAAAAATAGGTAACTCATTGGCGATTGCCGGAACTGTTGTTGGAGGGGGATTGGGACTTCTGACCTTCAAAAACCACAAAAAAAATAGCCGTAAGGCGAAGGTGGTGCAAACGGAACTGGAAAGGAGAAATCAACCGCTTACCAGTATAAAATTGAGTCCTTCATACAATCCATTCAACAATTCAGGAATGCTGGCATTAAGGTTATCTTTTTAATTCTTGTTATTTTTACAAAAACCAAAAATTTATCCTTCTTATCAGATTTTCATGAAAAACCTCTTTAATCAACTGTTTTTGAGTGCTTTCCTATTAGTTTCCATTCTTTCATCAGTTTGTAATGCGCAGAACTTGCGTAAAAATGATGTGATCAAATTGCGGGACAATACCAAACTGGAGGTTGTGATTAAGGAAGTTCAGGAAAATGTGATCAAGTATAAAAAAATATCGGACGTTGACGGACCACTGTTTTCAGTGAACAAATCTGAAATATCGTCGATTGAATATGGTAATGGAGAGGTGCAAAATTTTGAAGTTGCCGTGGAAGTGCCTAACTATTATTCTCCTAATCAAAAGACTCCTCCTGCGGCTGTAAGTCGGGCTCCCATACCTAGAAATAAGTTTGAAGAGGATATTCAAAAAGCGACGCCTGAGAAACTGAGAGTCATTTATAACTATCATAAGGTCAAGTCCAAAAATGGCTTGGCGATAGGTATTGCGGGAGTTACGGTAGGCGTACTGGTTGCAGGAATTGGAACAGGGATAGTCGTTGGAGCAACTGACCCAAACGGTCAATTTAAATCTTATCAAGATGAACTCAGGGCAAGAAACGGGGCATGGATGATGATTGGGGGTTTTGTTGGCGCTACTACATTCGGCACAATCGGCTTCGTAAAAGCTGGTAAAAACGGCTCCAAAGCAACCAGAGTCAAAAGAGAATTGACCAGGAGAGGAGAATCATTATCGTTCAATATCAACCCTGGGTTTAACGCTGTGAGTAGAGCAGGTTATTTAACATTGAATATGAAATTCTAGAACAACACATAAAAACAACGAGGCCGTAAGAAAATCTTACGGCCTCGTTGTTTTGTAATCTATGTGAGCAATTAGAATTTGAAGCTCACCCCAATTTTAAGCGGGACAAAAGATCTGTTACCTCCTCCAACTTCAGCAAACACTGCCGTAGTTGGTTTGAAATAGTAACGAGCTCCAGCAAATACTCCAACTGTTACACCACTGCCATAGTCATCTACATATGAACCAGTATAACCGGAATTGTCTTTATAATTTGCAATGGTATAGCCCAAAACTGGTCCAGCATATAGATCCAGGTTATCCATTTTTAAGAAATGCTTACCGTAGTGGTACGAACCCCTTGCGGCGATCGTAAAGAAGTTATATTTCCATTTATAACCCCATGCTTTGTTACTCCAGGTAACAAAATCTGCCTGACCACCAACACTGATAAAATCGTGTATTCCTTGCTCATAAGAGGCTCCAACACCAAAACCACCACCAAAACCATTACCACCACCAAGGTTGATACCTGCATTCAATAATTTATCCCCTTTTTCATACTGGGCAAAAGCTTTGTCCGATGTTACGCTCAGTACAGCAGCAACAAAAAGCATTAATAGAGTCTTTTTCATGTTAATGGATTGGTTAATTTAATAAATAACGGCACAAATTAAAGTCATTTATTTCAATGTCTCAAAACTTGTGCCATTCTTACTTATTATTCGGGGATATTTTATGATGAACGGCAAGACTTCATTTAGCTCTGACCCGTGTAATCAAATATTTTTCCTCAGTTTTTCCTTAAAAACCTTTTTGAACTTATCCAGTTTTGGAGCGATCACAAAGGCACAATAGCCCTGATCGGGATTGTTTGCGAAATAATTTTGGTGATAATCCTCAGCAACAAAGAACTTTACAGCCGGGGTTATTTCGGTCACAATTGGTTTTCCGTAAGCCTGCGACTTGTCCAGTTCCAGTTTTGCTTGCTCCGCTTCTCTCTTCTGCTCTTCGTTATGATAAAAGATCACGGATCGATATTGGGTGCCCACATCATTTCCCTGGCGATTGAGCGAAGTAGGGTCATGACTGCGGAAAAATGCTTCAAGCAAGTCCGTGTAAGTAATCACTTTGGGGTCATAAGTCACTTCCACGCACTCGGCATGGCCTGTTTCTCCTGTGCAAACTGCCTTGTATGTTGGATTAGGATCGTGCCCACCCGAATATCCGGAAACCACTTTTTTGACTCCATCCAGAGATTCCAAAACGGCTTCCGTGCACCAGAAACAACCTGTGCCAAAAGTCGCTATCTCCATACCAGCTGTTTTTACGTTGGTCTCATCGAGCGTAACTGTTTCCTTACTCATTTTATTCTTTTGTTTTTTGTCCGACTGTGCGCAGGAAATGACAACCATGCAACACAAAAATAAGAACGTGAAAACCGGAATGGTCGTTTTCATTGCTTTATAAATTGAATTTTATAATGATTAACGCCCGCAGATCAAAGAAAGTTTATTCTGCTGGTGACGGATTATTTACGAAATTTGGCCCAGAAACGATCAATACCGGCTCCGACTGGCAACAGGCGACCCATCTTTACCCATAATATGACTTATCTTCATTTCAAGGCGCTTCACATCATATTTGTAGTCAGCTGGTTTGCCGGCTTGTTTTATATTCCAAGGCTATTTGTTTACCACACCGAAGCAAGGGACAAACCTGAACCTGAGCGTAAGATATTGACCTCTCAGTTTGTAAAAATGGAGATGCTGCTTTGGAAAGCCATTATGGTACCGGCTTGCTGGCTTGCTTTGATCTTTGGCGGTATTCTGATTTACATCACTCCTTCCTGGCTGCAACAAGACTGGATGCAGCTCAAATTACTTTTCGTGGCAGGATTACTTGGTTATCATTTCTTCACAGGAAAAATACGGAATGAATTGAAGGAAGGAAAGTTTCGGTTTACCTCATTTCAACTTAGGCTTTTTAATGAAGTTGCCACCATATTCCTGTTCTCAATCGTGTTTCTGGTTGTTTTAAAGAATACGGTTGACTGGCTGTGGGGAGTATTAGGGCTCGTTATTTTTGCCGTTCTGATGATGACAGCGGTGAAAATGGTAAAACGGATCAGAGAGAAGAAAAAAGATAATTCTATTGAGGGCTAAAAATTTAGCAGTTCTTTCTTGAAATTCTCAAATCGGTTTACCTATCTTTGTAACCATAAGAAAAACCCGTCAAAAGGGTATTTATACAAACATGAAATTCACATTTAATACTATTGGTTGGTGGCGCGGACGTCTTAACAGGATGGACCGATAACGCTATTGCATGGTATAAAATATACTTTCCTTGCGGCTCGCTGTCCTTCCGACAGCGAGCCGTTTTTTTGTTATTTATAATTCAAATTGCGAGATGAAACCTTTGACAAAAACCTATCAGATATCAACCAGTTACAAAAAACTGCTGGCTGATACACTTACCCCGGTTTCCATTTATCTAAAACTTCGAGACCGTTTCGTGAACACCATTCTTTTGGAAAGTTCGGATTACCACGGTAACGAAAACTCATTTACATATATCTGCTGCGATCCGGTGGCGTCCTTCAAGCTGAACAACAGCGTTGTAAACCTGCATTTTCCGGATAATCGCAATGAAGAATTTACACTGGAAAACCCCAAAGACGCTGTACAGGCATTGTATGGTTTTGCTCAAAGTTTTGTATCAGAAAAGAACAAATTCCCTTTTATCACCAACGGGCTTTTCGGGCATATGACTTACGATGCGGTGTCTTATTTTGAAGATATCGAAATCCAACCTTCCAGTCCCGAAACAGAAATTGATCAGATCGTATATCAGGTTTACCGCTATGTGATTGCTATAAACCATTTTAAAAACGAACTGTACATATTTGAGCACCACTACGAAGGTGGCGATGAAGGAACGGGACTTGAACAAATTGAAATTCTGATCAAAAACAGAAATTTCCCTAAATATGATTTCAAAATTACCTCGGACGAGACTTCGAATGTGACTGACGATGAAATGCGAACCGTAATTCAAAAGGGAATTGATTACTGCCTCCGCGGCGATGTGTTCCAAATCGTACCTTCACGACGTTTCAGCAGAGATTTTCAGGGCGACGAATTTAATGTGTACCGCGCTCTGCGGTCAATCAACCCTTCTCCATATTTGTTTTATTTCGATTACGGCAATTATAAAATATTCGGTTCTTCTCCTGAAAAACAGATATTTATTAAAAACGGGCAGGCAGAAATTCACCCGATTGCCGGTACATTCCGCCGCACCGGCGACGACCAGGCTGATGCCGAAGCAGCTCAGAATTTGTTAAACGATCCAAAAGAAACAGCAGAACACGTTATGCTGGTAGATTTGGCCCGTAACGACCTCAGCAGGAGTTGCGATGCAGTAAAAGTAACCAACTACAAAGAGGTTCAATATTACTCTCACGTGATCCATTTGGTGTCGAAAGTAGTCGGAAAAATGAACGAAAATGTGAATCCATTACAGCTTGTAGCGGATACTTTCCCGGCCGGAACACTATCTGGTGCCCCCAAACACAACGCCATGAAACTGATTGACGGAATGGAAACCACCAACCGCAGTATTTACGGAGGAGCAATCGGATTCATGGATTTCAATGGAGATTTCAACCACGCTATTGCCATCAGAACTTTTCTTAGCAAAGACAATACGTTGTTTTACCGTGCCGGAATGGGCGTTGTGGCCAAATCCGTTGTAGAAAGTGAATTACAGGAAATCAATAGCAAGCTGGCCGCGCTTCGCAAAGCGATAGATTTCGCGGAAGAAATCTAGAAAAGTAATGAGCTTCTAGCTGTCAACTATTTCAAATGAATAACAATGTCACAGATCAAAATATACGGTTTAAGCTCACATTTGAAACCTTTGCGAGAAGCGCTTTCTGATGTACTACACTCATGCATTGTAGATGCTTTTAAGTATCCGGAAAACAAAAGGGCGCATCGCTTTTTTTATCTTGATCAGGAAGATTTCTATTATCCGGCAGGTAGAAGTGAACAATATACAATCATCGAGATCTCACTGTTTGAAGGTCGTTCGGTTGAGTCAAAAAAGACATTGTATCAATTTATCTTTCAAAGGTTTGAAACCAATTTGGGAATTTCAAAAAACGATGTGGAAATCACATTAACCGAAACACCACTTCACAATTGGGGTATTCGGGGAAAATCAGCAGATGAATTAGTATTGGATTACAAAGTTCAGATCTAAGTAATTGAGGTAAAAAATTATCAATCAAGAATAACACAGGCTGACAGCCAATAGCTTACTAAATATGAAAATCCTTGTTATTGACAATTACGATTCTTTCACCTATAATCTCGTGTACATCCTGCGGGAACTGCACGACCAGGTCGATATTTTCCGTAACGACAAAATCACGCTTGAAGAGGTAGGAGAATACGATAAAATCCTGCTTTCTCCCGGACCAGGGATACCATCCGAGGCCGGCATTTTGCAGGATGTGGTACGTATGTACGGACCAACAAAAAGCATTTTGGGCATCTGCCTTGGTCATCAGGGAATAGGTGAAGTGTACGGAGCGGAACTCGAGAACATGACCGACGTACTGCATGGAATTAGCGACACTGCCTTTGTTACGGATCCTACGGACAGGATTTTCAAAGGTCTTCCGACGGAAATTAAGGTAGGTCGCTACCATTCCTGGACGGTAATTCCTGAAACATTTACAGAAGATATGAAGATAACTGCTCTGGATGACAAAGGCAGGGTGATGGGGCTTTCTCATAAAACTTATGATGTGAAAGGCCTGCAATTCCATCCTGAATCGGTATTGACAGAGCATGGTAAGGAAATGTTACAAAACTGGTTAAGCATATAAAAACGGAGTGCGGCGAATATCAAAGAATAATTATTCGTAAAAATCCGTGTATCCGTGGCAAAAAACATTACATACAATAAATGAAAGCGATTCTTAGTCACCTTTTTGAATATAAAGTTTTAACCAAACAACAATCCAAGGAAATCCTTATTGGGATTAGTTCAGGCCAATATTCCAATTCTGAAATCGCGTCTTTTTTGACGATCTACGCCATGCGCAGCATCACAGTAGAGGAACTGGAAGGCTTTCGCGATGCCATGCTGGAAATGTGCCTTGCCGTGGATCTCTCCGGATATGATCCTATTGACGTCTGCGGAACAGGTGGAGATGGAAAGGACACTTTTAATATCTCCACGCTTTCTTGTTTTGTGGTAGCTGGTGCAGGACAAAATGTTGCCAAACATGGGAATCATGGTGTGTCATCGCTTTGCGGCTCCTCCACGGTACTGGAATATCTGGGTGCAAAGTTTACCAATGAAAAAGATATACTGGAACGCCAGATTGCTACTGCGGGCGTGTGTTTTTTACACGCCCCTTTGTTCCACCCGGCCATGAAAAACGTTGCTCCTGTGCGCAGGGAATTGGGCGTTAAAACCTTCTTCAATATGCTTGGGCCGATGGTGAATCCTGTATCCCCCAAAAAACAGTTGGTAGGGGTATTCAGCCTTGAATTAGCACGCCTTTTTGCATATCTTTACCAACAGACTGACAAGCAATTTTTGGTTCTCCACGCATTAGACGGGTACGACGAGGTGTCATTAACAGGAGCATTTAAGATCATTACAGCTCATTCCGAGCAGGTTTTGACTCCATCTCATTTGGGGCTGGATACGCTGCGCGCCGAACAGCTTTCCGGAGGAGAAACGGTTGAAGCTTCTGCGAAAATTTTTATGAATGTTTTGAATAATGAGGCAACCGATGCGCAGAAACAAGCCGTGCTTGCTAATGCATCGCTGGCTCTGTATTGCGCCAATCCGAAACAGTCGCTGACCGACGCTGTGGCTATGGCACGGGAATCGCTGGAAAGCGGAAAAGCACTGCACAGTTTCAAAAAATTGATTGAACTATGATAACAAGCCTGGATCAACTGGATATTAACAAAACTTACAGCTACGCCGACTACCTCAAATGGCAGTTCGAAGAGCGTGTGGAGTTGATAAAAGGGAAAATCTTTAAAATGTCGCCGGCTCCTGCAAGGAGACATCAGCGTATTTCAGGCGTTTTTCAGGGAGAACTATACAAATTTCTTGATAACAAAAGCTGTCAGGTATATTCTGCTCCATTCGATGTAAGACTTACACCGCTGAAAGGCGATCAGAAGAATAAGATTTATACCGTTGTCCAGCCGGATATTTGTGTGGTTTGTGATCAATCAAAACTGGATGATAAGGGTTGTGTGGGAGCTCCCGACTGGATTATTGAAATTCTTTCTCCGGGAAACTCTCAAACCGAAATGAAAAACAAATTTGAGGTTTATCAGGAAAACGGAGTAAAAGAATACTGGATCGCAGATCCTACAAGCGAAGTGATTTTTTCATATGTTCTGAATGAAGTAGGAAAATATGTTGGTTTACAGCCATTTGTCTTGGAAGACAATGCGACAAGCCATGTTTTCCCCGATTTTAAACTGAGTGTTGCCGATATTTTTAAAGATTGAGTGTTTATGATAATCCGTTTTATTGCCTTTTTCTTTTTTGCCTTCACTTTATCTTTTGTATCAAAAGCAGAAGAAACAACCGCTGACGGCACCAGGAAGGAAAGGAAAAATTACGGTTACCTGTTGTATCTGCCCAAAGATTACCAGACATCCAACAAAAAATATCCGCTTGTAATTTACCTGCATGGAGGCTCTCAGAAGGGTAAAGATCTTAACAAACTAAAAGCATATGGCCTGCCTCAGCTGGTAGAACAGGGTGCCAATTTTGATTTTATCATTGCTTCGCCACAATGCCCTTCGGAAGCGTCACTTTGGTCAACAGAAAACTGGTTTGATCCTCTTTTTGAAGAACTTACCTCAAAGCTCAAAATTGATACGGATCGGGTATATCTTACCGGGATAAGCATGGGAGGCGGCGGAACATTTGAAGTTGCCAAAGAAAATCCGGATAAATTTGCTGCATTGGTTCCTTTATGTGCCTGGCAAAGCGCTGCAACTGATATTTGCAAACTTAAAAGCATCCCTATATGGACATTCCATGGTGTAGCAGATGACATAGTACCCATTTCTCAGACAACTGAGAAGGTGGACAAATTGAACGACTGCCAGGGAAATATAAAATTCACTCAACTGGATAACGAAGGACATGCCATTCAGTGGTTATATGGGGATAAGGATAAATACCGCATTTTGGACTGGATGTTAAGCCATAAGAAAAAACAAGGCAAATGAATATTTTAGAAAAAATTGTTGCCCGTAAAAGGGAAGAAATAGCAGAAGCAAAAAAGGTAAGGACAATTTCCGACCTGGAAAAAGAGCCATTATTTGCTCGTAAAACCGTTTCTCTTGCTGCTTCACTAAAAGCTGCTGACAAACCTAAGATCATCTCCGAATTCAAAAGAAAGTCTCCTTCCAAGGGTATTATCAATGATTCTGTCGATCCCGCTTTGGTAACCGCCTCTTATGTACAGGCCGATGCCGCGGCACTTTCTGTACTTACAGACGTCGATTTTTTTGGTGGCTCCTTTGATGATTTTGCAAAAGCACGTGAAGCCAATCCGCACATTCCTATGCTGCGAAAAGATTTTATGGTTGACCCGTATCAGCTTTATGAAGCAAAAGCAATTGGTGCAGACGTGATCCTGCTTATTGCAGCCTGTCTTACTCCTGAAGAGGTAAAATCATTGAGTGAAAAAGCGCACGAACTCGGACTTGAAGTTTTACTGGAAGTACACAATGCAGAAGAATTGAAAGAAAGTCTATGTGAAAGCGTTGATATAGTTGGAGTTAATAACAGGAACCTGAAAACGTTTGAAACGTCTATCGAAACTTCCGTCGCGTTAAGTGAACAGATCCCTGATTCTTTTGTTAAGATATCAGAAAGCGGGTTAAAAGATGCTGAAACAATTAATCGTCTGTTTCAGCATGGTTACAAAGGTTTTTTAATTGGCGAAACATTTATGAAAACAGTAAATCCGGGAGCCGCACTTGCAGATTTACAAAATGATCTATCTCAGTTTAGTAATCCAAACCCACTGGTTCTATGAAAATAAAAGTTTGCGGAATGCGCCAGCAAGGCAACATTGAAGAATTAGTGACACTAAGGCCTAATTTTATCGGGTTTATTTTCTACGAAAAATCACCCCGCTTTGCCGGAGAAGAATTGAATGAAGAGTATATCAAAACAATTCCCAATGACATTAAAAAAGTAGGTGTATTCGTAAACGCCAACCCAGGATATATACTGGACATGGTTAAAAAATACAATCTGCAATATGCTCAGCTGCATGGCAACGAAATGCCTGATATTTGCAGAAGTCTGCGTCAGAAGGGTGTAAGTATCATCAAGGCTTTTTCGATTGATGAAAATTTCAACTTCGCTATGCTGAACAATTACAAATCTGTTTGTGACTTGTTTTTGTTTGATACCAAAGGAGATCAGCCTGGGGGCAATGGCATGCCATTTGATTGGAAGTTGCTTAGCAAATACGATAATGAAAAGCCATTTTTCCTAAGTGGTGGTATCGGTCTTGATAACATTGATGACATCATAGCCCTATCAAAAAAACTCCCGATTTACGGCATTGATGTAAATAGCAAATTTGAAGTTGAGCCAGGTTTAAAAGACATACCAAAGCTTGAAGAATTGTTCGGTTTGGTGAGAGTACAAGAGCAGGAGGAAGCAGAAGTTTAAAAACATAAAATGGAAGCAGTAGCAGAAAAAAACTCGTTTCAGGTTAACAACCGCGGATATTACGGAACATTTGGAGGTGCATTCATTCCTGAAATGCTGTATCCAAACGTTGAAGAATTGCGTGAAAACTATCTTCAGATTATCGCGGAGCCTGCATTTCAAAAAGAGTACAACGATCTTCTTCGTAATTACGTGGGAAGGCCAACTCCGCTTTACAGAGCAAACAGGCTTTCTGAAAAATATAAAACCAATGTTTTCCTGAAAAGGGAAGATTTGTGCCACACCGGAGCGCACAAGGTGAACAATACCATCGGGCAGATATTACTTGCCAAAAGGCTTGGAAAACAGCGCGTGGTGGCAGAAACCGGTGCAGGACAACACGGAGTGGCTACCGCAACTGTATGTGCCCTGATGAACATTGAATGCATTGTGTATATGGGCGAGCTGGATATCGAACGCCAGGCTCCCAATGTAGCTCGTATGAAAATGCTCGGCGCCGAAGTACGTGCAGCAACCTGTGGATCAAAAACGCTGAAAGATGCTACGAACGAAGCTATGCGTCACTGGATTAACAACCCGATTGATACGCATTACATCATCGGATCTGTGGTAGGACCGCATCCTTACCCGGATATGGTTGCTCGTTTTCAATCCATTATTTCGGAAGAAATGCGCTGGCAGTTGAAAGAGCAAACTGGTAGCGAAACACCGGATTACGTGGTTGCTTGCGTTGGCGGCGGAAGTAATGCAGCGGGAGCATTTTATCATTTTTTAGATGATGAAAACGTTAAACTCGTGGCAGTGGAAGCAGCTGGTCAGGGTGTTAATTCCGGTCATTCGGCAGCTACAACAGCTTTGGGTAAACCAGGTGTTTTACACGGAAGCCGCACCATATTGATGCAAACAGAAGATGGACAGGTAACTGAGCCATATTCTATTTCAGCTGGTCTGGATTATCCCGGCATTGGTCCGCAGCATGCTTATTTGTACGACAGCGGACGTGGGACTTTCCTTTCTGCAACAGATGAGGAATCTGTACAGGCGGCTTTTGAACTGACGCGCCTTGAAGGTATCATCCCTGCTTTGGAATCGTCTCATGCGCTGGCTGTTTTAGGACGTCTGGGAGCTTCTGAGAATGAAACCGTAGTCTTGAATCTTTCCGGTCGAGGAGATAAGGACATGGCCACTTACATGAAATATATTGATTGATCACATATAAACGATTACCGCATGGCCACACTAACATTACCTGAGGTATTTGATGTCCGCCTTAAAATTCAGGAATTGGAAGCAAAAGTAAATTCTGGTGAGCTATCGCTTTTTGAAAGATGCGACATGGAGGATGAAATTCTTGAACTGAAGGAAAAACTGGGTGAATTTGACCGTTTGAAATTCAGTGATGAAGGTGAATGTCTCAATTGCTCCGCCTAGTATCAAAACCACATTTCTTTTAAACCATAATCCTTACCTACAGCATGAGAATAAAAATGCTTTTCCTTGCCGGCCTTGTTCTGATGGGCTCAATGGCTTTTGTTTCACCTAAAAATACGCCCCCAAAGAAAATGTTACGCCACGTTGTTTTATTTAAGTTTAAAGATTCAGCTACGCCTGCACAGGTAAAAGAAGTGGAAGATGCTTTCCGCGCGCTTCCTTCCAAAATTAAAGAAGTGAAAGGATTTGAATGGGGCAACGAAAATAGCCCGGAAGGACTGTCTCAAGGCTTTACACACATTTTCTTTGTGACTTTTAACAGTGAAGAAGATCGCGCTGTGTATCTGCCTCATCCTGAACACAAAGCATTTGTAAAGGTACTTGAACCCCATTTGGATAAAGTATTGGTTGTTGATTACTGGACTAAAGAATGAACCGGATAACAAGTCTTTTTAAAAATAAAACGAGTGACGAAGGCCTGCTCAATGTGTATTTCACAGCAGGGTTTCCGAAGCTTAATGATACCCTTAACGTGCTTACTGCGCTTCAGGAAGGCGGTGCCGACCTTGTAGAAATTGGCATGCCTTACTCGGATCCTGTTGCAGATGGCGAAACCATTCAGAAAAGCAATGACCAGGCTCTTGAAAATGGCATGACAGTGCGTATTCTTTTTGATCAGCTTAAAGACATGCGTAATACCATTCATGTGCCTGTTTTACTGATGGGTTACGTGAATCCGGTACTCCAATATGGTATCGAAAATTTCTGTAAAAAGTGTGCAGAGGTGGGTGTAGACGGTCTTATTTTGCCTGATATGCCTATGGATGTATATGAAACAGAGTACAAGCAAATTTTTGATACCTACGGCATTCTTAACATTTTTCTGGTTACGCCGCAAACTTCGGAAAAGCGAATCAGACAGATTGACGAGGTGAGTGAAGGTTTCATTTACACCGTATCTTCTGCAAGTGTTACAGGCTCAAAAAGTGGTGTTAGCGGAGATATGGAATCCTATTTCAATCGCTTAAATGCAATGAATCTTAAAAATCCAAGGCTGATCGGTTTTGGAATCAAAGACCATGCGACCTACAAAAAAGCATCTGACTATGCTGCTGGTGCAATTATAGGAAGTGCTTTTATACGTGTTCTGGAACAGAGTACAGACCTTTCCAATGATATAAAAACATTTGTGAGGGAGGTTAAGAACGAACCGTTGGAGGTATTATCTGCTTAGAAATACATTTTCTTCAAAGAAAATATTCCTGGCATCAATTTTGTGAGAGCAACCCATCAACGGGTTGCTTTTTTCATTCAGAAACTTGATTGTTATGATTCACAAAATAACTTTTACACTTGTCTTTCTTGTTATTTCAATATCAGCGCTAGCTCAATTTACACTTGACCTGGAAGGAGGATTGGTTTTTGGTACAAATTATAACAAGGTGAGAATACCCAATACCGGCGGAACACTTGTTAATCTGGCAAACGAACTTGAAGTTTCCCCAAAGGTCTTTTATAGATTGAGAGCGGGTTACACCATTGCAAAAAGACACAATATATCGGTGTTATATGCTCCACTTTCCGTATCATACAATGGATCTTTTAATAGAGACATCAATTTCAATAACCTGATTTACAATGCCAATGAACCATTGGAAGTAATTTATAAATTTAACTCGTACCGGCTGACCTACCGTTATGATTTTATTTCAACAGGCAGATGGAAAGTGGGAGCCGGCCTCACCGGAAAGATCAGAGATGCGGATGTTCGTTTCAAACAACCGGGTAAGGACACCCATTACGATGATCTTGGTTTTGTTCCTCTCGTTAATTTCTACGCAGCATACAAACCGTCTTATCATTGGTCATTCATCCTGGAAGGAGATGCACTTGCGTCTAAATTCGGGAGGGCAGAAGACATATTTGCCGGTGCCGCATATCAGATCAATTCCCGCCTTGCTGTAAAACTTGGCTACCGTGTAGTAGAAGGAGGTGCCGACGTGGACAAAATCTATAACTTCAACTGGATTAATTACGCTTCCACTGGAGTACTGATTAACTTTTAGTTGTATCCTGAGGTGAAAAGATCGATCATTTTAGCGAAACTGAAAACCAAATGGTGAGGTAAAAACATAAAAATTGCTTAAATTACTTCGTTTTAAGCATGATTGGTACATCGTACTTTTTCATAAAGCTTAACGTTATAAAAGCAATCAGGATTTAGCTAAACCACTATGACACCTTTCACCCCGGCGATGGAAGGCCTGCTTCTACGAATTCAGGAATACCGTCAGAAATACTATCAGAACAAGTTAATGAAAGGCACCATATTTTCGGTGGCTTTATTGCTTACCGTATTCTTGTTTTTCAATACACTTGAATATTTCGGGAGGTTTAGCTCCACGGTTCGCGGAATGCTTTTCTTTGGTTTTCTGGCCATACTGGTGTTTTCTTTTATCCAATGGGTAATTCAGCCACTCATTCACTTAACGGGTCTTAAAAAGCCGATTTCTGACGAAGAAGCTGCTACACAGATAGGCGAATACTTCCCTGAGGTTGGAGACAAACTGGTAAATACTTTGCAACTGCGAAATCTTACCGGAACACAATCGGACTTGATAGAAGCAAGTATACAGCAGAAATCCGGGCAGTTGCTGATCGTAAAATTCTCGGATGCGATACGCTTCAATGAAAACAAAAAGTGGCTTCGTTATGCCATTTACCCTGTTGCAGCTATTGCCGTCATCTTACTTTTCAATCCTTCATTTTTTACTTCCAGTTCTGATCGTATCATACACTTTCAGAAAAATTATACTTACGCGCCATTTTCATTTATCCTGGAAAACAAAAAACTTAAAGCATTCCGGAATGAAGACTTTGTACTGAAATTAAAACTAAAGGGCGAAGCTTTACCCCAGGCAGTGTATCTGGTGCAAAATGGAAGCCGCTTTAAGCTTAATTCAGAAGGAAACGAAAACTATTCCTATACATTCAAAAACCTTCAACGTGGAGTAGCATTCTCGTTTGATGCCGCTGGTTTTACCTCAGATGAGTACAAAATTGATGTTGTAGAAAGGCCGTCATTGCTTTCATTTGACGTAAACCTGCATTACCCGGCATATCTCAACAAACCTTCGGAGGGACTTAGCAATGTAGGTAACCTGTCGGTACCGGAAGGCACAACCATAGAGTGGAATTTCAATACCTCCTCTGCAAAATCACTTGGTATAAAGTTTGAGAACGATTCGGCGCTTTATAAAGCCAAAGAGAGTGGGGGAGACCATTTTGAAATCCGGCGGTCTGCCAGGAATTCGGCACAATACCAGGTTTTAATGCAAAATGACGAAGCGGAAAATGCTGATAAGATCGGTTATTACATCAATGTCATACCTGATAAATCCCCGGTTTTAAACATTGAAAACTTTCAGGATACAACGCTGTTCAATTACCTTGTTTTAGGTGGTTCTATCAGCGACGATTACGGATTTTCGCAGTTGAAACTGTTTTATTCTGTTCAGCGTGAGAAGGACAAAGCGCCTGCACCTCCGAAGGGTATCGCGATTCCATTTAACAAAACTGTGAATACACAGAGCTTTTACTTTCAGTGGTATGTAGATAGTCTCAGGCTGGCTCCTGGTGATAAAATTGAATACTATGCCCAGGTTTGGGATAATGATGGCGTAAACGGACCTAAAAGCGCACGTTCACGTTCAATCCAGTTTACCGTACCATCCAAAGAAAAGATGGAGGCTGAGCTAAAAAAATCGGAACAGGAAACGGAGAATCAGATGCAGTCGGCAATGAAAAAAGCCCAAAGCCTGCAAAAGGACCTGAATAATCTTGACAATAAACTTAAAACCAATAAAGAACTTGATTTCAAGGAGCAAAAGCAGATTGAGGAAGTACTGAAAAAACGGGAGGAACTGATGAAGGAACTCCAGGCTTTGCAGGAAAAGCATCAGAACCAGAATGAAAAGTCGAAGCAATTCAATAAACAAAGTCCAGAGTTACAATCCAAAATTGAACAGCTTCAGAAGCTGATGAATGAGCTGAACGACAAGCAAACAAACAAGCTTTACGAAGAATTGAAAAAACTTCTTGAGCAAAAGCAAAGCGAGCGGATGAACTCCATGATGGAGAAACTCAAGAACAAAGAACATAACCTTGAAAAGGAGCTGGAAAGAACCATGAAACTTTTCAAACAAATGCAGCTTGAGCAAAAAATGGAAAACCTTACTGAAAAGCTTGACGAGCTGGCGGAAAAGGAAGATGAACTGTCTGAAAAGTCTCAGGAAAATGATAAAAATAAAGATGGCGACGATAAAAAAAGCAAGAATGAGGATATAAAAAAAGAGCAGGAAAATATTCAGAAAGAATTTGAAAAGGTAAAAGAAGAGTCGAAAGAGGTAGAAGAACTCAGTGAAGAACTCGAACAGCCGGTAGATACTGAAAAGGAAGAGCAAAAAAGCGCTTCTGAGCAGATGGAACAAAGCAAGAAGGATTTAGACAAGCAGCAAAACAAGAAAGCCTCAGAGGCTCAAAAAAAGGCGGCTAAATCGATGAAACAAATGTCGAAGTCTATGGCGGAAGCTATGGCAGCAGCAGAAATGGAGCAGATGCAGGAAGATATGGACGCTCTAAGGGATATTCTTGAAAATCTCATTACGCTTTCCTTCGATCAGGAAGCGCTTATGAAAGATTTTAGAGGTGTAAATCTCCAGGATCCAAGGTTCGTAAAACTGGGACAGCAGCAGCTGAAACTAAAAGATGATGCAAAGGTGGTTGAAGACAGCTTGTATGCACTGGCAAATCGTGTGGTTCAGATACAGTCTTTCATCACCCGTGAGCTTACCGACATGAAATCCTACATGGATGAAAGTGTAAAGGGAATCAAGGATCGTCAGATCAATGTGGCTACATCCAAGCAACAGTTTGCTATGACCTCCATGAATAACCTTGCACTCATGCTAAGCGACGTGTTCAAACAAATGCAGGAACAGATGGCCATGGCAATGCCTGGCGCCGGAAAAGGCAAAAAAGGAAAACAGAAGGGAGACTCGCCGGGCATGGGAGAACGTCAGGAAAAGCTCAATGGACAGATGAAACAGCTAGGGCAGGGGGGGAAAGAAGGACAGGGAAACAACTCCGAGCAAATCGCAAGAATGGCAGCAGAGCAAGCGGCTATCAGAGAACTTGTTAAAAAGCTGGAAGAATCGCTTAAAGGGACTGAAGCCGGAAAACAGTTCGGAGAAGAGTTACAGGAGATTTCAGAAAAAATGGATGAAACCGAAACGGATCTGGTAAACAAAAGAATTACTCCAGAATTGATCAAACGAAATCAGGAGATTACTACACGGTTGTTGGAATCGGAGAAAGCGATGAAGGAACAGGATGAGGACGACCAGCGCAAGGCGCACACAGCAAAACAACAACCAAGGCAGCCACCGGCAGCCTTTGAGAAATACATCAGAGAAAAAGAAAAGCAAACCGAATTACTTCGCACCATCCCACCGACATTCTCGCCATTCTATAAGCGGGAAGTCGATACTTACTTCAAAAAGTATCAGGCTAAAAACTAATTCTCTGCTTCAACGTTAAATAAACTTAATGTTGAAGCAGGTTTTTGTACACTGATTAACTTGCATAAACTCTTACCGAAAAGACCTGTTGGATATCTTATTCAGATACTTAGTATCTTTGCGGGTTATTTACAACGCTGAACATAAATATTGCCTAAACAATCTTTATGTATCTATTGGTTACATAATTATTATCATTGAAGTATGCTCAAGTTCTTCCCTGAGGAAATCGATTTTAAGGTTCCACAATCTTTAAAAACGTCGAAATGGATTAAAACTATCTCACAATCAGAAGGTTACAAAGTTGGAGATCTTAATTATATCTTTTGTTCGGACGATTATTTACTGGAAATCAATCGCCAATACCTGGAACACGATTACTATACTGACATTATCACGTTCGATAATAGCGAAGAAGAAGGTAAACTTGAAGGAGATATTTATGTTAGTGTAGATAGAGTTAAGGACAATGCAGAAAGCTTAAACGTACCTTTTGACACAGAATTGCGTCGTGTTTTGATACACGGCTTGCTGCATTTGATTGGTTTTGAAGATTCGGATGACGAGTTAAAAAAACAAATGAGGGCTAAGGAAGATGAATGTCTTCTCTTATTTTAAAATATTTCCACGTGGAACACTTTAATTAAAGTACTTCAACGTGGTTCACAGAGAATAAAGATCAAATTATGTTTCCAGAATATGATGTGATAGTAGTGGGTGCAGGACATGCAGGATGCGAAGCGGCGGCAGCAGCAGCAACCATGGGTTCGTCTGTACTGCTTATCACAATGAATATGCATACAATCGCCCAAATGTCGTGTAACCCTGCAATGGGGGGGGTGGCAAAAGGACAAATTGTGAGAGAAATCGACGCGCTCGGCGGACAGTCGGGAATTGTGAGCGACAAAACCATGATACAATTCCGTATGCTGAACCTCTCCAAAGGACCAGCGATGTGGAGCCCGCGCTGCCAGAGTGACCGCGTGCTTTTCGCTCAGGAATGGCGCAACATTTTAGAGAATAATCCTAATGTTGATTTTTGGCAAGATACCGCAAAAGAAATTTTAATAGAAAATGGCCAGGCTCGTGGTGTTAAAACCAGCCTGGGTGTTGAGATCAAATCAAAGTCTGTTGTACTTACTAATGGTACATTCCTAAATGGGCTGATCCACATTGGAGAAAAAAACTTTGGCGGCGGCAGAACAGGAGAGAAGGCAGCAACCGGTATTACCGAGCAATTGGTAACACTTGGATTTGAAGCTGGCAGAATGAAAACCGGAACACCACCAAGAGTGGACGGGCGATCACTTGATTATTCCAAAATGGAAGAGCAACCTGGCGATGAAAATCCAAGCAAATTCTCCTATACCGACACAGCACCTCTAACTAAACAAAGAAGCTGCTGGATTACCTATACCAATTCAGAGGTACACGAAGTGCTTAGAACGGGTTTTGAAAAGTCTCCCATGTTTTCTGGTCGAATCAAAGGAATAGGTCCCAGGTATTGCCCGTCTGTGGAGGATAAAATCAATCGTTTTGCTGATAAGGACCGTCACCAAATATTCGTTGAACCGGAAGGTTGGGATACTGTTGAGGTTTATGTAAACGGATTTTCAACCTCTCTTCCGGAAGATGTGCAGTACGCGGCACTCCGCAAAATACCTGGTTTTGAAAATGCAAAAATGTTTCGCCCTGGTTACGCAATAGAGTACGATTACTTCCCACCGACACAATTAAAGTCAACCCTGGAAACACACCTGATAAAAGATCTCTTTTTTGCAGGTCAGATTAATGGTACCACAGGCTATGAAGAAGCAGCGTGCCAAGGGCTAATGGCGGGTATAAATGCCCACCGGAATGTGAACGCACTTGAGCCGTTCACGCTTAAAAGATCCGAAGCTTACATCGGCGTTTTAATCGACGATCTCATTAACAAGGGAACAGAAGAGCCATACCGCATGTTTACGTCCCGAGCAGAATACAGAACGCTGTTGCGTCAGGATAACGCTGATATCCGGCTAACGGAAAAAGGATACAACATCGGCCTGGCCAGTGCAGAAAGATTAGCTAATGTTCAACAGAAGCAGAAAGAGGTTGAAGAAATAATCAACTCATTTTCCTCAACGAAAATTTCTCCCGAAGAAATTAACCCTGCATTGGAGGAAATAGGGACAGCACCAATACGCGAGAAAATAACCTTAACACAACTTCTTAAACGCCCGCAAATCTCAATTGAACAACTGGCCGCGGCCAGTCCGAAAGTTGTAGATATTATTCAACCTTTCACCACTGATTCGATACAACAAGCACAGATCCATCTGAAATATGATAGCTATATTGAAAAGGAAATGCTACTTGTTGAGAAAATGAATAGGCTGGAAGATCTTATGATCATTGAAAATTTCAATTATGATTCGGTAAGCTCTCTTTCATTTGAAGGAAGGGAAAAACTGAAACGGACAAAACCAGCCACAATTGGTCAAGCCTCCCGAATTAGTGGCGTAAGCCAATCCGATATATCCGTATTAATGCTTTTTATAGGTCGATAAATGCCATTAGAAACTCTCAAAAATTGCCCGGTATGCAATGCATCCAGTTTTAGTAATTATCTCAATGTGGAAGACTATACTGTTTCACATAAAGAATTTACAATACAACAATGTAATGCCTGCTACTTTCTTCTAACCAATCCTCGCCCACCGGCTGAAGAGATTGGCGCATATTATCAGTCAGAAGAATACATTTCGCATCACGATGAGTCCAAAACCATCATGAGCAGAGTGTACACCTCAGTTCGCAATCACACGATCAAAGGGAAAGTCAAACTGATCAACGAGCTGCAAAACAAGAAGGGCTCGCTGTTAGATATTGGTTGTGGTACAGGAAATTTTATTCAGGCTTGTAAAGAAAATGGTTGGCACGTAAACGCCACCGAACCAGATTCAGGAGCTCGTGCTGTGGCAGAGAAAAGGGTGGGGGAAACCGTTTCGGAAACAATTAATGCACCCGCATTGCACAACAAAAAATTTGATGTGATAACGCTTTGGCACGTGCTGGAACATGTCCATGAACTTAACGAAACAGTTACCTGGCTTCATGATCATCTCCATGAAGATGGAGCTATTATCATTGCTGTTCCAAACCCTCAATCCTATGATGCCACAGAATACAGACGCTTTTGGGCTGCCTATGATGTACCGCGTCACCTATATCATTTTACAAAAAGTACAATGAAAAAGCTAATGGAAAAACATCAGCTCAAAGTCATGAAAGTGCTTCCAATGTGGTTCGATTCATTCTATGTCAGCATGCTTAGTACAAAGTATCGGAACAACGCTGTAAGCCTCGTAAACAGTGCAAAAACAGGCTTGCTGTCCAATCTGAAAGGCCGGTCAGCGAAACAGGAAGGAACCAACACTTCCAGTCTTATCTATATCATTACAAAAAAGTAAAATAATCCGATATCCAACCTGAGCCCTCAATACCGACCATGCTGTATTGAGGGCTTTTATATATAACCAAGTATGTTAAAAACCATTGGCTTCGCAATCATTTGCTTATTAATTTTTGGGCGTTGTGCCCAACAGGTTTCACCAACAGGTGGAAAAAAAGACACCATTCCACCAAATCTGCTTCAAAGCATTCCCTTAAATAAAACACTGAATTTTAAAGAAAACCGGCTGGAACTATTCTTCGACGAATACGTGATCGTAGATAATATCACCCAAAAACTGATCATTACACCGGAAGCTGATAACCCTTACACATACAAATTGAACGGTAAGTCTGTCATACTAAACTTTAAAAAACAGTTCCAGGACAGCACAACTTATACCCTCAATTTCGGGGATGCTATAAAGGACTTTGCAGAACGAAATCCTGTAAAAAATCTAAAGATGGTTTTCAGTACCGGTGGTACACTGGATTCAGGAAGAGTTTATGGAACTCTTAAAGATGTACAAACAAACAAACCTCTTTTTGATGCACTGGTTGGTCTATACAATCTCAGCGATACGCTTAATGTAGCCAAACAAAAGCCCTATTATTTTTCCCGAACCGATAGCAGCGGTATTTTCAGCATAGAAAATGTTCAGATAAGACCTTACCGGCTTATTGCAATAGATGATAAAAACAGGAACATGCTCTACAATCCCAAAGACGAAAGGATAGGATTTCTGGAAAAGGCTGTTAACGCCGGTGCAGACTCTCTCAACTATACTTTAATGATGGCGCTCTCCGACAACACGCCACTTAAAATTCAGCGAACGCTGCCAAAAGTTAATAACTACGGCGTAGTTTTTAGTAAACCCATTGAAGATGTGCAGGTGAATTTTATATCTCAGGATAGCCTTCCATACCTGATAGAAAATGGTACACAAATAAAGTTCTTTAACGTACAACCGCATGCCGATACAACCGTTGTAAAATTATCGGCTACCGACTCACTCGGTACTACAACCGATTTTGAACAGAAGATCGCATTTCTACCACCTCGTGGAAAGGATAGGCAAAAGGATCCATTTACCATAAGTTCGAAACCAGAACAAAACAAACCCCTTGCCCAGGCATTCACGTACCGAATGATTTTTAATAAACCAATTGGTAAAATTGATGATTCTAAAATCGAGCTCATCACCGACAGTCTGACTCATGAAACCCTTTCAAACATCAAATACAAATGGAATAACACCAGGACGGAAGTGACCGTTAATGCACAATCATTTGCAAAGGATACAATCAAATGGGAAATACCGAAGGGTAGCATTATTAGCATAGAAGGGGACACCCTCGCGCGAACTTTAATAAAACATCCGGTAATAAATGATGAGGATTATGGTGTTCTCCGCGGCAGCGTAATGAATCCGGATACAGGAGTGCAATACATTGTTCAGTTACTTGATGAGCAATACAAAGTCGTGGATCAACACATCGGTTTGACCTACAATTTTATTCATATTCCTCAGGGAAAATATTTCCTCAGAGCCATAGTTGATGTCAATAAAAACGGACGATGGGATACTGGCCAGATTGAAAAGTCGCAACAGCCGGAAGCGATTATATATCTGCCGGAAAAGTTGTTGATCAAAAGCAATTTTGAACTAAATGACATCAATCTCACGGCACTCAATCCGCAATAATGAATTTTTCTTATGCACGCTCTGTGGATAACTATGTTAATAACACAAAAAACCTGTTCATAACTACCTACTTTTTGTTAACAACATTGTGGATAACTCAATAAACGTGTGTATAACTTTCAAGATAGAATCCTAAAGTTGGTAACTCACATCCAGTTTACAGTTAACACCCCGTTAATACACTGTAGAGATTGTGGATAACATATGTGAGCAATGAAGCCAGGTTACCCACATTGTAATGTCTATAAATATTTTCCTATCTTGTGAATCAACAACTTAAATGTGCATAAAATTAAAAACTACAGTGGATAAACCAACATAGTTATCCACAAAATGTTAATAACTATGTTAATCTTAAGTGTATAAGCTCTTTATACACATATCCACAGTGCTAGAGAATAGTAATAAATAACAAAAAGATTTTTTTTATCTATTATGAAAAGGGTTTGTAAGCTGTTGATAATAATTTTCGTGCTGGGGGCGGGGCCGGCGGCGTGGGCGCAGAGCGAAAGAGAGATGGCAGATGAATACTTCAAGAAAGATGACTGCGAAAAGGCCCTTTCATATTATGGCAATATACTTGGTAGCGGCTTCGATAAAATCGCTCTGAAAAATTACGGAACCTGTGTGGTGAAGATGAAATCATGGGCTTCTGCTGAACAATTCTATAAAAAACAAATCAAAAATGATGCAGCCAATTCTCATTGGTATTATTTAGCATGGGGTGCCCTGTTAGAGGCACAGGGAAAGTCTCAGGACGCTTCAAAAAAGTTTGAGCAGAGTTTGGAGGCTACCGGAATAAGAATTGACCAGAAGCGCGAAATTGCTGAGGAATTCAGAAGCAGGAATCAACCACTATGGGCAAAAAATGCTTTTCTGGAAGCACGTACCATTGCCAAACGCGAGGATCTGTTCCAACTCGAGTTGGCCAGTACCTATAGAGAACTGAATGAACCACAAAAGATGATTGATGAGTTACTCTCTTATGGTACCCGTTATCAGAATACAGAAGTGGTTCAGTCAATGCTTCAGGATTTTACCAGGGACGAGAAGGAACAGGCATTGCTGGAAAAGGTTCTTTATGACAAAATACAAAAATTCCCAAATGAAGGATTTTATAATGAACTGCTGATATGGTACCAAATCCAGCGAAAGGATTTTTATAAAGCTTTTTTACAGGAAAGGGCGCTGGACAAGCGGTTCAAACATAATGGTGCCCGCCTTTATAACTTGGGTATGCTGTCATTACAAAATCAGGACTATGGTACTGCTGTTGGTGTGTTCGATTATTTGGTTAAAGAATATCCCAAAGGACAGCTGTATCCCATATCGCGAAGGATGGCTATATTTTCAAGGGAAGAGCAGGTTAAAAACACCTTCCCAATTAAACGTAGTGAAGTAGAAAAGTTGCTCTTGCAGTATCAGCAGCTTATTGATGAACTCGGGGTAAATGTGAGAACGATTGAAGCACTCCGTAACATGGCTACCCTCAATGCTTTTTACATGGATGATTTTAAGAAAGCGATTGCAATTCTTGAAAGTGTAATTGAAGCAGGCAAACAAGAGAAGAACTTCGTAGATAAATGTAAGCTTGATCTGGGTGATATTTATCTATTGCAGGGAGAGCCCTGGGAGGCGTCTCTGATCTATTCTCAGGTGGAAAAATCTCAGAAAGATGATGTACTTGGATATGAGGCGAAGTTACGTAATGCGAAGCTGCATTACTTCAAAGGAGAATTTGAGCTTGCAAAATCAGTTTTGGATATCTTGAAAAAAGCCACCACAAGAGAAATTGCAAATGATGCAAATAGTCTGAGTCTTCTTATAATGGATAATACTGGCCTGGATAGTTCAGAAACTGCTATGAGAGAATATTCGAATGTAGAGCTGCTTCTTTTTCAAAACAAAAAGCTGGAGGCGATTGACACTTTGAAACAACTTCAGATAAAATACCAGAATCATAGTCTGTCAGATGAGATCCTTTGGCTAACTGCCAATACTTATATGAAGCTTGATAGTAATGTACAAGCGATGAGTAATCTGAAACTCTTGTACGAAAAGTATGGTGTTGACATTCTCGGTGATGATGCCCTGTACACCATGGCAAAATTGAATCAGGAAAAATTTAATAACAAAGAAGAAGCAATGAAGATGTTTCAGGAATTATTAGAAAAATATCCGGGAAGTATTTTTGTGGCGGAAGCTCGTAAACGATTCCGGCTTTTGAGAGGAGACGTAGTTAACTAAAATTTTTATTGAGAAAAGGAAGGGGAAAGTCAAATTTTGGCTTTCCCCTTCCTTTTTAGATTTAAATATTTACGCCCTTATATGAGAGTGATTGCTTCTATCGAATTCTCAGAGCCTTAAAATTTTAAAAATGTTAATGTAAATCACTCATCAATAGTCTTTTAAACTCTGAATACGATGGATTCATTTTTATTGATACTTTTTCAATTGAAAGCAGGGATTGAAGCCTTTCTGGTACGTCAATAGATTTTCCGAGTGTTTCTTCAACTAAATCCACAAATTTGGCAGGATGAGCTGTCGATAGGAAGACGCCAGTGAAATCAGACTTGTTTATCTGGCGGTATTCCTCCAGTGCCCGGTAAGCGATGGCGGTATGTGGACAAAGAACATAATTTGTATTTCCGAAAATTTCACGCATTGTCTTTTTAGTCTGTTCATCATCGAAAAAGTATCCTGATATTTTTTCCTTAATCAAATCCCAATCATCATTGAAAAAACGAGTCATCCGAATAAAGTTGCTTGGATTGCCTACATCCATAGCATTGGATATCGTTTCGACAGATGGAAGAGGTTCAAACGATCCGCTGTTGAGATATCTTGGGACAGCATTGTTCAAATTTGTTGAGGCAAGAAACTGTTCAACAGGCAAACCCATCCGATAAGCAAGCAAGCCGGCGCTCAAATTTCCAAAATTTCCACTCGGAACAGAGAATACCAGAGGCTTACCAAGTTTTTTTAGTTGGGCATATGCGGAGAAAAAATAAAAAGACTGAGGTATAAGCCTGGCGATATTTATAGAATTAGCAGATGCCAGGTTGAATTTTGAAGTCAATTCGGAATCCAGGAATGCCTCCTTCACTAATTTTTGACAATCGTCAAATGTTCCGTCTACTTCCAGAGCCCTTACATTGTGACCCAGCGTAGTTAATTGTTTTTCCTGTATGTCGCTTACTTTACCACTTGGGTATAAAATAGTAACAGATATACCTGGTACTTTATGAAATCCCTGAGCCACTGCTCCGCCTGTGTCACCGGAGGTAGCAACAAGTATTTTTATTTCCTTCTGAGAGCGCATAAGGAAATGCGACATCAATGCTGCCATAAAACGTGCTCCGAAATCTTTAAAAGCCATAGAAGGGCCGTGAAAAAGCTCTAAAACATAATCATCCGGCGTAATCTTAACTATCGGAGCTTCGAAATCGTAGGCTCTGTCAATAATAGCTTGAATATCTTCCCTTGATATATCTTCCGATAGCAGAGTATGGGCAACTTCAACGGCAATCTCTTTGAATGATCTGGTTTCAATACTGTTCAAAAATTCAGGATTGATCTGCGGAATTTTTTCTGGCATATACAAACCATTGTCCGGTGGCAGACTACGGAAGACAGCTTCTTCCAGGGTTGCAGTTAGATCCTTATTTTTAGTGCTATGAAAAATCATCTTGTATAATTAAGTGCTCTGACATTTGTATGCTGCAAATTTAACTAAAATACCTGCTGCGCGGATTGGTTGATACTGTAATTTATAATGAAGACTGGAAGGGCAAGAATCAACAGTACCCAACATGATGCTCGGAACCACGTGTAGTCGCCATATGTAGCCTATAGGGTGCTATTATGATCGTTCTACAGCGGTACTATTTAATAGGTCGTGCTAATCCAATTACAATCCTCAGGAAGTATCTGTAAGACCGCTGTTATTATTAGTGCACCCATAAATGTGAATTCATTATAAATGTCGGGATACATCTTACTATGAAGAGACGGTTGGCCTGGTGTAAGCTTGATGTTTTCAATTTATGGATAAGTCAGTTGAACTGACCCTTCCGATTTTCATAATGTAGTTAAAAAATTGAGGTAATATTTACATTAATGTAAAGGGCATTGATGGCAGGCTAATATTAGAACTTTAATAATATGATCGACCCATTTTTCGGTCTCAATCCATTATTTATAGGATAATTATTATTCTTTATTTTAAAGAATAAAGAACTTTGAATAAAATGAAAATATTTCTTGGTGCTCGCTTGCACTCACAAAAACTTTTTCTACCTTTGCAATCCCAATCGCAGACAGCGGAAACGAAAAGAGAGTAAGAAAGTCAGATTGGTTCAGTTCTTTGACATGATGAGATAAACTAAAGGAGTAAGAAAAACTCGTTTAAGAAGATTCGGTCCTTTTAGGAATAAGGGAGACCACAACAAAATTTACAATGGAGAGTTTGATCCTGGCTCAGGATGAACGCTAGCGGCAGGCTTAATACATGCAAGGCGAGGGGGCAGCAAT
>NZ_JAJUXG010000030.1 GCF_021390535.1 Dyadobacter sp. CY312
GCTTTAAAATCGGGTTCGTAACTGCGACGTCCTTTGTTCGCTTTTTGACTCTCCATTTTTGCAAAATTTATGCAAAAAAGTGTGCCGCTTTTCTAGACCACCTCAGAGTACCTTCCTGGGCAAAGGCAAGACACCCAAAACAGCTATACCATCAGATGCAGATTATCTTGATCTTTGGAAACATTTCCAGCAGGATGCAGCCGATATTAAGCAGAAAATGTGGACTATTGCTTCTTTTCTGTACACAGGACTGGCATCAATACTCGGTTACCTTGTAAAGGACTATGGGATTTTAACATCAAGCTGGCAAAGCCCATCAATTATTGCATTTATTTCACTTTCAGGATTTGCAGCTGCAATTTATGGCAGATTCATGCTAACCTCTTATGGCAAACACATCCAGACTAGCTGGAATAGAGCCAATTACATCCGAGACAAGCACCTTATCTATCTCAATTTGGTTTGGTATCTTGGTAACCTAAAAACTACAAGTTCACAAAACAAAATTCCCAACGAAACAACGAGACTCAACATCATTTTATCGGTTTTCAAGGTATTATTTTTCATTGTCTTCGCCATTGCACTTTTCATTCTGGTCAAAGCAAACGTTTGTGAATGTACAGCTACCTCAAATTAAAAAAACAGCCATCACACTCACGCTGTCCAAGCATGAGAAGCCCATCCAACTCCCAAAATCATCAATTTATGTGATTGCCGAACCCTGGCGGTTTATGGAAATTTGGTCATACTTAACCAAAACCACGTAATTCTACCTACACATATACCCGGTTCACGGTATTGAACCGGGTTATAGTTAAAACCAACTTTGTATAGTATCCGCACGCCGGATATTTACCCTGCACATTTTCTCACTTTACTAAAATTCTGGATTATGAAACGTATTTTACTTTTATTCGTACTATTCAATTTTGTAGTCAAAAACAATTGTCTGGCGCAAAATGTTTATGCCGTGTATGCCACAGAACCATCAGGTATTGTTTTATCACCTAATACTTATAGTATACCCAATACGGTCACTATCAAATCAGGTCAAAGAATAAAACTTAATGGGCAATACGAATATAGTGTTGCTAAATGGTATGGAGAAGGACTTCCATCCGATGGCTCTGATTTTTACAATACTTACATTACCCCAATTAATAGTAGCACAGAAAACATCACATTAACATACAAAGTAAACAATAGTAATACCAATGCGATTATTGTCACTGTTCTCCCTGCAGTCGGAGTAATTGATCCAGCAATTAGTGCTTCAACATATTGCACAGTTAATCCATTATTGACTGCAACCAGATGTAACGGGATTGTCAAATGGTATAAAAAACAGGGAAACGGTGCTTGGGAGCCATATGTAAAAGTACTCATTCCCGGTGCCGAAGGTAATACTTATCAAATCACAGCCACCGGCGATTATTGTGCCACTTGTACTGTTGCAGGAGTAGAAAGTTTTGGCAGTGAAACGATAAGCTCCGATGGTGTCCAACCTTTTGTCTCTGTGAACTCTACTGAGCCTAACACAAATATTTGCATGTGGTCGGATCGAACAGTACAGGCAACAGGTTCAGGTTTAGAAGCCGGAACTCTTACCTGGTTTGAAAAAATAGGCACAGACCCGGCAACCGAAATTGGCTCAGGAACTTCAAAAAATGTAGAAATCACCAACCTAAATACGAGTTATTATGCCCAACTCGCCGTATCCGGTTGTCCACTAAAAACCAGTTCAACCTATACTTTTACCGTTCAGGAGCCAACTATATTGGCCAATTCAGGACAACGGACTTTTAAAGCACATGTCCAAAGCCTGAATGTACTGACAGACGATAACTGTCAGCTACTTGCAGGCTTTGCTCCCGGGCTTAACAATAATGACGTAAACGTTATGCTCGGTAAAAACCTGACAGTAAAAGTGTCAAGGGACAACTCCATAAAATTGTACAATTCCCAACCTTATTTACAACGCCATTTTGATTTTGAGCCTCAAAACCCGTCAGAAGCTGTAGACGCTTGGTACTCTATAAAAATGTATTTCACCCAGGCCGATTTCGATGCTTTTAATGCGGTAAGCTCTGTGAAACTTCCGTCGAACAGTACGCCCGAAGAGCAAAGCAAGCTAACCAACCTAAGGATATGGCAGGTACACGGAACTCCACTGACAATTCCCGCTACCCCAGCCAATTATTCGGGTGGCCCGGCTACCGACTATGGTTGTGTTGCCTGTAGAAGTTCGAATTGGAATGAAGCAAAAAACTGTTGGGAAGTGCATCTTAACACGCAGGGCTTCTCCGGCTTCTTTGTCACCACCGAAGGTGCCACAGCCCTCCCCGTAACCCTCATCAATTTCAAAGCCCAAAAACAGGAAAACGCAGTAACCTTAACCTGGCAGACCACCGAAGAAACCAATAGCGACCGGTTTGAGATTGAGCACAGTGTAAATTCAAAACAATGGGTTAACATTGGTTCGGTAGTTTCTCATAGAGAAAGCAACTCTCTTCAAAACTATACACACACTCATTTGACTCCTGTTACAGGTGAAAATTTGTACCGGCTTAAAATGATAGACCGTGCGACGGACCGCCAGGATGGTAGTTTTGCGTACTCCAGAATTGTTTCTGTAAAGATGGATGCCCGCTCAGACATAAGCTTGTACCCCAATCCTGGGTATGAAAATGTCACAGTCACGAGTAAGATTCCCGTTTCGGCTTACAAGCTCGTTTCGGCAACCGGACAAGTTATAAAGGAAAAACAGGAGCAAAATCAGAGCTTGATTCACGTTCCGCTTGCCAAGGTTCCTCCAGGAATATATGTCATGCAGTTGTCTCTTCAAAACGGGCAAGTCGAATATCGCAAGCTGGTTGTTCAATAGCGGACTTTTCGCCCCAACTTCCCGGAGAGCCACGGCTTTCCGGGAATATTTACTCAAACAAATGAAAGACATGCGATTGAAAAAACGAAAAATAGAATTGATCTGGCTTGTCGTATCACTCCTGGCCATTCTGGTTGCTATTGTTGGATTATTGAGGTTATAAATTTACTTAACGGTATCGTTTATTGGCGGTTACATGTGTATTTTTAGTTAACAACCGCCCACATTATGAACAAATTACTCATCATCGACGATCATAAAATTTTTACTGACGGTATTCGCTTCCTGATTGAACACACCACTGATTTGAAAGTTGTAGGTGTTTTACATACCGGACGTAGTGTAATTCCATTTCTTGAAAATTGTAATTCGGATATAGTCCTGCTGGATATTGATCTACCTGACATCACGGGCTTCGAAGTTGCTTCGCTTATCAAAAAATCGCATCCTTCAATAAAAATCCTGGCACTCTCCATGTTGGACGATATTACTTCAATAGAGAAAATGCTAAATATTGGAGCCAACGGGTTTTGTCTTAAAAGTGGAGGTTGGGACGAAGTTTCGACTGCGATACAAACATTGCGTACTGGCGGCACCTACCTGCCGCATGGTTATCTCCGACGCCTGATCGGAAAACAGGATAAAATCTCCGAAAGCCGGCTTACCAGTCGTGAAACAGAAATAATTACATTGATTTGCGAAGGAATTACCAGTGCTGATATTGCTTCAAAATTGTACCTGAGTATACGAACTGTTGAAACGCATCGCAGGAATATTTATCTGAAACTTAATGTACACAACAATGTAGAGTTGATGCACTATGCAAAAAAACATCTGATCATTTAACTTCTTCCTTAATTCCGGAGACAGCCAGGCTCAATCTTTGAAGTAACCCTGTAATTCCACTTTAGCAACCTACATTTTCATCAAAATCCAATCCTCTTACAACCTCGCAGACAAATCCTGTGTCTGAAAGTTAAACTGACCCTTATAACCCGATTTATGAAAATAATTTACTTCTGGCTCCTAATTTTTGTGTTTCTGTCTGCGTGTAAAGACAAAACGCCTTCTTCTGGTTCTGATGTGGAAGCTTGCGGGGTGAAAGATCCGATTCGCAATTTATCCTGGCTGAAAAATAAGATTGACGAAGCAAAAGATGAAAATCAGGAAAATATCCTGACCGTGACGATGGTAACCGTCCGTGAAAAACAAGTGATCAACTACTATCTTTCCTATATGTCGTGTATCGGATGTGTCAGCTACAATTGCGATGGCACTCCATTTGACATGGGGAGCCTGACCGACGCTGAACGAATGGCATATCAGAAAAATATCTGGGGAGATTCGAAAGAAAGAGTGGTTTTATGGCCACAAAAATAGCCATAAATCAACAAAAAGAGGACCTGTTTGAGATCCTCTTTTTGTTGATTTATATTGTCTTATGCAAAAAAGCTTGGACGCTGAAGGTAACCAGGCTGCCAGCTGGAATCTCTCCTGCGTAATGCACGCGCGGCTGTCAACACTTCATTTAGCCTTTCCTGCTGATCACTGATAGGATCCTGACTATGAAAATATTGTCCGATCATTTCCCATTCGAACGTATCGTTTTTACTATCGTAAATTCCAACCGGAATCCGGTTCCCGTCAGTCATCAAAATGGCCATTGTAGATTGCGCTTCCTCCTGTGAGGAGCATCCAACATGATGGTACTGCCCGTTTAACGTGTACAGTACAGAATAACTGTTTTTATAAACTTCGTTTTGTCCTGAAAACCTAGCCTTGCTATTTTCCTTTTTAGAATGCCCGCCTTCCAGAAAATTTCCTCCCAAAGGAGCAACCGGACGTGATAGTGCTGCAAATACCTCAGAATACTTATTGGTGTACTCTGAAATAAATCCTTGTATAGAACTCCTCAATTCCATTAGAGGCGATCTGCTGATGTGTTTTTGTATCTGTGTCATAATTTTTTGCGTATTAATTAGTATGTGCATTTTAGAAAAGGAGCCAGAAGAAGTTGTGTAAAAGCTAAAAGGGAAAATATCGATATAATACAACCCCATCATCCCCTTCCCTCTAATCACCCTTTCGAACAATGTTCTGGAATCTTCCGAACATTAGTCCTTGTGTTCTTTAAATAGTTATGTGTATGTTTTTAATTAATTTACCTGATCTCACTTTCAATCCAGCTAACTACTAAAAAACAAACATTGTTTATCAATAGTTTACAAAACAACAATTTAAAACAATGATCTCAAAAAATTCTTTAACACTTCAATACATTAATTAGAATAATACAATTATGAAATACATATAAACAAAATACAGATCCCGGCTACCGGAATAATTTCACTACTGAAACATCCATATCACCAATATGATATACTGGAATAGTTACACAACACCATTTAAAATACTGATGTGATGGTTTCAGCTGGATTTTGCAAAAATCCTCTGATTTTTAAAATCTGATCGTTCAGAAAACATTGGCAACAAAACAACTAAAATTATAGTTATATGAGCGATTTGGTGTATGTTTGCCCTCTCAAAGACTCCGGCAGCAGATGATCATACATAGAAAACAGCTTCTTACTATTCTTTTAATACTTCTTTCGTTTGCAGGAATTGCTCAAAATAAGCTGGTGACGGGAAGGGTGGCCGATGCTACAACCAATGAACCACTCGAATTTGTGACCATTTTCATCACCAATACAACCATGGGTACAACCACGGATGAGAAAGGTAGTTTTTCAATATCTCTTCCTCCTGGCCGTTATGAGATGGTGGTGTCAATGGTTGGTTACGGACCCATTGTGCACCCAATTGAAGTTACGCCTGAGAAATCGCCACAAGCCATACTATTCAAACTAACTCAAACTGAAACGGCGCTAAACTCTGTATCGGTAAAAGCCAAACGTGATCCGTCCTGGTACGACAATCTGGAACTTTTTAAGACAAACTTTCTTGGACGAAGTGAAGTAGCTTCGCAATGCAAATTGACTAATCCGGAAAACCTGATCATTGTTTTTGACCCCGTAAATGGCACTTTGAAAGTGGAATCCAAAGATCTGATGGTGATCGAAAATCCAGTTTTGGGTTATAAAGTATCCTATTTGCTGGTCGAATTCAACTACGACCTCAATCAAAAATATGTGAGTTATTTAGGCTACCCCCGTTTTGAACCTCTGAAAGGAAGTAAGGCCAAACAGAAACGATGGGAGAAAAACAGACTGAAAGCATACAACGGTTCTGCCATGCACTTCGTGAGAACTTTGCGACAACAAAAACTGGAAGAAGAAGGATATAATCTGCGACGACTGATTAGAATCCCTAACCCAGACCGACCTTCGGAAGAGGAATTTGCCGAGGCTCGAAGGCAATTATATGCTCTGGGTAATAGCACCACACTCACTGAAAACCATCCTTTGAATAAGATCCTTGCAAAAACCAGTTTGCCAAAAATATTGGAAAAATTAGATACTACCCGTGTCTCTTACAGCGAATATATTTCGGAACGAGGCGATGATGTCAGTCTCTCATTTGATGGTTATTTTCAGATCGTTTACACGGGCGAGAAAGAAGAGCCCGCTTATGTTGCTGCATCCAGTCCTTTCAGAAAACGCCAGCCAACATACCAGACATCCGTTGTTTCAATGAAGGAAAAGCAGGTACTATTGGAAACGTCAGGCAGTATTTCCGATCCGCTTGCGCTTGTTTTTGAAGATTATTGGGGATGGGAAAAAGTGGGCGATATGTTGCCGCTGGATTACGAACCTGGTAAAGAATAACAGTATAAAGCAAACCGTCAGAAAGTTTTAGTTCACAGTTGGTATTGCTGCTTTTAAATTCACAAGTTTTTCAAATCAGTAAATTGCTATCACTGATTTGCTGACCACAATGCGTGTGTTTGCCAGAGAATCGTTAACGGCAGTTTCACAGGCTAATACCATTTCTCCATCAATTTCTACATCGCAGGAGCCACAGCTTCCCATGCTGCTGCACAGGCCAAAATCGGCAAGATTAAAACGATCTGAAATCAAAGTCATAAGGGAATGATACTGACTGCGGGAAGTTTGGATCCGAAATTCTTCCGAGCCTATCACGAGCGTAAAGTGGATCGTTTTCGTTTCCATGCCCAATTTCTGAAATTTAGAATCCGACCAAAACTGCTTATCGACTTATCTTAAAACCAACTTCCAAGGCCAGTACTCCAAACTTTTCGGATTTACTTTTTCCGAGATTACCCTTAAGTTTATTCAGTAACCCTACATCATAACGCAGATTCAGCGACATTCTATCAAGTTTATAGCTAATTTCTAATGGCACCATTGGCACCAGTCTTTTGTAATAACGGTTAACCACAAAGGATGACTCCACCGGTACACCATAGCCATACGTGTCGGGCATGCGAGAAATGGATACCACCATTGCCTGCAAGCCCAGCCCGGCGCCAAGAGAAAGACGATTTACCAGATCATAATGTATCAGCGTCCCTAATCCCACCGTATAGTCGGAAGACCAAGATTGAAAATTACCCATATAAGCGCCTGCTCCGTCTCTGATATCTATCGGGTCATCCCAGTAGGTCAATTTCTGCAAATTCGCATAGGGTTTCAAATGGAGCCCCTTACCTATCGGAATAATTACGGACACACTCGTTCCCACACCACCAATAAGTAACTTAGGAGATGTATCCTTGTTATAACCCAAAACCGGAAACACTGATTTGGCTGAACCAGCGGTTGGAATATAACAGTTCACACTGGCGTTCACATACCACTCCATTGGTTTCTCCTGGGCAGTTAAATTAAAAAAGGAAAGAGTAAATATTATGAGTAATGTTATTTGCCTCGTCATACTTTAAGAAACTTTTTGGTGTAAACGACGGCGTTCTTTTTCAAAACAACAACATAACTCCCTTTTGGACTAGAACTGAGATCAACGGAAAAACTATGCTTCGAATCACCAGCCGAAACATTTTCTTCAAGAACAATATTGGCCTTAGGGTCAAAAATCTGAATCAGGTAGGCACTCAATTCAGTATTTTGTACATGAATGTTAAGACTACTAGACGTAGGACTAGGGTAAGGAATTACTACTAAAACACCTTCCGGGTCTACAGTGGGGATTTTACTACATGCCGCCAGCAAGATAAAAGACAAAAACAGATAACGAAATCTCATAAAAAGTAGCCTATTGTGAATATTCAGATACGACGTTCAGGATTACTTTTTCTCAAAAAGCTGAATCGTGTAATCCAGCAGTGCGGTATCGCCATATTTACCGTGACCGGGGATTACTAACTGCGCATCCGGATATTTCGCTTTAACTTTTCTGACCGTTTCGGACCAGGCATCCACATTGGCATCTCCGAGATAACCCTTTGTAGCTTTGAGCTCCTTGATGAGACATCCGCCAAACATCGCTTTTTCGCTTGGGAAATATCCGATCACGTTATCTCTTGTGTGCCCTTCCCCATTAAACTCAGCAATTGCAATTGTGCTGCCAACTTTAAATTCTTTCAACCCTTCAAAACCATTTTGAGGCACAGGGTAATTATTCAATCTGGCTTGTTCTATGGTTTTTATTGAGGCGTAAGAAGGAATACCGTTGTCATGAAATGCTTTCAGCCCGCCGAGACAGTCTTCATGAAAATGAGTTGGAATCACTGCCACTACTTTGCATTTCAAACTTTCGCTTATCCATTTGATGAGTTCAAGCGATACAGAATCTTTGGTTGGCGTATCGAATACAATCGCTTCGTTTCCGTTCACGGCCACCATACCGTTGCATGGCACATTTCCAAAACTATCAGTTTGAAGATAGGTCGTATGCTGATATACATTTTCTGCGACCTTCTCGATTATCAAATTTTTGGAAGTATAGCTTTTGCTGTTCAATTTGGCTGTTTTGCAAGAAAACAGAAGCAGTAGCAGGCAAATGACTGGAAAGTTTTTCTGTATCATATTGTGATGATTTAAGTCAGGAAATAGCTCATTTTCTAACTGCAATATAAATCCGTTTTACGAACACCTGAAACGAAGTCCCAACTAATAATATTCCTGACCAAAAATGGAAATAAAAAAACGGCTGGTCTATAGACAAACCGGCGAAATCTATGCAAATCTTCCCTGGCTTAGTTTTCTTTATCTACAACCGGAATTTTTTCGCCTTTTTCGTAAATAATATTCGAGCGCCCCACAATAAGCGGATCCATTTTACCTATCTTCTTAAAATCTTTGCTGTAAGGCATTTTTTGAAGTACATAACGCATGGCATTAAGCCTTGCACGTTTTTTACAGTTAGACTTCACTACAATCCAGGGTGCATCGGACGTGTCGGTATAGAAAAACATTTTTTCTTTTGCCGCTGTATAATTCGCCCATTTATCCAGAGAAGCCCTGTCTATTGGCGACAATTTCCATTGTTTAAGCGGATGCGTTTCTCTGTCCTTAAACCTGCGCTTCTGTTCGTCACGACTTACTGAGAACCAGAATTTGATCAGCGTTATGCCGCTCCTTACAAGATTTCGCTCGAATTCGGGCACCTGCCGCATAAACTCATCGTACTCAGCTTTGGTACAAAAACCCATCACATGCTCCACACCTGCCCTGTTGTACCACGAACGGTCGAACAAAACGATTTCACCGTTTGACGGCAAATGCTTCACGTAACGCTGAAAATACCATTGTCCTCTCTCCTCTTCTGTCGGTTTTTCCAAAGCAACCACACGTGCACCACGGGGATTCAAATGCTCCATCATCCGCTTGATAGTGCCTCCCTTTCCCGCCGCATCCCTGCCTTCAAAAAGTATTACAACCCTGCTGCCGGTCTGTTTCACCCACGCCTGAAGTTTCAATAGTTCTACCTGCAAATCGTATTTCTGCTTCTCGTATGTTTTACGGGACATCAGGTTTTTATACGGATATTCCCCGTTCTGCCAGTTCTTGGACAGCACGTCGTCGGGATGTACTTTCATACCTTCCTGGTTTCCGTTGTCCGATATCAGTTGATTTAGGAACTCTTCTTTATCTTCTTCCGAAAACCCTTTTAATACACTTAAAATCAATGACTTTTTATCATCAGCATCCTTCAACCTGCTTTCAAGGGAAGTGATTGCCTGAACATTTTTCTTCTCAATGATTTCCTTCACTGTATTTTTCTTTTTGGCAGAAACTGTATTGCCTCTGGTCACATCACCCAGCTTTACTTCTATGGTGTTCTTCACTTTTTTCTCAGGAGTTTGTTCGTTCTGCATCTTCATTGACAATATGTGTTTATTGACGGTAGAAAATAAAATTATGATTTAGTATTCCTTCAAAACATGACCTGCATCATGCGCGAACATGATGACCCATTTTAGTCCGCAGCGATGAGATCACGTATCACCACCGATGCGCAAACGGCTCCGAAAGTCGCAGGCAAATAGGACATTGTTCCGTAGGCCGACTTCTTATAATTACTCCCATCCGTCAAAATCAGCGATTCTTTTAACTGTTCCTCCGTGGAAAACACCGCTTTAATACCTTTGTATATACCTTCCTTTTTCAGGTTTTTTCTAACCTGCTGCGCAAAATTGCAGTTATACGTTTTCGAGATATCCACCACTTTCAGCATTGTCGGATCCATTCTTCCACCCGCTCCCATAGAACTCACAATACGCATGTCACGCTGAAAAGCTTCCTTCAAAAAAGTAATTTTGGGAGTAACACTGTCAATCGCATCGACAATGTAGTCGTAGGAATGAGCAGATAAAATCTCTGACACCGCATCCGGATTGATGAAAGTTTTAATAACATGAAGCGTGAGTTCCGGATTGATCCCTTTCAGGCGTTCGGCCATGATATCAGCCTTGCTTTCGCCATGATTGGTTGCCAATGCGGGCAACTGACGATTTCTGTTGGTAGGATCAACGGTGTCGCCGTCCACGATCGTCATTGTTCCTACGCCATTTCTGCAAACGAATTCAGCAGCAAATGAACCTACGCCACCCAACCCGATCACGAGTACATGTGCTTTGCTAAGCTTTACAAGATTTTCGTTTCCTATTAATAATGCTGTTCGGGATAGCCATGAGAAATCTTCCATTTATGAGTTAAATACGTTTGAGAAGTTGTTTTCGAGCTGCAAAACGATCTCTTTTTCAGATACATTCTTAATCTGCGCAGCCAATTTATAAATCTCGCTAATATCGCTCTCCAGATCGTCAGTTTCAAGAAAAACCTGGCTTAATGGTGTTTTTATAAACGTTTCCTGAATACTGGCATTACTACTCAGCAACGATTTCCCGAAGGATAAATAATAACCTGCATCCATTACAGGCTGTATGATCGAAAGTTTGTTATTGATTCCGTGAAAAATAACAGGAATTTGGACATGTTTCAGTTCTGATAAAACCTCGTTAAAAGCCTTTACACAATGAATAATGATCGGTTTACTTAGTTCTTCTGCCAATATAATCTGGCGTTGAAATGCTGTAAGTTGCAAATCCCAGGTAGTGGGCGTAATCTTATCCAAACCGCATTCGCCTATTGCAAAAACCTCAGGCCTGGAAGCATTTTTTTTCAGACTTGCAAACTGCTGTTCAAAATCAGTGCTGTTCAGATACCAGGGATGCAAACCCAGGCTAACCGATTGCCCGTCCATTTCCTGATCAAAATTGCTGTGTACATTCCTGATACAAAAAGCATCCGTTTGTCTGCATGAATGGGAATGGATGTTATAAAACACAGCACTTTATTTATAATGATATACGAAAATGGAGCCATTCCCTTCATCAAGATCTACGGGCAAACCTGCGGCGTTGTAGGTAAATTTTCTATAAAAAAGCTGATTCCCGCTGGCATCAAAGGCTTTTATCACATTGTTAGGGCCTCTGAATGGCGATTGTGCGTGAACACCTTCCTTTAATTGAAGAGGATTCGTCTTATTATCATATTCATAACGAACAACACCACCGTTTACCGGATCGGGTGTTCTTTCCTCTATCAGGTTGCCCTTTGCATCATATTTCATGTAATGTACACGAGAAGTTGCTTTTCCATCCTGAAAGTAGCGTTTGATCACCTCATCGTTTTTGTACTCATACGCAACAGAAGTACTGGTAAGTTGTATTTTCGCCAGTCGTCCTTGTGAATCGTACTCCATTTTCCTCACCGATTTCTCGTAGTCCCCGTCCGGGTTACACATCGCATCAGCACTACTGGAATAGAGTGATCTCATAGCAGATTCAGTGGCATGAAGCCTCCCGTTTTCATACGCATATTGAACAATTGCATAAGGGGTATCACAGCTGCCATACTGATTTTCCTTCGCCAGTAATCCATTCGCGTACTCGTAGCTATCATGCAACTTACCATTTACAGTAATTTGGTAAAGCGAGCCATCGGGAATGGTCGGATCGACATTTTCTTTGGTACAGGAAATTAAAAAAGCGAAAAATAGCGTAACGAACAACCGTTTCATTTCGGATGAGTTTAAAATGATATTTCAGGATGATATAACGAGTTCGTTCCGGGTGCTGCTTGAACGGGAGCCTCGAAAGTACCAAATTGTGCAACAAAAGTCAAAGACTCCCTGCCCTACTTCATAGAATTAAAACGGCAGTAATTGGCATTATGAATTGCCTGTGGTAATTTGAACCTTAGTAAAACGATTAACTATTTATGAAATCCACGATCCCATTTCTGCTCTCTCTGTGCTTAGCTCTGCCTTCTTATGCACAATCTACAACCAATCACAGCAAACCTTTTGTACTGGGCGTTATCGACGAGATCGAATCCAAAGAACTCTCCGAGAAACGAATTGTGAACATTTATCTGCCGGAAGGTTACAACAAAACGGACACCACAAAATACCCGGTTGTGTATCTGCTCGATGGCTCAGCCGATGAAGATTTTATTCACATTTCAGGGCTTTTTCAGTTCAATAGTTTTCCATGGATCAACCGGGTCCCGAAATCCATTATTGTTGGTATTGCCAATGTGGACAGAAAAAGGGATTTTACTTATAAAACAACCATAGAAGCTGAGAAAAAAAACTATCCCACCACCGGTCATTCGGATAAATTCATTCATTTTTTAGAAAAAGAATTACAACCCTTCATTGAAAATAAGTACAGGACCAATACCTCCAAAATGATCATTGGACAGTCACTCGGAGGACTTTTAGCGACAGAAATTTTATTAACCAAGCCTGGGTTATTCAGCCAATACATCATCATCAGCCCCAGTTTATGGTGGAACAATGGCTCACTACTCACAAAAATTTCATCGGTTTCTGAAAAAGGATTTTCGCAAAAAACGGACATTTATATTGGTGTGGGCAAGGAGGGACTTGCGCCGTCAGCAACACCACGTGTGATGGAAGTGGATGCCAATCTTCTGGCAGAAAAATTAAAGGGAATCGGGAGCAAAAACGTCCGTGTGCATTTTGACTATCTACCGGCAGAAAACCATGCTACGGTCACGCATCAGGCTGTATTCAACGCATTACGCCTACTGTACCCGGAGAAGCCTGATGAAAACAAATAGAAATGCAATGGATATTCCTTTAAGTAAAAATGCTAACTGAATCTGACAAAATATAAAAGGCTATGTTTCAGGAATACATCGAAATCCGTGGCGCACGTGAAAACAATCTTAAAAACGTTTCTTTAAGAATTCCCAAGCGGAAAATAACCATATTCACCGGCGTGTCCGGGTCAGGAAAATCTTCAATTGTGTTTGACACCATCGCTACGGAAGCGCAGCGACAGCTGAACGAAAATTTCAGTATGTTTATCAGAAACTTCCTTCCCAAATATGCCCAACCGCACGCCGATGCAATCGAAAACCTGAGCATGGCCATTGTGGTAGACCAACGCCGGCTGGGAGGCAACTCTCATTCCACCCTGGGGACTATTACCGATATCGCTCCTGTACTGAGGTTACTCTTTTCAAGAATTGGCACACCACAAATTGGCAATTCAAACGCATTTTCCTTTAACGATCCACAGGGAATGTGCCCGGAATGCAGCGGATTAGGTAAAAAAATGGGTGTTGTGGCCGACTCATTTCTGGATATGACCAAGTCGCTCAACGAGGGGGCCGTCCAGGTTCCTGTGTTTGCAAGCTGGGAAAGAAGTAGTTACGCCAGTTCGGGCTTTTTCGACAACGACAAAAAACTTTCTGATTTCACTCCTGAGGAAATGGATCTTTTGCTTTATGGTAAAAATCTGAAATTCAAGATGCAGATTGGAGGAGGATCTATGAATGCCACCTACCTCGGAATCATTGAGAAATTTGAACGGTCGTATATCAAACGGGATATTAAAACCTTGTCTGAACGCACCCAGAAAATGGTAACGCCGTACATTGCGCTTGGGCCGTGTACTGTTTGTAAAGGAACAAGGTTAAGTCAGGCTGCACTTGGTTGCAAAATTGATGGCAGAAACATAGCAGAAATGTCTGCGATGGAGATATCAGAACTATTGTCTTTAATAAAAGAGATCAAGGATCCCGTTGCTTCTTCCATGGTTGTCACTTTATCAGAAAGATTACAGCATCTGACAGATATTGGTCTGGAATATCTGAGTCTCGATCGCGAAACGAGCACCTTATCCGGGGGCGAGTCACAGCGTGTCAAAATGGTGAAACACCTCAGCAGCAGCCTCATCGACGTCATGTATATTTTTGATGAACCCAGCGTCGGTTTGCATCCGAGAGATGTACACCGGTTAAACGAACTGCTTGGTAAACTGAGAGACAAAGGCAATACAGTAATTGTAGTAGAACATGATCCGGACGTGATTAAAGTTGCCGACCATATCGTTGACGTTGGTCCTCATGCAGGAAGCAATGGCGGAGAAATAGTGTTCGAAGGCAGTTACGCCGAACTTATCAAAGCCGATACGCTTACCGGGAGACACATCAAACAAGCGTTGCCTCTTAAAGAAAACACAAGAAAACCTCTTGGCCAGCTTTCTGTTAAAAATGCGAAGATCAATAACCTGCAAAATGTAAGTGTGGATATTCCGGTGGGCGTGCTCACAGTGGTTACCGGTGTGGCAGGCTCTGGCAAAAGCTCTCTGATCAACCAGGTGTTTTTGAAACAGCATCCGAAAGCGATTGTGATTGACCAGTCGGCGGTGGGCACTTCTACCCGCTCTAACCCGGCCACCTATACGGGTGTGATGGACGATGTGCGAAAGGCATTTGCGAAGACAAACAATGTAAGTGCGTCCTTGTTCAGCTTTAATTCCAAAGGTGCCTGTGAAAACTGTCAGGGAACCGGCGTAATCTATACCGATCTGGCGTTTCTCGACGGAATAAAATCACCCTGTGAAATTTGCGAAGGAAAACGGTTTAAGGAAGAAGTACTGGCATATAAACTGGATGGAAAATCAATTTCAGAAGTGTTGGAATTAACGGTACAACAAGCGCTCGATTATTTCAAACAAAAAGAGATTTTACACAAATTGCAGGCAATGAGTGACGTTGGACTCGATTATCTCACCCTCGGACAACCACTCAGCACCTTGTCGGGCGGTGAATGCCAGCGCATAAAACTGGCAAGTGAACTTCACAAAAACGGCAGTGTGTATGTACTGGACGAACCTACAACCGGGCTGCACATGTCGGATATTACACATTTACTGGCCATCATGAACCGCCTTGTAGATGCAGGCAATACCATGATCGTAATTGAGCATAACCTGGATGTGATCCGGAATGCCGACTGGATTATTGACATGGGACCCGACGGCGGAACCAAAGGGGGAAAAGTGGTATTTGAGGGAACCCCAGCACAGCTGATGAATGCGGAAGGCTCAATAACCAGTAAATATTTAAGATCTGGTGAAGCAAGGTAAAAGTAAGTTTCCTCACATGAAAAGTGAAAAGTTTCAGAGCGTGTCTGAAACTTTTCACTTTTGACTCTTTTACTTTTCACTTTTCAACACCCCTGCCCGTAATAGGCATTTTTCCCATGTTTGCGTTCGTAATGTTTCAAGCGCAAAGTATCCTTAATTCTTTCCGTATCCGGATTGATCTGTAAAGTGAGGTAAGCCATCCGGGCAAGTTCCTCCAACACCGCTGAATTGTAAACAGCTTTTTCGGCATTCTTCCCCCATGTGAAAGGTCCGTGATTTTGCAGCAATACCATTTCCATTTCGGTATGAATCAGTTCTTTCTCAGCAAAACAATTAAAGATCTGATGTCCGGTTTCATGCTCATAATCCCCCTGGATCATTTCGTCCGTAAGCACAGGAGCGCAGGGAATATCCCGGTGGGTATGGTCGGCATGGGTAGTTCCAAAAATAGGAATGTCCATACCGGCTTGTGACCAGGCAACCGCATGTGTGCTGTGCGTGTGGGCAATGCCGCCTATGCTATCCCACGTTTTATAAAGTAATGCATGGGTTTTAGTGTCAGATGACGGACGCATTTCCCCCTCAACGATTTTCGCGTCGAAATCGCAGATCACAATGTCCGACGGTTTCAAAAATTCGTAGGGTACACCGCTGGGTTTTATCGCAAAAACGCCATTGGCTCTATCCACAGCACTTACATTACCGAAAGTGAAGAGCACCAATCCCAATTTTGGCAATTGCATATTGGCCTCGTAACATTCTTCTTTTAAAGCTTGATAGGTCATATTTTTTTCGGACATTTTAAAGCCCGTTTAAATCATTTATAAGCCGCTTCATTCCAGCGGAGTTCGTTTTTCAATTGTCTCAAATTAGTACTTTTATCAATCACAACGAGTTCCACCCCGAAGATCTCGGCAAAGTCTTCGATTTGATCTGTCGTCAGATTTTGGCTGTAAACGGTGTGATGTGCACCTCCTGCCAGAATCCATGCAGCGCATCCGGTTTTCATATCGGGCATTGGTTTCCACAAAGCACGCGCAACCGGCAACTTTGGCAAGGCTTCCATTACAGCCACAGCTTCCACTTCATTCACAAGAAGGCGGAATCTGTTTCCCATGTCGATCAATGAAACATTGATTGCAGAACCGGCCGGGGCATCAAAAACAAGGCGAACAGGATCTGCCTTACCTCCTATTCCCAGCGGATGGATTTCACACGATGGCTTTCCAGCTGCAATACTCGGGCAAATTTCCAGCATGTGTGAACCCAGTACCAATGGATTTATCGGGTCAAAATGATACGTATAATCCTCCATAAACGAATTTCCGCCGGGAAGTCCTGCCGCCATCACCTTCATGGTACGCACCATGGCCGAAGTTTTCCAGTCACCTTCTCCTCCATATCCGTAGCCATCAGCCATTAGCCGTTGCGAAGCAATACCCGGGAGTTGCGCCATGCCGTGAAGGTCTTCGAAGGTATTGGTATAAGCTTTAAAATTTCCATCTTCCAGAAATGCCCGTAATCCGATCTCGATCCTGGCAGCATCCCTCAGCGAGCCATGCTGGTTTCCGCCTTTCAGTAAGGAAGTCATCAACGTATAGCTGTCAGCGTACTCTGTCACAAGCGCATCTATTTCAGCATCTGTAACCTGATTGATTACTGCTACCAGATCGCCGGTCGCATGCGTATTGACAGACATCCCAAAAGTCATTTCTGCCGAAACTTTATCTCCGTCCGTTACAGCAACCTGCCGCATATTATCTCCGAAGCGGACTACTTTCATTGTCTTTAATTCAAAAGCGGCAACAGCTACCCGGCTCCATGAAGCGATCTGAGAGATAACGGCCGCATCCTGCCAGTAACCGACAACCACTTTTCTGTTCAGTCTCATACGTGACATGATGAAACCAAATTCCCGGTCACCGTGCGCCGACTGGTTGAGATTCATAAAATCCATGTCTATTTCTCCCCATGGAATATCACGGTTAAACTGTGTGTGCAGGTGTAAAAGTGGCTTTTTAAGGATATTCAAACCACGAATCCACATTTTGGCCGGGGAGAATGTGTGCATCCAGGTTACAATCCCCACGCAGTGAGGAGCCAGGTTGGCTTCCTGGCAGATGTTGTAAATTTCATCAGGCGTTTTAACCACAGGTTTAAAAACAACACGGACAGGGATGGCGGAGTCGTTAAGAAACCCGGCGATGATTTGAGAATGATCGCCAACCTGTCTCAGCGTTTCTTCTCCATACAAATGCTGGCTGCCTGTAATAAACCAAATTTCGAACTGTTTGAGATTTAGCATTCTGAATTGATATTTTTGAAATTACTCCTCTTTTCTGGTGAGATGTGAAAAGTAAAATGTGACTGGATTATTAATTTTTTTAACAGTTCTATACAAACGTATTTTCTATAAAATTGCCCAACCTAAGATATTTCTGGTAAAGAATTTCATAGGTCGCTACCTTATCAGGACGTGGGTGATACGTTACATCAAACCCGGAACCCATCGCTTTTTGCGCAGCTTCCAGATTGGGATGAACTCCCGCCGCAACCGCCGCACACATCGCCGCGCCCAATGCACATGCCTGGTCCGCATTGGCGACCTGAATGGGTCTGTTGAGCACATCAGCAAGGGTTTGCATCACGAATGCTGATTTTTTGGCTACACCGCCAATTGCGATCACCTTTTTAATCGGCACGCCTTCTTCCGTAAACCGGTCGACAATGGCACGGGAACCAAACGCAGTTGCCTCTACCAGTGCTTTGAAAATTTTAGGTGCATCAGCCGCCAGATTCAATCCAGCAATAGAAGCCTTCACCGAGTGGTTCACATCTGGCGTACGACGGCCATTAATCCAGTCGAGTGCAACAATATCATTAGTTGTAACAGGCAGTTTTGAAGCAAGATCGGCTAAATGAGGTATCAGATTTTTACTTAAAGTATGTGCCGCTTCGTCTCCTAAAAGTGCGCGAACGGGATCAATAATTATTTTTGCAAACCAGGCGTAAACATCTCCAAAAGCCGATTGGCCTGCTTCCAGCCCAACCATCCCCGGAGCAACAGAACCGTCAACCTGTCCGCAGATCCCTTTGATGAGTCGCCCGTCGATTTCCTCGTTTGGAGCAATTAAAATATCACAGGTAGAAGTACCAATAATCCTGACAAACGCATACGGTTCTATTTCCGCCCCAACAGCGCCCATGTGCGCATCAAATGCTCCCACCCCTACAACGACACTGGTAGAAAGGCCAAATTTTTCAGCCCATTCCGCAGAGAGATTCCCCATCGGTCCATCGGATGTGTAAGTTTGGGAGAAAAGCCTTTCACGTATACCCGTAAGTAAGGGATCCAGTTTCGTAAAAAATTCCTGAGAAGGAAGCCCGTCAAACTCAGCATGCCACAATGCCTTATGACCCGCAGCACACCGTGAACGCTTCAACGTAAGCGGATTAACATGACCAGTTAGCAAGGCCGATATCCAATCACAATGTTCAACCCAGGAATAGGCGTGCTCACGCACGGATGCATCAACACGTAACGTACGAAGCATTTTAGCCCAAAACCATTCAGAAGAGTATATCCCGCCCACGTATTTGGTAAAGTCAGTTTCCCAGGTGTGCGCCAGATTATTGATTTCTTCTGCCTCCGCATTGGCGGTATGATCCTTCCAGAGGTGGAACATGCCGTTTGGATTTTCTGCAAAATCAGGGCGTAATGCCAGCGGCAAACCCGCTTCATCGACCGGACAAGGGGTTGAACCCGTGGTATCGATGGATATACCGACTACCTGTGCACGAACATGATCCGGAGCCTGGCCAAGCGCCCCAAGAATGGTCGCTTCAAGCCCTTCCTGATAATCCAATGGATGCTGACGGAACTGGGACAACGCGGGATTGCAATATAGGCCTTGCTTCCACCGGGAATACTCGTGCACATGTGTGCCGACGGACTCTCCCGTTTGCGCATTCACTACCACCGCCCGGACAGAGTCACTTCCAAAATCGACCCCTATTACAAATTGATTGTTCATAACGTAACCATATATGAATGAATAGCTTTCAAAATTAATATAAAGACTGCCACATCGCTTGACAGCCTTAAATACAGCAAGTTGCTTTCAGGAATTACTTAATTAGTGTTAATTTGACACAATTATATTGAAATATAATGATTTCATCAAATAATGATATAATTTAATTTTGGATCAATACGCTAACATCGTGTTTATAAATCACAAGCCACTTTTGCAAAAATGAATCCGAATAACCGATTAAACTCCTCTGTCCATTTATTTTCGCCCGAAGCAAACCAACTTTTGGCAGGTAGGACGTGAATGGTTGTTACTTTAGATTGTTTGACATAGTTAAATGGCTCAATTATAGCTACCAATTCAAAATCCATTACATCATGAATCGCAAAATTTTGATTGTCACCGGAGATGGTGGCGAAAGTTACGAAACCCTTTACGCCGTTCACCGCTTCCAGGAAGAAGGTGATATTGCTGTGATCGCAGCCCCGAGTAAACGACGCCTTAACCTTGTAATGCACGATTTCGAACCTGGTTGGGATACGTATGTGGAGCGACCTGGCTATTGTCTGGATGCACACCTGACGATTGAAGACGCGGTTGTAGACGAATATGAAGCCATTCTGCTACTGGGAGGCCGCGCCCCCGAGTACCTGCGGAATCATGCCCCGCTTTTGGAAGTAGTTCGTGAGTTTGACCGGCAGGGCAAATGGATTTTTGCCATCTGCCACGGCATCCAGATTTTGGTCACAGCCGGATTAGCCAAAAACCGAAAGTTAACCGCTTACGAACATGTCCGTGCTGAAATTGAAATGGGGGGCGGCACCTATTGTACCCAGCAAGCTGTTCGAGACCAAAATATAATAACCGGACAAACCTGGCAATCTCACCCGGAGTTCTACCGGGAAGTGTTTGCCTGTCTCAATGAAGCGGAACTTGTCGAAAAGTAAAGACAGAATCAGGGTGCTTTTGTTTCTGTTTTCATATTAAGGTTCATATCCGGGGCTTTCACATCATGGAACTTTTACCGTCCAAAAATCTGTCTAATCCTTAAATGAATCTGAAAGATATTTCATGAAGAAAATAGGATTTTTATCGTTCGGGCATTGGGCTAACCATCCGGCTTACAAGGCACAGACAGCCAGCGACACATTGCTGCAATCTATCGACCTGGCCGTCGCTGCCGAGGAAATCGGTTTAGACGGTGCTTATTTTCGTGTTCATCATTTTGCTTCTCAGTTAGCATCACCTTTTCCGTTACTTTCGGCTATCGGTGCCAAAACAAGCAAAATAGAGATTGGAACGGGCGTTATTGACATGCGCTATGAAAATCCACTGTATATGGTGGAAGACGCCGGTGCTGCGGACTTAATTTCCGGGGGACGATTGCAATTGGGAGTAAGCAGAGGGTCGCCGGAACAGGTAATTGACGGATGGCGCTATTTTGGATATGAACCTGCCGAGGGAGAAACCGACGCGGAGATGGGACGTCGTAAGGCACTCGAATTCCTTGAAAGACTGAAAGGCAAAGGGTTTGCGCAACCGAATCCATACCCGATGTTCCCGAACCCTCCCGGCTTACTGCGTTTGGAACCACACTCGGAAGGATTACGCGAACGGATCTGGTGGGGTGCGGCTTCTAATGCTACCGCTGTTTGGGCTGCCGAAAACGGCATGTACCTACAAAGTTCTACCTTGAAGTATGACGAAAACGGCAAGCCATTTCATGTGCAGCAAGCGGAACAGATCCGGTTGTATAAAGAAGCGTGGAAAAAAGCGGGACATCAACGCGAACCAAGGGTTTCAGTAAGCCGGTCTGTTTTCGCACTGGTTAGCGATCAGGACCGCTATTACTTTGGACAGGAAGCCGATCGGAGAGATAAAATCGGCATGATTGAACAGGACAAACGTGCCATTTTCGGCAGAAGTTATGCTGCGGAACCTGACCAACTCATTAAAGAACTGGCGCAGGACGAAGCTATTCAGGAAGCGGATACTGTTCTTTTGACAATACCGAATACTTTGGGAGTTGACTACAACGTGCATGTATTGTCTTCAATTTTAGAGCATGTAGCTCCCGGACTGGGCTGGCGTTAACTTCCGGCACTCACTTTGATTAAAAAAAGAAACGTCATGTTTTAGAATTCTCTTGGCGTGGCAAAGATCGGTTTAACCGCTTTTTGCCACGCTCTTTACTGTTCCTTTAAATATATTGTAGAACGGTACGCTGAGGGAAGAGACATTATTGCAAGCGTACCCCGTTCCGTTTTGTTCATCAGATCGGCACGGTGCTTACAGCACCTTGTGAAAACCTCCTCATACATCAGCCCCTGATTTCTCTGCGCATGAAAAGGTAGTAAGAGAATGCAATTGCAAAGTTTTTGATCGCGAAAGCTTAATTAAAAATAATTGTAACTTTTAGTCAATCCGTTTTGTCTCCCTTACAAAACCCTATGAATCCCAGGCTTTACAATCTTTTTATAAGCAGCCAGCGCAAGCTTTACCGCTTTGCGTTATCGCTTACGAAAGATGTAAAAGATGCCGAAGATATTCTGCAGGATACTCTTCTCAAACTTTGGAAGCTAAGGGATGACTGGGAAAGCTGGGATAATTTTGAGGCTTATGCGATGCGGATGATACGTAATGAGTATTTGAATTACATCAAGAAGCAGAAAAGTCTAACGCACAGCACACTGGAAGAGATTCCTGAATTCGCAGAACCTAGTCAGACAGAAACAGAAATGACTACTGATGACCTGATGTTTCGCTTCAATTCCCTTACCAGTAAACTCCCTGATATTCAGCGAAATATTCTTCACTTGCGCGAAATTGAAGAATTGGAATACAAGGAAATTGCAAAGGTCATGGAGATTTCAGAAGCACAGGTAAAAGTGTATTTGTACAGAGCCCGTCAATACTTAAAGGAAAGAGTACATGGAAAAAGATAAGCTTGAAATACTGCTTGAAAAATACTGGAAGGCAGAGACGACATTAGCGGAAGAAAAGTTGATCAAGGCCTATCTGTCAAAGCAAGCAGCGGATGAGAGCCACACGGGAGACAAAGACTGGTTTGCTGCCATCCAGGATTTTAGTGAAATAGGACATGACGAAGTGCTTTTTACGATTGAACAAAAGAACAGGAAATCTGTAATGCTGGGTTATCCGGTATGGCTAAAAATAGCAGCGGTCACCATTTTGGTTTCGGGTCTGACCTGGTTGGGTGTGGATTATAATCAAAAGTTAAATACCCAACTTGAGATTGAGGCTTTGGCACGCAGGACTGCCGAAGAAAGCCTGATGTCCATGTCAAACGCACTTAATCAGGCATACCAGCATCTCAACGAACCTACTGAATTACCAGACAATGCAGTAACAGAAAACTAAGCCTTATGAAACCGATCATTGTTATATACATAATACTACTTACCAGTTACATCTCCTTCGGGCAGAGTAAAACGGAACCAGAGCAAAGTCAAACCTTTATTGACCTGTACTTCAAACAATATTCCGACTTGCCAAAGTACGCGGTAAACACCATGGGTGAAGCCATGGTGAAACGATCCAATGAAACCGGCATGTGGTCGCACCCGAGCATAGCGCGTATCATGAAGCAGGTAAAAACATATAAATACCTCAGTTTTGACAGTCCGCCCGAATACTCGAAAAAAGTCATTAACCAGTTGGACGCTGAAATGAAAAAAAGCAGCACTTACAAAGAATACTACCGTTGGGAGTTAAACGGTGTAACTTCTGGTATAATCTACACGCGCAGTAACGGAAATAAAATTACCGAACTGGTTAATGTATCTGTGGGTAAAAAGAAGCTGCTGGTCAGCAGTTTTCTGGGAGACAACATCGATCTGGAAAGTGTGCGCTTGCTGGCGGTGGGCAGATAAAGACCCGCATTTTACCAGTACTTCAACACGCTTTTTTCCTCTCATAACGGTCACTAATTGCCATGAAATTTATAGTTAAAACGCTGCTTAGCCTCTTGGTTACGCTTCAATCGGTATGCGCTTACGCCCACAGAGATCAAGACTCAATACAAAATCCTGACTCCCTTAAAATAGCCCGAATTGCTGATTTTGGAAGATTGTGGGGCGTAGTCAATTACTTTCATCCTGCTGTTGGGAAAGGAGTGCTATACCCAGATAGTTTGGTGATCTCAAACATTGGTAAATTACTGGATGATCCAGGCACATCTGGCTTTAAGAATGCAATTTCAGCCCTGCTTTCAGATCTGAATGATCCCTACTCGGCAGTCATTGATAGTAAAGATCTTGCTACGGAGTCTCCATATACAGAACCCGGGCTCACTTTGACTTCTTTGGCTTCAAAATCAACATACATCACAGCTTCTCAGAATATATTTAAAAACGGACTTAAACTGGATTCTGTTTTAACACCTAAATTAATTTCTTCCAACCATTCCTTTGTCATTGATTTAAGAAATGCCACGATTGATAATAACGCGGGATTAAAGCAATACACTCAGTTTGTTCAACCTCTGATTGGAAAGTTGATAAGCAAGACCTTGATATTACCTACTGCACGCAGCTTTTACTACAAAGGTCTCATGCGCGAAGACTTTCCCCATGATATCAACATATTACCACAAGATCAAAAGGGAGATATAAATGGCAAGCTACAAGTTCACTATGGCTTGAAAAATATTTCAGAAGGAGGTTATCTTTTATCAAATCAAGACCTATCGCTCAGATCAAAAAGATTTTGCTTTATCGTTAATCGCTACGTCAATGTGAACACACTTAAAGCGCTGCTGGCTTTACGTCATCGAAATTTGTGCAGCATCATCTTTCAGGGAGAAATGCCGGACTATGTTTACGGGGATTTTTATCACATGCAGTTATCAGATGGTCTAACTGCAAAGATCAGAACCTCAGAAATGATATACGAGGATGGAACGCTTGGATCAGCACCGGATATCTACATCCCGTGTCAATCAGTCAAAGATCCTCAAAAACTTATCCTGAAAGAAGCCGGGTTTTTGTTAAGTCACCCCGTAAAACACTCCGCTTCAAACCAGATTGAGAATACCGTTTACATCCGAAAACCACAGTTTGATTATCCTTCAAAAGAAGTACCTGATCTGAAATTACGGCTACTAGGACTTTTCAACTTTTGGAATGCCATTCACTACTTTTCTCCCAACAAAAACCTGATCCCACTCGATTGGAACAAAGCTTTAACCCACTTCATCCCCAAATTTATAAAGGCTGAAAATGACTCCCTTTATTTTTTAGCACTAATGGAGCTGACTACCTCCATTCAGGATGGGCATAGTATATTAATCAACAAGCAAGGTGGCAGATCACCGGTTGGCATTATGGATGGTAATCTTCCCATTGGGACGGATCTGGTGGATGGCAAAGTGTTTATAACCAGCATTCTGGCAGATACAATGCAGCGCAATAACTTGTCTCAAATTAAGGAGGGTGATGAACTGATCGCCATTGATCAGGTTCCAATAAGCACGCTGGCGAAGCAATGGGAAAAACTGATTGTGGCTTCCAATACAGCAGGGTTTAACCGGGAATATTATTTCACCTGGCTTACAAATGGGACTTCTGGCAGTGCTGCGGTGGTCACTGTCCGGAGTAAAGGTCAGATTAAAGATGTTACGCTTACCAGAATCAAAAGAGATGATTATTATACTTTGAGAGGTAAGATAAATCGCTCTCCTCTAAAAGAACCGTTTTGTCAGGTACTCGAACCCGGTATAGGATATATGAGAATAAACCGGCTTTATGTGCATCAGCTGGATAGTTTGTCACAAATGTTAAAAGACTGCAAATCAATTATTCTGGATGCAAGAGGGTATCCCCGTGATAGTCACATAGGCACTAAACTGGCATCTTACATAGCCATAAAGCCCGATACAGTGGCGTATAATGAATTTCCATTTGTTGTAAGTCCGGATTTAGCAAAAAACCACTCACTTATTGAGTGTGAAATTATTCGACCTGATTCTAACACATTTTTAAAAAACAAAAAATACTATATACTGGTAGATGAAGGTATTCAGAGCCAGGCAGAATGGAATGTAATTGCTCTGCAAGGTGTCACTCGTACCACCACAATAGGTACGCAGACTGCTGGTGCAAACGGAATGGCCATTACCATCAATTTCCCTGGTCAATATTTTTCGTTCTTTTCCGGCTTTGGTGAGTACTATCCGGATGGAACACCAAATCAAAAATTAGGAGTTAAGATTGATATACCTGTCAATAGAACACTTCGGGGTTACCTGAATGGCGATGATGAAATATTAAGTAAAGCAATTAGCGAGGCACTTAATGATCTTCACTGAAATGTATAATTGCTCCTATGACGCACCTGCCTATACGACGAAGTAATTCAGCGACTTACCTGGTAGCAGTAGAACCAGGTAAGTTTTTGGTCTGTGCTCAGGTTATTTTCAGAGTAATTCATTTTTTCGTCTTCATACATTCCTTTAAGTCCGTTAATTGATTAACGCTACATGCAAAGAATCTCCATGCATTGTAAAGGAACAATGAAGGAGATTCTTTGCCATCAGTAACGAAACTGATTGTATTATTCACAATAACTACTTTGTTGGAGCCTTCCCTAGGCACACTTTATCACTTCAGCCCGTTTTCGAACAAAAACACACCATTTTTATTAGCAACCACGATATCCGGCTTCTGGTCCAGATTAATATCCTGCACTACAATATTAAGACCTGCCCCTGAATCAATATCAATTACATGCTCTTCAAAATAGGGTTCTTTACTGGAATCGAACTCAAAACAAAGCAATATAGCTGCGTCGCTGTCTCCGGGGTCGCGACCGTGATGCGCAAGGAATCTTTTTCCTGTGATGTACTCTTTGACTCCGTCGCCATTCAGATCCGCCATAATGGATGCATGTGTCTGCGCTGTTGTGTTACTCATTAAATTCGTCTTGAAATTAATTTCACCATCGGCACCTTTAATTTGCTCGTGCCACCACACTCCCAACGCATGTGCAGATGCACTTACCACATCATTTTTACCATCGCCATTGACATCCAGAACCTGCATATGGGAACAGGGCTCGCCTAAACTGGCAGGATGAAAAACCCAGTTCCCACCATGATTGTTCCTGGTTCCTTCAAACCAGCCTTCCCGAATGACTACATCATTAATACCATCCATGTTGATATCCCCGTATCCGATTCCGTGAGAAAAAATCTCGGTACCCAGGACATTCTCTTCACTCAGGGCGAAACGTTTCCATTCTGTTTGCCCCTTTTTGGTCGGAGCCTGTAACCAGACGATCTGCTTTTTGTCCTTATCACCACAAAGTATGTCCAACCTTCCGTCACCGTCTACATCAACAAAGCCCGGAGATTCATTGGTTATCCCCACGGAGTCAGCAATGATATGTTTCTTCCATTGGTCCGATTTATTTCTGGGATTTTCAAACCAGAAACCCGGTTTTCCTGGAAAGTCAACAATCACCACATCATCCCAACCATCCAGATTTACATCCATTCCCAGATTGAGGAATGAATTACTGTATTCCTTACGGGGATCAAAAACACGGGACGGAGCCAGCTCATGCTTTTTCCAATTCGGCGCTTCAAACCAATAGTAGCCGGCAATAATATCCATTTTCCCGTCTTTGTTAAGGTCTGCAACCGCCACGCCTTCGGAAATAAAATCTCGGGTCAGTGTCGTTTTTTTGAAATTTTTGTATCGATCAGACTGGGCTATTGAAAGATTTACACAAAATAAAACAAGTATCAGGACACAGAAAACAGATTTTATGCCTGGTGGGATCATCTTTACCATGCTTATTGAGTTAAACATTCACATAACTTATTCCAACTACTTATTTAAAATCTTCCCAATCAACATCTGGGTTTCGTGATTTTCATGTGAGTGTTCCAATGCACCCAATTTGTTTTCCAGATCTTTCAGCACCTTTTTAGATTCATCCGTCCCAATAGCACCAATGCGCTGAATGGTGTATGGTAAAATTTTAGGCAGTTTTGATTTCTGCGCCAAAAGCATTGCGCGTTTCATATCAATTGCTGATAGTGGCTCGGCAGCATACCAAACCATTAATGGCAGGTTATGGTCATCCTTGTCCTCAGCTTTTTGAACCAGAGCCTCCAATACATCCCACCTTTGAGCTGGTGCGAGCCTCGTCAAAGCAGACGTAAGGTACAGCCTGACAACCGGTGAGGTATCTTTTTGTGCGAGGATTGTGAACTGTCTCAGTGTCTCGGGTGAAACCGTTTTATTTTCGGCCAACAACTGAACTGCCCAGCTTCTTACATCTTCGTTTTCATTGGTCAGCAGATCTGTAAGTTCTTTTTCCGTAAATCCTTTTGTTACATGCAGAGCCCACATTGCACGAAGTTTGCGGGTCACATCCGGATTCTGAGCCAATATTTCTTTTAGTGCCTTATGTACCTTTTTATTCCCGCCACGCTCCTGCAATATTGTTCTCGCCTGACGCACATACCAATCATTTGCATTCAGCTGGTAATTAACCAACTCCATATCCGATGCTTTTGAAAGATCCACTTTAACAAATTTGTCATTGTCATGAGTAATTTTAAAAATCCGACCCATTGTTTTATCATGTACATCTGGATTGGGACTATGGCACTGGTTTTTATCATACCAGTCGATAGCATATACCGATCCACTTGGATCATATTTCATATTCAACCACTGCGACCAGGAATCATTCATGGCCAGGAAATCATTCTTATGAGAAGCAACATAACCCGATCCGTTCCGCTCAAAATGATCAACGTTCAGTCGGGAGCCATTTATGTTGTTCATGAAGATTTCATTACGATATTCCTTTGGCCATGAATCACCACCCAGATATATCATGGCTCCTGCATGTGCGTGCCCACCCCCAGCAGAGGCAGATCGGAAATTACCAGCGTGCGGTCCGCGATCACCAAGCCAGTGTACATGATCACCAATGGTTTTAATGTCATCGTAGGTATATGGATTAAAGTGAGCTCCTGCCTGCCGTTGGTAACGTGCCCCCTGGATAACATGATACATGTGTGGAATTACGCATACTGTGATGAAAGGATGCCCGTAATCATTAAAATCAATTCCCCATGGATTACTGGTTCCTTCTGCAAACAGTTCAAACTTATGTGTGATCGGGTGATATCGCCAGACACCTGCGTTTAATTTGGTACGCTCAGAATCAGGAGCACCCGGCTTACCTACATTTGAATGTGTGAAAACACCATGCGTACCATATAGCCAACCATCGGGGCCCCATCTCAAATTATTCAGCACTTCGTGAGTATCGTGAACGCCCCATCCATCCAGTAACTTTTGCGGAGGCCCTGCGGGTTTGTCATTTTTGGCATTGATCGGAATATACAACAAGTAAGGAGCCGCACCAAGCCAGACACCACCCATCCCAACTTCGATACCACTGACCAAATTCAAACCTTCCGCAAATACCTTTCTGCTGTCCAGGGTCCCGTCACCATTGGTATCTTCAAAAATCAGGATACGATCCCTGCCTTCTCCCTCCTTCGCTGGTACAGGATAAGTATGGCCTTCTACCACCCAAAGCCTTCCTTTTGCATCAATTGTGAAACTAATCGGACGGACTACATCGGGCTCCGCCGCTGCCAGAGTCACAGTAAAACCTTTTGGTGGAGTCATGACTTTGGCTGCCTCGACTCCTGAGAGTCCGGCATGCAACACAGGGTCCAAAGGTGGCAGAATGATAATATCCTTCTGTTTCAGTTCATTGGGAAAAGCGGGTCGACTTGGATAAAAAAGAAAATCATCAAAATTAATATGCGCCCATTTGTCATTTGGAATGTAGGGAATCTGAGAAATACCGGTCTCATTGTCGATGATTCTGATCACAATTTCTTTATCCATGTAGGGTTGCAAATCCACGACCACAGGCTGTAAAGTAGCGCGCCCCTGCCCGGTTATATGAAAAATGACCTGATCCGTACCAGCCAGTAAAAGCTCAACACGGGTATCCTGCAAAGCTCCTCCCGAAACCCGGAAAGCTGCAAAAGGTTGTGTCACCTTAAATGGAACAGAGGTCAAAGTTCCGGTTAGCTTAGAGTTAACCGTTCCTCCGCTGCTAAGAAAATATTTCCCTTCGAAACCAATATGCATTTCCTTTTCATGCACGGGAGAAGGATCTGAGTTAAAGACCGCGTTGGAGAATGCATCTCCGGTAGCGGTCCAATCTTTAAGTGACCCGTTTTCAAAATTGAGATTTACAGGTTGTCCGTCCCTGGTAGGCAGTTGTCCTGCAATGGTCGCATTTGATATAACGCCTTCCACCACCTCAAAACTTCCAACCATACCCGCCACACGATGGCCAGGAACTGAACAGTAATAGGTATCATTCTGCTGTGCCGTGAATGTGATACTGGTACTGCTGCCCTTTTCAAGTATCACCGTACTTTTAATACCGAGTTTTTCCAGAGCAATATCATGCGTCATCAGTTCACCGTTGGTAATCTTAATCCGCACCCGATCGCCTTTATTTGCCTTAAGTGTGGGATTGCGGGCCCCGTCGGGAGCAAAAAAGCCCAACATGGTTGCCTCCAGAGCATAATCCCTGTCAAAACGTACGCTGTCTTTCTTTTCCTGAAGGCTAACGCAGTAAGCCCAATTCGGCGGACCAATTAGACAAAGAGACAGAAAAATGATTACTATATATCGCATAAAAGTAACTATTGAAATAATTAGAAAATGAATGATTCTACCTGTAAAAATTATCGAATGAGTAAAAGGATATAATCAGAATAGTCTACATCCTTTTACCCATCCCCTCATAACCAACTACGGTTATGAGGCTTCTTTCTAAACTGCTATATTAGAGCTTTTTACTCAGATCAGTATCCTATATTTTGCTTGTAAACACCTCTTGACCAATTCATTTGCGCTTGCGGAATTGGCAAATACTCATCCCTGCCAGCAGTGAATTTAGCGACTTCAAGCCATGGTCTTCGTTTCTTTTCGGCATTGAGGTACTCATTCAGTGTTTTGGCAGCAATTCCCCATCGCACCAGGTCAAAAAACCGGCGGCCCTCCATCGCCATTTCAAGCCTTGCTTCCCACATTAAGGCATTCCATGCAAACGCTTTATCCCACTTTACATTACTTCCCACCACATAAGGTTCTACTTTGTACTTGACAGGAAATGTTCCGTTTGGCATTTTTAGCCTGTTTACACTGCGTGCAGCACGTTCTCTTATCTGATTGATAACCGGCAATGCTTCCATATGCCTCCCCAGTTGAATGAGTATTTCTGCCTTCCACAACAAAACTTCGGCATACCTCACTTCCAGCTGATTTTTGGAATTGAACATCCAGAAGGCATTAAACAAGCCCGGGCTGTTGGTTGTCACATTCTCTTTCAGCGAATGAAAATACCCGTACACTGCTGGTTGCCTCGAGGCGGTGCTATCGAACATAACTGGCTGATACTTCCAGGGATGCCCCGGAACGGCCACCGTATGTCCAAGCCTCGGATCCCAGGTATTATTTGCAAAGTACTCTTTCTTATTTACGATATTTTCATTGTTAAATGTATCAAAGAGTGGATATCCATTGGCGTCTACCTTAAATGCATTTACCATGTTATAGGTAGGTTTATGAAAATCGCAACAGCTGAAATAAGGGTTCCACCAGGGAGCAGTGAGTCCGTTTCCTTCATTGAGATTACCACGAACGGTACCATCATTTATCGTAAATTGTAGTTCCCACAAGGATTCTGGTGAGGCGTTGTCATATTCCAGCATGAAATTCTCGGCCATGTCGGTCGCTAATCTGTACTTTCCACTGTCAATAATTTCGTTAACTAATGCCAGTGCTTCTGTTAGTTTAACATTATCAATGGTTGTAAGCTGATTCCTGTCATCTTGTGGATAAGCCATCCACAATACAGTGTAAGCTAAAAACGCTTTCGCCCCATATTTTGAAATCCTTCCCTTTTCAGCCTGTGTTTCAGGTAAATTATCAGCCGCAAACTTTAAGTCGTCATAAATCTTCTGCCAGAGAGCCAGATCTGATGTACTGCCTTCCTCCCTGTTGGGAATTTTAACAATATCCTCATTCGTATCTTCTTCAACCACATACGGAATGTATCTATATATCCTTTTCAATTTCAAATGAATCCACCCTCTCAAAAAGCGCATTTCAGCAATCCGCTCATTCTTTTGCGGATATTTGGTTTCATCCATGCGTTTGATGGCATTAATTGCAGTATTCACTCTGGAAATTCCGCTGTACCCACTAAACCAGACGCCATCATTATTCCCGACGTTGGCATTCACCAACGAATAGGTTTCCATCTGAAACCAGGGAGTTTGATCGTCGAGTCCACCACCACCCTTATACGCATCGTCAGACCGGAAACTGGCAATCCATGGGTTCATTGTATCGAAAGCATGCGCTCTTGGTATAAACGCATAGGCAGCTGTTACAAGACCATCAATGTGTTTTGGTTCGCTTATTTGCTCTTCTGTAATGATTCCCTTCGGATTCACCTCCAATATATCCTGACACTGGGTAAAAGCCAATATTGTGCAAACCAATAGTATAAATCTATTTATTGTTTTCATATCTGTATTGTTGTCAAAATGAAACATTAATACCCATCATGAATATTTGGGGGCGAACATACGGGCTGGAATATTCATTTGCCTTGCTTGCATTTTCCGGATCAATGCCGGTATACTTATTGGCACCCCACCACTTTTTGAGGTTGACAATATTTTGGGCATTCACATAAACCCTGAACTGTTTCATCCCGATTTTAGAGATAGCGCGGGCCGGAAGATTATATCCCAACTCAATATGCCTAAGTTTCAAATACGAACCCGACTCCGTGAAATAAGTAGACACCCTACGTTCGTCATTCGTATTATAAAGAGATAAAGCAGGAATATCGGAATCGTTATTTTCTGGTGTCCAGGCACCTAATAATCTTTTGGGGTGATTGAAACCGCTCTGAGTCCATACATTCCAGAAATCACTGTATGACTTCCAGTCATTTCTTACCGTATTACCGGCAATTCCCTGCCAGAACATAGAGAAATCAAAATTCTTAAATTTGGAGTCTACATTCAATCCGTACATAAATTTTGGATCACTGACACCAATCCAGGTACGGTCGTGTTCCCAGGTTATCTTCCCATCATTGTCCAAATCTTTATAGCGGATTCTTCCCAACCCTTTCCCCTGCTGTTCCGCAGAATTGGCTACTTCTTCGTCCGACTTAAATAAGCCATCCGCAATAAAACCGTAAATGGAATTTAACGGGCGTCCCAGAATATCATCGTCCAATCCATTTCCTCCATAGGTAAATTTCACCGATTCCGGCAAATCATCTACCTTATTTCTGAACGTACTAAAATTACCGGTAAAAGAATATTCAAATCCACTTTCCAATTTATCGCCATAAGTTAAAATTAACTCAATCCCACGATTGGTCATGTTAGCCGCATTGATCCACTGATACCCCCCTTCTCCAATGGCTGCTAAATAGGGAGGTTCATAAAGCATTCCTTCAGTATACTTATAGAAATAATCGACTGATCCGGTTAGCTTTGACCCGAGTATACCAAAATCCACTCCCAGGTTGGTTTGCCTTGTTGCTTCCCATTTCAGATTCGGATTTCCGACATGTCGTCTTCTAAATCCTGAAAACAGCGTCCCGGATTCGTTGCCCGCCAAGCCGTAACTCGTTGCATTATAATTCGCATCATAGAAATTGACCAATGCATTGGTAGGGATATTGGAATTCCCATTCATACCCCAACTTGCTCTTAGTTTTAAATCCGAAACAAAAGGCACATTCTTAAGGAAATCTTCATCGCTTAAACGCCACCCGGCAGACACAGCCGGAAAAAAACCGAATTGATTATTAATCCCGAATTTTGAAGAGCCATCGTATCGGAGCGTTGCCGAAAGCAGATATTTGTCTTTGAACGAATAGTTGAACTTGGAAAAATAAGATAACAAGGAAAACTCATCGCCAGTACCATATATTTCCTGCGTACCTGTGGCCGAACTTAAGTAGCCATAATCATAATTTTCCAGTTCCAGACCCCTCCGAAAGCCTTCCATATTCTGGAAAGTATACCTTGACGTTTCCATACCGGCAAGGAAATCGAGACTATGATTTTGAAGGCTTAAGTTATAGTTCAAAGTATTGGTCCAGGTAGTCGTAATATCCTGTCCCTGATAACTTCTAACCCCATTGTTAATATTCCTTTTGCCTCCGCCTTCAACCCAGGTAAATTCTATATGCCTGTAATTGTTCCCGGTATAATCCAATCCGAATTGAGTCTTCAGATGAAGATTTTTCAAAACTTTCAGATTTGCATATACGCTTCCGATTATTTTATTGGTTGTAGTGAAATTATCCTTTCCGAGGTTGAGCATACGTACGGGATTATTGTAATCATCCATCCCCAAGCTATAAGCCGTGCCGCCCCAGCCTCCATCGGTGGTATAAACCGGAATAATCGGAGGCATTGTTAAAAAAGAGTGACTGTGATTCTGGTCGTTAATTTTTGAGGTAGAGACTGCAATATTCTCACCTATATTCAACCGGTTCTTGATCAAACTATATTCAGAATTTAAACGTAAGGAAATACGTCTGAGACCGGTATGTATCTGTGTACCACGGTTTTCGTAGTAATTTACCGAAAACATATTTCGCACATTCTGATTCCCGTTGGTCAACGTAATCTGATGATTATTCTGAAGTCCTAATTGTGATCCGGCGTCAAACCAATCAGTATCAGCCGCTTTCATTGTTTTTTCAGAATTGAGCCATTCCCTGGGAATTACCTCATCCAGAACAGGTTTCCCATTCGGATCCAAATGTGATTTGAAAGAATAGATTTGCGTAACAGCATTCGGATCTTGTTTTTCATTGACAGCCGCCTGCCAAAATGCACGGCCAAATTCCTGTGTATTCATCATAGGAACCCGGTTCATAAAACTGGATACACCCACTGAACCACTGTATGCAATTTTGGTTTCACCTATTTTACCTTTTTTGGTCTCAATGAGAATAACACCACTTGCCGCTCTGGAACCATAAATACTGGCTGATGCCGCATCTTTCAAAACTTGTATGGATGCAATGTCATTGGGATTGATATCTCTCAGATTAACGTTTGTTGGAAATCCGTCGACCACAATTAACGGAGGAGCCGACCGCATGGAAGTCAGTCCCCTTATCTGCACGCTCACATTACCTACAGGACTTCCATCACCCGTAATATAAACGCCAGGAAGCCTTCCCTGCAATCCCTGCATGACATTGGAGTAGCTATTTTTCTCGATTTCACGTGCGGTAACCATTGCAACGGAGCCAGTCAGATCCGCCTTCTTTTGAGTCATGTAGCCCACCACAATTACTTCTCCAAGTGCCTTAGTATCTTCTAGTAGTGTAACTTCAACATGCGTTTGGTTACCTATTTTCAACTCCTGTGTTATATAACCCACATAGCTAAAAACCAATACCGCATCAACATTATCCGGAACGGAAAGTTGGAAACCACCTTTTTCATTTGTCGTAGTTCCAGTTGAAGTACCTTTTATCACCACACTTACTCCAGGCAAAGGACTATTTGAATCCGCGGTCAGCACTTGTCCGGTAACGGTTGCCTCCGTTATTAGCTGTTCATGGGTAGACCTATCAATGGTTTCATGCAGTTTGTTGTTATCGTCTGTATTATCATGCTTTTTTGTCAAGACAATATGCCCTCCGGATACCGCATACTGAATACCTAACGGAACTAATAATCTGTCTAAAACGACATCCAATGAGTATTTCGACACAGAAATACTCACTCTATGCTTCTCAACCAGAGACGGTACATAGGAAAATTTAACCTTTGTTGACTTCTCAATATTTGCCAACACGTCACTGAGCGGTTGGCTGTTCACATCTAAGCTTATCTCTCGTTTCAGGAGCTCCTGGGCCAGGCCATTGCCAGCAAACGTAAGGCTGGTAAAAATGAGTGAGACAAGGAATGGAATACAGGTTACCTTTATCACTGTTGCCAGAATTTTTAATGGTATACTATTTTTTTTCATAATTTTACAACGGTTTTAGTGTACACAAGCAACAAAGCCCTCCCACGATTCCCGATAACGGGAACCTTTAAGTACTACTTAGATTGGTGAGGAGTAATCAGGGTCGATAGCGCTGGTACCGCTATCGACCCATTTTTTTTAGGTTATGGTTTCATCATATTATTATGGTTAAGTTATGATTAGGTTAATTGCAGCCGGTACTTGAAATAATCACGCTCCCATCAATCACACAATAACTGCCACCAATAGTCTGGGTAATTATATCAAGTTTTTGAAAAAGCGATTCATCAGTAAATTCAACATGAACCAGGCATTTAGCCGTCGCCGATCGATCATAGACAAAAGGAATACCATAACCTTTTTCAAGAACTTCGAACACCTCCGCGATCGGCCTGTTTTTGAATGATAATAGTTGTTCCTTCTTTATTTTTTTGATCTCGTCCGGAAATTCAATGATCGTCTTCGAAATTGCATTGTCCTTTGTCGAGAACAACGCCTGTTGATTAGGAATCAATAAGAGCTCCGTTTTTTGCGGTGCCGCTTCCTTAGTATTGATCGGAATTACAGCAACCCGTCCCGTCCGCACCATTACCTTTACTTCATTGTCTGTGGTTTTAATCAGAAAGCTTGTCCCTACCACACGTGTCGCTAATCCGTTTGCATATACAAACAAAGGATTTAATGTGTCCTTTTGAATCTCAAAAAACGCATCTCCTGAGAGATAAATCTCCCTTCGGTTGTTCTGGATCAATGGATTGGTATAACTTACTTTACTTGATGGGGATAGAAGGACAATACTGCTATCCGGAAGTATTATCCGCTTTTCCTTATCAGTTTCATTAACTACTTCCTGCAAAGACGTTGTCACATTTGCAATTATCTTATGATATGCATAATCGGCTTGTTTGTGCTTTGGTCTCAGAGTTATTATTCCAATAATGATCACCACAGATGCTGCAATAGAAAGCCATCTAAATTGATGTCCTATGCGGAATCTACTACGTTCCTCCTTTGTATAAGACAATATTGCTGCAACCCCTTCATTCAACTCCTCTTCAGTTAATGAAGACATATTCCGGCTCAGTGAAAGAAGTAATTCACGCGCCTGGCACATCGTGTAGGAATGTTCAGGATTTTGCTTCAACAATTCCTCCCACAAATGATTATTGCCTTTCTCGTTTTCCCGAACGCATCGTTTAAAGTCTTCATCTAAGAGTAAAGTCTGAAGATTACAATTATAAAATTTTTTCATGAAAAAATATAAAATTTAACCTTACAAGGACATAACCCAGAAAGGCACGGCGGATAATGAAAAAAATGTCACTTTTTTTCCATTGCCATTAAAATATGAAGTAAATATTTGACTACCAGCTAAATAAAAAATAGAAAAGTATACCAAACAGCGACACTTTCCATTTTTCCTTTACGAGTTTTAAAGTCTGATATAGCAAGTTGGCCACCGCCCCCCGGGAGATTAGTAAAATGTCAGCAATTTCCTCGTTCGACAAATCTTCATAGAATTTGAGGTGTATAATCTCTCTTTGTCTTCGGGTAAGCTGACTTAGTATGAATGTGATCTTTCGTTCTCTTTCAATAACAGATTCCTCTGAAATGATCTGCATTTCCATGGTATCATCCTGAAAAACCTGTTCCTGGTAATTATCAATATCCAGTAAAACCTCTGCACGACGATAGCTTTTGAAAAGTCTGTTGCGGATACTTTTCAAAAGATAAGGTTTTATCTGATCGACCTGACTCAGATGTTTGCGTCTATCCCATAGCGTAGTAAACAAATCGTGAATATGGTCTTTAACCATTTCCCGATCCGAGGTAAATTTCATTCCATAGTCGAAAAGAGCGGTATAGTAAGTTTGAACAAGATACTCGAAAGCAGCTTTATCTCCCTCAACAAACCTTTGCCATATTTGTATATCTTCCTTAATCATTTAATTAAAGATTACGGCTTAGAAATAATAATTACTTTCTTTTCAAACAGTTCCGGTCATCGTTTATACTCATAAAGGAATTGTCGTTCGGAAGTGAATTTGAATAGTGGAATAGCAAATTGAAACATGACTGCCATGAAAGAGCAGACAAGGATTGAAAATTTTTTAATACAGCATAAATATTCATCCAGTGGGAGCTGAAAATCGAAAGCCCCAACCCATGGAGAGTACTATAAATATTCAGGAAGTTACCTGGAAATTTTTGAGCTGATGCAAAAGTATAAAGATTTTGCACTGGATGACGGACTTTTACCCAAGAAGCTAGCCCAAGGTATGGTGATGCAGCATTTACCTTACTAGCTGAGATAGCAAGAATTAACTCGCACATATACTCAGCGGGTCCGAACAAGTGGAGCAGTTAATCTTTCCTGAACGAAACGACAAAACAAAATTACTTGCAGGGATTATCAGGACCGACTCAGGCAGCCTCTGAATGCCGTAATCGTCTTCCAAACAGGTCAATAAGACATTTCAAGAGCAAGTGCGCTTGTTCTAACCTGTTTAAAAGCTTTACTACAAAGTGAAAATAACCTCTCAAACTCACTAATCAGATTTACTTACTGGCTTTGAGTTTTTTTCAGCGCAGCGACTGCTTGGTCACTTCGTTGAAGAACTATGTTGGGATGATCGTCAATTAACCATTCCACCACTTCTCCTTGTTCAAATTCAATGACCTGAACAACAGCACCCGGAAAATTGGCATCTCACTGCTCCCTTTATTTCCTTCCCCCCCAAGAATTTGGCTTGATCCCTTGATTCTCCAAATTATGTGTTTCCGTGGTCTCGTAGGGAGACGAACCCAAGCTCACATATCCGTAGTCTGACGACTACGAACAACGAGGGAAAAGATGCTTTCATCGGAAACGTAGGGCTATATCCGACTGAGATCTGACTAGTGCCAAATCAGATTGCAAATTTTATCCCTAGCAACAACTGATATTATTTTTTTACAAAAATCCGGATTTGATCTATTGTAGCGTGATACGAATAATTAGAATCTATGACTTTCCGTATCGCAGGATAATTTTCGTACACGGTAGTACTGTCGTTATAGGGATAGGAAATGTTTGAATTGAGCGAAGCATCAATGATCAGTTTTGGCTCATTGGCTATGATATCAGACGCAATCCGATTTTCATAGTACTCCTTTTGCAGATTTTTAAAAGCAAAATGCATACGTGTAGTCTGGGCCTCCCGAATTCCTAAAAGGGTGTTGCTGGATATATATATATCCGGACGGTATCCCAGGACGGCAATAAAGTCATCGGGTTTGACTAATCCTTTTATCTCGCCAATGAGTGGGGAATTTATCGTTCCACTATATCCTTTTTCTATAATATTAACTCCAAAACTTCCTTTTTTAATACTTACAAGTCCTTGTAAACCTACTGTTATTAACAGCAAAGATATATATATATCAGTTCGATACTTATAATTTTTGGAATCCATTATTTTTTTAGCACTTATAAAACTTATTGATGCCCAAAAGAATAATGGAACTATTAATAGAATTAGGTAATAGTGGCATATATTTCCTGGTTGACTAATGGAATAATAACTTAATAAAAAAATGAAAATAGACCCAATTAAATTAATTTTATCTCTAAACTCCATCTTTATGAAATTTATAAAACAATAGATAGAAGAAAGAATACCAATTCCTGAAAGACAATAAAAAAATGGAGAAATAGTGGGTGAAGTACTGATTAGATATAAAGGAACTCTTGCTTTAAACCACCAGTTTTTTTCTTGTCCCACAACTCCCAATTCAGCATATAATAAGTTATTAAGCACATAGGATTCCCAAAAATCTGATTGAGTATTTAGTGAAAAAATATAGATGCCGACTAGAATGGAAGGAGCAAAGCACGAGATGAGAATGTAGAAAATTGCACGGGTTGGTAACTTCCAAAGAAAATGAGCAGCGCATAGCAGCCATAGTCCTAATCCTATTCCAATAGGAACGGCTTGTAACTTTATGAATGGTAGAAGCCCTAGAATAAACCCTAAAGTCATTACAACCGATATTTTATTTTTGGCACGCTCTACCGACAACAATAAATAGGAGGCGAATGCAAGAGTGACCATTGGAATATAGGTAGAGTCAAACGAAACCAGATCTGTTTCGTTTAACATGGCAAATCCTATTGCCAGGGGAGCAGTCATCGCAGCGGCCAATGAGGGTGAAGTATATTGTCTTACAGCCAGAAACGAAAAAACAAATGTTGGAATACAGCAGAACAATAATAAAAAAAGGCGTAACGTGAAATAGTTTATATTTCCTCCTACTATTTTTATTAGCAACAGAGGGTAGATATTTAGTGGTCCACTTGTAGTAGCATCAACGTCTTTCCAAAATACTGATTTATTCCATAAAGTGGCAGCACAAACGGCCCAATCAGCTTCGTCATAGTTAAGCATTGGCAGTACCAGATTAGGAAATCTAAATCCTAAAATTCCTACAATAGAGACTGTCAAATAAATGTATAGATATTTATTATTTAAAGGTTTCTTATTTATACATAATACCAAATAGCCAAGTGATAGTATCCATAAAAAAGAAAGAATTTTCCATAAAGTGTCAGCATAGGGAATTTTGGCAATTACTGCTATAGTTATCTGGCTCAGCACGTCAGGGTACTCAATAACCTGTAATAATATGGGCATAATGGAGGTTATTTTATGTTTTAATATTTGTTGATGGATATTATATGTTTTCAAACATGGACGATGTAAATAGATCACAAATGGGTTTAACAATTATGACATATCTGTATTTTACTCATGTCAATCTTAGAAGGGTGTAGCGGATAAAAGCTTATCATCAACCGATGTTGGAGCAGCTTTTTATACTAAATAAACATGAGAAGTATGATATCATGGAAAGCTACACGGAGGACCAACTAATCCTGGATAAGTAAAACGGAACATTGAGAATAAGTCAAGCTTCAACAGGATATACTTGCAGTTAATCATCATCATATAGAGGAGGTATCTGGTTTACAACTACTGGTTACAAAACTAAGAATAAGTAACAATTATTGGTGATGTGTATAGAAATGTTTTTATACAGTATAGATGATGCCTGAATATAACCAACCTGGCGACCATGGAGTGGACTACGTAGATCGTAAAGCGATATGTCGTAATTTGTAATAGTTGAGACTTAATCTGACAGTTAGTAAATTTACTAACCATAAAATCAGTTAAGTTATGACGACAACGCAAAAGTTAATTCAACCTAAACTTGGCTTGTTAAAGTTAGCCGAAAAGTTGGGAAATGTATCCGACGCCTGTAAGGTGATGGGCTACTCTCGAGACTCCTTTTACCGCTTTCAAAAATTATATGATGAAGGTGGCGAATTGGCTTTAAAAGAAATCAGTAGAAGCAAACCGCTACTGAAGAACCGGATTGAAAAGCAAATAGAAGATGTGGTGGTTGCTTATGCTATCGAATCACCAGCATTTGGGCAGCAACGTGCATCCAATGAATTGCGTAAACGCGGAATAATAGTAGCACCATCCACTATCCGTTGTGTATGGGTAAGACATGACCTGGAGACGTTCCAAAAGCGCTTAAAGGCACTTGACGCAAAGGTTGCTCAGGAAGGATTAATACTTACGGATTTGCAAGTTGCGGCCCTTGAACGAAAAAAGGAAGAAGAACAAAATAAAGGTGAAATTGAAACACACCATCCTGGCTACCTTGGCGCCCAGGATACTTATTACGTTGGTTATATAAAAGGGGTCGGTAAGATTTATCAGCAAACATTCATAGATACATATAGCCGTGTAGCATTTGCAAAGGTGTATGATCGCAAAAATGCGCTGGTTGCAGCGGATATGCTTAATGATAAAGTGTTACCTTTTTATCAGGATCAGGAAGTAGATCTGCTCCGTATACTGACCGACCGAGGAACCGAATATTGTGGTGCAAAGGAACAGCACGAATATCAGTTATATTTAAATATTGAGGATATCGATCACACCAGAACGAAGGCAAAAAGTCCTCAGACCAACGGTATATGTGAGCGTTTCCATCGGACCATGCAAGAGGAGTTTTATGCAATAGCATTCCGCAAGAAGATCTACGACAGCTTGGATACATTGCAGGCAGACATTGACAAGTGGATCCAATACTACAATGTCGAAAGAACACATAGTGGCAGATACTGTTATGGCAAAACACCATTGCAAACCTTTTTAGATAGTAAAGCAATTGCCAAAAGCAAAAATGTCAATGAGCTTTTCGATAAAAGTGATAACTTTAAATTACCTGGTGAAGCGGAAACGAGCTCTGCTGGAGAGCAACTTGTCAGGAATATCCAGGTCGACGGAAATGAAAAAGGGGTTGAGAATCTCCCGGCCCCTTCTCAATTTCATTTTTTGAGTAATACCTAAAAAAACTCAACTGTCAGATCTAGTGTTGGTTATTACACGTAATTGGCAATTCCATTTCCGAGCTAATCTTTTATCCGGATTTTTTCAGAAGGATTCTTTTCTTTGACGAAAAGATGAAATTCAGTCTTTTGCTATAAATGATTAAATTTTTGAGAATGAATTCGGGTTAGTTGAACTCAACATTGGGAAGAAACCTCCAAAGCAGTTGTGCCAAAACCAGCAGTTGATATTACGAACTCAGCTGACTTGGCACCTTACCATACGTTTTTCTGAACTCTTTGCTAAAGTACCTGACATCGTCGTAGCCTACCATCATGGCGACCTCTTTTACCCTGTAATTTCCTGATTCGATCAGCTCGCGGGCTGTATGCATTTTAATGGTCTTAATGAAATCATTAACGGTCATTCCTGTAAGGGCGCGCATTTTTTTGTATAAAGCAGACACGCTCATGCCTATCAGAAATGCCATTTCATTGACACCAAACTCAGATGATGAAATATTTTCGGTAACCAGGGTTCTCAGTTTCGAAATGAAATCGGCATTTACATCTACCTTTATCTTTCCATTGGAATCTGATAAAATTATCCTGTTGTAGTGTCGCCTCAGTTCCTCTCTTCCCCTAAGAATATTGCTAATCTTGAGCGCCAGTACATTAGGATCAAATGGCTTAGTAAGATAGTCGTCAGCTCCTGCTTCCAATCCTTCAAGCACCTGTGATGTAGTGCCTCTTGCAGTTAACAAAATAACCGGAATGTGGGATGTCCTGATATCTGCCTTTATGCTACGGCATACCTGTATTCCATTCAGCTCTGGCATCATCACATCGCAGAGAATCAAATCAGGTATGTGTTCATACGCCATCTCCAGGCCTTCCACCCCATTGGCCGCCTCCATAACATGGTAATCGTCTCCAAAAAGTTCTTTTTCAAATGCCCTCAATTCATCATTGTCTTCTATCAGAAGAAGATTACATTTTTTTTGAGCGATAGAATTACTATCGGAACCGTAAATATTTGTGAGAGCAGTATTCACAATGATCGGAATCATACTTCCTGTTGTGGCTAACTGACTTTCGGTATAATGTGCTTTACCGGTTGGAAGATGAAGTGTAAAGGTCGTTTCACCACTGCTGCCTTCCTTTTGCTGCCTGCTGCTGACAACGAGATTGCCACCATGCAAATTCACTATTTCCCTGGACAAGGCGAGACCAATCCCATATCCTGTTTGATCGCCTGTATTGTTATTGACCTGAAAAAACTGTTGAAACAAATGAGCCAAATGCTCGGGCGCTATGCCCAACCCGTTATCGGCAACTCTGATACTCACTTCATCAGAGGATGCCAGAATCTCCACAGACACTTTTCCTCCTTTCGGCGAAAACTTGTAAGCATTGCTTAGAAGGTTGTAAAAGACCTTCTGCATCTGGCTCTGGTCAAACCATAACATCACCTCCGCATGGCTGCTCGTTAAAGTGGTTTCGATAACTTTTTCTATCGCGAGATGTTCAAAAGATGCAAGGACATTTTTAAGAACTTTCACCGCATCGTACTCCTGTACAAGTAGCTTTACGCTTCCATTTTGAATCTTTCGGAAATCAAGTAACTCTTCTACCAGTTGCATCAATTTCCCTGAATTGATTCTGGCATAGTTCAACTGGTTTTTGGCAATACTGTCATCCGGAATAGAGCCAAATGCCCTTTCCAAAGGTCCGATGATGAGCGAGAGGTGCGTGCGGATCTCGTGCGAGATGTTGGTAAAAAAGTCGAGCTTAGCCTGTTGAAGCTCTTTGTCTTTCCTCAGGGTGTTACGAAGCAGGAAGAAGCGCATCAGGAAGTAAACAGACATTGCAGCAAGCAGGAGGTAAGCCGTGTAAGCATACCATGTTTTCCACCAGGGGGGTAAAACTCTGATTTTTAGCTGCTTTAAATCTCCCATCCACAACCCGTCTCCATTTGCTGCTTTTACCTGAAAGGTATATTCTCCGGGCGCAAGGTTCATGTAGGTTGCCGTCGGATCTTGTGTATAGGTCCAGTTTTGGTCAAAACCTTCCAATTTATAAGCATACCTGTTTCGTTCCGATCGCTGGTAACTCAAAAGAGCGAAGTCAAGCGAAAAAATGTTCTGGTTGTGGCTGAATGTTAATTCTGTTGTTTCGTTGATATTCTTATCGAGCAAAGCAGTACTGTCTCCGGCTCTGATCTCCTGATCCAGTATCCTCAAAGCCGTGAAGAGAATCGGGGAGAGAACCTTTTCGGTTTTTATATCGTCCGGGGAAAATTTGTATATCCCTTTGTTGGTTGAAAAATAAAGTGCACCGTTGGCGTCTTGTATACTTGCAGCAGGCCTGGAAATACCGTTGAATGGAAGGCCGTCCTGATAGCTATAGGTTTGCATCATCCCGTTTTTTGGGTTATAACGGGTAAGTTCAGAATCGGTTCCCAGCCATAAAAAACCACGCCGGTCCACCTGCATATCCTCAATTTTTTCGAGACTTACTTTTGGTTCCAGATCAAAACGGTTTTCCTTTGCATTAAAGAATTGAAGCCCTTGCCTTGTTGCCGCCCATATCTTTCCCGAACGATCTTCGGCCAGGCGCCAGACCGACGCGAAATTCGCTGAAAATCTGCTTTTGTCAGTTTTCACGTCTTTGAAATCCGGATCATTGGGTCTCAAAACAAATACTTCGTCACCGCCACCTATCCAGATATTGTGTTTAGAATCTTCCAGTATGCTCTGCGAATAGGATACAGATTTATATTTTTTAAATGAGCCGTTTCGTCTATCAAATAACAGGGCCCCGAAAGTCCCGACAAGCCAGAACCGCCCCCTACTATCTTCCAGAATCTCATGTACTCTGCCGTCTTCGAGTGTTTTTTCTCCTGCTACGTAGGTTGGATAATCGGTAAAGGCTTTGGTTTTGAGATTGTAACTTGTTAACACAGAATTTCCCGCTGCCCATAGCACTCCATCTTTGTCGAGATAAAACCTGTAATAATCCACCGATCGTGGCAGTTTGAGGTCATAAGAGGAAAATTGTTTTCCTGATTGCTCAAATAAGAGCAATTTGGTAAGGTCCTTTTCTATAACCCAAACATTGTTGTCCGTACTCACGCCCATCCAGGAACCGGCAAATGGTGCAGACGTGTAGTTTTTTCCGGGAAAAGGCCAGGTAGTAAATTTTGCAGCATCAGGATAAAAATAGCTAACACCAAAATAGGTCGTTCCCAACCAAATTCCTCCCTGGTTGTCAAAGCACATCGATTGGATGTTATTGTCTGCTAGGCTATACACGTCGCCGGGTTGGTTTACAAACCAGGTAGATTTTTGCTTGACAATATCGAAATAGGCCAGACCCGAATTGGTGGCCAGCCAAAGATTGCCTGCCTTATCCGGGGTAATTTTGTTAACCACAGGCAAGTCCCCATTTAAATCCCTGAAACCAGAAACAATCGTGAATTGCTCCGTATCAGGATTGAATTGAACCAACCCTTCCGCTTTTGTGCCAAGCCACAAGATTCCCTTTTTATCGATATGTAGTGTAAAGAACTGATTCGGTAAAGGGGATTTTTTAAGCGCTTCTCTTCTGAACAACCTCGGTTTTCCCTTTGCAGGAACATGGATCAGTCCATTGTAACTGCCTACCCAAAAATCGCCGTTTGCTGTTTGTTTGGCACAAGCTATATCTTGGGAAGGACCTTCGAATACCCTGTGCAGAATATTCGTTACTTCGGCTTTTTTATTTTTAATGATTAGTCTGTTAAGTCCGAATGGCGTGCCTACAATAATTCTGTGATCGCGATCTTCACTTATGAAATAGATTTGCTTGTTGAGTTCGGGATTCGTATTCGGACGGTCGTGCTCGATGTGGGTAAAAGTGTCTGTGTCTCTGTTGTAAAAATCCAGCCCACCGGTACCTCCAACCCAAATATCACCCCGCGAGTCGCAGTAAACATCCTGGAGCATATCAGATGAGATAGAGGTTGAATCTTCTGACTTATGCACATATCTTTTTACGGTGTGTGAATCGTAGCGAAAAAGACCGGCATAGGTTGCGAACCACATAAATCCTTCTTTGTCCTGCACAATCCCTTTCGTGTTCGATATCGTAACACCATTGGAGCCAGACAAATTTCGAAATGCCTGTGCTTCCACCAAATCTGTCGCGGCAATAAAAACATATAAGAGACAAAAGGAGAACCTGAGCATTAACTAAAAATTATACGACAGGAGTGAAGTAATAATTCTATTTATCAAATGTACTTAATACTTCTTGGGAAGAAAAAGTTTTATTTTACATTTCATGATTTCATAAACTTGCCGGATTTGAATCCAGTGCTCATTGTGTTTTCAAACCTGGTCATCCGCATATGTGTATACGCAAGCTCTCCATCAAAATCAATGTGTCTTAAATAATGATAATTGGTTCCTTTTAAAGTCCTGTCTATAAGGGTGTAAGTTTCTTTTGTGCTTCGTTTAAGAGCCTGTTTAAAATTCATAAAATAATTTGTTTATGCTATTTTTTGACTACAACGGCGTTAAATTTTTCGAGATAGCTTTGGCTATCTCTGCAAAATTTGCCTTGTCTCGTTCAAAAAATGAGCTATAAACAATTTTATGTTACAAATTTAAACAGGCTCTAAGCCAAAACGGTGTCATTGCGCTGCCATAAAAAATTCCCCCAGAAAGCTTCTAGCTTTTTGGGGGAATTACATTTGAAGAGGCCTCTTCGTAAACTAGCTGCGTTAGCTACCTGAATAACACTCCTGACTTACTCGTTAATCACAATTTTGTGAGATGATTGAGAACCGTCAGCATAGTTCACTCTGAGTACATAAGCTCCGTTGCCTACCAGCCCTTTTACATTGATTCCCTCAGCTGGAATTCGGTTTGCTTTGTACACCACCTGTCCATTTGTATTTACAAGTTCAACCTTCTTAACCTCAGAAAGATTTGACTTGCTAAGTTTGATGGTTCCTGACGTTGGGTTAGGAGATACATAAACCATTTCGCCTTCGATGTCTATACTTACAACTCTGCTATAAGCGAACGAGGCGTCCAGATCCACCATTTTCAGGCGATAGTAATTCTTACCTTGCAATGGCGACACATCGTTAAAGTGATAGGTTAATTGGCTGCTGCTGTTGCTGTTCTGAGATTCGGTGTAGCCGATTTTTGTCCACGAGGCAGCATCTCCGCTTCGCTGAATTTCAAATCCCTTGCTGTTTGCCTCGCTTGATGTAGCCCATTTCAGATTTGCTGTTTTGCCTTCTGCAAGCACATTGAAGCTGATCAGCGTTACAGGCAGAGAGCATTCTCCATGTACGATTACAGGACTACTGGCAGGGCTGTAGCAATCCCCAGGCACGTCATGAAAAAAGGCCCAATACGTTCCAGGTCCCACGGCTGTTGGATCCGGAACTTCGGTAGTACCTGTTACAGGCACCGGAGCCGAATGCCACACCAAATTTGGAGCGTTACCACCTGGAAGTGCAGTCAAGTTTACCGTTTTTACCGGACAGGGAGCATCTACAATTGTGACTTTGGCTCCCGGACTATAGCAGTTCCCAGCTGTGTCGTAGAAAAACGCCCAGTAATTGGTAGGAGTACTTGTTGCTACCACACTGGTAGGATTAGCCAACGGGTTTGTATGCGCCGCATCGGTAAACCATCTCACTTCTACGTTGGGTGTTGTCGGAGGTGTAATCCTCGTAGTTAAGTCGACTGTGGTTTGAGCGTTTGCTATGCTACATGCTAGTAAAATAACGGTAACAAGCAAAACTTCGAAACCCTTTTTTATATTTTTTATCATAATCTTCAATATTATGGTTTCCAGGGAAGAATTGCTTACGGGTTGATTACAGGTGCTGTATCACCAGCCGGGCAGCAACTACTATCAATCGTCACAACCACAGAAGCCGACGGAAGAGAATAGCAACCACCCGCGGATTGATAAAACGCGTAGTAGGTACCTGATGTACTCACAGCGGCAGGATTGGCCAATGCTGTACCCGTATGCGCATTATTATTGAACCATACCAGTGTGGTACCGGCAGGAGCCGTACCAGTAAACAAGCCAGTCAAGTCTACCGATGGCTGAGGACAGTTATTCGCTAATGAAGTGCCATTTAAAACAGGAGCAGCTGAAGATACGGTGTAAGTAACTTCATCAGTACTGTTACAACCGCCCAGCGGACTAACAATACTCCAACGGAACCTGTACACACCTTCCACATTCATGTTCGTTACACTGGTGTTAGCAGCAGCAGGATTGGCAATGCTAGGCGTTGAGCCAGCCGGAGATGAGACAAGCGTCCAGGTGCCTGTGCTTGCGCCAGGATTATTCCCCAAAAGCGTAGTGTTTGGACAAGCTCCTGTAACATCAGACCCCGCATTGGCATTGACCAGGTTCTCTACATGTATAGTAAAGGTAGAGGTGAGCGATGTCCCCGAACAGGCATACTCTTGATCCAGAAATGCACCTACGAAACCAGGTACAGGTGCTGCTGTGATCCGAAACACATAATCTCCCGCAGTAGTCAAATTGCCGATTGTAGTGCTGGTAGATGTTATTGATCGCTCGTTCGCTGTACCATAGGTTGGATTCGCGGAGCCGTTCGGCTTGGATACCACAGTAAAATTGTAAGCCCCTGAAAAATCCTGAAAGTAACTGCTGTTAACCACACCCTGATAAACCGCCGGGAGTGGGATATTTGCAGATATGGCTCCGGTTCCCGGATAGCAAACACTCTGGTCGGCCACTGCTACATTTGGTCTGCTGCTGTCGGAAACATGGATGTAGTAAAACTGATTTCTTCCGCAGGTTCCCGAAAAACTTGAATTGACAGTGAACCTATAAGTTCCCACCTGCCAGCCACCTGCCGGGGGTGTCACTGTGGCTACTCTGTTGGCCGTGCCTGCACCACTCACAACGATAAGAGCAGGAGCCCCGCCGGGAGGGTTGACACCACTCGAGGTAACCGATGTTGTAACGTTCGCAGCATTATCCAGGGGATCAATATTAAAGTAAAACGTTTCGGGCGTAGTAGAACCAACTTTGCTGCTGCAGTGCAGCTCTCCGCCGGTTAGGTTGCCAGCGTATACAAACATCTGTTCAGGGTGTCCGGCTACCTGATAGCTGACCGGACGAGGTTGGGTGCCCGTATATGTAAAGACAATCTCGGGGGTTGTGTGGGTACCGCAGCTATTGGTTACTTTTAACTTAAATCGATATACTCCATCTACATTCATACCATTAAGGTAAACTCTCCTTGCATCACTTATTCTATTAAATGAAATGCTTCCTCCTGCAGGTTGAGAAATATCTACTAACTCAACTACTGTACCGTTTGCCGCCGTACCGGCAGAACCCAGCAGATCGGTATTGAAAGTAGGTGAAGCCGCTTGCAGATCGATAAAATGATCTGTATCCACAGGATTACGACACACTGTTTTTGTTGCTGGTGGAACTATGATCGGATTCGGAACAAATCTTACGACGGTAGTATCCTCGTAACTGCAAAGGCCATCGGCAGAAGTTATTCTCAAAATAGCCCAATAGGCAGGGTCAATTTGATGGTTTGCTTTGTTGGTCAAAGAAAAAGTGGGTGTTGCAGAAGTAGTGCTGCTGAACTCTGAATTTGTCGATACCGTTGTACTAAATCTATTGCGGCTAAAAATATTTACAGACCTCCACTGTCCTGTAAAGCCGGCTGGTATTACACCTGCCAGCGGAGTTGTACCAACCGTGGCACAAATCCCAGTAACATCTGCCCCAGCCGTAAATGAAGCTGGCTTCGCACGGGCTGTAATGGTAACCTGATTGGTGGCCGTTCCTGTACCGCAAGCATGGCTTAGCTGAAATACATAAGCGCCGTCAACAGTCATTCCGGTAACGTCGGTGGTAAAAGTATTGGGAGAAACAATTGTTGGAGTGGCAGGTCCCGAGACAAATGTCCAGGTTGGCGGCCCGCTTCCTGCGTTATTTTGAACTCCTCCAACCAAGGTAGTACTGGATCCGCAGACAAGAGCATTGCCACCCGCATTGACATTACAGTCTTGTGCAGACAAGAAAGATGGCATAAGCAACGTCAAAAATAATGCGAAAATAAAAGTGCTCCTCATTAGAGCCCGATGATTTGTCCCCGAGGGAGTTAATTGTGTAAATGACTGTTTCATTGTCAATGTTGATTTACGTAAATTGATTTAAAGTGATAAAATGGAATATTTATTGATGAAATGGAATACTTATAAATAAAACGGATATAATCAAAAATCGTAGCTGCCGGACCAGATAGCCAGGAAACAACCACATATGTCTGAAGATATTTCGGGGAGTTAAAAACCAGGTACGGAACAGGACTATTCCTGCCGCTTAATTGGCCTTATATAAGGAAGAAAAATAAACGTAGTGGATTTGTGCATATAGTATGTTTTAGTGTGAATGTGATCAACTATTGGAATAAAATGTACTGAATGGTATGTATGAGAAAATCAATTTATTAAGACTTAGTCGTAGCGCACATATTTTTCATATGTGGTTTATTTATAGCATTGATAACCAGCGCAATTTATGTAGTTAACAAATAATACATAGGTTGTTTTTTTGCCAAAAAAGGTAGATTTTTTTGTTTGTTTAGTAAAACTTCTAAGTGTGTTATTGTTACACTATCTGAGTCGATTTCTATAAACCCGGGCGTTCGCAATGCTGTTGGCTGTATTGACTCCATAGTTAAGTCCTATACGTGTAGAAGTAATGAGAGGCTTAAATTATGGGATAGAGGCCTGTTTTTCGCAGATTCAGTATATCAGGCGTATATTCCGGACTATCAATAGATTTTTTTTCTTGTTTCATTGGGATTTTTACCGTATATCTTTTTGAATTCCCTACTGAAATACTTTGAATCTTCGTAGCCAACGGAAGTAGCTACTTCGTTAACATTATACGAGCCGGATTCTAAAAGTTGTAGTGCCCTTTTCATGCGTAACACCTTCACCAGGTCATTAACTGTACTACCCGTCAGTGTCCTGATTTTTCTATATAATACTGACACGCTGATACCCATTTGGAATGCCATTTCATTGACACCGAAATTGGGGTTGCTGATATTTTCAACAACAATATTTTTCAATTTGATAAGAAATTCCCCATCCGCATCGCTTATCGGTACGCCATCAGGTTCCAGGGATAGTGTTGTATTAATGTTACTATTCAGCAGATTTCGTACCTGAATGAGGTTATATATTTTAAGTTCGAGGACTTTCAGATCGTAAGGTTTTACGAGGTAATCATCAGCCCCCAGTTCCAGTCCTTCGATCATATTCGGAATTGTGCTCTTGGCAGTCAATAGTAAAAATGGAATATGACTGGTTCGGCTATCCGATTTTATCTTTCTGCATACTTCAAATCCATCCATCAAGGGCATCATCACATCACAGAGAATCAGATCGGGAAGGTGGTTTCTTGCCATTTCCAGTCCTTTTAATCCATTCTCTGCTTCCAGAATATTGAACTTATCCCGGAATGCTTCTCTGGTAAACGACCGCAGTTCTTCATTATCCTCGATTAGTAAAATGGTGTTTCTTACTTTTGTGATCGTATTTGCGTCCTCATTTTCAACTTGTTGCGAATTTTTATAGACCTCAGGGTAACTGACAACCGAGGCCACGATGAGCTGAGTATCATCAAAATGTGCTTTACCCTTTAACAAACGTAAAGTGAAACAGGTCTTTCCTGTGCTTTTTGCGTTTCCTTGCTCACTGTTGACAGAAAGATCTCCAAAGTGTTGGTTCACTATTTCTTTGGCGAGGGCCAGGCCTATTCCATAACCGGTGTTGCCGGTCTGCTCATCATTTACCTGGAAGAAGTTGGTAAAGAGTCGTGGCAGGTATTCAGGAGCAATTCCAATACCGCTGTCGGTCACTTTAATGATTACCTCATTGGAAATTTCGGTAACGCTGGCGGATATTCGTCCTCCTTTCGGAGTGAACTTTACGGCATTGCTAAGCAGGTTAAAAAACACCTTTTGAATTTGTGCCAGATCCACCCACGCAATTACAGGTGTTCCGGGAAAGTGGGTTTCAGTACTTATTCCCTTTTCTGATAGGATATGCTCAAAGGCGGCCAGCACATTTTGCAAGATTTTGACAACGTCCTGGGGTGCTACGTGAAGCTGGACACTGCCACTTTGAATTTTACGAAAATCCAGTAGCTCATTCACTAAAATCATCAGCCGCTCGGAGCTTGTTTTGGCCTGCGTTATATACGTTCCAGCCTCAGAATGAATGACAGGGGACTGCGATGCCTTTTCGAGGGGCCCGCTTATCAATGATAAATGTGTGCGTATTTCGTGGGAGATATTGGTGAAGAAATTGAGCTTGGCCTGGTAGAATTCGTTTTCTTTCCTGAATAATTTTCGCAGCCAGAAGAAACGGTTGATGCCATACACGGCCAACCCGAGCAAAATGGCATAGGCCAGATAAGCGTACCAGGTTTTCCACCAGGGAGCGAGTACAACAATGCTGATACGAAGTGGTTTGGCATTCCAGTAGCCATCACCGTTAGCAGCTTTAACCAGAAACGTATATTTTCCCGAAGGAAGGTTGGTGTAAGTAGCGGATGGAATTTTAACATCATTCCAGTTTTTTTCAAAACCTTCAAGTTTGTAACTGTACAGGTTTTTATCTGACTTGGAATAGCTCAGAAGGGCGAAATCGAGGGTGAAAATGTTTTGATTATGCCGGAAGGTCAGCTCCTTTTCCTGACTTATCTCCTGATTCAAAATTTCCGTATTGTCCTGTACTCTGACCTCTTTGTTGAATAGTTTTAAAGAGGTTAAAACAATTGGAGAAGGTGTATGACCTACACTGATACTATTTGGGTTGAAGGAAAACATCCTTTTATTAGCAGCATAGTAGAAGATACCGTCGTGGTCACTCACGGCAGAATTGACACGTAAGGTTGCACCTCGTGGAATGCCATCCTCATGGGTAAAGAGCTGATTTGTTTTTTTATCAGGGTAGTATCTTATTAAATTTGAACCGCTTGCCAGCCAAATATATCCTTTTCTGTCAATTTGAATATCACTAAATCCTTCTCTCGTCATCTCGTCATCAACGAGGCAGTCGATAAATCTATTTCCTTCTCTATCGAACAGTTTTAGATTTTCGCTTGTGACAAGCCATATTCTGCCGGATGGGTCTTCGTTAAAACGCCAGACATCGCGCATTCCGGATGCATCTCTGGCAACCGTTACCTTTTCAAAGTGTGTTGCATTGTGTTTAAGCAACCACACGATACCTTTTCCTCCACTCCAGATATTGCCCTGGGAATCTTCGAAAATGCAGTTTAAACTACTCCTTAGACCCACATCCTGAAATGTACCCTTATTTTTATCGAAACTCATAAGTCCAAAACCACCTGTAATCCAGAGTTTACCCTGGCGGTCCTGCATCATGCGATAAATTCTGCTCTGATTTGGCGAAAGTCCGTCAGAATGAGGTATATTATACTCCCGGAGCTGTTTGCTGCCAATATCATACCTGCTAAGTGTTTTATTGCCACTGTACCATACGACATCGTCTTCATCAACATAGAAATGGTTGGAATGTGCGGAAAATCCCAGATTCAGATCATGAATGGATGTCTTTTTCTGGCGTTTGTCGTACATCATAATTTTATCCCGCCCCTCGGCTATGAGCCAAAGCTTGTCAGTTGGGGTTATCCCCATCCAGCCATCCAGGAACTTGTTTGTGTTGAATTCATCTAAAAAGAAAGGAAAGGATGAGAAGGGAGTTTTGCTTGGATTGAAATAGTTTATGCCGCGATAATAGCTGCCAAGCCAGATTCCTCCCTGGACATCTTTGTGTATTGCCAAAAGGACATTATCGGACAAGGAAAATTGATTGCCGGGGTTGTTTACATGCCACTGTGCATGACGTGTCGCCTTGTCAAAATACACTAAACCCGACCAGGTAGCGATCCACATTTTTCCTTCTTTATGGGCTGCGAAGTCGGATACTATCGGCAGTTCCTTATTGCTATCAAGAAACTTATCCAAAAGTTCAAAACTTTCCGTTTTAACATCAAAGCGCATCAAACCTCCGTTTCTGATGCCGAGCCAAACGTTACCATCTTTTTTATCGACATATATAGCATTAAAGTCGTTGATGAAAGGCAGTCTGGCATTTGCCTCAGGTCTGAAAAGCTGCGTGCGCTTACCGTCCTTGTCCATACGTAACAGTCCGTTTTTGGTAGCCAACCATAACAGATTGTTGTCACCGATCGCCATTTTGTTTATTTTCCGCCATTGCTGATCAAATTTATTCACGCGATGGCGGGTAAATTTTACTGCTTTTTTAACATTTTGATTCAGATTATTAAGTCCTTGTGCAGTTGCTACCCATAGTCTTTTTTGATTGTCTTCTCCGATGCATTGGATTGTGTCACTGCTTAAAGTATTTTCATCTTTGGGGTTATGCGTAAACCTGGTAAACGAATCATTTTCGTTGTTGTAACGGTTCAGTCCATTGAGAGTTCCTATCCATAAAGTGCCGTTAGAGTCGCAGAAAAGGCTTTGAATATAGTTTGAGCTTAAGGTATTGATATCGCCGGGCGTGCTGGTATATCTTTTGAAATATCTTGAATCGTACCTGTACAGACCTGATGTGGTGCCGTACCAGATAAATCCATTTTTATCCTGAACGATGCTAAGAACTGCCGTAACTGGTGCACCATCCTTCTCCGAGAACTGCCGGAATACCTGTGCATGAACAGCACAGAAGGAAATGCACGACATGATGCATGTCATTAACAGAGAATTGATAATACTATTTTTCACGAAATAGAATTAGTTGGATTTAGAGATATTCAAATTTTGCTCATTGGGCAAACTTAGATATCAAATCGTATATATACGCTGGTCAGGAATGGAATAATTGACTATAACAATATTTTCCTACCAATTAGATAAGAAAAACACCCATACTTACATTTTAAATCGCATTTTTACTAGAATTTAATTTAATTAAATCCTAATTTATTATATAAATAATTCGATGTTGGTTTATTTATGAGTTCTATGTGAAATTTGAAATATTTCGTACATTTGAAATGTTTCGTTTTATTAACACACTCATTTTAAGAAGATTACAAATTGTTTAACAATTTTTTAGAGAATAGCTTTGGGTGAAATCGAAACCGCCAGGTTTTTCTGAGTGTGAAAGGATGTTTATGATTTATTGCATTTGACAGCGAGGGGGTGTTTGTGCCCTATCTCCCTTTTGATAGTGCATGTTTCTTATATAAGCGTCTCATTTAGTGATGTATAGTCAATTTGCGAAACATTCAGGTTGTTCAGATGCCTGGCAGCCGACTTGTGAAACCGCCGTTGCCTGATGCGCCAACGAATTCTATGATTGAAACGGCTCCTATATCCGTACCTATCCATAATGCAGGTATTATAGATAGTAATAATTAACGTATTGGATTGTTTTTTTTTGCCAGACAAAATATTCTAACTATTTAGACAGCATTACTGCACATGACTGTTGGGAAATAGTCGAATATTGCGAATGGAATTTTTCCTATGTTATACTTGCTCCCGGATCGATGTACCTGTATGTAAGTATCACGAAAAGTTGCAGTCGGATCCTGGTCATGCTTTATCGGATTTTTGCCATGCTACGATAGTTATAAAATAGCTGGAATTTGATCGTAAGATGGTTTTGCTGGTAAGTAATGGCTTTGAAGAAAGTTTAGTTTTATACCATTAATAATTAAAATCCCGTCATGAAAAGACATACTCCCGATTTTAGCCGAAAGTCAGTGGCCATTATTGATAGCCGTCCCATGTTTAGAAGAGGTTTGATGTCATGTGTCTTAAGTATTTATGAAACAGCGGATATTCAAGAGTTCAGCGATTACAAGGAGGTGGCTGAAATCAAGTCCGAAGTCATTTTTATTTCTGGCGCAGATTTGTCGAGTTCGGAAATTCTGGCCTCCATCAAAAGTTTGCACAAGAATAGTGTGCACTCGAAAATAGTCCTTTATGAATACAGGGATCCTTTAAATTTTCTGCTAACCTGTTTTCAGGAATCTCTGAATGGCTATTTGTCAGGAAGCTTTACAGAAAATGACCTGGAAGACTGTTTGCGTTGTCTGGATGGCAATAAATTGTATCTGAACAATGAAGTAGCATATCAAATGTTGATGTCAAATTTGAAAAACAAGCCGCCGAAAGAGATTTTGAGTGGTTTGGAGAATAAAGTAGCAGAGTATCTCTTAAGGGGAATGGGTACTTCTCAGATAGCAAATTTACTGGATCGGCGCCCATCAACGATTAGTACGGTTAAGGCCAACATCTTCAAGAAGACCCAGGTTAAAAATGTAGTAGAGCTTGCTAAGTTGATGGTATGATGCCAGGTGTGTAAGTGAGGTGCAGGAGTATCGGTCCTGTTTGATCAGAGGAAATACGTATAATGTATCGCGTAATTATAGGATTTAATTTCTGTTCAAACTGATCTTTAAACTCTATTTTCCCATAAGCTCTTTTACATACTCTTGCAAAGATACTAACCCAGTTGAGGGCTGAGATTCTCATGCTTGTTGCAGTTGGCGCTTTCAGTGCAATAGCATCAAGCCAGATAAACAACCTGGGGTATTCTAATGTTTCTAATTTATTGAATATCATCATTTAACCTATCCTGAAATATGATAGTTGCATTGCTAGACAAATATCCAGTTTTACGTTTGGGATTAAGAGAATTGCTCACGGGGCACTTTAAAAGTATAACTACAATAGAATCGGAGAGTATCAGGCTTTTTTCAGCCCTGCAGTTGGATCAAACTCCAGACATTATTATAATGGGTCTTAGTGAGGAGGGAAAAGACGATCATTTTGGGGATGTGAATATGGCAAAGAAAGCATACCCAGGTACAAGTTTGATTGTATATGCTGATGAAGCATTGAATCTGAACGGTTTGTCAGATTATCTGAGCCTGGGTGTAGAGGGATATTTGTCAAAACGGGCTGAATCTACAGAACTGATTACTTGTGTGAGCACTGTGGCAGATGGTAAAAAGTATGTCAACGTTGCTGATCTGCTGAGTTTGCTTGGTAAGCCTGAATCCGGTAAGAAGGAAATGTTCAGGAACTTCGGTGATTTAAAATTGTCAGGTCGGGAAGCTGAGATTGCAAGGTATTTGGCAGATGGGAAAAGGCCATCCTGGATTTCGCAAAAATTGAATCGGAAACCATCCACAATCAGCACAATTAAGAGGAACATATTTAAAAAGTTAGCGGTAAACAATGTACTGGAGTTGCGCGAACGAATCAGTCAGTATGATGTACCCTAAGTGGTCAAATGAAGTTCGCCCGAAGTCGGTAACTTTTAACCCGAGGTAAGGCAATTGCTCCGTTAAAGGGGAAGTGCAGCACGAGAAGAGGTTAAACTAATTAACGTCAATTCGGGATAAGAATCTTTGCTTATTATTTATAAAAACAGGGAAAATATTGGTATATTTAAGTATCTGACATTCAAATATTTAACCGATATTCTCCCATGTTTTCAAAGGATAAAGTTACCGAAATATTTTGCATTGTAGACGATTTCACTAAGGAATTTGAGTCACGAATCAAAGATATGAAATTGGCTCAGCTCGC
>NZ_JAJUXG010000031.1 GCF_021390535.1 Dyadobacter sp. CY312
ATACGCACCTATAAAAGAGAAAACCGTTACAAGAATAACCTTGCAACGGCTTAATTGTAATAACTTAACGAATCTTAAATCCGTATCGCTATTTTAGGACTAGTCAACATGAAATGCAATTAAGACTCTTCTACTATTAATACGATTCCATCTGCTCTTCGTATAACAACTTTACTTCCAGCGATAATTACCGTATTTGTAAGCGATTTTGCTTTCCATTCTGCACCGCGGTAATAAATTTTCCCGTGTCCGTTATTCGGTATGTCCCTGATCACCAAAGCCGTTTCGCCAACAAACTCATTGTATTCATGGTGTTTTCCACGATTGTCAAGAAGTCTTTTTGCATGCTTACGCAGGACGAACAACGAGACCAGAGATATCACAGAGAAGGCTATCAACTGTGATTCTATTGTGGGCAAAAGCCCAATACTGGCTAAAAGGGCTGTAAATAGAGCCCCAATAGCAAAAAACACAAATACCAACAGTACACTGACCAGCTCGACTAGCAGCATGATCAGGCCAACAATCAGCCATATTTGAGGAAGGGATAAATCCATAAGCTATTTTTTTACTTCCGTAGATTTTACAACAGTTAAAGCAGTAGCGATTAACGACCCCATATCCGCCATGTTTGCCGGAAGAATAAGTGTATTACCAGCCTTTGCCAGCTTACCAAACTGTTCAATATAATTTTCCGCCACTTTCAATTGAACTGCTTCGGAGCCACCTTCTTTTTGAATAGCCTCTGCTACCAGACGAATACTCTCGGCGGTAGCCTCAGCAACTGATTTCAGAGCAGACGCCTCACCCTCAGCCTCATTGATCTGCCGCAGGCGCAAACCCTCTGATTCCAGTACAACCTTTTGTTTCTGTCCCTCCGCCACGTTAATTGCCGCTTGTTTTTCACCATCCGATTGCAAAATCACCGCTCTTCTCTCCCTTTCCGCCTGCATTTGTTTCTCCATGGCGATCAATACACTTTGCGGAGGTGTGATATTCTTGATCTCATATCTCAACACCTTCACTCCCCAACCAATAGCCGCTTCATCTATACTTTCAACAACAGCACGGTTAATCGTCATCCTTTCCTCAAATGTTTTATCAAGGTCAAGTTTACCAATTTCGCTTCTCATCGTGGTTTGAGCCAGCTGTGTCACAGCAAAGGTGTAATCAGCAATACCGTATGCTGCTTTTTTAGGATCAATCACCTGAATAAAAATTACTCCGTCCATCCGTACCTGTACGTTATCTCTGGTAATACAGATTTGCTCAGGAATATCTACCGCAGCTTCCTTCAGTGTATATTTGTATGCAATACGATCGAAAAAAGGAATGATGAAATTGATACCCGGCTGCAAAACGGCATAGAACTTACCAAGCCTTTCAAGGACATAGGCAGTTTGCTGAGGTACAACTTTTACGGTCATCAGGACCGTCAGAACAACGAGAACGAGTAGGACAATTAATGGAGTCATAGTTAGCCAGGTTATGGTTATATGCGAAAATAACCATACCTGACCGGTGTTCCTATGGATGTGGTACCAACGAGCGGAAGTATTGCCTGTCGGCTAATAATGGTGATGAATGGCAGAAAGAGTGCTAACCTGCCAATATCTCTTTTGAAATAACCATCTTCTGAATTTCACTTGTACCCTCCCCGATCGTACAAAGTTTACTATCCCTGTAAAACTTCTCGACCGGATAATCTTTCGTAAAACCATATCCGCCAAAAATCTGAACGGCGTCATTGGCAACCCGCACTGCTGTTTCAGACGAATGGTACTTTGCAACAGCACTTGGAAGTGTTACCTTCTCTCCCCTGTCTTTCAGTTCAGCGGCATGAAAAGTGAGGAGCGACGATGCCTGAATGTCGGTGTACATATCTGCTAACTTAAATTGTATTCCCTGAAAGCCCGAAATGGATTTGCCAAACTGTTCTCTCTGTTTCGAATAGGCAAGTGCAGCTTCATAAGCGCCCTGGGCTGTTCCTACTCCCAGCGCGGCGATTGAAATACGCCCGCCATCCAAAACCTTCAATGACTGGATGAACCCATCCCCGATTTCTCCTATTCGCTGGCTGTCTGGCACGCGACAGTCCTGAAAAATGAGTTCAACAGTTTCAGATGCCCTCATTCCGAGTTTATCCTCTTTGCGTCCGCTGGTAAATCCTGTGGTTCCCTGTTCAATAATGAAAGCCGTCGCTCCATGTTTATCGCCCGGCTCTCCGGTTCTGGTTATCAAAACGGTAACATTTCCGCTCTTGCCATTGGTTATAAAATTTTTGGAGCCGTTGATAATCCAGTCATCGCCATCCCGCACCGCCACGGTTCGCATGTTTCCTGCATCCGAACCCGTATTCGGCTCTGTAAGTCCCCACGCTCCGATCCATTTCCCTGAAGCCAGTAAAGGAAGATACTTTTGCTTTTGCTCTTCGGTGCCAAACATCAGAATATGATTGGTGCACAGCGAATTATGAGCCGCCATAGAAAGGCCGATTGACGGATCTACTTTGGACAAGGCAACAATTGCAGTTACATATTCTTTATAACCGAGACCAGACCCGCCATAGCTTTCTGGCACAAGCATACCCATTAAGCCAAGCTCTCCCAATTGATTAAATACCTCGGTGGGAAAATGCTGCTTTTCGTCCCAGTCGCGGATGAACGGCTTTATATTTATCTCGGAAAAATCGTGTACAGTATCTTTAATTAACTTACACGTCTCTTCTCTATTAAGATCGGTTTCTGATGGTGTGCTATACATAAATGTTGATGATAAAAATTTGAATTGTTCAATAATAATAAGAAATAGACACATTTGAGCTACCGATCACAAACAAATCAGAAATAGTCCGGCAAGGATTCATTTAAAAAAATTACTTTTGCGCAGGATTTAATAAACCGGGCTTGGTTAAATACAATTTCCCATACCCCAGAATTTATATCATCACAGCTATATTGTTTTAATCACATTTATGAAAATTGCAGTTGTAGGAACAGGTTATGTTGGTTTGGTTACAGGAACATGTTTCGCTGAAACCGGCAACCAGGTAAAATGCGTAGATATTGACGTAAGAAAAGTGGAACGTCTTCAAAAAGGCGATATACCTATTTACGAACCAGGACTGGATGTACTTTTTGATCGTAACGTAGCAGAAGGCCGTCTTCAGTTCACCACCAATCTTGCAGAAGGAATCAAAGATGCGGAGGTTATTTTCCTTGCCTTACCAACTCCTCCGGGAGAGGACGGCTCAGCCGATTTAAAATACATCCTTAAAGTTGCTGATGATCTTGGTCACATTCTGGATCACTACGCAGTAATAATTGATAAAAGCACTGTACCAGTTGGCACAGCCGAAAAAGTACATGCAGCCATCGTTAAAAACATCAAAGTTGATTTCGACGTAGTTTCCAATCCTGAATTTTTGAGAGAGGGTGTTGCCGTTGAAGACTTTATGAAACCGGATCGCGTAGTGGTAGGTACCACTTCTGAGAAGGCTAAGAAAGTGATGGAGAAATTGTATGCACCATTGGTTCGCCAGGGTAACCCGGTGATATTTATGGATGAGCGTTCAGCTGAGATGACCAAATACGCAGCCAACTCTTTCCTTGCCATGAAAATCACTTTCATGAATGAGATTGCTAATCTTTGCGAGAAAGTGGGTGCTAATGTGGATGATATTCGTCGTGGTATTGGTACAGATAGCAGAATTGGTAAACGATTCCTTTTTGCTGGAATTGGTTATGGAGGAAGCTGTTTCCCAAAAGATGTACAGGCTTTGGCTAAAACGTCACAAGACTTCGATTACGATTTCAGGATATTGAAATCAGTAATGGAAGTAAATGAAGACCAGAAGAAGAAGTTATTGCCGATGGTAGATAACTATTTTAATGGTGATCTTAAAGGTAAAACAATTGCAGTATGGGGACTGGCTTTCAAACCTTATACCGATGATATTCGTGAAGCTCCGGCATTGGAAAACATCGAAGCGCTTTTGGAAGCAGGTGTAAATATTACGGTTTACGATCCTGAGGCGATGAATAACGTGAAGGATATTTTGGGCGACAAAGTTACTTTTTGTCATACGCCCTATGCCGCTCTTGACGATGCCGACGCATTGATGATATTTACTGAATGGCCGCAATTCCGTACGCCGGAATTTGAAAAAATGAGCAAACTGCTTAAAAACAAGGTAGTTTTCGATGGCCGGAACTTATATGAACTGGAACAAATGCGTGAAATGGGTTACACCTATTTCAGCATAGGAAGAGAAAAGGTTGTTCCAGCCTGATATTTTTAAAACAATTTTTATTTAATCATCTCACTATTAATGAAACGTGTCTTAATAACCGGAGCAGCAGGTTTTTTAGGTTCGCACCTGTGTGAACGATTCTTAAAGGAGGGTATGTACGTAATTGGGATGGACAATCTGATTACCGGCGACATGCGCAACATTGAGCATTTGATGCCAAATCCTAATTTTGAGTTCAATCACCACGATGTAACAAAATTTGTGCACGTTCCGGGTGAGCTCGATTACATCATGCACTTTGCATCTCCTGCCAGTCCTATTGACTATCTTAAAATACCAATCCAGACACTGAAAGTTGGTGCAATGGGAACCCATAATCTATTGGGTTTGGCGCGTGTTAAAAACGCACGTTTCATTATTGCATCGACATCGGAAGTATATGGAGATCCACTTGTGCATCCGCAAACGGAGGATTACTGGGGTCATGTAAACCCAATTGGTCCGCGTGGATGCTACGATGAAGCAAAAAGGTATCAGGAAGCCATCACAATGGCTTACCACCGCTATCACAACCTTGAAACGCGTATCGTTCGTATTTTCAACACGTATGGCCCAAGAATGCGCCTCAATGACGGACGGGTACTTCCTGCTTTTATTGGTCAGGCTTTGCGCGGCGAGGATATTACCATTTTTGGTGACGGATCGCAAACACGTGCATTCTGTTATGTTGATGATTTGGTTGAAGGAATCTATCGTTTGTTACTAAGTGACTACTCACTTCCGGTAAACATTGGCAACCCTTCCGAAATCACCATCAAGGAATTTGCAGAAGAGATTATTAAGTTGACCGGTACAGATCAGAAGGTTGTTTACAAGGATCTTCCACAGGACGATCCGAAACAGCGTCAGCCGGATATTACAAAAGCGAAAGAAATTCTGGGATGGGAGCCAAAAGTTACCCGTGACGAAGGACTACGCATCACTTACGATTATTTCCGCAACCTGCCGGAAGAAAGGCTGTATGAAGAATCAAACCACCGAGGTTTTGAGGGATTCAGCTCTGCCAGCAAGTAATTGATATTTTAAAATAGGTATAAAAAAATCCCGCCTTACAGCGGGATTTTTTTATGATGCTTTTGATTTATAATATTTCTCTAAGAAGCCTATCCAATTCCTGATCAGAAATGTTCTCACTTTCAGATTTGTCATATATAGACAACAAAACTACTTCTTCTTTTACCGCAACAACGAATGTTATAACCCTTGCTCCACCACTCTTACCTTTTCCTTTGCTCTTTATTGCCAGTCTGATTTTATAACAGCTTTTGCCAATTGGAGTCCCCAATGTTGGATGCTCTGTCAACTCTGCTATTAGCGTCCCTATTTCAGACCCTAAGGATTTATACTTCCTAAGCATCTTTTTGGCTTCTTTCTCAAAGTTTATAGAAGTCCGAACACTAGTCATAGATGTCCTTCACGCCTAAGCTCTTCCAAAAACTCAGAAGCTGGTCTGGTTTTTAACGTCCCATTTTGAAGGGCAATATAATCGTCTTTTAATCGGCTGAGAATCTCTTCTTTTGAAGGAGCTTCTTCATCTTCCTGTAATAAATCTGCCAAAATCTGGCGATCCCTTGCCGGCAATTGTTCTTTAAGGATCTGAGCCAGTTTACTTAAACTCACCGATGTATCAAAATGCAGAGTCGTTTCCATGATTATTAAATTTTCATCAGAAAAAATTCATTCGTAATTGTAATACAACGAAAATATGATTTAAGTGCAACCTAAACTTCCATGATCTCCTTTTCCTTGGCAGTATATATTTGTTCCACTTTAGAAACAAAACCGTCTGTAAGCTTCTGAACACGATCTTCGCTCAGTTTGACTAAATCCTCTGCAACACCCTCTTTCGTAAGTTTACGAAGCGAATTATTCGCATCCTGACGAATGTTACGAATGTTTATTTTAGCAGTTTCGATCTCGTTTTTAGCTCTTTTTGCCAATTCACGACGACGCTCTTCGTTAAGAGGCGGAACCGAGATGCGGATCATTTCGCCATCGTTGGACGGAGCAAAACCAAGGTTTCCGTTACGGATCGCCTTTTCAATATCGTTGATAATTTTTTTCTCAAAAGGGCGTATCGCTATTGTCCTTGCATCGGGCGTATTGATGGTAGCCACATTTTGTATTGGCGTCATCGACCCGTAATAATCTATCATAAGCCCTTCCAACATCTGAGGCGATGCTTTTCCAGCACGTATTTTACCCAATTCAATAATCAAGTGTTTAATCGCGCCTTCCATCGTTTCCTTGGCGTCGTCCAGATATAATTCTATTTCTTCCATGATTTAATGTAAGCTATTTATTTCTTTTAGTTTGATATCAATGTTCCTACTTCTGCACCCATCACCAGATCGTACAGGTTACCAGGTTTGTTCATATCGAATACGATAATGGGAACATTGTTTTCTTTACAAAGCGTAAAGGCTGTCAAATCCATTATTTTCAGGTTTTTGGACAGTGCTTCGTCAAAGCTCAGTTGGTTGTATTTTGTAGCGGTAAGGTCTTTTTCAGGATCGGCAGTGTAAACACCATCCACTCTTGTACCTTTCAAAACAACTTCGGATTCAGACTCAATCGCCCTTAATCCCGCCGTTGTATCCGTAGTAAAGTATGGATTTCCTGTTCCTGCTCCGAAAATAACCACACGTCCTTTTTCTAGGTGACGAATAGCCCGGCGGCGGATCAATGGCTCACAAACCTGCTCCATTTTGATCGCTGACATCAAACGGGTGTTGAGATTGTGCTTTTCCAGAGAACTCTGAATGGCCATTCCGTTGATAACTGTTGCAAGCATTCCCATGTGGTCACCTTGCACACGGTCAATTCCGGATTTCTCCACCGATGCGCCACGGAAAATATTCCCGCCACCGATTACAATCGCAATCTGTACGCCCACCTCAGCTATTTTTTTAATTTCTTTGGCATAGTTATCAAGAATATTGAAATCGATAACCTGTGCTTTGTCGCCTCCGTTAAGTGCTTCTCCGCTGAGTTTGAGAAGTATACGTTTATATTTTGGTTCGGGCATGATTGTGATGTAGGTGATTTTGTGCGTAAAAATACAAGTTGAAGGATTAGATAAACAAGTTATTTATTGAAACTCTAACATTACCTGATTTTTTTCAACGGTTTCTCCCGCACTTACTTTTAAAGATTTTACGATTCCGTCTCCCGAAGCCTTGATAACATTCTCCATTTTCATGGCTACCAACACCAGCAAGGTATCACCTTTACTTACCAGATCTCCTTCGGCTACGGAAATGGATTGGATAAGTCCTGGCATGGGTGCCTTAACGTGATTAATTTTTTGAGCTGCCTTTGTATGCATGCCCATTCCTTCAAGCAGGATGTCGATCTGATCTTTTGCAACAGTAGTATACTGCCTGCCATTTATTAGAATATGGAACGTCTTCTCTGTTAAATTCGCCTCTAAAAGCTCGACATTGTATGATTTATTATTCCATATAATGTGGTAATGATTTTCGGACAAACGTTCAATGTCCCCGTCAAAGAGCTTTTTATCTACCAGCCAGCTTTCGCCTTGCTGTTCAACATCGTAGGAATGCTGACCGCCGGGTACCGAATCATTATTTACCGTGATTTTTAACATACCGGCTCGCTGAATTCGTGGATAACCTCATTCAATATTCCATCCAGCTCTTCATATGACATTCCTTCAACAAGTCTCATTCTGAACGGTTTGAAGTTTTCCAATCCACGGAAATAATTGGTATAGTGACGACGCATTTCGAAAACTCCGGCAATAGGCCCTTTCCATCGTATCGAAAATTCCAGGTGCCTGCGGCAAACTTCAACGCGCTCAGCCACTGATGGCGGGGTGAGGCGTTCGCCGGTTTTCATATAATGTTTAATGTCATTAAAAATCCATGGATTACCTATTGTGGCACGGCCGATCATGATGCCATCCACGCCAAACCTGTTACGATATTCCAGTGCTTTTTCAGGCGTGTCAACATCCCCGTTTCCAAAAATCGGAATAGTAATCCTTGAATTTTCTTTAATTCTTGCGATCAGAGTCCAATCCGCCTCGCCTTTATACATCTGAACACGGGTTCTTCCGTGCACCGACAATGCCTGAATGCCTATATCCTGCAAACGCTCGGCAACCTCCTGCACATTCTTTGTGCTTTCATCCCAGCCTAACCTCGTTTTTACTGTAACCGGAAGATTTGTAGATTTTATTACGGCTTCCGTCATTTTTACCATTTTAGGGATATCCTGTAACAAGGCGGCTCCCGCGCCACGGCAAGCTACATTTTTTACCGGGCATCCATAATTAATATCAATCAGATCCGGATTCACCTTCGAGGCAATTTCAGCGCAGGAACCCATTGTTTCAATATCACTCCCAAAAAGCTGGATTCCAACCGGACGTTCGTATTCAAATATATCCAGTTTTTGCCTGCTCTTGGCTGCATCACGAATCAACCCCTCCGAAGATATAAATTCCGTGTACATCAAATCCGCACCATTTTCCTTGCATACTGCTCGGAAAGGCGGATCGCTCACGTCTTCCATTGGTGCCAGTAACAAGGGAAAATCTCCCAATTCTATATTCCCGATCTTAACCATTTATATCCTTTCGATTTTACCTTATAAGTCAATTTTGACAGTAGCTATTGCTCTCAATATCAGCTTATGCAGTTTCACCATTATTTTAAATTGACAATAAACTGTAAATTTACACCAATTATGCAAAAAAGTAATCTCAATTTGGTTGAATCCCGTGTACCAGGCACATGGGGAAGTTTGCTGGTTTTAATTGGTTTCCTGCTAATTGGCATGGCAGTTGGCAACATTCTTGCTCTGGGAATCCTCGCAATTTTCTTCGCTACCGACGCCAACAGTGTTCTGTTGATGCTTAATCAGCTTATATCAGATCCTGCGAGTGTACCCAACGGCTGGAATGCCATGATGATACTTCAGGGAACTGTACATTTCTTCTCATACCTTTTCCCTGCTTTGCTTTACTGGCTTTTCATAGAACGGAAAACACTCTCCGATTTCCAGGTTAAACATATCCCTGCACCAAAAACCTGGTTTTTAGCCTTGATGCTGGTACCTATTTTCATGCCTTTGAATAGTAAATTCATTGAGTGGAATGCGGCGATGACTTTCCCGGATTCCTTATCCGGACTTGAAATATGGATGCGCGAGAAAGAAGATCAACTGGCTATGCTTACCCAATTCCTGACCAATTATACAGGATTTGGCCAGTTACTAATCGCATTGTTTGTAGTAGCCTGGTTGCCTGCATGGGGGGAAGAAACGCTTTTCAGGGGGATAATACAGAGGAAATTAATGCAGAATTGGGGTAATGTGCATCTTGCCATTTGGGTTTCCGCAGCCATTTTCAGTGCCATTCATTTCCAGTTCTACGGTTTTATTCCACGCATGCTTCTTGGTGCAGTGTTTGGTTATTTGTATTATTGGACCGGAAGTTTGTGGATCGCAGTATTCGCACACTTTTTGAATAACGGATTTGTACTGGTCATGATGTATCTGTACAACATCAAAGTACTGACCATAAATATAGAAGAAACCAAAACAATGCCCTGGCTCATCGTTGTTTCTTCGCTTGTGCTTACCGTACTTATTCTTGCGACCATGAGAAAAGAAAATGATAACCGGGAACTCATTGGTTAAAAAATGTTAAAATCTTAAAAATCTAATTGTTGACTGATATGGAGGAAAGTTGGTTAAAAGTATTTCAAAGCGAGCAGATGATACAAGCCGAACTGGCACGAGAAACCCTCGACCAAGGCGGGATTGCAGCGGTAATTGTTAATAAAAAGGATAGCAGTTATCCTGTTTTCGGTGTGTGTGAAGTGCACGTACTTGCAAGTGACCTGGCTCAGGCTCAAACTATTTTAGCAAATGCAGAAGCGTTTAGACAAGCTTAATAATTTACAACAAAGAACAGTAACCGGTCTTGCCGGTGTATTTGTAATAATTGGGTGTATTCTTTACAGCGACTGGACCTGCCTGTTGCTTTTTTGCATGATCAGTTCATTGACCCAACTTGAATTTTACAAACTGCTGGGGCTTGATGGTAATCAGCCACTTACATATTATGGTACCTTTTGTGGCACAGTTATGATGCTTCTTGCGTATCTGATAGAAAAGGACATTGTACCATTTGAAAATTACTTCATCATCAGCCCGTTGCTGTCAATGATTTTTTTCATTAAACTATACAAGAAAAATGATCTTAAACCATTTACCAATATAGGTTTTACATTTTTAGGTATTATTTATGTTGCACTTCCTTTTTCACTTATTGTGGTGATGGCCATGCGGGGCGGAACATACAATTACGAAATCGTACTGGGCAGCCTTCTCCTACTTTGGGCATCGGATATAGGAGGTTATTTTGCAGGAACGAAATTTGGAAAAAGGAAGCTTTTTGAACGTATTTCGCCTAAAAAATCGTGGGAAGGTGCTATGGGAGGAGCAGCTTTCGCAGCATTGGTTGCCTTTGTATTAGGGCAATATTTCCTTACATTCGAGCCCTGGAAGTGGTATTGTATTGGTGCAATTATTGTGGTTGTGGGAACCTACGGCGATCTGGTTGAATCATTATTTAAAAGAAGTATAGCCATTAAAGATTCCGGGAGCAGTATTCCGGGGCACGGTGGTTTTTTAGATCGTTTTGATGGACTGCTGCTTTCGGCACCTTTTATCATTACTTTTTTAAAGTTATTCTCCTGAAAAACAGCCTTGTGTTGCAAAACAGGCAATGCTTCTGTTATAGAGTCGTTATCAATTCAGGAATGATTTTTTGACGGTTTTTGAGATGTTGTGTTTTCACGACAAAATAAGTAAGATAGTTGAATCCTAATAAAGACCGGAATTACTGGTCATCGCGTAACAATCCGGAACGAATGAAAAGGAGTTTTTTAATATTCATATTAGTACTGGCAGGAGTCGTTTTCAGCCTCGACAGCTTTGCTCAAGGTGAGAAGAAATCGATTATTTTCCAGGGGCTCGTTGTTGCCGGTAAAACCAGTGAGCGTCTGCCGGGAGCCTCAATTTACATTCCCAAGGCTGGACGGGCAACCCTGGCCAACTCACTTGGAGAGTTCACAATCGCAGTTTTTCCGGGAGATAGTATTGTTTACAGCTACCTGGGCTATAAAAAGCAGTATCATATTATTCCAAGAAGCTATAATTCCGACACGTATTCGGCCATTATTGCCATGCAGGAAAATGCTACACTTCTTACTGAGGTGAAAATTTACCCGTACTCTACCGAAGAAGAATTCAAAAAGGCGTTTCTGGCCTTACAGTTACCCGATCAGGCTGACCGGGATGCACTCGCGAAAAGTACTGATACCGATTACATAAACCGTATGGCAGCCTCGATGCCTAATAATGCTCAGACCAATTTTCGTAACACGATGGATCAACAGATCTTCGGCAGGGAATCCGCGGGTGGTAAAAACTTTGCAACAACATTCCCTTTCCTGAATCCGTTTGCGTGGAGCCGTTTTATAAAATCGGTTAAAAATGGAGATTTGAAGCAAAAAGATTATCGAAAAGACCTGGGTAACACTCCTCGTGAAACCATTACACAGCAGGATTTCGTACCATTTAAGGAAGAAGAAAGTAACAAGAAAAATTAACCGGGAATATTTTAATAGGATTCCAGGAAATGAGCTTTGACTTCTATTGAAAGATAGAATCAAAGCTTATTTCTTTTTCAGCCTTGAAAACTTCCGCTGGTTACCTTTCAAATTTTGTAAGTGCAAGCTGAACACCGTCAAATGCAGCAAAGGTTTGTAGCGTAACCCACTCTCCCAGATTAATGTAACGGCTATTTTCAGCAACTTTCAGATCCAGCGTCAGATGTCTGTGTCCAAATATATAGAAGTCATAATGACGTTGCTTTTCCACTTCCTTACAGTATTGTAGCAGCCACTCCTTATCTTCTCCCATAAACCGCTCCTCACCCTTGTTCACATTGGCCAACCTGCTACGCTTCGACCATTCCTTGGCTATCCAAATCCCCACGTCGGGATGGACGATCCTGAAAATGAATTGAAAAAAGGAATTCTCGAAGATCCTCTTTAAAAACTTATAAGTTTTGTCGCCGGGCCCCAGACCGTCACCGTGACCAACCAAAACCTGCGAAGTAAAGCCCTGATGATTTACAAATTCAAAATGAACAGGGTTTCTATGTATGGAAGCTCCTAATTCCTCCGTGAGGTAACCCGACATCCACATATCGTGATTGCCTGTAAAAATGACAAGTTCCACTCCACGGTCTGTCAGTTGAGCCAGCTTTCCAAGTAAGCGCACAAATCCTTTTGGAACGGCATGATTGTATTCAAACCAAAAGTCAAAAATATCGCCAACAAGGAACAGTATCTGAGCATCGTGTTCTATTGACTCTATCCATCTCACAATAAGTTTTTCACGTTCCTGGCTTTTGGTAATAGATGGCACGCCAAGGTGATAATCAGATGAAAAATAAGCCTTTTGGCCTTCCTTTAATAGTATTGTCTTTTTTTCGAAATGAAAATTCATGTGCTGTATTCAAATGCACTGCAATTTACGATCTTCCTTTTAAATGCTACTTGCCCGAAGCAACGTAATATTGAATTACCGTTAAATCAATTCATCTGGACTTAACCCAGAATTTAGAGTACGTTTACTTTTTTATGTAATCGTCAAAACAAACTCTAAAATGGAGAAAGCGATAAAAATCTACACGGCTATCCTGCTTGTATTATGCTCATCAATCGCTTACGCTCAGATACGCATTAATGAACCGGGGCGCGTTGTGGAGAGACAAGCAGAAAACCGCGCAAACCGCAAAATAGACCAGGCTGTTGACAAGGGTTTTGATAAAGTAGAAGAAGGTATCGGAAACCTGTTTAAGAAAAAAGACAAGAAGACAAAGGAGACAAAGGACACAAACACCGAACCTGGATCCAAACAGGCAGAAAATAATACAGAAGTCAGTGCAGCAGAACAAGCTACGGAAACCAGTACATCAGCTCCTGCCGGAAAAGCGAGTTTGAAATCATACAGCAAATTCGACTTCATTCCCGGCGAAAAAATTGTTGCCGTGGAAGACTTTGCACAAGATGCAGTCGGCGATTTTCCTGCAAAATGGAACACCAATTCTTCAGGGGAAATAGTGACCATAGAAGGAACCGAAGGCAAATGGCTCATGCTCGGCCCCGAAGGCGTTTTTTACCCTGAGTTCGTAAATAAGCTCCCCGAAAATTTTACGTTTGAATTTAATCTAGCCACAACTTCTGAATTCAGTTTCTATTCGGGACATCTGAGAACCAGCTTTGCACAAGTGGCAAATGCAAGTAAAGAGTTTGCCAACTGGCAATGGTTTGACGGCGCAAAAATAAACGGACTGGAAGTTTCCCTACATCCAAAAAATGCCGGTGGCGCTCAGGGAATGTCAGCCTTTAATGTGTTTGGTAAAGAACTTGGACAATCTCAGATGAAAAATGATAAGAGCTTTCCGGCCTTCCACGTACCAGAACACAATGTGGTGAAAGTTTCGATTTGGAGGCAAAAAACACGACTGCGACTGTATGTCGATGACTATAAGGTTTGGGATCTACCCAGAGCATTTGACCCCGAAACGAATTACAATTTTATTGGATTTGCAACACATAGCTATCACAATGAAAACGATAGATTCTTTATTTCTAACTTGAGGCTTGCCGTTGGCGCTCCAGACACAAGAAGCAAGTTGATCACGGAAGGCAAATTCTCTACGACAGGCATATTGTTTGATGTTAATTCTGCAACAATAAAACCGGAGTCTTTCGGGGTTTTAAAAGATATTGCCAATGTACTTACAGAAAATGCCACCGTTAAAGTGAAAATTATTGGTCATACCGACTCTGACGGTGATGACGCAGCAAATCTTGCATTATCTAAAAAGAGATCCGAATCCGTTAAAGAAGCGCTTTCCAGAGAATTTGGTATTGATAAAAACAGATTGGACACCGACGGCAAAGGAGAAGAAGTTCCCGCTGCTCCGAACACGAACGCGGAAGGCAAAGCCAGTAACCGCAGAGTCGAGTTTGTGAAATTGTAGTTGAACTTTTAATCGCGAGTGTCAGAAACGGTTAGTAATTTTACCTTCCGGTACTTATAGAGTACAGCGGCAAACTAACCAAAACGACTATGTTAAAAAAAGGTATATTTCTGCTAAGTGTTCTGCTAGTTGGAATTACTTATCTATCTAAGGCTCAAATAGTAAAGAAAATAGCACCCGATAAACAACGTGCTTTACAATGGAAGCCGGATAAAGGACAGTATTATTTCAGCCATGCTGTGGTAATGTCGTATGAGAATAAACAGGACAACACGAAGGGTGAAATAAAAATTTATTTGGATCCTGTAACAGGCACCATGTGTTTTAAAAAGGAGAGCAGCTTCAAAGAAAACGAATTTGACTTTATTGTCGCATTTCCGGATGGGCGGTACTTCCACTGTGGCACAGATGATAACGGCAAAAAGATACGGACTTCTGAAAAAGTAACTGATGTGAAACCTGATGCGGAAACGCAGGCGCAACAAAAGGAAAATTTCAGTACCTATTGTTTGCCAACTGGTAACAAAAGAATCGACTTCGGATTTGAAAGTATCGAATATGACTTGTCATACGCCACATCGGAGACCAAAGACAAGGTTTGGATAACTACATTGCCATTTAACGTTTATCCTATTTATGGTTTTGAACTCATTGAAGTTCCTGCAACGCTGCCGGCATCGCTGGATTACCTTTATCTGCTCGGACCAAATCAACTGATCTCCGAGATGAATTCGAAAGATATCTCACTGAAATTAACAAGTATCAATCCCGATCCATTTCTTGCTGTTACCAGAACGTATCAGGAAGTAAAAATGGATTAGACTGATACAACAAAAGGATCCATCCTCATTCTAAAACAATGTCAAGGATGGATCCTTTTGTCATGAATAGTATTTTGTAAAGCCTCTCTACTAAACCGCCTCGCCCGCAGCTTCACGTTCAGCCATTACTTCGGACAGAGGACGCATGTTGGCGGGAATTTCAACTTCTTCTTCCTCTGCCGAATATGGGAATACATCCAGAATCGGAGTCAAATTGATATCAGTAGTTTCGTAAGGAATCAGGAAATTCCGCATACTTTCTGTAATACGCTCCAATGCCTGGTCAATTCCGTCTGCATTCACGAGCATGTAGTTCACCACTTTCTTTTCTTTGCCGCTTTTCTCATCAACTGAAAAATAGATCACTTTACACTTGAACCACTTTTCTCCTTCTTCATAAGAAAAAAGATCAGCCAGACGCATTCTCGTGATACTGGCAACGCTAAAATCGGTGGCACCGGTAACAATTTGCTTGTATAACCTCGCTTCTGATTCTGTATATGAGATGGCATCAACAAGATAGACTTCATTGATCGTTTTAAGGCTTCCAGCCTCATCTTCTTTTTGATAACGTATTTTACCTAAATACCAGCTTGCCATGATAATGTGATTTTGAACAGACGTAAAAAATTAAGGCTGCAAAGGTATGCGCTAGTGATAAGTCATGCAAGCGCATACCGGTCGCTGATGCTTCTTTTAGCAGAAAGCCTGTTAATTGATTTCCTGGGTAAATTTGTGACCAATGGCCTTCTCAACGTCCAACGAAAAATACAACACAACGAATGATCCGCATCAGAAACGGCTGACAGAAAATTATCAAACCGCAAATAATGAAGCAACGCTGACAGCGTTGTGATACCATCTGTTTAACTTTGTAAAAAAATAATCTCCAATAATGAAAAAACATTTTTTATTCGCTGTAATACTATTCACTTCCACAATTGCTGCATCTGCGTTAATTATTAGCTGCGGAGTAGGCAAACAAGTATCCGAAGCAAAAACATTTGGTGAGTGCAAGTACGATCTTGCTTCTGTTGACAGCGTTTATATAGCGGGTATTGATATCCGTGAATTCAAAAACATCAAAAGTTTTAGCGATGTTGACTTGGCCAAATATCCGGGCGTTGCAATTGCACTATTGCGCAAGAATGTTCCCCTTGATCTGCGTGTGAATCTTGACATTACAAACCCAACCAAGAACAAGGCAGCAATTAATCAGCTGGAATACAAAGTTTTGCTAACTAAAAGTGAGATTTTCAGTGGTTTCCTAAGCCAGCTGATTGAAGTGATGCCGGGCACAGCGAGCACACGCGTTCCAATAAAGTTAAACGCAAACGTGTATCAGCTGTTAAACAACAATGACACTCGTGACGAGTTCGTAAATATGATCATGGCGCTGACAGGTAAATCGGGTTCGACACCATCCAAATTCACCGTTAAAGTGAAACCTACCCTTGATCTTGCCGGTAAAAGCATCAACTATCCAGGGTACATCACCTTTGAAAAAGAAATTAGCAGCAGCATGCTGACAGGAAATACCAAATAACATCATTGCCCCGCAAAAGAAGTTTCAATTTGCGGGGTATTTCTTTTTGATCATCCCGAAAATTTACCCCCGGTACCAAGCCGGATATCACTTAAACTCATCGATTTGGATAACGTTCTTCTTTACAACCCTTATTTGTTCGAATATTTAGGATTACTTATTTGCTTACTCCTACTGTTCGGAGCAACTTTTTTTAACGATAAACTATTGGCTATCAAACCATTTATAGGAATTGGTCTGATCATTACACCCATCGTTTATTTCTTTCTGATTCTGAACGCAAATCTTCTGAACATCCCTTTTACCGACGACTACAATCTTTTAGAGACTATACACAACTTTCGAAAAGAAACGGATTTTGTAAAATCCATGGAAATCCTTTTCGAGCAGGTCAATCAGCACCGGTTTCCTTTTGAGCGTAGTATTATGCTTATAATGGTATTCTTTACAGGCACGGTCAACATCAAATTGCAGATTCTGCTTGGTAATCTTTTTATGCTCGGAACGCTTTATCTGTTCTTCCTTTCGCTTAAAAAAGAAAGTATTTCCTGGTACTATTTCATTCCCGTGCCGTATATCCTGTTCAATCTTGTCTATTTTGAAAATGCTTTCTGGGGAATTGCTGCAATTCAGAACACCCCGCTTATTTTCTTCGCGCTTCTATCCGCTTATGGATTGGGTAGAAACGACAGCAAAGGTTGGATCATCGGCCTGCTTGCCGCAATTTTTGTAACATTTGTCAGTGGTAACGGCATGCTCGCCTGGATTATAGGAGGTGTGATTCTTACTCTGCAAACACGATATAAGTTGCTCATTCAGTGGGTCATCATAGCAACAGCAATCCTGTTGTTTTACTTTCTGTTTGACTATCAATTTATTACATCAGAAGCCGAAAAACCCTGGCGTCATCCCATATTCAACATGACGTTTCTATTGGGTTTCTGGGGTAACGCATTGTACCTTGACATCCCGCATCCTTCAATATCAGGGTTTTATACTGACATGATTCTCTGTGTCCTGGCAGGAATCGTGATCGCGCTGGCTTTTCTGGCTTGGTTTGCCCGAACTTTCAGCAACACCCGCCTCCAATGGAATCACTGGCTTATAATGGGTGCCTTCATGTTTATAATGGGCACGGGCTGCATGTTCGTAATTAGCCGCCCGATGAACACCTGGCTCATGCATGGCGGCAATATTTTTTCGAGAAGATACATGATCTTTGGTGTGGTGGCACTGGCAACCGCATACATGGCCATCATCATGCTGTTGAAGAGGTATGAACGTATTCAACTTGTGTCTGCTGTTTTAGGTATGGCTACCTTTCTGAGTTTGCATGTAACAAGCTATTACATGTCGCTGCCACAAATGAGAAGACAATACGAAGAGCTCGCTCTCGACGGTTACTTCTTCAAAAACTTCTCTACCTTTTTAACAACAGGTATAAAATTTGGTGACATTCCGTTTTGGAATCACCCTACCAGGATGAAAGAACTGGTACATACAGTTGAAGACAGCGGCCTAAGCAGGTTATTGGCATCCGATTCGTTTCCGGAACACAAAAAAGTCATTGAACAAACAGGAAACCAGTCTGAAGTATACAAGGGCGGAGCAGATATAAAAGTGGAAATCCGCAGGAATGAGCAGGGAAACCCGCCAAAATCAATCCGGTTTACGGCAGGTGAAGAAAATGGGATTAAGCCATCCTATTTCGTACTGGTTTCTGAAAATCATACGATTTTGCTACCCGCGTTACCTGTTCCTAATAACGTGGAAGATTTCATTAAGAAACGAACTTATTATAGCAAAACCTACCAATACACAGCGTTCAGAACCAAACTTCCGGCGGGAAGTTACGCGCTGTGGGTGATGTCGAAAAAGGATCCGTTTCAAGGGAAATGGGAATCCAAATTGACTGGAAAACGAATGCTTTTATACTGATTCAATTTTTATGCAGATACTTACATACAATCTCAACGGAATTCGCGCTGCCCTGAAAAACGGCCTGATCGAATGGTTAAGTGATAAAAGTTTTGATATACTTTGCTTTCAGGAGGTGAAGGCAACGCCCGATGTGGTAGATCTTTCCGGATTTGAAAAGCTTGGATATGAGCTGATCGGCTGGCATGCGGCAGAAAAAAAAGGTTACAGCGGCGTAGCCATTTTTTCTAAAATAAAACCAGATTTTGTTTCCATAGGTGCTAATCTGCCTGTTTACGACATTGAAGGCAGAATACTCCGTGCCGACTTTGGAGATATTACGCTATTAAATTGTTATTTTCCTTCGGGAACCAGCGGAGAGATTCGCCAGGGAGTAAAAATGAGTTTCCTTGCAGATTTTTACGAATGGGTGAATGAACTCAGAAAAGAGCGTCCCAATCTGATCATTTGTGGTGATTACAATATTGCGCATACCGAAAATGATATCCATGATCCTGTAAGAAACAAAAAGTCCTCGGGATTTTTGCCAGAGGAAAGAGCATGGATGACCAAATGGTTTGATAATGGATACACCGACGCATTCCGTTTCAAAAATCCGGATCTAAAAGAATACTCGTGGTGGACTTATCGTTCGGGAGCAAGAGCAAATAACAAAGGCTGGCGTATTGACTACATTTCAGTTGCCAATACCATTAAAGATCGTATTACAGGAAGCAGACAATACAACGATGCAGTGCATTCGGATCACTGTCCCGTTTGGCTGGAAATTGACTAAAACGGTTGGTGTTATATTTTCTGTATCCTGTTTTATTTTGTATTTTTGATCAGGTCTGTAAATAAACCAGGGAGTTATGAATATTGAAATGCCAGTGACATTGAAAATGGGCGAACTGATGAGCGGAGAAGAGTTTTTTCAGTTTTGCCAGATGAACGACACACTCGAGTTCGAAAGAGACTCAATAGGCAATATCATAGTTATGTCTCCAACAGGATCATTTACAGGAAATTTCAATTCACGAATATCGGGTCATTTGTTCATCTGGAATGAGAGTACAGGTTTAGGCGAAGTTTTCGATTCTTCCGCTGGTTTCACGCTGCCGAACGGCGCCGTTCGTTCTCCTGATGTTTCCTGGATCAAAGAAGAAAAATGGGCTTCACTTAGTCAGGCTGATAAAGAAAAATTTGCCCCGGTTTGCCCTGATCTTGTGATTGAAATCCGCTGCAAATCTGACGATATTAAATATCTGCAGGATAAAATGGGTGAATATATTGACAACGGTACGCAACTTGGCTGGCTGATCGATCGCTTTGATAACAAAGTCTATATTTACAGTTCCAGAAAAACCATGTTTGTCCACGACACACTGGACTTAAAATTGTCTGGCGAGGCTGTTCTTCCCGGCTTCGTACTCGATCTGGGTTCATTAATGAAATAAAAATCAGAGCCAATACGCGCTCCATTCCAGTTTAATTTTGTTCCGATACTTTCTTATTTACAAGCCTTTTGGCATGCTTTCGCAGTTTACCCGCGAAGGCGAGCATACCACTCTTGCTGATCTGGAATTCGATTTCCCAAAAGACGTTTATCCTGTTGGCCGGCTGGATGCCGACAGCGAGGGTTTGCTCCTGCTTACGAATGATAATTTTCTCAAAACCAAGTTGCTCGAACCTCGAAACAAGCATAAACGCACCTATTACGTACAGGTTGAAGGCATGGCAACGCAGGAAGCTTGTCGGGAACTTAGCGCAGGTGTGACAATTTCTATCAACAGTAAGAGTTACCGTACCTTACCGGCAGAAGTTTCTCTCATAGAAGAACCTGCTCTGCCAGACAGAAGTCCACCGATCCGGTTCAGAAAAAATATCCCTACTTCCTGGATGTCGGTGATATTACATGAAGGAAAAAACCGGCAAGTCCGAAAAATGACGGCGGCTGTTAATTTTCCTACGCTGAGGCTTTCGCGCTGGGCAATCGGCAGTCTGTCCATAGCAGATTATCCTGGCAATATCGCTCCCGGATCCGTTTGGGAAATCAAAGGTTCCGAAATAAAACGCCTGCTCCAATAACTGAAATTAGATAGATTTTCAATAAGCTCCCGAACATCTTGACAAACCGTTAAGAAGCGTTATTTTTGCAGATACCCGGTATTTTTAAATACTGACAATGTCCACCTATTGCTGCATTCAGCCTGGCTGTTATCCGGCATACCTTTAACTTAAAAATACTTGGCAAAGGAACGTAAGGAAACCCCGCTTAACAAACAATATAACCAGATCAAAGCCAAATATCCAGGTGCATTACTGCTATTCAGGGTTGGCGATTTTTACGAAACCTTTGGCGAAGATGCCATCCGTGCATCAAAAATTCTTGGCATTGTACTCACACGAAGAAATAATGGAGGTTCGCACGAAGAACTGGCCGGATTTCCTCATCATTCCCTGGATAACTACCTGCCCAAACTGGTGAGAGCCGGCGAACGTGTTGCCATTTGTGACCAACTTGAAGACCCGGCAGCAGCAAAAGGTATTGTAAAACGCGGTGTAACCGAACTTGTAACTCCCGGTGTTTCATTAAACGACAACGTGCTGGATGTCAGAAAAAACAACTATCTGGCCGCGGTTCACATAGGTTCGGATGATCTTTATGGCGTTGCTTTTCTGGACATATCAACGGGTGAATTTATGACATCACAGGGCAATGCTGCCTATGTTGATAAAATGTTGCAGGGATTTGGACCGGCGGAAGTATTATACTGTAAAAAAACCAAACAGGAATTCAACCAGCTCTTTGGAGGAAAATATCATACGTTTCAGCTGGAAGACTGGTGTTTTGGGTATGAATACGGCTATGATCAGTTGATTTCCCATTTCCAGACTACTACGCTGAAAGGCTTTGGTATAGAAAATCTCCCGATGGGGATCATTGCTGCGGGTGTGATCTTACATTATCTGCGGGAAACTGAGCATAAGGAAGTAAGCCATATCAGCCGCGTTACCCGTTTGGAAGAAGAAAAATACGTTTGGCTGGATCGATTCACTGTTCGTAACCTTGAACTGGTGTATCCCCAACAGGAAGGCGGTGTTCCGCTTATTCAAATTCTGGATCAAACGGTAACGCCCATGGGGGCGCGATTGCTCAGAAAGTGGGTGGTTTTGCCGTTAAAGGACAAACTTCCGATAGAAGAACGGCTCAATACCGTTGAACACTTTTTGAAGCGGGAAGACTTTCATGATTCTGTCACTCAGTATCTCAAACAAATTGGAGACCTTGAAAGATTGATTTCCAAAGTTGCGGTGCGCCGTATTAATCCTCGCGAACTGGTTCAACTGAAAAAATCGCTGAAACAAATCGGGCCGATCAAGGATCTTTTGGCCGGACTCGTTGAGCAAGATAAAAAAGCCAAATCAAAAGAATCCGGACTGGCTTACGCCATTCTGAATAAATATTCCGATCAGCTCAATCCATGTAATTTCCTTATCGACCAGATCGAGACGAAATTGCGGGACGACGCGCCTGTACTTTCCAACCAGGGGCGCATGATCAAAAGCGGTGTGGATCCTGAACTGGATGAACTGCATGCCATTTCTTACGAAGGCAAAGATTATTTGCTAAAACTTCAAAATCGTGAAATTGAACGAACCGGTATAGGCTCGCTCAAAATCGCCTACAATAAAGTATTCGGGTATTATCTGGAAGTGACTCATGCACATCAGAACAAGGTACCAGCCGACTGGATCCGTAAACAGACGCTCGTAAATGCTGAACGCTACATCACGCCCGAACTCAAAGAATATGAAGAAAAAATTCTGAATGCCGAGGATAAAATCTCTACCATTGAATTTAGGATTTTCAACGAAATAGTGCTTACAGCTGCTGAATATGTAGGTACAATCCAGCAGAACGCTATCGTGATTTCTACGCTGGATGCATTGGGTTCGTTCGCGGCTATTGCCAGAAAGAATAATTACGTCAAACCTGTCATTACAGAAGGTAAGGAACTGGACATTAAGGATGGGAGGCATGCCGTGATAGAACAACAACTTCCTCTGGGTGAAGCTTATGTGCCGAATGATCTTTATCTGGACGACACAACACAGCAAATCATCATTATTACGGGACCCAACATGGCGGGTAAGTCGGCCTTGCTGCGCCAAACTGCACTGATCGTACTCATGGCACAAATGGGGAGTTATGTTCCTGCAAAAGCTGCAAGTATAGGGCTTGTTGATAAAATATTCACCCGGGTTGGAGCAAGCGACAATTTGAGCAGAGGAGAGAGTACCTTTATGGTGGAAATGACTGAAACGGCCAGCATTCTCAATAATCTAAGTGACAGAAGTCTGGTGTTGATGGATGAAATCGGGCGCGGTACAAGCACCTACGATGGCGTTTCCATTGCCTGGGCAATTACGGAATACCTGCACAACCAACCGAGTTACAAGCCAAAAACATTATTTGCAACTCATTATCACGAATTAAATCAGCTTGCAGATGACTTTCCCCGCATCAAAAACTTTAATGTTGCAGTAAAGGAAGTTGACAACAAGGTGATATTTCTTCGCAAACTGAAACCAGGCGGAAGCGCTCATAGTTTTGGTATTCATGTTGCTCAAATTGCCGGTATGCCCCAGCCCATCGTTTTAAGGGCCAGTGAAATTATGCAGCATCTTGAAAAGGACCATGTAACCGAAGCACATAAAAAGCGGGTGAAAGAAATTCCAAAGAATAATTTTCAGCTTAGTATTTTTGAACCGGCAGACCCAAGACTTGAAGAGTTGAAAGAAAAGCTAACGCTCGTGGATGTGAATACGCTTTCACCGATTGAAGCACTTTTGAAATTGAATGAATTTCAGAAAATGATTAAGAAATAAAAGAAAGATCACAGCAAATTGTAACCAAAGGTTATCTATTAAAAATACCGATTAATTTTAGACTTTTATTAACCTAATCCCGCTAATGAAGAATACAACGCGTTTTCAATTGATGGCTATGATGTTCCTCCTGTATTTTATATGGGGGTCGTGGTATGGCCAAATGAGTAAATACATGTTCACCGCACTTGGTGCAACCGGCGCACAAGTCGGGAATGCTTATGCGGCATTCTCAATCGCTATGATCATTGCACCGTTTTTTGTGGGAATGATTGCAGATCGATATTTCGCAGCCCAGAAAGTGCTCGGTGTATTCAGCCTTGTTGGAGCTGCTTTGCTTTATGTGATAACAGGCGTAACCGATCCGGATACGTTTTTCTGGGTGATACTGGCCTATTGTATCACGTTTGCTCCTACCATGGCACTCACTACATCTATAGCGATGCAGCATGTAAGAGATTCCGAAAAGGATTTTCCACCTATTCGTGTAATGGGAACCGTAGCGTGGATCGTTGTGTCAAATATCGTAGGATATTATGGTTTTGGAGACAGTGTAATGATTTTCAGACTATCCATGTTTGCGGCGGCAATTCTGGGCGTTTATTCTTTCTTTTTACCCAACACCCCGCCAAAGCCAAGCACTAGTACATCATTTTCTGACATTTTAGGTCTCGATGCGTTTAAGTTATTTAAAGACCGGTCATTTGCTGTTTTCTTTTTCTCATCGCTGTTAATCTGCATTCCGTTGTCCTTTTATTATGCAATGGCGAATCCGTCACTCACGGATACAGGTATGACAAACGTTGAAAATAAGATGTCGCTTGGCCAGGCTTCTGAATTTGTATTCATGCTGCTTATTCCTTTTGCGTTCAGAAAATTCGGTGTTAAATGGATACTTATTGTAGGATTGGTAGCCTGGATCATACGTTTTATGGCTTTCGGTTATGGTAGCATTGAAAACGAATGGCTGCTGTATATCGCCATTATTCTGCATGGTGTTTGTTATGATTTCTTCTTTGTTACAGGACAGATTTATACCGATAGCAAAGCAGGCGAAAAATACCGCTCATCTGCTCAGGGTTTGATCACATTGGCTACGCTTGGTATCGGAATGGGAATCGGATCCTGGATTGCAGGTATGGTTGCCGATATGTATACGGTCAACGGCGTGAAAGACTGGACTTCGATCTGGATGATTCCTGCGGCGATTGCAGCAGTGGTACTGGTGTTATTGGTTTTGTTCTTTAAAGACAACAAGGTCAAGGCTACTTCTTAACAAAGCAGGTGGATATAAAATAGAAATGGTCATGAAGCCGGGCTTCATGACCATTTCTATTAAAAGTATATTTTTTACCAATCGTCTCTGTCTCTGCTATCACCTCTTCTGGAACCGCCGCCTTTTTTATATTCACCTCTTCCACCTGAGCGGTCGCGGTCATAATCTGACTTTGGTTTTCCACCGTAGCCACCGCTTCCACCTCCATAACCACCACCACTGTAACCGCCACCGGCTGGTTTGTCTTTACCAAAACTTCTCGGCGCATCGCTGCGAGGTCTGCCACTGTCAGCGGTTCTTGGAGCCGCATCTTTTTTCTGCGATTCATTCACAACCAGTGGTCTGCCATACATTTCCTGTCCATTCAATTCACTTATAGCCAGCCTTGCCTGCTCTTCGTCAGGCATTTCTACAAATCCGAATCCTTTGCTTTGACGCGTGATTTTGTCAATAATTATTTTTGCGGAGCTCACTTCACCAAATTTTTCGAAAGCTTCACGCAACTCGCTTTCCTTTAACTTAAAAGAAAGACTCCCAACAAAAATGTCCATGGAAATGCCTGTTTTTTTAGATTGATTAAGTTATAAATATATTTATTTTAACTGATAAGCAGCAACACTGTTTTTCATAAATGTGGGCACATACACAATTTTCTTGATCGGATCATAACCAATATCCGCAGAGTTAATTTTGTCAGCACTGGTGTCCAGCAATTTCTCTGCTCCTTTATCAGTCACATAGTATACCACACCAGCCCAGCAGGACATAATGTATTCTCCCGGCCTGACCTGTTCAATCCCGTCTGTACTTTTATCCATTCCTTCGGCAATGACCGTGATTTTTTTATCACTGCTCAATCTTTTCAGTGCACCACTGTCTGCGATCAGCAGATCAGACCCGACGGCAAGCAGACCGTTCGGTCTGGTAAGATCTTCAAAATACGTAGAGATTTTACCGTCTTTAATCAGGTGAACTTTCTTCATATCCGAATCAGAAACATAAATGTTCCCTTTCGCGTCGATTGTAAGATCATTCAAAAATTTGGCACCTTCAACCTCATGTTTTTTGATGATCTTACCACTTTTGATGTCAATTTCAACAACCGCTGTCACATCGGCAACATATAGCTTATTGCCAATTTTCCCCATCCCTTTTGGAGCGTCCAGCCCTGTAATCCAGTCTTGAGCAATAATTTTCCCATCCAGACCTACCTTCGCGATACCACCTTTTCCATCCTTCTCTCCCGATTTCCCATCGATTTGAGCCACGTATAACAGTTTATCTGTCGCGCTGTATAGCACCGATTCAGGAATTGGAAGTGATGCTTCTGTTTCCCACAGCTTTACCAATGAATGCTGCGCCTGCGCGTACATGGTGGTGAATGTGGTCAAAGCTGCGCCGAGTAATAAATGCCTGCATTTCATGTTGTATCCTATTTTTTCATTTAAATTAATGAAAGCTACTTCAAGAGAATTTTATACTATCTATTACAGAAAAAAATATGCCCACGATTATTATAGAAGGCCAATATTCAAAACAAAAAGACCCGAACAGTTTTTTAGATCTGCCGGGTCTTTCGAATACAATTTATTGATTCTATTTTTTCTTCTTCGTGTTTTTAGGAGCCTTCATTTGAGCCGGACGTGCAGCAACTTCGTTCAGATCTTTGATGCGAATATTCCTGAATTTGAGTGGCGAGCCATGTCCCAGGAAACCAAGGTGTCCTTTGATTCTGCTCAAACCAGGATGCTCTCTTTTATCAACCGTTCCATTTTTGCTTGCCTCTGCAAGATCACCATCCAGAATTACGGTTCCGTTCAAAGTCACCTTAATTTTTGAACCCTGTACACGCACTTCTTCATAATTCCACTCACCAACTGGTTTTAAGAAACCGCGTTTGGCCGGAATGATGCCATATGCAGATCCATGGTACTGATATTCTTTCAGGTTTTTATAAATATCAGCGTCATTGTCGAGTATCTGAATTTCAGTTCCTACGTAAGCTGCATCCCCTTCCAACGGTGTACGAATTCCCAACCCATTGTTAGCACCCGGGGTTAGCTGGAATTCAAAGCGGAAATCGAAGTCGCCGTATTCCTCTTTTGAGTAGAGGTTTCCGTTACCTCCTCGTTTAGGATCTACCATCATTACACCATTCTCGATAAAATAAGCTTTGGTATTGCCTATCCATTCGTGCATGTTGGTTCCGTCGAAGAGAATTTTGAAGCCGTCGTTCTTCTCGGTCTCAGACAGTATGAAAGGTTCTGCCTGCGGTATTTCTCTAACATAGATATCCCTGTAATTGATCTCATTTCCGTGCGCTTGCAGTTCAATTTGTTCTTTCAGAAAAATTGGCAATTTACGATCCCAATAGTTTTCAAGGATCACATTATCAACCACATTTTCTCCGTTCAAATCAACAGACACGCGGTCTCCGATCATGGTGATATGGAACGTATTCCAGTCGCCAATAGCATTATCGGCAAGTTTGGACGGTTTACTCGGATTCTTTGTATTGTTGTAGAGGCCACCTGAACCAACCTGTGCCCCTACATCAACGCGTGATGTGTCCCAGATCTGCACCTGAGGTGTACCACGCAGGTAAATTCCGGCATCACCGTTTTTCTGAATTTTCCAATCCACATACATTTCAAAATCTCCGTATTGTTTTACCGTACAAAGATTATCTCCATGGCCGGAGAATACCAGCTCACCATCCTTTACAAACCAACCTTTCTGGGCCACTTCATCCGCTTTCTTCTGTTTGTAGGCCAATGAATCGGCACTCATTTTGGCACGTGCAATCGGGTTTTCTACAAGTCCTTTCCAGCCCGTAAGGTCTTTTCCGTTAAACAACGACACAAAACCATCGCCTGATGGCAGTTCGGCAAGATGTTTACGGATAGACTCCTTCTGATATTCACTATCCTGGCCTTTAAGTACAGCTGCTGTTTTACTTAACAAAGCTTTTATTTCTGCACTGTAAAAGTTTTTATTGGCAAGAGCAATGCTCATCACTGCCTGTGCAGCCGCCTGCTGAACTCCTGCTTCATCCAGATATCTGCCGGCAAACAACAGCGCATTAAAGGTTTTATATTTAGAAAGTTCTTTCAATATCAGCTCTTTTTGAACATCTGTTTTTGCCAAAGCCATCACATCCCGTAACATAATTACCTTGTTAACTGGCGTTTTGGTCGACTTCGCAATTGCTGCCACATAGCCAGTTAATGCTGCATTCAGTTCCGCTGCATCTGTTGTTTTTCTTCCAATAGATAGCAGCTCGGTTGCCGCACTCGCATCCGACCAGTTGGACAGTGCATTAATCGCAGCGCTCTTCGTCAACGCATCACCCGTATTGTATGATTTCACAACGGACGTCAAGGCACTTTTACCACCTATACTTGCCAATACGGCCAAATAGCGCGACTGACTTGCCGCAGGGGACCCAGCCATTTGTTTCAAGATAAGATCACTCTGTGCTGATACATTGCCAGAACCTTTGATACCCGCGCTTACTGCTTGTTGAATCGCTGATATGTCTTCTCCTTCCGGTGCTGTGTTAAGCAACGTAAATAACTGTGGCAGATCATTAGAAGTTGCGAGGGACTTTAATGCTGCAAAAGCCGATTTTTTAACGCCGGCGTCACTGCTTTTCAGCAATGAACTTACCAAACCAAATTTTGAACTTGCTGCTCTTGCTGCCAAAACATCAATAACAGCAGGCTGAGCTGCAACTGGCAGTGACGGAAGCGCAGTGGCGATCTTGTCCACAACACCATCCCCTTTCATGGTAAGCAATGCACTTTTCACAGCCTGAATTTCAACCGCATTTCCTTTTTTCAAAACGGGTACCAAGCTACTTACACTGCCTTCCTGACCTATTTTACCAGCGGCCCAGATAGCCGCCAGCCTCACAACCTGATCTTTTGAAGTCAGAGATTTGAGCACCACCGGCAAGGCGTCGGTCGCCTCTGCACGGCCAAGCATGGTAATAATCTCCGCCTGCACTTCTGGTTTTGCTTTTTTCATGCCAGCAAGCCAGGCAGCAGTTCCATTCGCCATGGTATACTTCTGCCCGAGTTTCAGCGCCGCTGCACGATATTCAGGATCGGTACTTTCCATTGCTTTTACCAAAAACGGAACACTTTCACGCTTTTTGCTATCCGAGTAAATTTTCAGAGCAGAAGAACGCGTTGCAGTTTGCTCAGGAGAAGGAGTACTTTTTATCAGTTCCAAAGCTGCTTTTTCTGCCACTGCACCATCACCATTTTGTACCAGTCGAGCCAGATATTTTACATAAACACCAGTGGCATCCGTAACATCATAACGGTATAGCGTTTTTTGCGCGGCAGCGCTCAGAATTTTCTCCGACGACTTCGCTCCTATTTCAGAAAGCGCATACAAACTTACCTTACGGAGGTTTGCATCTTCGCTCAAAGCTGTTTTTTCGAGTTCGGTCACCGCCTCTTTGTATCTGCTTTCTCCCAATGCCTCTGTTATAGCGACCTGAGCAGCTCCTTTTGCATTTCCCAGCGATGCAAGCAAAGCAGCTCCCGAAGCCTGGCTACCTATTCTTGCCAAAGCACGGGAAGCAGGTCCGACCAGGCGCTCATCGGTCAGGTAAGATTTGAGTATGTCAACGGATTCATCCTTACCAACCGTTTGCAATTGATATATCAGGAAATTTTTGCTATCCGGATCGTTTACTTTTGAAAGCGCCTCACCGTATGCCTCGGCAGCCATTTTACGCCACGCTTCTTTTCCTGATTGCGTTGCAGCATAGGTAAATCCTCCCAGCGCATATTGAATTTTGGTATTATCTCCTTTTCCAGGCGCTGTGAGCATGCTGGCAATCTGTACGATTCCCGGCTTGCCCAGGTCAGCTAGCTCCTGCATATTCTTTTTCATTGCCTCTGCATTTTCAGCAGGTACCTGAGCCAGCAAATCGGCGATTCGGGTAGCGGTGGTTCTGTTTTGATCCAATTGTGCAAAAGCCTGCGACACCATCAGGCAGAGCACCAATAAAGTATATAAGTGTTTTTTCATATCAAGCAGCTGTAAGCGATTCATGCTCAGCGATTAGATTTTGTAAATTGGAATTGGCAAATAGCTTTCAGCGAAATGCTAAAAACTGGTCAGCTAGAAATTGAAGGATCGTTCTATCCCCGACTTAATCACATCGTCCAGGGACCACGCATCGGTTGATCGATCAGGCGGTTTGCTCCTTCGTCATCAATAAATTCCTGTTTGTCCGGATCAAATTTAAGAGACCTGCCCAGTCTGAGTGCGATCAGCCCCATGTTTACAATTGTGCATGAGCGATGTCCGTTCTCTTCATTCAGTGCAAATTTCTTTCTGTTTTTAACCGCGTCAACAAAATCAGTTACCTGAGGTTCCGGATCAGGGAAAGCAGCTAGTTTTTTCTCCAAATCCTGAATATCTGATCTGAAATTAGGATACAGCTTGCCTTTTGGTCCTTCAATGTAAGCTACGTTTTCATCTTTTGCCTCACCGTCCAGTACGATCTGGCAGCCATCCGCATAAGTGTATGTAATCCTACGCCATGTACCCACGGCCTCTGTATGCTGCTGAGGCGCGTCTATTTCCACACTTACCGGACTGGTATCGTCCTTGCCCAGAAAATACTGGATCGGATCAATATAATGTTGACCCATATCTCCTAATCCACCACCGTCATAATCCCAGTAACCACGGAAAGTCTGATGTACACGGTGTGCACTATATGGCTTGTAAGGAGCGGGACCAAGCCACATCTCATAATCCAGCTCAGCGGGTACAGGCTGAGGATCATTATTTGTTTTACCAACCCAATAAAACTTCCAGTCGAAACCGGTATGCTTGCTTACTGTCACTTTTAGGGGCCATCCAAGCAAGCCGCTCTGTACCAATTTTTTAATTGGCTTCACAGTGGTTTTCATTCCATAAAAATTATCCTCAAAACGGAACCAGGTATTTAGCCTGAAAACCCTTCCATGTTGTTTCACAGCTTCAACAAGCCTTTTCCCTTCACCAATGGTACGCGTCATCGGTTTTTCACACCATACATCTTTTCCGGCACGTGCAGCATCAGCCGCAATGATACCATGCCAATGAGGCGGAGTGGCCACATGTACTATATCGACCTCAGGAAGCTGTATAAGCTCCCGGTAATCCGAAAACGTTTTAACACCCTTCTCAACCATTCCCACGGCAGTCTGCAAATGCTTTTTGTCGACATCACAAAGTGCCACAACCTTAGTTCCTGCATAAGGAATATGTCCGCGGCCCATTGAACCTACTCCTACAATGGCTTTGGTCAACTGGTCACTGGGAGCGATGAAGCCCTTTCCCAAAACATGGCGGGGAACTATTGAAAATGTGGCAAGCGTAGCAAGAGAGCCTTTAATGAAGCTTCTTCTCGACGCAGATATACCTTCCTTTTCTTTCATTGGTTAAGGTGTTGTTAGGAAATTTAAAAAATATTAAAAAGTAGCCCTGAAATTAGGATAATATTCAGAATGTAACAAAGCCAGCATGCGCAATCGTTGATTTATTTATAGTGTTGTATTTCAAATCTTAGCAGAAGGAATCCGAAGGGTTTTGTGAATACAGATTTCACACAGCACAATGTACATTACTCCCCAAAAATACTTGAGGGCTATAATAGCAGCATTCTTTCGACCTGGCTTATTTCAGTATACACCAAAAAGTACATCGAGCAGGATTTGGGTAAAGTTCTATGATGTACAATACTTATGGAATTACTTACATTGAAGCAATAAGATTTATTATTAAGCACAACTTGATATTGTACAATTATAGAGGAATATTTCCGTGTTTTTTCTTTGGAAGTGTGGCTACTTTGTTTTCGAGCATACTGAAAGCTCTGATTAATTTTTCCCGGGTTTGTTCGGGGTAAATTACTTCATCAATATATCCACGATGTGCGGCTCGATAGGGATTGGCAAATTTGCTGGTGTACTCTTCTACTTTTTCCTGTAATTTTTCAACGGGATTTTCAGCCTCGGCTATTTCTTTTTTAAAAATAATTTCAGCGGCACCACTCGCACCCATTACAGCAATTTCGGCGGTAGGCCAGGCATAATTCATATCAGCACCAATGTGTTTGGAATTCATAACATCATAAGCACCACCGTATGCTTTCCGGGTAATCACAGTTATTCTCGGAACAGTAGCTTCGCAAAAAGCATAGAGCAACTTAGCTCCGTTACTTATGATTCCATTCCACTCCTGATCCGTTCCCGGCAAAAATCCGGGTACATCTTCCAACACCAGCAGCGGCACATTAAAACAATCACAAAACCGGACAAATCGTGCCGCTTTCTGACTCGCGTTTATATCTAAAACACCGGCCAATACCGCGGGCTGATTGGCCACTATACCAATACTCCTGCCAGCCAGGCGGGCAAAGCCTACCACAATATTCTCGGCAAAATTTGTATGTACTTCAAAAAAACTTTCCGTATCAGCCAGTTCGCTGATCACCTCGCGCATATCATACGGCTGGTTCGGATTCGAAGGTATTAAACCCGCAAGAGCCGGCCGAGTCTCATCGGATTCCTGGTAGGGATAACGCGGCGCAATATCCTCACAGTTTTGAGGTATATAACTCAACAGTTTTTTGATAGACAGAATGCACTCTACTTCATTGGGTGAGACAAAATGTGTTACACCTGATTTTACCGCATGGGTCATCGCGCCGCCCAGTTCCTCCGAAGTCACATCCTCATGCGTAACCGTTTTAACAACATTCGGACCGGTCACAAACATGTAACTGGTATTCTCCACCATCAGAATAAAATCGGTAATAGCGGGAGAATAAACCGCGCCGCCGGCACAGGGTCCCATTACAGCGGAGATTTGCGGAATAACACCTGATGCAAGGGTATTCTTGTAAAATATATCGGCATACCCTGCAAGGGAAAGAACCCCCTCCTGAATACGTGCCCCACCCGAATCATTTAATCCTACAACAGGAGCGCCATTTTTCATGGCCAGATCCATAATCCGGATAATCTTTTCAGCATGGGTTTCTGATAAAGAACCTCCAAAAACTGTAAAATCCTGTGCAAAAATATAGGTAAGCCGGCCGTTAATTTTTCCGTAACCCGTCACAACCCCATCGCCCAGATAATGTTCTTTGTCCAAACCAAAATCCTTGCTACGGTGCATTACGAACTTACCTATTTCCTCAAATGAACCCTTGTCTACCAGTATTTCAATACGCTCGCGGGCTGTGAGTTTACCTTTTGCATGCTGGGCGTTAATACGTTTTTCACCACCACCCAAAGCAGCTTCCGCATTTTTTTTATCTAAAAGTTCTTTTTTTGAAGCTGCGGCAGATACTGGTTCCATGTATTACAGTCGATATGGTTACATTTGCTTTTGAACAAGTTATAAATATAGTCTCAATTTTATTGATTAAGGAAATAATTATATTCCAATGAGCCGGGCCGGATTGCGCTTTTCTATTTTACCAATTCTCCTTTTGCTGATGAAAGTTCCGGCAATTGCGCAGCCAACAGGTGGAAGAAGCAAGCTCGATTTTTTACAATTACCATCACAGGCGAAAAGCAATGCGCTTGGTTCCAGTCATTTTACAATATTGGGTCATGATCCTGCCCTTTTCCTTCAAAATCCGGCTCTTCTGGATTCGAGCGTATCTGATAACGTATCATTGAACCTGATGCCCTATCTTGCTGATACCAGATTTGTAAACGTTGCTTATGCGAAAACATTAAAGAGAACCGGAGGGACCTGGGCAACGGGAATCCAATACCTGAACTATGGGACCATGCAGGAGACCGATGACATCGGAAATGTAGTAGGCGAATTTCGGGCGGCGGACTATGGCATTTCAGCAGGTTACGGCCACACCATCGGCGCTTTTACCTTAGGGGCAACGGCAAAACTTGTTGCTTCTTCCATTGAATCGTATACCACCTGGGGCATGGCCATGGACTGGGGCGGCTTATTCAAACATCCACGCCAGGATCTTACAGTTGGTTTTTTAGTAAAAAACCTGGGCTTTTTGAAACAAAATTATAATTCAGCCAGCGATCCTATTCTACCTCTTGACGTCAGAGTTGGCATCAGCCTCAAACCACAATATATGCCCATTCGGTTTACAGCTACCATCCACCATCTCAATAAATTTGATATGGTTTATAACGACCCGAATCTGTTCTTCACCTATGACAATAACGGAGGACGGATTCCCAGGAAAGTAGGTGTTGCTGAAAAACTCGGTCGTCATTTGGCTCTTGGTGCGGAAGCCTTACTCCATCCCAATTTCAGAATTTTACTGGGATATGATCATTTAAGGAGACAGGAACTGAGGCTTGTGGATCGCGGCGCACTGGCAGGATTCTCTTTTGGTGCCTGGTTAAGAGTCAGAAAATTTGAGATCGGTTATGGCCGGGCTCAGTACACACCCGGCTTTGGCAGCAGTTCGCTTTCTATTGTAATGAACCTGAAAAAAGGATTTGCCAGAGAAAGAGTTAATTTTCAAGAATAAGACACCTTCACTAAAACAAACTAGAAAATGAATATATCAGAGATCTGGATTTATCCCGTGAAGTCACTGGGCGGTATCAGACTTAAGGAGGCAGAAGTGGAAGAAAAAGGTCTGAAATATGACCGTCGTTGGATGATTGTCGATGAAGACGGCATCTTTCTGACACAAAGGGCTTATTCAAAAATGGCTTTGATTGACGTTTCTATTGATACAAATGCACTTACACTCACTTCCAGATCAGATCAGCAATCCATCAGCATTCCTTTTGAACCGGTTTCTGCGGAGCAAATTTCTGTGAAAGTATGGGATGATGAAGTTGTAGCTCTTACCGTTAATGACCAAGCAGACGTATGGCTTAGCCAGCAACTTGACAAAAATGTAAGACTGGTTTTAATGCCCGAATGGTCTGAGCGCAAAGCGGATCCGAAATATGCCAAAAATGATGAAAACGTGAGTTTTGCAGATGGATTCCCCTTCCTGATTATATCGCAAGCTTCACTGGATAACCTGAATAGCAAATTATCAGAAAGCCTGGAAATGAAGCGTTTCAGACCCAATTTTGTGGTAGCCGGAACTGCACCACATGCCGAAGACGAATGGAAGGAAATCAGAATTGGCAATTTGGAATTTGAGATCGTAAAGCCTTGTGCACGCTGTGTACTCACTACCATTGATCCCGAAACAGGAAACAAAGGGCCTGAACCTTTGAAAACATTGGCGACATACCGCAGACTGAACAACAAAATACTTTTCGGACAAAATGTGGTCGCAAGAAACTCAGGGGCGATTAGCGAAAACGATACCGTGGCTATTTTACAAACTCAATGATAAAAAAATAACCCGCCATTAAAGCGGGTTACCAATTGTATAAAAAGATCTTGTTTAAGCCTGTGCCTCCGACTCACCTGCACCGTTGCTGGACTGGAATGGGCTTTTCATAATACCACGTTCCGAATTCCGAATGAAATTGATAATTACATCACGTTCGTTTGAAGGTGGTAATTCAAGTTCAATCTTCTGCAATGCCTCCGCGTTATTAAGGCCGCGCATGTATATGTAACGGTAAATATTTTGTATTTCAATGATCTTATCATTGCTAAAACCCCTTCTGCGTAATCCCACAGAATTGATCCCTGCGTAAGAAATAGGTTCTCTTGCCGCTTTTGTAAACGGAGGAACATCTTTCCTTACCAGCGAGGCGCCTGAAACAAAAGCATGCGCTCCGATTTTAACAAACTGATGCACAGCGCTCAATGCACTCACAATTGCCCAGTCGCCCACATGTACGTGACCGGCCATTTGCACATTATTCCCAACGATACAGTTGTTACCAACCCGGCAATCGTGTGCAACGTGTGCATAAGCCATAATGAGACAGTCCGAACCAACTACTGTTTTCCAGTGCTCTTCGGTTCCCCGGCTAATGGTGGCATACTCACGGATGGTTGTATTATCACCAATTACCGTTAGTGTGTACTCATTGTTATATTTCAAATCCTGCGGAGTAGCAGAAATAACGACTCCGGGATAGATACGGCAATTTTTCCCGATCCGGGCTCCCGCGTTAATTACGGCGTGAGAACCTATCCAGGTACCTTCTCCAATCTCCACGTCTTTGTGAATCATGGCAAAAGGCTCAATTTCTACATTCTGAGCAATCTTAGCGTCAGGATGGATATATGCTAACGATTGTGTCATTTTTTCTTTACCAGGCTGGCGATCATATCAGCTTCACATACGAGCTGTCCGGCTACATAACCCCGGCCACTCATTTTTACAATACCTCGTTTCATCGGTGAGGTGAACTCGCATTTAAATATTACCGTATCTCCCGGAAATACATTACGTCGGAAACGACAAGCATCAATTCCAATCAGGTAAGGCCAGTAGTTATCAGGATCGGGCACACTTGTTAAAACGAGGATTCCGCCAGTTTGTGCCATTGCTTCCAATTGCAATACACCCGGCATCACCGGATTGCCAGGAAAATGACCAACAAAGTACTCTTCATTGATCGTCACGTTTTTCACACCCACAACGCTATTCTCATCCAGTGCGATGATCTTGTCGATCATCTGAAATGGATATCTGTGTGCCAAAAGCTCGCCAATCTGATTGATATCAAAAACAGGCGCTTTGTTCGGATCGTACTGAGGAATGTTTCCCTTACCCGATTTGATCAGTTTTTTAATCTTTTTAGCCAAAGCCACGTTTGCTGCATGTCCGGGACGTGCAGCCAATATCTGCGCTTTAATTGGGCGACCAATCAAAGCCAAATCCCCGATCAGGTCCAGCAACTTGTGCCTCGCCATTTCATTAGGATAATGCAGATCTACATTATTGAGTATACCCTTAGATTCGTCTACACTTACTTTCGGCTTATTGAGCAATTGAGAAAGGTGATCCAATTCACCGTCTTCTACTTTGCGATCAACGATGACGATTGCATTTGTGACATCTCCTCCTTTAATCAAATTTTGCTTGTACAAAGCTTCCAGTTCATGCAGAAAAACAAATGTGCGGCAGGAAGCGATGTCATCTTTGAACAAAGTAATGTCATTCAAAGATGCATGTTGGCTGCTGATTACAGTCGAATTATAATCGACCATAACGGTAAGCCTGTAATCAGAAAGCGGCAACGCCACCATCTCCGTGCTTGTGTCCAGGTTTTTATAATGAACATATTCCGGAACTTCGAAATAGTTACGATAAGCATTCTGCTCCTCGGTACCAGCTTCAATAAGGGCATCCACAAATTTGATAGAACTTCCATCCATAATTGGAGGCTCAGGTCCGTCTAGCTGTATCAGCACATTATCAATTTGCAAACCTACAAGAGCGGCGAGTGTGTGCTCAACGGTGTGGATACGTGCACCATTTTGCTCAATGGTTGTACCTCTCGACAAGTCTACAACATTGTCAACATCAGCATCAACAATAGGCTGACCCGGTAAATCGACACGCTGAAATTTATATCCATGATTTGCCGGTGCGGGCACAAATGTCATCGTAGCCACTACTCCGGTGTGCAAACCTACGCCGGTTACGGATACTGACTTGGAAATGGTCTGTTGTTTTTCGTTCATTATATTCTCCTTATCTACTTAAAGGCGACGGGGATTGCTTATGCAAATTGCGGATATCTTAATCTTTGCCTTTTATATAAAATATGTATTAATCTCTTTCGTCAATTACACTTGCCTGCTGTTTACTTTCCAGTTCTTTAAGCCTGGTTTCAATTTCAGGCAATCTTCGCATTTGCGCCATTGCACGTAAATGTTCGGTCAAATCTCTTGCAGGCGAGCCCGAGAGCGACAAACCTTCTTTCTTTATGGATTTACCCAATCCGCTTTGCGCACCAATTTTGGTATTATTAGCCACTGTCAAATGGCCGGAAATACCTACCTGACCAGCAATGACACACTGCTCACCAATTTGAGATGAACCAGATACTCCCGATTGCGCCGCAATAACAGTATTTATTCCTACCTCAACGTTGTGGGCTATCTGTACAAGGTTGTCAATTTTAGCTCCTTTTCTGATAATGGTCGATCCCATTGTAGCGCAGTCGATTGCCGCATTCGCTCCAACACTGACATTGTCTTCCAGAACCACATTTCCTAATTGCGGAATGGTTTTGTACGATCCGTCCTTCTGAGGAGCAAAGCCAAATCCGTCGCTTCCTATAACTGTGTTGGCAAAAATAGTACAGTTTTGACCTATCACCGTATTATCATAAATACGCACTCCGGGATGTATTGTGCTATCGTCTCCAATAGTTACATTATCACCGATATAGGTTTGGGGATATATTTTTACGCGATTACCAATCTCACAATTTTTACCAATGTATGAAAAAGCTCCTCGGTAAACATCTTCACCAATCTGGCCTCCTTCGCCTAAAAAACTGGGTTGTTCTACTCCTCGTTTTACATTCGCAAGGCGCTTCTGATATTCTTCCAAAAGAATGGTGAAAGCCGTGTAGGCATTTTCAACATATATTAATGTAGCGGAAATATCTTTCTTAGGGGTAAAATCCTTATTAACAATTACTGCCGATGACTGCGTGGTGTATATATAAGGTTCATATTTACTGTTGGCAAGAAAAGAAATACAACCGGGCCGCCCCTCCTCTATTTTAGCAGCCGAATCAATCGCAACTTTTTCATCACCAACAATAGTTCCATCAAGCATTTGTGCAATCTCGCTGACAGTAAATTTCATATTTTACGGCTAATTTCTGGTATTGTTGTTGGACGCTGTTAAAGCATTTTTTTCAAAAACACTTATTTTTCATCAGAAACGAATTTACATCCTGACTAACCACGCAAAGATACATTTTTACCCCAACATACATAATACTTACGCACAATCTTGGTCAGGGCATCTATCGTAGGAATGTCCGATGCCGTTGCAATATCAAGCAGATTTCCATCCTTCATTTTTACACGAATAGGATCATGATCTTTTTCATAGGCCCAATTGGCTGTTTCTCCGGTTACCAGAAAATACTCTTGTTCCTTTTCTGTTAGTCCAGCTTCTTCAAGCTGCCGGCGTAAAGGATTAAGTATTTCTTCACTTGGAGGCGTATCCAGAAAAATAATTTTGAACAGATTCCGACCTAAAATCATGCGGCTCAAAGTAGAAAGAACCGGGTCAGAGTGCTTTACCCAACCTTTTATTGATGCCCAGACATCGTTGTCATCCAGGCCATTGAATGAACTGAGCAAATCGTCCTGCCTTTCGAAATCAGCAAGCGAAAACCGGTTCTTCAAAAAACGCGAAAAATCGGGCGTCGCAAACAATTCCTCTCCTGCGGCAGACAATTCACGGGCACGATAAAGTACCTGAGTAAGCATCGCCTGAGCGCTGAGCAAAGTTTTATGAAGATATACCTGCCAGTACATAAGCCTTCTTGCATGCAGAAAATTTTCAATACTCAGTAATCCTTTCTCTTCCACCACCAATTGATCGCCACTAAGATCAAGCATTTTAATCAGTCGATCCGCACCTATTGAGCCTTCAACAACACCAGTATAAAAACTATCTCTTTTCAGGTAATCCATCCGGTCCATATCCAATTGACTGGAAATCATCTGATGGAAAAATTTCCGTGGATATGTTCCCTCAAACATTTGAATAGCCATGTCCAGCCTGCCGTTCATCTGCCGGTTCAGATCTTTCATCATTACCAGCGTAATGGATTCATGTGCTACGCCCGGCATAAGTACACTTTCCAAAACATGTGAAAATGGCCCGTGACCAAGGTCATGCAGTAGGATTGCCGCCTGAGCTGCTTCCAGTTCCGGCTCCCAGATCAGATGTCCTTTTTCCTGCAACGACTTCAAAGCCAGACTCATCAGATGCATAGCACCCAACGCATGATGAAACCGCGTATGCAAGGCTCCGGGATACACCACATCCGCGAGCCCAAGCTGCTTAATACGTCTCAGTCTTTGAAAATAGGGATGTTCGACCAGGTCAAATAACAGATCAGAAGAGATTGTTATAAATCCATAAACCGGGTCGTTGATTATTTTTCTTTTGTTCAAAACGCTTTTTTCTACAAAAATAACAAACTTGTAATTGAGAAAAGCAGTTATTCTCATCAATATGATTTGGAGAATTAATCTGTTTTACTAATTTTGCACTCCAAACTCTGTTACAGAGAGGGCCTATAGCTCATTCGGTTAGAGCAACTGACTCATAATCAGTAGGTGCCTGGTTCGATTCCAGGTGGGCCCACTTGAAAATCAAGGACTTAGCTTCAAAAACTAAGTCCTTTTTTATTTGGTTGCAATAATAGTTGCAATAGTTTTTGAAGTCTGGAATTGCTTGCAATGGGGCTGAGTCTGTTACTTTAAGAGCACTCACATTTATTGCAAGTGCCCTCAAAGTTTTGGATGTTTATCAATCAACAAAGACAAATCCATTGATTTCGGTATAGCTTTCAAGAAATAAATCTCTTCCGAAGGCTTCGTAGTCAAAATATCTTTCAAGAATTTCAGGTGTTTCCGAAAGCATTCCGGTATCCTCAACATACTGGTAAGTAAACTCTGTTTTCGGATCTTTCATAACTCCTCCAAAGTATCCCTGATAGGACTGTTCAAAACCTTCCTGCGTCGCTTCCAGATCATTTCCGCTCGCTGGCCAGGATACAATATCTGAGCAGTAAATCTCAAATGCTTCCGCTCTGTCATCATCCATTTTAGAAACTGCTTCAAAGTATTTGAATGTGTCCTGATGTAAACTGCTTTCGGAGATCAGAAAAGATGGGATATACTCCCAGTCCTGGAACACTAACTCCGGATCAGATTCATTCCGGTGGTACTCATAGCAGTCTTTGTAAAATTCCTGTGCATCTGAATAGTCTGAAAGATCAAACCATTTTCCGAAAAGCGATCCGGCATTGTACATCCCGTAAGTGCGTACGTAAATCTTTGGAGTGTTTTTTGAATTTTTCATCAGTGAAAGACATTTGAAGTAGCTAAGCCCGGCTCTGTGCCAAAGGGCAATCGCATGTCCCACTTGAAGGTAAAATGACGGGGTTTATCCCCTTTGGGTTCAAAGCTCAGACGGCGGTTTAAGAAGCGGCCGCCAGCCGCGGTAAATAGCCGGCTGACGAAGTGAAGGTCTGAAGCCGTCATTTTTCACTTCGTAACTTTCGTTTGCACTGACTGGTAAACGTGCGGCTGGTTCGCTTCTTAATGGCCATTGAACTTAACAAGTAGTTATACAACAAAATATTATTTGGCGGAAATCTCATTCTCAACCGTAGACAGAACATATAATTTTGGGCTCAACATATGATGTTATAGAATCAAGCGTTTGAAATGGTCTCTATATCAGGTCCTTCATTAAGTAGGTTGGTTCCAAAATCAGCTTTACTTTTTCGAGTGCCGTTGCGATCGATTTATCTGCAATTTTATGGTAAAGGATACTGGCCTTGAACGCCCGTCCTTGATTTTTGTATGACCGAAATATTAACCAAAGAATAATTCCTGGCCGTAATAATGCTGATAGCGCATCAAAGTTGATTAGTCCTTTATCCACCGCAGATATTGTGTCTCGTGAATAAGGATTAAATATTTCATCAATTCCAATCGCAATAATTCTCTTTCCCTTGAAGTCCCGGTGTTGAGTTACCTTTTCCTTGACTTTTCCTTGAATCCTTTTGTTAACATCTTGGTCTGTTTCTTTTAAAGAAACAGCACCCTCAATACTTAGCAAATTTTTTTCAATATCACCATATAGTCGGAATTTGAAAAAAGCTGGATATTGGGTTGACACCGATTCATAAAGGCTGTCGTAGTGATTGAGATAGGCTGTGTCTATTTGTAGTCGATAGTTCTCATTGTCACGGGGCATCGGAATGTAGATTGTATTGTCTCGTTAATTGTTCATAATTTTTTATCTATATTCCTTCAAGCCTAAGATAAATAATAAAGCCTGACCTTACTATCAACTGTCAACGCTCATGACCACGCTGTGGCCCTTATGAACCAGCGCATTTGCGGCCAATGGGCAAGCCAATCTACCGAACCTGTAACAAATATCCCTGCCATAAATAAATTTCTTCTCAGATCTGTACTAGGGTATGTGAAAATCTTTAAAAAGATTGCCAAAACTGTTACTGGCAAGCTTACCAACAATCCATTATCTTTGCCCCTGACTAAATTCATTCCATTGGTAAAACTTTGAACAACCAATTAAAGGGCCATACCAGAGAATAGCGTTTCGAGCAAAGCCCCTTTTAGAGTAAACATCGGGCAAAAAATAACTATCAATGATTATAGAATTTAGTAGTTTGCCTCGAAATTCGCGGCATTTATGAATATCCAACTATTGTGGAAACTTCCTGTCGACCAGTTCAATGATTGGCGAAGAAACAACGATCTAAAGCAACTCTTTGATCATTTCGAAGATGTATTGCCCGAATTTACTCAGTGGCGGAATACATTTTCTCTTTCAATGGAGTACATTCTTTCTACAGACCAACCCGGTAAGTTTTTCTCTGGGAAGCACGAAAAAGCCATTCTTCAAGAAGATATTGAAGGCTTCCCCAAATACATTTTCGTGGATTTATGGCGAAAACAGCTGAAAGCAGAGCTAATGCGCGATCAAAAAGGCGCTATCTTTTTCGAGCCTTATATTTGTTGGGAGGCAAAAAGGAAAAACAAACTTAGGTTTATTCCTGGTGGATTGGCAGGTAATCGAGAAGACTTCATGTATGGCATCTACACGGATAATTCGCCGGAGTTATCCCAGGCAATTCTTTGTACTGGATTTCAAGTATTGAAGATGGGCGGAGTGTCCCTAGACGGATTTATTTATCTTCAACAAAAAAACCTTGATTTTTGTAATCTTGATTTCTTAGAGATCAAAGGATCCGGGATCTCTTTTAGTCGGCAAACCGAAATTTATTATGCTTCTGTCCGTTATTTGGACATTGAAGCCAAGGGACAGTTCTTTCAATTCGTCAAATGTCAGTTTGAAAAATTACAAGTGCATCAATCGAATCTTTATGGCTTCACATTTGAGCAATGCAATATTTGGGGAATGGATGTCCGTGACTCCCGGCTTTCGGATTTTACGTTTCGGAGAAGCCCTATGAGCTTGCTAAATTTTGTAGATGTTAGTATTGCAAGATGGGAATTTACACCAGCCAATGATGGTTACGGTAGTGGCAAAGGAGGGGCACATGAATCGAATGCTGAAATTTTTAAGGCGCTGCGCATCCTTTTTCAATCAAACGGCATGAGAAGGGAAGCCGCCGAATCCTACTACGGAGAAAGAAAACACGAAATGCTCGCCACCCGCCACCATCTGAAATTTCTTTCCGGTTTCCGAAGCCTGAGTTGGGGACATCGTTGGTACCACATCAGGTTCTTTAAAGACCAAATGGCCGAAACATTCACTTTTATAGGCGCTATTTCTTCTTATGTTATTTGGGGCTTTGGTGAACGGCCAGGCAGGGTAGCTATATCTGCCTTGGTAACGATATTGATATATGCAATCCTGTTTTTCAGCAGCGATATCGCTCAGGCATCCGGTAACTTTTTCAACTCTTTATACTTGTCCATCGTAACCTTTACTACACTAGGATTCGGCGATATAACGCCAAAGGACAGTTCAACGATCAGCAAAATGATCGTCGCATCGGAGGCTCTTTTCGGCGCGTTTATGACGGGGCTTTTTGTTGCCGGCTATTCAAATAAATCTAAGTATTGATCCTACTATCACTATTGCAGTTTAGTGATAAGAATAGGCGGCATGCCGATAAAATTCCTTTAATCAAGAATACACTCACGCTTGGGTTTTCTCAAGGCCAGCTTGATCGGCCGACCAACTTTAATTCGAATATGAAAATTATCATTGTGGTATTAAGGCATCGATTTTAGACCTTCATAAATTAGGCGCCAGACGTAATAGTAATCTTCAATGATACTGATCATGTCACCTGTTATACATCAAAATATTATTTTGGCGATCCCACCGAGGAAACCCCATATTTAATTGTAAATCAGACCAATACCTTTCCATTAAGCAAAACTTACAAATCTAAATCTTCCTCAGAAAATATCTCTGGCCTAATACCAATTTTATTTATACTCATGTTGCTGAGAATCTGGATCAAGTCCTCCGGGGCTGCCAAATAACTAGCAAGGGCTTTTCGCAGGGCTATAACATTCGAATCTCCAAGGTTATACCCTCGTATATGTGGTAATATATTCGTACCCATAACATATATACTATTAATCACATCGTAAAAGTCGGTCTCACCAAGCCAATCTTCCATTTTTTCGGAGCTAACAAGAACATCAACATCTATCGGAATGTCGCTACTGGTCGGGATCCAGAAAACTCGATTAATCCGATACTGGGACAATAGCGTAGCAATAAAGCTGAATGAATTGGTGAAGATTGGATCTTTCCTCAGACTTATGATTTGATCAAAACATTGAATCTTAAATCTATTCCTTCTAAACTCTGCTCTATTATCAAAATATATTTCAAACAAAATTCCATTCAATACGTGGTTTTCCTTTCCAGATTGAAATCGTTTTAGATTTACTTCGATTTTTTCAAAAAAGTTTGTCGCCGCGTAGGCGAACCCTCCAGCCTGAAGGAGGTTTCTACCTAAGATAAATTGTTGATTACTAGTTAGATTTGACGAATGAATCCCCAAAATCTTAGCAATTGCGGGATTTTGCCGATTCCAATCCAATGATTTGATTTCAAATATCGCTTTCGAAAACTCGTCAGGCTTCAACATATAAGTAACTTCTCTTACTACATCTTCACTATATAGTAAGTTTTGAGAGTAAGTGAGCTGCCCTATATTAAAATAAAAATCTCCAATTAATGAAGTGTGTTCCCATGGAGTTTGTCGACCTTGAGTTAGATTGTTGACCGTTTTTCGAACTTTTTTGAAGAGCTCTTCAACCGAAAGTTGCTCCCTACCGATATAGGTTAATAATGCACCGGTGTAAACGCTGTGCCCGCCTTCAAAGCCACCATCACTAGATCCATCCTCGGGAGATGTTGAGAATGCAATTAGAGTTCCCCTTGGAGCTCGAACAGGAGCAAATACATTGCCAGTGCCACGAGCAAAACTCTTCCTGCACGCATCAATAATAACAATATTTATCTTGTTCGGATAGAGCTTGTAAATGTTAAGCAATTCCGAAATCGAAATACTACTTCGGCTCACGGCATATTTAGTAGCTGGTGGAATCTGACAGTCGATTGATGTTAGGAAGTTTTCTCCATCAATTTCAAATCCATGTCCCGCAAAAAAGAAGATTGTAGCATCAAAATCGCTTATTTTGGATTCAATTTCCGCTAATAGTTCGACACAGCCTTCCGAGGAGCAATTGAATTTACTTATTACTTCATATCCGAGTCGGTTGAACACCTCTGCAATCGCTTTAGCATCTGCAACTGCGTTCGAGAGGATGGCAGTGCCATGATAGTCATTATTGCCGATTACTACTGCTAAGGTTTTCATGAGATAAGACAAGCGCAAATTACTTAGAATACCAATTTAAGTGAAAGATGGTAATCACGCCGTAATTTACGCCAAGGTTGATCAATTATTTACAAAATTATGAACACACTCCAATTAAATATTCATAACATGCTGATTATCAATATACTATAAATGTACTTTAAACATTTTCCAGATTTATTTTCTTTAGTTCAAATAGTAAAAAGACTTATCAACCACAACATCTTTAAAAAGTATAATCCATACTTATTTCCAGAACCTGATAATGTTGGTGATTGGATTGGGCAAAAGCTCATTTCCTGAGGATAACTATGTAAATTTCGGTTATGGTTTAATCCATTATAGTAACCACAAGATACTAATACATGACGGTTCAAGAATTAAATGATACCCTGGAAGGGGATGATATTGTAGTACAGATAGAACAATTTAAAATGGGCCTTATGGCCCAAGCAACAGATGGTAGCATTGATTCTACTGAATACGGGAGAGTACGAAAGCTTCTTTTAAATATCACCTACCTAAATGATGTTATTCCTCAATCAATTAAAGTCTGCAGAACTCCGGGAGAATTTCGAAAATGGATGCAAGACAAAGCGGCCTCATATGCAGAAAGAAGAACTATAATAGTAAATGAAATAAATCCGATCCTCGAAATTTTAGAATATGAAAGTGAAGAAGGCGGACTCGAGTTCAAAAAGAACTATGACGAAAAGCAAATTATTGGAACTGGTGGTTTCGGTCAAGTCTATTTGTATGAGCATCGCTTATTAAACTTACCCTTCGCAGTAAAAGTATTTGCACCTGCATTCTATGAGGGAAACACAAATGAATTAGATCGTTTTTTCCAGGAAGCCAGGATGCTTTTTAAACTAAATCACCCATCCATCATAAAGGTATACGACGCTGGAATGATTGGCAAACGGCCATTCATTAGAATGGAATATTTTGAGGGTTTAAATCTAAACGAGATTTTGATAAAATTCGGTCCCTTGTCACCACAACAAGCATTAAACATGATGCGAGGGTTGACAAGCGGTATGAGTCATGCTCATGACGAAGCAAAAATTTTACACCGAGATTTGAAACCTAGTAATATTATGGCATCACGTCCAAATCAGTTCAGAATAATAGACTTTGGATTAGGTGCATTCATTGAAAACGAACTTTACTCGCGGATTACTAAAACCGACCAGCACGTTATAAGTGGCTATTATAATGCCCCTGAACTGCTAGCTAATCCAAAATTGCTTGACAAACGAACGGATATTTATTCTTTGGGTGCAATATGGTATACAATGCTAACTGGTCAACCACCAGCTGGAAGCTCTTTTATGGATAATTTGACTGAAATACCTGAAATAACCGATGATTATATATCTTGTATTAATGGCTGTTTGAGGAATATGGACGCTCGAACTGAAAGTTGTAGTGTATTATTCGAGCAAATGAAGACACTGTAATTCTCCATTTGCTGTATTCGATCTATCTTTGCAGGTGGTACTGAGATTTGTATTCATGGTGAATGCGCATCGAATTGTTGTGCAAACCCATAGCGGTGAAACCCCCATTGTCAATGCCCAAAGGCCACTCGTCGACAATAGCCGATAGCATTTACCAAAGGTGCGAAGGTTTAGCTCCAAACCCATTGAAGAAATGAACTGTCACCTTGCACAAAAGTATCTGCTGAGTGCGGAACTGCCGCCATCGCATACCCATTCTTAACAAGGATAATACTTTTCAGTATAAGATTTGTCCGTCAAAATTTATTGTGCATCCCTTCCGTAAAACTGATCTTCAAGCCACTCGTTTATTAGCGTTTGTGATTTAAAAAACGACACTACAAAACCGAACAAAGCTTTGAAAGAAATTTGTTCTATCCGCAGTAAGTGTGTCCTGTATGACGCGTCAGTAGTAACTGTTCCAGAAGCAAGATTGTCGTATAATCTTTTTTTAGCTGCATCACCTTCATAAATATTAATTGCTAAGTCAAGATGGTTAAGAACAGAGTTTTCAAAATCAGTCCCAAACTTTGAGTCAGTGTCCAAATGAATGCAGCGTCCGAAAAGTAACCCGTGATTGTCAATATCCGTAATCTCCTCTATCATCATTGACAGGTTCCCGTTGTTACTCCGTTTTACGATTACCTCCAGTCGTTTAATTTTCTTGATATGCAACTCCCAATACTGTTGAATGTTGTCTTTAGGAGAACAATCCTCAAGGATGTAAGATGCTCCTTCCTTTGTCCTGTTGTGAATGGTGAGTTTACGCCACCAACTTGGATTGGCTGGCATTAAAACTGATTCTGAAATCGATTGAAGCGGTTGCTTGTCAAAATATTTGTGAGGATTTGCTCTTAAATAAATTTTCTTATCTGGGAAATTGCTAATCGCCCAAGAAGCAATTAAAGGATTAAGAGCATAATCTAAGTAAGTAAATCCGCTTGTGATTTGCAAAATTTCACTGTCGTCAATTTGTGTAAGGGCAACTCTATCAATTAAATCGTGATTGAGAACATGCTCAAAGAGATGTGGAGCTTTGGTAAATAGGGTTTGAGAAGGAGAGTAAACTTCGCATCGCTGTTTCCAGCTTTTTTGTGTTGCCGCTTCACCCAACTCAAAGCAGATTACAAAGCAAGTTGCTCTCTCAATGCCTTTATATTCTCTAAATAAACCAATAACTAAGTAACCTCTAACTTCGTCCAACTCCTTAGCGCCGACAAATGACTTTCTGAAAGCAATCAACTCGTCAAAAAGGTTGCGGTTTGTCTCAATGATGTTCTCTAAGAAATGATGTGTCGCCAAACCGGATTTTGCACAATCGTCTGCTAACTGATCAAGTGTCTGATAGTATTTGTCAATTTCCATTTTTTTTTGTTTATGCAGTTAGTTGACGTTTTCACTGTCCGAAAAATTATAGCCATTAACTTGCCGATTGACTGACCTTTAATACGAAATGTGTAATTTGTATTGAGGTAGAAGAAGCCAATCAGAAAATATACCCATGAACCCAGCTTAGCACCTTTACAAACCTCCAAACACACTTTTCACATATACGTCAGAGTAGGGCCCAAAGTACTATTATTGAATGTTCACCAATCCAGTTGCGAATATTTAAGGTTCATTATTAGCCGGATTAGGGAATAATTCCTTTCACATCTGGTTCATGGTTATAAATTACGACAACAACTTTCAAAAGTCTAATATTTTCTTTATTTGCGACTATGATTAATATCATTACGTAATTACATACGTCCATATCTCCTCGTAACTCAGATTATAAGATTAATGAAGGACACGATTTTTATTAGCCATGCTACCCCAGAAGACAATGAATTTACCATATGGCTTGCTTCCAGGTTAGAGCTGATGGGCTATAAGGTGTGGATTGACAAAAAGGAGCTCCTAGGCGGAGAGACATTCTGGAAAGATATAGAAACGTCAATCACGGTTCATTCGATTAAATTCCTTTTAGTTTATTCAAAAAACATTTGTTACGACGGTCAAAAGGATCAAGTTAAAAGTGGTATTCAAAAAGAGATCAATTTTGCAAGATCTGTTGTTTCGGACAATCCCGCACTGAAGGATTTTTTCATTATACTTCATCTGGATGATTCTCCGTTTGACCTTTTCCCCGGCGCAATTGACGTCAATCAGATTCCTTTTAGTTCAAACTGGGCAGACGGCTTAACAGCATTGCTTAAAAAGCTTCAAAAAGACGAAGCTCCAAAATCCTCTAAACGTATTACAAGTACCGCTGCAAACTGGTATCTCGATCATTATCTGATTAAAAACCCTGTCATTAAGAAGAAGGAACTCTACTTTACTAACTGGTGGAACACGGAAAGTTTACCGGAGTACTACTTTATTCTCCGATTTGCTAATGAGAAACAAGCGCAGGCAGTTTTGGAGGTAAATGACAAAATATTGCTAACACGTAATGCCAACTGTATTGTCAGCTTTAAAGTTGATCTTAACTTCGTAGTTCCTATTGAAACAGAGACTTCTAATGTCAAACCACTCGAAGTCTTTAAAATAAAAATTAGTGAACTGCTACTTGGTTTTGGAAGCGAAAGTTTCCCTACTCAAACCGACGCAGAGAACTATTTCAAAAAATTACTAAAACGAGGGCTGCATAACCTACTAAAAAAGAATGGATTACGAACATATGAGCTGTCTAGTAAAAATCTAGCATATTACCACACCCCTTCGAGCTTGCCTACTCTGAAGGTAGCTTTTAAATATCCCTTTAAAAACGATGGCAAAACAAAGAGGAAAAACCTGTTTGGTAAGCATTTGACCATTGGTAAATGGCACTATGCGGTTTCTTTTAAGGCTGTACTTCAACCTTTCCTTGGTTTTAAACTTGCCAGCCACATCATTTTCACATCAAATGGCTACCGAGCCTTAAAAGATCCAGAATTACAACATAGTCATCGAAGAAAAAAAGGGAAAAGAATGTTCAATGAAGAGTGGCGTGATTTACTGGTGGCATTTATTAATAGTCTAAAAGACTCAAATGAAAAAATCGAATTCATGTCTAATGTTGAAGAAAAGTTAACTATGAAAAATATGGTAGAAATGTTTTGGTCAGACTTCGGATACATCGACCCCAAAGATGCCGAGCGACAAGCTTTATTTATTGACGTTGATAAAGACGAAGAAAACTAAAAACTAAGACATGCTAATAGAACCAGAATTATTTTTCCTTTCCGAACCACAGCTCTCATTCGGCTTTAATCAGAAAACAGCAGATCCCCGGGATGGCCTAATGCTATATGGTCCCTATGATAGAGAGAAAATCAAAGGCCAGATAAATATCGGTATTATTGGTTGTGAGAAACAGAGGTCCTACGTTAGAGAGTATTTACATAGATTACATACCCCAATATTTAGTAATAAAAAAGATGTTGCCAGACCATTTTTTCCAGGTTTAGAAGCTTTGTTTGGAATTCACATTAATTTCGAAAACATCGCTGAAATTGATATTTCCGAAAATGAAGTCAATAAATTTCTCCATTATGCGGACGGACATCAACGAGTATTTAACTTATCAAATTTGTTTGCAGATGAATTAATCAAATACACAAGGCAAGAAGAGAAGCCCGTCACAGTTTGGTTCGTCGTGATACAGGACGACATTTTCAAATTTGGTAGACCTAAATCAAAACTCCCCAAATCGGCGGACAACATAAAGATTGGTCTGAAAAAAAGTGATAGAAATCCAGCGGCGCCCTTCCTATTTGACGATTTAACAGAACTACAAGACGCATATGAATATGAAATCAACTTTCACAACCAATTAAAGGCAAAGCTGCTGAGTGACAAGATTGTAACCCAGATCGTCAAAGAAAGTACCATCGCATATGAGGTACTTTGGTCAGATGAAGACAAAGTAAATAGCCAAAGACTATTCGATAGCGCAAAAGCATGGAACATTGCAACAACACTTTATTATAAAAACGGTGGGTTACCATGGAGGCTTGGAGAAATTCGAGAAGACGTCTGTTATCTTGGTTTGGTCTACAAAAAACTTGACGAAGACCCTAATAATCGAAGTGCATGCTGTGCCGCTCAAATGTTTATCGATTCCGGAGACGGAATGGTATTCCGCGGTAATATTGGAAATTGGTTTAATCCGGAGACCAGCGAATTTCATATTTCAAAGAAAGATGCTGTCAATCTGATTGAGCATTCATTAGAGGCATTCAAAGAAAAGCTGGGAAAAGGCAAGTGGATATTCCGTTGATGCTGACCCCGTACCGGGCATACTGCCCCCCTTAATTTAGGTTCTGATCTGAGAGATTCTGATGGGCTGACAATTTTACCGTTTTTTTCTTA
>NZ_JAJUXG010000032.1 GCF_021390535.1 Dyadobacter sp. CY312
GCCGCTGTATATTACAACGAAAACAAAATCTCCCAGGGTACCGCAGCATGCATACTGGCATACAACTACCCTGCCGATGCAGATGATCTGACCGCCACACAAAGATTAAACATGCTTTTGAAAATCAGTGCGATGAACCAGAATGTGAAAAGAAACAGTATTCACATCTCACTGAATTTTCATCCCTCCGAAGCGCTTTCAAAAACCAGGCTCAACCAGATAGCACAGCAATACATGAAGCAGATCGGATTTGGAGCGCAACCCTTTCTGGTATACCAGCATCACGACGCTGCCCATCCGCATGTGCACATTGTATCAACCATTGTAAGACGCAACGGCCAGCGGATCGATATACTCAATATCGGACGCAACCAGTCCGAGAAAGCAAGAAAGCAAATTGAGCTTGACTACGGTCTGCTGGCTGCGCAGGGCAAAAGCCAGCAGCAGCAGCTGAGCGCACAAAGGATTCAGTACGGAAAACAGCAGACCGTAGCAGCCATTTCGGCCGTTCTGAACGCAGTACTGCCTGTCTACAGATACGGCTCACTTTCCGAGCTGAATGCAGTGCTGGGCCAGTATAATGTAAGTGCTCAGAGAGGAACACAGACCTCTGAGACATTCAGGCGAAGGGGGCTGGTCTACCGGATTCTGGATTCAGAGGGTAAGATGACAGGTGCGCCGGTAAAGGCCAGCAGCATACCCGGCAGGCCAACGCTGAGCTACCTTGAAAAGCGGTTTGAAATCAATCAGCTCACCAGGCAGGTCCATGGGCCAAGGCTTCGCAGCATGATTGATCTGAAGCTGCTGCGCGTGCCGGACGGGTCGTTGCGCACGCTGACCGAATCGCTGGATAAGGAGGGAATCAAAACAGTAGTGCGTCAAAACAAACAGGGGCTGATAGCTGATATGATATACGTTGATTTTAAAACAAAATCCGTATTCACATCATCTGATCTCGGAAGAGCCTACACGCCATCGGCAATCCTGGACCGCTGCGCCGGCCGCGACTATGACCGGCGGCAGATACCAGTGCAGGTGCCCCGCTCAGACCAGGGCACGCCGGAATATAACAGACCCGGACCGCAGCATCCGGGCAATATACATTCCGGTTCCGATCAGGGCGGCAGCGAGCATAACCTGGATCTTCTTTTTGAGCCGCTCACAGCAGATCATTACCTGCCCTGGCAGCTAAGAAAAACAAGGAAAAGAAAACACAAAAGACTCAACCAACAACTCTAATAAAAGATCAAAATGGCATCGAATACCGGAGAAAACGACCATGCGCTTCACAGGATTCTGGATATGACCAGACTGATCAGTCTGGCTCTTTTAGGTCTGCACTTCTACTATTATTGCTACACGGCATTTGCCGGATGGGACCTTGTCTCACCTTTCACAGACCGCATCATTGAGAACATCGCTAAAACCGGTCTTTTCAGCTCGTTTGTTAAAACCAAACTGTTTGCGCTGGGTTTACTGGCCATATCACTGCTGGGGGCCAAAGGCAGGAAAGAGGAAAAGCTCAGCACCGGAGTGCTGCTGCTTTATATCGCAGCAGGAGTCTGCATATACTTTCTGAGTCAGTCCATTCTGGCTGTCGATGCCGGCGCCAGATCAGTGAGCTGTATTTACTTTTTTGTCTGCACGGCCGGATACCTGCTGATTCTTTCAGCCGGCACGATGCTCTCAAGGGTAATCCGGCTGAAACTAACCGGACAGGATATTTTCAACAGGTACAATGAAAGTTTTCCGCAAAGCGAAAAACTGATCGAAAACCAGTATTCGATCAACCTTCCGGCCCGCTACTACCTGAAAGGAAGACTGCGCCGGAGCTGGATCAATTTTATCAACCCTTTCCGGGGTATCCTGGTGCTGGGATCACCCGGGTCAGGCAAGACCTACTTTGTGATCCGTCACATCATAGCCCAGCACATCCAAAAGGGCTTCAGTATGTTCGTCTATGACTTTAAATTCGATGATCTGACCAAAATCACCTACAACACCTGGCTGCAAAACAAACATGTCTACAAGGTGATGCCACGGTTTTATGTGATCAACTTTGACGACCTTTCACGCTCTCACAGGTGCAATCCGATAGAACCCTCCGGCTTGTTGGACATTACAGATGCCGCTGAATCCGCAAGGACGATCCTGATGGGACTCAACAAAGAATGGATCAAACGCCAGGGTGATTTTTTTGTCGAGTCGCCTATCAACTTCCTGACAGCAATCATCTGGTTTCTGAGAAAATACCACAATGGCGCCTTCTGCACGCTTCCCCATGTCATCGAGCTTATGCAGGTTCAGCAGGATAAACTCTTTACCATCCTCCGCACTGAGCCCGAGATACAGACCCTGATCAGCCCGTTTGTTTCCGCTTTTATAAACGATGCGACCCAGCAGCTGGAAGGCCAGATTGCCACTGCACAGATCTCGATGGCAAGACTCTCATCAGCTTCACTGTACTATGTTCTGTCCGGAAATGACTTTAGCCTTGATATCAATGATCCCAAAGAGCCCAAAATCGTTTGCATGGGAAACAATCCTGAGAAAATACTAACCTATGGTGCAGTGCTTTCTCTGTACGTGACAAGACTGATCAAACTGGTAAACAAAAAGGGAAAGCTGAAAAGCAGTCTGATTTTCGACGAATTTCCGACCATCTACCTCAACCACGTCGACAGTCTGATGGCCACAGCGCGCAGCAACAGGGTGTCGACTACCCTGGGCCTGCAGGATCTGAGCCAACTCAGAAAGGAGTACGGAAGAGAGCAGGCCGATGTGATTATGAACATTACCGGTAATATTATCAGCGGACAGGTCTCGGGGGATACAGCCAAGCAGCTCTCCGAACGTGTGGGCAGAATCATGCAGGACCGCACCAGCTTTTCGATTAACAGGACAGATACCTCTGTAAGCCGCTCAAAGCAGTTGGATACGGCCATACCTCCATCCAGAATCAACGCGCTCAGCTCAGGAGAATTTGTTGGTCTGATGTCGGATAACCCGGATCAGAAAATCGAACTGAAAGCATTTCAGTGCGAGATCATCAATGACCACCAGCAGATCAGAAAACAGCAAACCGCCTACAGGGATGTCCCCCTGATAAGAAACCTGGTTGACGGAATCGTTCAAAGAAACTTTGATCAGATCAGACAGGACATTGCGGACCTGATCGATTCGGAAATAGCCCGTATGCTCAATGATCCTGAGCTGCAATATCTGGTGCTGGTCAAATAGGCCCTATTACTGACAGACAGAAGCCCGTATTTACGCAACCTGTCGACGCGTACGCTGATCGGAATCAGACAAAGGAACCAAGCCAGTAGGCTTCACGATCAGCTCTGGAAGTTCAAATAACTTCTGAACCCCAGAGCGTAGAATTCCGGGCTTTCCAGCCTAAGCTGACGTCTACAAGCTACGACCAATATGATTGTAGTGACCAATAAATCAATATTTTTTTCAGGTATATCCAAACGAAAGGGTGATTTGAATACACTCACGTTCAGTTTCACAAAGTGTATTGTGCAGGTTTCTATCTGTAATGCTTCACTTCTCAAATCGCAAATATACCCTTAGCTGGGTTTGCATCTTCGATTTAGTGATATTGAAAATGTCAGAAAAGCCTTAACCCTTCAAGTAGTTATAACTTTTCTGACATTTGACTATTTTATTCTATTCCCTGATTTAAATGGAAGCTAATTGAAGAAAGAGTATGAGCTTGGTCCCGCTACAGGAATTCCAGAGTATATTCCGCCCGGGACACATTGTGGCGTAAATGTCATATCTACACTGCTGCCTACAGGAGCGTTAAATATAACTCCAGTTTCATCACATCTGCTTTGTCCTGAACCGGAAGATATAAGATTCCCCCCGGAATCCCGAATTTGCCATGTAATGTTTGCGACAGGAACAGCACAGTTCCAATTAATAGATACACCCGTCGAGCCACGCATTGTATGATACATACCATTAACTGAATTGTTACATGGAATCGATCCGTACATATAGTTTAGTGCGGTTATGTCATTTGCGTTAAAGGGCCTGTTTGTTCCCGCACCTATACATGCGAGCATCCAGCTGGCAGCGTCTCCTCCTGTAGGTGTGCCAGGAATATGAACCGCTCCATGAGCTGGTTCAGGAGCGGCCGCTGGTCCGCCACAGCTGAAGCTATGGTCCAGATAATCGGTGTGATGCAAGCCAATAGCGTGTCCGATTTCGTGTGCAATTACAGTTGCGGCGAAATTCACGTCCGGGGTGGGACCCATTCCTCCAACAGCAGCGTTATTGATTGAGATATTACTCGCAGGTATTCCTCCCGATGGAATTGGGGATTGCCCCCAAATATTCGCACCTAGATTGACAGGATTAAGGCTTATATTATTGGCTCCGGAAACAGCAGCTACTCTTTGAAATGTAAGTTTGAGCCCTAAAGCATTGTATCGCGCAATGGCAATGTCAGTCGCTGTAATGTATACACCAGGTAAATTACAGATTATTTTAATTGCCCTTGGAGTGGTTACGTAATTGCCGAGCCTGTATTGCTCAGACTCAGCGATACGTATGGAGTTAGAAGCCAATGTGTCACCGAGGCGATTGAAGTCTTTCGCTGTTAAAAATATATCTCCCTCAACGACGTAGCCGTTTTGCCATTTTTTAACGTCATCAGTTCGAAATCCTAATTGTTTGATTCCTCGTAATACATCATCTGGAACAACCTCATTTGGGATTGAAATCAACTTTTCATTTTGGCTTCTTTCACAAGACAGAAGTGTCATTCCAAAAACAAAAAAACAACCGAGTAATAATTGCAATTTTTTCATTTTGATTAAAGATTAGTTGAGAAAAATATAAGATTATCAGGAAATACCTATCTATATGACTATTATCTTCTGCCTGTATTTATTGCCATGTGAGTTGGCAATCTCAATAATATAGTTTCCGGGAAGAAGCATGTTCAAGCGAACGCTTCCGAATAGACTGTTTAATTGCTGATCTCCAAGTACTGTTCTTCCCAGGGAATCGTAAATTTTCAGGTTATAATTATCGTATTCTCTGAATAGAATATAAAGTATCTGATCATTTTTAACAGGATTTGGATAGATGATAAAGCTTGTGTTCACTATAAAATACAGAGAAACAACTTCACTTACTACCTCTATATTTCCATTTAATCTGAGCCTAATTCTATAAAAATTCACTCCTTCACTAGGATTTTCGTCTATAAAATTATAGGTAAAATCTACACCAATCGCCTGCTGTGAGAGTGTAACCCAACCAGACTTGCTTAATTTTTCATAAAATAAGAGTTTTAAATTATAGGTAGTACCAAAGGAAACTAAAAGTTTTGCCGCAGTTTGGCCATAATGGTCAACTAAAAAAGACTTGAAATAACAGCCTGTTCCTTGATCATTAATATCAAAAGTGAGCCCTTTATTGCCTACTAATTGATTATCAAGAATAGTTGACACTGCCAGGTACGGTGTTGATAAAGAGCCTTGAGGAATGCTGACAATAGTATCTGTGACCGCAGCTATCTGTTTTAAATAATTTCGATCCAAATTAAATACCTCATACCGAATTGCATTGAGACCCGGTTTCCAGTGAAGTAGAACTGAATCTGGGCAATTGTAACCCACTGACGGAATAATGGGAGATGAAATACTAAACTTCTTGGTATTAAAAGACACAGTATCAATTATCATTCTAGCTTGAAATGTACCAATACTATTTAAAGTATTCCAGTGATAGATGTTTTTAGACAAATCGACCCCTGAATTAATAACCTCCCATGTTTGACCGTTGTCCTGGGAGTATTCCAGTCGTCCCTTCTTGCTTTTAAATGTAGTTTTCCATCGGAAATTGACTCCCGATCCAATTTCAATTTGGTCACGATCTACCGGATATGTCCACTTGAACTTATTTAAGGTATCCCACTTGTAAGCAACAAAGAATTTCTGACTGCTTGTTTGCAAATGATAAGCTTTGACGTTAATGTAGTAATCTCCCGAGATCGGTGATGGTACTGTGATTTGTTCAACTACATTTATACTGTCACGACCAGTCTTGGCAATGAGCCGCAAGGAATCACTATCGGGAAAATGATTTAGAACCCATGGATACAATTCTTTTGTCGAAATATTGTCTTTCAAGCTTAAGTCTAAGTCGTTAATTATACTTCTGTATGAATTAGGAGCTGCTGGTGGATCGATCCAGACTAACGAAATCTTCAATTCACAAGCATTTTTTGGAATTTTTAGCTGAAATGTTTTCGTTGGACTTGTTTGCGATACTGAATCTATAATATACCTTTTAGTGTGAATATTCTCAATTGAAGCATATGCATTTACACTTCCATAGCCAGACAGAAAATCAATTCCGTCGGATTCAACATCATCAGCGCCATTAATAAGTATTGCTTTCAATAACCCATTTTCAAGAGGGCTTCCTGAATTCGACTTCTTATAAGCATCCTGAAGTAACAAAGCAATTCCAGAAACCGTAGCAGCAGACTCCGAAGTGCCGTTGTCGCTAAAAGCCACAAGTTCTGGTTTGACGCGTCCGTCGTTTGTGGGCCCTCTTGAGCTAATTGGCCGAACTTTGCCTTCACTATTCACTGTTCCTATTGTTAATACATTTTTCGCGGCCTTAAAACTGCCTGAAAGGTTTGCAAAATTTGGTATCATTTTATAAATACCCTCATTGGAACTGATTTCGCCACTGTTTCCCGCAGAAAAAATGTGAATCAATGACGGGTTATTTGCGGTACTATAATCATATGCTTTCGAATCATTTCCGTAAAAGGTTTCAATCCCAACACCGTATGAATGATTTTGGACAGTGATATGGTGTTGCAGATAGAAGTCGTTGGTGTTTGGTAGCAATACATTAGCACTGGAGGAACTTAAATTTGCTTTCCATGCCACCCCTTTTGCAGAATAATGAGAATTGCCTCCGCCTCCAATAATTCTAGCCATTTGTGTAGCATGGGTAGATGCTTGACTACTTATTTCCGGTGTTGACCGGATCCTTCCCTTAAAGTCAATATTTGTTGTGTCAAATAAATTCTCTTTTATGGATGCGGTTATTCCAGATCCATTAATTTCAGGAAACTCGCTATGTACCAGATTGATTTCATTAACCGGTGTTTTGAAGTTGAGTGACTGACTTTCCCTTTCTTCTATGAGTTGCCGATCTCCACTTTCAATATAAATAACATTTTCATCATTTATCAATACGGTTTTTATGAAGTCGTACTCACATTCTAATATAAATGTATTGATATCCGCAAACGACTGCTTGAGTGTATATTTTAAGGGGTTAACAGAGAGCAGTTCTTCGAAGGAATCGTTGTTATTGACGGTGATATGAAAGATTTTTTTACTATTCAATTCCAAATCATTTTTGTTAATGAGCGAAGGTGACAGCTTAAAGCTATTGTTAGCCATTCGTATAAACACAAAATTGCTGAGGTTGTTTTTTACCCATAGAGGCGAGGTTCTTATGATATACAAATCACTTTCTAGCTGACGAACAACATTTAGACTTTCTCTGAAAAACCTGGTGCTTTCAGAAGATATTTTTGCCAGGTAAAAGGTAGAAGTATCGTTGCGTATATGTGTAGTAGTGCTGTCGGCAAGCAGATTGTAAAAATAAAAATCTGAATGATTCATTTCCAATGGGATCCGTTGGGAGTAAGTGTTAAAACTGAAAAATAAAAATATCCAGGCTGCTAGGCGTCCATAGTGCATATTTTAACAAAGGTATATTCCGTAGAAGTAGTTGCCTCGTTCTGTCAAGTTTTTTTTATAAATATATAAAGAATATAATTAAGTAAACAAATATTATTCTATCAAACTATTTATCGGATGATGGAATAAAATACTGGTTGATTATTTCAACGGAAACGGTAACCCGGATTTTGTTTTGGGCAAATATGGGTCTGAACACGCAATGCAGGGCACATGATGAAGGGCCAGCGGAAATGGTGTACAAAGATTTTGACGACATCTGGGCTATTGATTCGATCAAGAGCTTTTTACATGACCAAAGAAAGGCATGCGTGTGCTCAGTCAACCAAGGAATATTGTTGTCAAGCTACGAGAATTCTCCAATTGTTAAAGCATCGGATAAAAAAATTAAAGAGCTTCATAAATAACAAGCCTTATCCTTGGGACGACACTTTTTATCTCAACAGCTTCTTTAAGTCCATCAGTTTTTTCCAGAGCTGGCTATAGATATTATCAATCCTATCTGATTTTTATACTGTTAATTACAGCTAATAATAGAATTAAGTAAAATGTTTATCACATCTTGAGGATGGCAAAATTCAAATTAGGGCAAATACAACAATAGTGGTTGCTGTCACCCTTATTTGTAATCTATATTCAAAACCTGTGAAGCATTGTCTTAATTTTAATTAGCTCGTTTTTCAAGATAAATCACCCGCAGTACATCCGAGAAAGAACTCTTTACGAAGTATAGATAGTCATCATCCCAAAAATTACCAACGGAAGTTATTGCTGCCGGGTAAATCAAATCTGCCATTGGAAATACTTCCATGCATGATCAGCCCGATGGTATAAATGTATGGAAGGTGCAGGTCACAGTTGGCCCTACCGGACCCGATGCAAGGCTTGGTAACCAGTTAGAGCCTGAGTAATTCATACAAGTCCACCAGTCACTCCAACTTATTGTGGCGGATATACCCAAGAAAACTGTATTACTGCCTGGTGGATCAAAATACTCACCCGGAAAACTGCTTGTGGAAAAGTTCCAAGAATATCCAGGCCCCACTCGAGCATCTGATTCTCCGGATTTGTTTTTAGACAACGAATCCACGTTTACGACATCCACATTTCGCTCCTTAGAACAGAGCAGAACAGCACCTGCAAAGAAAAGCGATAAACAAACGTTAAATTTTTTCATGGTTTATTCGTTTGAAGTGAAAAAATAGACAACGTAATACTAATTGTACAAAACATCGCTAAGTTATAGAATTTATTCAAATTATTAAAATTTGCAGATTAGATATTGATGTAAATAAAGTTTGACTAAGTGAACAATGAAAAAATATCTGATTTATATAATTCTGCCAGTTTCCGCAGCATGCACCCGAAGTCCTGAGGTAGAACCAACCAGTAAGAACAACCGTCAAATTGTACTTCAGAACCCAGGCGATTTTGTCATAACAGGTGCATTTCTTGATTTTCAAAACTCTGTTTGGAGAATCCCGACGGAGTTACCACCTGATTCCGTGGCAGATTGACCACCAACAGACTATTGTTCGTCAATAGTCAAGGAAATATAGATCAATTATGGTCAATTTCAACCGAAACGACATGTCCTCAATTTCCGAATTGTGATGATCTGTGGCTCCAAATTCCAGTCAGTGATATGACCTAAAAACTATTATTTACTATTACTATTGTTTCAATGCCAAATGACAGCTATATTTATGACAAAATGTTATAAAAATGGATTTAGTTTTAGAAGCGGGCTTTTCCCGTGACAGCTTTGAAGTCATACAACAGGTAAGATCCGGAGTCAAACGCGGGAAAGCGGATGAGGTTGCCGGTAAAATAGGGTTAACCGATAAAGAAATGGCCCCAATCCTTAATTTATCAGAACGCACCCTGCACCGACTTCGTCCCGATGCATTGCTGGATAACAACTCGTCTGAAAGGCTGCTGCTGCTGGAACAACTTCTTGGGCATGGATTGGATGTATTTGACGGCCGGGCAGATGTGCTTGGACGCTGGCTCAGAATACCACTGTCAGAGCTTCATCAGCAAGCCCCACTTACCCTGCTGGATACCACGACGGGCATTGGTATGGTGCATAATGTTTTAGGCCGCATTGAACATGGCATTTATGCCTGAGCATATTTTTTCAGATCCGGCTGCTAATAACCAAACGATGGCATATCGCTTGGTTAAAGAACGATTTATAGATACTCCGTTATCATCCGAAGGAGCAAAACGTTATGGTGGCAGATGGAACCCTGTCGGCACAGGTATTCTTTATACTTCTTCAAGCCCTGAACTGGCATTGCTGGAACAATTGGTTCACTTACCTGCCCTACCCTACCAGGATCTCCCAAGACTATTTTTAATCACTATGGTTTTTGCCTGCACACCAAAATTGGTTGAGAAATTATCTCCAAATTGGCGTGACCCAGCCAATTATTATGATAATCATCAGTTACTGGAAAATTGGCTTAACGATCCGGATGTAATGGCACTCAAAGTACCCTCAGCAGTAGTTGCTGAGTCATATAATTTCCTGCTTCATCCTTTGCACAGGGAATATTCAGAAATTAAAATTTTAAGCACCAAAGCTTTTAACATAGATCCCCGTCTGTGGAACGTCAGAAATCCATAAATGCAATTGGAAAACTTTAAATTTTGAAGCATAAAAATTAAGATACGCTACTTCCATCTTCAAAGCGGACTAACCATCTCGACTATGCTGTTCAATGTTACTAACCTGAGTTCGATTTTAAAATAGCGTAATGTGGTTTGTAATAGTTGTTTCAAATTTGATTGCGGGCTTTTTCGGCAAGAAGCAGTAAGCGATCAATCCAGATATTAGATTGGTTATGAAATTCGCAAATGACCTATGTCTTGAATGCTCAACTTGGCACATATTTTTCAATTCATCGTTGACAGTTTCAATAACAGACCGCTTTCTGAGTAATATTTTATCCCTTAACTCCATAAGGCAGTCGCCCGGCGACCCGGTTTTCATTTTATTTCTGATTCCTGTAATCAATTGTATACCGTCCACAAAAAGAAGCTGCGATAATTGCTGAGAAATATATCCTTTCTCAGCATAAAGTTTACCATTCACCACTTCGATAAACTTTTCATTTTTAAGTGGTTGCCTGTCATCTGCCTTAGCCTGTGTGATAATAAAATTCAAAATTCCCACTTTATCATTATAATTAGACGGAGCTTAAATCGCGCGGCAAACCGTCCAAAAAACCATTCCATTATCTAGAAAATACCATTCTTAAACTGATCCGGACGTTTTCTGCTATCGCGATCTTTATCGGCTGTCTCGGCCTGTATGGACTTGTAAAGTTCATGGCTTCACGCGGGATGAATATGGCTTTCGAAAAAGTACGGAAAACGTCCGATGGCTCCATTTATGTGGTGTCGGCAAGGAACCGAAAAATGTGTAAACTGACCCTGGAAGATTAGATGACCCGCGCCAGTTCCAATACTCACTTGTCTCAGATCCTGCATGTCAATCCAGAAAAAATTAGCGTTTAAAGCTTACACGATGAATGGAGATGTGTATCTTTTGAAGGATAAAAATACGTTTAAAGACCCTTCCAATTCGCTGCCCATGCAGGAGCGGCTCGACCTGCCCACTTATTCGCAGAAGAAGATCAACGAAGCCGGTCTGAAAGAATACAACCAACGTTTTATCGTCTACGAAGCCCGCAAGCAGATATCGCCCAACGAATACCATTAACTTAAAAACAAAAGCGGAAACAATTAACGTATATAACAAGACATTAACCGCTTCCGCTTTTACAGAGTAATTCAAAGGACTGTCTTAATCGTGCAAATTCGCAGAGCGCAGATATTCCAGAATTTTTTGCGGCTCATCAGTCTGAACAATGTTCGCTCCTTTGCTGATCAGCGCTGTAATCGGTTCTTTTACATTTCCTGTCCGGATTTGCTCATCTGGCTTTCCAAGGGCGTTGATCCACACCCGCGCATTTTTCTTTTTAATCGCTTCGTTCACTTCCGTTGTGTTGAATTTGGAATCAATATGGATGACCTCGGGACTGAATAACCTGATGGCGGAGTCAGCCATTGCCTGGTTGTAAGCCCTGGGCATCATCATTAGCTTTTCAGAAGCTGCATGAACCTTGGACAAAACCTTGTAATCACTGTCAAAAAAGAAAACAATGTCCTCTGTTTTGGTCTTTTTTACAATTTCAATGATCGGCTCAATCCAACTGGTTTTCAGGTCCAGGTCGATCAGCAGCTTGCCTTTCGCCACTTGAAGGGCTTCTTCCAGTGTCGGGATCTTTTCGTTGGTAACCTTGCCATTGGCAACGAGCCGCAACTTACGCAACGCTTCATAATACATCTCTTCCAGATTGCCCTTTCCATTGGTGGTGCGGTCTACTTTCTGATCGTGCATCAGCATGGGAATGCCATCTTTACTGACCTGGACGTCTATCTCAATGATGTCGATCCTAAGACGGACCGCTTCTGCAATCGAGGGGACGGAATTTTCGGGATACTGGTGATGGACCGCCCTATGCGCAGCAACAAGGATATTTTTGGACGATGCATTCAAAAACTCTTTTCTGATCTTATCGGCCTGGTTTTGGGCGAAGGCAGGTTGCCACACGGATGCCAAAAGTATAATAGCAAAAGTTAAGCGGGTCATGTTGTTTAAATAAATTTGATCGAAAAAAATAAAATACGTTATAACAAACCGGCAAACCCATAACCAGGTTGCCGATTTGTTAAAGCTTAAATACTTTACTGTAAAAGCCACATTTTGGACCATTGGTCGTTTACCGCAGGCACAAGTCTGTCAATTGCTGCCTTGGTATTTGCTGGATTGTAGTTGGTTTCACTATCTCCATAAATATACCGGATCGGAATCTGGTTGCCCTTGCCCCCATCGATAATGTTCTGGCCAATCTTCGGGTAACCAGTCCTCCGGTGGTCAAACCAGCCTTCCATTGTGCTGAAAGAAGAAACCCATTTGTGCTGCATGACCACCTCCAATTTATCAGCGGCTGCGTCGTATTCAGCCTCGATGCTGTTCAGGAATGCCATTTTATCAAATGCAACCGTGGCATGCGAAGCGGGGTTATAAACTTTTGCATCCCCGTTTGCGATACCAAAATGATCCAGAGAAGCCGAAATCCCCGCCTGCAGATAAGTCAAGGGCGAGCCGGTAATCCACCCTCTTGAAGCCGCCTCTGCCAGAATAAAATTCACTTCCGAAGCCGTAATAAATATCCCCTTTACAATCGGATTGGTGTTAGCCCGGTAAACATCCCCCAGGTAAGATACAAAGGGGTTGGTGGCACCGCTGTTGTAAATGGCGCTGTTCAATGCAACAGCCTCTATCCGGTGAGCAGCCAGGTTGTTGTTGTGGTTATCCGGATTGGTCATGGCGATTTTCAATCCTACATACAATGCGGTATCCAGCCCTGGCTGATAAGTTTTCACATAACGCTTAACCGCTCCTGCCGCATCCTTTGCAATCACAACATCCGCTCCTTTGTCCCTGACCAGCGTTTGCACGTCCACCGGCCTAAACCATATGGTCAAACGCGGATCTTTGCGCTGCTTCAAGAATTCAACCATTGTGGAAGCCGCTTTGATCCGGTAAAATGACGAGGTCGTTGTCGTGATCAATGGTCCTAATGTATAGGAATCGGTCGTGTTCGTACCTGGGAACCGCAAAGCTGCGTCGTCGGCAGCCTTCGTCATAAGCGGGTATTTTGCAGGATCAGCAACCATTTTCTGAAATTCGGCAGTCACATCCACGCCAACTGCTTTCATTTCGGTCGTCTTGGCCGACAATCTAAGTAAATATCTTAACCGCAACGAATTGGCAAACTGTCTCCATTTAGTAATATCTCCTGCATAAAGTAAGTCTGCTTTGCTTATCCCCGGTGATTTTACAGGGCCTGCCTGCGACAGCGCCGTGTTTGCTTCATCGAGGGATTTAATGACGCCTGCGAATACATCGATCTGCTTATCGAACACCGGCTGTAAATTCTCCGTGCCTTTGAGTGCTTCCGAATAAGGGATATCGCCCCAGACGGATGTCTGCAACCCAAACCAGAGAGACTGCATTACTTTCGCAGTTCCTTTCAAAAACAGGGAATCCTGATTGCCCCTGGCACGTTGTTCGAGATAACCCGCATTGGCAAGGGGCTGGTTTAGCCCGGCGTAATCAAATGATGATTTCAACCATGCAAACTGGTTTGTGATCGAATATTCAAGGAAATCACGCTGCGTATATTGCATGGCTTCGGGAACGACACGCTGGGTAATGTTCCCTGAAAACGAAAGGTAAGCAATCCTGGAAGCCGAGCTGGAAATCACTCCCGTAAGAACGAACGCCGGATTGACCTGGTCGTCGCCCAGCGCGTCGGGATTTTTGTTGATCTCGGTCAGGTCCTCGCAGCCAAACAATGAGAGAATGGCACACAGCATCAACGGAACGCTTATAAATCTTGTTTTTTTTCCAAGTATCATAATAGAGGGTTCGTTTAAAATTGAATGTTAAGTTTAACCCCGGATGACATCGTTGACGGGAAAAATGAAGCTCTGTCGTATCCGAGCGAGTAATTAGGGCTGGATGAGAACTGATCGCTGTTGTTCATGATCGTAGATTCCGGGTCCAGATGATTTTTCGCTTTGGTCCAGAGCATGAGGTTTCTAACAAAAAGGGAAACTGATACCCCGCCGGACGCAATGCGTTTTGTGAAAGTTTCCGGCAGTTTGTAAGCTACCGCAAATTCCCTGAGCTTGATGAAAGAGGCGTCATATATCCACGACTGGACTCCACGGCTCCAATAACCCGATCCTGGATCTGCTATCAGGTCTGTCCGGAAATATTTGGTTCCTGTATCCCCGAAATTCTCGACATACTCCCCATTGGCACCTTCGATAACACCCGGGAAAAATGATCCGTTGGCAATGTTGTCGCCGTAGGAGAAACCACCCAACTCTGCATTACGGCCCCCTACGTAGGTAAGGCCGTCCATCGCATTGTATTTACCAGGATTGGATTTGATCTCCGCAGCCAGAGCAGCATTGTCGCCATTGTAGGAATTATTGTTCAATATCCCGGTGAATGTGCTCGACCCTTCGCCTTTATACCAGCTTTCCGTCCGTCCGTCCCGCGCGAGGCGCTTCATGCTTTCGGAATAATATTCACCGCCCTGCCGCCAGTCAAAACTTGCTGAAAAAGTAAATCTTTTGACAGCTAAATTGGTTTGCAGCCCCAGCGTAAAATCGGGCATCACATTACCCAGCAGAATGTTCCCGGTACCTTGCTGGGCCATACCATTGGCACTCAGCAGCGGCCAGCCTTTATATTCGCCCTCGGCCACCCTTTTCACGTCTGGCCCCCAAAGGTCGCCCACGGTTCCGCCGAGTTGGGTCTGGTTGAAAAAGTTAGCCCTTTCCCAAAACTGGTGATTGCTCACACCTGTTGGCAAGCCCGTCAGCTTGCTTTTTTCCTTGGTAAAATTGAATGTAAAATCCCAGTTTACCGATTTGGCCTGAACCGGCACAAAATGCAGCGATACTTCCATTCCCCGGTTCCTTACAATGCCGGCGTTGACATTAGCAGCCGTGTATCCGGTAGAACTGGAAACTGAAATCCCTGTGATCTGCTTTTTGTTCTGCACTTCATAATAAGTGAAGTTCAAACTAACCCTTTTTTTCAAGAACGAAATATCCGCCCCGATTTCCGAGGATATGGTGCTTTCGGGCAACAGGTTGCTGGTAGGCGTTTTGGAAGGAAGAGAGTAGGTTGTGGCATCGCCCCAGGTTCCCCTGGAAAGTGCCATAGCAAGCATATAAGGGCTTGTGTCTTTTCCTACTTTTGCCCACCCGCCGCGCAGTTTCAGGAGAGAAATGGCTTTTGGCAAGGAGAACAAATCGCTTAACACCACACTGAGCGACGCGGCAGGATAAAAATAGCTCCTGTTGTCCTTGGGCAGCGTGCTCGAAACGTCGTTCCTGCCAGTCAGTTCAAGGAAAATCGCGTCTTTGAAACCAAAGGAACCCATAGCGTAAATACTGTTGATCCGCTTGTTGGACTGAGCCGATGAATAACCTACCGATGACCGGTCAATGTTGCTTGCCGTGTACAATCCTGGCAAAACGAAGTTCTGCCCGGTGATATTGGCAAAGGAGTTATTCTGGAAGAAAAGGTTACCACCCACAGAAGCGTCAATCGAAAACACGCTCAGGTTCTTTTTGTAATTCAAAAGAAAATCCGTATTAATTTCCTGAAATTCCCGTGACAGGTGCGCATAACCGCCATTCGGAACTGATTTTTCCGATTTCGCAATCCTGTTTTTTGTGGTATATGATTCGTTGAAACCTCCAACCCTGGCCATCAGGTTCAAGTCATCGGTGATGTTCCAGCTCAGCTTGATGTTTCCGTACGGCCTTACTTTTTTAAACGTATTGATATTTTCATTTACCGTAAACCAGGGGTTGTTGAAGCCGTTGGACCATACATTTTGTTGCACATGCTCTTCGGCCCAATAATCTTTCAGATCATTTACATCCAACCAGTTAGGAGTAAAATACAGATCCTCGTAAGGATAGCTGTTATATGTAACGCCTCTAAAATTATCCGATCCTGAATTGAGATAATTGAAATTGGCGCTGACATTGAGCCGGTCCGAGAAATTATAAGTGGCTGAAAGCGAGATCGCATCCTTGCGCAGATTGCTCTTTGGGTAAACGCCTTTTGCCCGGGTGTCGGAAAGCGATAAAGAGAAACTCAACTTATCATTGGCATTCGAAATCGTAACATCATTCACAAAACTGCTCCCGATGTCTACAAAATCTTTCACATTATCAGGATGCGGTTCCAGCGGTGTGGCAAGGCCACTTGTACCAAATCTGGCCACCGATGTGCCCATTTCAGGTCCCCACCAAAGATTGCTCGTCTGATCGAAATTTCCGTTGGAGCCGTTCACGAACCTTTGCTGAATGGGAACATACCCGTACGGAATGCTGGCGCTGTATGCAGCGTTAACACTCACGCCCAGTCCTTTTTTTCCTGTGTTGCCGTTTTTTGTCGTGATCAGCAAAACACCGTTTCCAGCCCTTGAACCATACAAAGCTGCTGCACTTGCGCCTTTGAGCACGTTCACACTTTCAATGTTATCAGCGCTCAAATCGGACATTACGCTCACGTCCGTGCCCGTAGGAAGTCCGTCCACCACAATCAGCGGCGCATTATTTCCCGAAAGCGAAGTAAAACCCCTGATCATCACCATCGGGTCGCTGTTCAGATCCGGCGATGTGTTGATCACCCTTACGCCCGGAACCTTGCCGGTCAAAGCATTAACCACATTATCCTGCGGCACTTTGGTCAGGTCTTCATTTTTGATTTCTCCAACTGCATAGCCGAGCGCTTTGGTTTTCCGTTGCCGACCCAGAGCGGTTACCACCACTTCTTCAAGAGATTTGGTATCCGCTGCCAGAAAAGCAGAAACCGGCGATCCCGGATTGGCGGTTATTTCCTGTGACAGATATCCTACAAAAGAAAATGTCAATGTTACCCGAGCATCATCGGGCACGGACAAGGAAAAATTACCATTTTCATCTGTAGTAGTACCTTGGTTAGAGCCTTTTACCAGAATGTTTACACCTGGCAACACTTCCTTGTTAACCGCATCTTTCACACTGCCCTTGATGGACTTCTCCACATCCACAGAAGTCTCTGGAACAGAGTCCTTACCTGCATCAACAGACAAAACACGGCGCTTTTTAAGGATGATTTGTCCGCCTACAATTTCCCAGCTGATGTTGGCACGGTCGAAAACCGTCTCAAGCACCACGGACAGTTTTTCATTATGCATATTTAGGGAAATTTTTTGTTTGGAATCAACTACCCTTGCACTATATACGAACTGAACATCCGCCGCTTTTTCAAGTTGCGCCAACACAGCATAGATAGGCTGTTTATTGACCTCCAGGTTGACCCTGCGGCCCAGCAGTTCCTGAGCCGATAATGGAGTAGCGTAGGCTACACTTGTCATCCAGACAAGGATAGAAAGCTGAGTTAAAGTAATTTTCATGACAAGCCGCAGTAATGTGCTGTTTCGTCGTTTGCATTTCATAAATTTGAATGTTTGTTCTGCTGTGAAAAGTTGGGGCAATACAATCCTCCACCCATATCTTGGGCATGCCATCATGTTTTGGAGGACCAGCCATTGACGGTTCCAGCGTCAATGGCTTTCTTTTTTAATGAATCTGATGTTACATAGGCTCTTGATTTTTCTTATTTCATATAAAATACTGATCACTTCCCACAGCCGTCGCCGCGGATCACAATTTGGGTTTCTTCCAAATGATAGGATGCCCCAATGCTGAGACAAATCATTTGAAGTTTGGTAAACAAAGGTTGGTCATTCAAAACAGCAGTTACTGGGCAATCGCCCAAAACCGCTTTGTCATACACAATGTCGACCCGATAGGCCAGACTCAACTGCTCAAAGACGCTCGATACAGGCGCGTCCCCAAATGCCATTCTCTGGATTTTAGCAACCGGTGTGAGTATTTCAGGCTTTGCTACAAGTGTTTTTGTAAGGCTTCCATCCTTTACATTCGCCACTGCACGCTGATTGGGTTCCAGCAAAAGTTGCTTTCCCGAGCTATTCGATTCCACCCGCACCTTGCCCGACTTCACGCCCACTTCCGTAAAGCTTTCTGTTTTCCGCTCCCGGACGGAAAAACTGGTTCCCAGCACCCGAATTTTCACCATGTCCGTATAAATCGTAAATGGGTGCAGCGAATCTTTTTTGACGTCAAAAAAAGCTTCACCTCGTAACCTCACATTACGCATACCACCTTTGAACCCCTCCGGATAGTACAGAATGCTACCCTCAGCGAGCATTACCGCAGTGCCGTCAGGCAATTTTACGGGCAGGTCATTCGTGGTATGGTTCGATGCACGTATCCATTCCCCGCGACTGCGGGAAGCCAATGTTTCACTGTTTTTTTTGTCCCGCATCAGTATCCATGCAGCACCCAGTGCTACAAGCATGGTAATCATGGAAGCCGCAGCGATAAACCATCTGTTTACATAAAACTTCTTTTCCGGTTCGGCTTTCTGCTTCCATTTCCCGGAAGCAATCGCACCCAGATCCTGCCAGACCATTACTTGCGCCTCGCTAACCATTCTCAGCATTTCGTCATCGGTCACCCTATCGGCCGCCTCCAGGTCCTGATCCAGCAATTTTTCAATCTCGTCAAGATCATCAGCGTCAAAATATGCTGCTATTACAGCCAGCTCGTCAGTGGAACAGCGCCGTTCTTTGAGCTTTTGAAGGAGTTCGCGGTTGATCATTGTGATAGTTTATATATAGTTATACAATAAACAAGGCGGGCACCTTGCCTCTGGTATCATTACCAAATTGTTAAGAAAAAAAACAGAGCAACAGGAAGAGCAATTTGCTGCGCATCAGTTTCAGCGCTTTTACCATCTGGCTTTCCACAGTGCTGCGGGAAACGGAGAGATCTTCGGCGATTTGTTCGTAAGAGAGTCCGTCGATACGGCTTTTTTCAAAAATCTCACGTCTTTTCGGAGGCAAAAGATCTAACGTCGCCCTGAACCGCTGCGCCAGTTCTTCTTCAAGCAATGTGTTGTCGCAACTGCCAGCGTAAGAAGCCTCCGATCTTTCCACCCGCCAGCCTTTATAAGCCTTTTCACGCACCACTTCTTTTTTGTAACGGTTAATGACCAGCTGCCTGGCAATGGTGAGCAATTGCGCCACCGGCGGTATGTCCTTGGAAAAAGAACCGGGATTGAGCCAGATTTTCAGAAAAACCTCCTGCGCAAGGTCCTGGGCTTCTTCCTGGTCCTCCGTGTGTTTGTAGATAAAAATGAAAATTCTTTTGAAATATTTGTCGTACAGCATTTTAAATGCCTCTCTCTGGTGATCATGTGTTACCATACGGTTTGAAGTACAAATATTTCCAGTGACATTCCAAACGCCTTCGCCTTTGTGCTTTCCAGCGCTCCGCATGTATCGCGCAGCGTCTTTTTGCAGCAAATTTAAAAACATTCATGCCACATTGTTTAGGCGTAACAATTTGATAACAAAAAAGGCATCCCGAAAAACGCACACAAATGACCGGTCACGTTAACCGGCAATTTGTGGTTAGGATGTACTCGTATTTCTTGACTTTAATAAAAAATTCTTTCACCAAAATGTCAACGATGACGCCTCAGTCAAAATCAGTGATGACCGTGCATTCAGTGCTCGTCAGCAACAACTCCACCGAGATTTTAAATGTGTATGAGCTAAATGTTGCGGATACAACCTACAAGCACTGACATCTTCCAAAAAAGAGTACTTTTTCGCAGTCGGCCATGTTCCTGAAAGCAATCATTACTTTTATTGGGCCGATCAGGGCGATGATGAAAATGCGCATCTCTATTTTAAGAAGCGCCACCGATTCCGTCACCGAAGATCTTACAACCTGTTTCTGCGTCCTTTCGCCAGCAGGATACACATCCATCGCCGCTTTTCGGTCAACACCCATTTCATCGAAAATATTTTTCCCAGCGAACTCCCCCTTCAAACCGTAAAACTGCCCATCGGCAGATCCTACCGCTACACGCTTTTACGGGCTCTTGGCATCAAGGCTGACGCCTATGGTTTCCCAAACTTCCGCTCATTCATCCCACCACAGCCTCGTTCGTCCCTTTTTTTTGCCCTTACGCTCATGGCGAGCCACTTTTGGCGGTGTTATGGGCTTGCTTGATCTGGACAAAATAATCATCAACCGGAAGGTCTTCGGAATTAGCTGCACGATATGCGGCGGGAACCTGGTTGTATCTGAAAAAATGTGCCTGCTAGGCCGGATTGCAAAAATTGTTTCATTGGGACGCCTCAAACCCGAATGCTATGAATGTGAGACCTGTAAAAAGCGGTACACGCTTTTCTGACAGTCAGCAACGCCTATTTACCCCCATAAACCAACTAACCGTCAACGATTATGAGTTTAAGATTAAACGACATCGCGCCAGATTTCCAGGCCGACACGACCCAGGGAACAATTCGGTTCCACGAATGGATCGGCAATGGCTGGGCTATCCTTTTTTCCCATCCCAAAGATTTTACACCCGTTTGCACAACCGAATTGGGCTACATGGCCAGGCTTGCCCCTGAATTCGCGCAACGAAACTGTAAAGTGATCGGCCTGAGCATCGACCCTGTTGAAAGCCATTTGAAATGGGAAACCGACATCGAGGAAACACAAGGGTATGCTGTGAATTACCCGATGATCGGTGATCCGGAACTGGCGATTGCCAAGTTGTATGATATGCTTCCCGCCGGTGAACCAGGCAGTTCAGAGGGAAGAACTGCCGCTACAAATCAGACGGTACGTTCGGTATTCATAATTGGCCCCGACAAGAAAATCAAACTGAACCTGACTTATCCTATGACCACCGGGCGGAATTTTCACGAAATACTCCGTGTGCTGGATTCCATGCAACTCACTGCCCTGCACAGGGTTGCGACACCCGTAAACTGGCAGGACGGCGAAGAGGTCATCATCGTTCCCGCCGTATCCGACGCGGAGGCGAAGGAGATATATCCACAAGGCTGGAAAACGGTTAAACCCTACCTGCGCTATGTTCCGCAGCCAGGCAAATAAAGGATGTCAATTCTCAGGAATTATCAGTCAAAACTCAACTACTCAATGAGAAGAAAGATACAACCACGGCCCGTTTTTTTGGAGACATTTTTTCGAAGGATGTCCCTACTACTCGCCATATTGATGGCAGCAATCCCGGCCGCATGGGCACAAACCACCTGGAACGGCAGTGCCAGTACCAACTGGAACGATACCGCGAACTGGTCAAACGGTGTACCGGATATTTCGACCGGAGCTATTATCCCGGATGTATCGACCAATGACCCTGTCATCGGAAATGGTCAGAGCATGCTTGCGAGCGCTGTTTACGTGGAAGCGGAGGGCTCACTTTCCATCAGCGCCGGAGGAACGCTTACGATCAACGGGGCTGCTACTTACACAGTACCCTTCGAATTTACCGTTGGTTTGAATAATAAGGGTACCATTCATAATAGCGGCCAGCTTATTTTGGGTTCCACCAGCGCCGTAGGGACTTACGCCATCATCAATCAGGGCGTATTCAATAACCTGACCGGCGCACAGATCAGCATCGACAATACGTCCGATACCGGCCTTTACAATGCATCCGGTACATTTACCAATCACGCGGCCATCATCATCGGGGATAATACAAACATCGGCCTTCACGGGATCTGGAACGATGCCGTATTTAACAACAATACAGGCGGAAGTATCAGTATCGACCGTTGCTCAACCAAAGCGCTGGTGAACAATCTCGACGAAACAAAGTCAATACACGCGACCTTTACCAATGCCGCGACAATCACCATCGGGGCTGCTACGGGTTCAGGGACATATGGTATCTACAACATGGGTGAGTTTAATAACAATTCCGGCGGCAATATTCATGTGGATAATACCACGAAAACGGCCATTTACCATGATAAAAACATCTTCATCAACGCGGCAAATATTACCGTCGGTTCAATTGCCGCGACAGGGCAAAAGGGTCTGGATACGTGGGGCACGTTCACTAACACGGCCGGCGCAACCCTAAAAATTGACCGTGTTACCGACCTTGGGATCAATATTGGAGCCAATACCCTGACCAACAATGGAACCATGACACTCGGTGCCGTGGGCAAACCGGGTACAACGGGTTTGCGTAATGCGAATGCCACGTTGGTAAACACAGGAACGATATCAATAGACCGGACCGGCAATCAGGCATTAGAATCGAGCGGCACTGCCACCAATGACGGTACAATCACGATTGGTGGTTCGGAAGCGGTGGGACGATTCGGACTTATTGTGAGCGGTTCGTTTACCAATAACAATGGAGCTGTGATCCGCATCGACCGTGTCGGCGGGCTCGCGTCGGCGCTTCCCACCGCGCTACGGCATCAGGGAGGCGCATTCAATAATTTGGGAGAGATCGTCATCGGTGAAGCAGTTTCCGGCGGAGATTATGGAATGAGGTTACAGGCAACCTTCACCAACAATACCGGCGGTTCGATCAGCATTGACCGGACAAACATGACAGCCATCGATAATGCCTCTACTTTTATCAACGCCTCGAAAATCACGATCGGAGCGTTGGCTTCTGTTGGAAAGTACGGGATCGATCTGAAAGGCCAGTTCACCAATAATCCCAGCGGAAATATCAGGATCGATCAATCGACTGAGTCGGCTATTTTTTCCAAATCCTCTTTTATCAACAACGCCGACATCACCATCGGGGCTTCGGCATCGGCAGGCAAGTACGGGATCGAGACCGGAGGATCGGGCAATTTCTCCAACGCCACAGGAGGAAGAATTTTCATTGATCGTTCCGAAAGCATTGCGATCGCGCACCTTGGGGGCACTTTTGTCAACGAATCCGAGATTACGATAGGCGGAGTGGCAGACGCCGGTATCTATGGCATTTCAAACCAGATGGATTTTAATAATAACGCCGGTGGCCATATCCGTATTGACCGCACGACCGACACAGGGATCTATCAGCTGAAAGGCATCTTCACAAACGCAGCCGACATTACAATCGGGGCGAACGCCAATGTAGGTGTTCATGGTATTTTCAACGAAACCATTTTTAATAACAATGCGGGAGGAAATATCAGGATTGACCGTACGTCGCTCGCCGGAGTACGCCTTTTCAACGGCACATTCACCAACGAAGCCATTCTGACGATCGGGGCGGTAGCTAATACCGGGACTTACGGTATACTGAACGTTTCGTTTTTGGTAAACAAACCTGGTGGCGATATACGCATCGACCGCACCAGCGATACCGGCATTTATCAGTTCAAAGGCAAATTCACGAATGCGGCTTCCATTACCATTGGCGCAAACGCCAGTCCGGGGGTTCACGGGATCTTCAATGAAAGTGAGTTCGTCAACAACTCTGGCGGCGATATCCGTATTGACCGTACAACGCTGGCTGCCCTCCGCAATTTCAACGGAACATTCACCAATGCGGCAACGATCAACATCGGCGCCGTGGCCGGCGTCGGAACTTACGGAATCAGTAACCAGACTGCTTTTGCCAATAATGCGAGCGGCGATATCCGGGTCGACCATGCGGTGGAGGGGATTTTCCTGGATAACAACACATTTAACAATGCCGGAAAAGTAACGATTGGCGGCGTTACAGCAATTGCCAGCCTGCTTACACAGCAGGGAGCGGGTGTTTTCCTCAATAATCCTGACGGCGTTTTCAAAGGTACGGGCCAGATTATCGCAGCCTCGTTTACGAACGCAGGCGGCACGCTCTCGCCTGGTTATTCGCCGGGCGCTCTGACTTTCAGCGACAGCAAAGATTTCAGCAACAGCGTCATGGATATCGAGCTCAATGGCGTTGGTAGCACGGAGTACGACCGAATAAGTGTTGTTGGAACTGCAACGCTGGGTGGTACGCTGGCTCTAACGATCAACTACACTCCAACCTCCGGCGACGAAATGACGATAATCACCGCCACTTCGATAACCGGTACCTTTAGCTCGGTAACGGGGCTGCCCGTCGATTGGAACGTCGTTTACGAGTCCAATGCGGTGAAACTGAAATATAACGACCCAATGCCTGTACGCTTGATTTCTTTCAATGCCAAAGCGGTCGGTTCTGTCATCAAACTCGACTGGCGTACGGCTTTCGAAACAGATAATGCGGGATTCTACATCGAACGCAGCCTGAATGGTTTTACCTGGAAAGACATCGGTTTTGTAGACGGCAATGCCACAACGGCTGCGGTCAAGTATTATACTTTTGGAGACGAGACACCCATGCCGGGCATCAACTACTATCGTTTACGGCAAATTGATTTTGACGGCAAAACCGAACATTCCCGCATACAGGCAGTAAGATTTACAGACCCTCAACAAACTATAACTGTGTGGATAGATGCTGCACGCTGGGCTCACATTCAGACCACTAGCACCGTCGAGCAGGTGACTGTCTACGATCTCTCAGGCCGGGTCGTGATGGTTTCAAAAGAAGCGACCTTAAACCTCTCAGGAGTCCCCGGTGGCGTTAAGCTAATCCACGTCAAGACGGATGGTCCAACGGTGGTCAGAAAGCTGATTTTATATTGACCCTAATTGACCAAAGTCGTCGGCTAGCGGCAGGAATCGTGGATTAGGCCAAATAGTCTATGCTCAGTAAGTTGATTTAGTTTTCGCTAACCCGTTTCTATCAATCAGTGACAATTATAATCGCCATTATCAAGCCATTTTCAATTCAACTTTGATTGTGCAACCGATCAATAAAGAGGGCTGCTGAGACGCTTTACCAAAAATTTGGATAGAGCGTAATGAGCAGATAAGGAAGGCTATACTTGTAAATCGTCAGCGAAAAGTAGACATCTGCGACTAGAAATTAAGAGTGGTAGATAGCTGAGTGCCATTAAGGGAGAAAGAGCAATTCTGGATAAGTTTTTCAAAAATTGCTCCTGATATTATCCGCAAAAGTTACTATTTTACTCCGATTTGACCAGCTTCAGTACGGATGTGTCTCCTTCATTTGTGTAGATAATAACGATGCAAATTCCTGAGGGCAATAATAATGTTGATAAAGTTGCCCGCTTATCCGAGATGTTAAATTTTGAATTAACCAGCACACCGTTTTTTGCTATAGATCTTCATCTCGGATCTGGGCAGCAGGAAAAAGAAATCAAGGAAGATATAGACCATATCATCAATCTGAATACTGAGCTTCAAAAAGAGGTAGAGATTATCAGTAGTATTCCAGGAGTAGCAGAATTAACGGTTGCGATTATTCTGGCAGAAACAAACGGTTTTGAATTGGTACGGAATAAAGAAGCAGGTCACAAGTTATGCCTGCTTTGATGTCAAAGAAAAGCAATTCTGGACTTCCCTAAAAGGCAAACCACAGATATCCAAAAAAGGGAACCGGAGTCTAAGCAAGGCCATGTATTTACCATCATTGAGCGCAGTAAAATGGGATGATAATCTTAAAGATATGTATGTGAGAATCGTCAGTAAACAGGGTATCAAGATGAAGGGCTTGATAGCCGTTCAGAGAAAATTATTGGAACTGGCGTACACGCTATTCAAGAATAAAGTAAACTATGATAAATCATGCGAAAGCAAAAAGTCAGAACAAAAAAATAGCATGTCAGCGGGCACAAACATGCTATACTGGCTAGCTCTGGGCCCTTCAAGAACAAAGATATAAAGAATTGAAATTTTTATAGATTACCAACACAGAATCTATGGACTTTAAGTCCATAGATTGAATAAAGAATGAAATTCTTTATTCAAGGATAATATTATCCGTATCAATATTTCCAGGCTTTCTATGATGTTCCAGATATTCATTAACCATTTCATGCGTAATATTACCGGTGCCGCGCGGCGGACCGCTCCAAGCACTGTAGCCTATTGCCCAGAAATGACGCCCCCAATATCGTTTACTCAATTCTGGATATTCTTCCTGCAAACGACGCGAGAGCTGCGACCTTTCAGGCTTTTTACAAGATCACCAATCGCAAGAGAAGGGCCATATTAAATATGAATGTGAACATGATCCTTGCTCACAACTCTCTTCAAAATACGCACGTCTTCTGCATCACATATTTGCTTAACAAGTTCTCTACAACGAATCTGGATATCGCCCGTCAGAACTTTATATCTGTATTTTGTAACCCAGACAATGTGGACGGTCAACCAAGTTACAGTATGACTACTAATTCGTTGCTCTTTACTCATCCAGTAAATTTAATAAAATGTGTAGCAACTGAAACGGGGCCGCCCGGCGGTCTTCCACTGAAAGCGCATAATTTTATCATAGGAGCGGTTGAGACCAGTAAATTTCCCGAAGAAATATTCACCGGAAAATGTTCAACCAACCTGTTCTAACATACGTCCGGAGATTCCTGGCTCGGTAAATTCTGAAATGTCATTCATGATCCCGAAGAAGAATATGCCCCGTAGCAAGCAACTAAATTATCAATTGCACAATATCAAGCACTGTCCACTTCTGATTATTGGGTTCATATTCTGCCAATTTCGTATCATTAGGCCAATATTCCACCATGATTGCCCTTGACGACAATCTTGGCTGTGTGGTTACATAGAGACATGCTTAGCAAGCAAGCCACTAAAAGCAAAACTTGTTTTGTAGCAAGGCCAGCTAAAATGTTCGGAAAATTTTATTGCTGAATTAAAGCAAGAGCTGACGTCGTTGCTCAGTTTTGGATTGAAATTATTTTTGGTTCGTAAAAATTGGAAAGACGCTGGATCAAAGGCACTTTGAATCGATAGGTTCCATTTGATTGAGCTATATCCGAAAGTCGAACAATATATTCCCTTTCCGGAAGACTCCCCATTTTCCCAAAAGCGGAAGAAATAAGATCGTAATCATAGCCATCTATTCTTGGCAATAGCAAACGAACTGTCTGCCAGGACAAATCGGTAATACAATCGTGTGCTATCTTTATTACGGCCTGTGACTTATAGTTTTGAAGTGAAATAGAAAAACGGATATCTTGACCAGATATGCGTACAGTCGTTGGCTTTTCTAAAAGAAGTGACACCGTTTCGCTTTGATTCTGGGCACTGCAAGTGAAGAAATTCAGAAAGAAAAGAATTCCAATAATGTAAAACTTCATAATGTCTACCTAAAAAACAAGAGTCTGCATTCAATATAAATTTTCCACGTCGGGAAAGGACTAGCGTAGGGTTGTGAACTATTTGATAATGATTAACTTATAAATATCCTGTACTCCGCCGATCAAGTTAACTTTGACAAGATATGTCCCATTTTTTAAATTCTGGATAGCGATACCATTGGAAGAAATGGGCGATTTTTGCTTATAAACAACAATTCCTGTGAGACTTGTGATGGAAACCTCATCGATTTCAAAAGGTGGTAATGAGATACCATCCGGTCCGTTAACCCATATTCGGTCCGAAGCTGGATTCGGACGTACAATTAATCCTTTTATGTAAAAAGCAACACTACGTACATTGCTATACGTAAATGAGCCATCTTTGTCTATTATTCTCAGCCTGTAGTAAATTAGGCCCGAATGTGCCGTGGTGTCTACAAATTGGTAGCGAACCGCCCGATTACTAGTACCCTCAGATTGTCTTGATCCTACTGTTACCCAACTTCTCAGGTCCCCACTACATTCTACCTCGAAGAGATCCGAATTTAATTCACTCACTGTCTCCCAATCCAGCCTGGCTACGTTTTCCTGACGAAATACCTTAAAATAGGCCAGCTTTATAGGAAGCGCTTGCTGTTTTCTGAACACCACTGCGAAATCTTTTACCTGACCGGTTTGTGGACTATGGCAACTGTTCGTCGGAACGACATTGTCACTGATTACGCGCATCCGAAGGAATGTGTTTTCGATCGCTGTGGCAGGTGTAGTAAAGTTCAGCCAGCGCCTGAAATTTCCCTCATTTATCAGTAAAACCGTTTCCTGTAAGCCAGGCGATTTTACAACAAGTTCGTTTCTTTCATTGAACAATCCATCGTTGTTGTAATCAATATATATCTTCATATGCTCACGGATTTGGCTGCTCGCTCCAGTTGCCCTGGCTCCTATCATGGCCACAAAATCGTAACTCGTCCCGGCTTGAAGCCCTATGATATACCTGCACGATCTGTTAACATATTTAGGTATCGAATCCTGCTTTGTGGGGAAGATATATGTACCGTTCAGACCAATCATCCTGATCCCCCCTCCACCCGAATCACCAGCAGGAAGCGGGCAGTTTGTCTGTGTTAATTTAGCCGGACTACTCACGAAGACATAATCTTTCTGTTGGAGGCTTTTTCCCGAGCTGGTCAGCTTCACATCATATAATCCGGCGGCATCGTAACGGATGAGAGGATCTACGCTTACAGCCTTTGATGGAGTACCACCGTCTAACTGCCATAATCTGTCCGAGGTCCCGTTTACGGAACGGTCATGGAATTGTACTGTGGTCCCTATGCAGGCCGCAGCCGACTTCATCTCAAATGCAGGCGTTACAGGTTGCGCGCAATTGGCAAGGCAGACAGTCGCTGCAGATACCAAATAATTATTGATAGTTGTTTTAGCTGCATCTGACCATTCGATTCCCGGGCTATACCCAGTTGACATGATATGGCCTGCGTAGCTGGTTTCCCCATCATGCCCAGCGCCAAAATTATGTCCGATCTCATGACTAACTCTTTTTTTTACATTCCTGCCAAGCTCGTCCGTCAGTACATGATAGGCATTGGGCCGGTTACATATACCTGAGCTGGCTGAGCCCAGCTCTCCCCACGCCAACGCATTTGCAAGAGTCCTGGTTGTCCATAACTGTCCCATATTATGCTGTACATTAAACCCGTTGTCTGTATATGCCCAGCGCCTGAACGCGGCAAGAACTCCAGTCCCCGCTGTCGTATTGGGAGAGAGAGGATCCTGGCTATAGGTTTCGCTTATGTAAATACTAACGATTTGAAATTCTATATTGTTGACAAACTCCTGTCTGTAAATAGCGGCTACCTCATTCATCGTAGCAAGTACGCGGTTTCGTACTGCTGATGCGCTGCCGTACCTTGTAAACATCAACGCGTCTGTCGCAACAGCCAACCGGATCGGAAGACAGCCTCCGGCCATTGTTTTCGCCTGTGACTCAGAGGTGACCACCTGCTTGGAACGCCGCTGCACTGCTTCCATCGCGCACTGGAATGCCTCATTTTCCAATATATCTTTTGCATTGTAAGTTACCAATAGGCCTGGATCGCATTGGACAAAACTTCTGGCCTGTTCGATAAACCATGATTGTTCGCCGTCCTGCACAGACGCTTCAAAGAAATCGTCATCAATAGTTGCAGTAATCCTCGCTGATCCGTTCAACTGCTGGCCAATGAACGTCTTCACTGAAGGACTGCCGGTTTTAGTGGTTTCGCAGGCTGCGGCAACTGTCTCTACAAAGTCATTAGCAAGCAATGCCACCTCCGACAAGACGAATACTTTGGGCTGACGGCCAGGCAAGGTAAGCTCCAGCCGGGAGCTGTTGGTTTGTAACTGTTTTAACAACGACTGCCCTGTATCCAGATTGCTGAGCTGATAATTTCTGAATTTGAAATGAAGATCAATGCCCGAAACGTTGGTTTTGCCAATACTTTTTATCTGCAACTGCGCCTGGGATAAACCCAGGGTTAGCATATAAAATAAAAGCATGTTTAGAAATTGTTTCATAAAAATCCGTATTGAAAAGGAGATTCTTTATTTCACCTGCCACTGATAATCATGCTGGCAGGATTTGGAAGAGTAACTAAACACCCCGTTTTAGAAAACAGGGTATTAATGAGCACTGCCAACAAGATATTGGATGCTAGCCACCAGCTTGTACGTACTTAGTGCCCCCTCAGCAAGAGTGACTTTGTCCACATGCCTGGCCAGTTGTCCTGTATCAGAAGCGTCGGATAAAACAGACATGACAGACATCAAACGAAGTATCTTTTGAATCAACTGCTGACATCCCAATATATTTCTAACGATATGTTCTTTCATCCAGGGTCTTGGAAGCATAACCGTTCAGAAACCGCACCGGGATTAACTTTCAGCTGAAAACCCGTTGATCAGAGGATCTTCTCTCCACAATGCTATTGGGACAAGTCAATCTTGATTAAGCATTTATTTCAATGAGGAGTCTCTTCAAGTGGTCTTACGTTATTAACGATTTACAGAAGCCTTATTTCTTTTCAAGGATCAAACGTTCAAGCCGTTCGATACCGGCTTTCAGTTCCTTGTTCTCCTGGTCCAGTGCCTGTATCGCTATCCTGTTGGCTTTGTTTTCCCTTGCAAGAGCCTGGATAGCCATCATATTGATCCCGTCGAAGTCAGCCTGATTGATACTATCCTCACTACCGATGCTGCCGACTCCGTCATTACCGAAAGCTTCGTGAAAATCTTCTGCCATTGGGCCATAATGGCGATGCTTTGTTTTATCCTGTCCGATATAGTTCCAGGTGGTAAACTCCAGCCTCTCTATTTTCCCAAGAATTTCCTCTACGTCTACTGGCTGGAAGTTCTCTTTCAAGACTTTACTGGAAATAGTTGACCAGGCATTATCTCCGGTCTCGAGCTTGACACCCACATTGGTGTTACCGTTAAAACTAGTCAGCAACTGGTATCCACCCGAAAACCTGGCTCTTAACTGATTCGTGGCAAGGCTGGCAACATTGGAGCCTAACACAAGTGAATTACTATGATTTGCACTGGTATTAGTGCCTATCGAAACTGCATTGTCTGCAGTTACACCTGTTTCAGCAGCCTCGCCAAATGCGGTAGATCCCTGACCTCTCGCAATTGATAAATAACCAAATGCTGTTGAAGAAGTCCCGCTAGCAGTAGTAGTGTTACCAAAGGCTGTCGCCCTGGCTGCGGTAGCTTTTGTGGCAAAACCAAATGAGGTGGCATTTGATGCGGTCGCAGAAGTGGCATTTCCAAAAGCAGTCGCACGCTCACCACTTGCAGTTGTGGAATAGCCAAAAGCGGTTGCATTCTCGCCGGAAGCGGCAGTAGAACTGCCGAATGAGGTCGCGTTTACTCCCGATGCGACAGTCGTATTACCAAAAGCAGTGGAATTATTACCAATTGCCTGCGTACCTGCTCCGAATGCCTGCGCATCAGATGCACCCGCACCAGTAATGGTATTGTATCCCAAAGCGAGACCTCTCGTACCTCTTGCCTCGGACTGCAAGCCCATAGCTATGGAATTGCTACCTTTTGCCGCTGTCAATTCCCCTATGGCCGTGCTTCCAGCACCCTCCGCAGAGGTGTTGCTCCCAAAAGAGAAAGAATTAGCTCCTGATGATGTAGTGTTATTCCCACCAGCAAAAGAGTTTATTGCTTGTGCTTTGGTGGCGCTGCCAAAAGCGACCGATGTTTCTCCCGACGCAGTGCTTCCATTGCCTGTGGCCAAAGAATTCAAGCCAGAAGCTACTGAATTCACCCCAGCCGCCATGCTTCTGGCCGCCTGCGCCTTTGTCGCCCAGCCAAAAGTAACAGCCTGGGCTTCTGATGCAGCAGTCTGATATCCAAAGGCAGCCGAGCTGCTACCAGCAGCAGTGTTTTCATTGTTGAATGCAACACTCTGAACCCCGGAAGAAACAGTATTCAATCCAAAAGCTGCCGCCCTTACCCCTGTTGCGCTTACACCATCCCCCATACCGATCGAGTAGACCCCGACTGCACCTTGATGGTTGTTGCCTGCTCGGATCGCGCCTTGTACATCCAGGCTTGCATTGTCATAGTTGGCATTTTTACCGACCGCAACACTCGCCATCTGGTAAATGTTTTGGCTGTTGGCAGTGGCCATCTGGTTGTTGGCCTGATTATACCAGGGCTCCACATAAGTGCCGGAGGACTGATTTTTGGTCGCAACCCAGCCATTGCCATCCCAGTAATATACACCTTTACCTCCGGTAATGACCGGGTAGGCAGACGTTCCGATAATTGTTTCTTCTGTATTGTATACCGTATAACCACCTGTGGCGGAAGCTGATCCATTCAGCCCCCAGGTTGTGGTTGCAGAGAGAGAAACCCGGGGTAGAAGCAAAGCCCGGTCAGCACTTTCAAGATCCAACAGGGCACCGGGTGCGGGTGCATTGCCGGAGGTAATAGTACCATCCTTTATTTTGTCCTGAGCAGCCAGCGTGCCCATCAGCAACATTGCCCCAAACACTAATTGTAGTTTTCGTTTCATAGCGTTCAATTTTAAATATTAGCTTGATTGACTGGTAGTTGAGTTAAGAGCACCTGTAAAAGGAATCGCTGCTACAAAATATCGTAGTCCCGCTGCAATTTTGCTAGCGGGACTTCTGATAATTATCTGGTAACGATTAATTTATGTGTGCTTAGTGTTCCGTTGGCTAGTGTAATTGAGACTGTGTACATGCCTGTTGGCAGGTGTCTCACATCAAGGCCTTCGGATGAAACAGAGCCGGTGGATCTCAAAACAATGTATCCCTGAGAATTAACCACTGACAATCCTGTGACACTTCCCATTGATAAGGTCTTTCCTTCCACATCTTTGAGATACAACCTTTCTGAAACCGGATTGGGATAGACTACCAGCGCAACAGCAGATTGATCAAAGGATAAACTTTGCACACGGCTATGGCTATACGTATTGTCAAAATCAATCATCTTTAACCGGTAGTAATTGATCCCGCTTTCAGGTGTGTGATCTACAAAAGAGTAGTCAGTCACTGCCGTGCCACCGTTGTAGGCGATTTTCTCTCCTATGTGCTTCCAGGTTTTGGCATCTGTGCTCCGCTCTATCTCGAAGCGGTCCGCATTCGTCTCCTCGGTTGTACGCCAGCTTAACAGCGCAGTTGATCCCTCTTTGACCACTTTAAAAACAGTAAGTGTAACAGGCAGGGAATTCTGGTTTGTCTTCGTAAAATAAGAGCTGAACGCGGCACCGGAACCGGAAACAGGTACTCCGGAAAGATCCTGTAACGATGATCCTGGAACAGGTGATACAGCCGTATTCGTTGTAAGCGTTGCTGACAGGCCTGCTTCTTCTGTTCCGCTTGACCAAGACGTTCCCTGGTACTGCGTTATAAAATGAGGGCTCGCTGAACTGAAAGGAGAGGTATCATCAGCTACATAGTGCTGAAATGCCACTGTGGCCACAGTAGGTGTATCCGCGTACACGTGCCAGGTGCGGGCCATACCTCCATGAAGCAAGCTCTCATTGGACGTACTTGCTCCGTAATCTTGTACACTCGCATGGTAGTTGCCGCTGGCTGTCACTTGCGCGGGCGTATAATTACCGTTCGATATACCTATAGGAAAGACAAAACCCGAAGATGCATCCTGCTTGACCATGTGGCTTTGGATGCTGTTATTGGTGATTACCATCCTGTTTGGACGGTACCCACTAATGGTTGCATCATTGTCAAAGACAAAGTCACCGATGACACCAGCCGTGACATCCAGCCAGACATCCGCTCCGTCACGGTTGAGGTTAAAATCCTTTCCGATCTTTAATGTGCTCACAGCAGTATTATCCGACCACCCTGCCGAAGCGAGGCTTGCTGACAGAGGTACGTTCTTGATCTCCATCCCCGACGTATTGTCATGTACTATGTTAACATCAATAAAGAGGTTATCGTTGCCGTCGATCACTGTCGGCCCGCCTGCTCCGCCTTCGTCCCCTGAGTTGTGAAAGACGATCTGACCTCCGCCGCTGATTTTGGCGGCCGGGCTGATCCACACGTACTTGCTATAAACGTACCAGGTCCCATCTACTGTAATATCTGCATCAGGGCCAATGTACAAGGTCTCCCCAAGCGTAGTTCTCGTGCCACCTATGTAACGGCTGCTGTTCTCTGTGTTGCCGCTCCCGGGTGACTGCGCCCTGCTGGTAAGACACAGATGCAACAGTATCCAGAACGGGAGTATTGGTTTGATAATTCTACACATATAATCAAAGCTTGAATTGAAAAATTTGATGAGCCATGGTATTATCTCTTATTCTGGATAAGATTTTCCAGCTTCTCAATTCTAGCCTTTAGCTCTGCATTTTCTTTTGCCAGCGCCTGTATCGCAATCATGTTGATCCCATCAAAATCTGCCTGATTGATGCTGTCGTCCACACCGATGACACCCAGGGCATCTTTTCCAAAAGCCTCGTGAAAGTCTTCTGCCATTGGGCCATAATGACGCAGTTTTGCCGGATCCTGTCCTTTGTAATTCCAGCTGGTAAGCTCCAGATTAGCCAGTTTTTTAAGTATTTCGGTCCCATCAACCGGCAGGAAGTTCTCCTTTAACAGCTTACTCGAAATCGTCGACCAGGCATTATCACCAGTATTGAGCTTTACACCGACAGCTGTGGCAGCCGTGCTCAAGCTGGTAATAAATTGGTATCCACCAGAAAACCTGGCCCGGAGTTGAAAGTTTTCCGTACTTGACACATTAGAACCCAAGACCATAGAATTGTTATGTAATGACTGGGCGCCGTCGCCCATTGCGATTGCGTCATAAGCATTTGCTCCTGTAACTGCATCATTGCCCAAAGCTAGCGAACGAGCCCCCCTGGCGATAGATCCGCTACCAAATGCGGTAGAAGTTACTCCATATGCTTGCGATTTAAAGCCAAAAGCGGTACCATTGAGCGCATCTTCTCCGACAATGCTTCCATTCCCGAATGCCGTAGAGGATGGCGCGTTAGCCCAGGTATCATTTCCAAAAGCCGTACTGTACGCTCCTTTTGCATGAGTGGTATATCCAAAAGTCGTACTCCAAGTCCCACTCGCGAATCCACCTCCACCAAAAGCTGTAGAGCTTTCTCCACTGGCAGTGGTATTATGTCCAAATGCAGTACTCTTCTCACCGCTCGCGGTCGTCAACCATCCAAATGCCGTTGCGGATCTATTATTTGCTTTTGTCTGCCATCCAAATGCAGTGGAAGAAGGGCCACTTGCTGTAGTTTCATTTCCAAAAGCAGTTGATCTCAATTCACTTGCGGTAGTAGAATATCCAAAAGCAGTAGCGTTGTCTCCAAAAGCTTTCGATTCCTTTCCAAAGGCTGTTGAGTTATTTCCTGTAGCCTGAGTGCTGGCCCCAAATGCTTGCGCATCTGTCGCATTCAGGCCTGTAATAGAACCATAACCAATTGCTATTCCACGTACGCCGCGCGCCTCGGACTGGTATCCCATCGCGATTGAATTATCGCCTCTTGCCAAAGTTGAATTGCCCATTGCCGTGCTTCTGTCCCCCCGGGCGGACGTTTGATACCCAAAGGAAGTCGCGTTGATCCCTGATGCTGTAGTTCTGTTGCCAAAAGCCACGCTCCGCAGTCCGCTGGCAACCGTGCTGTCACCAAAAGCTGCTGAGTTCTCGCCAGAAGCAGTTACTTGAAATCCAACGCCCATCGAATTAATACCTACGCTACCTTTTTGTTCTCTCCCGCCGCGTATGGCCCCTTCTGCGTCCAACGTAGCATTACCATAGCTAGTACTCTTACCTACCGCCACATTGGCCATCTGGTAAATATTCTGGGTGTTAGACGTGGCCATCTGGTTGTTGGCCTGATTGTACCACGGTTCTACATACTGGCCTGATGACGACTGGTTTTTGGTCGCTACCCAGCCGGTGCCATCCCAGTAATAGACACCTATACCACCAGGTATAAATGGGTAATTTGACGTGCCAGTTACCGAAGAATTGGTGTTGTAAATCGTGTAGCCTCCATTTGGCGAGGCAGTACCATTCAACCCCCAGGTCGTAGTGGCCGAAAGTGAAACCCGAGGTAATAACAGAGCACGGTTAGAACTCTCAAGGTCTAATAATGCACCGGCGGCAGGACTGTTGCCAGAAACAATGGTACCATCTTTGATTTTATCCTGTGCTACCAGCGTGCCGCTCAACAGCACCGCTCCAAACAATAAATGGATAGGTTTTTTCATTTGTTTTTTGATTTAGTGTATTGTATAAAAATTGTGTTATGTAATTTCTGTGTGTTCCGAAATGCCGCATACCCTGAAAGTGATGGTAGACCACTTAGCCCAGCAATGCGCCTAGCTCTATCACGTTACGGACATTCAGTTTCTTGTAAATAATTGTTTTGAACGTGCTTATTGTAGACGCTTGCAATCCCAGCTTTCTGGAGATCGCTGAAGTACTGGTTCCGTTGACCAATAACATTGCCACCTGATTCTGTCTTGCAGTTAATCTAGTCAGGGATTCAGCCTTTTTCTGAGTACTTTTTCTCTCTACCAATAGTTTCAATAAACTATCAACATCCACGGGACTCACATAAAATCGACCTTCCAGCACTTTATGTATGCAATCCAACAGTGTGATTAAGTCACTGGTACCTGTCAGAATGCCATGCCCCCCGGACTTGATAAAGTCTATCCCTTCTTCCAGTGAGGCTTCGGAATCATAAACAATAACCTTGCTCACCTGAAAAATGGACCTTGCTTCTTTGATCATCCGGGTTTTGCCCGAGAAGCTCCCAATATCCAAAAAGACAAGATCATAGTCCTTAGCTTCAACCATCGCACAATGATCAATGCTCTCAAATTCGTTTATGACAATATTGTCTATATTTCTTTCCAGATAAACTTTTAATCCTAACCTTAGTAACGGGCTCGGTATTACAGTCGCCATTCTTAACATGTGTGTTATGATGCAATAGTCCTGATTGAATGAAAAGGAGAAAACAAACCGTACTAATTCGAACGAGTCGATTAAAATTCGATTTCTGATCAAAGGTTATAGTAAATTTTAAATTCCACTATCTTCTGCAACAAACTAGACTAACTCTTGCTATGTTTGATATTGAAATAGACAAATCTTTGTCTACTATTACAGATTTACGGAAGTATTTAATGTTACCAGTAGACTAATAACTCGTATACAGTGCACACATTTTACAATCGCTACTAGGAATGTGTCTGAGTTATGAAAATAAAATCAAATTTATTCCATGAAAAATATTAGTGGTAATACTATGGCTATTGTTTATGACGACCATAGAATGTTTGCCGAATCCATCGGATCTTTAATCGAACGAACAAACTGTTTCCAATCCGTTCATACGTTCAGTGAAGAAAAGGAACTGATGAATTTCTTAATGAAAAAGGGTAACCAAAATGAAATGTTCTTTTTTGTTGACTTTTATCTTGATAATAAGCATTGCATACCCATCATCAATGAAGCAAAAAGAGTAAACAAAAAAGTCCAGATAATCATTGTAAGTAGTGTTCAGAATGCAGGGACGATAAAGTATATTGACACTTTTGAACCACACGGCTTTTTAAGTAAAAAAGCGGGGTTCGACGAGGTCTTGGCTTGCATACACACATTACAGGAGGGCAAACGCTACATAAGTCCTTTTATGAAGCAAATTCTCAATGATGACAATAACTACGGCCCGGTCAAATTCACCCCAAGAGAAACAGAATTGCTGCAATACTTTTATCAGGGGCATTCTATAGTATCAACTGCCGAACAAATGTCTTTAAGTATGCACACTGTTGTCGGACACCGCCGCCGAATGATGGAAAAAGCGAAATGTAAATCAATGGCAGAGCTCTTAGTCTTCTGCAGAAAAAATGGTCTTGTATCGGATCCGGAACCAAACCGAACCGAAAAGTGATGGTATATTTTGTCAATCTCTACAAAACCTTCTTGATAGCTCTATCTGATATCTGGTCATGACTGCTCTTGTAATGAAATCCGGCAGATCTGCAATTCATACAGCTGCTTTGATTAAATATCTGCTACCATTATTTCTATTCATCCTGCCTGTACTTTCTTCTTATGCTCAAATAAGCGAACACCTTTATACCAGTCTCCCAGATTCAGTCCGTCCACAAAACCGGATGCATCTTAAAACCGCGGAAGTAAAACAAATACTGGATTGTACATATAAAATGAGCAACTGGACCAGAAAAGAATATAGTGAGACTGATTCTCTCTGCATGCGGTTTGCAACAAAGTATGCTACCATCACAAGGGAGCCAGACCGGAGGGACTACCTTTACAGCATTTGCGAATATTTGTCCCAGGGAATAAATTATCACTCAGGCAAATACAGCTTGCGCGGGAGCGGAAAGAAATATGAATTCCCGTTTAATGAGATTGCGATGGAGTACAGTAACAAATTTATTGACCATTACAGTGCCGGCCCATATTTCGACAGCGGCATGCTAGCTCAAATTTTAAGTAACAAAGCCAATTTTTATGTGCAAACAGAATCATACTTTGATGCCTATAATACGCACCTTTTAGCATTGGAAACTGCAAGAAAGTTCAACAAGCAGCATTTATCACGCAAGTACGCTCAACTGGCTCGTTTTTTTGAATACTTTGACCGCCCTGAGATGACCTTAGTTTACTGCGATAGTGCATCTAATGCTCTATCCAAATTACCAACTGTATCAGCCAGACCAGCGGCACTTGAAGCCTTTATAATCCGTATAAGACAAATAGCAAACTTTTCCTTGTACCTTAAAACGTCTGATGAAAGTTTTGCTGATAAAATACAAAAACTTCATAATGACAGTAAATCCATAATGCCGCGAAAAGACCGATACCTTGCCGGTTCATACATTCTTCTGTCCGGAATTGCTTACCACCACAATCAATACAACGAGTCTTTAGCTTATGTAGATTCTGCTTCGGTGGTTTATCCTCGGTACCAGCTTCTGGATTTATGGGAAATGGCAATGGTCTACAAGGCGCTCAGCCTGAGAAAGCTTGGAAGATTTCCTGAAAGCGATCAAACATTGGCAAAACTGGATCTTGCAGACATTAAAAGACCGATTATCGAGCAAGTTCTGATGCAACTATATCAAGAAGAATTGGACTCTGACAATTTAAAAAAAGCGCTGCGGTACCGGGATAGGCTATCAAGTTTCCGGGAAAAAAGATACAAGATAGATGTGGAAGGCAAAGCTATTGAAATGGAACACCTCTTCAAGGTCAGGCAGCGAGAGCGTGAGATATCCCAACTCACAGCACTGCAAAACCGTAATAAAATGATCCTCGTATTTGCTATGATTGTGGTGGCGTTGGTCATTATTATTCTGGTATCCCGATACAGACGTTCTGTTTTCAAGACCCAAAGCTTAGTCAAGCAGCTAGAAACGGAAACGCAGTTACAGGTTATGCACCTTGAAGTTGCCAGACTGGAAGAGAGAAAAATATTGGGACAGGATCTTCACAACGGATTTGCATCCTCATTAGCAGCTGTAAGACAGCAACTGGAGCTTACAATGATGGATAGCGAAGATATTACGGTGCGGGATAAATTAACCTATATACATAATCAGATCGATGACCTGTATGAACGATCCCGGTCTACCAGTCATGAATGGTATCATGGATTTAACGAACAATTGCAACAATCATTTGCCCTACAGATTAAGATTCTTGCTGATAGTGCACTTCCTGACAGTCACTATAAAAAGACTATAACCGTGGAAAATGATGAGATCTCTGGCATTAGTCTTGCAATGAGAATTAATTTGCTCGGAATCATACAGGAGCTGCTTACAAATATAGTTAAACATGCGAAGGCCCGAAGTATACATATATTGATCTTTCAGGATTCAGATTTTCTTATTTTGAACGTAAAGGATGATGGAGTTGGATTTGATGTGGAAAAGGTCAAGTCAATTAAAAAGGGAATTGGATTACAGTCGCTTAGAGAAAGCGTGCTCAAGATGCAGGGTAATTTCAAGATAGCTTCAGATTCTACAGGAACTGAGGTTATCATGACCATTCCTTTGGGTATGGCCCTTTAACAGGGCATTGTCTGGCTTAGGGTCTAGACCATTCCAAGTTACTGATATTTCGAGGGTGGAGGCGGATTGACTATATGTGATGATTCTTAACATTCGCTACACGCTAACTTAGGGCAAGCGTGCAGTGATTTATTGAGTTTAACCTCCTCCGCTGTCCGAAGAGCTTCGCCGTATTAATGCTCACCCAAGTGCAGCAACTGTTTTTTTGGGAATATCCCATCTCCGGACTGGATATTCCGCTCCAAAGTAACCCTTGGAACCTCACTCCCCCCGCGCAACGCCCGATGCATTGCAACAGATGAGTGAGGATATAAATTTCATTGCTATTCCCTAGTTTTTCAATTTAAATCTTTTTGCTTGTGCTGATCCCTAATCAGTCTGTTTTCCAATTCGAGTTTTCCAGGCGTATGGCCGGTGGCATTACAAAACCGATGATATCTGAGTTTTTAGCGCCAAGAGGCATAAGATTGCAACAGGTAAGTCAGCAAACACTTTCCCTTTATGCGTATGGAGATTCGGATGACTTACCACTAGATTCCGTGGCAGACTGATCACCAACCCATTCTTTTATTTCATGAGTTACACAACTACCGGTCAGTCATTTATACTGGTCAATCCAATCCGAATGACATGATCCTAATTCCCGAATTAAGGTGATCAACGGCTCCCTATCCTCCACTATACCTCTCAACTGATCGAGCGCTTTGTCGCCCATCTGCTCAAATTCCATTTTCTCCATGTTTTGTATTAAGGTTAAAATTTTTGAATAGAGCACATTCTACAGCCTCATTGCAATTAGCGAATCAAATAAATGGATGGCGTCTCAAATTCAAATTGGGACGCCATCCTTATTATCATATCCGTTTTGTTATGTCGGTTGATTTGTGCCAAAAACCCGTGCCTGCCTGCCAGTAAAAAACCGGTAGCAGACAGGCGTTGCTATGCAGGGATAGATCCAGAGTCTTCTATGACTGAAGA
>NZ_JAJUXG010000033.1 GCF_021390535.1 Dyadobacter sp. CY312
CGGCTTTAAAATCGGGTTCGTAACTGCGACGTCCTTTGTTCGCTTTTTGACTCTCCATTTTTGCAAAATTTATGCAAAAAAGTGTGCCGCTTTTCTAGACCACCTCACCCTTCTTTGCCAAACGTACCAGTGATTGTGCTGACCAGCATGCAAGTAGATGCCACGCATCCTTTGTCAGACAAGCAAATTTTTTATAGTGCACACGAATTGTTAGGAAAGGATGTAGCCGATTTCACTCATGTTTCCACAACAAAATCAGGACACTTTATTATGATTGACGAACCGACCCTGGTAATTGATAATTTTAATTTATTGATTTCAAAGTTGAAATAAAAATTGCTATTCTACACTGCACCTGTCATATCGCCAGAAAACCTCTCGATAAACTTTTCTCCTAAAGGCGATAGTTCATAGCCTATATTATGGCTAATGGTCAAACCTAAATTTTTCAGTTTTCGGATATTGAGTTTTAACCACTCTTTTTCAAAGCCAGTTTGCATGGCAATACCGACAGCGTGCAAATTGGGATTATCCTTTATCGTCAATAAAATTCTTTCTGTCCAATGTCCGTGCTTACTGAGATTGTCTAACCGAACTAACTTCTTTTTCAAATCAGCAAATTGCTGTTCAGATATTTCAGATTGCTCCCTTAATTTTATTCTGGGGTCTGCGGAATGATAGCTAATAGAGATTTTAAAAATAGTGCCTTCGCCATTTTGCACAAATGACTGTACCAACTGTTTTTTGTCAGGAAATCCTGCATTCAAAGCATCCTGGCTGGTAATATCACTTTCATTTATAGCTTCAATTGCATGGATCTGAACTAGACCAATGGAGGTATGCAGAAGGCTTCCCTTTTTTACGAAAGCTTTCTGCCACTTTCGAAATGCCAATGTAATGTTACCTGACCTTATTCCTCTTAAATGTATCTCTTTAAATAACATAGTTACAAGCCTCTGACATATTCACTCAAACTTAATGGTGCTCTACCAAGTAATTTTTCAAGTGTACTATCTGTATAGGAAAATTCGCCTGCTTTAATAGCATGGGCCATACTAACCAATAAATCCGCCACTTGCACCGGCAGTTGGTGGGCTATGAGCTCTTCTCTGAAAATTGTATCTGAAATATCAATGTGCTGGACATTCATTTTCTTCTCAGCATTTATCAACTGTGCCAATTCGGCAAATGTATAGGCTCTGCTCCCGGTTATTTCGTATGTTTCGCTCAGGCTCGTGGGTTCTGCCAGAACATTTGCAAGGGCTTCCGCAATATTATTCCTTGACACAAAACTTACCTTCCCGTTTCCCGACGGATAACGGATTTCTCCCGTCTGGAGAGCATTTCCCATAAATTCAGGTATGGCTTCCATGTACATACTGTTCCTGAAAATTGTATAGGGTATGTTTGTCTTTGCTATCAGCTCTTCCGTCTGATATTGTGTCTGCGTTCCTTGAAAAATAGTATTTGCGTGGGCTTTAACCATACTGGTATAAACAATGTGCTTTACATTGTTTTCTGCCATAGCCTTAACAACATTTGCTTCTTGCTGTTTAGAAGTTTCTGTATCCACCCCAATAGTAGAAATCTGCAAAACCGTTTCTACACCTCTAAATGCCCCTTTAAGCGTGGCGGAATCATTGTAATCTGCTTGTCTGACAATAATGCCTTTTTGCTTGAACTCCCTTACCGTTTCCGGATTCCGGACGATGGCAACGATGTCTTCAGGTTCTATTTTCTGCAATAAAAATGCAATGGTTGCTTTACCTAAATTTCCATTTGCTCCTGTAATAGCTATCATAGCTTTGTTTGTGGTTTAGGCTTCCAATGCAAATAGCGCAATCCTGTTGCCCTCGCTATCCAAAACATGAGCAATAGTACCGGATTTTATCGGAGTAGTTTCCATTACAATTTTACCGTTGTTCGCCTTCACCCTTTCAAGTGCGGGATGTAACTTTTGTCCTGCATTGAAATACAGCATTGCGGACCGGTTTGACTGACCGCCTTGGCCTTGTATCAATGACCCTGAGACATTACTTCCGTCAAACGGAAAAGCCAGGGATTTAAAACCTTCTGCTTCCATTTCTGTCAAAGAGATTTCCAATACATTTTCGTAGAATTTTTTTGCCCTGTCAAAATCTTGTACCGGCAACTCAAACCAAGTAATTACGTTGTTCATCATTTTCCTTTTTTTTATGATGACACAAAATTAACTTGACTTAAAATTTCGAAATTGGATAAAACCGACAACGCTTAAATTTTCCATTCCGGAAAGTTTGCCACCTGCTCGTTTGCCCTAAGCCTAAAATGCTTCGGGCTTGTTCCAGCAAACTCATTAAAGTCTCTGATAAAATGAGATTGGTCGAAATAATTATTTTGATAAGCGATGTCTGTAAGCTTATCAGATGGGGTTTGTCGCAGACTTTCCAAAGCGGATTGAAAGCGGTTTATTCTGGTATACATTTTAGGTGGTATACCAACGTACTGTCTAAAATACCTCTCCAAAGAACGTTCAGATATGTCCAATTCGTTTTGAACATGCCGTAAACTAACGCCTCTCAATAGTTGTGCTGCAGCAAAGTTTACTTTTCTGTTTTCTATTTTCTTTTGGTTAGCTTGTTGCATCAAAAATGACGATAACAATTCAATTCTTTCACAAGTTGTACGGCTGTTGGAAAGCTGGTCGGCCAAATCGTTTTTAAACAATTCGCTGATGTCAACGTGCTTGTTGGTAAGTTCATTTGCATCAATTCCGAAAACAGATTTCAAGGCAGTCGGCTGAAAATATATACCGATATTTCTAAAATGATCTTTTGCAGCGTGATTTGTATGCTTCGTGGTTTGTCCGTAAAGAAATACTTGTGGAAGTAGTTTATCGTTTTCGTCGAAAAATGATTTGGGGTTTTCTTGAAAAATCAATCCTGGCAGACCATCAGACACTATTTTGAACGTCTTATGTGAGAAATTAATATCATTATCTCCCAACGTCCAAAAGTACCGGACGTATTTCCGCAATGGTTCTGCAGGATGTATTTGTTGATAGTTCATTTTTTGTGTTCCGTCCCGTTTATCGGCAAGTTCATAGAATCGCTAAGTAGCTACAAATCGACCTCTATCAAGCCGGCAGCAAGATTAAGCTTAACCATTTCAAGTGTCTTAAAACAGACTGTAAATGATTACAAGAGCTTATCTCCGGATTCAAATATAATTACTTTCGAATACTGCACGGTACTTTGGCTATTGAAATAATAACATTGATGTGCGCCATAATATGGTCAGGGAAAAACAGGTGTTAATGACCGTAAAGTTTGCGGAATCAGCGGCTCTCTCGAACAGCATTATAGCAAGGGTTACACTAAATAAATTGCCCGAAGTCATTAGAAGGAAGTGGTTTCGGGCAAGTATTTACATTTGATGGCTCAATAAAGGTATAGGTACTATACATTTTTTCCGGATGAATAAATCTTCAAGCAGTATCAGTTGCGGATAGCATCTATTTCATTTCCAGACACATAAGTAAGCTCAACCACACCTGATTTAAATACTCTTGTCCCAGTCAACTTCAATCCGATGCGTTGATTAATATCTTCAAACAAGGGCTTACCCTTACCAAGAGCGACGGGATGGACAGAAATTTTGTAAACATCAATAAGTCCCAATTTTATAAATGTCCGTATCAGGCTGGCACCGCCGTAAAGCCAGATATCCTTGCCGCCTTCTTCCTTTATTTCTCTAACCTTATTTGCAATATCAGAAGATATAAAAGTGGCTTTCTCATCAGTTCGGTTCTGACTGGAAAAAACAAATTTATTCTTAGAGTGGATTCCTTCCCACATCTTTTTTTCTGCCGAATCTGCATGATCCTCCGGGTGGTAATTCCCCCAAGCGTCGTAACTTACTCTTCCATAGAACATCGTGTCAACACTTTCGATAAATGCTCCGAAGTTCATGTCTTCCTCCATAATACACCAATCAATTTCACCGTTAGGACCTTCAATAAAACCGTCTAGTGTAACTGCCAGATTTAAAACTATTCTTTTCATTGTTATATCTAATTTCTTGCAAATTAATGCGGGCATTATTTTATGCTTTGGAAAAATGCGACAAATTAGAGTTGTGTCGGTGCCAGCCCTGTGTGCCGCCTTATATTATTGGCCAGATGTGCATGATCGTAAAAGCCACACTCAAATGCAATATCCAGTAAGCTTCTCTTCCCGCCCTCGCTCTGAATTATCCTCATAGCATTTTGAAAGCGAACAACATTCGAATATTCTTTCGGAGTAATTCCTATATGCTCTTTGAAATTTCGTTCTAACTGCCTGATGGTGGTGTAGTTCCTTTTGGCAAGCTCATCAATAGTCAATTGTCCCTTACGGTTATGGATATCTTTTAAAATTGAATGCAGCGGATTATCCTGTTTTCTGATCCTGTCAGTGTAAAACTGATTTAGGTAGTTGGCAGGGTTTTGAAATATTCTGTCGATATCAAATGAGAGCTTTCGGTCTAATTCGATGGTGCTGCCTGTAAGCTCATTTTGTGCAGCGTAGTTGTAGAAATTTGAAAAAGTTGCCGGTTTCAGACATACTCCCAACAGATGAGTGCTATTGTCGATGAAGCTATCCTTAAACGAAGTCATTGTACCAACGACATAGGTTTTCCCGAATTCCATAGCAACGGAACCGTTATCTGTAACACAAGTATCTCCCAAATTTATTACCAAACCCGGGCATCCATCCGGAAAGTTGCGCTCCCATTGCCGGTCGTGTTCACCACCTTTCATTTCCCAGAAGGAATGAATAAAAGGCACTAACTCTATACAGGGTGTTGTTTCTTTATATTCCATGACAACGTGATTTTAGCATACATTACCCGTAACCACAAATATAAAAGTTTTAAAATTCTACATTATTCTTCTGGCTTTTGAAGCGCATTGATCCAGCTATACTCCTGGTTTGAATAAGCGCTTTAATTTCAGAAATCTGCCTATCGAAGCAGGAAGTAGTTTCGGGCTATTGGGTCAATCCCAATCATTATAGTGGCCTGATTTAAATACAGGAAATACTTCTATTTAGTGAGGTGCCTTTGCTTGAAGTTAAGCTCCATAAAGGCAAATATTTTATCAAAATGTTTCGTCGGCTCCTCGTGGGAGCCTTCAAGAACAACATGTTTATAAGGGTATTGAAACTGGCTGCTGACCAATCTGGAAATCATTTTTTCTCCCATCTTTACAGCGGGGATTATCTCATCGCTGGTTGCGGATAGCAAAAGAATGGCCCCTTTGATTTTCTCTACTTTTATCATAGCCTTTTGTTCGGCAACGGAATCTTTCATCATTGTTTCAAACGCTCCCCTCAAATCACGTTTCATTAAAAACGGGACAGACTCTTCGTTCACAGGGATAAAAGACAACTCCTTTCCATCAAATGTCCAACAGGAAGAATTAAACTCCTGCGTATGTCCGGGGAAAACCGCATGACTGGACGACATTCCAATCACACAATTGATATCGCTGTAATAACTGCCCAGCAACAATGCCAGGTCAGCACCCCTTGATCCTCCAACAACAGCAACACCACCCTTGCTTACATTCTTTTGCTTTTTTGCAGCTGCGATGGCCTTGTAAACGTCATCAACAGCAATTCTGTCTAAAATTTCCGGAGTGCCTTTGCATCCGAAATATCCGACGGCAAGAAATGCATATCCCTTTTCGGTAAATTCATTCCGGACTTTTTCCCAGCGATCTGTCCCCCAGGCATTGCCGCCTTCTGAGCCACCCAAACCAACAACCAACGGTTGATTCTTTCCGTTTCCTGTATAAAGAATGGCTTCAACATTCGGCACCTCTAATGTATCCTGAGAAAATGCAGAAAAGGATGAAAGACTTAAAAAGAGAAGGAATAAAGGTCGCAGGTTCATGACAGTTGTTTTTGGTTATCACAAAAGTCGTCTTCCCTGATGATAAAACATTTGACCCAGATCAAAAAATCACCGCTCCGATCTTATCCTGCTTAGAGTCTCCTGAGCAATCCCAAGATAGGATGCCACCATTCCTAAGGGAATACGATGGTGTATATCATTGTATGTGCGAATAAAATGCTCGTACTTCTCTTTGGCAGTAGTGAAGCGTAATGAAGTAATCCGTTCCATAAGGTGCCCGAAAACGGTGCCCATTGACAGTCTGGAATAACGTTCCATTTCCGGGTAATGATCAAACAAAAAAACAAGGTCTTCCACACTCAGACAAAATGTTTCAGAATCCTCAATAGCCTCAATGAAGTAAATATCTTTTTGCCTTGTGATAAAACTTTTCGGGGAGTTAGACCATTCGTTTTCGGCGGGGAAATATTCACTGATTTCTTTTCCATCCTTTATAAAGTAAGCTCTGAAAAGCCCCTTTTGGATGAAGTAGGATTTCGTGCAAATCTTATTGGCGTCGTGAACCAACTCCCCCTTTTTGAACGCTGCAAAACTAATCCGATCGTTCAAAGCAGATTTCAGCTCATCAGATAAGCTAATGTACTTTTCAAAATGCCGAAATAGGGCAGTATTTATTTCAGTCATAGTAATGGCTTTCCTTTTAAATCCTATCAAATTTAGGGTTATTCGTGAGTTCTACTTTCCTTTTACAAAAAGGGAGACATTGGGTTTCTTTAAAAGCACATTGACACGATTGAATACTATCAAGTATCACCTCAATACCCATGAGCGCTTAATTTAGGCTATAGCCAACTATTGCTTAGTTTAAACAATCTGCTTCGGATACATAATTGTTTGCTTGAAAATACGATATAATGACACAGTAACCTTTGCAAAGACATCAGCGGCTTTTCCGATGAATGTTGCAGCAATGGTTATACCGATTCCCTGCCCGAAACCTGTTCCGACCAAAGAAGGAAGTGGTTTCGGCCAGCTGCTTTTTGGCGCAACAAATCATTTTAATAAGCTGGAATAATACGCCCTTTCTTTTGCTACTTTTCTTGGGCGAGCAAAGAAAAGTAGCGCCCGCTTCCAACGCGGGCGTTACTAAAAGTTTCAGCAACTTTTAAAGGCTGTGTTATCAGCGTTTCGAGATTTACAAAAATACCTCTGTTCTCTGTCATACCTTGTCGCAGTAATGACCATAACAATGCGCTTCCAAGTTGCGTTATTGTAGCATTGATAAATAAGTCTTGTTTTTCTAAGGCTTCGGGAAGTGAACAGCTTGGCGTGTTGTCGGCAGTTTCAGACGACTGTAACAGACTGCCAAATTCATCAGTTACAAAAGGAAGGTTTTTTATGGTCTTGAATTTCTTTGAAGCAGGTTGAAGAATATCGCCGATTGTTGAAAGAATAACCTGTCCCGTGCTTTTGCTATTGCCGTAATCCATCCAATAAAATGGTCTGTCTCTATGCTGTGTACTACTGTCGGCAAGACTTTTGAGCAATTCAGCAATCTGCATCCTTGCCGATACGCTGTCTACACAACTGATGAATATGTTTGCACAAACAAATGAATTGAAACGTTGCAAATTCTCTTGGCTGAACTGATACGGAACTGATTTCCAATTTGTACCGAAAAAGCGGTTGATATTGTTTATCCGCGCTACAGTTTTTTTAAGGCCAAGTTCAGAGACAGCAAACCGCTGTCTTCCCAGATTAGCATGGGTTATTACATCATCATCAAACATACGCACATATAATCCTGCATGCCCGAGGGCGTTGAGCGAATGATTCATTTCTGCAAGAGCTGTCAGTACACGGCTTCCTGTTCCACCCGCTCCAATCAGGTTTACCGTTATTGGATTTGTCGGGCTTAACAGATAAGCAGGTGCAAAGTGCATAACAGGTTTGATTATAGGCGTATTCATTGGATAAGTGATTTTAGGGTGAGTTTTGTTTTAATCAAAGCACCTGATGGAAAAGCCTTTTCTGTTTGCATTTGCTTTTGCCATAACTGAACGATATTACCCTTTACAGGATTGTGGGATTCTATGAGGTGACTGAAATAGCTACGAAAGAAATACTGCTGCCAGCTTTCTATAAAATTTTCAAGCGAAACGGATTCGCCTATTTGTACATCTACCGTACCCATGCATACTTTACCGCTTTTGTAAAGGTTGAAAAATGGAGCATGATACAATGGCGTCTGCAAATCAGGCTTAACATCTGATTTAAGCGCATAAACACAAAGCTCCGTTTTGGTTGCTTTCCAAACCAACGAAGGAATACAAGCTTTTCTGTTTGGAATGTTTAAATCCGCAACGAAAAATAAATCCAACATCTGCGGCAGGCTATACCAGATTACACAACCCTGCTGCGAAGGGTCGAGATATAGGACGGTATCGGGTATCAGTCCTTTGGGTTTTAGAAAGGATTTTTGCATTGCCTTCGAGGTATCAAGAGCCTTTGCCAGAGCAGTGCTTTCTTCGACAGACAGTGGATGCAGGTTTATTGGACTTCCGTCTTCGCCTATGTCAAAGGATTCAACATAACAGTCGCTTGTGTCCTTGCGGTTTCTGTAAATGACAAACCCTGATTCGGGCAGATATACATCATCAAATAATGCGGTGATATTTTCCATTAGAGTATTTTTAAAAGGTCACACAAATCATCAAGTAGCGAGAACAACTTTTGCGGAAAGTCAAGATTCATGTCAATGTTATTTTGGGGCTTGTCAAAAAGCTGCACTGCAAAAGGATTATCCATGATACTGCATTCCTGTAACTCTGCATTGATACCGTTAAACAAATCATGGGCTATGGTGCTATCTAAATCATAGATGAATGAAAGGTATTGATAAGCAGTAACACGTTCTTCTGTTTCAAGCGAATCAAGTCCTGCTTCGATGTAATCGAAAACCGAATGATTCGGAAAGTCACAATTCAGTTTATAAAATTCCGCTGCAAGGCTTCTAAACTCAGCTTCGGATTCATTGTTAGGGATAAAATTCTTCAACCGATTTTCAAATGCAACAAGATGGCAGGGATTTGAAAGCTTGCGCTGCAATGACTTTCCTGCACGCAGCATAAGATAAAACTCCTGCTTTAAGTCCTCCCAATCCTGCTGCTCTATGTCTTCGTCCGTACTGTACCATTCGTAAACCATTTCATATTGGTAGCAGAGATAACTTTGCTGTTGTGTGTACATCGGGATTTCGACAATCTGAAAAAGGTAGGCGAATACCGACTGTAATAATTCAGATTTCTGTGCTCCTTTTTTGTCTTGCATTATGTCCCAGAGCTTATATACAGGAATATAGTAAAGAGTCTGCCCGACTGAGTATTCCTTGTAGGTTGCAAGTGTTGCACTATGCGTACTATCTTTAATAATCGCGAGGCTTGTATCCTTGTAGTGTCCTACTAAATGCTGCGCTGCATGTTTATAAGCGTTCGAAATGTTACAGGGATAAACAGCATTGCTTTTTGCAAGTGGTTCAAACTGATACAGGATTGCAAGGTTTTCAAGCGAATCAAAGAACTCCTTTTCTACTGCTCTTCTGTTTTCCAGTTCCTGATAACATGTAGCGCGGAGAGGTAAAAACTTTGTCCTTAAAAAACCATCGGCAGCATTTCGGGCGGTACGCTTCGGGGTTTTCTCCGTATGGCCTGGGCTGCGTCTGGCAAACTGTTTATTTTGTCTGCCAGTGCGGCAAGGTTGCGGTTGATGGACCATTGCTTGCTGTATTTTTCATTGAGAATGAACCTTGCGGTCTGTTGTTTTCTTTTCATCTGCTCGTTGTTTTATCCCTTTGTTCCCATGACAGATTCAAACCTGTACTGTACGCTGTCGTCCTTGATTTCAGGGGCGGACACTTTTGCAGTAACAAGTATGGGATAAGTGTTCGCATAAAAGTTCAGCACAGCCTGTGGGCTAAAACTTCTGTCGGGGTCTGCAAGGGTCAACTGTTGTCCCTTGTTCTCAAAAAGAAATATTCTTTCCAATTTGGTGGCTAGTAGCATGGCGTAAATGTTTTAAGATTGGAAAAGACTGGTTTGTTCAAATTGTGCGGACAGTTCACTTCTGAGTTTTCTTATGTCGTCAGCGTGTTCGGGGAATGTGGACGGGTCAGGCAATTTAACCCATGCCTCCCGAAATTTGCCCTCGGCTTCTAACGCTTCTGCTTTTTTAAGTGCAGCTTCATATTTTTTGTCCTTATCCGATTTGTGCTGTTCTGCTTTCTTTGCTTTGTCCTTTTCCATCTGTGATTGCAGGGCGGCAATTTCCTGTTGCTTTGCATAGGATTCCATATTTACGAAGAGCTGAGAAGTTACCTGTAAAGGGGCTTGTATATTGGGGAAGAAACCAGCGTTTAATTCTTCTGCTGTGCCTTTGAGTATTAAGGGCGGTATCAGATTTTTTGCATCGTCCACACAGGTTTCGTTATTAAGTAAAATTGAAACTGTGAGCGTGTTATCTTTTGTTTTAACAAAGGTCATTTTCAGCTCTCCCTGAATGTCAAGGGCTGCAATATGTTCAAAGAAATTAGTCTGCATTGTATTTGAAATTTGATGGTTAGAAAATTGGCTTGTTAAATTTTGCTATGGTTGTAGCATTCGACAAGCAGGAGCAATAAGCCTGACAGTATCATCATAAGTGAAACAATACCTGCCACCCACTCGATAAAGGTTAGTATCAGCGCAGTCCAGTAGCTGCGGAAATGCTGCATACCTCCAACACCACGGCGGTCAAACCTACGCTTGCCAATGAGGAGGCGAACAAACAAGCCTGTGAGTAGTAAAACAAACCCGACTACCTGTACGGTGGAAAATCCTATGATTGTATTCATGAGTAAGTAAAGATTGAGTTAGAAAATTAAATGCGCCAAAGTGCTTCCAAGTCATAACCTGCTTCAATGAAGAGGTCATTCAAATACTGCTGCACAACTCCGATTCCGTAATTTTTAGAAAGACTTTTATCTATATACCGACATCGGGTTTTTATCAGCCATTTGCATACAGCTACTGCATCCCGAGCTTCATCGCTCGTATTGTCGCCCGATAGTTTAAATGAAAAGTTGCCTACATGATACCAAAAGAAGTTTTCATGCAGCGTCTGTGTTGTAATGGGACGCTGCCAATGTGGAAGCTGCTTTTTGCCCTCCGGGTGTTCATTAATGTAATCGCACTGCTCTTGCAGGTATTTCCATGTATTGAATTTCATGGAAGTGTTTGCCCCAAATCTATCAGCAAGTTCTTTGTTGAGTACATCAATCCACTGATCGTAGATGTACAGCTTTTTTAAAACAACGGTCATGTAACGTCCCATGAGGTAATGTGTTTACGGGTTAAAGAAAAGATCAACTGCATTGGTAAACTTGCTGTCGGGGTGTCTTCTTACTGCGGTATAGGTCACCACACAATGAATGCTGAACAATGCTGTATATCCGCTGAATAAAAAGGATGCAAAGCAGCCGTGCTGGCTAATGATTTTGTGTCTATTTTTTTCAATTTGCTTTTGTACATCTGCTGCCAGATAAAGCCAACTGTCGAAGGTGACAAACCCGTTGTCCCATGACCTGCGCCCGCTTTCCTGTTCTTCCTGTACGGTATGGCACATACCTTCTATAAAATTTATAAGGTCTTCTATATGCTGTGGGAAAAGGCGGTGCAACAGTTTTGCTTTGTCACTGTTTGTTAGTTCCTGAAAATTTTTCATACCTGTGGGGATTGTGACCGCAGCGGTTTGCTGCGGTCTTGTGAGGAAATTAATCTTAGCAGAGACTGTCAGCCCCATATTTTGCAAAGTCGTTGCAGAGTTCAAAAGCCTTTTGGGTGCGAATTGCGCCAGTTCCTCCCATGAGGATAGATTTTACTTTGGCTTCTTCGTTTTTGTAGTTCCGCACATTTTGAAAATAGCCGGTCACCGCATTGAAGGCCCCAAAGACAGTACCCTTTGTGGTTTCAAGTTGCTGTGTATCGTTGAGCATAGCGTAGGAAAAAGCGTCTTCGCACTGGTTTTTGAAAACGGTTGAAAATTCATCTACTTTGCCGTCCTTGATTTGTCCGAGTGTTTCGGCATTGGATGCAAGCGCCATCTGAATGAGCTTACGAACTTCCTTATCTGTGATGCGGACTTTTGCCCACTGATTAAAGATGCCCTCCATTTCAATGCTCAGATTGTTGGCAAGCCCCATGACTTTGTGCGCCTGTTCCAAGCGTAATTTTGCATTTACGGTGTGCCTTATACGCACAACATTTGTCATGTTGCGAAGCGCAGCACCAAGCGTATTTGCACAAACAATTCTTATTGGGGTAAATGCAGCGGTAATGCTTCCGCTGCCATCGTGTGAGGTTGTGAGGAATAAGTATTTTTCAATTAAATCGTCACTGCCCACTTTGATATAGTCGGGTAGTTTCGCAGTTATGAAAATGCGTTCACCCTTTCCAAGCGAACCAGCTGTTTCATATAAAACTCCGTCACCACCGCCTACAATGCTATCAAAGAATGAAAAGGCTTCCCGGTTTTGCAGTACCTGATAGTCCTTACCCACTACACCCAAAGGCATGCCGTTGTCGGTACGGACGGTGGCAAAAAAATCAGGAACTTCAACATGATCTAACAGGATATCCTTATTTACAGGACTGTTGAAATAATCGCGGTCGTTATGGATAAACAATTTTTGTTTTACCACCTCGTAATCGAGTCCTGCATGCTGAATGGCTTCGGCTGATGTCGGATAGGAAGAAACGATTTGTCCTAACCCGTGCCATGCTTTTTCCTTTACGGAAAAGAAAGAATGTTTGCCTGTTACTTCGTCATAAAAAAGATTGTGTGCCATGATTGAAAAATGTTTGATGGTTAAAAAAATGATGGAGAAAAATTGAAGATTTTAGAATGGCAGGTCGTCGTTTTTGTCCTGCGTTGGTGCATGTCCGTTACTGGCTTGTGGGGTTTGCTCTGCTGTACTTCTTTTACCACCGCCCAATATTTTGATATTGGAGGTATGGAACTGAAGGGATGCTTTGGGCTGTCCGTCTGAGCCTTGCCATGCGTTGGTGCTGATACGTCCAAATATCTGAACGAGCGTGCCTTTGGTTAGTACCTTCGCTATACCCGAACCTATCCAATAAGAGCACCGGATAAACTCTGTTGTTTCCCTCTTTTCACCTGATTTGGTCTGATAACGGTCATTGACTGCTATATTGAAATTGACAACCTGTTTGTCTGATTTCGTAGTAGCTACTACTGCATCTGCTGTGATTCGACCTGTGATTTCCATAACTGTTTTTTTTAATTGTAAAATTTATTGAAGCTGTTTACTGGTAGCTGGGTCGATATTTGTCTGGCTGTTTTCATTCTCTTTCCGATTTTTTTGTAGGAAAATGAAGAATGCAACCGCCTTGACGGCAAGGGAACCGTGGAATAGCGGACCGCAGGGAGCATATGCCGCGAAAGTCCCTTGCAGGCAAATGGGCGGCTGCATTATTTTTCGGAGAAATAAAACGGGAAGGAAAACAGCCCGCATACAAGCGGCAGCAATAAGCAGCTGTTTAAAGGTTACATGAGATAAATGGTCTTAGCAAACTCAATGCATTACATAAGGTGGCTAGGAATTTGTAAATATATTTTTACATTTATCATATATTGCTATTATTTACCTTCATCATCAAACATCGTGGAAAAAGAAATTACAGCTATCAGCCAGACTACTATTGTAATCGGCCCATCAGATCTTTTAGCACAATACAGGAATTCATTACAATCGCGTTTTGATGGAATGCCTGTGTCGGTTGGCGGGTATTATGTACCGAGTATTGGCGACGGACTTAAAGGGTTTCATTATGACGGGCTGATTGATGAGAACCGCAAAGAAAAACTGGTCATCGTCATAAGCTCTGAACAAAGAGCCAAGTTAAAAAAGGACGGGTTTTATACTTTTATTGGCACGCTGGAAAAAGGGTCGATGACTAATGATGGCCAGCTTCGGTTACGAATGAGGGTTTTGGAATTAATAGGCCATGATAAAACAAAACGCCAGTTCTCGGCAGCCAACTACGATTTATTCAAGGAGAGGATAGACAGAGGCTTTATGAACATAACAAATCTGCTTGTCAAAAAACTCTCAAAAAACGAACGGCCGGACATTGTCATCATAAAAGGTAGTGGGTCTATAGTTGATCATGATTTCGCCGATGCTTTGGGCGAAGCGGACCGCAAATACGACATTTCATGGATAACACCGAATTTGATGTCGGAAAAGGAAATCATCGACGCGGTTTACAAGATTGATAAGCAGAAGTGCTCGTTGCTGGTTTTCATGCGAGGTGGTGGAACCGGCCTTGAAATATTTGATAGCATGGAGCTGGGTGAAAAGGTGCTGGAAAGCGGCTTACACTTTATAACAGCCATTGGTCACAAGGTTGAGGAGCCTCTGCTGGCAAAGCTATCTGACCGTGCCTTTCCCACGCCGACTCATTTTGGTAAGTTCCTGAATGAATTAGTTCAGGACATTCGAAAATACCAGAAAGAACTTGACGATAAAAAATTATCGCTTGCACTTACGCGCAATGAGCTAGAAGCAAGGGAGGAGGAAATAGTTACGATGCGTAAAAGTATGGCGCAACAACAAACCAAAAACCAACACTATGTGAAGACGCTGCTTCTAACCATAGCAGGTGTGGTGCTTCTTCTGATAGTTGCTTTATGGTTAAAATAAAATTACGTTGGCAAACTTCAAAAAAATCCGGTGACCTCAGTTTCCTATTTACGTCAAATAACCCTACACTACAAGTAGTGGAGGGTTTACGTGGAAAAACAGCCTGGATCTCCCGGGCCGTTTTTTTTGTATTCAAGACCCTTGATAAATCAGGCTGGTTACCGGTAAATTAAAATTCAACAAGGCTGCAATGTGGCAGATTGTTTTCGTCTCTCTATGCTACTTCGCAGGATAATCATCAGAAAGGCCAGAATTCCAAAACCGAATCCGACCCAGGGAGTATGAGTAACGCCCCTGGTTACGATAATCCACCCACCTACTGTCGTTCCTAAGGTAACACCCAAGTTTCCGAAAGAAGTGGCCAGACTGTTCGCAAATGCCAGTGACTGCGGAGCTGAGGAGATCATGTATGTGGATGCGTTGAGAAAACTTGGTGAATAGAAAAAGCCCCAAACGGCTACTACCAAAATAGTTGCCATGGTATTGCCACCGGAATAATGCAGTAAAACTGGTATCAGCACTGTGCCTGAAAGAAAGAATGCCGTGGTTTTCGGAACACTGATGTTGAGCATTTTTCCGGAAATCCAATTGGCAAACACCCCGATAACCCCAAAGAGGAACAGCATATAGCTCACCGACGTATTATCCATGTTTTTTGCCTTGTTGAGGTATTCTGCAAAATAGCTGTAAGTGGCAAACCAACCCGAAATCATAAAGAAGTTCATAGCAGTGCTCAGTAGGAAGGTAGGCTGTGTAAGTATTTTCAATTGACTGCCATAAGATTGTTTCTCCTTTACGGGCATAGGTGGCAAGGCAAAATAAATAACGGTTAATGCCAGTACACTTACCAGGGTCTGCAGCATGAAGGAGTACTCCCATGAATTGATGCTGGCCAGGTAGGTTGCAAGCGGAACGGTAGTGACCATGGCAATAGCCACGCCACTAAAAACAATGCCCATCAACTCGTTTTCATTTTTTCGGTCACCACGGGCTACAGCTACGGACAGAGCTGTTGCAATGTAAACCGGCTGAAGAAACGCAGGCAGAATTCTTACCAATACCAAAAGCCAGAACGGAGGTGCAAATGAAGAAACAATGCCGGTGACAACAAAAATGGAAATGGCTGAAAGCATTAGTTTTTTGCGGTCCATACCGGAGGTAAACAAAGTTAGAAATGGACCCGTCAGCGCTATCACAAGCGCAAATGCACTGAGTAAAATTCCGGCCTTATCGATACTGATCTTATAGTACTCCGCCAATTGGGGCAAAATACCAATAATGCCAAATTCAGTAGTAATGACCGCAATAAAACCCAGGCAACCTATGTAAGCATACTTTTTCATTTGTTATATTTCTTTATGAATTGAAGGGGCAAAACTAAATCCAAACGCCTATTTTTGTAGGCAATACAACCAAATGTATGGTACTAACAAATTTGTAAGTAATGGCAAAAAGAAAGGAGCAATCGACCAATATGCTCAATGAGCAATGTTTATTGGATGGATCTGATTTGACCTATGCTGTCTGTAAAATAGGTGGGCGCTGGAAACTGTTGATCCTTTGTAACCTGAAAGGAGGAAAGTTGCGTTTCGGGGAAATAAGAAAACTCATTCCCGGCATCAGCGAACGGATGCTCACGCTGCAGCTGAGAGAATTAGAAAAGGACGGAATGGTCAAACGTACCGTGTATGCCGAAGTGCCACCGAGAGTTGACTATGAACTCACAGAAATAGCACAAGAGCTTATTCCAGTCTGGGCCACCTTAGACAAGTGGGGCGCAAGACATAAGGCATTGATGAAATGACTTATCTGAGAAGCACACGAGGTTCCAACGCTTTATTTACTGATAATAGGTTGTATGAAAAATATTTTCTCTATTGTCCAGAGAACAGTATCAGCAAGGACCAGGCCTGTCTGGTAACTATTGAATAAGCCACCAGCTGTTCATAATTGCCAATACCAGACACAGCGGACTATAAAATTTGCTGTCCATTTCGGCAAACCTTGTTTTCCGAAAGCGTTTGCTAAACCCTACATATCTGAAATCACCAATAGCACGCAACAGAAAAATACCAGCTATTATCATCAATGAAATACGCAGATACTCTTTTGGCATCACCGGAGGCAGAAGACCAGCGAGCAGTATATTCACTAAGGCAAATAGGATGAGTCCGAGCGCCACAGCAAAAGTTGCTACGGGGCCGGGCCGGAATAGCTTCCTGCCATTACCATCCGTTGGTATTGCGGCATGATAGCCCCAGTTACCCCCAATCATCCAATAGAGATGCAACATGGCAAGGAGCAGAAAAACAGCAGCATTCAGTAATGGTAAAACAACATTCATCTTATTCAATTAACACGGTTAAACTAAGGGTTAAACACTTCGCGGATCTGGCTTTAAAGGCATGCGGCCTACCTTTTGAACTTCAATACCCGGGTAGCCAAAATCCAGCACTACTTTTCCCTGCACCAAATAGACACCATTTCCATTCAAAGGAAAATTTTTCAGTGATGGAGGGAAATGTACGGTATCGAAGAAGTTACCTTCCACATCAAGAAAGGTGCCAAACTTCATGTACTTACCATTTTTGGTATGAACAGGTTTATCGCAAACAAAATCACCTACCATCCGGACCACCTTGCCTTCATATTGGCGCAGGTCTTTGGACAGCACATCACCCCGATAGTCACTCTTTGCAATATTGAACATAGTTCCCGAAACAGGAAATCCAATCAGCTCTATCTCGTCGTACAAGTCTTCCAGCAAAGAGGTTTCCAGCTTTGGCAGAATTGGTCTTGAGGATTCATTTTCAAAAAGCATTGACTGCCATATTTAATCCTGATCCGGTCCATTGCCTGTGAGAGGTTAAGATCCGTAACCGTATCATCAAAAAGATTGACCTGGTAACTGCCACTGACCAGATTACTGCCATTGACACATTTACAAAGTACTGATTATCAATGATGCTAATTTGGTTGCCCGGTCTTCGACTCCGCTCAGACTGACCCAGATCGTGTCATTTTCAAAGAGCTTACTTGCTCCAAAATATAGTTACTCAGTTTGACACCGACCAGGCGAATCAACATACGGCGTGAATACAGGGAGCTGAACAGTTCGAACAGCCTTGAAGACAACACCCTTTCGGATGAGGTGTAAGGCACACGTATCTGTTTGGTTTCTGTATCAAAATTGCTGTATCGTATTTTCAGCGTAAGGGTGGCAGCCAACTTCTGATCCCGGCGAAGATCAAAGGCCAGTTCATCAATCATAGAAAACAACACCTTACGAAGAAGCTCCATGTCGATGGTATCTTTTTCAAAAGTGTGTTCCTTGCTGATGGATTTACGTTCCGAATAAGCTACCACAGGACTGTCATCAATGCCGTTGGCTTTCTTCCAGATGGAAATACCGTTCACACCAAGGAGCTTCTGCATATTATTGGGCTGCATCTCCTGTAACGCCGAAACCTTAGAGATACCCATATTGCGTAGTTGCATATAGGTCTTCTCGCCAATCATAGGAATCTTGCGGATGGATAAAGGTGCCAGGAATGGCCGTTCCAAGCCTGAATTTACCTGTTTTTCCCCGCAAGGCTTAGCTTCACCAGTTGCAATCTTTGAAACGGTCTTGTTGCCGGAAAGACCAAAAGAAATCGGCAAGCCTGTCTCTTTGATAATTTTAGTTCTCAGCTCTTGCGTCCATTTCCAGGTGCCGAAAAAACGGTCCATTCCGGAAACATCGATATAGTGTTCATCGATGCTGGCTTTTTCCACCAACGGTGCCCGTTCTGAAATGATATCAGTTACCATATTGGAGTACTTGCTATACTCGTCGTAATCGCCTTTAACCAGGATGGCTTCGGGGCACAACTGCCGGGCGAGCTTCATGGGCATAGCACTGTGAATCCCGAACTTTCGTGCTTCGTAACTGCACGATGCCACTACGCCACGGTCGGAGGTTCCTCCGATCAATACCGGCATGCCTTTCAGCCGGTCATTTTGCAGTCTTTCGACAGATACAAAAAATGTATCCAGATCACAGTGAATAATATGCCTTTCCATCTCCTTTCCGATTTATTTGTTACTTTTGATACAATTCGTATCATTTCATTGATTGTAATAATAGCAAACATAAAATGGATAGTCAAAAAATATTTTTCAACACCAACATAAAATTCCTCCGTGAACGCAGGAAGATGAGCCAGGAAGCCCTTGCAGGCAGGATTTCACTCACGCGTACGAAATTGAATGCGTTGGAGAACGGGCATACCAAGGCGCCACAGCCGGAAGACTATCTGAATTTCTCAGATTTTTTCAAGATCAGCGTGGATAGCCTGCTAAGAATAGACCTTTCGAAACTGTCAGAGCTAAAACTCAGAGATCTGGAAGCAGGCAACGACGTGTATCTGACCGGCGGAAAAATAAGGGTGCTGGCGATTACGGTTAATAGCGAAAACAAAGAGAATGTCGAGTACATTCCTGTGAAAGCCAAAGCAGGATACCGTGCGGGTTACAGTGATCCCGAATACCTGGCGCAGTTTCCAAAGTTTACGATGCCCAACCTGCCCAAAGGACATACCCACCGTATTTTTCCGACGACCGGTGATTCGATGCTGCCCATTCCGGAAGGCAGCGATATAATAGGACAATACGTTCAGGATTGGAAAAGCCTGAAAGCCAACATGCCCTGTATTGTTATCCTGAAAGGGGAACAGGATTTTGTTTTCAAACAGGTGACCGTTAATCCGGATAATAGCGTGCTGCTGAAATCCTACAATAAACTATATGATCCATATACAGTTGGTGCCGACGACATACTGGAAATCTGGAAGTTTTACAGTTTTAGCAGTAAGGAATTGCCGGAACAGCAAACGGATATGCAGGTGCTGAGCAAGGCAATTATGGATATACATAAGGAAATCAAAAGAGAAAAGTAGTCATGGCAATGGAGTAATTAAAACTCGTTGAGGATGAAGGGCAACTAAAGCTTCCACAGGAACTGCTGGAATACAAATCTTCATTTTTCAACAAGGGGGGTAAACGAAAGAAAGGGAGAAAAACGGTCACGACTTTCGTGTAGATTTTTCTCTGTATACTAACACAGTATGTTTGATTCTAAGAGGCAGTTACTGAGGAACAATAAATTTTTTGGTCTTAAGTCAAGATTATGAAAAACAAAAATTCTCATTACATTATTGCTGTTGAAATGGGTTTCTGAAGGTAGTTGCTGAAACTGGTTCATATAGCCGACCTGCACATATGCCTTTTGTAGGTTGGTAACCTAAGCCTACAAAAAGGCGGTTTTGGTCAAACAGGTTTAAGAGGTGTTGATTAGCTCTAAAAGTACATGTTAACTTTTATCTAGATTTTATTGTAACTACCGTTTTAAATTGCAGCTCTGAGCAGTTACATATTACCTCAAAATTCTGGTTAGTATGACTACTAATCGAAACAGTCTATCAGACCTTGGGAAAATGGCATAGTCTCAGCGGTAGGCGTGAATTAAACAGCTATCACTGCATTATATAAGTCGGGGAAAAAAAATATAAGATATATTGTATCAATTGATACAATATATCTTATATTTGTACCGCTTTAACAATGAAACATAATTAGCAATGGCTGGAAGGCAGAAAATATACAATGAAGATGCTGCGCTGAATGCCGCTATCGATGTGTTTTGGCAGCAAGGTTATGAAAAAGCATCCTCCCGGGATCTGCAAAAAGCCATGGGGATCGGTTTCAGCAGTTTTTATTTGGCTTATAAGGGAGGTAAGCAAGAATTGTTTGCCAAATCCATGCAACGCTTTTTTACCTTGTATCCCCAGCCATTTCTAAATCTGCTCAAAACCGTCGATAATCCAGTTGAAGCAATCAGACAGTATTATTATGTGATGACTGAACCCAACGGTAAGTTTAGCCAGTTTGGCTGCTATTTCAGTAATACTATTTTTCAAGCTGATGAAAACGAATTTAAAGAAGCTGCGGTCAAAAACCTGGTGGTCATAGCGGATGCCTTTTATGACGCTTTGCTGCGCGCTAAAAATGCCGGAACAATCAATCCGACGATTCCAACTGAACTTTGGAAAACATACCTTTTAAACCTATGGACAGGATTAAATACGACCAAATCCATTGAAAAGGATCAGTCAATACTTAGGGCAACGATTGATTTCAGTTTAAAGGTATTCGGGTAAGACCTTTTTTTAACTCAAACTGTATCGATTGATACATTATTATAAACTTTAAATAACTAACAAAATGGGAAAGACAATTTTAATCACAGGAGCATCATCCGGCTTTGGTTTATTACTAGCAAAGGATCTTCATAATAGGGGTCACATCGTGATCGGTACTAGCCGTACGCCGGAAAAATACGAAGGAAAATTCCCCTTCAAGCTATTGCGACTGGATATTTCAGACGATCAGTCTATTCAGGAGTTCACTGAAAAGATTACCAAACAGGTAGCTAAACTGGATGTGTTGGTAAACAACGCCGGTTATATGGTAACTGGGATCGCCGAAGAAACACCGATTGAAATAGGCAGACAGCAATTTGAGACTAACTTCTGGGGTACTATCAAAGTAACCAATGCTTTGCTACCAATTTTTCGAAAACAAAAATCCGGACAGATTATTACAGTAAGCTCCATTGTCGGGCTGATTGGACCACCGAACCTATCCTACTATTCCGCGTCGAAACACGCAGTTGAAGGCTATTTTAAATCATTGCGGTTCGAATTAAATCAGTTTAACATCAAGGTGAGTGTGGTAGAGCCGGTTTGGTTCAAGACTAATCTGAGCCATAATGCAGTATCATCGACAGGGAGTATTGTTGATTACAACCAGTACCGTCCTAAGGTTAATGCATTCACGCAAAAGGGAATTGATACTGCCGAAGAGCCAACTGCGGTGATACAGATCATTTCCAGATTAATTGATGCGAAGGAGCCAGCATTCAGTAATCCGGTAGGGAAAATGACAGGAATGATCCTGTTTCTACAATCGTATGCCCATAAGATGTTTGAAGGTTCCGTTTTAAAGGATGTACAAAAGGCGAATTAGTAATTTAAATAATCTTAAAATGGAAATCATAAACAAAACGGTATTGATCACCGGCGGTGGCTCGGGCATTGGATACGAAGCTGCAAAATTGCTTAGTGAAGACGGTAACAAGGTCATTCTTGTAGGAAGAACAGAAAGCAAAATACAAACAGCAGCACAGAGCCTGGATAATGCTGTTGCGATTCGGTGTGATATCAATGATGAAGACGATGTCGAAAAGCTGGTTGCAACGATCTCAAAAGATTATCCGGAATTAAGTGTTCTGATTAACAATGCAGGCGCTGCTTTTTTATACAAACATGGGGAAAACGCGGGAGCTTTTCAGAAGGCAACGGCCGAATTTGCGACAAACTACTTTTCGGTTATCCGCCTGACCGAAGGACTGATACCCGTTTTAAAAGGTCAGCCGGAAGCTGCCATTGTGAACGTGACTTCCATTGCTGCCTTCGCCCCAGGTGCTTACCTGCCTTCCTACGCGGATAGCAAGGCGGCCCTGCGTTCTTATACATTATCATTGAGACATACGCTTGCGAAAGACACCGGGATAAAGGTTTTTGAACTGATACCACCATTGGTGAACACCGAATTTTCAAAAGAAATAGGTGGAGAGCAGAATGGCATGCCCGCAAGCGAAGTTGCAGAAGCGTTGATGAATGGCTTTAAAAATGAAGAATACGAGATTCAGGTGGGCCAAACTGCGGAATTCAGAAAATACTATCTCTCAGATCCCCAGGGAGCATTTAATATGATGAATCAAGGATGATCAGCGGTAGGCAGGAATTGGGTTTCCCGTCTACTTGTTTTTACAATTAAAATGTTGAAAAATGGAACCTAAAAAGATTATCACAAACGTGACGATGCTTGTAAAAGCGGAGTGCATCGAGCAGGTTTTGCCACTAGCGAAGGCAACCAGAGAGCAAATCTTGCTGGAAGATGGTTGCGAAACATTTATTCTGAACAGAAGAACACAGGAACCTAACACATTGGTCCTTCTAGCAATTTATAAATCTGAGCAGGCATATGTCTGGCATAACGAACAGACGTATGTGAAAGATTTTTTTGCGTTTTTAAACGGAAAACTGGCGGGTCCGCCCATTGTGGACTATCTGGAAGAAGTTTGATTAAATGGCATGTTCGACGAAAAGTGCAGAGAAATAGCGGAATGAAAATTCTCGACTTTAAGGAGTATTCAAAATATAAAATAGTCGTAAATGGATAGTAAAACAGAAAAGGAGAAGATGCTAGCCGGAGAATTGTATCTAGCATTCGACAATGAACTATTTGAAGAGAGACAACTCGCAATGGATTTGCTCTATCAATTCAATACCCTTCATCCTCGCAAGGCCGAAGAGAGAAAGCAAAAATTAAAAGAACTTTTCGGGTCCGTTGGTGAGAACTTTTGGGTAGAGCAGCGCTTCCATTGCGATTATGGCTACAATATCCACGTAGGAGATAATTTCTATGCGAATGTTGGATGCACCATTCTCGACTGCGCACCGGTAACCATTGGAAATAATGTATTATTTGCTCCTGGTGTTAGCCTGTACACAGCTGGTCATCCGGCTGATACCCAGCAAAGAATTAACGGCCTTGAATATGCATATCCGATTTCTATTGGAAATAATGTCTGGCTTGGCGGAAATGTCATCGTGTTACCAGGCGTAAGCATAGGAGATAATACCATAATCGGTGCAGGAAGTGTGATAACGAAGGATATACCCGCTAATGTAATTGCTGTTGGCAATCCTTGCCGTGTGATTAGAGATAACCTGCATGCTTGAATATTGTGGCAGACGAAGGTTCAGTTAAAATGATCATCAAATAAATTCATGACCAGAAAGCTGCGATTCGCCTTGTGCCCAGCTGGGCGACACAAGAATCAGTTGTCCAAGGTTTTATAGCTGACTTGCGGCATATGTCATAGCAGTATTAAGTTTGGATCCACCAGAGTGCTATCAAAAACTCCTCTGAACTAAAATGTATGGATTTATAACTGTTCAGTTAAGTGTAACTGAGCAGTTATAAAGCTATCACCGTAGGCAATAATCAGGAATTGATCTGGGCCACCCGAAAAGAACAATTGACATCGGAAGGATGTAAAAGACTGATAGCGAATGCAGTAAACACCTATAATCTGTTGCTATTATCCGAAAAACTGGTAGCAGTTGAGTCCGAACAAGACAGAGGTTTTTCTTACAAATGGGCGGAAATATACGCTAAACAACTAATTATTTAGTTTTGACTTTCTCAATGGGCAAAAACCATTACCTCCAAGATTCGGATTAAAGGACTTTCCTATCCTGTTGAATATAAGTAAAATACCTTAAAGCTTCAAAATAAAGACGTGATAGATCCAAATAAAGAACAAACTAGACAAAGTATGAAGCTTAATGTACCAATTGTACATAATAGCCCAAAGATGCTTTCAGGCAAGCTGCTTAGCCATTAAAATATTACCATCGAAGTTGTTTAACAAGCATTATAGGGTCTCTGTTGACTGGGAGCTTGCATGGAATATCTGGCACCAGTTTATTCATTTTGTCACGTCCGGCCGGCCGGATCCATTCTTTAACTCCAAAACGTAATTCCAGTTGGGTATTAGGAAGAAGAGTCGAGTACATTTCGCCAAAATGAGTTGGGTGCCCGTTCACAGGTGACTCTCCGGCCAATAAGGCCATATTATTGTCTTGCACGAGTGTTGCGAACATAATCGCACTGGAAAATGTCTCGGGACCGATGATCACAATTACTTTTCCTTCAAATGGATTGGACACCTTGCCTGGCGCAACTGCCCTGGAAGGAAAGTGCAGTATTTCCCCTGGCAGGGCTTTTTGATAAGTTTCATCACTAAATCCCCACGAAGTTAGTTTGGCCAGATAGGCTTCGCTACGTTTCCAGCTCATCGAATAATCCGTGTAAGGTTTTGGAAAAATGTGCTTGATTATCATATCACCGACCGCGGATGCCCCGCCATCGTTGATACTAACATCAATTGCAAGCCGCGTAACTTTATCGCGACGGATTACTGCAAAAATACTGTCGATACAACGCTCATAAATGAGTAAATCCTGGCTTCCTCTTGTAGCAAAAGAGCGGGCAAAAATATAACCGGTATTACCTAGCCGTCGATAAGATATGTTTGTTGCAATGCTATCCGCCCAAGCCGGGGTCCTTTTTTGTGCGTTTGCATTTCGAATGGATATAGCTGCGTGCTCGTCGCCAAGCGGTATGAGGGCAAGGCTCGCCTTTTGCTGGAATTTGGTAATGGATAACGGCTGGTTTAATCCGGTTTCGAGCGAATCAAAGTATGCTTTATATTTTTCCTTCGCTAGTTGGGAAAATGGATTGGCATGTACCTTAAATAATTGTTCCCGAATGAACTGAAGATCTTCCCGCATCGCTGTGGTCGAAAGCAGATTATTCTGAGCGATTGACAAGGTGCTTATACCTAGGAAAAAATAGATTAAAAGGTAACGTTGAACACAAAGCATATTGGCAAATCATTGACATTTGAATGAACTTAATGAAAAAGATGCATACTAAAATAAAATGTTGCATCAGATCACTATACTTAGTGTAATTCACATATTGCTACCTATGATAAGGTATTGACATACAGCAAAATAAGAAGTTGTATTTATTTATACCATATAATTCTTTGGTCATTTGCTAAAAGAAACCCAACGTATAATTTGTTATTTAAGTAACTGTATTTCAATCACTTAACTTACATCCAAGAAACTTTTGTACCAGTTATACAGGATACCCCAATTATCAAACAATTACACTAGGAAGGATACCTAATTGACGAAAATGACTTTGAGTTTATCTCTCCTGCACCTTTTGAGCACATCAACCGACTGGGCAAATACAATTTTAATGCAAACCCAGAGCTCGGGGACAACGGATTACGGCCATTAAGAAAGCCAAAACTAAATAATTAGTTTCTTAGCGTATGGTTTCGCCCATTTGTAACGAAAACCTCAGACAGACAGACCCTGTTGAAAAAAATCCTTGCAACTTCTACCCACAGCTGGGCACATATTAACCTAGTGGGAGAATACGACTTCTCCGATGGTAAGGATTATAAAACGTTTGATTTGAGCTCGATCATGGATTTGAATCTAGCGCCTTAGAATTGATTATTCCGGGCTAGTGACAAATGAAAATGCTACACAAAAGTCGTGACGGTTTTTCTCCCTTTCTTTAGTTTACCCTAACAAGGAAGAAAGTGATTTTTATCTGAAACACTTTATTCAAACCGTTCCAGTGTATTGTTTCCTCTCTTACTGACCTACAGATAGCGTCTGTTGCCAAAGTAATCCTCGAATATGTAACCGCCATCCGAATAGAACTCAACGAAGTAATTCCCTTATCCCGCAAAAAAAAGCCCGCAAAATTTGCGGGCGTGAGAATTCGATTTGGGATATTCATTCCTCTTCCTTTTTCTCCAATAAGGTTACTAACCGCTCATTCATAGCTACCACATTCTCAATAAGCTTTAACATCAATTGTGTTTGCTGATCATTTGTAGTTTGAAAAATACTATTTTCTTGAATTGCAATAGATGAATTAGTTACGTTTTCAACAAAAGTTCCCGGCTTTACTGATAACATCTGTAAAGGGTCAATTTTTAACAGCTCCGCAACCTTTTGAATTATCTCTATTGTGATTTTAGCTTCACCCCGCTCGTATTTTGTGTAGGCTGCTTCTCCGATTCCGATGTATTCAGCGACCTCAATGGCTTTCTTCTCACGGAGTTTTCGAAAAAGAGCTAAGTTTCTTCCGATGGTTTTGTTATCTAAGATCGTGAAATTGTCAGACTCTATCATGCTCAGTTGTTAAAAACTACTTTTTAATTTGGTAATACTACTTACTGGTAATTGCCTCTTTATTACTAAATAACGAACTTGCAATAGTAAACAAATATAAAAAAAACAGCTGAGACAATGCTGTTTTGGTAACATAAATATACCTTTGGGACATTTCTATTAGCAAATAGGAGTTACCCTAGCTTACGAGCCTCGTCACAGGAATCTGGTAAATTCAAGAAGTACGAGAGTAAGTGAAGCGCCCATACCCTATACTCAATAGGGTTGGGTTCACTTATGTCTTTTGTACTTCTTCCATCCAATGGATGGATAGGCCCTACCAGAGCCTCTGTGACATTAGACGGGTGACCCAACCCTATTTTTTCGGGTCTACCCTTAAAACGGCTCATCATTTTACTCACTGAATTAAGACAAGATAGAGCTTTCAGCACTTTCTTATCTTAATTCTTCAGCTCACAAATTAATCCTGTGAGTAGCCGCCTGCATTCTATAAAATTTACAACTGACAAGGCAATGAACCGTTACCCAAACTTCATTTTCCAACTCATCATTCGTAACCCCGAGTGATCCTTCTACCTTCGGGTTTTACACAAGCATTGGTAAAGTAATGCTATCTCCGTCGCGCGACAGAGATAGCATGGATTCCTATTCCTTTTTTTGACAAAAGCCGCCTAGTATATCGTTTTTTTTCACTCCCAAAACTCAGTTGCAATGAACTTACGTTTTTGCTCCCCGGGCAGAATGCTGCCCTATATTTTCTATCTGGCTCTCGCCTTTGTATTGCTCCTATGCTGGCGGCCGGCTCATGCTCAACAAAATGCCAACCGTGTCAAACCTATGCAAGTGGGAGACCAGGTTCCTGATGTGCTCATTAAAAGAATTGAGAACTATAAAACTTCCGAGGCACAGATCTCAGATTTTAATGGCAAACTGCTAGTCCTTGACTTCTGGGCCAGCTGGTGCGGAGCCTGCATATCCATGCTTCCAAGGATTGATTCGCTGCAACGGCAATTCGATGATAAGATTCAAATTCTGCCGGTAGCCTACCAAAGCTCCGAAGTGATTAATGATTTTTTGGACCGTTACCAGAAAAAAAGAGGTGGACGTATAGTACTACCGGAAGTGATGTCTGACACACTTCTGCACGCTTTGTTCCCACATACTTATCTGCCGCACTATGTGTGGATCAGTACAGAAGGTAAGGTGCTCTCCATTACCGGAATGGAGGAGATGACCGCGGAAAATATACAAAAAGTACTTGACGGGCAGGCAAATACAATTCGCCAGAAGGTCGATGGAAAAGCCATCGCTTATGATACTAAAAAACCGTTATTCATCAATGGAAACGGCGGAGATGGCAAAAATATAGTTTATCACTCAGTACTTTCCGGGTATACCGACGGGCTTGTAAATTCCGGGTATACCATTATGGATGACAGTATAGAGGTGCGGATTGGATTTCGAAACACCACCTTACAATCCATGTTCCAGGTTGCTTACAGTGATAACGGTTACCTTGGTAAGAACCGTGTGATCCTAAATGTGAATACCCCCAGCAAGCTAACATCGACACTAACCGGACAGAGTTATAACGACTGGAGAAAACAAGGCAATGCCTTTTGCTACGAGGTGAAGATGCCACCTCATAGAAGAAAAGAGGCCCATGAAATCATGAAACAGGATTTTGCCCGGTTTTTCAACCAGTACAAAGCTGGAATGCAAAAGAGAAATACCACATGTCTGGTATTAAAAAGAACAGACGATATTGACAGGATCAAGACTAAAGGTGGCAAAAGCATCATGTCTGCCCAGTATGGTCAGTTTACCCTTCAAAACAAAAACCTGTTGTTTCTGGTATCACAACTCAATGTGATTTCTATGCAAAACTCTCCTTACCCGGTAATTGATGGTACGGGTTACAGTGAGCCCGTTGACCTGATGCTGGATGCAAACCTTTCGGATGTTGCAGATTTGAACAAAGCGTTAAAAGCCTACGGGCTCGCACTGGTTGAGGAAGTAAGAGAAATTGACATGCTGGTAATTGCAGATAACATATAAATCAGGCGGAAATGAAAAAAACTGTATTACTCAACATTATGCTCCTGCTACTGGCCAGTAGCACTTATGGGCAAATAAAGATTGACGGTGAGATTCGTTCTGCAACCGATGAACAGCCTCTTGCCGGAGCTGTCATCAGACTGAAAGATGATAAAACAGGAACACTCTCGGACGCAAATGGCAAGTTCTCTCTGATGGTCTCAGATACAACCGTAAGATTAGTCGTGTCTTACATTGGCTACATTACCCAGGAAGTACTTATTGGATCAGGTACTGTAATTGTTATGCTTGAGCTCAATTCGTCTGAGCTTAATGAGGTGGTTGTCTCAACAGGTTATCAGCAGATTCCAGCCGAAAGAGCTACGGGTTCGTTTGCTTTTGCGGATAACAAACTGCTTAACCGACGGGTAAGCCCGGATGTGCTCACCCGGATCTCAGATGTGGTGCCAGGGGTGATTTTCAACAAAGGAAGAAGCAATGCCCTTCGTATACGGGGGCAAAGTACCATTTTTGCTGAGGCGGGGCCACTGATTGTGATCGACAATTTTCCATATGAAGGGGATTTGAACTCACTTAATCCCAATGATGTCGAAAGCATCACCGTCTTAAAGGATGCAGCAGCGGCATCTATCTGGGGAGCAAGAGCTGGAAATGGCGTGATCGTGATCACAACAAAAAAAGGTTCATTTAAAAAGCCGGTACAGCTTTCCTTTAACAGTAACCTGACCTTGGGTACAAAACCGGATTTATTTTATCAGCCAGCTATGTCCGGCGTGGATTATACAGATATAGAAACCCGACTGTTCCGTTCGGGATACTTCCGGGCAGATGAAACCTCCATCAACAAGGTGGCTCTATCCCCGGTAGTAGAACTTCTTATCAAAAACAGGGATGGCATGTTATCCGATGAAGCCCTTTCCAGTCAAATTGCCGACCTTTCCAAACACGATTTCCGCAATGATTTAAGCAAGTATGTCTATCGCAGGAGTGTCAATCAGCAGTATGCGTTAAGTTTAACCTCCGGGACGGAGCATCAAAAGCTACGGGTCGCGCTGGGCCATGACCGCAATTTAAGTCAGCTTGTTGGCAATGGTTACCAGAGAACCTCGGTACAGGTGAACAATACCCTTCAACTACTCGAAAATAAACTCAGGATTGCTACTGACATTTATTACTCCAATAGCAGACAGGATAATAACGGAGTGGACCGATTTGTGATGAATAACAACCAGATGTACCTGTATGCTAGGTTGGCTGATGAAAGTGGAAATCCGGTGGCATTGCCACGTGATTTGAGAGAATCATTTACGGGTCAGGCCCTGGCAGCCGGGCTGTTGCCATGGGAATATGTTCCACTGGCGGAACTCGAATTATCCGATAATAGAAGTAAGCTGACCAATTACCGCTTCAATGCTGATATCAGCTACCGGGTTTGGGATGGCCTGACCATACAAGGGCTATACCAATACGGAGTGGAAACTAACAGCTTGCGAAACCTGCAAAATCAGGAAAGTTATTTTACCCGAAATATGATCAACCGCTTTACGCAGGCCAATGCAAACGGTAGCCTGACAAGAAACGTCCCTTATGGAGCCATCCTGGATATGGGAAATTCGACAGCCTTAAACCACAACGCCCGGCTTCAATTAAACTATGGCAAGAATTTTACAGAACACCACCGCATTGATGCCATTGGCGGAAGTGAGATACGTGACCGGACACTAAAAGGGAACAACACACGGTATTACGGATATAATGACGATTATGCATCCATTCGGCCTGTGGATTATGTCCGACAGTTTCCGGGTTATGTACAAGGTTTTAACACCAACATTCCCAATATGGATGGCTTCACAGAAACATTCGACCGCTTCGTATCCTTTTACAGTAATCTTGCTTATAGTTACAAAAACCGCTACTCGCTTACTGCAAGTGCAAGGCTGGATAAAAGCAATTTATTTGGAGTGGAGACAAATCAGAAAGGGGTGCCGTTGTATTCGGTGGGTGGCAGCTGGGAAATCAGTCAGGAAAAATTCTATAACTGGTCAGCTATGCCTTACCTCAGGTTACGAGCAACGCTGGGTTACAATGGTAATATAGACAGGACCGTGTCGGCTTACACCACAGCAAGAGGAGGCAATATCGATATCACTACCCGGCTACCCTATGCACTGATTATGAATCCTCCTAATCCGCAGCTGCGTTGGGAAAGAATTAAAATGATCAATATCGGGCTTGATTTTGCCAGTTTGAACCGCCGTATTTCAGGAAGTCTGGAATATTTCACAAAGTCTGGTATTGATCTGATCGGATCTGCTCCAATGCCTCCTTCATCAGGTGTGGTAACCTTCCGTGGCAACAATGCCAATACAACGGGCAGAGGTTTTGATCTGGTTGTTAACAGCCAGAATATTACCGGTGCCTTCCAGTGGGACACCCACCTTCTCGTAAGCCATGCAAAGGATATTGTTACATCTTATGATGTGAAGGCTACATCACAAGCATACGCGCAGGGAGGTGATAATATGTCGTCCGGAGCACTTCCGATGGTCGGCAGGCCATTGATGTCGGTATATGCCTACCGTTTTGGAGGACTTGACCCCGAAAACGGTAACCCGATAGGTTTTTTAAATGGGGCTGCCAGTCAGGAATACAATGATATTATAACCAGCACACAGCCCGAAGATCTGATTTACTTTGGCCCGGCAAGGCCAACACTATTTGGCTCGATCCGTAATCAGTTCAGCTACAAAGGTTTTTCACTCTCCGCGATGCTCAATTTCAGGTCAGGTTATTATTTCAGAAGAAACTCAATTCGCTATGGTTTAAATCAGGGGCTTTCGTTTCAGCACGGTGATTACGGCTTGCGGTGGCAACAGCCCGGTGATGAAAAACACACTTCAGTACCTTCCCTGCCGGCATCAGGACTCGTAGCCAGGGACAATGTCTACATATTGTCCGAAGCGCTGGTAGAAAAAGCTGACCATATCCGTCTGAGAGACGTTCAGCTTTCCTACGATTTTACAAAGCGGCAACTTGGAAAGATGCCAGTCCGGAACTTGCAGTTTTATGTATATGCCGACAATCTGGGCATCATTTGGAAAGCCTCCAAAACTAAGTTGGATCCGGATTATGCCTTTTCCGCATTTGTTCCCTCCCGGACACTCTCTGTCGGAGTAAAAGCAGATTTCTAATTAAACCAGTTGAAAAAAAATGAAAAACCGATATTTATTTTTAGTACTTCTGTTCTTATGCCCCGGTTGCGAGAAGTATCTGGATCAAAAACCGGATAAGGCACTTGTAGTGCCAACTACTCTGGCTGATTTCAATGACCTGCTGAATCACAGTGATTTTATGAACTTCACTCCCGGACTTGGTATCGTAGCGGGCGATGAATACTACATGCCTAAAAATGGCTTGGATGCATTAACCAATTTGATAGAAAGAAACAGTTACATGTGGGAAAAAGACCTGTATGTGGGTACTACTTTCGCCCCGGATTGGAGAGATCCTTACAGACAGGTGTTTTATGCCAACGTCGTGCTGGAAGGTCTGGGCAAGATCATTCCATCGGATGCTGAAAAACAGGAGTGGAACAGGCTTAAAGGCAGTGCATTGTTTTTTAGGGCGTGGGCATTTTACAACCTGGCACAGCTCTTTGCTGATCCTTATGACCCTGCTACGGCGGATCATATCCTGGGAGTTCCTTTAAAATTGCAGGCAGATGTCAATTCCCGTGCTGACAGAGGCACACTCAGACAAACCTATCAGCAAATCCAATCAGATCTCCAAGAAGCGGTTAAATTACTTCCTGCCAAAACGGTTGTTCCAACGCAGCCTTCTAAATCGGCAGTCTATGCCTTGCTGGCCAGAATATTTCACAATATTGAAGACTACGGCACTGCATTGTCTTATGCAGATTCCTGCCTGTCGATAAAAAATGAACTGATCGATTATAATACGGTTAATCCTGCACTGGTCAGGCCGATGCCCAGGTCAGCAGAAAATCAGAATGTCGAGGTACTGTTTCACGCTACCGCTGTCAGATATGGATTTTTTAGTTCCAGTCTTATTTTTCCTGATTCTGTTCTTGTTAAATCCTACGAGGAGAATGATCTTCGAAAGACACTGTTTTTTCATGCCACAACGGGTAGGTTTATCGGTACCTATACCGGAAGGTCCCCTCTGTTCACCGGGCTTGCGACAGATGAAGTACGTTTGGTACGAATCGAAAGCCTGGCAAGGTCATCACAAAAGCAAAAGGCTTTGGATGAGCTGAATCAGCTGGTTGTAACCAGATACAAGAAAGGAACCTATGTTCCAATTACCGAAAGTAGGCCCCTGGAATTGTTAGAGCTGATTTTAATGGAACGAAGAAAGCAGCTATTTTCAAGAGGTGTAAGATGGAGCGATCTTAGAAGGTTAAATAAAGATCCCAGATTTTCAAAAACACTTTTTAGAAAACTTGAAATGAATCTTCTGTCTTTACCACCAAATGACGCCAGATATTTGTTTACCATTCCGGAAGATGAAATTCTGGGAAGTGGCATTCAGCAGAATAACCGATAAACAAAAAGTCCCCGTAATGGGGACTTTTTGTTTATCGGGCACTTACTAGTTTTCTACAAGCTGCCCTTGTGTAACAACACCGGTAGGATTGCCAGATCCATCCAAACCTTCCGCAGTACACTGATCGGTACTGCTATTGCAGCTATACTGTCCTGGGTCTGGCCCAATCTCAATGTCTCCCAGGGGTTGCCACGCACCCTGTGCATTTTTATAGAACTGAGGAGCAACGGTTCTGTTGGTAGTAGCCACAGCCAAAGTGGTTCCTAATAGAAGTGCAACAACAGGCAGGTACTTGATTTTTGCAAGATTTTTCATAATCGTAAAGTTTAGAAATGAAAATAAAACAAACGGTGCTTACTCTGTTTTCAGGTTTTCAGCGGCCTGTGCACTAAATTAATGCAAGATCATACCCTGGCGTAATCGGGGCAGCCGTTCTGACTGAGCCGGACTACGTCTTTATATTTTTTCCAACTCTGAATCTGCATTCAGTGATTTTTGGATTCTTACCGATGCTATTGAGAAAAAGAGAAAAGTCAGATTGAATATAAAATGGGTGGTGAATTTCATTTCATTTAAGACACCCCCACAATTGCAAGGCACACGATCAAAAACATTGAGCACTACCAATCCCATGTAGATGCTAAAAACAAACATCAGAACACAGGACACCCACAATCCGGTCAGACGAAACGGTTTCGAAAGCAGCATTGCAACTACGACTAGCTCTACAAGTGGCAACAGCCAGAGCATAGGTTTGACAGACCACTTAGGGATCACCTGATTACAGAGTTGCCTTTCAAAATCGGCCAGGTCATGGAGTTTTGAAACTGCTGTATACGTAAAAAGCAGTATCAGCATCGTGACCATTAGACTTAACAGTAGCTGATTTTTTTTGATGGTGCCAGTTTTCATTTTTAATCTGGTTTTATAGCCTAACCATTGCTGGTAACATTTAAACTTTTGACTAAAACTAGCATGATATTTTTTTAGCAGACTTTAAGTAGTTGAAGTCTGCTAAAGTTTTATTTTTTAAGTGGATACACTTTTGTTAAAGATTTTTTCTAACATCACTCAACCATGACGGGGATATTTCAAGATAACATGAGATGTCCCTTTGCATGATCCGCTGAAAAGGAAATACCATACAGAACTGCTGATAAGCCTGCAGGGCCGGAAGTGAACACAGGTGTGATTTAATTTCTGCCTTATTTCTGTCATTTAGTAGAATTTTACTTGATAGCTTCGCTGCCTCTAAAAAGCGGTTAAAGAGGTAGGTCACACTACGCTCATGAATTGTTGTCAACAATGAGTCTTCCAGCAAAATGATTTGATCGGCTGCCGGGGTTGTACCTCCATTGGCTTCAGCTAATAGCATTGTTTCATCCTGCCTCCAGAAACGGGTAATGTGCTCGTTGCCATTCAGATCAAAATAGTTTCCCTTTGCCAGCCCTTTGCGTAGAAACCAAATTCCGGGCATCACGCCATTACTTGTTATAACCTCTCCTTTTTTGAACTTTTGATCAATCATCACTGCTTGAAGAGCGTTTTTGAATTCACTGCCAAGTGGATAGAATTCTTCCAGATGGTCTGTCAGGTCGAAGATTTTCATACGTTTTGTGAGATTTTCTGATTGGAAACAGTCTATTGAAGTCTTGCTGACATCTATTTTATCTTTGTCAGAGACTTATCAGAAAGCTTGCAAAAGGATTAACAGGGATGAAATACCTGGGACAAAACGACCTGAATCGATTACCAAATGAATCAAAACCGGTATCAATCACATGTCCCTTCAAATCATGCCGATTTGAAGGGAAGTACGTCAGCTCAATCACATTTAAACCAAAAAATGGCTTGTTATCCAATGATGTGCAAGCCTCTGTGCTCCTTCGTCCCTATAATTATCACCAATCTGTTTCAATGATAAATTTTACCGGCTACTCTACATAAATCTTAACCAGAAGATCATGGACAACCGGTTTCACAATTTTTTCCTTCTACGTAGGCCACTACTCTCACTAAACGTTCTATTCAATTTTAACCGGAGTATCCAAAGTGATCCCGCAAAGTTCAATCAGCAAATTCTTGATTTGTTTATGCAAGAGCAGCTGCAGCAGGCCATTTATGTGTCATCACCAGATCTGTATCATTCACTGATGCGGATACTGGATGGTTCATTCCATGGTGAGATCAATAGTATATGCAAATCTCTATACAGGTACCTGATCAGAATGTCCAGCCGGCCCACACCTTTCGGTACAATGGCCGGAATCTGTTGCGGAGAAATATCAAGCCAGCCAACAAGTATTACTTTTACAAAGCCAGCACAGTTGCAACCTGCAATGCAGCTTTCATTCGCTACTTTTGAAAGTCTTTGCAAAGCATTGGCCGCACGTTCCGATGTCATAACTCATCTTGATCTTTGTTGTAATACGAGCCTTTACCGGTTTCAAAATGTTTATCGCTACATCAAAAGGAGCGGTAAAAACAATGACACGTTCACCCAACTCGAAGTGGAAAGTAACCCATTTCTGGATTTGATTATTCACCTTACCAAAACACCGGTAAGTTACCGGATCATACTAAACGAACTTACAAAAGCAGGTCTATCAATTCCGGAATCCGAAGCCTTCATTGAGTCTTTGCATGATGAGCAGTTCCTGAGTAGCGAGATTCAAGCTGGTCCCATTTCTGAAAATGGGTTGGATAAACTGATTGCCCGGTTTGATCTCATTGCAAACAAAAAAGAGATAACCAGTGATCTCGGTTTTATAAAAGAAATCGTTTGCCTTGGTGGCTGTTTGAGGACTGCCTCTGAAAAAATCAGGGTAATTCTTGGTAGGTATTATACTGTTGAGCCAGATGAACAAGTTCTGTTGGTCAATTCTGTGTTGGCCGAAGATAGCTGCAACATCAAGCAAAGCACAATATCCATCATCCACAAAGAGATAGATGAATTGATGGCTTTGTCAAGTGAAACGCTTAATTATGAACTGGAACGCTTCTGTGATGCTTTTTTCAGGAAGTATCAAACACGTCCCGTTCCGCTACTGGAAGCCTTAGATCCCAAAACTGGTATTGGTTATGGTAGAAAAGCCTTCACTGATCAACATGAATTTGAACACATACAAAACCTCACTTTGGGCTCAGCCCAAAGCCATTCGTCAGCTGCTGATCGCCTCGACGGGCTTCGACTTGATTTATACGAAAAAGCTATCTCCCAACAAAAAAAGCTGGCCAGCCTTACCAAGGCCGAACTGGCTAAGTTTGACCATAAAAGGAAACAGACAGCGGACGGGACTTATCTAATGGGAAATCTGCTCACACGATCACAAACAGACTTGGATAAAAATGTCTTTCAATTCAATCTGAATACAATGGGTTCCGCTTCGGCTTTCAATTTAATGAGCCGGTTTTGCACGATTGACCCGGTGCTTAAAGGACTTGTTACCCAATCTATATCTTGTGAAGAACTATTGGATACAAACGTCATGTATGTTGAAATCAATCATCTTGCAGGCAACAAGGAGGGAAACATCCTCAGCAGACCTCATTTAAGAAAATACGAGCTTACCTATCTGGCGGCAAGCAAAGCCAAATCTGAAAACCAGATCTTACCAGAGGACATTCTGGTTTCGGTACCGGATGGCAAACAAATTGTTTTATGGTCAAAAAAGCATAACAAAAGAATATACCCCCGCCTTACCAGCGCTCATAACTATACCGGCGGCCTGCCTGTTTACCGGTTTCTTTGCGATTTGGGAAGAGAGTCCTCCGCTACTGTATTTAACTGGAGTTGGGGCATACTCTCCGAAAGAGATTTTCTTCCCCGTATACAATACAAGCATTTGATTGTATGTAAAGCACAATGGAATCTGACACTTGACATGCTCACAGATGGAGGCAGGAACAATCCTACGGAAAAAGACTTAGAACATTTAATGAAAAGGATGCGTATTCCCAGGTATACCCAAATCGTTGATAACGACCAGCTGCTTCTGACCGACTCGGATAATCCATTAAGTTTAGAAATGCTGCTGGCCACAATAAAGAAAACTTCGCGTGTAAAACTTACGGAATTTTTAGAATCGCCCGAGCAGGGCCTTATCAGAACAAAGGATCAAACATACTGTCATGAGATGATTATTCCTTTCAAAGGATCTGCCTCCAAGGCAAAATCTACTTCCATTACTTTAAATCAGGCCTGTGAAAACAGGTTCTATGCAGCTGGAAGTGAATGGATATACTTAAAAGTTTATCTGCCACAGGCATTGGCTGATTATACGTTACTGCGGAAAATCAAACCAATTTGTGATGAATTACTTCAAAAAGGTTTGTTAAAAAAATGGTTTTTCGTCAGGTATTATGATCCGGACCATCATCTCCGCATCAGATTATTTGTGCCGGGAAGTAATCAGACCGTTTTTGAGGTGATCAGACTGCTTTGCGACTATCTGCAATGTTTGATGGATGAAACAGCAATTGACAAATTTACAATAGACACTTATGAAAGGGAACTGGAAAGATATTCTGCTGCCAGTTATCAGTTAACCGAAACTCTTTTTTACAAGGACAGCATTGCCGTGTGTAATCTGCTTGAATTTATCGAAAAAAACACATTTTTTCAAAAGTGGCATGTAGCTCTCAGAGCGATTGATACTTACCTGAACGCACTAAACTACAATCCGGACACAAAAAGGTCCCTGATCAATCAAGTCCATGCATCGTTTCATATCGAGTTCAGCGGGCAAAAGCAGCACATCTATCAAATGGATAAAAACTACCGTCTCCATTTTCTAGACATCAAAACGCTACTGGAAAACGATCCGCAAAACGAATGTATCCGACAAATAGACGGCTACTTTCAACCTATCGTTTATCAGTGCAGAAAAATTATGAAAAACATTACTGATACACAGTATATGACCGGGTATATTTCAAGTATCATACATATGTTTTTAAACCGTTTATTTTCCATGGAGCACCGAAAGCTCGAATTTGTAGTGTATCATTACTTAAAGAAATATTATGAATCACTTTATTTCAGATAATTAATTTCATATAACAAAGTAGAAATAGTGGTAATAAATTGTCAAATTAACACTTGTCTTCTATATTGGGTTAACGTTTACATCCTCCTCTGTTAGTAAGTCAGTTTCAACTTGAAATTATTTACCTAGCCCAAAGAGGAATGAGCGAAAAACCTGCCCCTGCATTACGTTGTCTGATTATAGATGATGAACCGGATTCACACAAACTTCTTGAATACAACATCGGTCAGGTATCCTGGCTCTCATTAATTGGTAATGCCTACAATGGCCTTGATGCGCTGGCCATGATTACATCTATGAAACCAGATCTTATTTTTCTGGATGTAAACATGCCCAGTATCTCAGGTCTGCAAATGTTAGAAATGCTACCAGACACCAAAGTTCAGGTTATTCTGACCACCGCGTATTCGCGCTACGCGCTTGACGGATATGATTTCAGTATAACCGATTTCCTATTAAAACCCGCATATCTGGACCGCTTCATCAAAGCAGTGACCAAGGCGCTCACAATCCATCAAAGAAGCTATAACACCCAAATTCCATTGCCTCCCATAACAACATTTTCACCTGCTCTGCAATCAGATTTCGACCAGTCCGAATTCAAAGATCTGCCTTCACCATTATTTGGAGAGTCACAGGTAACGCTCAGAGTCGAAAAAAAGCTTCACCGCATCCCATATCAAAACATCATCTTTCTGGAGGGGTTGAAAAACTATGTGAATGTGCACACTTACCATGATTGCCTGACAACGCGAAGCTCTCTGACTGATTTTGAAAACAGGTTACCGGAAAAACTATTTCTCAGGACCCACAAGTCGTATATCATTAACCGTAATTGTGCTTTGGAAATTGAAGGAAACGAAATCTTGCTCGAAAAGGAATTCAAGGTCATGATTTCAAAAACAGATAGATATCAGATACTTAAATCGCTGTCCAAATAACAAACTTTGTAATGCAACCAATCTTTTCTCATGTTTTGGGAAACAGTGTACTGTTCCCCAAAAGTAAAATTGCTCGACTTCTAATCCACCTCTGCTTCTGGATCGCATTTATAATTGCACACCTGTTGTTTTTCCTTCCGGCCCTGATGCGGGGGGAATTAACTTCCGCCATGATCTGTTCCTACGTTCTTTACTATGGAAAGTTTGTTTTCATTTTTTATATCTGCTCCATATTGCTGAGGTTTCTTCGAACCGGGGTAAATGGTGCTGTGCTATGGCTGCTACTTTTTGTATTTTGTGTAGCCGTTACACATCTGTTGAATATCATCAGCTTTAAAGTGGCTGACTTGTTGATTGGTCTTGAAAATACAACACTATCATTTGAAATGCTGGGAAGAATGTTCCTGTCCGATTCGCCAAAAGACATAACCACCAAGGTGAGTTTGGTAATATTTAATTTGCAGGATATGCAACTGTTGATACTACCAGTAGGTCTTAAGATGGTCAAGTATGGAATGCGCTATCAAAAAGCCCGTCAGGATCTTGAAACTCAAAGAGTAAAAAAAGAGCTTGATCATTTAAAATCACAATTAGGACCTCATTTCATACTAAATATTCTGAGCTCTGCTTATGTTAAAATACAAGATGTGAGTAAAGAATCAGCCAGTTACCTTGGCAAACTGGCTGATATCATCCACTACTCACTTTATGAGACGAATCAGGACATGATCTCTTTGGAAAGAGAAATCAATTGTTTTAAAAATCTGGTTGATCTTGAGTCTGGCCGGCAGCAATCCCGGGTGATGTTGTCGATTGAGCAGCATGGTACCGTCAAACCGTCCTACCGTATCCCCTCCCTCTTACTGATGACCCTGGCAGAAAACGCCTTTAAGCACGGTATCAAAAATGATAGCTACCCAAGTCGATTGGATGTGAAGATCCAAATTGAAAATGATAAGCTGGATTTTTTTATTGAAAATTCTAAATCGCACCAGGAGGAATCTCCAAAAATAAAGCCGTCAGGGATAGGTCTTCAAAATATCCTCAGACGTCTCCAGTTGCACTTCAATAAGGATTTTGTATTTCATATCAACGAAACGGCAAATGTGTATTCCGTAAACGTAGTGATCCCTATTGCGCTTAAAGACCCATTAAATGGTCTTTGATACCTGAAAATGCTCCATTCATCCCTGCTGTTTAAATTCGTCCCTTATTACGTCTTCATTTGTTGAGTAAAATTTTATTCACTAAATTCTCACAGAATGAAAACGATTAACACAACCAGTAGCAGTCTTTTTAAGGTGAAGTCAGAATCCCGATTTCGATCCGTACAACCCGAAAGAAAAGATACTGACCTGACTACCAGCGGAGCAGTTTGTACCCTGATAGCTACCTGGCAACCGGTGAAGTAAGTGTAAACTTTCTTGTTTGAAATAAAAGGAGGGCGTCTTCTATGTTGAAAAACAAGTCCAGGATTAAATTTTAGGCTTATTTGTTAGATTTTGACAATAAGTTATTAATCTCCCGTTGAAATGTGTTAACCTGAAAGGTTA
>NZ_JAJUXG010000034.1 GCF_021390535.1 Dyadobacter sp. CY312
ATTGGAGATCGGTCAGTCTAGTAAACTGTTTAATCAATGCTTTAATGTTTCGTCACTGCAAAGATGGTACGATCTCCATTCTTCGCAATTCCCAAACACCTTCTTAAAATAGTAAAGGAAACCGTTGATGCTATTACCATATACTTTGATACAAAACAACAGGCATTCCGTTATCTTCCCGGACAATACCTTAATATAAAATGCCTGATCAACGGAGAGCAGGTCATCCGGTCCTATTCCCTCAGCTCTAAACCATCTGATCAATTTCCCTCCGTAACGGTAAAACGTGTTGTTGGCGGAAAGATGAGCAACTACCTTGTAGATCATGCAACTTACATTTCTATCTGGGACATAGAAGCGCCATTCGGTAATTTTGTTTTGGAAAAGCAAATTGCGGAACATTCACCAATAGTGCTGCTGACTGGCGGTAGCGGCATTTCACCACTGTTTTCTATGTTGAAAAGCATGGAGGGAAATGCAAAAATCCCTTTGCTTATATACAGCAATAAATCGCCGGAGGAAACCATCTTTTGGGACGAACTAGAAACACTGCAGGCAGATGGAAAGCTAAATTCCCATTATTCGTTTACTTCCGACGCGTTTGTATCATCCAAAATCAACCATGTTGCAGGGAGGTTTTCTCTGATTATGCTCCGCTCAATCATTAGGAAACAAATTGCAATATTAGAAGAAGCGCATTACTACATCTGCGGCCCGGCGGGACTGATGGACCTTTACCAGCAGGCTTTACTCGGTCTGAATATTCCGCAACGACAAATCCACACCGAGTATTTCGGTCCTGTCCAGGAAGAGAATCCGGTAATTGAGAGCGATGGGATTTCAAAGGATATTATTGTAAACCATTATGAGGATCATTATATTCAGGATGAAATGCAGACCTACGAATGCACCTCACTGGTTGAAGTAAAAGCCGGGCAATCGCTTTTAGACGCAATGCAGGAGCATCATATCAAAGTCCGGAGTTCCTGTAAGAACGGAACCTGCGGTGTTTGTTGGGCGGTCAAAAAAGATGGTGAAGTGCGGATGGTCAATAATCATGCGCTTACAGAACAGGATGTATCCGAAGGAATTATACTGCTGTGTCAGAGTTACCCGGTGGACCGGGAAGTTACCATAAACCTGTCGTGATCGTGTGCCCGAGAAATGAATTGAATTCGAAAAAATAGCCATGTACCGGATATTTCTAAGGTTACCTGAATCTGCTCTCCCTGCACTATAATTGTTAAGCACTTTTAAAATATTCCGACAATTTTACATTCCACAAAATTCTATAAACAAAACAAGAAATAGTGTAGTATTTTGTTTTTTATAAAACAGGACTTTTGGTTTCGTAATTGCGTGAATCTAAAATGTCTTTTAATCCGTGAAACTATTAATAAAAGGAATGGTGTGCGATAGATGTATTTACGTTTTATCCGAAGAATTCCCAAAACTTGGTCTGGAAATTTCCGACATCCGATTAGGTGAGGTAATTCTAAAAGAAACGAACGAGATCTCTATTGATCAACAAACTATTAGATCCATGTTACAAAAAAATGGATTCGATTTAATATACGACAAGAAACAAAATATCATCAGCCAGATAAAAAATGCCGTTGAAAAAGGTATCCGTGAACAACTGGATACGGGCGAACCGGTTAAGTTTTCAATACTTATCAGTAACGAATTGTATAAGGACTACGATTCACTGAGTTCCATGTTTTCGGCTCTGGAGGGATACACCCTCGAAAAATTTATTATTTCTAAGAAGATTGACAAAGTAAAAGAGTTGTTGATCTGCACGGATCAAACGCTGTCAGAAATTGCATCTTCATTAGGATACAGTAGTTCGGCTCATCTCTCCAATCAGTTAAAAAAACATACAGGATTTACGTCTTCCTATTATAAATTAATGAGACGTCCCGAGATGTAAAATATACATTTTATCAAAAGTATTTCTGCAAACCCTTGTTCATTTAATATGAACTGGGGTTTTGTTTTTTATTGCTGTTCCATTCCAATTTATCTACACGAATTCATTTGTATTCCAAAAATAACGTAACGTAAATCTCACAACTCTTACCCGTAACTGTGTAAGAAGCAAAGTAGCATCGGTGCATAATTTTGCCAAGTAAATTATAATCGATTGTTACATTCTTAAACATTAATAACATGTTATACAAACATACTATCCAGAGGCTGGTAATGTTAATGCCCCTATTGGGTATTCTATTGATTGCTTGTGAAAACAAGACTGAAAAAGCACCCGAAAAAAAAGTAACTGCTAACGCCGATGCCAGCAAATTGCCAGTGGACATTAGCGTTGCGGAGGAGCAGCAGCTGGATCAGGAAGAGGCGCTGGTGGGAACGATGATGCCTTATCGTGAAGTTGCCATCGTCAGCGAACTACCGCAAAAGATAACCCGGGTAGCCTTTAAAGATGGCAGTTTCGTAAGCCAGGGGGCTGTGCTTTACACTCTAAATGACGCCGACATCAGATCTCGCTTGAAACAGCTGGGGGCAGAATTGGAGCTTGCCCGGCTTAACCAGGACAGGCTGAGCAATCTCTTAAAGACCGAAACTGTGAGACCGCAGGAACACGACGAAGCGGTGATGCGTTTCCAGTCCCTGTCCGCACAGCAAGAGTTGCTTCTGGTAGACCTGGATAAGACTGTAATCCGGGCCCCGTTTTCAGGAAAAATAGGCATTTCAAAAGTGCATCTGGGGGCATATGTTTCGCCTGGTGCAGAATTGGTGACACTGCAGGATCAGAGCAGCATCAAAATCAATTTCTCTGTTCCTGAAAAATACCTACCCTTGATACAGAACGGGAAAAAAGTAAGGTTTACTGCCGAGTTGTCCGACGAAGAACATTCGGCAACCATCAGTGCTACCGAGCCCGGCCTTGACGCCCAAAGCAGGAGCCTGCAGGTACAGGCCGTAGCGGCTAATGCGGGCGGGCAATTTAGGGCAGGGCTGTCGGCCAAAGTCTATTTCAGTGTTACCAACAAAGCAGCAAAAGGCATCATGGTGCCTACAGAATCCCTGACGCCCGGAGAGAAAGGCTATTCTGTTTTTGTGATAAAAAACGGCGTGGCGAAGCCCATGGCAGTAACAATTAGCAATAGGACAGAATCGCAAGCGGTCATCACATCCGGTGTCGCTACTGGCGACAGTATCATTATTTCAAACATACTGCGCCTGGGAGACGGGACTCCCGTCCAAGCCGTCGTGTCCAAATAATCAATTTCAAATCATAGCATTATGAGCTTATCATCTTTAAGTATAAAAAAACCGGTTTTGGCCGGGGTGTTTTCCCTCTTGCTTATTATTTTGGGAATAGTAGGATGGAAACAGTTAGGTGTTCGTGAATTTCCGTTAACAGAACCGCCCGTTATTTCGGTCATTACATTCTATCCCGGTGCAAGCCCGGATGTAATCGCATCCAAGCTTACCCGACCAATGGAAGAATCCATTGCGGAAGCGAACGGAATACGTACCATTTCTTCTGAATCCAGAGAACAGGTAAGTGTGATTTCTATCGAATTCAACCGTGAGGTGGACATAGAGGATGCGCTGAACGACGTCAGGGACAAAGTGGCAAAATCCCGCAAGCAACTTCCTACGGATGTAGATCCGCCAATTGTGCAAAAGGCATCTTCACCAGACAATCTGGTGGCGTTCCTCGAAGTCGAAAGTGACACCAAGGACATCAAAGAGGTAAGTCATCTTGCGTCTACGGTCATCAAAGACAAAATGCAATCCATCCCTGGGATCAGTAATGTAGCGATTGTTGGCGAACACAAATACGCCATGCGCCTTCGTTTTGATCCCGCAAAACTTGCTGCTTATCAACTGACTCCGGCAGACATTCGCCAGGCTTTGGCGAGAGAGAATATTGATTTACCTGCTGGTCGGATAGAAGGAGCCAACAGCGAACTTAGCATCCGTACAATGGGCCGTCTTACTTCGGTAAAAGATTTTGAAGAAATGCTCATCAAGCAAGTGGGCGCTACGGTAATACGTCTAAAAGATGTTGGTTCTGCCGAATTGGGAGAAGTGAATGAGCGTACTGCTATTATCAACGAAACCGGAAACCTGAACCGCATTGGTATCGGTGTTGCTATTCAGATACAGCGTGGTGCGAACGCCATTGAAGTGGTTGATGAATTTTACAAGCGGTTAGAGCAGCTGCGCAAAGAAGTTCCGTCGGAATACCGTTTGATTGTTGGGTTCGACTATACCAGTTCTGTACGGGAATCTATCAAGGAGGTGGAAGAAACCCTGTTCATCGCTTTCGGGCTGGTGGTGTTGATTATTTTTCTATTTCTACGGGATTGGCGCTCAACCATCATTCCGGTATTGGCTATTCCGGTATCCATCATTTCTGCATTTTTTATCATGTATGTGGCGGGTTTTTCCATCAACATATTGACTCTTTTGGGATTGGTGCTTGCCATCGGGCTGGTGGTAGATGATGCCATCGTTGTACTTGAAAATATCTATAAAAAGATAGAAGAAGGCATGACGCCCATACAGGCTGCGTTTAAAGGGTCCAAAGAAATTTATTTTGCGGTTGTTTCCACTACCATTACGCTGGCAGCCGTTTTTCTCCCGATTGTTTTCATGGGTGGAATCAGCGGGCAGCTTTTCAAAGAATTCGCTATTGTGGTATCGGGGTCTGTAATGATTTCGGCGTTTGTAGCACTGACACTCACACCGATGCTGAGTGCCTATTTCCTAAGAAAAAAAACAAAACCTGGTTGGTTTTACCGTGTAACCGAGCCATTTTTTGTCGGTATGAATAATGGATATGCTCGCTTGCTCACCGCATTTATGAAGGCCAGATGGCTAGCCTGGGTCTTTTTGCTGGGTACTACCGCACTCATTTATTTTGTTGGTAAAAAGCTTCCTTCAGAATTGGCGCCGATTGAAGACCGTTCCAATATGAATCTCATCGCCGTTGCTCCCGAGGGGGTTTCGTTCGACTATATGAAAAAACACATGACCGAAGTTGGGAAATATGTGAACGATTCAACTGATGGAATTTATCAAACCTATTCGATGGTTGCTATTTCCTTCATTCCCGCTCCGGCACCCGTGAATGTGGCTGTACAAAGTATCTATCTTAAAGATCCTAAGCACAGAAAGCATAGCGTCCAGGATTTGTACAACCAATATGGCGCTGCATCAGGACAATTCAGGGGATTTCTTCTGTTTCCCTATCTGCCACCAACGATCGGGAGCCGTTATGGCGGAGGAATGCCGATACAATTTGTATTGCAATCACAAAACCTCGATAGTCTGACAGCGGTGCTTCCAAAATTCCTGGCAGCGGCACGCCAAAGCAAAAAACTAATGTTTATTGATACCGATTTGAAGATTAATAAACCAGAAGTAAAAATAAATATCGACCGGCAGAAAGCTGCCTTAATGGGTGTATCTATGGAGGAAGTGGCACAAACGCTACAACTCTCGTTTTCTGGCCAGCGTTACGGATATTTCCTGCGCAACGATCGTCAGTACGAAGTAATCGGGCAGTTGGATCGTGAATACAGAAATGACAAAAGCGATTTAAATGCGATCTATGTTCGTTCGGCCTCTGTAAAAATGATTCCATTGAACAACCTGATCACAACGGAAGAATCCGTAAGTCCAGCCGCTATTTACCGATACGACCAATACACTTCTGCTACCGTTTCGGCTGCTATGGCACCCGGAGTGAGCCTTGCCGAAGGGATACAGGAAATCGAAAAGATAAAGCTGGAAGTATTGGGTGAAACCTTCAAAGCAACGTTGGCGGGCCAGTCGCGCGACTATACCGAAAGCCAGGGCAACATCACCTTTACGCTTATTCTGGCATTGATACTGATCTATATGATTTTAGCCGCACAGTTTGGAAACCTGCGTGATCCGTTAACCATTATGCTCACCGTGCCAATGGCAATAACCGGCGCCATTCTCAGCCTGTCCTGGTTTGGTCAAAGTTTAAATGTGTTCAGCCAGATCGGGATTATTACGCTGATAGGACTGATCACCAAAAACGGTATTCTGATCGTTGAATTTGCCAATCACCTGAAAGATTCAGGACTCTCAAAATTCGATGCAGCGATACAAGCAGCAGAGCAACGCTTCCGTCCGATCCTGATGACATCGCTGGCGATGATATTCGGAGCATTGCCCATTGCACTCACGGCCAACAGTCGCCAGTCATTAGGGATCGTGATTGCCGGAGGACTTGTCTTTTCCGGAATACTGACCCTGTTCATCATCCCTGCTGTGTACTCTTATTTATCCAGCAAAAAAGGTGAAACCGTGATTGTGGAAGAAGATATCGAAGACGTATACAAACCAGCGGTAGTGTAACTATTTTAAATCCCCGAGAAGACTATATGAAAACGAACATCTTATATACAATTACCGTGCTGCTATTGATAAGCAGCGGTAATGTATTGCTTGCTCAGAAAAGGACGCTTGCCCTTACAGATGCATTGGAAATGGCAAAACAAGGGAACAAGGCACTCCAGGTACAGCTTTTGGAAGAAATACAGGCCAAAGAAATGGTCCGGGAAACCAAAAGTGGCTTGCTGCCCAGCATTTCAGCGAATGCTGCCTATTCTTATTACTTCGAAAGACCAATTATATTCTTGCCAGGCTCGTTTGCTGGTACCGATAAACCAGTGCAGGACGTTGCCTTTGGTGGAAGAAATGTCTTTAATACATTCGTGTCGTTACATCAGCCCATTCTTGCTCCTGCCATACATGAGCGCACAAAGGCCTCGCAAATCAGTGAAAAGATCGAGATCGCAAAAACGGCCGATCTCCAAAGCCGGGTAGCACTTCAGGTTTCTACGCGTTATCTGGATATGTTGATGATGAACCGTCAACTTGGTTTGCTGGATCAAAGCCTGCAGCGCAATGTCAAGGTGCTACAGGATTCCCGGTCGCTGTTTGCCCAGGGAAGAAACCTGAAGTCAGATACTCTGCGGAGTTTTATTGCCGTAGAAAATCTTAAGTCCTCTGTTTCTTATTTAAAAAACAGCATAGATGTATCCGGCATTGAGCTTAAAAGGCTGATTGGACTGGACGGGTCGACGGAAATAGAACTGACTGATGAGCTTGAGCCTGGCGCAGAAACGAGCCAAAGCGAATTTCACAAAGTTGATGAGGCATTTCAGATTGCCGAAAAGAACCGAAACGACCTTAATGTACAAAAACTGACAATCGACCTGCAGCAGAAAAAAATAAAGGCCTCGCAGGCAGAGCTGCTGCCGGAACTGTCGCTAATAGGGCAGTATCAGCTACAGGCACAAGCCGATGATATGAAATTTGGCCAGTATGTCTTGCCGAGAACCTCGTTTTTGGGTCTGCAACTTAGCGTGCCTGTTTTTAATGGCAACCGTACCAAATCTCAAATCAGCAAGGCAAAGATTAAAGCACAGCAGGAAGATATACGCCTTAATGATTTGAAAGACAAGGTTAAGACAGAACTCGCCACGACTATAAGCAAATGGAAAGAAGCCACTTCGCAACTGGATATCCAGAAAGCAACGGTAAAGTCGGCAGAATTGAACTACCAGATGATGGAGGACCGATTCCGGAATAGCTTAGGTTCAAGGCTTGAACTGACAGATGCTGAGTTGGCTCTAACGCAAGCCAAAATAAACTACCTGAATGCTGTGTATAATCTGCGGATGCTTCATATCGAGTTACAACATGCTCTTGGGCTGTTAAATCTATAATTCTCACCAACAATCAGATATTAAAATGAATACGGATGTATCGCCCGAAACGGGCAAATCTGCCCCATACAGTAAGCGTTGGTCAGCACTATTTTTGCTATGTACCGCACAATTTGTCGTGATAATGGATACCTCCATTATTGGAGTTGCCTTGCCGGCAATAAAGGAGGACCTCGGCTATTCTCAAAGCGGCTTGCAATGGATTTTTAACGCATATGTTATCTCGTTCGGAGGCTTTTTGCTGCTCGGTGGGCGCTTATCGGATCTGTTCGGTGTCCGCAAGATATTTATGTGGGGCTTTGCAATTCTTTCCGCCGCATCACTTCTGGCAGGTGTAGCCTGGTCGGAGGCGGCACTTAACATCGGAAGGGCTTTGCAAGGATTGGGTTCTGCGCTTATTGCTCCGGCAGCGCTCACGCTCGTGCTGTCGAAGTTTCCCGACCCCAAAGAACTCCATAAAGCGTTAGGCTACTGGGGAGCTTCTGCTGCTGCCGGCGGTTCGGCCGGAGTTTTCCTTGGTGGTGCTATTACCGAATGGCTGTCCTGGCATTGGGTATTCCTCATTAATATTCCCGTAGGACTTGTTGTACTATTTTACAGCCGAAGCCTGCTGTTTAAAGGCGATACTCAAAAAGGGAAAGTGGATGTTGAAGGTGCAATTTTGGCAACATCAGCATTGGTATTGACGGTGTATGCCATCGTATCGGCAGAAGGTGCAGGATGGCAATCGCTGCAGACCATTGGGTTGTTAGGTCTTTCTGTGTTTCTTTTCTCCATCTTCTTTGTCATCCAAAAGCGGAAAAATGTGCCGTTGATACCGCTCACGATCTTCAAAGTCCCTAATCTTTCATCGGGCAACCTGGTGATGGCTTTGTTGGCTGCGGCCTGGATACCATTATGGTTTTTTCTCAATCTATATCTACAGCAAACGCTGAATTATTCTGCCTTCAACAGTGGCTTGGCATTGCTACCGATGACGATTGCAATCATGTTTTTGATGGTAGGTATTACAGGTAGGCTGGTAGCCAGGTTTGGTTTCAAAGCAAATCTGATCACAGGACTGATCACACTTACTGCTTCGCTGCTCCTGTTTAGCACTGTTCCGCCTGATGGAACATTCCTGGTTAACGTATTGCCTGCATCGTTGCTGGGAGCGTTAGGGATGTCGCTGGCATACATTCCCGGTACGATAGCTTCGATGTCGGGTGCCAAACCCGAGGAAATGGGACTGGCTTCCGGGTTGGTAAATACAAGCTATCAGGTGGGTTCGGCTCTGGGTCTGGCCATTATAGTCGCCATTTCTGCTGCAAAAACCAACGCCGTTAAAACAGCGGGGGAAGCTGATATTACCTCACTGAACGCAGGTTTTCAAACCGCTTTTCTTGCAGCTGCTGTTGTAAGCGCGATTGCCGCTATCATTACGGTTTTTTCTATAAAACCCCTTAAACTGTAACTTAGGACCGGCTTGCTGGTTTTGCTTATGAGCACAAGGTCCGCCGGTACTGCCTCAGTAAATCTTACAAATCAAATCGAAAATAACGTAAAACGGAGCTGCTTTTGTTTGCCCAACTTTGTATCATCAATAAAAAATAAAAAAAATGGAAGACAAGAATTTTCAGTTTAAGACAAACATCAACTGCGGGGGATGTGTAGCTAAAGTAACTCCTTTTTTGAATGATGCCGAAGGCGTTTGTCATTGGGAGGTGGATACCACCAACAAGGATAAAGTGCTAACGGTAAAATCCGAAGGGATTACCGAGCAGGAAGTTATGGAGATCATCCAGAAAACGGGCTTTAAAATAGAGCCTTTAAATGCTTGAAAAAATGGCGTATATTAAATCATTAAAACAGCAATAAACCTGGGGCAAGTAATTGCAGAGGCATTTGAGCATTCTGCAATTACACCCATAACAAATCATCACATATGAAAAATCATGCGCATACAGACATGGAAAGTATTTTCGCTTGCCCAATGCACCCGGAAGTAATCGGAAAACAAGGCGACAACTGCCCTAAATGTGGGATGGAGTTGAAGGCGGTTCAATCGAAAAACGCTCACGAGTACCAGGTACAGTTAACCACGTCGCCAAAAACTGTCGAGGCAGGAAAAGCTACTGAACTGACGATTGTTATCAAAGGAAATGAACAAATTGTGCCATTGGATATTTCTCACGAAATGAAAATTCATTTGATGGCAGTCAGTGATGATCTAACCTGGTTCCGGCATATACACCCGGAAGAGCAGACAGACGGTACATATATCGTAACAGAGACATTTCCTAAAGACGGAAAGTATCTTTTGTTCGCAGATTTCAAACCAAGTGGCGCGCCACAGGCTTTACACAGACAAGAAATTGAAGTGCAGGGAAACTATGTAGCAGGCGATGAAGAGATTACAAACAAATGGATCTCAGAAACCGATGGATATAGGGTAGTCCTCGAAAACGGAATTGATTTCAGAACCAACAAAACGCAGGACCTGGAAATATCCATCGAAAAAGACGGAAAAAAATTAATAGAAGCTGATCTTCAACAATACTTAGGCGCATCAGCTCATATCGTTATGATTGGCAAGGTGGGCAAAGAATTTCTGCATATTCATCCGGTATCTGACAGCCGTTTTCCAGTTTTTGCACAAACACATATCGAAAAAGCGGGCGTTTACAGAATGTGGGCACAGTTTAAAATAGATGGAAAAGTACATACAGCAGATTTTACCGTTGATGTAACGGAAGGAAAAAAAGGTGCAAACGAAGAGAAGTCACACGCTCATCAACACTAAAAAGTGTAATTTTGGATGTTGAATAATATAATACAGCATTTTAAATGAGAATAATATCAGTTAGACAACATCCAGAATACAAAGAAAAAGCTATAAAGTACTTGCAAGAAAGTTGGTCAGAAATTTCTCCCATTATTTATGAAGACTGCATTTCAAACAGCATTCAGGCAACACAGTCTTTACCTCAATGGTATTTATTGGAAAAAGAGGGAGAAATCATTGGCTGCGCAGGATTAATTACAAATGACTTCATCAGTAGAATGGATTTATATCCCTGGGTTTGTGCGATTTACATTGATGAAAACCATAGAGGCAATGCTTACGGTTCATTACTTTTAGAAAAAGCAAAAGAAGACACAAAATTAGCTGGATTTAAACATTTGAACTTATGTACAGACCACATAGGATATTATGAAAAATATGGATTTGCCTATATCGGGCAAGGTTATCATCCTTGGGAAGAGCAATCGCGAATTTATCAAATAGAAGTATAACAAATGGCTGTTCCAACCAATAAAGAAGAATTACAAAAAGCGATTGCTGAGCATTTTTCCAAATTAAATAATGAATTATCTACAATTCCTTCCGATATGACCAGCTTTCAAGAATTGGAAGGGCATTCCAAAGGAACAATAATGAGCATCAATAATTTGTTGGCTTATCTTGTCGGTTGGGGAGAATTGGTTTTGAAATGGAACAAAAAGAAAGACAATAAAGAAGTTGTTGATTTCCCTGAAACGGGATACAAATGGAACGAACTTGGTAAACTTGCTCAAAAATTCTATGCAGATTATAAAGATGATGACTTCAATATTTTAACTAAAAAATTGAACAAAACCGTTGAACAGATTTTAGAATTGATAGCAAACAAATCGAACAAGGAACTTTACGAAGTAAGCTGGTACGAAAAATGGACTTTGGGGAGAATGATACAATTCAACACAGCTTCCCCTTACACCAACGCAAGAGTAAGAATACGCAAATGGAAAAAGGGAAAAAACATAAAATAATAATACTAGCAAAGGTTAGTAACAGCTTCTTTTCTTTCCAGATTGCTATCTATCAAATAGAAGTATAAAAAATGGAGACCAATAAATTAGACAATCCAACCTGGCATTCTTTGAGCGAAACCCATAAAGTTTTTGCGGTGGAGTTTGATGGCATCAAGTTTTATCATCCAGATTACTGTCCTTTCGGTGGTTTTATAAATTCTGATGAAACTGCAACCGGAATTGAAGCATACGCTTCACTGACGAACAACTTTTTTGTAGTGGGAAACAAACCAAATAGTAACGATACTGTTCAGCTGAACAACGAATTGATTTGCAATCAGATGGTGCTTGATAAGCAAAGTGATGTGGAGATAATGGAGCACATCGTTGAACTTCAAACAGAAATTCATAAGCTTGATTTGTTTAATCTTGTGAATTTGGTTCAGCCCGGTTATTTCAAAAATAAAACATCAGATTTAGGAAATTATTTTGGTATTTATAAGGATGAAAAACTGGTTGCGGTAACTGGTGAACGAATGAAAATGGATGCATACACCGAACTAAGTGCTATCGTTACACACCCAAATTTCACAGGAAAAGGTTATGCAAAACAGTTGATAAAATTTGCCAGCGACAAAATTTTCAACGAACAAAAAATCCCGTACTTACATGTCGCCAATACCAATATTGGAGCCATAAAACTATATGAAAAACTTGGTTTTAAAACCAGGAGACCAATCAGTTTTTGGAATTTTATTGCAAAATAGAGATGACATATCAGCATAAATACAACGATAAACACGATGTACATCAGTATTATGCGGGAAATTATTGCCGCATCGGTGGTCCGACTTTTTTCTCTGATTTTTCACGGATAAGGTTTGAGAATTCTGATTTCAATCCAGACGGGTGTATTTGGGAATTATGTTTTGTTGACAGAAATCCGTTGTAACATAATTTGAATATTTGCTAAATACATTCATCATTATGTATTTTTTTAAAGTCAAGCATGGATATAAAATTAGCTAAATACATAGATAGTGATTTTGATCTTTTCAAGACGATGGTAAGTGATGATGAGACAATGAAATATATAGCTGGAAATGGGTGGACAGAAAATCAAGCAAGGCTTCATTTTGACTCAATGCTTGAAATTAATTGTAAAGAAGAGGGATTAGGGTTCTACAAAGTAGTCAATCAAGAAAACGAATTTATAGGAAATTGCTCACTGGAACGCTATAAATATGATTCTGAAATTATTGAAATCGGATATGTGCTAAAAAAAGAATTTTGGAGGAAGGGATATGGATCTGCAATATGTCAGGAAATACTTGCTAAGGCCAATCATTTATATTCTGAATTGGAGGTGATCGCAATTGTAAATCCTGATAATCTTGCTTCGAAGAAATTACTTGAGAAGTATGGTTTTGAACTTTATTTTAAAGGACTGGAAGACGGTCAATTTTCTGAGAAGTTCATATTGAAAAGGCTAAGTGTTGATTAGAGATATGGTAACATGTAAAACCGCAACGCACGGTATAAAATATAACTTCTTAAAATTAAAATTCTATTGATCAAGGGCCACAGGTAAATTCGAGGGCGTTGAAGATGCCTTCGGCGTGATACCTGAGGATGATTTTATTTACATAATTAATACAATGGCATCCTGAATATACGAATGTGCGTCGTTGGGGTGACAGATTTAGTTCCTTATCAGCATACGCTGATGTAAAGCAAAAAAACGTCTCAAACTGTAACGTTGTTAGCCATCTCTAAAATGGTCCTTTGTGATTTATCCTGTCGGCATTTGCTGATTTTCCCGGCATTTCGCCACGCTTTCCCTTCCCTGAGATTTCTGTGCCATTTTCCCGATGATACCAGTCGGGAGTCAGGTTTTCGGGTGCCGTGTCGCCTGTTTCGGTTTGCCAAGTATGCAATACTTTTTTCAATGCTGCGATCTGCGTTTTGTATTTAGCATCCTGTATCAGGTTGTGCTGTTGTAGAGGATCTTTTCGGTTGTCAAAAAATTCTTCTGTTGGACGCGGCGAGAGAAAGATCTCGTTTTGATAAGCGGTTATCGTTCCGTCTGCTTTTGCCTTTTTGAGTGCTTTCGCGGATGGGCTTTGATTCGCGTCGATTGGTCCTTCATTGGTCAGCCGAGGTCTGGCATTTGTTAGGTAAAGGAAGTCCAATGTCCGGACGGATCTTTCCAAACCTTCGTAATCGTGCCAGTTGTGTTCGCCAAAAACATACTTCCTGAAAGCTGCGGCAGGCTCTTTCAACAGTTTTGCAAAACTTACTCCCTGAATCGTTTTCTCCGGTTTGATCCCGGCTAATTCCAGAAGAGTAGGAGCGATGTCAATACTGCTCACCAGGCCTGAAATGTTTTCACCTTTTTTGACAATACCATTTGGCCACTTTATGACGAAAGGCGTTTTCAGTCCTCTGTCCAATACCCGTGTTTTTGCGCCGGGAAATGCTCTGGCATTATCAGCCGTGAATATGATGATGGTGTTATCCGCAATTCCCTGCCGTTCCAGTTCCTTTTCGAGCTCGCCGATGTAGTGGTCTATGCGGGAAATTTCATTGTAATAGTACGCCAGATCCTGGCGGGTTTCTTTGGTGTCAACCAGCGAAGGTGGTACGATCACCTCGTCTGGTTTGTATGGTTTTTCAAATTCGTCATTCGCAGACCATTCACGGTGCGCATCATAAGGAGCGAGCCAGAAGAAAAATGGTTTGTCTGCCGGTCTTGCTTTCAGCAGGCTGATCCATTGGTTTTCACCACCTTCTCCGTTTATTTTTTTGTCGGTAATAAGCGTATCATAGGCCCGGCGGGAATTTTCGCCTTCATGCCATTTGCCAGCCAATGCCGAATAGTATCCGTTCTTTTTGAGCACTTCCGGGAAATACGTAAGGTGCTTCGGCAACGGCGTATGTAACTCCGCAGCACCGGTATTGTGCGGATATCTGCCAGTCAGAATGCTCGTCCGGCTTGGGCTGCATGAACTTGCAGTCAAAAAAAGATTGTCAAATTTCAGTCCGTTTTTTGCCAGCCGGTCAATATTGGGAGTTCGAATTGCCTGGTTGCCATAAACGCCGATATCCTCCGCACTGATGTCGTCTCCAATGATGAAGATAATGTTCGGCGATTTTTCAGGAGCTCCGGTCCAATACATTCCCGCCGACAAACAGCAAATGCTGAAGAGCAATAATGGGACATACCATCTTCTGTTTTTGTTCATCGTTTTTTTGGTAAAATAAATATTATTTTTCTGTTTTTACTTCCAGTCCTTCCAGCAAAAATGCCGCCGCATTGGAATCGTATTCCGAATTCTTCAATTTGGCAATTTTCTGTAAATCCTCACGGATAGGAGTGAGTTCGGCCGGTGACGCTGCCGTCAGTGCGCTCAGGATTTGTACTCTCAGCATGGTATTGCTGTCGGACAGATTTCTGAAAAATACCGGCAGCGCTTTCTGTTTTTCTCCAAAATGATACAATGCCTCGGCGGCTGCAACCTGCACATAAGCTTGCGGATCATCAAGTAATTCAGTTAGTTTTTTTGAAGCAGCTGTTGCATCCTTGCTCAAAACCAACGCGCCGGTTGCCGCCCAGTAACGGATAACGGGATCTTTATCACTCATTTTTTTAATCAGTAAAGGCAACTTCCGTTTATCTCTGGACGAGGCGGCAGTGGCGACTTCAAGTACTTTTCCGATGTTGTATTGCGCTGATCTGGCATATTCGTACGGTGTAGTGGTTTTGGAAATTTCTTCCAAACCAGCCTCCGGAATAAAACCCGGATCGTTCAGTCTTGTGATCTGTGCAAATGTTGCTTTTCGCAATTTTTCCAATACAGGTTTCAGTTCGGCCTTGCCGGCGAGGTTGACAACATTATCAGGATCGGCCAACACATCGTATAGCTCCTCGGATGGTTTCTGACGGAAGAAGGCAGATTGAACTTCGTTAAGCCTTCCGGCTTTAAATTCTCTTTCCCATGATTTCATCGAGCTTGCCATCCACATAAACTTGATGTGCTGACCATATATTTTGTGTGGCATAAAGTTGGCAACATAACGGTATTGTTTGTCGCGTACGGTTCTTACCAGATCGATTCCGGCATCCATCCGCCCACGGGAACCAAACGCAATCGGCTTGGCATCATCCGGCGTTGCCGCTTTACCCAGAAAAGCTTTTCCCTGCATGTATTCAGGAATTTTAACACCCGCCAGACTCAGCACTGTTGGTGCAAAATCGGTGAAATCAATCAGTCTGCCTGAGACAGAACCTGGTTTTAAAGGACTTGCGGACCGGTACTTTTCAGGAATCCGAATAATCAGCGGGATCCGCAATCCGGATTCGTTCATAAACCGTTTACTGCGCCCGAGAACACCTCCGTTGTCGGCGTAGTAAAATACAATCGTATTTTCGGCAAGACCGGCCTTTTCCAGATCTTTCAGCAGTTTGTCCACCTGCGCATCCATATCCTGAATTTTGTCATAATACAGCGCCCAGTCGTGTTTCATTTCCGGTGTCGACGGATGATAGGGAGGAATGCGCACCTTTTCAGGATCATGGCGCAGGGCAGGTTCTTCAAGAGGAACCCGCTTGGCAGCCTCGGCTCCGGCAAACTGGCTGTACATCTCCCGTTTGGCAGCGGCAGAAAAAATGGAGCTTTCGTGCGTTGTTTCCAGATTAAAAACTGCAAAAAATGGCTGATCCTGTTTTCTGTTTAAATAAGTCGCCTTGCCGCTGTATTCATCCCAGGCCTGCAATTGGTCTACCGTATTGTAATCCTTTTTGGCATTATTGGTGGTATAATAACCTGCTTCGCGCAGATACCTCGGGAAAAATTTGACAAAATCCGGCACCGGATAACTGCTCCGCATATTTTCTGTGCCCACCGAGGAAGGATACATGCCGGTAATGAGCGTGGCTCGTGACGGGGCACAAACAGCCGCCGTACAAAAGGCATTTTGATATAAAATCCCTTCCTGTGCCAGTTTATCAATAGCAGGAGTGGTGGCAAATTTATCGCCGTACGCGCCTATAAATGGACTGTTGTCTTCGCTGACAATCCAGAGTATGTTGGGTCGGTCAGGAGTTTGTCCTATTGCCTGATTAGTAAAGAACAGGACAAACAGTACAATGTACAAACGTGATTTTTTCATGGGTTCTGTGTAATGGCTGGGTTCACATCAATGGCGCTTTGAGGTATCGGGAAAAGCAATTTATCGGCAGAAACGGGAATGCCTTTACTGGTTAAAACAGCTGCTGCGCGTCCGGTTCTGGCAAGATCAAAAAACCTGTGGAATTCAAAAGCAAGTTCTGTACGCCGTTCGTGCTCAATCGCCAATGCGAGTGTATTGTATTTTGCAGGATAACCAGTTTGTCCGAAACCTGGCAGACCAACCCGTGCCCGAACCTGGTTGAGATAGGCAGGATCTCCGGTAGCTTCTGAGTAAAGCAAAAGTATATCGGCATAACGGATAATTTCAAAATTCTGCCCGGCATATCGCCACAAAGGATCGAAAAATTTGAGCGTAAACGGATAGGCTATAAACTGATTGGTTTGCAGGTCCGTGTAACCCGGATATATTGACAAATCCTTTCTTGGATCATTCGCTTCATATTCACTGATCAAATCTGCCGTTGGTGTGTTCAATCCATCCCCGCGGAATGTTTCGGTACTTGCAGGAAGGTGAAATGCAAAGTGAAAAGGTGTGTAAGCCTGTTGATGCAAACTATTCACTTGGTTCTGACCAGCAAGGTATTGCACTTCGAGAACCGACTCTTTTGAGTTTTTTGTATCTGATTTAAAAAGGTGTGCAAAATCGCCTGAATTAACGGCTCCGTCCCGGTTGGCATCCAGAGAAAACAGTCCGATGTCTATAACTTCTTTGAGTTCAGATGCAGCCTTTGCTTTATCTCCCTGAATCAGATAAACCTTTCCCAGCAATGCGGATGCAGCATATTTTGTCGCACGACCAATATCTGTCCCTGTATAACTCGCCGGCAGAACAGATTTGGCGGCGGTAAGGTCCGTGATGATCTGCTGATAAACTGTCTCTTTCTTTTCTCTGGCATATTGATAACTTTCCGTTGGAGTCACCACGGTAAGCGGCAAAGGGACATCGCCCCAGGCTTGTACGAGATTGAAAAGGATGACAGCGCGAACCAATCTGGCCTCTGCTTTCAGGCGCTCTTTTAATGCAGGCTGGCTGAATGTGACATCTGTTTTATCCAGTTGCAACAAAACATTATTGGCGATATACAAACCGTTGTAAGCCGTTTCCCAAGCCAGTTTTAACTTACCATTATCAGGCAGGATTTTATGCTTGTTAATCTCTTCGGGAAACGCATTCGCCCCGCTTGTAAACTGGATGTAAACATTGTCCGAAAACAATTCACCGTACAGATCAGGAATTCCGCCTGCGTCATAAATACGCCCCAGCTGCCTGTAAACATCATTGGTAGCCTGGACAAACTGGGTTTCGGTTTTATAAAAACTGCCGTCGGTTAGCCTTGTTTCGGGATACAAATCCAGCAGACTTTCCGAGCAGGAAGCAAGCAGAAATGTGAATGAAATAGCGAGATATCTGTTTATATTTTTCATAAAATCTGTCGGAATTAAAGGCCTATGTTGATACCGAATGAATAGGTTTTGGAAGTAGGGTAGGGATTGGCATTGACACCACGGCGGGATGCATCGGTCATATCGCCGCTGAAATTTTCAGGATCGTAAACAGGAATGTCCTTATGCGTAAACAGGTTCTGCCCTGTCAGATAGATACGCAGCGATGACAACCTGATTTTTTCCAGAATAGCAGCCGGGAAAGTGTAACCGAGCGTCAGGCTTTTTAGTCTGAAATAGGATCCGTCCTGAATCCAGTAGCTCGAAGGTGTCTTTTCATATCCGTTCTGATCAACAGAAAGTTTGTAGTGATAACCATCACCCGGTTCTGCTTCCGAACGCCATCTGTTCACTGCGCTTTGGTAATAATTACGGCCTTCATGATACAGCAACGAGCGGTGAATGTTTTCATCCAGCACATCGTTGCCCTGCACACCCTGAAACAGGAAACTGAAATCGAATCCTTTGTAAGAGAAGTTGTTGGTCAGTCCCCAGATAAAATCAGGATTGTAATTCCCGATTTGCGTGCGGTCGTTGGCATCCAGTTTGCCGTCGCCATTTACGTCAACATAACGTCCGTCGCCCGGTGTAGCTGTACTGTAATGAGCCGGATCGGCGTCGATCTCACCCTGATTTTTGTAAACACCATCATATTGGTATCCATAATAACTGAAAATCGGGCTGCCTACTTTGTTGATTTTCTGCATGCCGCTGAATACCGATGGCGTGAAAATCATTGGCGCATTGTCTGGCCCGAGCGCCAAAAGCTTATTGCGGTTTCCTGAAATGTTGAAACGTGTGCTCCATTTAAAACTTCCTTTTGAAATATTGTGAGAAGTGATGCTGAGCTCTATACCTTTATTTTCAAGTTTACCAATATTTTTGAATACACTCGTAAATCCGGACACAACCGGTACCGGAACGTCCAGGAGCAATCCATCGGAAACGGAGCGGTAAAAATCTCCCTCAATATTGATGCGGTTGGATAATAAACCCAGATCAAAACCAATGTTGAACTGCTGCGTGCGCTCCCATTTCAGATCCGGGTTGGTGATCGCAGAAGGATAATAAGATGCGCCCAGCGTATTACCAAAAGCTACCCGTCCTTGTGTCACCGATCCGATCCAGCGGTAATCATCAAAGCGGTCGTTACCCGTAAAACCATAACTCGCTCTCAGTTTCAGCTGACTGATCTGCGGAACCGATTTCAGGAACTCTTCCTGTGAAACCACCCAGCCAGCCGAAACTGCTGGGAACAGTCCCCATTTGTTATTGGGAGCAAAACGTGAAGAACCATCGCGCCTCAAACTTGCAGATACAAGATATTTTTCCTTGAAATTGTAATTCAAACGCCCGAAGTAAGAAATGAGCGCACTTTTGTTTTTGTTATCCATCGATTGGAAAACTGTTCTTCCTGCGCTCAATGCCTTCAGTTCATCGTTGTCGTAGCCGCGTCTTTCCTGTAAGGTGTAGTAGTAATTACTGCTGTTGTACTCGGTACCGATAAGAGCGGATAAGTTGTGGCTTCCAAAACTTTTATCGTAGGTTAAAAGATTCTGATACGTGAAATTCAGTGTCCTGGCATTGGCCACGGACATACTTCCTTCGGTGTAATAAGCCGGTCCGAGTTGGTGGTCCCTTGCTGCGTAAGTGTCGTCGTCGGTGCGGTTGTAGAAATAATTCAGGGCCGTTTTGAAATTCAGACCGGGTAATAGTTTAAATCCTGCAAATACATTCCCCAATGCGTTGAACCTGCGGTGACGGATGTCATCGGTGATCTTGTATAGCGGATGTCCGTTTTGCGGACGGAAAAGAATGGCGTTGTAATTTTCAAAACCAGGTTGATTTGCCGGTGCTCCCAGATATCCGTTGGCACTGTAAACGGGATAAATGGAAGGATACTGAACTGCCCACTCAGCAATACGGTTAAACGGTTCTCGTTCCTGATCTAATGCAAGATTGGCAGACCCGCCAATTTCAAGCCAGTCGGTTACTTTGGTAACGGTGTTGAGGCCAATGGTGTATTTACTGTAATCGGAGGTTTGGATAATCCCCTTTTGTCTCACAAACCCACCGGATACCAGATAAGTCGATTTATCCGTTCCGCCGCTCACGCTCAAATCCAGTTTGTTGACCGGCGTGACGCTGTAAATTTCATCCTGCCAGTCGGTATTTACCAGATTCTGAGGGTTATCAAAGGCAGTTGGCCAGGTGTACCGATAGTTTTTTCTCGCCTCCAGTGTATTCGGTGCAGAAGGATCGCCTCCGCTTTTAATCCAGCCATTTTGTGCAGCGTCAATAGATGCCTGTGCATATTCGGCAGAGTTCATCACCGGGATTTTGTCAATCACCTGCTGAACGCCTGTTACAAAATTCAAATCAAGTTTGGCATGTCCCGATTTTCCCTTTTTTGTAGTGATCAATATAACCCCATTTGCTCCTCTCGAACCGTAAATCGCTGCTGAGGCCGCATCTTTCAACACCTCAATGGATTCAATGATGGCAGGATTGATTAGGTTGAGGTCATAGTTTGGAGTCGGCAAACCGTCAACTACGATCAGCGGTGTGCTGCCTGCGGAAGCGGAATTGATCCCTCTCACTTGTATGGATGTAGATGTTCCCGGGCGTCCGTTGGCTGTGATCACCTGCACACCGGCAATTTGTCCATAAAGTGTCTGTCCAATCTCCGGCGCTGGTCTTCCGGCAATTTCGCGGTCAATTTTGACCGTACCAACTGATCCTGTGATATCGCCCCGCTTCTGTGTTCCGTAACCTACCACCACAACCTCATTCAGGTTTTGCAGATCATTGCGAAGTGTAATATTGATTACCGACTGATTGCCGACTGCCACTTCCTGTTTGATAAACCCGATAAAGGAAAACACCAGCACCGCATTTTCTTCGTCTACCACAGCCAGACTGTAATTTCCATCCTGATCCGTTACGGTACCTTTGGTGGAGTTTTTAACCAGAATACTTACCCCGATAAGCGGCTCATTCTTCTCATCGGTAACCTTTCCGGTTATCACTTTTTCTATGGGTTGGTGGTTGGTAACACCCGCCGGTTCTGGGGCTTGAGGTAGTGCGACTGGCAATGTACGCAATACAATTACCTTGGACGTGGCCTGGTAGCTGATGCCTAATGGTTTAAGGTAATTATCCAGCACCTGGCCAATCGGTTCGTTCACTACTTTCAGAGAAACCTTGCGATTGGCATCAATGACTTTCGGACTGAATACAAACCGCACGTCGGCCTGCTTTTCAATTTGCTGTAACAGCTGACTGATTTTCTGTTCTTTCAAGTTGAGGTTTATTCTTCTTGTAAGTAAATCCTGAGCATGGATTTCGCGGGCAAATCCGCTTTCCAGAAAGCCGATAGCCAGAAGGATTTGAAGCAGTCCGATTTTCATGAGGCGGATCCATTGATTGTGAGCAAATACACTTTTTTGCATACCTTTAAGAGGTTTTGTTATGGTAAAACATGTAATGGAACTTTCCGAAATGGTCTCTCATTCTCGAAAACTGCAAGACCATTCGGGCAACTTTTGGCCGGTGTTGTTGACGCAACGCCGGCCTTTTTACTGATTGATTTTGGTATTGGTAAAGTGTTCTGGGAATTTATCTGTTGATGGACAGACTGTGTTGCTGATCTTTCAACAACCCGGTCCGGTGATGGTGACTTTGCCCTCGCTGACTGTGTAGGTGGCGTTGATAGCCATGCAAATGGCATCCAGTTTTTCCAGAAGATGCAGGTCCGCCAGGTTGGCCATCACTGCACAATGCTTCAATTTTTCCTGATCGAATTCAATGTTTACGCCGTATGCTTTACGGATATCTGCAAATAATCCGGACACCGGAATTTCACTTTGCATTTCAATCGTGCTTTCGGTTTTCCCGGCTGGCACGGCGTCCATACGGGAGCTGTTATCCTGCTTGTTGAGTGTGAGCTGCTCGTTTGGTTCAAGCAAGTTTGGTTTTGCGCTATTTTTGCCATCTGTTTTATCCTCGTAATAAACAGCCACTTTTCCGGTTTTTACCCGAACGGTGATGTCATCATCCGCTTCAAAAGCACGGATGTTAAAACTTGTTCCCAGAACTTTGGTCACCGACTTGCCTGCGTACACAAAAAACGGTCTGTCAGGATTGCCGCTTACTTCGAAAAAGGCTTCTCCTGTAAGCTGAACCTCTCTTTTTTGTTTTTCAAAATGTTTCGGAAATGTAATGTAGCTCCCTGGTTTTAATACAACTCCGCTGCCGTCTTCAAGCCTAATCAGCTGTGAAATACCGCTTCTGTTTTCTTTTCGGATTGTTTGATTGTCAGCGGTTTGTATGGTGGGCGTGTCAAGTATTCTTTTTCCTGCAAAAAACAGCCCGACAGCAACCAGGACAGATGCCGCAACACGAAGGAGCATTTTCAAAGGAAGCGTCCGGGCTGGTTTGCGGGAAGTTTTGAGCAGTATTTCCCTCACCGAGCCAGTCCGTTCGTTATCGGGCAAAGCGCTGTTCTTCGTTTTTATGGAACGTATAATTTCCTCCGCTTCCAGAAAGATCCCGGCCTTTTCCGGATTTGAGAGGATCCAGTTGTCTTTGGCAAGTTCTTCCTCTGGCGTTGGGCGCAGTATGAGTGTTCTGAAACTTTCGTCCCATAGTAACTGCTCCAAAGTGTAATTGAGGTACTTGTCCATGTGTATGATTTCTCTTCCAAAACCATTAGACACGCCGCCTGAGCCGATACCCTGTTTTTGAAAAATAATTTTCAAAATATTATAGAAACCAGCTGAATACGGCCATCAGGGAAATGTAAGCTATTGATAGCCAGTTTTTTCTGAGTTGGGTGAAAGATTTTTGTAAAAAGTTGGAAACAGACTGCGGCGTGATCTGCATCACTTCGGCGATTTCATTTCTATCCAGATCCTGAAAAAAACGGAGGTAAACGATTTCTTTCTGGCGCTCGGGAAGATCATTAAGCAGAGCGGTGATTTTACGGGTCAGGTATAGATTCTGCTCACGGGCAATGAGTGAATCCTCAATAGTAAAAACGGTTTCAAAAAGCACCTCTGGCAGTTCAGAATGAAAGTCGACAAAATCGTATTTCACTTTCCGGTGTATTCTCCGGCGCAAAGAGGATAACAGATAGGGACGAGCCGGAATAGACTGGTCCAGAGCCTGACGCTTTTCCCAGATATTTAAAAACACATCCTGTATAGAATCCTTTACCAGATCTTTGTTTTTGGTGAATTTTGAGCCATACTGAAACATCAAAGCGTAGGTGGTGTCTACCAATGATTCAAAAGCCGCGGAATCACCAGCGATAAACAAGTGCCATAGTTCCTCTTCGGATAAAGATGCGGCCATGGGTTTTCCTTTTTTAATAATGATCCAGATTGCAGAATGATGCAAATATAGTAGTTAATTTATATTGTCCATAGAATTAATAGAGTATGTTGTATTATTTGCAGAAGTCTGCCATTGAACAGGCTTGCAGTATTTAAGATTTACGGTAGGGACTGCAAACACAAGGATTTCTTGACACAATAAGTTGGAGTTGATAATGATCGCTTAGAGGGTATATAAAAGAGCTTATATTTGAAAGTTATGTTTAATGCAGGAATGAACCTGCAAGCCTGAATAACCCGGAAGAAAATGAATGACAACGACCCGAAACGACTTTCAAGATTGACTGCAATTTTAACACAATTGCAAACAAAACGACTTTTGACTGCCTCTGAGCTAGCGAACAAATTTTCGGTTAGCAGCAGAACAATTTATAGAGACATTAAAGCATTGGAACAGGCGGGCATTCCCATCCTGACAGAAGAGGGGAAAGGGTATAAATTAATGGATGGTTACCGGATTCCGCCGGTAATGTTTTCCGAAAGCGAGGCCAATGCTTTGATCACAGCGGAACAATTGGTGCTGAAAAACAAAGATGCGTCTTTTGTTAAGGACTACGCTGATGCGATCAGTAAGATCAAGTCGGTATTACGAAACAACATAAAAGACAAAGCTAATTTACTCTCCAATCGCCTCCTATCGGGACAAAATGCCAATAACGACCGGACAAGCAATAACTTATCGACCCTCCAGTTGGCTTTGACACATTTCAACCTTGTCAAAATAAAATATCATTCGCACGAAAATAACCAGACCACGGAAAGAATTATAGAACCTTTTGCAATTTACACATCACAGGAAAACTGGTTGCTGGTAGCACTTTGCAGGATGAGAAATGATTACAGAGCGTTTCGCCTGGACAGGATTGAAAGTTTGTCGGTTCAAAGCCAGACATTTGAACCTCACAAAATAACCTTTGAGGAGTATTTTGAATTTTGTAGAAAAAAATGTCCACCACCCTTGACATAGGGTTGTCACAGCAGCATTCGAGCTTTGCAACCTAATCAAAAACAAAAGGATAATGAAAAGCTGCTTTGAAAACTTAATCCTCCTTGTATTAATGTTATGCTCATTCCCGACACAAGCTCAAACACAATCAGAAACCATGAACAATCAAACCATCGACAAATTTTATGTAATCGGAATTAGGACAAGAACAACCAATGAGAATGGACAATCGGCCAGGGACATTGAAGCATTGTGGAGCAAGTTTTGGGGAGAAGAGATTCAAAAGCAAATTCCAAATAAAATGAGTGATGAAATTTATGCGGTTTACACGGATTATGAAACTGATTTTACCAGCCCTTACACTACAATTGTAGGGTTGTCTGTAAGTTCGCTGGAAAATATTCCCGAAGGATTTATTGGTATAACAATTGAAACAAGTGCTTACCAAAAATTTGTTTCCCAAGGTAAAATGCCTGAGGCTGTCTTCAATACCTGGCTGGAAATATGGGGAAATAAGGAGTTAGGGTTAAAACGAGCCTATAAATCAGACTTTACTATTCACGGACAAAAATATTATGATGGGGATAGAGCGGAAGTAGAAACTTTCATATCTGTTAAAGACTAACCACTGTGGTCTTTAATTCTACAATGGTTTAGTCTTTAACTCTCTGTAAGATGAGGCGGTAGTATCATGTCTGATAACCTTTCGATGTGTATTCAAAGACAAATACAAAATTTATTTTTAATTAGTATAAATAATCTTATTTTTGCGCGAAATTAACGTTCGTTTGATGAAAACAAGATTACAACCACTGTTATTCGTTGTCGCTTTTATTTGTTCTTTCAACCTCGCTAATGCCCAATCCGTTTCGGGAGTTTTGAGAGGTATCGTGATGGACAACAATAAGCAGCCTGTTCCGTTTGCTTCTATCATTGTCAAAGGGACTAATATAGGTACCACTGCAAAAGGTGATGGAAGTTACAGGCTTGGTAATTTGCCTAAAGGAAACATTTCAATCAGAGCTTCTTTCATCGGGTATACGATTCAGGATAAAAACATTACACTTGACGCAGATACCGAACAAAGCCTTAATTTTGAACTAAAAGAAAGTTCTTCCCAGCTTGACGAAGTCATTGTTTCCGCAGGCCGAAGGGTAGAGTCGCTGGCTGAAACACCGTCATCGGTGACAGTTGTAAATGCAAAGGAAATCAGCGCACTCTCTACCATAAGCCCTAATATCGCTAACATTCTTGCGTTTTCGGTTCCCGGTTTGGGAGCATCTACCAATCAAACCGGAAATTCGGGACAAACATTGAGAGGGCGTAACCTGCTGGTACTCATTGATGGCATACCACAATCAACTCCGTTAAGAGCCGGAGGGCGGGATATCCGTACCATTGATCCGTCGGTGGTTGAGCGCGTGGAAGTGATTAAAGGCGCCACTGCAATTTACGGAAACGGTGCCGATGGCGGACTGATTAACTACATCACGAAGACACCAAAAACAGACCAAAAAATCGGCGGGTACAGCCAGTTAAGTCTCACGGGCAACACCCGGGGAGACAGCACGCTGGGCTTCCGTGCTTCACAGCAGCTGTACGGGCGTATAGCCAAGTTCGATTACGTGGTAAGCGGTATGTACGAAAAAACCGGCGTTTACCGCGACCCGAAAGGATTGGTGATATCTCCTGATTACGGACTGGGTGAAACTAAAATATACAATGCATTTGCGAAGGTGGGTTATAATTTCAGTGGTTCTCAGCGCATTGAGGCTATGTATAACTATTATAGCTCCAACCAGCATTCGGCTTATGTTGCCAAAGCCGGTGTTTACAGACAATCTCCGGCAATAGGGGTGTGGGGAATTCGCAAAGGAATTGACGAGGGTACCCGCTACAATCACAATGCCAATATCCAGTACACCAACAAAAATATTTTTGGCCGGACGTCTTTGTCTGCCAATGTATACTTGCAGGATTTCTGGACAGTTTATTCAAATTCGGAGTCTTTCTTTGGCAGCGGGCAATCGGCGATCATTTCAACCAAGAAAGGTTTCCGACTCAACCTCAATACACCTTTTACCATATCATCTAAACTATCGGGAGATGTGACTTATGGTGTGGATGTTTTAAATGATAAAACGGAGCAAAACCTGGTCGACGGCCGCGCTTGGGTGCCGCGTATCAATATGAACAACCTGGCGCCTTATGCGCAGCTCACTACGCAGTGGTTTAATTACCTGAACCTGAAAACGGGCTTGCGTGCTGAAAATATCAAGATGGATATTGCCGATTATGCCACTTTGGCTACCGGTCCCGACGGTGCAGGAAGCATTGACGTAACGGGCGGCAAGCTGGATTACAATGCGTTTGTATTTAATGCAGGACTTCGGTATTCAAAATTCAAGCGGTTCAATCCATTCGTGAGCTATTCACAATCGTTTTCCATTTTCGATCTGGGTAGAATATTAAGGGCTGCGAACGAAAATACAGTGGCCGGTCTGCAAACAGAACCGATCATTGTAAACAATTATGAAGTTGGTTTCAGCAGTGCTTTGGGACCTCTGAGCGTGTCGGCTGCCTATTATTACAGTACATCGAAACTGGGTTCCAATTTACTTCTGGTGGATGGAAAGTATGTGGCCGAAAGACTGCCGGAGCGGGTTTGGGGCTACGAGTTCCAGGTTGACTATCAGGTAACTACCGGCCTTGTTTTGGGAGGTAATTATGCTTTTGTAGAAGGTAAAGGAGATAAGGACGGTGACGGAAATTTTAATGGCCCGACTGATAAATACCTGAACTCCAATCGCATTACGCCGGTAAAAATCGCGGCTTATGCCAGGTATAATAAGGCCAGGTTTAATGCAGACCTGAACTGGTTGTATGTAGGTAAAAGGGACCGGTTTGCACCCAATGAAAAAGGCGTTTATCCAATCGGGGAGGGGCCAATCGACTCCTATAATACCTTTAATTTGTCTTTGGGATACAAAATTACGGAAAACCTGAAAGCTGATCTGGGTATTGAAAACTTGCTTAACACGGTTTATTATCCGTCGATAGCCCAGTTTTATGGTACAGCCATCGATTACCGGAGAGGGAACGGGCGCAGATTCAATTTAACGGTAGGCTATCGCTTTTAGTAAATATGAAATTTAAAAAAGTGGTCAGCTTTTTACACCTTTGGCTCGGACTTGTGTCCGGGCTTTTTGTGTTTTTGATCGCCGTCAGCGGCTGCCTTTATGTGTTTGTCGACGAGCTTAAACCCATCGTTTACCGTGAACGCCTTTTTGTTACGCCGGAAAATAAAGAAAAACTCCCCTTGACCCAGCTGCTGAGCATTGCCCAACATACGCTTGGGAAGGACAAGATCATCACCAGGGTAGAAATAGGCAATTCCCCGGACCGTTCCGTGACATTCAGGTCGCAAAAGAATAACCCCGACGGATTGACCCACTGGGACTATTTCGAATACTATTACCGCGTATACATCAATCCATATTCCGGGAAGGTAATCTATGTTGAAGATTCAAAAAATGAGTTTTTTCAGCTTGTGCTCGCATTGCACATGCGAATGCTTTTTGGAGAAAAGGTAGGGCATTATGTGGTCGGATATTCGGTGCTATGCTTTGTGATTGTGTTGCTCTCCGGTTTTTTTCTCTGGTTTCCCAAGAAATGGACAGCCAAAAGCATCAAGAATAATTTCACTATTAAATGGAGGGCAAAATGGAAAAGGCTAAATTATGACCTGCACCAGATACTTGGGCTTTACGCTTTTTTTGTCCTGCTGCTGACCTCCCTGACAGGCCTTGTGTGGGCATTTGACTGGATGCAGGATTCAGTACGTTTTGTTGCCAATGGAGGCAAAAATATAGAAAAGGCTGCCCTTTTAGTTTCAGATACATTGCAGCCATCAACTGTTTCAGGCTTGGATAAGGCATTCACGACAACTGCCGCGCGTTACCCTGATGCGTATGCGTATCTGGTATTATTGCCTGCCAAAGCTACGTCCACAATCAATACATTGGTTTATAAGAAAGACTGGAATCGCTTCGACCGCCTGCTGATCATATATGACCGGTATTCAGGAAAAATGCTTTCCAATACTTCCTTTCAAAACCTGAATAATGGTGATAAAGCCTATCAGCTCAATTTTGATCTGCATACGGGTGCATATATGGGTTTGTTTGGTAAAATTCTCTCATTTCTTGCAGCCTTAGCTTGCTCCACATTACCTGTTACCGGTTTTTACATTTGGTGGGGCAAAAGAAAAAAGAAGCCATCAGTCCGAAGCCGTGAAGCCCGGGCTAAATTCGTTTAACATATCATCAACCAGTTTTTGATTAAAAGTGTAGATGGTGATTTAATTTGGAAGGATCAGCGGTTGGCCTGTCATCCTTTGTTTCGCCCCCACCAGATCAGAAAACCGGATACAGGCAGACTTGCTGCAATCAGGCTGGCAAAGAAGGCCAGAACTTTTCCGGCAATCCCGAGTATACTCCCCGTGTGTATGTCATAATTGAGGCTCCTAAGCGCCTCGCCGGTATTTTTCTCTGAGAATTCATGTGATTTTAGCAGCTTACCATTGTACTGATCATACTGCTCCGTCACATTATCGTAGACCGGCTGTGTTTTAATCAGTACGTTAATCACGCCCTGTTTGCTGACAGGAAGGTAAATGTGATATGCTTCTGCATCTTTATGTCGGAGACTGACACTGTCGAAAATAATATCCATCGGTATATCGCTTTTAGAACCGGATGTATCTGAAAAAACCGGGGGTGGACTTTCATAAGTCCTGCCTGCATTGGCCAGCCATTGTACGCTGTCATCAAACCAGGAGAAGGCCCAAATCAGTCCTGTCAGTCCAATCATAAGCATGAAGACCATCGCATAAAAACCTGTGATGTTGTGAAGATCATAGTTTTTTCTTCGCCACTTTGTTGTACTTTTCCAGCGAAACCAATAGCGTTGGCGTGCGGCATTTTTATTTTTTGGTTTCCAGAGTATTAGTCCGGTGACCAGCGAAATGATAAAAATGATTGTGGCAATACCGACTATCGGCTGACCTATTTCATTGCTTAGCAGCAGGCTCCAATGTAAATAGAGTATGATCCTGAAAAATTCAAATTCTGAATTTTCTTTTGCTACTACTTCTCCTGTGTAGGGATCGATAAAAACAGATTCATAATAATATTTCCGATCCCAGTACCAGACACCCTCGTTTGTACTTTCCCGGTATGCCCTGAATCGCAGGGAGCGATCCTTCGAGTTAAAGATCTCAATAGCCGAAACGGGTTTGTTTGCACTGTATTCATTTTGGGCAGATCTAAGCAATTGGCTCACCGGCAAACGTTCTTTTTCGATGGGAGTTATAAAGTATCTGTCGGCATAAACAAGCGGTTTTATCTCGTCAATGAACGCATAAATACAGCCGGTTATGCCCAAAATAAAAACAATGATTCCTGACAAGAGGCCGAGCCACAGATGGATCCGGCGTACTAATTTCTTTAAATTCATTTCAGCTTGCTTTATCTGTAAAGCAAGAAAAACGCCCGTCACAACACGGGTGTCTTCCTTGCGCAGTTTGCATTAAAACCTGAATGTCAGATTGGCGGCGAAATTCGCTGGCGCCTGGGGATTTCCCCAGCTGTCCCAGTATCTGACGTTGGTAAGATTATTGGCTTTTAAATTGATGCCCCAGTTCTCACGTGAATAGAATAGAGTTGCCCCCACAATTGTATAAGCCGGAACGGCAAACGTGTTATTGGTAGCCCTGTAAATCTTATCGACTTTGTTGATACCGGCTCCGAGACCGAATCCTTTCAGCGTGTTCTGAAATGCGTACGACGTCCAGATATTTGCGACGTTCTCAGGAGCATTAGCAGCCTTATTACCTTCTATGGCAGGATTTGAAGCTCTTTTGATCCGATTGTCATTAAACGCGTAGCCTGCCACGATGTTTAATCCTTTAACAGGTTGAGCGATCAATTCAAATTCCACTCCCTTGCTCACCTGTTTGCCATCCTGAACGGTAAACAGATCAGCATCGACCCGGGTGGCGTTATCGATCAGGATATGATAGTAACTCAGAGAAGCGCTTAGCTTTTTGTCGAAAAGCTCGGCTTTAAGGCCACCCTCAGCCTGATTTGCAAATTGAGGATCCAGAATCAATCGGCTGCCATCAGGTTGGATTGCCGGAGCTATGTTCTGAAACCCGCTCATGTAGTTAGCGAAGGCAGACAGCCTGCTGGCCAGAATCTGATAAACGATTCCTAATTTTGGTGCGAGTGATGTCTGCTTAAATCCTTCCTGGGTTCCGGTAATTTCTTTCCTGTTGAAGTGATCGATCCGCAGTCCCAGCATTACAGAGAAGCGGTCTGTAAAATTGACGACATCCGACACATAAGCGCTCACCGTATGCTGATCTGCCGTCGGAAATGGTTCAAAGTTAGCCGTAGGATCAATATTCTGTTTAATAACCGGATTGAAACTTTCTGTCACGTTGACAGTATCCAGGATACTTGCTTCGGAGAAAAGGAACTTGCCGGTGAAATATCGGTAGTTCGCCCCCATCAGCAGGTTATGCCTGACTTTACCCGTATTAAACCTGCCATTTACATTATGCTGCAAGTTGGTGTAGGCATTGTAAAGCGGGCCGTAAACAGAAGAAGCCCTGACGGCCAAAGAAGGCGAAATCCAGATTATCGGGCGCTGGTAGCTGTGATCGACATTTTCCTCTACGTAGGAGAACAGGGTAGTGGATTTGAAGCGCTCCGATAGTTTGTAATTTACTTCGGCAAATAATCTGGTAGCAGCATTTTTTACATCAGCATTGTTGTGATACAATGTTTTGCGGTAATCCAGTTGCAGATCAGTAGGGCTTTTTATCAGTGGCGAACCAATAATAAAATTCATAGGCTGGGTATTATTCACCTTCAGGAATTCGGCATCTACATTGAATGTCAGCCTGCTGCTGGCCCGGTATGAAAGGCTTGTAGCGATCAGAAATGTGTTATTGAATCCATAATCAAGAAAGCTTTTTTCTTTATGTAGTGCCATGTTCGTCCTGATAAGCACAGTTTTCTCTTTGTTAAGGGGTGTGTTCACATCAGCAGTAATGCGGTTTAGTCCGTAACTTCCCGTGGTATAAGATATTTCGGTTCTGGTTGTCTCAAATGGCTTTTTGGTCACCAGGTTCACCACTCCTCCATAAGAAGATACTGAGGAGCCAAAGAGGGTCGCTGATGGACCTTTGAGAACTTCTATACGTTCAATATTTCCGATATCCAGCGAAGACCGCTCGGAGGTAGATTCCATACCATTTCTGGCATTAATGCCGATCCCGAAACCTCTCAGGTATGCACTGAAACCACCGGACGGATTGATTACAGGAACAGCTCCCGGTGCATTTCTTATCACATCCAGAAGGCCAACCGACAATTGTTCCTTGATGAGTCTGCTGCTGACTACACTGTAAACCTGCGGATTTTCCAGGTTTTTAAGTGGCATTCGCGCTATGTAGTCCGATTCCTTGTTTGCAAACTTATTCATGCTGCCGTTTACGGTCACCTCATGAAGCGTTTTACTGTCTTCCCGGAGGAAAATCACAGGAAGGGTAAGGACCTGATCTGGTGCAACTGATATGTTTTTTTCAATGGCTTCATAACCCAACAGCTGGATAATCAGGGTGTGCTGACCTGCCGGAATATTCCGGATAACAAATTCTCCGTTTTCATCCGTCAGTGTTCCTTTCGAGGATCTTTTTACGGAGACATTTACAAACTCGGCGGCCTTGCCATCGGATGTCCTCAGGTTGCCTTTCAGCGAACCCCTGCTGTCTGGATGTAGCTGCAAAAAAATCTGCTTGTCGCTTACCTGAGCCTTTTTGAGTGTATATGTCAACAAACGTGCAAAAGCTTCACCGACTGAAATATCTTTATAGTTGATCGTTACGCGCTTGTCGAGATCAATTCTGCTGCTGTTGTAGGATACATTGCAGCCAACCTGGTCAGCTATGGCATCAAGCGCATCGGCCAGGTGGACGTTCTCCATATTTATCGAAATGATGCGGTCAAGAGTCGGGGACTGGGCATTGGTTAATAACGGAATGAAAAGGAAGAGGTAAAAAAGCAGGTTTTGCCATTTTGGATGGCATTTTGGTAAAGAGTACATAAATTTGAAACAATTGGTTAAATAATCAGTGAAACGGTTGTTTTTTCCATAGGTCCGGTGCAAAATTTGGCGATGGAGCACCGGCCTTTTTATGATCCTATCTGGTTTTGGGCATTAGTATATGATTACGGTTTTGTTATTAATTGTGTATTTAAATTCCATCACATAACTCATCCTCTCAAGCACGTACTCCAGTGATTTACCTTCAAATTCCCCGGTGTAGTGCTGCATTGCGATGCGTTCAGGGATTTTCTTCATCTCTATATTGTACCATCGCTCCAAAGTAAGAGCTACGCTGGTCAGGCTTTCGTTATCAAAGACGAGCCTGTTATCCTTCCATGCCAGGTAACGGTCGGCATAGACGTTATCCTTTGTCATTCCGGAAGTCATATTGAATCTTCCACGTTGATTCGCAGTGATTATCAGCGGTTTCTGATTCTTTAATAAGCTTGCGAACTGGACCTTTCCTTCTTTCACGACAAGCGTTGTTATACGTTCAGAATAGCTCTTCAAGCTGAAAACCGTACCTAAAACGCGCACGCTGGTTTGAGAAGTCGTTACAGTGAAAGGCCTTTTTTTATCCTTTGCTACGTTGAAATAGGCCTCACCGGAAAGCATAACCTGCCTGCTTGTATCTGAAAACGGGACAGGAAAACGTATTTCGCTATCAGAATTAAGGTATATGTCTGTTCCGTCGGAAAGCTTTATCGCCCTCTTTTCTCCCTTGGATGTTTTGATAGTCTGATACTGAATATTTGTGACAGTCTTTGTGTACCGGGGTTGGTTTTTAGATGGTCTCCGCAACAGGAAGAGCGATAGCCCACACACCAAAAGCACAGTAGCGGCCGCCAGCCAGGGCTTCCAGAATGTTGTTATCGGTTTTCTATCTGGCTCGTAATCGTGCGCATCGTTCTCGATATTTTGCCATATATTGGCCTTATGTACTTGCAGATCCTGCTCGGCAGGAAAACTTACTTCCGCTTCCGAATGATCCAGCCATTTTTCAACAGCAAGCCTTTCCTGTGTTGAGCAAAGTCCTTCTGCATATTTCTGTAAAAGTTCAGCTGTTATCTTCATGACGATACGATATTAATGCGTGATCGTAAGGCAGTCGTTAAAACCATCAGTTGGTCCTAGCTGTAACTTGAAATTTTTTTGAAGGCCCGCTACTGATACTCTTTCAGCTCAGCTTTAAGATAGCCGAGTGCTTTCGTCAAATGATTTTTGACTGTCTTCTCTGATATTAAGAGGTTGGCGGCGATTTCTTTTGTTGTCAATCCTTTTTCTCTGCTCATTTTGTATACCAGTCGACACTGACATGGGAGCTGATCGACCAGATTACCTACTTTATCTGAAAGTGCATGGTAGAGCACATCATTCTCCGTACAGTTTTCATAAGAAGAGCAGGCCGGCATTTCGGAAAAGTCTGCGCGGACAGTGGTCTTTGCTTTCTTTCGGTAGTAATCGATGAGTTTAAATTTGGCTGCCCTCGCCAGGTAGTTTTCCAACGGGCCTTCTATCTGCAGACTTTCTCTTCTTTCCCAAAGGGAACAAAAGAGCTCCTGAACAATCTCCTCAGACACAACCGCGTCACGTGTTTGATGATAGCAAATACCAAACACATTCTTCCAATGAAGATCATATATCCGTCGGAATGATTCTCTATCGTAGAACACAGGGAATGAAATGGGAGCGTTGAATCTGTTACTTATTTAGATTTATTCTAATTGTAACAAAAGTTGCAGTAAAAAAAACGGAATACAAAATTTAGTGGCGCAAAATTGATTTATGACAATTAATTCCTGTTAAGGTTCAAAGTGTGTGTGCCTCTGATATAACGAGAGGGCAGTATTATCTGATTGATAGAGTTACTAACTACGCTGCTTGGAAGCCTTGCAGCTATTTGTGCATTTGGTAAACTGTATGCCTCCGGGCAAAGGCCTGACGACACAGAATTAGCTGGTTGCGACAAAAAGCAAATCGCAGTAGCTTTGCTGAATGGATGGTTGCTTTGGCATTGTTGATACTTTTGCAATTCACTCCGGCTAGCATAACATTACGCTCCTTCACTTTTCAGAAAATAATCAGCTCGGGACCAAGACTGATTTTTTAAGGGTAAGTGATTTGTGTATTAAATCTCACGCACTGACCAGATTAAGAGCAAAAGTTCTATAAAAAAAAGAGCTGAATCGTGTTTCTTAACATAAGTGAACGTATTTAAGCTACCTCCTGAATTTTCTTTGCAGTATCGTCTAAAACAACTTAAAAAAGATATGCAAAGGAAAATTTTATGGATTGGATTTGTCTTGGTATTGGCAGGCAGTTTACAGGTGAATGCGCAATATGACAAACAAGACAGCACTTACAAACGATGGTTTGTAGGCAGCACCATATTTCTGTTGGGCAATTTGGCATCTACAAATCCCCCCAACTTCGCTCAACTCAATTTCGGCTATCGGATTACAGGAAAAGATGTAATTACAGTAGAACCAAAAACCTGGAAATATGCCTGGCCGAATGGTATTCACCCATTTTTCAACAAGGCATACGGAAAGTCAGAAGAAAAGTTTCCGGGGTATGTGCGTGAGTATGGCATATCGTTGGCCTACCAACGATTTTTTTGGAAAGGGTTATATGCAGAACTTAATGTAATGCCTACTCTGCAAACTTTTGGGAATGACAAAGGCAAAAAAATTGATAATGGTTTTCAAAGTTTCAACACATACCGTGTTGGTTGTCACATCAAACTTTTTAAGGACAGATTTTTTATTCAACCATCAATTGCAATTACCCACCGGGCTTATCACACAAAATTACCTGATGGATTTAAACAGTTGGACGATAAATGGTCAAAATTTGTCTTCGGAGAACCGGGATTTCATTTTGGATTTAATTTTTAGTTGATAATTTATGAAGGCATAACAAGTAATGCTCTTTGATTCTGATAGGCAACTCAAAAGATGAAGTTGGTTCCTCACCGGTAAAAACCTAACGAATACTGCTGCATGGGAACACCTATGGATATTTGAGCCTTTGAATGACGTAATAAATGATTTCTGGGACAGGTCGGTTTTGCAAGATAATGCCTGGTTGGGTCCAGCGGCTTCATGTGGTCCTCAGGTGATAACTAACTCTGATGAAGATTGGATTTGTATTCCAAGTGCAGCTTTGTTCTCTATTTTTCAACAAACGGTCATTCTTACAGCGCTATATATCAAAGCTCAATTCGCCATCAATCTGGCATTTCATCCCAAATAATCCATGACTTGAAACTTTTTGTTGGAGCGGATCAAGGTTAATGCTTGTTTTGATTCATCAAACACAATTTAGAGTTATGAAAATTCCACGTCTTGCAATCTGGCAGCAATGGATTCTGCACGCACTTCTTATATGGATAGGAAGTGAATTAAGCGATTCCATTACCTACTGGTACGAAATCAATACAGTGGGGAACTATCTTTTTAATGAGGATGGTTCAGCGGTGACTCTTTGGCAGCGATTTGTTAATCATAACTATTACCAGGCTGTATGGTTGGTAATTTTGATTGGAACATTGATTGTTGAATTTAATTATCACTTCGTATTCATAAAGAGACCGCTATCTCATTTTATCGCATCCAATTTTCTTTTTTCGCTGGTATTTGCAATGGCGCTCATGGCCCATAACCAATTGAAGTACGGTGGAGAATTTCAATTCCTGTGGGCACCTTCAATAGTTTTGACTGCTTACGGTTTCGCGTATGCTATATTCAGAGACTTTGTATATCAGAGATTAAACAGAGCTCAGCAAAAAATACAGCTCGTGGAGGCAGAACTCACCACGTTGAAAGCGCAGATAAATCCACATTTTTTCTTTAATACGCTTAATACTGTATATGGCACTGCCCTGTCTGAAAATGCAGAAAAAACGGCACAATACATTGAGCAAATGTCAAATATTATGCGGTATGCCATTACGGAGGCGCAGCAGGATTTTACATCTGTCGAGCACGAATTCGGGTTCGTTGAAGATTATCTGTACTTACAAAGGATGCGATTGGCTGAACGTAACACGATACTGGTACAGACCGATCTATTCTACGATAAGTTACCGGCAGAAATTGCGCCTTTTATTCTGGCTCCATTTATTGAAAATGCGTTCAAATACGGCATTCGTGTTGATCAGGATTGTATCATAAAGCTGAAATTACGTATCCAAAATCGCATACTTGACCTCAAAATCGAAAATAGCATATTCCCACTGAAACCAGAGCAGGCTGGATTGGGAACAGGAATTAGAAATACGCAGAAACGCCTTCAGATTATTTACCCGGATCGACACCAGCTGACATATGGTGCGGTAGGGGATATATATACGCTTCGCTTGCAGATTCACCTCAATTAACCTTATTTCTTTTATGAAACTGATACTTCTCTGCATTGCAGTGGCAATGTCCGTTGCTTCTTATGCCCAAATGACTGTGTCCGGGAAAATCTCACCTGCCCATTCCGGAGCAATATTAGCGTTTAATCTGCCTTTCGATTGCTGGATTCATCCTGGTAACGCAATGGAAGTTATCGCAGATAGTGAAGGAAAGTTTTCGGTTAACCTGGCGGTAGAAAAGCCACAGATAATCTTTCTGTTTTTTGCAGGCAAGCGTCTTCATTTGTATGCAGAACCTGGAAAAACGCTCATGATTGAAACGGATGATTCGTTGAGAACGATTCGGTTTGGAGGTGGTTTAGGTAAGGAAAATCAGTTTCGTAACCTTTTAGGGTTAACAACCAACAATCTTGGCAAGAAAAATTGGGACGAAATGAAAAGTAAGCCGGGGGATATACTGGCAGATTTACGAATGGTCCAGCAATCAGCACTATTACAATTGCAGGACAGCAAGTTCACAGACTCTTCTGCTTTTTCCCGGATGACGCTGGCGGATATCCAGTATTTTGCAGTTAGCAAACTTTGGGATTTAGTTTGGCAAAATGAAATATGGTCTAAACCAGACATATCCAGTGCAACAAAGGATCAATGGAGGCAAGCCTTAAAAGATGCACATGAAGCTGTCAGGCTTTCAAATTCGGATGCGGTAACGAGTTATCACTACCAAACACTGATTGCCTACTATCCACGCTATCTTCAACATCTGGGGGCAAATAAGGAAGAGTTCTCCAAGGTTGCAGAAGCAGTTTTTAGGAAACCTTTTGCGGAAATTATTCAGGAAGTACGCCAAAAAGGAGAGCGTTACTGGGAGCATACCGTCCTTCAATATGCATTTAAAAACAAAGCTTTAGATTACGCACTTGCTTCTTTCCTAATCAATGGGATCGATCAGGGAGATCTCGGATTTCAGCAGGAAGCCTATGAGGATTTTTTGTCTCGTTTTCCTGACAGTCCTTACATGCCTTATGTGCGAGAAAAAATGAAACCATATCTTTCGAGTTTACATCAGACAAAACCTGAATCGCAGGGTATTCATTTTCTGTCAGATTCACCAGAGATAACAAGCCTTGATTCGATCATCAGCAGATACAAGGGCAGGGTGATTTTTATTGACATGTGGGGAACGTGGTGCGGACCGTGCAGACAAGAGTTTGCTTTTAATAAGGAATTGAAAGAGCGTTTTAAAAACAAAGCTGTGAATTTTGCCTACATCGCCGTAGAGCACCGCCCGAATCCAGAAAAGTACTGGAGAGAAATGGTGTCTTTTTATAATTTGACGGGTTACCACATTCTTGCGGGAAAAGAGCTGGAAAAAGATTTGAATAGGATATATGAAAAACAGGGCAACCTTATATTTCCATCTTATATATTAGTGGATCAGTCAGGCAAGATAATAACAATCCATGCGAAGCGACCGTCTGACCGGGAAACTTTGTACCGACAAATTGAAGAATTGTTATGAAAAAAGGTAAGGTTACTGTTCGTTGTATCTTTGTAGACGATGAACCTATGGGTTTAAACGTCTTATTATCCCATGCGAGTAAAATTCCTAACCTGAATGTCCTGGGTGCATTTGCAAGCGGCACCGAGGCGCTTACTTTTCTGCAAAATAACGAGGTGGATCTTGCTTTTCTTGACATTCAAATGCCTGATTTATCAGGGCTTGAATTGGCAAGAATCTTATCCCCAGCGATAACGATAGTTTTTACAACTGCCCATCCCGAGTACGCAGTAGCTGGATTCGATCTTGCCGTTACCGACTATTTGCTAAAACCTGTTGGTTTTAGTCGTTTCCTACAAGCCATTGACCGAACAATAGCCAATGTTGCAAGTGCATCGGGTGGTGATAATTTAAACGATTTTATTTTTGTGAAAACAGGTTACGATTGGACCCGCATCACGCTCAGTAATTTGCTCTACATAGAGGCTGATGGCAATTATCTTACTTTTCACGAAACCGACAAACGAATTTTAACCCGCATGAAACTTTCAGAGATATTGGAAAAATTGCCCAATGCAGCATTTGTTCGAATCCATAAATCCTTTGTCATTGCGATTTCGCAAATTGATAAGATTGAAAGACATCAGATTACTTTGTCCGGTCAGGTGCTTCCTTTGTCAGCCACTTACAGAGACGATTTACTTGCCAGGTTAGATTGATTGAGAATATGATTTGAGAAATTTGGAGATGTGAAGACTGTGTGGGATTTCCTGTTGACTGATTTTTCAGCATGATAATTCAGTATCTTGGACCAGTGTCATGTTCAATCTTAAAAATAATCACTTTTCGTCTAAGATGTATGGGAACCGTTTGGTTGCAAATTGGTCGAACAAAAGGGTAGCTAATAAGCAGTTGCATTTTCAATGAATTCCAGACAATCTATTTCAATAACATATCCGGTCTGATCGCCACATTCAGAAGCAAAAAGCTCAGCATTGCAATTGGCATCCCGGATTTGAGCCAGTCTAAAAAAGGACTAAGGTCATGAGCAGGACGAGGTAATCCTAAATATTATCGGCACTACGGTCTCAGGTCAGAGTACTGGTGACACTGCAAACTAAACATGGGTATTTTTGGATCAAGACCAAATGTTGTGGAGCAACTTGGATTAAGCATATAACTGAGTTAGACGATACAGGAAGAATTCAACGTTACGAACCCCTCTGAACTGACTTCTAA
>NZ_JAJUXG010000035.1 GCF_021390535.1 Dyadobacter sp. CY312
AATATACCGTATCATCTTCCGTTTCCTGGCTATTTTTGGCCAATATTCAGTTGATGTTACAACGAATAAACTCTGTAAGCGAAACTTAATTCCCAAACACACTCTAAGTGTACCCCATTTGTATTTCTTCATCCGTCTATAATTTCTGTTTTCCCCGTTGCTACCCGATAAAAAGCAAACCTCTTCTTATACGTACAAAGAGAGGTTTGTTGGAAATATTACATTATAAGTTTATTTTTTTAAGACTTATATTTCGCTTTGTTCCAGCTTCTGCCTTCTGATAATTTCCAGCTTATTTTTTCTGATTTCCTTAAAATAGGTGGACGTGAATCCTGTATACTTTTTTAGCGTGTTGGACAACGAAGAGGGATTATTGTATCCCAGTGCGATTGCTATCTGCTTAAATGATTGTTCGGTATAGACCAACAGTTCTTTTACTTTTTCTACCAAGCGAATTGCAAAAACCCTTTCAGGTGTAACTCCATATTCAGACAAAAATAGATTACTGAATGTATTATAATCTACTTTTAATTCATTGGAAATCTGCGTAGAAAAAACTAAATATTTCCCCGTATCTAATCGGATCTGGATGATTTTATCCGCTACATTTTTTACTTTGCTAAATATCTCTGAACGATCATTGACTAACTTTATATGTAACATAACTTCTGCTTTAAGATTGAGATTCAGTTCCTTTGGAATATCAGTCGTAATTCAAAATTTCAGGGATGACATATTGCTATCCCTGAAATTAACTTCATTATATAGCACCCAAACAGCTGGCCGATCAGCTTAAATGTTTTTCTCCACAATCGCTTCGACTTTATAGCCGGCTTTTTCAACAGCCTCTACCAGCGCTGCTAACACTTCGTTGCTTTCAACAGAAATAGATAATTTTCCCGCTTCTAATTTTTCAATTTCAACGTCTTCAATATTTTTTACTGAACCATTTACTCTTGCCTGGCAATGTGCACTTTGCATATCAGGTATGCTTAATTCTAGATTTTTCATGTTATATTTTTTTATGTTGTACAAATTTACGCATTGCCTTGTGGCTATTAATTACGCTATTACCTGTATGATTTGTGAGATTTACTGATTGAGGATTCAGCAAACAGTTAGCAAAAGAAGCGCCACATTTAACCAACTTCCAAAAGAAAAAACGGCGGCCAGGAAATCATGGAACCGCCGTTCTGCAAATGCACTAAATCGTTTCTGAAATTATAAATATCACTTCCCTTTGACAGCAGGAATTTTATATTCGTCAAGACTGGTTACTCTTACACTATCTATTCCTTCCAATGGCCAGGTAATGGGTATCATGGTCATGTAATCGCACTTAGGGCATTTGTCCCCTTCTGAGCCAATCATTTCCTTATGCGCGGGACAACCAGTGATAAAGTTTCCATTCTTATCGAGCGCCTGGCCAAGTTCATTTTCATACTTGTTCATTTTCGCACTTGCCACTTTTTTCTCTACAACCTCAGCGTGATTATGCCCATCGCCGGCGTTATGGCTTTGTGCCACTTTTGCTTTTTTATTATCAGTATCGCAGGAAGAAGCAAATATTGCTAGTGATGCGAATACTGCTATCATGAATTTATTCAGTTTCATTTTGATTACTATTAATTTATGTTACAAAACTTACAGCCCTTTTTTGAATTTACTTTTTCCATTTCAAGCGCAGGCTGTTACTTACAACACTTACACTACTCAAAGCCATTGCAGCACCGGCAATCATTGGGTTTAACAAGAAACCGTTGATTGGATACAATATTCCGGCAGCAAGAGGAATACCGATTACATTGTAAATAAATGCCCAGAACAGATTTTGCTTAATGGTAGCCACTGTTTGTTTAGACAAACGTATTGCCTGCGGGATCTTCGTAAGGTCTGATGAAATGATAGTCATTTTGGCTACGTCCATAGCAATGTCGCTGCCTTTGCCCATGGCAATACTTACATCCGCTGTTGCCAGGGCTGTACTGTCATTGATTCCGTCGCCAACCATGGCTACAATTTTTCCTTTGCTTTGGAGTTCTTTCACAAAGTCTGCTTTGTGTTGAGGCAAAACTTCGGCTTTGTAATGCAGGATACCTGTTTGCTCAGCAATCGCCTTGGCAGTGGACTCATTATCGCCCGTAAGCATGTACAATTCAATGCCCATTTCCTGCATTTCTTTAATTGCCTGAACCGATGTTTCTTTAATCTTATCGGAAATAGCGATCACGGAAAGCGCCTGTTTGCTGTCTGCAAACCAGATCACAGTCTTGGATTGTTTGCTCCATTCATCGGCCTGTTGTTGCAATTGTCCCTCAATCGTAATGTTATTTTCTGTCAATAGTTTTTTATTACCTACAAAATAGGTTTCACCGTTGTGATCTGCCTTGGCGCCTTTACCCGTAATACTATCAAACATTGATAATGGGGTGATAGCTACACCTTCCAGCTGTTTCACCACTGCCTCCGCCAACGGGTGCTCCGATTGCTTTTCAATACTGAGCAACACATTTTTGGTTGTATCATCATTGTGCAGCCATTGGATACCTGTAACCTGCGGTCTTCCCTCGGTTATTGTTCCTGTTTTGTCTAAAACAATCGCATTCACCTTCTTGGCCAATTCCAGACTTTCTGCATCTTTAATCAAAATGCCGTTTTCTGCACCTTTACCAACACCCACCATAATTGCAGTAGGTGTAGCAAGGCCCAAAGCACAAGGACAAGCAATAACCAAAACCGTAACGGCTGCTAACAATCCCTGTACTACACCGTTATCACCGCCAAGAACAAGCCACAAAACAAAGGTGAGGATGGCAATGCCAATTACCACGGGAACAAAAATGCCCGCTATTTTATCTACCAGTTTTTGCACGGGTGCTTTACTTCCCTGAGCATCCTGCACCATTTTAATAATTTGGGCAAGCATGGTTTCTTTACCTACTTTAACCGCCTTGAACTGAAAACTTCCTTTTTGATTGATTGTTCCGGCAAATACTTTTTCACCGTCTTGCTTCAATACCGGGACAGGTTCGCCACTCAACATACTTTCGTCCACGTACGAATTACCGGAAGTAACCATTCCGTCGACAGCAATTTTTTCGCCTGGCTTTACTAACAGTACATCGCCCTCATGTACATCCTCAATGGCTGTTTGTTTTTCTGTTCCGTCTGGCTGTATCACCATCACGGTTTTAGGTTGCAGGCCCATCAGTTTTTTAATGGCAGTAGACGTGTTCCCTTTGGCTTTTTCTTCCAGTAATTTCCCTAAAAGGATAAAGGCGATCACTACGGCAGCCGCTTCAAAATAAACGTGTGCATGTAAACCTCTCTGATGCCAGAAATCCATGAACAGCACATTAAAAACACTAAATATGTAGGCGATACCAGTACTCAATGCTACCAAAGTATCCATATTGGCAGAGCGGTGTTTGGCCTGCTTCCACGCATTGATAAAAAAGTCTTTACCCAGCCAAAGCACCACAGGTGTTGAGAACGCCCACATAATTTCGTTACCGTAAGGCATATCCATAAAGAACATACCGATGGCTACTACGGGTAATGACAGTATAACCGCCCAGATGGTTTTGTTTTTTAGTGCGCGGTATTTCTTTTCGTGTATGGCTTCGAGCGTTTCCTGTTGAGCGTTTCCATTTTCAATAAATAAGTCGTACCCGATGGATTGAACTGCCTTTTGAAGCTTTGTCGCATCCGTCATATTCGGCAAATATTCTACGGTCAGATTTCCCGTGGCAAAATTTACAGAAGAACTGATTACGCCGGGCTGATACTTTACAATGCTTTCCGCACTCCCAGCGCAGGATGCGCAGGTCATGCCCAGAACCGGAAGGGTGTTTTTTACCGTAGGAACACCGTAGCCAAGGTCTTTAATTGCCGCTACGGCCTTACCAACCGTTTCATTGTCATCAACGGTAATGGCGGCTCTGTTGTTATTCAGTTCCACCTTGTGCGTTTCCACACCTTTTACCTGTGCCAATCCTTTTTCAACGATCAATGCGCAGTGTTCACTTTCTACATCTTCTAACGGGATGTAAACAGTTTCTCTATTTTTATTTGTTGCCATGTCTTTGATTGCTTTTTTGCAATACAAAATTGATGACATTACTAAAAATAGCTGTTGTAGAATTAGGGAATTGATTTGTAAGATTTACTTACACTTTATCCAGTGGCAATCTCTTGTCTTCACGAACCTGTTTAAAATGACTTGGTGTCAGGCCAGTCACTTTTTTAAACTGATTACTCAGGTAGGCAACACTTGAATAGTTAAGGCGGATGGCGATTTCGCTTAGAGATAACTCATCATAAACCAAAAGCTCCTTTACCTTTTCAATCTTCTGTGCTATAAAATATTTTTCTATTGTAGTACCCTCCACCTCCGAAAACAGATTGGAAAGGTAATTGTAGTCATGGTTGAGTTTTTCACTCAATATATCTGATAGATTGGATTTTACATCATTATCCTGATAATGCACCAGGTCAATAATGACATTTTTTATGCCCTCAATAATCCTGCTTTTTTTGTCATCAATCAACTCAAAGCCCAAAGGGACCAAATTTTTACCCAGCAAACTTTTTTGTCCTTCCAGTAACTCATTTTCAACGATAACTTCCCCCAACTTAACACTTTTGGGTACAATGCCGAGTTTGTCAAGTTCGTTCTGCACTACCGTAATGCAGCGGTTGCAGACCATATTTTTTATGAAGAGTGTAGTCATGTCAGGTATTGATATACTCCGATAAAATACTGTGAAACTTGTTACAATCAGGGCATCCGCAATATACTTCCCTAAAAGTATTTATTAATAGATACCAGCAGATTTATTAAACGAAGTGAATATAACCCATTGATTATTTGGGCAATGCCGCCTCGTGGCTAATTCACTTATGCATCACAATGACTTGCGAACCATATACCGAAACATAAAACTTTCAAATATAGGCTTCAACTGAGGTAAAATCGCAGATTAACCTTTTGTTCGCTTCACTACTGCATTTCCACTTAGTAAAAAATTAAATACCTTTCAGGGAGTTTAGGCCTTATCAACCTGTATCGTTGCGGGCTGATCCGGATTCAAAAATGCAGCACCCCAAGAAAAACAATGGATAGTTCACTTCATTATCAATTTGCTCTACCCGAAAAAAGTCTTGACGATTTTGTTGAAAGTTTCTGGATGCTGACGAATCATTCGGATACCGAAAAACACGCAGTCATATTGCCCGACGGAAGAGTTGATTTATTCCTTTCCAGGTCTACCTCTGAACCCTTCCATGTTACCTTATTGGGCATTGGCACTTTACCGGAGCAAGCAAGTATTCCTCCGGGATCTGTAACCTTTGCAATCAGTTTCAAATTACCTGGCGCAGAGTATATTCTCAAATCACCCATAGCACATTTACTGGACAAGGCAGAAAATCAGCCGTCTGGTTTTTGGGGATTCGATGAAAATGACCTGCACGACTTTGAGGCCTTCTGCCAGAAGGCGACACAAAGGCTAAAAACTGAAATACCCCAGGAAATTGATACCAGAAAACTCAAACTCTTTCAACTAATTTACCATTCCAAAGGCGCTCTTTCTGTAAAAGAATTATCAGAGAATGTTTATTGGAGCAGCCGTCAAATAAACCGCTACTTCAATCAGCAGTTTGGATTGCCTTTAAAATCATACTGCAACATTCTACGTTTCAGGGCTTCATTTCAGCACATCAAAAACGGAAAGCTTTTTCCTGAAGGAAAATTTAGCGACCAGTCACATTTCATCAGAGAGATTAAAAAGCTGTCCGGTGTTTTGCCGAAAGATCTTAGTCTAAATCAAAACGACCGATTTATACAATTCTCCACAATTCCCGAAAAGTAATTTTGCTCCGTTGAATAATCAAATCAAAAAACGGAGATGAAACTAAAAAATAAGAAAATCGCAATTGTTGGCGGTGGTCCGGGCGGACTAACGCTTGCCAGACTTCTGCAAAAAAGCGGGGCGGAAGTTAAAGTTTACGAACGCGACGTGCATAAAGATGTGAGGGTACAGGGGGCAACCCTTGACCTTCATGAAGAGTCTGGCCTGGAGGCACTACAAAGGGCTGGATTGCTAAAAGCCTTCTATGAAAACCATCGTCCTGACGCCGGTAAGTTGAGAATTGCCGGAAAGGACGCCACCATTTACCTGGACGACCATGCCCATGAAAAACCTTTTGCTGAGCACCGTCCGGAAATTGACAGAGGGCCACTGCGGAAAATACTGTTAGGATCATTAAACCCTGAAACTGTTGTGTGGGACAGTTCTTTTGCGTCGATGCAGAAGAACAATGAAGGTTGGCTGCTGCAATTTAAAGATGGGAGATCGGCCTATGCGGACATTGTCGTGGCTGCCGATGGTGCCAATTCCAAAATCCGACCTTATATCACCGACATCAGACCGGTGTATTCAGGTATAACCATTGTGGAAGGAAATATTTACAATGCTGAAACGAATGCACCAAATCTTTATTCGCTGGTAAAGGGCGCCAAGTTGTTTGCTTTCGGGGATGGGCAATCAATAATACTGAGCGCAAAGGGAGATGGCAGTTTATGCTTCTACACCGGTTGCAAAGTCCCGGAAAATTGGACAGTGCAAAGTGGCATTGACTTTTCCGATAAAACCCAGGTCTTTAACTGGTTCAAAACTGAGTTTGCTTCGTGGAGTACAACCTGGCAGGAGTTATTTGATGGAGATGAGATCTGGTGCATTGCCCGCCCACAATATCATTTCCCAATTGACCAGAAATGGACCTCTCAGCCGAATGTAACCATGATTGGCGATGCTGCCCACCGCATGCCTCCCTATGCGGGAGAAGGTGTAAATATGGCGATGCAGGACGCTTTCGAATTAGCTGAAAATCTTATGGGTAATGATTTTAAAACCACCGGGTCGGCCATTGAAAATTTTGAGAAACAAATGCTTTCAAGAACAGCAGAGGTAACTTCCATTACTTTACAAAGCACAGAGATGTTACACGCAACGGATGCAATTGATCAGATGCTGTCTATGATGAAGGGTCACTAGCCTATAATCAGTAAAATTACTTCTGTAAACTAAGGGCGGGATGGGTTTTCGGCTCAGGTAAGATTCAATTTTGAAAGATGTATCCTGGCGGTCATTCTGTCACCGCATGTAGTGGAGAAGCCATCCTAATTCTCCACTACTTGCATACTCAGCACATGCTGGCTGTAATTCCTTATTAGCTGCGCCTTTCCGCAGCTAATAAATCCAATCCTTGTATGTTTATTTACGCCACATCGCTACACAATGAATCAAAGTGCAGACGACAGCAAATAGGCATAGATAAAATCCATACCATTATAAAGATGCATGAGGCATAGTCAAACTGGATGGCATTTTGTAATTTCCACTTTTAGCCATAACCATGAAATAAATGTCTCCTTTCTTTACTCAACCAGCTTCGGTACCTCAGCATCCAAAAAACAAAATCGTTTATATTGACTACCTGAAAGTGCTGCTGACTGCACTTGTAATTGTGCATCACGCCCTGGTAACTTACGGCGCTCCCGGCGGCTGGTATTATTTTGAGAAAACAGAACTGACAGGTGCAGTCATTCCGATGACGATGGCCGTTAGTGTTAACCAGTCCTTTTTTATGGGCTTTTTCTTTTTTCTGTCTGCACTCTTTATTCCCGCGTCCCTAAAACGGAAAGGGAGTACTGTTTTCATCAAAGACCGATTTTTCAGACTAGGAATTCCTTTGATTTACTATTCCTTATTCCAGGCAACGATCATGAATTTTCTCGTTTACCGCTATGCAGAAAACCATGACATTACCTTTTTACAGTTTCTCTCAGGTTACGACGGCTGGATCAATGTAGGTGTACTTTGGTTTGTGCTCGCTCTGCTCCTATTCACGCTGTGTTACATCGTTTATACCAAAGTAGCTAAGCCTGATTTTAAAGACTGGCCATTGCCATCCCTTAAACAAGTTCTATTTTTCGCTACAGTGCTTGGACTCATTACTTTTTTTACCAGAACTGTTTTTGCGGTAGGCTGGGTCTTAGAACCGCTGGGTTTTCAGTTAGGGCATTTTCCGCAATACATCGCCATGTTCATCTTTGGATTAATCGCTGCGGAAAACCAATGGATCCAGCAGATCGATCAGCAACATTACCGGAGGCTCAACACTTTCATTTTTTGTATGATTTTCATCGGCTTTCCGGTTATTTTTTCTCTCAAAATTGTCTTTGGACAACCGCTGGAATGGTTTGTCGGGGGATGGCATATAGCCGCACTGCTCTATGCATTCTGGGAACAGATTATCGGCATTTCCATCATGGCTGCATTGCTTGTGTTTGGAAAGAACAAGTTAAATACGCATTCCAATTTTATGAATAGGATGTCACGCTGTGCCTTTGCCGTGTATATTCTGCATCCGTTGGTTCTGGTGGTGCTATCGCTTTTAATCAAAGACTGGGCAATAGATCCGGCTATCAAATTCTTAATTGTCGCGCCGCTAGGCGTTATAGCCAGCTTTTTACTAGGCTCTGTCGTTGTGAAGATCCCGGGCGTTAATCAGGTCGTTTAGGAGGGTTGCACGTTTGAAGACAAATTGAATTTCCACTACCTTAATCGTATAGGACGACATGAAAGCCGTGTGCAGGGTTTTCCACCCAACTTCCCTAATTTAAGATCCACAAGGCTAAATCCAGCAGATTATTAATCAAAAAATATAACTACCGATGACACAAAAAGAAATTTTGATCAGTCAGACTTCAAATGCTTATGATTGGACAAATAAGCTTGTTGAGACAATTCCGCTCGAAAAATGGGAAATCATTCCGGATACCATTGAATCCAGTATCAATTGGCAGGTTGGGCATTTGATCATCAGTCATTATTTCCATTCCATTATGGTAATCCGCGGACATCAAATGGATATTCTCCAAAAACTTCCAATCCGGGATTATAGTGACTTGTTTACTGTATCAGCACCGATAATGTCCATGGGAAAAACAGACTCAAGGAAATTATTGCAGGATCTGAAAGTTATTCAACAAAAGTCGATTGACGTTCTTGCAACCCTCTCTGATTCTGAACTCCACAGCCCATTGGAACCCAGGTCAACACCCCATCCCATCGCAACAACCAAATTTGAAGCAATTGACTGGAATGTTAAACACACCATGTATCACTGTGGACAAATCGGTATTCTTAGACGAATTGTTGACAAGCGTTATGATTTTGGTTTAAAGCTATAGATAAGCAAAAGCGCAACCAGGTCAACCTTATTGCTCCTATCTGAGAAGTTCTCTCAGTCACTGCCGGGAACAAAATATGTCAGGGAGGAAACTGATATAAGTCATCATTTCTTTTCATGGCAAGAAATAAATTTACACAATCATCAGCGACGTTATCAGATAATGAACAGCAATTTCTTAATAGATAAACCAGACAATTATAAAAATGCAGAAAGAAAATCCATACGAAGTTTTTCAAAAAGAATCGCCCGAAGTCTTTGAAGGTTTCAACGGGTTGGTCGAGTCACTTATGAATACCAAAGCACTCGATCAGAAAACCAAACAATTGATTTACCTGGGTATTAAAGCAGCTGAGGGAGATCAGACAGCCGTCATGTTTCACGTTCCCATGGCAAAAAAACTTGGAGCTGGCAGGGATGAAATAAAGGAAACGATCCTGCTTACATTGACTGTGTGTGGATTAAAAGGGGTAAACACATGTCTGCTGCCGGCATTGGAAATCTACGATCATTGCTGATCATGTTTTAAGCCCCCAATATTCTTATCCATTTTTTGAGAACATGGGCTTAAAATCACATCTGTTACCAAAGAATTTATATAACCAACGCTCGCTACACCTATCCGTTCATTTAAATAAACTGTGTGTGGAAATACAACCCCTGCTGGATGAGATCAAAAAAATTGAACACGGCTTCAAACATATCACAGAAGCTGGTGATACGATTTTGAGCGGCCAGAACTTAAATCATTTCGATGTAGCTATTCAGTTTCTTGGTGATGAAAGTTATCAGGTACGCATGTTAGGGACTTACATTCTGGGAGCACTTTCTGCCGGAAATACCGATGCGCTGAAAATCCTGAAAACTCAGGTTTCGCAAGACCAGAACTGGCGGGTGCAGGAAATGCTGGCAAAGGCATTTGATCGTTATTGTGAGACGATCGGATATGAAAAGTCGCTGCCCGTTATTGAACTATGGCTTGATGATAGAAATCCAAATGTAAAAAGAGCAGTGATAGAAGGGCTACGTATCTGGACTGGCAGGCCTTTTTTTAAAACCAATCCCACCCTGGCTATTCAACTGATCAGCCGGCACAAAGCAGATCCAAGTGAGTATTTAAGAAAATCCGTAGGCAATGCCCTGCGGGACATTGGCAAAAAGCATTCAGATTTGATTGACTGTGAAATTGCAAGCTGGGATCTGATCGATCTCAAAATCAATTTCACTTATAAACTTGTGATCAAGGGTTGATGATATTTCTACTCCAAAAGAATCGTCCGTAAATAGCCAAACGAGCCTACTGCGCCAGAGTTAAAAAAAATGTCAGAAATCCTCAGCAGATCGCGAGGATCAGGGATTGGTAACCATCAATTCCGGTGGCACTTTTGATCCTATGAATTGCTTCTTTGGTCCAGACACTCCAGTATAGGTAAGATCACCAACGATATCTTCAGTCTTTTTTTGACTGCTCTCACCACGGTTTCCGCCTTTTTTGGCTTGCAGACTATGTCCTTGGTGCACATACTACCAAGAATGAATGGTAACATGATCTTAACTACCCTGCCAGCGAATACTCACTTGGTGTTTTTCCGAATTGCTTTTTGAACTCCTTACTGAAATATTTTCGGTCATCGTAACCAACCGCATAAGCGACCTCATAAACCGTCATGTTATGTTCCTGCAGAAGCTGGGCTGCTTTTTTTAATCTTATCGACTTCAAGAAATCAATGACAGACATACCCGTGATTGCCTTCAGTTTTTTGTAAATCACGGATTGGCTCATACCAATCTTTTCGGCAAGCATGGCAACCCCGAATTCGGGATTATCCATCAGATCTTCGGTGATCAGCATAACCTTGCTCAGAAACTGCTCTTCTGTGCTATTGATCACAATATTTTGGGGCTCCAAAGTAACCTGGCGGCTATATTTTTGCCTCATCAGCTCGCGTGCAGATAGTAAATTTCTTAGGTTTAGTTCCAGAACCTGAATACTGAATGGTTTAGGAATGTATACATCTGCGCCTATCTTCAGCCCGCTGATCTGATGGCTGACAGAAGCCTTTGCAGTAAGCAATATGATGGGAATGTGACTTGTTCTTTCATCCGTTTTTAGTTTTCTGCATAAGGTCAAACCGTCCATTTCCTCCATCATGACATCGCTCACAATCAGATCCGGAATTAATTCGGTAGCGCACAACCAGCCCTGCCCTCCATTTTCCGCCTGTATTATCTCATACCTCTCCTGAAGAGACTCTGCCAGAAATGCTCTGATCTCTGCATTATCCTCCACCAATAGAATATTCGGTTTTTCTCCCGGGATGAAAATAGCAGAAGCGTTTTCTTCAAAATCATCGTGTGCTGAAACTGCCAGCATTTCTGGCAAAAATATATCGGTGCTTAACTCGGAAGCTTCGAAATGAGCATTGCCTTTTAAAAGACTAATCGTAAAACAAGTATTGCCCGCTTTGCTATCCTCAGCAGGTCTACTTTCCACAGTCAGAATACCTTTGTGTAATTCGGTAATACTTTTCGACAATGCAAGTCCGATACCATAGCCTGTATTCTGATTTCTCTGATCATAAACCTGGAAAAAATTAACAAAAAGTTTGTTCAGGTACTGTGGTGCAATACCCTTGCCATTATCGCTAATCCTGATATCCACAGTGTTTTGCTTTTCTTCAATAAGCAGCTCAACCCTTCCTCCATCCTGAGTGAACTTGTATGCATTACTTAGAATATTGAAAACAACCTTCTCCATTTGCTTCACATCAAAATAAACATCGACTCTTTCAACATTGCTTTCAAAAACAGATGTGATGTCACGATGTTCAGACGAGAGGCTAAAATCATGAAATATGTCTTTCAGAAAAGAGACTAAATTATTTTGTGTAACCTGTAATCTGAGATGACTGGTCTCAGCTCTTCTAAAATCCATCAGTTCACTGACCAGCCTGAGTAATCTCTCGGCATTCTTTCTTACCTGCCCCAGATGCGACTGAATGATCGAATCTTCCTTTCTGATCAGAATCAATCTTTCCACTGGACCTTGAATCAAGGTTAAATGCGTTCTGATCTCATGGGATATATTTGTAAAAAAATCCAGTTTGATCTGGTACAATTCATGCTCCCTGCGAAAAAGTGCGCTCATGTAGAAATAGCGTGTCACAAACAGAACTACCGCCGCTACGACCAAAACATACAAACAATAAGCCCACCAGGTCGCCCACATCGGAGGGGTTACGTGAATAATCATTTGTGCCGCCTTCGTACTCCACACACCGTCATTATTGGCCCCTTTCACAACAAACTTGTAAGTTCCGGAAGGTAGATTTGTATAGCTCGCAGATGAAGTACGCACGTAATTCCAGTCCTTTTCAAAACCTTCCAGCCGGTAAGCGTACGTATTCTTGTCAGACTTTATAAAATTCAGCAGGGCAAAATCAATCGAAAAGATGTTCTGATCATGGGAAAAAGTTATCTCTTTTGTCAGACTGATATCTTTGCTTAATAAACCGTCCGCAGCACCTATCACAACCGGTCTGTTAAATAATTTTAGCGACGTTAAAACCACAGGTGCAACAAATTCATTGACCTGAATTGCATCCGGGAAAAAACTGACCAATCCATTGAGTCCCCCAAAAAACATTTCACCTGATTTGTCTTTGTAGAAAGTATTGGGAGTAAATTCATTTCCCGGCAATCCGTCGGTTACCGTGTAGTTTTTAAAATTTTGTTTTTTTGTATCAAACCGTGACAATCCGTTAGATGTACTCAGCCAAAGATTCCCCTGGTCATCATCCAGGATTCCGAGCACGTTGTCATTAGGCAATCCGTGCTTTTGCTTATAAGTAACGAATGTGTTGGATTTTCGGTCAAAGCGCGTAAGCCCGCCATAGAATGATCCTATCCAAAGGATACCTGAGCCATCTTCCCGTACGCAATTGATAATAGCCGGAAATCTGTTTGCAGATTTGCTGGTCGAGCTAAACCAAATAATCCGGCTCGAATCAGCAGGAAGCATATTGAGCCCCTCAGTGGTACCAATCCAGACATTGCCTTTGGAGTCCTCGTAAAAATTACGTACAAAATTACCGCTGAGCTTGAATGGATTTCTATTGCTTGTTTTAAAATGACTAAATTTTCCAGATTTCGGATCCAGTAAATCTGCGCCCTGTTGATCGGTACCCACCCAGATTCTACCCTTACTGTCCTCCATCACCGCGCTAACATTATCAGAGCTGAGCGAAAATGGGTCTTGAGGATTATGTCGGAACGTAGAAAACTTTCTGCCAGCCGGATCATATCGGTTCAATCCACCAAGGTGTGTGGCGATCCACAGGTTTTGATCATTATCCTGGGCAATTCCTTTAACCAGATTGGAGGAAATAACAGCAGGGGAATTTTGTTCCGCCCTAAAATTGGTAATGATACCCTTCTTGTCATCAACGTAATTAAAGCCACCTCCCTCAGTACCTACCAGTAAAACTCCGCTTTTATCCCGGGTTACTGAGCTGACCACATTGTGGTTGATGCTGTACTTTGATTTTCCTGTGTCGTAAATTCTGAAAGGGGTTGCATGCGAGTATACCACATTGACGCCATTGTAATAACTGCCGATCCAGACACACCCGCTTTTGTCCTGAAAAATTGCATACAGTGAGTTTTGACTCAAACTCGTTCTGTTTTCAGGTTCATGTTTAAAGGACTCAAAGGTTAGGGACTCCGGGTCCAGAATGCTCAGCCCTTCAAGGGTTCCTATCCACAATTTCCCATTCTTGTCGACGAGAATTTTGCGAATGTTATTGTGAACCAGGCCAGTCCCGTTTATCTGGCTTTTGTAATGAGTGAAGTTGTCTCCGCGAGGATTGTAAAGGTTAAGCCCCCCATGTTTGGTGCCTACCCAAATATTTTTTTGTTTGTCCTCGGCAACTGATGTGACAAAGTTGTCTGTCAGGCTGGCCTTATCCGTAGCTGAGTTTATATACTTTTTGTACCGAACCTGCCCGCCCGCAAAGATCATTTTAGTCAGACCGTCAGCCGTCCCGATCCACAACTGATGGCTGGAATCCTCAAAAATGCTTCTTACGTCAGATTTCTCAAAACCTTGGTGATGAAATTCAAAACCATGTCTGTTGTCATTTGTCAGCTTATTCAGACCTTTGCTTGTTCCAATCCAGAGAATGCCACGACTGTCTTCAAAAAGGCAATTGATAACACTGCTACTAAGCCTTGTTTTTTGGGTGGAATCACCAGCCAGAAAAGAGATAAACGAATCGCTCTCAGGCATATATTTGTTCAATCCATTGCTTGTTCCAAACCACAAGTCATTCTTCGAATCGGTCAGTGCGCATAAGACGTAGTTGCCCGACAACGTAGACTTATCGCCGGGGTTATTTTTGTAAATTTTAAATCCCCGTCCATCAAATTTATTCAAACCATAGCTCGTACCCAGCCAAATAAATCCCGATTGGTCCTGGGTAATGGCGAGTACAGAGTTCTGAGACAGACCGTTTTCTGAGTTAAGGTTATTGAACACCAGCTTCTGTCCGAACACATCCATTCCCAGACAGACAACCACTGTGAGCATTGCCAAAATGCATGCTTTATTTCTTGCCGTAAATGATAAAAAACCTAAAGGGTTCATAGATACCCGACCATATTAATCTTCGCAATTTAGCATACAGAGATAAGGCTGTAAATAACACAAAAATCTGTATCACTTTTAAATTATTTAGGGATGAAATTGAAGCCAGCGAAGAGCAATTTTATCATTAAATAAGGATAGAATTGTCTCTGCGCGGATTAGCACCCCCATTTCAACCGATTTTTCGCCCCCTCATTCTGAGGCGTTTGCAGAATTTTGTTCGACTGCAAACCAGTCAATCAGAATAATCCACTATAAAAACCCAAGAAGCCCAATGAATTATTTTACAGATCTAAAAAAATGCATTCTCCGGCAACTCCGGCCGCTTAAAATGCTGCTCAACGGCACGCTGGCTGCGCATTTGAAAACATGCCCGTGGTCGCTTCTTGCCATTGCCGGCCTGCTGCTTATTTGTAATCCTGTTAAAGCAGCACACTCCTTAAAAGTGATCTCGGCCGTCAGCAATGCAGCAGAAATCTCCGGCAAAGTTACAGACGAAAAAGGTGAAGGGCTTCCCGGAGTGAGCGTAGTAATAAAGGGAACGCAGCAAGGAACAGTAACTGATGTTGAGGGGAAGTTCAGATTATCTGTTTCAGATGGGAATGACAGATTTCTCGTATTCAGCTTTGTTGGTTACGACTCAAAGGAATTGCAAATCGGTAGCCAAACCGAGATGAATGTAAGCCTTTCTCCATCGACAAGTACATTAAACGAAGTGATGGTAGTTGGCTATGGAACACAGAAAAAGGTAAACATGACCGGATCTGTGGCAGCTGTTGCAGCAAAGGATATTGAAAACCGGCCCGTTACCAATCTTTCCTCTTCTCTTGCAGGCCTTGCACCGGGTGTAAGCGTACAGCAGGGATCAGGCAAACCGGGCTCCGATGGCGCCACCATTCGCATACGCGGTAACGGAACCCTGAATAATAACGACCCGCTCATCATTGTCGATGGTATCATCAGCTCTATGGATGCAGTAAACCCCAACGACGTAGAAAGCATGTCTATTCTTAAAGATGCCGCTTCTGCTTCTATCTACGGGTCGCTTGCCGGAAATGGGGTTGTGCTGATCACTACCAAAAAGGGTTCAAAAAACAAGCTAACCGTCAACTATACCGGCATGATATCTGTAGCCAAGCCGATTAACCTGATTAAACAGGTAACAGATTACAGTCGTCACATGAACCTGATTAACGAAGGTTACCGCAATTTGGGTCAAAATAATCTATTTTCTCAAAGTACTATCGATGCTTGGCAGACAGCAGCGGCTGATCCCAATGGAGTCACTGCCAACGGGGTGCCCAATTCAATTGCCTATCCAAACACCGACTGGATGAATACAGTCTTTGAGAACAACATTGTTCAAAATCACAATATTTCAGTCAATGGAGGAACGGAAAAGGCTTCCTATCTGCTTTCTGCGGGATACCTCAATAACCCTGGAACAATGCCCAATACAGGAACAAAACGCTATCAGCTAAGGGCTAACCTTGAAACGAGAATCAATAAATTTATTACCATTGGCACGCAGACGTATGCATCCATCCAGTCATACGACATGGGAAATACCTCAACCGCGTTTAATTTCCTCAGGCAAACCACTCCCGGTGTAGTTCCGTTTTATGATGGCAGATACGGTTTCGCACAGGCCCCGGAGGAGTCCTCTACTGCCAACAACATCTTGTCCTATTTCAATGACACAGGCGGTTCCAATCAGCAAAGCAGATTTAATACCACCCTGTACACCACTTTGAACCTGGTCAAAGGACTGGCTTTTGAAGCACGTTACAATTATCAGACACGCTTTCAGGAATCCAATTCCCACAGCAATCCGATAGACAGGTGGAACTTTGCCACCAATACAGTTAAGTCTTTTGCCTCCACGCCGGATAAGCTAAGCACCAACTATTCCTTCAACAAGGATTATGCGACGACAACCGACCTGGTATTACGCTACAACGCAGAGGTTGGCGCTCATGCATTTGGTGGTATTGCCGGTTATAATGAGTATTATTTCAACTATTACAACACCGGTGCAAGTATGCTTGGGCTCGTCGACTACAACATTACCACGCTAGGTTCGGGTACTACTATGTCGGCTATCAGCGGAACAGAATATGACAGGTCTATGCGCTCGTTCTTTGGACGGGTTAACTACGCCTACAAAGATCGCTATTTATTGGAAGCCAACCTTCGCTATGACGGTTCTTCAAAATTTGCACCCTCCAATCGATGGGGCATATTTCCTTCCTTTTCAGCCGGCTGGCGTTTGTCGGAAGAGCCTTTCATGCAAAATCTGAACAATCATATTCAAAACCTAAAACTGAGAGCGTCCTGGGGTAAATTGGGTAATAACAACATGAACTCCGATCTGAGCCGTGGAAATTATGATTACCAGGCGGTTTACAACACAGTTGGTTACTCATTCAACGGAATAGCGGCAACAGGTCTTTGGCAGGGGAAATTTGCAAACTCCAATCTTAAATGGGAAAGTACAACTGTTACCGGGCTGGGTCTGGAAGGTTCTGCTCTGAAAGGTGCACTTAATTTCGAGATTGACCTATACCGTAAATACACTGACGGCATTCTGACCACGCCGCCTATCCAGCTGGTGTTGGGAACCGCGACGGCACCTACCCAAAACACTGCCGCCGTACTTAACAAGGGTATTGAACTTACGCTCGGATATCGGGGTAAGGCAGGCCAAATCAGCTATGGACTGACGGGTAATTTTGCCTACAATTACAACAGAATTGACAAGTTTAAAGGCAAACTGGCAGAAGGCTGGAAAGATGTAAACGGAACGAGAACCTATTCATCCAACCTGGGTGATGTATCTACTGGCGGCGACAACAGAATACTTGAAGGGCACACCATTGATGCGTTTCACATCCAGACATTGTACAGTGGAAATGGCTCCGGCACCAATACAGACGGAACCGTCAATATCAATGGCGGACCCAAAGACGGAATGATTCGCACCGCTCAGGATATGGCCTGGCTCGAAGCCATGACAGCCGCAGGATATAGTTTTCAACCAGGCGGAGGTATTGGAAAAGCTAAAATTTACTACGGAGATCTGATCTATGCCGATAACAACGGAGATGGTATCTATGGAAACAGTTATGACAAACAGTTTACAGGTACCAATAGAACCCCGAAGTACAATTTCGGCCTCAGGGGCGACATCTCCTGGAGAGGAATTGACGTATCGATGCTCTGGTCCGCAAGTACAGGGTTTCAGTATGTGTGGAACGTAACCGGCTACAACAATTCCATTGTTCAGAATGGCTACTCCATACCGCTTGATGTTGCAAACAACCATTATTACTACAACGAGGCAAATCCATCCGACCCAGCCAACAACACAGATGGCAAAAGCCCGCGCCTGAAAAATACGACCGACGCACAAAATAATGTTTCCAGCACTTACTGGCTACACGATGCGAGTTATATAAAACTGAAAAACCTTCAAATCGGCTACACACTTCCACAATCCATAGCTGGTAAAGCATCCATAAGCAGGGCCAGGATATATCTGTCCGGCGAAAACCTGCTACTGCTTACCAAATATCCCGGTATGGACCCTGAGATAGGCGCGAATGTGGATTACCCGACCCTTAAACAATTTGCATTAGGTATCAACCTGACGTTCTAAAATCTTTCATCATGAAAAAAATACTATTCACATTAGCTACCACATTTTCCATGTCTGCCTGTCAGGAAAATGTGCTTGATACCGCTCCTTACGACGCTGTTAGCTCGGCAACTATGTGGACAACCGACAACCTCACAGACCTGGGTGTCACCGGGGTTTATCAGGCTCTCAGATTAAATATCAATGCCTCTGCTGCTTCTGGAAATGAGCTGTATCAACTTGACAGATTTGGAGTTGGAGGACAGGGACGGGATGCAGATGCACTTTTAATGGGAACCATTACACCCTCCAGCAGCATGTTTTCCGATAACTACAGGCAACTCTATGCCGGCATCAACCGAGCAAACGATGCCATTGTCAACATTGCAGAAAAGTCTCCATCCACTCCCGAGAAAAAAGCCCGGTTGCTGGCGGAATGCAAGTTCCTTCGTGCATATTTTTATTTGCGACTCAACCAGCTTTTCAAAGGCGTACCTCTGTTTCTGGAACCGATTACTCCTGATAATGCCAAAAGAGCCCGTTCCACCGAAGCAGAAATTTGGGAAGCCATTGTCAAAGATCTTACAGACTGCATCAACGAAACCAACCTGCCCGATAAATATGCCAAAGGCAACGCCATGTATGGACATATCACAAAAGGTGCCGCCTATGCTTTAAGAGGCAAAACCTATTTGTACCAACAAAAATGGGCGTTGGCTGCCGAAGATTTTGCGAAAGTTAAAAACGCGGGATATGCACTTTTTCCGGACTACAAAGCGCTTTTCAAAACTGCCAACGAACAAAGTGATGAGATGATATTTTCCATTCAGAATATCGGGATCAGCGGTTCGGGATCTACCACGCAATTTTTCACCGGTACCCGCTCATCCTTTGGTTCCAATTGGAATACATATCTGATACATCCCGATCTGGTAGAATTGTATCAAAACGCAGATGGAAGTAACTTCAACTGGAATGACATCATTCCAGGTTACAACAGCATGACTCCTGCACAGCGTGAAGTATTCTTTTTAAGGAACAATCTTACAGACAGTGAGATCACCGCAGCAAAAAACAGAGGAGCTGATATGTCAAAATATCTCCCGTCTGCCAACGAGGAGCGGATACTGAAGGTGTATGCCAACAGAGATCCGCGCCTGGGTCATAATGTGATCACACCCTATTCTACTTATGCCGGTGTATTTGGCACCGCTAATGCAAACGTAACAATGAGATGGCCATACAGATCCGAGGCGGCCGCAGGGGGTGATTTACGCACCGACACCCAGAGTTTTTTCTACTACCTGCATCGCAAATTTGTATACGAAGGAAATTCCGAACTCTTAAACAGAAGCTACGGACCTACCGATTTCCCCGTTATCAGATATGCAGATGTGCTGCTGATGTGGGCAGAAGCTCTCAACGAGCAGAGTTTCAGCACCGAAGCAGTAGCCTTGGTAAATCAGGTTAGATCCCGTGCAGGAGTTGGGCTTCTGAATTCTTCGGTACCTACCACGATAAGCAGTCAGGCAGAATTGAGAGAAGCAATCAGAAATGAAAGACGCAGAGAATTCCCCAACGAAGGGATCAGTTTCTTTGATGAATTAAGATGGAAATCCTGGAAAGAAAAAGTGTTTTACCCCGGCGCAGGTGTACGGCAGATCTGGGGTGCCAACGTGCAGACCTATTCCTGGAAAGGTGATTACATATACAACTGGCCAATCCCTCAAACCGAAATGGAGATGAACTCCACACTGACTCAGAACAGTGGATGGATTAACTGATTTTATCCATTGCTTGGGGTAACCAGGAAGATTTGTTACCCCAAGTCTATGCTCAACCCATTGACTATTCCTATCCCTTAATTACAGTATCAGACTTATCCATTTTGTTTTGACACTATTATGAAATCATATAAGTCCCCCATCCGGCTGTCTTTACTAACCATCATTTTCACCGTATTTATTTTCCTGAAAGCCAACAGCCAGACGGCCGCCGATTTTACAACTATTTCTGACAGAATTTTTAATACTTTTCAGTCTTCCGGCGGCGCTACGTCTGATACTCAGGTAAATTCGTTAGTAAGCACGCTGAATTCCTCGTACGGATGGCCGGATATCAATTATTCTTCCACCAGCCAAACCGACTGGGTGCCAGGATACCACCTCGCAAGAATGGCCACAATGGCCAAGGCCTATTCCAATCCTTCGAGCACCTATTACGGAGATCCGGACCTGAAAGAAAAAATAGAAGGAACCATGAATTACTGGCTGACGCTAAATCCTGCGCCAAGCAGTACAAACTGGTTTTATCTTTCCATAAGTGTACCCAAAGACATCGGCAACATCCTGATTTGCCTTCGAAAATCGCCGGAAGGAATTTCCGCTGCCCTGGAAAACCAGATGATTGCCTGGATGACCAAAGGTGTTGCCATCACCGCATCTCCCGCCCGGGACGGCTCGAACTTAACCGACGTTGCACAGCATTACATCATGCGTGCCTGTCTGACAGAAAATCAGACGTTACTAAATCAGACAATATCTGCCGTCACCAGCTCTATTGTCGTTACAACGGGGGAAGGTATCCAAAATGACAACTCCTACACAGCCCACGGACCTCAGTTGTATGTGTATGGTTACGGCAGAGAATACATTTCAGGCATCAGCAATATTGCAGTTTATGTCGCCGGAACTTCTTATGCTTTTCCAGCGGACAAACTTGCCATTTTTTCAGATTTTGTAAGAAAAGGTTTTATCAAACCATCCCGTGGTTCCTATGCAGATTTCAACCTGTATGGGCGCGGCGTGAGCCGTGCCAACGCCGGAAGAGCCGATGTGGGTCTGATCGAAAAGGTAAGGAACTTCGATTTGCCACAACATGCCACTGAATACGACCACGCAATTCAGAGAATGCGCGGGCTGCAACCTGCGTCCTACAATGTATCGGCCGAACACATTCACTACTGGCGTACGGACTACACGGTTCACCATCGCCCCGGATACATGTTTGGACTGCGCAGTGTTTCCTCGCGAAATGCCAAATCGGAAATGGGAAATGGTGAAAACATCAAAGGTTATTACCTGACCGAAGGTGTTAATTATATTGGTGTAAACGGAGACGAGTACTACAACATCTTCCCGGTCTGGGAATGGAATAAGATTCCTGGCACTACCGTTCCCGAAATTACCACATACCCTGTGCGAACTTCCTGGGGCGTTAATTTTGGTACGGTCCCGTTCGTTGGCGGTGTCTCGGACGGAATCTACGGAGCCAGTACGTACTCAATGAGCGATTACGGCACAACAGCAAAAAAATCCTGGTTTTATTTTGACGAAGAAATAGTGTGTCTTGGTGCCGGGATTAATTCATCGGCAACACAGCCGATCAATACTACGGTAAACCAGTGTCTTTTAAAAACGGATGTGACCGTCTCGGACGCGGTCAACAATGTCAGCGTTCTGAATGGTGGCATTCATGATTATACCAATAATTTAAAATGGGCTTTACAGGGAAACGTAGGATATTTTTTCCCGAAAGACGGTAACATTACCATAAGCAACCAAACCCAGACCGGAAGCTGGTCATCTATCAATACCACTGGTTCCACCGCTGCCCTATCCACTGATGTTTTCAAGTTATGGATCAAACACGGCACTGCGCCTGCCAATGCCTCCTATGCCTACATCGTAACGCCCGGAAAAACCTCGGCAACGCAAATGCAAAATTACAATGCTGCCCAGATCAGTATCCTGTCCAATACCCCTGCTATTCAGGCGGTGCGACATAATGGTTTGGGCATCTGGCAGGTCGTGTTTTACCAGGCAGGTGAATTTACTTCTGATCAGATCACTGTAAAGGTCAGCAAACCCTGCGTGGTTATGTTAAAAAACGTAACAGATAGCGAGGTAACCGTTCATGTTTCAGATCCTTCCCAAAATACAGCCCAAATATATCTGGGTGTAAAAACACCACAGTTCACCGCACTTCGGGCCTCAAATTTTAATATGCCTCAGGGAGCTGATGCCGGAAGCACTGTGAATGCCATCATTTCAAATGCCAATCCAATTTATCAGCTACCGGTTGAACCTATGCTGAAATTAACCAGTACAGCAGACGCTTTTGTAAGAAGCGGAGGTTCCGGAAGCACAGCGGTTCACGCCACCACAAATTATGGCTCCGATCCCGTTTTGACCATCAAAAAAGAGTCGGCAGGATATGACCGTGAAGTGTTTGTCAAATTTGATCTGAGCACTTTTTCTGCCAGCCCGGACAGCGCCGTAATACAGCTGCGGGTAAACAATGCCAATACTGCTGTTGCTAATACCAGGTGGGGATTCTATCTGGTTGAGGACAACACATGGACGGAAGCAGCTATCAACTGGAACAACAAACCGGCACATACGACCAAACTCGGGGAACTCACCGGAGCATCTGCCGGGAGTGTGGTAAAGCTCAACATTACTCAGGCAGTAATCAACCGGCTCACAGCAGATAAGATTCTGTCTGTTCGTGTTGCATCTGAACCCACCACGACCGACGCCGCTGTAATTAGTAAGACAGACGGAGCCTTTAATGCCAGGGAAAATATGAATGCAGATTACCGGCCTCAGATCTGGATTTACGGAAAGGTCCCGGAAGTGACAGAAGAGGTAAAAAAGGACTCGATTCTGGCGGTTGCAGATTCCTACGTGCGGAGCAATGGCAACGCTGCCAACAATTACGGCACGCAGGGTTATCTGGTCGCAAGAAACAAATCCGACGATATGCAGGAAATCTATCTGAAATTCGATATGCATGGATTGCGTAAGGGCCTTGTCAATGCGAAAGTGAGGTTGTATGCTCTTGAAAATGGAATTAACACAGCATGGAATCTGACTTTGGCCTCAAACACCTACGCAACCAGCACCGAGGCCTGGCAAGAAACCGGTATCAACTGGAACAACAAACCTGTGGCCACAGATCTGATAGTCAATACTACTTCTACGGCCACAGCAGGCTATGTATATTTTGACATCACCAGCGCCCTGGCCAGTATTTCTTCTGATAGCATTCTTACCTTTAAGATAACGGCAACTACGGATCTGTACAGCTCATTCCGCTCCCGCAATTTCGGAACGGATCTGCTAAGACCGAAAATTATCTATGAATACGCAACCCAGACCACCTCTCTTCCGGTTACACTTTCGTATTTTAAAGGTGACACCAAAAACGGTGCGGTTGATCTTTCATGGGAAACCTCCTCTGAGAAGAGCAATGATTACTTCGAGATTCAGAGAAGTGAAGACGGCAGGACTTTTCAGGCGATTGCAAGCGTGTCGGGTAACAATACCACGACCGATGTCAACAGATACTCCTATCAGGATCGCGGATGGGTGTTATCATACAACAACATTGTTTACTACCGTCTAAGGCAGGTAGACTATGATGGCAGCAGTACATTGTCTTCGATTGTTGCGATCACGCTGCCCAAAACGGACCACATATTCTCAGTAGGTCCCAATCCCACCCAGGGCAAGCTGACTGTATTTGTCAAAGATTCTTACGCAGGACCCCTGACTTTTACTATTGTGAATAGAGAGGGAATGCAAATCACAGAAAAGCACCTGACCAGAGCTGTGCTGACTGAATTTCAACTTGATCCATATCCCCCAGGACTTTACTTTCTCAAAATCAAAATGGATAATCAGCCACAACAGATTTTCAAGTTTGTACTAAGTAAGTGATACCCATGTGGAATCGCTGCTGGTCGCTCTGGTACGATTCCACTCTTTTGTGACAAATGAATTGATTAACATAAATAATATTACAACTTATGCGATTTGCATTACCATTTTTGATTTTACTCATAAGCTTACAGCCTCACCAGTCGCCCGCCCAAAGAAAATTAGTTTGGAGTGACGAATTTAACTACAAAGGACACCCTGATAGCACCAAATGGGCTTATGAGACAGGATTTGTCCGCAATAGGGAGCCGCAGTATTATACCCATAAAAGACTGGAAAACTGCCGTGTCGAAAACGGGACACTGGTCTTAGAAGCGAGGAAAGAATCGTATAAGGGTGCTGAATATACATCGGCCAGTCTGATAACCCTGGGTAAACAACAGTGGAAGTATGGCCGCATTGAAGCCCGGGCAAAGGTTCCCAAAGGGATCGGCACATGGCCGGCAATTTGGATGCTGGGCACAAACCGGACAGAAATAAAGTGGCCGCACTGTGGGGAAATTGACATCCTTGAATTTATCGGAAAGGATTCAACACGCGTTTTTGGAACGGTGCACTACTCAGATTCACTGAACCGATACCAGAGCGAAGGGAAAAAGCCGGTCGTAGGCGCACCATATGAAGGTTTTCATATTTATGCAGCAGAGTGGTCTGAGGATCGAATCGAATTTTACTACGATGATCTGAAATATTTTGTTTTCGAACTAAAAAAATCAGATAAAGCAAGCGGAAATGCATTTCAGAAAGAATTTTATCTACTCTTGAATCTCGCTCTGGGAAGGCAGGGCACCCTGCCTGGTCCACTGTCAGATAACGCACTGCCATCCAAATATTTGATCGATTACGTAAGGGTCTATCAATAAGCAGACCTGGTGGGATCCTAGATTACAATAAAACAAGATCGGTTGGTTAGGGTCGTTCTACCTGAATTCTTTTAAAAGGATGTATCTGCAAAACGAGGGTGTCTTGAAGCAGACATTCTCGTTTTATTTTGAGGGAGGTATTTAAAATATTTCCTATGACACGCTCTTCCTGACTTAGGCCACTGGGCTTTAAAATGGAATAAGAGATACCTCAGAATGTTTTAGGGTAAATGGCTCAAAATCAATTATTATCGTTGTTCGATAGCTGAACGTTGATAATAAACAGTAAGCTTAAATTTTTATCTTCTTGTAGATTCCCGAACGATTAACTCAGCTGAAAGCGTGATGCTGCGGGCTGCAAAATTGCTTTTGCTGATGTGTTTTAAAAGCAGCGAACAGCTCTGTTTCCCAATTTCGTAAGCGGGTTCTGCCACCGTAGACAAGGTGGGTGATATAATCTCACATATCGGGTCGTTTGTAAATCCGATCACACCAACCTCTGGTCCGACGGCAATTTTTCTCTCCTTCAATGCCAGTATTGCGCCTATACCTTTACGGTCATTCACCGCGAAAATCGCGTCGGGCCTACTTTCCTGCGAATCGAACAATTTTGCGACATCACTGATTGCATCAGCCTGAGAGAAACCTGAGTGGATCACCATAGAAGGATCATAAATCAGATTGTGCTTTTCCAGCGCGTGAACGTAGCCATTCAAACGGTTTTGCGTAAGTGAAAGCTCCTTAGGACCTGTGATGTGCGCGATCTTGGTATAGCCGCATTCGATCAGGTGCTCTACTGCCGTGAAGGCTCCATTGTAGTCATCCTGCATCACCTTGGAAGCGTTTATGGCGGCAGCAACACGGTCAAAAAAGACGACAGGCAAGCCGTCATCTATGATCTGGCTGAAATGGGAATAGTTATTTTCGTGAGCAGATACGCACGCAAGCAACCCATCCAGACTACTCAATGACAAATCCTCCACGATCCTGATCTCGGTATCTGCCGAGTCATTGGTCAGGTATAGGATCAGATTAAATCCATTTTCGTCAGCTACCTGCTGTATACCTGTTATCACTGTTGAAAAATAGTAATTGGTAATCACAGGAATGAGTACACCTATGTTGTGGGTACTTCTCTTGACCAGTCCGGTAGCATTAAAATTGGGTTTGTAATTCAGCTCATTGGCCATGTCCAACACCTTCTGACGAGTCTGTGCATTCACATCGTAGGTATCTCTAAGAGCCCTTGAAACTGTGGCAACCGATATATCCAGCGCTTTGGCAATGTCTTTGATGGTTATATATCTGCGGCGCATGAAATGGTGTCTGGTTTAGAAAAACGAAGTTCTAAATTACAAATTATCTTCCATCCCCGGCTTAAACAGGGTTATTTGCAAATAAGCAAGGCGCTATGCGATTTGCTAAATTCAATCAGTTTCGTAAACGTTCTCGCTACTATTTCCAGCAATACCAACCGGTTACATTGCAAAATCGTTGTAATATTGAAGATCAGTAAAATATTGATCGGCTATTTATCGCACTGATAATATTTTCTTTCAGAGATAATCGGTTTGAACTCTGAAAGAGCCGGCATCTCAACCACTGCAAGCAAATTTACCAGGTATGAAAAGATTGGTTTCATTTGGGCTGTTATTCGTTTTACACTTCGCTGGCCGTGGTTTATCGGCAGCTCAGCAAATCAGTTCCGATACCGATAGTCTACCCAATGTGTTTCAGGAATCCTATATCGACCTGATAGAAAAACAATACCGATCTGAGGCTGCACTTGCTTTTAGAAAACATCAACTGCCCGACAACAAGGTGGAATGGCTAACCTACAAAGCCAATTTAAAAAACAGGATATTTGAAAAAACTGCCGCAGTCACCAATCCTGATTTGCCCCTGGCCATTCAACAAACGGATGTAAATCAACTAAATGGCTACTCAGTTCAAAACATATCATTTCAAACCAGACCCGGCGTCCGCGCAACTGCCAATTTATATGTACCCGACGGACCGGGATCTTTCCCAGCGGTGATAGCCATGCACGGGCATTGGCCCGACGGTAAAACAAATGAAGTCGTGCAATCCCTTGGACATACACTGGCTCTGAACGGCTATGTTTGTCTGATTTTGGATGCTTTTGGATCAGGAGAACGAACTACGGAACACGCTGTGCACGAATACCATGGGTCCAATCTGGGTGCTTCGCTTATGAATGCAGGCCATACACTGATGGGCGAGCAAATTTCCGATAACATCAGGAGTGTCGATCTTTTATACTCACTGCCTTATGTAGATAAAAATAATATCGGCGCCACAGGAGCAAGCGGTGGCGGGAACCAGACCATGTGGCTGTCCGCTTTGGACGAACGCATCAAAGCATCTATGCCGGTGGTGAGCGTTGGAACTTTTGAGTCTTACATCATGAGAAGCAACTGTGTATGTGAGCTGCTGCCAGGCGGGCTGACTTTTACAGAAGAGGCAGGCGTACTCGCTATGATTGCTCCGCGGGCACTTAAAATTGCCACCGCTCTTCATGATGCAAATCAGACATTCACCTATCCGGAAATGCTGAAAAGTTATCAAAGTGCACAGAAGGTATTTACCATGATGGGAGCTTTCGATAAAATAAGCTATCAACTCTTTGATACCGGACATGGCTACTGGCCACAGATGAGACAATCCATGCTTGGCTTTTTTGATCTTTACCTGAAAGAAAAAGGCTCCGGAGCTGCAAAACAGGAAATCCCATTCAAATTACTTGACAAAGAACAGCTGATGGTTTACAAACCACAACAAAGGGATAGCGCTGTGCTCAGTATTCAGAAGTTTGCTAAAATTGCAGGTGGTGAGCTAAGAAAACGCAACAGAGTACAAAACAGCATTGATGCTCAAAATAAAAGACAAGAGCTGCAAAAGTTACTGGGCATTTCGGCTCCGATTAAGCTGGCTGGTGTTACCACCTACGGCGAAAAAGGCGGTTGGCAACGTTTCAGCATTCAAACAAGTGACAACCGACTGATTCCATTGCTGCTTAAAAAACCAAAAGCAGCCAGCAGTGGCTACACGGTCATTTTGAATCCGTCAGGAAAAAATGCTGTGGACCTTGACTGGCTATCGCGGATGGAGCAGTCGAATAACGGAATAGTTATCGCTGATCTTTGGGGAACCGGCCAGAGCCACTCACAAGCCACGGCAGGTTTTGACAAAAACCTGACCCCTTTCCATACACTCGCCCGCGCATCATTGTGGCTTGGCAAAACGGTGATCGGAAACTGGGTATCTGAAATTGACATGATTACTCAACTAGTAAAAATCCAGACTCCTACGGCTAAAATATCTTTTCATGCCGAAAAAGAAGCCGGTATTGCAGCACTGTTTCACGAAGCAATCCATGGCCAGGGGCATCGGCTGGTTTTGAGTCATTGCCCGGTGAGCTACCAGTTTGATCAGCGCCAAACTGTCGATTATTTCGGAATGAGCATTCATATACCAGCCGTATTACAATGGGGGGATGTTGCGCTGGCTTGTGCCTTAACCAAAGCAGAGATCACCTTCGAAAATCCTGTGAGTATGTCAGGAACTGAGATCAGGGATGAGAAACTTGTAGCCGTTAAATCAGAGTTTGACAGGCTGGCAAAAATTTGTAAAAAGAATACGCCGGTCAATTTTAATTAAAGAATATGAAAAAGAGAGATTTTTTAAAACTGACAGGTCTTGCAGGCCTGGGCCTCGCTAATAACACCTTTGCAAACGGCGCGGAAAGGGCTGAAATAAACCTGTCCAAGCCTTCTGAGCTGAAAGGATTCGGACAAAGCTTCAATATGAGTGGCTATTCGGCTCCCAAAATTGATACGGTACGAATCGGCTATATTGGCCTTGGCAACCGGGGAGGCGGAGCGATTAAAAGAATTGTTCATCTCGAAAATGTTCAGGTAAAGGCCCTCTGCGACGTACGGCCTGCGCAGGTGCAACAGGCCGCCAAGATTTTTGAGAACACCATTCACAAACCCAAATTGTATTCGGCCGGCCAGGACGACTGGAAAAAGGTTTGTGACAGAGATGATATTGACCTTATATACATCTGCACGCCCTGGAACCTTCATGCGCCCATGGCTCAGTACGCCATGGAACACGGCAAACACGTAGCCTGCGAAATTCCGGTTGCTACAACCACTGAAGATTGCTGGAAGCTTGTGCAGACCTCTGAACGAACCAAAAAGCATTGTATGATGCTGGAAAATTGTTGTTATGATTTCTTTGAATTACTCACACTCAACATGGCCCGCCAGGGATTCTTTGGTGAGATCATGCATGCCGAAGGTGCTTACATCCACGATATCTATGATTCTTTATTCGACAAGAACAAGCGCTACGAACTGTGGAGACTGAAAGAAAACCAGCGTAACGGAAACCTGTATCCTACGCACGGTCTGGGTCCGGTGTGCCAGGCTCTGGATATCAACAGAGGAGACAGAATGGACTATCTTGTATCAATGGCCAGCAGTGACTTTATGATTTCCGACAAAGTCAATAGCCTGGCCAGCAGCGACGCAGATTTCAAACCTTTTGCCGGTAAGCATTTCCGGGGAAATATGAACACATCCGTTATCAAGACTGCGAAGGGAAAAACCATCATGCTTCAGCACGATGTGAGCTCCCCTCGCCCCTATTCACGTATTCATTTGCTGAGCGGAACAAAGGCTACCGCACAGAAATATCCACTGCCAGGGAGAATTTCCCTGGGACATGAATGGCTTCCGGAAAGCGAGTATCAAAAACTTGAAAAGCAGTTTGAGCCACCCATTATCAAAAGGATCGGTGAGCTTGCCAAACAGGTTGGAGGGCATGGAGGGATGGATTTTTTGATGGACTGGCGTCTGATTGACTGTCTTCGCAACGGCTTGCCGCTGGATCAGGATGTATATGATGCTGCTTCATGGAGCGTAATCGCACCTTTGACCGAATGGTCTGTCGCTAACAGGTCTGCTCCGGTGGATGTACCCGATTTTACAAATGGGAGCTGGAAAACCAATAAACCCGTCGATATAGCAATGAACGGCGGAGGGAATACCAAAGTAAAAATCAAATAAGCTTTTTCTTAACCATATAAATTTGACAAGCAAGCATGAAAGTTGTTGTAAGTGAAACAAGCGTGGAGCTTGGCCGTGAAGCTGGAAAAGTGGCAGCAGACCTGATTCGCCAAAGTATAGATCAGAACGGGGAGGCCAACATTATTCTGGCTACCGGAACAAGTCAGTTTGAAACGATCAATCAGCTCACCAAAGAGGATATTGACTGGTCAAAAGTAACCATGTTTCATCTTGATGAATACATCGGTATGGCAGATACACATCCGGCCAGTTTCAGAAAATACCTCAGAGAGCGGTTTCTGCAAAAAGTCAGTCCGTTAAAAGCGAGCTTTCTGATAGATGGTCTGACGCACCCCGAAGATCAAATCCGGCAACTTGCAGAATTGATCAGCAGGCATCCGATTGATGTTGCCCTGGTGGGTGTTGGTGAGAACGGACACCTGGCCTTTAATGATCCCCCTGCCGATTTCCACACGGAAACTCCATATCTGATTGTCAATCTCGACGAGCCCTGCCGGCTTCAACAGATGGGGGAAGGCTGGTTTGACTCCTTAGAGCAGGTTCCTCTTCAGGCGATCAGTATGTCGGTAAAACAGATTATGAAGTCTAAGCATATCATCTGCTCTGTTCCTGACGAGCGTAAAGCGCAGGCGGTAAAAGACAGTCTGGAGCGTGAGGTTAACCCGCTCTACCCGGCCAGTATTCTGCAACAGCATCCGCACTGCGAGTTCTACCTTGACAAGGCCTCGGCGAGCCTGTTGTCAAAGTCTGCGATAATCTGAACATCATAATAAATCTGAATCATGAAAAACCTGAAAGCTGTGTCAGTCGCAAGTCTGACACGCCGGGAAACGATTGTATCGATTTTTCTGATCGGTGTAATGTTTTTTGTTTTCGGCTTTGTATCCTGGGTCAATTCAATCTTGATACCCTATTTCAAAATAGCCTGCGAATTGACAAGCTTTCAGGCTTATCTGGTAGCATTTGCATTTTACATCGCCTACTTCGTGATGTCGGTCCCGTCCTCCTACCTTTTAAAGGCAGTTGGCTTTAAAAAGGGAATGATGTTTGGTTTCTGGGCTATGGCGCTGGGCGCATTTATTTTTGTGCCAGCTGCCATGAGCCGTACCTATGAGATTTTCCTGATAGGACTTTTTACAACAGGCATCGGCCTGGCTGTTTTACAAACTGCCGCCAATCCTTACATCACCATATTAGGCGATGTAAACCGGGCAGCCCAGCGCATCAGCATCATGGGGATCTGCAACAAGGCAGCTGGTATCCTTTCACCTATTGTCTTTGCGGCAGTGATACTCCGCCCTACCGATTCTGACATGTTTGCCCAGCTGGGAACCATGTCAGAAGTAGATAAAAACGCAGCACTTGATGAGCTGATACGGCGTGTGATCAACCCGTACATTGGCCTGGGCGTCCTACTTTTTACGCTTGGCATACTGGTTTACCGCTCACCACTTCCTGAAATTGATACCGAACATGAGGATGAAACTCTGGCTACTGCCAATTCAGGCAAAACAAGCATTTTTCAATTTCCTCACCTGATCCTGGGCGCCCTGGCGATCTTTCTTCATGTTGGTACTCAGGTTATTGCCATTGATACGATTATCGGGTATGCCGTTTCTATGGATATCGACCTGCTGGAAGCAAAAGTTTTTCCGTCGTACACGTTATTTTGCACGATTTGCGGCTATTTGATCGGTATAAGTGTGATCCCAAAATTCATCAGCCAGCTCACTGCACTTAAGATCTGTACGCTGCTTGGCAGTATTTTCACAATCCTGATCATTGTTTCCAAAGGAAGCTATAACTTTCTTGGGCATCAGGCTGATATCTCTATTTGGTTTGTAGTGTTGCTGGGACTGGCAAATTCGCTGGTCTGGGCGGGAATCTGGCCGTTGGCACTGTATGGTCTGGGCAGATTTACCAAACTGGGCGCATCCATTATGATCATGGGCCTTTGCGGAAACGCGATCCTGCCACTGGTATACGGATATTTTGCCGATGAATTTTCACTCAGAGATGCTTACTGGGTATTGCTGCCCTGCTATGTATATCTGGTTTTCTACGCCTTCCATGGATACCGGCTGCGGTACTGGAAACCTTTGTAAATGACTAATCCTAAACCCCACCAGAATATTGAAAACGAAAATCTTTAACGGCACGCTGCTTACTCCGCACAGGGCAATCGGTAACGGCGCGATCATCATCCAGGATGGTAAAATCCTGGATGTATGCCAATCAAACCCTGATACCAGTGATACGGTGGATATTGACGCAGGCGGAAACTACATTTCGCCCGGCTTTATTGATCTGCACGTTCACGGTGGCGGAGGACATGATTTTATGGACGGCTCTGTGCAAGCATTTTTGCAAATCGCCGAAACGCATGCCCGCTACGGTACAACCGCCATGGTCCCGACTACATTGACCAGTGAAAAAGAAGATTTGCTACGTACACTCGATTTGTATGAACAGGCAAATCAAGAGAACAACAAAGGTGCGCAGTTTTTGGGTATGCATCTTGAAGGTCCCTACTTTGCACAAAGTCAGCGCGGAGCACAGGATCCGCGTTACATTCGTAATCCTGATGCAGAAGAGTACGAAGAGATCCTGAATTATAGCTCCTCAATCGTAAGATGGAGCGCGGCTCCTGAATTGCCGGGATCGATCGAATTCGGACAGCGGTTGATGCAAAAGGGAATTCTGCCGGCGGCGGCACACACGGATGCAATCTATGAAGAGGTGCTCGAGGCTTTCGAAAACGGCTATACACTGGCCACACATCTGTATTCTGCCATGTCCGGCGTAACAAGAAAAAATGCTTTCCGGTACGCAGGAATGATAGAAAGTGCCTTGCTATTGGATATGGATGTCGAAATTATAGCTGATGGTGTGCATTTGCCTGCACCACTTCTCAAATTGGTCTACAAAATAAAAGGACCAGACAAAATAGCACTGATTACAGACGCGATGAGGGCAGCAGCGATGCCTGCCGGGGATAGCATTCTCGGGCCTTTGTCGAACGGTTTGAAAGTGATCGTGGAAGACGGCGTGGCAAAACTACCTGACAGGTCCTCTTTTGCAGGCAGCGTAGCAACAGCGGACAGGCTTGTGAGAACGATGATAAATCTGGCAGACATTCCTCTTTTACAAGCAGTAAAAATGATGACACTCACACCGGCAAGAATTATGAAATCGGACCATACCAAAGGATTACTAGTCAAGGGTAAGGACGCGGACATTGTCCTATTTGATGAGGATATACAAATACAAAAAACCTTTGTCAACGGTCGGCTGGTCTTCGACAAAGTAAATCATGAAGGATCACGAAAAGAAATTCAGGCCAAGACCGCGGGTAACGTATACTAATTAACGTTAGAAACAAAATATCCCCGGACCAGGTATTTTGAGTTAACGACCGAATTTGGTAACGGTGAATTATCAGTAGATGCGTCGGTCTGCGAAAAGTGTCTGAAAGACCTATCGATAGCAGATTTTCGATAACGTTCTCGCTGATTTTTATCAGACTGTGTTTGTAAGTGCAACCAATATATTACTCTTTTGCCATATCGGTAGAATATAATTCTGAGCGAAACTTAATCCACCATACAATATGCAACCAAATCTATTGCGGATATACAAGTTATATCTGATCCTAACCGTTTTCTTACTCTCTGCCAGTAGCATCTTACATGCACAGGATGCCACGGATCTGACCGGCGTTGTTAAAGAGGGTTCAACACAGACCACAATTCCGGGAGCAAACATTCTTATAAAGGGAACCAATACGGGTGTTTCCACCGATGCACAGGGGAACTTCTCCATTAAAGCCAAAGCCGGCGATATTCTCGTTGTTTCTTACATTGGGTTTCAGAGTCAGGAAATCACGGTAGCCAATCAGAGCAGAATTGAAATTAAACTGCTTCCCACAGCCGCTCAGCTTGATGAGGTGGTGGTAACAGCATTGGGAATTACCCGCGAAAGCAAATCGATCACCTATGCCGCCCAGCAACTGTCCAACTCTGATCTGACTGCGATTAAAGATCCTTCGGGAAATGTAATGAACAGTCTCAACGGCAAGATCGCCGGTGCTGTGATTACACCGGCTGCCACCGGACCTGGTGGAGCAGTGCGGGTTGTACTCAGAGGGAACCGCTCGATCAGCGGAAACAATAACGCTCTTATCGTGATTGATGGTGTGCCGATTGACAATACCATGACGACCGAACAGGGCGGCAGCGGTTCTGCAAATACACCTGCAACCCAGCAAAAAAGTACAAGCAGCGGCTACTCCGGCAGCGATGGTGCAGCCAGTATCAACCCCGAGGATGTGGAGTCGATCACTGTATTAAAAGGTCCGGCAGCAGCAGCACTGTATGGTAGCCGGGCTGCAAACGGTGCACTCATGATTACAACGAAGCGAGGAAAAAGCGGAAAGACATCTGTTAATTATAATGGTGGCGTATCTATTGAAAACCCTCTTTTGTTGATGGATTTGCAGAATACATATGGACGTGGTAACGGCGGCGTAATCGGACAGACCGCTGCGGGTAGCTGGGGAGCACCAGCACAGACGTATAAAGACAATGTCAAAAGTTTCTACAATAACGGCACAACGTTTAACAATTCGGTAAACATTTCGGGTGGAACGGAAAAAATGCAGGGTTATGCATCTTACACCAACAACACCATCGGCGGTATTATACCCAACAATAAACTGAACCGCAACACGCTTAATCTCAGACTTAACAATGAAATTCTGCCTGGACTGACTACGGATGTCAAGATCACTTATGTGAACCAGAAAATCAAAGGCAAACCACGCCTTGGCGACAACGGCGTTACCAATGAAGCGCTGATTATGCCAAGGGACATGAGCCCGGAAGAATTGCGGAATTTTGAGACGATCAATCCCGCGACACAGCAGCCTCAGCCACTTTACTGGACAACCAGTTCCTTTTTTCAAAATCCTTACTGGGACGTGAACCGTACGTCGTTAAATGAAGAGCGAAACAGGATCATGATGGTAGGTTCGGTTAAATATCAGTTTACCGACTGGTTATTTTTACAGGCACGTTACAGTCTGGATCGGTATGACGACAAAATAACCGGCTCTTATCATGCAGGCACCTTGCCAGTTCCCACACTCGCCGGGGGGCGCTATCAGGAAAACCATGTCAATCGTTGGGAAAGAAATATTGATGTGCTTTTGTCAGGGAACAACAATTTCGGCGATGATTTTGGCATTACCTATAATCTGGGCAGTGCAATCCTAAACAACAATGGGTACAACACACAGTCCCTGGCCAACGGCTTGCGTATTCCAAATGTTTTCGATCTCAACTTTGCATCCACACCCGCTTTTGCCAATATAGTTGCAAGAAAAGAGATTCAGTCCGTGTACGCCAGTGTGACCGCCAATTTCAGAGAACTGCTGTTTTTAGACCTGAGCGCACGGAACGACTGGTCTTCAACACTGCCATCTCCACACAGCTACTTCTACCCTTCCGTGGGCGTTTCCACCCTGCTCACCGGATTTTTGAATCTGCCCGAGTGGATCAGTTATGCTAAATTTCGCGGAGCCTATACCCAGGTTGGAAATGATGCAGATCCCTACCTGCTGAACCAGACTTACACCTACGCACAGGGAGCCGGCTCAGGTTTTGTTACACGGGATCAGACACGTTACCTGAATAATTTAAAACCCGAAAGAACCAATGCACTTGAAATAGGAACAGAATGGCGCTTTCTGAACGGAAGGCTGGGAATTGACCTGACCTTGTATAAAACCAACACGGTCAACCAGCTCATCTTTATCGGCTTGCCACAACCATCTGGCTTCAACAATCAATACATCAATGTCGGAGACATTCAAAACAAAGGAATTGAATTGATGCTTACTGCGACTCCTTTCAAATCTGAAAACTTCAACTGGACCACGAATGTGAATTTTGCCGCCAACAGAAACAAGGTGATTGAGCTGCTACCAGGCATCGAGCAGGCCAGCCTGACAACGGCTACCAACTTTGCCAGTTCGCTGATTCGCCCCGGAGGATCGTATGGAGATCTTTATGGATTTGTCTGGGGAAAAAACCAGGAGGGACAACACAGGGTTTCTGCCAATGGATTACCGCTAGTCGACCAGTTGCAAAAAATAGGCAACTTCAATCCGGACTATACCTTAGGCTGGAACAATCAACTGAAATATAAAAAATTCAACCTCTCCTTTTTGGTGGACGGTAGAGTTGGAGGTACAATTATCTCAGGCACAGACGCGCTGCTGGGCTATTTCGGCCTCGCTGACTACACCACTGCACACAGAGCCGGAGGTTTGATATTGGACGGCGTAAGTCCGGATGGGAATACCAATACAGTACCCATCACGGCCGAGCAGCTGTGGACACAGGTTTCACAGGGAGGAACCAATGCCTGGGGTGAATTCTTTGCTTACAGCGCGACTAATTTCAGGCTCAGAGAGCTTTCTCTTGGATACGATTTTGCTTTGGGCGGCTCAAAGATCAAATCGGCCCGCATTGCACTTACGGCCAGGAATTTGTTTTTCCTATACCGTGGAAAATCATTGGTCGATATACCGGGTATAGGCAAACGCACCCTACCTGTCGATCCTGAATCTGCTATCGGATCAAGCAACTATCAGGGAATAGAAAGTGGTATCGTTCCCTCAACACGCAGCCTGGGTCTTAATGTTAACTTTTCTTTTTAATCATTCAAATGAAAAAGTATTCAGCCATCAGCTCCATTTGTATGTTCCTGTTGATCGCAACAGGCTGTACAAAAGATTTTATCGATATCAACACCAACCCGTCGAAACTCACACAGGTAGGGTCGCGCGAACTTGGATTCATGTTTTCAAGAGCGCAATCCGCAGCACTGTATCACCGGCCTTACTACCAGACAATTTCGATTTTGATGCCGGACCTTTATGCCCAGTATTATGCCCTGACTACCACCAGTTTTACAACAGACAGATACGCGCTTAACGACACCTGGCTTTCGCGCCCCGGAATTATTACTTATGTCTTTGCCATGCCGCAGCTCCAGGCCATTTTTGACGCCACGGAGCCCACCTCTGCTGAATATGCGCTTGCTAACATCATGAAAGCCTATGTGTTTCACAGATACACCGACCAGTTTGGCCCCGTGCCCTATTTCGGTGCCGGCTCCACAGCTTCGAGCATCGCTTATGACACCCAACAGCAGATTTATGATGATCTTTTTAAACGACTGGATTCAGCAAGCACCAACCTCAAATCGGCAGGCGTGACCAATGTTTTCGGTGCACAGGATCTGATTTATGGCGGCGACGTATCCAAATGGATCGCTTTTGCCAATACATTGCGTTTGAGAATGGCACTCCGTATATCGAAAGTTGATCCGCAAAGAGCCAAACTGGAAGCCGAAGCAGCCGTGGCGGGCGGCGTAATGACCACCAACGCAGAAAGCGCAAGCATTGAACGATCTTTGAACGGAGATGATGCAAACGGTTTGGCATTTAATGCAGCTGCCAACGAATTCAGCATGAGCTCAACGATGGCTTCCTATCTGAAAGGATACAGTGACCCAAGATTAGCAATCCTTTTTCAACCTGCGGTAGGCTCCGGTCAGTTCAAAGGTCTAAGAAACGGGAGCTCCGCCACTGCCATTAACCTCGCCGGAAACAGACCCGCTCAAACATCGAACATTGGTACCAGATGGGTACAAAGAAACGGGAATGCGTGGGTTGGGAATCTTACCGTTCGCCAGGAAGTGATGGCTACCGCTGAGGCATTTTTTCTTAAAGCAGAAGGCGCATTAAATGGCTGGAATATGGGAACTGGTACAGCGCGCTCATTCTATGAAAAAGGAATTGAATTAAGCATGCAGCAATGGGGAGTGAGCGACAACGCTGCCATACAAAACTACATCAATTCTTCGGCCTTGCCGGCAGCCCCGGCCGACGAGGCAGGCTCACCTGCTGTATCGGAAACCCCGATTAAATGGGCTTCATCTGAAACTGCACAAAGAGCACAGATTGGCACCCAGAAATGGATCGCTATATTCCCGGATGGTGTGGAAGCATGGTCTGAATTTCGCAGGACAGGATATCCGGTTATGTATCCACTGCTGCAATCTGATAATGCGGATCTTCCTTTGGGAACGTTCATAAAAAGGTTACCTTATTCGTCTGTTGAAGCCACAACCAATGCGGATGCGCTGCAAAAGGCAAGAGAATTACTTGGCGGCGCAGATAATGCGGCAACCCGTGTATGGTGGGATGTGGATTAGTAAACCCATTTTTATTTTATAAATGAGGACGTACTAGTCACCACAATATCTAAACAATTAGCAAAAAGGCAATCAACGATCCATTTGGATATTCCGTTGATGCTGACCCCGTACCGGGCATACTGCCCCCCTTAATTTAGGTTCTGATCTGAGAGATTCTGATGGGCTGACAATTTTACCGTTTTTTTCTTA
>NZ_JAJUXG010000036.1 GCF_021390535.1 Dyadobacter sp. CY312
GTTGTTGTAACGCCATTGAATTATACCGTTGGGCAAACAGCTAACTTGCAGGCGACTGCTTTAACCGGCGCAACACTAAATTGGTATGGTACATCTGCAACTGGTGGTACTTCAACAGCAATCAAGCCTGTTCCTTCTACAGCAACTCCCGGAACAGAGAAATATTATGTGAGTCAAACAATAGGAACATGTGAAAGTCCTCGTTCAGAAATTGTAGTTAATGTTGCTGCCGTGTGTGCGACACCTGCGCCAGTTGTTGTAACGCCATTGAATTATACTGTTGGGCAAACAGCTAACTTGCAGGCGACTGCTTTGACTGGCGCAACACTAAATTGGTATGGTACATCTGCAACTGGTGGTACTTCAACAGCAATCAAGCCTGTTCCTTCTACGACAACTCCTGGAACGGTGAAATACTACGTGAGTCAAACAATAGGAACATGTGAAAGTCCTCGTTCAGAAATTGTAGTCAATGTTGCTGCCGTGTGTGCGACGCCTGCGCCAGTTGTTGTAACGCCATTGAATTATACTGTTGGTCAAACAGCTAACTTGCAAGCCACCGCTTTAGCCGGTGCAACACTAAATTGGTATGGTACATCTGCAACTGGTGGCACCTCGACTACAACTAAGCCTGTTCCTTCTACGACAATTCCTGGAACGGTGAAATACTACGTGAGTCAAACAATAGGAATATGTGAAAGTCCTCGTTCAGAAATTGTAGTCAATGTTACCGCTGCGTGTATACCACCCGCAGCTCCCACAGTGACATCTCCTGTTTCATATACGGTTGGACAGGTATCAATCTCTTTAACCGCCACGGGGACTGGAAATTTTATTTGGTACACTGTTGAAACTGGTGGTGTTGGCACAAAAACTGCTCCCAAGCCATCAACAGATAAAGTGGGCACAACCAGTTATTGGGTTTCACAATCAACAACTGCCACATCCTGTGAAAGCGCAAGGGCTAAAATTGATGTGGTAGTGAGCTGCCCGGCTATAGCGAAACCTACGGTTTCAACCATAACACCAGTATGTCAAAATCAAACAGTGGCTTCAAATATCCTTAGCGCAGCCGTTACTCCTAAAACAGACTTGCTGTGGTATCTTGATCCAACGGGTGGAGCAGGATCTGGAACTGTACCAACTGTTGTTACCACCACATCAGGGATAAAAAGTTATTACGTGAGCCAAAGAGTGAATGGATGCGAAAGTGAAAGAGCACCCTTAACACTAGAGGTTAAAGCGCTTCCTGCCGTACCGACTGTTACACCAGTCGCCTATTGTAAAGATGTTACCGGAGCTACTCCATTGGTAGCAACAGGTACTGGGTTGAAATGGTATACAGCTGCAACCGGTGGAGCTGCATTAACTCAGACACCAACACCGAGCACAACTACGGTTGGAACCATTCCTTATTACGTCAGCCAAACAACTACTTATACCGGAACAACGTTAACCTGCGAAGGACCTCGTGCCAAACTGGATGTTGTAACCAACCCACTTCCTGCCGCACCAGTAGCATTCTCTGACGCACTTTGCCAGGAAAAGGAAGATAAAACTTTCACATTTGGTGCGACGCCTACTGCTGGTAATAGCATCGTGTGGTATTCCGCTGCAACCGGAACTGGTGTTGCCTCTACAAGTCTAAACTTGAAGACCCCAGGAGAAACCACCATTTATGCCGTACAGAAAACAACTGCTACTGGTTGCGAAAGTCCGACAAGAGCTGTTTACAAAATGAGGGTAAAACCACTTCCCGCTGTTCCGGGTATCACCACACCGTTAATTGAGTATTGCCAGTTTTTGCCAGCGGCAGCACTTACTGCTGTACCACAGGCATCAGCTACGCTCAATTGGTATGGCACCAGTGCAACAGGAGGTAATGCATCTCCCACGGCGCCAATTCCATCAACTGCCGAAGGTGGCACTACATCATATTATGTAGGACAAACACTGGAAGGCTGTCTTGGAGACCGTGCCAAAATTGATGTCAAGATAAACACGACACCGAAGCCGGTAACCCAAACCTATCTTGCTTATTGCCAGGGAGTGGTTGCTCCAAGATTGGATGCTACCGGAACAGTGTTAAAATGGTATCGCCAGGCAACAGATACCGAATTCCAGGGCTTCCCTTACACACCTTTTACCGAAAAAGTGGAAGATTACTCATTCTGGGTAACCCAGACAGGAGCAAATAACTGCGAAAGTCCGAAGGAAGAAATCAAGATTCACATCAAAGCATTGCCTTCTGCAACGATTAGCGGGAGCAAGGAAGTAAGCCTGGGTGAGCAAGCAACAATAAGTCTGGCTTTCACAGGTGATGGTCCATGGAAATATATCTTGTCGAGCGGGGATACGGGAACAACATCGCAGTCGCCTGCTACGGTTAATGTAACTCCTACAACCACGACTACCTATTTCGTGACAGAGGTGTCAAACGAATGCGGAAAAGGTTCACCGATTGGAAGTGCTCAGATAACAGTGAAAGTACCAACAATCATCACCGGAAGTCCATCCGTGGCTGAGACATGTGCAGGAACATCTTTCACGGTTCCTTTCCAGCGTTCAGGCGATTTCCCTGCTGGCAATACCTTCAAGGTTCAGATAGCTCAGGTGAATGAAGATGCAGCGTTTTACAGTATCCCGTCCGTGCCTGGCCTTAATACCATTGTAGCTACTTTCCCGGATACAACCAAAGGAGGAAATTATTTTGTAAGGGTTGTGAATTCAGGATCTAATCCTGCATTCACCGCCAAAGGAAGTGTAAATACGGTTGGTATCGCAGCTATACCTCTACCTGTGGCAACTTTGACGGGTACACAAACTGTTTTGATAGGTTCACCCGCAACTTTGAAAGTTGAAATAACAGGCAAAGGGCCGTGGACTTTCACACTATCTGACGGTACCAAAGATTCGGTGATAACTGCCGCTGCGAGTCCGTATTCGTTCCTGGTAACACCAAAGGTAACATCAACGTATACCATCAAAACAGTTTCAAACACATGCGGAGTTGGCAGAGGTGCAGGTTCTGCCCGTGTGCAGGTGGATCCGATCCTGGGTGTTGAACCGCCTGTAACAGATTGGCTGAAAGTATATCCAACCATTACTAATGCGGAGTGTACGGTAGAGATTACGACAACCATTGCAAACAAAGATGCCAGAATTCAGATTTTGGATTTGAAAGGCAGACCTGTACATGAACAAAACATTCGCCAAAAGTCTACTCAGCTTGATTTCACAAAATACCCTGCGGGATTATATTTGATTCAGGTTCAAAACGGTAATCTTCGTTCGGTAAACAGAGTAATGAAGCCTTAAATTTTCGGTTATTCAAACTCTATACGAAATGGGATATTTGTTGCAAAGGCAATGGATATCCCATTTTTGCAAATTAGGTGTTAACATCTACGGTAAAATCGTCCAGCTAAATACTTAATGGGATACTTTGTTTCCCTGGCTTTTTCTTCAATTCTTTGTGCGAAACTTTTAACCAATGAACATCCAGGCAGACATTCTCGATAATTATTTTATGGCCGAAGCCATGCGTTTGGCTGAGATTGCCTACGAAGATGGTGAAATTCCTGTGGGGGCCATAGTAGTGATAGGAGAGCGTATTATAGGCAAAGGATACAATCAAACCGAAAAACTTCACGACGTAACAGCACACGCCGAAATGCTCGCCATTACGGCCGCATCTGATTATCTGGGTGCAAAATATCTTCAGGATTGCACCTTATACGTAACGCTCGAACCTTGTGTGATGTGTGGAGGAGCACTCTACTGGTCACAAATGAAACGGATCGTGATCGGTGCTTCGGACGAGAAACGTGGATTTTCGAGGTTTGGTACGGGAATTTTACATCCAAAAACAAAGGTGACAACAGGCGTTTTAGAATCGGAATCTAAGGAGATGCTTCTCAAATTTTTTAAGACATTAAGAACATAAACTTTTAATCTGCTGTTACCAAACTAGTATTAATACATTTAATAACCATAAACCTTATTTAAAATGGCATTTACACTGGATCCATTACCGTATGCAAACAATGCACTTGAACCACATTTCGATGCATTGACAATGGAAATACATCATGACCGTCACCACCAGGCATACGTTACCAACCTGAACGCAGCTGTTGCCGGCACAGAACTCGAGGGTAAAAGCATAGAGGAATTATTGTCGAATATCAGCAAAGCACCAGCTCCTGTTCGTAACAATGGCGGAGGACACTGGAACCATACTTTTTTCTGGAAATCACTTTCTGCTAATGGCGGTGGAGAACCAACAGGAGAATTGGCAAAGGCGATCGATGCTAAATTCGGTTCGTTTTCAGCTTTCAAAGATGAGTTCAAAAAAGCATCTATCGGCCGTTTCGGTTCGGGATGGGCTTGGCTTATCGCTACGGATGGTGGAGTTGCAATCACTTCTTCTCCAAATCAGGACAATCCTTTGATGGATGTTGCTGAGGTGAAGGGAACGCCAATCATCGGTTTGGATGTTTGGGAACACGCTTATTACCTGAAATACCAAAATAAACGCCCTGATTACATCGACGCGTACTGGAACGTAGTTGACTGGAAAGCAGCTGATGCTCTTTACGTTGCAGCGAAATAATCAGTCAAAAATATAGATAAGGTTTGAAGTTTGTAAAAAAAGTGAAAAATACGCTTGCAAGCTTCAAACCTTTTCCTACTTTTGTACTCCTAATTAGGATTGCCCGAATAGGGAAAAACGGAGGTTGTAGCTCAGTCGGTTAGAGCGCTAGATTGTGGTTCTAGAGGTCGCGGGTTCGAGACCCGTCTCCCTCCCATTTAGAAGTTTTTAAAATCAACAAAATGCCTGTAAATCAATGATTTATGGGCATTTTGCTTTTTTGGCAACCACCAAAATATGCAGAATTTCGGGATCAAATCAAAAACTTGTGGAGCGCGTTGTATTTTTCTAGGTTTGTATTTTAATCAAACTTACTATGTTTTGGAAAGCTTCTTGGATCAAGTCAAAAAATTGTGAAGCGCGTAGTAAAAACGACAGTGCTTTCTTGCCCATCATCCAGTTTCTGTTGCCCGAACTCATTCTTGAGAACTTTGAATTAATATCTATTGATCGTGAGGAAGGTATTTTTCAGGTTCATATTGAAGAAAAGAATGTTGCAGAAACAGATACCGAAAAGAAGAATCTTCTAAATAGAATTTCAGAATAAAGTTTGACTAGCCTGAAAAGGAAGAAAGAAATATCGCATGTTCCTCGGGATGCTGATCGAAATGCTTTGATTTTGGTATTAAAGCATTCAGCCAGGTTTCCATGTATATCAAAATAGCCTCCACAAAACGCAAGTCACAATTTCCATTCTACACCTGATATCAGTCATTTCACACCTGCTATTGGACTTTTGGTACCGCTTTTTTGTTTGAAGGATGCGTTTTTACGAGTTTTAAGGGCATTGCGCTTAAACTACGAAGCTGAGTTTAGTGAGTAACAAGCAGTTTTGTTATGCTCAAAAAACAACGCCTTTCTCAAACGGGCACAACCCATCCCAATTACTTACTGTTATGAAAACAATCTATTCCATTCAACTTCCCTCTTCAATCATAACGGATCGAATACCTGCACGGACGACGTTGCCACGTGGCTGCTTGTATCCGGTTGAGCATGCAGATGTGCAACATATGAAATGGTCAGAAGGTGAAATCATCAGGCAACGCTTCATAGCCTATGATTTTATGCTCGAACTTTTCGAAATCAACCTGCAAGAGGATGTAGTGATAAGAGTTGCATTCAAAAAGCCGTGTGTTATATTTTACTACGGTGTGATTGGAAGCATTGTTTGTGATGATATACAAAACAGCAGATCTTCAACCCTGGGCGCTGGTCAATACGGCGCAATCAACACGCCCGCCGGGAAATATCAAATGACAATTTCCAGAGGATGCAGCTGTGGATTCCTGTATATCTTTGATACAGGATACCTCGGTAATTTTTTAAATATGCACCCATCGGACTTTCTGAGCGGACGTCATTACAGAATTGGCTCTCCGGTTTGCCATACTTTTCCGTTTTTTACAATTGGCAGCGTTGGTCAGATATATCAGCAGCTGACAGCGGTTTACTCAGAGAGAAGATCAATGTCATTAAAAATGGCACTGCTCAATCTTCTTAAAGAGTATGGTGCACAGTTGACCAGACTTAAAAGCAAGCCATTGACAGAAGGATCCGAAAAGCTTTTGCCGGTAAAGCAATATCTTGATCACCAGGTCAAAAATGGTCCTTTACCCCATGCATCAGAAATAGCAATGCAGTTTCATATTCATCCTGACACGCTAAGCAGGTTATTTAAGGATAATTGTGGCGTTGGAGTAAAGAAGTATATCAATCAGATCAAGATGCAGCAGGCATTTGCGCTCTTAACTCGCGACAGGTTATCAATACTGACTGTGTCAGAAATGATGGGCTACAACAGTACATCAAGTTTCAGTACTCAATTCAGATCGTACTATGGTTTTCCGCCAGGCAAAGCGGGCGGAAAAAAATTGATCTGAGCAACGTAAAAAAACTACTCCTGGATTAACACCCTTTTCTCAAAAGTCGGAAAATCGAACAAAATCCGTCGGAAAACCGAACAAACAATCTCGAAGGAACTCACGAAATTTGTTCAGGTCATTGTTTTAGACCTATTAGACAATGGTTGGCAAGAACGATGCTTAGACAGAATTAAGTTGATCATCGCAATCCATTGTGATAAGCCAATTTGATTAGAGCACGTATATCAATATGCGTCACAAATTAATTCTTGATGCAATTTGTGATCAAAAGTTAAAACCTGCTTTTAAATAGAGCAAGCATCATTCGGCCGACTACGACAAAAGCAAATACCCCTGTCACACTTTACAGGGAGTAAAATTCTATTGCCCGCTTAAACCGCAACGCTATGAACATTTATTTATTCAGAACAAAAGGCATTACACAGGTTATTGCTTCCACATTGATCATCCTGTTTTTTTACACAGCATCAAGTAAGCTGCTTGATATTGATGAATTTCGTAGGCAGCTTATCAATCAGAGATTCCCAGATTGGTCTGTAGGTCCGTTGCTTTGGCTGATTCCCATTATGGAAATTCTGGTCAGTATTCTTTTGGTCGTGGGTGTCACCCGTAAGGCTGGTTTTTACGGCTCATTCATACTGATACTCCTATTTACCGGATACATGGGACTTGTAATTTTAAATGTCTTTGACAGGGTTCCATGCTCCTGCGGCGGTGTTATTTCCAGCATGGGGTTTAAAGCTCATTTCCTGTTCAATCTTTTTTTTCTAGGCCTATCAATTGTAGGTATATACATCTCTAAATATCAAAAGAAAGGAGGCCCGGTGGCAATCAAATGACTTATGACAAAGAGCCAGAGAGACGGTGCCAAGGGTAATTTCTTTCTGCCAGAGAGTATCTGCCTCTACTGAAAACGATGCAGGTGATCAACTATTTTTATTTTACTACAAAGCTTCAAAGAAGCACAAATGCGTTATGAAATCTATTTTTAAATTGAAGTATCTACCAGTATTTGCATTGGTACTCGGTGGCGGATTGGCTTTTGCAACCGCTACACCTTACACAAAAAAGGTCAATACCACCATATGGGTACGCACGGGGTCCTCGGCAAATCCTGAGGAAGATCAAACCTGGCGCGAAGGGGCCTTAGCCGAAGGATGTGAAGACGCGACTAAACTATGCAAGGGCGAATTCGCTGAAAACTACAATCCTAATGCGCACTCGGATTCAGAAAATCGTGTAAACAATCAAAGCGGTTCAACAATCCTGGGTTATGTTGAAGATTAACTAAATGTCAGGGGCGGCTGATTCCGCCCCTGACATTCAACGTGGATTTTGAAGTATGCCACTAAAGTTAATTTCAGTGTCAGGTATCGGAAATACGAACCGGTTATCATTAGCAGGCCGGATTACTTTACCATCAACATTTCGTTCTAAGTCAACAGCAAAACGCACATCCCGGTTTAACCTTCTGATATCAGACCACCTCAGTCCCCTTGCGACCAACTGCTTTCGCCTTTCCAGTAGAACAGTTTCCAATACTTGCCCGTCATTTACAACAAGCGGCTTGAAGGTGCCTGTTTTAAAACGGCTTGCCAAAAGTGTGTTCAGGTCTGAAACTGCAACACCGTAATTGCCCATTCTGGCATTACATTCAGCATGGATCAGGTATATCTCATCTGTCGCAAGTCCTCCAAACAACGTTGCCGATCCAAGATAACTACCCTTGAATCCCATAACTTCATTTCCCCGATCTCTAAAAAAACACGTTTTCCTCAAATCATCTGTATGAAAAGACCTGTACAGAGATGAGTCAACGCCGGTCAGGGTAGAGTTAAAAAATGACCTACCCACCAGCGACAAATGAAGAATAATCTCTGGATTTAAACCAGAGAACATAACCGGGAACGGCCTTGTCGCCTGCGGGTTCAGCGTATTGTAGTCCAGTAGCGTATTGTGCAAATCAAGACATCCCGATGCCATTTGGGCCGCCTTTTCATATTCTTCCATACTCAGATAAATCCGGGCTAAAAGCGCCCTGACTGCCGCCTGAGACGGCCTGTTAGTATAGGTGACCAGTCCAGGCAAAGAAGGCTCGGCTTCAATCAGATCATTGATAACCTGATCATAGGTTTGCTGGAGTGTTCCCCGACCAACAATTTCATTTACCTCACTTGTAAGCCGGACCGGAATTCCCGGCAATGAGCCGGCCAATGATTTTTCATACGGAGCGGCAAAAACCTGAGTTAAATTGTAAAGCGCCATTGCCCTGAAAAACAGGGCCGAAGATCTGAGGGTGTTCCACTGCTGCAAACTCCCGGCATCCGGAACAATTTTAGCCAGGGTTTCAAGGACGATATTGGAATAAAAGATGCAACGCCAGGGTTCATTCCAATCACTAACAGATAGGCCCTGGTAGATATTCTCTTCCCATAAATAAGAGTTTCGTTCGATTTCACTGAGTGCATCCAGGTTGGCAGCAGAATAGTAAAAATCGTCCGCTGCAATTACCTGTATGCCAGGAGCGGTATTCATACCATCCGGTACTGCGTCCAGTAATGCCTGGAGGTCATCCAGAGTGGTTGGTACAACCAACGCCTTATCCGGCTTTTTATCCAGAAATTCCTCTGAGCAGCCCAAGCAAAATAAAAGGCCTGACAGTGCAAGTAGTTTTATCAATATTTTCATCAGACAAACGATTTTGAAGTTAGAAATTGGCCTTTACACCCAAGGAGAAGGTTTTAGGTGTAAACGGCTCGGTAGTAAAATCAGGATCAATATCTCCACTGGCCTTTTTCCAGACAATTCCCAGATTGGCGGCATACGCATAGAACTGTACCGACTGGAATGGCAGACGCCTGATCACTGCTGCGGATAGATCATAACTCAGATGGACATCCTGAAAGCGAAGGTGATCCCCTTTTTCTACGAGTACCTTTGAGGATGCATAAAACTGGTCTCTGAGATAGTTGGGGGATGCTGGCAAGGACGGAACATGTGTTGACTTCTCATCACCGGGATTCTGCCATCTTTTAATAAAATCTCCATGTCCCCCTTCTCCGTTCAGGATGCTGTTGTAAGTCACAGAAGGCCTTCTGAACACATAACCTATGCGGTAACTAAGATTGACCGAAAGAGAAATCCCCTTGTAAGAGAAGGTGTTTCGCACTGAACCAAAAACTTTTGGACGTAGCGTACCATTGTAAACAAGCTGGTCCAGACTGGTCTGCGATCTGATTTCCGTATAATTCTGGCTTATTTCGCCATTCAGATAGCCCTGGGGATTGCCCGTAGCGGCATCGAGTCCCGCCCAATCGTAGCTAAAAACGGAGTACAATGGCTTTCCCTCTGTAGGAATGATTCCGCCACCAATCAGATACTCTCCGGCCACATCAGTGGGCTTCACCAGATATTTGGTCACTTTATCACTTGCCCAGCTAAGGAAATAGTCTGTGCCCCATTGAAAATCCCCGTTCAGGTTAACCCCGTGTAACACCAGATCGATACCTTTACCCTGGGTATTGGCCGTATTCCCTCTGAATGATGTAATACCTGTTTGTGGTGCAAATGTGCTGTTACTGATCAGATCAAGACCCTTCTTTGTGTAGAATTCAATGCTCCCGCTCAATCGGTTTGTAAAAGCTTTGAAGTCCAGGCCGGCATTAATCATCCGGGTCCTTTCCCAGCGAAGCTGCGGGTTGGGAGGATTAATCACCGAAGCATAAGGAAGGCCGGTGCCTGAAAGGTTGGAAGCGAAATACCTTGCCGTTGTGTAAGCAGAAATGCTTTTATCGATATTTCCATTGTATCCGAAAGTTCCTCTCAAATTCAGATAGGGCAGCCAGGGTAGACTGTAAAAATCTTCATGATGTACTTTCCAACTCAGGCCAGCGGAGTATAGTGGAACACCTTTTTGATTTGTTTTGACTCCGAACAGATTTGACTGATCCCGTCTTGCGCTTACAGATGCTGTGTACTTTCCATGGTGGGTGTAAGCCACATTTGCAAAATAAGACACGAACCGGTCTGTCAGCTCAGTGATTGATCCTGAATAGGGAATGCGGTTGTTGGTGGAAGCCGGATTTACAAACGATTTGAAGTTGGCAAGATGATCTACCACTACACTTGTTCCCAGCTCATCATCGTAGCCATAAAATCTGCTGGAATGGCTGCTGGTACGTAGTTGGCTAACCTCTGCTCCAACCAAGGCCGTCAGACTGCTTTCGCGTCCCCAATCTTTATCATAGCTCACCTTAGCTCGTAGATTATGACTACTGACACTCTGATCGGACAGACTCAAAACATCGCCCACTGGTACAGGGCGCGTTAGTGAGCCATTGGTATTAAGTATGGTAAAACGGTTGACCAGATCTCGGACATACCAGCTGTCTTTTCCTTGCCGTGTGCTTCTGTCTGTTTTGGTACTGCCGTACTGATAGAGCACCTCACCAGTAAGATTGTGATTAAATGTATACTTTAAGCTATTGTTAAGCCGAAGTATCATCGAGCTTGCTTTGTTATCCGAAAGGCCGATTTCATCTAGGGGCACATAGCGCCAATCCAAAAGGCCCTTCTGGCCGGCCTGGTCTATGAAGTTATCACGGTACATATGCGGAATAGCAAGCCCATTTCCGTTTGCATCAACCAAACTGGCGTAGGGATACAGTGGTTTTCCTGTGTAGGTAAAAAGATCTGTCTGCTCAATGGAATTCCGGGCTTCCCTGGTACCAGTGTAATAAACCCCACTTGTCAAAAGGAGCTTTTGACGGAATGCGCTGTAGGTGTGATTGACGTTAAGCGTAAACCTGTCCCTGGAATTACCTACCTGATTTGCCAGCCCTTTATCCAGACCAGCCGATACAAAGTAACGGTGTGAAAATGTACCCCCGTTTAAACTCAATGAATACTGCTGATTGAGATTTTTTCGGTATAAGTATTCATTCATATCGTAACGAACATCCTTTTGACGATAACCGTCTATTTGCGCCAGCACCTGCGAATCTGTAAGCTTCCCGTCCCGTTTTGCAATTAAAAGCTCCACTACCGGGGTAAGGGCTATTTTGTTATCGTGGTTCTCCTGGCTTTGATAGTATCCTTTTTCAAACAAACTTACTTCCATATCGATGTAATCCGATGTGGACATCTTGGGAAGATAAAACAGGTCCGGTCTTTGTCCGGTGGTAATGTTTGAATTGAAGGATATATTTAGTTTCTGGTTTAACCTCCCCTGTTTAGAAGTAATCACAATGACGCCGTTGCCCGACCTTGCACCCCAAATGGAAGCCGCGGCGGCATCTTTAAGAATGGTGACACTCTCCACATCATTGGGATTAATGGAGGCAAGATCGCCATAGAATGGAAAGTTGTCCAACACTACCAGAGGGTCTTCCCTGGCGAAGAGCGTGTTGATCCCCCTGATGCTGATCGCACTTTGCGCACCCGGCTTTGTCACACCCGCGCGGTTAAAAATCAACCCTGGAGTAACATCGGCCAGTCTGCTGATAATATCCGGGCTCACTGTCCTGTTTAACAGTTTATTATCTATCTGTACAAAGGAACCCGTTGACCTCTCGCGGGTCATTTGCTGGAACCCGTCAGAGAGTATGACAACCTCTTGCAAGTGATTAGGATCTGCTTCCAGCTCAAAAGTTACCGCAGCTAAAAAATCAGCCGGAACCGACATTTGTTTTTTGGAATACCCGATAAAAGAAGCAACCAAAACGGTTGGTTTTCCCGAAGGTATGGTTATGCTGAAAAGTCCGGCAGAATCCGTTACGGTTCCTTTTGATTCATGGCTTATAACCACAGATGCGCCTACAAGTGGCGCTTTCTCACTAAGGCTCACCACCTTTCCCTGGATGGTGCGGTTCTGTGCGGATGCCGGCCTGAAAAACCAGCATACACATATTAGAATAAGTATAAAGGTTCTCATTGTCCTTTGGTTGAATGTAACCATTACTGCTTTTTAGAATCCTCGCTGTCCTGAATAATCAGTACGTCCTGCTCGTGCTCTGTCTTTATAAATTCAAGACCGTAAGGCAAAAGCGCCTCGTTAAGCTCCTTGATATCCGAAACTCCGGCTGATACATCCAGATCTATCGGGCCTTTCAGCCCTGTCTGATCCACAAAGGGTAATTTATAATTCTGAGTTTTATTGAGCCGGTCAATCAATGCGCCTGCACTTACGTTGCGCACTTTCCATTCCAATGGACTCAGAGATATTTCTGGTTTACCACCGGCGCTGTGCAGATTTTGCTTTCCGATACGTTTGAGCGCAAGACATTGTCTTTTTCTTTTTTCCATGAAAGCAGAATACTCAGGAAAAAAGTCACGAAGATCCTGCTGCATAATCTCATTGGCCTGACGCTGAAAATGGGCAGGGACAATCACTTCATAACAAAAGCCGTTGTCATCTTGAAGCCAATCCAGATAGCTGTTGCCATGCAGCGAAGAGGTCAATTTTGAATCATCTTTTACTTCGATGGATACATTCCCTTCTTCCAGCCATCCGCCGGGCCTGCCGTAGGCCAACCGGTAAAACCATAACCGGGTACAGTTGGTCATGGTAATCCTGCGTCCGGTCAGCGAATCAATCTTCCATGAGAATCCTCCCTTCAGACCTTTTGTATAAGCCGTCAGTACAGAATGGTATAACAGATTGCTTCCATCCCCTCCGTTACCATTGGCTAAAAGGGGTGTTTGATTCGAATATGGGATGCGTTTCTCGTCCTTTTTCTGCGGCAAAGCTATTTGCTCCTGTTGAAGCATGGAAGTAATCTTTTTAGCGCTAACCTGATCGAAATTTGTGATCGCCTTGATCACACCATCTGGCCCTATCCATACATAATGCGGCAGGGCATTATGATAGAAAGTCTTTCTTAACAAGGTATCTCCGACCACTTCCGGTAATGCTATACGTTTACCTTTCCGTTTGGTATATTTTTCAAAAAATGTACTGACTTCCTTTTCACTTTGATAGGTTACAGACAAAAACTGCACTCTGCCCTCGAACTGTTTCTGGAGAGAATCCATCTTGGGAATCATCGCCACACATGGGCTACACCAGGTTGCCCAAAAGTCAAGGATCAGAAGCTTTCCCTTAAAATCCGACAATTTGGCCGTTGGCGTCTTGTAGTGCAGGATATTTTCAATTGTAACATCGGGAACCGTATCACCGATTTGCAACGGTTTGAGATCTGCAAGACTCTGGGCACGCACTGGTTTCCAGCACATCATCAGTAGATAGGAAACTAAAAGATAGAATAAATAGGGCAACAGCTTGCCCGGGGAGCAAAAACGTGAGTTCATTGCAACAATATTTTGGGAGTGAAACGAAAATTGAAATACAGAGGGGGCAAGACAAGGAAGCACAAGTCCCAAGTCGGCTCTATAAAGCGGCAGAGTTAAAATTCTTAGGACTATCCCGAAGCAATTGTATCATTCAGGATTCCGAATGATCAACTGGAAAATTAAGTTAAGATAACGATTCATTAGACCTATTGATTATTTGAATAATCTCAATCAATCTAATGGCGAGTGAAATAAAAAAAGGCACAGGCCTCTACTCGCCATCCGCACCTGCCGGGATTGGAATATAGCAAGTGAGCATCCTGCGCCTTTTTCATTTATACAAATATACAAATGAGGACGCAGGGCTTCACTCGTCGTTTCTGGATTCCGTAAACTTGGCAGGTGCGGTCAGAAACAATCTTGAAAGCCATAAATAAGGCTACAATTCTTACAAAATGTAACTATCGAATAGTAAAAGCATAAAACGTTATTTATCAGTATTATAGAATAGTCTTATACAATAGTATTACAAGTCAAAGATAAACCTTAATTCACAAATAGACAAATATAAAGATACAAAAGACAACTAATAACATACTTTGATATAAAAATTTAGCCGCTGCGAAGTAGAATATTTGCTTATGGCAAAACAGATTGGACAATTGGTGAAGAGTGTTGCCGAAGGTCAGGGGCTTTCGCAACAGACCTTAGGTGAAAAAATCAATAAAACTAAACAAGGTATTGCGAGTATCTATAAGCGGGTTACAATTGATACCACCCTTTTAAAGGAGATATCGATAGCACTTGACTATGACTTCTTTGTGCACTTGTATGATGATCCAGACCTAAGGAAGTTCAAGGAGGCCGAATATTCAATATGGAAAAATAAAATTGATGTACTCGTTGATAAACTTGACCTTTACATGAAACTAACCGACTCTCAGGAAGAAGCATTAGTTATTCAAAGAAAATTGATAGCCCAACTTGAAGAAAAAATCCAGCGATATGAAGACAAAAATGTGTAAGTGTACTGACCCTAATTAAAAAAGATAGTGAATGTCTTTTAATTTTTTTGAACTATCTCTGAAATCTGATTCAGTTTCCAAAATTTTCAGTAGAACCATACAGAATAAATTGGTCATATAGGCGGACATTGCTTTAGCAAAGAAAGTTTTGTAACTTGTTGCTCAAATGAGTTGTATAGCTAATTACTTGCTCAGAACAGGCTGTGATGAATACTTTCTCAACCGAACTAATTTCAACTAATACAACTGAACAGATCGTATACTATTCTACCAACCCCATTCACTTTCCGCCCTATATGCTTCCCGGACTAGCCTGACCAACCTTCATGTTTTCTGAAGGTCTCTAACAGTATTGCCTTGATATCAGATTCGGCTAAGTTTTCCTTTTAAGAGAACAACTTTTTCTGCATGCTCTTTGGCAACCACGGTGAGTTCATGGCGTTTGTTATCAGTTTTATTTACTGGGTATAGTCCACCAAAAAAGCTTGGCCTTTCTTTATTTGAACGCCGGTATTTTTAATCTTAGCAATCGTTTTTCCAGCATTATCGCCTCTGCCTTCCAACGCTGCTAATATATCTTCTCTTAAATGAGGTGCCTTCCTGTAAGGTATTTTATCACAACATTGTGATAACTGGTTTTTAGTATATTACGTGCAATGGTCATTGTGGCTTTTTCTTTCCCCTCCTGAGAACGAGCACATCATATTTGAGTGACAAACGGGTGTTAATGGTATGCCCATGCTGCTTTAATCAGAGTAGCTTTCAGGTTTATATTGCCGTGGGTAACACGCGATGACCTGACTTTTCCGGCACTTTCGTTATTACCCGGACATACCCCAGCCCAGGAAGCAAGGTGTTTATCAGAACAAGACTGAGACATATCTATTCCGATTTCGGCAATAATGCTAGTAGTGGACTGTCTTGCGACTCCGGTATAGTTTGCAGAAGTTTATTTGCTGCTGCATATCCTGTATGTATAGCCCAATCTGATTTTCGACTTGCTTAATGAGGTTGCTTAAAGAGTCTATTGTCTGGGTGATCAGGGCAAGCATGAAACGGTGCCGTTCTGTAAAACGACCATGAAGTGCCCTTTGTAATCTATCCTTTTTGTTTACCAGTGATCCTTTTGCCTGGTTGGTTAAAAATAACCGGATCGCTTACGCCATCCAGCAGTAGCTGCATAATTCCGGATTACGCATTAGCTCATGATCCGAAACAAAATTTTGCATCACTGGTATTCAGTTCTTGTTCGATAGGCCCGGGCCTGCGTGGCCTGGTGCCATTACAGCGAATTCATGCCAATTTTGCAAAATGGTATTTCGTCCAAATCCTATTGCGGAATACGGGCTAAAAGGAATGCGGTTCCCATTGGCAAAAACAGCAACGTAATAGGATGCAGCAACCACGATTAATCAAACGTATAGTATTTAGGGTTGGCAACCCATATAGAATTCGACACCAGTATCTATTTGTTTCGCCATCTCCCTAGCCGTAGCCCCATAAGCTCCCCCGTAGCTTTCCTACCTTTCTGGCCTGTACATTGCTAAGAACCAATAATAATTCCAGCTACAATCGAACCCTTCCATTCAGCAGAGGTAGAGGCGAATCCTTCTACATAGCTCTGCCTTCGAATGTAGGATAAGAAAAGAGGATGGGCTCATTCCATACTTCTGCAACCATTCTCACCATTAAGGTCAAGCGGCAATTCCTGACCCGAGTTTAGTGTATCCGCTTTGATACCTTGGCGGATAGTAATTTTTCATGAGGGCAGCGTATCTAATATCCAGATCCATTCAAATACGGTGCTCATCGGACGGATACATTTTAGCTTCAGAACGCAACATCGCCGTCGCATTTGAAGTTTGCAATATTATTTTGAACCGACAGCTACTCGCCCAAATAAAATTACCTTCCCCCCCTTAACTCTAAAACTGATATAAGTTGGCACCCAAAACATTGCTTAAAATGCGAGAAAGACAATATTTTACCCCTAAAAAGACAATTTTATCTACTGTTACAATAATTTAAAATCGGTTACTTTGCACCATTATTTTTAATTTAAATTAGAATAATCATAGTGCGATGCTATTAGCATTACTATTCTAAAACAATCCTCAAACTTAAACAACCTCTATTAGTTATTAAGAACCTCCTTGTTCGGTAGTTCGCTTCCAATTATTCTTGGGGATTCGCTCGGATAATTGGAAGTTCGTAATCAATTTCCCGGAACATTTATTTTCTTCCTTGCATTCCGGAAGTTGGACTGAATTTAAAGTTAGACCGGCTGCGGCCGCCGCCAAAAGATTAGAACAAAATTGACAGGGAATCGATCACCTTTGTGCTCATCTTTTATCAAACAAATCAACATTTTTTATCAAACAATTAAACAACTTTTATTAAACAACACTTTCACAACAAATCAAAAAAAGTATTTTTTAACCATAATCAATTATACACAACTAAAAAGAATAGACATGAAGCAAAATTCTACAGGAAAGCTCTGGCATTTCCTACTGGCGGGTTTACTCTTTGCCGGAGCACCCGGAGTCAGGGCTCAGTGCCCGGCCGGCTGCAACAGCAATTACGGACTCAACTCCGACAATAACGCTGCTACTATTGAGTACGATAATATCATTGCTGGTGATAACAAAAACATAGCAAAAGAGTCAGATGGTACTTTTAAAGCATGGGGATTCAGCATAGCGCCCAATGGTTCCTCCAATCAACTCAGCCCTTTAGTAATTAATAGTACTAACTTTCCCGGTCTGCAAGGCACAGTCTTAAAAGCAGCTATCGGGAAATCCCAGGCTGTGGTACTAACGACAGAGGGTTTATATGCCTGGTCTGCTACAAATTCAATGCTATCTACCACTGTGAAGTCAACTGCTGCTATGGGACCAGTGACCATAGTCGGGAGCAATGCTTATCGCTTGCCACAAGGGGTAGAGCCGGCTAATGTCAAAAGTTTATTTGGCACTGGCAAAACATTGGCATTACTGACCTGTAGCGGAGAGCTATGGGTATTGACCCAAAATGCTCCCGAAGCAGGAGCTGGTTTGTCGGCAGTAAATCATATCTGGAACCGGGTAACTACTGGAGAGCCGGGCAATCCTACCTTGGACAATGTGGTTGCCATTAGGGGGTCTAATTACAATCTTATTGCCTTACGTGCTGATGGTACACTATGGACCTGGGGTGCTTATAGCTACTTAGGAGATGGTACCGCCTTTACATCCAGAAATAGGGCAACTCAAATGACCTTGCCTAATCCTGGTGGCACTATTAAAATGATAGGAATGACAGGCAATACTTATGCTTCTTATTATGTATTATATACAGATGGCAACCTGTATGCTATGGGATATAATGACGTTAGGCAAATGGGAGACTGGACGGTCACTGCAAGAACAACCTGGGTACAGCCCAGATATAATTCTGCATCAGGACCTGTAATGAATAATATCCACTGGATTTCCCCTAATGAACATTCTGATGGTTTGAGAGGGATCAATGTGCTTACAACTGCAGGGCAGGTATATAACTGGGGAGTCAATTACCAGAATAAGCTTCGCTCAACTAATTCTACCATCTACGGGAATGTAGGGATAGATCCAGGAAGTCCTAATACAGACAGGATGCTCGCAATAGAATCAGGAGATACACATACTATCGTTATCAAAGCTTGTACACAAAACTTTGGCTTTGCTGGTAATCAATATTATGGCAATATGGGTGACGGCTCTGGCACTTACAATGTACCAAAAGTTCCTTACACCTACAGTACAGCTCCTGTCAATATTTGTGGCGCCAATGCCATGACTACCACAGGCGCTCCGGTGTTCAATGCGGGGTTGCCCACCAGCAGATGCCAGAGTACAGGTACAGCTACGGAAACATATACTGCTACGGCTAGCGGAGGTACTGTTTCTTACAGCTTATCTCCCGCAGCCGCAGGTAGTATCAATACCTCTACTGCCGCTGTTACCTATAACGCAGGCTGGGCGGGTACTGCAGTAATTACAGCAACTGCCGCAGGTGGTTGTGGTACGCCGGAGACAGCTACACATACTGTAATAGTTAGTCCTACCGTAGGGACACCTGTATTTGCTGCCGGGGCAACTGCCGAGCGGTGTGGTGGTGCCGTTACTACTACATACGCTGCCACAGCAGCCGCTGCCGATAGCTATACTTACTCAATTAATAATGTGGGCACTGGTACGCAGCCTACTGTTGATGCAGCCACAGGAGCAGTAAGCTTTGCGGCAAATTGGGTGGGACAAAGTACCATTACCGTGCAGGCAACGGGTTGTGGCAGTACCACTACCAGCAGTATGGTGGTTACCACAAAATCTGTTATTGCCAATGATGATAGCTACCCGGTAGTAATTGGTCTTCCTTATGCCTTTAATGTACTGACCAACGATGCCTGTAATTATGATGCAAGCACTGTTACCATTACACAGCAGCCATCTCAGGGTTTGTTACAACAGGGTGCCAACGGTGCTTTTACTTTTACGGCCCTGGGCACCTATACCGGCCCATTGAGTTTTCAATACCAGGTTTGTAATCCGGGCAGTACTGTCTGTGAAACTGCCACCGTCACATTCGACGTAACATCTGCGGGAAATGCCGACCCATGCGGAACAGCCAATGCGGATAAATTGTTTTACCTGCCATTCCCTGAAAATACTACACAGCTACTGGCGTCGTTAAGAAGCGCAGGAAATAGCACTACAAACAATGTAGCAAATATGCGCACCGCTGTGTCCTTATCCATTCCTTATCCGTCCACCATTGTTGTGTACGACCATTGGGAAGATGGGTATGAGGCAGATATTAACACCCCGACACAAGGCACCACCCAAATTTGGGGCGATGGCATACTGAGCAATGGCGTGGCACCTGGTACCACCAATGATTTAATCCCGCCTGGTTTTACCATAACTATGGATAATACTTTTGCATACACCCGCCCTACCTCTACCGTGGTGTACGACGGTAAAGACAAAATATATACCTCTAACGAAGTAGCCATTACCAAATTTTCGGGTTCAACAAGTACCTATGCGCTACAAAGTGTAAAAACCAATGTGGTAGATGTCAGCAAATTCGGGAATTTGTATGTATTGCCTTTTGGTGAGGATGTGCCTACTAAATTTAGTATGAGTACCGTAGTGTTTAAATATACCGGTCTGTTTATTCGTGCCATCGAAAATGGTACTGTCGTTACGATTTCTATTCCCGCTTCAGGAGCTCTTCCCGCTCACGTAGCAACTTCGCCTACGCTAAACGAGGGTGAAGTATGGTATTATGCTGGCACGGCGAGCCCGACGGGTAGTGATCCAACTGATGTTAATAAAGCTATAGACCTTAAAGCTGGTACCGTTGTAAGCAGTACCAAAAAGTTTGGTGTGGATGCGGTATTTGGCGGTATTGATGGTTTTGGCACCCGTAACATCCCGTTGTACCCTGCAGAGTTTTTTGGCAGTGAATACTTTACACCGGTTTATTCAACGAGTGCCAACAATGATGTGTATGCTTATTTTGTAAACCCTAATGCGAACCCCATTACCATAAACTGGAACCGGGGTAACGGCTCCACCGGTTCTTTCATTGTAGCTGGCGGAGGTGCAATTAGCCGCCATCAGCTCAATGCGGCTACAGGTACACGTTATACCAGTGCGGGAGGGGAACCTTTTCAGGGTGTGGTTATTGTAGATGATAATGCATCAAGTTCTTCAATGTATGACTGGGCCTATACTTTATTACCTATTAACCGCTTAACCAGTTTTGCTAAGTTAGGTTTTGCACCGGGGAATGATGGTAGTACTGATAATACCAATCCAGTTTGGGTAACTACCAAAGAGGCAACCATTGTATATGTAAAGAATGATGGCAATATCACCACTGGTACTACGGCGTCACCATGTGGAGCCTATTTCGATACCTCTTATACCCTGGGTGCTTTGCAGGCACAAAAAATTAGAATAGGTGACGACAATTCCGGTGCGGCATTTTTTAACTGTGATGGTGTACCTATGAGTGTGGCATGGGGGGAAGAACCGGAAACAACTACACCGCAGTCTGCGCCAGGCTTAGATGTGGGCTATACGGTGGATGGTCTTTGCTTCAAACAATTGGTATTTGCTGTAGATGACTATGATACTACCGGTATCGGAACGCCAGTAACTGTGAATGTGGCTCAAAACGATGCCGGGTTCTTGACTGGGGTGGATCCTGCTTCGGTATCAACAGACTTTTTACTACAGCCTGCCAATGGTACGATTGTAGTAAATCCTAATGGCACGATTACCTATACACCAAACTTTGGTTTTACTGGTGACGATACGTTTGAGTACCGTATTTGCGCTAATGCACCACAGGGCGGCGCTTGCGATGTAGCTACCGTGTATATACATGTGGGTTGTGGCTTTGCCGCGGATGCCAATATTATATCCGGAATGATTTACAATGATCTCAATAGTAGTTTAGCAGCAGATAACGGTGATTCGCCAAAGGCCGGTACGGTAGTGAATATTTATAAGGACGCAGGTGTTATAGGTACTTTCGAGCCAGGTATAGACATTTTGGAGAGCTCAGCTACCAGCGATGCGGATGGTAAATACAGCACATCGGTTACAACTTTGAAGAATGTAAAAGATGAGTTTACCACCAATGCAGTTAATAACAGTAATGGAAGCGAGAACTGGGCAGGAAATTGGACTGTTGTTACAGGATCAGCTTCCCTGACCAACTCAGCAAGCCTTGTAAATTTGGCAACCGGAGCTTTGCAGGTAGGTATAGACAATTCAGGTACACAAAATGGTGCCTACCGCGTGGTGAATTTAACTGGCAAAACAAAAGCTGTGTTGGCCTACGATTGGGTTAAAAGTGCATTTACCAACGATGCAAACGATTGGGTAGAAGTGCAGGTATCTGCAAATGGATCAGCACCATGGACATCTTTGCATAGATTTACTGGCTTGCCAGCCCTTACAGGAAGCCATAGCTTTGTTATTCCGGCTGCCTTAATGTCTGCAACTACAACGATCCGTTTTGTAGAACCAAATAACACATCTACTGGTACTCTTACCAGAAATGTAAGGTTTGATAATATAGAGGTGAAGACTTTTATCGCAGCGAATTATATTGTGAAGCCAGCCAGTGCTACACCGGTATCAAATCCTACCCAGCATACTGTAAGCTTCACTGGTTCGGCGCAGAGCGATTGTGATAATAATTTTGGATATGCTGCGGTTAATATTGCTGGTCATGTGTTTAACGATGCCGATGGCGACGTGGTAACAGATGGTGGAGAAAAACCAGTGAGCGGAAACAACACGAACAATGGCGGCACTTCGGTGGTGACCGGAGGCAACCTTTATGCCAATCTGGTAGATGGAAATGGACAGGTATTACAATCCGTTCAGGTAAATGCAGATGGAAGTTATGCGTTTGCTCCTGTAGAAGGTAACCTGCCTTACAAAGTCGTTCTTACGACAACAACCCAGGCAGTCAATACAGTTCTGACAACCGGAAGCGGTCCTTCGGGATGGTTGGCAACAGGAACAAGCCTGGATGGAACTCCAACTGTGGGTAATACCAGCTACGTGATAGACCTTGGTACTGTTACGGCGAATGTTGATGATGCAGATTATGGTATACAAAGACCACCAGTAGCAGATCCAAAAACCTACGAGGTTAACAACTCTGCATTCAGCAGCACACCACCCGCGGGAGGTTACCCTACTGTAACAGGTTATCAATCGATTCCAGCGTCATCATCGGCTCTTACTGGGAATAATTATCCAACACTCGGTTCACTTTCAGGCTCAGATCCTGAGGATTGTGCAATGGATGGAAGTTGCAATACCCAAGGTTCAACAACTTTCGAAATCGTAGCCATCAACAGCAATACTAAGGTGTATTATGATTTTGGCGCTGGTCCGGTGGAAATTTTACCAACTCCGGGCAATCCGATATCCATACCTGACTTCGATGTAACGAAACTGGTGATATATGGTGAAAACGGAGGCGGAACAACAGCTGAACCATTTGGCTTTACTTACGCTATTACCGACAACGCAGGAGTTACAAGCCCTGCTGTGCCTTATACGATTACAACGTCTTCACCGCTACCAGTAACGCTGATTAGCTTTGACGCAAAACGTGAAGGATCTACGGTTAATCTAAAATGGGCAACTACGAGCGAGCAGAACAGTAAAGGTTTTGAGATCCAGCGCAGTGCTGACGCCAGGAACTGGAAAGATCTGGGTTTTGTGGCTGTGAAATCTGAGAATGGAAACAGCACAAATACGATTAATTACGGTTTCACAGATAATGCCCCATTAACTGGAACAAGTTATTATCGTCTGAAAATGGTGGATCTGGATGGCAGCTTCGGATATAGTAATATACGTAGTGTGGATATGGAAGGAGGAATGGCGGAAGTTACCCTGTTCCCAAATCCGGCATCATCACAATTGTTACTGAAAGATCTCAACACATCGCTTGCTGTTTCAGTAACCGTAATCAACGCGGCGGGTGTAGAGGTTTACACCAGCACGTCGAACTTCCAGTCCGTAGATGTGTCACGTATGCCTGAGGGACTTTATGTTCTTGTTGTCAAACAAACAGGAGGAAGCCAGACAGTACGGAAGTTTGTAGTGAAGAAGTAGTAATTAAGTTTATTAACTAATACGAACAGCAGAAGCCCGCCTGGGTTTCTGCTGTTTTTTGTGTGTTAGGGTGAGTAAGTGGACAAAGAATCACCCTAAGCGGAATGTAGCCCGGTTATTATGACCTTAATGGGCGTAATCCCGTTGTCGTTAATTCTCCACTTTCTGAAAAGTGTATCGGCCTGCCGGTTGATGTGTGCAAACACCAGTCGATTGTGGTCACGCAGCATACCGGCTGTTAGCTGATGATAGAAAACAATGCGGAAGTTTGGGATGGAGTGAATAATTTTTCCGAAATCAAAGTACTCCGGATTCATGTAAGGTGAAAATAACTTGTATCATTTTTCACCGTGTGCCTAAATCAATACAACAGAAAGAAAACAACTTAAAAGCATCCTTAGAAAGATGATTTATGTAAGAGTGAGTTATTAATTTAGCAGTATTGAATCTATCAGTATTACCAAATTTGCTGGTCGTTGACAACAGCGTTATTGTACTTATAATAGCGAGGTAACCCATTTTCGAAAAGCTCAACAGATTCACAATTCTCAGTGGCTTCCGGATATAAAAGCAATCGTTCATGCAGGATACCAACACCCGATCGGAAAGTCAAATCCAGGACACGCTCAACTACATTGGATGCTATAACCGAATAAGTCCATATTTTTAAATGACGAGATGGCAAAAGAGCCGTTCATAAGCATAGCTCATAAGCTTTTCCTTTTACACGGTTCCATCAAAAAAAGCAGCAGAAACCGGTTATCTGGTTCCTGCTGTTTTTATTTTTAAGATCTGCCGATCCTTCTGCTATCTGTTAATAAATATTTTGTGAGTTGAAACGTAGCCGTCTTTTTCCACAACTTGAATTGTGTAAGAGCCGACTGGCAGGTTCTTCACATTTATTCCATTCGTAGTAATTTTCGCAGATTGATAAACAGTTGTTAGGCTATTGTTAACGATCAACACCTTACTAACCTTTTCCGGGGGTAATATTCTGTACAAACAGTATGTCAGAAACCGGATTGGGATAGACATTGACTAACCTTAGCTCGTCGAAATTGACACTTCTGATTCTGCTGTAAACGTAAGTCGCATCGCAATCCACCATTCTCAGACGATAGTAACATCCGCTACCGGTTTAGTGTGTAAATAGTCACAAGTGTTTCTTTACTTACTATCCCCGTTTGCATTTACCCTCGCCAGCGTTTTCCAGCTCTTACTATCTGCGCTATGCTCAACCCCGAAGAAATCACTGTTCACTTCTTCTGTTGTTGCCCAATCCAGACGTACCGAGTTCCCGTCACCTTTTTTCGCTTCAGAGCGTGTCAGTGTTAGAGGAAGAGACACCCCAAAAGGAACGCTGATTGTTTTTGGATCAGATACCACACCAGCTGCATCAGTAACATCACCAGTAGATGTAACCACAATTCCTGGTAAGATTCCGTTGGGTGTACCATCGGCACTGCCAGTAGTTGTTCCAAGTTGTTTGCCCGGGTTACTCCATCCGGTTGGAAGCGGCGAGTTGGCCGTTGTACTTCCAGATGGGTTAGTGCCTGGCACAGCGGAATAAAATCTCTCATGGCGGTAAAAGGTTTTATGAGGAAATAGAATTTTCCAGTAAAATACCCTCCCCCCAAAAGAAAATTGAGTACCCTTCACTGGCGCACAGCCTGGAAGGATACTCAATAAAAAATACTACTTGTAATAGATAGACAGTTGCGTATCTATTGTGAAAAACTCCTTATTTCTGTACCGTTATTTTATGGCGGCTCACCGAACCGTCAGTCATTTTAAGTACAACAATGTAGATACCCGACGACAGTGAAGATATATTCACGCCTTCTACTGGTATTTTGCTCAACTCAACATGAAGCCTTCCTGAATTGTCATAAACCAACACGCGGTTAACAGTTTCAGCTTTCACATCTTTGAAGAACAATCTGCTTGAAACCGGATTTGGATATAGAACAACACCAGCTACACCATCCATGCGGATCGAACGGATACTGCTGTAAGCATATGTATCGTCCTGATCAATCATTTTCAGACGGTAGTAGTTGATTCCGGAAAGTGGAGACAAATCGTCAAACTTGTAGGTGTTCAGACTTGCAGACTCTCCTGTGGAAGCTACTTGTCCAAGAGTGTTCCAGCTTTTTGCATCCGCACTACGTTCGATACTAAACGATTTACTGTTTTTCTCGCTGGTAGTTGCCCAGTTCAACACCACTTTATCTTCATTCCTGCTTACATTGAAGTTAGCCAACGTCACAGGAAGAGCAGAGTCTTCAGTAGTAGATACATATATAAAACTACTAAAAGCTGTAATGCCGTGGAACTCCACATAGCGTACACCATCTTCTACTCCTGTTGTTGCTGGAACAACTTCTATCGCTAGTGCAGGATTAAGCAAACCATCCGCATATACATCCGCAATGGCTGCATCGGCATCGCCTTCAAATTTATACCAGCCATTTTTTACTGCTCCGGCTACTATTGTGTTATCAAGCTCATCCTGGCTGTAATACACACGTACCTTCACACCACTGTAGGTTCCAGCCGTATTATCTGTAACTGTAGAAATACGAGGCATTACCTTTGTAGTACGGGCACCATCATCATAGGTGGTACCTTCTGGTGTGATCGTTACCGTAAGCGGTGTAGTAACAACACCGGAAGTAGCCAGCAATTTCAGTGAAGCATCGCCGGTTTTTCTGAAATAAGTCCAGGCGCTGACGATACTGCAATTATCGCTTGTTTCAACAGTTGTTTCTACCACCGATGGCAGATAAACTACTCCGCTGCTTAGTGGTGTCACCTTCGCAAAAGTGAAATAGCTCGCTCCGTTAGGGAAGCTGGTCAACAGGTCGTAATTCGCACCGTTAACAACCAGAGGCTTAGCCACAACATTGGTTGTGAAGGCTGCATCACTGGCAGTAAGCAACACATATTGCGCACAAGGTTCGACACCTGGCGCGAAAGTAGTGGTACCCACAGATGCAGTCGGGAAGCGTAACTGTACTTCATTGGTTGCATTGGTATTCTGTACTTTCCACACACGGTTCATACGACGGGCATTGTTGGTGCCTCCTGCATAATTGAATGCAGTGTACGTAGTAGGTACATCCGTCATCGCCTGCGTATTTCCATTATCACCCCAAAGGAGGAACTGACCATCGTTTAGTGAATTGGCATTGGCAGCATTGGTAGCAGCAATTGCACCCAAGCCAATGGTTACCTGACCGTTGGCAGTCAAATTCACGCTCCGGCTTTGCTTTTGATGCAGTGCCGACATTAAATCATTAGCAAGTCCCGCAATATTCTCGCTAAACCCGGCATTAGCAGTACCATCCCATACAACAGCAGAGCTGCTGCTCAAATAATTCGGCACACCTGTTGCATTGTCGTTTTTCAGTGTGATTCCGTATTTGATAGCCAGGTAAGAATTAATCCGTTGCTTCTCATTACCCGTGGAGTTTTGGTGATCAATGCTGTAAGCAAAAACTTCAGGTAATCCTCCCAAATGGCTTTCATTAAGGCTCATTCTTTCAGAACCGATTATGAATGGGCCGTTCGGATTTATAGCTACGGTGTTTCCTGCTGCCGTTCCTGTGGCAGTGTGACCATTTACTCCAATAGAAATCCCGGGAGTGTTTGCGCCTATCCATGAAATACTACCCAAGTGAGCTGGCATGGTTGAAGTTGCATATGAACCTGGCGCAGAAATGTAGCTAAGATTAGCGTAGTAGGCTCTGTATTCGCTACCAACTAATGTCAAGCTAGGCCTATTGTCGCCATCACTAAATGCATATGGTGTTCTGGTGCCTCCGCTTCCATTCTGAACAATGCCATAAACGGAACCAGGACTGTTTGCAGATGGGAAATAGCCATCGTTGTTTCTGTACAATGCATCCCCTCCATCAAAATAATAGAATGGATTAAAATTAAAGAAGTAATTTCTGCTATTGGCAGCATACTCAGCATCAGTAACCAGCAATGGTTCTCTGTCAGTATTATCCTCCTGAGAAACATCTCTTCCATTACCGGATATGTCATTCCAGACAGCTTTGTTGCCCGCTGCCACCACACCATCATTAGCCTTATGCCACATTAGGATGCCTGCGGTTACACCGCCTGGCCCCTGTAGCTGGGCAGCAAAAGTAAAATATTGACCATTCGTGATGGTAACATCTGCGTAAGCATATTCAATGCCATTTACCGTTTGGGTGTTGGTCATCGGTGTGGCAGTATATCCACCTGCGAATGTAGGATCGTTGCCTTGTAACAGGTTAAGATTCGCATAACCTGCGCGCCAAGCCACACGTACCGTTCCTACAGAGCCGGTATTCTGCGCTTTCCAAACCGATGCAAAACGATGATTCACACCTGAAATGCCAGTAAATGCCACGGTTGGTGCTTTGGCAAGACCGTTGTCTCCCCAAATCAAAAACTGGCCATTTGCAACAACCCCTGTGTTGGTAGCATTCGTATTCTGAAGCCCTGTGGTGCTGATCAGTACTTGGTTGCCTGAGTTTACGCTTCTGGATTGCTTTTGATTTAAGGAACCCAGGTCATCCTTACCAATACCAGCAATGTGATTATTATAGCCTGTATTTGTAGTTACTGCATCCCAGACAACTGCGCCAGACGAATTGACATAATTTTGTGCAACTGTCTGGTCCAGCGTGATACCATACTTCAATGCTAAGTAGCTGTGAATTCTGGCAAGATCCGTATCCAGCATATCACCACCCGTAGTATTGTGATAAAGCACAACCTCTGCGATATCTCCATTAAAATTATCACCAGTGGTACCATCTGCACCCATGTACGCCCCTGTTGTTGGTAAAGTGTAGGAAGCTGTATATGGATATGGCGAAGGATACACTTTCTTCAAACCATTGTAGAAACCTCTCTGATTTGCTGGACTTCCTGTTTTGGGTAAAATGGCCGAATAAATACCATAATTGTTTGGCGTGGGGATTGCGGCGGCCGCTACATTGTAATTATTGCCAATTGTCGGGAACGCCGTATTTCCACCAACTCCGGTATGGAAAAATCCATCATCATTACCTGCTATGGCAAATAGCGATCTGGTGGTTGCATTACGGGCAGGATTTCTAGCTACCGTAATATAATGTACAGATCCAGCTGTGTTTAAATAGGCAATGGTGGTGTTTCTTAAATAGTTGTTGCTGCCATTAAAACTAACCGTTGGATTAAAGTTCCAGGTACTGTTATAAGTTGTTTGGTCATTGTAAGGCAGCACTGCACTACCATTTGGTGTAAGGTTCACCGCACTGGTAGTAGTAGTGGCCCATTCAGTAACCAAATTATTACCATCGGTCGTTACGCCATTGTCTGCTTTATACCAAAGCGAAAGATCCGTGCCAACGCCACCAGGCCCGGCAATAAAGCCAGCAAAGGTGAAAAATTGACCATTGCCTAAGGTGACATCCGCATAATTATAAACCAAGCCATTAACAATCTGGGTATTCGCAGACATGTCCGCTCTTGTATCAGTAGCATCAAACACCGCGTCCGTACTTTGCACCAAAGTAAGTGCCGTAATACCTGCGGGCCATGCCACACGTACCGTTCCAACCGAGCTGGTGTTCTGTACTTTCCAAATAGACGCAAAACGTAAATTTAGAGCGGGTACACCTGTAAACGGAACGCCTAACGATTTAGACAAACCATTGTCACCCCAAACCAAGTGTTGACCATTAGTAAGCGCAGTTCCATTGTCTGCATTTGTGTTATCTAAACCGGTAGTAGAAATCAGAACCTGTTGGCCTCCATTGATACTTTGGGACTGCTTCTGAACCAGTGCGCTGCCTTCATCACTTGATAAACCTGCAATGTTTTTGTTATAGCCGGCATTAGTCCCCTGGTCCCAGATTACATTTTCATTGCTGGCAACATAATTGTGTGGCAAAGTAATTCCGTACTTAATAGCAGTATAGGTCCTCACGCGCTGTTTTTCCGCTTCCGTAAGATCTCTTTCGTAAGCAATTACTTCACCGATCAAGCCATTTCTCTCTTCCGGCTGTGATCCCAATATGCTTCCGTCGGCATGCTTGGAATTACCTGCTGCGAAAGTTTGTGTATTCGCCCCTGTTGTGCCATTTTGCCCGTATTTGATTCCCGAAACACCCACTGTAAATGACACATCATTTAGGTATAGCTTGTTTGCAGCTACTGCAGGTAAAGCAGGACTGGCATCCGAATAAGGATAATTGACTACGTTCCCCCACAATCTTGTAAATACCGGATTATTGGCATTGATCAAACTGGCTGTCGTGGTCGTTGCTCCAAATCCAAGAATATCGGCATATCCTCCTACACCTCTATCCAGGTTTACTGTAAAAACAGAACTACTGGTACCATTAGCTGAATAAGGCTTACCAGCAGGAATTGCCATAAAACGCGCATTGCTACCAGTGGTACCGAAGTCAATTACCGGATTAAAGTTGTAAGCTGTTGTGGCCGTGAAAGGTTGACGGCTTGCATTAGTTTGTGTATAGTGGTTGGCGTTTCCTGAGAAGTCATTCCATTGCGACGCGGTAAAACCGTTGTCGGATTTCAACCAAACTCTGAGGTCAGCAACGACCCCACCCGGGGCACTCACTTTAGCCGCGAAGGTAAAAAACTGACCATCAGCCAATGTTACGTCAGCATAGTTATATACAATGCCGTTAATGGGAGCTGTCTCAGCAGACATAGCCGTAACCACATCGCCCCCATCTATTACCGCGTCGCTACTTTGAATTAATTTAAGGTTATCCAACCCCTTAGGCCACGCAACACGCACAACCCCTGTACCAGCATTTTGTACCTTCCATATTGAAGCAAAACGGGCATTCACATCTGTTCCAAAATCGCTGACCATAATGGAAGGGGCTTTGGCTAAACCATTATCGCCCCACACAAGGAACTGGCCATCAGTAAGCCCTGTGGTATTTAATGCGTTGGTATTGGCCAAACCAGCAGTGCCAATTAATACCTGCTTGCCGTCGTTAATACTACGTGATTGCTTCTGATGTAACGCACCGTTCACATCCCTTGCAATCCCGGCAATGTTATTGTTGTAGCCGGCATTGGTAGCCTGATCCCAGATGATGCTAGTTCCATTGCTGGCAATATAGTTGTGTGGCAAAGTAATGCCATACTTGATCGCAGTATAGGTTCTTACGCGTTGTTTCTCCGCCTCGGTAAGATCCCTTTCATAGGCAATTACTTCACCTATTAAACCATTTCTAACTTCCGGTTGCGATCCCAATACACTTCCGTCGGCATGTTTCGAATTAGCTGTGGTGAAAGTTTGCGTATTTGCTCCGGTTGTCCCGTTCTGACCATACTTAATCCCGGCAGAGCCTACGGTAAATGATACATCATTTATGTATAATTTATTTACCTGGACAGGAGGTAAAGCAGGACTGGCATCCGAATAAGGATAATTGACTACGTTAGTACCCAATCTGGTAAATACAGGATTGTTCGCATTGATCAGGCTGGCTGTAGTAGTAGTTGACCCAAACCCAATAATATCGCCATATCCACCGACAGCTCTATCCAGGTTTACTGTAAAAACTGAACTGCTGGTTCCATTAGCCGAATAAGGTTTACCCACCGGAACAACCATAAAACGGGCATTGCTGCCCGAAGTTCCGAAATCGACTACCGGATTAAAATTATAATAATCTGCAGCCACAAAAGGTTGACGGCCGGCATTGGTTTGTGTATAATGGTTGTTATTTCCCGATCCATCCGTCCAGGAGGCCGGGGTGAAACCATTATCCGAACGTAACCATACCCGCAGATTAGCGGAAACGCCACCAGGAGTCTGCGCATCGGCGGAATGCATTCCTCCCAAAAGGGACAAAAGAATCATCCCGAAAAAATTTCGTTTTACTCTACCAAAATAACTATTCGGTCGTGTAAGATAGTTTGAATAAAATCTGTTCATAATTTTTACTTGGTTGTTTAACTTATACTAAATAAGTACCCTAAAATTCATCCTCTGCTTTCGCATTACTCCATTAGTTTTTGTGTTTGGTTAAAAATTAATTGAACTAATTGTCATTAACTGAGACTGATTATGCATCTCAAAAATCCGCATTATAGTCTCGTATTATTTGGTAGTGTGTATAGCATGAATTTTAAAAAAAGACGATAAAAAATCAGGGTTTCCATTCGAATAATAGCCCCCATTTATTGTTATAATCACAAGCAATCGAACCAGCCGTTATCAGGTTATCACGGATTTCGACCAATTATGCTTAATAAGTCAGATGTATTATGCGGAGGTAGATTTGGGTACTACGAATAACAACATAAAACTTATCATACCCTATCCTCACCCAGGTAACTGAAATTCTATTTTAATTAAGAATTACTGCTACTTAATTGCCCGCAATATATATACGAATCAATCACAAATAGGGGTAAAATCTTGTCAAAATGGTATCAATATTTTGTTTCCAGGATAGAAACAACAGTTTTATGCAGAAATTAATCGACACACAAGAATTTCTACCCTGTATCTGTAAGAGAAATTTTACACGAATGACGCACGGCACAGATGAAATACCAGGAAGAAGACATTGGTGTCAGATGTAATGACTTATCACACAACTTTAAATGTTTGTTGGATATTCCGACCCAAAGTAAGCCAATCTCACCTGGGTTTTGAGGATAAAAAAACCTCCTGGTGCAGCCAGGAGAAAGGAGTCATTATTTTTTGGGGAATTATCGGAATCGATACTAATAAAGGCATTTGGCGAACACGGTGCATCCATTTTTCCATGAATCTTCCAGGAGAACGGAAGTAAAAACCTCAGGAGTAGCGCGCTGGCCAGTGAGCTCGTTTTGATAAACTCACGTCTGTTGAGATCGTTAATTTAGCCATAGATGGTATTTGATGAAATGTACTACGTTAATAATTCGAATTCATATCCTATATCAGCACATGTCCGGTGACTTTGTTTCTCATTATAGCAAGCACCTGCCTGGGCGTCTATCGGAGATGGCGTAATTTTGATTCTCCTTAAAAAATTTTCAATGATCCAGATCCTTATTGTCAGGTTTTGCGGTCCGCCGCGGTCATGAGATGGTAATTAATTGCAGACTTATCATGACTTTGAATTGAAAAAAGATGCTCGGTAGTCAATGCTGTATTAGTATCCTTTTTGCTGAATCAAATCTGCTCGATCTAAATTTCAGGTTACCATTCCACCAGGTATCGGAGATACACAATTATTATGTAAAGGTTCAAAATTATAAAACCACATTCATGGTGAACTTTTGGAAGTTTTGAGACCTCTTATTATTTCTATACTCCCCTTGCGTCACCAGCGTAAGTTTCTTAAAAAACTGGAAAATTGGAGGGTTCGAAAGTAAGCCGTTTTGCAATTTCTGCTATTGGCAATTCTGAGTGCAACAACATAATTTTTACCTGCTCAAAAATTTCCTGATCATAAAAGTGAGCTGGATGTCGTCCTTAATGGTATCGCGAAATACATAATTTACTGGTGATCTGACTGATTCACATTATTTCCGCTACCTTTCCCGAAACGATATCGGATAGATCCAGAAACGCCGGTACACTTCTTTTAATTAACGTGAATTCGGGTTAAGCGGCGGTTAGAAAAAGTTGGTTTGTTTTGATTTTTTCAATATTAAGTGAAGGCTTTTTCGGAAAGAAGCAATAAGCAACCAGAGCGCCTAAAATATTCATTATAAAATTATTAACAGATCTGTGGCGAGTATGCTCGATCTGGCACAGATTCTTCAACT
>NZ_JAJUXG010000037.1 GCF_021390535.1 Dyadobacter sp. CY312
TGTAAAAGATTTACAGGTTGGTAAGTATGTGATACGTATCAAACTAAAAGATGGAAGCGAAAGCAGCCAGATATTCGTTAAAAAGTAAATGATGTTGTCCGGGTGGGCTTTTTTGATATACTTCGGCAGTAAAGCTATAGAGTTTCTTGAAATTTCCTCCTGGACTTTACTTTTTTAATTTAATCTAGTATTATTTCTTGAAAACATCTCAGATATCATTATGAAGATTAAAAGGTAGCGACGTGGGAATAGTATGTAGCAGTGGTGTAACCCCCATTTGGTTATCGATTAAATTCTTTAATCCAAAATAAATTCGAGTACGAGTTAATTATGCTGAATTTGTTTTTAATTAAATATCAATTGTAGCGGCAGGCTTTATTCGTACATTACCGAAAGAAAGTTGAGCTTCACTGGTTTAACTAACCATATGGTACCCAAATAAGGAAAACAGATTCTTGCTTTTAAGAAAAGAGGCTTTACATGAGTAGTAATTTAGATAGCTCTAAGGCTTATAGTCTATAACCTGTCATTTTAATACTCAATGATAAAAAGTTGACTTTTTAAAATGGCTCTGCTAGTAGCCAGAGGTGCTTTTGGTTCAAATGGAACGCCCATCAATACTACAACTGTAACCGGGTTGCAAGTTGCCTTGTATGATGGGTTGGGTGACATTGTTGCGGGTACTACAACCAACGTAAATGCTGATGGAACTTACAATATTTCTTATGCAGAAACCGGTACGTTTACAGTGCGTTTGTTGAATATGCCATCAGCATATGTAAATACCGGGGAGTCGTCCGATGGCACAGGTACCGCTCCGGATGGCATAGCTGATGGCATCGTCAGCTCATATACTATTTTGAATGCAAATACGAATACAGATAAACCCAATGGCAATATTGGTATTGAGCAGTCACCAGAAACTGCAATCAGCTCTTTGGCTAACCAGCCCAACCCGGGTGGCAGCAGTGTAGTAACAATTCCCCCTGCTTCCTTCACAACGAGCACAAATGGAGATCCTAATACGGGTGACGAAGCACCGGGCGTAGTGAGTTTTATTAAAATCACGGCATTTCCTATGCTGGCCTGGTCAGGAATGAACTAGGTTTTGATCCGTCAAGTGGCGATGTCTTCGTGTTCCTGGGTAAACGGCTTAATCAAATCCGCTTGCTTCAGTGGGATAAAGACGGGTTTGCGATGTACATCAAAAAGCTTGAACAAGGCACTTTTGAGTGGCCCAAGGGACAAGAGATATCCATTACCAGCCAGCAACTCACGCTTCTTTTACAAGGAGTAATGCCGGATTCTGTCCGCCTTAGAAAACGTGGATGACAGAGCAGCTTCCGCTGGTAATTCCCAAAAGTCCTCTTGGTCAGGCCATAGCCTACACATTACCCCGCTGGGAAGGACTGAGTGCGAACGCACTGCACGGACAAATTGAAATTGATCGCGCGGCGAACCGTAATAACCTCGCAGAGAACGTAATTAGACCCCTTGCGATTGGACGAAAAGCGTTTTTGTTTGCTGGTTCCCACCAGGCAGCTGAAATGACAGCGGCTATGTATTCCTTTATGGCAACATGCAAGAAAAACGGCGTTGACGAGCAGCAGTGGCTGACAGATGTGTTTGAAAGAATACAATCCCATAAACATAAAGACCTTTATCAGTTGCTTCCCAATAACTGGATCAAATACCGGAACGGTTGATCACCTGTCACAAAGCTAAACTACACAATACGGGTTCCTCGGACGGATACAAAGTAATTCTCGGGACTTGCTTTTTTCTGTTTTCCATAATAACAATGTTATGACTTAAACGCAAAAACACGCTTCTAATTTCTGGTCGCAGATGTGTACTTTTTCCTGACGATTTGCAAGATTATCAAAGATCATAGCCGCCTACCCATGTGTAGAAGGGATGAATGCCGGTGCTAAAGTAAGCCCCTGATCAAATACTGAGGTGCATCAGGCAACTCGGGATTTGATCAGGGTTCCAAGGGGCCCGGGGATGGAATATTCCCCGGAAAAATGTGTAGGCTGCTGGCGGGCAAATCAAAGCCAGATTATCGCTACGCCTGGTACGAATTACACCATACTGTAAAAAAGTTAAATAATGTGTACAATGATGAGTTAGGTTATATTATGATCAGCATCAACTTGTAAAACCTGGATTTGATAATGGATGTGATTTCAAAGTCTGAGCAGACACAGGTGTTTACCGATATGATTTCAGGTGTAAATTCAGAAAATATGCAAAATGATGACACTTACTTTAGCTGCACTTTTGAGCTTGTTTTGGGGTGCAGCCCAAAGCAGCTTTGATAAATTCCATTCAGCCCGGTCTGTAGACACTTTACAAGCTTCACAGGTGTTTTCAGCCCATTTTTTCTGCCTGATGCCACATAAATTTCAGCCCGCATCCGGCTCTTTAAACCTTTACAGGAATTACTGTACTTTAAAGAGTGTGCTTTATGAAAATTCAATCTTACGGTTTCTGCATGGTGCGGCGGCCGGTGCTTTCCCGGGATGTGCTCGAGGATTTCCATGCCCGGACCACAGCCGGGAATGCTGAATTCGAATCAGAGCTAAGAAGGCTCTTTTCAGATCCGGCGTTGCTCGAAGGGCTTGCGCTCAGCTCGGGGCCACTGTATGAGCTTGCGAAATTGCTTGTACAAAATCAGACAATAAAGGGAAAAGACAAGCTGCTTGCCAGTTTGTACAAATTTCTGATCCGGGCATCCAGCCGCCCTACACCCTTCGGCGTTTTTGCCGGTTATTTTATTGTGCGAACTGCCGGGGTCACCCAGATACGATTCCCATCAGACAAGTCCGTAAGTATACACAATGAGCTGGATGCCAGTGCGCTCGCCGGGATCAAAACACGGATACTTCAAGATGAAAATATAGCCAGCAGGCTGCTTTTTACTGCTAACAGCTCCCTATACCGGGTAGGGCAATTCTACCGGTATATCAAATCACAAAGAGGCGAGGCGGGCCAGACCACCTTTGTTTTAACACAGACTGTGTCTGATCCTGTTTTGGAAAGGCTTCTAACCGGAGCGAAAAAAGGGATGCTTCAATCAGAGCTTGCCAGGATCGTGCAGGCAGAGGCGTATAGCGCTGCTGAAAGCAGGGCTTACGTAGCATCTCTTGTGGAAGCCCAGATTCTGGTCAGCAGCATCGAGCTCGACGTGAGTGGGGGCAAGAATTTTTTAAGCCGCCTTCTTGACACACTCAATACCATAGACACAGCCAGGGCAACAGCGGAAAAAATCATAAGCATTCAAAAACAGCTTGCCGACAGTGCTCCGCTTTCACAGGTCAATGCTTCTTTAAGCGGGCTCACTGGCCGGCATCATCCGCTGGAAAGCACGCTTCACAGCACGCTTCGATTTAATACAGACCATGCGACTGTGAGCAAAAAGGTTCTTTCGAAGCTTGGCTCTCAGCTTGGCCGGATTGGTTGTCTGGCTCAGTGTGCAAACAACGCAGAGCTCGAAGATTTCGCACGCCGGTTCTTTGCCCGTTACGGGCAGCAAAACGTACCCCTGATGACAGCGCTTGACTATGACTACGGTGTTGGCTACGCTGCATTAAGCAGCGAAACACAGTTAGTATCCCCGCTTTTAGACGGAATAGAAACAAACCAGTACGCGCAAAACAGGAGCCCGTATACACCTGATCTTGCAGAGACAGCATATGCGCTGTCGCATTCTGCCGCACAACGGCAGGTCATGCTCAGCGATCAGCAGCTGCAGCGGACCAAAGGCAACGGGTTGCCATCAAGTTTTTATGTACTGGGAAGCTTTCACGCGCAGTCTGAACAGTCATTGGACGAGGGGGATTTTCTATTCGAGCTAAAAGGACTTGCGGGTCCTTCGGCAGTGAATCTGATGAGTCGTTTTTGTGCGGATGATCCGCAGCTGACCAGATATGTAAGCAAGATAATGGAGGCGGAACAAGCCGCAGACAACGGGCTGATTTATGCCCAGATCGCCCACCTTCCAGCCGGGAAAGGTGCCAATGTCGTGCAAAGACCTGATCTGACAGATGTTGACATTACTTATCTGGCCGCGCCGGCCGGTAGAGACAAAACCAGTATCAACCCAGGCGATCTTTGGATCAGCTGCGCAGATGGAAAGAACCTGGTTCTCAGCTGCCCTTCGCTCAACAGGCAAATCATACCTGTGCTAACCAGCGCCCATCATTATGGCAATGGTCTGCCGGTCTACCGTTTTCTTTGTGATCTGGCCAACCAGTACAGCATTTCGCTAGCCTGGGACTGGGGACACTATCACAGCGCTGCATTTTTACCGCGGGTGCAGTATCAGCAGATCGTGCTCAGTAAGGCCAGCTGGCTTGTGAGTGCAAATCAGATCGGAGATTCAGCCAATAGCAAAAGGGGATGGTGGAAAGATCTGGGACATAAACTTGGCACTCCAAGGTATTTTACGGCAGGGCAGGCAGATCAGCTGCTTTTGTTTGACAGCGAAAATTCGCACTCCGTTGCCCTGTTTGAAAAGATGCTAAAAAAAGAGGGCAAGCTGCGCATCACAGAATCGCTTGAAGTGCCGGAACAGGGCCTGTTGAGTGATCACCGGCAGCATTTTGCCAATGAGTTTGTAATTCCATTTCAAAACACACAGCGAAGTAGAATTTCAGCGTCACCAAGGCTTGACCCTGGCAGCTTTACACAGGAAATAACGCAGATACAGCGGCAGTTCACGGTAGGTTCTGAGTGGCTGTATGTAAAGATTTACTGCGCCGAAAATCTTTCTGATGCTTTGATGATGACGGTACTTTTGGCTTTGCTCAGTCAGCTTGAAAGCCGGAAGGTCATTGAAAAGTGGTTCTTTATTCGCTATCAGGATCCTGACGCGCACATCAGACTGCGGTTCTGCGGTGAAAAAAGGGACTTCTGGAGTATTGTCCTGCGCCGGCTCCACAAGCGGATTGCCCCGCTGCTGATAAGCGGCATGGTTCGCAGCATTCATACCGATACTTACCAAAGGGAGACTGAACGCTATTCGCCTGAGGTGTACCAACAGATCGAATCCGTTTTTCACGCAGACAGCCGGGCTGTGGCAAGGTCGCTGAAAAAGTATGCACAGGATTCTGAGTTGCGCTGGCTCGGGGCGCTTGAGGGCACAGATCTGCTACTGGATAGTTTTGGTTTTGATCCGGGAGGCAAACTGGATTTTGCCTGTGGGATGCACGCGCAGTTCTCAGATCAAGTCGACAGTCAGGGAGCTGTACGCAGGCAAATGGATCAGAACTACCGGGCGCAAAAGGGGAAGATTATTCAGATGATGGACAGACGTACAATGCCGGCAGGCAGCCGCCTGGTAGCTGATTTTAAGGACCGGGACCATAAGATCAGACGCATGCTGGATCACCCGATTTTTGAAGACAAAGATTTGAAAAACAGGTTGTGTTCAGATCTGATCCATCTGTTTTTAAACCGCTGGTTTGATACCCGTCAGCGTGAGCATGAATTTGCTGTGTATCACTATCTGAGTAAATTTTACAGATCCGGATTAAAACAACAAGAAAAAATATTCTCTCAGGTTGTAGGAAATGGGGGTTTTGATTGATAACTTTAGTTGTCACCTCATTTTGAAACGCATTTACCTAAGCCTACCCTGCGGGAAAGATCATCGTATTTTAATTCTGACAAGGATGAAGCAATCAACTAGAAAACCACTCAGGTGCCTGATCGTGGATGATGAAATTGCGGCGCACAAAACCATTAAATTCTACATCAGCAAGGTTCCCGGACTGGAATACTCGCAAGGGTGTATGAATGCAGTCAGTGCCCTTGAAGCGATTACCACAGGTGATTTCGATATTATTTTTCTGGACGTGGATATGCCCTACATCTCCGGCGTGGAGTTTTTGAAAATTGCCGGAAATATGACAGCTTCCGTGATTATGACAACCGCTCATGCGCGCTTTGCAATTGATGGCTTTGATCACAATGTGGCCGATTTCCTGCTCAAGCCCATTTCGCTGGAAAGATTTCTCAAAGCGGTACACAAGGTGCGCAGCCTGCGTGCCACTCAAACAGGTTGGGTAAAGCAGACGCATGAGCCAAGCCTGGATAACCTGCGAGAGACGCTGCATCCGTTTCAATTGCTGCAAAAGAATACTGGCACTGGTCCCGAGACTTCTCCGGCGGGACTGGTACCTGTTTTTAAGGAAAAGATGATGTGGATACGCGTCGAAAAGAGTATTCTCCCCGTGGAATACAATGAGCTGTACATGATCAAAGGCAGTGGTAATTACGTGCAGATGTATACCAAAGGAAAGAAATATCTGGTGCGTACCTCGCTGACGCTGCTTTTGGAGCGTTTACCTGATATTTTCATTAAAACGCATAAGTCTTACATCATCAATCGTCATTTGATCCAGACGCTGCAAGGCAATGAGATCGTGATGAGCGGGGGAAAACACATTGCAAAGATTTCGAGGTATTTAAGAACAGATGTATTAAATAAACTCGGCCCGTTGTATGGATAGACACGCCCGGCACTTCCCGCTGCGCTATATTTTGCAGCCGCAGACCAGAGCGCGCCGCATCAGATACCACATTGTTTTCTGGCTTGTATTTATTTTGTTTCATCTGCTTTATTTTGTGGGCTCCAAAGAAAGGATCGGCCACAGCACAAGCTGGGTGATTTCGTATGTAATCTATTATTTAAGGTTCATTCCGGTGTACTATCTGGCGGCAGCAGTATTTAACTGCCTTAAAGAAAAGTATTACGGAACCAAGCTGATGATGCTGACCGGAATGCTGATGGTACTGATCATGCATGCTGCGAATGTGGCGGTATTTTATCTGCTTGACAAGCTCTTCGGCCTGGGCAGCTTGTCTGGGACTTTCCAACAGTTCGGAAACATGTATCTGCTCTCTGCAAGCGAGAACGGCTATGAGGACTGGCTGATGCTTCTGATTTACGACGTCACTGAGATGCAGCTTCTTTTTCTTCCGCTGGGTCTCAAAATGATTCAGTATGGTCTCAAAGAGCAGATTGAAAAAAAAGATCTTCTGGCCGAGAAGTTAAAAAGCGAACTGGCTATTCTGCGCACGCAGCCAGCGCCCCACTTTATTTTAAATACGCTGAATTCTGTTCTCGCAGAACTTCTTGATGTCAGCGAAAAGGCGTCTGAATACCTTGTGAGTCTGACAGATGTACTTCGTTTTACCCTCTACGAGACAGTAGATGAGCTCATTGATTTTGAAAGGGAATGGCAGGCATTGCTACATTTTACAGACCTGGAATCCAAACGCTTTGCTGACCGGCTGAAAGTGTCCGTCAAACAAAACGGTCAGATTCCAAAAGGGGCAAAGGTTCCCACGCTGGTTGTTTTCACACTGACTGAAAACGCTTTCAAACACGGGGTTTATCCGACGATTGAGGATTGCCGGGTAGATATCGAGCTGAGCGTAAACGCAGATCACCTGACATTTAGAATCAGTAACAGTAAACCTGCATTGTATTTCAATGCAGATCATCAACAGCGCTCGGGCATCGGTCTTGACAATATCCGTAAGCGCCTGGAACTGCGCTTTAAAAATCGATATTCTCTGCAGGTGTGCGACCATCAGCAGCTTTACAGCATCATACTGAAAATGGCTTTTGCAGAAAATCCAAGTTCATAAGCAAATCACACAGAGAAAGCTGACCAACTGGACTTAATACCTGCCGCACTAGCCGGATCAAAAGCAAAAAAAGCTGTTGTAAACATCTTTCAGGTGGCCAGTGTGATCAAAAGGAGACTTGTTACACACTGCTCACACAAACCGAAAATAGCCTTACAGTAATTTAAATGGTATTTTTTGTGCGGTGCTCATACTTAGTAAGTGGTGAAATATCTATATTTATTTCTGTAAAAACCACTGACCAGATGGCCACTTTCAACTTGGAACTTAATTCACGGGCCGGTAAGGAATGGTCTGTACGCATTACCCACAACCGTAAAAGTAAGAAAATCAAACTGGATTTCACTATCCCGGCTGAGCACTTCAACAAACAAGCAAAGTTCGGTTTCTGGATCCGGAAGGCCAACATTAAACATGTCAAATATAACAGAGATATTCAGATTGCAATTGATGAGTTACGGGCCAAGTATGAATTACTCGAACAGCAAAACGTACCGGCGCTTGCTAATATAAAAAAAGAAGCGCTCGAAGGAGCTACGTTAAAAACCTACTTCGCGAACTACCTAAAACATTTGGAAGCTGACTCTGCAATCAGTTATTACAAACAGCAGGAATCAAAACTTAACCGGTTCAAGGACTACTTCGGAGAAAATACACCGATGTCATCTATAACACCGCAGAACATTGCGGAATTCAAAAACAGCCTGTTGGTACGAAATCTGGCCGGAACAACTGTTAACAACATTATTGACAAGATATATACCGTCTTTAAAGCTGCGTTGGCTGATGACACACTTGATAAGGATCCATTTCGAGCGCACGTCCGGGCAAAGACTTTGAAGTCCAACAAAGTGAAACTAACCGATGAGCACATAGAAAAGCTGCAAAAACTATCTCTTAAAAATTGGATGCACCATACCAGGAATTACTATTTGTTTTCTTACTCTAATGCCGGCATTAGAGTAGTGGATCTCATACAGCTGAGACAAGGAAATGTTAAAGCGGGGAGGCTGGAATATGAGATGGACAAGACGGGCCACAAAAAAAGTATAAAGCTAAACAGCTCAGCACTGAGTATTTTAAAAGAATACCACGACCCGGAAGCTGATGCCAATAATTACCTATTTCCAATTCTGGAAAATGATGCGGACTATGCAGCTTTTGTTACCCATGCAGAGAAGAGGAAGATGGAGAGAGCTTTACGAATCGATTTACATAATCATCTATCCGGAAAGACTTCTCAGATTAATAACAATCTGAGAGATATATCAGAGATATATCCAAGTTGCTTGAACTTGATAAAAACATCTCTTTTCACACGTCCAGATACTCATTTGCCGACAAGGCCCGAAGGGCAATGAAGAGCTCCAACAAGATTACTGTTGTTGATATCAGGAATAGCCTGGGGCATAAAAAAATTGAGACAACACAGGGCTATCTCAATTCCTTTGATAAAGAGTCACTGGATGAAGCAATGGGAGATATTTTTAGTTAGGATTATGGGACTTTGATGTTTGAGGCCCATTAGAATTTCTGTTAAAATCCTCTGCTGTCAAACGCTAACCTACCAACATATCGCTCGGTAGGTTAGGGGTTATGTATTTCCCAGATGTATCCAGTCCAATCGATTTCCCTTCGATAGTTTTGATTTCTTCCTGAGAGAATCATTTCTTCAATAACTTTCCACATTTGTATCTATTGAATAGGAAAACTTGTGCCGATTAATCTTCAATGACTTGCACATTAGGATCTTTGTTCAATTCCACAAGTGGGATAATAGCGTTATGTAATTTCGTCCCTTTTAACTGAAAAAAAAGCATTCCACGAGCCATTGATATTGAAACATTGCTTACGTTATCAAGGATGTCTTTGGGAACAGTTACCTTTTTGTTATCAGTGAATCCAACTACCTGGCACAAGCCCACAATACTGTATATGACTGCTACCTCAAAAATAACCAAATGTAAGTCCTCCTTGTGGCCTATTGAAATTGTGACAACCGAATTCAAAAACTCATTATCCTCTTCCAACGTATCGCTGACCTGATTACTTACAGTTACGTTGTAGGTTATCGCAGTGTTGCTCAAATCAAGCTTTTGCGTATCTGGGCTAAGGTGAAAAGCAATTAACTCAATTTTTACAACAGAATATTCACTTACAGCCATTTTAGTTTGGTTGATATCCCGAAATTAATTTTGTGGTAGAATACGTTTTAACCTGATCAGAACCACCCTCTGTACTCCGACTCTGCGAGCTCGCTAGAAACAGAACCTCTTGATTAACGACGTTATGTACAATCCATGAAAGCTCAACAATTGGTGTTGCTAGCGACATCAAGTCCTTAGGTGAACACTTCAGTGCTGTGGCTATGTCGCTTAGCTCATCTGTCGTAAAGACGTGTGTTCCACTTAGCCAGCAGTCTACGGTTTCAAATTCAACGCCGACCTTAGTTCCCAACTGCTCAGTGCTAAGATCGAATTTCTTCATAAGATCATCCAACCTTGCGGAAATCGTCATGTTTAGTTCAATTCTGTTACGTTTAGCGCTGGAAACGTTTCTCAGAATTCGTCTTCCAGCTGTTGACTGGTTGTTGTCAGTTGTCGTCATCATCCTCATAGTTTTTTAAATCACCTGCCAAGTCCCTATTATCATTGCAGTAGTAGATATCCTTATCTTTAATCCGCTGAACCAAATCTTTAGAAATCTGTTTCAATATACTAGCCTCTCTGGCGAGCTTTGGATCTTTCTGGTATGCTCTGATGGACTTAGGCTTGGGCCCACCACCACCAAATACCAGATTGACGTTACCATTATTTATGAAATAGAGCCTCAGCTTCTTATCAGGCGTATCGAATAATGCACAAACACCGTCATTTAATTCTCCTTCATTTTCTTTAAAATAACCACGCCTCAGGCCATTCCTTCCGATAAATTCAAGCTGAACCAATAAACTTTCGACTTCGTCCTCATATTCACCTTCATTCTCTTGAAAAAAAATTTCTAAAAGATCTAATTTTTCTCCCCGAAGCCGTACCGAGTATATACCCGTACTTTTTCCCGAAAGATAATCTATTTTTTGAATTTCGTATTCGTAGCGCAAATGTCCAATGATTATTTCCTATGATGGCAATTCGTCGTGTACAAATTTATTGAATTTTAGCCAAATATCTAAATTAGAAATTGTGATCCCACTTTAGGTTCGGCTACCTAAATCTATTGATATTTTACCGATTACATAGCGTATAAGGAGATACTGAGTGATAATTACAGTGATTTCTTAGTGATCCTACTTATAATATTATTAAAATTCCTGCTTGTTTGTAATCATAAGCTACACTTTTTCTAACAACAAATAAAGTCAGCAAGGTATATGATTTATTCTGCAAGATTAAATTCACTTATGCAGCGTTACAGCGCAGTAATATCAATCATTCACTTTTGGCTTGTACCACAAAACATCTTTAAACACCTTGGTCTTAATACCCTCACCTTCGGGTATATAATCGGCCATCGGTATGGAAACAGGAAACTCATCTGAGTTGTAAATACCTGGTTGTGGTAATTCAACATCTCCATACGGCAGAATTTCATATATTATATCACCTTCCTCCGCAACTCCTTCGCTCGCTGTAATTTTGACCGCCCGCAGTTCATCGTAGGAATTAATGAGCACTTTTACTTTTTTGATTAAATTTTCCATTGGTGAGTTTATATTTAAAAGTCGCAGTTTTTCTAAATTCCAACCTGCTTATTTTTCTTCACGATAGTGCGCAAGACTCCCAAATATCTCCTAAAAAACAACATTACTTATCCTGATAGGATATTACGCTTCGTCGACTAACCTTATGGTACCAACCAGAAATGACTCTCTAACAGAATAGATAGAATGTGCCACGTCAAACCACATGCAGCCTACGTAGCCATCGCTGACCTCGTAAACAGTCATTTCTGGACCACCTGATCTTAGTCGAACGGTATCTCCAATTTTAAATTTACTCTACTCGCTCATAATAGGGAATAATATAAATACAATAAATTAGGTGTCGCAAAACAGGCGGGTGGCTTAATTGCTAGCCACCTTACCTTCTACGTTAAAAATTGGCAATTGATAAGGTACTCGATATTTGTCCCACATCTCTCTCCGAAATGAGAATCGATCACCATCAGCAATTCCCCTCTGATCAACCAATTGATAATAAGCACATTTTTCACAATTAAAATACAATGAAATGTTTTAAATATGCAAAAATATAAACGACCTAAATTTACGGAAGAGGCACTCGGAATTAATCCCTTCTCTGTGCCTCTGGTTATTTCGCTAGTAGAGAAAGAATTTAAAAATCAATACAGGAAACAAGGGGATTTACTACTTCCTGTCACTCAAGGTGGAGTATGATGGTTATGTCAAAGTATACAGGAGTGCCGAACGACGGCTTTTGACTAACAAGCTCAGCCTTCAAGCCAAATAATGCAGGAAATTGAATTCGGACAAGACATCATTTGGCTTAATAAGAACCGCGAAGAGCTGGATATTTCTTTGAACACATATAAGGAAGCAGTCACTGAGCTGATAAAAAAATGCTTTTTAAATAAGACTACTGTTAGAGATGTGTATTGGGCCAACCCCTATCTGTTTTTTGCCGGCGATCGTATCAGGAAATTCCCCTCTTGCGTGGTTAAAAGATGATACTCTATATTCATTATTAACTAAAGGATGATTATTATTGTTACTGATACAGCATTGATAAAATATAGATGGTAGCCACTGAACCAAACATAAAGACACTTTCTAAGAGCTTCTTAACTTATTCTTTCCCTAAGAATGAGAAGAGAAAGGAAGCTGTTGTACCTAATGACCTCATCCAGCAATTGACCATCAGAGTAAATCAACTGAGTGAGGCTTTAAAATCGAAACAAGAGAGGATGGAAAAAATGATTTCTATCCTTGAACAAATTACTTGGGTTTCTAATCCCGATGCAGAAGCCATGAACCTAATTGAGGGAATAGTAAAGGATACCATAGCGTATCTGGATATTGAAGAAAGCTTTATCTCCGAGGTTAAACCGCTGGCAGCAAAGGGATATGTAAAAAAAGAGTTTAATTCCTTTATAGGGGCTTACGATGATTTAAAAGAAGCGTTGCTTGATATTAAGTCTGTATTTTACACCCTGCCAGAAGACAAAGAGTTTTATGCAGCCTTTAAAAAGCTGGAGGGATTATAATGGAGCTATTTTGTTCGTAGGATTTCCATCAGGTGTATCATAAACTCAAGAAGAACAACTCATACAGAGAAATCGAATCTTTGATAATAAGTCATTTTTCTGATAAAACTCCATTGGAGCTGTGTGAGGGAACTTTGCTGAACAATAGGAGCGAAGTAAATCCATACATCAAAAAGCGCCTCAAGGGTTCAGGCGGTTTTCGAGCCTATTACTATTTATACTTTACAGAGGGAAAGTTATTTCTTTTATATATACATCCCAAATCTGGATCAATGGGCTACCAATATTGATGATGCCTACAAGGCTCAAATAATCAAAAAGCTGCCAGAGGCCATCAAAAACAAAGAAATCTATCATCTTTCCAAAGACAAGTCAGGCAAAAAGATAATTTTCACGAAGCAGGAGTAGAACCGAGCCGGTAAGACTGCTCCGGCTCGGTTTCTTATGCCCAGGTGCCCAAATCTATAATTTATACATGGCCTGCATGTGAAGAAGGATTTCTCTATAAAATTTAGTAGATACGCCCCCGGTTGGTATCCATCCATCTACCATGTACTTATTAACTCCGTCAATTAGCCCCGGAACACTTTTGTAGGTTACTACGGTGTATTTATTATTCATTGGTTATTATGGTTTATGGTTGGTAATGATTGTGTAATGTTTGATTTGGGTACCTCCAAATTGTAAACATGAACACTGATAAAGTCAAAGACACCTGGAACGCGAAAAAGCCATTAAACCAAGACTCCTGGTCCATCCATATTTGATAAATCAGATAAGCGTTTGCGATTGGTAAAACGTGGAAAGTACAACAAAAGATTGTGTATACTGGTTTACTACTGATGTTGCAAAAACTTTGAGCATCATAACTGTTTGTTCTGATGGATGCTACAAAGTAAATGCAGGGGAGGGCCGGGAGAAAAAGTACAGTTTTAGTTCTACCATTTTGGTACCCTAACGGTTGTATGATAGTAGGGGAATCTTAATTTCTCCCGGTAGTTGGTAATTTAGTCGGGGTATGAGATTCTAGCTAAGATCGCTACTACCACCAGCACAATGAGTTTCTGATAACCATAAAATGTTTACTTCTTAACATGAGAAAAGTGCCTTGATAAAAATATATAACCTTTGTATTGTTATATATTGAACATTATAGTAGGAATATATAAAGAATATTTAAAATGGTTTAGGGATTTTCTTCATTTGATTGACTATACATGTATTACCCCCTAAATCTCATGAATAACTTTTTTACTGACGAACAGCTGGTGGATTTACTTCAAAAAGGTGACCAAAAGGCCTTTGGAGAAATTTACAACCGTTATTGGTATAAATTGTTTGGCGTAGCCTATCATCAGACCGGAACCAAGGAGGAAGCTGAGGAGCTCGTACACGATGTATTCGAAAGTCTGTGGAATAAACGGGAGCAAAATAGTATCAGACATTTGAGTTCCTATCTGGTGGTTTCGATGAAAAATCTGACAATCAACTACATCAAATCTCAGATCACCCAGCGGAAGTATCAGGAATATCTCATTTTTCATGAGATTCAACAATCCAACTCCACAGACGAAATTGTCCGCTTTGAGGATCTGGCAACGGCTGTGGAAGAAGCCATGAAGAAGCTCCCCGAAAAGACCTGTGAAGTATTCAAAATGAGCCGTTTTGAGAACCAGTCGGTGAAAGATATAGCCCGGCAGCTAAATCTATCAGAAAAAGGAGTTGAATATCACATCACACAGTCATTGAAAGTTTTAAAGGAACAATTAAAGGTTTATCATACTGACAATTAAACAGTTCTAATCTGTACCCCAATGAACCAGTACGACTTCGACCTTCTGTTACAAAAATATTTAGCAGGAGAATGTACCCCCGAGGAGGAAAAACAAATTCTGGATTGGTCGGAAAATATGCTCCAAACCAGCCAGGTGACCATCAGCAAATCAGAGAAGGACCAAATCCGCAAACGACTCTGGAAAAGGTTATCGGCATTAACCAGGCCCAATTCAGTATTCAAAAGTATCTGGATAAGGCTAAGTATGGCTGCATCTGTTCTAATCGCATTGGCTTTTGGTTCTACGGTGCTGTGGCCTTCATCCTCGTCAAGAACAATTAAAGAGTTGGCAATCACCCAACCGTTTACACTTCCTCAGGGGAATATTGAGGTGAAAAACACTTCTGATAATCCGTACAGGGTAGTTTTGGAGGATGGCTCACAAGTCACCTTACAGCCGCAAGCGAGGTTGAGTTATCCGGAACATTTCGAAGAGAAATCGCGAATTGTGCATCTTAGCGGAGAAGCTTTTTTTGATGTAACTAAAAATCCCCTGAAACCATTTTTTGTCCATACCGGAGAGCTTGTTACAAGAGTTTTAGGTACCAGTTTTAATGTAAAGTCTTACAATGACGCGAAATCGATCGAAGTTTCTGTGGTTACAGGGAGGGTTTCTGTATATGAGAATTCCAAGAAAACACAGCAAACCAGAAACGGGATCATTCTTAATCCCAACCAGAAGATTCGGTTTGACAGTGAAGTGAAAATGCTGGTGCCGGAACTGGTTGAAGAGCCTGTGGTCGTGCATCCGCCTGAAAAAAAAGCCCTGTTTGTTTTTGAGGAAACGCCTTTGCCAAAGGTTGTGTCAATGATTCAGGATGTGTATGGAATTGAGATTGTACTTGAATCTGCTGCTCTTGAGAATTGTGTGTTTACAGGGGATATCAACGAGCTGCCGCTATACTCACAACTAAAATTGATCTGTAAGAGTATCAACGCAAATTATGAATTGAGAGGTACAACACTTTTTATGAGCGGCGAAGGCTGCCGAAATTAAGTCCGCCCTGCTTCTGGCTTCTATTACGGAATCCATACCGAAGAAAAGTCGATGATGCTACCAACATCACCGACCAGATTAACCGCCAGGAACGCCAATTCCAAAGCGGACATTATGTGTTCTCATGTCTGTTATAACAACAAAAACAATTATAAACTATGCAAAAAAGTGTATCAATCAAATGGTTTCTAAATAAAGCTATGCGAATAACGATTACGCAGTTGGTACTGTCGGCGGTGTTTTGCGGCATTACGCTTGCCAGGGAATCCCGTGCGCAGGAACTGCTCAATAAAGAAATCTCCGTGCGGACTGAATCTTTGGAAATCAAGAACATTTTGTCCCAGATCGAAAAGCAGGTAAACGTTCGTTTTATTTACAGCAATAATACCATACAGGCTAGAAAAAGGGTCTCTTTTACAGCTATGAACAGCAAGCTTTCCGATGTACTTGATAAGCTATTGGTACCACTTGAGATTTCATATGAAATTGAGGGGACAAGAATTTTGCTTCAACGTAAGCTCAGCGGACCGACTGTGAAAGTTGCCCAGGTTGATAAAACAGTTTCAGGAAAGGTTACAGACGATAAGGGTGAGGGACTGCCGGGAGTAAGTATCATTGTAAAGGGTACCCAGCAGGGCACATCAACGGACGCTCAGGGTGCATATGAGCTTACCATACCTGAAGGGGCATCGGTACTTATCTTTAGTTTTGTTGGGTATGTGTCAACCGAACGAACAGTTAACGCTGAAACAGTGGTTGACATATCACTGGTAGCCGATACAAAGTCTCTTGACGAGCTTGTTGTAGTGGGATATGGTACCCAGAAACGGGCAAATGTTACTGCGGCTATTTCCTCTGTACCAATGAACGAGATCAAGGACATGCCTGTGTCGAACGTAGCAACTGCACTGCAGGGGAAAATTCCTGGTGTTGTAATTCAGCAGAACAACGGAACACCTGGCAGCACTCCGGCAATAAAAGTGCGTGGTTTTGGATCCATAAGTGCTGGAAACTCACCCTTGATCGTCGTGGACGGGAACATAGTTGGTGCCAGTGTTTTCAGTAATCTCAATACGAATGACATTGAGAGCATGGATGTACTAAAAGACGCATCTTCGACGGCGATATATGGCTCCAAGGGTTCAAACGGGGTTATTTTGATAACTACCAAAAGAGGGAAAAGTGGTAAGCCAAGTGTAAATCTGGATGTATTTTCCGGTTTTCAGCAGGTCAGTAAGAAAATGGACCTGATCAACTCTCAGCAATTTGCTGAATTTGGCAGGGACGCATCTAACAATGCCTATCTCGATAACATTAAAGGAGCAAACATATCAGACCCCAACAGCGCCAGACCAACGGATTACCTGCGTTACCGCTATCCAAGAGGTGAGGTGTTTGACTGGCTCAACTTCGATGACCCAGCCAGAATCGCTGCATTGCCTTATACTGATTATCAGGATGAGATATTTCGTACCGCAAAAATGAACAGTTACCAGCTCTCCGCTTCCGGGGGCACTGACAAGGCCCGTTACAGTGTTAGCGGCGGATATTTGCAGCAGGATGGTATTATCCGCAGGTCATCTCTGGATCGCTACACGCTGCGTGCAAATGTAGAAGTGAATGTGTTGCCGGCTGTGAAAATAGGGTTTAACCTCAACCCTACATTTAAAGTACAGCAGGAAGTGAAGGACGCAGGACACTGGGGGGATAATGCGGTTGTAAACTCTGCTCTGTCAGTAATGCCAATGATACCAATTTATGCAGCGGATGGTTCTTATAGCTCTCAGACTGCGATAGCTGCTCCCTACAATTATCCCGGGATTACAAATCCTGTGGCAAATATTACCGAATACAACAGTCAGGTACAAACGGCAAACATGCTGGCAAATACTTATGCAGAATTGAATCTGCTGAAAGATTTTACTTATAGGGTCTCTGCCAATGTAAATTTTGGAGGCTATCGCCGAAATTCATACAGAACATCGAAAATGCCGTTAAACCAGATATTGCCACCTTCGGTGTCAACGGGAAATGCATATTCTGAACAAAGTTTGAGCTGGCTATTCAATCAGACGCTGAATTACAGTAAATCGATCAATGATATACACAATTTCGATGTGCTGATCGGTATGGAATCTACCAAATTTCAGTATCAGGATAGCAATGGAAGTGGAAGTTCTTATCCAAATGATGTTGTAGAGACGCTGAATGGTAGCGCAAGTGGTACGACCACGACGGCCGTTTCATCAAGAACAGAAAATGCGTCGGCTTCTTATTTTGCCAGAGCCAACTATAATTTCAAAGGCAAGTATCTCTTAAATGTATCTGTTCGTCGCGACGGATCGTCTATCTTCGGACCTGATAATCGCTGGGGAACATTTCCTGCCGGATCTCTGGGCTGGCGTTTAAGCGAAGAAACTTTTATGAAAAGTATTTCTTCGATCTCTGAGGCGAAGCTGCGTGTAAGTTATGGTCTGTCTGGTAACAATGCATTTAACAACAATTATCCTTACGTAGCAACGCTGAGATCTGATAATTATAGTTTTAACAATACTTTGGTGAATGGTTTGGTGCCTTCCTCTCTGGCAAACACGCAACTGGGTTGGGAGCGTAGCCAGCAGCTGGATGCCGGTATTGATCTTGGCCTTTTCAACAACCGTATTTTGCTAATTGTTGATTATTACCAGCGTACGACCAAAGATCTGCTATTGTCTGTAAATGTGCCCACAGTAACCGGATTTGGAACGGCCGTCAAGAATATTGGCCGCATGGAAAACAAAGGATGGGAATTCGCAGTGAATACCAGGAATCTGACCAAGGCGGTAGTCTGGAATACAAGTCTGAATCTTTCATTTAATCGTAATAAGGTCGTAGCGCTTGGACCAACCGGGGATCCGATACGTAGTGCAAGTGGAGTGGGAGAGTCCAACATAACACAAATTGGTTCTCCGATCGGGAGCTTTTACGGGTACAAGCAGATAGGTGTTTTCAAAGATCAGGCAGACCTGGACAGCAATCCCCACGATCCTACTTCCAGACCTGGCGATATGAAGTATGAAGACGTTAACAAAGATGGCAGGATTGATGCCAATGACCGCACAATCATCGGAAACAACCAGCCTGACTTTATATTTGGAGTAACCAATACCTTCAACTACAAAGGGTTTGATTTGAATGTTGCCATTCAGGGTAGCCAGGGTGGAGAAATCCTCAACCTGAGCAGACGCTTTTTTGAGAACCTCGAAGGAAATGCAAATCAGCTTTCCACAGTTTTGAACAGATGGCGTTCACCAAGCGACCCCGGAGACGGTGTTACGCCCCGCGCCAACGCCAGAACAACAGGTAACAACAATGCTATTTCAACGCGCTGGGTAGAAGATGGTTCTTACCTGCGTATCCAGAATGTGAGCCTTGGTTACCAGCTTCCTGCTTCGCTGATCAGTAAGGCGAAGTTGCAGCAGGTCAGGGTTTATGCTTCGGCGCAGAATCTGTTCACATTCACCAAGTATCTGAATTTTAATCCTGAGGTAAGCAATTATGAAGGGCCTTTGACGGGCGGTGTCGACTACGGCGTGTATCCGCTGGCAAGAACATTCACGGTCGGTCTGAACATCGGCCTTTAAATAATCTAACTGCGACAAAGGAATAATTTCAAGTTTAAAACTTCCAGAAAATGAAAATTCTAAAAACATATATAGTTGTCTTGGCCACTGTGATGCTCAGCTCATGCAGTGACGAGTTTTTGGATTTAAAGCCAATTTCAACGGCTACCAGCGATAATTTTTACCGAACTCCGGATGATTTTAAAAATGCTTTAAACGGAGGGTATGCCGGATTGCGGTCTGGCGGCATTACTGCTAACAGTTACGTATTTGGAGAAATTACATCTGACAATACCGTTGCCGTAGCATCCGGCTCTGTTACCGATCAGGACGAATTCGACAGGTTTTACATCAAGACAACCAACCCGTTTATCTCTGCCCGCTGGAATGAAGGGTACAGTATCATCGCACGGTACAATACCATTCTGGATAAAATCGGTGGCGTGACCATGGATGAAGCGCTCAAAACCAGGTATATCGCCGAGACTAAATTTCTGCGTGCCGTGATTTATTTTACCCTCGTAAGGACCTATGGTGATGTGCCTCTGATACTGAAACCCGTTACAAATCCTGACGAAGGTTACAGTTTTGGCCGGAGTCCGCAGGCCGAGGTTTATGCCCAGATTGAAAAGGATCTTGCCGAAGCCGAGGCTGTTTTACCTGTTTCTTATCCGGCGGCAGATTTGGGACGGGCAACAAAGGGTGCAGCAAAAGCCTACCTGGGGAAGGTGTATCTGACTCAGAAGAAATTCGGAGCCGCCGCTGGTAAATTGAAAGAAGTGATTGACCTGGGTGTTTACGCATTGTTGCCTTCTTATGCGGATGTATTTCGGGTAGCTAATAAAAATAGCAAAGAAACGGTCTTCGAGGTTCAGTATAAATCCGGTGGTGCAGGATTGGGTAATCCTTGGCCTAATGCATTTGCGCCTCAGAATTCCGGTAATGCTGTAATCGCTTTTGGCGGTGACGGCAACAATCAGCCAACTGCTGATATGATCGCTGCCTACGAGCCGGGCGATCTGCGTAAAGACGCCTCTCTGGCCACATCCTACGTCAACGCAGCGGGGCAGGTGATTCCTGACAAATTCATTAAAAAGTACTACGACGTTCCGGTTGCTAAAAACGACAACGGAAACAACATTCCGCTCATACGTTACGCTGACGTGCTGCTGATGTATGCTGAGGCAGTCAATGAAGTGGGTTACCAGGCCGAAGGAGAAGCATTGAATTATCTGAATATGGTGCGCACCAGAGCTGGCCTGGCAAAAAAGACTGCTGTGGATATCCCATCACAACAGGCATTTCGCCTGGCGATGGAACATGAAAGACGGGTTGAACTTGCATTTGAGGGACACCGCTGGTTTGACCTGGTTCGTACAGATCGTGCAATTTCAGTTTTGAATAGCAAAAAGGAGCAGATCAGACTGGTGGCTGATCTGACAGCCAACAATCTTGTTTTCCCGATTCCGCAAAGTCAGATTGATATCAATAAGGATAAGATCAAACAGAACCCTGGTTATTGACTTTAAGGTTTTTTGAATTTTAGAGGATGTCTCCATTTGAAAGGGGCATCCTCTTCTTGTTTGATTACAGCCGCCCAGACTTGGGCAAGATGTGAACCTTTCCCCGGCTTTGAAACAGGATGAAACATGAGCGGGCAACACTATACCTGGACTGGTGGATACATTTCCGGTCGTCTTTACCGCTCTTTTGTTTGGTGATAACATCTCCCAAGCCACGGAATTAAAGATTTTCTCGTTCTGACAGAGATGGCTATATAGTAGTTACCGGTCACTTCACCGCATTCTCTTGGCTAACGCCTGTTTGATCGATGATCTTTGATGCCAAGTCTGCCCTGGTCATATTTTCCTTATACGTTTAAAGGGCAAATGTTCATTTCCCGGAGTATATCGTATCATTCCGTTTCAACCGATTTCGCTATTTGTTACTGAAGGCCGCGGGTGCAACGCGCGCTCTTTTTTCTTGCCTTAACGTTGTGAAAACAGGTCCCGTACAATTTCAATTTTAGTGCCGGTCAGCTTCACTTCATAACGCAGATACCAATTATTCTCCACGTTGCCGATGGCAGAAAAATCCCATCCTCGTTTGATGATTTCTTCTTTCAGCGCCCACAAATAAGTGGCTCGGGCGCTGGTCCAGCCTTTGCATCGGGCTTCGCTGTTGAGTTCAGCAATCACCTCATGATCAGAAGAACTTTGAAATCTTTCCAGGAACTGGACTTGTAACGGATTAAGCGTTGACATACAAATACGGTTTAATGGTTTGAATATTAAATGATTTGTATTCCGTAGCGAGCAGGCGATTGATACGTTTTTGTTGGCTGTGAGCCCGTATTATTGGACCACCGTGGTGACTGCACCCGGTTGGTATCGTGCGTGACGATTCGAAATACTGTTGCGAAGGTAATGGATAACGGGGGATTTTCAAAAAGTGAAAACATATCATAGGCAACGAATCATTTTGTGTTTCCCAACCAGCATGACTTAGATGACAAGGCAGTAACATGGCTGTGGGACAAGCAAGATTGTGCAAAATATGCCGGTTTATTGCCAGCAATTCTGATTATACTGCTTAACTAACTTTGCTAAAAAGTCATGCGAACTGTCAGAAGTGATGCTGGTAAAAGAACAGGCACTGCCTTGACAGAGTCACCAAAACAAAAGCATGAGTCGTAATTCTCTTTCATGGTTGTTGACAGAAAAACATGACCTGATAGCCAGGTATTTATCGGGTATGGGAGTGGGGAAGCCGGAATTATAGAATTTACAATTGATTACAGCGGATATCAAGTGCTGAGGGTTCCCGATCAAAAAAGATACGATTGATTTCAGACTAAAATATTAGCCGGATTAATGCCGCAATTTTTTACCGCATTATAAAATATTCGCCGTATTGTGTGCTGCGAATAGGATTGTTAATCGCCGCATGAGCAAGCGCCTTATACAATTTGAGACCTTAAAAGAAGATCCAGATGAACTCTGTCATATGTATTTAAGCAAACATTTCGTGGTTAAAACTCGGTTAGAATTGCCTAGTTGAACAGAACCACCCGCTAATCGAAGGTAATAAGGAGCTGTACTGAAGAATTTGAATGGCTTGACCCATGGAATCTAGTGGGCAAATCATCCGAATTCTCCCTCCTAACATCTGGTTACTGCACGATTGGGCAATTTTGTCAAACAGATCCGCATTTGAGAAAAATTCTAATCGCTCAGCTCCCAAGTGCTCCAATCTGAGGTTGGATACCAGCCATAACATGTTTTCTCACAAAAGTCCGGCTTTGTACCCCTTTCGCAACAGATATCGAACCATTTTTTAGAAGATTTAGGAAAAATAGTTAAGCTGATAGCATAAACAATTGATATCAGTTATGATTGTAGCTGGTATCTTTTAAATGTTAAAAATGATTTTTCCTTGGTCGAAAAGACATTTAACACTAGTGCAGAGGTTAGTGAATGTTAAACAATCCCTGAAAATGTTGTTTATAATCAACATTTAAATTATTATTGTTGATTATAAACAACATTTATGAACAATAGAAAACAGATCCTACTTCCCAGATTTGCAAAAGTCCTTGGACAGTTGGGGGAGAATATTAAACTGGCGCGGAAGAGACGTAAGCTAACCACCATACAGGTCGCTGAAAGAGCTGGTATTAACCGAACTACATTATATCATATAGAAAAGGGTAATCCAAGTGTATCACTGGGGGCGTATTTCAATGTGTTAAGAGTACTGGGCTTGCAGGATGATTTTTTGAAACTAGCCGCTGACGATACTTTTGGAAGAAAATTGCAAGATTTGGAATTGATCGGCAAATCATAATAGTATGGCAGATAAGACAGACATTTGGGTTTATGCTGACTGGGTAGGAATATCTGGTCCAAAATGCATCGGTATACTGGCTGCCCAGCAGGCGAAAGGAAGGAAATCTTTTAGTTTTACATACGACCCTGATTGGATCAATTCCAATGAGCAATTGCTTTTGGATCCGGACATTGCCTGGTTTGGCGGTGCTCAATATCCAAATCAGAAAGAAAATTTTGGTGTATTTCTGGACTCAATGCCAGATACCTGGGGACGTACCCTGATGAAAAGAAGAGCGTCTATTCAGGCGAAAGAAAAAGGCACTTCATCAAAGACATTGTATGACATTGATTTTCTACTGGGCGTTCATGATGAAAGCCGCATGGGAGCTTTGCGCTTTAAACTTGATCCACAAGGACCTTTTCTTGATAACGATCCTGTATCGCCCACTCCGCCTTGGGCCACTATACGTGAATTACAACACGGAGCATCGCTGATTGAATCCAACGAAGACACTGCAGAAGTCAGAAAGTGGCTGGATATGCTGATGGCTCCGGGATCTTCTTTGGGAGGTGCACGGCCTAAGGCGAACATTCTTGATGAATTTGGACAGCCGTGGATTGCCAAATTTCCTTCAAAAAATGACAGCACCGACAAAGCTGCATGGGAATATCTCGCTTACAAGCTGGCGGTTAATGCAGGTATAGAGATGGCTGAAAGTAAATTGGAGCATATAGCCGGCAAGTACCATACTTTTTTTACTAAACGTTTTGACCGTGACAGGCAGGCACGAATCCACTTTGCCTCCGCCATGACAATGACTGGAAAAAATGAAGAACTGATCCGGGACGATGCGCCGTCGTATCTGGATATCGTTGAATTTATACAATTTTCCGGAAGTAGTGTAGACGAAGATCTTAGTGGAGAATACGGAGCCGTTGACCACCTTAATTCGGGAATTAAGATCATGTCATTTCGGATTAAATTGACCAGTATAAATGACTGACTGATAGTTGTGTAACTCATGAAATAAAAGAATGGGTTGGTGGTCAATCTGCCACGGAATCTGGTGGTCAAGTCATCCTAATTCTCCACATATTGGTATAAATTACATATTTTGGATTACTTCAATCAAGGAGGCTGTAAGTCCTTATGGCATAAGATGAGGTTCACAAACAGCATCATTAAAAATTGCCAAATGGAGCACCAAACTCCATAAAAAATCAAAAACACCCTATGGAAAAGCATTTATCCCCCCTCTGTATTTTACAGTATGACATACTTTTGTGACTGAAAATAATGTTTTGGATATAGAATATAAATTGCTAATTCGGAGGGCGGATGTGGCTGATTATAGGATTATATAGAATTTGCTGCGACAAAAATATGGTTGATTTTCTCGCATCTTTTATCTCCTAGCCGGCCAGATGAACCGGTAGAGAGGATCATTTTACCAAACTTTCCAAGATTGTAAAAAAAGCAAACTTGAAGTCAAATTCAACAAACATAGTTATGGCTAAATCAAATGACCTCAACAGGCGTGAATTTATTAAGACGGGTTCACTGGCCAGTGCATTCATTCTTAGTTTTCAGTTGCCGCTACCTGCCATTGCGCGAGGTAAAACGAATGTAGCCGCAAGGTTTGCTCCCAATGCATTCATCAGTATCTCGGAAGACAATTCAGTGAAAATTCTTTGCAATCATTCCGAAATGGGACAAGGAACTTACACGGCCATGACACAGCTTATAGCCGAAGAAATGGACGCTGATTGGAGTAAAATTACGGTTGAGCCTGCCCCAGCCGACGCAACCCTATACTCTTGTCCCGCGTTCGGAATGCAGCTTACAGGTGGGAGTGCATCATCATATGGAGAATGGGACAGGCTGCGCAAGGTTGGAGCATCTGCAAGGGATATGCTTTTGCAGGCAGCGACAAAAGTCTGGGGAGTGGAAATTGTCAGCTGTCGTACAGATAATGGATATGTAGTTCATTCCAGTGGTAAAAAGCTGGCGTATGGAGAGCTTGTTACCAAAATGCAAGGTATACAACCAAAAAACGACTCTGAATTAGTATTAAAGGACCCCAAAGATTTTAAGTACATCGGCAAGTCGGTCAAACGTGTTGAAGCCTTAGAAAAAGTGAATGGTTCAGGTAAATTTGGCATGGATGTTAGTATACCCGGAATGCTGGTGGCTGTTGTTGAAAGACCACCTGTTTTTGGGAGTAAGGTTAAGAGCTTTAACGCAGACAAAAGCAAATCTGTACCAGGTGTGAAACACGTTGTGCAGATTGACAGGGGTATTGCGGTTGTTGCAACAGGTTACTGGGCCGCACGCAAGGGACGGGAAGTACTCGAAGTCGATTGGGATTTAGGTCCTCTACTTAATACCCAGAAGCAAAGAGAGCAATACCTGGCAATGTCTAAAACGCCTGGCTTAGTAGCTACCAAAGAAGGAGATGTCTCCAAGGTGCATGGCGCTGCAAAAACAATAGCAGTTTTGTATGAATTTCCCTATCTGAACCATGCCCAGATGGAGCCTCTTAATGCCACGGCAGATGTCCGTAAAGATGGCTGTGACATTTATATCGGTACGCAGGCGCAGACTTTTGAGCAAATGACCGCAGCGCAAATTCTGGGGATGAAACCTGAGCAGATCAAAGTACATACCCAATTGTTAGGAGGAGCATTTGGTCGCCGGTCTGTATTTGACGGCCACATTGCAGCGGAAGCTGTTCAAACGTCCAGGGCAGTAGGTGCGCCGGTAAAGGTGATGTGGAGCAGGGAGGATGATCTCAAAGGAGGATATTACCGGACTGTCTCGCTGCATCAGATAAAAGGCAGCATCGGTGCAGCTAACAATCCTGTAAGCTGGCATCATCGCGTTGTTTGTCAGTCTTTTATGATAGGTTCACCCATGGAGAAAATGGCTGTCAAAAATGGCGTTGATTCCGTCTCCGTAGAAGGTGCATCAGAATTGCACTATGACATTCCTAATATACAGGTGGAGTGGCATCAAGGTAAAGACCTGGTGCCGACATTATGGATGCGCTCGGTGGGTCATTCCTACAATGCATATGTAAAGGAGTGTTTTATGGATGAGCTTGCCTTTGCAGCAGGAAAAGACCCATATCTTTTCAGGAAAGCCATGATGAAAAAGGAACCACGATTGTTGGGCGTGCTGGATGCTGTCGCGAAAAAATCGGGATGGGGTAAGCCTCTGCCGGCAGGCCACGCAAGAGGAATAGCTGTACATGCAAGTTTTGAGAGTTTTACAGCTCAGGTAGCAGAAGTGTCAATATCACCGGATGGTAAACCGAAAGTTCATAAAGTGTGGCTGGCAATAGATTGCGGCCCTGTGATAAACCCTGATAAAGTGCGTGCGCAAATGGAAGGTAGTGTAATATTTGGATTAACATCTGCATTGTATGGCAAGCTTACATTTAAAGATGGGCGGGTGCAGCAGAACAATTTTTATGATTACAAAATGGTGCGTATGGACGACGCGCCGCCCGTAGATGTAACTATTATCGAAAGTCCAGAAAAAATGGGCGGTGTTGGTGAGCCAGGCGTTCCCTGCACGGCACCAGCTGTTGCTAATGCATTATTTACATTGACTAAAAAACGGATACGTAAGCTTCCGTTCCCTGCTGATGTAAGAAAAGCTTAGTTTGATTCAGAAATATTTTTCAACATTCACATCAGCACTAAAATGATATCATTACAAGTAAATGGCAAGACTCAGGAAGTGGATGCCCCCGAGGATATGCCACTATTATGGGCACTGCGTGAAAATCTTGGATTGACAGGAACCAAGTTTGGATGTGGGGTCGCCCAATGTGGAGCATGTACGGTTCATCTGGATGGTGAAGCAGTTCGTTCGTGCATAACACCATTGTCAAGAGCAAGAGGCAAAAATATCGTAACCATTGAAGGTTTGGATGACGAAATAGGGCATCGTTTACAAAAAGCCTGGATTGAAGAGGAAGTACCTCAATGCGGTTATTGTCAAAGTGGCCAAATCATGTCAGCTTATGTACTCTTAAAGGAAATACCTAATCCAACTGACAAAAATATTGACGATAGCATGACTGGGAATATATGCCGTTGTGGAACGTATCAACGTATCCGGGCTGCGATTCATACCGCTGCCGCCGGAAAGTAAACTGTTCGGTAAGACACACGATTCATCAGCTTTAACAGATACTATTATGATTTTGCCAACAATTAAAGACCGACTTATGCTTGGTGCACTGGCATTGGGGACTATCGTATTTTTAACGGCGGTCGTCAGGCCACATTATGAGAATAACCACGGCAGTAGCAGGAAGATGACATCTGTTATTAAGGTCGCTCAGGCACCTGGCTCAATAGAAACATCGGATAGTCGTTTAGCAGAAAGTAAAGCGGCTTTTCTAAAGGCGTATACAGTTTTTATGCATCCAAGATGTATGAACTGCCATCCCAAAGGAGACATCCCATTGCAGGGTGATGACAGCCACTTGCACCTGCAAGGCGTTCAACGCGGTCCGGAAGGAAAGGGTGTATTGGCATTGAAATGTAAAAACTGCCATCAGGATACAAACCTGAAAGGCAATTTCATGCCTCCCGGAAATCCGCACTGGCAGATGCCGCCAATGAATCGCAAAATGGCCTTTGAAGGAAAAAGTCCTAAACAATTGGCGCAGCATTTCCTCGACAATGATTTTACAGGGTTCAAAAAAATGGAAGATATGATTGAACATGTAGAGACAGAATCGCTCGTATTAAACAGTTTCGTTCCTATTGACGGTCGGGCAACCTTACCCATGAGCCACGAAGAGTTTGTAGCTACGGTAAAGGAATGGATTGAGAAGGGGGCAGCCATACCTGACAAATAGTATTAAAACATCTTACTTCGAAGTGACGTTTATTGTTGTAAGTTATACAACCACATGGATCAACATATAACACCTAAAATTATTTAATCAACACTGATAGTTATTGCCATTTTTATGGATTAAAAAAAGATAAGCTATATCCTCGGCAAAGCAGGAAATGGTTCGGAAAATAGAATATAAATAAAATTAGGCTGGTGATCGTAGTTATTGTCACTTTGCTCAGTTCGGTGTTTATCATTTTTCTTGGGCACTTTTTGGGGGAAACTTCTTGATGGCATCTGGTATATTACTGATAATCTGTTTTCATCTGATGGATCGGGACTTAAGGGGGGAGATAGAACCTTTTATTACTAATTCTGATCATTAACTACTACCGCATCTGTTAAAGATGGTGCCGCTTTGTGAAAATTTGAAGAGTTATCGTAGCCATTACTCTTATTCATCAAGCGCATATGAAGATGTCTTTCCTTTCAAGATTGTTTACTGTGGTCTGCCAAACAGGCATTGTCAAGGATAGGCACACCGCAGCGACAAGAATCAAAATTGTATGTTAATTATTCTATAAAATCAATGCTCATAACGAAACATCCATTCTAAGACCGGATTTTTCTTATATCCATAAACACTCTTCAAGTTTAAAGTTTTTTATTAACATTCTAACTATTATTATTTGAGTAATTTATCCAGTCCCTCCAGTATGGTCGCGAATAGTCAGGCTCTCTGGAACCAATTCAGGGCAGGGAATAGTGAGGCTTTTGGAAAAATTGCCCAGCTCCATTACAGACCATTATTCAATTACGGTCTCAGACTGACCAGCGACCCCGATCTGGTTCATGATTGTATTCAGCAGTTATATCTTGAACTTTGGGAAAAAAAAGATTCAGTCTCTGAAACGGAGTTTGTCAAAACTTATCTGTTACGGGCATTACGTAACAAAGTGGTGAAAGAATTGATCCGTTTAAAAAAGTTAAGACAGGCGGGAGAGTTAGCTTTTGAGACGATCAGCGAACCTTCAATTGAATTTACTTTAATCCAAAATGAGCATCAGCTGCAACAGGTTCAACAACTTAACCAGGTAATTAATCAACTTTCCAAACGACAGCAGGAGATTCTCTACCTTAGATTTTATCAGAACTTGGAATATGAAGATATCTCGCAGATTATGGGTATTACCAAACAAAGTGCCGCAAATCTTCTTCACCGGACAATAAAAGATATGAAGCGCAGTTGGAATTTTCTTTCTTTTTTCTTTCTGAATATATTTCACTGGAGATTTAAAATGATTATATTGAACTGATTGAATTGGATATCAGAAGACTAAAAAATAAAATGATATTTTTTGGGTATAAGCCTTGCCATTTGAGAACAGTATAGTTAGCACTGGCCATTCCAGTGCGAAGGGATTACAAAGCTAATGCAAATGCAGGATTACAATTTCTTTGATATTGAGGTGTTGGCTACAGATCCATTATTTAGGAAATTTGTGTTAAGTCCTGATGCTTCTTCTGAAAAATTTTGGTACGAGTGGAAAGCTATTAATGACCAGAAGTATACAATATATGCTGAAGCAGTCATCGTAGTCGCCGCATTTAATGGGGGCTACCGGGATGGCTTGACCAGTGATGTGATAAATCATAAAATAGATAAAATTAAATCTCAGATAACCAGCCACCAATAATCAATACCCCCGTTGGTTTTGGTAGCTGTTGGTGGAAACTAGTTTTGGGTTTGTTACTATGCTCTACTTCAAGAGGGCAGTGTCTAAACGGAAAGCCGGGTTCGGGATCAATCAGTAATCAAATCCGGTTAAATATTTTTCGTAGCTGGAAACGTATTTGTTCCATAAGTAGCTATTATCCAGGAGTACGGAACAATCTATGACATGGAATAATAATCGTCAACAATATTTATGAACAGGCATTCAGTATTATAATTATCTATAAACTTAGTATAACAAAGATACTATTGAAAGGATGCACCTGTATGAACATATTAAAAATATGTAGCAATGGCAACAGCGTATATAATTGACAATAAGTTTGCATCTGCAATTCTATTAAAAGAGAAAATTGAAAGTCTAACTAATTATTTAGCCAAGTTGAACCTTTTATAAATTCTGAAACCGCTTACAAGGAGATAGTAGAAAATGTACCTGATATTATTTTTGCTGATATCGAACTGGTTTGTATAAATGATGACCGTGTTTTTGAACAGGTAAAACAGCTTGGTATCCCTATTGTATATCTTTCTTCGCATGGTAATCTTTCCATTATAGCTGGCAAACAACAGGTTTTTGATTATATCCTTAGAAGGTGTTTGGGAATTGCGAAGAATGGAGATCGTACCATCTTTGCAGTGACGAAACATTAAAGCATTGATTAAACAGTTTACTAGACTGACCGATCTCCAATG
>NZ_JAJUXG010000002.1 GCF_021390535.1 Dyadobacter sp. CY312
TAACCTTTCAGGTTAACACATTTCAACGGGAGATTAATAACTTATTGTCAAAATCTAACAAATAAGCCTAAAATTTAATCCTGGACTTGTTTTTCAACATAGAAGACAGCCTCCTTGCATTCATTTGGGAAAATTAGAATGAAAAAAATTCAGGACAGGAATTCTAGCTTAAAATCATTGCTGACCTTCAAGCTTCCTCCTGAGTAACTCCATATCATTACTTACCTTTCTATCAACAATCTTAGCGTAATGCTGTGTCGTTTTCAAACTCTTGTGACCTAACATTTTAGAGACAGTTTCTATTGGAACATTGTTTGATAGGGTTATTGTAGTTGCAAAAGTGTGTCGCGCCAGATGGAAGGTGATGTTTCTATCTATTCCACATACATCGGCAATCTCTTTTAGGTATGAGTTCATTCGCTGATTTGTCATTACTGGTAAGAGTCTATCGCTATTGGTACATTGAAGGTGACCCGAATAGCGACTTAGAATATTTAACGCTTGTGGAAGCAAGGGAATTTTAGAAGGCGTATCGGTTTTTTGCCTGTTCATTGAGATCCACTTTCTTCCATCAAAACCATCAATTACTTCCGACCTCCTCAATTTCTGAACATCCACGTAAGACAGCCCAGTGTAACAACAGAAGATAAAAATATCCCGCACCTTACATAGACGATCATTGGTAAATTTCTTTTTGACAATGGAAGCAAGTTCTGCCTCGTTAAGCGGCCGTCGATCTACTTCCACTTTTGCCATGTTAAAGGCGAAAAAGGGATCGCGAACAATCCATCCATTTTTTACACACAACAGAACGATTTTCTTGAAATATACAAGGTATCTCATCGTCGTATTATGGGAGATATTCCTCTTTGCTTTCAAATAGAAAGCATAAGCCGAAATTAAGTTGTGATCTAATTTTTCCAGGCTTACATCCGAAACTTTATATTTGAAAAGGAAGAACTCCTCTACATTTCTTAATGCTGCTTCATAACGATTGTATGTGCTCCTTGCAAAGTCTTTACCTATCAGATCATGCATTTCCTGATTATGTTCGCGAAAAACCTGCAGAATCATTTTACGCTGATCGTCGATACCCAACAGCATATTTTTAATTGATTCAGCAGTAACTTCTTTACGGGAGTCAATTAAAGTCCTGTGAGCATCATAGACCTTAGCCTGCAAGCTGTCCAGATAGGCATTCACACTCCTCACATCGTGTTTGGTGCCGCTGATCCTTCCTGATACAGGATTCCATTTATCTGGCTCACAATCTCTTTTTGCTGCCATTTCGAAACGACCGCCGTCCGTGGTGACTCGTATGTAAATAGGCATTTTTCCACCGACATAATTCTTTGGCTTCTTTAAATAAAAGAGCAAATTAAATGTTTTACTAAGCATAGCGTACTTATTTATGTGAATAAAAGTAGGCTTGCAGTACGAAAAAATCAAGATGTAAATGAGAGAAACTAGCTGTTATACAGCAACTTACAAGGATTCTGGTGAGTCATTAGTTTGTGAG
>NZ_JAJUXG010000003.1 GCF_021390535.1 Dyadobacter sp. CY312
ATTCGAACTCATATCGTCGGTACCGGAAACCGAAATTCTATCCATTGAACTACGGGTGCGGGGTTGTAACGGGGTGCAAATATAGCCTCTATTTTATTTTTTTGATAGTTTTCAAATAAAATTGTTTCCGTTTACGGTGGCTATAAATGCGTCTGTTTATATTTTCTTTAATAACTCCCAGTCACCCACTGCTTTAAGGTACATAAAATTGAGTAATACGCCATTTACATTGGTTATCAGTTTATGACCTTCTTCAAACGGAACTACGAACGTCTCAATGTATTCATGGTCCGAAAGCAGTCCCTGGCTTTTGTTATGATAAGACTGGATTTCGTCATGTGCCAGTTCCAATTCGCAATAATACAAATACATTGCCTCATCGCTGGTGCCTGTGGAAGGATAAAATGGTTCTGAATTTAACTGAACCAGCTGCTCTTTCTGCACTGCAATTCCTGTTTCTTCCCAAACTTCTCTCGCTGCAACTTCTGCCGCGTCGCTCTCACTGTCCAGCATTCCGGCAGGGTGCTCGTAAGTAAGTGAACCATCACAAATCCTTCTCTGTCTCACCAGAATAAGGAATTTCTCTTTTGTCAGGGTATTGATGAAACATATAAGCACGCACACAACTTCGCCTTTCAGAAAGCAGATCGGCGGGATTTTATTTCCTTCCGGTGTGGTAGCGTCTGTATATAGCAAAGAAAACAGCACTTCACCATTGCCGTTGCGGCGCGAATAAAGTTCGTCTATACGATGAATGTCAAGTCCATTCGATTCCAGTCTGTTTTTCCAAAGATTAAACTTGTGCGCGTCTACGAGTTTTTCGGCCATCGCAAGGTCGTTGCAGGTTAGTTATACAAAGGAAAAGAAATGGCTGCATACGGAACACCGTAGCTGTGAGAGAAACGGGTTTGTCCGTTGTCAAGTTTTTCAGAAGATGTGTAAGTAACTCTCCCATGCACATACCCCAGCTTAATGCCTATTCTATCGGTGATCCAATAGCGCAAAAATAATTCCGACTGGCCATTCTGATTATCCAGCACCAGCGGCAATGCATTAAGCGTGCTTGGAGCGCTGGAAACATAGGTGTTATAAAACTCCGAACCCTCTCCGTTAGTCAGCTTGCCGGCTGAATACAGACCGCGTCTCTTCGCTCCAAAACCGATAGCGATCAAATCCGTATTAGCGCCGATATCAAACCGCCAAATGCGCACATTTGCACCAACCAAAAAGCTGATGGTGTTTGTTGTGATTTTACCAAATTTTAAGCTATCGCCTGACATCGCTGTATTTTTAGGAGCGAGATCTGTTCGGTTTGCATAATACCCCGCACCTCTTACACCCCATCCTATTCTGAACCAGGGGAAATTATTAAGACTCAATTCCTGATGATACATTGCCGACGGCACCCAAACATCTTCCTTATATCCGAGCCCCAGGTCTACGCCCGATGTAACCCTTCCAAGCTGCTGACCGACACTTTTAATAGAAAAAACCAAAATTAACAGAACTGCAAGTCGTGCGATTTTCATTATAGTCAAAATAGTTATGTGGCAAAGGTAAAAAAATGTGCAAAAAAATAAGGCAGAGATATCTCTCTGCCTCATAAACTTCATAAATATTTGTATTTTTCTTCTAGAGACAAACTCAGGCAGTAGCTATTTTTTCGTTGCTTTTGGCTTTTTACCTAAGTCTCGCTTTAAAACAACAGCTCCCATAGGCGGCAGATCCAGCAATACCGAATTAGCTTTTCCATGCCACTCATCCTCACTGGCTGTCAGGCTACCGGCGTTCACAACACCACTGCCGTGGAATACTTCTGCATCGGAGTTGAAAATTTCCTTCCAGTTTCCTGCCGATAGTACACCCACTTTATACCCCGGCCGCGGCACTGGTGTAAGGTTTAGAATAATGACAATATTCAAGTTCGAATCAGAGGACTTTCTGGCGTATACCAGTACCGAGTTCTCCCTGTCCTGCGTATCAATCCATTCAAAGCCTTCGGCAGTAAATGAATGTTCGTACATGGCAGGCTCTGTTTTGTAAAGATTGTTCAGTGCTTTTACACATTCCTTCATACCCTTGTGTGGAGCAAATTCCAGCAAATGCCAGTCGAGGCTTTGCTGAAAATTCCACTCTGAGGTTTGTCCGAATTCACCGCCCATAAAAATCAGCTTCGTTCCCGGGTGTGTGAACATGTAGGTGAACATAACCCGAAGGTTAGCAAAGCGCTGCCATTCGTCACCCGGCATTTTATTAACCAACGACTTCTTACCATATACTACCTCATCATGCGAGAAAGGAAGCATAAAATTTTCGGAGAACGCGTAAACAAGGCTAAAAGTCAGCTGATCCTGGTGCCATTTTCTGAACGCCGAATCCTTTTCGAAGTATTTAAGCGTATCGTTCATCCAGCCCATCATCCATTTCATGCCGAAGCCAAGTCCGCCGACGAAAACAGGTCTGGAAACGCCTGGAAATGCAGTTGATTCTTCCGCAATTGTCTGGATATCCGGAAACTCTGTATAGGCCGCAATATTCATCTCGCGCAACAAAGAAATTGCTTCCAAATTCTCACGTCCGCCAAATTCATTCGGTATCCACTCGCCATGATTTCTTGAATAATCCAGGTATAACATGGATGCGACGGCGTCCACCCTGATTCCATCTGTATGGTACCTGTCCATCCAGAAAATTGCATTACTGATCAGAAACGAGCGTACCTCATTACGTCCGTAGTTAAATATGTAACTTTTCCAGTCAGGATGATAGCCTTTACGTGGATCTTCGTGCTCATACAAAGCCGTCCCGTCAAAACGGAACAAGCCGTGTGCATCCCCAGGAAAATGCGACGGTACCCAGTCCATATACACACCTATTCCCTCCTGATGGAAAGCGTCTATCAGATACATCAGCTCCTGCGGTGTTCCCATGCGGGAGGCAACGGAGAAATAACCGGTGATTTGATAACCCCATGAAGGTGGATAGGGATGCTCCATGATCGGCATCAGTTCCACATGTGTGAAGCCCATTTCCTTCACATAGGGAACCAGGCTTACTGCAATTTCTTTATAGGTCAAAAATCTTTCAGGATCGGAAGGATCACGCTGCCAGGAACCAAGGTGCACTTCATAGACGGAATGAGGCGCGTTGAGTTTGTTTTTCTCCTTCCTGATTTTCATCCACTCGGCATCACTCCACTCATACCAGGTATCCCACACAATGGAGGCTGTTTTGGGAGCTACCTCACACCACAAAGCAAAAGGATCTGATTTTTCGAGATGCTGACCGTCGTTGGAAATGATAAAGTATTTATAAACTTCACCCACGCCAATGTTCGGAATCCAGCCTTCCCAAATTCCCGAACTGTCCCAACGAGGCACAAGCTGATGTCCCTCCCGGTTCCAGCCATTGAAATTTCCTATCACAGAAATGGATGCTGCATTGGGTGCCCATACGGCGAAGTAAGTCCCTACAACGCCATTATTTTCCATTACATGTGACCCTAATTTTTCATAGAGTTTGAAATGTTTCCCCTGACGAAATAGATGAATATCAAAATCTGTAAAGCGGCTAATTGTTTCTACCGAATTAAATTGTTGCACTTGTGAATCAGAGCTGACCTCTTGGGGAGATTCTGCTATTGATGCAGTTTTAGTTTTACCAGTTGACTTAGCCATTAGATTTTATTCTTTTTACGAAAATCAGTATTAGTATGTAATATTTGCAATTTTATTAAACTATTTCTCAAAATGTATATATTTTTTTGTCTGCCAAATTTAAATTCGTTGACAGACAAGCGCTTTTTAGCGTGATGCCGACGCGTGCTTTTCCACCGCATCCAGCACACGCATGATATTTCCTCCCCAAATCTTGGTTATATCCTTCTCAGAATAACCCCTGCGAACCAATTCCTGCGTTATGGCTCCGATCTGGCTCACGTCATTCAGACCGATGACTTTGCCTCCACCATCCAAATCCATACCAATCCCTACGTGGTCCACGCCGGTCAGTTTGATAACATGCTCAATGTGATCCACTGCGTCGGAAACAGTTGGCAGATCTTTTTCGTACTTTTTATTATTTGCTTTCATTTCGTCACGAAGAACCTTTTTTTCTTCTTCCGACAAATCCGTTTGGCGCAGCTTCATACGCAATGTTTTCATTGATATTTCCTGGTCCTGAGACGGTTTTTTGACAAAACCAGGTACAAAGTTGATCTGTATCACCCCGCCGTTTTTGGCCAGTACTTTTATCATTTCATCTGTCATGTTACGCGGTACGTCGCACAGCGCTCGACACGACGAGTGCGAGGCTATCACCGGAACTTTCGTGAGTCCGATCACATCATAAAATGTAGAATCGGAAACGTGTGAAATATCGACCATAATCCCCAAACGGTTCATTTCTTTCACCACCTGCTCCCCAAAAGGGCTCAAACCGTTGAATTCCGGGCCGTCCGGATCGGTAGACGAATCGCAGATATCATTATTGAGCGAATGTGAAAGAGTGATGTATCTCAACCCCAGATCATAATACTGTTTCAGATTTTTGAGGTCATCACTTACCGGCCAGCCATTTTCCATTCCAATAAAAATCGCCCGCTTTCCTTCCTTGTGAAGCTTGTATCCTTCTTTGGAGGTTGTGGCAATTCCGGCCACTTCCGGATTCAGTCGCACTGCCTCGTGTATCTTGTCAAAAATGGCAAGCGCTTTGCGTTTTGCTTCGGCATTTGCTTCCCTGGTACGTTTTCCCTGGCCAAGATACACCGCAAAAAACATGGCATCCATCCCACCCTTTTTCATTCTTGGAAAGTCGATCTGCGACCCATCCTTTTCATAATCGTGCTCCACTGCAATATCAAATCCCTCTTTCATCATGTTGATGGGAACATCCGCATGCGTATCAATGGTGAAAGCTTTGTTGTGAATGGCGGCTGCCCTGGCTGCTATATTGTCGGGAACAGTTTGTGCCTGCGATAAAAAAGGGATTGCCAAAAGGAGTAATATCTTTTTCATAGAACCAGTAAAAAGCTGTAACGGAGTAAAATTCTTGAATCCTTTAAATTGAACCTTTTTTGGCAAAAAACCTATTCAAGCACCAAATCCGGAATATTAAAGGCGATCTGGTCCGGTATATAGCGACCCTGGCTGTCTTTTAAATGCTAACCGATGTTTCCAAAAACCGCAGTGAAAATAGCTGAACAATATACGGACGATGATCTTGTGCGAATGATTTGCAGGGAGAGCGACGAATCCGCATTTGCCGAACTTTACAAGAGACATGTAAAGCTGCTGGTTTATACGGCAATTAGAAAAACCGGTTTGAAGTCAACCGCCGAAGACATTGTTCAGGACACTTTCGTCAAATTCTGGATCAAACGCAGCACGTTTGATATCGAGAAAAATGTGCAGGCTTATCTTAACGGGATACTCAAAAACAACATCATTGATCACTACCATAAAGAACAGCGAAAATCGACCATACCTCTGGATGAGATTGAAAATCCGCTTGCTGATGATACGCAGGAGTATCTGAACCTGAATGTGCTCAGCCAACTTTACGAGCAGTCGCTTCTCAAACTTTCTCCAAAATGCCGCGTCGCATTCGAGCTCAGCAGAAAAGGTTATAGTCTCAGAGAAATTGCACAAAATATGGGTATTTCCGAGAAAACGGTTGAAGCACATATTAGTAAAGCACTTCGGCAGCTGCGTATTGAAATGAAAGATTACATTGCTTTTGCCCTGCTTGGGATCACCTGTCTTTAACCAGAAACTCTTCCGGCTTTGAAGCTCCACGCCGGATTATCCATTTTTTTAAAAATAAATTCATATTCAACTAAGGGATATTGTGCCAATACCCCGACTGTATCAGTATAGGTCACATTTTAACGTGGAATACTTATACATATATGAATAAAAAGACGCCTTCTTCCGACCTTCTGAAACGATATCTTGCCAACGACTGCACCGCCGGTGAGCGCGAAATGGTGGACGGTTGGTATAAAACCCTTCACCTCACCTCGGACGAAAAATTCACGGAAGAAGATCAGGAGCTTCTTTTCAACCGGATCGAAAATCAGATTAGTGAAATACAGCCTGCTCTGCATAGCAAAAGAAATACGTTTAACAATTGGTGGGTTTATGCCAGCGGTATAGCTGCGATGCTTTTGTTGTCAATTGGTTTCCTTTATTACACATCCAAAATTGACAGCAAGCACGAAATAACAACTGGTGAACATCCGGTTTTAATTACCAATAGGCAAAAGAAAGCGTTGAAGTACGAGCTGCCCGATCACAGCATTATATGGTTGCAACCGGAAGCCAGCATTGAGCATCCCAAAACATTTGATTCGAAAACGCGTGAGATCAGTTTTAGTGGTGAAGCATTTTTTGATATCACCAAAAATCCTGATCAGCCTTTTGTAATCAAAAGCGGAAAACTTAAAACGGTGGTGCATGGAACCAGTTTCAACATCAGGGCAAACCGGAACGACAGCAATTACCAGGTTTCCGTAGTTACAGGAAGTGTGTCTGTAAGCGCTTCTGATGGCGGGAAAGATACCGGAACGGTATTATTAAAACCTCAGCAGCAGGCGATATTCTCCACAGCCACCAACGACCTCACATTAAATACCATTAAAAACAAACAAACGGATATTGAGCCATGGCAACCGGTATCGCTCACATTTGACGACACCCGCCTGGGCGACATTGTAGCCCGTTTACAGAAAACGTTCCGTGTCAAAATATCGCTGTCCAATCCTGCCATGATGGACTGTGTCCTCAAAGTTGACTTTAATAATCAAAATCTGCCCGAAATCCTTGAAATGCTGAATACGCTGATGGTAAGCACATACGAAATTGAAGGCCAGCATATCATCATGTCGGGACAAGGCTGCGGAGCAAACTGACTATTCCTGAACCCTTAATAAAATCATGTAAACTGACTAGCCTATGATGTGATACACTGTACAATACAGGTCAAAAAAAATCAGGAGTGGTTGCGACACTCCTGATAGACAACTGACCAAAACCGCTAAAAGCGGCTGATTCTTCCGATCATTCAACCAGTCATTTGTAAAATTATGAAGAAACACCTGTATTCCAAATATGGAATCCTACTGACCATCATGCGCGTAACTTTTTATCAACTCATGTGCATTGTTTTCCTGTCGGCAATGGCTTATGCCCATTCCACGCCTGCCCAGGAACTGCTCAATCGCGGAGTGACACTGAACCTCAAAGAGGCCTCACTAAAAAATGCGCTCAATCAGATAGAAAATAAAGCCAGGATACGCTTTGCTTACAACCGTGATCTTTTACCGTTATCCCGCACAGTTTCGCTTTCTTTCAAAAACGAAAAACTGTCCGCTGTGCTGGAAAAACTTTTGCTTCCGTTAGGCATAAGTTATCAGGTAATGGGGGAACAAATATTACTATCCAGAAGCAAAACAGCCTATGCAGGACAAACCAGCACCGAATTACCAACCGTAACAGCTCCGCGAAAAGCGGATCTGAGTGTGAAAGGCCGGGTGTCGGATTCGAATAATAACGAGGGGCTTCCCGGCGTAAGCGTGTTGGTGAAGGGAACATCAACAGGTACCATCACCGATGTAAATGGTGCATTTGAGCTGGTGGTTCCAAACGAGCAGTCGATTCTTGTGTTCAGTTATGTAGGCTACATTGCTCAGGAAATAGCTGTAAACAACAGCTCCGTTTTAAATGTAAAACTCGTTGCAGATACCAAAGCACTGGAAGAGGTGGTGGTGATCGGCTATGGAACACAGAAAAAAAGGGACCTCACCGGTGCCGTTTCCAGCATTGACAACACCAAAAATGAAACCCTTCCGAATACCAACGTCATACAGGCATTGCGCGGAACAGTTCCTGGTGTGAGCATTAGTGCAGGTGGAAATGCGGGTTCAGGAAATGAGATTTCAATTAGAGGTCAGAATTCACTGACCGCCAATAATGCGGCATTGATTGTTGTGGACGGAATTATTTACAGCGGCCAGCTGGGCAATTTGAATCCAAACGATATCGCCTCCATTGATGTATTGAAAGATGCGAGTTCTGCGGCCATCTTCGGGGCAAAAGCAGCTAACGGTGTAATTTTGATCACTACAAAAAAGGGAACTACTGAAAAACCGACCATCCAGTTTAACAGCTACGCAGGAACCCAGGATTTCCTGATGTCTATGGATCTGGAAACACCTGAACAGTACATTCAAAAAAGACTGAATTATCAGAAAACGCTTGCTTACCGTGGTGTAGCGCCTCAGCCAAATCTGGATAATCCCGCACAATACCTCAATACCGATGAAATTGAGAACTTTGAAAACGGACGAACCACTGACGCCATAGAACGGGTATCGCAGCGCGCACCCATCCAAAGTTACAATCTGAACATTGGCGCCAAAACTGCAAAAACCAGTTACTACGTAGCAGGTAGCTGGACAGACCAACAGGGAAAAGTGATCGGAGATCAGTTTAAAAGGGCTTCGCTACGCCTGAACCTGGAAACAAGCATCACAGACTGGCTCAAATTCGGGACTAATTCTTCCTTTGCATTCGTAGATGTATCCAACTCACCAGCCAACCTGAATGCAGCATTTCAGCTTAGTCCTTTTGCAAGATGGTATCTTGATTCTGCCCAAACAATCCTGAATCCTATTCCGATGACAGACGGGCTGGTTTCCAATCCGTTGCTCCCGACTTTAAATCATCTGACCCACCAGCGAAAAGATCTTTTCGGGATATTTTACGGTGAAGTAAATGTGCCGTTTATTCCTGGGTTGCGCTATCGGTTTACCTATTCCAACAACATTATTAACAGGAAGGAATTCAATTTCACTCCCACCTTCAATGCCGGTGGACTAAACCGCGTTTCAAGCGCGAGTGACATGACGGCGGAGTCGCAGGATATGTATATTGAAAATCTGGTTAAATACAACCGGACCTTCGCAACTCAACACAACATTGATGCCACATTTTTATACAACTACAATTACGCTTATGAGAATGTGGTAACGGCCAGCGCGAATACATTCCCAACGGATGTGCTGACTTATTACAGCCTCAGCCTGGGTGAAAATCAGATTTCAAATGCCTCCTACTCCGACTACCGGGCAATAGCCATGATGGCCCGGATTAATTATAAATTTAAAGACAGGTATCTGCTCACATTCACCGGACGAAGAGACGGCGCCTCCGTTTTTAGTGCCAATAACAAGTTTGCTTTCTTCCCTTCGATGGCTATCGGCTGGGTAATTTCTGACGAATCTTTCCTGAAAAATGTAAAGTCGATAGACTTTCTGAAAGTCCGCTTCTCCTACGGCGTAAACGGAAACCAGGGAATTAACCGATACCAGTCGCTAAGCCGGATTGAACCCTCCACAGCCAACAATTACCTTTTCGGTGGAGCCACAGCCTACGGTATCGCTAAGACAAGTATGGGAAATGAGAATTTGAAATGGGAAAGTACTTACGCCGCCAATCTGGGAGTTGATTTTGAGCTCTTTAAAAACCGTATTTCCGGTAACCTGAATCTCTATCATTCGGACACTAAAGACCTGCTTGTATCACGCACCATTCCTACACTCAATGGTTTTTCCAGCGTTTTGTCAAATCTTGGCGCTGTCAACAACAAGGGTATTGAAGTGGTGGTGAATACGGTTAATATCAGGAAAGACGATTTTGAGTGGACTACTTCTGCCAACATAGCCAGGAACGTCAACAAAATCACAAAACTCTACGGCAACAAAGATGCCACCGGCAGAGAAATGGATGACATCAGCAACGGCTGGTTTATTGGTAAGTCTGTTCAAGCCTATTACAATTATGACGTGGATGGGGTCTGGCAAATCGGAGACGAAATTCCAACGGGCTTCCGTGCCGGTGACTACAAGCTGAAAGATTTGAATGGTGATGGCAAAATTACCCCGGATGCGGACCGATCGATTATTGGTTACAACGTTCCAAAGTTTACTTACGGAATCAGCACCAATCTCCGGTACAAGGGTCTCGGCCTTTATGTTCAGTTTAGTGGAATGGCTGGCGGAATGCGTAACAATGCCGCTATTTACAATCCGGCGTCGAGTTTTACATACCGTGTTCGGGACAAACATATCAACTGGTGGACACCCGAAAACCCGGGCAACGAATACACCTCCATGGACTATCAGAATTCTTATGGAATTGCCTGGCTTCAAAGCACTTCTTTCCTCCGCATTCAGGATGTATCGCTGTCTTACGAATTTGGCAAATCAATTTTGAACAGTTTAAAAATGAACCGTTTGCAGTTTTACATAAGTGCTAAGAACCCGGTTCTGTTTTCGAAATGGGGTGGCTGGGATCCTGAAACCACCGGCTCCGGTCGTGGGCAATATCCGACCATGAAATCCTTCACTGCCGGTATTAATCTTGGTTTATAATCATCAAATGACATGATAATGAATACAAAATATTTGAACTTCTGTAAAAATGCAACGCTGATTTTTCTGATTGCAACAGGATTGTACTCCTGTGACAGCGATATCCTGAAAGAAACTCCCAAGGATTTTTTCAGTACGGAAAATGCGTTTACTGATGCAAAAACCTTCCAGCTCGCTGTGAATACATTGTATGCCGACGCACGGAATTTTATTTACAACGACAACGGAACTGACAACGGCGGCTATCCATACCGCGAATATCTGCGCATAGGAACCGACGTAGCCAGTGTAGGTCAGAAACACCGCCCTTACCTGATGGTCGATTTCTCGCTGTTTAATTCCACACATGAAGCGTCCCGGTACTTTTGGAACAAGGCCTATCAAACGCTCATTCCGCGTTCCAATACCATTATTGCGCGTGCTGAACTACCCGGTGTTCCCTGGAAAAGTGATGCAGAAAAAAACGGGATCCTCGCCCAGGCCCGCTTCCTTCGGGCTTATGCCTATTATACCCTTGCCAACCTTTATGGAGATGTGCCGCTGATCACCCAGGAAATACTCACGCCACAATTTGAATTTACCCGCGCAAAAAAAGAAGATATACTCTTGCTGGTACGCCAGGATCTGGAATTTGCATCTCAGCACTTACCCGCAAATCCGGGGCAAATACCCGAAGGACAACTGACGAAGGCTGCCGCAGACATGCTTTTGTCCACCTTGTATCTACAATTAAATCTGCCAGACGACGCCATTTCGACAACTTCCAGGATCATCGATTCAGGACATTATCGCCTCATGAACGAGCGATTCGGAAACGATCCTACACATCATGGTCATTTTCCTGCAGGTGGTGGCGATGTGTTTTCTGACCTGTTCTGGGAAAACAACGCCAACCGAAGCGGTGGAAATATGGAGAGTATCTGGGTTATCCAAACCGCCAACCGGGTTCCGGGAGGCGCAGGTGGACCAAGCCTTTCCAGAACCTGGGGGCCCTATTACGGAAATCTGATTGCTCCTAACGGAAAACAGGGCATGACGCTGGCCGATTCTCTTGGTGGACGACCCGTTGGCTACGTTCGCACAACCAACTATTTCAACTACGATATTTGGGCAGGAGAAAACAAAAATGACATGCGCAACTCTCCATGGAATATCAAGCGCGACTGGTATTACAACAACAAATCCAATGCACTCTACGGACAAAAAATAGATTTTAAAGCACCAGGACTCATTGACACAATACAGTTTATTTACCCGATGGTCCGTAAAGGCGAAGGCATTATCGAGAGCCTGACCAGCAGTACCACACCGGACTACAAGTTCATTGTTTACCGGCTTGCCGAAACCTATCTGCTACGTGCAGAGGCTCATCTGATGAAAGGCGACCTGGTATCGGCGGCAGCTGATATCAACAAACTGAGAGCCAGGGCAAAAACAAAACCGGTATTACCTGCTCAGGTCAACATTGCCTACATTCTCGACGAACGGGCACGCGAACTGATTATTGAAGAGCCCAGAAGAATTACCCTTAACAGGCTCGGTTTATGGTATGACCGTACCAAAACATACAGCATGGATGAGCCGGCGTTTTTTTACCTGACAAAAAAGACCATTCAGCCGCATCACGCTTTGTTTCCTATTCCGCAAACCGCTTTGGACGCAACGCCAGGGCTTGGTCAGAATCAGGGATATAACTAATCCGGATATTTTAAATAACAGTTTTGCATTTGTTTAATATGAAAAAAACTATGGTTGATACCGCATCAGAATTTCACAGAAGTAACCTGAACTATCTAAGAATATTGTTTCTGGTTATTATCCTACCGTTGCTTTCCAACTGTGCTTCAATAGGCCAAAATGCTCCCGAAACCGATACGGTCAGGAAAATAGATGGCTACAAAGGGATATGGTTTACCCTTGGCCAGTTTTCCGAATACGGCGACAAATACTCGGGAGGGCTTGGCACATACACAGCCAAACACATTCCTTTGTCCGTTTATGCTCCGAAAGTGAACAAAACATTCTTCGTTTACGGTGGCACTACCGGCATTAACGACAGGTACCTGCTTTGCATGATCGGCAGCTACGACCACGCCGCCAACACCGTTACCAAACCCGTCGTCGTTTATGACAAAAAAGGCGTGAACGATCCGCACGACAATCCGAGCCTGGCCATGGATGATGAAGGTTATCTGTGGGTATTTGTAAGCGGAAGAGGAAGAACGCGGCTTGGTTTTAAGTACAGAAGTAATAAACCTTACAGCACCGATGGCTTCCAGCAGATCACGGATGAGGAAATGACGTATCCGCAGCCCAAGTACATTTCAGGTAAAGGATTTCTGCATCTTTTTACCAAATACACGGGTACAAGAGAATTGTATTTTGAAACCAGTAAAGACGGCATAACCTGGACGGAGGATAAAAAGTTGGCGGGAATCAAAAGACCCGGAGACAAAAACAGCGGTCATTACCAGATCAGCGGTCAGCATGGGAACAAGGTTGCTTTCTTCTTCAACTGGCATCCGAACGGCGATGTGGATCAGCGTACGAATATCTATTATTTGCAGACTACCGATTTTGGGCAGACCTGGACGACCATTGATGGCAAAGAAATTCCGGTTCCTTTAACGGATATGAACACACCTGCCCTGCTCCGGGAATATTACAGCAAAAAGAAAAATGTGTATATCAAAGATGTCAATTTTGATGAAAAAGGAAATCCCATTGCACTCCATGTATCCGGAACGGGGCATCAGCCTGGTCCTCAGAACGGACTAAAAGACTGGTCGATTCTCTATTACAATGGAAAGGAATGGGAAGATCATAAAATCACGACCTCCGATCACAACTATGACACCGGAAGTCTGTTCGTTAAAGGCAAGGAATGGATCGTGGTGGCACCTACCGAAAACAGTCCTCAGAAATGGGGAGGCGGCGGAGAAATTGTAATGTGGAAAAGCACAGACAAAGGCAAAACCTGGAAAAAGACCAAAAAACTGACAAGCAACAGCCCGCGTAACCACAACTATGTACGCAAAGTAGTCAACGGAAAAGATCCTTTTTATTTTTTTTGGGCAGATGGCAATCCTGACAAAATGAGTGAATCAAGATTATATTTTGGAAACAGTAAAGGTGACGTTTGGCAGCTTCCTTACGATATGCAGGATGAGACTGCTATACCTGTCAAAATGAAATAACGTAGATTGGATTAAAGCTGATTTTAGTAAAATCTGCCGTCGAAAGGCAAATATATTTTCTAAACAAATAGTGGTTGGCCTGCGGTCGGGTAAGCCACTACTTGTTTATAACCTCTGCTTCCTTGTCTATATTTTGTTCAAACAATTACAAAAAAGCACCTGAATCACTGTTCCATACCATACCACTACCTGGATATCCACAAATTTACCTACACCATTCAGCAGTATTCGTGAAAATTAGTGTAATTCGTGGCAACAAATGAAAAAGCGAATTCCACGAAATTTACAATGACCGACATACAGATTATCGCCTTTGACGCTGACGATACACTTTGGGTAAACGAACCATTTTTCCTCGAAACGGAAAAAGCATTCTGTGATATGCTGGAAGATTTTCTCCCCCACCACAGCCTTTCCAGGGAGCTGCTCACTATTGAAATACAAAACCTGAAACATTATGGATATGGTGTTAAAGGATACATTTTATCTATGATCGAAGCAGCCATTTCCATCACAGACAGGCGGATTGGCGTTGAAACGATTGAACGGATTCTTGCGCTGGGAAAAGAGATGCTCGACAAAGATATTGAACTCATTGATGGTGTTGAAGATGTGCTTGAAGCCCTTCATGGCAAGTATCGTCTGGTGATGGCAACCAAAGGTGACTTGCTGGACCAGGAAAGAAAACTGAATAAATCGGGACTGGCAAAATACTTCCACCACATCGAAATTGTTTCTGAAAAACAGGAACCGGAATACCGGAAACTCATCAAACATCTGGATATCCAGCCCGAGCAATTTCTGATGATCGGGAATTCGTTGAAGTCAGATGTGTTGCCTGTCCTCAATATCGGAGGGCACGGTTTTCATGTACCTTTTCACACGACCTGGGAACACGAAAAAGTAGAAGCTCATATTGAACACGACAATTTCAGACAGCTTACTACAATCCGGGAGGTGCTCAATTACATTAACTAACCTATGACAATACTTGATTTAGATAACTGGCCAAGAAAAGAACATTATCACTTTTTCAGCCAGTTTAGTGAACCCCTTTTTGGTATTTGCGTTGAAGTGGATTGTACCAAAGCTTACCAGAAAGCGAAGGAATCAGAAACTTCATTTTTCCTTTACTACCTGCACAAATCCCTGATGGCTGTTAATCAGATCGAATGCTTCCGGTACCGGATCAACGCTGATAAACAGATTGTTATACACGACAAAGTTTCCGCATCCGCAACCATAGGCAGAGAAAACGGTACGTTTGGTTTCAGTTACATGCCATTTGACGAAAATTTTGAAATTTTCAAAAATACCTCCGACGTGGAAATTGAAAGGATTCGCAATACGACCAATCTTTTCCCGGACTACATTGCCGATGACGTAATCCATTATTCTTCGTTGCCCTGGCTTAAATTCACGTCCATGTCACACGCAAGAAATTTAGCATTTCCGGACAGTGTACCCAAAATTTCTTTTGGTAAAATGACCTCGAATGGTAACACAAGGACCATGCCTGTTTCCATTCACGTTCATCATGCATTAATGGATGGCCTGCACGTGGGTGAGTATGTTGATCTGTTTCAGGATTTGCTGAATGCCTAACCGGTCCGTTTGACGCCATTTTGTTAGTACGATCGAATAACTCGCCTTTTGTAACAAGTTATGATCAATCTCCGGAACCTCTATATGCCCGTTCAGCCTACTGTAAAGCAGTCGGCTGAACACGTAACGTACCAGGAAATTGTACCAGTTGCCGAGTTATCGAACTTCATTTATTGTTACTGGAGACTGAAAACCAGCGAACCATTATCCGATCCTTTTCATTATCGGGTGGTTGCCGATGGTTGCATTGATATCTTCTTTGAGCTGAACAACCCTGCGGAAAATTTCGTGATGGGATTTTGTAAAAAGTATACCGAATTCCCGCTCGAAAACTCCTTTGACTACGTGGGTGTACGCTTTTTCCCAAGCATTTTCCCTCAGCTTTTTAAGACAGATGCATCCGAACTAAGCAACCGCTTCGAACAACTATCAGCCGTAATTCCCGATACGGCAAGTTTCATCTCAGAGCGTTTCTCCAACGAGTTGACATTCCCCCAGATCAAAGAAACCTTCGACAGTTATTTCCTGAACCTTATTCAAAATACTGCTTTCAGCAACGATACAAGATTCTATAATGCAATGGAAATCATCCTGAAAAATTATGGTGTGATCAACATTGAAACGGATCTTGACACAGGTCTAAGTCCAAGACAACTTCGGCGACTATTCGAATTTTATGTGGGTGATTCCGCCAAAACTTTCAGTAAAGTTGTACGTTTTCAGAACATTCTCAGAGCAAAACCCTCCGGACAAAGTTTGAAACAGAATAAGCTCTTCTCTGATACGGGATACTACGACCAGGCACATTTCATTAAGGAATTCAAAACCTTCTATGGTGTAACTCCTGGCAAACTGTACGGAAGGTGAAAGTTGTCCGAATTTTACAATTTTTCTGTTTCCAAGCATGCGAAATTTGTATGGTAATCAAACAGAATAATTGTTTTATGAAACGCTTGACCATTTTTCTGATAGCTTGCTGTATTTCCACAGGCTGTTTTGCTCAATCTGTTTTACCATCTAAAAAACCAGAATCTATGAAACTGAACGCAGGAAGTGTAACCGACAAATTGACTGAGACCAAAGCTTTTTATACAGAAGTTCTGGACTTTGGCATCACATTCGAAAATGAGTTTTACCTGTTACTGCACACGCCAGGCAAGCAAAATGAAATCAGCTTTTTGCTTCCCAATCACCCAACTCAGCAGCCGCTGTTTCACAAACCGTTCAACGGACAAGGTATGTACCTGACAATCGAAGTGGATGATGTTGACAAGATTTACAAAAGCTTAAAAAAGAAAGGAATAGAAATCAAAATTGACCTGAGGGATGAACCATGGGGAGACAGACATTTTACCATCTCTGATCCGAACGGAATAGGGATTGATATTGTGAAGTATGCTCCGGGTAATTAGCATCAGAGCACGAAATCCACTCGATCAAGTGATTGGTTTTATAGGTGCATTACTGATTTGAGGAATGCAAAAGAAATAAAATCGTATTTTTGCAAATCAAAATAGCAGCCTGATTTGAGGCTATTACGAATTACAACAAGATTTATGTCGATTTCCAAAGAGTCCGATTTACTAGGCATGCAGAATGCGAGCGAGGCCGTAGCATATACATTAAAGAAAATGACACAGTACGCTCAGCCCGGGATGACGACGAAAGAGCTTGATGAATTTGGGGCAAAAATATTGAAAGAGTTTGGAGCAAAATCAGCTCCCCACTCCACGTATGGCTTTCCCGGATGGACCTGCATCAGCGTGAATAATGAGTTTTGCCATGGAATTCCTTCCAGAAGAAAATTGAAAGAAGGAGACCTCATTAATATTGACGTTTCCGCTGAGCTAAACGGTTTTTGGGCCGATAACGGTGGTTCTTTTGTACTTGGGCAGGATATTAACCAACATCAAAAGCTGGTTGACGCATCGAAGGAGATTTTGGTAAAAACAATCAGCAATATCAAAGGTGGTGTTAAAATAGCGGATATTGGTCATTTGATGGAAACCGAGGCGAAAAAGCGCGGTTTCAAAGTGATCAGAAATCTGGCAGGACATGGTATTGGAAGAGGTCTTCACGAGCAGCCGGATGAACTACTGAATTATAAAAACAAACATGATATTAGACGGTTCAAAAAGAACTCGGTTGTTGCTATCGAAACCTTCACCTCCACCACGTCTTCATATGCAGATCAACTAAGCGACGGCTGGACAATGGTAGGAAACAAAGGTGGATTTATGGCTCAGCACGAGCACACAATCGTTGTTACGGACAACGCACCGATCATATTGACGGAGATGAACGGGATATTTAATTGATATATTGAACCAGTTTTTGTAATACTCAATGGATTGACTAAAAGGTAAGTGTCGCAAAACACTTGCTTTTTTTATGCTTCCAAATCCGTTATTTTGAAATTTACCAAATCAATTATTACTCAGCACAAGGCTGCTCCACAATACCTTCACAAACAAGTATATTGGTTGGTCCAAAAATCGCTGGACAAAAATTTAAAGTCACTTTTGACTCTCTTACCGGATCGCGGTGGATCTGCATGTAAAAAATGGTATCTCTTGCGTGCACTGAAGCGGGAAGATCCAGCATAGCTGCGGTATACCTGGGATTAGCATCATCACCCGATTTTGTCGCCAGTGAAGAAGGTGACAGGATTTCCACCAAATAGAGAGGCTCGGTCGCAGGACAATAATTCATTACAAATCTTGCTTTAACACATTGTGTTTCTGAGCGGGGAGCCATCTTCTCATCACATGATGCAAAGAAACAGATGGTTAGCGAAAATAGAATGGTGTATTGTCTTTTCATAACGTCGGGTGGTAAGAAATGCATTCGAGATGCTCTGAGAAGAGATTCGAAGTTATTCAAATTAGCAATATTATACAATTTTAACTTTATTAAAACGTATCCCATCCACTCGAACACAATTTTGCAGTTCATAATTATCCCAAATATCGTACGGTTTCTTCCGGCAAAAATTTACTAAATTCGCCCATTACCTGACTGGTAGAAATGATTGTCATAAGAGCATTGTGACAATAATTTCATTTTGAGCAGGGAGGTAAACAAGCAAATTCTCATCTTCATGCCTTTTACATCAAACCCCGAACTCCCGTATGTCAATCTGCCTTTTGAATGGCAAGGCACACCCGTTACCGAAAAAGGACGTTTTGTAAATCATGAATTGCCGTTTAACGAGTCGCTCATTGAGCTGTTGAAATGGCAGACACAACGCAATCCGCAAAAAGCCGAAAAGCAAAATGACTTGTGGCGGCTTAATGTGCCGGAAAGCTGTGATTTCCTTAACACTCAGGAAGATGTGATCGTATGGCTGGGGCATGCATCTTTTTTTATACGGCTCTCAGGGATTTCAATTCTGATAGATCCTGTGTTTGTGAATAATCCATTTCTACGCCGGCTTTGCCCGCTTCCTGTTCCCATCGAATCATTCAAAAATCTCGATTACATACTGATCTCGCACGATCACCGCGACCATTGTGATGAAAAAACCATCCGTTTGCTGGCGGCCAACAATCCGAATACAACCTGGCTCACAGGATTAAATATGACCAAGCTTCTGAGTGGTTTTACCAAAAGTTCTAAAATTCAAACAGCGGGCTGGTATCAGCAATATGAAACAGATCCAAAACTAAAAATCACCTATGTTCCTTCACGCCATTGGGGAAAACGAGGGCTTGGCGACACCAACCTGCGTCTCTGGGGTGGATTTGTTATTCAATGTGCTGGTAAAACGATCTACTTCTGCGGCGATTCCGGTTACGGAAGTCACTTTGCCGATGCAGCCAAAGTCTTCCCGGATATTGATTATTGCCTGGTTGGAATTGGCGCTTACAAGCCTGAATTTTTCATGGGACAAAGCCACACTTCACCGGCTGATGCATTCAGGGCATTTCTGGATACGAAAGCAAAAATGATGATTCCCATGCATTACGGAACCTTCGACCTCGCAGACGAACCCATTGGTGACCCGATCCGGGTATTGAAACAGCTGGATCATACCAAAGGAAAAATCAAATATCCGGATGTGGGTGTTTCTTTTTTATAAACCACCATCCTCAAACTTTTCCCTTAAATTGTAGGATCGTCATTCCACCACAATTCTCAAACCCAATTATTAAAACCTATGAAGAAATTATATGTTTTTTTGCTGCTGACTTCGACATGCTTCACGGCATTTGCTCAGCAGAAGGAAAAAATTAAAGCAAGCGACCTTACAAAAATCAATCAGGTTGGATCCATCGCCATTGCGCCAAATGAGAAGAAGGCCATTTATACCCTCCTCACCACGGAACCTGTCGCCGACTCTCCTTTCGAATACGAGTATCGCACGCATTTGTATCTGGTAGATCTGGATAACAAAAATGAACCCGTAGCCCTCACACGCGGCAGTGAAAGTGCGAGCCAGCCCGAGTGGTCACCTGACGGGAGCAAAATTGTTTTTGTTCGTAAAATCAAAGAAAAAAACCAGCTGTTTGTATTGCCATTGAACGGTGGAGAAGCATGGCAACTTACCTCTATCGGCTACGGTGCGGGCAATCCCAAATGGTCGCCGGATGGAAGTAAAATTCTCTTTAATGCAGGCATGTCGTTATCTGAAATCCTGAAAGATTCGATCCTGAATCCGGGAGGAAGAGTACCAGCCTGGTCTATGGAAAAACCTGGGTTTGACGACAACAATTTTATCAAACCAAACAAGGACATCAAACCAAATCCGGATGGATCAATTGCAGAAATCCGTGCTTATCTGAATAAGGATGTAGAGGACAAAAAAGCGAAGGTGATCAACCGGCTGAACTTTCAGGGAGAAGCCTCTACGCAGCCGGAACTTAACTTTTCCCACCTTTACACAATCGAGGTAAAAGAAGGAGCAAAGCCGCAATCAATCACCAAAGGGTTTTACAGTTTTGGCCAGGCAACATGGACACCCGACGGGAAGATCATTATGGTAACTCAGGGAGACAGCCTGCAACATCCCGATCGCAGCAAAGCCAGCCGGATATTAAGGACCAACGCTGAGGGAAACGCAGTAACGGTTTTGCTTAGCGATCCCGCATACAGTTTTAGTCAGCCTTCGGTATCGAAAGACAATAAATATCTTGCTTATGTTACCTCCACCGCGGCTCTGAAACCGGCAACACTGGATCAGGGACATATTGGTATTTTAACATTTGGTTCAGAATCCCGTCCTTACGTATCGCCGTTCGACCGCAGTGCCGGAAACCTTACCTGGGCGGCCGACAGTAAATCACTCTATTTCACAGCTGCATCCAACGGTGGATTTCCGGTTTACAGAATGAACGTGATCAATAAGAGGGTGAACCAGCTAACAGGATACAATGCAGGGATTAACAGCTTTGATGTGTCAGCAAATACAGCAGTGTTTGCCAAAACCGAAGTTGCCAATCCATCGGAGCTGTTCACGTCTGATACTGGTTTCCAGACGGAAGTGAAACGCAGCAACCACAACACGGAATGGCTGAAAGGAAAACTTTTGAGTTATCCTGAAAAAAGAACGCTGACCAACACCAAGGGGCAAACCATTGAATACTGGGTAATGAAACCGTCACAAACCGAAGCAGGCAAAAAATATCCGCTTCTGCTGCAAATGCATGGCGGTCCGACCGCCATGTGGGGACCTGGCGAAATTTCGATGTGGCATGAGTTTCAGTTCTTCTGCTCGCAGGGATATGGCGTTGTCTATGCCAATCCGCGTGGTTCCGGCGGTTATGGGCTGGATTTCATGAAAGCTAATTTCCAGGACTGGGGAACTGGACCAGCCTCTGACGTACTTGCTGCCGCATCCGACGCAGCCAAAGAAGCATGGGCCGACACGGCAAGACAAGTTATTACTGGCGGATCTTATGCGGGGTATCTTACAGCCTGGATCGTAGGGCACGACAACCGCTTTAAAGCTGCACATGCGCAAAGAGGTGTATATGAGCTCACTACTTTTATGGGCGAGGGTAACGCGTGGAATCTTGTTCCCAATTACTTCGGCGGTTATCCGTGGCAGGCCGAAATCAAGAAAATTATGGATGCTAATTCGCCACAATCTTTCGTTGAAAACATTCACACGCCACTGCTGATCAAACATGGAGAAAGTGATCTGAGAACCGGTGTGATCCAAAGCGAACTGCTTTATAAAAGTTTGAAAATATTGGGCAGAGACGTGGAATACGTTCGTATGCCGGGCGGAACCCATGAACTTAGCAGAACCGGAAACCCACGCCAGCGTATAGACAGAACGCTTCGTATTTATGAGTTTTTTGAAAGGTATGTGGGACAGAAGTGAGTTTCGAAGAGGTTTTTAGTTCAAAGTTCACAGTAGGTTTAAAACTTGATATTATAAACGAAACAAGGTCGGCAGTGATGTCGACCTTGTTTTGCTTTCACGACCAAAACCCCTGCACCCGTATCGAATTGGGCTGGTCTTTTCTCTTTTTTAATTCCTTCCGGAGCGCAATGCTCGTCGCAATGTGACCCACAATGTAAACTTCTGAATAAGTAAGATCCTGGTCTTTGGTCCATTCCAGCAATGACTCAAATCCACCAATATCATTTTGTTTAACAGGTCGCACTTTCCATCTGAAATTATTGAAAAATTCGACCATGTGCCCGTCTTTCGCCATGGAAATGGCGCCTGAAATTTGCCTGCCATGAGCGAGTTGTTGTAAAGCAAGAAAATGGGCCAAAGAACTCATATCACCCAGTACAATCAGATTGCCCGGCACAGCACGATGAAATGTGTTCCCTACACCGACGTACGTGATGGCATCTCCTACCGACAACAGACGCACCCAATTACTGCCTGGTCCTTCGTGTACCGCATCCACATACAAGGTGCATGTACGTGTCTCATCATCCCAGCCTGCGGGTGTATAATCTCGGTAAAGGCCTTCGCCCACCTTGATTTTGATGTGCTGCACTTTTTCCCAACCTGACATATCCATATTTGGGAAATGTACATCCACTTCAAAAAAAGAATCAGGCTCCCAGGCACGGATCGCAATCACCCTACCGGTTTTTGCAAATGCACTCTCCATCAAACTGAGCGCCTTTTGTTTTAAAATATTCATATCGTTAAACTACAATTAGCGTTCTGAGAATTGACATACATCATCGCCAGATTGAACATTCCAATGTTCGGTGTCCACAACGATAATGTGTTACAAAACAACGGCCAAAGGCAATTTTTAAAAATAGAGAAAGGCAGGTAATGATTGGACTATTTGCGGTATTCGCTTCTGAACTGTCCGGGAGAAATATTGATTACCTTTTTAAATAGTCTGGAAAAATAGGTGTGATCCTCATAACCGAGTGAAAATGCAATTTCCTTCACACTCAGATCGGTGAAGTACAAAAGCCGGCGGGCCTCCATCATCACTTCCCGGTGAATCCAGTGACTAACCGGAAAACCAGTTGAAACTTTTACTATCTCTGTTAAATAGGAAGGCGAGATATTCAGCAGCTGAGCATATTCAGATGGACTTTTTATCGTCCTGAAATTTTCAGCAAGCAAACTTTTAAATTCCCTTGTTATAAGTGCAGGTCGGGAATTACCAATATTTTCCTGTTTAGTGCAATCCTGAATAAAAGCTGCAAACAACCCCAAACATACCTGAAGCATGGAGTCCAGAACGGGCTGATAAAAAGGAGTGGATTCTGCCCGGCCAGAAAATTCAGATAACAAACGAAGGCTACTTACCAATTGCGCCGATTGCAACTCGTTCAGTTTGACGGGCAAACCCTCGGCTGCGTACGCTTCAAAAACCTCCCGGTAGGTATCTCCCAATGAGATTAAGTCAATAGCCAGCAACCATCCACTGGCATTCTCGACAGACAACGGCGTGTGAACCTGTCCGGGTAAAATACAGAATACACCGCATCCCGTCAGAGAAATCTCTCGAAAATCGACCATAAACCGACTGTCGCCTTTCTCCTGAAAAAAGAAATTACAATGGTTGTCGCGATGCACTTCCATACCAGCAACCTTGCCCGCATCGAGTTGATCTATCCGGTGCAGAAAAACGCCCTTGCTCGTTTCTTCACTCAGATAATGAAGCGGTATGGATTGTTTCGCAGGCATGGTTCAATATTAAACGAATTTTGTTTTGCCTGTTTGTGGATTGCTTGGCTCTTCACTGGTTCGTGTCATCATTTCAGTTGTAACAAAATATTGAGCTTTCGCTTCGAACTTTTTGCGCTTGGAAGTTCCTGTCTTACCATATTTGATATCCAACAATGTTTCAAAGCACTTCGCATTCCTTATGTCGATTTCCTTTTTCATTACATTGTACTTTTAATCTAAGTGATTCACCTTTTCAACTTCACAGCCCTGTCCAGCATATCGATAGCCTGCAAAACCTTGTTTTTTAGATAAAAAGGATAGTTAGGATTTGCGGTAAGAAATGCATCTGCGATCTTTTTAGCCTCAATTCCGGAATGCCCGGCAAATGTGTTATGCATCCAGCGGGTCGGGAAAAATATATCTCCCGTGAGTTGGATTTCCTGCAACATCTCCAACGATGGCCGAAGGTATTTCACCGCACTTTTCTGACGTAACGGATGATGCAAGTATGACAGTCCTTCCAGTACCCAAGCCTCTTTTTCACGATTTTCAGGTTTTTTAAGTGACTCAAAAAAAGCGTCCCGTTCAGCTTCATTTTTGCTTAATGCAGGAATCGCAAATGCCAGCTTCTGCTTGCGGTCAGGATTTTTCGTATTGTTCAATTGTGTTTCCAATACCTGTTTCGGATCGTTTTGTCCTTTCAAAGTAATTTCGCAAGCCAGTGAAATTTTATCATCCTCTGACAATACCAAATCCTTCACATTCAATTTTCCATTCCAAAGCGATTCCAGTTTTTGCAAACCATCATCAGACAGTGCCACATTTTTGAATGCTTTGAAATACGATGTTTTAATTCCCTTGTCCTTTGTCGCATTCAGCAGTTCCCAAAGTTGTGTCTCCATTTGAACTTGCATTGCCTGTCGGGTAACATCAGGTAGAAACGACCACCAGAGCGTTTGCAGGTTGCCCAACAGGTAATCAACCAGTAACGGATTCTCCTCTTTTGGAAGCATTCCTAAAATATTACTCACCATGGTTTGAGGAGCCTGTCCGTCTCCGCGAAGAAATCCTTCCCAAATATTCACCAGTATTGCCCCCCTGAAAACCGGATCTGTCATATCCGGATCTGATTCTGCGCTATAGTTTTTCGCGAAGTAATTTCGACTCTCGCTATCCATTTTAAAATAGCCATAACCGATACCACTTGAATTTGGAAAAACCATTGATTTGGCATCCCCAATCACCAGCGATTTATCGTTCACCAGATTCAAACTACTCTCCCGATAAGCATCTCCAACTTTCCATTTGGAATTTACCGATTGTTGCCAAATCCTTCCTGAGATCGAATCAGTCAATTGTTTAACACTGACAGCTTTATTGTCACTAATCAATTCATACTCCGGCATACCGGAAGTCTTCACCCATACATTGCTCCATTCTGCAATATTAAGCGGAGTCTTTTTATCAATAATTCCTATCAAATCGTCCCAACGGGCATTCCCGAACGAGTACGTTTTCAGATATTCCTGCAGACTTTCCTGCATCATCTTTTCGCCAATCTTTCGTTCAAGCTGGCGCATTACAATCGGCGCTTTCTGGTAAATAATTGCACCGTAAAGGGTTCCTGCATTTTTAAGATTACCCAGTTCCTGCAAGATAGGATTGGTTCCTGCCGAGCGATCTACTTCATAAGCCGACGGATAATGGGCCAATAAAAACCGTAAATCATGGTTGATTTCCGGAAAACTTGGATGCACAATTTTAGCCGCCATAAAATTGGCAAACACTTCTTTGAGCCAAACGTCATTGAACCAATCCATCGTCACCAAGTCCCCAAACCACATGTGGGCCGATTCATGAGCAATCACACTGGCTCTTGCCATTTTCTTGTTTACAGAAGCATTTTCATCCAAAAACAACCCCGATTCATTGTAGAAAATAGCACCCGGATGTTCCATTCCGCCGTATTGAAAAGACGGAATTAATACAAAATCAAACTTACCAAATGGATACTTAATGTCTGTATAATCTTCCAGCCAGGCCAGCGACTGCCCGTGTAAGCGGAACACCTCATCAGCATTGCGGTTTACTTTTGTTGTGTCGGTTTCTCTGTAATACATGGTCATCTCCCGACCTTTAATAGTCCTGACCGTTTTGAAAAATTTCCCGGCAGAAAATGCAAACAGATACGAGCTGATGGGTTTGGTTTTTTCAAACTGATAAATGCTTTTGCTCCTGTCTGACTTTTTATCTTTCAGCAGTCCATTGGCAACGGCTTCCCAGCTTGCAGGTGTTTTCAGGGTAAGGCTGTAAGTGGCTTTCAGATTGGGTTGGTCAAACAAAGGAAAGCAGGTGGAAGCCCTGTCGGGGACAAAAAGTGTATACAGATATTCCTCACTGCGGTTGAGCGACATATCTCCGGCAACGAATTCAATTTCAACTTCATTTCTGCCCTTTTCAAGATCAGAAGGTTCGATAACGATGTGTTCGTTTGCGAAAGTATGTGCTACGTCTTTGCCCTTTACTTTTACCGAAATCAAATTCGAGGAGTCGGCGTTAAAATCCAGCGTGACAGGTTCGGAAGTATTTTTTAACAAAAATGAGATCAGCTCCTTTCCTTTGATCGCCTCCTTTTTCGACTCAGGAATGTCGAGTTCCAAAGCATAATGAATGCTGTCGATGGTCTTTTTACGGTGTTCATTTAAGGCAAATGAAACTCCTTTGTCAGGAAGTTGATCGCTTTGTTTTTTACAACTAAAAGAAACGGAAAGAATTATAAGGACAACTATGAAAGATGAAATGAAACAACGCATGAGGATAAAGGAATATTAAAAAATTGCAAATAATCCGGACTAGCAGGACTATGAACTGAATCACAAGCAAGTTAAGCGAATTTTCGATTAGTGGGTGGAGGGCATTTCAATTCTTTGGATTCGAAAAATCTATTCAGAATCTATATGCGCACTATAATCATTGATTTGGAGAAGAAAATTTCGTCTATGCCAAACTGAAGAAAGTCCGTTTCATGCCTAACGGCATTTTTGGACAACGTTAAAGTCGATGGTTGCTGAACTAATTCCGCCAGAATCCGCACTTAAATGCAGTAAATTCAATCGCGTAGCGATGCAATATTGGAAGAAAAGTTAATCCCACACATACCCAAATCCCGTTAGGGATGTAACAAAATTTCAGGAGGATTTCCATTTATAAAACATTGCAACATATCCATGTTTCATGCCTAACGGCATTTTCTGGACAACGTTAAAGTCGATGGTTGCTGAACTAATTCTACCAGAATCCGCTCTTAAATGCAGCAAACTCAATCGCGTAGCGATGTAATATTGGTAGAAAAATCAATCCCACACATACCCCAAATCCCGTTAGGGATGTAACAGATTGGAAGTTGGTAATCAAATTGACACTTCGACAAAAAGCACCATCTATTTCTCCTCCAAAAGAATCAATTGCGTACGCTGCTTATTTTTGAGACCAGGATTATCATCGCTTACCACCACCAATTTACGTTTTCCACTTTCGGTTGGCCACCACGACATTCCTTCCAGATTGTCAGGAATAAAAGGTAAACCTTTGTTAAAGTCGAATGCTGGTTCCGGGTCTTTTTTCAAATGATTTCCTTCCACCGTTACCTGCCAAAGTTTTGCTTTCACAATTTCACTGCCGCCTTTGCCATTGTCATAGCACCTTTCCAGCACGAGTAACTGCTTTTCATTTACCGACAATATTTCCGAAATACCTCCACGGTGTTCCGTTTTACTGTATGGACATCCGCTGCGATCAATCACATAACTGAACGATTGCGGAGAAACATAACCGATGTCATTTTTTTCAAACTTCCAAAAGTGAATGGTGTCCTGCCCTACTTCCGTCTCTCCCGCCCAGCCAGCTTCCGGCGCTACCCACACCACCCCACTATCCGAAACCGCCATGCCTTCAATCCCTTTATTATCCGCAGGTAGCCACATAGGCGGAATCAGGAACTTGGGTCTCTCACTTTTGGGTGGATAACCGTCGTAATAGGCAACAAAAGTGGTGGTATCAATATTTTCCCAAACGGGTTCGTATTCGTTTTCTACTGCATACAGAAACCTGCCGTTCGTTTTATCAAACCTCACCGCCTCGAACCAGTTGTGCGTCGATTTGGCAATGAGTGTTTTTTCCTGCGGTTCAAAGTCCCGGATGGTGTTGATGTTGCTGAAAACAAAATAGGCCCCTCTGTCGCCCGCCAGATGCCATTGCTTTTTGGAAGGCTCATATTCTATCGCCGAAATTCCGTGAAGTTGTCCGGCAGGTTTCATAGGGAGAAAGGTGCTGTCCGCGAATTTGAATTGTAGAGATTGCGCTTTTACAAAACTGAAACAGGTTAATAGAACAGCAGCAAGTAAGGATTTTTTCATTCAGTTTCTAGTCCTGATAAAGTGATAAAGGTTGAACAAAAATAACACTGAAATCTGTACATTTAAGAATCCAACAAAAAAGACACCAAACCTTTTACCGAACCATCTTTCAAATCCATGAAATACTTTTTAAAATCCATTTTAATTCTTTTCCTCCTAAATCCTGCACTTTTACAGGCTCAAAAACTTTCGAAACTGACCGTTGAAAAGATCATGCGTGATCCTAAAATGTGGATCGGAACTTCTCCTTCAAACATCAGTTGGTCGGAAGATTCCCAGACGATTTACTTCGACTGGAATCCCGATAAAAACCTGTCTGATTCGCTTTACTCCTACAAAGTATTCGACAAGAAAATTAACAAAACCACTGCTGATGACCGGTTGAAAATCTTCAATAGCGACGGCGTTTATAACAAAGCAAGAACGCTTCGTGTGTTTGCAAAAAACGGAGATTTGTTTGTTGTTGATTGCAAAAACTACACAACCAGGCAGCTTACCAATACGGTAGACCGTGAGAGTAATCCAGGTTTCAGCGGGGACGAAAAAAGTGTGGTTTTTGAACGAAGCAATAACCTGTACAGCATCGCACTGGACAATGGTCTGATCACCCAACACACCGATTTCAAAACCGGAAACAAGAAATCTGATCCCAAATTAAGTGACGAAGAGAAATTTTTGAAAGCGGACCAGATCGGCATGTTCCAGGTTTTGAAAGAGCGCAAGGAAAAGAAGGATGCAGGTAAAAAGAACAGTGAAAATGAAAAGCCGAAGTCGCCGAAAGAAATATATTCAGGCGAAAAAAGTGCGAACAGTATCAAACTTAGTCCTGATGGCCACTTTGTAACCTACCGACTTTCGCAGCCGGACAAAGCTGCAAAATCGACCATTGTTCCCAATTACGTAACTGAATCTGGCTTTACCGAAGACATTCCCGGACGTACCAAAGTGGGCGCTCCGGCAACCAGTCATGAGTTTTGGGTATATGATATCAAAAAGGACACTGCCCGCAAAGTGAGCATGAAACAACTTCCGGGCTTTGGTGACAAACCGGATTATCTTAAAGACTACCCAAAACTGGATAGCGCCTGGAAGAAAAAAGAACGCGAGGTTTCCGTTACGGGACCATTTTGGTCAGACAATGGAGCGCATGGCGTAGTAATCATACGCTCGCAGGACAATAAAGACCGATGGATAATGGCGCTGAATGCTGATTCGCTTTCGCTTCGACTACTTGACCGCCAGCGAGACGAAGCCTGGATCGGCGGACCAGGCATTGGCGGTTTCTCGGGAGGTGAGTTGGGGTGGATTGATGACCAAACCATTTACTTCCAAAGTGAGGCATCCGGATATTCTCACCTGTACACTGTAAATGTGGTAACTGGCAAAAAAACGCAGCTGACCTCAGGTAAATTTGAGGTTCAGAATGTGCAGCTTTCAAAGGATAAAAAGACGTTTTACATCATCACCAACGAAGTACATCCGGGTGAAAAGCACTTTTACAGCATGGCTGTGACAGGCGGCGAGCGCAAACGCATTACGCAAACAACCGGCGCTTATGAGGTTATTCTTTCTCCTGACGAAACCAAACTTGCAGTACGTTATTCCAACAGCACCACGCCGTGGGAATTGTTTTTGATGGACAACAAACCTGCTGCCAAGCCCGAACAAATCACTAAATCAACTTCCGATGAGTTTTTCTCATACAAATGGCGTGAGGCAAAAATTGTAACGATTAAAGCCACAGACGGGCAGGATATATATGCAAGGGTGTACGAGCCTAAAAAATCGAATGGTAAAGCAGTCATTTTTGTCCATGGCGCTGGATATTTACAAAACGCGCACAAATGGTGGAGCCAGTACTCACGCGAATACATGTTCCATAACTTACTGACCGATATGGGATACACAGTGTTGGATATGGATTACCGTGCAAGCGCCGGTTATGGCCGCGACTGGCGTACCGGAATTTATCGTTTTATGGGTGGAAAAGACCTGACTGACAACACCGACGGAGCCAAATGGCTGGTAAAAAAATACGGTATTGATACTAAGAAAATTGGAATTTATGGTGGTTCATATGGCGGCTTCATTACGTTGATGGGCCTGTTCACAACACCTGATGTATTTAAAGCGGGAGCTGCTTTGCGTCCCGTAACCGACTGGGCGGCGTACAACCATGGCTACACAGCGAATATCCTCAACGAACCTCAGGCCGATAGCATTGCCTACCGCAAAAGCTCACCGATCTATCACGCGGAAGGTTTGAAAAACAACCTGCTTATTTGTCATGGAATGGTGGATGTTAATGTCCATTATCAGGATGTGGTGCGGTTGTCGCAAAGACTTATTGAGCTTGGAAAAGACAACTGGGAACTGGCTTCTTACCCAATGGAAGATCACGGATTTGTAGAGCCATCGTCATGGACCGATGAGTACAAGAGGATTTTGAAGTTGTTTGAGGAGAAGTTGAAGTGAGGAGGGAGAAGTTATAAGGAGTTAAGAAGTTAAGAAGTTAAGGAGTAAGCGATTCCGGTCTGTACGCTGTTTAGCGGACTGAACGGATATAAGAAGTTAAGAGAAGTTATGGAGTTAGCGTTACCGGTCTGTACGCTGTTTAGCGGGCCACGCTGGCCGGACTGAACGGTTAGGAAGTAGGAATTAAAAGTTTACAATTAGCACCGTTCAGTCCGCCAAGGGGCGTACAGACCGGAGAGATAAAAAAGGGAGAAAGGGCGTTGGGCTTTTTCTCCCTTTTTTTGTGGCCTTGCCGTTTCTACTTTGTTTCCTTTTAACTTTGATTTATGGAAAACACCAGAGAACTCAAACTTGCCGTGCTCATTGATGCCGACAATGTGCCGTATTCCAACATCAAGGGAATGCTGGAAGAAGTGGCCATTTATGGAACACCTACATTTAAGCGAATTTATGGAGACTGGACCAAACCTACCTTATCGGGTTGGAAAACGGTTTTACTCGAAAATGCCATCACGCCTGTACAGCAATACAGTTATACCTCTGGTAAAAACTCCTCCGACTCCGCGCTGATTATCGATGCGATGGACATTCTGTACACAGGCCGTGTCGACGGGTTTTGTATTGTTTCCAGTGACAGCGATTTTACCAGGCTTGCTACCAGACTTCGGGAGGCGGGAATGCTTGTTTTTGGTATTGGAGAAAAGAAAACACCAGCGGCTTTTATAGCAGCCTGCAACAAGTTTATATACATCGAAATTCTTAAAAAAGAAGCCAAACCAGAGGTTCCAACTCAGGAAACTTCCAAATTCAAAACAGCAGTAAAAGAAGAAACGCCGCCTGTTGCCAAAATTGACAAAGGTCTGATCAGGCTCATATCCGAAAGTATCAATGACATTGCCGATGAAGACGGCTGGCTTTTCCTTGGCGTGTTGGGAAATATGATTTTAAAAAAACGTCCTGACTTTGACCCCAGGAATTATGGTCACAAAAAGTTGCTGGATCTGATACGCTCGATCAAGGTTTTGCAGGTAGAAGAGCGCCATACCGGTAAAAACAATGCTTCCCATTTTTATGTAAAAACCAAGTAACCGGAGTTCTGCACGACCCGATGCAACGTTATGAAAATTCTGCAACAGCCCATTCAGTTACGACAGCGCAGACGAGGTTTTCATCTCATTACCAATGAAATTCTGCAAGCCTTGCCGGAGCTTGGTTCATTCAAAACCGGCATGTGTCAGGTTTTTATTCAACACACCTCTGCATCACTAACGATCAACGAGAATGCAGATCCGACTGTCCGCGCCGATTTTGAGATGTATTTTAGCAAATCCGTCCCTGAAAATGATCCGGAATACCAGCACGACTACGAAGGCTCTGACGACATGCCGGCTCATTTGAAAGCCTCCATTCTGGGTAGTTCCGTAATGATCCCGATCCGCAACGGAAGGTTTGCTCTGGGAACCTGGCAGGGCGTTTACCTCTGCGAACACCGGGATTATGGAGGTACAAGAAATTTGATGGTTACGGTTTGGGGGGAATGAGGAAGAAGAAGTTAAGAGGAGTTAAGGAGTTAACAGAAGTTACAGTTGCTCAGGTCTGAACGGGTACAGAAGTTAAGGGTAGTTAAGAAGTTAACAGAAATTAGGGTTGCTCCGGTCTGGACGCTGTTTAGCGGACTGAACGGGAGGAATAGAAGTTAACAGGAAGTTAAGGAGTTAACAGAAGTTACAGTTGCTCAGGTCTGAACGCTTTTTAGCGGGCCACGCTGGCCGGGAGAACAGAAGTTACAGGAAGTTAAAGAGTTAAAAGAAGTAAGAGTTGCTCAGATCTGGACGCTTTTTAGCGGGCCACGCTGGCCGGGCTGAACGGAGGAAAATTAAAAGTCGTACTGCACCCTGCAAGTAAAAATGTCATCTGAAACATCGTTTGTAAATGCGGCAAGCCCTGACTTCTCATTTCGTACAATATCATAGAAAAACAGGAATTTCAACGATGGATTGGCATAGTGTACATAACCCATTGTCAGGGTATTATACCGCAAATCGGCTTTGCTAAAACCGGCTTCGGCAGTAATTTCCTTCCCAGACACCTTTTTATTCGGATCATACCAGTCGTATTTCATCACAAACTGATGCTCTTCACTACCAAGATGTTGAAGAAAATAGAAATACGCGCCATCGAAATTTCTGGTGTAAAGCGGATCTTTTACCCCGTTCGTTACAGGATAAACACCCGGCGATTCGCTATTGGCAAAGGTGGAAGTCTGCTTACCAGCGATATATTCTGCGCGAAATTCAGTCTTGCCCTCCCGATTAGGAAATACCAGCTGAAAATCTGCTCCGGCATAGTTCCTCGGTGTCATTTTATGGTTGTTGCTGGCCGATGAGTCGCGCACCATTCTGAATCCGTTGCCCATGTCACGTGTTGTATACAAAACGTTGGATTGACTGGTAATTCCACCAGCATATCCCGACACACTGGCTGACAAAAGAGGCGTTCCCGCTATGCCTCTCAACTTGGTAGGTTTGAGACTAACCCGACCAATTACATCTTTGCGACTGTCATAATCGACAGGACCAGCCATGCCTTGCCCGTTGAATACACCCAAATCCAGCTTCCAGTTCGACCATTTACTGTCTCTTTTTCTGTCGTTTACAGTTAGCATGATACCGATGTCACGTTCCGTTTTCATGAGAATCTGTGACATTCTACCCCGTTCCGGCGTTTCCCGATTGGCTGACGAAAGGTTGATCTCCTGACCAAACGGACGCGCGAACATACCCGTGGTAAGCGCAAAAATCTTGTATTTATTCTCGTAAAATCTACCCCAGAAATCCCGGATCACCACACCTCGCTCGGTACCATCAAATTGAAAAACAAAATACGATGTCGCCTCACCTTTTTTGTTCAAATGCGCATAATCGACCCGAAGACGGCCCCTGCGAAGCATGAATCTGTTGTTGGAAACAGACGAAAAATTACCTCCGTTGAAAGTTTCTGCACCTTCTTTAGTGATGTATTGAAACTGAGGCTGGATATAACCACTCATTTTAATGCGATCATATCGCTCATAAATGGAAAGCATCCCCTTCCCCATCTGATTGGTGGTATCCACCATATCCATTAAGAAACGCTGAGCTTGTATTTGCTGTGAATGGAAATAAAATATCGTAAAAAGGAGTCCGCAGATCCACTTTCTCATAATCAGTTAAAATCAGTGTCAGTTAGAACCCGCAAATGTCACCTTTTTTTTAAACTTCTATATTACCTCAATGTTAAGGTTGGTGATATATTTAATTTTGGTATTCTATAGTCGCATTGCCCATCTTTAATTTCGCTGTATTTAAATCCAAATTATCGATTTCATAAACTTCTCTATTTGGACTGTCCCCCTTAATCGTCGCACATTCTTTCGGCCGCACCTGTAACCCGGCTCGCTACAATTGACAGATTTGTTAGCTGCATATAGTTCGAAAGAAAATGAGAACTGAGGATCGATGCACAAGCTTCAAAGCAGCGACAAGCACAATGCGTGTGTAGCCCGACGAAAAAGCGGGGTGTGCGTAGGTATGTGGGTGGAAGCATTTTTTCGTCTTGATTTTTTTGTTACTTTTTTTATCAAGAAGCATTCATGATTGATTTTAAACACACAGGGGTATGAATATTTTGGAAAATAGCCAACTTTATGGAAACAAACCGCAAAGTTATGGATTCATCAAAAGAGTATCAGGTTGTTGAATTTGAGCAGATTATCGAAAGAGGCTGTGGCTTGGATGTACATGAGAAAATGGTTGTAGCCACCATTAATGGAATTGGCTTAAAGCTTGAAACTCGTACGTTCGATACGTTTACCAGTTCTTTGCAAGAATTAGCTGATTGGCTGTCTTCACATCGGATTACTCATGTGGCGATGGAAAGTACTGGTGTGTACTGGAAACCGATATTCAACATTTTAGAAGAGAATTTCCACATAATATTGGTCAATGCCCGTCATTTGAAAAGTGTTCCCGGTCGAAAGACTGACAAAATTGATAGTCAGTGGATTTGCAAACTATTACTAAGTGGACTGTTAAAAGCTAGCTATGTACCACAGGAAAAGATTAGACAACTCAGAGACCTGAGTAGGTATTCGACCAAACTTATTCAGCAATCGGCCTCAGAAAAGAACAGGATTCAGAAAATTCTTGAAGATGCCAATATAAAGCTCAGCAGCGTTGTAAGCAGTATTTCGGGAATGGTTTCAACCAAGTTAATTGACGCACTAATTGAAGGTGAAGCCGATTTAGAGAAGTTTATTAATAGTATTTATACCAAAAAGTTAAAAGCAACAAAAGCCGATTTATTAAAAGCTGTCACTGGAAGAGTAACCGACCATCATCGGTTTATGTTGCGAAAAATTAAAAAACACATTGCGTTTTTAGAGCAGGAGATAGCCGATTTAGAAGCTCAGATGGACGAAATATTAACGGATAACAAGAGCGTTATTGAACTTTTAAGTACTATTCCAGGCGTGGACAAAAAGGCCGCTACCAACATTGTGGCAGAAATCGGTGTAGATGTTGAGGCCTTTCCATCAGAGAAACATCTGGCCAAATGGGCTGGTATTTGCCCAGGTAACAATGAAAGTGGCGGTAAAAAAAAAGCTCTAGAACCACCCATGGCAACCAATATTTGAAGCCAGTTTTAGTAGAATGTGCATGGGCCGCAACCAGGACAAAGAATACTTATTTGCGGGCAAAATTTGACAGTATGATCGGGCGGAAAGGAAGTAAAAAAGCACTTTTAATAGTAGGACATAAGATCCTTTGTGCCATTTACCATATTCTAAAAGATCGGGTACCATATTTAGGCTTTGATGCGGCAGAATTTGAAAAGACAAGAAAGGCTAAGCGAGTTGCCTATTTACAAAAGGAATTAAAGTTGTTGGAAACAATCTAACGATTTTGATACAAAGCCGTTCTTTTAACTGGTGGTTTTACCCCGCTCAAGAAACTGGCTTGCAATACAGTTAAGCACACAGGGCTGTACTTCGAGTACGAGAATGAAATTTTACTTTGTTAACTGTATTTAATTTATTGATTAACAACAATTTGCAAAATTATATTCGAATGAAAAAAGTAAGAGCACTGGAAGCCATCATTGGCACTTTATATAAATAATTGATTATTTCTACTTAATCAAAAAGCTTAAAACGAATTAACGATCCGAAAGCTGCAATTGACAGATATATAAAGTCGTCATAATCAATGAAGCCAATTTGTTTACCCGGTCTTCGACCGCACGGGTGGCCCCGTCCGCTGCCATTGACACATTTATAAAATACTGATTATCAATGGCACTAATTTGGTTGCTCGGGCTTCGACTCCGCTCAGCCTGACAAAATCAGTGTCACTTTCAAGTAGCTTGTTGAGAACGATATAGTTACTCCAACTGACCTGGATCATGTCATTTTCAATGGCACCGGCCACCCGGCGGATTGCCGAAGCGAGAGTTTGTTTGCTCCAAAAAATAGTTTGCTCAGAGCTACATGCTGTCAGATTTCAACCATAATCATTAAAAAAATAGATTACTTCTGATGGTTAAGCTATCTCCCATTTCAAAACATTCGCTATCTATCACGTTAATCAAACACTATCTCCGATAAAATGTCGTAACTTCTGAAAATCAAAAAGTTAGAAGTTATGAAGATTAAGATATTAACGCATGAGGATTTGCCGCCCCCTTCTTCGGTTCTCAAATTCAGGATTAAGAACACAACACAATGGCGCCCCGGAACGACCGACGAAGATGGAGCCGATTTTATTGAAGAAGTTCGTGGGATCACCTACCGCTACTCCTGGAACCAGATCGACGAATATTACTTCCCACCTGTCGTCGTAGCTCCAAGCAATTAAAGATGAGTATCAGGAAAGACAAAGTAACCATCATCAAATTGCAGCAGCGCATTCCTTAATTTTTCATCTGGTAAACAATCTTTGATAATTTCCCGCTACATTAATGGTCTGCAAACTTACAGGCACTATTTTATTTAGCGAGATGAAATAGCACAGCTTTGCCAGACACAATAAAAACCGGAATAGCGTTACACCATGTTTGAGTCTATAATACAATATCTTGAAGGCATTCATCCGGTACAGGCGGCGCTGTATGCGACCGTTTTCACATGGCTGGTAACTGCCGCTGGCGCATCGTTTGTTTTCTTTTTCAAAACCATGAACCGCACCGTACTCGACGGCATGCTGGGATTTACCGGTGGTGTGATGGTGGCCGCGAGTTTCTGGAGTTTGCTGGCTCCTGCAATTGAGATGAGCGAAGGAGATGGATTTGTAAAGGTAATGCCTGCCGCTATCGGATTCTTGGGCGGAGCTCTTTTCCTTTTCGCGCTGGACAAAGTTTTACCTCACGTGCATATCAATTTCAAGGAAACAGAGGGCGTAAAATCTCCCTGGCAGCGCACAACGCTTCTTGTGCTTGCCATCACCCTGCACAATATACCCGAAGGATTGGCTGTGGGTGTGTTGTTCGGTGGTGTTGCTGCCGGAATTCCCGAGGCTTCCATTGCCGGGGCTACGATATTGGCTATTGGAATTGGTTTGCAAAACTTTCCCGAAGGAATTGCAGTTTCGATGCCGCTACGCAGAATGGGAATGAGCCGAAGAAAGAGCTTTATGTATGGGCAGGCCAGTGCCATTGTGGAACCGATTGCCGGAGTTTTGGGTGCAGTTGCAGTCTCATTTTTCACTCCCGTTCTGCCCTACGCACTTGCCTTTGCTGCGGGAGCGATGATTTTCGTAGTTGTGGAAGAAGTGATTCCCGAAACACAACAGGACAAAAATACCGACATCGCAACACTCGGTTTTATAGGTGGTTTTATCATCATGATGAGCCTGGATGTTGCACTTGGTTAAACAAAATTTGATTTCGGAAAGCTGCCGTTAATATATTCCTGGTGGTTCAACGGTATGGTTTTTTATAGCTTCTTCCATAACATTTCAAGTTGCTGGCAGTATTTACCCTCAGCAATTAAACTAAACAACCGTTATGGAAGAAAATCACAAAAACACCGAACAACAAAACCCAAAATCCAAGTATCCTCAACCTCCGTTCCCTAAGCAAAAGCAGGAGTTTCCGGGAACGGAAGCAGCCATGCAGCCTTTGGCCGATCATGGGCAGGATAGCTACAAGGGTTCCGGGAGACTGGAAGGTAAAAAAGCAATCATTACCGGAGGAGATTCTGGTATTGGTAAAGCCGTAGCCATTGCATTTGCCCGCGAAGGTGCGGATGTACTTATCAGCTACCTGAGTGATATAGAGGACGAAGATGCGAATGATACAGCTGGTTATGTTGAAAAAGCCGGCAGGAAATGCATTCTCGTAAAAGGCGACATAACCAGTGAAGCGCACTGTAAGGAAATTGTGACCAAAGCCGTCGCGGAATTTGGTCAGATCGATATTTTGGTAAATAACGCAGCCTTTCAGATGGCGAGGAAATCCTTGCAGGACATTCCGTCCGAGGAGTGGGTACGTACCTTTGCCGTGAACATTCACAGCATGTTTTACCTGTGTAAAGCAGCCGAACCACACATGAAACCGGGAAGCTCAATCATCAATACTACATCGGTGAACGCATACAGTCCATCCGATGACCTGCTCCCCTACGCTGCTACCAAGGCGGCAATACAAAATTTCACGGCAAACCTGAGTCAGATTCTGCTGAACGCAGGCAAAGGGATTCGGGTAAATGCTGTTGCACCTGGTCCCGTTTGGACACCACTTATTCCGTCTACCAAATGGGAAGATGCGGATATTTTTGGGGACAACACACCCGTAGGCCGACCAGGACAACCGGCCGAAATTGCACCTTCATACGTATTTCTTGCATCCGAAGAAAGCAGTTATGTTTCAGGAGCCACCATTCCGGCGACGGGTGGTCGTATCACGATTTAGTTTAAAATAGTATTTTAAATGCAGATATCGTTAAAACCCACCGCAGTACTGGAAATCAATCAGTGCAGCGGTGGGTTTCGTCTTTAAAAGTCAGCCTCTTTCATCATCGATCCTTGATGTACATCAAGATGTTTTCTTAATCTACATCATTGGTTCGCTGCGGCAGTAATCACCAATTTTCTAAGATCATCAGACCGCAATTGTATGAAATATTTAATCATTTTGGCGTTTATAGCAGTTGTGTGCTACTACCTTCCGAATTTAACTGCTGCATCGTTTTGACAAGTGTTTTCTTACTTTTACTTCTCCTACTAACATAACGCAGGAGTTCAGATGAAACAACCCATTTACCCAATCTCTATTGAGCCATTGCTCGACTATTTTAACAAACTAATCCCATTAAGCGAGCATGATCAGGAATTGGTGAAAAACAAATTCCATCCGCGTCTTTACCGAAAGCGTCAGTTTGTGCTCCAAGAAGGTGATGTGTGCACACAGTTGAATTTCGTCGTAAGAGGCTGTCTGCGGATGTACAAAGTCGACGAAAAAGGGAATATTCATATTCTTCAATTTGCTTCTGAAAATAATCTTCCCGCAGCCCGATGGATCAACGATCTCGGTAGTTTTCACGGACTAAAGCCATCTACACTGAATATTGATACGCTCGAAGATACCGTTGTGTTTCAGATCAGTCTGGATGACCTCATTTTCCTTTACACAGAAGGCACTTTATTTGACAGAATTTTCCGTGTGTTGGTTGAAAACAGCCTTGTGCGTTTACAGGAAAGATTGCTTCAAAATATCAGTTCCACAGCCGAAGAGCGGTACGAATCTTTCCTGGAACAATATCCGCACATGGTCAATCGCCTCTCGCAGGTACAGATTGCGGCTTACCTTGGAGTAACACCCGAATTTTTAAGCCGACTGAGAAACCTGAGGAGCCGAGCCGCTGACCCTTTAAAACCTTAATCTACATCAAGACTATTTCTTAAACCAGGTCATTGGAGCAATTCACCCAATCGGGCAAAATTTGTATCCATTAATCAACCGTTTAAAAAATAGATATGAGCACTAAATCAAAAGTTGCAGTAATTGGCCTGGGAAACATAGGCAGCATTGTAGCGTCCAATCTCGTTAAAGGAAACCGTTCAATAATCGTTGCAGACCGCACGTTCGACAAAGCCAAAAACTACGCAGAAGAGCTGGGAAGTTTGGCTGAACCCCAGGAAATTGCCGATGCCATTCAGAACGCCGACATCATCGTATTAGCATTGTGGTTCAATACCATTCAGGAGTTTTTTGGCACCTATGCAACAGCGCTTCAAAACAAGATCATCGTTGATCCGTCCAACCCGATTGCTCCTGACGAAAATGGCGGGTTCAAAAAAATTATTGGCGAGCACGAATCTGCCGGACAAATCCTGTCTTCACTTTTACCAAAAGGCGCAAAACTTGCAAAAGCACTCGGCTCATTGGGAGCAGGTTCACTAGCTGACGCAGCTTTCCGTCAGCCAGAAAAAGCGGTGTTGTTTTATGCCACCGATGACACCAGTATCAATGTAAAAATTGAAGAGCTCATACATGATAACGGATTTGAACCGGTTCGGATTGGCAAAATTGAAGAATCGATACGTATGGAAGTTTTTGGTGATTTGCACGAATTCGGTGCGTTGGCAAAAACCATTACCTTATCTGAGGCGAGTAATCTGAGTTTGGAGTCATCATTGTGAGAACCTGCGATATGAAATCGATACTGCTGCTTTCCGGCTGTTTAAGCAAGTTTGAAGTCATTTTGCAATAAAGTGCCAATAATGAATTCCTTTTTCTAAATTAAACCCCACCGCAGTACTGGAAATGAGTTCTGCGGTGGGTTTTATTTTTACCAATCCAGTTTCAAAAGCACCGTGGTTTGAGATTCGAGTTTGAGATTTACTACAGACTTACCGCTCACCGGCAGGCACTTTCCAACTCATTCCTCAACTCCTCCGGTTTCGGCGTATCTGCGTAGCTCTTCGTTGGGCACCAACGGTCCCATGAAAAACAACATGATCGCCAGACCAATCAAGGCAATGATCCCGAAGCCCATGAACAGGATACTGTATGCATAATTGTAACCCATCTCAACGGCATAATTTTTCAGTACGATACCTGAAACCGATTGAAAAACAGCACCGCCCAAACCAGTACCAACGCAGGCCATTCCCCATACAGAAGCTGCTGAATTTTTAGGAACCACATCAGCCGGAAAGGTTAAAGCATTGGCGGTATAGGCCGTGTATCCAAATCCTGCCAAACCAAAAACCAGCAGCGCCGACATGGGTGAAGAAATTACAAATGGTCCCGCCAGAAGTGGTACGCCCATGATCAGTCCTGCAATGGTTACCGCAATTTTTCTTGCTCTCGGAATAGGTGTTCCTTTTTTTATGATGTATTGCGTAAAATAACCACCAGCCAGATTGCCCACATCGGCAATCAAAAATGGAATCACGGCGAGCATCCCAATTTCCTTCAATTCCAGATTGTGCACATCTACCAGATACCGCCCGATCCAGAAAGTAACAAAGTACCAAACCGGATCCATAAAGGTTTTTGACAAGGTGAACATCAACACAAACCGGGTCTTCAAAAGCTTGATTGCAGGAATGGTAAAGGTTTTCACTTTAACCTCGGTTTCTTTTGGGGTATAGTACAAAAACCAGAAAATGACCAGCCACAGATAACCACAAAGCGCGAGAATGATGAAAGTCATTTGCCAGCCGTAGCTGATACCCAAATAGGCAACCAGCGGCGGAACAATAACAGCACCCAAAGCAGATCCGCTGTTGAAAATGCCCGATGCCGTTGAACGCTCATGTGGCGGAAACCATTCGGTGGTCAGTTTGATGGCAGCGGGCCAATTACCTGCCTCACCAATACCAAGCATAAACCGGCATATACCAAATTGCAGCGGCGTGGTGGCAAAGGCGTGAACAAGTCCGGCGGTGGTCCAGAAAGCCATGCAAAGTGAATAGCCCAGCCTGGTTCCAAGACGGTCGATTAGAAATCCTGAAAAAGCATTGGAGATCATATAGGCCACGAAAAAAGCGGTTCCTATATAACCAAAAGCCTCATCCGGAATGAGCGCCCGCAACTCTCCTTCTGCACTCAGATAATTGAAAGACAACCGGTGAACGTAATTCAGAACGGTAGCCAAAAAAGCCATCCCGACCATCACCCAGCGCATTTTGGAAAGCTTCATTGCCGGGGATACGGGTATATTATTTTCTACCATTAAAAATAAGGTTTAGGCAATATGAATTTGAGCGAAATTAGTTTCGGTTATTTCTCTTTAAAACCAATTGAAATACAAGTTTTTAAATAGCTAATCGCCAAAAGCTAATTGCCAGCAGCTACTTATGAATATGGACTTAAAGCTGGCGAACCGGCACGAGCGTTTCAGCTTCATTTGAAATTGAAATGCTGTTTTGCAATGGTCGACCCATGCCTTCCCAGTGAACGGTCATCAGATCATTGTTTTGCAGAGTTACATTATTTCCAAAACTGAACGCATCGGCTCCGAAAAAATGAACGTGTGCCTGCAACGGCAACCGATGACCAGCATATTTGAAATGATGGTATTCCAAATTTTCCAGACTGTGCGCCATATTTTGTTCTCCCGTTTTAATAGCCGAGCTCCATCTCGTTGCTTCTCCGTCTGATATACTTACAGTCCCTTTCAAATCGGAAAATTCTCCGCCAATTACCAATTCCGGACCGATTGCGCATTGTCTCAGTTTGGAAGGAGCCAGATACAGGTAATTCTTCTTTTCCATCACATGATCCGAGAATTCATTACCAGTGGCAAAGCCAATCCGGTGCGGAATGCCTTCTTCATCAACGATGTAAATACCTGCGATTTCGGGTTCTTCGCCACCGTCGTTGGCGTATGCCGGCACTTCCAGTTTTTCGCCATGCGCTTTTAAAACCGAACCGTTTCCTTTGTAAAACCATTCCGGCTGAACGCCTATTTCTCCTGCTGCGGGAAAGCCCTGTTTAACTCCCCATTCATACATCACAATACTATCCGTCGGCTTGGAATCTCCACCGGAAGCGTGCATCATTTGCCGGTTCAAGGCACTGTTTTTATGAGTTAGCCCTGTCCCGGCAACCAGACAACCAAAAGGATTATCAGGAAAATCAAAAGCCGGTAGCAACCGCCATGAACTTCTGCCATCGTAGACACTATCATAGTCAAGTTTGGTGTCAGACAGGTTTGCATTCAGTAGGTCTGTTAACTTTGTTTTGGTTCGCACCGCTTCTAACGCAGCAGCATATACGGAGGTGAAGTTTTTTACCAAAATCAGCGATGGTTCCTGCACTACCGCAACTGCACGCCCTTTATCTTCATCAAAAATCTGTACAACCCTTATTTCATTTTTCATAAAATCGAATACTTATTTACTGACGACAACCGGTTATTGCGTAACCCATCCGCCATCAATTGAAAAACATCCTCCCGTGGTGTAGCTTGAAGCTTTGCTTGCGAGATACAAAGCAATTCCTCCTATTTCGTGCAGTTCACCCCAACGTCCCATCGGAATTTTGGATATAAAAGCTTTGTATTTTTCCGGATCATTGATCAGCGGGAGGTTGAGATCAGTGGCAAACGGGCCTGGCAAAATGGCGTTCACCGTAACACCGTCCAATGCAACTTCCATGGCCAGCGAACGTGTTAGTTGCAAGATCGCACCTTTGCTGGTGGCGTAAGGCGTCCGCTCCGGAATGGCAGTGAGCGCCAGCATGGAGCCGATGTTGATAATTCGTCCATATCCGTTCTCTTTCATGATCGGCACTACTTCGCGACAGGCAAGCCAGGTTCCTGTAACGTTCACCGACTGTACTTTATTAAAATCATCCAGTGAAAGCGATTCAATAGGCCCGCGGATGTTTATCCCTGCTGAATTGACCAGAATATCAATTTTACCAAAAGTTTGCACAGCAGATTTTACCGCAGCTTTAATACTTTCTTCCGATGTGACATCACAGGTCACACTGATGCACCGGGTATCGTAAGAATCTTTGAGCAACTGTTCCGATTCACGGTTAACAGCCTCATCACGCGCGGCGATCACAATATTGGCACCTGCCTCTGCAAGCGCTTTGGCCATCGAAAGGCCCAGACCACGGTTTCCGCCGATAACCAGCGCAGTTTGTCCGTTGAGTTTAAACAGGTCGAGAATGCTATGTTGCATTGTAAGAGTTTCCATTGAGTCTATTCCGTAATGATGAAATGTTCGAGTCCTTCTGTTTTAAGCGTGAGGCCAACGCCCGGTAGTGTATCATCCAGCTGTAAGCGGCCATTTTCCGCAATGGCTTCTCCATCGAAAATATACCAGAACATTTCGTTGCCAACCTCTATTTCTGTCTGCGGAAAATACTCCGCCATCGGACTTGCAAACGAGCTCATCACCACATGCAGATTGTGCATTTGCCCACCATGCGGAATCACTTCAACTCCATGCGAAAGGGCCATGTTACAGATTTTCTGTGCTTCGGTGAAACCGCCCACCCTGTTGGTATCGAACTGGAAAATATCCAGTGCGCCAGTTTGCAAAAGGTCATGAAAACCGTAGCGGGTGTATTCATGTTCGCCACCGGATAACGGAATGTCGGTATATTGGCGTAGCTTGGCAAAGTTGTGAATTTCGTCCGGCAGCAAAAGTTCTTCTGCCCAACGCAGATTGTATGGTTCCAATGCTTTCAGAAACTGTTTGGCATAGGCAAGATTAAAGCCCATGTAACCTTCCAGCATTACATTTATATCATCACCCACTGCTTCCCTAACCACTTTCACCATTTCCACATTTTTACGCATACCGGCAACACCTTCGGTAAGCGGGTAACCGCAACGTAATTTCATTCCCGAAAAACCCTGCTCTTTGTAATGAATGGCTTCTGCCTGCAAACTGTCCAGATCTCTGGTATACAATCTGCTGTAATAGGTTTCGATATTCGGTCTGGTTCGTCCGCCCATGAGCATAAACACGGGCTGTTTCATCACTTTTCCTTTGATATCCCAAAGTGCAATATCAATAGCGCTGATGGCTGCAATAACCGTCCCTTTTCTCCCATAAGCCACCGTAGACCGGTACATTTTTTCAAACAAATATTCTGTATTTAACGGATTTTCTCCAATCAGGAGCGATGACAGTTTACTGTCGATAACCGCTTTGGTAATATCAGGGCTTAGCCCCGCATTACCATAACCAACATGTCCTTCGTCGGTTTCTACTTCGACCACAAGCCAGCTAAAAAAACGGAATGCAGCCTGTGTATCACTTTGAAAATGCAGTGGACTAAGCGGTGTAGCGAACACAGTATTGCTGGTCAGCACCGGGCCGTTCCATTGGTACAGCTTGGTTCTTACTTTTGTAATTTTCATATTTTTGGAGTTAACAGTTGTGAATCACGTGTGAAGAGTTTACGGTAAACAGTTGCAAGTAAACAGTTTACCGTAAATCAGTTCATCGTAAAAAGGTCATTGTAAACAGCTCGCAGGAAACAGTTTATGGCAAAAGCCTAACCTTGTTATCAACGTGTGCTTTTTAATGACTAAAATCTACCACTTGAAGTGAAGAAAGGAAACGCCCTGGCGCGGAAGCTTCATGTCGACGGTTGCACTGCCATTTTTAGGCGTGATCCATTCGGGTGAAGTCAGCAATTCCAGTTGTCCAGCTTTTTCAAGAACTCTGATCTGCTCTTCCGAAGGCGATTTTGGAGAACCCATGCTTTTCCAGACCTCATACGAATTACTGTTTTCTTTGTCGATCCGGTAGTGGTAAAGCATCATTTTCTGAGACGGCAATCCTTTCACCGAAACTTTCACTTGTGCATCGGGAGCAGGAACATTGTCGTCATGGTAATTCCAAACCATCACGCCGGCAGAGTTGGCACTTTTGGATGCAAGTCCGTTGATATCTGCCTCGCCACGCACGCTTTCATCCCTCACTCTTTTAAAGTCATAAGCCAGATTCTGCTTCACTTCCACTCTATTTCCCTCCATCATACCAAACATTCTGAACACATTCAATACCGGCTTGTCGACGCCATTCGTTGCCAAATCCCGGAAACCACGGAACCATGCCTGATCTTCAAATTCAAACGACCAGCTTACCGCGCCTAGAAGATTCACCCCTCTGGCATGTGCCAATTCGTATTTTCTGGCGAATGATGCCGCTGTATAACTTGAATACATGGTGCCGTTCCGATACGCATTTTGCGGACTCACATCTTCCGAACAAGCCGCGCATCCTTCCGGATCGGACTCTCCGATAATGATTGGTAGTTTTTTCAGTGTAGGGTAAGAAGCAACAATTTCAAAACCTTTATCCAGATCCCGCATCTGCGTTCCCATGTTCATCTGCACGTGGCCGTCTACCAGTTTAGGTGCTCCTTTGGCGTGATAGGTAATGAAATCAATAGGCGTACCAATTTTGCCGGTGGCGTAGTTTTTCCCTTTTGTAACGTGGTCCAGAAATGCTTTCATCCATACCTGAGATTTGTCCCAGGATGGTCCTGTTACTTCCGGCCCACCTACTTTCGCAGTAGGCAGCGCACGTTTTACTGCATCAGCCGTATAGTCGTACAGCTTGATGTACTCTTCCATCGTGCCTTTCCAGTAACTGATATTGGGTTCATTCCAAAGTTCCCAGTACCAGCTTTCCACTTCTTTTTGTCCGTAGCGGGAAACCGAATGTTTTACCCACTGATACACCAGCTCAGACCATTTGTTATAATCTTTCGGAGGATATGCCCAACCCAGATAAATGTCGTTGTAATTATCTCCGGGCTTCCAGTTGTGACGATAAGGCTCCGGTTTTGTTGAAAGTGCTTGCGGCATAAACCCAATCTGTGCGATGGGTTTCATGCCTCTTTCAATGTAGGTATCAAATATTTTGTCAACAATGGTCCAGTCGTAAACCGGGTTGCCCTGTGCATCTTCGGTGTAAGCATTGGTTGATCCCCATTTCAGTGCCGCTTCGCCGTCGCCGGTTACCAGCAAACTATGCGCACGAACATAAACCGGCCCTTTGCTGAATTGTGACATTTCTGTCAACAGCTTTTTACCATCTTTCATATAGGTATAATTCGGCTCATCGTAGCCAAAAAATGCCCATATCGGTTTCATGGGTTCTTTTACCACCGCCAGGTTTACGTCGATGGTAACTGGTGCCGTCGATTGACTAAAAGCAGGAGAAACCAATGCCGAACACAATGCAGCATTTAACAGGAGTGATTTTGTTTTTGTCAAAAACATGATATTTGGTTTTAATCGTTTTTACTAGTTCCAGGTAACTCTGAACAGTGAAACACCCTGAGCAGGTAATTCAAAATTGATCGAACTTTTTCCGTCTTTGATATCCACCCATTGTGGTGAAGAGATCAATTCGAGCTGGCTTGATTCCTCCAAACGGCGATATTGCTCATTGGTGACCTGCTGAGGCGCACCCATTTCCCGCCAGGCAGTGAAAGAGTTGCTGTGTGTTTCGTCAATGCGATACTGATGTACCAACACCCGGGATACCGGAATACCTTTTAGCGAAAGCGCTATGCGAGCCGGGCTCAGTTCAATGTCTTCATCGTTGTAATTCCAAACCATCACAGACCCCGAATTGGCATCACGTGTAGCCATGGCGTTCACGTCCGAGGTACCTACAACGCCCTGCTGCATAATTTTCTCAGCCGAGTAAGCATTGGCACGGCTTACTGCCACACGATCACCGCTCATCAGCCCGAACATACGCATCACATTAAGCACAGGTTTGCCCACGCCATGCGTTGCAAAAGAACGGAAACCATCGAACCACGGTTGTCCGGGAAACGTGAAGGTCCAGCTTACAGCTCCTTCCAGATTGATATTGTGCTTGTCGGCCAGCTCATATTTTCTTGCAAAAGAAGCTGCGAAATAACTCGAAAACATGGTTCCATTTCTGTAAGCCATATTGGAATAACCCGAACTCGAAGAACATGCAGCGCAACCTTCCGGATCTGACTCTCCGATGATAACGGGCAGTTTCGCAAACTCAGGGAAAGATTTGATGATCTTAAATGCCGCATCTATTTGTTTCAAATGCGTTGACAAACCCATTTGAACGTGACCCGCCTCGGCGACTTTCGGTGAACCTTTGGCGTGGAATCCAACAAAATCAAGCTGTGTTCCTTTTTTGCCGGTTGCATTGTTTTTCCCATTGCGGCAATGTTCCAGGAAATCGGTCAGGAACTGTGATTGTCTTTTTGAAAGTCCACCTGTCACATTAGGCCCTCCCACGCGGGCAGAAGGCAAAGCTCTTTTGACTGCTTTTGCTGTGTAATCATAAAGTTTGAAATACTCCTGATCCGTACCTGCCCAGTAACCAGCATCAGGCTCGTTCCACAGTTGCCACCACCAGCTTTCCACTTCTTTTTGTCCATAACGCGTTACCGAATGTTTGACCCATTCATAAATCAGGGCTTCCCATTTGTCGTAATTATTTGGCGGATAAGCCCAGCCAGTCCAGATGTCGCTGTAAGCATCTCCGGGCGACCATTTGTGTTTGTAAGGTTCTGGTTTGGTAGAAAGGGCTTTTGGCATAAATCCGATTTCCATCAACGGTTTGATCCCCATATTAACCCATGTATCCACAATTTTATCGACTGTCTTCCAGTCATATACCGGGTTCCCGTCTTTGTCTTCCGTATACGCATTGGTCGATCCCCATTTCAAAGCCATCGGCGATCCTTCGTTGGTATTGAGCAAATTATGAGCCCTGATATACACAGGACTTTGGCTCAGTTTTACCAGATCACCCATCAGCTTTTTACTTTCGGGCAAATAGGTATAATTCCCTTCGTCATAACCTACGTAGGCCCACATCGGCTGCATTTTACCCACTTTTTTATCCAGATCCACTGTCAAAGTCTGCACACTGTCGGCGACGGAATACTGAGGTAACCTATCGGAAGGCGCACCTGCGAATGAGGTAGAAAACAAAGCCAAACCGGTAACAATCGCAGCCGACTTTCGAATCGCTTTTTGTAACATATTATTTTTATTCAGAGTTAATTAGATTTCAATTCATCGACAGACCCGCCTCAAAGCTCAATTTTCACAACAGGCGAAAAAATCAGCTCATTGACACCCGATGTTTTCACACCAATTCTTGCAAAAACATAATCTCTCGATGCCAAAGCTGCTGACAACGTTGCGCTCAGTTTCACAGGGTCGGTCAGAGATGTAATGCTCGCGGCCTGCACTTCTACTTTCTGTTTGTTGTTTATATTATCCAGCACTGTGGTTGTTCCAATGTAGAGCCCCGCAAATTGTAATGCTCGTGTATCGTCCACCTTTTCCAGATTGAAAGCAGCAGATAATTTCCCGGCCTCGGCAGTAATCGCTTCATTTTTAACATTGAAATAAGGTTTTACAGGAAAATTTACCATTGTATTTCCTTTCACATCCACCACGAGCGTATCTCTGGTAACAACCCACGGACCGTTTCCTGCCAGATAAGTAAGCCGATAAGTTCCGTCAAAAACCGAGGCCGAAAAAGTACCATCCTGGTCTACATGTACCGGAATCTTGGTGTTCAAAGCGAAGCCCGGTTGCCACAATTCGAGTTGCACGCCGCCGCTTCTAAGCCACACGGGTTGGTTTTTGTACACGACCTGACCTGAAAGTGTGGCCTGGGGTAATTGATAATTATCCTTTTCGCAGGATGTAAATGCGAGAAGCAGAAATAAGCTGATGCTTAAATGAATCAGTTTCATAAGATTGCTTTTGAAGATTAATGAAACGGGTTTCGTACGATCTTGGGGTTGTTATTGATCACCGACTGGGATATTTCCGAATAGTAATTTCCGTCCCGGAAATGTCTCGGACGTGTATTTCTAGATGAGCGGAATTTGTCGAAAACATATTTTCCGTGATTCGGATGACCGGGGCGGATGATCCTGTAAGGGAAAAGTGCGTAAATATTGGATGAAGGATTTCCGGTTGTACCATCCCAAACTTCATGCGCAATTCTCCACCTTCTTAAATCCCAAACTCGGTGATCTTCAAAAGCCAGCTCAACCTTACGTTCATTCCTGATCCGTTCAATCGTTAGCGTTTTAAGACTGTTGGCACCAAAACCTGCTCTTTCTCTCACACGGTTGATGTAGGTTACGGCATTCCCTTTGCCAAGCTCAAATGCCGCTTCACCTGCATTCAGATATATTTCCCCGAGGCGGAATTGTATCCACCAAATATCACTACGAACTGCACTTGTAGCTGCCGCGGGAGAGCTGTCCAGGTATTTTCGCAGGTAAAATCCGGTTGCTGAAACATAGTTTTCATTGTGAAGCGGACCGTCACCTCCTGTCAATACACCACCGTCGGTATATTTCGTATTTAACCCACCTTCCTGTCGATCATATTTATTTGTAGTCGCATTCCAAACGTACACCCCAGCCTGCATTTGCAAAGCCTGTCCGCCAAATGAGCTTCCCGGGTATATAATGGTTCCGGCCAGACGCGCATCTTTGTTGGCAAATATGTCGTTTGCATTGGTATAAAAAATCCAGTTTGCCTGTCCGTCCGCGGTATTACTACCCGTTCCCACTCCTTTCAATGCACCATTGGAGCCATCAAGATATTCATATGATTCCACCAGATTCAAAGATGGCGACAGCGCGGATGAACCGCTTACGTTTTCTACATCTTTTCGCAATGAACGCGGAATATTTTCCAGCGTAAACAAATGACGTCTGCCCTGACTCACCGAGTAATCAATCGCCTGAATAACTTCCCGGTTATTGGTTTTAGCCGTGAATGCTTCGTAGAAATTCTGCCCACGATCCGGGTTATTTTCAAATAGCTGATACGAACCGCTGTTGATGATCGCATCGGATGCTGCAAGAGACGATTCGTAAAAATAAGTCGCACGGGACGCTGGAATGCCTACTTCGCCTTTCGGGAGGACAACAGGCGCGGCCATCAGGCTATTGTATTTGGCAAGAGATCCGGCGTATAACATCGCACGGCTTTTCAGGGCAAGCGCCGTGTATTTGTTTGCACGGGTTTTACTATCTGTATTTCCCAAATCGTCCAGAATCGCGTTTAATTCCGATTCTATAAAAAGATATACCTCCTCTTCTGAATTCCGGGGTTGCTGCAAATAAGACGGATCACCCTCAAAATTGTAGATCATCTGTTTCGTGATGATGGGTACACCGCCCATTCTTTTCACCAACTCGAAATAGTTGAACGCCCGCAGGTAACGCAGCTCAGCAATAAACTGCGCTTTTACAGCCTCCGTCATTTTGGGTGAATTCACCTTTTCAATATTTTCAATCGCCAGATTAATATCCCGTATCAGGTCGTAATTCCAAAGGCTCCACCTGTTAAATGGATAGTCAATCAAACTGTTCCTGAACTCATAATCGAAATTGCTGACGCCCGACCACATCGCTTCGTCGTAGGAGGCATAATCTTTCCAACCACAATATCCGCCAGCAGAACCGCAGCCATAAGGTCCCTCAAAGTCGGTATGACGCGGCAACCGGCTGTAAAAATCGGCAACGGTGCTAAGAATAAGTTGCGGATTGGTCCAGAGCTGTTCGTCAGTTAGTAGGTTTTCCGGTTCACGTTCCAGCCAGTCTTTGTTACAGCTGAAACTGGAAGTGAGCAGAAGGAAAAGAAGTATGGGTTTATATATTGCTTTCATTTTTTTAAATGTCATTTGTTTAACTTTTATGATTAGAAAGTCAAATTGAAACCTACATTGATAATTTTCTGAGACGGATAACGCAGACCCGACTCCATCGCCAGTTCAGGATCAAGTTCAATGTGCGACAGGTTGTCGAACGTGAACAGGTTGGTGCCACTAACGTACACCCGAGCTGCTCTCATTTTTGCTTTTTCGATCAGTTTGGTTGGCAGGGCATAACCTACTTCGATTCTTCTGACGCGTAAATAATTTACATTGGTACGCCAGTAATCGCTGTTGCGGTAATTGGAATGGCTTGAATTTTCACGTATTGCAGGATATTTCCCCGGAATCCATTCGCTGTTGTTGTCGTATACATCGGCCCGATGCCAGCGGTCTTTTAACATCCATTCAGGTGAATTGTGACCTCCCTGAAAAGGAAAACGCATTTCCAGATTCTGGTTGAATGAGTACATGCTTCCGCCTGCCAAATCAACTTGTAATGATATATTCTTGTATCCAAAACTACTGGTGAGACCAAAACCCAGAATCGGGTTGTCGTACAAAGCATATCCAATCGGTCTTTCGTCGAGGCTATTGATAAGCCCATCACCATTTACATCTTTATAGATGAGGTCACCGGGTAACAATGTTGTATTTCCCTGTCCGTCATTATTAATCGGATAGTTTTCGATTTGCTCCATCGACTGAAACTGACCAATTACCTGATAACCAAAGTTCACTCCGGACCAACGGTTTTCAGTAGCGTTACGATACTCATCCCATGAGTTTCCAAAGCGGGGTTTGTAGCGGTCCAGAATTCTCCTGCGTGATAAAGTTGCATTTACACCAACGCTGTATGTAAACTCACCCTTTTTCCCTGTGTAAGTAATGATCCCTTCCACACCCCGGTTTGCTTCCGATTCCAGGTTTTCAGCAGGAAGTGCGTAACCAACTTCACTTGGCAGAAGTACGTCATAACGTGCAGCCGGCAAGCCACTTAATTTACGCTCAAACACATCAAACTGCGCTGTGATTTTGTTTTGAAACAGCGAAAGATCAATCCCGATGTTTTTGGAAGTACTGGTAACCCAGCTCAGATTGGTTACGGGCAAACCTCGCGGACGAGACCCAACAATTACCTGGCCGTCCAGCATGTACTCACTGCTTCCGTATGTTGCACCACCCAGATAACCCCATGGCGAAACGCCTTCTTCACGGCCAGCCTGTCCCCAGGATGCTCTCAGTTTCAAATCGCTGATAAAAGATAGTTTGTCACTCATAAACTTTTCCTCCGAAATGCGCCATCCGGCAGAAACTCCCGGAAAAAGTCCCCATCTTTTTTGTGGAGCGTATAGATACGATCCATCGTAACGACCCAAAAGTTCGAGCAGATATTTCCCTTTGTAATCGTAATTAATCTTACCAATTACCGAAGCACGGGCGTTGGTGGACCAGGTAGTGGTCACATCATTTACATCCACAAAGTTGATCAGGTTGTTGTCGTTAATCGGCGGTACAGACTGCACAGTTGTGTAGGTGTCGTCGTTATCCGAACGTTCGTAGGCCATTACTGCTGAAAAATAATGATCCTTGAAAGAGTTATCATAACTCAGCTGCATCTGTACAAACCGATCCTGAACCTCACGTCTGTTGCGATTACGAAGCGGACTGTTGAACCCGCCGTATACCTCGTAAGTATCGGTTTCAGGAACGTAGCGGTAAGCATCATAACTATATCGCTGACGGTCAAACTTGTTATTTTTGATCGAATGTGAGTATGTCGCTCTGGCTTTCAGACGGAATGGAAAAGCATATTCTGCAAAGAAGTTTCCGGTTGCGTTATTCCATACATCCTTTTGCCAGCCCGCAATTTCTTTGGTGTATGTTGAAGGCAACCTTGTGAGGTAACGCACATTCCCATTGATGTAATTCGGATTGCTGTTCGCATAAGGATTATCCATTGGCCATGAGCTGTTTGCGCCAAGAAAAGCATTCCAGATCGGGTCTTCCCTACCCGGAATCGCAACATTATCCCGGTTTTCTATCCGGTAACTCAGCTGCGTTCCAACTGTAAAACCTTTGGCAATGGTGGTCTGAAGATTAGACTGAAGGTTGGTACGATTGAAGCCATGACCTTTCATTACGAAATCCTGATTCACATGACCTGCTGAAAAGTAATAGGTCGTTTTTTCGGATCCACCTGAAACACTTGCGTTAGCGCTGTATTGAGCTGCATTCGGATTATTCACAACATAGTCATACTGGTTAAAACTCTGGTAACCAGGCTCCGTTCCCAGTCTCCATTTTTCCAGCTCAGCCGCAGGCATCGTCACTGGCAAACCCCGGTTTTGCTGAGATTCGGCTCTTGTCTGGTGAAAAAGATAAGCACTTGCAGGTGTTTCAAACGGGAAGCGTGTAAGATTCTGAACACCGTAATAACCGTTGATATTGATTTGAGGAGTCTGGTTTCGCCCTCTTTTAGTTGTAACCAACACTACACCGTTGGCAGCCCTGAAACCATAAACAGAAGCAGAGGCATCCTTCAAAATCGATATGTTTTCAATATCATTTACGTTCAGGTTGTTGAACTGTCCGCTGGTTTGAGGAATTCCATCGATGATAAAAAGTGGTTCTCCCATGTTCCTGATCTGTAAAACAGCCGGCGAACCTGGACGTGCATCCCCTTCATAACTATTGGTTGATCTGGTTGTGATCCCCTGCATTTTACCAACAAGCGCATCTGCCGTTGTTGTTGCAGCAGTTTGCGCCAGTTTATCAGATGTAATCGCACTTACCGCACCCGTTACCGATGCTCTTCGCTGTGTACCGTAACCTACAACCACCACCTCGTCGAGTGCTTCGGTGTTGAATTGGAGGTTAATATCCAGTACACTCTGCTGACCCAATGTAATTTCCTGAGTTACATAACCTACAAAAGAAAATGTTACCACTTCACCTGGTACCGCACGGATAGTATATTTCCCGTCCCTATCCGTCGCTGCATTGGTACCACTTGTTTTTACCTGCACATTCACGCCAGGCATTCCCGACTTGTCGGCTGCATCTCTAACCGTTCCCGAAATTTCCGTTGTCTGCTGGGCAAACAGCGTCCGGGGATGATAAAATATTAATCCCAACAGCAAAATCCAGGCTGTTACAGGGACTTTAAAATAGACCTGTTTTTTCATTCATATTGAAGTTTACGTAGGTGTATTATTTGTAATTTTTTTGCGAAATGGGTGTGTTGGATGGAGCAAATAACATTCCCGTTTCAGGTATCATTTATACGGAATCCATCACTGCGGTCCGATTGAAAATGACGCTAATCTTGTCAGGCTGAGTATCTATTTTTTTGGAGCAAACAATCTCTTGAAAATGACATGATCTTTGTCAGGTTGAGCGGAGTCGAAACCAGGGCAACCAATTTAGCATTATTGATAATCAGCACTTAGTAAGAGTGTCAATGGCGGCGGGCGACTCCGTTAGCTATCATTGGCGCATTTAGTAAGTGACTGATTGTTCATAATTTATATATGGTCGCTCGCACTTCGACTCCGCTCAGCATGACAACCACTTTAAGCGTCATCGCACCGCACGGGCGGCCCCGCGGCGACCCGGTCATATTGTTTTTTTATGAACTAAAATTAGTCCTCAGTGTGACAAATCCTGATTCTTGTAACACACTCTTTTTGAACCACTAAAAATCAGTAACCCAAAAGTAGAGACACACTCTTCTATCCCTGAAAGGGCTGAGTATCGTTGTTTTCATAAGTTTAATTAAGTTAGATGCGGGCAGTATCATCTTACAACCCTGGCTACCGGAAAGACAGGGCACAAGCGTTCTGCCAGTTATAAAAACTGTTTAAATTATTAGAAACAAAAAACACAATACGCTCTCGCTGACATCATTGTGAAGTGACGCAGGCAACGGGACAAGCAATTTGGTTAATTACTAAATATAAGTTTTCAGGGCAGCTCCCAGACGGAAAGCTGCATATGTGTGTGCAGTAATAATATTTGAACGTATCTATCTATACGAATATATCCAGATAGCGAACTTCATCAGAAACCGGCATGATGCCATGTTTTTGAAGACAATTGAAATACATACTATCTCCTGCTTTCAAAAGATACTCTGCATCTCCGACAGTCATTTTCATTTCTCCTTCAATGACGTAAATAAATTCTTCCCCTTCATGAAAAAGTTCGTGTTGTTTTACCTCCCCTTTTTTCGCCATGAAAAGCATGGGCTGCATTTTCTTCTGATGATATTCCGGACCAAACGGATAAATGAAATACCCCTTTTCCGTTTTCGTCAGATTCTCTTCCGCCTTTTGCTTCGTCGTTAAAATCGCATTCAACCATTCTTCTGTTTCCAGCAAACTGGAAATGTTGGTACCTAATGTCTGGGCAATTTTAATCAGCGCCGCAACGGATGGTACCGTTTTATTATTTTCAATTTTGGAGATCATGCTTTTTGACAATTCGCTGCCATCGGCTACCTCCTGCAATGTTCTTTTTTGGCTCGTTCTTAATATTCGTATCCGGTCTCCGATATTAAGCGTATTACTTTCACCTGTTGACATATGTTTCAACCTTGTTTACTAAATTATAATTTGTTTCACTTCATTCAACAAGGTTGAATGCAAATATAAAGGCAAAATTTCGTTATGCAAGGTTATTGTATAAATATTTTGTGTTTTTATTCTATTTTTTAATAAAACATCAAATCTTGCTTAACCTCTGCCAATATCCGACAAAGATAATGGCATAAACCGATATTGAAATAGAGGGCTGAAAGGGCGTTTGGAGGCAACTTACCAGTCGTAAACCAGCTTTTGACTGTGATTTCGTGTCCAACAATTAACAAATAATCAAGCCGCTGAGGAAGCCAGGCAGGTGTTTCTGTAAGCACGCAAACTAAGGCCATGGTGCCTTTTGAAGAATTTATTGATGTGGCTTTCATCCGCAAATCCAAATTCATCTGCTATTTCATGCACTCTCCTTTCGCTGAAACGTAATCGATGCTCAATCAGCCGAAGCCGGTACGAAGACATGTACTGTTGTATCGATTCACCGCACTGTTTGCGAAAATAACTGCTCAGATATGTGGACGAAAGTCCGAACTTTTCAGCGATCACAGCAATTTTCAGAAATTCAGGTTTACGTATATGTTCCTGTATGTAATCCAATATTTGCAACACGCGGGCATCTGTATTGGGAGAAACTTCCTTTGGTTTAATTACAGCAATATTCCGGGCGGCAATAACAATAATCGCATTCACCAGATGACGTACCAGATCTTCGCTGTAAATGGCCTTATAATCTGCCGCTTGCTTCAAATTTTGCATCAATAAACCGACCATTTGTTTATCATCTTTTTTTACAAGGACTGAACCCGATAAATGCGATGCATAATACAAAAGGCATTCAATGTGATCAATGCTTTTCCATTGGTATTCTCTGACGTAGCTTTCACCAAAACGCACCACCATAAACTCACAGGTGCTCTCCAAATCAAATCCATGGTAGTCGTTTGGGGTGATCAGAAATAAGTCTCCTGCACAATAAGCGAACTTATTACCATTGACTATATGATTTCCGGTACCAGAAATCACATAGACCATTTCGAAAAAATTGAACTGCCTGTCCCGTAAAGGACAGTCGTCTACTTTTTCATAAAATACTTCAAGTGATTGATGGATATTTTCTCTGGCCATGATGCAAAAGTACTCAAACAAGCTATAAATGTACCTGTTTTTGATGTTTTCACCAGTCTATTTTTGCAAATCAATATAAATAATTAGTATGAAGGCAATCGTATTAGAACAATTTGGAGGCGTTGAAAATCTGGTTTACAAAGACGTTAAAATGCCTGAAATAAAGGCAAGTGAGGTACTTATCAAGGTCAAAGCCATCAGCATCAATCCGGTGGATGTTAAAGTCCGCAGCAGACAGGCTCCATTGGCAGAAGAACTAGCAAAACATGATCCGTTGATTTTAGGTTGGGACATTTCGGGAGAAATTGTGGAGGTCGGAAAGGGGGCGACCCGGTTTCAAATCGGTGATGAAGTATTTGGTATGATCAATTTCGTTGGCCATGGGCAAGCCTACGCGGAATACATCGCCGCTCCGGAAGTACATCTTGCACTAAAACCTGAAAATGTTAGTCATGTGGAAGCTGCTGCGAGCACGCTTGCAGCATTAACAGCCTGGCAGGTATTTGACCAATATGGGAAATTGAGACCGACAGACAAAGTGCTTATTCATGCTGCTGCGGGAGGCGTCGGGCATTTTGCGGTACAGATCGCCAGACACATCGGAGCGCATGTCATTGCTACAAGCTCGGCCTCCAACCGGAATTTCGTATTGCAACTGGGTGCTGATGAACATATTGACTACCACACAACGCAATTCGAAAAAATACTGTGTGATATTGATTTTGTACTGGAAACTGTTGGAGGGGCTAACTTTCAAAAATCAGTACAAGTCTTGAAGCCGTTCGGCACCATTGTCACTTTACCCTCCGGACATACAAAAGAGGATGAATTCAAAGCCCGTGAAAAGAATTTACATGCGTGTTATTTTATGTCTGTTTATTCCAATGATACCGATATGCGCCACATTGCCTCTATGTTGGAAACCGGTGTATTGAAACCTTATGTCTCACACATATTTGAATTTGATGAAATGGCAAAAGCACATCTGCAAATCGAAACAGGACATACAATGGGTAAAGTGGTGGTACGGCTGTAATTATTAAAACAATCTGAAAACAGAAGAAATGAAAAAGATATTGGTTGTTAACGGACATCCGGACAAAGAAAGCTTCAACAGCGTAATTGCCCATTCCTACACTAAATCTGCAAGTGATGCCGGTTCGGAAGTAAGAAACATTGCCCTAGGAGAGTTGAATTTCAATCCCAATTTGCAGTTCGGATACAGGCAGAGAATGGAGCTGGAGCCTGATTTGTTAAACGCATTGGAAGATATAAAATGGAGTGAACATCAGGTATGGATACACCCAATGTGGTGGCTTGGTATGCCAGCTATTATGAAAGGTTTTTTTGACAGAGCGTTCCTTCCTGGCATTACTTTTAAAAGCAATAAGGGCGGAATTAGCGAGGGATTGTTAACAGGTAAGACAGGGCGAATAATTACAACCGCCGGTGACTTACATGAGGACGTTTATAAAGATATGTACAAGTCAAGCGGACTGGTCCAATTAAAACAAGGGATTTTGGAATATTGCGGAGTTTCTTCAATTCAAAACAACTTCATTGGCCCTCTATACGAATTCGATGAACATGACAGGCAAAGGTGGATAGGGAAAGTCAAAGACTTTGCCAGGTTAGATTCCACTCACAACGATCGCTTTTAATTTAACCTATAAATGCAGACCTTTCACCGACCATTCAGCGCCTGCCAAAATGAATCCCCTGATCAACAAATTCAAAGAATACGGATATATAGAACCTGAAATCGAAAAAGAGCTGGCTAAAAAAGTGAAGTCTCAGATCAGACAGAAGGGTGATTTCTTCCTTCAAAAAGGTCAGGCTTCTTCGAGTCAAAATGGCCGGTTAGATTATTGAGTTTCTTTGCATCATCAAATTCAATCAACCAAATCGAAAGTGATATCCGACTCTCATCCCTATTTGCAGGCATCATGCAAACGATGAATACAATGTAAATGGAGCTGATGTGGTTAACGGCTACCTGGACATTGACCAACCGATTTGAGAACGTGTTTGAAGGAAATCTTTTTAATCTAAAAAAATGAAATACCTGTTTCTTGGCTTAGCAATTGTACTCGAAGTGATTGGATCCAGCTTCATGAAGGCATCTGACGGATTCACCAAATGGTTGCCTTCGACCATTGTTATTATAGCCTACATTACCTGTTTTTATTTTCTGTCGCTGGCGCTTAAAACCATCCCATTAGGTGTAGCGTATGCGATTTGGGCAGGACTTGGCATTGTACTTACTGCTGCTGTTTCAGTGATTATATTCAAGCAAAAAATGGATTTAGCTGGGATTATTGGCATTGTCTTCATCGTTGCTGGTGTGGTGATTATGAATTTTTTCTCCAAAACTGCGCATTGAAAATCCGTTGTGTAATATTGAATTGCGCCATTGAAAAGTATTGGCGCAAATTCAATATTCAGATTGTGACGTAATTGGTTTAGTGGAATTATTAGAAAGCGCATAACTCCAATTTGTGCCGTTTTCACAAAACGTTCCTATGGAACGTCTTTGTTTCCCTGTATCAAACCATTGCTACCGACAAGACGTCCCGATTGGGACGTTTTTGTTGATCAGAACTCGCTGACCCGCCCTACAAAAATCTTGGTCGCATAGTTGATCCTGATTACACCATTTTCCTGATACTGATCGAAGAGCACTTTCAGATCGTCGGACATGGCTTGATAACCGGCGTCACCTTTGGAAGGCATATAGGAAGAAGAAAGGAGCCTGCCTTCCAGTCCGTTGAAATCGAATATTTGCTGATTGTCAAATATCTGTTGCTCAACCGGAGCGCCGTTGAAAAATTCTGAGATTTTGTCAATGTCAATATTCCGATGATCCACCTGCACGTAGTCAGTGGAATGCCTTACGATCAGCGCATCATAGTCTTTTTCAAAGTTGCTCTTCGTTAACCTTTCATTCCAGATCAACGCTATAAATCCTTTTGGTTTCAGGATACGGCTGAATTCCACACTTGCTTTTTTGCGGTCGAACCAGTGAAACGCCTGACCGGCAATGATGGCATCAACACTTTGTGCGTCCAGATTGGTGTCGTCAGAATTGCCATCCATGGCAAAAAACGCCGGATTATCGCCCAAAAGCTCCACCGATTTGTCACGCATTTCCTTATTTGGTTCAACACCAATTACTTTGTATCCATGATCCAGAAACAGCTCCGAAGAAATACCCGTACCGGAACCGACATCTGCGATCGTGCTTCCCTTTTTAAGACCAAAACCTGTTTCCAGATATTCGACAATTTCTTTTGGATAACCCGGTCTGTATTTCACATAATCCTCTACCCTATTGCTAAACCGTGTTGTACTTTTAGAATCCATAACTCCAATGTTTACATTATTTCCGAAAGATATTGCTGACTAAAAATATGGTGCACGCAACACTCAATTTCGTTCAAGTTATTAATTATAGCCATTCATTTTCAAAATTTTCATTTACAAAAAATGTAAAACGACTGCCCCAAAGTGATGGAACAGCCGTTTTACATTTACACATCAGCAATGCTGATTATTTAACTCTCCACCTTGTATCGCCAACGGTTCTGCGGCCCGCAAAGGCTGCATCTTTAAAATTGAAGTTCAACGCGGTGTAAGGACTAACCCATAAATCTGCCGCTTTCTTCGTATAAGTTCCAACCGGGAATCCGGGAATTTCTCCGCCGGCTACAAAAGCGAAATCCGATGTCACAAAGGAATTAATGAAGCTGAAACTCGATGCTTCAAGACCAGCATAACCTCTTATTGCAAAAGATTCCGTTTTGGCTTCGTCCCACGCATGCCCGAAAACAGAGTTTCTCACCGAAATACCATCTTTTACATTGCTACGCTGACCAGCAGTTCCACGCCAGTTGAACAGTGTTCCTCCCGAAATCAAAAACTCACTGAATGTGCAGCTTTCAATCGTCACTTTCTGAGAATTCTGACGAGATGTAAGGAAGGAATTTACTTTGCTGAACGTAGTGTTTTCCAAAGTGATCTCATCCACGGCAGCCATATTTTCACCGTCTGTATCGGTTGTCAGCACGCCATATCCGCCAATGTTATAGACCAGGGAATTTCTGATGATGTATTTGTTAATGAACGCCTGGGTACCGATACGCAAAATACCTCTCACTTCTGAAATTACACAATCTTCGAAGATCAGCTCTTTCACAGTGGTAAGAGCGGCCGGTGCAGGATTGAAAACATAGGCACTGGCAATACCAGAACCGATGATGTGCACGCCGGAGAATTTAACCAGATCCAGCGTAACGCCATTGGCAATATTCCAGTTGCAGTTGATCAGTGTTGCAGGTTTTTCTTCAAATCCCAGAGCCGATGCAATCGTGATGGATTTATCCAAAGCCACGGTTGGCGTGTTGTAATCCACTCCTTTTTTCAATACAATGGTAGAACCCGAAGGCGCAGCAGCCAGAGCTGTTGCCAGTGCAGTAGGGTCTTCGCTCTTGGTGAGGTTGATCACTCCGGGAGCAGTAAGATCAACGCCCGCTTTCAGTGTATTGTAAACCTGCCAACCACGTAACTCTTCTCCGCTATAAATGGCAGCCTGATAGGCGGTCAAAGGTGTCAGACCATCAACAATGGCTGTGCCCGACTGCTGGGAAGCTGCATTTACTGCTACTTCTTTCAGTGGTTTTAGCAGTTTGAGATCCGTACCTGCAAACAGCTTGATTTTGGTAACAGGAGTTGCGCCTCCCGGTTGCCATTTTACTTTCAAAGCAACGTCGGTCACGTCGTTTCTGGCCGGTGTGAGCTGAATACTCGGAAACCTTTCCGTCATGACACTACCCAGGTCGGATACTTTGCTGTCGTACTGAGGATCGGAGGCGTGCGCTTTGGCACGAACCTGGTAAAGCATATTCCAGAACAGCGGATCACCATTCAGGGTTATTTCATCCAAAACCACATAATTCGTATCCACTTTTAGGGTGTAATCCACCGTTTTGAAAGTATCACGACTCACTTCAATGGTGTACGAATCGGCGAGTTTGATGTTACCCATATTGATGATAACGGTATTCCGCTCTGCCGTCAGATCTTTGCTCAAAACCGGCATAAAAAGCCTCGTAACCGGATCCGGCAACTCTTCTTTGCAGGCCACCACCATGGACATCATGACCATGCAAAACACGATGGATTTGATCAGTTGTATATTCTTCATTTTCTGATTCACTTTAAATATTATTGAAATCTGTATCCCTTGTTATCCAGCTTTCCCTGACTGTTGGTTATAGCCTCAGAGGGAATCGGAAATACGTAACGGGCCACTCCCGGCTGCGGTCCATTGTAGTGGTTGGCCCAGTCTTTGGTGATCCACTCCGCATAGGTAGTGAGGTTGTTATGCAGCGCTATCAGGAACGGTACGCGTGTCCAGGTCGCATCAGGAACACCCAAATACTTGCGGTTCGGGTTCAGAACTTCAAACTCACCACTCGCATTTCTTCTCCAATACATGTAGTCGGGATACTGAGCGTATTTACCAGTGATGTTGAATGCATCGTCTGCCATTTGTTTAAGCTCTTCCGACGTTTCCTGCATTTTCTTGGCATAGAGATTCCAACGGATCAATTCATACTTACGAATCATCTCACCACCAAATTCCCATCCACGTTCGTTCACAATACTGTTGAAGAATGCATCTTTTGAACCTGAAATACCTGTAACATACTGATCCACCTTGGCAGGCCATTGTGCTTGCGGGAATGCTCTTCTGCGAACTCTGCTAAGTGCTTCGCGTGCTTTTTCAGTCGGACCACTGATTTCATTTTCTGCCTCTGCATACATCAGCAAAACATCAGAGTAACGTAACATCGGCCAGTTGATACCTGTACCTTTTGCGGTAGAAGGCCCGGGAGGCGTAGTTAGGAAATGACGACTCCATTTTCCCTGCGCAATGTTATTCACACCCGAAACAAAAACTTTCTGAAAACTGGTATTGATCTTGTATAGCGCACAGGTTACGTCTCTTCTTATATCTGTTGAGTCAAAAGAAAAGTAATAATTTGGCGGTATGGACATGTAGTTGTTTCCTGAACCATAGCTGTGCGAAGCCGTCGTTCCACCGTCTACGGTAATTCCGATATTCCAGGCAACATCCCCGCTACCAAGCGCGAAAGGCACTTCGAACAATACATCGCTATTGACCGGGCTGATGAATTTGTTCTGGTTCATAAACACCTGGCGGTAATCCGCAGGAAGTTCACGGTCTTTGAGCGTGATCAGCTTTTCGGTGTAAGTACGGGCGATTTCATAATAATCTTTGAAATCTGTTTTGCGCTCCATGGTCAGTTCCGGCGTCAGGTAGTAACCTCCGCGCTGCAAAGCCAGGCGCGCAATCATACCCAAAGTATACTCCCTGCTCACCTGCTCTATACCAAAATTAATCTGGTCTGCCCAAAGCATTTGGCTTTCAACCTTGATCATATCCTCTATTTGCTGGCTCAGAATAAGGTTACGGTCTTCGCGGGAAAGGTAAAAATCCTGACCTGCCTTTGGTGCAAGACGTACATTGGGCACATCGCCAAAGTAATACGTTAACATGCTGTACCAGTATGCTCTGATGGTATATACCTCCCCAAGCATGTGATACAACTGGCGTTTACTGGCTACATCAGTCGATGTCAGTACCTTGCTCGCCTCAATTCCCTCAATTGCGATGTTACAATCACGAATGGAAGTGTAGGCAGCGTTCCAGAATTGTCTCAAATCTCCGTTTCCGGGAAGGGCATCCAGGTTCCAGATCTGATGGCGATCCGCAGTTGCACCCCAGCCGCTCTGGCGTTCAATATCCGTATTGCCCGTCATGTTATTGGAAAGCCTCGACCTGAAACCGTCCGTGCTAAACGAAACGTAGGCTGCATTTACGCCTTTACGTGCATCTTCCACGTTGGAATAAATGTAATTGGTGTCAAAAGTTGAAAGCGATTCCGGTTCGAGAAAGTCCTTGCAGGAACTCATTCCCAACAGAACACAGATTAATATATATATCCTTTTCATGTTCAATAGCTGTTTTAGAATTAGAATGTCACGTTAATACCGAAAGTGTAAGAACGGCTGCGCGGGAACGACGAGTAATCCACACCCGGCGTAAGTCCCTGGTATCCGGAACTGCGTGATGTACTCACCTCAGGGTCGTATCCTGTGTATTTGCTAAAAAGGTGAAGGTTGTTACCGGTCACGTAAATCCTGAACTGAGACATTTTAAGCTTTGAGATCAGTTCTTTCGGGAAAGAGTATCCAAGGTTCAGGTTGTTGAGACGGATAAATGAACCATCTTCGACTGCCCAGGAGTGGATCACTGTTTGAGCATCGCCCAAGCCATGCGGAGACCAGATGTTTTTGCCCTGATTCATTTGCGACAGTTGTTCAAGATCGGTAACAATACCACCAGCTGTTCCTGTGTATGAACCATCTACATCCAGATAGGTGAAGCGGTTGTCCATCGACATCATCGAAAGCAAGTTTCCGTTCGTAACCCTTCTGAACTGGTTATACTGGATTTTGCCTGTGTTGTAAACGTCATTTCCATACGACCAGTTGAAGAACACCGAAAGGTCAAAACCTTTGTAACGGCCATTCAAACCAAAACCGCCTTGTGCTTTTGGAAGTGTATTCCCAATTACCTGGCGATCCAGACTGTTGATCAGTCCGTCACCGTTCAGATCTTTCAATTTCAGGAAACCCGGACGAAGGTTGGCGTTACCAGACACTGCACCGGAATTAGGGATTCCGTCGTTCAATATGTATTTACTCGTAACGGCATCGTAGCTCGCAAAGTCAGAAGTGCTGTAAAAACCATCCGTTACATAACCATACACATCACCAATTGTGCCACCCACTTTCAGGAAAAAGTCATCCTGATCACGAAGATCCGTACTTGCCCAGTTGGACTGAAAAAAACGTTCGTTGGTACCATCCAGCTCTTCAATTTTGGCTGTATTGCGACCTATGTTGAAGTTGGCAGAAAGAGAAAAATCTGGTTTGTCAATCATATAGGCAGTCAAACCAAGTTCGATACCTTTGTTTGATGTGCGGCCCACATTGTTCCATTGTGTAACAAAACCAGTGCTTGAAGGAATCACTGATCTCAGCAACAGATCTTTTGTTGTGTTGTGATATACATCAAAAGATCCTTCCAGTTTGTGTTTGAAGAACGAGAAATCCGCACCGGCGTTGCGGTTGATCGTTGTTTCCCAAACAAGATTTGGATTGTAAAGCGTGCTGCCGGATGGGGTGTAATAAGTATTATCAAAGTTTCCAAAACCCGGTCCACGAAGCGTAGAACCCTGAAACAGGAATTGAGTCGCAGTCGCGTCAATCCGGTCGTTACCAGTAGATCCGTAACTTACTCTCAGTTTCAATTCGTCAACCGCAGCTACACTTTTAAGGAATGGTTCTTCGGAAAGTTTCCAGGCCAAAGCTGCTGCCGGGAAAAATCCAACGCGGTTTTCAGCTGAAAATTTGCTGGAAGCATCCATACGGAATGTACCGGTAAGCAGGTATCGGTCTTTCAGCGCGTAATTGATACGCCCAAAACCAGACGACCTGTTGGATGGAGTAAACTCGCGCGTTTCATGTCTGTCCGTACGACCGAAAGTCATGTTGGCAAAAAGTTCTTCCGGGTTGATCGATTCACGAAAATCTTCTGAACGGATGAAAGCGTAATTACCGCCAGTCGAGTAAATTTCCTGACCAAGCAGGAAATCAAGTTTGTGAATTCCAAATGATTCCGGGCGGTAAGTCAGCGTATTCAGCAAACGATAAGATTTATTGTCCTGATTGGTTTTTTCACCGATAGGAAGACTGCTACCGTTGTTGAAAGATTCACCCGTAAGTGGTCCGTAGAAACGCAGGTTTTTATCAACAGAAAGTGATCCTGTAAACGTAGACTTCACATCCAGATTTTTCAGTACTGACCAGGCAACCGCACCGCTCAATACATAATCATTGGTGGAGCGTTTGCGCCAATCCTGTTTTACCAACTTCACCGGACTTACCAGACTCAACAGGAATGACTGAAAATCGTCATCATTTCCAATTGCTGTCAGGTCAATATCCAGTTCGTCAGCAATACCGTTGGTTGGTCGGGTTTGTACAGCGTCTTTGATGTTGATCTGCGCATTTCCTGAGGTTCCCGCACCATCCACAACAGTACTTGTGATACGTGTCATCCCTTCAAATTTCAACTTTTTAGAAATGTTCTGGTTCAGTTTAAAATTCAAAACATTTCTTTTAAACGCCGATCCGGTCAGCAAACCCTGGTCTGTATTATTGGTAAGACTCAAACTCACTTTGGTGCTCTCGCTACCGCCGCTGATGCTCACATTGTGGTATTGCGAAGTACGCGGACTACCGAAAAGTTCTTCCTGCCAATCGGTTCCTTTTTTGCTTTGGTACAAATCGTAGTCATCATATTTACCAAAGAATTTCTCAAAGCTCCGTACGTCCGTAGCTGATCTGAGTTTGGCTCTTTCGTAATTTACCAACACGTATTCGTATGGAGAAAGCACTTCATATTTACGATTTTTTGGCAAAAGTTTGTACTGCATGAAACCGTTGTATGAAACCGACACTTTGCCAGCCGTTGGGTTTTTGGTAGTAATTACGATTACCCCGTTCGATGCCTGTGCACCATAAATAGCCGTAGCCGATGCATCTTTCAAAACGTTGATGCTCTGAATATCCGACGGCGGAATGTCACGAATACTGCTCACAATAAATCCATCCACAACATAAAGCGGTGAATTATCCTGTGTGATAGAACCTCCACCACGTACACGAATTACAACTTCCGCATCTGGCGAACCGTCGGACGTGAGTACGCTCACACCGGGCATACGACCAGTCATGGCCTGGGCGGCATTGGCAACAGGTATATTTTTAAGATCACGTCCCGACATGGTCGCAACAGAACCCGTCATATCCGTCTTTTTCACGGTACCGTATCCGTAATCCACCACAACCACCTCTTCCAGTTTGTTGGCGTCATCTTCCAGCACAATGTCGATTTTGGATTTGCCGTTCACCGGCACTTCACTGCTGAGCATACCGATGAAACTGAAAACCAGAACCGCATCAGAAGGCGCGCTGATAGTATATGCTCCTTTTGCGTCCGTTGTAGTACCTAGTGTTCCGCCCTTTACGCGGACCGAAGCTCCGGGAAGTCCTTCCTTATCGGTAACGGAACTCACGATTCCGGAAACCCTGTGCTGGGCAAAGGATGGCAACGCACAAAAAGCCCAAAAGATCAGCAGAAAGGATCTGTTGGGGCTTAAAAGAAAATGTAGAATTGGTATTTTCATACTTACTGCGCTTTAAAATAATTGGATAATTGAGAAAAAACTGGTGTTTGAAAATTGGCAATGCTCACTGAAATCATACAAAAAGGCTAACTGAAAAATTTGAAAAACTTATTTTATTATTAGATAAATGCTATTTAAGATATTGCAGAGATTTAAATCCTGCCCGGAAAGACTTTACCAGGCAACAGTCTGCAATCGGAGAATACCCTTGCGCTTTACGAGCAGGGGTATTCTCCGGATGTAAATCCTGTATTTCAGCGTTTAGGAATAATCAGTTTACAGCAATTCCAGACATCAATTGTATCCTGGGTTCTGTACAAATTCTGCTTTGTTTTGCAGCACATCAATTTCCACCCTGGGTATAGGGCGCAGCTGATGAAATGCTTTTACATTAACTGCCGCATCCGGATTGTACTTACTCAGACGTTCCAGCAATTTCCCCGTTCTTTTCAGATCAAACCAGCGCAGTTGTTCGCCCGCAAATTCACGTGCTCTTTCGTCCAATATAAAATCAAGCGTTATGTCAGAAGCTGCGATTTTCATATCCTGAATTTTGCCAGGAAGTGCCGCTCTGTCCCGCAAAATATTCACATAGGTTACCGCAGCGGCATTGTTGTTCAGCTTCATGCTGGCTTCCGCTGCAATGAGATACATTTCAGCCAAACGGATTGCAAAAGCATCGCGTTTGCTCACCACAACATCTTTTCCGGCACGAGAAGGATCAGCAAATTTGCGTAGCGCAGCAAAGCGATGGCGTGGAATATTGGGAACGCCGTTTGGCTGGTAAATGTCATTTATATCAATAATCGTGTAAGGTTTCGACTTTCTATGTGCTTCTGTAACAGCACCTTTTGAAACCACAGCAATCGTATCGCCCAGTGCCACACCCGCTGGTAAAGTAGGTTCATCATTGGCCCACCAAACGGTACGAAAAGAGCCTTTCCAACGTGAATCTTTGGTTTCATCATAAAGATCAACCAGATATTTGGAAGGCATGTATTGTGTCAACGGTCGGCCTGTTTCCAGATTATACTGCCATCCTTTCAAGCCAACAAAAATGGGCAGATACAACAAATGACCATGATTTCCACCTTCCCAAAGCCAGAAATAACCCAGGTCGTCGTATCTTCCGTAGTCATTGAGGGTATTGTTTTCGGAATAATTCACAAACCACACCACTTCACTGTTCGTATTCCCATTGCTGTTGTTGATATCCCAAAGCGCAGCATAGTCGCTCATCAGCTTGTAATTGTAATTTTTGATCACACGGTCTGCCATTGCGAGTGCTTCTGTATTCATGTTTCTCGTCAGATACAGGCGCGCCAGAAAAGCAGCCGTAGCTGGTTCTGTAATACGGCCTCCTTGTGGCGTCACTACACCTTTCAGCTTCACAAGAGCCGTTTCCAGATCGGCAAAAATCAGCTTGTATACTTCGTCGACCGGTGCACGTAAAGCAGTCATTTCCGGGCTGGTTGTTTCCTGTGTACGCAAGGGAACATCGCCAAATGTTTCTACCAGATGGTAATAATAAAACGCTCTGAGAAACCGCGCTTCACCTTCTCTTTTTGCTTTAATTTCAGCTGAAAGTGCCGACTCATTGATACGGTTGATGGCAATGTTGCAGGTGTTTATTCCTTTGTAAAAACTCTTCCAGACAAAGAAAAGACCGTCGTTGGTTGCCTGCAAATTGGAATTGTAATCATAAAAAGGATAAGAACCTGCTGCTGTATTTCCATAGAGCATTTCGTCGGTTCCGGCCTCTGTGAGCAGGTGCCCGATTACCTTTCCATACCAGATTCTTGTTGGCGCATAGCAGGCATTCACCAGGCTTTCCATGCCTTCCGCAGTGGTGTAAAACGAATCGCCGGTGACGGTATTCTTGTTGGTTTCTTCAAGAAAATCGGAGCAGGAAAACAAACCCAAACCGATGAGTAAAGCAACCGTTACGGATATATATTTAGTAAGCTTCATAGCGATAGTAATTAAAAATTTTGCTGTTTTCACAGACCTTTTTACGTTAAAAACTCACGTTTAATCCAACAATAAGCTGTTTCGTAAGCGGGAATTCGACCGAGCCACCTCGCTCAGGATCGTAATTATCAATCTTACTGAAAGTCACAAAGTTCTTAGCTGTTCCATACAAGGTTACGCCGCTCAGCACCGTCTTTTTCAGGATGGACGAAGGCAGACTGTACGCCAGCCGGATATCTTTAATTTTCCAGAATGAGCCATCCACATATTTCAAAGTTGAAAGGAACTGATCCGTTCTGCTGATCCACGGTCTTGGATAATCATTCGTCGGATTTTCGGGTGTCCAATAGTCTACCACCGCCGTTGTTCCTCCAGGATAATAGTATCCCAGATAATCACTCGCAATGGTTTGTCCGACTCTGGCATAAATCAATACAGACAGGCTCAGGTTTTTGTATGAAAAATTATTGGTAATTCCCCCACTCCATTTTGGCGAAGCCTGACCAAGTACCACCCTATCATCGCTGGCCGTTATTTTACCGTCGTTATTCTGATCTTTTACTTTGATTTCTCCAGGCAATTTGGCGTAAGCCTGCGCCTGATCTTTTTCGGCAGTCTGCCAGATTCCTATCTTTTCATAATCGTAAAATACACGTAATGGCTTGCCTACAAACCATGCTTTGGATACATCATCGCCGCCCGCGCTCAGTTCCACAATCTCCTCTTTGAAGGTGGCGAAGTTCAGGTCAGTAGTCCAGGAAAAATTCTTCGATGTATGATTTCTGGTTGAAACAATGATGTCAATACCTCTGGTTTTGGTCTTGCCCACATTGTCGACGGTCTTGCTGAATCCCGTTAAAGAAGGAAGAATCCTATCCATCAAAAGATCTTTGGTATTGGTGCGATATACATCAACGGAACCCACTATACGATTGGAGAAAAATCCGAAATCCACGGCCAGATTTACTGTACTCGTTTTTTCCCAACTCAGATTCTTATTCGCCAGTAATTTTGGCCAGTAACCGAAAGCAGGTGTTTCATCAAACGAGAAAGCCACCTTGCTCAGCCCGCCCTGTGTTTGATATGCACCGATGGCACTGTTTCCCGAAACGCCGTAGCTTGCACGCAATTTCAGATCCGAAAGAAAATTGGTCGAGTTCGAAATAAAGGGTTCATCAATGATTCGCCAGGCGGCAGCAAGCGATGGGAAGTAAGCCCATTTGTGTCCGTCGGCCAAAACCGACGCACCATCAGAACGCAAGGAAGCGGTTAACAGATAACGATCTTTAAACTTGTAATTGATCCTCCCAAACACCGAGCCGAGCGCACTTTCCGTGAGACTGCTGTTGGTGATAATGTCTTTGGTATTGGTCCCCAGGTTGTAAAACAAGGAAGACGAAAACGGCTGATCCTTTCCTTCTCCTGAAAAATTCATGGTTTTGTAGCTGATCATACTCGTACCAGCCATGGCATTAAACGAGTGATTGCCGAGTGTAGTGGAATAGTTAATCACATTCTCCCAGGTCCAGCTGCGGTTTTTAACATCTGATAATGCCGAACGGGAAAAACCATTGTTCACACCGGCAAGCGTGGTGTTACTTCCTTCAAAAATTCCCTGCTGACTGTTGGCAAGGTCAAGACCAAAGCTGCTTCTTACCGACAGATTTTTAAGTATAGACCATTCCGCAAAACCCAACATAAAGATTCTGCTGCTGCTGGTTTTATTGGTATAGTTTTCAAGGGTTTCGTCCAGTAACGGATTGAACACAAACGATCCCGGAAAAGGAAATTTGTTAATCGAACCGTCCTCATTGTACGGGATTCCGAGGGTCGAGTTCTTGATCAGGTTCCAAAAACTGGTATTACGACGTTGCTGTGTCGATGAGTTGAAGTTCAGAACCATACCCAGTTTAACATTGTCGAGCACCTGGTGATCCAGATTTAAATGTTGTACAAACCGACGCAGCTGATCGTGTTTCAGCGAACCTTTTTCATTAAAGTATTCGGATGAAAGTCTGAATTTCGTTTTTTCGTTACCGCCCGAAATGGCAATGTGGTTGCGCTGAACCGTTCCGTTGTGCAGCATCAATCCTGCCCAATCGGTGTCTATTCCTGCATTGATGTTGTCCATCGCTACATTGAAAATTGTGGCATCGTCTGCCGGACTGCTCCATTGTCCGTTGGCACGGTAAGCTTCGCGGTTCATAGCTACAAACTGCGATGTATTGGTAACACGCTGATAATTTGTCGGGTTATTGACGCCGAAATAGTTATTAAACTCAATTTTCGTTTTCCCTGCTTTTCCTGTTTTAGATGTGATCAGAATCACCCCATTCGCTCCCCTTGACCCATAAATGGCAGTTGAAGATGCGTCTTTCAAAACTTCGATGGACGCAATATCATTGGGATTAATATCGATATAAGAACCATACTGCACTCCATCTACAAGAATCAGCGGTTGGTTTGAAGCATTAAGAGAACGATTACCGCGGATGTTAAAATTCATGGCTGCACCGCTTTCGCCACTTGCACGCGTAAGATCCATTCCGGCAACTTTACCCTGTAATGTTTCCAAAACGTTGGTAACAGGCGTAGATGTGATCTGCGATTCTTTGATGGACACAACCGAACCCGTCAAATCCGCTTTCCGCACCTGACCATATCCCACCACGACCACCTCTTCGAGTTTACTGATATCAGGCTGAAGCATGATGTTCAAAACCGACTGGCTGCCAACAGTCAACTCATAGGTGTTGTAGCCCACAAATGAAAAAGTGAGAATGGCATTCTCATCCTCAACGCCCAGTTTAAATTCTCCTTTGTCATCGGTTATTGTTCCGGTTTGGGTTCCTTTCAAAATCACACTCACACCGGGTAACACCTCCCCTTTTTCATCTTTCACCACGCCGGAAATTCGGCGCAGCATTTGCTCAACTTCTGGTGTATTTTGAGTCGCTTCACCCACCAATTTGCTGTCAAGAATAATTTGTCCATTAATGATCTTGTAGGTCAAATGCAGCGGTGGAAGCAGCTCTTCCAGTACTTCGGAAAGTTTGGCTTTTTTAATCTGAATGCTCACAGGTCTATCTGAACCGATATTCCGGGAGCTGTAAACGAATTTAATTCCGGTCTGTTTTTCTATACTGCCCAGAACCGTACGCAACGAAGCACCTTCCGAACGGATGGAAACCGACATATTGAGCAGCTCTTGCGCAGTACCCTCGTGTGCCTTGGATACGCCCGCAAAAACAATCAAAATAAAAAGCTGATATACCGAAAGCCTCATAAGCCTCAAACAAATATTCACGTAGGGATCATCCGCCCAATCAGTTTGGGCTGAGTCAATTTTTTTCATACCTTTAAATGTTTTGTTAATCCAACGAGTTTTGACAAAATAACCCCTTCTGCTTACGGGCAAAGTATAGCGGAAAAGTCAAGGGAACATTAGCTGATCATGGGGCAACATGGTCAGCTTTTTTGGTAAATAAGGATAGTGACTACATAGGCGTATCAATTAGGCGGTTTCGTATTCTCATTGCATGTTGGCGCATCCTTTCCCATCAATCAGTATGGCAGTACCTTTGAGGGTGTAATGCGATTTTGTTGCTGCGCAAATCATGTCCAGCTGTTCGTACAGGGTAAATTCTGAGAGATTGGCTGTCAGAGGGCAATCTTTCAGCTTCTCATTTTCAAGTTGAATATCTATTCCGTATGCACTTTTAAGACGTTCCACAACCCGGGCGAGAGGCTCTTCATCAAACTGGAAAGAAGCAGGTTGCTGGTTATCTTCTTTCGAAGCAACCAGCTTCGGAACATCAACAAGGCTTGTTGTGAATTCCTTGTTGTCTTCCTTAAAAGTTGTTTTCTGATTTGGCGTCAGAATAACTTCAGCGTTGCCTTCCTTTTCTTCCGATTTCTGGTAAACCGCAACCCTACCAGTTACCACTTCTACCGAAACCTGATGCGTCGTATTTGCAGCTCTCACAAAAAAGCTTGTACCCAATACTTTCGTCACAACGTTACCTGTATATACGTAAAACGGTTTGGATGGCATTTTGTAAACATTGAAAAACGCGTCACCAGTCAAATAAACCTCACGTTTGTCTTTATCAGATGAAATCTGATACTTCACGGATGCTCCCGGAGACAGGATTATTTCGCTGCCATCAGCAAGTTTTACCGTCAGCTTCCCGGATGTTGTATTTGCCCTTTGCAAAAAATCCTTTCCTGATACAAAACTGTATTCTTTAAAAGAAATGCTGTTGTTCTCCAACTTCAAAAAAACACCTATCAAAATAATCACCGAAGCAGCAACAGCCAGCCATTTGAAAGTATGCAGTTTCTTTTCGGGATGTAAAGGCAACTCATTATCCTCCTTGCCTGCCTGAATCTTGTTTTGTATTTCCTGCCACATCAACGGCTCCATTGCGTCCAGATCCGAGTCTGCGAGTGCTTCACGCTCTTCATTTTGGGTAACCGCATACCAATGCTCCACAAAAGCCCTCTCCTCTTCTGTACAAGTTCCCTCGTTGTATTTCTTCAATAAATAGGAAAATTCCTTTCGGCTCATTGGTATAGATGTTCGTCTGATTATATGACAGCAAAGCCAGCAGTCAACCGCAAATGATTTAAATAAATATTTGAAAATTCATACTAAAATTTAAGACTTAGCTATATAATCTTTGTTTTATCCAACAAAAATTTATTTAAATCTCAAAATCAGAAGAATCAGAAGAAAGTACTCTGTAAAGTAAGGTTTCAGTGTTTTCAGTGCGTGGCTGATGTGGTATTCAACCGTACGCTCAGAAATATGCAGCTGCGAAGATATCTCCCTCGCCGACTTAAACTCAAATCTGTTTAGCATAAATATTTCACGCGTTTTCTCAGGAAGTTCGCCAACCTGCCTGTGCACCGACGAAACCAGGTCATTGAGTGCAACCTGATTTTCCGTATTGTATTCTGCTGCCGGGCTAGCCTGCACATGCACCACATATTTCTCTCTCACCAGGCGGTTTCTAAATACATTGATGATTGCGTGGCGCAGCGCGGATGTGAGATAAGCTGCCGGATTCTCTACAAACTGTGTCTGACGGTTTTCCCAGAGTTTAACAAAAAGATCCTGAACAACGTCTTCCGGGCTGTCTGTGAGCGCCAATTTGTTTCGAGCGATGGTCAGCAATCGCTTCCAATGACGCAGGTATATTTCCTGGAAAGCAACTTCGTCGTTTGCTCTCAGGAGATTGAATAATGCTGCGTCACTCAGGCTTTTGTAATCCATTTTGCTCACTGTATCTGAAACATCATTCAAGATACAAAATTATACTATCGGAGGTATCTATAAAATTAAAGCAAGATTTCCGGATGTAAGTATGGGTTGTGATTGTCAAGATCACTAGTAAAGCAAGATGGTAAATTATTTACTCAAAGAAATTTATAAATAATTTTTGGACTGGTAAACGGGGGGACCTCAGTGCCTTGCAGGCTATAAAGTAGGACAACTTTTCTGTTTAAAATTTACCACAAAAGCAACAAAAGAAATCAAAAGGGATCTTTTGTTAACTTTTGTTCCTTTTGTGGTTCAAAACAATAATTCCAACAAACTTATCCAGATGATGTTTTTTGTATCTGCGTTTCAACAGTTCTGTTTTTGCTCCCGAAATTGATTTGGTCTTTGGAAAATTTACCACAAAAGCAACAAAGGAATCAAAAGGAGCTTTTGTTAACTTTTGTTCCCTTTGTGGTTCAAAACTATACAACACTACTTTGCCGGTTTGGAAACCGGAAATACATGGTTCATGAAGCCATTGATGGCTACCAGCGTCGGCTCAAACCAGGGATCGAAAAACATGAATGTGTGCGGAGCATCAGGGAAAGATTTGATGGTGCTATATGTACCAAACTCATTAAGCTTTTTGATAAAATCTTCTCTGCCGGCATGCATTCTGTCCACCGAGCTATTGATAAACAAATAGGGTGGCGTTTTGGCACTCACGTGTTTCAGTGGCGAAGCTTCCTCCCACAGATCAGGACGCTCTTTTTTTGGATAACCAAACCAGTATGTGCCCGCAGAAATTGATTTTGAATCATTGCCCTCGCCCGACTCCGGATGAACAAATGACAGTGTACCATCTATATCAATCACGGCATGCACATCACTGGAATAACCGGCGTTTTCCTGCGAACCGTCATATTTCTTGTTTCCATTGGTGGCTCCGAGAAAGGCAGCCAATTCGCCTCCTGCCGAAAAACCCAATACAGCAATTCGTGAGGTATCAATTCCATGTTTGCTTCCATTGGCGCGTATCCAGCGAACAGCAGTTTTGAGGTCGTTCACCGCAGCCGGAAACAATGCTTCTGTTGAAAGCCGGTAATCGGCTGTTAGGGTAACAAATCCTTTGGCAGCCAACTGCTTCCCCAGCGTTGCATTGTGCGTTCGATCTCCCGATCGCCAGCCTCCGCCAAATATCATCAGGATAGCAGGGACTTTGGTCTTATTGTCCTTATCTCTGTAAATATCCAGCAACAGCTTTCGATCCTTGCTCACCGTACTGTATGGCACATTTTGCAATACCGTAACCGAAGCAGGTACGGCGGGATTAGCCACTTTGATGTTCGGATGGTATTTCAATTCCTTTTCATAAGAACTTTTAATTGTAAAGCTCGTGTCAGGAATACCCGTGGGCTGGATTTGTGCAAATGCCGATGTACAACCCAGAACCAGAGCGCACAATGAAACAGAATTTCGGAACATATTCAGAAGTTAATTTTGTGGTCGGTTCAGAATCACAGTGTTTTGGGAGTCCAGCCGGAAAAAATATTTTCTAGTGTATACTTCGCTCTTTCAGCCTTTGTCAACTGTTTCGACCAGCCAACTCTGGTTTTTGGGCTTGCTCCCGGACCAGAGCTGTTGTATTCCGCATAGTAGGTTGTTTTCTCTTTTTCAGGAAACATTTTGTCCCCTTTCCACGGATCCCATCCTGCCGGCAAAATATGTGCCCCCATTTCCGTATCTATGAAAACGGTCTGACAATACGGACGCCATGGCCTTCCCAGGTAAACCTTTTTCGCATCGTCGGATGCAATGAGTTTGCAATTGAAAAAGACATATCCAAATGCCTGTTTCTGGCTTGTTGATGCGGCTGTGATGTAGGAATCTGCCAGACTTTTGATAACGCAATTACTGAAAACAGCTGTTGCTTCACCAAAGATAAAATCGGTGGTTCCGGTGATGTAGCAATCCTTGAAGTAGATACAGCCGTCTTTGGAAGTATACAATGTATCCTGATTCCCCAAAATATTGCAGTTGCTCACAACAATTCTGTCGGCCTCGGTCGCTAACGCAACGGCCTGTCCAACTTTGCCGGCCGTGTTTTCAATCGTCAGGTTTTGCAGAATACAGTCACTTGCCTGAACCAGAACCGTGTAAGAAGTGTAGGTACTGTATTTAGTATTTTGGGTAAAATCCTTTGCTGGCAAATCCTTTCCCGAATAATCGTTTCCTGTAATGATTGTCCCTTCCTTGCTCTCTCCTAAAAGGGCAATGTTCTTTTTCCAGGCCGGAATCACCAGCTTTTCCTTATATGTCCCGTTTTTAATATTGATAACGGCTTTGATCTCCGAGTGATCCCGCACCGCGTTCACCGCTTCCTGAATGGTTTTGTAATCGCCGCTGCCGTCCTGAGCCACGGTAAATTTTTGTTCAACAACCTGAACCTGTGCCTGAACGGCCGTGCATACCAAAAGCCACACAAGCAGGCAGCTTAGTTTTTTAAGCATCATCGATTTATTTGTTTTCATTGATAATTCCGATTTCTGTAAGCCATTTTTCACAAACAGCCGTCCAGAGATTGGTTGATCCCGGATTGTTTCTGAGTGCAATGGCATGGCCGCCCTGATTGAAAATATGTAAACTGGAAGGAATCTGATTGTCGAGCAATGCCTGGTAAAAAAGCATGCTGTTTTGAGGCGAAACCGCTTTGTCATTAAATGCATGAGCCAGGAAAGACGGCGGAGTGGATTTGGTCACCTGATATTGAAGTGAATACTGTTTGAGCAATGCTTCCGATGGTTTCGGCCCGAGCAGATTGTCCCGGCTACCGGTATGCGCATATTTACCCAGATCAATAACAGGCGAAATCAGAACCATGAAATCTGGACGGAAAGTGTATTGATCCAGACTGTCCTTAATCTTTGAAAAATCTGTTTTAAAAGTTCCGAGCGTTGCAGCAAGATGTCCTCCTGCCGACGAACCCAACACACCAACTTTATTGGTATCAATTCCCCATCTGGCAACATTCGCACGTATCAGACGCATGGCTCGCTGCGCATCCTGAATCGGTGCCTTTTCGCGTTCTGTCAGATCTGGCGAAAGTGGCAGGCGATGGTCGAGAACGAATGCACTGATTCCCATCGTATTAAACCACTTCGCAAGCTGATAACCACTGATATTAAAAGACAAGTGATGGTAACCTCCGCCCGGAATAATCAGTACAGCTGCTCTTTTGTTTTCCTGAACAGAAGTAAAAAAAGCATGAATACGTGGATTGGTAACCGCAAATAAGCGTTCATTATTCACACTATCCTTCACGTTCAGCCCCTTGGAATTAGGCATTTTACCTTTTGGCCACAAATGGATAAGCTCCTGCGCCGAGCCGTGTCCGGATAAAAAAATTGTAAGAAATAAACAGAATGCTGTTTTGATAAAATGTTTCACACCAAAATGGATTCATGCCTGAGAATGCTCAACTGTCGCGACCTGCAATAATAGAAAGACGACAATAATACAGTCACGCAACCACCCTGTTGACCGCAAAAAATTTTAATATTTATTTGAATGATGCAAAATGGATAGTGCCGAAGCGGTGGTGTTAGGGGAAGTTTTTAGTTCGGAGTTTTTAGTTTACAGTAAACAGGTTGGCCGGTGTGCTCCCAAAAACAGTTTTTATTAGTGAGTTTTTTAAGCATGCAAGTAAAATTTTGAGCATCAGGAAATTTTTGAAGAGACTTTTATTTTAAACAAAAACAGCTATTCCCAAAATGGAAACAGCTGCCTTGTTCAACTTAGATATGCTTTATTTAAACCCAAAAATAAACGGGAACAAAAATGTTACGATCACGGTCCATAAGGTGTAAATGGGTAGAAAAGAGGAGATCGTTTTTCCTACTTCGCCAAGGTCTGCCTTTTTGGAAACAACTTTGAAAAGTTTGGCTGTTACCAGGAGCAGGTTAATCAGGATCAACATATTACCTCCCAAAACCGCCGCTCTGTTTGGCGTTATCCCCCATTCTGAAATCCGGAATAAAATTGCTGAAAGCGCAATGCTATTGACCACAATGGTCACGGCTGATAAAAGCAGTAATACCCAGATCTCCGCTTTGCTTTTTGTGGTCTTCGACGATTCAGCTACGGAGAAGAAAATAATTGCCATCACTCCAACCAGCAAGGCGTTAAAAATCAATAGAAATTCACGGTCGGTATATGGATCCTTGCCAGAAAAAAACATAGCAACCAGATAAATTACTAACATCACCAATACCAGCGGACTGAAAATGCGGGCTATTACGGGTGATACTTTTCCTACCAGCTGAGGGTTCGTTTGTGTAAGATAAGTACCTACAAGCGGTACCGCAGCCAACCCAAAAACGACTACATATTTGGAATAGAAAGGAACGATATCAAGGCCAATTACCTGAAAAAGGTTAACTGTAAGTCCGCTCATGATACCGCCCGAAATCAGGATTAGCGCTGTTATTACAATCAGATCGCCATTGTATTTCAAATAATCCAGCCGTTTATCTACGCTGTTTATCTTTCCTTCTACAAAAGTAAAACCCAACAGGGCCCAGAGAAACAAGACCAAATGAATGCAGGATAAAACCATTGTATCTGTTTCCTTAACATCAGGAAAAGCGACATTGATGAAAACAAGGCCGATCAGGCTAAAAGCAGCAATCAAAGCAATTTTTGCAATCGCCAAATTATTCTTCCAGGCGAAATAGGTCATCAGTGCCGGAAAAACGATGAAGCCTATATTTCTCGGGTAAAAGAACTCTTCATTAACAGAAAAAATGGCTGGAATTTTTGCGATTAACCCTGCAATAAACGCGGCAATAATCACAAAAATAAGTTCTTTGCCACTACCCCAATTGATCTCATCACTTTCGTAATTCAGTCTTTCGTTCCAAAAGTCTGCGATTGCATTTCCTTTGAGTTGCGAATACAACTCGCCGAACTCCCGTTTAAAACCAGTCTTATCGCCGCGGTACAACTTTTCAAGCTGCCGGGCGTCTTGCAAGTGGGCAATTATATCGTCTTTCATGTGCTTATAGTTTCAATGTTTCGGTCTTATAATTTATGAAAAAATCAGGATCTTTAATTCCACAAGGTACCATTTAGCCCCAGCACTGTCCCAAGCCAAAGAGCAACGATGTATCCCAAAAGGCTTATCAGATAAGCAGCCGCCTTTTTCCAGCCACCTTGATACCGCAGATGATCCATGACATAATAAAATACACCACCCATTGCACCCGCTGCCGGAACCATGAGTAGCGGACGGATCATCCACCATTTTCCCCATGCGGGATTTGCGTCATCAATAGGAAAAAGAAAAATTGAGATCAGAACCAGGGCGACGCCTGCGCCTTGCAACATACGTTTGGCTACTGATGCGGAATGAAGTGGCTCGGTGGATAATCCTTGCTGCTGTGTCATGGTGTTTTGTTTAAAAGGTTGTTTTTACAATGTTTCAAAGCTTTCGGGAATTAATCAGGATTAGCAAAACCAGTCTCCATTTTTGAAGTATTTAATCCTGATTAATCATATTTTGAAAGTACTTTGTAATGCAAAGTAAATGATTAAAAATCGTATTCTCCAAACGAAATGGAAGATTTTTATCTGGAAAGAGGTTCAATGTTGAATTCCTATCTGTAGGTGGCGTTTATTCGTACGTGCCTCAACACTTTAATGAATCCGGCAAAGCAATTTCATCTTTTGTCATTCACACCAGAACACACTCACTTTAACTATACATTTTATGATCGCATAGAACTATCCCTATATCTTCAATAGATATTCTATTACCCCAGACAGAAAGGTTACTAACGATATTAAGGTTATATTTGACTACGTTGGCGCAATGTATCATAGGCCGACTTTTCCCTTAAATGTTGGCGCTATGAATAAGAAAGGCGAAATTGTCATTATTGAAGATGATGCCGATGACCGATTTCTACTGGAAGAGGTCTTTTCTTCTCTCAACTACCCAAATAAAAGAGTATATTTTCCGGATGGTCAGGAGGCACTGGATTATCTGTATAAGACAGATACTGTACCTTTTTTGATACTGTCCGATGTAAATATGCCCAAGTTGGATTGATTTCAACTCAGAGAAAAATTACATACAGACGCCGCATTGCAACTCAAATGTATACCCTATCTATTCTTTTCCACAGCAATGAATCAGAAAATGGTGATTGATGCATATAGCATGTCGGCACAGGGATTTTTTATCAAGCAGAACTCCTTCCATCAATTGGAGCTAACCATTCGGGTCATTATGGAATATTGGACCAGATGCGCCGCCCCCAATAACTTCTGATTTTTTTTAAATTATTTGGTTTAAATTTTGCCAATGGCATTATTATTTAAACCTCCTCGAGACATTGATATTTTATTTTCATGGATAAAAACGGAACAATTGTAATCATCGAAGACGACGTAGATGATCAGTTTTTACTGGAAGAAGTTTTTAAAGAATTGGGGTACACAAATGAAAGAATGTATTTTCTTGATGGATTATCGGCACTGGAGTATCTTCATTCTACCCCGGATCGTCCATTCATCATCATTTCAGATATAAATTTACCCAAACTGAATGGATTGGAACTCCGGCAGAAAGTTCAGACCGATGCTGAACTTAGTCTCAAATGCATACCGTATGTATATTTTACAACAGCAATAAATCAGCGTGCAGTAATTGACGCTTACAGCACATCTGCGCAAGGATTTTTTGTGAAGCCCAGCGGTTTTGATGAAACCAAAGAAACCATCAGGGTAATGATAGAATACTGGCGGATGTGTGCTGCTCCCAATAATTTTTAAATTTAAGAAATCGCATCCTACATTATGGCCACTACCGCACTTTGGAGTTGATAACAGCAGCATTCCTTTTCTTACCATCTTTTAAGCTGAAATACAATTTGCAGCAATATTGATAACGGATATGTCAGCAAAGAGTCCGGCATTCAGCTAAATCACAATAAGCATCATTGAAGTCAGTTTGCTGCAACTTTGTTAACCAGCTATCTCAGTTGAAAGACTGCCTGAATTCCAGCGGGGACATCTGCGTTTTCTTTTTAAAGAGCGTACTGAACGATTGCGCATGCTCAAAACCAAGTGCGTATGCAATCTCGCTTACGGATAAACTGGTAGCAGACAATTTCTCCTTTGCCTTTTCTATCAGCTTTTCATGAATGTGTTGCTGGGTATTTTGCCCCGTATGCAGCCGCAGCAAATCTCCCAGGTAACTGGGCGAAAGATTCATAAGTTCTGCAACGTATTGAACCGTGAGCAGGCCCTGCTGAGCGGAATTATTATCATCAAAATAATGATCCAGCAATTGTTCGAATCTGACAAGTAACTGGTGGTTATTGTTTTTCCGCGTTATAAACTGACGTTCGTAAAAGCGTCGCGAATAGTTGAACAACAGTTCTATATGGGAGAGAATAATCTCCTGCGTGTGTATGTCTATCCGTTCGCATTCCCGGTCAATTTTCAGAAGAATACCGATGAGATCTTCTTCCTCCAGTGCAGATAAATGCAATGCTTCATTTACAGCGTAGGAAAAAAATCCATACGTATGTATCGTCGATGCCAGCGAATGTTTGAGGAGAAAATCGGGATGAAAGATAAGCAGATAACCCGATCCACATTCCGTAGTATGTAAGTCCAGCTGCTGCACCTGATTAGGCGCCGTAAAGCTTAGCACACCTTTGTCGTAATCGTAGTGCTGCTGCCCGTACCTGATCTTTCCTTTTGCATCTCTTTTTAATGCTACGCAATAAAATCTGTTTACAAATCCCTTCCAGATATCGTCTTCCAGAAATGTGCTTTCTGCCAAATTAATAACACTCACAAGCGGATGCCTGGGCTCAGGTAAACACAGTAGCCTATGAAACTCAGAAATTGATTTTATAGCATTCATAATTTAATTTTGGAATAAGCAACGGCTGCAATCACAGACCACAGCCGTTGGTAAAATTAGTCAATAAGACCCATGCTAAACTCATCATAAGAATTTCCTGTGTCGGTACCCAGCGGCACAATACTTTCCAATGCTGCGAGTTCTGCACCACTTAACTGAACAGACGCTGCGCCGATATTTTGTTCCAGATATTTCCTGCGCTTGGTACCAGGAATCCCCACCATTCCCTTGCTGATGATCCAGGCAAGTGCCAGTTGCGAAGCAGTAATGTTTTTTTCTTCTGCCATGACCTCGATCGCCTTCACCAGCTCGATATTTTTGTAAAAATGAGCCTCCTGAAAACGCGGTATTGAGCGCCTGAAATCATTCTCCGGCAAATCATCTATTGTGCGGATTTGCCCTGAAAGGAACCCGCGTCCCAGCGGAGAATAAGCAACAAAGCCAATACCCAATTCATTCAGGGTATTGAGAATGCCACGTTCTTCCACAGTCCGCTCAAACAGGGAGTATTCACTCTGGACCGCCGTTACGGGATGTACCGCATGCGCCCTTCGTATCGTTTCCGAAGAAACTTCCGACAACCCTATGTAACCGACCTTTCCTTCCTTGACAAGATCACTCATAGCCAATACGGTTTCTTCTATCGGCGTATTTTTGTCCAGACGATGCATGTAATACAGATCTATGTAATCTGTTTTAAGGTTTTTGAGTGAGCGCTCCAAAGCCTTTTTAACATAATCCTTTTTCCCGTTTATAGCCCAGGTTACTTTATTATTGTCGTCAATTTCCCAGCCAAATTTGGTAGCGATAATATACTTATCCCGATCATTGCCAATGGCTTTTGCTATCAGCTGCTCATTTTTTAAAGGTCCGTACAGGTCAGCCGTGTCCAGAAAGTTGCCTCCCAGTTCAAGGGAACGATGGATGGTGGCAATAGCCTCCTTTTCATCAGCAGCTCCATACATATGAGCATCTTCAAAACCAGTCATACCCATACAACCTAAACCAAGCACCGGCACTTCCAGGCCCTGACTTCCAAGTTTCATCTTATTCATATCTAATCTACAAAAGTTTGAGGATGCAAATTTCGACATGATGAAAACAACGGATGTATGCAAAGTGCGGCAAATCGTATGTAAACTGAGGGAACGTATTCATAAAAGCGTTCTTTATTGGCTGTAAAATATTCGGAGCCGGCCTGCCATCACAGCGAAGTTCACGCCAATTTTGCAAAATGATATTTCGTCCAAATTCCTATTGCGTAATCCGGGTTTAATTTACAGTCTCCATCAAAAATAATACCACCTGTTAACCGAATAACAGGTGGTAAATTTATTGTAATCAAACTGCTCAGCGCAATGTGCTCACGGGTTCGTTCGCAATGTTACATTCTTTTGCAAAGAAGCCAATCCGTTTTCTGTTATCACTTCCGCAAACAAGACCACCGTTGCATTTTTTCCGGCAGGCGCAGTCACCGGAATACTTATTACATAATTACGTAATTCGGCATCGTACTTTTCGGCACCCGCGGCGGTTGTAGATACCAGAGTTTGAGTACCTGTCGCCGTGGCAGCAGAATAGATTTTAACCTCTTTTACGCCGATTTCGGAAGTGTATTCAATATTAACTTTAACCTGGCTTCCCGCATCAACTGTTGCACCGGGTTGAAGAACGCCTCCTGGATTGAAAACCTTCGTTTCTCCAAGCCAAACCACTGGTATTTGCGCTACCTTCCCCTTGCTATCAATAAGATCTTCAAACAAATCAGGTTCTTTATAACAACTCGTCAGCGTTGTCAGAAGAGCCAAAACAGCGAGAATACCTTTTATATACTTTTTCATTCTGATGAAATTTTAAAGCTGAACAATAGATTATTTAGTGTACATCCACATGCTCACTTCCGGATCCTTTTGATTTTCCAACACCGTTTTGGAGTTACGGGTTATCTCCGTATCAGGGTATTTCATGCGCTGAATCCGTTTTCCCTGTAGGTCGGGATTGGGTTTGGTCGGCATTTGGAAGTCGAGATAATCGTACTTACGGATATCAGTCCAGATATCGCCGATTAATAACATCGACTTAAACTTTTCCTGGATCACATGTTTCATTGTCAGCTTCGTAGCTCCTACATCCACAGACGCTGCTTTGAGATAAACATTGATATCTGCCTCTGTCACTCCCAATTTCTTCATGTTCTCAGATGCAATCGCTTTGTAGGCATTATAAGCTTCCGCAGTTGTACCCACGGAACTTGCGTTACCTCCATTTATAAGAAAGCGAGCTTCCGCCTCGATAGCCTTGGTTTCTGAATAAGTCATAAAAACAAGCGGTGATTTAATATTGGAATGCCACGCCTGATCAGAAAGCTGCACGGTTGCACCTGCGCCTGTACCTGGAATTACACCAGAGTAGACAGTTTGCGTACTTCTTAACGCAAGCACTTTGGAGATTCTAGGGTCGACAATTCCCTGAACTGTTCCATTCATCATGTCTACCAGTGTATTGGCAAAAGTTACCGAAAGATTGTTTGTCGTATTTGGAAGCGCCACGCGGCTATACCATGGACTCAGGTTTTTGCTGTTGTACTGCAGCTGAAAATCATCGTCATTGCTTTTCATTCCGTTTTGCAAAGCAGTAAGCGCTTTTTGAGCTCCCTGAGCGTCTTTACCTGACAAATGCAAAGCATAGCGGGCCTTCAATGAATACGCCAACCTCGTCCATTTTACAACATCGCCTTTGTACATCAGATCATCATCAGCTGGTTTGGTACCTGTATTCTTAGCCAGTTCAATGATCGCCTCATCGAGTAATTGCTGAATGGTTGTATATATTTCCTGCTGGCTTTCATACGTCGGTGAAAAATCTTTGCTGTCCGCTTCTTTGTACGGAACATTCTCCCAGTTGGTTGTGGCTATTCCTAAATTGTAAGCTAAAAGCGTTTTAGCAATTCCCGTATAAATCGGTGCATTTTCCGCTTCCGCCTTTTTAAGAATTGTTTTTAACTGAGGAACCACGTATAAGTAAAAGTTGGACCATCCCAGGGTATTGTCTGCTTCCGCATAACTGTCCGCTCCGTTATCACCTAGCGCACTGCCTAGCTGCTGTGCATACTGGCAGACAACATAGGCCTGGTAATAACTGGCTTCACCAGTATAAAACTCAGCCGTTGGCAAAAGCTCCTGCATGGTCGCATCGGCTGTCAGAGTCGGATCTACATTAATATCCAGAAACTTACTGCATCCGGGTACTGTCAAAAACAGCACAGCCAGAAATAATGCATTTATATATTTTATCCTTTTCATTGCTGAATGATTTAAACCGATATTAATTTACCGGTCTGTTAAAAGTTAGCTGTAACTCCAAACTGGAAACTTCTCGTTGATGGATTGTTACGTCCTACAAAACCGATCAGGTTGGTACCGGAGCCAAAAGTAAGCGCCTCCGGATCATAGCCGCGGAATGGCGTGCTCAGGAAAAGATTGGTACCTGTAACGCTGAATCTCACTCCCTCAAAAGCTGAGTTAGCAAGTATTGATTTAGGCAACGAGTAATTCAGACTTACCGTACGCAGCCTCAGCCATGAACCATCCTGAATATTAAACTCAGCGGAGTTACCCATGTACCTGGCCGTAGACGGATTGTAGAATGCATCGTCTATCACTACTTCCCTGGTATTCGGAACGTACGTTACCTGACCATCCGCACTCTTCTGCTCTACCACTCCTTTGAAAACCACGCGTTCATTTCTGGTTTCTGTCACTTTAATGGATCCGGCTCTGAACGCATTTCTTTCACCTAAATCCACCACATCGCCGCCTTTTTTCCATTCAAAAAGCAATGACAAAGCAAGTCCTTTATACCTGAATGTATTGGTCAAACCGGCTGTAAAATCCGGCAGTGCATTACCATAAGGCGTTGTAACAATGCTTGTAAGCGGGAAACCGTTAGACTGAATAATCTTTTGACCGTCAGGAGCTCTCAGATAATCTAATCCCCACAACTCTCCTATTTTGCTTCCTTTTACCACTTTCAAAACGCCTCTGCTTCCATTGTCGTAATACGAGATTTCTTCAATTCCTTCCGGCATTTCCAACACCTTTCCAGACATTTTGGAAAAGTTAAGATCCAGATTCCATGAGAAATCTTTGGTCTCAATGGCCTTTGCATTTATCAAAAGCTCAACTCCCTGATTTCTGATCAGACCAAGGTTAGCATAGTAAAACGAGTAGCCGGAAACATTGGATACCGGGGCACGAACAATCTGGTTTTTACTATCCATGGTGAAATAAGTAGCGTCTACCATGATCCGGTTCTTGAAAAATCGAAGCTCCGTACCGAATTCCATCGAAGTGGTGCGTTCCGGCTGCAAATCTTCCGCGGCAGTAGTTGCCCTGCGGAATACACCTTTAACAGAATTCCCGAAAGGGAAATTGGATGTTACATCATAGTAGTCGCCAGTCACGTATGGCACAGTCGCTTTCCCTACCTGCGCCCATGAAGCCCGCAGTTTACCATATGATAAGAAATCATTTTTAGGTAAATTCTCGGTAAACACATACCCTACACTGAATGAAGGATAAAAGAATGACCTGTTGGCTTTTGGCAGTGTAGATACATTGTCATTTCTTCCTGTTACGTTCAGATAAAGTATGTCTTTATAGCTCAGTTTGGCATCCGCAAAGTAACTTACGATACGGGAATGTGCAGGTGAATAAGGCCGCGTCTGATAGTTGAGATAACTGTCGAAACCATTACCAAAAGGTGCCTTCCACCGCTCTCCTCTTTCCCAGTAACTATCCGGTGTTTCACTGTCAACCACGGAGTTACCTACCATCAATGACCCGCTCCACGAAGGGCTGAACTGCTTTGTGGCTGTCACATAAAGATTTGAGTTAACCTCTCTGAAATTGATGACCTCTTTTACCAAAAATCCTTTCACAGCCGTTCCTACGTCAAAAGTACTGTCAACCTGGCGACTCCTTCTTTCGTTGTATGTATCCATTGTAAGCTGGTATTTGGCAGTAAGCCAATGTGCTATTTTATAATCCAGAGTCACATCGGCAATGTATCTGTTTACTTTGTCGATACGCGGACTTTTTTCTACCAGATAACGCGGGTTGTCCGTAAATCCTGGAAGCAGGTTTTTGTACGAACCATCCGCATTCAGGTAATCATTGACGTCATAGGTATTGGGCCAATAGGACAATGCACTGAAAATAGATTTGTCACCAGCGGGTGGACGTTTTCCTCCCGATCTCACGTAATTGAAAGTTGCCGAAGCAGTGAGTTTCTTTGTAAGATTATAACTCCCTGCAATCTTTCCGGAAGCCCTGCTAAAATCCGTAGAAGGCACAATTCCACTTTGGTAATTATGACCAAGCGATACGTAGATGTTACCCTTTTCATTGCCTTTTGTCAGAGAAATGTTATTATTAGTCCTGAAACCAGTCTTATAAAAACCCCGGAAATTATCGTATATCTGATCTGTTGTATTTCCAATGATGGAAGGTCCGAGAGAACGGTATGGCGTTCTGGCTCTTTTTTCTGTTGGTGAAATAAACTCTCCAAAACTTCCCTGAATAAACCGGGTCTGAATGTCAGGCGATTTGCCCAGAACGTCCATTCCGGCAGAAGCCGAAACGGTAATGTTAAGCTTTCCTGATTTCCCACGTTTTGTGGTGATAATTACTGCTCCATTAGACGCCCGAAGCCCGTAAAGCGCAGTAGCAGCTGGCCCTTTCAATACAGAAACTGCTTCTATATCATCAGGATTAATATCCGCTGCACGGTTGGTGTTCCCAAACTGTTCGTTTGCGTTGAATGCATTGGAACCGGAGCTTGGCAAAGGATTTCCTCCTTTTGTATCATTGCTGATGATGATTCCGTCAACCACGAAAAGCGGCTGATTGTTGGCATCGCCACTGATGGATGTTATTCCTCGAAGGAGAATGTTAACACCAGATCCCGGTGCTCCACCTGAACCTGTAATAATAGCTCCGGCAATTTTCCCTTGCAAAGCGCCTACCACGTTTGGATCTCCCGAGTTCTTAATTTCTTCGGATCTCACAGACTGAACCGAATACCCGAGCGCACGTTTTTCCTGTGTCTGTCCAAGTGCGGTAACTACCACTTCGTTCAAAACGGAGACATCCGATTCCAGTCTTACGTTAATTATTCCTTGGTTACCAACTTTGACTTCTGTCGTTTTGTAACCAATAAAACTAAAAACCAAAGTACTGCCTGAGCCGGCATTTAAGGAGTAGCTTCCTTGTGCGTCGGTGGTTGTTCCCTGTGCTGTCCCTTTAATGGATACGTTCACCCCAGGAATCTCTGCTCCCGATTCTTCGGTTACCTTACCACTCACCATAACCTGCTGGGCAAGAAGCGTGTGAGTGCAGAAAACCACCAGGAGCAACACAAGCCAAATGTGGGTGTGCAGTAGTTTTTTCATCATAAGTATTTGGTTAATTGATATTTTTTGATGACTTCAATATTTAAATATGCAATAATTAGTTTGAATAAAATAATAGTATTATGCTCAAAATGGCATATTTAGTTTCGCAATATGTAACCACAACAACCGTAAATACTGCCAGATTTAAAACAGATCAAATTTTATTGATATTCTCTAACTTATTAAAAGGTAACTCCAAGTCACTTTTTTAATGCCAAATATAAAATGGCCGCCTGCTGTTGCAAACGGCCATTTTGGCAATGCTTCGAAATATATAATGATGTTACTGAGCCAGATATCCGCCATCAACGGCATGATAGGATCCTGTAATGAATGACGCTTTATCCGAACTTAGGAACAGTACCAGCTCGGCAACTTCTTCCGGTTTTCCAAGTCGACCAATCGGATGTTTGGATTCCAGAAATTTGATGGTTGCCTCGTCAAAATCTTTGAGCAAAGGTGTGGCAATAAATGCAGGTCCCACAGAATTGGCCCTGATATTCTGCGTGCCGTATTCCAGTGCTATATTCTTGGTCATTCCCACCACTCCGTGTTTGGCAGCTACGTAAGCAGCACTGTTGGCAAAACCTACGCTACCCAATATGGAAGCCATATTAACAATGGCTCCGCCACCAGATTTCAGCATGGCCGGAATCTGATAACGCATTCCATAAAACACACCGGATAAATTGATAGCGATTACTTTGTCCCAGCCTTCGACCGGATATTCACCCGTCGGGGCAGCTGGACCGCCTATCCCCGCATTGTTGCATGCTATATGTAAAGCGCCGTATTTGGCAAGGGTTTCGGCAACAAGTTTCTCGTTATCAGCAGGGCTCGAAGAATCTGCTTTTATGAAGGTGGCCTCTCCACCCTTTTCGATAATTAACTTTACGGTTTCTCCTCCTTCTTTTTCATTTATATCGGATACCACCACATTGGCACCTTCCTGTGCATACAGCTCTGCAACACTACGTCCAATTCCCGAACCAGCGCCTGTAACAATCGCCGTTTTACCTGATAAAATACCCATGACCAAAAATTTAATTTGAAGTTCTACATCAATACAAAAATCAAGCCTTTTATATTGTGTTGATATGACCAGGGTCAGTTTAGGAAGTGATCAGAGATCAGCAATGTATCGTTGACCTCCTAAGGCACGCATTTGCCGGGATATTTGTCCGCTGCGTTTCACCACATATGCCGACGGATTTTTAATCGAAAACCGGATTGGATTAGGCAAAACCGCTGCGATTCTGGCAGCTTCGGCTCGGGTGAGGCGTTTGGCCGATTTGTTGTAATAACGCAGTGAAGCAGCTTCCACACCAAAGGTCATTTTTCCCATTTCGGCTACATTGAGGTAAACTTCCAGAATGCGTTCCTTTCCCCATACAATCTCTATCAGAACAGTGAAGTAAGCTTCCAGACCTTTTCGGATAAAACTTCTCCCATGCCATAGAAACACATTTTTTGCAACCTGCTGCGATATCGTGCTGGCTCCGCGTGCCCTTTTCCGGTCTTCGGTCATGGCATCGTAAATCTGATCAAAATCGAATCCCGAGTGATTCGGAAAGTTTTGATCTTCGGAGGCTACCACCGCCAAAGCAGCTTCCTTGGATATATTCTCATAAGGCTCCCAGTCGTGATGAATCTCAGTGTCTTCATCGGCTTTCATGGCGCTGATTTTACAAGAGATCATATAAGGAGTAATCCAAACAGGCAAGAATTTAAGTATGATGACCCAAACTATTGAAATACCAAAAAATAAAATAAAGATTCTGAGGGCAATGAACGACAAACGGCGGAGCATAAAATAATTTTTCTTCCTTACAGATACTTAAAGTGCGAAACAGCGTACAAAGAACTGAAACTAATCAGGTTTAGGCAAAGAAATAGTTATCAATCTCTGCCTTATTTTTCTTCACACTCTGTTTCAGAATGCTATGAATGAAGAAATACTCAGTTTTATATGGCGTTTCCAATATTTTGAAATGTCCGGCCTGCAAACAGATGAGGGGCAATTGCTTTCTGTAGTTCGTCCGGGATTAAAAAATGCCAATGCCGGTCCCGATTTTTCAGGATCAAGAGTCACCATAGCGGGTGTAAACTGGGCGGGAAGCGTCGAGATACATACCAAATCGTCGGACTGGTTTCAGCACCTGCATGAATCTGACAATGCGTATGAAACGGTAATACTGCATGTGGTGTGGGAAAATGATAAACCTGTATACAGAAAAGACGGTTCACTTCTCCCAACCTTAACTTTAAAAGGTCTGGTACATCTCTCCGTCATAGAGCGATACAACAAGCTGATTGGCGAGACTGACGAAATTCCCTGTTCCAAATCATTTGATCAGGTGAGCAAAATTCACAAACTCGCCATGCTGGATCGCAGCCTGCTCGACCGCCTTTACAGAAAAGGCTCACTGGTGATCGACTTATTAAATGAAAATAATCAGGATTGGGAAGAAACGAGCTACCAGTGGCTAACCCAGCATTTTGGTTTCAAGCTCAACGATCCCGCATTTTTGAGACTAAGCCAAATCCTCCCGCTAAAAACAATTTTAAAACACAGAGACAATCTCTTGCAGGTGGAAGCGCTGCTGTTTGGCTGTGCGGGTTTAATTCCCGAGATAAAACCTGATTTAGAAATAACGGAAGAAAGCGCTTACCCTCGTGAACTGCGGCGTGAATTTCAATTCCTGGCTGCGAAATATCAGCTTTCACAAATGCAGCATCACGAATGGAAACTTATGCGGTTGCGCCCCGCTGGTTTCCCGACCATCCGGCTCGCACAATTGGCGGTATTAATTAGCAAGAGCAACGGATTATTTTCAACTTTTACAGGCACCAAAGATGTATCTCAGCTTCATCAGTTGCTAAACCTGCATCAGTCCGAATATTGGCAAACGCATTTTTTATTTGGCAAAAAATCAAAAACAAAAGTCCCGTTTATGGGTAAAGATGCTTCCAATTTACTGATCATCAACGCAGCTGTACCTTTGCTGGTGGCTTATTCGAAACAGCGCCAGCAACCCGAACTGCTCGACAAAGCGATGAAATGGCTTTCAGAAATTCACGCCGAGAATAATCAGATCACACGTAAATGGGAAGTACTGGGAATGAAAGTAAAAACCGCCGCGGACTCCCAGGCCCTGATAGAGCGGTATAACGGTTACTGCACCCAAAAACAATGTTTGAAGTGCAGTGTAGGAATGTCTTTGATCCGGTCACGTTAAGAGCGGCTCACGAGATTTACGCCCGTCAACAAAAATACAGAGCCCACCAAAAACGGAACAACAGATTCCCATTTCGTCACTGTCATACCCAAAACAGGTTTTTCAGATAAAAAGGCAACACAGGCAAAAAGTAAAACGGCTATACCAAGCAGCGTAAGCAAAGCACCAAAAAAACGTCTGAAACGTGTAGCTTCCATGAGGGAATAATAATTTGTCCGATAATTAGGACTGCAAAAGTATGAAATACAAGCGGCTGGAACAATATGACTGGAACAGGGAAATTTCAGGTGTAAACTACTCAACCTGCACCAACCCCATTTTCTTCCCTTCCTCAACCATAAATGCAAAAGCAGCGTTGAATTCGTTGGGGATCGTTCCTTCCAGAATCGCTTCCCGTATTATCTCTTTCATTACGCCAACCTCTTTCGATGGTTTAAGCCCGAAGGTTTCAATAATAACCTCGCCGGTAATAACGGGCTGGAAATTACGAAGTGTATCACGCTCTTCAAGGTCTTTGAGCTTCTGCTCCACAATGTCGAAATTATGCAGGAAGCGCTTTACCTTTTCGGGGTTTTTGGAAGTGATGTCAGCGCGGCAGAGTTTCATAAGCGCCTCAATATCCTCACCAGCTTCTACCAGCAAACGCCGCATGGCTGAATCGGTAATCTGTTCTTTGGAAAGCACGATTGGTCTCAAATGAAGACGTACCAGCTTTTTAACGAACTTCATTTTCTCATTCAGCGGAAGTTTCATCCGACGGAAAATCACCGGAACCATTCTTGCTCCTATCTCTTCGTGGTTGTGAAACGACCAGCCTACTTTTTTGTCAAACTTCTTGGTCGCCGGTTTGGCAATGTCATGCAAAATTGCCGCCCATCTGAGCCAGAGATCGTCGGTATGTTGCGATACATTATCAAGTACTTGTAAGGTGTGGTAAAAATTATCCTTGTGTCCTTTTCCATCCTTGGTCTCAACTCCCTGTAACTCCACCATTTCAGGAAAAATGATACCTAAAATCCCAGCGTGATAAAGCAATTTGAAACCGTACGACGGTGTAGGCGAAAGTATGATCTTGTTGAGTTCGTCAGAAATTCTCTCCATGGACACAATCTCAATGCGATCTTTCATCTGCACAATGGCATCAAAAGTATCGGGTTCAATATCAAAATTGAGCTGAGAAGCAAAACGTATTGCCCGCATCATCCGCAGTGGGTCGTCGGAAAAAGTAATGTCTGGTGCTAACGGCGTACGTATGATCTTTTTTCTGAGATCACGAACTCCGTCGAATGGGTCTACAAGCTCTCCAAAGTTTTTTTTATGCAGACTGATCCCCATCGCATTGATGCTGAAATCACGCCTGTTCTGATCGTCCTGTAATGTTCCGTCTTCGACAGCAGGTTTGCGGGAATCAGGATTATAGGACTCTTTTCTGGCTCCTACAAATTCAATTTCCAGATCACCCTGACGGATTTGCGCGGTTCCAAATGTCTTATATATGCTTACGTGAACATCCGGCCCCAGCTGAGAAGCAACGAGTTCAGCAAGTTCAATTCCACTTCCAATCGATACAATATCAATATCCTTGCTGTTCCTCTTCAATATCAGGTCACGAACGAATCCGCCAATGATATATGCGTCCACACCAAGCTTCGAGGAAGCCTGTGCAACGATTTCCAGAATAGGGTATTGGATTAACTGCTCTTTAAAATTCATGCCGCAAAGGTATAAATTTCTTCTCCTTTACGACATCAAAAGTCGAACTACGCTTACAAATTATCATCCTGACCGGCAGATGACCTATGTTTCAACTTACCGCGAAAAGCCGGGGTTCCAGCGCAAAAGTCCGGATTGAACAACCTCATTCAAAATCAATACCGCACATTTTGAGGCCGCCAGATGTGTGTTGATATCATGGCAAATATCTTAAACGGAGCAAGCAAAATAGCTGTTACAACTGCCGCTGCCAACCAGACAGCGCCGAGGACGATTCGAAGAAGGTATACAAGGATGTTTATCATATTTGTATATTAAATCACATTATACAACAAAATTGTGATATTTTAAGCATATACGACACAGCGTATCCTTTAGATCGGCGAGGCCTTTATTATTTTGATTTTTTGGGGAAAAATAATCTTTAAAAACAAAGGTGTCAAGTTAAAGAAGCTTCCAAACTTTAACTTAACACCTTAGAAAATGAAGTAGTTGGCAAAACTGTGTACTCAAAACTGCAAACTTTTGACTGAATGAAATCAGCTGTTTACCATAAAGAATGCCGTTCTGGGAAACCGGTCAAATAATTCGTCTTTCAAAGACTTGTCTATCGGCAACTCACCAACTGCTGTCGACATACATTGAAGCCAGGCAACGGCATCGTCTTCGGTTATGGTATGCGGCATGTGTCTTGCCCGCATCATCGGATGCCCATGCACATCAGAATAAAGTTGCGGACCACCCAAAAACTGGGTCAGGAAAAGGCGTTGTTTTTCTTTTATTTCCTCTTTGTCATTTTTGAAAAGCCTGGAAATCAACTCATGTTGAAATACAAGGTCGTAAAAACGATCGGTAAGTAACCTTAATGCTTCGTCGCCGCCAATGCGTTCGTAGAGCGTAGCGTTTTCCATTTTAAAAAATTTTCGTTCATCTAATCAATCTCCTCTTAACTTTCAAACCGCAAGTGCTTCACCGACTCTCCGGATTTGGCAAGTTCGGTAAGCGCTTCTATTCCAATTTCAAGGTGTTTATTCACATAATCATTCGTTACCTTTTTGTCGCTTTCTTCCGTTTTCACTCCTTCCGGAACCAGCGGATTGTCGGAAACGAGCAGCAATGCTCCGTGCGGAATGGAATTGGCAAAACCAACAATAAATATGGTAGCCGTTTCCATGTCAATAGCCATTGCGCGAATCTGACGAAGATATTCCTTGAAGGCGTCGTCGTGCTCCCAGATTCTCCGGTTGGTGGTATAAACTGTACCGGTCCAGTAATCCATTTTGTGCTTGGCGATACTTGCCGAAACCGTACTTTGCAAACGGAATGACGGTAACGCCGGAATTTCAGAAGGCATGTAGTCATCGCTTGTTCCTTCTCCACGGATGGCAGCTATTGGAAGGATAAGATCTCCGATTTGTGTTTTTTTCAACCCCCCGCATTTACCCAAAAACAATACTGCTTTGGGGCTGATTGCAGAAAGCAAGTCCATTACAGTTGCCGCCATTGGGCTCCCCATTCCGAAATTGATAATGGTGATATCATTGGCCGTCGCGGTTTGCATGGCTCTCCCCTGCCCTTTCACTTCCACGCCAAATTTATCGGCGAACATTGTAACATAGTTTACAAAGTTTGTCAGCAAAATATAATTCCCGAATTCTTCTACGGGCGTGCCGGTATATCTGGGGAGCCAGTTTTCAACGATCTGTTCTTTCGTAGTCATTTTTACAAAATTTATAGTGGTATGAGTTTGTTGAACCGGGAATATACTAAAAAAGACGGGTAAGAGGTTCCCGTCATTATTATTATCCATGTGCTATCTTCGCATATGGAATCATTGAATCTTCCCGCATTTGAATACAAAGTTAAGCAGGTAAACGGGAAACCATATATTTTTGACATTATACGAAGAAAATTCGTAGTGCTCACTCCTGAGGAATGGGTGCGGCAGCATTTTATCCATTTGCTTATCAATCAGTACGGTTATCCGAAATCCCTTTTTGCAGTAGAAACGGGTATGAAGTACAACAAAATGGCCAAACGAACGGATATTATGATATTGGCTCCTGACGGAAGCCCGTTTTTATTGGTGGAGTGCAAAGCTCCTTTTATTTCTGTTGGCGAAGCCGCTCTTGCACAAATCAGCCGTTACAATTTCACGTTACGTCCTACTTATCTGGCTGCGACCAACGGCATGAGCCACTATTGTTTTCAGGCCGTTGATGGACATATTCATTACATGGATGATTTTCCAGCGTATAGGAACGTAGCGGGGAAGCAGGATTCCATTTGAGTTAGCCATCGTTTGTGTCCCCACAAACGATCTGCGAACCGCCGTAAAGACACAATGCGATGCTCAAAAGCCGTTTGTGAGGGCACAAACTGCGGCGCCAAAGTTCTAAGTCAACAGTACTTACGTGTTGATTTAAAACTATTTGAGAATAGTAAAGATAAACAAATGGCCTGCCGGACGATTGTCTGGCAGGCCATTTGTTGTTGACTTATAGTCGATAATACTACGGATTATTTCGCAGCTACCAATTTCACATCGATAAAGAAATCATCGTTGATCACTTTGTCGCCAAGGTTATCGAAGAATGATTTTGAACTGTATTTGATGTCGTATTTAGAACGGTCAACAACCATTTTACCAGTTGCTTCTGCACCTGCCGCAGTAGTTTTAACAGTTACAGGGAAAGTCACCGGTTTTGTAATTCCTTTGATCGTAAGATCGCCGGTTACATCATAAACACCAGCAGTTTTTGCAACAGCCTTAGTTACCACAAACGTTGCAGTCGGGTGTTTTTCAACAGAAAAGAAATCGTCAGATTTAAGGTGTCCGATCAATTTTCCATTGTACTCTTTATCCGTAATGTCAGTACAAGTGATGCTATTCAAATCTGCAACAAATTTACCACCAGTCAACTTCGTTCCATCCAAAGTCATGGTTCCTTCTTTCAAGGTAATTTTGCCTGTGTGCTCACCAGCAACTTTTTTTCCAAGCCATGTTAATTCACTTTTCGCAGTGTTCACTTTCAGGTTAGTTGCTTTTGCTTTGCCACCATCCGCTGCTGAAACAGTTGAAGAAACAAAAAGAGCTACTGCCAAAGAGGCAACAAAAGATTTCACTGAGTTCATTGTAGTTTTCATTTAATTAGAATTGATTGTTTATTATTTGTTTTTATTGTTGTGGTTGTTATTCTGATTCACGCATTTTGTCAAGCAATCTGCTCATAAGCTCGGCCTCTTCTTCTGTAATCACGGCGCTCATCCCGTTTTCCCATTCTTCCAGGATCGGATCTATTACCGAAAGTAAATCCAGACCTTCTCTTGTAATTTTTACGTCCACTGCACGCCTGTCGCTTGGGCAAGACGTCCGCTCGGCAAGATTCTTTGCCAAAAGCTTATCAATAAGCCTCGATGTATTCGAATTTTTGTCGAGCATCCGTTCGGCTATATCACTCACCTTAATCGCATTGGGCTGTTGTCCTCTCAAAATTCTCAGCACATTATATTGCTGAGAGGTAATATCATGCTCCTTAAATAGCTCCAATTGTTTGTATCCCAACCAATTGCTGGTATACGTCAGATTAATCGCGAGCCTTTGGTAAGCACTTCGAAATTTTTTCTGTTTAATATCAGTTTCAATAGACATGGTCGTCGTCAGTTAAAGAATGCAATACCCATGTATATACATTTAATGTAGTAACATGTATTTATTGAAATTTGGTTCACATTCTTAAAAAGTATTTGTTAAAAAGTAATATTTAGTTATTCAATTAACTGTATATCAATAAGTTGATCATTATATAAGTTTTGATTATTAATAAACTCTTGGTTCGGGTTTGTTTTAGAATATAACTTTTGATTCTTATCACCTAACTCGGCTTTAATTTTTAATTTGTCGAACGCGCCCTAGGTTAATTCTGAATTCATAACTCTTAAATCTTAATTAATTCACTCCAAATACATCATGCTCCCACTTTCCAAGCAACTCATCCTGGCGTCTAATTCTCCGAGAAGAAAACAACTGCTCAACGAAGCAGGTTTTTCATTTGAAGTTCGCGTACTACCAACAGATGAAACTTATCCGGATACCCTACCAGCTGGCGAAGTAGCAGGTTACATTTCCCGGCAAAAGGCTGAAATGTTCAGAGGAGCAGAATTCGCAGACAAACTGATATTGACTTCTGATACCGTGGTGGTTCTCGGAAACGAAGTTTTGACGAAACCCGTGGACAGCCAGGACGCTTTCGATATACTGAGCAAACTGTCCGGAAAGGAGCACGAAGTGGTTACGGCTGTAAGTCTTCTTGTCAACGGAGAAATTACAACCGTATCTGATGTTGCTTCTGTTTCATTTAGAAAATTGGAGAATTCGGAAATAAACCACTATATTGAACAATACAAACCCTTCGACAAAGCCGGATCATACGGCATCCAGGAATGGATCGGAATGGTTGGTATAGAAAAAATTCATGGTTCATTCTATACCATCATGGGCTTGCCGGTACATGTCGTGTATCAGCTGCTCAAACCTTATATGAGCCAATTTGACAAAGGCTAACACTGCACATCAACACTTAATGATTACAGATACTCCCGATAAAATCCCCGCCATTTGTTATGAGATATTCGTACGCTCGTTTTGCGACTCAAACGGTGACGGTATTGGAGACATAAACGGTATTATTTCCAAACTGGATTATCTCAAAGATCTTGGCATAGAAGCAATCTGGCTCACACCCATTCACCCTTCGCCAAGTTATCACAAGTATGACGTGGTCGATTTTTATGAAATCGATCCGGAATATGGGACACTGGATGATTTCAAAGAATTGCTCCGTCAGGCTCACGAGAGAAACATTGCAGTATATCTCGATCTGATCGTAAACCACATCAGTACGCTACATCCCTGGTTTATAGAGGCGAGCAAAGGTCCCGATAATCCTTTCAGAAACTTTTTCTGGTGGATGTCACCTGAAAAAATCGAGGAGATGGGAATTGGAAAAAGGGAAACCTCAGGCGATTCCGACGAAGTTTATCCATGGCACGACAACCCGGGAGATACGGAGCAATTTTACGGTATGTTCTGGAAAGGAATGCCGGATCTTAATTACGACTCCGAAAACCTGCGTATAGAACTTTCAAAAATTATCTATTTCTGGTTAATTGATATTGGTGTGGATGGTTTCCGGCTCGATGCAGCAAGGCATATTTATCCACCCTGGGTTGAATACAACAATCAGAATTTCTGGTGGTATTTCGATTATTTCGTTCGCAACATCAAACCAGAAACTTACACGGTAGGTGAAATATGGGCTACCGCGGATGAAGTTGCACCCTATTTCAAAAATCTGAATGCGGCTTTTCACTTTGACCTGAGTTTTGCTTTGCAACGAATACTGTTGCAGGAAAAAGATGAAGATCTGATTTCTAAACTTTTGGACAGTTATACCCTTTTTGCAAAATACAATCCCAAGTTTATCGATGCAACGATGCTCACCAATCATGATCAGGATAGGATCGGGAGTGTTGTTGGGAACAATATCGAGAAAATAAAACTGGCCGCATCCATATTATTGACTTTGCCCGGACAGCCTTATTTGTACTATGGAGAAGAAATTGGCATGTTAGGCACCAAACCAGATCCTTATATCAGAGAGCCTTTTCTCTGGACCGAAAATGCAGAGAACGTTGACAGTGTCAGGTGGATCCAATCTGAATTTTCCACACATGAAAACGTGGTAGCTCTTTCAAGGCAAAAGCATCATCCTGAATCTGTTTTCAGTCATTACAAAACATTGATCGCGCTTCGGAAAATGCATCCTGCGCTTTCTCAAATCCTTACACCTAATCTGGAAAAGGTTGATCTGAACGACGATGAAATACTGGCATATTCCCGTCCACACGACAAGGAGCCGATATTGATCATTCATAATCTTTCCGCAAATCCCAAAACGACACAGTTGCCTGAGGACAAAATGGAATTTACCAAAACACTCTTTACCAATACGGTTAATTTGTCCGCCAAAGAGTTTGTATTAACTGCTTATTCCACCGTTGTTCTTTCTCAATAAGTCAAATAAAACAGGGAGGTTCAGTAATTTAAGTGGTTACAACCTCTTTTAAACCAAAGTGTTTTCGCTTTGAAATTCCAAAAGTATGAAACGACAGTTTTTCTTATTGCTACTAATATCTTTTATGGCTTCATCAGGTATTGATGTATTGGCACAAAAAACTTACCCAACCATGGGAAAGGTGATTTATGAAGATCCGTCCTTTGAAAAGCTTTTACCCAAAACATCCCAGGTTGAAGTACTGGCTTCCGGTTTTACCTGGTCCGAAGGGCCGGTTTGGAATAAAGACGGCAGCTACTTACTTTTTTCCGACGTACCCGAAAACAAGATTTATAAATGGGAGGAAAAGTCAGGTCTCTCCGTGTTTTTATCTCCTTCGGGCTACACCGGACTGGGTACATATAGCGACGAGCGCGGCAGCAACGGCTTGATCATTGACAACAAAGGACGCCTGATATCCTGTGAACACGGCGACCGGCGGATATCGGCCATGCCTATGACTACCGGAGGAAAAGTGACATTGAGTGATAATTTTGAAGGAAAACGTCTCAACAGCCCCAATGATGTAGTTCAGCATGCAGGCAACGGAAATTTTTATTTCACCGACCCGCCTTACGGACTTCCCAAGAAACAAAATGATCCTTCCCGGGAAGTAAAACAATTTGGAGTTTACAGGATTGACACTGACGGAAAGACAACTTTGCAGATCGGAGATCTAACACGACCAAACGGTCTGGCTTTTTCACCGGATGGCAAAATACTCTATGTGGCGCAATCCGACCCTGAAAAGGCAATATGGATGAGCTACCCTGTGGAAAGGAATGGGAATATTGGCAAAGGCAAACTGCTGTTTGACGCTACCGATATGGTAAAAGCAGGCAAAATGGGATTACCTGACGGTTTTAAAATAGATAAGGCGGGAAATATCTGGTCATCCGGTCCGGGAGGTTTATTGGTTATTTCTCCCGCAGGAAAACTTCTTGGCCGGATTGAAATGGGAGAACTGACATCCAACTGTGCCTGGGGAGACGACGGAACGGTACTGTATATGACGGTGGATGGATATATATGCCGGATCAAAACTGGTACCAGCGGAGCAGGATGGTAAACAAACAAAACATGCTCCCGTGTATTCAAACAGGAGCATGTTCTATATTTTTAAAAAAACCTATTTCCGGTCAACACCTCTCAGATTCATCAGCGTGGCTTCCACATCAGCCTTAACTCGGGGCCAGTCGGCTTTGCCATTTTTATAAATCTGTGTGTAGGTTTTGTATAACAAAAGCTGGTCGGCGCTGAGTTTGTCAAGATCTTTGGCAATCAGGTCACGGTCATTCGCATTTGCGGTTTTGAACTGATCCAACAACCGGCTGTATCGTCTTTCTGTAATGTCTATTTCATACAATACCACATCTCCAAGTTTATCCATTTCGGAATAGAGATTTACCAGCTTCTGGTTGACATCCGGATTTCCGGCAACTACATTTCCACCAGTCGCATTATCTGGTTTGGTATCCGTTAAGCGCCCGTAATCTTTCTTATAGGTATCATTGCTTTTGTATGTTTCTTCTGTGCGATTTGTCGCAGGAACATAAGCTTTCCGGGCCGAAACAGTGTCTACTTTCGTACTTTGGTTCAGGTAGTCACCGTGCTTTGTATCAGACACAGTTGACGTACGAGAATCCGATTTGGATAATGTACTCGACATGTTTTTAACCCCCGAACAGGAAAAACCGAGCAAACCACAAGCCACTGCAAACAACAAAATAGATTTACGTCTCATGACTTAACTGGGTTTAAAAATTGTGGCGCAAACCGATACTCAGGTTCGGATTGAAGTAAAATACTTTTGGAAGCAATTCAAGGTATCCACCGCCTTCAACAAAAAACGAAGTAGGTTTGGCGGCAAAGAAGAATTCCAGACCAGCCGTTGCTGATGGTCCGGTTGAAATGTTGGTTGTGTGAACACTTTTTACATTTTTATCCGGATAGTAGCGACGTGAGTTCAGTTGCACACCGACACCACCGTAAGCCATCATTCGGTCGTTCATCATCGGTACATACCATAAGTAAGTTCCGTTGAATGCAATCCCGATAGCTCCTAAATCATCATTGGATGTTTTGTAAGTTTTTTTACTTTTCAGGAAACCTGTATAGGTTCCAACGCTGATATCTAAACCATTGCGATCGCCATATTTTCTAAGACTGATTCCAGTCGGCTCCCCAAGTTTGAAACCAACCGCCCATTTCTGAGTTTGGGCATTTGCAGATAAAACGCTGAGAAATAATAAAGAAGCTAGATAATACTTTTTCATAACAGATAATTTTAAAATAACAGGTGAGTTATCCCTGTTCATGTCTACTAAAATCGTGCTTTGCGCACTTCAAATAACAAAAAAACAATTAAAACTGAGTCATCAACAAAGATGATATTTTAAGACTCCGAAGTATCTAATCGGTCACATTTAGTTTACTTCAAAATTCTGCCAGACTTTTACCATTGACTCAAATTGATTTTCGGAAATTGTTTCAAGATCTTTTTCTACTTAATATTGCGCCCTCATTGCAAAATCACAAACTAATTTTCAATACAGTGTCGGAAGGTAAAAAGAGTGAAATTTTTAATTCAAAAGACTTAATTGCCTATTTCCTGGTTGCAGGTACCGGCGCTGCGGTTCAGTTACTTTGCAGTAGTTTATTTCAGGATTGGTTTGGTCTTACTTTTCAGGAATCCATCATGCCAGCTTATGCAGCCTCATTTATCGTAGGTTTTGCACTCACCAAACTATTCGCTTTCGACGCCCGAAAAACAAACCAGACCAGACGAGAAATGGTAAAATTTCTGATGGTTGCCGTTTTTTCTGGTTTTGTGACCTACATTTTTTCCAACGCGGCCTACTATATCTCAAACAATTATTTTGAGGAACACGAGTTTCTTCTTCCCAACTCCGGGAAATCTGTCAACGTAAATGAGATGGTTTGTTACACTGTCGGAATGGGTTTCAGCTTTATCAGTAATTACATTCTGCACAAAACCTTCACTTTCAAAAGCACCGGTTTTTATAACAGGCTGAAAGTTCTGATCCGCTAGATTTTACAATCGTTCAACAATTATTGCTGATGCTCCTCCTCCACCGTTACAAATGGAGGCTAGTCCATATCGCCCGTTTTTTTGTTCCAAAACAGATAATAGCGTGGTGATAATTCTGGCTCCGGACGCTCCCAAAGGATGTCCTAGCGAAACGGCACCGCCAAATACATTTACTTGGTCATTGTCCAGTCCAAGTTCCTGAATGTAAGCGAGGGCAACCACAGCAAATGCTTCATTCACTTCAAAATAGTCAATATCTGAAAGCGATAAACCTGCCTTTTTCAAAACCTTTTTGGTTGCAAGAATTGGTGTGGTGGTAAACCAGGCTGGTTCCTGTTCCGCATCTGCATAGGCGACAATACGAGCAACAGGCTTTAAATTGTTCTGAGTAACAAAATCGGCTCCGGCCAGAAGAAGCGCAGCCGCTCCGTCATTGATGGTGGAAGCATTTGCTGCCGTTACAGTGCCATCTTTTGAAAAGACGGGTTTAAGCGTTGGAATTTTATCAAACTTCACACGTTTAAATTCTTCGTCTGAATCAACCAGTACAGAATCTCCGCCTTTTGCAGAAGGAATTTCGACCGGAACAATCTCATTTTTGAAATATCCGTTTTCAGTAGCAGAAGCACTTCTCTGATACGACTGTATAGCGAATGCGTCCTGCTGCTCACGTGAAATATTGTATTTTGAGGCAGTATTATCTCCGCAAACACCCATACCAACCTGATCGTAAACATCAGTGAGTCCGTCCTTTACAAGCCCGTCCAGGATTTCTCCATTCCCATATCCGTATCCATATCTCGCCTTGGGAAGATAAAAGGGGATTTGAGACATATTTTCCATTCCTCCGGCAACCACCACGTCGGCATCACCCAACTGAATAGACTGCGCTCCGAATACCACGGCTTTCATTCCAGAAGCACAAACTTTATTGACCGTGGTGCAGATTACTTCCGGCTTCAAACCCGCATAAATTGCCGCCTGACGTGCAGGAGCCTGGCCAAGGTTGGCGGAAATTACATTACCCATAAACACTTCTGTAACGGCTCCTGCCTCAACTCCTGCTTTCGAAACAGCGCCCTTTATTGCAGCCGCTCCCAGCTTACAGGCATGAACTGAGGCAAGGTTTCCTCCAAAACTCCCGATAGGTGTTCTGTTGGCTGATACGATAAAAACGTCGTCTTTCATGGTTTCAGGTTTGATGATATACGGCTTCAAAAATAGAAAGTATTCTCAATCTATCACCCTAACCAACGGTATTCTTAAACTAATAACAGCTAGAGATCATCGGAACTTCCCGGTAAACGGTCATACTCTCCTTTAAAACTGTAAAAGCCAAAGATCACCAGACCTGCACAGATCGGAATAAAAATGAGGATAATGATTGACCACTGCAATGTTGTATTGGTGCGGTCTATCCCCTGCGCTGCCGCTGCAATTTTTTCGAAAGCCTGAGAAAACAAAAACAATATGATAACCGGACCAAGTACGATCCAGACAATACCCAATATCTTTTTTAAAGCGTTCATTTCTGTATTTTTTATAGTTAATAAATGATGATATGTTATAGAACTACAATTAGTCCATCACATTTTCATCACCTCTGTTATTGATATAAACCGCTCCTATGACAAAAGACAATGCCGCAATTCCGATCGGATACCAAAGTCCGGAAAGTGGTGTAGAGCCAGGGAAAGAGGCGACCAGCGTAGCAATAAACGGAACAAGTCCGCCAAATACCCCATTCCCAATGTGGTAGGGCAGCGACATGGATGTGTACCTGATTTGCGTTGGAAACAACTCTACCAGAAAAGCAGCAATGGGCCCATAAACCATCGTTACAAGCAGTACCTGGAAAAATACAAGAAGGATGATGATTACATAAGTCTGGCTGGATAAAGTCACCTCCGAAATAACCGTTTTCTTTTCAAGCGGTGCCAACACATCGTCGGTAATGGTTGTGATCTCAGATTCTCTGAATGTCATCCCGTCGTTCAGCGTTTTCAATGTGCTTATGGTAATGAGAGAGTCTTTGCTTCCTTCAATCAAAACACGGGTGATAACCGGCTCTGACGATGTTTTCAGCTCTGTTTTCTGGAACTCTTTCACATTGGTAGCATCAATAAAATACTGGTATATGGGTCGGTAAAAAATAATCCCAAGTAACATACCCGTTAGCATAATCCACTTCCGCCCTACCTTGTCACTCCATGATCCGAATATCACAAAAAACGGAGTAGCCAGTAGAATGGCCCATAGTAAAATATAGCGGGATTCATTAAAATCCAGTTTACAGGTATTTTCCAGGAACGATTGTGCATAAAACTGACCAGTGTACCAGATCACCCCCTGCCCCATCGTAGCGCCAAATAAGGCCAGCAACACCATTTTAAAATTGGCCTTTTTCTGAAAACTATCTTTGAGCGGATTGGACGAAACTTTGCCATCCGCCTTCAATTTCGTAAAAACGGGAGATTCGTGCATTTTCAGCCTGATGTATATCGAAACACCAACCAACAGAATGGAGACAAGAAAAGGAATTCGCCACCCCCAGTCTGCAAACTTTTCTGCGCCGAGCATGTTCTTGGTCAAAACGATGATGCCCAGAGAAAGAAACAATCCCATGGTCGCTGTCGTCTGTATCCAGCTCGTAAAAAATCCTCTGCGTCCCACAGGTGCATGTTCTGCAACGTAGGTTGCCGCTCCACCATATTCACCCCCAAGAGCAAGTCCCTGCACGAGTCTCAGTATAAGCACCAGAATAGGCGCTGCGTAACCAATACTTGAATAGGAAGGAATAAGCCCGATCAGAAAGGTGGAGCCTCCCATTAAAACAAGCGTGAGTAAAAAGGTATATTTTCGACCAACAATATCTCCTAGTCGACCAAAAACCAAAGCCCCGAAAGGACGCACAATGAAACCCGCGGCAAAGATGGCAAGTGTATTAATGAGCGCCGAAGCCCCGGCATCGCTGGGAAAAAGCTGCTGCCCGATGATGACGGCGAGGCTACCGAAAATATAGAAATCGTACCATTCAATTAATGTTCCCAGCGACGATGCCGCAATAACCTGGGTAATACTCTGTGTAGCACTGTTTTTGTCTGAACTCATTGGTAAAATTTCTATCAGGATTGGGGGATTGAGATGTTGTCAGGATACAGAAAGTTACTTCTATTTTCCTATTTAGCAGGATAAGGCATAATGTATGGTTCAATACTCATGGCAGCCAACAAAAAAAGCCTCCCGGTACTAATCCGAAAGGCTTTTACTACAATAAAGTATATTTCTTATCTCACTTAATCAATATCATCGTCTTCTTTTTCATCTTCCGAATCCGTTTTCTGATTCCTCATCAGATCCGGATCATCTGCAGGTTTTCGAGTCGGCTGCGTATTCGTCGGTATATCCGGAAACACTGGCGGTTCACCAATAGCCTTGCTTCTCTCTAATATCGCTGGTTCTCCTCTTTGACGTGCCATAACATTTGTTGTTTAAAGTTAATTAACAATCAATTGCGACATAATTTCAAAGAATCGTTCCAAGCAAATGAATCGTATTTCTTGCCGAAAATCGTGGAAGAATAGCCCAGGCTTGTAACTATTTTAACACCGTATAATGCAGAGACGTACTGGAATTAATCTATTTACAACCTTAATCCTCCTCCAAAATCAATTGCATAAAAACCACATCAAGCCACTGATCAAACTTGTAGCCAACTTCACGCAAATATCCTTTTTCAATGAAACCGAATTTTTTATGAAATTCAATACTGCCCCGATTTGACGCGTCTATCACACCGATCATGGTATGCAGACCGGACTCTCCAGCACGCTGAATGAGACTTTTCAGTAACTTTCCACCAACGCCCAAACCTCTGGATTTTTCATTCAGATAAATGGAATGTTCTACACTAAACCTGTATCCTATTTTTGGTTTAAAAATGTTGTAAGATCCGTATCCAATCACTTTTTTGTCGTGTTCAGCTACAATTACAGGCATGCCATCCTCTATCATTTTCTCAAACCAGGCAGTCTGCTCTTCGAGGGTCCGTATTTCGTAATCATATATGGCCGTGGTAGTAAGAATAGCCTGGTTGATAATTTCTAGTATTACAGGTAAATCTCTTGGAGTGGCGTTTCTTATAATAATATCCATTAAAAAACTCTGTCGATTTAGAAAAGTGATGTTAATAAGCCAAAGTTAGCCCAAATTACTAAAACTCAAATTATTCGTTCGTCCACACATTCAAGTTTGTAGAATTTATTTTCCATTCACCAATTTTTCCAATAGCTTTGTCGAAACTTTAGGGGTGTCCCGTATGCGGACTGAGATAATACCCTTTGAACCTGATGCAGTTCGTACTGCCGATAGGGAAAAGTAAGAGATACTGCTATCGTATCTTAATGAATCTTTCGCAAGGTCCATTCCTGAAGTTTTATTTACAAAACGTTATTCAGAATGGAAATCACCATCAATCAGTCAATTACAGAAATTCCCGAGCGCTCTTCGGTCGAAGAACTTTTGGCTTCGCTTTTTGCCGATTCCTCAAGAGGAATAGCTGTCGCCATTAACCAAACTGTCGTCCCCAAATCCAAATGGGCAGCGCATATCATCTCGCCAAATGATAAAATCACCCTGATCAAAGCCACTCAGGGCGGATAGTCTAAGGCACTTACACCCACCCCGCCTTCGGCACCGCACGGCGGACCGTCCCTCCAAAGAGGGGAATTAATAAGACAACACTCAACAATTTACCCATTATTGGCTAAAAGCTATCAACATGAAAATCGAAAAAACACCGAATACGGAAGTTATCACCCGTACCCCTTTTCCAAAGTCAAGTAAGATTTATGTAAAAGGAGAAATACATGACATTTCTGTGGCCATGCGCGAGATATCACTTACTGATACCAGAGTTCATGGAAAAAATGGGTTGGTAGAAAAAAATCCTTCTGTTACGGTTTACGATACCAGTGGACCATTCACTGATCCTGAGATTGATATTGACGTAAAAAAAGGACTGGCTCCGCTCCGGGCTTCGTGGATAATGAACCGTGGCGATGTCGAACAGCTGGATTCTATTTCGTCGGAATACGGTATGCAGCGTAAAAATGATAAAAGCCTGGACATACTTCGTTTTGCGCACATCAGCAAACCTTTCCGCGCCAAAGCGGGACAAAATGTTTCCCAACTTCATTATGCAAAAAAGGGAATTATCACCGCTGAAATGGAGTACATCGCCATACGTGAAAACCAACGCATTGAGGAACAGATCAAAGAGTTGAATGGCAGAATCAACCCGCTTTGCCATCAGCACGCAGGACATAGTTTTGGAGCGAACACGCCGAAAAACCTGATCACGCCGGAATTTGTCCGCTCGGAAGTAGCAGCGGGCCGCGCTGTCATTCCGGTCAATATCAATCACCCGGAAAGCGAGCCGATGATTATCGGAAGAAATTTTTTGGTTAAGATCAATGCGAACATTGGTAATTCGGCCGTGACTTCCAGCATTGAGGAAGAAGTGGAAAAGGCCGTTTGGGCTTGTCGCTGGGGAGCAGATACGATTATGGATCTTTCGACAGGTAAAAATATTCATGAAACACGGGAGTGGATTATCCGCAATTCACCGGTTCCAATCGGTACGGTTCCCATATACCAGGCATTGGAAAAAGTGAATGGAAAAGCAGAAGACCTTACCTGGGAATTGTTTCGTGACACTTTAATTGAACAGGCCGAGCAAGGTGTGGATTATTTTACAATTCATGCAGGTGTATTGCTCAGATATATACCGCTCACAGCAAAACGTATCACTGGAATTGTTTCGCGTGGCGGATCGATCATGGCCAAATGGTGCCTTGCCCATCACAAAGAAAACTTCCTTTACACACATTTTGAGGAGATTTGTGAGATCATGAAAGCGTATGATGTTGCTTTCTCTCTGGGCGACGGACTACGACCGGGCTGTATGGCCGATGCAAATGACGCCGCTCAATTCTCTGAACTGGAAACATTAGGCGAGCTGACAAAAATTGCCTGGAAACACGATGTACAAACCATCATCGAAGGCCCGGGACATGTTCCGATGCACTTGATCAAAGAGAACATGGAGAAGCAATTGGCACATTGCAGTGAAGCTCCGTTTTACACTTTGGGACCACTTACCACCGATATAGCGCCTGGTTACGACCACATTACCTCAGCCATTGGTGCCGCCATGATCGGCTGGTTTGGAACGGCGATGCTTTGTTATGTTACGCCGAAAGAACACCTGGGATTGCCAAACAAAAAGGATGTAAAAGATGGTGTGATCACTTATAAAATCGCTGCCCATGCTGCCGATCTTGCCAAAGGTCATCCGGGAGCGCAATATCGTGATAATGCATTGAGCAAAGCGAGGTTTGAATTCCGTTGGGAAGATCAGTTCAACCTCTCTCTGGATCCCGACACAGCCAAAGAATTTCATGACGAAACGCTGCCAGCCGAAGGTGCCAAAATCGCTCATTTTTGCTCGATGTGCGGACCAAATTTCTGCTCCATGAAAATAACACAGGATGTGCGTGATTATGCAGAAGAAAATGGCTTAATGGAAACCGCCGCTATCGAAGAAGGCATGCAGGAAAAAGCAAGGGAGTTTGCAGACAAAGGCAGCGAAATTTATCTCTAATGAAACTATTAGCCATATCCAGTCCTGAATTTATCCCCGGAGAGACCGTAATCATAAACGGTCTTTTCAGGGATGGATTGGAATGTATGCACATCAGGAAGCCTGAAAGTAAAACGGAGGATTTTGCCAGTTTACTATCCGAGATTGAGCCTGTTTTTCTTGATAGAATCGCCATTCATCAGCACCATGAACTGGCTGCAAAATTCGGGATATGGAGACTTCATTTTACGGAAAATAATAGAAGAACGACTTCCGATGAGCAACTGAAAAAGTTATGTGAAAATGGATTTATGCTGAGTACCTCCATCCATAATTTAACTGATTTGAAGAATATTTCAACCGCTTTCAGCTATACCTTTTTCGGTCCTGTGTTTGATAGCATTTCGAAATCGGGGTATAAAAGTGCTGTGCCTGTGGATTTTTTCATGCAAGAAAAATCTAAAAGAATACCAGTGATTGGTCTTGGGGGGATTGATATTTCGAATATTCAAAAAGTGAGAAATATGAATTTAGATGGAGCAGCGGTTTTGGGAGTTTTGTGGCGGGAACCGGCGAGGGCGTTGGAGGTTTTTAGAATGTTGCGTGAATATCAAGATCCTTGCTCTGAAAGGGCTACACCTCTTACCCCAGGGTTGTTACCCTGGGATCAATTATAATTGGACCATTATGACAAAAAATTAGCATGATCGACAAGCTACAATTCATATCAAACCAGACCAACGGATTAAGCCATCTCGAAAGCATTCAAATTGCTTTGGATGCAGGATGCCGCTGGATTCAGCTTCGCATAAAAGATCAGCCAGATGAATATGTATTAGAAAAGGCAAATGAAGCGAAACTGCTTTGCGATGAATATCAGGCAAAACTGATTATAAACGATTTTCCGCATGTTGCGAAAGAAGTTGGAGCATACGGACTGCACCTTGGACTGTCCGACATGTCGATTAGTGAGGCAAGAAAAATTGTTGCCCCAGACACCATCATTGGTGGAACAGCAAATACGCTGGAAAACATTTTGGACCGAATCAAAGAAGGAGCAGACTATGTGGGTTTGGGACCTTTTCAATATACATCAACCAAGCAGAACCTGAGCCCTATTGTCGGGTTGGAAGGATACCAGGCAATTATGTATACACTAAGGCAGCTAGGCCAATCCATTCCTGTTATTGCGATTGGGGGAATTACACTCCCCGATATTGCTGAAATAACCGAAACAGGCATTCACGGGGTAGCCATTTCCGGCTCAATCATTCGTTCGGAAAATCCCAAAAGCCTGGTTTCTCTAATCAATCAAATCTTATGTTAAAAATAGCAGATAAGGCATTTTCATCACGGCTTTTCACAGGGACCGGGAAGTTTAGTTCATCGAAAGTTATGGAAGAGTCGCTGATCGCTTCAGGCTCCGAACTCGTAACAGTTGCCCTTCGCAGGGTGGATATGCACAGCGTTGACGACGACATTTTATTGCATCTCAAACATCCCCGAATCAATTTACTTCCCAACACATCTGGGGTCAGAACTGCCAAAGAAGCGATTTTCGCAGCGCAACTGGCAAGAGAAGCGCTTGAAACGAACTGGCTCAAACTGGAAATTCATCCCGATCCAAAATACCTGATGCCCGACCCTATTGAGACGTTGCTCGCAACGGAAGAACTGGCAAAACTGGGATTTATCATTTTACCATACATTCATGCCGATCCGGTTCTGTGTAAACGACTGGAAAATGCAGGTGCTTCCGCAGTAATGCCTTTGGGTTCTCCCATTGGAAGTAATAAAGGTTTAAAAACCATCGATTTTCTAGAAATTATTATTGAGCAAAGCAATATTCCGGTGATTGTCGATGCCGGAATTGGTGCTCCCTCGGACGCAGCAAAAGCGATGGAGATCGGGGCTGATGCGGTATTGGTGAATACAGCCATTGCCGTGGCAGGAGATCCGGTTCAAATGGCGATTGCCTTCAAAATGGCTGTGGAAGCCGGAAGAATGGCGTATCAGGCGAGGCTTGCCAAACATGGAAACTTTGCTGTTGCCAGCAGCCCGTTAACCGCGTTTTTAGATGACTAGTTTTAAAGATACATTCGAGTCACACAGCTGGGATGAAGTCAGGGAAAGCATTTATTCCAAAACAAAAACTGATGTGGAACATGCTCTGAACGCTTCCAGAAGAACTTTGGAAGATTTCAAGGCACTGGTTTCTCCCACAGCCGCTGCTTATCTTGAACCCATGGCGCAGCTAAGCCAGCAACTGACTCAAAAGCGTTTTGGAAAGATTATTCAACTTTACATACCGTTGTATCTTTCCAATGAATGCACGAACATTTGCACTTATTGCGGATTCAGTCTGGATAATAAAGTGCGGAGAAAAACCCTTACTGAAGCTGAGATTTTGCAGGAAGTCGCTGTGATAAAATCACTGGGTTATGAACATGTGCTGCTGGTAACCGGAGAAGCCAACCAAACGGTGCACGTCGAGTATTTCAAAAAAGTACTCAAACTGATCCGTCCTCATTTTGCTCAGGTTTCCATGGAAGTACAACCATTGGATACGGATGAATACGCTGAATTGATTCCGTTGGGACTAACTTCCGTTTTGGTTTATCAGGAAACGTACCATAAAGAAGACTATAAAAAGCATCACCCCAAAGGAAAAAAATCTAACTTTAATTACAGGTTGGAGACACCGGATCGCTTGGGACAGGGTGGTATTCACAAAATGGGTTTGGGTGTTTTAATCGGGTTGGAAGACTGGCGAACGGATAGTTTTTTCACTGCCTTACATCTCAATTATCTCGAAAAAACATACTGGCAAACCCGTTACAGTTTGTCATTCCCAAGGCTTCGTCCATTTTCGGGTGGACTGGAACCAAAGGTGGAGATGAATGATCGCGAACTTGTGCAACTCATTTGTGCTTATCGTTTGTTCAATGAAGAAGTAGAGATTTCTCTGTCGACGCGCGAATCGGAAAAATTCAGGAATCATTGTGTGCAGCTTGGAATTACATCCATCAGTGCAGGTTCCAAAACAAATCCGGGTGGATATGCTGTCGAGCAAGAATCTTTGGAACAGTTCGAAATTTCGGACGAAAGAAGTCCGGAGACGATTGCAGAAATGATCAGATCAAAAGGATATGAACCCGTTTGGAAAGACTGGGATAGGGTATTTAGTTAGGTGACACAGAGATTCACGGAGAAAAAAGAGTTACACAGAGATAATTTAAAAAACGCTGTGACTCTCTTTAAACTACAGTGAAAAAATGAACCTGTGGGGGGAGATTGGATAGAATATTTTATTAGGTTACATGGAGACGAAAATGAAGTGCTGAGTTAATTAAAAAACTCTGTGGCTCTCTTCCTTAAAACTCCGTGTAACTCTGCGTAAACTTTATGGAACCACAAGAACGAAAAAGATACATACGCCAGATTACGCTACCTGAAATGGGATTGGCAGGTCAGGAAAAACTTAAGGCTGCAAAGGTTTTGGTAATTGGTGCAGGCGGTTTGGGCTGTCCTGTTTTGCAATACCTAACCGCAGCAGGCGTAGGCACAATTGGTATTGTGGATGATGACACTGTGGATGTAACCAATCTGCATCGCCAGATTTTGTATTCGACCGCAGATGTCGGCAAAGGAAAAGCAATCACAGCCGCCGGAAAGTTGTCAATCATGAATCCATTTGTCAGTCACATCCCTTTCCCCGTGAGACTGACAGAAGAAAACGCAGCTGAAATCATTTCCGGTTTTGATCTGGTCATAGATGGGTCGGACAACTTCCCTACCCGATACCTTGCCAATGATGTTTGTGTTGCACTAAATAAACCGTTGATATTCGGTTCCATACTTCGTTTTGAAGGTCAGGTTTCAGTATTCAATTACAAAGGCGGCCCTACCTACCGCTGTTTATTTCCGGAAGCAGAAGAAGGCGATAATTGTGAAGTTGCTGGCGTGATTGGAATTTTACCAGGCATCATCGGGAGCTACATGGCTAATGAGGCAATTAAGGTAATTTGTGGAATCGGCGAGACATTATCTGGTCAGTTACTGGTCATTAATACACTGACGAATCAAACCAACATTTTCCATTTCAACAGAAATTTTGATTCTCAAATAACAATAAAGGAAGACGATCTGCCGATGGTGGAAGTTATAAAAGTCGATCCGAAACAGTTATTATTCCCTGACTTTGAAAAAATGATAGAAGCTGATCCGGACGATATTTTTTTAGTGGATGTGCGTGAGGAATATGAATTTGAAGAAGATTTTATCGGCGGTATCAACATCCCACTTCCCGATTTGCCTGAGAAACTTACAACCATGCCCGCCGATAAAACAGTTGTTTTTTACTGTCGTAGCGGACTGAGAAGTTTAATGGCTTTAAAACTGCTGAATAAGAACAATTTTGAAGGGTTGAGTTATTGGATGAAGGAGGAGAAATAACGGTTTTTTGTTAATTCACTGAGTTCATTCAATGAATTTAGCTAAATACGTTGAGTTCATTCAACGTATTAATGTTTTCGGGCGCAAAGGTGCGAAAAACCAAGTAATTGCGTATACAAAACTCTTTGTGCGCTGTATCAAAATCGCTTATGAATCCAGGAATATCTCGTCTCACTTTTACAATAATTGTTACGCTTTCACTTTAATCAAAACATACTTTTACCCCGTCACTCGGTTTCGCTGATCAAGCTTACCTGGTAGCACTGTTTTCAAACCAACTTACAATTTCAGGATACAGATCGGCCACGGTTTGTTCCTGTTTTTTGTTTTTATATAGTTGTACCAAAAACTGATTATACTCCGCAAACCTTTTGAAACCGCGTCCTTCCACCATCATTTTTTCAATTCCCGCAATAAGTTTTTCCTGCTCCGATTTTGGTGCATAATCCAGATATCTCAAACTTACCAAACCCCAATTCATGTATTCATCAAAGGACGACGACGGATCATTATAACCCAATTCGGCAGGCTTTCCTTTTTCATTCCAAATGTTTAAATCAGAAAATGCCTTGGTAATTCTGCTGCGATATTGTGGCTTATCTGCTTCCGGGCCAATAAATGCATGATTGAGTTCTGTAAACAAAATGCTACCTGCCATTACAAATGACGCCTCTTTTGACCACTTTTTCTGACTATTATGAATTCCATAAGGAAAATTGACATGTGCCTGCGCTTCATGAAAATCATTATTCTCAAACCAGCTTGCCGACTGGTTTCCAGCTACTAACGGAGAGAAGATAATCTTAAACGATTCATAACTGGTCGATGGAAAATTACGCGTCAACCACTTTTGCATAACAGGCACACCCACTGAATCGCGATAAATTTCTATTTGCTTTTTATATACAGGAGAATGATCCTGATAGAATTTCTTGAAATTAGTCTTAGTGGCAAAGGTTTGCAGATCGTCAATGAAAGGTTCCAGAAAATTGACGTTGGCCCTGCCAATCCTATTGTAAATCTTACTTTTTTCTATTTTTCCCTGATTAGAAAACTCAAACGAATACCCATCCATTTTTAATGCGTGATACATGTCATCCGGGTTTGTAAGTTCAGCATTAATCCTCTGCACAACCGGTTCTTTTGCAAACGGTTCAAACCATTTTAAGACTTCCTGATAATAGGGCATGTCTTTGTATATAAGCCCATTGTCCTTTTTACCCGTTTCAGTGATAGCAAATACAATGTTTAGCAATTCATACACCATTGGAATTTCCACGGAGGTTTTACCAAAATGCGTTTTCTTATATTCATTCGAAAAAACCGCACGTGGTACCAGTTTGATACCTTTAATCTCTGTGAAAGCGCTGTCTTTGCCATTTATTACAAAAACAAAGGGATATGAATGGCCAGGTTTTACGTCAAACCTAATCGAATCGCGGTCGCTTATGAAGGTTACTGGTGTGCTGGTGCCGGTAACATAAGCATCATAAACATCCGGTCTTAGAGAAGTATTGAGATTCCATTGTCCTTTATAAAATTCATTTCCTATACGTATATCTATTTTAAGATCGCTTGCATTAACCACCGGCAGCTTTTGACTAAATCCTTTTACTGTGATTAACACTAAAACTGTAAAAAAGAGAATCTTGCTTTTAAACATAAATTTCTGGTTTGAAGGATGAAGATTGCTGGCTTGCTGTATGCAAACCATAAAGAAGATATAAATCTAAAATTTACTGGATCTCCCAGAAAGAAATCGTGCGTGTTTTTTCTAATTCCAAAACTTCAATTTCAGAATTTGCATTTCATTACTACTGAAATGTACATATTTAGTTCGCGCCCATTCGCAAACATCAATCCTCAGAATGAGCATTAAAATCTAATGAAATTTACTCTATAAATTTGGTAGATTAAATAGTTTTAGTAGTTTTGCGACCAGCTTTACGAATGAATATCTTTAAAACGCTTACCCATGTTGCAGAAAGTCCTTTCCTTAAAACTCCCGACACATCCCGCCTGGTACATTCTGCCGGTTGGTATTTTCGTTTTACTAATCGGTTTTTTGACTATAAATGGTACAATCGCGTTGGATCAGGAAGGTTTTGAAGCCTTTCTTGAAAGCGACTTTGCTTTGTATTTGCTTGTTGGCTTGGCCGCTCAGCTGGTAGACGGCGCACTTGGAATGGCTTATGGCGTAACCTGTACCTCATTTCTGCTAAGCCTGGGTGTGACTCCGGCAGTAAGCAGTGCGAGCGTACATGTGGCCGAGATGTTCACCACCGGCGCATCTGCTATTTCTCATTTTCGTTTTAAAAACATCAACAAAAAGCTTTTCAAAAGTCTTTTAATTCCGGGCGTTCTTGGCGCAGTAACGGGTGCATATCTTCTTTCTGATATAATCGACGGTGATTTCATTAAACCCTTCATCGCTTTTTATATGCTCGTTTTGGGGATCATCATTATCAGAAAAGCAGTTCAAAAGAATTTTGTCAAAAACAAAACAAAAAGAATTGGGGTCCTGGCTGCATCTGGCGGTTTTCTGGACTCTATTGGCGGTGGCGGATGGGGACCTATTGTCACCTCCACACTACTTGGTCAGGGGCGAGATCCCCGTTATACCATCGGCTCCGTAAATGCGGCAGAATTCGCAATCACTTTTGCCAGTGGAATTACTTTTCTCATTTTTCACGGTGTGAATAGCTGGCAGGTTGTTTTGGGGCTGATTGTCGGCGGGGTTATAGCGGCTCCGTTTGGAGCGCTCATTGTAGGGAAAATTAAGCGCAAGCCACTCATGCTTGTTGTTGGTATTCTGGTAATAGGACTTAGTTTGCGCACCATTTTGTCCAGCACAGGACTTATATAAACTTCAAATTTGAGCATCGGGACCAAATTCATTAGATTTGTGCAAATCTGTTTCTGCTCATGACCACCGATTTCGGATACATTCTTCTATTTATTATTGCAGCACTGGTTCTGATGGGACTCATGCTGACCATTGCAAAATTTCTCAGACCCCATCGGCCAAACGAAGAAAAACTGACTACTTACGAGTCTGGTGAAGACCCGTTGGGAAATGCCAATATTCGCTTCAATGTACGTTTTTACGTAATTGCGCTCATTTTTGTGCTCTTTGAAATAGAATTGCTTTTTCTATTTCCCTGGGCGGTCGTTTTTGGAAATGAAGAACTTATCGCCCAAACCAATGGTCAATGGGGATGGTTCGCAATGGCGGAAATGACTGTATTCGTTGTCATTCTGATACTTGGCCTCGCTTACGCATGGGCGAAAGGATATCTGGATTGGGTGAGACCTGCACCGCTTATCCCGGAAGTAAAATCACCCGTACCTGCTGACCTGTACCGTAAGGTGAATGAAAAATATCAGAAAAAATAGCTGGCTCAACCGTTCCTCCGATCAAACCAGCTATTTTCTTAGTGCATACCTCTCCACGTTCTATGATTTCTTTTTGGGAAAAATACCAGTCCAAGCTGCGCATATAGCTGATTTGCTTTAAAGGACGGCAGGTCAGTGATCGTAACATCATCTCCACGCCACTGCCCTCTTTTGAAAATCGGCAAATGGTATGTTGCCTTCGCGCTCAGGTAAACTTTGTCATAAACTTTTGGAAACAGGTTCATTTTGTAATCTGCCCCTATCCCTGCGTGTAGGTTGAAACTCCCGTTGTAAAGTTTCATCGAAGTAAAATTGTTCGGGTTCTGGATAACCTGTGCCAAACTCGCCGACTTGTTATTTTTAACACGAAGCTGATACAACATAATGTCCCAACCAATGGGGACGAGCAAATTCCAACGTGTTGAATTTACAAATTTCGGACTTGCGTCAACCCCTAAACCAATGCCCCGAAACATACCTCTCATGGCATTGTTATCATCCTTATATTTGCTGCTGTTCATCAGAATCAACCTGCTTTCCATGAAAAACTTATCAGTTTCCATCCTTCTGGCTAAAACAATCGAGGCCATTACAGGTTCGAACGGTTCGATATTCAAAGCCTTCATTTGATCACGTATTCCTTTGAAACTTTTGTTAGGCAAAACACCAAATTCTGCATAAACTGCAAATCCAGTCTGGTATTTCTTTGCTAAGGCAGAACTGTCTGTATCATCCTGTGCGTGAGCGTAGCCAATCGACACCAATAAAGCCAGAATGGCAAGTAGTTTGTTTGTCATAATATATTGTAGTGATTTATGGATAATGATATGCGTGGACACAGGCCCTTTTCTACCCAATTATAATTACTTTTGTGTATAAAGCGGTAAGCCAGCGTAAGCAAATATTGTACCACACTTACCTCCGAAAAAGATATCCAAATGAGTGAAAGAATAAAAACCGGAGACGGTGGAATTATACTAACCAATGCTGAGGATTTGATGAACTGGGCGAGGCTTTCATCTTTGTGGCCTATGGGATTCGGATTGGCTTGCTGCGCGATTGAAATGATGGCGACTTATGCTTCCCATTATGATCTGGAACGGTTTGGAATTATGCCCCGGCCTTCCCCTCGCCAGTCGGACGTGATGATTGTTGCCGGGACTGTCACCTTCAAAATGGCTGACCGAATCCGCCGGCTTTACGAACAAATGCCCGAACCGCGTTATGTGATCTCGATGGGAAGCTGCTCCAATTGCGGAGGGCCTTATTGGGAACATGGTTACCATGTGGTGAAAGGTGTTGACAGGATCATTCCGGTAGACGTTTACGTTCCGGGATGCCCGCCACGACCAGAAGCGCTTATTGGCGGATTTATGAAATTGCAGGAAAAAATAAGAGGAGAACACCCATTGGCTCCCGAATTATTTCTGGAAATGGAAGAAAAGAAAGAATTGGTTAACGGGTGAAAATAGAAAAGTGGTGAAATGTAAAATGTGAGAATTAAAAAGACCCTTTAATTAGATTTCTCAGGTTTCTTCGTTTCGCATTTTACTTCTCTCTCTAACTACTTTAACTTCTTAACTACTCTAATTAACTTCTCTAACTACCCAATTTCTTTAACCCCTCCAACCACCTAACTACTCCCAACGATGACCTTTCAGGAAATAGTAGAAATTATAGTAAGCAGATTTGAACACATCAAAATAGATACGGATCTCAAAAGTCCGCAACCGATATTGATCGTTCCGGTTGAAGAAATCGCCGGTATATGCCAATTTTTACATGAAGATGATCGGTTGTATTTCGACTATCTGGCTTGCATCACGGCTATTGATAATGGTCCCGGGCTTGCTACCATGGAGGTAATTTACAACCTGACTTCCATTCCGTACGGACATGACCTGATGATGAAAGCAATGTTTCCCAGAAACACGCCGGATCAGCCACTTCCTCCCGTACCAAGCGTAACGCACATCTGGCGAACTGCCGACTGGCATGAGCGAGAAGCTTTCGACCTGATGGGTATCGATTTTACCGGCCATCCTGATCAGCGCAGGATATTGCTACCAGAGGATTGGGAGGGGCATCCGCTAAGGAAAGACTATGCGGCACAAAACCGATATCACGGCATATATGTGAAGTATGAAGATGGACCAAAACTGGATTAATTGTATGTTTACTGAGAACCTCCGTCAGGATTTTATATAAAACGTAAAAAATATTCGTTATAATTTTCTAAAAATTCTAAGAATGCGCTTCGTCACTTTCGCGGTCATCTTGACCTGCCTCTCTATATCAGCTTTTGCAAAAACCGATTCGCTCATCATACAAGGGCGTGTACTCAACCTTTCGGGCAGGCTTTACAGGCAGGCACCGGCCATTACTTTTTCCCGGAACAACATTCTGCAACCACAGTCTGAGCTTAGTAAACAGGCATCGCTGGCCGCTGACGGGAGTTTTCGTGTATCACTTCCGATGCTCTATGGCAGAGAAGAAATTTATCTGGATTACAACGGACTCGCGTTTACCTCATTTTTAGGATCTCCCGGGACAATAGAGATTACTTTTGACGGAGATTCTCTTACCAAAGCCAAACGCCTGTTTTACTTTGCAGGTGTAAATGCGGATGCCAACAATCAGAACTTTACGTACGTAAATGAAGAGATTAAAAAACTGACAGCCAATCCTGCACTGGGTAACAAATTTTACGAATCATTTTGGGCGAAAAGTCCGAATGAGGTGCAGAGTTTAGCCAATAGAAGAGCTGAGTTGAAATTATCGGCGTTGGCTGCTGTGGCAGAAAGAGGTGTCGTGGATCCTACTTTGCGGCAATGGACGCAATCTCTTGCCAATGACGAAATGCTGCAAAATCTATACGAATACGCATTAACCAATGATTTCGCACTCGGTAAAGATCTTCTCGACAGCCTTAACAGATTGTCACATTCTCCGCTTACAGCGCAGCGGGTGACCTGGGCAAGCCGCTTTGGGACATTTGCAGACGGAACTGTGGATGAAAAAAGAGCGTCTTCTCCGGGCAGGACCAATTCACTTCCTGTTCGACGCATGGCTACCCTGATCCGTGACAATGCTTCTCAGCTTGCCATGGACGAGAGAGCCAGACTAAATGATATCATCGAAAAGGGAGTTGCAGAGAAAACCGAACTGGATTTCCTCAATAAGTTGTATTCGAAAAATGAGCTCGTATTAAATCTTCTTTTCGGATATGAGAGGGAGGCCAGATTTTACGGAGAGCTGTATGACAGCACAGCACGTGAGTTTTTGAAGGCAAGATACCTTCCTAAAAACTTTCATAAATACACTTACAGCCAGCAACAAAGACTTAGTTCACATATTAAAAGCACTTTAACGATCCCTCAATTCCGTGAATCGCTTGACGAGATTGTAAGAATTGAAGTTAAAGACAGTGCCGATATTGAGAAGCTTATCGCCTTTAAAGATGTACGGACCCAGCCAACAGAAGCACTTCCGGGATATTATCTCAGCGCTTCCAACGAGAGAGGGACAACCTGGGCAAACCGTATTCTTGACCAATATAAAGGAAAAACGATCTATATCGTAAAGTGGAACTTTGACGATGCGAAAAGCCGCGAAGAGCTGGAATACATGGCTGCCTTACAGGCACAGTTACCTTCGGATGTTGTATTTCTCTACTTCCATGTACCGGCAGAGGAGATTTTCGTATCCGGGGATCTCGTAAAACAATATATGGTAAGGCATCGTTTGAAAGGAACACACCTATTTCTGAACAGTAACCAAACCATGGACCTGCTCTTCAAACTTAACCCGATTGAGCCCGGCACTTTTGCGATCGTCAGGCCAAACGGCAAATTCTATGCGAAAAATGCCCCGGGACCAGCTGCTATGGAAAAAACGGTGCAGGCGATATTGCAAGCCAGAGAGAAATAATCAATTTGTAAACCTGATTTTGTATCTTAACCAAGTCGATCCAGTTCATATCTATCATACGTACATTATTCATTGAGTCCGTGGTTTTGCCCAGTTAGTGCCATGTATAGATATTTGTTCCTTTTTATTTTCGTAACCTCTCTTGCTGCGGCCCAAAAACCTGACAGCCTGAAAACGGTTACCCACGAAAGGGACAGTGTAAGATATACGAATTTGAAACTTCGTATGTCTAAGACAAAATTTTCCAAGGCAGTTTACCGGTTGCTGTTCCGGGATGTTTATAACAAGGGAAAAGTAACCGAGGTTAAGACAATTGAGACCAATCCTTTCACACCATATGAAGGGATGGTAATTCGTAACATTGTCATTCGCCAACTTAACATGCTCGGCGAATCCGTTTACGACACGACCCGGAAAGGGAACCAGCTTGAACGCTTTTTTAGCAAAAATCTGCATACCAACACGCGCGAAGGCGTGATCCGGAAATCTTTCCTGTTATTCTCAGAGGGCGATGATATTCGTGCTCAGGTTTTGAAAGACAACGAACGTCTTCTCCGGTCAAATAGACTCATTACAGATGCACGTATTATTGTAGTTCCCAGAGAAGATGTGACCTGGATGGCCGATGTCATCGTGCTGATACAAGATGCCTGGTCACTTAACTTTTCCGGTGGATTCAGTTCTTTTAACAAGTTTAATGTCGGCCTCAATAATATCAATACAAGAGGAACCACGCATTCGCAGCTGACGGCAATTCGCTGGGATGGGAAAGATACGCTAGACAGCAAATTCCAGTTTCGAACCATTTACACCATTCCATATATTGGTAAAACCTTCATCACCGGACAAGCGCGTTTCATTCAGGAAAGAGATGTAAAGGAACGAACCATAAGATTCTTCCGCCCATTCCTTACAAACGAAACCAAGTACGCGGGTGCTGCCGAAGCCGGCTACTTCCGACAACGACAATTTAAACGGAACGTTCTTGACGCCGAGGAGCTGATTCCCACCTTCCAAACTTCCTATTACTATTATGACATGTGGCTGGGGAGAGCTTTCAAATTTCCTTTCAAAAACACCATTCTCTCTGAAAATTCCCGGCTCGTAACAGCTATCAGACATAATAATTATAACTACGGGCAAAGACCGAAAGTCTCTGCTGACACTAATAAAATCTATTGGGATAAAAGCGCCATACTTTTCAGTCTTGGCTACTCCAACCGTAATTATAAACGGGACGTATTGATTTATGGATTTGGACGCACGGAGGACGTTCCTGTCGGCAGCCTCTTTTCGCTGACAGTTGGAAAGGAAAATACGGAGTACGGACAGAGAGGTTACGCTGGCTTACAATATGCGATTGGTAAATATCTACCTCACAATCTGGGGTATATGTATCTTTTACTCAATACAGGAAGTTACTCCCAGGGTGGCGATGCCCAACAAGGCGTAGTGAGCGGACAAATGAATTACATCAGCAACCTGATCCCCTTCCGTTACAGCTTTTTCAGGCAGTTCGTTACAATCAAATATGCACAGGGAATAGACCGGGACCCACTCGATTATCTCAATATCAGCAGAGATCAGGGAATCAGGGGCATTTACAGCGACCAGCTTATTGGCACGAAAAAGCTTACTATCGGAACTGAGACGGTATTCTTCTCTGACAAAAGTTTATTAGGATTCCGTATCGCCTATTTTATGTTTGCCGACCTGGGTTTGGTAAATGGTTTAGGCAAACTGCGGGATAGCCCGCTTTACCAGGGTTATGGACTTGGACTACGCCTCCGAAATGAAAACCTCACGTTTAATACATTGCAATTGCAAATCGGATATTATCCCAACATTCCCGGAAACACAAGCACTTTCAGATACGGAGCAGCTGGTAATGTTCCCTTACGACTTCGTGACTTCGATATTTCTGCACCTTCTATTGTTCCATTCCAATAGATCAGCCCTATTCAGCTGCCATAATACTTACCAAAAGCTCGTCCGTAAGCTGTCGTGATGTTGTTTGTGACCAAAGCCCCTTGTTTTCCGGAAAGCCATTTCTGCAATATCCTGCCTGTTTATTAAAATCGAGAATCGCCTGACAATAGTCGTTGATCAGCAATGAAGCAATGGTACCATCTTCGGTCCACATCACTTTAAGGTTGCACGGTTTGTCGCGATGAATGACATCAATCACATTATAAATATGCAGCGCGTCGAGAATGGATATATCCTCATTGACCGTCACAGCATAAAAATATCCGGTTTCAAAATCGTCTTCAAAAGACACTACATAAGAGGTTATTGGTGCAATACTGGTAAAATAAGCATCCTGACCAATCTGAAAAGTTTCTTCTATTCCTTTTACAAGGGGCTTGTATTTGCTCATTGATGTAATTCTGTAATATGTTAAAAACCTTTGCGGAATACGGAAAACTACAAATTCACCGCAAAGAAACTGATAATGAAATTTGGTATACTACAATCCTTTAATAAATTTCTTCGTAGGCGCATTCTTAAAAAAATAATATTAAATCTGACTCCCAAGTGTTCTTTTTCCGATATGTGAATTAACTTTGTGGAATTTTTGGACGTAGGCCTGCTCACAAAGCATCAGGCATCACCGAAAGTTGCTAATAGTTTTTTCTACAATTCTACAAATTACCTATTACTGTGCCCAAAAATACGAATATCAAGTCCGTTCTAATTATCGGTTCAGGTCCAATTATTATCGGTCAGGCGTGCGAGTTTGACTATGCCGGTTCTCAGGCCGCCCGTTCTCTTCGTGAGGAAGGTGTTGAGGTAGTATTAATCAATTCCAATCCGGCAACAATCATGACCGACCCTATCAGTGCGGATCATGTGTACCTGCTTCCACTGGAAAAAAAATCCATCGTTAAAATTCTGGAAAAACACATTGCAATGGGTAAGCCCATTGACGCTGTGCTTCCAACCATGGGTGGGCAAACTGCATTGAACCTTGCCATTGACTGCGATAAGGCGGGTGTATGGAAAAAGTACAATATCGACATCATTGGTGTTGATATTAAAGCAATTGAAACTACTGAAGATCGTGAGAAGTTCAGGCTCAAAATGCTTGAACTGGACGTAAACGTATGTAAGGGACGCACCGCAAGGTCGTTTTTGGAAGGAAAAGAAATTGCTCAGGAAATAGGATTTCCATTGGTTATTCGCCCATCTTTTACCCTGGGCGGTACCGGAGGAGGTATTGTTGAGAAAGAAGAAGACTTTGATCAGGCTCTGAACAACGGGCTTCACGCATCTCCAACCCATGAGGTTTTGGTAGAACAAAGTGTGACAGGCTGGAAAGAATATGAGCTGGAACTACTCCGTGATAATAAAGGAAACTTTATCATCATTTGCTCTATTGAAAACTTTGACCCGATGGGTGTGCACACCGGCGACAGTATTACGGTTGCTCCTGCGATGACACTTCCGGATACACTTTATCAGCAAATGCGTGATCTGGCTATCAAAATGATGGATGGAATCGGGAAATTTGCAGGTGGCTGTAATGTCCAGTTTTCGGTAAATCCGGTTGACGACATGATTATTGCCATCGAAATTAACCCGCGTGTATCCCGTTCTTCCGCTCTTGCTTCCAAAGCAACGGGTTATCCTATTGCAAAAATTGCTGCGAAAATGGCAATTGGATACAATCTGGATGAACTTACCAACCCGATTACAGGAAGTACTTCGGCTTTCTTTGAACCATCAATTGACTATGTAATTGTTAAGGTTCCGCGTTGGAATTTCGATAAATTCAAAGGAGCTGACCGTTCACTGGGTCTGCAAATGAAGTCGGTTGGAGAAGCGATGGGAATTGGACGTAATTTCCAGGAAGCGCTTCAAAAAGCATGTCAGTCTTTGGAAATCCGTCGTAACGGACTTGGAGCTGATGGCCGCGAGCTACGTGATCAGGAAGCGATTAAATACAGCCTTGCTCATCCAAGCTGGGATCGTTTGTTCCACATATATGATGCCTTCAAAATTGGTTTGTCTTTCAAAACAATCCAGAACCTTACCAAAATAGATCCATGGTTCCTTCGTCAGATTGAAGAGTTGATCGAACTGGAACATGAAATTGAGAAGTTTGATCTTGAAGATTTGCCAAAAGAGCTATTGCTTAACGCAAAACAGAAGGGTTACGCGGATCGCCAGATTGCGCATTTGATCAATACCAAGGAAAGTAAAGTTTACGACAGAAGAAAAGAGCTTGGTATACAGCGTGTTTATAAATGTGTAGATACTTGTGCCGCTGAATTCGAAGCCAAAACACCATACTACTACTCTACTTTCAATTCGTCTCAGGAAATGCCCGACAACGAATCGATTGTAAGCGATAAGAAGAAAGTGGTCGTTTTAGGATCAGGCCCTAACCGTATCGGACAGGGAATTGAATTTGACTACTCCTGTGTTCACGGCGTTTTGGCCGCAAAAGAAGCTGGTTACGAAACCATCATGATCAACTGTAACCCTGAAACGGTTTCGACTGATCCGGACATTGCAGACAAGCTGTACTTCGAGCCGGTATTCTGGGAGCATGTTTATGACATCATTCAGCACGAAAAACCAGAAGGTGTAATTGTTCAGCTTGGCGGACAAACTGCTTTAAAAATGGCAGAGAAGCTGGAAAAATATGGTATCAAGATCATCGGAACCAGCTACAACTCGCTTGACTGGGCCGAAGATCGCGGTCGTTTCTCACCACTTCTTGAAGAACTTGGAATTCCTTATCCTAAGTTCGGAACAGTGAGAACCGCTGACGCAGCCGTTGAACTTTCACGCACGCTCGGTTTCCCGTTGCTGGTTCGTCCAAGTTACGTGTTGGGTGGTCAGAACATGAAAATCGTGATCAACGAAAAAGAACTGGAACAGCATGTGGTGAAAATCCTTCGCGACATTCCGGATAATAACATACTTCTTGACCACTTCCTTGAAGGCGCTTTGGAAGCAGAAGCGGATGCAATCTGTGATGGCGAAGACGCCTACATCATTGGTGTGATGGAGCATATCGAACCAGCCGGAATTCATTCCGGAGACTCGCATGCAACACTTCCTCACTTCGACCTTTCGGACGATGAAGTAAGACAGATCGAAGAACATACCCGAAAAATTGCTTTGGCAATGAATGTGAAAGGTCTGATCAACGTTCAGTTTGCTGTTAAAAACGGCATTGTGTATGTAATCGAAGCCAATCCAAGAGCGTCAAGAACAGTACCATTCATTTGCAAAGCATATCAGGAGCCTTACGTAAATTACGCAACGAAGCTGATGCTTGGCGATAAAAAACTGAGCGATTTCACGTTCAATCCTGTGAAAAAAGGCTGGGCGATCAAAATCCCGGTTTTCTCTTTCAACAAATTCCCGAATGTAAATAAGGAATTAGGGCCAGAAATGAAGTCAACAGGTGAAGCGATTTATTTCATTGACGACCTGGAAGATGAATTCTTCCAAAAGGTTTACAGCGAAAGAAATCTGTATCTAAGTCGGTAGATTTTTTGAAATACATTAAAAAAAGCCCGAATCAACTTCGGGCTTTTTTTGTATTAGTAGCACAGCTAACCTAAAACGGCACTAAAAACCCAGGAACATGGCATCCAGATTATTTTCTCCCTTTCAATTAAAAAGCATCACATTCAGAAACAGGATTGCTGTTTCACCCATGTGTCAGTATTCTTCAGTCGACGGATTTGCAAACGACTGGCATCTTGTTCACCTTGGAAGCAGGGCCGTTGGAGGAGCGGGACTTATTATTTCAGAAGCGACGGCAGTTTCGCCGGCTGGACGGATTTCGCCCGATGACCTGGGAATTTACCTTGATGAACACATCGAAAAACTGAGTCAGATCACCCGTTTTATATCTGAACACGGCGCTGTTCCTGGTATACAACTTGCCCATGCCGGACGGAAAGCAAGTACCAATGCGGCATGGAAAGGGCGTGGACAAGTATCATTAAGCGATGGAGGGTGGAAAACACTGGCTCCGTCGGCTATTCCTCTTAACCAAGGTGATGATGCACCTTTGGAAATGTCGTTGGATGATATTGGTGCCTTAATAAAAGATTTCGCATCGGCTGCCATTCGTGCTTACAAAGCGGGCTTCAAGGTGATTGAGCTCCACGCTGCACATGGCTACCTCATTCATCAGTTTTTGTCCCCGTTAAGCAACACCAGAACGGATGAATACGGAGGTAGTTTCGAAAACCGTGTAAGGTTGTTGTTGGAAATAATTGATGCTGTTAAAAGCGTGTGGCCGGAGGAACTTCCGCTGATCGTACGGATTTCAGCAACAGACTGGGCCGAAAATGGCTGGGATGTTGAGCAGTCTGTTAAGGTGTCAAAGCTACTGCTCGAAAAAGGGATAGACCTCGTTGATGTATCAAGCGGAGGTTTGGTTTCGTATCAGAAAATTCCAGTCAAACCTCTTTATCAGGTTCCGTTTGCCGCTGAAATTAAAAAGGCTGTGGGTATACCTACAGGCGCGGTCGGACTCATTACCACACCGGCAGAAGCAGAAAGCATTCTCGAAAACGGGCAAGCCGATCTGATATTCATGGCAAGAGAATTTTTAAGAGATCCTTATTTTCCGATTCATGCAGCCATCGAATTAGATGAAAATATAACCTGGCCGATTCAATACGAAAGAGCCAAACCGCACAAAAGTTAGTTTTGACACAATGCAATTGCCTGTTGGAGAATCACATTGATCTTTTCAACAGGCAAATCGTTTTCAGGATCAATCAGCAGAATTTTCATTCGGGATCTTTTTTCAGAAAGCAGATCAGGATGTTCGATAAGGTTGCCATCCACAATCCCGATGTATGGTAAATTGGTTTTCTTTTCAACCCATAAATAACAAAATCTCCTGCTGGTTTTCGCATCCGTTTGAAGGCAGTAAAAGGGCATTTTGTAACGCCACACTTCTTCCACGTCGCGGTGTTGACGCATTACCAATTGCCTCAGTGCCAATAAACAACTCTTTACAGGTTCTTCTTTTTGTAAAAAGTAGTTTTCTATATCCCTGATCATATTTATTTAAATCTTGTACGAGTTCCTATAAAAGTAATAGATATACCACTCATCAGCTATGCTACTGCAATCGCTATCTTTGTATTGAAATTCAATATCATGATCAGTCCGCGTTTAAGCCTTGTTTTAGGTGTATTATTTATCAGTATTTTTCCTGTTTTGGTAAAATGGGCTCCTGTATCGGGAATCAGTTCTGCGTTTTATCGCATGTTCATTGGTTTCATCTGTCTGCTGCCATTTGTACTGATCAGGAAAAAATTGGTAAAACCTGCTCCTGCGCAATGGGTTCCAATTATTATCTGTGGTATTTTGTTTGGAAGTGATATTGCGGTATGGAACCTGTCCATACAGTATTCAAATGCCACTCAGGCGACGTTGTTAACCAATTTAGCCCCGGTTTGGGTTGGAGTTGCTTCTTTTCTTTTCCTGCCCGACAAACCCACTGCACGTTTTTGGATCGGCACGCTCACAGCTCTTGTTGGGTTGGTGATACTCATCGGCTTCGATACTTTTGCTTCCATGCGATTCGACAAAGGTTTTCTTTTGGCAGTACTTTCCGGTATTCTTTACGCAAGCTATATGCTGATCAGCAAAACTGTTTTGAACCGCATGAACATCGTCAGTTTTATGACTTACAGCATGGGCGTTTCAAGCATTTATCTGCTGGTGATTTGCATCCTGGCAAACGAACCATTATGGAATTTTGAACCACAAATATGGGGTGTCTTGGCAATACAGGGCATTGTTTGTCAGCTGTTGGGTTGGCTCGCTATTAGTTATGCCGTTCATAAAATGGATGCTACACGGGTTTCTCTAAGCCTTTTGAGCCAATCAGTAGTAACCGGGCTATTGGCCTGGATTTTTATCAATGAGAAGTTTACGTTGCAAATGATTCTTGGCGGGTTGGTGATTCTTCTCGGGATTGCGATCACCTTTAAAAGACAACCCAAGCCTGGTCCGGAAGGAGATTCTTTATTATCTGACAATTTATAAAGGAACTACGGGTGCATTTGAAAAACCAATATGCAAATGCAAAAATGACTGGATTAACGGAGACTCAAAACAATATCAAAGATGGAAAGTAAAACAATCGCATTTGATGGATCAGAAGTTGTAGACAACGGTCCCTTTTATCATGGAACGAGAGCAAATTTGCAAATTGGCGATTTGCTGACTGCCGGATTCAGGTCAAATTACAAACCTGAAATCATAATGAATCACATCTATTTTACAGCATTGCCCAATGGTGCAGGACTCGCTGCAGCTTTGGCCAGCGGTGATGGACCGGAGCGTGTTTACATCGTTGAGCCAACGGGTAGCTTTGTAAATGACCCGAATGTGACAGACAAGAAATTTCATGGCAATCCTACACGCTCCTATCGCAGCGAGGCACCATTAAAAATCGTGGGTGAATTAACAGATTGGGTGAGACAAACGCCCGAAGAGCTCAAAAAATGGCGCGAAAACATCGCCGCAATCAACGCGGATCCCAAAGCAGAAATAATTAATTGATGAGATTCGTGAGTATCAGTACTGCTTCTACTATAATAAACTTTTAGGTTGCCAGAGAAGGATTCCAACTGTGCTTTGTCCAGTCGATATCAAGGATTTGGCGAATGGCCTGCTTCAACTTGGGAAATGATCCCGGTTTTCGGATAAAATAGTTGGCACCTTTTTCATAAACAGACTTAATCATATCTTCCTGGCCCGATGTGGAGAATATCACTATCGGAATATCTTTCCATTTCACAGTTTTGCGGATGTGTTCCAGGCATTCGAACCCATTTTTCTTTGGCATATTCAAATCCAGAAAAATAACATCCGGGGATGGTGGAACAGTAGTCTCCATCAGATTTATTAACTCTACCCCGTCATAAGCTGTGGTTAGCTCTGTATGATCACAAACCTCCCTGAGCGCTTCTTCAAACAACATGCAATCATCAGCGTCATCATCTGCAAGATATATTGATTTTGTTTTCATTGTTACAGCCTGGATTATTGATCGTTTAGAAAATTATAACATAAACCTTTCCTCAAACTAATTGACCTAAACGATGAACAATTAATCTAAAAAAGGCAGTCACTTATAAGTAAATAAGACGAGGGGTTGTAAAAGAAGAATAGAACTAATACGTTTTCAAAACATTGAATATCATGTATTTCTACATAAATATAGAAATTATAATCCATCCAGCAATAGAAATTATAACCTTCTTAATAAAAAGATAACGGTTGACTTCGTAAGATAATTCTCCGGCATCAATTCGAGCACACTGGTTTAAAGTATCCCCACTTGTCAAAACTCGCCGTCTATACCCTCCTTTGGCTTTTTCTTAGCCTGGTGAAGGCGGTAATTCAGCGTCAGATTAATTTGTCTCAATCTCCCTTGTGAATTGGTTCTTGTATAAAAATTGGAGCCTTCCATAACAGATCGGAAACGTCGGGAATTGAAAACATCAATCACGCTCAATGTAAGTGTTCCGTTTCCTTTCAGAATATCTTTTGTTGCAGCCAGATCCAGCGTAGCAAGTGCCTTTCTCCTACCCTGAGGTGTTTGTTGCGGTGCTTCGTAATTGCCTCGAAACTGAACATCCGTCGATTTCCAGAGCGTAAATCTCGACATCATTCTGACAAACCAACTGTATGTATCACTTTGAAAATCTTCATCCACATCGGTCCCATCCGTTATTGCCCTGAAAAAATTGACGCTTCCATCCAGTTTCCACCACTTATAAGGTACCAGTGAACCGGTGAATTCAGCTCCGTAAGCATCTTCGATTCCAAGGTTTTCCGGTCTTGTGTAAGAATTTCCGTTGTCCTGCACGCGTCTTATGCTTGTGATTTTTCCGGTTGTATGTCGATAATAAATAGAAGAAGTGATGGAGCCCTTGTCGAGATAGCGGATGTGGCCACCTTCAAAAACGTTGGTAAATTCGGGATTAAGGTCAGGGTTTCCGCTCCAATAGTTGCGATTGTCGCTATATGTGGCAAAGGGGGTAAGATCGTTGTACTGCGGCCGCCTCACCCTTCTGCTAAAACTCAGTTGAATCGCATTTTGCTTTGCCAGATCATACGTAACGTGCGCACTCGGAAACAAATTGGCATAATTCCTGTCGTTTACCTCTTTCGTTGTGCGGAGTTCGGTAGTAACGCCTGTCCACTCTCCTCTTAACCCAACCTGATAGGAAAATTTACCAGACTTGTTGCCCATAATGGCATAGGCTGCATTGATATTCTCCTCATATAAAAAATCATTTGTAAGATTCGCCAGTTCATCCCAGCCACCACTCTCATTTCTTCGGGTTACAGAATAGTCGTTGGTCATATCACGGCTACTGCTGCGAAGTCCTGCTTCCAGTTTCCCGTCTTTTCCAAAAGGGTGCACATAATCAACCTGAAAAAGAAGTTGTTTTTCTGTTTCAAAATTCAGAGCACGTTCCAGCAGCGGAGGAATTCCGGACGGACTTCCATTGGGCTTAAATACATTTTCATTGTAGTACTGGTCCGAATTTTCCCAGTTGTCGAGATAACGCACATCAGCGGTGAACTCACGCCCCTTCCGGTCGAAAGTTTTACGATAAGTTATGGCATATTCCGAATTAGGCTCGGTCTCCGTTTCATCCTGCGTACGAATTGTTACCCCGGTAGGATTGCTGATATCAAAAAGGTAGTCACTGTATTTCAAGGTAGAAAAACGCTTCCCTTTGCTCGTACGCCAGGTATAGGCTCCTGTTAAAACATTCTTCGTATTAAAATAATAGTCAATTCCCCCCCGCGCGCTGTTGTTCATCCCCCGCAGCTTACTTTCCATATCACGTTGCATAATGAAAGTTGAATCGTTGCGGTAGGTTTCCTGGTACACATCATTACGTCCTGGCGTATTCCTGAACGACATGGTGTAGTTGATAAAGAAATTCAGGTTTTTCTTACGATAGTTGACATTCGCAGCCGCTCCGTAGTTGGTAGGATATCCGGTGATAATATCAAAAGATCCATTGAAGCCCTCCTTTCTTTCCTTTTTCAAAACAATGTTAATAATCCCACCCATACCTTCCGCTTCATAGCGGGCCGAAGGATTCGTGATGATTTCCACACGCTCAATGATACTGCCCTGCAATTGTTGCAAACCACTTCCTCCTTTCAAACTCACCAGCCCCGAAGGTTTTCCATCTATCAGTATCCGCACATTGCCCGACCCTCTCAAACTCACATTACCTTCTACGTCCACTGCCACAGAAGGAACGTTAGTCAATATATCCACGGCGGTACCACCAGCGTTGGCCAGGTCTTTCCCTACATTGAAAATCTTTTTATCAAGAGCGAGTTCCATTGTACTTTTCTCAGCCTGAACGGTTACTTCCTGCAAATTTTTGGCAGACGCCGTTAGTTTGATTATTCCCAAATCGTGTGATGCCGTTCCGGCTGCTAATCTGATACCGGATGTGAACTGAGGCTTGTAACCAATAAACTCCGACAAAGCATAATAGTTACCTGTAACAATATCTACCACAAATCCACCGGTTTCGTCTGTAATCGCTCCCGCAACAAAGCTGCTGTCTGTCGATTTAAACAATCGAACACTGCCATATCCCAGCGGGGCATTTCCCTGACTATCAACAATTTTTCCTATTATTTTTACTTTATCCGCCTGCCCCGAAGCATCGTTTAAGCCCAGCAGCATAATTAACAGCAAAGGTAGCCATGCGCACTTATACCCGGATTCTTTTGTAACAGACTTCTGCCTTATCAATTTCATTATGCTGATTTGTAATTATTGTCCGAATATGTGTTAGTCAGGATTCAATATATAGAAACCTGCGAAGCTGCTGATTTTACTCTATAAACTTTGTAGTGAGACGACATTATGCTGCATTGTCCCGATATGAAAAATCGGAGAACGATAAAACCCACTGAAATTTTACCAATACGCCAATATCTTCTTTATTCGGCCTCTGCTTCGCACAAACTTCCGTACCTTTGCAGACTTTTTAGTACCGAATTGCGCAGGCCATGAAAAACGAAGCATCACAAACAATCAGATTAGCACTCCCTATCATTATTGGTGAATTAGCCCAAATGGCACTTCACCTGATTGATAGCGCCATGGTGGGAGCCATTAGTTATAAACAACTTGCTGCTGCTGCATTGGTGATCAACGCCATGAATATTCCGTTTGTAATTGGAATCGGGATGACGATCTCTGTTTCTCAGATGGTGTCTCTGGCACATGGCCGCCGCGACGCGCAGCTTGTCTCGCATTATCTTTTTAATGGTTTTTGCCTTTGCGCACTCACAGCGCTGGCTATTTCTTTCACGCTGGTTTTTGGAAAAGACCTTTTACACCACCTGGGACAGGATCCGGAAGTGGTGGAACTTGCCATGCCATTTATGCAGCTTATGGGGCTTTCCATTATTCCAATGTTGCTTTTCATGACTTTGAAGCAGTTTGCAGACGGGCTGGAATATACCCGCACCGCAATGATTCTGTCTCTTGCCGGAATGCCACTCAATATTCTTCTCAACTGGTTGCTGATTTATGGCAATTGGGGTTTCCCAAGACTGGAACTTGTAGGTGCCGGGTGGGCTACGCTTATTACGCGTACCTGCATGTTTCTGGCATTAGGCGTGGTTATTCTTAAACATAAAACTTTTAGTAAATACATTGCTGTAAGCAAAAACCAATGGTATCTGAAGGCTAAAACCATTCGCGAATTGCTTCACATTGGCGTACCGAGCAGTATGCAAATTGGTATGGAAGCAGGTGCTTTTGCGGTTTCAGGAATCATCATTGGTACCCTTGGAGCGGTGGCTCAGGCTTCGCATCAAATTGCGCTAAGTTGTGCATCTTTCACCTTCATGGTTTCGATGGGACTGGCACAGGCCGGCTCCATCAGGGTAAGTAATGCCTTTGGCCGTGGCGATTGGAAAAAAATCTTCGTTATTGGAAAAAGTACAATATACACCGCGCTTATATACGGTATCGTTTGCGCAATAGGATTTGCCGTTTTCAGAAATCAGCTTCCAAAAGCTTTCAACGACAATGTCATGGTTTTGGAAATGGCGGCATACTTGCTTCTGTTTGCAGCAGTTTTCCAGATTTCGGACAGCACTCAGGCTATCAGCGCGGGTTTGCTTCGAGGGATCAAGGATGTAAAAACACCAACCGTGCTCATTGGAATTGCCTACTGGGTTGTGGGTATTCCTTTTGGTTATCTTCTTGCTTTCCAGTTCGACATGGGCGCTCCCGGAATGTGGCTGGGGCTCATTATGGGCCTGACCCTCGCATCCATTTTCCTGATCACACGTTTTTTCAAAATGACGAAGCGGAACGAAGCTGTTTAGGATATAATTTTGCAGAGGTTTGCCTCCCTAAATACGCTAAACCCAGAGTCTAAACGGAATAAGATTCCAGTACAACAATACCAGTAACCATTGCAGCGAAAACAAAACGGCAGCAAGAGCCATCCGGTCTTGCCATTTTGGCGTTCCCTTTTTTAAGAATTGTATAACCGAAATTGCCAGCCCGACCGGCAATATTGCAGTTGAAATAAACAATAGTACACTCGCTACATTTTGATCACCCAAAGCCACAAATGATTGCCTAAGGAAAAACGGGATTGGTATTAAAAGACAAATAACGCCAACAAAACCTCCTGAAATGGATTTGGAGAAGATCTGCTTCGGAGATTTTATAGTTTGCACAACTCCTGAAATGAGCAGATAGATCAGCCCGAAACCTCCCAAAGCGAAACTGATCCAATGTGCTAAAAGATAAAAACCATTGATTTTCTTATGAGTAGAAAATCCATCCGAAAAGAAAGATTCCCCTTCGCTATCCTGATAAAACACCTGTGAGTTCTCTACCTTTCCATCTGAACGAAAAATGTTTGGTACGGTTTGAATCAACGTCTTTTCAGACTTCTGGAATGGTTGGATAGAAACGAAATTATTTCTTACACGCACTCTACTAAATGAAGATAAAACGTCAAAATAAGCAAGCGGCTCTACTTTCGAAAATACGGGAATGTAGTAACCAGACCAGTTCACTGTACTTTTCAAAGGAAGCTTTTTTGCCGGATCAACTGTTGGTTTATCTAACCCTGAATATCGGATCAGAATGTCATTGAAGCGCTCATAATTTGCGGTTTCACTATCCATGTTGTGGGAAATAAAAAATGCCCTTTTCTGTTCAGCAAACCAATACAACATGGCATGATAACCCACAATATTGCCTGAATGCGCCAAGCCAACCTGCCCATTTCTGTCTCTTCTCATTGCTCCCAAACCGTAGCCAGTCTGCAATCCATTTTGTTTTGCCGCAGTAAGTTGCGGCTGTCCCATTTGGCGTAAGTAGGCTGTTTTCACAAACTCCTTTTCTCCTATTCTGCCGTCACTCATTAAAAATTTGGCAAATAAAGTCATATCCAATGCCGTCGTTGTAAACTGTCCTGCCGGGCGAACATACATAGGTAATGCCGGATGGATAACCTGCCCGTCCAGATGACCGTAAGCCAGCATAGAATCTGCATTATCCCCCGACTGTGTCACAAATTGAAAAGTACTGTTCTTCATACCCAAAGGCTGCAAGAGATTTTTATCCAGATAGGTTTCATACCTTTCTTTTGTAACATTCTCAATGATCATTGCCAGTAGTGTGTAGCCCATATTGGAATAGGAAAACATTGTTCCCGGCTGAGATTGGATATTTAAAACACTTTTGTCTTTTGTGAAAGTGAATGCAAGAGGTGAATCCGGATCTGCCTTTTCACTAAATATTTGCCAAAGCCGTATGTCTGTCAGACCAGAAGCATGATCCATTAAATGTCGTATTGTTACAGGATGACTTGCTTCCCAGGCATTATTGAATTGCAATTCTGGTAAATACTTCCCTGCCGGCTCATCAAGATCAATCTTATTTTCAGTGGCAAGCCTCAGCATGCCAACCGCAAGAATTGTTTTTGTAATGGAACCAACATGGACCCGGTCCGTTGATTTCAAAAGCGCACCGCTTTTTCCGTTTTTTACACCTGCTGCATCAATTGTTACTCGTCCATCTGCATCAACAATTGACCATACTGCACCTGTCAAACCCTCTTCATTGAGTGCTGTCTCAATTTCCCTTTTTAAATCACCATTTGTTTGAGCAAGTGTTGAACTCATCATGCAAACAATCAGAACAAAAGCATAAAATAACCTCCTTCTGTTGGTTACGTAGTTTAAAAGAAAAGAGGGATTATTCATGGTTAAGTGGTTTTATGTGCCTTGCTGGTCCCAATATTAGGCATAACACACTCGTTCCAAATCCATTATTACACAAACGGGCATTGCGTTCCATTCAATGTAAATGACGCTGCGTGTAAGGGACAGATACCCGGAATATAGTCATCGGTTTTAGTCTATTTGCTCATTAGAAAATTTGCTGCAACGCCGGAATAAGTTTATAATTTTTTAGGATGATAAGCAGTATGAATCGAATACTCGTAGCTTTGTTATAATTGTCAAACAGACATATAATATCCAACTTAATATTAAGCATTTAAAACCCCTTTGACGACAATGGATTTTAGTTCTACGTTACAAAACATTTTCCCCCGGTCCGAAGACATTCCGGAAGAGTACCGGCTACCCGGGCAGGTTCACCAGCGGGAGTACCTGAGCAATGGTGAAATGAAAGCCTGGGATGGACAGGTTCACGAGGTATTTTCGCCCATTTGTACACAGTCAGAAAATGGTCTGGAACGTGTGCTGATCGGCAGTTATCCGGTGTGCGGAGAAAACGAAGCGCAGGAATCGCTTGCTGCCGCTGTCGCCGCCTACAACAATGGTCGTGGTGAATGGCCAATCATGGGTGTTGCTGAACGCATTCATTGTGTGGAACAATTCACAGGAAAAATGATCGAGCAAAAAGACATTATTGTCAAGCTCATTATGTGGGAAATTGGCAAGTCGTTTGCTGATTCGGTGAAGGAGTTTGACCGGACCGTTGAATACATTTATGCGACCATCGATTCATTAAAAAACCTTGATCGTGATTCGTCAGGATTCGATATCGTGGACGGTATAGCGGCACAGGTTCGCAGGTCTCCACTGGGTGTGGTATTGTGTATGGGACCGTTCAATTATCCTTTGAACGAAACTTTCACAACCCTCATTCCAGCCCTGATAATGGGTAACACGATACTTTTCAAACCTCCGAAGTTCGGGACTTTGTTACATTATCCTTTGCAGGAAGCGTTCAGGGATTGTTTTCCAAAAGGCGTGGTGAATATCATTTATGGTCGCGGTAATACAATCGTTCCGGGACTGATGCAATCCGGAAAAATAAATGTGCTGACGCTGATCGGATCCAGCAAAGTTGCGAATGAACTCAAGAAGCAACATCCGAAAGTAAACCGTTTGAGAGCCGTTTTGGGACTGGATGCAAAAAACGCAGCCATCATCACCGCCCATGCCGACATCAAACTTGCCGTGAAAGAAACACTCATGGGATCTTTGTCATTCAATGGTCAGCGGTGTACTGCTTTGAAAATTGTTTGGGTGCATAAAAGCATAGCCGACGAATTCCTGCAACAATTTACTGCTGCAGTGGCGGAATTGAAATATGGCATGCCTTGGAAAAAAGGGGTCTCTCTAACGCCACTTCCGGAACCGAATAAAATTGATTACCTCAATACCTGTATCACCGACGCCCAGGCTCATGGCGCAAAAGTGGTGAACGAAAACGGCGGCACTTCCGCGGGATCGTTCTTTTATCCGGCAGTAGTTTATCCTGTCAATAAAGACATGAAACTGTATCACGAAGAGCAGTTCGGCCCTATTGTACCCGTGGTTCCTTTCGATGATCTGGAAGAAACAATTGAATATCTGATCGAAGCTACACACGGACAGCAGGTAAGTATTTTCAGTGACAATGCCAATGAGGTGGCTGCGTTGATCGATCCGTTGGTGAACCAGGTGAGTCGGGTAAATATCAACAGCCAGTGCCAGCGCGGGCCGGATGTATTCCCATTCACGGGAAGAAAAGACAGCGCCGAAGGTACCTTATCCGTAGCCGATGCCATTCGCTCATTCTCAATCCGTTCGCTGGTAGCCTTCAAAATGAACGACACCAACAAAACCTTGATCAATGACATTGTACATCAGGACACTTCCAACTTTTTGAGTACGAAGTTTATTTTTTAGATTGGATAAAATAACGCAAGCGACTGTTTCCGGAGAGGGGAACAGTCGCTTTTTTGTTTTGTGAAACACGCTCTGCTTGACCTGAAAACCTTTAACGGCTTGAAAAGGGAGCTGAGTTCCTTTTCATTTAATTATATTTTTTAATAGATTTTCATAATTTTATTCAGCTTTTAGATTCAGCAAAAGATAACATCCAAAGGAGTTTTCAATCTAATAGCTCTTCGTCAAAACTTTTCCAAGTAGTTTCCTCTAATCATATTCACTAAATCAAACAGCTAAAAATCATGATATCCAGCCTACTTTTAAGCCTGCTTATGTTGCAGTCCAGCCTATTCTCTGAGGGAATTACAATCACGAGGACAACTTCTGACAAACAAATAGAAGCCGCAAAAAGTAAAATGCAAAAAGAATATGGTTTAAAGACAGACATTCAAGTGATCAAACGAAACACACAAGGTGAGATTACAGAGCTAACATGTGTTGTTTATGAGAAGTCGGGTAACGGTGAAGCCTCTTGTTCATCAGATGATTTCGGAACGTTGGTTATTAAAAAAGACGGTAGTTGCAGCATAATAGACCAAGCCTACGACAAGAAAAAATATCCATAATTAACTCATTACTTTGTTTGGCAGCGACGTTGCCTTCAGTAATGCTGCTTGTTAGCACCTCCGGTTCCAAGCCCATATTTTTGTGTCTTTTATCCGTATAATCCTTCCACATATTGCGATAGACCACAGAACAAGATGACTATTTGACTTTAGCGAAATCCTTGTTTTTGAACAAGCGATTATTATCTTCGTTTATCAAACTTCGCAAGTATAACAAGACAGAAAACGAACGGTAGATATGGAACAGACCCAGCAAAAAGAACGAAAATGGGGCTTTTGGCTTTACATGTTTAATTATTTCAGCCTGGACTCAATCAGTTTATTATTGATCCGAAAAATAATGCCTAGTAATAGAACTCCGCTCAGTCACCATATCCTTTCGTTTTTCATTGCAATTACCCTGACCATTGGAATTACATATATACTTCGACACCATCCCTGGAAATATAAAGTTTGGATAACTGCTGCTATAATTATCACCTGGCTACTAGTGCATATTTTTGCCACTTTTCTTCTCTCTAGTCTTTGAACCTATTGTTACCTGGCAGTTCAACGGTTTTCCTCCTTATTATCATCAATCATAAAGCAGTTTGTCAGCAGCTGCTCTCCGATCACTCCTGCATAGCGCAAGATGCTTAGATTCACTGGCGAAAAGCTAACAGCCCACAGCTAGCCCAACGCCTTATTCACCGCAGGCTTTACTTTCGTTTCCAATAATTCGATGGTTCGCATCAAATTGGAAACAATGTCACTAGTAAACTACATTTTTAATTGCAAAGCAGGACCAGATCGCTTATTTTAGTGGCTTGAAAAACTTTCTGCTACATATCATCCTGACCTTTGTGATTCTTGATACATCTCCTCTGTATCAGTTGCTGAAAGTTCCGTCTCTAATCCGCCACTATACCGAGCACAAGGCCATCAACGAAAACATCAGTTTTGTTGACTTTTTGTCTATGCATTATTGGGGCGACGATCTGGACGACAATGACGATGAAAAGGATATGCAGCTGCCGTTCAAAAAATTTGAAATCCAGCACATCAATTTTATTCCTACGTTTTCCACTGCCACATTTATCTTTAAATATACCACCTGGCCAGTAGAACAACATTACGGCCCCGACAAACCACAGGGAAATTACAACGCTGCCCTGGGCTCTCTCTTTCGTCCCCCACGAGCTTAATACATACATTTTAGGGTAAGTCATGCCCAACCCATTCGTGCCGGCTCACCGCTGAGCATGTGTGGCTATTTTGCTATGTATCTATTTAATAGCTCGTTATGCTTAACAAAATCATTCAATTTTCAGTTACTAACAAACTGGCGATTGGGATATTCATATTGCTGTGGATTGTCTACGGCACATATCAGGTCACCCAATTGCCCATCGATGCGGTTCCCGACATCACCAATAATCAGGTTCAGATCATCACTTCCGCACCCGCACTTGGCGCCGAGGATGTTGAAAGGCTGATCACCTTCCCCATTGAACAGGCGATCAGCAATATTCCTGGTTTACAGGAAAGCAGAAGCATGTCCCGCTTTGGGTTGTCGCTCATTACAATCGTGTTTGAAGACGAACATGACGTATACTGGGCAAGGCAACAGGTTACCGAACGACTTGCGCAGGTGGAGATCAATGAAAATGCGAGTATGCCGCAGCTCGCACCCGCCACTACTGGTCTTGGGGAGATTTACCAGTACGTGATCAAACCAAAAAAAGGCTACGAAACCAAGTATTCCCTTGCCGACCTTCGGACTACACAGGACTGGATCGTGCGAAGACAGCTCCTGGGAACTGCGGGTGTAGCCGATGTATCTACTTTTGGCGGCGACCTCAAACAGTATGAAGTGGCGGTAATGCCTTCGAATTTAAAGGCACTCAATCTTTCCATCAATGAAGTTTTCAATGCATTGAGCCGGAACAACCAAAATACAGGTGGGGCTTACATTGAAAAAGGACCTACCGTGATGTACATCCGGAGTGTCGGTCTCGCAGGTTCTATGGACGACATCCGTAACATCGTCGTCAAAACAAACGCCAACGGAACACCCGTTCTGATCAGCCATATTGCTGAGGTGAGGCTGGGCTCTGCCATACGATACGGAGCGCTGACCATGTCTGGAAAAGGGGAACTCTCCGGCGGAATTGTGATGATGCTGAAAGGCTCCAATTCGTCAGAAGTAATCAGGAATGTAAAACAACGGGTAGCCGAAATTCAGAAAACAATGCCGGAAGGTTTGGAAATAGAACCGTTTCTTGACCGTACCAAAATGGTCAACAACGCCATTGGGACGGTCGAGACCAACCTGATCGAAGGTGCGCTGATCGTTGTGCTTGTTTTGGTGCTTTTCCTTGGTAACCTCCGTGCGGGTTTAATAGTCGCGTCCGTCATTCCGTTGTCTATGCTTTTTGCAATTTCAATGATGAATCTCTTTGGCGTGAGTGGCAACCTGATGAGCCTTGGTGCGCTGGATTTCGGGCTGATTGTGGACGGAGCCGTTATTATTGTTGAAGCCATTTTACACCATCTTCATTTTTCAAAAAGATACGCAACCGTCGGTCAGATATCGCAGCAGGAAATGGATCGCGAGGTTTCAGGCTCGGCTTCACGCATGATGAACGCAGCCGTATTTGGCCAGATTATCATCCTGATCGTCTATTTGCCCATCCTTTCTCTTTCCGGAATTGAGGGAAAAATGTTCAAACCCATGGCGCAAACTGTTGCTTTCGCTGTATTGGGTGCTTTCATACTCTCGCTGACTTATGTACCCATGGTGAGCGCAATGTTCATCAGCAAGCGTATTTCACACAAACCGAATCTATCCGATCGTATCATGATGAAACTGGAAAACTTCTATTCCGGGGTTTTGTCCTCAGTGCTTCAATTCAAGAAAACACTGATTGCCTCCGCTTTCGCATTGTTTGCTGTTGCAGTTTTCATCTTCATGCAAATGGGCGGAGAATTTATTCCCCAGCTGGAAGAAGGCGACTTTGCAACCGAAACACGCCTGCTGGTGGGAACCAACCTAAGCACCACGATTGAGGCCTTCAACAAAATATCTGATAAGTTGAAATCGGACTATCCCGAGGTGGAAAAAGTCGTTTCAAGAATTGGAAGTGCTGAAATCCCTACGGATCCGATGCCTATTGAAGGAGGTGACATGATTATCGTTTTGAAGGATAAATCGGAATGGACAAGCGCTGAAACTTTCCCTGAACTCGCTGAAAAAATGGCAGCCACCGCACAGGAGATTGTCCCGGGCGTTACAACAGGATTTCAGTATCCTGTGCAAATGCGATTTAACGAACTCATGACCGGTGCCAAACAGGATGTTGTCTGTAAGATCTACGGAGAAGACCTTGACAAGCTTGCAAGCTATGCGGAAGCGCTTGGCGGCATATCTAAAACCGTAAAAGGAACAGCTGACTGGTATGTAGAAAAAGTAACTGGCATGCCACAGGTTGTGATTGATTTCAATCGAAGGGAAATAGCCAAGTACGGCTTGAACATTGATGATATAAACCGAACCATCAATGCTGCATTTGCCGGTGCAATCGCCGGTCAGGTGTACGAAGGAGAGAAACGGTTTGATCTGGTTGTCCGGGTAGGCAATAACGACAGAAAAAATCTTAACGATGTTCAAAAACTGCTTGTATCTACGCCAAGCGGGGTTCAGGTTCCGCTCTATCAATTGGCAACCATTAAAGAAACGGAAGGACCTAATCAGATTCAGAGGGAAAATACACGTCGCAGAATCATTGTGGGCTTCAATGTACGAGGGCGTGACGTACAGTCCATTGTTGAGGAATTGCAGCAGAAAGTGGAATCGAAAATCCGATTTGAAGCTGGCTATTCCATCACTTATGGCGGTGCGTTTGAGAATCTTCAACAGGCAAAAGACAGACTGGTGATTGCTGTTCCGGTTGCACTGCTTCTCATTTTTATCATGTTGTATTTTGCATTTTCTTCGGTCAGGGATGGCGTGTTGATTTACACTGCTATTCCATTATCCGCAATTGGCGGAGTATTTGCACTTGCCTTACGGGGAATGCCATTCAGCATTTCAGCCGGAGTCGGTTTTATTGCACTGTTTGGCGTGGCGGTTTTGAATGGGATCGTTTTGCTTTCAGAGTTCAACCGGCTAAAAAAGGAAGGCGTAATAAACAACGCATTACAACTGGTATTAACCGGCACTAAAAATCGGCTTCGTCCCGTCTTGATGACGGCAGCAGTAGCCTCACTGGGTTTTCTCCCCATGGCAATCAGCAATGGTGCAGGCGCAGAAGTCCAAAGGCCACTGGCTACGGTTGTGATCGGGGGATTAATCACCGCTACCCTATTGACCCTGTTTGTGTTACCCGCCTTGTATCTTTTGTTCGGTAGCGAAAAACCAAAGCCACTGACAAAGATCGTTGCTGTTGCATTGATTTTATTTTGCGTACAAAATGGCTATTCGCAGGCTAATGTTCCGGTTAATCTGGAAACTGCAATAAAAATTTCCCTTGAAAAAAACAGGTCAATTCAAAGTTCAAGGCTGAATGAAAAATCGGCTGAGCAATTACGGGGCAGCAGTTTCGATATTGCAAAAACCAGCATCACTGCAGATTATGGGAAAGTGAATAGTATTAATAATGATAACAGGATCGGCATTGGTCAGACTTTCAGTTTCCCGGCTGTTTATTCCAACCAGCACAAATTACTGAGAGCCGGTTTTGAGTTGACCCAGGCGCAAACGCGGCTAACTGAGCAGGAGGTAAAAAGTAACGTTCGTCAGTTGTTCTATACTTATGCGATATTGGTCGAGCGTCACAAATTACTGACTTACGCGGACAGCGTTTATACGCTGTTTGAATCCAAATCCAACCTACGCTTTACAAAAGGGGCAGCTAATATTCTTGAAAAAACGACTGCTGAGTCTCAGAGAATGCAGGTGCGTAATCAGTTGAATATGCTGACAAATGATATGAATGTGGTCGTTACACAGTTCAATTTTCTTTTGCAGGATGGTACCCGCTACATTCCGGATACCGAAGTCCCAAAGATCGCTCACTCACCAGCCGCTTTAGAATTAATTTCCTCTGTGGAGGGATTACCCGTCATAGAACTTGCTCAAAGCCAGCAGGAAATTTCCCGTTATCGGTGGCAGGTGGAAAAGTCCAGGATGCTCCCTGAATTTATCCTTGGTTATAACAATCAAAGTTTGATAGGAACACAACTGGTGAGCGGGCAAGAACGCTATTACAGTGGCTCCAAACGGTTCAGTTATGTAAGCGCAGGTTTTGCGGTTCCGTTGTTTTTTAAAGCGCAATCCGCAAAGATTTCCGCTGCAAAATTAGCCTGGCAAAAGGATCAGAAAGACAGTGAGCAAATTGAATTGCAGTTAAAAACTGAACTTTTAAACGCCGCGGAGCTGATTCGAAAATATCAAGAAAGTTTGCAGTATTTCGAGAAACAAGGCCTGCAAAATGCTGATATAATTCTTAGAACAGCTGATAAACAGTTTCAGGCAGGAGACATTGATTTCCTCCAATGGACGCTTTTGGTGCAACAATCTATCACTGTTAAAAATGAATACATCAGCAATCTGGACAATTACAACCAGGCGGTTATACAATTCCTAAAATTGAACAATTATTAAAAGAAAACCATTATGAAATCATATATCATTTCCTGTTTAAGCTTTATTTTATTAACGTCGTGCGAAACAAAACCTGACAATGAAACTTCGAACGCGGGCCAGCAGACAGATTCTGTCAACTCCAAACAAGTTGTTCATTTTTCAACAGCACAAATTAAGAATGCAGATGTAGAAACCGGGATTCCCTTATTGGAAAGTGTGAGCGAACATTTATCACTCCAGGGCAAAATTGACGTCCCTCCGCAAAGCACTATTAGCCTGAGTTTTCCCCTGGGAGGTTATCTTAAATCTACAAGAATGTTACCGGGAATGCGTGTGGGTAAAGGTCAGGTTTTGGCAGAACTGGAAGATATGCAGTTTATTCAGCTCCAACAGGATTACCTTACCGCAAAAGAAAAACTGTCGTTAAACGAAACGGAATATGAACGGCAGCGCGATCTCAACGCCAGCAAAGCGAGTAGTGACAGAGCTTTTCAGCAGGCAAAATCAGAAATGGAAACCCAGCGGATTCTTATGAGTGCGCTTGCTCAGAAACTGGAACTGATCGGAATAAATCCTGCCAAACTAACAGCTGGAAACATTCGTAAAAGTGTTTCCATTCTCTCTCCCATTAATGGTTTTGTATCGAAGGTAAATGTGAACGTAGGCAAGTACACAGCTCCTACCGATATGCTATTTGAGCTTGTTGATCCACGCGACATTCACTTGTCTCTAAACGTATTTGAAAAGGACCTCAGTTTGCTTTCAGTGGGACAAATTGTAACTGCCTATACCAATGCTGAACCTGCTAAAAAGTTTCAGGCCCGGATTATCCTGATTAGTAAAAATCTGGATCAGGACCGGATGGCAGAAGTACATTGTCATTTCGATAAATACAATGCATCTCTGGTACCGGGCATGTTTATGAATGGCGAAGTTTCAGTGACAAGTAACAAGGCACTCACTGTACCTGAAGATGCGGTTGTGAGATGGGAAAACAGACATTATGTTTTCATAGAAAAGGGCAGTGAAAATTACGAAATGCTGGAAATTCAGCCTGGGACAATTAGTAACGGCAAACAACAAATTGAGTCCGAAAAGATCAATAGTAATACAAAAATAGTTACAAAAAATGCTTACTCACTTTTGATGAAGATTAAAAACACGGAGGAAGAAGGTTGAAACAAATGGTATTTAATTCTTTAAGGGTTATGGTTAATAAAAATCATAACCCTTAAATTTTAAGTACAATCATTTAAAAATACCTAACCCGCTGTCCTTATACGCCACACAGAAATGTAAAAATAATTCTTCATAAAAGAGTGCTTAATATGCTAGGAGCAACTACTAATTCCGAAGAATTGATTTCCAACCCGGATTACGCATTAGCTCATGGTGCGAAATATCATTTTGCGTAATCCGGGTTTAACTGAAAACTAGTTGTAATCAATCAGAAAAACTCAATCGTATCATCTCGCCTGAATGAAATAAAACATTGCTAATTAAAATCTCCTGGTCAAAAATAGGATCATAACTATTCTGTAATACCTGGCTCATATACGCGGCATCATTTTTGTAACATATCTTCCAGAACCAAAAAAATCACGATCATGGAAAATATAAGTATGCCTGCGGATCACAAAGAAGTGAGATTCACCGATAAGTCGGGAAATACGCGGGAAGGAATATATCGCGATGTGTTAAAAGCTTTTGTTGAAACAGGTAAGGGAGGAGATCCGGAAGATATTTTAAACATGTACCCTGAAAATACGATCGTAGAGTGGGAATATATCCACCGAGAGAAAAATCCCAATGCGGATATAATGGTTATCCTATAATTGAAGCCTTTCGCTCTTCCTCAGTTTGGCACTACAGGTTTTAATTAGGCGAACTCCTTCGTAAAATAGTTTGTCACTATTTAATTCAAAAGTAACCCTATTATACAAATCAATATCATCTAAAATATAATAATGGTTACATGCTGATATTTTTTCATTTTATATATTTTCGGCAATTATTATCGTTGTTAAAATGCAATTAAAATAATTCACTAACTTATAAAATAAAAAATAAAAACTAATTTCGCATAAATAATAATCCACCAGGACAACTATAAAATGAAAAACAAGGCAATTAAATTTTTTACACCTCAGGAAAATTCTCCTGAGACTTCGAAAGCGAAATCCAAATCTAAGTCAGCACCAACTGGTTACATTTCTGCCACAGGTAAACTGGTATTCCCTACGGCAACACTTCAGGAACTTGGAATTGAAGGAGAATCTGTTCATTTCCAAATCGGAAGTCAGGAAGGTAAGAGAAAATTAAAATCTCTATATCTTGTACCTGCTAACGATCAGGATGGTACATTTGCTCTCGAAAAAAGTGGAAGAGGCTATGTGATACCTCTGGCGCTTATTTTGAAAAAAGGCGGTGTTGATTTTGAAAATACGAAATATACTTTTTCTGTTGAGCTATTCAATTATAGCGAAGGTGTGGTTGGTTACGAACTTACATTAATAAGTTCTGCTCCAAAACCTGAATATACAGGTAAGCCACGTGGACGCAAAAAAGCGCAGGTAACTGAGTAGATAATTGTGGAATAGCATAAAAAAAACGGTAAGTTCTGGATTTTCAGAGCTTACCGTTTTTTAGTTTTGCGGACCTGCTTTTATAAGTACTTTTGACTTATTAGTTTCCCCTCTGCCTGCCACGACTACGGCGCTCTTCCATTTCTTTCTTGTAAGTTTCCTGTTGCTCAGGAGTCAGAACTTTGGAGAGTTCTGTATTATAAGCTTCCATAGACGCTCTCATTTTTTCGCGGTCCGGTGCCTGGCTATTTCTCATTTCAGCCATTTGTTTCATGCGGTCAAGATTGAGGGCATATACTTGTTTTTGCTGATCCTCAGTCAGTTTCAAACTTTCGGTCAGTGATTTCGTTTGCGCCTCGGCTCTCTGCTCCGGTGTACGGTTGTCGTCCCGGCGCTGAGCGAATGAAGTGAAGCCAACAAATGTGAGCAAGAGTGCAATCAATACTTTTTTCATGGTTCTTTAAAGTTTAAATACCATGCTTAGAGTAAAACGCAGGCGTAAAGGTTTAATGCAACGGATTATTATTTTTCAATAGTTGCGTCTATGGGCTTTCTGTTTATAAATTCAAGCAGGGTACCACACAACATCCTTTTTCATACAGATTTCCAATTCACTGGTAAAACATTTTTATTGCCATCGCAATGACGATTGCACACGTATAGCTCATGAGCGTTCCTACCAAAACGTATTCCGACTTTTTGCTGATGTAAGCAGGGGGAACTTCTCCTGATGCATTTTTATCATTATACCTCAACAAGGATTTGGCAGCAATAAGAAAGCCGATTGCAGAAAACTGGCTTACAACCACAAAAACAAATATCAAAAGCCGCTCCGACATGCCAATCCAACGGCCGGCATTGGCAAGGTTGTCGTTTGCATCCGGCACAAGCTTATCCAATTCATCCCGCCATGGTCTGGTTAAAATCCCAACCAGAAACGAAATGGGCGAAAGGCACAATAACGCGCCGGCTAATTGCGCGAGCGTTTTAGGTGTGTATAACCACGTCTTAAATGTGTCGAGGCTGAGAGATATCGTACTTATTAATACAACGGCCGTCAATGCGATAGTAATGACATGAGCAACCTGATCAGCCACGAACCAGCCAGCGGTTCCTTTTTTATCGAATTTTATCTTGACCACGTCAATAATCCCATGGACCAATCCTATTGCAAGTGCTGGCAGAGGATTCGCCCATTGTCCAAGAAAAACGTAAGAGGCAATCACGACAACTCCCACATGCATGTATAGGTATTTAGACCTGTATGACTTTTCCTTCTTGTCAGCGACCCAATGTGAGGGTTGCCAATAAAAATCGGCAAGTACGTGAGCGAGCAAAAGCAAGAGAAAAGCTGTCATGGTTTGATGTATAGTGCTAGATGTTGGGGAAAAGTTGAAAGAAAGTGGTCAACTGCCCACCATTTGGAAGCCGAAAGTCGCTGACTTATAGCCGGCTGACTTACGGACAGTCGTTCAGAAATTTGGGTTACATTTTCATTTTGCAAAAGTGCTGCCACAACTTCACTCTGAGCCGGACTCCAATTCCCGATTATCGTTTCAAGAATATCCAGGGTAGCGCTCATGGGATCCGATGGAACGGACATGGCAATACCAATTCTTGCTTTTTGCTTTCTGATATTATCCGCCAAATGCCCCGACAGTCTGAAAGCCTCGCCATCGGAAGTACCGGCACGGTCGGTAAGCTCATTGCCGGACCCTATACCAATTGCGATTCGCAAATCTGTTTTGTCGGAATGTTTCCTCAGCAACACTCTTGCCAATACAGCCAGTCTCAACACGTTTTCAGGCGTTTTTAATACACATTGAAAGCTGTCTCCCCGGTAGATTTCCGGCTCCAAAATCCAGTCAAAATCGGGATTTTTTTTCAGGGAATCAATAAGCTCAGTGAGCCAGGATGTGGTTTCTTCTCTTGAAAACAGAGTAGAATTAACCATATCGGCAGTGAGCACAGCAACGTTTCTTTGCATGATAAATAAGCAAAACTCCTTATAACGATCAAATATAAGTCAAAAACCTTATATAATTAAATTATAAGCCATTTGACTTATAAATAATAAATATAAGCCAAATGACTTATGTCTATTCATGGTGAGAATTACAGTAATGAGAGCACCAAAGTTTTCCATTCTTCTTTCAGAGAACCTTTAAAAACCTCCACTCCTGCCCTACGATACCAATAACCTGCATTCCAGGTGTCACCTTCTACCCTGTGCAGATACGCATGAAGGTGATCATAATCCCTGGTACCTTCTCTGCTCTGTGCAATGTTGTGGGCTTCCTCCCAATCCCCCTTTCCGTCATACCATAGCGCTTTTAGCAAAACCGGCAGATCATCTGGCGGAGAATCCTGAGAAAGAGAATCGTTAAATTGTTCGTAGGTCATGATATTAAATTCAAAAAATCAGATCAAAATAAAGGGTCACAAGATGCGAAAAAACAAAGGAACATAAAAATTCCACGGGTCAATTGTATGTTCCGCCGAATGCTTTTACACGCCGCCTCTTTTTTTATTTTTCATCGTATATTGTAAGACTGATTCTTTTAATAAACCAACACCATATGCTTAAACGATTATCAACGTTAGTAGCTTTTCTGGGTGTGAGTGTACTGGCACAGGCACAGGAAACATTCCCGAGAAACGGAGCTTACGACGAACGCCCCGGACGCTACGCATTTACCAATGCCAACATTGTAGTGGATCCTAAAACCACAATCCTTAACGGAACCCTGCTCATCGAAAACGGAATGATCCGTGAAGTGAGCAAACAAGTAAAAATCCCAACCGGAACCGTAGTAATTGATCTGAAAGGGAAATACATCTACCCTTCCCTGATCGACCTGGATTCGGACTACGGAATGCCGGAAGTAAAAACAGAACGAAGAGCTGGTGGTGGCCGTCTTACACCACAATTGGAATCCAACAAAAAAGGAGCATTTGGCTGGAATCAGGCGATTCAACCGGAAAATGATGCAACTACTTTATTTGCACCAGACGCTAAAAAAGCAGAGGATCTTCGGAAAATAGGTTTCGGAACAGTACTCAGCCATTCGCACGACGGTATCGTAAGAGGTAGCGGAGCTCTGGTAACTTTAACAGACGAATCTCCAAACAAAGCGATTCTGAACGGTAAAGCTTCGTCGCATTTTTCTTTCAGCAAAGGTACTTCCAGCCAAACTTACCCGTCATCTGTAATGGGTGTGGTAGCTTTGCTTCGCCAGAACTACTATGATGCTGACTGGTATGCAAAGGGAGGAAATAAGCAAGAGAAAAACCTGTCTCTTGACGCATTCAACCAATTGAAAGGATTGCCTTCTTTCTTTGAAACAAATGACAAATACGCGCTTTTAAGAGCTGATAAAATCGGTGATGAGTTTGGCGTGCAATACATCATTCGCGGCGGAGGAGATGAATATCAACGTATTGACGAAGTGAAAGCTACAAAAGCTACGCTGATATTGCCACTTCAATATCCGGACGCATACGACGTGGCTGATCCATGGGATGCGGACCTGATCAGTCTGACGCAGTTGAAACACTGGGAACTTGCTCCTAAAAACACATCGGAAGTTGCCAAAGCTGCTATCCCTTTTGCATTGACAACAGCAGGTTTGAAGAGCAAAAACGATTTCTGGAAAAACATCAGAACCGCAATCGAATATGGTTTATCAAAAGAAAAAGCACTTGAAGCACTTACTACACTTCCCGCCAGCATCATTAAAGCGGACGGACAAGTGGGAAGCATTAAGGCTGGTTTGGTTGCCAATTTCCTGATCACTTCTACGGATCTGTTCAGCAAAGACAATGTCATTTACGAAAACTGGGTACAAGGCAAAAAGTTTGTTTTGGCTCCGTTGAATGCTCCTGATCTTCGCGGAACGTATTCGTTATCGATCAACAATCAGCAGACAGGCAAATTGCAAATCACTGGTTCTCCTGAAAAACCTGAGTACAAAGTGATTTTGCAGGACACTGTGAAAATTACGCCAAAGGCTGTTCTTACAAATGAGCTATTGACGCTGACTTACCAACCAGACAAAAAACGTCAGGAGAACATCCGTCTTACAGGCTGGCTTGCAGGGAACGGACTAAAAGGTGAAGGCGTGTTGCCAAATGGTAATGTTGTGCCATGGACAGCTACTTTTTCAGAGAAATTCACTGCGATTGCATCAAAAGATTCTGCTGCGAAAAAAACACCCGAAACAGGGAAAATCCTGTATCCGTTTGTTGGCTTCGGTAACGAAGAATTGCCAAAAGCCGAAACCGTTCTGATTAAAAACGCCACGGTATGGACCAACGAAAAAGAAGGTATCCTACAAAATACCGACGTACTGATTCAGAATGGCAAAATTGCCAAAATCGGCAAATCCTTGTCTGCTCCATCTGGTGCCAAAACTGTTGACGGAACAGGAAAACACCTTACCAACGGAATCATAGATGAGCACTCTCACATTGCACTTTTCTCAGTGAATGAAGGTGGACAAACCAGCTCGGCTGAGGTGAGAATGAGCGACGTTATCAACCCTGACGATGTAAACATTTATCGCCAGCTTGCAGGTGGTGTAACAACCTCTCACTTGTTGCACGGCTCTGCCAACTCCATCGGTGGACAAAGCGCGTTGATCAAACTGAAATGGGGAGTAAACCAGTCAGAAATGCTGATTCCGGAATCGAAAACCATCAAATTTGCTCTTGGAGAAAATGTGAAACAATCCAACTGGGGCGATGTGGCACGTGTCCGTTTCCCGCAAACCAGAATGGGTGTTGAACAGGTATTTTATGATCACTTCATCAGAGCAAAAGAATATGCTCAGGCCTGGAAAACTTTCAATACGAAGAAATCAGGTGTTGCTCCACGCAGAGATATTGAGCTGGATGCACTTGCAGAAATCATTGCAAACGAGCGGTTCATCACTTGTCACTCATACGTACAATCAGAAATTAACATGCTGATGAGCGTTGCTGATTCACTGAAATTCAAAATCAACACTTTCACCCACATTCTGGAAGGTTACAAACTGGCCGACAAAATGTCGAAAAGAGGCATTGGCGGTTCTACTTTCGCTGACTGGTGGGCTTACAAAATGGAAGTAAAGGAAGCGATTCCTTACAACGCGGCTCTGATGTATCACGAAGGTGTAACAGTAGCAATCAACTCGGATGATGCTGAAATGGCACGCAGACTGAATCAGGAAGCAGCCAAAACTGTGACCTACGGTGGTGTACCGGAAGAAGAAGCCTGGAAAATGGTAACGCTTAATCCTGCCAAATTACTTCATGTAGATGACAAACTCGGAAGTGTGAAAGCTGGTAAAGATGCGGATCTTGTACTTTGGAACGCAAACCCATTGTCAGTTTACGCGCGTCCTGAATTTACGATGATAGAGGGAACTGTTTATTTCGACCGTAAGAAGGATGAGGAAAAACAAAAAACGATCGCTATAGAACGTGAAAAACTGATCCAGAAAATGCTGAGCGACAAGGCAGACGGTAAGCCAACTCAGAAACCACAGGGTTCGCAGCCGCGCATGTGGCATTGTGAAGACATCGTAGGTGTTCACGCTGAACATGGAGAGGAGAAATAGCCGCCAGTATTCGGTCACACAGTAAATTTTTAAAAGAAATGAAAATAGAAAAAAATAACATATTTAACCGGGCTGTGTTTGCTGCGCTAATGGCTTTTTCATTACAGCATGCCCATGCACAAAACCCGGCTCCGGCATTACCTCAAACCAAACCGATCGTACTGACTGGCGCCACCATTCACACCGGTAATGGGCAGGTTATAGAAAACGGAGTTTTAGCATTTGACAAAGGCATCATTACGCAGGTTGGTCCTGCGGGTTCGGGAAACACAACCGGAGCTGAGGTAATCGATGTAAAAGGAAAGCACATTTTCCCGGGTATTATTTCCTTGAATACAACAGTTGGTATTCAGGAAATTGCTTCGGTACGTGCAACCCTGGATTTCAATGAAGTAGGCGACGTCAATCCGCACGTTCGTGCTTTGGTTGCCTACAATACCGATTCTGAGGTTATCCCTACACTGAGAGGAAACGGCATATTGCTTTCTCAGGCAGTACCTCAGGGCGGAATCGTTTCAGGTTCATCTTCGGTATTTTATACAGACGGATGGAACTGGGAAGATGCGGTTTTGAAAAAAGACGATGGTATCTGGCTTAACTGGCCTGCATTTTTGGCAAGAAGCTTCAACTTCGAAGACTTTTCTGTAACCATGAAAAGGAATGACAAACGTCAGGAAGTTCTGGACAAGTTCAATGCTGTTTTTGCTGATGCAAAGGCGTATGCTGACATCGCAAATCCATCACCAGTCAACCTTCGATTGGCGGCTATGAAGCCATTATTTGATGGTTCTACGAACCTTTATATCCGTGCTGATTATGCCAAAGACATTATCGAGGCTATCAAATTTGCAAAGGAAGCGGGAGTGAAAAAAGTGGTGATCGTTGGTGGAGATGAGTCCTACAAAGTAGCCGCATTCCTGAAAGAAAATCAGGTACCGGTTGTTTTAAACCCAACGCACAGATTGCCTGGGCGTGTGGATGAAAATGTTTATTTGCCATACGAATTGCCTGGTTTGCTTCACAAAGCAGGTGTTAAAGTTGCTGTTACCTACGCCGACGAATGGTGGAGAACACGTAACCTGGCGTTTCTTGCAGGTACATCTTCCGGCTTTGGAAATGTAACTTCTGACGAAGCACTGCAATTCATCACGAAAAACGCAGCTGAGATCATTGGTGCCGACAAGCTGATCGGAACTTTGGAGAAAGGCAAACACGCCTCGTTTCTTGTTTCAGAAGGAGACATTCTGGATATGCGCGGAAACGATATTTCCATGGTATTCATTAAAGGCGGAAAAGTGAATCTTGACGATAAACAAAAACGCCTTTACGAAAAGTACAAAGATAAATACGGTAAAAAGTAAGTACCAGTTTTGTTGAAACGCAAAAGGCCTGTCGGGAGATTCCGGACAGGCCTTTTGCATTTTATATTGTCTACCCAATCAGAGCAGATATATCCCTTCATCAGCAATACGGATGATACCTTGCTTGTATAATCCCCCAATTGCCTTTTTGAATACCTTCTTACTGATTTGAAGTGTTTTATAAATATCCTCCGGGGAGCTTCCGTCCGACAGATTCAAAAATCCGTCTGCTTTTTTCAACTCCTCCAATATAAGCTGAGCACTCGGCTCAATATGCTCTCCACCTGTTTTTTGCAGACTTATATCCAGCTTATTTTCAGGTCTGATTTTCTTGATATAACCTTTCAGCGAATCACCCGGTTTAAGATCTCTGAAAACCTCATTGTGATAGATCAGCCCTTTATGATACTGATTGACTATGGCATTGTAACCAAGATCTGTTTTTTGCCAAACAAGCAAATCAACCTGATCTCCCTCTGCCACTTTAAGACGGTCGTTTTCAAGAAAACGATCGATTTTGGTAGATGCAATAAGTCGGGAAGACTTTTGATCCAGATATAGAAACACTACATGCCATTCACCAATCTGCATGGGAACACTTTGCTCGCGAAACGGAACAAAAAGATCTTTGATAAGCCCCCAGTCCATGAATGCACCATATTCTGAAACATCTTTCACCTGCAAACTGGCGAATTCATTACGAATAATTTTAGGTGTTTCGGTTGTAGCAACTGGCCGGTCTTCCGAATCCAGGTAAACAAAAACCCGGATTGTATCATCCACCTGCATTTCGTCGGTGAGGTATTGGTTAGGCAAAAGAACCTCTTCTCCCTCCACATCACTCAAAAACATTCCGACACTGGTTAACCTCTCGATGGTGAGGTTATTATATTTTCCTATAAAAAGCATTTGTATTCCGCTATGTTCAGGTGCAAAGGTAGCAGTTTAAGGCGTAGAATCATTGCTCATCAGACATGTCGTCTCTGCTCTCGCTACGTTCTTTTTCTTTCGAACGATTTAAACGGTAAGAAAACGTGACGATAAACTGCCGAGCCCTCCACTGGAATTCCGATTGCGAGTAATATCCGGCATTTTCAACGATACGTCTTTGCTTCCTTGAATTCATCAAATCCCGCACACTGGCTGTTACGGTTCCTTTTCCTTTTAATATATCTCTCGAAAACCCAAGATCAATCGAGTATTGAGAAAGATCCCTACCCTGCGTTGTTTTCCTGGGAGCGCGGTAATTCAAAGACGATTGAAAATCAATATTTTTAAACAAAGTCACCCGTGAAGACACCCGGCTATTCCATGTATAAGTATCACTTTTCAGGATTTCATCATTGTAAACACCCTGATTAATGGCCCTGAAAATGTTGGCATTGGCAGTCCATTTCCACCAATTGAAAGGATCGTAGGTAAGGTTGAATTCCATCCCGTAAGAATCGCCCGTCGATAAATTGACTGGTGTAATTCTTGTAAAACCTGTGGAATCGACTACTGTAATGTTCTCAACAACACCCAAGCGGTGACGGTAATACACACTGGAAAGCAGCGATCCTTTTTCCGCATTGAGCAAATGTCCGGCTTCAAAGGAGTGCGTAAACTCAGGATTTAACAACGGATTCCCAGCCCTAAATACCCGAGAATCGCTGAAACTGGAAAACGGCAGTAAATCCCTGAAACCCGGACGGCTTAGCCGATAGCTGTAACTAAGCTGAATGGTTTGCGCATCTTCCAGCTTGTAAGACAAATGCAGACTTGGAAACAGATTAAAATATTTCCGGTGATTTACTTCTTCCGTTTTTTTGAGCTCCGTTAAAATGTCTGAGTATTCTCCTCTTAATCCACCCTGAATAAAAACCTTACCGAACTGATTGCTCCCCATGACGTAAGCAGCATGTATTTTTTCATCATAAGCCAGGCGGTTATCAAAATCCGTCAGGATTTCCCAGTTCTGTTGTTCATTTTGCTGATGCACAGAAAAGTCGTTGTCTAACAACCGAATAGAGCTTTTTAAGCCTGTTTCAAGTTTTCCGTTTTTTCCGATTGGATGTACGTAGTCGAGTTGAAACAGCCAGTTTTTCTCATCCTCCGTATTGTAAGATCGCTGCCCCAAACCGACAAGCTCGCCGGCCGTTGTTTCGTTGTATTTGGAAGCTTCCGTTTCATCGCTGATGATGTACTTCGCATCAAAACTTAAATTCTGACCATTTTTCTCAAAAGTTTTACGGTAACTAAGCGCTGCCTCGATATTGGTTCGGGGTTCACTTTCGTCCTCCGTTCTGATTACCGTTCTTGTCAGATTATTGTTGAAATCAAAATCACTGTATTCGAGCTTGGAATTATTAGAGTTCTGCGATTTTCTGTACGACAGTGTACCAGTCAGCGTGTTGTGTTTATTAAGAAAGTAGTCCATTCCAACTGTGAAGTTATTGGAATAACCTCTGCGGTTCCGGTTCGTTTTTTGCTCATATACAAAGCTCGTATCAGCGCTATTGTATTCCTGGCGCGAAGTACCGCTACCCGGACCTTCCCGATACATGTGCCCGTAACTTGCAATGAGATTAACTTTCTCTTTCCTATAATTGATATTAAATGATCCCCCAAAATTGGCAGGATAACCGGCAGTTCCTGTAAACGATCCGTTCAGTCCATATCTGATGTTTTTCTTCATGACAATATTCAGAATACCAACCTCTCCCTCAGCGTCATATCTGGACGATGGATTGGTGATGATCTCAATACTCTCGATCAGATCTCCCGGAATTTGGCGTAAGGCGTCCGCAGGATTCAGTCCAACCATACCCGACTGCTTTCCATCGATCAATATTCGTACATTCTGGCTTCCGCGTAACGCAACATTGCCTTCAACATCCACAGTAACTGAAGGCATGTTGTTCAGAATGTCAGAGGCATTACTCCCAATATTGCTCAGATCCTTTCCAACATTGAAAACACGCTTGTCGAGCTGCAATTCCATCTGGCTTTTTTCACCTTTCACGACTACCTCCTCCAACACTTTTGAGTTGGATTTTAGTAAAATTACACCCAGATCCAGATCGCTATTGACCACATTTACATCAGGGACAATTTTCTCATCCAGCGTGAGGTAGGTTATTTTTAGGTAGTATTTTCCGGTATTAGCAGGAATCTTAAAAAGTCCGTTTTCGTCGGAGGCGAGTCCTCCTGTAAGTGTAGAGTCCTGAGCTGTGTAAAGTGCTACATTGGCAAAAAGAACTGGATTTTTGTCTCCATCAACCAGTTTTCCTGATATAGAAAATCCGGAATTTGGCTCCTGTTGAGCATACAGGTTACAAAAGGAAAATATTAAAGTCAGGGGTAGCAACAGGCTTTTCATAACGCAATTATTTTTTGTCCCCACATCCGTTTTTTAGAAGGATAGTGAAGAAATAAGTGTGTTGGACTGAAAAGCGAGGGAAAGGTTTAAAAACTTTTTTAGAAATTTTAGTCAAGAGGCGAACCCTGCTTCGAAAATATGTACTCAACATTGGAAGCTATCCTTGGTTGTACTTCATCGCTGTATTTGCTTCATGCTAGCAATGTCTCTGGCTTTATTAAGAGTTTCATATGTCCCTATATCAACCCAATGACAGTTTTCCAATGGCATTCCAATTATTTTGTGTCCGTTAGTTAACGCTAACTGTACTAGCTGCCACCCTTCTTTGGATATACCACTGGGAAGAAGATGAACTATTTTTTTATTAAAGAGATAAATTCCAGCACTTACACGAATTGGGTACTTTGGTTTTTCCACTAAACTTAAAATTTCCAACTCTTCGCTCATGTTAACTACTCCCCACGGAACTTCCATCTCCAACAAGGAGGTTAAAATTGCCATATCAGCCTGCCTTGCAAGAAAAAAAGAAATAAATTCATTAACATTAAAGTTGGTAAATACATCACCATTAATAACAAGAAAATTATCGTAATCCCATTCTCTCTTTAAAGCAAGAGCTCCAATACTACCAAGTGGCACATCCTCACATAGATAATTGATATTTAGTCCGAATTGCGTTCCATTTTTAAGATATGCCATGATCTGGTCGGCCATATGTCCAACCGAAATATGTAACGATGTACATCCAAATGAAGCTAAGTGCTCAATGAGATACACAATTACGGGCTTGCCCTCTATTTCAACAAGTGCTTTTGGGGTATTTTCGGTAATAGATTTTAGTCTTGACCCTTTCCCTCCGGCCATAATAACAACATTAACATTATTTATTAAAGAGGGAATTTTCGGCATTATATTCATATCTAAGTTGTGAAGTGTTTTATAGCTAGATCTGGTTGAACTTAGTGATAAAGCTACATACTCTATTCAAATCCATTTCAGTAATCGAGGTAGAGCATGGCAGCATAATTCCCAAATCAGATATTTGTTTTGAACAATTATGAGTATGAATGTAGATATCATTCTTAAAAACCGGTAATTCATTAATTGGCAACCATACGGGTCTGGTTTCTATGTTTTGCTGAGAAAGGTATTTGATCAACTCCCTGCTTCTTTCGTGTAGCATCACAAAATGCCAAAAATTCGAATCGGTATTAATCGTGACATTCTGAATCTGCTCAGATGTCAGATTCAAGCTTTCACAATAAAATTCCTTCGATTTTTTCTTTGATAAAATGAAATGATTTAACTGCTCCATCTGAGCCGCACCTATCGCCGCAAGTGGATTGACCAGCCTGTAATTATATCCTACATCCGTATGCAAATATTCTATACCCGGACTTTTGGCCTGAGTAATAAGAAACCTCGCTCTTTTAGCAACATCTTCATTGTTAGTAAGTATAGCACCTCCACCTCCTGTTGTAATGATTTTATTACTGTTAAAGCTTAGCGTTCCCATCAATCCAAAAGTACCAGAATGTTTTCCGTTTTGAAATGATCCCAAAGAGCAAGCCGCATCTTCAATTACAACAAGATGATACTGCTCAGCCAAAGTTAGCAGTTCACCCATGTCGCACATATTGCCAAGTAAATGAACGGGCAGAATCGCCTTGATTCTGCGCTTCGTATATTTATGAAAGCAGGAATCACCTTCCACAAAACTTTGTGTTTCAAGAAATTCACGAATAAGATTTATATCCAGAACCCACGAATTTCGATCCACATCAATAAGAACTGGATCCGCTTTTAAATATTTAACAGCATTAGCCGTTGCTACGAACGTTAGGTTGGGGACCAAAACTAAATCGTTTTCTTCAACACCAGCTATAATTAAAGAAATATGCAAAGCAGTTGTGCCACTACTAACCCCAACTGCATACTTTACTTTGGTAAATTCACATAATTGTTCTTCAAATGAATTCACAAAACGTCCCCCTGAAAGCCAGTTCGAAGCAATAGCCTCCGTAATATACTTTGATTCGTTACCAGCGAGATTTGGTTCACAAAGTGGAATATTAGCAATTGTTTGCGGATTAGATATTTCCATACTTCGAACTCAATGGTTGACTGATAACTTGGTTTTGTATAAGATTCGCAATTTCGCCGATACCTTGTGGAACTGTTTTAGTTATTTTAAAACCCATCACATCCCTTATTTTGTCAAAGTTCACCTTGTAGTCTCTCGGATCAGTAACCACATGATGGTAATTCACTACAAGACTTGGAATCACCTTCGATATCTCTTCCATTAACATCTTCTTCGTGTAATTTTGCGTCGAATCACCTACATTAAAGGCCTGATTAGCAGTAATCAGCTTATCAGTAATGAGTGCAAGCTTTACAGAGTTGGCTAAATCAGAAACATGGCAATATGGCCGCCAGAAGTTCTCCCCATAAATTACCAGTGGTTGTGATAATGCTGCATCACGTGTAAATTCATTGACGGTTAAGTCAAATCTCAACCTCGGAGAGACGCCGTATACCGTCGAAAATCTCAGGATCACCCTTGTAATGTTGCTATCCTTCAAACCCAAGAGGTACTTCTCAAAATTCACTTTGGTTTCCGAATACAGTGATATAGGATTAAGCTCATCAGATTCTTCCAATAATTTTGACGAATCCGGCATTATACCATAATTGCTACAAGTGGAAGCAAATACAAATTTCTCAATTTTCGCCTCTTCACACAGCTCATAAAGGCGTACAGAAGCTTCCCAGTTAACTTTCACAGTTAACTCGGGATATTTTTTGCATGGAGGCTCTCCTACTATTGCGGCTAAATGACACACAAAATCAACACCTGTCAATGCCTTTTTGACATCTTCTTCGTTTAAGAGATCTCCTTTTATAAATTCAAAATTTGAATGTCCCCAAAAGCCGAGCATGGATTCACCCCCAAAAGAAAGGTTATCCAAGACTACTACACGAAAACCATCGGCAAGCAGGTTTTTCACCAATTCAGAGCCAATATATCCGGCTCCACCAGTAACCAAAACCTTTTTGTTGTAAAACTCTCCCATGAAACTTTATTTTATATTTAAAAATGATTCGACAAGCTCATTAACGATTATATCCGGCGACCATTCATCGATAATTTTCTTTCCATTTGCACCCCACTCTTTATGCTTATGTGTGTTATTCATTATTACTATAAGCTTATTCAACAGGTCATTTTTATCATAAGGATTAAATTTAAATCCGTTATAATCATCTATGACTAAGTCCTCGGCGCTTCCACAACGCTCAGAAACAAGAACTGGCATTGAATATACCAGTGCCTCGTTTGTTACGAAACCAAACGGTTCAAATAAACTAGGCAGTACTGCAACATCACCCAAGGTATATCTTATTGGCACCTCATACCACTCACAAGGTTCCATGAAAAATATTGAGGAATTATTTAAAACAGATATCTTGTTAACTAAGAGTGGCTTCTCCTCCCCCTCTCCACTCAAAATCAGCCCCCATTCAGAACCATGTTTAGTCGTCTTTTGAGCCGTATCAAATGCGCTTATCAGCTCATCAAGATTTTTGCGTTGTACAAATCTTCCCGCATAAACGAAATTAAATGTGGGTAACCCCATCTCTAATTTCCTCTGGTTTCGCAATTGGAATTCTTTCTTATATATTTCAAGGAGGGCGTCATTATCAACGCCAACATTCTTAACACTCAATATTTTAGCTGGTTCCACTCCAAGTTTCCGAGCATATTCGGCGGCTTTTGTGCCCAAACAAACCAAACCATCACAGCCACTTAGAAAGATCTTCTTTAGAAATTCTTTCCAAGGAACTCTTTGTCTGCTTATCTCATTACTTTCAAAATCGATGATTAGCCTTGTTCGGGTCAATTTGCAATAAAGCAGAACGAACCAATAAGCCAAATCATAATATCCATTTAAGTAAATGATATCAGGTTTGTAATTTTTGACCTCAGTAAGAACTTTGAAAACTTTTCCAAGTAAGCTGATATCCTCAATCGCCTTGTCAGGAAATAAAACTTTGTAGGGATATTTATGTACGCTTAAATCAGTTTTTAAAGCCAAACGGCTTCTCTCACTGTAAGCAAGTTGAAGGACGAAAAAATCGATTTCCTTTTCGGCTAACTTTTCGTGAATACCACAAAAAATTCTCGCCTTGTAATGTGACCAGAGGATGTTATGTATTGCGAGGATTTTCATTTACTCACGAATTCGGTATAGATTGAATCTTACAGTAAAATTCTATTTCTGCCGTACCTAAGTGAGCTGTGTATTTTTGATAGTGAGGATATTGTAAAGAAAAGCAATTCTTCAGATCCTTATTTAGTACAAAAAAATCAACTAACTGCATTTTAAGAGGGTAGACATGAAAATGCAATGTAATTAAATAACCAATTATTTGCTTCTAAATATTTTTTAGGATCAATTAAATTACGTTCGAAAAGATAGTTAATTCTAGTTTTATTTTAAAGCCACTCACATACAAAACCTCTTCAACTATTCCAACGTATTACCTAACCGTTTCAACTGAATTTCGGCGGCTTTTGCAGCGTAATTTATGTTGATCATACGGTAACCGGCATCCTCAAAACTGCGCTGAGCTTCCCGTACATCAATAATAGTCGCCTGGATCAGTTTGAAACGTTGCAAGGTCAGATCAAGAAGTTGCTTGCTGAGATTGTAGCTTTCTTTCTGTATTTCCAATTGCTGTAAAGAGCTTCTGTAAGTTTCGTACATTTTTACAACGTCTGCGCTGTAATCGCGCAGAATCACATCTTTTTGAATTCTTGCGTTGGTGGTATTAATTTCAGCTACTTTATGCTGACGTTTGAAAATTCCTCCGTTGTAAATAGGAACGGCAACAGAAAGACCTGCGTTGGGTCCTGATGATTGATTGAGCAATGTTAGCCCCGCTCCACTCTGGTTTCTTGAATAATTATAAGCGGTGTTCAAACGGATCGTCGGGTAGCGTAACGCGGCCGTTTCTTTTACAATAAGCTGGTTGATCCTAATCTGGTGATCCGCAGCTTTTACGTCAGCATTTACGTTAAGCCTGTCAAGAATATTATTGAGCTGTACATCCTGATCGACAGTGATGGTATCTCTGATTGCCAACACCGACTTTATATCAAGTGTTAACAATCTCAACAACTCAGTTTTGGCAACTCCTGCCACCATTCTCTGATCCTGCAAAGTTTGGTTCAATGTATTCAAATCTATTTGCGCCTGAAAAATGTCGGCATTGTTTGCCATTCCCGCGGCCTTTCTCACCTCCAAAATATCAAGCCTTTGTTGAGAAGCAGCAATGGAAGTGATCAGTGTGTTCACATAACTTAGCTGGCGCACCACATCGTAATAGCTGGTCATCACGTCTGCAATGGTGTTCTGAATCTGAGAATTCAGCAATTCAACACTTTGGTATTGCAGCTCGGCCAATCTCTTTTTTGTAGAAACAACCCGGTTACCGTTATACAGCAAAATTCCCGCAGAAATCCCCGCCTGGGTATTGTTCCCCATCGCACCTTTCCGGCTGATTTCCACGCCGGTATTCAGCTTTTGATTTACATTTGTAATTTGTTCCGTATTGGATAATGTTCCGGCAATTACAGGCAAACCACCCGCAATACCATAATTATTGAGTATGGTATTGGCTTCCACATTGTTTTTAGCGATCTGTATCTCGTACGTGTTTTTCAACGCAATGGCAATGGCTTCATCCAGGGTAATACGCAAACTATCACCAGTTTGCTGGCTGAACGCATTGGCCGAAACCAATATTGATACAATAAATATTTTAGCTAAATAATCCGAAATTTTGAGTGGGTTCATGCAAAACCAAATGTTGAAATATTAAAAAATATCTTGTTTAGGAATGTGTAGTAGAGAAAGACTAAACAGCCATTTCCTCTGCCAGTTTCTGCTGCTCTGTTTTCTTATTCAGTTTGGGCGAAATAAAAGTGTAAACAGCTGGTATCACAAACAGAGTCAGAATGAGCGAGAAGGTTAACCCACCTACGATAACTACACCCAGTGGAACCCGACTCGTTGCCGCTGCTCCAAGACTCATCGCAATAGGAAGTGCACCAAATGCGGTAGCAAGACTCGTCATTAGAATAGGACGAAGACGTTGCGTTGCAGATTCCACTACCGCTTCCATACGCTGCATACCCTCATGCTCCCTTTTCTGGTTGGCAAATTCCACAATAAGAATACCGTTTTTGGTTACAAGCCCAATCAACATGATCATCCCGATTTGCGAGAAGATATTGATCGTAAGATTGAAAATATATAGACTCAAAAGTGCTCCTGCCAATGCAAGTGGTACCGTGATCATGATAATGAATGGATCCGTAAAACTTTCAAACTGACCTGCCAAAACCAGGTAAACCAAAAGCAATGCAAGTCCAAATGCAAAACTTGTATTGGAAGAACTTTCTTGGAAGTCACGTGACGGACCAGTCAGAGAAGTCTGGAAGGTTTCATCAAGCAATTTGTTAGCAATGGCCTGCATGGCAACCACACCATCACCAATCGTTTTTCCCTCCACCAATGATGCCGAAACCGTTGCACTTTTGTAGCGGTTGTAGTGATAAAGCGTAGGTGGTCCACTCTCTTCTTCCATTTTCACAATAGCAGTAAGCGGAATGTTTTCGCCACGGTTATTTCGCACATAAAGTTTCGAGATATCAGCTGGTGTGCTTCTTTCCGAACGTTCCACCTGACCTATTACCTGATACTGCTGGCCATTCATAATGAAATAGGCCAAACGCCTTCCACTGAAAGCCGATTGAATGGTAGCGGCCACATCTGTGGTGGAAAGTCCAAGATCCTTTGCTTTAAGCCTGTCAATAGTAAGACGAACTTCCGGTTTGTTGAACTTTAAGTTCGCGTCAACATTTTGGAATGTCGGATCTTTACGCGCTTCTTCTAAAAACTTCGGAAGAACCTCTGATATTTTTTCGAAATCAAGATTTTGCAATACAAACTGAACAGGCAAACCGCCTCTTGACCCGGAACCTACCGCAATGGTTTGTTCCTGTGTTGCGAAAATCCTGGCGTTGTTAAACTCAGGCAACTTTTTATTGATCGCCATGGCAATGTCGTTCTGGCTTCTGATCCGCTGATCGGCGGGAACAAGACCAACGCGCCCCATACCGCTATTCACTCCCGAACCACCGAAACCAGGCGTAGATGAAAATGTAAACGCTTTTTCAGGAATGGAGTCGTTGAGATAATCAACGACCTCATTGGAAATATCCTGCATCTGATCAAAACTGGTTCCTTCTGGTGCAGTCATGGTAAGGCGGATACTGTTCCGGTCTTCCATAGGTGCCAATTCACTTTGCAGATTGGTGTAAGTAAAATAGATAAGGACTCCACAGGCCAAAACAACTACCCAGGCAGCCCACCTTACGCTCATAAAAGCTTTAAGCATACGGTGATATCCGTCTTCCATTCCGGTAAAAAATGGTTCCGTTTTGTTGTAAAACCACCCGTGGCCAGAATCCTTTCTGTTCAGAACTACGTTAAGAACCGGCGTAATTGTAAGTGATACAAATGCAGATATCAATACCGCAGAAGCTACCACAATCCCGAATTCACGGAAAAGACTACCTACAAAACCTTCAAGGAAAATAACCGGCAGAAACACAACCGCCAGCGTAAGCGATGTAGAAATAACCGCGAAGAAAATTTCCTTACTTCCTTCCAGCGCAGCCTGCCTGATATTGAGCCCGCTTTCCAGTTTCCTGAATATATTTTCCGTGACCACAATACCATCATCCACCACAAGCCCTGTTGCCAGTACAATTCCCAACAACGTCAAAATGTTAATCGAAAACCCGCACATGTACATGACAAAAAACGTCGCAACAAGCGAAATAGGAATATCGATCAATGGCCTTACAGCAACCAATAGGTTTCTAAAGAAGAACAGAATTACAATTACAACCAATCCGAATGAGATGATAAGGGTTTCTTCAACCTCTTCGATGGACTGGCGAACGAGACGTGTGTTGTCGATCAGGACGCTGAAAGTGATATCCGATTTATTGGATTTCTGAATTTCCTCCAAACGTTTGTTGAACTCTTCCGAAATGTTCACATAGTTGGCGCCCGGCTGTGGAATTACGGCCAAACCAACTGCAAGAACACCATTGTATTTCCAGCTTTGTTCTTCATTTTCAGGACCAAGTTCCACTTTGGCAACATTGGAAAGTCGAACAATACCAGTGCTGTCGTTTTTAATTACAAGGTCAGAAAACTCCTTCTCCGACGTAAGCCGACCCATTGTCCGGATCGTGAGTTCCGTGTTGCTACCGTAAATTTTCCCTGCCGGCAATTCCACATTCTCCGCGCTTAACGTATTGCTGATGTCGTTGAATGAGATATTGTAGGCACTCATTTTATCAGCATCCAGCCATATGCGCATCGCATATTTCTTTTGCCCGAAAATATTGATCGCACTTACACCATCAATCGTCTGCAAACTTTGCTGAAGTACATTTTCTGCATACTCACTCAACTCCAAAATACCTTTAGAAGGACTTTGCACTGCCAGAAGCAGAATAAAATCACCATTGGCATCCGCCTTACTTACAACTGGCGGAGCATCAATATCCTGCGGAAGGTTGCGTTGCGCCTGACTTACTTTATCTCTAACATCATTTGCAGCAGCTTCGAGATCCGCTTCAAGGTTAAACTCAACAGTGATGTTACTCGTACCAACCTGGCTCGAAGAACTGATGGTTTTGATACCAGGAATCCCGTTAATACTTTTTTCAAGGGGTTCTGTAATCTGGCTTTCGATGATGTCTGCATTCGCACCAACATAGCTTGTTCGTACGTTTACAATCGGCGGGTCAATCGCAGGGTAATCACGAAGAGAGAGAAAGCTGTAACCCACCACACCAAACAAGATGATGAGCAGGTTCATTACTACGGCGAGAACAGGCCGGTTTAGTGATAATTCCGAAATATTCATAAGGATGATTTCAAGGGATAGGTTATTCCGGGACGACTACTTAGATACAACTTTTACGTCTCTCACACTTCTCACAGTAACAGGCGCATCCTGGCGGGCAAACAGGACTCCTGAAACCACAACAGAATCCCCCACACTTAACCCCTTTATTATTTCTATGTACTCCTCCTGACGGGAACCGGTTTCCACATTCACAAACATCGCTTTGCCGTTTTTCACCAAAACAACCTTTTTGCTTTTTGCTTCCGGAATGATACAGTTTGCAGGAATAAGTATGCTGCTTTTTTCTGCACCTTCATTGAGATACACTTTCACAAAAGAACCCGGAGTTGCAGTCCCTCCATTAAGCACAGCTCTCACAGTTAAGTTTCTGGTACTCTGATTTACCTGCGGTTCAGAGGCAATGATTCTTGCCGACAACCTCTTTCCCGTGTTCTGATCAAGCAATACCTGAACATTACTTCCCTTTGGAACATAATTTTGATACGATTCCGGGACGGTAAAATCAATTCTCAGTTGTGATAGCTGCTGAATAGTAGCAATCACATTGGAAGGTGTTACATACGAACCTGCACTTACTCTTCTGAGACCGATAATTCCTGTAAAAGGTGCACGAACAACCGTTTTGTCGATCAATGTCTGGGTATATTGAATATCGGCTTTTAAGCCATTCACAGTATTGATCGCTATATCATAATCAGCCTGATTGACTCCATTGATGTCAATCAGTTGCTTTAATCTTTTTTCTGTCGTTTCAGCCAGTTCAAGCTGCACTTTAAGCTTGCTTACCTGAGCCTCCAGATCAGCACTATTCACACGAGCCACAACCGTGCCTTTTTGTACCAAAGCTCCTTCCGGCACACTTAGAAATGTCAATAAACCACTCACCTCAGGACGTAGCTCAGCAAATTCACTGGCCACCACACTACCATTGACCTCAACCTGATTTCCAATATTTTCAGCTTTGGCAATCATGACGTCCACCGTCGTAGGGCTATTCCCTTTTTTTTGTTCAAATGTGTTTTTCTTTTCCTTGCAGGAAGATAAAAAGAGCAGCGTACCTGTAATTAATAGTAATGAGAGATAAGGGGTTAGTCTTCGGTTGCCTGCACTTGCAGACCAGGTGTACTTATAATTCATAAAAGTTATTCGTTTCCGGAGCTTATTAGGTAAAAGGGCTGGTTTAGGCAAATATTATTGTTCAATCCAAACAATTTTTAAAATTATATAATAATCCAAAGTGATTCGATCTTTTGCTAATATTAGTTTAATCTTTCGCAAAAATAATTTACAATTACCCGCCTATTACGTCGAGCAGTGTATTGCATTTCAGTTCAGTTTCTTCCCATTCATGTTCAGGTACGGAGTCCTCCGTTATTCCTGCTCCGGCATATAACGTAGCCACACCTTCTTTTAGCCGTACCGTCCTGAGATTCACGAAAATATCTGATTGCCCCTCTACCTGCACCGGCCCAAGGAACCCGCTGTAAAATGAACGATCGTAACCTTCCACCTTACTCAAAAATTGAAGACTTGGTAGTTTGGGTTCACCACATATTGCCGATGTAGGATGTAGTAGTTTGAGCATTGTGGTAGCCAGTTCCGGAAAATTCAATGAAATGGTATCCACGTCAAATTCTGTGCGAAGATGGTATACATTTCCTGCCAAAACCGTTTTAGGGCCTGTTTCCAGATACTCCCGGAGACGAATTTTCTTAAAACATTCAACAATATACCGGCTTACCAAAGCATGCTCCTCGATTTCCTTTTGCCCCCATCTGATATCATATTTGGGGATAATTTCGTCTTGCGCATTATAGGCCCGCTGTGTCCCGGCGAGCGACATCGTACTGAACGTTCCTTCGGCTTTCTGTTTCACCAGGGTTTCGGGACTTGCACCCAGCCACAATTCATTTTGTTCCGGCAAATTGACGAGCGACACAAACGCATGGGGATAGGTTTTAACCAGTTTATGAAAAGCAATCGCTGGTTGAAAGTCCTCATTCAAAGCAATTTCTTTGGTACGCGACAATACCACTTTCTTAAACTCCTTCCGGTTGATAGCCGCAACAGCGAGCTCCACCGTGCGCTTGTATCTTTCCTTTGAATTCTCGTTGGTCAGTACATTTCCGCCAAGCGCTGCATATGTAACTGGCTGATCCTGTTGCTTTTTTGATTTTGAACCGGCAGTATACAGCAATCGCTTCACTTCGGGATGCTCCTCTCCCAGGCCATTTTTCACATCGACAACCTTCTCTTCTCTTGAAGTGACAATGATGTCGCCTTCCATAAAAAGTACCTGGTCGTTTTCTTCCCAAACAAAGGGAGCAATCATAAATCCGGAAGGCAGTTTTTCCAGGTCCGGATAAACTCTGGAAACACCTTGTTGTATGGAAATCAAAAGTTTAATCTCACTGGTATGCGGCAATTTCCACATCGCAGAAGGGAACCCGAGTTTTTTAGAAGCCTGCCACAAATCTTCCACCTGCAATCCTTCAAAAACGGAGAGCCCGGATTCTGTTTGAATTGAAACCATTTCAGTTTGTTGTAATCTTTATTGTCACTGTGTTTTTACTAAAATTCTTGCAAATTAGCCTTAACGGTTCGCATCCACAATAGCGCACGTAAGTCTGCTGATACAAACCAGTTTATTTTCTTCATTTGTGATCCTGATATCCCAAACCTGGGTGGACCGTCCTACATGAATTGGCGTAACTTTTCCGTAGACAAAACCTGCTTTAACAGAACGAATGTGATTGGCATTAATTTCCAAACCAACGGCATGTTGTTTTGCAGGATCCTTAACACAAAGAAACGATGCGATACTGCCCAACGTCTCGGCCAAAACCACGGATGCACCACCATGTAAAATTCCAAAAGGCTGATGTGTGCGCTGGTCTACCGGCATGCGTGCAACAATATAGTCCTCTCCAATTTCAGTAAACTCAATACCCAAGTGATTCGCAATTGTGTTAGCACTCATCTTGTGCAGTGCGTCAAGTGTAACGGAAGTTGTAAACATATCTAAAAAATGTATAAATTTGTACTGGCTACAATAATCAAAAACAAGGTATTTAAAAAAATAATATTTAAATAATACAATTACTTTGAAAAGAAAGTCTATCTACCTCATCCGTCACGGCGAAACAGATTTGAATCGCAAGGGCGTTGTTCAGGGAAGTGGTGTCAACTCTCCTCTCAATGAGTGGGGCGAAGCACAGGCCACCGCCTTTTTCAATGCTTACCAGCATGTTCCTTTTGATAAAATATATACCTCCGATTTACAACGAACGCATCAAACGGTTCGCGGGTTCATCAACCAGGGTATTGCTCATGAGAGTTATGCAGGACTGAACGAAATTTCGTGGGGGGTGAGAGAAGGACGTGAGCCCAATACCGGAGATAACAATTACTACCGTGAACTGACACAGGCGTGGAAAAACGGCAATGTGGAGCTTGCTTCCGAAGAAGGAGAAAGCCCTGTACAGGTTCGGGACCGTCAGTTTCCGGTGATCGAGACCATCTTGTCACGACCGCATGAGAGAAACATTCTGGTTGCCATGCATGGCCGGGCAATGAGGGTGTTACTAACGACCCTTTTCAAAGAACCTTTGGTTAAAATGGATGATTACGGACATAGCAACCTTTGTTTGTACAAAATCAATTATTCTTACGAAACAGGCCTGTTTGAATTGGAGCTTGCGAACGATATAACGCACCTGCTTTCACTGGAAATCCCTCAAACCGTTTAAATACCGCTTATGTAGGGGCGATTCCATTGGTGTATTTATAATCACAACTGAGTGCCGCCTTCCTACTTTTGTGGCTTAACCGTGGTACAATCCGCGGCTAACATCACCATGTCCAAAAGACGTATTTATTGGACCTTACAGATCATAGGATGGATGGTGCTCATCATGCTTGAGTTTATCCCCTACACGCTGGAATACGGTTTCGAATCAGGAGTTTTATATTCGGCATTGGCCAATGTTGGTTTAGGAATTTTCCTGACACACTGTTACCGACTGGTGCTTAAACGGTGGAACTGGTCGGCACTACCTCTACACAAACTTGCCCTGAGAGTGATTGCTTCTGTGCTTTTACTAGGACTTGTAATGGCTCTCGTAAATCAGCCTCTCGACCGCCATTATCTTGAAGAAAATCTGATCAATCAGCCCTTTTTGTTTTGGGGATACTATGCAACCTGGTGTAAAAATCTCTTTGCGTGGATTTTGTCTTACACCGTTTATCAGTATGTAGAACAGGCAAGACTCGCCGGTTATGAAAAAATAATGCTGCGTATGTCTATGCGCGAAGCGGAAGCGAAAGTACTCCGTTCGCAGCTCAACCCACATTTCACCTTCAATGCTCTCAACAGTATCAGAGCACTGGTGTATGAAGATCCTTCAAAAGCGCAGGTAAGTATTACGCAACTCTCCAACATTTTACGCAATTCATTACTGGCCGATCGCCGCAAAACGGTGGACCTGCAGGAAGAACTCCGAACCGTGGAAGACTACCTGGAACTGGAAAAGGTGAGATATGAGGAAAGGCTCCGTTATTCCATTGTTGCTCCTCCGCAGGCCATTTACTGGCAGGTGCCGCCCATGATGCTTCAGACTTTGGTAGAAAACGGCATCAAACATGGCGTATCCAAGGAAATGGGAGGTGGTTTTGTGGATCTGAAAGCAGATATTGTTGACGAAGTTTTGCTAATTACAATCCGAAACTCGGGTAGTCTGATCTCTACCGAATCCACCACCTCGGAGTCGGGCGGTGTGGGTTTAAAAAACACGGCAGAGCGTCTTTCTATTTTATACGGCAAAGGAGCTTCTTTCAACATTTTTCAGGAAGCCGAAAAGGTCGTCTGTTCCGAGATTCGAATACCCACATTATCGGTATCGGACAACAGTATGATGCAGGGAGCATAAAAGTGATTATTTTTGAAGAATATCATTTCTAAAACTATTGATAACCATAACAGCCAGCCATGAGAACCCTTATTGTAGATGATGAACGCCTAGCAAGAAATGAACTAAAAAGATTACTGGAACCATACACTAAAATTGAGATTGTGGGCGAAGCAGCCAACGCGGAAGAAGCCCTCGTAATGATAGATGAACTTCAGCCTGAGCTGTTGTTTCTGGACATTCAAATGCCAGGCAAAAATGGCTTTGAACTGCTTTCCTCTATTGAAGGCAAAACTCCGGAGGTTATTTTCACAACGGCTTATGATGAATATGCAATCAAGGCATTTGAATTCAACGCGCTTGATTATCTCCTAAAACCGATTGACAACGAGCGACTTAAAGAAACAATACATCGTATTGAGGAAAACCAGGCACAACCGGAACATTCCTCGGAAACAAGCGAAAGGGCAGAAAAGATACTCGGTGAAAACGATCAGGTTTTTGTAAAAGACGGTGAAAAGTGCTGGTTTGTAAAACTGGGTAAAATCCGCTTGTTTGAATCAATGGGTAATTACGTACGTCTTCATTTTGATGATCAGAAACCATTGGTATTAAAATCGCTGAACAACCTGGAAGAGCGACTTGACCCTAATACCTATTTCCGCGCAAACCGTAAGCATATCATCAACCTGCAATGGATAGAAAAAATTGAACCCTGGTTTAGCGGCGGACTGCTTGTAACCTTACAAGGCGGAGATAAAATTGAAATTTCGAGACGTCAGGCTATACGATTTAAGGAGTTAATGAGTTTATAAGATTAATATTTCAATAGCTTCAATTTCCAAAATGCGTCTTACAAATTACATTTTATCAGCTCTTTTTACAGCTTTCATTGCCTGTAATCCATCAGAAAAGAAAGAAACCAGTGAAAAACTGGTTGACCTTAAAAATGGCAAATTACTGCTACAAAACTTTGGTACATGTGATACGGTATTGAGTGCAGGAGTTTATATTAAAATTGCCACCTGGCTTCCCTCCGACTCTACTGCCGCAGCTGCCAATATTCGCACGCAGCTTGATAAAAAACTAATTGACAGGATTAATTCTTACGGAGACAGCGCGAGCATAGCTTCTAATCCGGGAGCCAAAACAAGCACCAAATCCGCTTTTGAAGTTCTACATAAAAACTACACTGATTTCAAAAAGGATTTCCCGGATGCACCAGGTTGCTGGTTTGTGGAGCTGAAAGGCGATACAGTGATGGTTACTCCTAAGGTGCTTTTGTATCAGCTCGATCATTTTTCTTTTATGGGTGGAGCCCATCCCAATTCTTTCCGTTCGTTGCATGTGTTTGATGCTGTAACGGGCGAAGAAAAAGAAGCCAAAACTTTCATTGCCGATTCTACCGCGTTACTTAAAAAAGTAGAAGCTGAGTTTAGAAAAATTGAAAAACTGGATGCATCCGCAAATTTGGAAGAAAGTGGTTACTTTCTCTTAAATCATAAGTTCTTCATTCCTGCCAATTATACCTTCACAAAAGAGGGTGTATTATTCTATTACAATCCTTACGAAATCGCAGCCTATGCCCGCGGTGCAATTACATTTACCATTCCCTATAAAGAACTGGATGGTATCGTAAAAACAGATCTGATATTTTAACATTCAAATGAGGCCTTCGTCCACAAAACTGTAAAACCCGGTATCTGTGAAAATCAGGTGATCAACAACTGGAATACCAAGCATGTGGCCGGAGGCAACAATGTTTTCAGTCAGGTGTTTATCTTCCAAACTGGCCCGCAGCTGTCCTGAAGGATGATTGTGTACAAGAATTACAGAACTCGCCAGATGCTCGATGGCCTCTTTGAAAATCATCCGCGAATCAGCTACCGTACCCGTCACACCGCCGCTGCTTACCCTCACGGTTTTCATGACAATATTTGCCTGATTCAATAGCAATATCCAAAACTCTTCATGCCGGAGATCCATCATGTAAGGCTTCATTTCATCATAAATATCCTGAGGACTTGTGATTTTTCTCTTCTGATCGTCGACGATGTCTTTTCTTCGGCGGCCAAGTTCAAGTGCAGCTACAATGGTGATGGCTTTTGCTTCGCCGATGCCTTTATTTTTCATCAGGTCCTTAACGCTACGCTTCGCCAGTTCATTGATATTATTGCCGACACTGCTCATCATTTCCTTTGCCACATCCACAGCAGACAATGATGTTGTACCAGTATTGATCAAAATAGCGACCAGTTCCGCATCGGACAATGCAGCTTTGCCTTTCAGCAGAAGCTTTTCACGGGGACGATCTTCTTCTGCCCAGCTCCGGATGTTATGGGGATTAAAGTATTCGTTGTTAGCCATATAGAGTAAGGTAATTTTACTTCCTATGACGACAACTTGTTAAAATAGTAATCTTCCACTACTGTCCCATTTCGGTGAGTGCAGCCCGGGCTTTGCTGTCTACACTATTTTTATACTCATATTTTTTATAAGACATAGCCGTTTTGAAGGCCTGCACAGCCTTGGTTTTATGCCCGCTGTCTCTGTAAATATAACCCAATTGAAGTGCGGCACTAGCTCCGAATCCTATTGAAGCCCCTTTTGAAAGAACCACCGCCCTTTCTAGGTATGGCGTCGCCTCATTCTCCTTTCCTGATTTTTGAAGTATCCTACCCTTCCGATAATTAAATTCTGTTTTGTCGGATAGAGAAGTAAAACTGTTCTCAGATACAGGATTCAGAAAGTTCTGGGCTTCAATGAGGTAACCCCCATCAGTCGCATAACGCGATTTATAGAGTATTTTCTGCTGCGCCGTTATTTTACCTGAGGTGTATTCCCCTGCCATTCGAAGTGCAAGTTTATCAGCTTCGATAATTGCACTGCCCTCGTTTCCAATCTCCCTGATAAACGGCAGAGCTTCGTTGTCGTGATTGGAAAGCCATTTGCACATAAACATCTTTAGATTGCTATCCTTAATGTAATTGAACCCTCTGTAATCCTTCTGAAAAGCGGTGTACCAAGCAAAGGCAGAATCGTACTTACCTTGTTGTAACGCAATTTCGCCACGGAGATAGTTCAGAAAAGGGAATGTAATGTATTCATTACCGGAAGGAGCTTCATTGAGATACCACGAAGCCTCTTTGCTATTACCTTCCTTCATCAAAATGGTTGTGGCAAAAAAATGTAACAGCAAATTGTCAGGATGGTCCTTAGGGAGTTGTTTTACCTTCACAAGCTGCTTCGGCCCCAACTGTAATGTATAAGCATGAAGGAGAAGATCCATTAATTCGGCTTCCTGACGAAAAAACGGCTCTTCCGCAACCACCGTCTGAATCTCTTTTATTCCCTGATCTATGTTTCCACGCAGTCCAAGCACTTTGGTAACCCAGGTATAGTTTTCGGGAACGGACCCGATTAAAACATGCAAAAACCCCAGTGATTTTAAGGTTGGTGTAAATGAAGAAAATTTCTTCCGATTTTCATCCAGCAGCTTATATGCCTTTACAACTTCCCAGGCACCGCTCACCTCGTTACCAAACTTGATTTTTGCAAAAGCCCAATGCAACCGAATGTCAGCCTGAAAAAGTCTTTTATACGGAGAAGAATCAGGTAATTTTCCCACTGCCGCTAACCGGGAATCTTCTTTTTCTATTAGTTTTTTGTAAGCAACCTTATCTTCTGAAATCATGAGATAGTGCAGATCAGCATAATTATCAAGATATGCAATCAATACATTATCTTCATTTTGCTTCCGCTCTTCATCTATTAGGTTCCGCGCAGTCTGTATCCGGAGTTTTTGTATCTCAAAATATGCCCGCTGTAATTTAGGAGTGAACTTTACAAAAGCACCATCAGCCAGAACATTCCCATAAGAGCAGAAAACAATGATCCACACCACCGAAATACAACTGACGATCCCCTTTGTGACTTTTCGAAATTGGTATTTGAATAACAAATTCATCATTTAAACCATCCTGGATCCGAACTTAAGAAGGACGAGCGGTAAAATAAAAAAGGTTGTCCGATGAAAGACAACCTTTTCAACCAAATATGATATGGTACTATCTGCGTTGGTGAACTGGCTCAACGCTTTCTACGTCAGCAAGAATACGACCACAATGCTCACAAACGATCAATTTTTTTCTTTCTCGAATATCTGCCTGTCTTTGAGGCGGAACAATGCTGAAACATCCTCCGCAAGCACCACGTGATACGTGCACAACTGCAAGACCATTTAGTGAATTCCCACGGATTTTATCGTAAGATTTCAACAAGCGGTCTTCTACTTTCTTGATGTGTTTTTCACGTTCAGCAAGAAGTGCTTTTTCTTCCGATTCACTTTCACTGGTAATTACCGAAAGCTCACCTTTTTTAGCTTTAAGATCTTCGTTTCTCTCGTTCAAAGTAGATTCTGCACGATTTGCATCATCTTCTATCAACCGGATACGTGCCTTGGCTTCATTAATTTTCTTGTCTGCAAGCTGCATATCAAGCTCCTGAAGCTCAATTTCTTTGGTTATGGCATCATATTCGCGGTTGTTACGAACATTCATTTGCTGATCTTTGTATTTTTTGATCAACTTTTCACCGTCCTTTTGAGCACCTTTGAAACTGTCAATTTCAGAATTTAAATTGCTTATTTCGCTTTTGAACTTAGCCAAACGAGTTTCAAAACCTACGATTTCATCTTCAAGATCTCTAACTTCTTCAGGAAGATCGCCACGCGTTTTTCGGATTTCGTCAAGGCTTGAATCAATTTCCTGCAATTTCAGGAGAGCGTCTAATTTTTGTGCGATTGTATTTTCCATGTATGTCTTTAATGGACTTGTTTCAATGCGTAATTTGGTGAGAGATAGTATCCCGGATATTTTTAACAGCTAACTGACTAAATAAATTGTTGAAATTGCTTTCTAGACAAAATATTTAACCGGATTGGTATTGACATCCGACAAACAGAGTGCGAAATTACTAAAAATTCCTGACAAATAATTATATAGTAAATCTTTAGTAAATACTTCGCTTTCATAATGCCCTATGTCACAGATCATGATCTTGTTCTCAGCGTCGAAAAACTCATGATATTTATAGTCGGCCGTTACGAAAACATCTGCCTTTGCACTTTTGGCGTGGGATAACAGAAAACTTCCCGCTCCGCCGCAAACAGCCACTTTCTTGATGGTCACACTCGCAGGCTCGGTATATTTAACCACAGAAGCATTCATTTTTATTTTAAGAAGCTGTAAAAAGTCCTGAACGGGCAAGGCAGACGGCAATTCTCCAATCGCCCCCGATCCTACTTCCTGATTTTCGTTTTCCAGGAGATGTAAATAGTAGGCAATTTCTTCGTAAGGGTGTGTTTTCCTTAAAGCACCGAGCACGGCATTTTCGAGATGTGAAGGAAACATTACCTCAATCCGATGCTCGTTCACTTCTTCAAGACTGCCCGGAGTTCCGATTACAGGCTTTGCTTCTTTGCCTGGCAGAAAAGTCCCTGTACCCTCAATACGGAAACTGCAATGTTTGTATTCACCAATTTGACCTGCACCGGCATTAAACAACGCATCCAGGATTACCTGAGAATGTGAAATGGGAGTAAAAAAAGTCAGTTTTTTAAGTAGTTGCTTCTTGGGTGCAAGTATTTTGAGATTCTCCAAACCGAGTCGTTCAGCAATCATGCGATTCACTCCGGAACCTACATGATCCAGATTTGTATGAATGGCATAAATCGCAATGTTGTATTGAATGGCCCTGATAATGGTTCTTTCCACGTAATTTTTACCATTCAGTTTTTTAAGACCTTTAAAGATAATAGGGTGATGGGCGATAATCAGGCTACAATTTTTCCTTCTTGCCTCTTCCACAACATCTTCGGTAACATCAAGTGAAATAAGCACACCTGTTACCTCTTCGGCCGGGTTTCCCACAATGAGTCCGGCGTTGTCATAATCTTCCTGATATGAAAGCGGAGCCAATTTTTCCAATTCAGCAGTAAGGTCTCTTATTTGGGGCATTTTTATTTAATTTACAACTATTTCATAATCAGAACAATTCTGATTAAAGCCAATTTTATTTGCAAATAAATAACTATTTTGATGTCAAAAGTATTGCAATGGAAAATAAAAATACTAGTTTTGCACCACGTTAAACGATAACGATCGGAAACGAAGTCTGGTTTGGTAGTTCAGTTGGTTAGAATACATGCCTGTCACGCATGGGGTCGCGGGTTCGAGTCCCGTCCAGACCGCCAGAAATTAAAAAAGCCCTTAAATCGCAAGATTTAAGGGCTTTTTTGTTGTACTATGCCTGTTGCACGGAGCTTTAATAGCAATTCGAGTCCCGCCGGGTGGCCGTACCCCCAGACCGCCAGATACAATATCAAAATACATTAAAATCCTGTAAATCACATATTTACAGGATTTTTCTTTTTCTGAAATACACCAAATTATTCAAATATTCGCAAATAAAAGGTGAGCATTTGGTGAGCAGAAAGGGAGTCTAAAAAGTGCTCACCAGAATCTTCATTCCACTTACGAATACTTACATCGTCGCGACGGGGATACCAGTAAAAACAGAAATTCCGGTTTTCCTTGATCAACGATTCAAGGTGTGCCAGGCAATCGTCGGTTGCTGCTCGGTAATGTCTTCGACTGAGCCGGTAGTCTGGCAGAACCTTCAATGTCTTCGACATGAGGAAACCCATGGAGCCCAGTGATACTTTCAGAGCCTGCATCATTTGCGGATGATCGTCTGCGCTAAATTCCCTCACCTCTCTCTCCCCGGTTACCAGCCCAACGCCGTGCAACTACCCCGACATGTTGGGAAGGTATTTGCCGGCTCAATGCGTGCCGTATGCTATACACGTCCGATGGATGCCGGATCAGCCACAGTTTGATCAGGACTGAACATACCTATCCGTAAACGCAGGTGCAGATCTTCCAAATAAAAAGACAGTTATAACAATCAACGGCTCCGCTGAAACGCACCTTACCAGACATTTGAGTGAACCCAGATTACGAATCGATCAAACCTCACTTGTTCAGCTTAGCAGGATATCTGCAAACCATGCAACTTGTGGAAATCTTTCTTTTGGTTTTTGTGCGATCGTCGAATTTCCACACCCGGTTCAGGCATTCAGAACTATTTCCAGACGGCTTCCGTGCTGCACTTATCTCCTCCCCAAACGTCTGGATTTTGAACCACATTATGCAAATAATTCAAAAAATCATTGATTAAGTTCTGTTATTAATCATTTGTTAACTATTTCTTAATTGCCCCCTCCTTCTTTTGCATGCATAGTTCTACTCCGCTGGGGTCACGAACTAAGATTGAGCTGTCTCTCTCTGAGACCTTGAAACAACCCTTAACCTTTTCCTTTTAAACCAACCAAGCCCTGCAAGCCTATGACCTGAACGTAACCTCCTAACCCATTCCTTTAAAACAATTTGTATTGTTCGTTCAATCGAATTACTACTCACCAATTACTTTATATGGCAAATCAATTTTTACAGAAAAGCAGCGCAAAACCTTTTGTGAAAATACTGCAGCAAATGATGATCGTCCTTGCTGCGATACTTTCCTCTCAGGCTTTTGCTCAAAATCAGCCCGCCGGATCCGATGAAATAAACATCTCCGGCACCATTGACGACGAAAAAAATCAGCGCATTCCCGGCGCAAGCATTGTACTGAAAGGATCGGCAAAGGGAACCACAACGGACTCAGATGGCAGATTCTCTCTGGGCATTCCCAAATCAGGTTCGATCCTTGTCGTCAGTTTTCTTGGATACAAAAGGCAGGAAATTGAAGTTGGAAACAAGACCAGTCTACAGATCAAAATGGAACTGAGTACCGACGAGCTACAAGAAGTGGTAGTGGTCGGCTACGGTACCCAACGTAGACAAACGCTGACGGGGGCTATTTCCAATATCGTGTCTGAAGACATTAAAACGACCACACATACCAGTCTGGCGCAAAGCTTACAGGGAAAAGTACCGGGTGTGCAAATCCGCCAGAATTCCGGCGAACCGGGTTCGTTCAGCACCAGTATTAACATACGTGGATTTGGAGAACCATTGTATGTAGTGGACGGTGTTGCGCGAGATGGCGGTTACGAATTCCAGAAGATCAATCCGGACGATATCGAAAGCATTTCGGTACTAAAAGATGCATCAGCGGCTATTTTCGGGATCAGGGCTGGAAATGGTGTGGTGATTGTGACCACTAAAAAAGGATCAAGAGGTAAACCAAAATTTAGTTACAACGCTGTATACGGTCGCCAGAGCCCGACTGACGTTCCAAACATGACCAGTGCTTTGCAATGGGCGGAAATGCGGAATGACGCGGCCAGAAATTTGGGTGAAAATCCGGTTTATACCAGTGAGGAAATGGAAAAATTCAGGACAGGTGCACCGGGTTACGAAAGCACCGACTGGTACAAGGAGGTGTTGAATAAATCGGCTTCCCAAACGCAGCATTTTATTTCAGCATCCGGCGGAGAAGGTGCAGCTACGTATTTCACCAGTTTCGGCTATCAGAATGAAAACGGACTTCTGAAAAGTAACGACATGGGATACAAGAAATACACTTTCCGTACCAACGTTGGCATAGACCTGACCAAAAACCTGAAAGCTGATCTGATCTTGTCAGGACTTTTTGACAAGAGATTACAGCCCGGCGACAACTTTTTCAACATTTACAAAGGCACCCGTGTTGCCTTGCCAACGGAAAGGCCATTTGCCAATGACAACCCAAAATATCCGTCACTGCTCAGCGGTGGTTACAATCCGGTTGCACTTGCAGATGGAAATCTCACAGGTTACAATGAAGAAGTGAACAAATTCTTCCAGTCTACTTTTGCTCTGACCTATTCTGTGCCTTTCATTCCCGGACTTAAAGTGAAAGGATTGGTCGCTTACGACAGCAATAATTACCGCGGGAAGTCGGTTTCGAAAAGCTATAATTTATATACTTACGATGCTGCGACAGATAAATACACCGCACACCAGCAACGGAATCCATCCCGGATCGGAAATAATTTCTCGGATAATAACCGGGTTACATTCCAGGGACAATTGTTCTACAACACGGTTATTGCCAAAAATCACAACCTGGGCGCTACATTGGTATATGAGCAGCAGGAATCCAAAAACCGCTGGGCGGGTCTGGGCAGAGAATACGCATTTTTTACCAACGATCAGATTGATCAGGCCGGTCTGAATAACCAGACAACAAGTGGCTCAGAAAGCGAATATGCAAGCCAGTCTTACGTAGGTCGTTTGAATTACGATTTCAAAGAAAAATACCTGCTCGAAGTTGCTGCCCGTTACGACGGTTCCTACCGATACCATCCGGATCGTCGCTGGGGTTTGTTCCCGGTTGTCTCTGCCGGATGGCGCGTGACAGAAGAAAACTTCATGAAAAGAGTGCCTATTATCTCGACTCTTAAAATTAGAGGTTCGTATGGTTTGGTGGGTGCTGATGCAGGTGCTCCGTTCCAATATGTACCCGGATTCTCACTGGCAGGTGGCGGCGGTTATGAATTCACCAATGGCAATTACACAACAGGAGCTGCTTCACCTGCAATTGTAAACGAAAAACTGACCTGGTTCAAATCCATCATTCAGGATGCTGGTATTGATGTTGGACTTTGGGACAACAAAATCGACCTGACTTTTGACGTTTACCAAAGAGACCGCAAGGGCTTACTTGCCAGGAGAAACGTATCGCTTCCCAACACCTTCGGAGGCACACTTCCCGACGAAAACCTGAACAGCGACCGTGTAAGAGGTATTGAGTTTTCAGCAGGATACAACGGACAAATCCGCGATTTCAAATATGGAATTTCAGGAAACTTCAACTTCGCCCGTACCATGAACCGCTATGTTGAAAGAGGCGATTTTCTGAGCAGCATGGACAGATGGCGTGGCGGTGCTCAAAACCGTTGGAATGATGTGGTATGGGCATATCAACTGGAAGGTCAGTTCCAAAATAAGGATGAAGTCATTTATGCACCGATCCAAAATGGTGACCTGGGTAACACCCGTGAACTTCCCGGTGATTTCAAATACAAAGATGTTGACGGAAATGGTGTGATTGATGGCAACGATGCCATGCCTTTGTTCTTCGGCGGCGACCCTAAAATGTATTATGGCGTAACCCTGAATGCTTCATACAAAGGTTTTGATTTCACAGCCCTTTTTCAGGGATCGGGAAAATACAGCGTGCGTTTCCGGGAGGTATATGCTGAGGTCTTCGCTTTCAGAGGGAACACTCCGGAATATTTCCACGACAGATGGCATTTGTCTGACGACAACCAATGGATTCCGGGAACTTGGCCTGCTTCGCGTTTCAACTACAATGTTGGAGCCATGTACGCAGAAAGCTCGGCCTGGCGTAAAGATGCGTCTTACCTGAGATTCAAAAGTGCGCAGTTGGGGTACACGGTCAAACTTGGATTGCTGACCAAAATCGGGATTGAAAGTGTACGCATATACGGAAATGCTCACAACATTTTCACCTGGGCCGATCCATTCGTAAAACCTTTCGATCCTGAAAAAATAGAAGGCTTGTTTGGCGCCGGACTCACTTACCCGGTAACAAGAAGTTACAACTTTGGTATTAACGTTACATTCTAAGCGTAGAAAACGATGAAATTATTCAGATATCTATTGTTATTTCCTGCATTGTTCGCGCTCAGTTGCGGCGATGTTCTGGACAAACAGCCTTTAGACAAATTACAGGGAGAAAACCTATTCTCCAATCCCGAAGGTGTTAAGCTTTACATGGCGAATCTTTATTATCAGCTCCCAATTGAGGATTTTACCTTTTTCCGGCAGGGATTTAACTGGAATACAGGCGACCCAAACAATGGCGGTTTTGCCCCTGCAATGGTTACCGATGAAGCAGTTCATTCCGAGTTCGGAGATTTTATTGGCAATGATGATTTCCAATGGTGGGATCAGGGATACAAACTGATCCGCGACACCAACATTCTTATTGACATTATACCCACACTAACTGTTCCAGAAGCCGAAACCAAGGCGCTTATTGGCGAAAGTGCATTCATACGTGCTTACGCTTATTTTGCTCTGGCAAAACGTTATGGCGGCGTACCTTTGATCACGTCTGTTCAAAAGTATGAGGGTGATGTGGAAGCACTAAAAGTGCCAAGAAGTACTGAAAAAGAAACCTGGGATTTTGTGCTGAAGGAATGCGACCTCGCAATTCAAAATCTGGCAGAATCGTGGCCAGGAGGAGAAAGACGTGCTACGAAGTGGGTTGCCTATGCACTCAAATCCAGAGTGGCCTTACATGCTGCTTCGCTGGCCAAATACGGCGACAGAGCCCCGATTTCAGGACCGGCGGTTGAACAGAAACTCGTTGGTTTGGATAAATCGGCAGCTGCCGAATACTACAAAGCGGCAATAGAAGCTTCTGAGGCATTGATCAATTCGGGCAAATTCTCTTTATACAAACCAACACCGGCATCGCCGGAAGAGGCTGCCGATAATTACAGAAAGCTGTTTGAAGACCCGAACATTGCGCCCACGGAAGTGATTTTCATAAAGGGTTTTGCAAGACCAGGTTCTGGCACGGGCCATAATTACGGAATCTGGTTTCAGCCCAACCAAACCGCAAATGGCTGGCCGCATCCAGGCCGCATGAACCCAACCCTGGATTTGATGGATGCTTACGAGAGTTATACAGATCCGGGTAAAAGTGCGCCGATTGTAACAACGGAAGCAGGAAATGACATCAACGATTACAACGGATTCAGCGCTTCTAAAAATTACAAACGCTACGACGATCCTGCCGGAATTTACAAGGATAAAGATGCAAGACTTTGGGCGACAATGGTTTTGCCAGGAACAGCGTGGAAAGGTCAAAAAATCATTATTCAGGCCGGAATGATTAAACCTGATGGCAATGCGCAGCTTTTTGGCGGAGAACCGGTTAACGCAAATGGGAAAACCTATTATCCTTACGGAGCCGCTGACCGTACCCAATACTCAGGCTTCGATACCTGGGGCGGAAACAACACGCGCACTGGTGTAAGCTTCAAAAAATTCCTGAACGAAGGTGTCAATGTAGCTCCTGGCTGGAACCAAACCGTATCGGATTGGGCTGATTTCCGTTATGCTGAAATCCTGCTGATTCACGCAGAAGCTGTTGTAGAAAGCGGAACCGGATCTTCTCAAAACGGAGCAAAAGCTTTAAACGAAGTGCGCCGCAGGGCGGGTCATACCAAGGATATTCCACTTACTATTGACAACGTCATTCGCGAAAGAAGGGTTGAATTTGCTTTTGAAAACAAGCGGTTCTGGGATTTGATCAGAAGACGTGAATACCATACGCTGTTCAACAATACTGTTCGCCATGCGTTAATTCCCGTTTTGGATCTTCGGGTTTCTCCGGCTAAATACATTTTTATCCGGCAGGTAATCCAACGCATTAACCCGACCACTTTTGAATACCGGCAATATTATCGATACGTACCCGGTATTGGCGCCAACGGTTTGGTTCAAAATCCACAGTATTAAGACAAATGCAATGATTTAAACAGCGATTAGCGGTTAGGTAATAGCTTTTAGTGCTAAACGACAAAGATCCCGCTAAACGGGGACAGGCCATTATCAAATAAAGCAAATGCCTGACTGCTAACATCTCAAACCTTTTACAAAGATGAAAAATATAAAATTATATGTATCTGCACTGCTGTTGACATTTGCAGCAAGTGCCTGCTCGATAGACAATTATCCTGCTCCGGATTCACAGCTGCATGGAACATTTCTGGATGTGGAAACCAACGAACCTGTTGAGCAGGACATCATTCGTGGCAGCACCATCGAATTCGTGGAACATGGCTACGCATCTGAAACCAAACAGGTGATGATCGTCAAAAATGATGGTACGTACCGCAACAACCTCATTTTTTCGAACACTTACACCATCACGCCGGTGAGAGGAAATTTTGTTCCCACAGAGCCTCAGGAGGTAACCGTAAACGGAGAAACGCAGCTTGATTTCAAAGTTCAGCCTTACATCAGGGTTAAAGAAGCGAAGATCGAAAAAGTAGGCACCAAAGTGGTTGCGACTTTCAAATTGCAGCAAACGGTGATCAATAATGTGAAGAGGATCGGATTGTATGCACACCCGGAGCCAAATGTAGGCGAACCGATGCGCACCGTTCTGGCAGATCAGGAAATCAATGCGGTTACAGATCCAAACAAAGTGTACAGGCTCGAAATGGACATCCCGTCGAACAGCAGCAATTTAAAAGCTGGCAGTCAGTATTTCTTCCGCATAGGAGCAATTATCGACGCTCCCGAGTCGAAGTTTAATTATGCCAAAGCTGTGAGACTTACGCTGTAAAGAAGAACGTTGCTGTGAGTCTCTCAAATTTCGGTAATACAAGAAGTTTGTCACACTGAGCTATTATTTTATTTCTTAAAAAACAATATGACCGGGTCCGCTCCGGCGTACCGGCCGGTGCGATGACGCTTAAGGTGGTTGTCATGCTGAGCGGATCGGACTGTCGAAGCACGAGCCGTAATGTAAGTTATTATCAATTAACCACCTACAAACAGCGTCAATGATAGCGGAGTCGAAGTGCCTTTTGGCATACTGCAAACTATCCTTCGACTCCGCTCAGGATGACCGCTCCGTGAGTATCATTTTTAATGGCACCGGCCACCCGGCAGATCGCCGAAGCGAGAGCTTGCTAGCGCAAAATAGTTACTCATGCTGACAACAAACCTATTTGAAACGCCTTCATTGGAACATTTCTTAGTCTAAACCCAATAAACCAATCGTTGATGAAAATACTTAAATTCCTATGTCTGTTTTCTTTTTTTTACATAAGCTGCACTGCCAATGAGAAAACAACAGAAACGCCGAAACCCATTGAAGAAGTCGTTTACGATCAAACCGGTGTTCTTTTTCCCAGTTACAAAGGGCTGGTAATGGCGGGTTACCAGGGCTGGTTTACTGCCGAAGGCGACGGCGCGGACCGCGGTTGGCATCACTATCAAAAGAACGGAAAATTCGAGCCGGGTTTTTCCTCCATTGACTTCTGGCCCGATGTTTCGGATTATACCAAAACCTATACAACCGCTTTCAAATACGCGAATGGAGATGCAGCCAAAGTATACAGCCCTTACGATGAAGAAAGCGTGGATCTGCATTTCAAATGGATGCAGGAGCACGGAATCGACGGTGTGTATATGCAACGTTTTGTAAGCGAAGTAAAAGGAGAAAGTGGCAAAAGGCATTTTAACAAGGTGTTGGCTAATGCACTTAAAGCGTCCAAAAAGTACAAAAGGGCGATCAGCGTTATGTACGATCTGAGCGGCTCCACTTCCTCGGATATGGAGTTTATAGCCAAAGATTGGGAAGAACTGCAACGCATTTTTAATCTTTATGACAACAAGGAAAATCCAACTTACCTGCGTCACAACGGTCGTCCGCTCCTCGCTATTTGGGGCGTAGGTTTTAATGACGGCAGGAAATACATGACCTCCGACATTCAGAAACTGGTTGACAGAATCAAAGGACCGACCAAGAAAACCTCCATTTTGCTGGGTGTCCCGTATTACTGGCGTACACTCAGCACCGACACCGAAAGTTCGCCTGCATTGCACACGTTGATCAAAACAGCAGACGTGATTATGCCCTGGGCTGTCGGCAGATACAATGCCTCCACTTACACATCTGTTGCCGGCACTACCCTACCGGGAGACATTGTTTGGTGCAAAAACAACAAGATCGATTACGCTCCTCTGGTGTTTCCAGGATTTAGCTGGGGAAATCTTAAAAATGACAAAACGCTTTATAATCAGATCCCGAGAGGAAAAGGAGATTTTCTATGGCAACAGATTGCCGGTGCAAAAATGTCGGGAGCCGAAGCTTTGTACGTAGCCATGTTTGATGAAGTAGATGAAGGAACGGCCATCTTTAAAACAAAAAAAGAAGGTGCAACTCCCCTGAATGCGGATGGTAAATTCGTGGGAATTGAACCCGATCTTGATCCTGATTATTACCTGTGGCTCACCGGCGAAGGCGCCAAATGGTTTCACGGAGCAAGTGGATACGGAGCACAAAAACCGGAACGTAAAAGGTAAAAAAGGCAAAAAGTGAGATGTGAAATATTCACCTTCAACCCATGCCCGAAGCCTCTTTCCCATTTCACGAATGTAAAACTTCGGGCATATCCATTTGAAAATCTTCGCCGTAGATCCGGCTATATTCTCTGGCAAAATTCTCGTACGTAGTTTTTGCCAGAGAATGTTTACCAAGATGCGCCAGTGCTTTGCACTTGATAATCATCGCTTCCTCATTCACTGGATCAAAATAGAATACATAGTTTGCAAGCTGAACCAGAAATTCAGGATCGTCTGAGATTTTCATTGTCGCTGCAAAACCCAGGTAGCTGTCTACAATTTCATTGGATATCTCGGATTTGAAAGAATCCAGCCATTCATACTCAATATTGGCAAGGAAATTTCCGCGTTTCGTAATACTGGCCAGCTCCAAAATACTCTCTTTATTCAGTGCCTTTTTATTCCTGATCAAAGCAAGGTAATGCTTGTAATCCACATGAATTTTGTCGTAGTCGATTTTGATCTTCCAATATCCTGTTTCTTTCGAAACCTGGCAGTCTTTCATCTTTTCCAATATTCCTTTCAGCTTGGCAATGTTCACCGACCGGTTGTTACGGGCGCTTTCAGATGATTTGTCAAACCAGAGCAACTCCTTCAACTTTTCAGAACTGATACCCTCCCAGCGAATTGAATAAAGAAGGATCACCAGAAAAAGCTCCTTCACCAATGGGCTAAACTGCTTGGTGATGTCATTGCCTGCTTCATCAAATAGTTGCAAATTCCCGAACAAGAACACGCTACTGTGAAGCGGTTGAACGACATCCCGTTCAATGGGTTGTAAAGGCAAAACCAACGGCGATTCGTGCAAATTAACTGGTTGGTTTTCAACAAAAACGGGCGAACCAGGCTGTGATACGGACTCCGGCTTTCTCTTTCTTGAATATCTGAAATAAGCATAAGCCGCTGCTCCTGCAAATAGCAAACCTGTAACCAGCCAGAATACATTTCCAGTATCTGCTTCGGCAACCTCAACCACCGGAATGGATTCCAACGGAGGCGCATTCAGGGTGTAAATCGAAATTTTGGTTTGCCCGCTCTCAGCGTAATTAAGCGCGACCGCCACATACCTGTTGCTGGCATAATCAAAGAAAAGATCAGCAAAAGAAAGGATATCTGTAAACTGATAAGGGATCTTTGACCCAACCAATTTAAAATCAGGTTTGCTCAGAGAGCCTTTGATAAGCTGTAAATCCGAATTGAATTTATCTTTTGGAAAAATGAGCGTGTAGAAAGAATCTTCCTCTTCACAAACGATCATCGAATTACAAAAGACGAAGTCTTCTTTTGGCAGTTCGAGTTCGTATCCCTTCGTGAAATTTCCTGTTTTGGTATTAAAAAACAACAGATCGTACCAGTTTCTGGGGTTCAGAATTTGCTGTCCGGTTACGCTGCCATAGCCGCCAAGTACGTACGCACCATTTTTGCCTGTTCCTGATGCAGCCAGATACCTTGGTGTGAAAATTGAATCCTGTAAATCTGTCCAGGTCTTCGACGGCACATGATACCGCTGAATGTTGCTTTTATACTTCAAATGCCCATAGCCACCCAGCACATAAATGGAGGAATCGGATTCGGAATAAAATTTGTTCGCATGTAAAAATTGCGTTTTCAACACCGGTTTCGGACCGTTTTTATCCCAGCTATTTGTTTTCAGGTCAAAAGTAGAAACCTGCTTTTCGTTAGGGTAAATATGATACAACTTGTTATTCGTTTTATCAAAAAGTACCTGATCGTCAACATAAACCGGCTGCGCGCCTTCTTCATGTCTTGCCGAAACTGACCTGTTCGCCCCAACATTGTAGCTAACAGTCGAGTCTTTGCATACCATATATAACATGCCCTTACTGTCGTCGAAACCCAACCGCACGTAACCTTTTAAAGTTTGCGTTCTGGCGAGCTGCCATTCGTAATGAAGTTTTTTGATCCAGACCGCATTAGAAGCCAGTGCGCTTTTCTTCTGAATTTCCTCCGTTGCAATTGCACCATTGGTTTCATTTAACGGCCAGCTATATTTTGGTTGGTTGTCCTCCGAAATGACCACGTTCCTGATTTTCATCGGCGGCACGTCCGTCGACTTGAAATCTTTGTAACTATTCGCTCCGAAAAGGATTTTGAAACGTCCCTTATCCGTAAGCGTATAGGGCTGAGAGAAAGCCTTGTTGCCATACACAACCAGGATATTTTTCTTCTCCTTGTTGAATTTCAATGTGATCTTATTCCACTTTTTGTAAAGATCGTCTTTGGGAAAATCGAAAGAGTAAGAAGAGAACTTGTCCCCTATTACCAGTTTAAAATGTGGCTTTTCTGTACTGTTATCACAAACGAGATCGATGTTTTGTTTGTCGTTTTCAATCAGCCTGACAACGTATCCAAAGTATATTTTTTTGTCGGCCAGAAAGGAAAGTTCGAAGGATAATTCAAAATTTTTCTCAAAACAGAAAGTATTGTCCGGACTCAGATCCAGGCTTGTCCTTTTGTCCTGCACCATCTCGTAGCTGTCAAACCCAAGTCCATACGATTGTGCGAAGCTGCGATTTCCGAAGCAAATAAGGATTAACAAGCACAAATGGACGAACAGGAATTTCAATTTCATAGGGAATGCTGAGCGGAAGGAATAAAATTTCCGACCCGGAATCTTTTTAGCCTTCGTTAATCTATTATTAATGGTTTCTTAACCGCACAAGCTTTATTTCACAGCTTTCTTACCAACACCGAATATAACAATATGGGTTTAAAGTTAAACAATAGTTAGTGTTTTTAATCACTAACATTTCAGGCCGTTTTTTCCTGAAAACATAGATATCTAACAATAAGCAACATAGTAATCAGAAATTTGTCAAGAATGATCCAACCCTTTAAAATCCTTAAAAAATACCGTCGCCTGCTTTTTTACTGCTGCATTGCATTTACCGCGGAAGCGCAGGAAAATCCGTCGGGGAATCTTAAATACGTCGATTTAACCATTGGCAATGTAGGTCAATTGTTGGAACCAACGCGCCCGACCATTCAGTTACCAAACCAGATGATCCGGATGTTTCCGGAACGGAAAGATTATCTGGACGATCAGATCACAAGTTTTCCGCTCATCGTGGTTTCGCACCGGCTCGGTCAGGCATTTTCAATCAAGCCGTTTATCAAGCCAGTTGCATCTGTAAATTATGACGAAAAACTAACTTACGACCATGACCTGGAAATTACCCGACCGTGGTATTACTCGACTTATCTGATTGACGATGACGTTCAGGTAGAATTTACTCCCGGCAAAAAATCCGGAATTTACCGTTTCAGCTTTCCAGCAAAAGCCTCAAAAAGTTTGTTGTTCAATTTGTACAATGGCGGCGAGGGATCCTGGAAATTCATTTCCGATCGTGAGATCATGGCTACCGAAACCTACCATGACGACATCGTTGTATACATGTATGGTGTTTTCAGCGAAGCTGGAAAAACAGGAATTATTGATGACTCGAAGACTGTAAGTGAGAAATCCGCAAAGGGCAAAAAAGTGAAAGCCTGGATCAATTTCCCGGATAGCAAAACCGATAAAATTGAGTTCAAGTATGCCATTTCATATGTCAGTGCAGAACAGGCGAAAAAGAATTTCGACAATGAATTAAAGTCTGCCGAATTTGAAGAGGTAAAGCGAAACGGTGAAAAAATCTGGTCGGGCGTGATCAACCAGATTCAGGTGGAAGGCGGCACAGAAGCTCAGAAACGCAGCTTTTATTCTTCGCTCTACCGCACCTATGAACGCATGACCGACATCACTGAGGATAATCAGTATTACAGCGGTTTTGATAAAAAAGTACACAGCAGCAACCGACCGTTTTATACCGACGACTGGACCTGGGACACCTATCTGGCACACCATCCATTACGCATTATTTTGAACCCCGCACAGGAGGAGGATATGTTAAACTCGTTTGTGAGCATGTACGAACATAGCGGATGGATGCCTACTTTCCCGGTCCTTTTTGGCGACCATGCATGTATGAACGGATTCCATTCGTCGGTGACTTTTTTGGATGGACACAGAAAAGGTTTGAGAAATTTTGATGTATCAAAAGCCTATTCCGGCATGTATAAAAACGCGACCCAGGCCACGATGCTTCCCTGGCGAAATGGCCCCAAATGCGAGCTGGATGATTTTTATCACAAAAAAGGATACTTTCCCGCATTACGTCTGAATGAAAAAGAGAATGTATCGCTTGTTGATCCCTTTGAAAAACGCCAGGCAGTTGCCGTGACCTTGGGCGGAAGTTACGACGATTGGGCAGTAGCAGAATTAGCCAAAGATTTAGGCAAAAATGCGGATTATGATATTTTCAAAACCCGGGCATTGAACTACAAAAATCTTTGGAACAAAGAAGAAAAAATGTTCTTGCCAAAAGACAACAAAGGTCAATGGGTTGCTATCGATCCAAAATTTGACGGCGGCATGGGTGGTCGTGATTTTTATGACGAAAACAATGGCTGGACCTACAAATGGCAGGTGCAGCATGATATCGAAGGACTGATTCGGTTGACAGGAGGGAAACAGAATTTTGAAAACGATTTGGATCAGCTATTCAGAGAAGGTTTGGGACGCAGCAAATATGAATTCTGGGCCAAATTCCCTGACGCGACGGGTTTAGTCGGACAATATTCGATGGGTAACGAACCCAGTTTTCACATTCCGTATCTGTACAATTATACCAATGCGCCGTGGAAGACTCAGAAACGCATTCGTTTTTTGCTTGATGTCTGGTTTAAAGATAACGTTTTCGGAATTCCCGGCGACGAAGATGGCGGAGGTATGACTGCCTTCGTGGTATTTTCTTCGATGGGTTTCTACCCGATCACGCCCGGCAAACCGGAGTATACAATTGGCAGCCCGATTTTTGAAAAGGTGACCATTGATCTTCAAAATGGAAAGAAATTTACCGTGATCGCAAAAAACTGCTCGGTAGTCAACAAGTACATTCAGAGCGCAAAGTTTGATGGAAAAGTGCTCAAAGTACCATCTTTTACACACGATCAGCTGGTCGCCGGTGGAACTCTGGAACTTGAAATGGGGCCAAAACCTAATAAAAAATGGGGCCTTGGAGAATAATACTTTAAGCCATATTTTCCCATAAAACGACTTTAAAAAGCATTTAAACTTTACCTATTCCTACCCTGAACCGAAGTTACTTTCGGATTATTTTTGAAAGTAAAAGCAAATCCGGCCGCCAAAAATTGGTGCCGGATTTTGCTTTTATACATGGACTAAAAACCTATTGTTTCACAAACTTACGCTCCGTGCCATTCACTTTCATGATGTAAATTCCGGCTGGCCAGCTATTTACATCAATCTCCATTTCCGCTTTCTCTGATTTACCCGAATAGAACTTCCGACCAGTCAGATTAAAAATTTCCAGGTTCAGAATTTTCGACTCCGATTTGACAATGATCTTCTTACTAACCGGATTTGGATATACGTTAGTCAGGTCATCGGATACAAACCTGGCAGTGACAATCCGGCTCAAACTGCTCGTCTGATCAACATCCACCATTTTTAAACGGTAATAGTAAGTACCTGAAGGCAGATTCACATCATCATAATAATATGATTCAGAAGCTGTTCCGGTATTCCTCGAATCCATCTTGCCGACTATATTGAAAGTTTTCGAATCTGAACTTCGTTGTATCTCAAAATGAGAACTGTTTGTTTCACTAGTCGTCTGCCATTTCAACTGAGCCGAATTCGCCTCTTTGGTGATGGTGAAACTTACCAAAGTTACCGGTAAAGCATTTCCTGCATCCGTTGTGATTGCATTGGGAAAAAGCGGAACAGATAAGCTGTTGGTCGCCTTGCCTGTCAGTACTTTTTTGGTATATCCTGCAATCCCCAGATACCAGTCCGGTGTGAGGTCATAACCATCGGCATCAAGCGAAAGAAACCAGGTATCTCCTCCTTTTGGTGTATGATTTGAAAATTTGGCCATCTTAAAAAACGATGTAGCCTCATCCACCTCATCGAACATGGCAAGGTAAATCATTTTTGCACCTTCGTTGATCACATTCTGAGACTGCTGCCAAAGGAAACTTCCTCCATTTCTCGGAATTGAATTTTTTAGCGGTGGTGGCTGAGTACCCCGTACCGTTTGCAAATTGAACCACGAAAATCCCGGAAAAATCACAGGCATGTAATCAATCCCTTTCGGTTCCAAATACGCCATATCCGGCCGCACACTATTGATCGCAAAGCTGTTTGCACCGGCTTCATTGCCATACCGGCCTACCGACCACGGACTAATCGCATCCAGCAAATCATACACAGCAAGCCAGGCCGCAGAATGGTTTCGCCAGTTGTCATTCAATCCACCCATTACCGTAGCCCTATATTTGGGATCGTCCGTTGGGTCCAGTGGATCGCCATCTCTGAACCATCTCACCAGTTTTTCGGAACGTGCTGCCGTTGCATCAGGATTCGAAGCAAGTCCCAGCCCCCACAAAGCCACCAACGGTCTTCCTTTGTGCCACAAATAATTGTTTTCCGAAGTAACACCCATTTCATCAACCAACTTTTTCCAGTCTGCAATGACAGCCTCGGTAGAAGTTGCATTGGCGCCCGACAAATCATACATGATCGAATAAACACGACCATATTTGCTGCTTGCGGTCTGCACATTTTGAATGACTTTTTCAAAATGACGGGTTACACGGGTATCCGTTGTGGTAAAATTTTGCAGGAAACGTTGCTGAAAAACGCCGTCAATTTCATTCTCCTGCATCCATTTAAAGTGCTCGTCAACCGTACTATAATTGTAGCTCGAAAAAAGTTTAGCCGGACTTCCGTCGCTGTAAGTCATATTGGTTGCCTGCAAATCACCTTGCGGATAATCGGCCAGATATGGCCACATATCCACGGTCGCATTACTGTGTTGCGGAGCACCATCAAACCAATGCAGCCACCAGTTGTGTGTCGGTTGCCCGTCGGTTGGCATTCCAAACCATCCCTGATAACCGAACATTGCCTTCCCATTCAAAGTATTCAAAGCGGGATCCACAGTAGTAGCTGGCTCGGGCTGAAAGAATTCAATTTCATCAATTTTCGTAGTAATTGAAGAGGATAATGGTTGTGAAATTTTGAAATAGTTTATCGCAGCAAGATTTGGATTACCCTGTTTTGCAGCTTCCGAAAATCTCAGAAAAACGTGATTCCAGCCATTGAGCAATTTCTGGCTCGCCGTATTCCACCTGTATTCATTCACACCCTCTTGCCCCGAAGACGAAAAGACAATACTTCCTGCTCCTGAGAATTTGGTCACGTCCGAAACATAAAGCCAGAACTTCACCAATCCTTCCTCCTCATTTACAGTTGAATTAAAAGGTGCTGCTGAATTAAAAACAAACCAGTCGGTACCGGAACCAGTTTTGGATACAGAGCCGGAACCTAAAATCTTATTTCCGTTATCGGATTGCAGCGCATCTGTTCCAGACCATCCGGTAGTCTGATCCGCGTTATTCATTATATGAGCACCAATAAGATCACTTCCTGTATATCCTTTGGTAAAACGAATGTTATCAATTTTAATAACAACGCTTTCACCGGCATTTATAAACTTATAATATCTGAAAAAGTTAATGGCCGACAAATCCGGATTACCCGACTTTCCCGCTCCGCTCATGCGCAGTGTAACATTGTTCCAGCCGTTTCTCAAATTTACACTTCCGGTACTCCAACTATACTCGTCTGTATCCGGTCCGCCGGAACTGGTGATCTCAAATTGCCCGTCAGAAGCGGAAAACTTGGTAACATCAGATACAAACAAAGAAAACTGCAAATAGGAAATAGTCAGTTCATTGGCAGCTATACCGGTGTTCAGTGGTGCCTGGAAATTCTTGCGAAAACGTTCCGTGTTGCCACCTTCGGACCTGATCGAAGCCTGCCCCTGAACCGGGTCGCTCGTATCCAAACTGAGCGCATTGCCGCCTCCACCCCAACCGACAAGCGACTCACAGTCATCGACCAGAACGACTTGCGCCTGTGCCTTGAAAACGACAAAAAGTAAAAACAGAAATAAGAGAAGTTTCTTCATTTTTAAAACATTAAGGTTTGAGAATTGGTTAAGAATCAGTCTCCCCAATTGGGAAAACCAAATCTATCCGCAGACCCATAATGTTTTATTAATTATAACTTAATGAAGAAAAAATAATGATTAATAAATGTTTCAACGGCGAATATCAATCAATTCTCAGCGCTTTGCGTACTTTATCAAAGTGAGCATTCCCATATTCCAGCCGCTCAAACTCAGCCAAATTCTCCGATACCACTTCTTTGAATTTCTTTTTGTCTTCGAATTTTTCGCCTTTGTGCTTTTGGTAAATTTCCATAGCCTGATTAGCGTCGCCTGTCAAAAGATAGTAATTGGCCAGGTTGCCCAACAGATGCAAATTCTCCGGATTTTTACCCAAACCAGTTGTCAGATTTTTTTTAGCCTCCGCAAACTGACCAACACACAGTTGGTTATAAGCCAGACCATTATACACCTGCCAAGAATTCTCTCCCAATTGCAACAGTTCCTGATAAGAAGTCACCGCTCCTTTGTAATCCTTTGTGATGGCCTGACCTCTCACCAATTGCCAAATATCCTTCACCTTTTGACCTTTGCGAACAGTCGTCGAAAATCCCTCCTGATCCGAACACAATTTGATGTTGCTACGTATCAGATTATCTTTTTCTGACTGTGTCAGATTCAAAAAGGTCGAAGGTTTGTATTTGCTTTTCACATTGTTTCTGGTACAGTCGCAAATTTTTTCAGCTTCACTGTCGCGGATACTAAACTTGCTCAAACAATCATTGTACAACGATTCCGTACTTTTAGAAGACCAAACATCGCTATATTCCGCCACGGATACGATCGCCACCACATCCACTGAAACAGCTACACCCTCGGTTACCGAAGGATTTCGAAGACACAAAAACAAATCATCTTTAACAATAGGGATTTGGAAAACCCCATTCCGGCTGTTTTGAGCCGTTCCTTCTCTATAAAAGGTGGGAACATCCTCGGAATACATGCCTAACAGATCCTTCTCCTCAAATTGTTTCAGGCCTTTCGCATCCGTGAGATATACATCAACAACACCGCTGCCAGTAGGTTTCACAAGTTGGCTCACCACATTGGTCACCACACCAGCTTTAATCACATTGAGCGCACCATTGGCAATCAACTTCGCTATCTGAATTTCCAATCCCGACCCGGTGAGTTTAGTGCTGGCATCGTTGGTTTTAACCGTGGAAAATGAATAAGACCAGGAAACGGTATTCGCAGGCAATTTAAGCGGTATGACAATCCGACTCTTTCCGCCCAGCCTTGCTTTGCTATTGAGATAAATCGTCTGAGATTTTATAAGTCCTTTTTCTTTCAAAACCATCGTCGTCGACTGGGCTTGCAAACAAAAGGCGTTCAAAAACAGGAGAGCAGCTAATATAATTTTATTCATTGGGCACCTTATTACCAGAAACTTACGATATGTTTCCGAAAGAGAAAACAGCTAAAATCATTAAGACAATACTTAAACTGCTGCAAATCTCGAAAATTAAGGTTTCATATCCGCCGCTACACAAAGTTTTAAGCAATTTGATTTTCACTTCCAGCTAGTTGCAATCTTCTTATGGCAAGGCCAGATATTCAAATATCGTCCATAAACAGAAAAGTAGATGGCGAACAAGTTCATTTGCTCACCATCCGCTCAACACATTATTGCATTTTCAAAAAACTCCTCAACCAATCATCTTCATCAGATTTTTATAACCTGTTTCTACATTTTCCATCGATGGAGCCATGTCCTGCTCAACGAAGAAATATTGCAAACCGGCGATTTTGGCTGCTTCGAAAATACGTTTGAACTCCACTACCCCATTGCCCACTTCGGTAATGGTTTGCAAATCGCTTTTGATGTCTTTGGCATGCCACAAAGGGAAACGACCCGGATGTTCTTTGAAAAGCGCCACAGGATCTTTACCTGCTTTGGTTGCCCACGCAAGGTCAAGTTCCATTTTTACAAGATCCTTGTCTGTTTGTGACAGCACAAGTTCATAAGGTGTTTTGCCACCTTCAACTGCATCGAATTCTGTGGCGTGGTTGTGATATGCAAAACCGACCCCTGCTTTTTTCGCAGCCTCACCTGTTTTTTGAAAAACCTCAATTGAATTTTTGATCTCTTCCAAATTGGAAACCGGCGTACTTGCACATACCAGATAGCTCAATTCCGCTTCGGCAGCATCATCTACCAGTTGCTGATAATTGTCTCTCAGATTAAGGAGATTAGGCATTTTTGGTATTTCGATCGGTTTGCCATCTGCTCCCTTTGGCATTTTATCAGGAGGTGGCATTTTGAAAGGTGCACCCATCGCATGATGCGCACGCCACTTCAAACCAACACTTTCCACCAGCTTTTTAAATTCTTTTGGTTTGTATCCGTAATAACCGCCACGTGTACTAAAAGCCGATTCCACTTCCTTATATCCAATGGCTGCAATCTTTTTAAGCGTTCCTTCCGGATCTTCGTTCATGGGTTTAAAAACCGTGAATAACTGAATCCCCACCGGCCATGAAGCCGCCGCTTCACCGAACAAACCTGATGCCTTTGATATACCTGGCAAAAAAAGCCCACCTGCCAAAACTGCTCCGGCCTGTTTCAAAAAATGTCTTCTGCCTGTGCTCATCATGTGATTTATAATTAGGTTAAATGGTCACTCTTATTGAATAAACTTAATTTTAGAAAACGACATCAATGGTTGAATTTCCTTTGCTTTGGCATTTTTGAAAACAAAATACAGATCGTGTTTTCCAGTAGTCTCTTTGATTTGAAGAACAACTGGTGGCCTTGCGAAACGGCTGCGAGGTTTTGGTGCTTCACCTGGTTTAGCGTTTTTCTTTTCGCTTTCCAATTCTGCCATCATTTTGGCAATGTCAATTGGTGGCGCTACCTCTACCTGCTTCTCTCCGATCAACGTGCCCGTAGGCGAGTCAAGCCTTATTTCAATTGTTCCTCCGACACTTCCCTCTCTCGTTTCTGCTGACGCATTCAGCTGGATTTGAGAGATCGTGGCAAGGTCAATCTTTTGAAAACCTATATAACTATTCGTATAGGGAACCACGCAGAATCCTAACCCGGCTACGCCCAACGCTTTTCTTTCCACACCTTTTGCAATCGGAGCCTCAGCACCGTTCACCTCCGGACTGCGTAGAACGATCAGCTCTTCGGATGTTTGTGCAGGAATAGCCTTGCTCCCACTCACCGCACGATCTGTGAAAGCAGCCCGTATCAAAACAGACCCGTTTCCATTATCACCTTTGGGAATAACCGGGGTAAACTCTCCTTTTACAGGCAGGGAACTCAACGTTTTGTCGGTACTGTGCAGGATGTATTTTACAATTACTTCCGCATCGGCAACAGGAAGGGACGGATGCGCAGCCATGGCAACTTCGCCCCAAACACCCGAACCACCTTTTAAAACTTTTTGCACAAGCAGATCCAGTGCACCAGCCTGTCCTTTGTATTTATTGGAAACCTCTGCGAATGAAGGCCCGACAGATTTTGTATTGGGCTGATGACAAACTTTGCAATCGCTTTTGCTCATCAAAATTTGGGCGACGGCGAATTGTGTAGAAGCATCTACACTACGCTGGCTTTGAACAACTTCGGCATAATCGAAACCCTCGGAAGTATAGTCAATACTAACAGCAACCTGTTCCGGTTTGATCTTGCCATCAGCCAGACTTCCGTCTTCTTTGTCAGCAACGGCTATGGTATACTCAATCGGTTTCTCAGCAAAAAAGAAGGTTTTGTTTCCTGCCAGATTTACAGAAACCAGCGGTGGTTCGTTGCCAGCTACGATTTTCAATGATTGCGTATTACTCGCTCCTTTCGAATCCGTAACGGTAAGCATGGCAGTGTAAACACCTGGTTTGGCAAAATTAGCCACCGCATTTGCTGTCGCGAAACTTTGCGGGGCTACGCCCGGTGCTGTTATTTTCCAGCTGTATTTCAAAGCATCACCATCAAAATCCTTTGTTCCGGCAGAAGATAAGTTCGCTTTAAATGGAACAGTTCCACCTTTTTTGTCAGTAGCTACCTGCACTATTGGTTTACGGTTTCCTCCGTTGTATTCGATTCTGATCAAACGGGAATTGTCGCTTTTACGGAACCAGTTACTGCCATATTCCAGAATGTATAAATCTCCATCAGGACCGAATTTGATATCAATCGGCTGAACCGGGTGATAATCCGGCAATACGCGCTCCATGGATTCGTAATCACCATTTTCTTTCATCGAAATGGCCATGATCCAGCCTCGTGAGAAATCGGCGACTATCCATTTGTTTTCGTAATAGGCAGGCCATGCACGTTTGGGATTTTTGAAATCGGCCTTGTGATAAATTGGTCCGCCCGTTGCACTTCTTGAACCTGATCCAACCAGCGGGAATTTCTCCGAAACGCCATAAGGATAGTAGATGAAAGTTGGCTCGGTTGGAAAGAGCTTTTCCAAACCGGTATTGTTCGGCGAGTTGTTAATCAGATTTTTAGGATCTTTTTTCGCCAGCGGTTTATTGGTACCATAGTCAAATACAGGAAACGCCTGATCGTCGGCAACAAACCATGGCCAGCCAAAATTTCCCGGTTTCCGAGCCTGATTCAGTTCGTCGTAACCTCTTGGCCCGATTTCAGAATCTTCACCGGCATCGGGACCTACCTCACCCCAATAAATAAAACCTGTTTTGCTATCAACCGAAATTCTCCATGGGTTACGATGCCCCATAGAGTAAATTTCTGGTCTGGTTTTCGCTGTTCCTTTTGGATAAAGATTGCCTTCCGGAATGGTGTAACTTCCGTCAGCTTCCGGGTGAATGCGAAGAATTTTCCCTCTCAAATCATTGGTGTTTCCGGCATGTCCCTGGTCATCCCAGCTTGCCCGCCCTGGCCTTTCGTCCGTTTGTGCCGCCTGCTGGTTTCCTGTATTGTTACCGACAGTCAGTAAAAGATTTCCGGCTTTATCCCAGGTCATTCCACCGCCGGTATGGCAGCAAACTTCCCGTTGCGTTTCAACTTCGATTACGTCTTTTTTAGATGATTCCACCAATTGATCATCAATCAGATCCCAGCGCGAAAGAATGTGTTTTTTCTCCGTCGGGTGTGCATAGTAAAGATAAATCCAGTGATTTTTCTCAAAATTCGGATCGAATGTCATGCCCATTAAACCTTCTTCCGCTTCCCTCACCACGCCTTCCGCACTGGTGTATTTGGTGTTCACCGGTATGGTAGCAATCAAGTCGGTGGTTTTGGTGGACGGATTGTATTTTTTCAAAGCTCCCTTTCTCTCGGCAATGTAAGCGGTTCCATCTCTGAGCACTTCAAAAACCATCGGTTCATCCAGATTGTCGGCCACTACAACAGGTGTGAAACGGCTCTCATCCGGTCTGGACGGTTTATCCTGAATGGTAAAGGCAGCCAAAAATCCTGCTACCAGAAATTTGGCAGAAAAAAGTACGGTACGCATGGTTTTGGGACTTCTGGTAGTCTTATGAATCATATACAGTCGGGGTTAATATTTGCATGAATGTAAGAATATATCGAGAAAAAATTGCCGTATAAAAAGAGTCGCCGGACAATATCGTCCGGCTCTCTTTTCTTCATCCATCAGTATTAAAATTCGAAAGCCAGCGATAGCCAGAAGCTCCTTGGAAGTAAGGCTCTTCCGGGCATCAATGTGCCCTTTTCAACAGTTGAAAAATTCCTGAACTGATCGCCGCGCACGTCTCCCTCTGTGAGTACTCTCGCGTTCAGCAGGTTATCAACCCAAAATCTTGCACTCAGATTTTTAGTAAAACTATAACCTGCCCCACCTTTCAACAACGAGTAAGCAGGCAGACTGTAACTGTCACTAGGGGCCGTGAACCGGCTTCCTATGTAACTTCCCGCCAGATAGATATTGAATTTCTTGTAATCATAAGTTGCCGACAACTCGGTGTTCAGGACAGGAACACGTTCTGTTCTTTTTCCTGTGAAACTGAATGTTGTATCACCCAAAATGGCCACGATAGCGGAGTTGGTATTGGTGCTTGCAGAATAGTCGGTGTATTTAGAATCCTGAACTGTGCCGGTTAAACGCAGATTGAGCGACTTGCTGACTTTGTAAGATGCCTCAAATTCCGCACTGTAAGTTCTCGTTGAGCCAAATGCCAGTAATACCTGGTTTCCTGACGAAATTGTTGGCACGGTGATTGAAAGCGAAACATTCTTGATTGCAGAATAACTGGCCGACGCAAAAAGAGAGAAATCATTTTTCGCATATTTAAAACCAACTTCACCCAGATATACAGGACGTTTTTTGATTCTGTCCGGGTTGTAAGCTGTTGCGTTGTAATCTGCGATATTCGGAGCGTTGTATGCTCTTGTAGCTCTGGCAAACAATGCAGCTTCATTATTGATCTTGTAGTTTAAGCCAGCTGTTGCCGACCAGTTCGTAACGTTTTCCGAATAGTTGGTGTAATCAGCAATCACCAAAGTGGAAGCTTTTGAATAATCTGGAGTGCCATCGGCCTTGAACGCATAAAACGGACGTTTTCCATCTACGTTCTGGTTGTCGAGCCGTGCTCCCAAATCCAGCCTCCATTTTGCATTCAGGGTAATTTCGTCTGATACATAAGCAGATAAGGTTCTCGAATCGCCAATCACGGTTGCCAGTGTAAGTGGTGTGATCTGCGCAGCGGTTGGCGAAGTGATCAGCCTTCTTGGTCTCTCCTTGAACTCCTGTAAGTAGCCGAAATTGTAGTTAGGACCGTCGTTGCGATTGTACTGGTGAATTCCTGCTCCCACCAAAAAAGAATGGTTGCCAAAAGTCTTTTTCAAGTCAAGATAATTCACGATCTGAACATCTTCCAGCTGCTGCGTAACACCGGTCACATTCACAAGTCTGTCACCCGCTTTCAAAGAAGCCGCAGTTCCGTCCAGATAATAATATTGCGTGGTGCCGTTATAAGCTACATTATTGGCAGGGATTCCAGCCGTTACGTTCATATTGGTATGCTGGTAACGGAAGTTGTTATTGAACTCCCAACCCTGATCTGTTGTGTAATTAAACTGAAAACCGCCCGCGCCTTGTTTTGTATGTATTCCATCAGACATGTCATAATCTCTTTTGACACCGTCGGCGCTGGTATAACTGAATTTGGTATCAACGGTTGCCAGCGACTGGTTCACCATATCAAAAGAATTGGATTTGGTGGGCTTTCCTGTTCCATCGTACGGATAGAAGCTGGTTAGCATCCATTGCACTTTGTCATTGAGATATTTTCCGTAAACACGAACAAAACCTTTCTGATTTTTGAAGTTGTAGGTCATATTTCCTTTAAGCTGCCCACCCTGGTTGGCTGTATACCCGGGAGAAACTATTCCCTTATCCGTACGATAAAAACCACCAATATTGTAACGGATATTGCTATTCACTTTTCCACCCACATTTCCATCGAGACGATACAAACCCTGAGATAAACCGGTGGTAGCTTTGAACTTGCCATAGGTTTTTTCCGCACCTGTATAACTCAGATTGTTAATAACCGCGCCAGGTGTGTTGGCCATCACAATCGATGCATTTCCGCCTCTTACCGCTTCAATATTCTTAATCGTAAGATCCGTTTTATAGTATTGGTCAACAGACGGGAGCGAATTGTAACCTGTTGGCAAAACCGGCAACCCATCTTCCATAATTCCAAGAAAAATGTATCCTCCCTGCTGTGGAAAACCCCTTACCCACACATTACCCGGACCATCTCCACCCGTACTTTCCACAGTCAAACCCGGAATCGCTTTAAGCAAATCTGTACTATTCAGAGGTGCTCTTGTCTGAATATCTTTATTATTGATAGTTGTAATAGCAACGCTGCTTTCGATCTTCTTCTTCGGATTTCCACCGGTTACAATAATTTCCTGTAACTGAAGAATGTCGTCCTTCATTTCAACATCAACCTGCAAATCGCCTCCCGCAACCTGAATTTCCTTTTTTACAGCTGTAAAACCGATGCTGGAAACGGTTAGCGTGTAACTTCCGTCGGGAATATCACTGAACGAAAATGCACCGTTCATATCCGTCACTACTCCGTTACTTTTATAATTTATAAGGACAGTAACCCCGCCCAATGTTTCACCTTTGCTGTCCTTTATTTTACCTGAGACCGTATGGTTGGGCGCCTTACTCTTTGAAAGGCTGAGCTCCTGCGCCCCGTCCTTTGACGTGCGACTGATTATGATCAGATTATCACTAACCCGATACGTCAATTCCAGGGGTTTAAGGGTTTCATCCAGCACTTTATATAGCGGCTGCTGATTTACTTTCAGGTTAATTTTGCGATCACCTCTTATAATTTTTGTGCTGAACACAAACTTTCCGTTGATCTGTTTTTCAATACTGTGCAGCACATTTTCAACCTCTTTGTTTTCAAGGTTGACACTTATCTTCCGGCTTAATAAAGTCTGAGCATTACCTTCTGTCGCATTGGCATTACCCAAAATGCAAATGGCAATAATGAACTGATAGAGCGAGATACGCATGGCTCTTAGGATAACTTGAAAAATACACGCTTCTTTCATACATTTGAAATGTTTTATTTAGATAAGATTAGGTAAAACAATCCCCTGCATCCTTTTTTGAAGGATGTTGCGTTTGTTCGGAAAGCAAAGTAGGGGATTCAACGAGGGTCGGAAATGTTGGTAGCATTATCCGACTCTTTTTTTAGATTGTAATTCGTTTTTACATATTTTTTGAGATAGGGTTAATAGAAAATTTAAACTTAATTTTTGCAACCTCTACTATATACGACGATCTTCCCGTCCAGCATTTCGTAGCTTGCTTCAATCACTTCACAAATAATATCCAGCTTTTCAAATAAGGATTGGTGTTCCAAAGACGCGGTCACCGGACAGTCGCCAAGCAGCTCCTTATCAAAAATAATATCGACCTGATAAGCCTCTTTGAGCTCACTGAGAACCTGAGACGCAGGAACATTGGTGAAATTGAAAGATGATTCCTCGCCGGGAACAATTTCGGGACGGTCACTGATTGTTTTCAGCATATTGGCAGTTTCCTTTTCGTAAACGACTTTCTGATTGGCCGTGATCACCATTCCTTTTGTTTTCAGCGCATTTTGATCTTTTACTTCCGAGAAGTCTGTCTGCCGGAAAACGGAAACCTTCCCTTCTTTCACTTCAACTGTGGTTTTGTTAGCAGCATTCCTGGCATTTATAGTAAAACTGGTTCCAAGTACCTTGGTTACCAACTGATTTGCATAAACAAGAAACGGACGTTTAGGATCTTTGGAGACGTCAAAAGTGGCTTCTCCGGAGAGATATACCACCCGTTTTTCAGACAGAAATTGTTCAGGAAAGCTGATCTTGGAATACGGCGTCAAAATTATTTTACTCCCATCGGGAAGCGTAATCGCTTTATTCTTTTTCGAATCATTTCTTTCCTCCCGAAGTTGTTTTGTTACCGTCAGCCTTTCATAATCACTTTTACCAGATTGATTACTTTGGTAAAGCCAGCCAAGACTTAAACAAAGAATGATGGACGCGGCGGCCCAAAACAGGGAGTTCCTTTTAAAGATATTCTTTTTCAAAACCTGAACCGGCACCGCATCCTCCGACAATTTTGTCAGGCGGACCTTGCTCAGCAATTCCTGGATTTCCACATCGATCTCTGAATCATTGATGTCGCTGTTGTAATGGCGGTACACACTTTTGAGCAGTACTTTTGCCTGCAAAATATCGTTTTGCAGCAGCGGGTTTTCGTTGATGAAGGATTGCCAGAATGCTGATTCAGACTGATGCTCATGGCGAACCCATTTCTGAAAACGGGCATCCAGGACAAAATCTTCCAGACTGTATTCTTTGTATTGATTCATGTTATTATTGGCTTCTACATATACATAGGCAGCCACTAACATGAAATAATCAAAATATTTCACTTTTTTCTTAAAAACTTCAAAAAGTGCTCTTTCGGGCTTTTTAAAGTTATAATCTGGTACGGAGTTCCTGAATGGTTCGGTAGAGCAGGTTGGCAACGGCTTGCCGGGAGATGGACATGAGCTGGGCAATCGACTCGTTGTCCAGATTTTCGAAGAAACGAAGGTAGATGATTTCCTGCTGACGCTTGGTGAGCAATGTGAGTTGCTGTTTGAGAACAAGTAACATTTCTTCGTTGGTCTCGACCTCTATGATCTGCTGTTCGATTGAACTTTCACCAATGTTTTCAGCTTCAAAATTCAGATCGTCTTCATCCGTCATCCAGTTTTGTTTGAGACTCTCCCGGTGAATTTTACGACGAAGGGATTTCAATAAATAAAATTTCACGAAATCGGTATCCCCAATGGTTTCACGCTTCGTCCATAGCTCTAAAAATAAATCCTGAATACAGTCCTTCACAAATTCACGATTCCTGGAAAATTTAATTCCATAGGTAAATAGGCTCCGGTAATAGTGACGGGCAATTTGTCCAAAAGCAAGATCATCTCCGGCACGAAAAGCGTTCCATAGCTCAGAATCGTCCATGTTCGGTGCAGAGTGAGGCAATATTTAAGATTTGAACTATCACAAAATTGAGATAAAGGGTACAATCCTACGATATTTTATAAAAAATTGCAATATAATATTACTCCGATCAACAAACGCCAAAGGATGTTGGTACCATTGGAATCAAAATAAAAGAAGCTTTTAACACGATTAGGTACGATAAAACCGCCTGATGTGTGGCTGCGATTGAAAGCATGACAAACAAAAATGCCTCGAACATGCAAAGCTGCACATCCGAGGCATAAAGGGTTTTATAGGTTTAAATCAAAAAATATCAATTCCCGGATTTCGGAAATTCAGAAAAACGGAATTTTGTATAAAGTATTTATTTCGCCTTCATCTTTTCCAACACCTTCACAATCCCATTGTAATTCCTCGATTTGGCATGTTCCAAAGCGGTCACGCCATCCTTATCCGGAATACTGATATCACATCCGGCATCAGCCAGAATCTGAACAATCTCAACATATTTGGCGCTACCGTTTCCCAGGACAACCGCTTCCATCAGCGCAGTCCAGCCTAGTCGGTTTACGTGATCTATCGGAAAATCTTTGGTGTTGGACAGCATTTTCACAACATCCACATGGCCTCTTTCGCAGGCAGGAATTAAAGCAGTTCCGTTGTAGCGGTTGAAAATATCAAAACGAGCTCCTTTGGTCAGGAAGAGTTTCACAAGTTCTGTGAGGCCGGATGCTCCTGCGAGTAGAAACGGGCTATCTTGTCTGTTGTCCTGTTGGTTCACATCAGCCTTATAATCAGTCAATAGCCTTGCCATTTTCAAATCATTGGCTTCGGTTGAAATCAGCAATAGAGACTTGCCATTCTGATCTTTCGAATTGACATCCACCCCCCTTTTCAGTTCGGTTTCAACCAAATCATATTTCCCATTTTTCACCGCTTCAATGATTGAAGTTTGTGTTTGTTCAATAGGTGTATTGTCCATATCACTCGCAGTAGAGCAAGAGCTCAGAAAAAGTATTGGGAGAAGTAAGAGGGTGTTTTTCATAAGTTTTTTATGGGGTGAAAAGTGAGATGTGGCGGTACTTTTTACGTCTTACTTCTCAAATAAAGCTAGTAAACAACCTTCCCGCCATGAATCAGCGACTTAACGGGCGATACTCTGGAAACCGCTTCCGCTGAGCAACTTGCATCAATCAAAACCATATCAGCCTTGTCCCCAACTTTCGGCCAGCTCTGGTTTCCTTTGTCGTCAAGTGGAAGTACGTTATGTGTAGCCAGCTTTAATATTCTTGAAAGGTCGAATTCTGTACGGTAACCATATAACTGAGCTGCCAGATTGGCTTTTTGCAAAACGCTTCCGGTTCCGAAGGTGCTCCACCAGTCTACAATGGAATCGTTCCCTGTCACAACATCTACCCCGTGTTTGTACAAAACAGGAATTGGCATGATGGTTCCGCCGAACGGGATCGTTGAGGCGATTCCCACTTTCGCGTTCGCTAATTTTTCGGCCATTTCCTCCGTTTTTGCTTTATCCAGCTGAGCCAGCGCAAAGCTGTGGCTAACAAACGTTTTACCTTTCAATTCAGGATTTTCATTCACTTTGTCAATCAGATAATTGATCGTTTTCAAACCCGATTCACCGCTTTCATGCAGGTGAATGTCAATTCCTTTGTTGTGGTCAACGGCAAGCTGCACGATAAAATCCATGTGTTTTTCTATGGATCCGTCAATATTCGTAGGGTCCAGTCCTCCTATGAAATCAATGTCCATCTGTGCCGCCTCTTTCATTAACGGCTCAGTTTTGGTGTAATAGATCCCATGCTGCGGAAACGCAACCAGTTCAGCCTGAAACGAATCTTTTTTGTTTTCCAGCGCCTTTTGCAGGTTTTTCAACGAATTCAGTCCTGAAGTTGGATCAATGTTGACGTGGGATCTGGCGTAGTTTGTTCCATGTGATTGCAACAGTTCAATCAACTTTTCGCTGCGGGAAACCGAGGTTTTAAGCAATTCGGGAATAATTTCCTGTTCATAGGCAATCATATCCTTCACCGTTTTATGTTTCGGTGATTTTGCTTTCCAGGGCAGTCCGTAAAAAGTTTTGTCGAGGTGAATGTGCATATCCCTGAACGCGGGCAATAGCAGCAAACCTTTTGCATCAATTGCTTTCGCGGCAGTATTATTGGGAAGAATGGCTTTTATTTTCCCATCAAGAACCTCAATAGTAAACAGTTCTGTTTTTGTTTGAACCGCATTTCCTTCTCCATCATATTCAAAACCTGTTTCCAGCCTTACATTTTTCAAGGTCAAAGATTTAGCTGCGAATTGAGGCTGTTCGGCAGCAATAGACTCCGATGCCTTCAGAATACCTGCACCAGCAGCCAGCAGCATGGATGAGTTTTTAATAAAGTCTTTTCGGGAAATTGATCGTGGTTCCATGAATTGTAGTTTTATACAAAAGTAAATATCCCAAAGGCGAAAGAATGGTAACATTCATACCAAAACTTGTACCATTTATAACAATACATGATTTTCAAAAGTTTTTTTGCTAAAAATCTGAACGTTACAACTTCTCTCTGAATTCTCTTGGAGCCATTCCGGTCTGGCTTTTAAAGAATCTGGAAAAATATGCCAGATCATAAAATCCGAGGTTGTAAGAAATTTCCTTGATGGTATTTCTGGACGTAAGTTGTCTCTTTGCTTCAAGAATAAGCCGGTTGTGGATCAGTGAAGTTGCAGATGCATGAAAATGCCTTTTACAGAGAATGTTCAGATAGTTTGCAGAAACATTCAGCTTTTCGGCATAAAACGAGACCGATTTCTGTTCCTTGTAATGCAAATTAATGAACGCATTGTATTGCAGAAGAACAGGTTTTGACCGATAAATTTTCAGGTCGTCAAATGTCCGCTCTACCTCCCGGCTCACCATTTGCGCGATGATCCTGCACCTTGCACTAACGATCTCCCAAAGAATGGTTTCCGACCGAAGTTCGGTATCTACCGACTGAAATTCGTACAACAGTTTTTGAAATATCTGAGTATCCAGTTCCAGAACCGGATGATTTTGATAATGAACCAGATCATACCTCAGCGCATGTGCAAAAGTTTCGAAAACAGGCCGGCTCACCATAATCTGATGTGCCAGTGTATCTTCTCCCAACTTCCATGAATGAACCTGACCAGGAAATAACAGGTGAATCTGATTTGCCCGCACCTTATGGTCAACAAAATCAATGCTGTGTACACCACTGCCACGCTCAAAAAGCTGGAATAAAAAAAAGTCGTGTTTGTGCGGTTTGTCAATATAACGCGGACCCAGAATTTCATGAAACTGAATACTCCCATCGACATGCAGGTCAATCTGGAATTCCGTAATGCCGAGTGTAGGTATGTGGTCAGTCGCTTTCACGCTTGAATTTACCATGATGGAATTGAAATTTTAAATACCTGATCAGCATTTTAAGGAAAATCACCCACTTTCCCAGTGTTACAAATCCCCAAAACACCACTATCTCCTCTCACCCACCTGCTGCCTCCACATCGAATAATACAATCCTTTTTGTTCAAGTAATTCTTCGTGTGAACCGGTTTCGGAAATAACTCCCTTTTCGAGTACATAAATAACATCTGCATGCATGATGGTCGACAAGCGGTGGGCTATCAGGATGGTCATTTGCTGCCTGTTGCCAGATATCCCCCTGATGGTGTCGGTAATATCCTCTTCGGTAAGTGAATCAAGTGCTGAGGTGGCTTCGTCGAAAATGAGCAACTGTGGCTGGCGCAGCAAAGCTCTTGCAATAGACAAACGCTGTTTTTCTCCGCCCGAAAGTTTCATCCCGCTTTCTCCGAGCACGGTATTAATTCCGTGCGACGCTTTGGCTATAAGTGTAGTTGCAGATGCCCGCTCCAAAGCTTCGGCAATTTCCTGGTCCGTTGCAGCAGGATTCACAAAAAGCAGATTGTCTTTAATGGAGCCTGCATATAGCTGCGTATCCTGCGTCACAAATCCGATTTGTCTCCTCAATGGATTGTATCGTATTTGGGTAGAACTCACTTCATTGAAATAAATATCTCCCTGCACAGGCACATACAAACCCACAAGCAATTTCACCAGAGTGGATTTTCCCGAACCCGACGGCCCAACAAAAGCGATGGTTTGTCCCGCCTTAATACTGAATGAAATATTATCAATAGCATTGTACCCGGCTGTTTTATGACGGAACACAACCTGCTCAAACCGCAGACTTTCCAGTTTACCAAGTTGTATAGAGTTTTCCGGTCGTTGCTCCACTGGCCGGTTCATCAGCCTGTCAAAACTGGTTAACGATGCATCTGCTTCGCGGTACAGAATGATCATATTGCCCAGATCCTGCAAGGGTGTAAAAATGGCTGTGGAAATAAACTGCATGGCGATCAGTTCACCCGTACTAAGCACTTCACGAAAAATCAACCACAACAAAATGAAAAGAATGGATTGTTTCAACAGACTAAGCAAATTTCCCTGCAAAAATGAAAGCATACTTACTTTGCGTGCTTTTAGCATTTCTAGGTCGAATATTTTCAGGGTCAGTTCATTGAGCCGTCTGATCTCCGCAAAGGTTAAACCCAGACTTTTCACCAGTTCTATATTCCTCAGACTTTCCGTTATAACTCCGGCCTGGCTTTCAGTCTGTCTGTTGATCGACTTTTGAATGCCCTTAATCTTTTTAGAAACCAATCCGGTAAGAGAACCAAGCAGCAACACTCCGACAAAAAAGACGGGTACCAGCAACCAGTTTTTGTTGATGCTATACCACAAAAGAAAACCCACACCCACCAACGATGAAAACAGCACGTTGATAAACGAATTGATAAAACGTTCCGCGTCGGTCTTCACCTTTTGAAGAACCGACAATGTGGAGCCGCTCCTGCTCTCTTCAAATTCCTGAAAAGACAACCTCAGCGTTTGTTTTAGACCGTCATTGAAGATATTCATCCCGAAACGAGCAACCGCTTTTCTGGTAATGTAATCCTGTCCGGCCTTTGCAGACCTGGCCAATATGGCAATACCCAACGCTAAAAACAACCACAGCAAAACCTCTCTGATCATTTCATTTTCAGACAGATTCGATTTATTGGTGGCGTACTGATCAATGATTTTACCAAAGATAATCGGGTCAATCAGCGTTAACAGCTGCGCCGAACCTGCCAGCAGCAAAGCACAAAAAATGAGTACGCGATGCGGCTTCAAGTACTTCCATAATATTTTCATACACGCTATATGTTCACATTAAATCAAAAATTGCAACTCCAATTAAACTAAAAGCACGACCGCAATTTTACGTTTCTATAAAACTTCCTCCAAACCATTAAGATCCTTACACTAAAACAAGACCAGAAACAGCGGACTTTTCCTGCCCAGACTCAAACCATGAAAGAAGTTCTCCGATTTTGACGCAATCATGAGTAAAAAAGCACGGATCCGGCATTAACTTGGCAACAAGATCATTTAACCAAACAGGCTATGCAAATAGAAAGGCGCGATTTCCTATCCACATTGACCCTGGCCGGAGCGGCCACTTTGTTTTCAGGCAACTCTTTGTTGGCGGCAATATCTCCGAAAAAAGAGAAACTGGGTATTGCATTGGTCGGTCTGGGTTATTACAGTACCGATTTGCTGGCACCGGCGCTCCAACTGACAGAAAAATGCTACCTCGCAGGAATCGTAACAGGCACGCCGGCCAAGGTCGAAACCTGGAAAAAGAAGTACAACATTCCTGATAAAAATATCTACAACTATCAGAACTTCGACCAGATCGCTAACAATCCGGACATTGACATCGTGTATGTGGTGCTGCCACCTTCCATGCACCGCGAATTTGTGGTGAGAGCTGCGAAAGCCGGTAAACATGTGTTTTGTGAAAAACCAATGGCTCCTTCCGTTGCCGACTGTGAAGCGATGATCAGTGCGTGCAAAAGCAACAAAGTGAAACTGGCGATTGGCTACCGTTGCCAGCACGATCCCAACATACAGGCATTTATGCAGGTGGCGAAGGAAAAGAAATTTGGCAAGATCAAGATGGTGAACAGTGCTGCCGGTTATGTGGATGGCCGCACAGACCATTGGAAACAAAATAAAAAACTGGGGGGCGGTGTAATGGGCGACATGGGTGTTTATGCACTGCAAGGTGCCCGACTTGCCACGGGTGAGGAGCCAATCAGTGTCATTGCGCAAGCTTCTACAACCAGACCGGAGATATATAAGGAGGTGGAAGAAACGATGATGTTTATGCTCGATTTCCCAAGTGGTGCACGAGCGGCATGTCAGACGAGCTTTGGTATCAATATGAACCACTTGCAAGTGAATTACGAAAAGGGCTGGTTAAAAATGGAACCTCAGTCCGCTTACAGTGGTAACAAGGGAAGCATGTCGGACGGTACCATCATCAATGTTCCTTTAAAAAGCCAGCAGGCAAAACAAATGGACGAAGATTGCGCGGCGATTATTAACAACACCCAACTCATAGCCCCAGGTGAAGAAGGTCTTCGCGATATCAGGGTTGTGGAGGCAATTTACAAGTCCGTAGCGAGTGGAAAGAGCGTTAAGATTTGACAGGAGTTAGGCTAAACATAGCTCACTTGTCGGATTAATAGCTCATCTTGTGCGAAAAGAGCAAATGTCAATACATGTCACCCGGAAAGATATTGTTTTCCAACCCGATTCAAGTAGAGTCATTGCAAGATTTTTATACAGCAGCGAAGAGAGAAGCAAACAACTCATTACGCTGATTCTTAATCTGTCCGAAAAAGAACAAAAACAGGAACTGAGCAACGTGTTGCGCAAGTATGTCAAAAGGCACAGGAGTATTTCTAAGATATTTGAGAAACATTTTCATAGATTGATACCGGTATTCCAGAGTATGGGAATTAATTCTCAGACTCTGGAAACCTCTCAAAAGCTACTGATCGGCACTTACTTTACGCTGGAATATTCGATCGAGGCAGCTGCGTTTTTTAATCCATCCATTGTTGAAGATCCCGATCAAACCCGTGTTGGGCCTGGTGAGAAAAGAGTTATTCTGAGTTTCAGAGCAACCGGAGAAGGACATATTTCGTCCATCGTATTCAGGTCAGCTATTATTGACCAAAACAACCTCATCAGTGTGGAACCTCCCGGCAGAATGCTGGATGCACCAGAGCATGTTCGTAATCACATTTATAAGAAAAGATCATTCCTGGCCAAATTAGGCGAAATGCATAATCTGGATAACAAGGCGTATCCGGTAATTCAGCAAAAACTCACTGAAACTTTTACCTATGAAGAACTAAAACGTTATGTGGACGAAACCAGAAGGCTGATCGAAATCGATGAGCCAAGTAAGATTTTCCTGAAAGAAATAATGTGGCTTGCCTCCTCGCACTATGAAATGGACTTTTCTCTTGATACGGATATTTCAGAACGGGTGATTTTCCCCATCGCCGATACAGAGAAAAAGGGTATTGAAGATGCAAGGTTTGTGAAGTTTAGCGAAGATGAAAAAGAGCCGATTTACTATGCAACCTACACGGCTTATGACGGAACATCCATCCTGCCAAAAATTTTAAAAACAAAGGATTTTTACCATTTCAAAGTTCTCCCCATTCACGGAGAGATTGCCCAGAACAAAGGAATGGCTCTCTTTCCAAGAAAAATCAAGGGTAAATATGCCATGCTTTGCCGGATCGACGGTGTCAACAATTACATCTCTTTTTCCGACAATATCAGTATCTGGCAGGAAGCGGTGATGATACAGTCGCCCAAATATCCCTGGGAATTTGTACAGATCGGCAACTGCGGATCGCCCATGGAAACAGAAGCAGGCTGGCTAGTGCTCACGCATGGCGTCGGGCCCATGCGAGAATATGTACTGGGTGCATCACTTTTTGAGCTCGATAATCCTCAGAATGAAATAGGAAGACTTAGTCAGCCACTGCTGATCCCGAATCGGAAAGAAAGAGAAGGTTATGTGCCCAACGTGGTGTATTCCTGCGGCGCGCTCATCCACAACGAGAGCCTCATTATTCCTTACGCCATGTCCGATTATGCTTCAAGTTATGCCGTAGTGGATTTAAAAGAACTGCTCACAGAGCTACAAAAATAACATCACGCACGTCATTCAATTTGAAATAAAATCAGTAAAAAGTGAGAGTTCTTTTTACTTCTCACTTTTTACTGATTTCCAATCCCTATTTCCTCAACAGCTCTTCGTAAACGGCAATATAGCCATCCACCATTTTATCTTTTGAAAAAACCGAAGCAGCCCATTTCCGGCAATCTGCCCGTTTGATCTTGCCTACATTTCCAACGGCATCAACGGCTTCATCTACTGTATTCACCAGAAAACCGGTCTCTCCATCTCGAATAAGCTCGGGCATGGAACCACGTTTGAAAGCGATCACGGGTGTGCCGCAAAACATGGATTCCGCCACACTTAAACCAAACGGTTCCTCGAACTTTATAGGATGCAGCAAGGCGACAGCCTTTCCAAGTAATTTCCTTCTTTCCTCAGTACCAACATTCCCAATATAGAAGACCTGCTTTTCATCTATATGCGGTTTCACTTCCCTTTCAAAATAGCCTTCATCCTGTATCAGTCCGGCTATGAAGAGCTTGTATCCTGCCTGTCTTGCTATTTGAATTGCCTCGCTCGTGCCTTTGTCGGCATGAATTCTGCCAAAGTATAAAAGATAATCATCCGGAATAGCTACGAATGGAAATTCCTCCTCGTTTATCCCGTTGTATACCGTTGCCGCATAATCCAGATTTTCATCCCGGTCGGCATTGCTGATGGATACATAATGCGTATGGCCATTGTATTTTCGATAAACCTCCTTGATTTTGGATGACGAAAAACCATGTATGGTCGTGACCATTGGCGTCCGAATCAGCTTGGAATATGTGAGTGGCAAAAAATCGAAGTGATTATGGATCAGGTCAAACTGATCGGCTTTTTCCATTACATTACTGATGTGCATACACTCCACCACTTTGGCATCCACTTGCGCGTTCTCCGCATAGGGAACCGCGCAAGTCGCATCCAGCTTCGCTTTTGTAATGGAATCGGAAGTAGCAAAAAGGGTTACATCAATACCTCTTGCGTGCAACCCTTCTGCAAGGTAAGAGGCCACCTGTTCCCAAGGTCCGTACTTGCGGGGAGGTGTGCGCCATGCTATGGAAGATAAAATGGCTATTTTCACAATCGTTGCCCTTCCAGTTTGGAAACTTCTTCAAATGCTTCAAGCACACTCAAATAAGAAATCAGATAGGCCAATGTACTTTCCGCTCCCTGGTTCCGGTTCACGCCATAACTTTCCAATCCGTCACAACAGCCTTTAGTCTCAAAGTCATATAAACTGATACGAAGGTCATTTTCTCCCAAAAACCACATAAAACAGGTATAAAGCTGCGGAATGTAGGCCTGATCTTTGGTGAGTCTGAATGCCTGATGCAACATCAGAACCATAGCCAAAACGTCCAGTGGCTGCTGCGCAAACATGGAATTCTCTCCATCCTTTTTATACCAGGTATCATTTCCTACCACTGAAAGATAACCATTTCGCAACGTGATCTCAGTCAGAAAATTCATGCTTTCCAGCCCTACTTCATTTACTTTTTCGTCATTCAAAAACTCCGCAGCATGCAGCAACGCAAGAGGTAAAAATGCATTGTCGTAAGCCAGTAATGACTCAAACCAATGCCAGTCGTCGGTGCGATTAATCTCATAATCTTCAATGAGCCGGTTAGATAGTTTTCTCAGTATCTCGATCATGCCTTCGTCGGAAGGATTACTTTTGAGATAATGACAAATCCCAACCATGGTATTGGCTATACTTCGGATTGATTTAAGTTTTACAAAATTTGGATAGGCATCAAAGAAAATCTCCCGGCCAGTTTGGTAATAGGCGTCATTGGGTGCATTGCCCAGCAAATAGCCCAATGCCCATATTGTTCTGCCAAAAGAATCTTCCGAACCTACCTCATCCAAAAAATTCCGGTTGAAACTAAGGAAATTCCGGAAAGCCCCATCCGGATTCTGCATGTAATGAATGTAGCTCAGATACGTCGGCGAGAGTTTAAGCGCCAACGGATGTTTATTGCGTTTGTAAGTCATCATCACCATCAGCAAAGCCCTTGCGTTATCGTCCAGACAATAACCTTCCTTCAAGTTCGGAATTCCGTATTTGGCGTGTTGAATGATACCGGTATCATCGGTAAGTCGCTGAATGTGATCCAATAAAAACGGAGGCAGCGCGGGTAGATCCAGCATCATCTCCTTGTCTGTCAGCTCAGGCTGCTCTGCTACAACCTTGTGTGCCAGATCGGAATACTTTTCACCAATTTTTGGCCAGGTGATTTCTCTCCCGAAGTCAGATGCCTTTTTACGAAGTTCCTGCATCACCTCAGGGTGATCGAGCAGGTCAAGGAAAATGTCGCTTAATGCCTCTGAATCATTGAAACCAAACAACCTTCCCCGTCCCTCCGCAAGCATTTCGGCTGCATGCCAATAAGGCGTTGATATCACCGCAGCGCCTGCGCCAATGGCATAAGACAATGTCCCGCTGGTAATTTGCGCTTCGTTGGTATAAGGCGTGATGTAAATATCTGTGGCAGAAAGGTATTTGAACAGCTCAGACTGATCAATAAACTCATTCAGGAAAATAACATGTTTCTCTAAGCCGAGTTTTTTTACAAGCCCCAAAAGAAAGATCCTGTATTCCTCTCCCGAATGCCTGATCACGTTGGGATGGGTTTTGCCCAAAACAATGTAAACCAGCTGCGGATACTTCGCCACCACTGCCGGAAGTGCTTTTAAAACGGTTTCAATTCCTTTGTTCCTGCCTATAAAACCGAAGGTGAGCAATACCTGTTTGGTCGATAATTTAAATTCCTTTTTGGCCTGCAACTGATCAAACCGGATGTCAGGCACACCATGATTAATCTGTATGATTTTACTTTCAGGCACTCCGTTTTCAGCCACCAGCATATCGATCGCCGTTTGACTCATTACCACCACCGACTGCGCTATTTTGCAGATCTCGATCAGTACGGCGCGCTCATTGTAAGAAGGATTTTTTAAAACCGTATGCAATGTTACGATCAATGGTACTTGCAGCCTGTATAACAACGGAAGAATGTATATCCCGTTTTGTCCTCCAAAAATCCCGAATTCGTGTTGCAAAAGGCAAACATCCGCACCACTGATATTGATAAAATTGGCAGCTTCCAGATAATCGGCCTGCTCTTCCTGCCTGATGGTCAGTTTAACTTCACTCGGGTAATCGTAATGTTGGTCATTATCATCCATCGCCACCACCAGTCCCTGATTTACACGCTCCACATGGGCAGCACCAACCATGGAGTCAAATAAATTTTTAGTAAACGTACCAATTCCGCATTCCCGCGGCGGGAATGTACCTATAAACGAAATCTTCATAATTGTGCGGAGTTGATTTCTTCTAAGTTAACCAAATTACCCCACAACAGAACCCTATTTCATTGAATTTCAGTACATTTAAGATATTACACTCATTGCCTCGGTCAGGGAGGTGCAGATATGTTGAATGTCCGTTTTAAAGGGTTATCTTACATAAATCAAAAAAAATATGGCAAAAGAAAAAGTTGCACCGAAAGGTGACAAGAAAAAGGCAGAGAAGAGTCTGAAAGAAAAGAGAGCCGACAAAAAAGAAAAAAGGGACAGTAAATCAGGTGGTGAATAATCTGATATTTTAAATAAATTTTCAAAAAGGGTCGTCAGCTTTAATCGGCTGGCGACCCTTTTCATTTATGCTTTTTTAACAAAACAAATTTTAAAACGACCCGATATACAAAGGATTTCAGGTGCTTTTGGTTATTCCGTATATCAACTCTGCAAATCCTCCAAAATACACATACAGTGAAAAAGACAGTCCTCATTTCAGTAACAATTCTTGTGTTGGTGGCTGGTGTAATGGCCTGGTACGTATACCTCGACAACCAGGTCATAAGACGACCGCAAACTCCCTCGCCGCCTTATCCTTACTATTCAGAAGAGGTCAGTTTCAAAAACCAAAATGTGACGCTGGCAGGAACGCTGACCTTGCCTTCAAAAACGGGCAAATATCCGGTGGTGGTTTTGATCAGCGGGAGCGGTGCACAAAACCGGGATGGAGAGATGTTAAACCACAAACCCTTTCTCGTTCTGGCTGATCACCTGACCAGAAACGGTATTGGCGTTTTGCGGTATGATGACCGGGGCTTCGGGAAGTCAACCGGAAATTTCAAACCTGCAACTTCTGATGACTTCTCTCATGACGCCGAAAGTGCTGTCAATTTTCTGAAAAGCAGAAAGGATGTTGATACCGCAAAAATTGGTTTAATCGGGCATAGTGAAGGTGGATTGATTGCGCCTATGGTCGCTGCAAGATCCAAAGATGTTGCCGTCATCGTATTGCTTGCCGGACCCGGTATGGAACTTAAAAAGCTACTTTTGATACAAGATGGGCTGATTGCAAAAGCTTATGGTATGTCGGATGAGAACGTCAAAAAATTGGTTGGCATCAATGAAAAGGCTTATGAACTGGTAATTCAGTCTACCGATATCAACAAGCTCAAAACCGACATGACTCGATTCGTGAATGAAAATATTTCAAAAATTCCGGATAAGCTCATTCCGGCCAAAATGACCCGGGAACAAGTTGCGGCCGCCCGAATTGAGAGCCTGTCGTCACCCTGGTTTCAATATGCGTTGAAATACAATCCGGAAGAAACACTTGTAAAAGTAAAATGTCCTGTTCTGGCAATCAATGGAGAGAAAGATATACAGGTAGTTCCGGAGGAGAATCTTTCAGCGATTAAACTGGCGCTGAAAAAGGGAGGAAATACGAATGTGACAACAAAAGAACTACCTAATCTGAACCATCTGTTTCAGGAATGTAAAACCGGTTCGCCGGCAGAGTATGGTGAAATAGAACAGACTTTTGCACCTGCCGCGCTGAATGAGATTTCGGGTTGGATTTTGAAGCAGGTGAAGTAAAGTGCTTCGCTACATTTCTATCAACCCATTTTTCACTGCAAACACAACCAGACTTACAGAATTGTTTAAGCCTGTTTTTAACAACAGGTTTTTTCTGTGACCTTCCACGGTTCTATAACTGATGAAAAGCTCGTCTGCTATTTGCTGTGTATTCTGACCTTTGCAGATCAGTTTCAAAACATCCATTTCACGCTCAGTCAAGGAGATATTTTCTGATTCAAGAAACGTATTTTTCCGAAGGTTCTTTCGTTCAACCGACTGTATCGCTTCTCTCAGAACGGCCGCGATTTCCTCGTCCATGTAATGCCCTTTGTAATAAACCTGATCAATGGCCTCAATCATTTTTTTCTGGTCAATGTCTTTTGGCAAATACCCGTGAACGCCAATTTTCATCATTTGCCTGATGTAGTCGTGCGAATAATTCATGGACAAAATGATAATCTTTATTTCAGGAAAATCCTCCCGGATAATCACACTGGCCTCCTGCCCGCTCATGCCTTTCATTTTAAGGTCGAGCAATATTACGTCGGGCTTTTGAAATGCTAACTTGGCAAGCAATTCTTCTCCGGATGAAGCCTCTAAAACGACCTCGTATTTATCAAACTTTTTAAGGATTTGAATCAACCCCTGCCTGAAAAGCATATGGTCGTCGACAATGGCCAATTTTAAAACATCCATAATTCTTGCTGGCTTAGGAGGTGATTAGACAATGGGTACCATTAGTTCGATCCGGGTGCCGGAACCAGGCGATGAGCTGATATTGAGCTTTCCGTTGAGAGAGCTTATCCGTGCTTTTATGCCACTCAGCCCCATGGATTGTTTGGGAGCATTATCTGCCTCCTGATAGTCGAAACCGCATCCGTCGTCGGATATTGTCAGAATAAGAAAACCCTGATTTTGATTGAGCGTAACTTCAATCAATTCCGGATTGGCGTGTTTCAAAGCGTTTCCCGTTGCTTCCTGCACAATGCGGTACAGTCCCAATTCAGTTTGCCTATTCAGTTTGGCATCAAAATTAATCTCACATTCGGCATTAACTCCTCCTGCCTCTATTCTTGTTAAAAGCATACGAACGGCCTGTTGAAACCCGAATTCTTCGATACTAAGAGGCGAAAGATTTTGCGCGATCTGCCTGATCTCCTGCACCGTATTTTCCAGAATTCCATTCGCGTTCGACGCAAGCTGCATCATTTCCTCCGCCGATGTTTCGTACTGAATCTGATTGATATAGAGTTTGGCAGCCGAAAGTGCTCCGCCAATTTCATCATGAAGATCCCGCGATATCCGCTCCCGCTCATTTTCCTGCGAATTAACCACCAGACCCGTTAGATCTTTCTGATACTGTAATTCCTGATCCTGAATGATTTGTGCCTGCTTGTGCAATTTTCGCTGGTACAACAGGAAAAATATGATCAGCGACAACGCAAGGACAAACACAAAAGCCAGGCCTCCAAATAAAAGCTGCGAGAACTCTAATTCGCCCGGGTTTTCCATAATGAATAAGTGTAAGTCAGGTATAGCAGTCCGTTAAGCAAAGCGTGAATCATCCAGACCTGATAATTCAGTTTTTGAGAATACTGCAACATAAAATTAATGAAGAGAAAAATCAGGAAATTTCCCGAAAAAAATAAGAGTAACCCGGTAGAAATACTGAACATCGGAATCGTCCAAAGCTTGCCGGAAGGCTGATTTTTATACAATTTTCCGTAATAGAGCATGATTAAAAGCAGCAACGTAACACTCTCGATCAGTCTGCCGCTGTTGTCTATCATCACGCCTTCGTTCGAAACCTGAAGGGTTTTGTAAATCATATAGCTGGTAAAAGCTAAAATAATCGGGATACATGCCCGTGTCAGAAGTTTAATGTTCAGCTCGCTGCTAAACATCCATAACAACAGGGCAAATTCCACCGTAATGTATATTGGCCAAAGAAAAAGATTTGAGGTTTTGTAGAGCCAATAGATTCTGGAAAGCGATTCAATAGCAAAAGCAAAGAAAACAAGACAGGCCAGGATTTTAAGCGTTGTATCCAACTTTTTAAATCTGACCGCACCAGTTACAGCGGCTAACAGAATGGGTAAAAAAGCAAAGAAAATAACAAGCTGCTCACTAGAATAATGCATAAGTGCTGGATTGAGGCGCAAATAAAGACATTAATGACTCTTTTTGCCGGATATAGAAGATTTTACCGGCAAAAAAGAGTCATTTTATGATTCTAGCAGGTTCTTGGGCAAGGTGCTGTCAGGTCGTAGTATCCGCCGTCTTTACCATCATCCAACCCTTTAGAAACATCGTTTCCATGAAGTACCACTCCAAATGTAGATGTCATTTCCTTCGTTGTCAGATAATTTACGCCATAATATTCGTGCAGAACAAATTCGATGAGGATATCAGGAGCCTTTTCAAATTTGAATAAGGTCTGTATAAACTCCTTGAGAGGATAATTATACCCTCTTGTAAAACCATAAGGCGTCAGGAAGCTTTTGTTGGAAATCTCATCCGCGCTACCCTTTACAATCCAGTTTCTCTTCCATTGATTAATCAGTTCAATAGGCACTTCTCCTTCATCCTCACCCAATGCGGAATATACATTTCTTGCCTGCACGTAATAGGGCGTCAGGATTTGGCCGGTATTGTCCGTTCCAAACAGCAGGATCTGGAAACTTTTGTTTTCCTCATCCAGCCCGAACCGGACTTTTACAGTACTTACGCCAATTGTGGAAATCAGTGAGGTCATGTCCGCAGCATCGAACACGGCTGCTGTAATAAGTCCTTCCTCTTTTTTAAAAAATTCATAGGGTTTCTGGTCAAATTCAAGCTCTTTCCAGGCTATTGTCCAGTTGTCAAAGACTTTTTCTGAGATAAGATTTGCATTTAATTCTTTGTTGAGCATAGGGTTAAAATGATTTAAGGCATTGCTACCAATGACTGTGGCTTAAAAAGAGGTGTTTTCGAAAATAGGAAGGTAAAATCAGAGACATTATACTATCTGATTTACAACGATCTGAATAAAAAAGATCGAAATTTTATTACAGGAAATTCCTGATTCCTGTTGCTATCGCGGTAAACAGAATAGCGAGGTTGAATTCCCCCCCCCCGTAAAACACCTGTTTTTGGAAACACGTGTTTTACGGCTTACAGAGAAAACATTTTATGGAGAACTTTGATCCGTTAAAAAGATCAGGTCACTTTTTATGTATTTATGAAAAGTGCGGAGAGGAATTGACAGATGGAATAGTCTAAGGTTCGCCAAGCAAAAATTACGACCGGAACGACCTTAAATTGAGAAGATTCCAAAAAATAAAATATCTGATATAAATGTCGTTGCTGTGTTTAAGAGGTCAGAAGTATTGAAATAGTTACTAAGCAACAGTCTTATAACCATTTAATTAAACCCTCCTCTATAAAATACAGACTCAGCAACTGGGAAAGCAGGCCGGGTTGGTTCATATCATTTTGAACTCAACGTATGAAAAAATTCAAAAGGCTCTTGGATACAGCAGCGACACTCACTTTGAAATAAAACCCTCCTAAAATTCAATTGAGTTGCTGCGGTGAAGAAATTCACCGCAGCTTTTTTGGTGTCAGAAATTTGGAATCGAGACGGTCGGTGACTGCATTAACAGGCTCACTACGCCCCAATCTCGGTCTTGAATTCAGATGTGTAATGGAAATGGATTGCCGGGTTGTTCTCCACATTCATGCGGATCATCCATTCTGATTCCGCCAGGAACACCGGGTTTCTGTCTTTATCGTAGGCGATCTGGTTCCCTTTCAGGCGTACAAACTGATCCATAGCCGGTTTGTCGTCGGCTGTGAGCCAGCATGCACGTGAAATACTCATCGGAACCCAACGGCATTTTGCACCGTATTCATGTTCCAGACGATATTGAATTACATCAAATTGAAGTTCACCTACCGTACCAACGATTTTACGGTTACCCAAATCCAGGTTAAACAGCTGCGCTACACCTTCGTCGGTAAGCTGCTGAATACCCTTTTCCAATTGCTTGGATTTCATTGGATCCAGGTTAATCAACTCCTTGAAAATCTCGGGAGAGAAACTTGGTATTCCCGAAAATTGAAGTTTTTCGCCTTCTGTTAGTGTATCTCCAATTTTGAAACTTCCTGTATCATACAACCCCACCACGTCTCCGGGGAAACCTTCATCCATCACGCTCTTATCGGACGCCATGAAAGTAAACGGGCTCGAAAACCGGACATCCTTATTCAGACGGACATGTTTGTAGAATTTACCGCGCTCAAATTTGCCGGAACAAATCCTTAAAAACGCAATACGATCGCGGTGACGCGGATCTAAGTTCGCGTGTATTTTAAATACAAAACCGGTGAACTTTGCCTCAGTTGGCTCTACTTCCCGCACATCCGTCGGGCGTGGTTGCGGGATGGGCGAAATATCACAGAACGTATCTAACAATTCCTTGATACCAAAGTTATTGATCGCACTACCAAAAAATACCGGAGCAAGTTCTCCTTTTTGATAAGCTTCTTCCGAAAATGTGTCGTAAACCCCTTCAACCAGTTCTACATCTTCCAGCAACTGATCGGCATCACGCTGCCCAACCAGCTCAGCAAGATTATCATCTTCCAGACTTACCTTGGCAACGTTACTCTCGATTTTGGTTTTATTGATCTTAAAGAAATACAGCATTTGCTCATACAAGCTGTAAACGCCTTTAAACTGAACACCCATATTGATAGGCCAGGTAAGCGGTCTCACTCGGATTTTTAGCTTGGTTTCGAGCTCATCCAGCAGTTCAAAAGCATTACGCCCTTCCCTATCCAGCTTATTTACAAACACGATCACAGGCGTGTTACGCATACGGCAAACTTCCATAAGTCTCTCCGTTTGCTCTTCCACACCTTTCACGCAGTCAATCACCAGGATTACACTATCCACAGCCGTAAGCGTACGATAGGTATCCTCAGCAAAGTCCTTGTGACCGGGTGTATCCAGAATGTTGATCAGCAGATCCTTGTATTCGAATGTCATTACAGACGTAGCAACCGAAATACCACGCTGCTTTTCAATCTCCATAAAGTCGGAGGTTGCAGTCTTTTTAATCTTATTGGATTTTACCGCACCCGCAGTCTGGATTGCACCTCCAAAAAGCAGAAGTTTTTCAGTAAGCGTCGTTTTCCCGGCATCGGGGTGACTAATGATCGCAAACGTGCGGCGTTTTTTTATTTCCTGTAAATTACTCATCTATCTTTTTTATTATCCAATAAACAAGTCAAGCGAAGAATCTTTTTGACTTATTTCTTCTGTATTTGAAGAGTTTAACAGATGCTCTCCGTGGCTCTCTTTTAAATCTCCGTGCGTCTCTGTGTAACCTACAATCAGAAGTCCAAACCGAAATTTTGCACAAAGATAAGCATAAAGAAAAGCCGCCCCTATTCGCGGCGGCTTAAATTGCTTTAAAGTCAGCTATTTAGTTACACTCAGACTCTCAGTAAAATGAGTGTTTATAATCTTCAACAGATGTCATGATCACTTCATGCGCTTCTTCTCTGCCGTACACGTTCGTAATTTCGATATGTGCTTTTTCGCCAGGAAGGTTTTTGTAAGTCAGGAAGTAGTGTTTCAAACGCTCAACGATACCTTCAGGAAGTTCGCTCAGGTCAGAAAATCCGCCATAAACCTCGTCACCTTTAAGTACAGCAATGATTTTATCATCTGCTTCTCCACCATCGATCAGGCGAATTCCACCGATTGGCTTAGCCTGACACATGATATCACCGTGAGAAATGATTTTTTCACACAATACCAGGATATCCAACGGGTCACCATCACCTTCTGTTACATCGCGACCAGAACGCTCGCGTGCCAAAGCAGCGATTTTCTCAGCGCAATAAGTTTTAGGTATGAAACCGTAAAGAGCAGGAACGATGTTGGAATATTTTTGCGGGCGATCGATCATCAAATAGCCCGTAGCTTTATCTATTTCGTATTTTACTGTATCCGTAGGAACAATTTCAATAAATGCAGTTACTAATTCAGGTGCATTTTCTCCCATTGGAATACCGTGCCAGGGATGGGCTTTGTGTACGTTAGCGATCATTATTTAAATATGTAAAAGGCTTAATTTGGTAATACTTGTTTTAAATAGCTATTAGCAATTGGCTTTTAGCCGTTTGCTTAAATAACTTTTTTCCGTCAACTCCTATTCTACTGTTAACTTTTTACTGTTATCTGTTAACTCATATTTCATTCGTTTCTCCTGCCTGCTCCGCAATCAGATAATCTCCGGTTTTGGATATGGATTGTTTCACAAACAACTCGCCAATGAAACCCGCCAGAAACAGCTGCGACCCGACTGTAATGGCCAATAAAGCCAAAAAGAACATAGGGTTTTCGGTTACATTTCTGAACGGCTCATGAGAAACGTAAATTTTATAAATCTTGGTAAATATCAGCCACATTGCAATAATACTCCCAAAAAAGAACATTAGCGTACCCAAACTCCCAAAAAGGTGCATGGGTCTGCGGCCAAATTTATTTACAAAGGCAATCGAAAGTAAATCTAAAAATCCGAAAATAAACCTTTCAAGGCCAAATTTCGTGTAGCCATACTTCCTGGCCTGATGCTGCACTACTTTTTCTCCTATTTTTCCAAAACCGTTCCACTTGGCAATTACAGGAATATAGCGATGCATTTCTCCGTAAATGGTGATATTCTGAACCACCTCTTTACGATAAGCTTTTAATCCACAATTGAAATCGTGTAAACTTACCCCGGAAATACTCCTTGTGGCAGCGTTGAAGATCTTGGTAGGAATGGTCTTCGTAATGGGGTCAAACCGTTTCTTTTTCCAACCTGACACAAGGTCGTAACGCTCTTCGGTAATCATTCGGTACAGATCCGGAATTTCGTCCGGACTATCCTGCAAGTCGGCGTCCATCGTGATCACAACCTGACCTTTAACCGCCTGAAAACCTGTTTGTAAAGCAGCTGTTTTCCCGTAATTCCGGACAAACTTAAATCCGCGTATACATGGGTTTTTGCGGGAAAGCTCCGAGATCACAGCCCACGATTGATCCTTACTTCCGTCGTCAATGAAGAGGATTTCGTAGGAAAAATTATTGGCCAGCATCACACGCTCAATCCACGCACTAAGCTCCGGCAATGACTCTTCTTCGTTGAATAGCGGAATTACTACGGAAATCTGAATACCAGAGTCAATCATGAATTTATTACAACGGGGAAAATCTCCAACTTACTTTTAAAACGCAAAGTTCGCACTTTTCCTGATCAAAATATCATATAAAAGTCTTTCATTAAACTTACGAACTCCGGATCATATACTTTGTTATTCTCGCCATATATGTTCAAAACTGTATTATCAATCTCATTTTCAGATAAATAAGACCTACCAAACGTCATAATCCGGCGAAATGGCTTTTTATCCTTATTGTGCTGTAAAGTAAGATTGTTGGTCATAAACCAACCCAAAGTCTTTGCTTTTTGGTAAAATAACTCCGACTCGTCCTTTGGGAGCAAGATATGAAACTGACCTTGATCAGTTAAAAGCCGGTCGATCGCAGCCAAAAGGTCATTAAAAGTAAGTGAAGTAGAATGGTGCGCCTGATTTTTCTGCGTATCAGGAGAAAGCAAATCGGACTGAAAAAAGGGTGGATTGCTGATAATAGAATCGTATTGATAAGCCGGGACAAATTCCTGGATGGCTGTATTGAATAAAGAAATTTGTCCCGAAAACGGACTCGCAGCCACATTGTCAACAGCCTGTAAATAAGCATCGGAATCCAGCTCGACGGCATGTATATGAGCAAATGGATAACGCTGCGCAGTCATCAACGACAACAATCCTGTCCCCGCTCCTATATCCAGAATTCGTTTTGAATTTCCTAGCTCTGACGACGCTCCCAATACACAAGCATCCGTGCACACCTTCATGGCGCACTTGTCCTGATGAATGGTAAACTGCTTGAACTGGAAGTAAGAATTTTTAGCCATAACTCTTATTTCCTGCCGAAGTCAGCAGGATTTTCGCCCCAATATTCCGTTTCCCATTTTAAAATCTGATTCGGGAATTTGTTGGCAGCCAGCCACCTTTCGGCGCGCTGCAACATCTCAAAAACCGGCTTATTTCTGGGAGTTAGAGCGAGTTTTGTATTGGCATGTTTCTTCTTCACCCAGCTGATAGCCGTCCGAGAATCGCTGTAAATGGGTAGAGAGCTCTCATTTTTTTGCAAATAGGCCAGTCCGTGTACTATCGCTAGAAATTCGCCTATGTTGTTGGTCGCGTCTTTAAACGGACCTTGCAGAAATATCTTTTTTCCCGTTTCCAGATACACACCCTGGTACTCCATATCACCGGTGGCGGTGTTCCAGGCAGCATCCACGGCGATAGCATTGGTGAGGGGTTTGCCAATATTGACAGGGGCAACTTTTGTTATTTTGGGAACATCTTTTTGCCCTGCCTTGGCAACATACTCCCAATAGTTTCGCTGAATGGCCGTTTCGGCTTCCTGCAACGACTCGAAAGACTTGTAACGGGCATCTTCAAATCCTTTGATCTGCGCCTCACACTCCTTCCAATCGGTAAACACGCCCGTTTGCCTACCTTGCCACACGACGTAAAATTTTGTCTTCTTTGCCATTTACTAATTTTGAATGAATGAGTGCGTGAATGAGTGAATTGGGATAAGAATAATTGAGCTTTTATTCACTCATTCTCTCATTAATCATTGGTTTTACGCTTCTTCTTCCCAAACCTGGGCAAGTTCGACAATCACCTCCACTGCCTTTTCCATATCCTGTACCGACACCCATTCCAGACGTGAATGAAACGCATGTTCTCCTGCAAAAATATTCGGACAAGGTAAACCCATAAACGACAAACGTGAGCCGTCTGTACCGCCGCGAATACTTCTTGGCGTGGCTTCCAGACCGCAGCGTTGCATGGCTTTTACAGCATTGGCAATTACCTGTGGATGTTGATCCAGGACCTTTTTCATATTCCGGTATTGCTCCTTAACCTCCATTTTAGCAACAGAATTCGGGTACTGGGTCAAAACCTCGTTCACGATCTTTTGCAATAGATCTTCATTTCGTTTCAAACCTTCATCCGTAAAATCTCTGATGATAAATTCCAGAACGGCCTGTTCCTGAATACCCTCTATATGAACCGGATGAATAAATCCTTGTTTATCTTTCGTAGTTTCCGGCGACAGAGAATCCTTTGGCAAAGCCGCCAGAATATTTCCTGCTATTTTAAGCGCATTTTCCAATTTGCCGAAAGCGTATCCCGGATGCGTACTTACACCTGTAATCGTAATCTTCACACCATCGGCTGAAAAGGTTTCATCTTCCAGCGTTCCTACCGCTTCGCCATCTACCGTGTATCCATAGTCAGCTCCCAATTTTGTCAAATCCACTTTTTCCGTTCCGCGCCCTACTTCTTCATCCGGTGTGAAAAGGATTTTGATATCACCATGTTTCAATTCAGGATGTTGGATCAGGTATTCCGTTGCAGCCATGATTTCTGCTACACCAGCCTTATTATCTGCGCCAAGCAAAGTATCTCCGCTGGCTGTTACAATATCGTTACCAATTTGATTTTCCAGATCATTCAACTCTCCAACTCTTAAAACCTGCGTGGTGTCGTCAGGCAAAACGATATCCGTTCCGTCCCAGTTTTTATGCACAAGCGGTTTTACATTCGCACCCGTTACATCAGGAGAAGTATCCACATGTGAGCAGAAACAGATCACAGGTACATTTTCCTTATTCGTATTGGCAGGGATGGTCGCATACACATATCCATGCTCGTCCAGATGGGCATCCGCAATGCCAAGCTCCTGCAACTCAACAACAAGTAAATTGCTCAAATCCCGCTGTTTGGCAGTACTCGGAAAACTCTCCGACTGAGGATCAGACTGTGTGTCAATTTTGACGTAGCGAAGAAAACGATCAAGAACGGAAGTCATTTTTGGGAGTAGTTATAGAAGTGAAGAAGTAAAATGTGAGAAGTGAGAGGTCCGGTCTGAACGCTTTTCGCGGTCTGAACGGTTTAGATAAAAGAAGATAAAATGCAAAGGGCGCACCTTACTCCAAATTTCTCACCTTTTACCAAAGTAATATACCGCTGGTTCGCACCACGCCACTTTTTACTTTTTACAAAAACACCATCACCCAATAATCCCCGACAAATCAGCAGGAGAGTAATTGATATTTTTTAGCGTTTTATCGTCCGCGGTACGGTACACAAGGTATTTGCCAGAATCTTCTTTGTAATAACATTCTGTTCCTTTCGCCGTGTAATGAGCTACTGTTGCTTCGGCTTCTTCTACCGTCAGGCAAGCTTTGGACATGTTGGAACGTTGTACTTCGTCGAACAATTCACGGAATTTATCTCCAAGACCAAATTCCAGCACCGCACCCGACAATACATATTGCAGGTCACAAAGCGCATCAGCGATTTCTACGATATCCTTTTCCAGAATAGCCACTTCCAGTTCTTTCAATTCCTCAGCAAGCAAAGCCACACGCAGCCTGCTTCTGTCTTCGGACGGAATGGTAGGTTTATCAAGAATAGGGTGTTTGAATGTACGGTGAAATTCTGCGACCTGATTAAGGCTGTCCAGTTGTTGCATGATGTATGATTTTTAAATAAAGCTATTAGCTGTTAGTCGTTAGCTATTGGATTAATTATTAGCAGATTATGATCTATGGCTGTTAACAGCCTTTCAGATTCCCAGATTGGTTTTAAACAACTTCACTGCAATAGCCAGCAAAATTACGCCAAAAACTTTTCTGAGTATTTCAATTCCGCCTGGTCCAAGTTTGGTTTCCAGCCAGTTTGATGATTTCAAAACCAGGTATACGAAAATCAGGTTTAGTAAAACGCCGATCAGAATGTTCTGGATTTCGTAGGCCGATCGGAGTGCCAGAAGGGTTGTCATGGTACCTGCACCGGCAATAATCGGGAAGGCAATGGGAACGATGGATGCCGCTCCGGTTTCTACACTGCCGTGTTTGAAAATTTCGCGTCCCAAAATCATTTCCAACCCCAGAAGAAACAGAATAATGGCACCTGCGATGGCGAAAGATGCGACGTCAACCCCGAAAAGCCTCAATAATTTTTCTCCCAGAAAAAGAAATAGGATCATGATAAACCCGGCAACCAGGGTCGCTTTTTCCGATTCTATTTTCCCCAGTTTCTTCCGAAAATCAACGATGACCGGAATGGATCCCAACACGTCGATGACAGAGAAAAGAATGAGGGAGACGGATATTATTTCCTTTAAATTGAACATTACGATGCCTTTTAGCCCGCAAAGTTGAACAAAAGGCATTGTTTACGCAACGTTTTTCCCATTACAAACCGAAATAAAACGGCTCAGGAGTTCCCGTTGGGCAGGAAGTTCAGGAAAGTATTAAATTGCTTTTTGTATTTATCCTCGTCGATCTTGTAAAAATAAGCTCCCTTTTTTGAGTATCCTTTTTGCTTTTCGTCCAGTTTTATAAGCAGATTGGTCGACAACAGTTTTCTGCTGAAATTACGCTTGTCCAACTCCGTACCGAAAATCGCTTCGTAAAGCTTTTGCAATTGAGGAACGGTGAACTTTTCAGGAAGTAATTCAAAACCAATCGGATGTTGCGACGCCTTGTACCGCAAGTGCTGAATGGCCATTTCCACCATGGCGCCATGATCAAAAAGCAGCTTGGGCAGATCGTTCATACCAAACCATTGCGCTTCGTAATTTTTGGAGATTTTGTGGTCGTAATCTTCCACATTGATCAGCGCAAAATAGGCCACCGAAACGGTCCGTTCAACCGGGTCACGCTGCGGGCTACCGAACGTGTGAAGCTGTTCCAGATAAATGTCTTTCAGGCTGGTAAGCTCAAAAAGGATCCGGTTGGAGGCATCTTCGAGACTTTCCGTCGGCTGCACCCAACCTCCCATCAGAGACCAGGTATGTTGCTCCTCCTCAATTCCCCGCTTCACGAGCAGTAATTTTAATTGTTCTCCGTCAAAGCCAAAAATAATGGAATCGAGAGCCACCAAACATTTTGTCTGGTTTTCGTATTGTTTTAAAATATCTAATCGCACGTATCTTGTTCTAAGGATGGGTTGTCGAATAAATTGCAGGCTAAAACGCCACATATCTATAAACCCAATATTAATTTTAACTACTCAAACTACAAATGAGAAATTGAAAACAAAAAATTTCTCAGTAAAGAAATATCACTCAATGTGATCGCCGGAAAGTTGGCAATCCTGAAACTGGAATCTTTCCAGGCTCCATACCCATTTCCCAGCTGTAAACCGGCCTGTTTGGCCATGCTTTTTACTTTTGTAACCTTTTCCCGATCCGCCTGCACTGCAATAACCGTATCCGACCGAACGGCATCATTGCTCACCAGCACTTCATAACCATTGTCGGGCAGGAAAGCATACAATTCACTAGCCCTGCTATGAAGTTCCGCCGATATCTCGCTGATTGGCGCTATCGTTTCCATTATTCTTCCCAACAAATAGATTCCCAGCGCATTTGGCGTGTAAGGCGTCTGAAATTTTTGAAAGTTCTCTCTCGTAAATAACAGGCTATTGTAAAAATTCCGGTCGCCAACATGCTCCGCCCGGCTCACTGCCTGAGGCGAAACCACCATCACCGCCAGACCAGCCGGCAATCCAAAACATTTCTGAACAGATGCATACCAGACGTCAGCTTCGGTCCAAGGTAACGCAGCACCAGCCATCGACGACGTAGCATCCACTGCAATAAGCTGGTTGGTTTGCTGCCGCAGAGCCGACAAAAAAGAAGCTGGCAATGCCGTTCCGTTTGATGTTTCATTGTGCGTTACACAAATCACATCGTAACCCAGATCAATACTCAGCCCGGACAAATCAGGCAGTTCGTTTATTCCAAACTCCACTCCTTCTGCACCGTGCCGTATTTTATTGGTATACTCCATCCACTTGGCTCCAAATGCACCATTATACAAATGCAAACTCGACGTACTGATCAGCGACTGCGCTATAATTTCCCAGCATTCCGTTGCAGAAGACACAAAATAAACCTCATAATCCTCCGGAATTTCCAGACTTTTTTTCAGCGCAAAAATCGTGTTCCGCAGCATTTCCATAAACACATCGCTCCGGTGATTCACACTCAGAATCCCACTGCGATACGCATCAGTCAAATAGTGCTCCACCTGAGGATATACCTTGGAAGGTCCGGGATAAAAGGAGATCATGTGGTTCATATTTTTGTTGTAAAAAGTGAAATGTGAGAACCGGGCCGCCGGGCGGTGAAATGAGCTATGCGAACCGTTGGCTTTTGAATTTGGTGAAATGTGAAAAGTTGTGATTGCCTGAAATAGGTTGCTAGCTAAGTTTGAACTAAAAAAGTGAGGTGCAAGAAGGTCTTTCTTACAGCTCACTTTTTTGCATTTATTCAAAGCCATTTTATCTCTTAGACTTCTTAGTCGTTCAGCCCGGCCCGCTAAAAAGCGCTCAGGCCGCAGCAACCATAACTGCTTTAAACTTCTTAACTTCCTGTAACTGCTGTTAGTATAACTTCTTAACTCCCTGTAACTTCTATTTTAACTTCTTAACTTCCTATACCTTAAATAAACCCTTCCCTTTTCATCGCTGTTTCAAGTTGCGCTCCCAGTTTATCCGTTGCTTTTAACAATGGCAAACGAACGTCTGAGCTACAAATACCTTTGATTTCAAGGCATTTTTTGATTCCTACCGGATTCGACTCAATGTAAAGCAAAGTGTCAAATTCAAGGAATGCAAGCTGTAACTTGGAAGCTTCCGCAAAACGACCTTCCAGTGCATGCCAGGTAAGGTCTCTGAATTCTTTTGGAAACGCATTGGCAATCACCGAAATAACGCCATGCCAACCTACGCTGATCATGGTTGTTACCAGGTTGTCGTCACCGGAAAGCAGAATAAAATCATCTGGCACTCTTGAAGCAAGTTCCATACTCTGTTCCAGACTTCCGCCTGCATCTTTAATACCAATGATATTCGGGTGTGCCGACAATGCTACAATTGTATCGGCCTTCATGTTGATCACCGTTCTGCCCGGTACGTTGTACAACAAAACAGGCACCGGCGAAGCGTCTGCAATGGCAGTAAAATGAGCAATAATGCCTTCCTGAGTAGGTTTATTGTAATATGGACAAACGGAAAGAATCGCGTCTACACCTGTGAAATCTGTATTCTTTATTGTATCAAGAACCGATTTTGTATCATTACCACCAACACCGTATACGATAGGCAAAGACTTCGTGTTATTCTTGATCGTGAAAGTCAGAATATCCTTCTTTTCCTGTGCAGAAACCGTTGGAGATTCGCCTGTGGTGCCCTGCACAACAAGATAATCCGTTTCTCCTTCCGTAACCAGGTCAATCAGTTTTTTAAGACCAGGGTAATCGATTTCGTTCTTTTCATCAAAAGGTGTAATCAGCGCTGCTCCAACCCCTTTGAAACGTAAGTCCAATGGCATTATATTCTTATATTATTGGTTGATTTCAAAGTGCAAATGTAAGGAAGTAATCCGGAATATGCATTTAAAATTGGGGGAGTTTGGGGTAGGGCGGAATATTTTGGTGGGGTGGATTGAGGTTGGTGTTGATCGTTGTGTATCGTATTTCCGCCTGGAGACGGATTACGCTGGATGGTAGTCGGGAGAGTACGAGCAACGGGGGGCGTGGCTTGACATGATCGACCTGGATGATGGCATTCGGCGGTCTGGCTCCAAAACATATGCAGCGGTTGCCGTATATCCTGAGTGCTTTGTTATTTTAGTCTGAACCATTTGTCTGAGGTGTAGAAATCAAAATACCACGTTCAGGTTAGATCGTTAATTCTCCATGACCTCGATTAGATCAAGACTTCCTATTTCGTCATACCATGCATCAAGAGTAATCGGGTGAGTTCTCCATAATCGACCAGAATACTCTATCCACTCTGCAGGTATAAACGTATCACGATCTATTTCTATCCATCCATAGATTGTTTCATCAATAGCGAAGCTTAATCTAGCTGGGTAGCCACTAATTGTCTTATATTTTAAAGAGAAGTGTATCATATGATACAGAAAATCAACAGCAGAATACACAGAATAGAAATCCTTTCTATGTTCCGAAGGAGTAACAGGACCATAAGTAATCCCATCTTTGCTTATACATAGGGAAAAATCATTATCAGCCTCCCAAAATGATTTTCCAATCAATGAATCTCCACCCGACCACTTGTAACCAAGGGCATGAAGTTTTTCCCTAACAGCCTTTTCCAACTGAGGTGTTGGGCAGTAAATTTCACAGAATTGTCTCAATTGTATGTAGATTTCATTTGCAATTAAGCTAATATTATTGTTGTAGGCAATAGCCGCTTTCTCAACCGTGGCCTGTGTCTTCACATACCCGTTACAGTGCCCTAACCGTCGTGAAAACAAGGGCCAAAGTAAAGTAGCATTTACGGAACTGATTATTCAAATTTCCCCATTTTAATTTTTTGAATTAGTAGGTCTGCAATTGCATCAAATTTTAAACCCGTTACTTCTTCTGCGGATGCCTCTACTCGAACAATGTTTCCGAAATAATGACCGTCCAGACCAACGAAAGCCTTAGTGTCATATAGAAAAGGCACTGGATCTAAACGACCGATTTTTGGGTTAACTTCCAACCACACTACTACTTCCTGTTCCGCCGATACTAACAACATACCCGCCTTTTCAAATTTCTTACTCATATGAACTGAGACGTCAACCAATGGCGGATAGAAAATACTATAAATTTCATCAACTGATTGAGCTTTCGAGTAACCGCTAGAAAACTTCAAAAGAATTTCTTCAATTTGACTTTTTTTACTTTTCATCACTGATTTTTATCAAATTTCACTTTCAATTAAACTATCTTTTTCATTCCATATCATATTTGTTCACTTCTCAACCTTAGTCTGTCTCCACAGCCCCCTTAACATCGCTCCCAAAGTCCCGTCAAGACATGGGCCAAGGGAAGCTTTTCACTCATTTCAGGAGGCTCCTCAGGAGCCAAACCATACCCCCTTCAATTTTACTATAAACAGGTGGCTCCACCGGAGCCATTATCTCACCCGAATCAGCTCTGGAAGAGCTTCCTGTTTTTAGCGATATGATCTAAACATGTAATATCCGGCTCCGTAGGTGCCACCTCTATCAGGATAAAGCTCAAATCTCAACCGTGGTCTGTGTCTTCATAGACACCTTTATATCACCCCCAAAGCCCCGTGACAAGGTAAAAAAGCCTGTTGTAATCAACCTTAGCCTATGTCTTCACAGGACTAATTGCAAATCTCCATTTAAAATCGCTCACCATAATGTGTCAAAATACCAAACTCATCCTTACCTGATTCGTAAAATTCAGCAGATGACCAGGGATATTCCTCTGGACGAGAGGCCAAATTCCATCGCTCGTGAAGTGGATTGTTATGTATGTAGTTAATTTTTTGTTCAACTTTTAATTTTGTATCCATTAAAATTGCAAGTGGGTCGCGTTGCCAAATTCGATATTGTCGCTCCTTTTCGTCTACTTTAAAATGTGGCAACACGTTGGGGTGATTAATTTTCAAATCTTTAACAATCAAATGACTTGTGAATTTATTGAAACTTGCGTGACCCATTTCCTTGCCGTTCGGCTCTTTCATCTCCCAAACTACATGTAGATGATTCGGCATGATAACAAACGCATAAATAACAATATTCTCCCTTCTTATAAGCTCCTGCCAACTTGAAATAATAAGGTCTTTGTATTTATCCTGTTTGAGTAAATGTTTCCAGTCTTTTATAGTATCCGTCCAAAAGTACACTTTATCAAATTCCATTCTGGAATTTCGGTATTTACTTTCAAGGTGATGATTCGGTGCCATAGCTTGACCTATTTCTTTATTCACTTTTGACTCAAAAGGACAGAAATAGTTACATAAGCATCAATATATCTACACGGATTTGAATTTTTGAGTAGCATTCTGCGATAGTCCTGTGAAGACACAGGCCAAGGAGACCGACCAGCAGCATTGCGCTCCTTCCATTTTTCTAAAAACAGGCAGACTCCTCGATAGATCAACCCTGGTCTGTGTCTCCACAGACCCTTTATGTCGCTCCAAAAGTCCCGTGGAGACACGGGCCAAGGTGAAAAGGGCGTTCTCCTTCCATATCAATTAATCATACTTTTCATTTACTTATTTCGATCTGATAAGTATTCATCAGATTTCCATTTACTAAATAACTTTCTAATGAATTGTAGGAATCATTACACATAAACCCAGTATTACAACTTTCCTTTTTTGAGACAAAATCAGAAATCGTAAAATTATCCCCGGTGCTGTTTAGCTTTACTTTATAATCATAATCAATTGTCAGTTTTACAGGCAGTTGGATGTGTTGAAAATTTGAACCTTGGGAGAAATTACTGGTTATTACAGTTATGTCCTCAAGAACGGTCGCAAAATTACTACTCTTGCTGAATCGTTGTATTGTAATCGTATCCAGTTCGCTATTTGTGAAGTTATTGAACTGAATATAGTCCATATCGTCGGAGCCAATACAATATTTTTTTGTACAGCATGATCCTGCCGCTACTGCCATAACAACAATGAATGCTTTGAGGAATACTTTATTTAGCATAATGAAAATGCAATAAGATGCGCTAAAAGATTATTATCCGGATTCAATAATGCAAATGCACTGTGAGGTTATAACTACTGGTAACCTCCTTTAATTTTTCTAAAAACAGGAGGCTCCAACGGAGCCATTATTTCACCCGAATCAGCTCTGGAAGAGCTTCCTGTTTATAGCAATATGATCCAAACATGTAACATCTGGCTCCGTAGGTGCCACCTGTACAATTTACAAATCAAGCTAAAAGCCAATCGCCAACAGCTACCCTCCAATCATTCCCAAAAACTCCTCTTCAGACAAAATTGTTACGCCCAGTTTTCTGGCTTTTTCAAGTTTGGATGGCCCCATGTTGGCTCCGGCGAGCAGGTAGTTGAGTTTACCGGAAACACCGCTTAGTACTCTGCCACCGTTGGCCTCTATTTTTATTTTAAGGTCATCTCTTTCAAAATGTTCGAATACACCGGAAATCACAAACGTTTTGCCTTCCAGAACATCACTCTCAACTTCCACTGGTTTTTCGTCACTCTCCATTTGCACACCGGCTGCCTTTAAACGTTCTACCAGTTCCTGGTTTTCGGGCACGCTGAAATAGGATTCAATACTCATGGCTATTCTGCCTCCAATTTCCGGAACGGCTGTGAGCTGCTCGTAGTTTGCCGAGCGGATTGCGTCAATGGATTTGAAATAAGCCGCCAGTTTTTCGGCAACGGTGGCTCCAACAAAACGGATTCCCAAACCAAACAGCACATTTTTAAAAGGAGCTGTTTTTGACAATTCAATGCCTTTCAGAATATTTTCAACCGTTTTTTCGCGGAAACTGATCTTCTTGGTTTTGCCGGTTTCTTCATTTAAAATATTCTTTTCCAGTCCAAGCAACTTTTCTTCATTCAGATCGTACAAATCCGCCGGCGTGCGCACAAGTCCGAGATCAAATAGCAGTTCTATTTTTCCTTCACCCAAACTATCCAGGTTCATCGCCTTCCGGTGAATATAGTGTTCAATCCGGCCTTTGAGCTGTGGCGGACAGTGGCTGTCGTTCGGGCAGAAAAACGCGACTTCTCCTTCATTCCGCATCAGCTCCGATCCACATTCAGGACATTTGGTTGGAAATTCAACGGGTTCAGTCATAAACTCAGCCCGTTTTTCAACATCCACACCCGTTATTTTTGGGATAATTTCCCCGCTTTTTTCAACAAAAACAGTATCGCCAATGCGGATATCCAGTCTTAGAATTTCATTGGCATTGTGCAGCGTAGCACGCTTCACACGTGTACCCGAAAGATGTACTCCTTTTACTTTTTTATAATCCAGCGATCTCTCCGTCACGTCCGACAAATTAGCAACCGGCGTCACGGCTCCGGTTCGCCCCACCTGAAAATTAACAGAACGCAGAATAGCCGGTTTGTTTTCGGCTTTGTATTTAAATGAAATTGCCCAACGAGGACTTTTTGCGGTAAAACCAAGCTCACGCTGCTGTTCAAAAGAATTGATTTTGATCACAATACCATCCGTAGCCAGCGGCAGCGTTGCACGTTTTTCTTCCCACTCATGAATGAATTCAATCACTTCGTCTATGGTCTGCACTTTGCGCCAGCCAGGAGAAACATTGAAACCCCATGATTTGAGCGCAAGCAAACTTTCTTCGTGGCTGTTAAAAATGATATCGTCACTCAAAAAAGAATACAGGTAACAATCCAGATTCCGGCGGGCGGTTTCAGCAGAATCCTGCAATTTAAATGAGCCGGACGCCGCATTCCTTGGGTTGGCATACTGGTTTTCTCCCAGCGTATCCATATCATCATTCAGCCTTTGGAACGAACTGAACGGCATAAAACCCTCTCCGCGAATCTCAAAAACAGGTGGCAGATCATCCGCTTTCACGCGCAAAGGAAGTGAACGTATCGTTTTTACATTGTTGGTAATATCGTCACCGCGGGTTCCGTCACCACGTGTTATGCCGCGCACAAGCACACCATTTTCGTAGGTAAAACTCAACGAGATCCCGTCAAATTTCAGTTCACAAATGTATTCGTATGCTTCACCGTCCAATCCTCTTCTTACACGGTCATCAAAATTCCGAAGCTCCTGTTCGTTGTACGTGTTATCCAGCGAAAGCATCGGATAACGGTGGTAAACCGTGGCAAAATTCTTTGTCACCGTGCCGCCAACCCGTTGCGTAGGGGAATCACTTTTTTTGAACTCGGGATACTTTTCTTCCAGGTCTTTCAGTTGTTTTAGCAGCTGATCGAAGTCGTAATCCGATACTTCGGAAACGCTGTCCTGATAGTAGCGGGAATTGTAATAATCGAGTTTGCTGCTCAGTTCTTCTATTTCTTTTTCGGGATTCATATTTTTCAGGACTGTTTTATCTGGTTTCGGATCGGATAATAGCTGTGCCAATTTTTGCCAAATTTATTTAGTTTTGCTACATTATTTTCTATTCGCTAATTATTTGCCGTGATGACCGGAATTGCACCTTCTATCCTAGCCGCCGACTTTGCCAATTTACAACGGGACGTTGAAATGCTTAATAACAGCACGGCAGCATATATACATGTGGACATTATGGATGGAATGTTCGTGCCCAATATTTCATTTGGTTTACCGGTTTGTGAAGCGGTGCATCGTCATGCCAAAAAACCATTGGATGTTCATTTGATGATCGAGCAGCCAGACCGTTACCTGGCCGATTTTCGTAATGCAGGCGCTTCCATCATCACCGTTCATTACGAAGCCTGCCCGCATTTACATCGCACGGTTCAGCACATCAAAGAACTTGGCGCGTTGGCGGGAGTTGCGTTAAATCCGCATACACCGGTTGAAGTACTTTCGGAAATATTGGGAGATATTTCTCTGGTGTTGATCATGTCGGTAAATCCAGGTTTTGGCGGGCAGAAATTTATAAACAACACATACAAAAAAATAGCCCGGCTGGCAGAGATGCGCCGCGAAGGAAATCATAATTTCCTGATTGAAATAGATGGCGGTGTGAATGTAGAAAACGCGGGCAAGCTTTCCGCTGAGGGTGCCGATGTGCTGGTAGCTGGCAGTTTTGTCTTCAATTCGCCCAATCCAACCCAGACCATCGAGGATCTAAAAATTGCGGGAAAGCTATGAGCCGGCTGAATTTGTTCATCTTCTTCATTTTTTTGCTGATAAAAACAAACGTGTCTGTTGCAGATGTTCCTGCAATCGGCTTTTTCCCCTTAAAGATTCATCCAAACGGCAAACACATCACGGATAACAATGGAAAGCCGTTTTTGATGGTGGCCGATGTCGCCTGGCAAATGCTGCGAAAACTCAGCTATCCAGAGGCTGTGAATTACATGGATCAGCGAAAATCGCAGTCGTTTAATACTTTTCTAGTGCAACTTTTGCCCGCTTTACCAACTCAGCGAAATTTTAATAAAACGACGCCTTTTGTCAATAATGACATTTCCCAACCCAACAAGGCCTACTTTGATTATCTTGAAAAAATCATCATTGCCGCCCGGGAACGTAATTTGGTAGTAGGTGTGGTGGTTTCGCGTAAAAGCTGGAATGTTGTTTTTGATGCACATAAAGAAGACGCCTGGAAAGCCTACGGTCGATATGTGGGTGAACGATTTGCCAAATTCTCCAATATAATATGGATCGTGAGTGAGGAAGAATACCAGAGCGCGGCTCAGTACAAATTCATTGCAGACGGCCTCAGGAGCGCATCGCCCGACAATCTGATTGCCTCGCTTTCTACCTGCTCTCCAACCGTTGACATCAATAGTTCACCAAACAAATCGGATCTAAAATTCGTCATTCCTGATTCCACCGTTACCGTCTCGGAATATGCCAACCTGGCCAACTGGCAAAAAAACTCAGGTGAACTTTCGGTACGTCCTTTTCTGATCGCCAATTCGGAATTCCCGAAAGAGATAAAGGATCAGTCGGTGCTGATACGAAACCAGGCTTATCAGTCTGTGATGAGTTCTGCCGCAGGATTTTGTCACATGAGTACGATTAAAAATTTCAATCCAACCTGGAAAGTGAATATCACCAGAGACGGAGCTGAGTATATCGATCATTTTGTAAAAATTCTGAAAGGCATTCCCTGGGAATACATGTACCCGGATATGTCGCCAGGCTTGCTGCCCGACTCCACCGATCAAAAGAAAATTGGTATTTTCTCCTTGTCCAACAACCGCCTTGCTATGTTGTACACACCAGATTCAAATCCGGTCAAACTCGATCTGAGCAAATTGAAAGGAAATGAGTTCCGTGTGGTGTGGTACAGTCCGCGGACTGGGAAAAGATGGTCGGGCGCCAGTGCATTAACCGGATCTGAGGTAACAGTGACACCGCCGGATCCAAAACCTGAATGGGATTGGATATTGCTGGTAGGCGCACAGGATTAAAACTTTTCGGCCCACTGCAACTGACCGGACGACCTATTAAAAATATCATGGTTGTAAAACCAAACAGCCGATAGCAGAAAGCCAACCGCCGATGTAAAAAATCTTGTATCTTTTGTCATTTGTTTTAATATTACTTTACAAAAGAGAAGTATCAGAGTTGGAAACTGCTCTTTGAAATTTATTATTTGAAATACAGGCTTCCTCGACCCCGATGATATTTTTGAAATTTATATCTGTTTTTTTTCTTCTCATACTAACACAGACCCGAGGTTTTAGTCAAAAAACGCTCTGGGCAAGCAAGATTCTCGGTTATTCATCCGAGTACCGGCCCGATCAATACGGTCATGCTTATCGTGCCAAACAAATCCTTGGAGAACCCAATAAACTACCGGCCATCGGAAACAGTCCTGTTGCCTGGTCTCCCGCCGAGGCTGAGAGTCGGAATGAAGAATGGATTAAGGTGGGCTTTAGCGAGAGTATTACACTAAGCCAGGTGGCGATCGGAGAAAATTTTAATCCCGGTGCCATTGCAAGGGTTTATGTTTACAATGAATCGGGCAAGGAATTTTTGATTTATAAAGACAACCCGGCCCCTGTTTCGCTCAAGGGCCGCGTACTTAATATCATGACCGCTGAAAAAATCCCGAATGCTAACGCTGTGAAAGTGGTGTTACAACCAGATAAAGTTCCGGGTTTTAACCAGTTAGACGCCATTGCCATAGCTGATCATCAGACGCTGGTAGAGGCGGTTATTAATCTTGCTCCGGACATTCCAAAGGATCTTGTGAAGGAAAATCTTGGTAAAAATGTCAATAGCAAAGGGCAGGAACTGGCACCGATTATATCGCCGGATGGCAAGACGCTATACTTTACCCGATCAAATCATCCACAGAACGTTGGCTCTCCAAGCCATCAGGACGTTTGGTATTCCACACTAAATAACAAAAATCAGTGGACTCCTGCGGTGAACATGGGTTCTCCAATAAACAATGCCGGCGACAACGCTGTCACAAGTATATCGTCTGACGGGAAAACAATCTATCTCATCAATCATTACCGACCTGATGGCTCCATGTTCTTTGGACTTTCTCAATCATTCTACACCAAAAATGGGTGGAGTTTCCCAAAGAATATCGAGATGCCCGGTCTTTACAGCGACCAGAATGGGATGGATCTGGCTGTTTCATCGCATGGAAATGTGATGATTTTATCACTGCAACGTCGGGATACGGAAGGCGACAAAGACATGTATGTATCTTTCAAGCAAAAAGATAACAGTTGGTCGGAACCGAGACACATGGGCAATGTCATTAACTCAGCGGATTACGAAGGAACACCGTTTCTGGCACTGGACAATAAAACTTTGTATTTCTCCTCGGCGGGACAAAGCGGATACGGCAAGAGTGATTTGTTTGTGACGCGCCGTTTGGACGATTCCTGGACGAACTGGTCAAAACCGCTCAATCTGGGACCCGTTATTAACAGTCCTCAATGGGATGTATATTTTAGCATTCCGGCATCCGGAGAGTATTCCTATATCAGTTCCAGCGAAAATTCTTTGGGTGAGCAGGACATATTCAGAATTTCACTTCCAAAAGAACTCAAACCTGATCCGGTGGCGATTATTACAGGAACAGTTCTGGTGGCAGAAAGCAACCAACCTGTGCATGCGGATATTGTTGCAGACCTTGCAAAAAGCGGTGAGGTTTTCACATCCGTTACCTACGACCCGGAAACAGGGAATTATCGTCTGGTACTTCCTATGAAAGATGTGTACAGACTTACAGCTACCGAAAAAGGTTTCTTCCCTACAACAGAGGAAATCGACCTGTCAGCTGAAACCAGCTTTCGTACGATTACAAAAAATATTGTACTGCAACCCATTAAAGCGGGACAGCAGATCAGGCTGAGCAATGCCATGTTTGCCCAGAGCAGTTCAGAGGTGGTCGCGGCTTCGTTTCCGGAACTCGATCGCATTGTAGCAACACTTAATGAATATCCGGCGATGGAAATCTTGTTGGAAGGGCACACGGACAATCAGGGAGAAGTATCTAAAAATGTGAAACTTTCAGAAGAGCGGGTAACTCAGGTAAAAAAATACATGCTTTCGAAAGGCATCGCAGCCAGGAGAATTCAAACTAAAGCGTGGGGACCGGCCAAACCGATCGCCAGCAACGCTACCGAACAAACCCGCCAGAAAAATCGGAGAGTCGAATTCACGATCCTTAAAATGTAGAAAACAGGCTGTCCCGATAAATTTGTTTATTTTCGCAAAAAATCCCTCCGACGATGCTCATCCCGGAAGTGTAATAAGGGAACAAATTTTTCAAAATGATTCACACAACTAAAAAAGCAAGCGGAACCACTCTGCTGATATTTTTAATCATACTCATAGCCGGAACTGCGCTCAGGCTTTACCACCTGGATTCTTACAGCATTTTCTTTGACGAAAAAAGTACACTTGTAGTAAGCCAGGGAATTGTGCTCGAAGGCGCTAATCAAAAAGAAGTTTTTGCTGTTAAACATCTTTCCGTTCCTGAATTCTGGAAAACGCCTCCTTTTGAATACCGGCCTTCAAACGTAATCACTTCACTTACCTATACTGAAAGTTACAGTCCCAAGACTTTTACACCAGCAGAATTCTGGTCTCCCAAAACTCTGGCCGATTATTACGAAGCCATGACCCGCAGTGACATTGGTAATAGTCCTTTTTACTACTTGCTGGTGCATAACTGGATGGATATTTTCGGTATGTCCGATTTTGCTGTCCGTTTGTTCTCGGTTGTTTTCAGCGTGCTCATTATTGGTCTCACCTTTTTATTTGCAAGAAGATTTTTCGATGATAAAACAGCGCTGATCGCCTCAGCAATTGTGGCCATTGAGCCATTTTTTATTGCTTACAGCCACCAGGCACGCAACTACTCGCTTACGTTCTTTCTGACATTACTGGCAACTTATTTCTTTATCCAGATCATAGAAAACAAAGCCAGCAAGCAAAAAACGGTATGGCTTTACGTTGGTTACGTATTTGCTGCGGGACTTAGTTTGCTATCTCATTTCCTTACTATTTCGGTTCTTCTTGCACATGCGGTATATGCTTTGTTCTTCCTCCGTTCTATCAAAGGGTGGATCAGAATGGGAATAGCAGCAATTGGGGCTTTATCGGGTGTTACATGGTGGCTCGTTGCCGGAGGCGGGCAGTACACCTTGTATTCACTCAGTTATCAGGCAGCGTTATACAAGCGCGTAGCCGAGACCATGCCATATGATAATCCGTACGGGCTCATTCTGCCCGCAACATTAGGAAACGTTTTTAACAAAGCTCTGCCGATATTCTCAGATCTTATCATTTTCACCAACGGACTCACAGATGGTCCTGTTGGAAAAAGAAATGTGATCATAGCCATTGCCGCGGCTATTATCCTGGTACTTTGGTTTCGTTTCAGGGAAAAGATCAATCCTCCTGCGTGGCTCGGAAACAGATTGCCATACATATTGATATTGGTAACTACTTTGTTCTATACCAATCACAAAGCGCAATTTGCCATTCTTTCTGTGAGCCTGTTTGCTCTTTCTTTCATTCCCGATATTCACAGGGAAGCAAGCGCAGAACAGAAAAAAAGACTGTGGTTACTTTATATCATGGCACTGGTTCCCACCTTTTTTCTCATTGTAATGGCATTCCGGGGAGGGCATACATTTGGACTCACACAACGGTATTCAGGTTTCTCGTTTCCTTATGTCATTATCGTACTAAGCCTCTTATTGCAATATTTCACACGTTTGCCCAATGAATTCCGACTCGTCGTTTTCGTATTTCTTGCTTTGCAGCTCTATTATGTTGGTGTTCGGTTGAAAGAATTTTATCAGGATAGATCAGTCAAATACGGCTACTTCCAGAATCCGCGTTCGCCCAACCCCTATTATGAGGCTGCTCGGAAGATAAAAGAGGTTTATCAGAAGGGAGATACGATTTATTACCCGGCACCAGTATTCCCGATGGTATCCGTAATGGACAGGACCTTTCTCTCCTATTCTATCCGCGAAGCGCAGATCACCAACCTGTATCTGCCCAAAGATGCCGATTATATTCAGGCCATGGATACGACGCAGACCGACAAAATATTCATTCTTCGCAGCATGCAAAAAGACACGCTGACTATCATGGATTTAAAAGGCAAACAGTACTAATTCTGCCGATCTGAAAAGTAGAGAAGCAGGGAGCCGTCAAATAAGATTTCGTATATTGCGCCTTCAATTGTACGACTTAAGTTGTTACTTTGTCTAACTTTAGAAGTACAAAACAGCACTGTTCCCGTACATCAACATACACAATGGCGATGACCATAGAAGAAATATTGAATGACCCCAGCCAAATCAGCGGCGAGCTCCGTCTCAAAGTACTGGGGCTTTATAACAAGGCAAATGCAGGGCATATCGGCTGTTCGCTGAGCTGTATTGATCTGATGATCGCTGTACTTTTCCTTAATAAATCAGCAGAAGATACCTTCATTTTATCCAAGGGACATGCAGCAGCAGCTTTGTATGCCTGCCTCAATACATTGGGTGAAATATCTGATGAAGAACTGGATACGTTTTACAAAGACGGAACCACACTTCCTGCACACCCCGCACCAAGGCAATACAAAAGCATTCCATTTGCAACAGGATCGCTAGGTCACGGTTTACCGGTTGCAACCGGCATTGCACACGCTGCCAAAATCAGTGAAGACGGAACATATTCTTTCGCATTACTTTCTGACGGAGAAACGAACGAGGGAACTACCTGGGAAGCTGCACATTATGCGATTCAGAATCAGCTCGACAACCTATTTATGATTGTTGACAAAAATGGATTGCAGGGATTTGACTTTACCGACAAAGTACTGGGCGAAACTGCCTCCGCCGAAAAATGGAAAGCGATTGGTTTTGAAACGGTCGAAGTGGACGGGCACAATATTTTATCGTTAAATCACGCTATACAGGAGCTAAAAACACACAAAAACGGACTGCCGAAAGCAATTATAGCTCAAACAGTGAAAGGCAAGGGTGTTTCTTACATGGAAAACAAAATGGAATGGCACTATTTACCGATGAACGCGGAACAATATCAGCAAGCCACTCTGGAAATAAAGGAACGCTATCTTAATGAATTAACGAATGCTTGATCAGTTACCGGTCTACAAGGAAAAAATAGAAAAACTTAAAGGACCTATATTTGTTTTCGGTGCCAGTGGTTTCATCGGCGCCAATCTTTTCCACGACATCTTCAAAATAAGAAAGGACTGTTATGCACTTACGCACGATGCCACCAAGGCATGGCGTCTGAAATTGCTGAATGTTCCTTTCGAAAATATCATTCATTGCGATATACTTTCCAATAATTCTGTACTGGAAGTATTTGAAAAGTACAAACCGCAGACCATCTTTAACCTGGCTGCATACGGTGCTTACAGCAAACAAAGCAATGTAAACCTCACCTACGAAACGAACGTGATCGGGACGGTGAACATTTTGCAGAACTGTACCCGTGAAATGGTGTACATCCATGCAGGAAGTAGTTCGGAGTATGGTTTTAATTGCACATCGCCCAAGGAAACAGATCGTGTTGAGCCAAATAGCCACTATGCAGTTTCGAAAGTATCTGCGGCTTATTTACTCGAATACTACGCACGTTTGCAGGATCTGAAAACGCTCAATCTCAGGTTGTATTCCATTTATGGATATTGGGAAGAGCCCGACAGACTGGTACCAAAATTGATTGAAAGCGCAAGAAAAAAACAGCTCCCGTCACTGGTTTCACCGGACATTAGTCGTGACTTTGTTTTTATAGAAGATTGCGTAGAAGCGTTTCTTGATGCTGCGCTCAATATAAGCAGTGCCACTTCGGGAAAATCCTATAACATCGCAACGGGTCGCAAGACTACAATCGGTGATCTTGTTGAAACCTCCCGCAGTACTTTCTCTATTGCACAGGAACCGCAATGGGGAAGTATGTCGAACAGGAAATGGGACCTTGCGGACTGGTACGGTGATCCTTCTGCATTTGAAAACGATTTTGGATGGAAAGCACGTACTTCACTGGAAACCGGATTATATAAAACCGAACAGTGGCAGGAAGCGGTAAAATATGAAGAAAGCATTATTCCGGCTTTTGAAAATCCAAAACTGAATCCGGTAATAACGGCCATTATTGCTTGTTATAAAGATGCCCAGGCCATTCCTTTCATGTACGAAAGGCTGGTGAAGACATTCAATGAACTGAAAGTACGGTACGAGATCATTTTTGTAAATGATAACTCACCCGACAATCAGGAAGAAGTGATCAATAAAATTTGCGACAAAGATCCGAACGTGGTGGGAATCAGCCATTCACGGAATTTTGGTTCGCAGTCTGCTTTCCTGAGCGGAATGGAAATCGCTACGGGTGATTGTGTGGTTCTGATGGATGGAGACTTACAGGATCCACCTGAAATTATTCCTGCATTTTACGAAAAATGGATGGAGGGAAATGACGTGGTTTACGGTGTGCGTGTACAGCGCGAAATGAAACCGCACATTCATTTCTTCTACAAAACATTTTATAAAATTTTCCAGGGATTGAGTTACATCCCTATACCTCGTGACGCCGGCGATTTCTCGATGATTGATCGCAAGGTTGTGAAAGAACTGGTTGATTTGCCCGAAACAGAACAATTCCTTCGCGGACTTAGAGCCTGGGTGGGTTTCAAACAAACGGGCGTTCCTTATGTGCGGCCTGAACGTATGTTTGGTGTTTCGACCAACAACTGGACAAAAAACATCTGGTGGGCTAAGAAGGCCATTTTCTCATTCAGTTTCGCTCCGTTGGAATTGATGAGTTATGCCGGTTTCGGTCTTACAGGCTTGTCTATTCTGGGTATCATCTGGCAAATCCTGGCGAAGTTTATTTTCTTCCCGGATACACCGAGAGGTATCAGTACGCTCATCGTACTCGTTACCTTGTTTGGCGGACTTACCATTCTGGGAATTTCGTTCCTGGGAGAATACATTGCCAAGATATTTGAAGAAACAAAAAAACGTCCGAAGTACATTCGCACCCGCATCAGGCGCGGTTCCAGATCATACAAAACCGCTGACGAAATAAGGACACTTGTAAAGCAGTTAAGAAAATGAGAAAAGAATTTTCAAACACCATGGAGCAGCTGGCAACAGAAGACGACTCGATCGTTTTCATTACCGGTGACCTGGGATATAACGCTCTTGAAAACCTGAAAGCGAAATTGGGCAAACGCTTTATTAACGCCGGAGTTGCCGAACAGAATATGGTTGGCGTAGCGGCGGGTTTTGCGCACAAAGGATATAAAGTTTTTTGTTACAGCATTGCTCCGTTTATCGTTTACCGATGCCTGGAACAGTTTCGCAACGACATCTGTTTCAACAACTTACCTGTATTTCTGGTTGGAAATGGCGGTGGTTACGGATATGGGATAATGGGAAGCAGCCACCATGCGCTGGAAGACATTGCCTGCCTTAGCGGATTGCAGAATGCCAATGTGTGGGTTCCGGCATTTGCCGACGAGGTTGAGCCTGTTTTACAGCAAATTGTAAGTGATGCCTGCCCCGCGTACCTGCGTCTGGGTGCTGGAAAGACAACTCCTGACAATGCCTATCTGTCCGGATCTTTCAAAGTGATACACCGTGGTGCACAAGCAGAAACAACCATTTTCGTTTTAGGACCGGTTGCCAATAATGTCATGTCGGCTCTTGGGAGCGGCCCTGAACTTGCTGAGAAAGTGAATGTGATCACAGCCCTTCATTTTCCATTGAAACTTGAAAATGACATATTGGAACTGGTTCGTAATGCACCCAATATTCTGGTTGCCGAAGAACATATCAGCACCGGTGGTCTTGCGCAGCAACTTTCTGTACAGCTTTTAGAGAGAGGTATTTCCCCTCGTTCGTTCAAAAGTTTGAAAGCCGAAGGTTATCCGAATGGCAAATACGGTAGCCAGTCGTATCACCAAAAACTTTCAGGGCTTGATCCTGATTCCATCATCAGTAACATCAATCAACTGTTGATCCCCGCATGACAAAGGGAGTTTTACGTTTAGTGCTCATCCTGATCATTGCGATCCCGGTCGTTGTATATTTTACGGCCTGGGATTATTATGCCATTAATATCCCTAAATGGGACGACCATCCCCTCAAAGGATTCATTGACGAATTTGCCCATGCAACCAATTGGAATGGTAAGCTTGCAGCACTTATCAAACAACACAACGAGCATCGGATAACCCTCACAAGGATTTTCGCGTGGTGGGATTATGCTGTTTTCGGTTCCCTGAATTACCGGCATTTAATGTTCATAGGCAATCTGTTGCTCGTTGGTATCATTCCGCTTTGGTATGTAATACTGAAAAACAACAAGAAACCTCTTTTTGCCCTTGTTCCGGTTCCTTTCCTGCTGTTGACGCTCGCCATGTGGGAAAATATGTATTGGGGAATGGCATCCATTCAGAATTTTGGTGTGGTGACTCTGGTGCTATGGACGATTTATTTATGTGTAAATCCGAGTAATTACTTATTTGGTTTATCTATCCCATTGGCTTTGTTGGCAGTGTTCACAAGTCCAAATGCCCTTTTTGTTTTGCCGATAGGCGCTTTTCTCATCGCACTTACGCGTGACAGAAAACGGCTTGCCCTGTATGCAGCAGCTTCCATTGCAACGATATTTTTCTTTTTCAAATCATACGTCCGGGCGGAATATAATCCGGAATCAAAAGCCTCATTTTTCCAGATAGTAAAAGGGTACATGGCGTTTTTGGGGTCTTTTGCGGAATCCTTCCCTGTATTGGACAATTTCCGGGTTTGCTTTCTGCTTGGTTGCGTTCTTTTTCTGGTGGCCGTTTCAATTGTGTCCACCACCCTTTTCCGTATTATCAGAAATAAGTATACCGTTAAGTTTGAAAAAATAACGGATCTTTTCTGCCTTGGCGCTATACTTTTTATTCTCGGTACAGCACTCATTGTGGTTTACAGCCGTGCAGGATTCGGAATCGAAGGTCTTGTCACCAGCAAGTATAAAATATATTCGGTACTGTTGCTTTTGGTGGCGTATTTGTATGTCGTGATTCCGATACGCGGCAGTTTTCAGTCGTCCTACATTACTGCCATCGTTTTCCTGGCTGTCGTTTTCAATATTTTCAGTTACCATTACCACCTTGTGGATGCCTTCAATCTGAGGAAGATGTTGGTCACCGATCAGTTTAACTGGACCTATGAGAACAAGGATCTGAAAGCGAAAGAAGATACAGCTTTTGCTGCCAACGTGATGGCGAAAACACCAGTTATTTACGAAAAGTGGCTTTCACTTATTTCAATCGCTGAAAGACAAACCTATGCGGGCAGCTCCCGCGGATTGGTGAAACTCTACGATGAAACCAGTTTCCAAAAAGAAGCAAATTCATTCAGAGTAGAAAACAAAACCTTCACCAGCCAGCGTTTGCAGGATAGTGGAATTTATATTTTGTTCAGTTCAAAAGATAGGTATTATATTTTCCCCGCCGACCGTACCCGCAACAAAAGCAGGAAACAACTTTTTCTGAAACAATACTATTTTGCCCCAGGTTTTCATGCCGATATTCCTTTTAATAAAATGAAAAAAGGCACGTACAATGTGGCGTTAGTGAGACAAGACGGAGAGCAAACAGGCATACTTTTCAAAAATGTAAAAGTAGATGTCCCGGAAGTTGGAGAAAATAAAGTTAAAGTAAACTGGTAACCATGCACGTAACTTCTAGGGGACATATTATACAACTGGATGGCATACGTTTCATTGCGGTTGCACTCGTATTACTCGCTCACCTTACCGATACTACCCTTCCCCTTGGAGAACTTGGTGTGACCATGTTTTTTGTTTTGAGCGGATTTCTGATTACCAGAATTCTGATGCAAAGCCGTGATAAGCTGAAAAATGAGCCGGGTGGCTTCAAAAAATACATTCGCAAGTTCCTGATACGGAGAACGATAAGAATTTTCCCGGTTTATTATCTTTGTATATTTATCCTTTATCTGCTGGGCGTTCCGTCCGTGCGTGAGCATCTGGGTTGGCTGGTTCTCTACGCCACCAATATTTATATGGCGATAAATGAAGGATGGATGGGATCCGTGGATCACCTTTGGTCGCTGGCCGTGGAAGAACAGGTTTACCTTATTTTCCCTTTCCTTATCTTTTTTGTTCCGAGAAAAAACCTGCTTACCGTTTTGGGAGTAATGGGCGTATTCGCCGTCTTGCTAAGGTTTTACTTCTTCATGACCGGAAAGTCATGGATCGTGTCTTATGTTTCCATGCCAGCCTGTCTCGATTCCTTTGCTTTTGGTGGATTTATGGCTTGGTTGCAGCTGAACAAAAAAGAGGCTTTCAGTAATCTTTTCAGCAAAAAATGGCTGGTCGTTTTAAGTCTTATTGTTTGGTTTCTGGTATACTATTGGTCAGTTCAGCTTGGACTACAATCAGATCCGGTTAACAAATACAATGTTGTTAAAATTGTTGGCGACCGTTTGGCTGCATCCGCATTTTCATTCTTTCTGATTGGAAGCGCTGCGGTAGGTTATTCAGGACTGATGGCTCTGTTTCTTGAAAACCCGGTAAGCGTATACCTGGGCCGGATTAGTTACGGAATATACCTGTATCACAATTTTGTGTTCAATCACTATCATAGTTATACGGTTCCTAACCATCCCATTGTTCGGTTCTTCAATAAAGTCTATCGGCATTTTCCTCAGTTGGAGCACTTCCCTCCATTTCAAATACTTACGGTTGTTGCCATCACGATTCTGATAGCTGCCATATCATGGCATTTCTTTGAAAAACCAATCAACGAGTTGAAAGACAAGTATGCTCGCTAAATAATGACCACAGCCGGGTGGTTTACTAGGTTTAATTTATTAATTTCGCACTAACATACCAAATAAACTTCTGCATGTCGTTCCTTTTAAGCATTGTAATGCCCGCATACAACGAACAGGATTGTATAGAAAAAGTAGTATATGGCTGGACAAGCTTCTTGAAAAATAAATTTCCAAATGATAATACTACACTAATCGTTATTAACGACGGATCCAAAGACAATACAAAAGTACTTTTGGACAAGTTGGAAAAAGAAGTATCCAATCTGACAGTAATAAATCAAAAGAACGGAGGCCACGGCAATGCCGTTGTGAATGGTTACCGTAAAGCACTGGAACTTGGTTCGCAATATGTTTTTCAAACAGACAGCGATGACCAGTTCATTTCCGATGATTTTGACAAATTATGGAGTAAAAGAGATCAGTCTCAATTTATACTGGGTTACCGGGAAGTAAGGCATGACGCAGGTGTGCGCTTGTTCATTACCAAGTTTTTGCGTGGTACCATTTCTCTGGTATACGGGACTTTCATCATGGACAGCAATATTCCATTCCGTCTGATAAAAGGAACCTTCCTGCAAAAATTGATGGATCAGCTGCCAAATCCGGAGCCTTTTGCACCGAATATCTTCCTTTCGGTAATGGCGAAAAAATCAGGACAAGAGACTTTCGATATTCCAATTACGCATAAAGACCGCGAAACCGGAGAAGTTTCAATTGTAAAATGGAACCTCTGGAAAGTTTGTATACGTAGTTTCAAAGAACTTTTGCGTTTCCGCCTGGAACTGAATCAAAAAGTAAAGGCGATACGTGCTTAAATTATTAGGCCTGTGCTGAAAAAGAAAATTCTTATTATCCTGCTGGTGTTCGTTATCGCATTAGCAGGATATTTTATATTTAAATGGTTTAGAGGCTCATCCGCTGCGTGGAAGCATATTCCCTCCAATGCCGTGGTGGTAATCACCAGCGAGCATTTGCAGGATTCCCTATATGTGGCTACGGAGGCTGGTGTGGATCTGAAAAAACTCCCTCTCCTCGATCTGGCAAGTGACAACCTTTCGTTATTAAGTTTGTTTTCGACCGATACCAAAAAGCTGAACAACTTTTTGAAAGGTAAGACCATTAGTTACTCCTACCATCCGCGCACAAGCACCGAGTGGGGAATTCTGATGTACATTCCTATTGAAAATGAGGAAGAAGCAAAGTGGATTTCAACGCCTCAGAATGTGAATATCCGTGCGCTGCACCACAACTTCCAGGATAATAGAATTACGGACATTTACGACAGCCAGTCGCGTCCTTTGTTTTCCTATCTTGTTAAAGATAATTACGTCATTGTAAGTTATTTCGGGGACTTGATAGAAGACGTAGTGCGGGCTTCGTCACTCAACATTCAGTCATTCAGATTAAAATCCCAGTTTTCTAAAATCCAGGATGATGAGTATGGAACCAGTGTTTATTTAAAAGCAGAGGCATGGAAATCGGTTGTATCCACCGAAAACATCAGCGTCACTTTCAGGGAGTTTGCACGAAATTTTCCAAACATACAGGATCTGCATATTGATAAGACTTTGAATAAAAACTCGCTGCACCTGACCTCCGTCGGGAGTGAAGCACCGGATTTTTATCTGACTCAAATGCTGATGGACAACCCTGGTTTTCCATTTGCAGGTCATAAACACATCTCTCAGCAGACGTCTTATCTTTACAGATTTGCCGGAAAAGACAAAGCGGCTTTCAAGAAGCAATATTTGAAATGGCACAGAAAAAACAAGAGCGAGGCCTGGGAAAAAGTCAACTACATCCTTGGCAAGGAGAGTGCGTTACTTACGGAAAATTCTGGTTCGGAATTGATCTTGTGTCAGTTGGAAGAAAACAATAGCATCAGCGATGCGAAAATCATGCTTTCAGAGTTTTCAAATTATGATAAACTGAGGCCTGTAATGCAGAAGCTGGCGCGGCTTTCCAACGAAGAAGCCAATGTCTCGCTGGACAAATACCAGGGTTATGATATCTATTCCGTTGCTATTCCGGAACTGCCGTCTGGTATGTATGGCTCTATGTTTTCAGGATTTCCTGTAAGCTATATTACTTACGTGGCGCCTTATCTGGTGATCAGCAATAATTCTCAGGTATTGCAAAATTACATTGTGGATTACGAAAACCACATTACCTGGCAGCAGTCGCCGGAATACGACAGCGTGCTTACCAGTAAAAAATCCGATGCACAGCTGTCCATGGTTGTCAACCTCAGAAAAGCACAGTCGCGTGCTGGCAGAAGTGGCAAAAGTTATACCGATTTATTATCCAAGATTGAGTCGGCGGTTTTTGAATGCCATTACGAGGACGATAAGGCCATTCCGGAAATTACACTTTTCCCTAAAAAACGACTTACGCCGCAGAAAGTGCTCAATCGTACATTCCTGAATATTGACGTCGAATGGCCGGTTATTTACGATAATCAGCTTGCAGCTCTTCAAAATCCGGTGGATGGAAGTTCTGAGATTTTGCTTACGGATGAAAAGCATGATCTGCTTCGGACCACTGACCTTAAAAGCGGAAAAACGGAGGTTATAACCAAACTCAATGGGCCGATACGCACTGCTTCCTATAAGGTCGATTTTCTTAACATCGGTCGTGAACAACGCATATTCGCTACAGAGCAATCCGTGTACGCACTTGATCAGGATGATTCATCTCAGATATCGGCGTTTTCCCAAAGCATCCCGTCGGTGAGTCCCATTTCAGATCTTTACCTGATTGACGGCGGTTATGACGGCAGTAACAGATTTATCCTCAAAAATACTGCTCAGGAGCTGTTTTTGTGGGAAAGTGTAAGCAAACCACTTCGTCGTCTCAACAGGACCAACAAGTTTGAAAACATTCAAAGTCCGGTGATTGCCCTGAACCAGATCGGAAACAGGGGTTTTATCGTTACGCAGCAAAATGGGAAAATTTACCTGCTCAAAGAAAACGGTTCTGTAAGGGCAGGATTTCCGGTCGATATACTCACCCGGACTGAAAGTCCTTTCACCTGGGCTCAAAACCTTTCCACCGGTCAACCCGAGCTGGTCGGTGTAAGTGTATCCGGTGAACTGATCCGCATTGGACAGGACGGAAAAGTATCCTCACGTAAGCAACTTTTACGACCGGAACCTGGCTCCCGCTTCAAGACTTTGTTTGACAGAAATTCACTGGACTGGATTCTGGTACGTTCTGCATTTTCCAAAACAGCGATCCTCAACAAAGAAGGTCAGGAGCTTTTTGAGATTAAGGACATTCTCCCCAACTCAACCATTCAGTATCATTTCTTTGGTGTTGATAACCGTTTTATCACGATACGTTCAGGAAACTACACGACCGTATTTGATATGACCGGACGACGACTGGGCGACAAGGCCATTCCGTCAGAAATGCCCGTACAGCTTACATACCAGCCGGGATATTATAAACTGCTCATTTTTAGCCGGTCAGAAAAGAAAATTCAGGTCTGGTCTATTAAGCTTAGATAAATGAAATACCTCAGATATATATTTTTAGCGCTGGGAGCAATGGTATGGATGGTGGGTTTGAGCCCTTACCTCAGCAGGAAACTCAGCCGAACTGATAGTTACCGATATGGAGATCTGTATCGTTTATCAAACCTTTCAGAGTTTAAAGATCCAGCTAAGCGATGCGAGGCATACAGCCCACCTGTGAAAAAAACTTCCCGTAAAATACATTTGTACGTCATAGGCGATAGTTTTACGGAAGAACAACGAATCGGGAAAGCGGATTTTCTGGCAGACAGCTATACCCGCATTTCGTGGAACGAAGTACTTCATGTAAAGCCCGACTCCTCGGCGATCAATATTCTTTTGATTGAATCGGTTGAACGTCATTTCAGAGAAAAATTCAGCGATCATCCTATCGGCAATATTATACCTGACTCAGCCAGTTTTATAGCTGCTGCCGAAAATCCAGGCTTCATGCACACGCTGGACGGTATTTTTAGTTCCAAATCAACAGAGGGTCGGCTTGACGAATTTTTGTTTCAGAATAACTTTATTCTGTCACTCAAAGAATTAAAGGCAAATTTCAACAACCATGTTTTTGGCCGTGTCAATAAAGAGGTCGTACCCATAAAGGGAGGTACAGAGCTTGTGTATTATATGGATACGGATGAGGATACTACTGAGACTACATCATCATTTGCAGAAATTGAAAATGCAGAAATAGACACACTGGTTCGCAATTTGAATGAGAGTGAAAAACTAGCGCTGGAACTGGGTTTTGATAAGGTGTTACTGTCGATTATTCCGAATAAAGTTTCGGTTTTGATGCCGGAGTATGGACAATACAACAATCTGATTGAACGGGTTTACAAACATCCGGACTTATCGGTTGAATATCTGGATGTGTACACGCTGTTTCGTCAGATGGGTGCAGCTGCATATCTTAAAGGTGATTCGCACTGGACTTGTCAGGGGCAATATCTTTGGCTTAATAAGGTAAATAATACCATTAATAAGATCACAGACGGTAATTGATTTAAAGACCACAAAGCCCATTCAGTCACAAAAAAGGTGTCGCCAGCAAGTCTGACAACACCTTTTTGCATTAAGAACTATTCGCCTTAAAGGTTTTCCATCTTCTTGGTTAGTTTCCCAACGGTAAGTCCCTGAACGATGATTGAGAACAAGACAACGAAATAGGTGATGGCCAGCAAAAGATCCTTATGCAATCCGGGATCAATGGACAGGGCAAGGGCAATGGATACGCCTCCTCTTAATCCTCCCCAGACCAGAATGGTAATGGATTTCCGTCCAAACTTGGTTCTGAAAGGAATTATTTTCACAGGGAGATAAATGGATATAAACCTTGCAAGCAGCACAACAGCAATGGCGATACCACCTATTAAACCGTACTGTCTCAGATCAGGAATCAATAGTAATTCAAACCCGATAATCAGGAACAGGATTGCGTTCAGGATTTCATCTATCAGCTCCCAGAACTTGTCTATATAATCACGTTCATCATCTGAAACGCCCCCAAGATTTTTACCATAATTACCCACTACCAAACCCGCTGCAACCATCGCTAATGGACCTGACATGTGCAAAGCCTGCGCTGCAAGGTGTCCGCCCATTACAATTGCAAGGGTTATCAGAACGTGTACATTGTATCCATCCACGCGGTAAATCATTTGTGAGCCGATAAAACCCAGCAACAGCCCAAGCACAATACCACCCAAAGCTTCCTTGGCAAGCAGCAGCGATATCCCGCTGAACGAAGTGTTTATCTCTTCGCCACGTGCAAGCGCAAGCATGACGATAAATACCACAACTGCCATACCATCATTAAACAGTGACTCACCCGCAATTTTAGTTTCAAGCGATTTTGGAACACCAGCCTGTTTCAAAATACCAAGTACGGCAATCGGGTCGGTGGGAGAAATGAGCGCACCAAAAACAAGACACTGAATAAAAGGAATTGGCAACCCTACCAAAGGCAGGATGTGGTACATCAAAAACCCAACGACGAAGGTGGAGATCACAACACTTACGGTTGAAAAAACAACTACCGGCAACCTCTGCTCTTTCAGGTCTTCAAGATGCACGTGAATTGCACCGGCAAAGAGTAAAAAGTTAAGCATGGCCCCCATCAGAATCTCCGTAAGATCAATACTTGCGATCAGTTTTGTAATGCGATCAAATGTGTGGGGAAAGATATTATCGGTGGCGAGCAAACCCAGGGAAACCAATAAGGCGATGACCATGATACCGATTGATGCAGGCAATTTCAGATACCTTGCATTGAAATAAGAGAAAAAGGCTGAAAGAACGATTAGTCCTGAGAATGAATAGTATAACTCCATGAAATATTTTTTGTACTAGCACAAAATAGGCAAAAATGAGCAAAATCGAAAACCAGAAGAGCGTCAATAAATCATTCTAATAGTATTCTAATTTCGTTTCCGGGTCAAAAAATATGTTGTTTTACATCCTAGAAAAGAGTCCGTGTTGCGATGCTTTTCACTATTTAAACCTTAAAAAAAGGGATTCAATACTTTACCATTCTTGTCACGAAAAGGAAATTAAAATGCCATGGCATGGTTTTACTAAAATTACTAGAAAGCCCTTTCTCAACCTGATGTATAGGGATTAATCAGAAATTAAACAGATCAAACAAACTAATATGAGTTCCTTTAAAGTAGACATCCTGTCATTTGAGACTATCAATGAACTTCCCAATTCATGGGAAAAGAGCGACTATCTGGCTTTGTTGAATAATATAGATTATGACAATCCGGAAGAAATCAAAGACGCAGAGTTGAAAGAAATGTGTCTGATGGCACTCACAGACTTTGAACCTGCCGAAGCTGCCAAAATTGTTTTGGACTACGTGGTGAACGAAAGACTCACAGACGGGCAGATCGAAAATCTTTCACATGAAATATTGACAGAGAAGCTTTGGGAGGAATACCCGGAGTTGTCGCTGCATCCGGATTTTTTCAGAGCCACGCAATTGCTGTATCAGGCATACAATGGCAAATTCCCAAGAGCAGAAGCTGTGCAGTTTCAAATCCAGATTACGGCCGCAGATGGTGATTTAAGTCTTTTTGAAACCAATCCCGAAGCGCCGATACTGAGATTACTTGCAGCCGGAATGTCTGATCGAAGCCTGATCCACCGTTTGTTTTCCGATCAGCTCGAAAGTTCCGAATTTCAGGAAGCCAAACACATCCTATGGCAGCTTAATCCGATTTCGAAAGATGAGAAATCTTTAACGTATGAGATTGTAAGTTCATCTTACTGGCTTGATGATATTAAATATGCAGACAGCTTCGAAGCTGAAACACATGCTGATGAACAAGCCGAGGAAGAAGACTAATTAATAAGTCACAGAATTACCAGCCAGACAAATGCAGGTCTTCCTGTACTTGTCTGGCTTTTTTTTATAATGTTTTTCATGAATCACCTTCGTATAGAAGTAGCCAAGTGGAAAATTTCTATTTTTAAATGTACATCCGCTACATAATTGCCACAACTTATGTCACTACGTCTGCTTTACCTTCTATTAAGCCTGGTTGTATCCATGCCAGCCATTGCACAATATCAAACCCGATTTGAAAAAAGTGGCGGAACGCAAACTCCAACCTACGAAGAAGGTATTGCCTTTTACAAACAGCTTGCCAAAAACTTCCCGCAGATCCGGATCACAGAAAAAGGACAAACCGACAGTGGAAAACCGCTTCATCTAGTGGTTTATTCCCGAAATAAAACTTTTGACATTTCGAAATTGAAGGCTCAGGGCAAAGCAATCTTGCTTATCAACAACGCCATACATCCCGGCGAACCAGATGGCGTGGATGCATCCATGCTTCTGCTAAGAGACATAGCGCTTCATCCTGCAAAATTTCCGGAACTGGACAGCGTTGTGCTGGCCATCATTCCGTTTTATAACATTGGCGGCGCACTCAATAGAAACAGTACAACACGGACAAATCAGAACGGACCGGAGGAATACGGATTCCGTGGGAATGCCAGGAACTTTGACCTGAATCGCGATTTTATCAAAAATGATACACGCAACGCAAGAAGCTTTGCAGAAATATTTCATGAACTGGATCCTGATCTCTTTGCCGATACGCATGTGAGCAACGGGGCCGATTACCAGTATGTGATTACGCTGGACTATGCTCAGAAAGATAAATTGGGTGGCTCGTTAGGCAATTTCAATGATCAGGTTTTTCTTCCGTATATGTACAAACATTTGAAGGAAGCAGGGTTTGAAGCAACACCTTACGTCAATGCGTGGGGACAAACGCCCGACAAAGGCTTTGTTCAGTTCCCGGACTGGCCCAGGTATTCAACAGGATATGCCGCGCTGTTCCACACAATTGGCGTCATGACAGAAACGCACATGCTGAAACCGTATGACCAGCGTGTGAAATCTACTTATGCCTATCTGCATGGAAATCTAAAATTCCTGGCGGCTCAGCGCAAGCAATTGCTCCAACTCAGGAAAGAGACAAAAGAAGCCGTAAAATCACAGGAGAAGTTTGCGATAAGCTGGCAGGTGAATAAAGACAAAAGTTCGCAAATCGACTTTAAAGGGTATGAGCCGGAATACATCCCAAGTAAAATAAGCGGACAAAACCGGCTTCATTATAACAGAGAGAAACCATTTACAAAGCTGATTCCCTTTTACGATACCTACGTCCCTCTTGATGTGGTGACAAAACCAAAGGCCTATATTATTCCACAAGGATGGTTTAATGTCGTTGATCTGTTAAAACTAAACAAGGTGAAAGTTGAGCAGCTGGAGAAAGACACCGAAATAGAAGTGGAATCTTATTACATAACCGCATACGAGTCACCAAAACAACCTTTTGAAGGTCATTACTGGCATACAGGAGTAACTTTAAAACCGCAGATTCAAAAGGTTAAATTCAAAAAAGGTGACTGGTATATTCCTGTGAATCAATGGACAAACAGGTACATCATCGAGACGCTGGAACCGAAAGCGGTTGATTCGTTTTTCAAATGGAATTTCTTTGACACAATTCTGCAATCCAAAGAACATTTCTCTGCTTATGTATTTGAAGACACGGCAGCAGAGCTTCTTGGAAAATCACCAGACCTAAAAAAGAAACTGGATGAAAAGAAAAAGAGCGACCCCGAATTTGCGAAAAACGGGGACGCTCAATTGAATTTCATTTATGAAAACTCACCGTATGCTGAGAAGGAATATCAACGTTATCCGGTGTTCAGAGTCTTGAAGTAACCGGTTAAAAACGGAAGCCAAGGTTAAAATTGAATTCTCCTGTGATCCTCACGTTATCGCGATTGATGGTGCTGCCTCCAAAGTCTCTCCGGTTAATATAACGGGAGCCTAGTCCTCCGTTCAAGGTGATTTGAAAATGCTGGGTGATTTGAAAATTGATATAATTATTAACCAAAACACCTAGTCTGAAATTATCCACAGTCCTTTCGGAAGAGATATAAGTGTTTGTTGCCGGAACATATATACTTTCATAATTTCTCACTTTGCCAAAACCTGTAAACACGTTTGGCCCCACAGCATAAGTGACTTTTCTCTGACCAAAAGGATAAATTTTTACACCAGGTGATGCATAAAAGTAGCTGTTCCCACCTGAATTGGATCCGTAATTAAAACCATAACTATCGGGGAATATCAGACTAACCGGCAAGATAATACCTACGATCTGGCGCTTGTCGACCAGGATTTCATAACTGAGGCCAATTCCTGGCCCGCTGTCTAATGCCTTAAAAGGAGAAAAATTTATCATATTTTTCCCAAACGCCTCATCGTAATTAACAACCGGGCTGCGTCGTGATCGCGGATCAATACGATTGCTTATCACAACCGTTTCTCCATTCCCAAACTCGATCTGTTTCAGTTCACTTTTTCTGATCACAAAATTGGCGCTGTTCATATCGTTATTCAGCTTGTAAGTCACTTTATCAACACCAACCTCTGTTACCTTTCCTTTTATCTCTGTTCCATTCTTCTTCACAATTACATCTTGTGCCTGAGCCCCGTATAAGAAAATCAGACTAAAAAGGACCTGGATGAATAGCTTTTTCATTTTAATATAGGATGATTATCGGGATAATATACAGGAACAAATAGAATTTACCTAAGCTAATAGGACCAACAGTTACACAGCTAAATTATAAGAAACAAAACGAATGACATTGGTTGTAACTGTTTTGCCAATATTAAATTATTTATATTACGTTCAGTATTTAACTCCTGCAAAGACCTATTGAACGTTTAAAACTTCTAAACTGTTAGGTGTATAATGTTGTGGTCAACTTAAAACGATCACGCATTATTTTAATTTTTGCTCTTTCCATTTTTGAATAATTTGGTGGAGCGTTTTTAACACAACCAAATGACATTTCAAGAATTAGACCTCATTGAGCCTATTTCCAAGGCTCTGACAGAAGAAGGATACAATACCCCCACCCCCATTCAGTCGAAAGCAATCCCACTTATTTTAAAACAAAGAGATTTACTGGGCTGCGCACAAACCGGAACCGGAAAAACAGCAGCGTTTGCAATTCCTATTTTGCAGCTTCTTCAGAACAGACCACTGGATAAGTGGGAAAAAGCAAGAATAAGAACTTTGATATTGACTCCCACGCGTGAGCTTGCCATCCAGATCGGAGAAAGTTTCGCAGCTTACGGAAGACACACCAACATCAAACATACCGTAATCTTTGGCGGTGTTGGACAAAAACCACAAACTGATGCGCTGCATAAAGGTGTTGACGTTTTGATTGCCACACCAGGCCGTTTACTTGATCTTATCAATCAAGGTTTTATAAAACTGAACCAACTGGAAATATTTGTTCTGGACGAAGCCGACCGTATGTTGGATATGGGTTTTGTACATGACGTAAAAAAGGTGATTAAATTATTGCCAGCTAAACGCCAGTCGCTGTTTTTCTCAGCAACCATGCCGCCTGCAATTATGACCCTTGCCGATACGATTCTGACAAATCCTGCGAAAGTGGAAGTAACTCCTGTTTCTTCAACTGCGGATACGATCAAGCAGTCTGTTTTCTTTGTAGACAAATCGGATAAAAACTCTTTGTTGCTTCACATTTTGAGCGATCAGACTATTGCTACCGCTTTGGTATTTACCAGAACAAAACATGGTGCCGATAAGGTTGTGAAAGTGCTTCGCAAAGCTGGCGTTACTTCCGAAGCGATTCACGGAAATAAGTCGCAGAACGCACGCCAGAATGCGCTTAAAAACTTTAAAAGCCAAACCACCCGTGTATTGGTGGCAACAGACATAGCTGCGCGTGGAATTGATGTTGATGACCTTACCCACGTGATCAACTATGAAATCCCAAACATCCCTGAAACCTATGTACACCGTATCGGTAGAACAGGGCGTGCGGGTGCGAAAGGAACAGCACTTTCATTCTGTGATATTGAAGAGAAACCATATCTGAAAGATATTCACAAACTGATTGCTAAAAATATTCCTGTCGTGAAGGATCATCCTTATGACGCAGGAAGGTAAGCAACCAACAATCTGAAAATTTACAACCGCAAAAGTGAACCGAACCGTTTACTTTTGCGGTTTATTTTTTATAAGATTTTAGTAAAGCAAGCTTATTTAACAATGCCGAAAAATACGTACTCAGATATATCCCTTTCAGAAATGAAAGAAATCCAAAGGCAGGAAGATACCGTTGTGATTGATGTTCGTGAAGGTTGGGAATTTGAGGAATTTAACGAAGGCGGGATCAATATTCCATTGGCGGAGATCCGGGAAAAACGTTCACTGGCAGCTGATTTCAATACCATTGTTGTAATATGCACCAATGGCGTCCGGAGCAAAGTTGCCGCTATGGATTACTGTCGCATTCCCGAATGGAACGACAAAAAAATTCTTCATGTGAAGGGAGGCATTATAGAGTCGGAATGAGCAAATACTTATAGCTGCTCAGGCACTATGTAATATATTAGAATCTTAGAAAAGGGCCTAATGCTAAAATAAAACATACTGTATCAACAAAAACGCCATAAAAATGAAGATTTTCATGGCGCGCGTTATGATATATAGAACTATCGTGCGAAAAGCACCAATGATCAAACATCCAACTCTCCCTCAAAAACCCTTACCGCGGGGCCAATCAAATAAATATCATCAAATTGCCCTGGAATACGTTCATTGTAGGAAACCTGCAAATTGCCTCCGATAGTTTCAACCGAAATAGGTCCTTCCCACCCTTCACGAATGTGGGCAGATAATGCACAGGCAGTAACACCGGTTCCACAGGAATAGGTTTCGTCTTCAACACCTCTTTCATAGGTTCTGACGCTCAGGTTATTTTCCCCCAGAACCTGAATAAAGTTCACGTTTGTTCCACCAACCGGACCAAATACAGGACCATAGCGAATATCCTTTCCGATTTCTACCACGTTGGTTTCTTCAATATCGTCTACATAAGTGACATAATGTGGTGAGCCCGTATTCATGAAATCATATTCCTCATACAGCTCTACTTTGCTAACCGGCGACATTTTCAGTCGGATAATTTCGTCTGTTGCAGTTGCTTCATGCGGGCCGTCAACGGCTATAAATGTAGTGTCTGTTTCAAAAAGCCCAAGATCATGTGCAAATCTGACAACACAGCGACCACCATTTCCGCACATACTTCCTTCTCCGCCATCTGCATTGAAGTATACCATCCGGAAATCGTAACCTTCGGCATTTTGAAGCAAGATTAACCCATCTGCTCCGATTCCAAACCGACGATGACAAAGTGATGCGATCAATTCCTGTGAAACCGGAAAAGTGGCCGAACGATCATCAACCATAACGAAATCATTACCCGTGCCCTGATATTTATAAAATGCGATTTTCATTTCTTAGAAGCTTTTAGCCAATAGCAGTTAGCCATTAGCTTTTCCTATTAACTTAAATTTAATTGCGACAGTTCAGTGATAAGTTAAGAATTCGAAAGTCTATAAGTTCCTAGCTTAAATTGTACCAGCCATAAAAGCTAACAGCCTATCAGCTAATAGCTATAAAAAGAAAACCCTGCAAGAAAAAGATCGTGCAGGGCTTCAAATTTCTTAGCTAATTGCTGTATTAAGCTTTTGCTACTTTAAGCTCCTTAATACGAGCTGCTTTACCCTGACGTCCACGTAAGAAGAACAAACGTGCACGGCGAACTTTACCGCGACGAAGTAATTCAATTTTAGAAATACTTGGAGAAAGGATTGGGAATACACGTTCAACCGCGATTCCGTTTGATATCTTACGTACTGTGAAAGTTTCACCGCTCGCGCTAAGGTTACGGCGTTGCATTACAGTACCCTGAAATTGCTGAATACGCTCTTTGTTACCTTCTCTGATCTTAACGTGTACGTTAATCGTGTCGCCTGATTTAAATTCAGGATACTCGGCTTTACGATTTTCAATCGTAGCTTCTACGAGTTTAATAAGTTCGCTCATGACGAAAAATTTTTATAATTTAATAAATTGAGCAGTTTCCAGCGGATGAGGTGACGCCCCTTCATTCAAAACAGCTTTTGCGAAAACGAGTGCAAAGCTAATTTTTTTTCTCGTTAAAAGAAAGTGTTACACGGTTTTAGGAAGAAATTAATCACTCGAATCCTCATACGGACGCATACAGCCTTAAAGCGGCGCAATATTTGTAGAAACTAAGGGCAAATTGAATCAGATTACAGGCATTGAAATACGATTTCAAATGAAAATATTTAACACAGAGCAGATCCGGCAGGCCGATGCTTTCACCATTGCCAACGAGCCAATATCTTCCATCAATCTGATGGAACGCGCTTCCACAGCTTTTGTACGCTGGTTCTGCGACCAGTTTGTGCATACGCGACCCATTGCCATTTTTTGTGGCAAAGGAAATAATGGAGGAGACGGACTTGCCATCGCCAGGCTTTTGTGCGAGCGATCTTACCAAGTTAAAGTTTTTATTATTGAACACAGTGCGAATGCCTCAGTGGATTTTCAATCGAATCTCACAAAACTGAAAAACCACACAACGCCAACTCATGTATATAAAATAAAAGATTTGCCTCACCTCCCGGCCAACACGATTGTAATCGACGCCATATTAGGATCTGGTCTATCACGTCCTGCAACGGAAATTTTGGCAGAAGTGATTGACGCTTTAAACAAAACACGCAACAAAATCATTTCGGTAGATATTGCCAGTGGGCTGTATGCCGATAAGCTCAATGGAAAGGATGATGTGATCATTAAACCGCAATGCACCGTTTCCTTTCAATTTCCTAAACTTGCGTTTTTGCTACCTCAAAATGCAGATTTTGTTGGAAACTGGCATGTTGTTGATATTGGGATCCATCCGGAATTTATTAACAATACAGACACTCCTTACCATTTCACAGACCAGATCACTGCCGAAAAGCTTATTACACCCAGACGAAAATTCTCTCACAAAGGGACGTTCGGCCATGCTTTAATTCTTGCCGGTAGCTACGGAAAAATAGGTGCGGCAGTGTTGTCAGGAAAAGCGTGCTTAAGATCAGGAGTTGGCTTACTAACGATGCATATTCCGGCCTGCGGTTATGATATTATGCAGATTGCCATCCCGGAAGCAATGGCAACAGTTGATTCCGGTCTAAAACATTTAACAGAACTGCCAGATGTTGAAACCTATTCTGCCATCGGAATAGGGCCAGGTTTAAGTCAGGAAAAACCGACAGTATTGCTATTGGAAAAGTTAATAAAAACTGCGAAGGCAAGTTTGGTCATCGACGCAGATGCTTTAAATCTTCTGGCTCAGAATCAGCATTTACTCAGTATACTGCCCAAAGAAACCATTTTAACACCACATCAAAAAGAGTTTCAAAGACTTGCGGGTGAAAGCAGTGATGAATTTGCAAGACTGGAACTGGCGCGTGATTTCGCAAAAAAATATCAGGTCATCATATGCCTGAAAGGGGCTAATACCGCTGTAATCCTAAGTAATGGAGATGTTCATTTCAATTCGACGGGAAATGCCGGAATGGCAACTGGCGGCACAGGAGACGTTTTAACAGGAATTATTACGGCACTTTTGGCGCAGGGCTATTCGCCTGAACATGCAGCGACTTTGGGCGTATATCAACATGGTTTGGCCGGCGACCGGGCCGTAGGAAAAAGAGGAATGAGTGCCATGATTGCCTCGGATGTAATAGATAACCTGGGCTGGTAAATAAGCGGGATTTAGAGTAAATTTGTTTTATATAAACACAACACATGGAACATCTTGAAAGAATTACCATCGATCCCTCCATCTGTCACGGTAAACCATGCATCCGTGGAATGCGTTGGCCAGTGGAAGTTATTATGGATATGTTAAGCTCTGGAATGTCTTCTGATGAAATTCTTGAAGATCATACTGAGTTGGAAAAGAATGATATTCTTGCCTGTTTGAGCTATGCAAAACTTTTGGTTTCCGGTCGGATTATTGGCGAAGCTGCGTGATGGATTTTTTATGCGACGTTCATATATCGCTTAAGCTCGTCCGGCATCTTGCAAACGCGGGTCACACTGCTCTACATGTAAATCGGCTTCCAAACAAGTGGAATACCAGTGATTCCGAAATTTGCATTTATGCGGATACACATAAGTTGATTTTAATAACCAAGGATGAGGACTTCCGTAACTCTTTTTTACTTAAACGGACTCCAAAAAAACTAATCCGAATTATTCTTGGAAACATTTCCAATCAGGATCTTGTCGAACTTTTAGACAAAAACCTTCCTGTGATTTACAAACTAAATCAGGAGAAAGGTTTTTATCTTGAACTGGGCAAATCATCCAGCGTGTATACATTCTGACGAATACTCCCCTGATTTCTAGGAAACTCAACTCATTAACTGATACACCGCAAAAGCGGACACATAAGCCAAGACAGTCAAATAAGCCAGCTGAATCATCGGCCATTTCCAGCCATGTGTTTCCCTGTAAACTACCGCAATGGTACTCATGCACATCATGGCAAAAACATAGAACATAAGCAGCGAATAGCATACAGCCGGGGTATACATGGGTCCGCCAGTTTCCGGATTCTTTTCCTGAAGAAGCCTTTCTTTCACCGTTAATACATCTTCCGAATCTCCGCTGATACTATAAATGGTCGCCATTGTTCCTACAAAAACTTCTCTTGCGGCAAATGAAGCCAACAATGCAATTCCGATCTTCCAGTCATAACCAAGCGGACGAATTGCTGGCTCAATAAATCGGCCAAAGCTTCCCGCGTAAGAATTTTCCAGCCTGACAGAAGCAACGGCTGCATCTATTTCTTCCTGAGGTTTTTGCTGCATCTGCTCAACTACCTGCGCTTCCGCTTTCTCCATTTTATCACCCGGTCCATAAGAAGCCAATACCCAGAGAATGATTGAAATCGCCATAATGACCTTACCCGCTTCGAGTACAAACGATTTCACACTTTCATACATCGTAAAACCCACATGTCCCCAGCGGGGCAGCTTGTAAGAAGGCATTTCAAGCATGAAGTATCCAGGTTCTTTTCTTTCCAGAAAAAGAGATAAAAGCCAGGCAGATAACAACGCTCCTACCAAACCAAGCAAGTATAGTCCCAGGAGAACCAGTCCTTGCAAGTTGAAAAAACCGAGCACTTTTGTTGAAGGAACAACCAGTGCTATAAGGATAGCGAAGATAGGTAGACGCGCCGAGCAGCTCATTAATGGTGTAACCATGATGGTGAGTAGTCTTTCGTATCTGCTACTGATGCTTCGGGTCGTCATGATGGCGGGAACTGCACAAGCCACACCGGAAATAAGCGGAACCACACTGCGGCCATTTAAGCCGAACTTACGCATCAGTTTATCCATGATCACCATCACACGAGCCATATAACCCGACTCTTCCAGAATGGCGACTAGCGCAAATAAAATGGCAATTTGAGGTATAAAAATGATAATACCGCCAATCCCAGCCAGTATTCCATCTGTGATCAGGTCATTCAAAATTCCCTCCGGCAGAGCACCTTTCACCCATTCAATTGTAGCGGCGGTTCCGGCATCAATCATATCCATCGGATAGGATGCCCATGCAAATATCGCCTGGAAAATTACAAGCAATACAAAAAGAAATGTAACATAACCCCAAACCGGATGAAGCAAAATGGCATCCAGTTTTCTGGTCCAGTATGGTTGTTCCAAAATACCTTCTGACTTTACCGCTTTGGAAACAATGGGTTTTATCTTTTCGTAGCGGGCAATGGTTTCTGTTGCAAGAAAATGGTTCTCATCAAATCCGTATTTCTCAATCAGTCCGTCCAGTTTCACCCTTGCCGGTGTTTCGAGGAAAGAAAAATTATCATGCTGGCAAACATATTGCAGTGCAACATAGTCATTGTCAAGGCTATGTATACTTTTCACCTCATCAATCAATGCAACTTCATTGGAAGTCGGCTCGTAGAAATAGGAAATTGCCTGCTTTTCTTTTTGATCCAGTACCTGCGACACCGCTTCTTGCAAATGTGCCATCCCTTCTCCTGTACGGGCGTTGATACGTACCACAGGAACTTTAAGCTGCATGGCAAGTTGCACTGCATTCACTGTCAAATTCATACTTTTAGCAACATCCAGCATATTCAGCGCAAGTACCGCCGGCACACCCAGATCATGAATCTCGGTAAAAAGCAATAAATTCCTTTGCAGATTGGACGCATCAGCCACCACTATAATGACCGCGGGGAAGTCAGGATGCCTTGGATTAGCAAGAATATCCATCACCACCGTTTCGTCCTTGGATTTTGGGTAAATGCTGTAAGTCCCCGGCAAATCCACAAGCGTAACCTCCCGGGCAGGTTCTCCCTGAGCCGCCTTGAGATGAAACGTTCCGGATTTTTTCTCAACCGTTACGCCCGGAAAATTCCCGGTTTTTTGGCGCAAGCCAGTCAAAGCATTAAACAATGTGGATTTTCCGGCATTAGGGTTACCGACAAGCGCAATTTTAATATTTTCTGATTTCAATTGAAAAGCAATAAGTAGCTGTTGGCCATTGGCCGGGCGCCAATCTAATAAAAGCGATTAGCACAATAACAGCATGATTAATAACGAATTAAAAAAATTAATCAATAAACTAATTTTTCGTTACTACTTAAATTAAATGAGTAGCCACTTTATTCGAGGATGATGGCATCCGCTTCGTTGAGCCTGAGAGACAAACAATATTGGCCTCCCACGTTAATACATATCGGATCGCCAAAAGGAGCAATGGCGTCTAGCCTCACTTCACATCCGGGCAAACAACCCATTTCCAACAATTTCAAGGACATTACTTTATCTGAAAACGATTTAATAATTCCTTTTTCTCCTTTCCGCAGATGGGATACTGTTCTGGACATCGCACACCCTTATTTAGATTGAATACACTTAAACTGCAAATTAAGCATTATCAGCTCGTAATTCAAACTATTACACGGCATTTACCTCTTTTCAACACATGCATCATACAAAATCATGACCATTTTATTATCACCCTGAGCCTTTATGTAGTACTTTTGCAGCGCGAAAGAGGAAATAGAATTGAGAAAAATTAATCACTGTGCCGAAAGCCTGTTGCTGCCTGCCGACTGTCAATAGCATTGAACGAGATAAGAACCCTGATCTGGAAAGAATTCACGCTTGAATGGCGTCAGAAATATGCATTGAGTGGCATGCTTCTTTATGTAGTCAGCACTGTTTTTGTCTGTTATCTGAGTTTCAGTCTGCGTCGCAATCAGCTTACACCCATTGTTTGGAACACACTATTCTGGATAATTATTCTTTTTGCAGCAGTTAATGCTATTGCAAAAAGTTTTTCTCAGGAACGCCATGGCCGGCTCATCTACTATTATAATTTGTGCAGCCCCCAGGCTATCATCATGTCAAAAATCATTTACAATTCGTTTGTAATGTTGTTTCTGGCAGGTGTTGGTTTTGTGTTTTATGCATTTGTAATGGGAAATCAGGTTGGCGACATGGGGCTTTACGCCATTTGTATCGCCCTGTCAGCGATCGGATTTGCTTCCGTTCTAACACTTATTGCTGGAATTGCATCCAAGGCCGACAACAGTGCAACACTGATGGCAGTACTGAGCTTTCCGATTATTCTGCCCATGCTTCTAATGACCATCCGGCTGGCTAAAAACGCCATGGATGGCCTGGACTGGAGTGTGAGCAACGACGAAATCATCACACTATTATCAATCGATCTGATCGTAATTACATTAAGCTACCTCCTGTTTCCGTATCTGTGGAGAAGCTAGAATTGAGTTAACAAATTGATTATCTAATCAGCAAGTATAATGAAAAAACTGTGGTGGAAAATCCTGTGCATAGCGCTGCTGTTCTATGTCGTTTTTATGGGATTAATGGGCCCGGTGCCTCACCTGCCGATACTCAATGAAAGTATCAGAAATACCTATTTCCATGTGGCCTTGTGGCTCGCCATGACAACCCTGTTGTTTGCTTCGATGGTGTACTCCCTGATGTACCTGCGTAGTAGCAATCTGAAACACGACGACGTCGCCAGCGAATTGGCCAAATCGGGCTTATTCTACGGAATTCTGGGATGTTTGTCAGGCTCGGTTTGGGCCAATTTTACCTGGGGTGATCCTTGGCCAAATGATCCGAAACTGAATGGTGCGGCTGTCGGAATTCTGATATATCTGGCCTATTTACTGCTGAGATCTTCTTTCGAAGACGAACAGCGTCGGGCACGTATTGCCTCGGTCTACAACATTTTTGCCTTTGCTGTTTTTGTACCGTTGATTTATATACTTCCAAGACTGACCGACTCCCTGCATCCGGGAAGTGGTGGTAACAGCACTTTCGGTTCTTATGATATGAATAATGACCTGCGTATGGTGTTCTACCCTGCAATTATTGGCTGGATTTTACTTGGTCTCTGGTTTGCTGAACTTCGGGTGAGAATCAAAAGGATCAACAGATTACGGGAAGAGGAATTTATACAGACTAGCAAACCTCTGTAACCGAAAAACACACATTTTCAGGAAATAGTAAACATTTCAAAACAAAAATTCGTTAAGAATTTAGTCCTATATGAATATCATGAAAAAAGTTTTTCCCCTTCTGCTTTCCCTATTGATCATATCAATTAATACAATCGCCCAAACCACGGTCGACACCACCGTTCCCATGGCAGACAAGCTGCGTGAGGACGGTAAAATATGGGTTGTTGTAGTCGTTATCGCTGTTGTATTTGCAGGAATCGCCATCAACATGCTTCGCCTGGAATCCAAGGTTGGCAAAATTGAAAAAGAATTAAAAATCAAGTAAGAGTTATGAAAAAGATCCAAATATTCGGCCTGATCATTGTTGCAGTTGCTATTGGCATCATTGTGTCAACAGCTGGCGACGCCAGTACCTATGTTGATTTTTCCAAAGCCAAAGAAATGGCATCGGATGGCGATAACGAAAGTATCCACGTTGTTGGTAAACTTAAAAAGAATACCGCAGGGCAGATTTTAGAGATGGAATACCAGCCTGAAATTGACCCGAATTATTTCTCCTTTACGTTGATCGATAATAACAATATAGCGCAAAAGGTGGTATACAAAAGCACCAAACCGCAGGACTTTGATAAGTCGGAACAAGTAGTGGTAATCGGCAAAATGGAAGGCAGCACATTTAACGCTGAAAAAATTCTTATGAAGTGCCCTTCAAAATACGAAAACGGAAAACTGGAAACAACGGAAGCGACCGCAACTAAATCATGATTCATACAACAATAGGAAGTGCAGGTCACCTGCTGGTAATTGTTGCATTTGTTTCGGCTCTGGTCGCAACTTTTGCTTATTTTAAAGCCTCCTCAGCTGTCGCCACCTTCGACGACCAGCTAACCTGGAAACGTTTTGCACGCGCTACTTACGTTGTACACGTAGTAGCAGTACTCGGCGTTGTTTTCTCGCTTTACTGGATTATTGGAAATCATTACTTTGAATACCATTACGCCTGGAAGAACTCGTCACTTTCACTGCCAACAGGTTATACCATTTCCAGCTTCTGGCAGGATCAGGAAGGAAGTTTCCTTTTATGGATTTTCTGGAATGTCGTTCTTGGATCCGTTCTGATATTCAGTAACCGATCGTGGGAAGCACCTGTAATGACCATATTTGCATTGGTACAGGCCTTTCTTACATCCATGATCCTTGGTGTGGTTATCCCTGGTCTTGACCTTAAAATTGGATCAACTCCTTTCCTTTTGTTGAAAGAAGTAATGCCGGATATTCCGGTCTTTAAGATGGATCCGAATTTCATTGCCAAAGACGGAAACGGTCTTAATCCATTGTTGCAGAACTACTGGATGGTAATTCACCCGCCTACACTTTTCTTAGGATTTGCTTCTACACTGATACCGTTCTCTTTTGCAATGGCGGGTCTTTGGACCAAAAAAATTAACGAATGGCTTCGTCCCGCTCTTCCTTGGGCACTTTTCTCGGCACTGGTACTTGGTGTAGGAATTCTGATGGGTGCTTATTGGGCATACGAAACGCTTAACTTCGGTAGCTACTGGAACTGGGATCCGGTTGAAAATACATCTTTCGTTCCATGGCTTATTCTCGTAGCGGCAATCCATACGATGATCATTGGGCGTAAGAATGCGACTGCTCTTAAAACGTCATTCATATTAACCATTGCCACCTTCGTACTCGTTCTTTATTCAACGTTTATGACAAGAAGCGGCGTATTGGGCAATGCGTCTGTGCACTCGTTTACGGATCTTGGTTTATCAGGACAACTTCTGATTTACCTGCTTACATTCCTAATACTTTCAGTTGGTTTACTGATCTATCGCTGGAAAAGTTTGCCTTCCGATGATGAAGAAGTTTCAACCTACTCGCAGGAATTCTGGATTTTCATAGGAGCAACGTTATTGTGCCTGTCTGGCTTCCAGATCCTTGCAACGACTTCTATTCCTGTTTACAACAAAATAGCGGAAGCATTTGGCACTGTTTTAAACATGGCTTTACCCGCTGATCAGATTGGACACTACAACAAATTCCAGCTGTGGTTTTTCTCTCTCATCATCATTTTAACAGGTATCGGACAGTATTTCTGGTGGAAACGTGTAGGGAAAGATAAACTTCAGGCTTTATACAATCCATTGCTGATCACGCTCATTATCAGTGCAGCCGTAATCACTTTGCAGGGTGTGAAGGATATTCAATACATTGCCTTGCTTACGGCTTCGATCTTCGCAATCGTAGCAAACGGAACCATACTTTTCAACATCGTCAGAGGCAATTACAACCTTTCCGGTGGAGCCATTACGCACATTGGTGTAGCGTTAATGCTGATAGGAGTACTTTTCTCTTCTGCATATACGAAAGTGGTTTCCATTAATAACTCCGGGCTGATGATTTCCCGCAGTGAGGAATTTACAAGCAACGACAATAAAGAGAATAAGGAGAACATTACACTTTGGCTTAACAAGCCGGAGAAAATGGGCGACTACATGCTTACATGGCGCGATGTTCGCGTTGAGCCACGTCACATTCCAGGTTATATTTCCAAAAGCTGGGTTGATATCATTGAAAACGATTACCGTGCTGTTGCGTTGAGAGACATCGTTTACAACGACAAACAGTATTATGCCAAAGGTGACACGCTTGAAATTTCACCTGAAAACTTCTACTACGAAATTGAGTACAGAGAGCCATCTGGAAAAGTATTCAACCTGTTTCCTAGGGTACAGATTAACCCAAAAATGGGTGGAATCGTAGTGTCTCCTGATATCAACAGGGAGCTTGGGAAAGATTTGTACACCTACGTTTCAATGGTTACCAATCCTACTGCTGAGCCTGTATGGAGCCAGACAGAGAATTTCACAGTGAGCATGAGTGACACGTTCTTTGTCAATGATTACGTGGCCATTCTTGATAACGTGGTACGTACTGACTCTGTTGACGGTGTAACACTTGGACCTGGCGATGCAGCTGTGAAGGCAATGATCCGCGTTCTTGACAAAGAGAATGAGTTCGTTCTGACACCATCTTACGTCATTCGTGACCGCATGGTTGCTCGTAAGACGGAGGTTAATAATGACCTGGGACTTCGTGTTCAGTTTAGTGAAATTAATCCGCAGACTGGCCAGTTCTCATTTGCTGTCAACACAACCCAGCGCGACTTCATCGTTATGAAAGCGACCGAAAAGCCATTGATTAACATTCTGTGGTTGGGAACGTTCGTATTGATTATCGGTTTTGTACTGGCTACCATCCGACGCTTTAAAGACTTCATTAAAATGCGGGATAAAGAAAGTGCAGCCTTAACCAAGCAGAAGGGTAAACCGAAAGTTCAGACTGTGTAAAAGCAAGTTCATGCAAAAAGGCTCTGGCGGAGATTTTCGTCAGAGCCTTTTTTGTTGCCTCCTTATGTATAATTAGGTCAAAGTACATTTGTTTGCCCATCCTAGTTTTAACTATCTTTGTTAAAACCGTTATCAATATGTCGATGATAAACGAGCAAACAATAGTTGAAAAGATACGAGCGCTTAAACCATTACTAAGCCAGGAGTATTTTGTTAAGGAAATAGGCTATTTCGGTTCTCATGCATCAGGTTCTGCCCGGGAGAATAGCGACATAGATATCCTCGTCGAATTCAGTCAGCCGGTAGGTTGGGAGTTTTTCAGAGTTCAGGATTTACTTGAAGAAGCTTTAAAGATAAAAGTAGACTTGGTTACGCCAAATGCCATCCGCCCACAGCTTCGGAAAAGCATATTGCAAAAATTAAAGCTTGTATGAGGCCTTCTGATCGCGATTTTCTCTTTTCACTACTTGTTATCCTTCGCCACAAACCTGCTCCTGTAATAATCCATCTCTCTCCTGTAAACTCCAAAACTCGTTTCAGGGCATTCCTTTTTTAATTCGGCAAACTGCTTTTCTGCAAGCTTTACATCGAGTTGCCACAGTATTCCGTTCTTGAATGAAGTATGATCTTCATCCAGTGTTTTTTGCAGTTTTTTAATCGCGTCAATAGCTTTCTCGAAACCAGGTAATGTTCGGATGTCGTTCAGCTGTTTTTCGCTGAAACGGAAAACATACAGTTCCTTGCTATCCCTTTTAATGGTATCCGCTACGGCAAAAGTTTGGGTTAGCAATGCACACGGCTGGCTCTTCACTGATAACGACAGCATTAGAAGAACAACAAGGAAACTGTATTTCATGAATTGGTATCTTAAAATTTAAATCCTAAACGGGTAAAGAAAAATGCCCCGTTACTTCCCATTTGCACCGGGTCCCAGGCTCCACCCGACTCTGTAGTTAACGGGCTTTGCATGTCAGGATAGGTGTTCAGGATGTTACTCCCTCCTATTGAGGCAGAAATGTTTTTAGTGAATTTATAACTTACTGTCAAATCCAACTGCACTTTTGGTCTATATAAATCGGTATACTCGGCTCTGGAATATTTTTCTCCGGTAGCTGCATTCTTTTCTTCGCCATAATTCCAGTTGATCAGACTGATCTCTCCAAATCGGATTCCTCTCAACATAAAGCTAAGTTTATCAACAGTGTAGTCGAGCGTGAGGTTGATTTTAGAAGGCGGTGCCGACGCAAGCACAAAATGACGCTCTCTTTCACTAAAATATTTGTCTTCTTTACCAGCCAACTTTGGACTTGTATTGATTTTACCCAACTCCATGTGGTTAAAATTAGCAGCCAGCGTCGAGCTAAGACGTCCCTTACCAAGCGCAGTTGAATGAGCTACAATTACATCAATTCCGTAAGATGTGGTGGAAGATAAGGCGTTGGTAAAAAACTGAGCTTCTCCTACTCTCAGAGATTTCAACAGATTTCCTATATCCTTGTCTTCATCGCTGAACTGGCCCGTTAAAACCACGCGATCTTTCACCTTTACATAATAACCATCCACAGTCACCGAAAATCCTGAAACCGGATTCATGGTTATGCCGAAACTTGCGTTTTCAGAAGTCTCCTGTTTCAACTGCGGAATACCCAATACTTTGGTAACCTCGCTGTTATTGCCTGCAAGCAATACCTCAACAGCTTGTCCGTTCACGAAATTCGTAAAGGTTGAATTAAAGTATTTCTGAGCCAATGAAGGAGCCCTGAAACCTGTGCTCACCGACCCGCGAACAGCATATTGATCCGAAAGTTTGTAACGGAAACCTACTTTACCATTTACTGTACTTCCAAAATCGCTGTAATTCTCAAATCGTCCGGCAACATCGACAAGCAAACTTTTAGTCAGATCTGCTTCCAAATCCAAATAGCCTCCCACATTAGACCGGCTCTCGTTCACCACATTGTATGGTCCAAATCCCGGAAAGCCCTGTGAACCACCTTCATAACGCGGATCATAATTGTAATACGACGGACGTTCACCTTCAAATATCTTGTAACGCTCTGTGCGATATTCTCCCCCGAAGGCAACATTTAGCCCCTGAAAAACATTCTTGTAAAAACGGGTCAGGTTAAGGTTACTTACATTTTGTCCCAACTGAAAACCGCCCGCTTCAAACGATGTTCTTGAGTCCGACCCAAGTGACCTGTTCAGGGAATTTCTTACAGAAAAATCAAATTTATTGAATCCATAGGTATTACTTGCATCAATACTCCAGTTTTTCCAAACACCTCTTACACCTCCGGTGACAGCCTGGTCATCAATGTCACTTCCAATGATAGGATCAAAACCATTTGGATAAATGGACTCAATATTCCGCTTATCGTCTTTACTTCTGGTCCAGGCGTAAGCATCTCCTTTACGTTTGTTGATTCCTCCAAAGCTATAGAGCTGCACGTTTCTCCATACAGGAATCATCGCATTGTAATAAAAAGCCATATTCTCCACCTTCGGATCACCATATTCGCGGCGCACGATCTCATCTTCAGGATGTGTATCGGCTCTGTTGGTATGTGCTCTTGAATTGTAGTCTCCTGTCATGTTCAAAAAGCCTCGCTTACCTAACTTTAATCCATAGTTTACATTTGCGTTGTAATTAAGACCGTCAAAACTTTTACCATCTGCGCGATAGGAAGCCATATAAATTCCAGCATTCGCATTAGCAGTTAGCTGATTCACATTTTCTTTCAACACAATATTAATTACCCCTGCAATGGCATCTGAGCCATACTGAGCAGCGGCTCCATCTCTCAATACCTCAATGCGTTCAATGGCAGCGGCAGGAATGGCGTTCAGGTCAGTTCCGGTATTTCCACGACCACGTGTACCGAATATATTTACCAGGGAAGACTGATGCCTGCGTTTTCCGTTGATGAGTACCAGCGTTTGATCCGGACCAAGTCCTCTCAGTGAAGCGGGATCCACGTGATCGGCTCCATCAGAACCTGTCTGGCGATTGGAATTGAACGACGGTGCAGCAAACTGCAAGAGCTGATTCACATCCAGCTGGCCTTGTTTACTGGTAATTTCTGCAATGTTGATCACATCCACGGGTGCGGGCGTGTCTGTCGAAGACCGGTTCATATTTCTTGACCCCACCACGGTGACCTGGTTAAGAAGCGTAGCATTTTCCAGCGTAAAATTCTGAGTTCCCTTTCCTTCAATTTCCCTTACCACACTATTGTATCCGACAAAGGTCACAACCAGCGTTGCATTATTATACCCCACATCAAGGGTATATATCCCGTTTGCATCCGTAATTGTACCATTATTAGTCCCTCTTTCAACTATCGAAGCTCCCGGCAATGCATCCCCCTTTTCATCAGTAACTTTCCCCGCCACCTTATATTTCTGCGCAAAAGCAGAAATAGAAATTAATATCAGGAAGATTGAAACGCAGATTTTGTTCATCATTTTTAGTTTTTAGTTAAAGTGTGCTGTAAAGAAAACAATAATATTTTACCGCAGTAACGAAGCAAATAAAATTTTATCTTTGCCTTAGAATAATACCTTTTTGAATAAACTTAATATTATGATTCTTTCACTGTTAAAATCATCTCTGGGCCGTCTGCGTATTGTAGCATTTCTTGAAGGAGTATCACTGCTTTTATTACTAGGAATTGCCATGCCACTTAAATATATGGCCGGTCTGCCGGAAGCTGTCCGTATCGTGGGAATGGCACATGGCGTTCTGTTCGTGTTGTACGTTCTGCTTGTAGTACAAGTTGCTATTGAAAGAAGTTGGTCATGGAAAAAAGCAATTTTGAGCATACTGGCTTCTATTGTTCCTTTTGGTACTTTTTATGCTGATGCCAAATGGTTTAAAGAATAAGCGGGGTTTACTTCCCGCTTTTTTAATACCAATTTTCGCCCGCAAAGCGAGACCCCAATACAACTTCCTACTCCCGACATCTTGAAAAAAATTTTACTTCCGCAACTATTCCTGTTTGCGTTTCTTAGTCACGTATTGGCTCAGAAACCCAACGAAGAGTATAAATACCATATTCATCCCGCCTCATCCCCGCTCAGAATTGACGGCGCAGGAGATGATCCCGCATGGGCCAGCACTCAGCTAGCCACTGACTTCTACATGGTTACGCCTATGGACACCAGTTTTTCCCGGTGTAAAACGGAAGTGCGGATGACCTACGACAAACAGAATCTTTATATTCTGGTAGTCAATTTTAAGCCTGTAAATGGTGCCATCATTGTCGAGTCGCTTAAAAGAGATTTTAGTTTTGGGAAGAATGACAATTTCCTTCTTTTCATGGACACATTCGATGACCGTACCAATGGATTTTCGTTTGGTGCCAATGCGGCCGGCGCACCCTGGGACGGTCAGATGGGCGACGGTGGCGCCGTGGATCTGAGCTGGGACAATAAGTGGGTTTCAGAAGTAAAAAATGATAGTGAAAAGTGGGTGTGGGAAGCTGCAATTCCATTTAAAAGCATCCGATACAAACCAGGAATCACGGAATGGGGAATAAATTTCAGCAGACAGGACCTCACCATTTCAGAAAAATCGGCCTGGGCACCAGTTCCGCGACAATTTCCATCGGCCTCGCTGGCTTATACCGGCGTACTTGTGTGGGATACACCTCCGCCCAATCCGGGACCAAATATTTCCCTTATTCCTTACGCTGCAACACGACTTACCAGGGATTATCAAAAAGATACACCTGCAAAATACAAACCTACGGTTGGCGGAGATGTGAAAATTGGTCTCACCCCATCACTGAATCTCGACCTGACCGTAAATCCTGATTTTTCACAGGTGGATGTTGATGTGCAACAAACCAACCTGAACCGTTTCGAACTTTTCTTTCCGGAAAGAAGGCAATTTTTTTTAGAAAATGCGGATCTGTTCGCCAACTTCGGATATGCAACGCTGAGACCGTTTTTCTCACGGCGGATCGGGCTGGGCGTACCCATTCAGTTTGGAGCGCGTATGAGCGGGAAGCTGAATAAGAATTGGCGTATCGGAGTTTTGGATGTGCAGACCGCTTCTCAGGATAGTACCCCGAAAAATAATTATGCCGTTTTCGCCTTGCAGCGTCAACTTTTTGCAAGATCGAATGTCAGGTTTCTCTTCGTAAACCGGGACGCAATCAACTATTCGCATGAAAAAAACGAGGGCACAAATCGCTACAACCGCAATATAGGAGCCGAGTTTAACTTAGCAAGTGCAAGTAATTTATGGACAGGCAAGGTGATGTTTCTGAAATCTTTCACACCGGGGAAATCCAACGACGATTTTTCTCACGCTGCCGATCTGAAATTCAGCAAAGCAAGTTTTTTCTGGCAATGGCAGCACGAATACGTAGGTAAAAATTACAATGCGGAAGTGGGATATGTTCCCAACGCCACACGGATGGGTTATTACAAAATCAGTCCAAATGTAGGTTACCTCTTCTTTATCAAGTCCCCAAGTATCATCAGCCATGGTCCAAAACTGGTAAGTAATGTATTTTGGGACAAACAAAGAAATGTAAGTGACAAGGAATTTATTTTCTCTTATAACATCAATTTCATCAACCGCGCTACCATTTCGGTGTGGGGAGCGAGTAATTACGTGCGGCTATTGCGGCCGTTCGATCCTACGAATTTGGGTGGAGCAACACTTGGAACTGGTACTGAACACAGCTGGAAATCAACCGGATTTGACATTGCATCGGGCCCTCAAAACAGGCTTACTTACAATGCTTCCGCAATTTTTGGCGGTTATTATCAGGGCGGACACCGTAATAATTTAAGGGCAGAACTTGGTTACCGCTTTCAACCGTTTGTAGCTATTGCCATGGCGGGAAATTACAACGATATCCGGTTGCCTGACCCATGGAACAGAAAAGAATTATGGCTCGTAGGCCCACGGGTGGATGTCACATTCACTAACAAACTCTTCTTTACCACCTTTATGCAATACAACAACCAGGCCGATAACATCAATCTTAATTCGAGGCTGCAGTGGCGCTACAAGCCAGCATCGGACCTCTTTCTGGTATACACAGACAATTATCTTCCGGAAAATTTCAGAGTTAAAAACCGGGCTATTGTGTTGAAATTCACTTACTGGTGGAACCTTTAGGGATTGGGGATTTGAGCGAAGGATTAGGAGTAAATTTGCAACTGAACCAATAACATAACGGCCGACTCCAAAAAGAATCGGCCGTTTTATGTTTAATAAAAAACTTCAATATTTTTACTTTTCAGGAGACTGAACTGCTTGTCATACCTGGTTTCCCGATCTTCGGTAAGGAATGGATTCCCTCTCAAATGCAATTTGTCAAGTTGTTTAATAGCCAGTATCTGGGTTGGAAATTCAGTGAAATTATTTGCAGAAAGATCGAGTTCCTGTAAGTTATCAAGGGCTGTAAGTTGTTGTGGAAAATTGGTAAACCAGTTGTATCCCAAATCCACCACCTGAAGGTTTTTCATTTTCACAATACTTCCCGGCAATTTGCTGAGTCGGTTATGATGGGCAAACAGGGTATTCATATTTTTCATTTTACCTATTTTGGCAGGAAGATCAGTAAGTTCGTTATGCGCCACTGCAAGATGGGTAAGCCTCTTTAATTTTGATATTGAATTTGGTAAAACGGTCAGGTTATTATAGTAGAGATCCAAAACTTGCAATCCCTTCATTTTTTTTATTCCTGCTGGCAAAGCTGCAATCTGCGACTTGTAAAAATTGATATCCTTTACCTGTTTTAATTTCCTGAAACTTCTGTTTGTAAGCCCTGTAATCGAATTTCTACCCAACCAAAGCGTTTCCAGCTTTTTGCAGTTCCTTACAGCATCCGGAATATCCGTTAATTGGTTAGACTGTAAATTCAACAGTTTTAATGTCTTGTTTGAAGTCAGTTTCAAGCCATCGTTCCTTAAAATATTTCCGGTCAGTTTTAAATGATTCAGTTTTGGAAGGCGGGAAAGGTCTATGTCCACCTGCTCAATATCGTTGTCAGAAAGGCTTAACATTTCAAGATTGGGAAATCTGTAAATAACGCCCGGTACGGCTTCGAGCATGGCTTTCTCTATGATCAACTCTTTTACTTTCAAAGAGTCTTTAATCGCCAATGCTCCTTCAAGACTTTTGATAACACTGTCACGAACCACCACTTTGTGTTCGGAACCTTTGTTTTCTGCCATAAACTTCTTCATCAGACTATCCTGCCTTGCCACTTCCTTTGGATCCGGCTTGCTGACTTCCAGTACCGTATATACAGACAGCTGGCCTTTTCTGCCAACATGACGGCGCGATACATAATCTGCGAGTTTCGCAGGAAGGCCGCTATCAATCACTTTGCTCAATGAATCCAGATTTTGTTTTGGCGGTGCAGGTTTTCCGGTCTGATTCATCACCATTCGCATGGTTTCATCTACCTTGTAAATGCAATAATCCACCTTGCCTTTGTCATTGAAATAGACCTGTGTCAAGATATATGTCTTCACCCGAATATCCGATCCCAGAACACTGTTGTAGGCGGCATTAAATCTGGTGGACATACTCAGCGGAATCTCATTCCCTACCTCAGGAATGCTACCATAAGTCTTGTCCAACTCTTTCTCCACAATTCCTTTTTTAGCCACATCAGCCTTACTCACTACCACAGGCTGCGCAGCTAATGAAATACTTAACAGCGAAAGTGTAAAAATTATGAATATTCTCATGACAAACATTGTTTAAATGATGTCACAAATATAACTAAGTATTTAGTCGAAACAAGAGTTTTATAAAATTTTCTTATATATAAAACATGTATTTGATCTGTATATGCTTATGGTTGGTGATTTTAGAATGAATCGCAGGGCAGGTGATAGTAAGAGCTTTTAAATCTCAAAAGCTTAATACCACTTTTACTTATGATCCTTGGACTGTGCCGCAGTCTGTGTCCTCACAAACGGCTTTGAGTATCGCATTGTGTCCTAACAACGGCTCGCAGATCGTTTGTGGGGACACAAACGATGGCGAAAAGCTTAATACCACTTTTATTTAGGTATTAATTATGATGTGGTCGATTTATGATACTTGGAAGTGCCGCAGTTTGTGTCCTCACAAACGGCTTTTGAGCATCGCATTTGTTTCCTCAAAACGGCTCGCAGATCGTTTGCGGGAACACAAACGATGACGAAAACGATGGCGAAAAAAAACTTCATACCACTTTTACATTGGTATGACCAAAATAATTGTCACAATTCCTAGGAGCTAAGTAGCTGATAGCAATTAGCCGGGCGGCGTACCGCTATTAGCTTTAAAAAATCACTTACTCCTCTCAATAGTATATTGAACGAGCTGTTCCAGAGAACGGCGGTGCGGGGAATCGGCGAATTCAAACAGCAACGCCCTGGCTTCTTCCACGTAGCGTTCCATTACCTGTTGCGCGTATTTTAATCCACCCGACTGTTTCACGAAGTCGATTACTTCGTTCACTTTTTTGGGTTTATGGCTTTCATTTCGGACGATATTGATAATGCGACGTTTTTCCAACCAACCAGCCTGGTTGAGTGCATAAATTAATGGAAGAGTCATTTTTTTCTCTTTGATGTCAATACCAAGAGGTTTTCCAATTTCATCTTCGCCATAATCAAACAGGTCATCTTTGATCTGGAAAGCCATACCCACCTTCTCTCCAAATGCATGCATCCGCTTCACCACTTCTTCACCAGCACCAACGGAACAGGCTCCAACAGCACAACAGGAAGCAATAAGCGAAGCCGTTTTTTGTTTTATGATCTGATAATAAACACCTTCATCGATATCCAGTCTTCTGGCTTTTTCAATTTGCAACAACTCACCTTCACTTAGTTCACGAACGGCAGTGGAAACGATTTTTAAGAGATCAAATTCCTGATGATCAACTGACAACAATAACCCGCGTGACAGCAGGTAATCTCCTACCAATACGGCAATTTTATTCTTCCAAAGTGCATTTACAGAAAAGAAGCCTCTTCGATAATTCGAGTCGTCGACCACGTCATCATGAACGAGCGTAGCGGTGTGAAGTAACTCAATTAAGGCTGCGCCCCGGTAGGTTGATTCCGTCACATTCCCACAAACACCTGCCGACAGAAACACAAACATTGGCCTGAGTTGTTTCCCTTTCCGCCGAACGATGTAATTCATGATCTGGTCAAGAAGCATGACGTCACTCTTCATAAATTGACGAAATTTTTGCTCGAAAGCTTTCATTTCATCGGCAATAGGAAGTTGTATATCCTTTATTGAAAGGGTCATATTAATAATCGGGGGGCACTCTAATCCCTACTGGTGTGAAAAGCTGGTTGCAGAAACCAAAGTTAGTTATTTAAATAAACCGGTTTCAGGATTCCAATGTTCAAATTTGGAATAAAATCTTTTGTTTATACCAATTTTAGAATGAAAATGTTTAGAATTGAGAAAAAAAGAATGTGAATGGCGAAAAGGCAGACTTTGTTCTTTTGCTTCTTTCCTTCCTTCTGAATCGAATTCAACGATATTTCCTTTACAAAAAAGCTGAAAGCAAATTGCTAACGGCTCACAGCTAGTACAATATGAAAGCACTCGTCCTGGGCGGCGGATCAATGAAAGGGGCATTTCAGGTTGGGGCGATCCAGTCTGTTCTCGAAAGTGGATTTGAACCGGATATGATCTACGGAATATCGGTAGGCGCACTTAATGCAACATTTTTAGTCAACGAGGCCGAACGTCAACGAACGGACTCCGGGAAAGTCAACTGGCAGCTGGTAAGTCGTCGTTTACTGGAATTCTGGATTAAAAATATCACACATCCACAGGATATTTCAACCTTACGTTCTCGCGTGATGCTTGGCGTAAATACGCTGATGAGCCGTTTTGATGGTTTGCTTGATCCTTCCCCATTGCATAATCTGATCAGGCAAAATGTCAAAGATGAGTTGCTGGAAAAGAGCCTGATAAAACTTAAGGTTGGTGCAGTAAATATTGAGAGTGGAGAAATGAAATATGTCTCTCCAAGTGACGGCCACTTTCTGGACTATGTACGCGCCAGCTCATCCATACCCATGCTGATGCCGGCAGTTGAAATCGAAGATGATTTTTACCTTGATGGTGGACTCAGAGAAGTAATTCCCATACGACCCGCACTGGCCGATGGCGCAACCGAGGTTGTACTGATCGGTTGTCATTCGCCGCACTTGTACCAACCCGAAGGTATCAATGCTCGTAACCTGATCACCCTCATTGAACGTATCAGAGACATCACAGTAAATGAAGTTGCAAATAGCAACATTATATGGGCAGAATCCTTTGCAGAACGGGCAAACCTGCGTGGCACTCCCATGAAACTTACAGTTATCCGCCCAACATCTCCACCCGTTCTGGATCTGCAACATTTCACATCAGACGACATTTCAAGATTGATTGTGGAGGGTTACAAGGCTGGAATTGAAGTTTTAAGGAAGAAGGTTGTGGTGTAGATAGTATGCTTTTTACCATTACGAAGTATTGCCGCAGTAACGAAGCGGGGCCGTCTCAAGATTTGAGACGGCCCCGCTTCGTTACAATTTATGTTGCCTGGTCATTTAGTTAAACGTGTAACGCAAACCAAGTTGTGCCTGCCATCTTGAAGACAGGTCGTTAACATTCCACGCATCTTTGTTTGCAGAAGTGAATGTGTAACCAGTAGTTGAAGGGTTAAGCAATCCCAATGCATCATTACCTACGCCATAGCTACGTCCCCATTCTTTGTTAAGCAAATTTCCAACATTGAAGATGTCAAAAGTAATTTGCAGGACATTGCTTTTAGTTCCGGTTTTGATTCCAAGATCTTGTACCAATCTAAGGTCAAAGTGATTTTCCCAAGGAGTTCTTGCTCCATTTCTATCTGCATATTTACCTCTGTTGTCGTTAAGGTAATCATTGTTCTTGATGAAATTATCAAGGTTTGTCCACTGCTCAGCAGCAGTAACAACTTTGCCGCTAACAGTTGCATCTTTCAATTTAATCTGGCTCTGGTTAGCAGGAATAAAGATCAGGTCATTAGAAAACGCACCGTCACCATTCAAGTCAATTGAAGAGTTGTTAACAAATGAGAACGGTGATCCAGAACGTCCTGCGTAAAACAGGCTGAATCCAGTTCCTGACAACTTGTTGCTACCATAACGGAATGTATATCCAACGCTTGCAATTACGCGGTGGCGCATATCAAAAACAGAATATGTCAAAGGAGGATTGTTTGCATCCTGTGTGATCTGAACAAATTCCCAGTTCGACAAGGCAGTACTACTAGCTCCATCGTTCACAGACTTTGCAGCACCATATGTATAAGCTACGCTTGAAGTAAGTCCATTTAAGAAGCGTTTCTGTAACTGAGCAGTTGCAGTGTAAGTGTAACCTTTGTTCGAATTTTCTAACAAAATCACGTTAGTGAATGCGGAGTTTACTCTACCACCTGTGTAAATAGGACGTGCGTCAGCTCCACCTGAAAGATCTGGATTCAACGTTCCGGTTGCATCTTTTCTATTCAAATCCTTATAAACAATGTTGTTCAATGTTTTAGAATAAATACCCTCCAGAGTTGCCACAATACCACCAGGTAGTTTGAAGTCACCAGCAAGGTTATATCTTAATACCTGAGGAATTTTGAAGTTAGGAGAAACCAGGTTTATCTCAGCAGTAGTACCAGCAGGCCCTAAGTTTCTTTGGTTTGCAATTTCTGGATCAAAACCTTTACCTCCATTAATTGCGGTTGTTCTTGCATCAACAGTACCGAACAATTTACCACTGTTTGTAAACTGGTTAGACAACCAAACGAATGGAACCCTTCCAGTAAATATACCAATACCACCTCGTAACTGTATACTACGGTCACCTTTAACATCGTAGTTAAAACCTACACGTGGAGAGATCAACAATTTACCGCTGGGTGTTTCGTCTGTACGATATCCTGCATATGTTTGCTCAACAAGTTCGTTACGAAGCGGTTTGTCCGGGATAATCGGTACATCAAGACGAAGACCCGCCGTAAGCTTAAAGCCTTTGAAAGCTTCAAATTCATCTTGCGCATAAAAACCTAATTGCATCGCGTTGAACTTAGAAGCTGGTTTGTCGTCACCAGGAATAACTGAGTAAGTTGCTCTAACCCTTGCCGGTACATTATTGAAGTAGTTCTCTACGCTTGTAAAATCCCATCTTCCGTTATAGTTGTTGATAAATAAGTTACGGAACTTGAAAAATTCGTTGTGAGTACCAAATGTAAACAGGTGTTTACCTGCGGTCAATTTAATATTGTCAGTAAATTCGAAAATATCCTGATCCAATTCATTTGCAGTAGAACTTCTCTGAGATCCAAACTCAACGGAGTTTGTACTGATACCATCTACATTGGTGATTGTGATCTGAGGGAACAATGAACCTAAAATCTGCCGGTTATCTCTTATGCGGGAATAACCAAGAATCAAGTTATTCGATAGTTTATCAGACAACTTCGACCTAAGTTCCATAACAGTAATGTTCTGAGTATTATTGAACTTATAACCATTGTTCCCAAATCTAAAAAAGGTTCCTGAGCGGTTGATGTTGTCGTCAAACGCCTTGATATAATTGTGGCGTAACGTAAGCTGGTTATTGGCATTGATATTCCAGTCCAATTTCACTAAAACCTTATTATTTTCTGTCTTAGCATTTATTGGACCATATCCACCTACATCATAACCGTATTTTTCTTGTGTGAAATCTGCAATACTTTTTGCTGTCTCAGCCGAAATAGCTGACTGCGCTTCTCCTGCATTATTTGCAAGTGGGGCGGAACGACGTCCCATTTCAGCATTAACAAAGAAGAATAATTTGTTTTTAATCAAAGGAGCTCCGACGCGGAAACCTAGCTGGGTATCTTTAAAATCAGCCTTTGCATCAGTAAGGACGTTTTTGCCAATAATGTTTTGGTTTCTTCCGAAATAGTAAATTGATCCTTCTACATTGTTTGTCCCTGATCTTGTTACAGCATTGATACCACCGCCGGTGAAGTTACCCAATGTGACGTCATAGGGAGCAAGAACAACCTGAAGCTCCTGAATCGCGTCCAAAGAAATAGGCTGGGTATTAGCTTGAGAACCAGGAGTTGCATTTCCCAATCCAAATACATCATTATTTACAGCACCATCAATGGTGATGTTATTGTAACGGTTATTGATACCTCCGAAGGAACTACCATTAGCTTGTGGAGTTAACCTTGTAAAATCCTGAAGACTTCTGCTGATTGTTGGAAGCGTTTCTAGTTGTTTCTTTCCAATATTGGTAGACGCCCCGGTTTTTCTGTCGTTTAAAAGGTTGTTAGATGTAATTACAACTTCCTGTAATTGCTTACCTTCTTCTCTCAAAACTACATTATAAACAAACTTTTCACCAAGCTGAAGAGATATATCCTTATCTACATGGTCATTAAACCCAATAAACGACACTGTAACTGTGTATGGTCCACCAACGCGAAGGTTATTCAGGTTGAAATTTCCGTCAGCAGTAGTAACAGTTCCGTATTTTGTACCAGTCGGCTCATGCACTGCAATAACTGTTGCTCCTGGCAAATCTGATCCATTAGGATCGCTTATCCTTCCACCAATGGAAGACGTAGTCACCTGTGCAACGGCATAACCACCGAGCAAGGTCAATGAAAACACGAACAACGCCATAAACGCTGCCCTGAAAAGTAAACTTTTCCTGTTCATAAAATTGGGGATTTGTTTGAAACTTGTGATAGGATGGTTCATTTATTGATGAACTAATTGTGCCGTAAAATAAGTTTTTTTTTCTTTCATAAACAAAGTACTCCATCCTACTAAAGTGCTATACTATTTCGCATAAACCCCTGATTTATTGAAATAATACAGAATTCTATCTTTAAAATGACAAGCTCTCCGATGTTAAATTTTCGTTAACAATCCAGCCCTTATATTCTTTTCTTTCCAAGAATTACTGCCGACCTTTACCGCTATTGCAACAAACATCATTTGCACTTTCAATTTTGTTAATAATAAGATAAAATACACTTCTTTAAATCGTCAGAAAAAATATTTAAGGAAATGAAAAACTTTTTTTCAGAATGAATCTTAATTTCAAAAAAATAGGAGAAGCTGGTCCGGCAATTGTTATACTTCACGGCGTTTTTGGTTTTTTAGATAACTGGCTTACAGTAGGTAAGGCCATATCTGATCATGGTTATCAGGTTTATCTAGTAGATCAGCGCAACCATGGGCGTTCTCCGCACGCGGGAGGGCTTAATTATGAAATTTTTGCAAACGATCTGAAAGAATTTCTGGATCAGCAAAATCTAACCAACCCTATATTGCTTGGGCACTCCATGGGTGGAAAAACTGTAATGGAGTACGCAGTACGTTTTCCGGACACTTATGAAAAACTGGTAATTGCCGACATCGGCCCCAAATCCTATCCTATTCATCACAGAAAAATAATTGAGGGATTGAATCAGATTCCCGTTGCTGAAATCGAAAACAGACAGCAGGCAGACGACATCCTGGCGGAGTACGAACCGATATTGGCAGTGAGACAGTTCCTTCTGAAAAACCTTTACAGAAAAGAGGAAGGAGGATTTGGATGGCGTTTCAACTTGCCACTGCTCACCAGGGAAATGGCAAATGTGGGTGCCGCAATAGAAAGTACCCAGCCTGTTGAAGTTCCGACGCTTTTCATGCGTGGCGACCGCTCCGATTACATTCTGGATGAAGACTGGGAAGGGATTCTTGAAATTTTCACAAATGCACGGCTTGACACCATCGAGAACTCAGGACACTGGATACAAGCTGAACAACCAAAAGCTTTTATTGCAAGTCTGCTCAATTTTCTTGGCTAAGCAGAACTGGTTTCTATTTAAGAAATTACCTGCGAAGATATTTTAGCCTTGTTCCGTCACAATAGGTGATGATCAATTGATTTCCTGTCCATTCCAAATCCCAGGTTGGACAGGAAACACATTCTATCAATGCACATAAAGGATTAACTATCAACGAAGAATTGGGTTTTACCTCAATAAGGTTTTTGTTGATCAGCAATGAGGTTGGTGCACAACACACCGAAAGGCTGTCCGTATCAAGTATTGAGCCATTACCTAAAATGATGCGATGATCTTTTGGAGTAGCTTTTGCATCCTCCCAATATTTCTTACCAAATGAACCCGCCTCCTTTTCTGAAAGATGCCACACTCCTGCTACGGATTCGGCAAGTGCATCTGAGGGCACATGCATGGAATCCTTTTGACAGGACAGGGTAAGGAATAAAAACAGTAAAATAGATAGTTGTCGTAACATAGCATTTAACTTTGCCTGTTAATATGATACGATATCGACCCGAAAGGTTGGAAACAAGATTAAATTAAGTGCTTAATTATGAATAATCCGTCAGCTGTATCGCTGTTTCTTATACCCTGCGTACTTGCAGAAGACACTTCCTCTAAGGTATTGAGCCCACAAATTAGAGACGTGATATCGCATGTAGACGTTTTTTTTGTGGAGAATGTCAGAACTGCACGAAGGTTTATCAGTTCACTTAAATTGGGAAAGGTAATCGATCAGATCACTTTTTACGAACTCACGAAGGATACTCCCTCCGGCGAAACACGGGAACAGTTGCTTGGACTGACTCAGAATGCCGGTGTGTTATCGGAAGCGGGATGCCCTGGTGTGGCAGATCCTGGTGCCGTTGCTGTCAAAATCGCCCACGAAATAGGTATGGAAGTGGTACCCCTGGTTGGTCCTTCTTCTATATTACTGGCGTTGATGGCCTCCGGCATGAGCGGACAATCTTTTGTGTTTCATGGCTATTTGCCAATTGACAGAGCGCTGCGAAGAAAAGCGCTGCAACAGCTGGAACGGGATGCTAATCATAATAATCAGACTCAGATTTTTATGGAAACGCCTTTCCGCAATAATCAGCTCATGGATTCAGTTTTAGAATCATGCCAGCCAGATACGCTGTTGTGTCTAGCGGCCAGCATCACTGCCGGGAATGAATTCATCCGGACCTGGCCTGTAAAAAAGTGGAGAAAGGAAAAACCCGACCTGCACAAAAGACCGGCCATGTTCCTGATTGGTTAAGGCAAAACAGAAAAATGACTTTCGCCGATCGGCCATACAAACCGTTTTGGATATTTAATTAATGTGCTTGCAACAAAAACCAGCATTCATGAAAAAGTGGATTACAATGGTGAGCTTGGCAATGTTTACCGGATTATTATCCTGCAACAATGACGCCAAGCTAAACGGAATTATTACTATCGAATCTGAATTCGAAACCACTGTTGAAGATTGGCAAAGCGGCTTTTCGGGATACAGTAGCTCCACGCCCGATTCTACACTTCAGTTGACACTCGACCGGGCCCGCCTGCCAGGTATTCTGGATTCGACGCGATATGGCATAAAGGCTGAAAGTTACAATCGTGGCGACGTCATGTTCATGTTTTTGAAGAAAAGAGTATCGGGATTAAGACCTGCTACAACTTACCTTGTAACTTTTGACATGACCATCGGAACGCAATACGCCGATAATGTAACAGGCGCTTCCTCCGGGAATGATACGTATATAAAAGCGGGCGCATCAGTGAATGAACCAACAATTAAACCGGAAGGTGGAAAATACACGATCAGTATAAACAAGGGTAACCTGTCCGGTGGAAGTTCGGAAATGGCTGTGATGGGAAATATAACCAATGGAACGAATAACAACCAATACCGTCTTGTGACACGTAGCAACAGAGATCAGCCCATCACTGTCACTGCTGATGCAAATGGTGAGCTATGGCTTTGTATTGGTACGGATTCGGGCTTCAAAGGATTGACCACCTTATTTTACGATCGCATTAAAGCAGAACTGACTTTACAGAACTAAGGACGGCACAAGCATAACACAAGCGATACATTCAATGCTTAGTAGCCGGATACCTTTTCCAGTGCTATCAAACAGTTTCGTAACTTCGCCTTTCCATTTAATAAAACATTGCGGCTGACAAACCATGATACAAATACAATCTTTTACGTTTAATCCATTTTCTGAAAACACATACGTACTTTACGATGAAACCGGAGAAGCGGTGATTGTGGATCCGGGTTGTTATGATGCCGAAGAGTTGGAAGAACTTTACAATTATATTGAAACCAACAAACTTAAACCTGTTGAGATCATCAATACGCATGCACACATAGACCACGTATTAGGTGTTCATGCTGTAAAAACGAAGTATAACATTCCATTTGCTTTGCACAAAATTGACGAACAGCTACTTAAAGCAGTAAAAACTTACGCTCCCAACTATGGTTTCCCGAAATTTGACGAACCGGAAATTGATCGTTATCTGGTTGAAGGGGAATCGGTCAGGTTTGGAAATTCCGAGCTGAAAGTGATTTTTGTTCCCGGCCATGCACCTGGCCACGTAGCATTTGTGAGTCATGAACAGCGTTTTGTAATTGGAGGCGATGTCCTTTTTCGTCAAAGCATTGGCCGTACCGACCTTCCCGGAGGAGATTTCAATACACTGATAGAAAGTATTCGCATGAAATTATTCACCCTGGATGACGATTACACCGTTTATGCAGGACATATGGGACCGACAACAATCGGTTTTGAGAAAAAGAATAATCCATTTTTAAAATAACCGACCAGGTTAGTCACCCTCATCATGATCCGTCGAAATTTACCCAATGCACTCACCTGTGGCAATCTGCTTTGCGGCTGTATAGGTGTAGTTGAAGTTTTCCATAACAACATTCTGATATCGTGCATGCTGATCGGCATCGCGCTGATTTTCGATTTTTTTGATGGCTTTTTGGCAAGATTACTCAAAGTAAGCTCCCCCATTGGGCGGGATCTGGATTCGCTGGCAGACATGGTCACATTTGGCTTGCTTCCGGCCGTGATCGTATATCAGTTGCTCATGCAAAGTATTCCGGATCTTATGGGAATTTGGAAGGCATACCCTGCATTCCTGATCGCCATTTTCTCAGCAATTCGCCTGGCAAAATTTAATAATGATCCACGGCAGAGCGACTCGTTCATTGGTGTTCCAACACCCGCCAATGCAATGCTGATCGCTTCACTTCCTCTAATACTTCATTTCCATGGAGACCAGTGGAAAGACGTGATCATCAACACCAATAATTTATTGATATTAACCGTCGTGATGTCGCTGCTTCTGGTTTCAGAGATACCTTTGCTGGCATTAAAATTCAAAGCGTTTACATGGAAGGGAAATGAAATCCGTTTTTCATTTATTCTCGCATGTGTTTTACTGCTTTTGACCTTGCACATTTTGGCAGTACCCATTATAATTGTGTTATATATTGTAATTTCAATCTGCTCAAACTTCGCTAAAACAAAAGAAGCAAATTGATTCGCATAAAAAATTTTATTGTAAACATTGCGCTTGGAGCAACCCACGCAAAAAATAATGCTTTAAACCGACCTGACTAAACACTTAATATTCTACTCCCGACTCTTACTATGGCTTACTCCCGAATTACCGGTCTTGGATACTATGTTCCCGATAATGTGGTTACCAACAACGACCTTACCAAATGGATGGAAACTTCTGATGAATGGATCCAGGAACGCACCGGAATAAAGGAACGCAGGTACTTTGAATTCGGGAAAGACACCAATTACAGTATGGCAACGGCTGCTTCCCGCCAGGCACTGGATCGTGCCGGAATCACTGCTGACGATGTGGATGTGATCGTTTACGCCACCATTACGCCCGATTACTTCTTCCCGGGTTCGGCCTTTTTGATGCAACGGGAGCTCAAAATGGACGGTAAACCGGTTATTGACATCAGGGAACAATGTTCAGGATTTGTTTACGCGCTTTCCATCGCGGATCAGTTCATAAAGTCGGGCATGTACAAAACGGCTCTGGTTGTAGGTTCGGAAATACAATCCTCATTGCTCAATAAAAGTACGGCAGGAAGAAACACTGCAATTATATTTGGAGATGGCGCAGGAGCGGCCGTAGTTCAGGCAACCAGCGATCCCGCACATTCCATCTTGTCTACCCACCTGCATGCTGATGGGCGATATGCGGAAGAATTGTACATGAAAGATCCCGGAAGTAGCCGGGAACGTCCATTCAGCAAAGAGTTAATTGATGAGGGCGGCTTTAATGTATTCATGAACGGCAATGCAGTCTTTAAACACGCCATTGTAAAATTCGGGGAAGTGATCCAGGAGGCTCTCACCGCCAACGGTTACCAATCTTCCGATGTGAATTTGCTGGTACCGCACCAGGCCAATATCAGGATCAGTGATTATGTACGCCAGCAAATGGGTCTATCTGAGGATCAGGTTATTAACAATATCCAACGATTTGGGAATACCACTGCCGCCTCTATTCCGATTGCCATGGCCGAAGCATGGGAGAAGAACAAATTCAAAGAAGGTGATCTTGTGTGCCTGGCTGCTTTTGGAAGTGGGTTTACGTGGGCCTCGGCATTGATCAGATGGTAAAGAATTGCTCATCCGGAAATTAATATTGCCCGGATGCCAACATAACCAGTGTGCAAGCCTGAACTGGTATGATATTTTTAGAATCCAGTATGGTTTCAAATTCAGGATTTTCTGTACCAGGATTAAAAATCACACGTTTAGGATTAAGTGAAATAATGTAGTCGTAGTATTCCGGCTGGTGACTGGGGTTTATATAAAGCGTAACTGTATCTATATCGGCCCAATTAATCTTTTCGAGATTAATATCTTTTCCCAAAACAGAACCTTTCCTGCGACCAACTAAAAATATCGGATGTCCTAAGGAAGTTAGCCTCTGTGCTGCCAGATAAGCGTATCTGGATGGATTAGAAGACGCTCCTACGATCAGGGTGTTTTTCATGATGGTGTAGTTAAATGTATACAATGAGAATAAATGTTCTCACAAAAGGAAACGAGCTTGATCTGTAAAATGTTTCCACTTGATAAATTTAACCAGGTAAAAAAATATTAATTATTTATATTATTTACAATGAACGAGTCAAATGTAAGTCGGAGTTACTGGAACGAAAAGTGGGCTAGAATTAAATTCGACGAAATCGAAAATGCTCCTCATTACGAAGTTTCCAATTATGGAAGACTTAAGAGTTTTCAGAATAATCCCAAGGACGGAGCGATTATAAAGGGCTCGGTTATTCAGGGATACAGGTCGCTGAACATACGGGTAACCGGAGGGAAAACCATCAACAGATACGTCCACAAACTGGTAGCTGAGTATTTTGTTGAAAAGCCGAGTGATGATCATGCATTTGTAATTCACAAGGATTTTGAAAAACAAACCAACTACTACGAAAACCTAAAGTGGGTCACCAAGGCGGAGATGATTGAGCATAACAAGGAAAACCCGGCTTTCATTAACAGGGTTATTCCACGCCGCACAAAGAATTACAAACTCACTGAAAGCAAAGTCAGGATAATTAAGAAGTTATTGAAAAACGATAACAACCGATTGAAAATGATTGCAAAACAGTTTGGCATCACGCACACGCAGCTAAATCGCATCAGGTCGGGAGAGAATTGGAAACACGTAACCATTGAAGAATAAACCACTTGATATTACTTGTCGGCAGGTGTTGAGACCGTATAACCGCTGCCGTTCATTCCCTCCTCATAATCCACCGAAAGGCCCACCACATACATGAGGTGCCTCCTGTCGATGTATACCCTTACACCATCAATGAGATATAACTGATCAAACTCGGATTTAGTGTCGAAACCAAGCAGTACAGTACCACTGCACGCGCCTCCTTTAATACCGACTCTTAGACCATAGGTGTCGGGTATTTTGTTTGCTTCCAGGGTTGAGATTATTTCGGCTTTCGCTTTATCAGTAATTTGGATAGGATCTTCCATTGTAAAAAAGGTGCATTACAAGTCACCTAACATCAATTTACACGATTGAATTCGTTTTATTCAAATAATCTTCCTTCTAATCTTAGTTATCTTGTAATTTTGGCTTCATTTAGCCAATAACTAGTGCAAAGCGCCATGGAATACTATCTTTTACTAACGTCGGTCGTTCTCGGGGTCGGTGTTATTTATGGAACCTACCTCACTATTACCACTGTTGCCGATAAAATTTTGCAAAAACAGAAATGGGATTCGCGTAATAAAAACACAGAGATCATTCTTCCCTTGCGTTTGCAGGCTTACGAACGCATGTCGTTATTTCTGGAAAGAATAAGCCCGTCGAGCCTGTTACTCCGCCTTGTACCGTCAGCAACAAATGCTTTGGAGTTACAGCAATTGTTGCTCAATGATATTCGGGAGGAGTACAACCATAATGTTGCGCAGCAAATCTACATGAGTAACAACGCCTGGGAACAAATCGGCCATGCCATGAACGAAATCGTTGCAGACATCAATAAGGCGGCATCCGAGGTTGCTCCGGAGTCGCCTCCGGCAGATTTAGGGAAGAAAATTTTTGCGATTGTCATTGCAAGAGAGGTACAGCCAACAACCGTGGCTCTGAAAATTCTTAAAGACGAGATTCGTGAGATTTTCTAAATGAACCAATTAGATAACAAATCCATTATTTGATACGGAATAAACGACAGCATTTAAGCTGCTTAAAATAAACAGAACTACACAGCTTTAAGCGCAAGTTTAAAAGCTCCTGAAAAAACAATGTTATACCCTGGTACAATAGAACAAAAACTTGGTTTCGACAAACTGCGCGATTGGCTTAAAGATGCTTGCATCAGCCCGCTGGGGCAGTATTTTGTTGAAAAAATAAGATTTTCTGACAATTTCGGACTGGTTGAAAAGCTGGTGAGCCAGACAGCCGAAATGAGAAAGATTATGGAGATTGGAGAAAATTTTCCGTCTCAGAATTATATTGACGCTACTCCTTATCTTAAAAGAGCATCTATAGAAGGAATGCTTCTCACGCAGAGTGAGTTTTCCGATCTTAAAGTTTCCTTACAGACGATAAAACTGTGCATCCGTTTTTTTGAAAACCAGGAAGAAAACGCTTTTCCCTTACTGGCGGAATACTCAAAAAATGTGCGGGTTGACAAAGCCATAACCGATGCCATCGAAAAGATCATCGACGATCGCGGGCAAATACGGGATTCAGCATCCACAGAACTCACACGGATTCGACGCAGGCTGATTTCAGAACAGGCGGGCATTCGCAAGAAGCTGGACACCATGCTTCGCTCCGCAAAAAGCAACGGCTGGATCAGTGAAGATGTATCGCTTACCGTACGTAACGGCCGAATGGTGATTCCGGTCTCATCGGAACATAAGCGTAAACTGAAAGGCTTTATCCATGATGAATCGGCGACGGGTCAGACCGTTTTTATCGAACCGACTGACGTCTTTGAATCCAACAACGAAATTCGGGAACTGGAATATGAGGAACGACGGGAAATTAACAGGATCCTGCTCGAACTGACAAGTCGGCTAAGACCATTTGTTCCGGATTTACAAAAAGCCTATCAATTTTTGGGGCTGATGGATTTTTTGCGTGCCAAAGCAAAACTGGCTGCGGAGATGAATGCGATTAGTCCCGCATTTGAAAACAGACAATTTATTGATTGGCGGGAAGCCCGGCATCCGCTCTTACACCTTTCATTCCGAAAACAAGGTAAAAAGGTAGTTCCGCTTAATATAGAACTGAAAGATAAAGAACGCATTCTGATTGTTTCGGGACCCAATGCAGGAGGAAAGTCCGTGTCATTAAAGACGGTTGGTCTGATCCAGTACATGTTTCAGTGCGGTCTGCTTGTTCCCATGCGGGAAGACTCTTCCATCGGCTTTTTTCAAAATATCTTTATTGATATTGGTGATGAGCAATCCCTTGAAAATGATTTGAGTACGTACAGTTCTCACCTCACCAACATGCGCCATTTCCTTACGCTTGCTAATAAGCGGACGCTTTTTCTGATAGATGAATTTGGAACTGGTACAGAACCTGGTCTTGGCGGAGCTATTGCGGAAGCGATACTTGAGGACCTTACAAAGTCAGGCGCTTTTGGTGTTATCAACACACATTATACCAACCTGAAAGTACTTGCCGATAAAACCGACGGGCTCGTAAACGGAGCAATGCGTTTTGACGGCGAACATCTGGAACCACTGTATCAGCTTGAAATTGGCAGACCTGGGAGTTCATTTGCTTTTGAGATCGCGTCAAAAATAGGTTTGCCCAAAGGCATTATCAATCGTGCAAAAGACAAACTGGGAACCCAGCAGGTCAATTTTGAAAAATTACTGAAAGAGCTGGATATCGAGCGTCGTGTTTTCTCGGAGAAGAATATTGAACTGGGTATAAAAGAGCGCAAACTGGCCAAACAGCTTGAAGATTATACCGCCTTAAAGTCCGGACTGGAAACCAACGAGAAAAAGATCGTAAACGAAGCAAAGCAAAAAGCCAAAACGCTGATTGCTGACGCTAACCAATTGATTGAGAATACGATCAGAGAAATAAAGGAAAATAAGGCTGAGAAAGAAAAGACGAAAACGGTTAGGCAGGAGCTGGAAAAATTCACTAAAAAAAGTCTGGAACCGGAAGCTCTTCCCGAAACTGCGAAACCCGAAGATATTTATGAGCCGGAAGAAGGTGCGATTGTACCGGGCAGTTATGTACGCATTGCTGGTCAAACCGCTATTGGAGAAGTGATTAGTCTGAGAGGTAAGGATGCGGAGATCCGGATTGGCGATCTTAAGTCCACCATCAAATTGAACCGGCTTGAACGGGTAAGTAAAAAAACGTACAAGGCAGCTACCGGTGAAAAGAAGTTAAAAACCAGTTCAAAAGGCGTTGACCTGAATGAACGTATGATGAATTTCAGCTTCAATCTTGATATGCGTGGAAAACGAGGCGAGGAAGCATTAGGTATTGTGGATCAGTTCATGGATAATGCCATTATGCTCGGTTATGACGAATTACGAATTGTTCATGGCAAAGGCGACGGCATTCTGAGAACACTGGTGCGCAATCATTTACGTGGCTATTCACACGTAGCAGGTATGCAGGATGAACATCCGGATCGGGGCGGCGCAGGCGTTACAATTGTAAAAATGAAATAGCGAGAGTCAGATTGAATATTTTAAAATGTCAGTACCCGGAAGAAACCGGATACTGACATTTTTTTTACCATGTGAACCGCCATAGAAATGCCAGTGCAAGAGGCACTAAAATCGCTATACTTATTTTGATAAAAAACCGCCTGTCTGAATCAAAAATTGCAAAAAACAAGGTGGATATCAGATAAAAAACAGATATCCAAAGCAACGCAAAATAGGTAACCATCGGCCCTGTCATGCAACGCATTTCTCCCGATGCTGCTTGCACGGCGCTGATACGGATAAACGCCGCAATGAGAAATATCCACAATCCCAGGTAAATGACATATGTCAGAATCGCTAAAGGATGTCTTTTCAATTCAGAAATTGTAAGCATGGACATTGTCTATCAGGTGTTAATATTTTATAAAAATAAAACATCTTCAATAATAATTAAAAAAACTATATTTAATTTTCTTTAATATATTACATTTATTATCTCATGCCTTAAAGATCATTAAAAGCTAAATGGGAACCATGTATAAGACTACCAAACTCTTGTTCATTCTGCTTTGCTTAACGGCACTCACTTCTCATATGGTTCATAGTCAAACACTAAAAAATTCGGAAGAAAACAAACAATCCGACGAAAAGATATTTCTGGTTGTGGCGGAACAAGAACCAGAATTCCCGGGTGGAAGAATGGCAATGACTAAATTTATTAACCGTAATATGCGCCTGTCAAAAGTCCCCTCAACTAAAAACCATTTGGGGAGAGTTTTTATCTCCTTTATTATTGATACTGATGGGAGCTTGCAGGATATCTCAATTAAGCGAGGCCTAAGTTCTGAATATGATCATGAGGCAATCCGAATTGTAAAATTAATGCCAAACTGGAAACCAGGCCGACAATCAGGTAGGGTGATACGTATGAGATACACGCTACCAATTGATTTCCGAAAAAAGTAAACAGAGCTGGTCAAAGATGGGCTAAAAACCGGAGAATACTATTTCATCAGACTCTGCAAAGTATCCAGGTTTACTTTTTGATCAAAAACTGCCCTCACTGGAATCATAAACCCTTCTATGACTTCGCTGGTTATGAACTGTTTAGGGTTAATCGGTGCCTGAGCTTCATATTCCATCAATTCTGCATCCAAAATATATTTCTCAACTGACTCTTTAACAGGATCAACAATCCAATATTCAGTAACGCCGTGAGCCGCGTAATCTTTGAATTTAACTCCTCTATCGCGTTCCTCCGTACCTTTTGACAGAACTTCAACAATCAAGTCAGGAGCGGGATGTTGCATTTGGTTTGCATGAAAATGAGCGGTCTTTTCCTTTGTCCAAAAGCAAATATCCGGTTCGTAATCATTCCTGCTGAGCGAAACCAAAGCTTTTTCAGAATCCACCTGCCCAAGTTCATGAGAAAGTACATACACACTTAAAAGTCGAAAAAGATTTCCAACTACATTCAAATGGCTCCTCTTTACGGGTGAATGCATGATAATTTCTCCATTGATGAATTCTGCCTTTTGATCCTCTTTAATCCAATCATAAAATGCCTTTCTCCTCTCAGCTTCATTGGCAAGAGCGGTCTGCACTTTTTCCATGATGAAAATAACATTAGGTTCATCAAGAAGTTCACCAACAAGATCCGACTGCATATCCAAGATGTTTAATACAACATTACAATCAAAAATAATTAAATAATTATCTCAAAACAACAACCATTTATTTGAAAATCCCCTCAAAAAACAAAGGTCGCCCCGATTACTCGGAACGACCTTTGACTCAATTAATCTCTATACTTATCAGTGAGCTGCAACCCCTGCTGGTTTTTTACCTTTCATCCAGAAAAACAGTATACCGAAAGCTACGATCAATACAGCTGGAAAAGCGATCATCGTGCTTAGCGTAGCCTGACCTGCTGCCAGTTCCAACTGGTCTCCCGTTAATCCAAGAGCAGCTTTTTCAGCAGTATCTGCATCAATCCACCCACCGATAATCGGTTGGAAGATTGCAGTAGATAACATACCTACTCCACCAATGATCGACATACCCAATGCACCGCTCAAAGGCACATGCTGAGCAACAAAACCAACCATTGTTGGCCAGAACAAGCCCACACCAAGTGCAAATATAACGGCAGCAAGGTATGCAGTTGGACCAGTAACAGTGCTGAACAGATAAATACCGATCGCAGTTAAAATGGATGCAGTCCATAAAATTCCTGTATCACCCAACAACTTAACAACCGGAGCGGCAAAGAACCTCATTACCGCCATAAGACCAGTAACCAGGGCCAAAATCAACATCGGACTTGCACCGCTCTTGCTCATGATCAAACCTGTCCATTGCTGTGGTCCAAATTCTGAAATAGCGGTGAACATCATGCAAACAAAAATGAACAAGAAAAGCGGCGTGAACATGGCTTTGATATTTTCACCTATCGAGCTAACGCCATCGATATGTGGTTTCGGAAATGCTTGTCCCCAGAAAAGGAAAGCATATACAACTGTAGGGATCATGATCACCCAGATTTGAGCCTGCCATCCAAGATTCGCGTCAGTCATGAACTTCGAAATAAGACTTCCTACAACGATACCACCGGGGAACCACATGTGGAAACGATTCAGCATTTTATTCATTTTAAGACCCGAGTACGCATCGGCGATCATTGGGTTACAAGCAGCCTCTGTACATCCGTTTCCAATTCCAATAAAGAATGTGGAAATTAACAACCCGGCATAACCACCGGAATAGATTGTCATTAAAATACCAATTGTGTGGCAGACAAAAGCTACCTGCATAATAATACGAGGTCCAACAGTATGGTAAACCAGTCCACCAATCACCATTGATATCGGGAATCCGAGAAAAAACATCGAGTTGATAAACCCAAGCTGCGCAGCAGTCAGATTAAATTCCGCTCCCAATTGTGGAAGAATCCCAGCCCTGATACTGAAAGAAAATGCTGTGGTAATAAGCGCAAAACAACTTGCGTTAAAGAGCCTTGTGCTGTTAACTGGTTGAGTCATGAGACCTGAGGTTGAATATTTAAATGTGATAGATTAAGAATTTTGGGATCCTACTTTTGTTGTAGATTTTCACAAAAAAAACAAATAGTTGGCAAATCTACTATTCAATTCGTTAGTTGCACCACGTTTTTTACACTATAAATTTATATTTGTAAGAAGTAAGAGTAATCTATACTACTCTTTAATAATAGAAAATCTTTTCAAAACTTAAACAAACAGGAATGTCACGAAAAATAAGAATGGGTATGATTGGTGGTTCCCTGGATGCATTCATTGGCGGTGTGCATCGACGTGCTGCCATTATGGATGGAGAGATTGAACTGGTTTGCGGTGTATTTAGCTCCAATCCGGAAAAATCCAAGGAAACCGGAAAAGCCCTTTACTTGCCTGAAAACAGGGTTTATAGAGATTTTGAAGAAATGATCGCAAAGGAAAAGCTGCTTCCACAGGGAGAAAGGATGGATTTCGTGTCCATCGTAACACCCAATCACATGCACGCTGCTCCTACCAAGCTTGCCCTTGAAAATGGCTTTCATGTGGTTTGCGATAAACCTATAACACTTAATACTGCCGAGGCCGAAGAAATTGTAGAACTCGTAAAGCAAACCGGGCTGATCTTTTGCCTTACACACAACTACACCGGCTATCCGATGGTGAAAGAGGCCCGGGAAATGATTGCTTCGGGTGCAATTGGCAAGGTTAGAAAAGTTATTGTTGAATATCCGCAGGGCTGGCTGGCAACACTTGTAGAGGTTACAGGAAACAAGCAAGCTGCCTGGCGTACTGATCCAAGCAAATCCGGTGCAGCCGGTGGACTTGGTGACATTGGCACACATGCCGAAAACCTGGCCGAGTACATTACCGGGCTTAAAATAACCCAGCTTTGTGCAGATCTAACAATTTTTGTTGAAGGCCGGCAGCTGGACGATGACGCCCATATCTTGCTTCGATTTGATAACGGCGCCAAAGGCATCTTGCAAAACAGCCAGATTGCCAACGGCGAAGAAAATGACCTCAACATTCGCGTTTATGGAGAAACAGGGGGACTGCAATGGAAACAGCTGGAACCGAATACGTTAATCCACAAAACCAATCAGGGTGCAAGAATCATTCGTACGGGGGTTGGCAATTTGTCAAGAGCCGCTCAGGTACACACACGTATCCCGGCAGGGCATCCAGAAGGTTATTTTGAAGCTTTCGCCAATCTTTATCGTAATTTCGCCGTCCATTTACGCGCAAGATGGGAAGGAAAAACCGCTGACAAGGTATACGATTTCCCGACAGAGCACGATGGATTACGTGGAATGAAGTTCATTGATACCGTGCTGGCTTCCAATAAGTCAGACCAGAAATGGACAGATTTTCATGTATAAAAAATTGAGTGAGAAGTGAAATGAAAGAGAAATAAAAAAACAACGTAATCCCTCATTTCACTTTTTACATCTCACATTTTACCATTTAAATATTAACCGATAAACGGACAGTTTTTCCACCTTTTCATTTTTATTATTTTTATTTATGAACAAAATTAAAGTTGGCGTAGTAGGTACCGGTTTCATTGGACCTGCTCATATTGAAGCTCTGAGACGTCTTCCGAACGTAGAAGTTGTAGCGCTTTGCGAAGTAACTGCCGAGCTGGCAAGAGACAAAGCAGATGCACTGGGTATTCCCCGCTCCTACACCTTCGATGATCTTTTGAAACAAGAGGACATTCAGGCAATCCATATCTGTACGCCAAACTTCCTGCACTACTCTCAGTCGAAAGCGGCTCTGCTTGCCGGGAAACATGTTATTTGTGAAAAGCCACTTGCCAAAGATCTTGCTGAGGCCGAAGAACTGGTTGCTCTTGCTGCCGAAACAGGATTGGTAAATGCTGTTCATTTCAATTTGCGTTACTACCCGTTGGCGCGTCAAATGAAGTCGATGCGTGAAAAAGGTGAACTGGGAGAAATTTATTCTTTCATCGGATCCTATCTGCAGGATTGGCTTTTCTACGAAACAGATTACAACTGGCGCCTTGAACCAGACAAATCTGGTGACTCAAGAGCAATTGCCGATATCGGTTCTCACTTGATGGACATTCTGGAATATATCACTGGTCTGAAAACGGTTTCGGTTCTTGCTGACTTCAATACGGTTCACAAAACCCGTAAAAAGCCGCTTAAACCTGTTGAGACCTATTCTGGAAAAATGCTTCAGCCGAGCGATTACGCCGATGTACCTATTACGACGGAAGATCATGCAAACGTATTGCTGCGTTTTGACAATGGTAGCAAAGGTGTGATCACTGTTTCTCAAGTTTCTGCCGGACGCAAAAACCGCATGACGCTGGAAATATCCGGTTCTAAGAAAACTTTTAACTGGACTTCGGAGGCTCCGAACGAAATGTGGATTGGTAACAGAGATAAGGCCAATGAGGTGCTTATCCGTGACCCATCGCTGGTAAACGAAGACGTTCGCTCGCTGATCACCTTCCCTGGTGGACACAATGAAGGATTCTCTGATACATCCAAACAACTTTTCAAAGAAGTTTATGCAGCGATCGAAGCTGGAAAACAGCCTGAAAATCCAACGTTCCCAACCTTTGCAGATGGTTACAGAGAGCTTTTGATCTGCGAAAGAATACTTGAAAGCAATAAAGCGCAAGCTTGGGTGGAAGTATAATTTTGAATGAGTGAATGATTGAATGAGAGAATATCTCATAGAAATTAATTTCAGTTATTAAATATTGTCGGCAGGCCAATGGCTTAATGCTGATAGCTAAAAGCTGTTAAAATATGAAAACAATAAAAGGACCTGGTATTTTTCTTGCCCAATTTTTGGGAGACGAAGCACCATTTAATACACTTGATGGCATTACCCAATACATGGCCGATCTAGGCTATAAAGGTGTTCAGCTACCCATCTGGGATCCAAGAATTATAGATATCAAGCAGGCGGCGGAATCGCAGACTTACGCGGATGAGCTGAAAGGTAAATTGAAAGACAAAGGTCTGGAAATCACCGAACTTGCTTCTCACATCATTGGACAGCTCGTTGCATCACATCCTGTGTATGACGAAATGTATGACGGATTTGCTATCCCGGAAGTTCGTAAAAACCCGAAAGCACGTGCCGAGTGGGCAACACAGCAACTCAAGTACACTGCCATTGCGAGTAAAAATCTTGGATTAAAAGCCAGCGCAACTTTCTCAGGAGCATTGGCGTGGCCATTCCTTTATCCATGGCCACAACGCCCGGCCGGACTTGTAGAAACAGCATTCAAAGAACTTGCTGCTCGCTGGAAGCCAATTCTGGATGTTTATGACGAAAACGGTGTGGACGTTTGTTACGAACTTCACCCTGGTGAAGATCTTTTCGACGGTTCAACTTTTGAAATGTTTGTCGATTATCTTGATGGTCATTCACGTGCGAACATCAACTACGATCCGAGCCATTTCGTATTGCAGCAACTGGATTACTTACAATTCATTGATTTGTATCACGATCGTATCAAGGCATTCCACGTAAAAGATGCTGAGTTCAACCCAACGGGAAAACAAGGTGTATACAGTGGTTTTGCAGGATGGGCTGACCGCGCTGGTCGTTTCCGTTCTTTGGGTGATGGTCAGGTTGATTTTTCATCAATTTTCTCAAAACTATCTCAGTACGACTACGATAGCTGGGCGGTTCTGGAATGGGAATGCTGCATCAAATCGCCTTCGCAAGGGGCGGCAGAAGGAGCGCCATTCATTGAAAGTCACCTAATAGAAGTTACTACAAAAGCTTTTGATGATTTTGCCGGAACAGGTGCAGACGAAGCTTTCAACCGGAAAGTTCTGGGATTATAATTAGTAATTGTCTGATCAACAAGTATATTTAAAACCTATCATTCTTATGACTGATAGGTTTTTTCATACAAATAATAATACAATTCTTGCGTTATAGTCCCGTTTGAATTTACCGCCACTATCATTTTCACCAAAATCCATAATTACCAAAATGAATGTTACTGTTCGCAAAAGTCGTCCGGGAATAAGCAGATTATTCCTTTCGATGATGCTTGTATTTTTCGGTTTTAATACCTTCTCCCAAACAATTATCACACCGGAAAAGCGCGTTCTGGTTTTTTCAAAAACAGCAGGTTTCAGGCATAGCTCCATTCCAGCGGGAAGAACAGCAATTATCGCATTGGGCAAAGAAAAAGGCTTCGTTGCCGATACTACCGAGAACTCATCTGTTTTCACAGAAAAAAATCTTAAACGTTACAGTGCGGTTATTTTTCTGAACACGACCGGGAACGTTCTCAATGATGCTCAGCAAGAGGCATTCGAACATTACATTCAGGCTGGCGGCGGTTACGTTGGTATACATGCGGCTACCGACACCGAATACGACTGGCCATGGTACAATCAGCTCTCCGGTGCATATTTTGCCAGCCATCCTGGCAATCCTAATGTTCAGGAAGGCGAAGCTTTCGTGGTTGACAAAAACCATCCTTCAATGAAAGACTTTCCTGCCAAATGGAAAATAAAGGATGAATTTTATGATTTCAAGAGCTTCAATAAGAAAGTAAATGTTCTCGTTAAAATGGACGAAAAGTCGTACAAGGACGGTAAGATGGGTGACGATCACCCGATGTCATGGTATCATGAATTTGATGGAGGAAAAGCATTTTATACCAATTTTGGCCATGAAGATGCTACTTTCTCAAACCCTGTATTTGTAAAACATCTCACGGGTGGTCTTGAATATGTGATGGCGTCCAAACTGGATTACAGCAAAACACGCCCTGAAGAAAACCGCTTTACTAAAAAAGTATTGGCTTCCAAACTGGATGAACCAACTGAACTTGCAGTGTTGGACGATCAGCGTGTTTTACTGACTGAGCGTAAAGGGAAAATCAAATTGTACAGTCCAAAAACCGGGAAGATTAAGTTAGTTGCCGATGTTCCGGTTTACAGCAAACAGGAATACGGACTGATGGGGATGAACATTGACCCTAACTTCAAAACCAACAAGCTTGTTTATCTTTATTATTCTCCGCCATCATCTGAAAAGGATACGGCACAGCATCTGTCGCGTTTCAAGTATGACGATGTAAAAGATACTCTGCTGCTTTCTACAGAAGAAGTATTACTTACAGTTCCCGTAAAAAGAACAGATTGCTGCCATACAGGTGGATCTATCGAATGGGATGCAAAAGGGAATCTATATTTGTCAACCGGAGATGATATCAACCCATTCCAGTCCGACGGATACGGGCCAATGGATGGCCGTCCGGGCCGCGAAGGTTGGGATGGTCGTAATACATCGTCCAATACCAATTCTTTGCGAGGAAAGATCATTCGTATTAAGCCGCGTTACGGAGACCGTCGTGCGAACATGCCTGGTGGTACAAACCTATATGACATTCCGGAAGGTAACTTATTCCCTCCCGGCAACCCCAACGGTAGCGACCGCCGAACACGACCGGAGATATACGTAATGGGCACGCGTAATCCATACCGTATTTCCATTGACAAACGTACAGGTTTCCTTTATTGGGGTGATGTTGGTCCGGATGCTTCCAATGACAGCCCAACCCGTGGGCCTCGTGGTTACGATGAGGTGAATCAGGCAAGAAAGGCTGGGTACTTTGGTTATCCACTCTTTATTGCGGACAACAAGCCGTATGTCGAATATAATTTTGAAACCAAAGTTTCAGGTAAACCATTCGATCCGGCCAAGCCGATCAACAACTCGCCACATAATACAGGATTGGAAGAGCTCCCTCCTGCACAGCCAGCGTTCATTTATTATCCTTATGCCGATTCACCGGATTTCGGGGCTATTGTAGGTAAGGGTGGACGTAACGCTATGGCAGGCCCTGTTTATTATTCAGATGATTTTGAAAATAGCAAAACAAAGTTCCCTGATTATTACAACGGCAAATTTTTCGCTTACGATTGGATCCGTGATTACATCAATATTGTAACCATGAATAAAGAAGGCGACCTGGTAAGCATGGAACGCTTTATGCCAGGTGCTACTTTCAGTCACCCTATTGATATGCAGTTTGCGAAAGACGGATCGCTTTACACACTAGAGTATGGACCAAACTGGTTTGCCCAAAATGATGAAGCTAGTCTTTCTCACATTACCTACAACCCGGGAAATCGTGTACCATTGGCAGTTGCAAAGGCCACCAATACCGTTGGTGCAGTTCCTTTGAAGGTAAATTTCTCTTCGAAAGGATCAGTCGACTATGATGGGGATGCGATTAAGTACGAATGGAATTTCGGAAAAGGACTTCCTAAGAGCACGCAAGCAAACCCGGTTTTTACTTATACAAAAGCGGGCGAGCATACAGCAATATTGAAGGTGACCGATTCCGCAGGAAACTCTAATACTTCTGAAATTGTGATCAAGGCAGGAAATGCAATTCCAAAAGTGGACGTGGCTATCAAAGGCAACAAAACTTTTTACTGGAATAATAAGCCTGTTGCATATGAAGTATCGGTAACTGACAAAGAAGACGGAAGCCTTGCAACTAAAAAAATTCCCGAAGACGAGGTTACCCTAACCATCAATTATCTTGAAGGCTTTGATAAAACACAGCTGGCACAGGGACATCAGGCAAACACGGGTTTCGAAACAGGAAAACGTATGATAGAACTGAGTGACTGCAAAGCCTGCCATGCTATTGATAAAAAATCTATTGGACCGTCATACAGGGAAGTTGCCAAGCGCTATGAAAAAGAGCGCAACGCAGTAAAGACTCTTGCTCAAAAAGTAATTAACGGCGGTGGCGGAGTTTGGGGTGAACAAGCGATGGCAGCTCACCCTCAACACAAACCCGAAGAGGCAGAAGAAATGGTTAAATACATTTTGTCGTTGGCAAAGGAGCAAGTTGTAGATAAGAAACCGCTGAAAAGCACCTACCTCACTGAATCAAAACCGAAGGCTGGATCATACATTTTCACGGCGAGCTACACGGATAAAGGCAATGGCACGATGGGACCACTTACCGGATCCAAAACTGTTGCGCTGCGTCCTGCAAAAATCTACGCAAACAGTATGGATCAGGGTGCTGACTTTGCCAAATTCAAATTACCATCCGGACCAGAAGTGGTTGTTGGCTTAAAAAATGGAAGTTCTATCACTTTTGATGACATTGACCTGAAAGGCATTAACCGTCTCAATGTTGCTGTTGGATACACCGAAGGACGAACTGCCGGTGGAATCCTGGAAGCCCGACTAGACTCTCCTACCGGACCAAAAATAGGTGAGGCAAAAGTGGAAGCAACAGGAAATGTCGCAATTCCTGTTAAAGCGCCAGCTGACAATTTATTACACAAACTGGTGTTTGTATTTAAAAATGCTAGCGCGGGAACGAAGCCGCTTTTCACATTGGAATGGATTGAATTTCAAAGTGCACTTTAAGGAGTAAAATTGGTTTAAAAAGCGACGTTGGCAATCTGTCAACGTCGCTTTTTTTGTACAAATACTTTTATAACATAAATGAAGAAATATAAATATTTAGAGCTATTTTTTTCTTTAACTTACATTATCAATAGACTATTACTCATAAAACTTCTCCCGTCATGAAAGCATTAACCACCATTTTGTTTTCGACATTGATATTATTTACTAGCTGCAATCGCTACTACTATGCACCAAACAAAGCCAATATACCTTCGTTGCGAGAGAAAAACGACATGAGGATAGAGACCGGTCTCGGCAGCGGATTCATGATGGAGGGAGCTGATTTACAGGCTTCTTATGCTGTTAGCAAGAACATTGGTATAATGGTCAACGGAGCTGTTAATCAAAACCAATCCGGAACAGGAGAATTCTCTGAAAACGACAGAACCCGAAGTGTTTTCTATGAAGCAGGTATTGGCTACTTTAAGGAATTTGATGAAAACCCGAATTGGTTATTTGAGATATACGGAGGTATGGGTCGCGGTATTTACTACATTGAGAATGCATCTGTTAAGCTACCTCAGATCAATCAAAATCGTTTTTTTGCGCAACCATCTTTAACTTATACACACCCGTCCAAGAATATCGAATTCGGCATTGCTTCACGCATGGCAGTTGTAAATTACCTCAATACTCCGTTCTCCTTTAATTCCTCTGGTTCATTCGAACAGGAATTGAATGAGTTGGGTAGATATCCCAACAAGTTTGTGTGGGAGCCATCATTCCGATTCAGTGGCGGATTCGATCTGGTTAAATTTTACGTCAGCGTTACCCCGTCGCTTAGCCCAAGTAGAGATTTCGCATACCGTGATTTGATGAATCTGGGACTTGGTATAACGTTAACTTTTAATACAAAAAAACCTTCGGCATTTTAATAGGATCATTTCCTTACCGGTAGAATCGCAGGTGTGGCAAATCCTTCAATACCCAGACCAAACAGCGCGAAATCATATCGGGCGGGATCTGTTGGCGAAAGTGAGCGAAGAGATGCCGTTAATTCCATAGCTGTCTGCCAATCGGTCACGGGTCGTTTAATAAGTCCTAGCAGGCGGGCAACTCTGTCAACGTGGACATCGCAAGGGCAAACGAGTTGGGCGGGTTTTATCTCATTCCAAATGCCAAAATCCACTCCTTTGTCATCTTTTCTCACCATCCATCTCAGGAACATATTCAGCCTTTTACAAGATGATTTCCTCAAAGGTGTAGCAATGTGTTTTCTGGTACGTGCAGGAAAGTTTTCAGAATCAGAAAACAAATCATGGAAACCGATCAGACCATTTTCCACCGTTACGTCTCCTTTTTTCAAATGGCTGCTGAAAGCATATTCCAGTGAATCGTGCTGACGATAATAATCCTGAAAAAAATGTAAAAAGTAAAGCGTATCTGTTGCGTTGAAAGTCCTGTGCTTGAAGTTCAGGAATTGTTTCAGGTCACTTTCCTGATGATTCAGCACAAAGTCGTGTGGAGCATTATCCATGAGCTGTGATAACTCAAGGCATTTATTAATGATTGTCTTACGTTGTCCCCAAGCCAATATTGCGGCCCAAAAACCCATGATCTCAATATCCTGTTTCCTTGTAAAACGGTGAGGAATACTGATCGGATCGTGAGGAATGAATTCTGGCTGGTTGTACTGATCCGCTTTTTCTTCCAGCAGATCGGCTACATAGGCAGAGAAAACTGAAAGTTCTTTACTATTATTTGACACCGATCTTTCCCAACAGGTATGCGAGTACTCTGGATATTCCTGAGAAGAACATCACGATGCCAGAGAATACAAATGTGAAGATTGCAATAAATGGATATAAAATCGTGAAGAGTACACTCCACATTTTATATCCGGTAGTATTTTTCAGAGCAGCCCTTTCCTCTTCTCTTTTCGAACGAAATTCGGGTGAATGTTTCATGATTGCCTTGCTAAAAACTATTAATTGTTATCAAGGTAACTCACCACAGCGCGAAAACGTTTGCTGTTCGGCGAAACTTTTTCAAAAGCGCGGGAAGAAAGTTTAATCACAATATCATCATTAATGCTCGTATCAGGAATACGTCCGATAACCCGAACAATAATTTTTTCCTGATTGTACTCATTCAAAACCTCCACCAGCGCGCCGATTGGTGCCGTGCGGTGTAATCCTAAAAATTTGCTGGTACTTTCATCGGTTTCGATCACTTCTGCCAACCCCGATTCCGACTTTCTTTTTCCGCTCACTACTTTCGGAGGAGCCACTTCTTCAACCGGCTTCACAACTTTTTCAGCAACAGCCGCTTTGGATCGAACAGAATCTTTCACTACGGTTGTCGCAACAACCTTAGGAGCCGGTGCAGGTGTAGCCGCCTTTTCGCCAGCCTTCTCGCTTACGATCAGTTCCTGACCATCCTTTAAATTATCATCTGTAAGGTTATTCCACTTTCTGATATCAGCCATCAACACGCCATATTTCACAGCTACACGGTAAAGTGTTTGTCCGGCTTCCACTTTATGAATGCCATTCGGGGCCACGGCCACTGCCGATGTTGGCGGAGGACTAGTTGCCGGAGCTGTTGTTGCGGGCGTAGCAACAGGAGTGACTTTTTTGGGAGTCTCCACCGGCTTTGCTGCCTCTGCCACCTTCGTTTCTTCTTTTTTAACTTCTTTTGCAGGACTTTTCGGAGTATAAGGAACCCGGATCGTCTGACCAAATTGTATCTGATCACTCATACCCGGATTTGCCTCTCTCAGGGCATGGATTGTAGTTCCATATCTGCGCACAACGGCAAACATAGTTTGTCCCTGATTAACCTTATGTATTATGAACATCTTCCCTCCTACTCTTTCCACACCTACTGAATCAACAGTTGTTACCCCGTTAGCCCGGGCACTATTCAAACCTCCAAAAAGACCTGCGATCATCGCAAGGCAAAAAATGTACTTCATTTAACAATATAGTGTTAGACCTGTAAATTCATTATTGTTTCTCAAAAATACCAGATTATCCCCCCTCAGTAACATCGTCGACTGACCAGTGCCATCTCGTCCCTCCGATAATTTTTCATGAAGTATAAATTCCTTTTTATCGGTTATAATGAGGAGGTATTCTGCTATTTTTTCCTGCTCGTAAATATAGTAAGAAAACATCATATAGGGCCTTTTCTCCAGATAATCAATAGCCATCGGTTGTTTCCCTCCGGTCACATCTGTAATGAAAGATGCCAGTTGTTCGAAATACTTATTTCCTTCCTTGTAACGAATCGGCTCCCTTAAAATTATTTCTTCTGCTTGCGGTTCTCCAATTTCATTGTCGTGATTCAAAAGCCCGGTATCTGCTTTGCACCTCATATACCGAAACTGGTCGCCGGCCTTTGTCGCGACTTCAATTTCCGTTGTACTCAGCGTTTTCACCAACAGGTAATTTGGCAAAACCCATTGCATTTCCCCATTTTCTCCATCTACCATCAGCAAATCCGTTGGTTCAGGGATGTCAGGATAACGGTAGTTGTGGAGAAAAAGGTGTTTATATGAAAAAGCAGTAACAGCTGTCCACCAATCCGTTCCTGCCGGTGTTCCCTCCCATTTTATCGCAGGAATGGCAGCATCTATCACAGCGAAAGAAACTTTCTTTTCTTCGCCACTCCGCAATTCAATGGCCCACAGATTACTAGCCGGATCCTGATCCGGCAAAATCCGCCATATATTTTGGGAAAATCGGAATGAAAAAAGTTTTTGCAATTTTTTAGCTTTATTTTGAAACAAAATTTGAAATATATCATTCAAACTCCAAATCTGTGCAAATATTAGGAATAATACCAGCCCGATATGCGTCGACCCGTTTTCCAGCAAAGGCTCTTGCCGACATAGGCGGAAAAACCATGATCCGGCGTGTGTATGAGCAGGCCCTGCAAGCAGGCAAGTTGAGTAAGGTTGTTGTAGCCACTGACGATCAACGCATTATGGACCACGTTTTAGATTTTGGCGGACAAGCTGTAATGACCTCTGAAAACCACCAGAGCGGCACAGACCGTTGCTACGAGGCACTGACAAAAACGGATGGACACTATGACTATGTAATTAATATACAAGGTGATGAGCCCTTTATAAGTCCCGAACCCATTGATAGCCTGGCCCAGGAACTGAACGGTGTAACTGAACTTGCTACGCTTGTAAAGATAATTGACCAGGAAGATCTGCTGTTCAACGTGAATGTTCCGAAGGCTGTTTTGAATATTCGTAATGAAGTGATGTATTTCAGTCGGCAGACCATTCCTTATATCAGAAATCATGAAGCAGGCGAATGGCTTAAAAACCATGTTTTCTACAAGCATATTGGCATATATGCATACAGGTCAGATGTACTCGAAGCACTTACCCGCCTCCCTGTGAGTACGCTGGAAAAGGCCGAGGCGCTTGAACAACTTCGATGGCTGGAGAACGGATACGCAATTAAAGCTGTGATTACAAACGATGATTCACATGGGGTGGATACGCCCGAAGATTTGGAAAAAGTATCCAAAAAGTTTCTTTAAACCTGCTGGCGTGGTCTTTTTAACATATTTTTGGTCGAATTACATAAATGTTAAAATACGTTAAAACCACGAATCATATACGAGTTCACTTTTTGACTCGTTACCCTTACATTGTTTTTAATTAAATACATCTTAGAAATATCTCGCTTATGCAATACAATATTCTTTGGGCCGATGACGAAATTGATCTCCTGAAACCACATATCATGTTCCTGACCAATAAGGGTTACAACGTAACCCCAGTCAACAGCGGCGCCGATGCTCTGGACAGAATAGAAAACGAACGTTTCGATATTGTTTTTTTGGATGAAATGATGCCGGGCATGACAGGCCTTGAAACATTGGCCCAGATTAAACAACAGCAGCCCAACCTTCCTGTGGTGATGATTACCAAAAGTGAAGAGGAACATATCATGGAAGACGCCATTGGCTCTAAAATTGATGATTATCTTATCAAACCTCTGAATCCCAACCAGATCCTTTTATCTGTAAAGAAAATTCTTGATAACAAAAGACTCGTAACAGAAAAGACCACGCTCAGTTATCAGCAGGAATTCAGAAACCTGGCGATGCAATACCAGGATCGTATCGGGCATGAAGAGTGGGCGGATATATACAAAAAACTCATTTACTGGGAATTGGAATTGGAGAACTCTGATGACGACGGAATGTCGGAGGTATTCAGCATGCAGAAAAGCGATGCAAATGCCAATTTCTGTAAGTTTATAGAAGAGGAATATGAAGAATGGCTGAACGATCCACGTTCGGACAAGCCGATTTTGTCACATCAATTGATGAAACAAAAAGTTTTTCCACATCTTAAAACCTCAACAGAACCTGTATTTTTCCTTCTGATTGACAACTTCCGTTACGATCAGTGGAAGATGATCCAGCCTATTCTTCAGGAGTATTTCAACATTGAAGAAGAGTCCTCCTATTATTCCATTTTGCCAACCACAACGGGTTACGCAAGAAATGCGATTTTCTCAGGTATGATGCCTAGCGAAATGGAAAGAAAACATCCGCAATGGTGGGTGAGTGACGAAAATACGCCGGATGGCGAAGAAGGTTTGAACAACCATGAATACGATTTCCTGCAAAAACAGCTTGAAACCAACCATTTAAATATTAAATCGTCCTATCACAAGATATTGAATACCAATCAGGGTAAATCTTTGATTGACAATTTCAGCAACCTGCTCAACAACCAGCTGAATGTGATTGTTTACAACTTCGTGGACATGCTATCTCATGCCCGCACGGACGTTCAGATGATTAAGGAACTTGCGCCAGACGAAGCGGCATATCGTTCCATCACCAAGTCGTGGCTTATGCACTCGCCTCTTTTGGATTTCATTAAAAAGATTGCGGAGAAAAAATGCCGTCTGATTTTGACTACCGATCACGGAATGATACGCGTTCAAAAGCCTGTTAAAATCATTGGCTACCGCGAAACCAATACCAACCTGCGTTACAAACACGGAAAAAATCTTGGGTTTGATGATAACCACCTGATGGTTTGCCGCAAGCCTGAAAGAATTTTCTTGCCGAAACCGCACGTTTCTACCTCATACGTTTTCACCAAGGAAGATTATTTCTTTGCTTATCCGAACAACTACAACCAGTACGTAAATCTTTATCGCGATACTTTCCAGCATGGAGGTGTTTCGCTGGAAGAAATGATTATTCCTTTTATTGATATGACTGCGAAGTAGATCCTTTTTGGAAGAAGTTAGAGGAGGTATGGGGTTAGTGGCTTTGGCTGGGGAGTTTTAAAGTATTACAGTTTTTAGTTTACAGTATACAAACTACGACCAATACCACCTGACTTTCATAGTCCAATAAAAAAGTTCAAAGTTTACAGCAACCCTCGTAAGAGACACTGTAAACTTTGAACTTTTGCTTTTTCACTGATTCTGTAAACTAAAAACTGTGAACTAAAAAATCACCCTTCCGTCACACTTCCATTTTCGCATTTAAGGACGCGGGCTGGAAACTTTCTTAGGAAATCGTGGTTGTGTGTTGCCATTAATATGGCAGTTCCTGCGTTGTTGATGGTTTTAAAAACCTGCATAATCTGATCCCCTACTTCCGGATCCAGATTTCCTGTCGGTTCATCTGCTATTAATATTTTGGGTTCATTAAGCATCGCTCTGGCTATTACCACCCGTTGCTGCTCACCTCCCGAAAGTTGATGCGGCATTCTTTTCTGTGCAGTGCCCAGGCCAACCTGCATCAAAACTTCCGCGATTCGCTTGGAAATTTTGGATTTATCAACCCAACCGGTTGCACGAAGAACAAAAGACAGATTGTCTTCTACCGACCTGTCGGAAAGCAATTGAAAATCCTGAAATACAATTCCGATCCGTCGTCTTAAAAATGGAACATCACTCCTTTTGATCTTATGAAGCTCATAACCAGCCACTTTGGCTGAACCAGTATGTAGCCAGAGATCGGCATATAAAGTTTTCAACAGCGAACTTTTTCCACTACCGGTACGTCCGATCATGAAGACAAACTCACCATTCTTTATTTCAAAATGCACATCATTTAAAACAGGACGATCGCCCTGATAAATATCTGCCCGGTCCAGTACAATAATCGGCTCGGCTGCCTCAGTCATAATCAAGAATAGAAAGATTCAAAAAATTAGTGTGGTGTAATACCCTGGTGCAACCGGAGTCTGAAGCGCTCCAACTGCACCAAGGTAAACAGGTATATAGACATTCTGATCGCTCAGAATAAATTATGCATTTCCTTTTGCATAGTCCGCAAGGAATTTCTCCAGACCTGAGTCAGTAAGAGGGTGCTTCAACAAAGCTTCCATTACGCTCAAAGGTCCGGTCATTACATCAGCACCCACTTCTGCACATTGAATAACGTGCATGGTATGACGAATAGACGCTGCAAGAACCTGTGTTTCGTAACCATAGTTACGATAGATTGTAAGAATTTGCTCGATCAAAGCGATACCGTCAGTTGAAATATCGTCAAGACGACCAACAAATGGAGATACGTAAGTTGCACCGGCCTTTGCAGCCAATAAGGCTTGTCCCGCAGAGAAAATCAATGTACAGTTGGTACGGATACCTTTCTGAGAGAAATATTTCAATGCTTTTACGCCTTCCTTGATCATTGGGATTTTCACCACAATTTTATCATCAATCTCAACTAACTCTTCGCCTTCACGAATCATTCCCGCAAGATCAACAGAAACAACCTCTGCACTTACATCGCCATCAACAATATCACAAATTGCTTTGTAATGACGCATGATGTTGTCTTTGCCAGTAATTCCTTCTTTCGCCATGAGAGAAGGGTTGGTTGTTACTCCGTCCAAAACGCCAAGCTCGTACGCTTCCTGAATTTCTTTCAGGTTTGCGGTATCAATAAAAAATTTCATATCGGGAATTGTATGGTTTAATATTCCACAAAAGTAGAAAACCCTGATCAAACCAAAAAGAAAGAAGTGAATTGAAATAGAAAGGCACAAAAAAAGGCAAACCGAGAATCTCACCGCATCGACCACCTACCCTTGCTTCCGTCAGGACCTGGGGGATTCGGAAGGAGCTGGTAGTTCCGATTTGCCGATGCAAAGATAAAGACATTTTATTGACAAAAAGAAAACATTGAGATCACTTTCACATTACTTTTGTGCGAACCATCTAGAAATGAATCATTATGCCGCGTCAATTTTTTTTATTTTTTTTATTATTCCTCTCCGCTTGTTCACAATCTTCCGATGCTTTCCTTCAAAAAGGCAAAGACCTGATGCGTGAAGGCAAAACCCGCGAAGCCATCGAATTTATTAATAAAGCCATTGAAAAAAATACTTCTAATGCCGAAGCTTTTAATTTACGAGGCGTTGCTTATTACGAATTGAAGGAATATCCCAACGCAATGCTTGATTTTAATCAGGCTGTGAAAATCGCCCCGTCTTCCTATCGCCCCTATTTTAACCGCGCCTTACTACATACCAGTGAAAACAGACTCGATTCCGCATTAACGGACTATAACCAGGCTGCCAAACTGGCTCCTGACACGTCGGACGTATTCTTAAACCGTGGACAATTACAGGTTTTGTTGGACGATCTTCCGGAAGCTGTTAAGGATTTTGAAAAAGCGACCAGCCTTAATGACAATAATAAACTTGCCTGGTATAATCTTGGCAATACGTATTACCGGCAGAAAGATTATAAAAAAGCGTCATTGGCTTTCAGACAAACACTTAAACTGGATTCTCAGAATGGCAAAGCCTATTATGGCCTTGGATTATCGCAGTGGTACGAAGGAGAAAAGGATCTCTCCTGTGGTAATTTCAAGCAGGCTGCTACGTTGGGATACAAAGATGCGACTTCTGCCATAAGCCAGTTTTGTCAGTAATTTCTAACCTACTATAACCCATGAAAATTTTCAAGATTGCTTTTGGTATTATATTCATCATTTTCTCATACCTGCAGGTAAACGACCCTGATTCAGGTGTTTGGATAGCAATTTATAGCTTTGCCGCACTCGGTTGCTACATGAGTATTCGGGAACTGTGGCCTTCCTGGGTATTTTATGCGCTCGCTGCCGGCTATCTCATCGGAGCTATACTTCAATGGCCACCGGAGTTCGAAGGAATATTTTTCGGAGGAATGCAAATGAAAACGCTAAACATCGAGCTCGCGAGAGAATCCCTGGGATTGGGAATTTGTGCAGCTGTGATGGCGGTCCTGGGCAAATGGGGTTAATTGTCCCACACCCATTCTATTTCTTTAAGACCGAAATCCCTGATATCCTGTTCGCCGTCAAACAGAACTAAAATTCTTCCGTTGTCAGCAACGCCTGTAACACTTCCTTTAATCATTTTATTTTGATAATTGAATGTTATAGGTTGCTGATAACCATGTAGTTTAGTCAGATACTCAGCATGAATTGTACCGTTTTTTGTCATTGACATCAAATCCTCATAGCGCCGGTCCAGCATTTTAATAAGTTGTTCAAAAGCATCATGCAACGAAACCTCCCGCCCCAGGACAGCAGCCAATGACGTCATTCGGGAAGAAGGGAAATCAATCTGTTTAATGTTTATACCGATTCCAATCACGGTGCTCGAAATTATTGTTCCCTGAATTGAATTTTCAATACTTGTTCCGCTTATTTTTTTACCAGAAACATAAATATCATTTGGCCATTTTATCTTCACCTGATCGGTATAAGCTGAGAGAAAATCAAAAATAGCGAGCGCAATAGTCTGACTTATCAGAAATTGTTGAGCAATTGGCAAGAAGACTGGTTTTAAAATAAACGAAAAAGTAAGATTTTGTCCGGGTTCTGAGTACCACTTTGTCCCCCTTTGCCCACGTCCTCCAACCTGATTGTCGGTTATGACAACAGTGCCCTCTTCGGCCAAACCTTTGTGTACTAATTCCGCCGCTATGTCGTTTGTAGAATGACAACTTGGCAGATATATTATATTTTTGCCAATAATTAGGGTATTATGTATAGAGTTGTACAATTTTTTTGCTTTACTTTAGGGTTTATAGAAATGGGAATCAATTACGCATGAAACAACGCAAAAATAAAGAACTATCATCAAAAGATCTCTCCGAGCTTGTAGCTAAAGGAATGGCGGAAAAGAAAGGGCTTGATATAGCAATTCTGGATCTCAGAAAAGTAAAAAATTCCATAACTGATTTTTTTGTAATCTGCTCGGGTAACTCCGACACACAACTTGATGCTCTTGCCAACTCGGTAGAAGACGAAGTATACAAGGTTTCAAAAACTGAGCCATGGCAGAAAGAGGGAAAAGCGAATGGTGAGTGGATATTGATTGATTATGTGGACGTTGTCGCACACATTTTCAATAAAGACCGCCGCCAGCATTATGACCTGGAAGAGCTATGGGGAGACGCAGTAGTAACATACCTGGAAGACTCCGTGGTATAAGTCCATCTAAGGCGGTGAACATTCACCGCCTTATGAATGTTGTTAAATATATTCCTCTTAATTAATACACAGAATGTCTGATAACGATAATAAAAGAGGGCCTTTGGGCCCTAAAAGTCCACAGAAGGGTTACCAGGGCTGGATTATTGCAGCCTTGATAGCTACGATACTGGGGATAACATACCTGAACAGGACATCAACGGTAAGGGAAACTACGCAGAAACGATTTGAGAAAATGATGGCCGACAAAGAGGTTGCTCGCGTCACTGTCGTTAACGACAAATCTGTGGAAGTAACGCTGAAACCAGAAGCGCTGAAATCGGACAAGTACAAAACACTGACAAAAGAGAACACTTATTTTGGTGGTGAATCGGCTTCACATTATCAGTTCCAGGTAACGTCGGCCGAAACCTTCAAAAAGGATTTTGATAAACTTCAGGAGGGCTTGCCGGAAAGTGACAAAGCCGAACTTGTGGTAGATACACGTAATGACTGGACCAGTTTCCTCGGAACTTGGGGATTCTTTATTGTGATGATCTTGGTAATGTATTTTATACTTGGCCGAATGTCTGGCGGAGTAGGTCCTGGTGGGCAGATCTTCAACATTGGCCGTTCAAAAGCTACTTTATTTGATGCTGAGAACAAGGTTAAAATTACATTTAATGATGTTGCCGGATTGGACGAGGCGAAAGAAGAGATTAAAGAAATTGTAGAGTACCTTCAAAGTCCTGACAAATTCAAGAAATTGGGTGCTAAAATACCAAAAGGAGCACTACTTGTAGGCCCTCCCGGAACTGGTAAAACACTTTTGGCGAAAGCTGTTGCGGGTGAAGCTGGTGTACCATTCTTCTCTCTTTCAGGTTCTGACTTTGTTGAAATGTTTGTGGGTGTAGGTGCGGCTCGTGTTCGTGACCTTTTCAAACAAGCAAAAGAAAAAGCACCTTGTATCATCTTTATTGATGAGATCGATGCTGTTGGCCGTTCACGTGGACGTGGTGCAATGCCTGGTTCTAACGACGAACGTGAAAATACACTAAACTCGCTTTTGGTGGAGATGGATGGATTTGCAACAGACTCTGGTATCATTATCGTAGCTGCTACCAACCGTCCCGACGTGTTGGATCCGGCACTTCTTCGTCCGGGTCGTTTTGACCGTCAGATTTCAGTGGACAAGCCAGATGTTATTGGTCGTGAAGCCATTTTCAAAGTGCATTTGAAACCCTTGAAATTATCGACTGACGTAAATATTCAGAAACTTTCTTCACAGACTCCCGGATTTGCTGGTGCTGAAATTGCCAACGTTTGTAACGAAGCTGCACTTATAGCTGCCCGTCGTGATCGTGAAGAAGTAACGATGCAGGATTTCCAGGACGCAATGGATCGCGTGATCGGCGGATTGGAAAAGAAAAATAAACTTATTTCTCCTGAAGAAAAAGAAATCGTAGCTTACCATGAAGCGGGTCATGCAGTAGCAGGCTGGTTCCTGGAACATGCTGATCCATTGGTAAAGGTTTCTATCGTGCCACGTGGTGTTGCTGCATTGGGTTACGCTCAATACCTTCCGAGAGAACAGTATTTGTATCGTACGGAGCAGTTGTTTGACGAAATGTGCATGACTCTGGGTGGACGTGCGGCAGAAGACGTCGTTTTTGGTAAAATTTCCACCGGAGCATTGAGTGATCTGGAAAGAGTGACCAAAGTTGCTTACAGCATGGTTACGATGTACGGGATGAATGAAAGAATCGGAAATATCTCTTACTACGATTCAAAACAGACCGAGTATTCGTTCACCAAACCTTACTCTGAATCTACATCACAAGCAATTGATGAAGAAGTTAGAAAGCTGATCGACCAGGCATATCAGTTCGTTAAAAAAATGTTGTTTGACAAAAGAGATAAGCTTGAAATCATTGCAAAAGAGCTTCTTGAAAAAGAAATCTTATTTCAAGCGGATCTTGAAAAATTGATTGGGAAACGTCCTTTCGAAAAAGAAACGAGTTATCAGGCATACATCAACCGTCGTTCAAATGAAGAGGCTGCGATCCACGAAGAAGTGGTGAAACAGACTTTGGAACAGGATAAAGCACTTGCCAAGGCCAAAGAAGATGAAATGGTTGCCGAAGCGAAAGAAGATTCCAACGATTAAATAAATTAAAGTTTTAATAATAGCCGGGCAGTGATAAACTGTCCGGCTATTATTTTTTATTTTAGAGCAGTTATTTTATCCTAATCCCATCGTTATATGTCATTCGAAATATTCAAACAGCAATTCGGTGAGCTTACCGAATATATTATTCAGGAAAAAGAAACCGGTAACAGGTGTGTTATCCTCCCGGAATTGGGTGGAATTGTACGCCAGCTTTCCCTCCGAAAAGGTTTGACACTATATTCTGTTCTCAAAACCCCTCCTACTCCGCAAACTTTAAAAGAGGATTCTAAGAGCGCAAGTGAATTATTATTCCCGTTTGCTAGTCGCATTCCTGATGGGAAGTATAAATTTCTTGGTAAAGATTATCAACTGAACAAAAATGAAAGCGGTGGCTTGAACGCCATACATGGTCTTGTCAGAAAGCAAATCTTTAAACTTGAAGAACAGATTGTTCATGCAGATTTTGCCAGTTTACGTTTGTCATTTCAATTGAGTGAGCAGGAAGGGTATCCATTTGAAGTCAAGTTTTCTGTTACTTACTCTTTACATTCAGATGGCCGGTTTAACCTCACTTATCATGCAGAAAATCTGGGAAGTGAACCTTGCCCTGTTATGTTTGGATGGCACCCGTATTTCATGTTGGGTAACGAAGATCTGGACGCCTGGAAAATCAATATCCCCTCAACCAAGATCGTAACTTTTGATGATAATATGATACCAACTGGCGTCTCTCCTTTTACACAGGAGCTGCCCATGTTGATGTATAGAAGAGAGTTGGATAACTGCTTTATTATAGATTCAGAATCACAAACAGCGGTTACAGAACTAATATCTGATAATCAGCACGTAACACTCCGAATTGAACAGGAAACAGGAGAAGGTAAATTTAACTATCTGGTATTGTACACACCGCCTTCAAGAGATTGCGTAGCCATTGAGCCGCTCACCGGCAATGTAAATGCCTTCAATAATGAAGAAGGGCTGAATATTCTTGCTCAGGGCAGAGCAATTAGTGGAACAATTAATGTGAGTCTGCGCTAAGAAGGATTGTTAGAATACCATCTCATTTTGTCATACAAAAGGCGCCATTCCAGGAAATAAGCAAGGTGCCCAAAAAGTACCTTGCTTTTATGTTTTAATCCATCGTGAACAGTAAGCCCATGTACAAAATAAGGCCATGTAGAATTTTCAGCTTGTGGCGGCATAGCAAGCCACAATTTTAGATATGGATTAATGTCAACCACGTCTTTTGATTCAGGCCATTTACTGTTCCACTCTATACCTAGGGATTTGAGTAAGTCGAGACTTTTGGTTAACAACGTATAAATACCTTTCTCTCTGGCTAATCTTTCTACCAATTTCCAATCGGTCTGGCTTCCATGACGAATCATATATGCGGCAAAATCAGCAATGTATTTTATGCGGCTCCATTGCTCTTTACCACCGTGATGAACAAGCAGTAATAAAAACTGATACTCGTTTTGAAAAGCATTCACAGTATTACCGTGCAGCTGGTAGTCAGACTGAAACTGCGCCCATTCTTCTTCCGGAAAATCAAATTTCAAGCGAGGATATGCCACCTGCCAGTGCGCCTCAACCATACTCGAAGTAGCAACAGAGGTGTTTTCCAAAGGCACATGATAATCCGTCCTGAAAAAGCTTTCTGTCCTGTCGGGAGTTTGCAAAAGATAATTTCTATACGCATCCGGATGGTAACCTTGCTCAGCCATCACCTTCAATGCCGTATCCAAAGATTTACGTTCAATCAGCAAATCTATATCTCCAAATTCACGCTTCCCAACATTACCATATAGCCAATCAGCCCAAACGCTACCCTTGTATGCAAAACAAACTACCCCGTTTGCTCTAAGTAAATCGGAAAGTTTGCCCAACTCTTTGACCGACAATAAATTGATAATTGCAGTTTGCTGGCATTCTTTTACCAATGCGTCCTGAAAACCCGTTTGTAGTTTGCTTTTGTGTAAAAAATCCAGAAACTGTGGTCGGATACCGTGGTACCTGATCAGATTTCTCAAATACTTATCATCGATGCCAATGTCCGATGCTTCCGCATTGCTCTGAAAGCAGGCTGACAACATCATCTTCATCTCAGGGGATAAGTATTTTTTATTTACAGGCATCAGGCAGGACTTGTAACGCTTACTAAACTTTGCTGAACCCAATTCTCAAGATTTGCAAAACCATCGGGTCTTCTCTTTTTCCATATTTGAGCATGAACAGCACATCTGAAACTTTGGGTAAAATGTTGCTTTAATGATTCGTCTTTCAACAACTCTACCGGCAAAGGAAAATTTTTGAGCATTTCAATTGGTATCTCCCCCGGAGCCAGCGCTTTTAAAACAGCTTTGTTTTTAGCCTTGTGAATAAAGTAGACAGAATTAAGTCGAACCGGCTGGTGGTCAAAGTCTTTTGACGGCTGATAGGAAAACTTATTAACGCCCTCGCTTACGGGTTGCAAATCCCTTTTATCATATTGTAAACCGTTCACCGTGTTATCCCATATTTTGAGCTGCGGATAGGCCGGTACAATATAAGGAATACCATCACTGTCGAAGGTTATCGCAGTCAGATCATCGCTCAACAATGCACACCCGGCCTTAATGAACGCCGCGGCGGTTGTGGACTTTCCTGCACCCGGATTGCCCATAAACACCCAGGCCTCGTTTCCAACTTTAACTGCACTTGCGTGCAGGAGAAAGTGTCCTCTTTGAAACAACACAAGACCTAAAGCTTCGCTAACCGTAAACAGGCTCAGAATATTGGGGTCTTGTGTCTGCGGGGCGACAATCAGCAAATCTGTTCCAATTGATTCAAAATCGGCTACTTCCTCCCAATGCAAGATCAGACTATCACCGGCACCTTTGCCAAATTTGGCACGAATACCTCTTCTGTAAATGGGGGTTTTAGCGAGCCTGGGAAGTTTCACACTACCTATTTTTATAGTAAGATCAGCGACATTTTCTTCTGTGCCAATACTTAGCTCAGGCAAACTAATTTCAGAATGTATGTTTAATCCGAATGCTTTATAGAAGTACATTTAAGAGGGGTCTTTTGAATATTATTCCCACACCCACAAACGCTGGTATGAAACTGTTTCAGGCCAGTCACCTATGATCACCGAGCCATTTTTTTCCACCCATGCATGAGCCTCAAACACTTTAGCGGCAGTTATATCCACGCCAATTTCCAGGGTTAGCGCTGGTACATGTCTGAGTAAATATTTTGTCGCCAGTGCTCGTGGCAAGCATAAAAGCTCGAATGGAAGATGATCAGCAGCAGACTTCACCGCCCAAACGATTGTGTCGATGTGCTCCCGTGAAACTTCTTTCTTTCTATTTGTTTTGGAAAACCAATGATACAATTTACGAAAAGTAGAAAACGGCAAAACCACCAGTCCAAACTTGATCACTGTCAAGCTCAAAGACGCTTTGAAAAAAGCTACTTTCTCTTTAAAGCTAATTTCCTGCCACCGTGACCAATATGTTTTGAAGTTTTTCAAAATTTCTATTCGGTTATTTCAACCAGTCGTTCCGAAATCAGGTCTTTTAACAAATCATCTACATCCGATTTGCACTCCGCCTCTTCCACGTCATACTCCGCAAGTACAGCTGCGCACAGTTCATCTATCGTTTGCGGTCCTTTTTCCAATGAATCCCATACAAGCACACCTACTTCATCCAAACCGTAGTAAGCTCCTTTGTTATGATTAAGAATAACCGTTTCTCCGGCAACTTTTGAGGCTATTTGTTCAGAGGTAAGCTTGTATTTCATATTTAATAATATTTCAGAGATATTTGAGTGCGGCTTGTAAGCATGCAAAGTTAGAAATAATAATCAGTCTATCTCAAACTTTATGCCCTGAGCAAGCGGTAAGGCGTTTCCGTAATTGATGGTATTGGTTTGACGACGCATATATGCTTTCCAGGCATCCGATCCTGATTCACGTCCGCCACCTGTTTCTTTCTCTCCACCAAACGCACCTCCTATCTCCGCACCAGACGTTCCGATATTAACATTGGCAATACCACAGTCGGATCCGGCGGCAGAAAGATACAACTCCGATTCTCTCACATTGAGTGTAAAAATGGCAGAAGATAAACCCTGCGGAACATCGTTTTGTATGGCTATTGCTTCATCCAGTGTATCGTAACTTATGAGATACAGAATAGGTGCAAAGGTTTCATGCTGCACAATTGCAAAGTCATTGCTAACCTCAGCAATACATGGTGCCACATAACATCCCGATTCAAACCCTGAGCCCGATAGCTTTTGGGGTTCTATCAGAAAAACTCCTCCCTGATCAAGCACCTCCTTTGCAGACCTTTCATATTGTTCCACCGCCTGCACGTCTATCAAAGGCCCCACATGATTGTTTTCGTTCAAAGGATCACCGATGCGCAGCTGGGCATAAGCCTTTACCAGCCGTTTTTTAACATCTTCATATATGTCTTTATGAACGATAAGTCTTCTTGTTGAAGTGCATCTTTGACCGGCTGTACCTACTGCTCCAAAAACAATTCCCGGAATAGCCACATTCAAGTCTGCCGAAGGCGTAACAATAATGGCATTGTTTCCACCAAGTTCCAGTAAACTTCTTCCCAGCCTTCGTCCTACGGATTCGGCTACCAAACGCCCCATTCTGGTACTACCTGTTGCTGATATCAATGGAATTCTTGTATCTGCTGATAACCACTCTCCTGCTTCCTTACCACCAGTAAGCAAACAGGAAATTCCTTCTGGTAGCTGATTGTCTTTAAGAACTTTGCTGATAATATTCTGACAGGCAAGTGCTGTGAGCGGTGTTTTTTCAGATGGTTTCCAGATACAAACATCACCACAAACCCAGGCAAGCATCGAATTCCAGGACCATACAGCTACCGGGAAATTGAATGCAGAGATAATTCCTACAATACCCAGCGGATGCCACTGTTCATACATCCGATGTTGCGGACGCTCACTGTGCATGGTTAATCCATACAATTGTCTTGAAAGGCCGACAGCGAAATCACAGATATCAATCATCTCCTGAACTTCACCTAAACCCTCTTGCAGGCTTTTACCCATTTCGTAACTCACAAGTGTACCAAGATCCGTCTTAAAAAAGCGTAACTGATCACCCATTTGACGAACAATCTCACCCCGGCGGGGAGCCGGCACACTTCTCCATTCGGTGAAGGCTTTTTGCGCTACTGCAACAACCTTATCATAGTCTTCTTTTCCTGCACTGGAAATCTGCGCAATCATTGCTCCATTAACAGGTGAGAAGGATTCAAAAGATTCTCCTGCTCCGTCCCAACTATTTTGTCCTGTACTTATTCCGTGGTTCACCAGCTTAATTCCCAGTTGATCCAAAACCTGCTGTATATCTTTCATTGATTTAAATCATTTTATAAAAACCACAATTCCGGCGTTTTAAGCATTAAAATATTTGCCATTTTCCGTTTTCAGAAATTCCGACAAAACTATATCTTCCTGTTTAATGAAACCTCTTGATGGCAGGCTCCCAGCCGCCACCATCTCAACTACTGCCGCAATAGACGCCGCAGTGGTCCAGGAAATAGCACGCCAATGCTGCCCGTCAATTGTGATCGGATGATATGCCTGGTAAAACTCTTCCCTTTCCAGGTGCGTTCCCTTCCACCCTTCAACAACCGCGTATACATACACAACGTCTTGCTGAACAGGCGGTTTTGCTTCTGTCAGAATCTGCTCAATCAATTCACGTTTTTCTTTCAGGATTAGTTCGTACAACATAAAACGCATGAGCTGGCAATGTCCCGGATAGCGTATTGTTTTGTAGTTAAGCGTATCCAGCCTTCCTTCAAATGTTTCGCACATGGTACCAAGTCCACCGGAAGTACTAAATGCCTCAAATTCCTGTCCTTCAATATTAATCATTTCTATACCTTCCAAAGATGGCACCATTTTCCTGACACCATTGTGAATTACCTCGGCATCATTGATATACTCATTCACAACACCAGCCGGAGACCAGGTGAACGAATAACCCATGAGACCGTTCGGGAAACGTGGCAGTGCACCCACCCGTAATTCAATGTCCCTTAATTTGGTAAATTTTCTTGCGAGATCTGTCCCGACAATTCCAATAAAGCCGGGTGCAAGTCCGCATTGAGGAGCCATGGCACCTTTGCTGTCTTTTGCCATTTCGCGGATAGCCGTGGTAGTAGCTACATCTTCGGTAAGGTCAAAATAATGAATCCCGGCTTTGTATGCCTGTCTGGCAATAGGAAGATTAAGATTATATGGCATGCAGGAAACAACGGCATCGAAACCTTTCATCACGTCTTCAAGAAAACCTTCCTGAGTAATGTCTCCCGTCTTAACCGGGAATGGCAGGGTTGCCTCTGGCTGCGACTTGTCGATACCTGTTACATCAAACTGTTTACTCAGCAAAGTTCCTACGAGCGAACCAACTTTACCCAAACCGATTACAAGAATATTTTGCATATAGTTTAATGATGAATTAGTAAAATATTTCAAGGATTGAAGAAAGATAGGAAAAGAATTTCCAGTTTTTAAAAACTTACCTTCATTTTTGTACCCAATATCATTCCCTGCTTATGCAAATTATCATTGTCGGAGGAGGTGCATCTGGTTTCATGGCGGCTATTACAGCAGCCGAGACCTTTCCCGATTCACATATACACATTCTGGAAAAAAATAAAACCGTCCTAAATAAAGTCCGGATTTCTGGTGGAGGACGTTGTAATGTGACGCATCAACCTTCGGATTTAAGATTTTTCATTAAAAATTACCCGAGAGGGGAAAAATTACTGCGAAAACTGCTTCTTCGTTTTGGACCAAAAGACACAATTGAATGGTTCGAAAAACGCGGAGTTTCATTAAAGGTTGAAGTGGATGGCAGAATGTTTCCTGTGACTGATTCATCGCACACGATCATTGAATGCCTGCTTAGAACTGCCAAAAACCTGGGAATAAAAATCAGTACCTCGACCGGTGTTAAGTCGTTCAAGTACGCCTCAGATTCTAAAATCGGTTTCAGTTTACATTTGGATGACGGTCAGGAGCTCTTTGCCGATCGCCTGGTTATTGCTACGGGCGGATATCCCAAAGAGACTGGTTTTGATTGGATCAAAGAACATAACCATCAGATCGTTCCGCCTAACCCTTCCCTTTTCACGTTTAACACTCCAGGAAATTATCTGCTTCCATTGGCAGGTGTTTCTGTACAGGATGTTTTGGTGAAAATTTCTGGTACCAAACACGAATGGCGTGGACCAGTATTGATCACACACTGGGGATTCAGCGGACCTGCCGTACTTAAACTGTCTGCCTGGGGTGCCAGAGATCTTGCTGAAAATAACTATAATTTTTCGTGCCGGATCAACTGGGTTCCGGATCTGAATGAACAGCAGTTAAGGGATTTTTTTGTTGGCGAAAAAACGAAAACTCCTAAACAGCAAATTTCTTCTCACGCAAAATTTGGCATTCCTTCAAGACTTTGGAAGGCGTTTGCCGAACAGGCTGAAATACCGGATGGACTTATCTGGTCGGAGGCACCTCACAAATTACTGAACCGATTGGCAGATCTGCTAAACAACAGTCAGTTTGATGTAAAAGGGAAAACTACTTTCAAGGAAGAATTTGTAACCTGCGGAGGTGTCACACTTTCTGACATCAATCCCGAAAACCTTGAAAGCAAAAAAGTACCCGGCTTATATTTTGCCGGGGAAGTAATGGATGTGGACGGAATTACGGGTGGATTTAATTTCCAGAACGCCTGGACAACGGGTTACATTGTTGGCCAATCGGTTGGGAAATAGCAGGTAGTCAAATTATCCCTGCGACATGGTATCAAAATAGGCTCGTACCTTTTTTGCCCTATCCAAACCGATTAAGCTGGTAAGTGTTTCAACCGAACTTTCACGGATTGCTCTGACAGAACCAAAATGTTTTAAGAGTTTGGTCGCCGTCACTTTACCTACGCCATCAACACCTTCAAGCTCACTTACAAGGCTTCCTTTACTACGTTTATCCCGGTGAAAAGTAATCGCAAAACGGTGTGCCTCATCCCTGATCTGCTGAATCAGCTTCAACGATTCAGATTTTTTGTCAATGTACAACGGCAAAGAATCTTCCGGGAAATAGATTTCCTCCAATCTTTTGGCAATACCAATAATCGGAACCTGACCATATATACCCAGACTTTTCAGAGCGTCACAGGCAGCACTAAGCTGGCCTTTTCCACCATCCACCACGATTAAATCCGGCAGGCTTTCGTTCTCCGCAATCATCCGCAAATATCTCCTGCCGACCACCTCGTTCATGGAAGCAAAGTCATTAGGACCAATAACCGTTTTTATATTAAAATGCCTGTAATCCTTTTTAGAAGCTTTTCCTTCTTTAAAGCAGACCATCGCAGCCACCGGATTGGTACCCTGAATGTTGGAGTTGTCAAAACACTCAATATGTCTTGGTAATGTTTTTAACTGCAAGTCGGTTTTTAGCCGGATCAATACACGATCTTTTTTAGAAGAACTGGCAGATGCTTCAACTTCTCTCCGCTCCGCTTTTTCACGCCTGAAATACATCACATTTTTCATGGACATATCCAGTAGCTTTTTCTTATCCCCAATCTGAGGCACCAGTACTTCCAGCTTCATTTCCAGATCGGGCTTGATATTCGATATCAGCTCTCTTGCTTCACTACCGTATTTAGTGCGCATTTCCACGATCATCATCGCCAGGATTTCAGCATCACTCTCATCCAGTTTCTTCTTGATTTCGATTGTTTGCGCAGCGACCATATATCCCTGCTTAATTTTCATAAAGTTGAGATAAGCCGCATCTTCGTCGGAAACAATCGTTAATACATCGATGTTGCCAATTTTAGGATTGATAACCGTTGCCTTACTCTGAAAAATAGACAGATGTTCTATCTTGGTTTTCCATGTATGTGCCTGTTCAAAGGCCATTTGCTCCGCGGCAGCCAGCATTTGGTCTTTAAAATATTGCTGCGGCTGTGTCAGGTTACCTTTTAGAATGTGATGAACCTGCTCAATTTCTACATTATAATCATCCTCGGCCTGTAAACCTTCGCAAGGTCCTTTACAATTGCCAATATGGTATTCCAGACAAACCTTAAATTTCCCGGCTTCGATATTGTTCTTGGTAAGAGGCAATTGGCAGGAGCGTATCGTATAAAGTGCCTTAAACATATCCAGCAAAGCATGCATGGAGCGTAATTGGGCAAATGGTCCATAGAAAGTCCCCTTTTTACGATCGAGATTTCTGGTTACAAAAACGCGTGGAAAAGGCTCATCGGTTACGCAGATAAAAGGATAGGTCTTATCGTCTTTCAGCAGGATATTGAACTTCGGTTGAAGTTGTTTGATCAGCTGGTTTTCCAGAAGCAACGCATCCCATTCACTTAAAACGATGGTATATTCAATCCGTCGTATCTGGCTGACAAGACGTTTGGTTTTACGGTCATGCTGATTTGATTTCAGGAAATAACTCGACACCCTGTTCCTGAGACTTTTCGCTTTTCCAACGTAAATCACCTCTCCCGTTTCATCGAAATAACGGTATACACCGGGATCAAACGGAATCTTGGAAAGTTCTTCTTTATAATTAAACTCTGGCATTGATATAGTTCAGGTGCAGAAAATGTGCTTGGCAGAAAATTGAGCCAATTTTGTTACTATTGTTTGAAAAACAAGCGTACCAGATTAAAAGTTGCTTCTTTAACCAGGGTAAAAGCATTGCGCTGTGCGGCATCCAGATCCATCGGTTTATTCAATACTGAAACCGCATAGGTAATGCCAGCTGAACGGGTTTCTTCAGGAGATATTAAAAGTGTACCGCAAACCACAGCCAGCGGAACATTGTATTTTTTACAAATGCCGGCCAGTCCCTGTACCACTTTTCCACTCAAAGTTTGTTCGTCTACTTTCCCTTCACCGGTTATTACCAGATCCGAATTTTGAACAAGTTTTTCAATACCAGCCTGCTCCATCACAATGCCCACACCATTTTGCAGCTTTCCATTCAGAAACCACATACAACCAGCTCCTAGTCCTCCGGCAGCACCTGATCCTGGGACATTACTTACATCTTCTCCAAAAGTTTTGGAGGCAACATCAGCAAGGTTTTTTAATCCCTTATCCAACAATTCCACCATTTCAGAATCAGCTCCCTTTTGAGGGCCGTAGATGTAAGCTGCACCATTTTTTCCAAATAATGGATTTGTAACATCACAGGCTACGATCACATTCAGCGAATCAAATCCTTTATGAACCTGTTCGGAATCAATTCTTGAAATAAGCGACAGATTTCCACCGACAGGTTCTAATAAATTTTCAGATCGGTCGAAAAAACGGTAACCCAATGCAGCAGCCATCCCGATCCCTCCATCCGTTGTTGCGCTTCCTCCTATTCCGAGAATAATATTTTTTACACCTTTCTCTATGGCATCAAGCAAAAGCTGACCTGTGCCATAAGTACTTGTTTTCATTGGATTGTATTCCTCTCTGGAAAGTAGCTTTAAACCTGATGCAACTGCCATTTCGAGGAAAGCAGTGTTCCCATCTTCTGACAAACCATATTGGGCATTTACTGATCGCCCCAGTGGATCCTGAACGGAAACATTTACAAGTGTCCCTCTGGAAAGGTTTGTCAGGATTTCCATTGTACCCTCTCCTCCATCCGCTAACGGTATTGCCGTAATTTCGGCAGCAGGATATGCGAGTAAAATGCCCGCTTCCACGGCATTGCATACCTCGTCTGCTTCCAAAGATCCGCGAAATTTGTCAGGGGCAATAAGTATCCGCATGATTTGAGGTGATTAGAACAATACGCCTTCGTCGTCCGACCTTGAAGGCGGAATGTATGTATCGGTACTATCGGTGGCAAATCCTCCGCAGTCACGTACGTAGTTATCAGGTTTGTTAAATGGTCCTTTTCTATACTCTGTTAAAGTCTGGTCGTTGTAAACTTTCTGCATGAAAAGTCCCCAGGCTGGCATGGCCATACGTCCACCTTGCCCGAGAGCAATGGTCCGGAAGTGAATACTTCTGTCTTCACCACCAACCCAGATACCTGAAACCAGATGCTGCGTCATCCCCATGAACCAACCATCAGAATAGTTGGAAGTCGTACCGGTTTTTGCAGCAATTTCATTTCCCTCCGTTACGCCATATTGACGCAGACGACCAGCTGTTCCACCCGGATCTTCCACAGCACCACGCATGAGGTACAACATATTATATGCCATATTCTCGCTCAGTTCCTGATTTTGTTTCTGGTAGAATTGCTGCAAAATATTTCCATGGCGGTCTTCAATACGAAGAATCGTCATTGGCTCTGTTCTGTGTCCGCCATTGGCAAAAGAGCAATAAGCACCGACCATTTCATACACAGATACATCACTGATACCGAGACATAAAGAGGGCTTTTCTTCCAGCGGACTGGTAATTCCCAATTTATGTGCGTACTCAACAACCGTTTTTGGCCTTACCATCTTCATGATATGCGCACTTACCGTATTGATTGATTTACCCAAAGCCTGCCTCAGTGAGAGCGATCGGTAAGAGTATTTATTATCAGAGTTTTTTGGCGACCAGCCTCCCGGCACGCCGTCACTTGGACCGAAATATACCGGTGCATCAGTCACATGATCACAAGGAGTCAGGAAACTCTTATCCAGTCCCGATACATACACGAACGGTTTAAAGGTAGATCCCGGTTGACGCTTCCCTTGTTTAACGTGATCGTATTTAAGATGTTTGAAATTGATACCACCAACCCATGCCTTGATGTGCCCGTTACGCGGATCCATCGACATCATCCCGACTCTCAGAAACCGCTTGTAATAAGCGATTGAATCGATCGGGCTCATCGTCACTTCCTTTTCACCTTCCCAGGAGAACACCTTCATTTTATAAGGTTTCCGCATAATCTCCCAAGCTTTTTCCTCGCCTAAATCCTTTTTAAGGGCAATAAAATGTGGAGACATTTTTACAGCTCTGTTGATAAAACCAGGAATCTCTTTTCCGTTTGCATCAATCCATGGATTTCTGCCTTTCCAGTGCTCATCAAAAAGCTTCTGCTGTTGCTTCATATGCTCCTGCACAGCCTGCTCCTGGTAACGCTGCATACGGGAATCAATCGTAGTATAGATTCTTAATCCGCTTGTATATAAATCCAAGTCTGTATCGTGTTCTTCATTATACAGCTTCACCCAGCTTTTCAGATAGTTTCGCATGGATTCCCTGAAATAAGGAGCCAAACCAGAATTATGATTATCAACCGTAAAGTCGAGATTAAGAGGCTGTTCTTTGTAAACCAAAAACTTTTCCTCTGGCAGATAGTCATATTTTACCATCTGCGACATGACCGTATTCCTTCTGTTCAGCGTATTGGTAGGAAAGCGTAACGGATTATACAATGTTGGATTTTGAAGCATCCCCACCAAAATAGCAGATTCAGGTACATTCAAATCCCAGGCTTCTTTATTGAAATAGGTTTTTGCAGCAACTTTGATACCGTAAGTATTATTACCGAATGATACGGTGTTCAGGTACATTTTCAGAATTTCCTGCTTCGTATATTTCCTTTCCAGAATCACCGCAAGAATCCATTCCTTGGTTTTTGAAATAACTGTACGAACCAACGGGATATATCCCAAAATACCTCTGTATTTTTCCGAACGGGTTTGAAACAAGTTTTTGGCTACCTGTTGTGTCAACGTACTACCACCACCAGAACTTGAATTCCCAGACACCACACCTTTTACCACACGAAGTAAACTTCGTGGATCTATCCCTGAGTGATTAACAAAACGTGCATCTTCTGTCGCCAAAAGTGCCTCTAGCAGATTGGGAGATATTTGACCTATTTCAATAGGCGTTCTATTTTCAAAGAAGTATTTCCCAAGCGACTTGCCATCTTCCGAAATCAGTTCCGAAGCAAGTTCACTCTTAGGATTTTCCAGCGTTTTCAAATCAGGCATTCCACCGAAAAGCCAGAAAAAATTAAAACTTACGGCAACAACGTAAAAAATGATCAGTCCCAGGCCGAGCCCCACAAATCTCCAGAGACGGATAATGCTGCGACGGTATTTTCCTGGTTGTAATTCAATCATATAATTGGGGTATTTATTAAAAACAGACAAAGATATAAAAAACAGGAACTATCTCTTTCCGCCAGAAAGCGAGCTAAGATCCTGCATTTCCTTCAATCGTGGAAGGTAGCTGCTTGAAGGATATAAAGTGATAAATTCGGTAATAGACTGCGAATAAGCCTCTTTACCACGAACTTTACCAATCAGGAATACACGAAGCAAAGCAAATTTATCTTCCAGTTCGCCGCCTTTATACGAAGGCATATTTGCTTCAATATCTTCGAGTGCTTTTGCGAAGCTCCCTTGGTTATACAATTCGTAGGCCGCTTCATATTCTTTTAACTGATTGCCACCAGCCAACGTACCTTCTTTTCCCGGAGCCTTAGTCACCAATCTTGCATAAGTGGAATTCGGGAATTCGGTAAGTAACTTGTCTTTCCACGCCAGCTTCCCTTTGTCATCTTCTGGAAGAGTAAGATACATCAGGTAATAAATCTCGTCTTTATATAAGGTCTTAGGATATTCGTCTAAAACACGATTGAATGTTGTTACCGCCCTGAGATCCTCATGCAAATCGAATCTGTAAATTTTACCTAATTTATATAGCGCATCTTCTTTGTTCTTTTGCGAAACAGCGAGCATTTCTGAGCTTAATGGGACATTTTTCTTCAATTCCGCGTGCTGAGCAAGCCATGCATCACTTCCTTTTTTCATTTCAGTGTCCACCGGCACGTCGGCAGCAAGTGAATCAGTACCTGCTCCGGGAACAGCCGCCAGCGAACGCATCTGTTTACCACTTCTACGCCAGTCATCTTCCAAAACCCGGTTTCCCCAAATCCTCTTGAATTCAATTTTCCCCTGGTTGATCAAAGCCGGATCATATAGCTCCCAACGCCTTTGGCTACCATCAATGATCGCACCGCCACCTGACACCACCGGATTATTAGCAGCTGCCGCCATCTCACGCGCACGTTTTTCCTCTTCCAGACGCGCCTTCTCTCTTTCTTCTATAATTGCATCAATTTTGTTATCAAGTGCTGCGGGATTCATTGCTGCCAACCGTTGCAGACTATCTTCTCTGTTAACAATGGTAAATTCATTCACAAAGCTGTCCAATGCACGCTTTCTGTCGGACACAAGCCGGTATTCAGGTGCTTCTTTAGGCAAAATAGCCAGAGCACTGTCGTAATACGCTTTCGACAATTCAAATTTTTCCAGAGACTCGTAATTGATCCTGGCAAGTTGAAGGTATGTATATGCTTTTTGGGTCTGATTTTTACCTGATGAAGCTGCCGCAGATTTTTGCAACAAGTCCACAGCCTGAGGCAGATCTTTACGGTGCTCAGCAAGAAGTCCCATTGTGAAATAAATCCGGTCCCGGAGATCGTTGTTCTTTCTATCCGTTAGCATCTTGTCAAACCCAACCGAAGCCAGATCCGATTTGGGTTCCAGAATGACCCTGTTTTGTAAGGAGTTCATTGACGCATAAAATCCCAGGTCGTAGCCAGGACGGTTTTTCATCACTCCTTTATAGTGTTTGTTTGCCAAGGCGTACTGCCCGAGCCTATCATACATCTGTGCGGCGGCAAAGTGTATCCTGGCTGTTTCCACATTCTTTTTGAGTAATGGGAAAGTCTCTTCCAGAATTGCAACAGATGTAAGGTACTCCCCATTTTGCTGGTGCAAATAAGCCTTTGTCAGATAAAAATCTTTCAACGAGGATTTGGGCAAAGGCTGCTGACTCAAATACTCAGCAACACCAAGCGCGTTCGAATAATCTTTTCGTGAGGTATACGCTTTCATCAAAACTATCAGCGCGACATTCTTGTCATTTTCATCCTTTCCGTTTGCATATACGTAACGTAATGCTTCGAGCCCGTCCGCCCATTGCCCCAGGTATAATCTTGATTTACCCAAAATGACATAACTATTATCAACCCATTTGCTGTTCTGATGTTTCTCAGCAACTATAGAAGCCTTTTTGATCGCACTTTCCAATTGCGGTTTTGCAGGTAATGCCAATACCGAATCAAGAGGAATTAAAATAGGAAGTAACTGATTATAATCTTCAATGTATGCCTTTCTGATCGCAAACTCGGCTTCCGCCAGATCCTGGTCGGCCATGAAGTACGCATTGTATCTGGCCGAAAAATTGTGTGCGCCAATTGCTACCGGACGTGAGCTATACTGCGAACATGCAGCCGAAACGCACAAGATCAGTACAAAAAGGCCTATTTTCTGAAAACCAGACATTATATTCTTTAACACAAACGACAACTTTATAAATGATTCGATCTCTTGTAGGGGCAAAACTAAAACGCTAATTTCGATAATTACGTATCGAAGATAACGCCATTTATAAAATTTGAAGCAATTTTGCATCGAAAATACAAATGCATACCATGAGTGACGAGAAAAAGGATGAAACTCAGAAAGATCCGGTTCGAAAAGCTTCCGGCTTTTTGAGATACTCAGGCATGGCAATGCAAATGCTCGGCACCATTCTTGTTTTTACCTACGGAGGCTACAAGCTTGATGAATGGCAGCAGAATAAAATTCCTGTCTGGACACTGGTTCTATCTCTGACTTCCATAGCTGCTTCACTTTATTTATTAATCAGAGGACTTTCCCAAACCGGCAAACGGTAACAAAACCCGCAATCATGTTTCGCAGCACACTGGCTACCATTATCCTTGGAATTGTATTATTCCTTGCTCAGCATTTCAAGTTCGATTCTTATATTCACCCGGATATCTGGTACATACTCGCTTTCTTTTTTGGCTTGTCGTTTCTTATCCACCGTCTCATGGAATTCGGCTTAAGAAACAATCGTGAAAAATTTGTCACATTTTACCTTTCTACCATTGTTGGGAGGCTTATACTGAGCCTCGTCTTCATAGCGCTGTTTTTATATAGAGGGCTAACTGATTCATTTCTATTTGTTATAAACTTTTTTGCACTCTATTTATTTTATACATGCTTTGAAATATATGGTTTGTATTGTAACTTGCGCCGCGATTGACAAAGCATAGTATTTCAAGCATTTATGTATACGCATTTCAGACTGTTAATATCCACTGCCCTTGTAGCGGCAACCTGCTTTTTTTCTGTTCCGGCGTATGCCGATGAACCTGCCCAACACGAGCCTAACAAGGTGACTGAAGGCATCAATCAGGCAGAGCACAAAATTGAACATAATCTGGAAGAGTCAGAGGCAAAGTTCAACATTGGAGAGATGATCATGCACCACATTGCAGATTCTCATGAGTGGGAATTTACACACGGTGTTACAATTCCACTCCCTGTTATTCTTTATTCTGCTGATCGCGGTATTGAAGTATTCTCTTCTTCCAATTTCCACAACGATCATCATGAATACAACGGATACCATTTGGTACACGGAGATTCAGAGAAAATAGTACCGGTTGACGAATCTCGAGTAGTGTACGATTTTTCAATCACGAAAAACGTGGCTTCGATGTTGCTGAGTGCTTTCATTCTGGTATTCATTTTTGTTAGCATCGGTAAGTCATATCAAAATAATAAAGGAAAAGCGCCGAAAGGATTCCAGTCTGCAATGGAAGTGATTATACTTTTCATTCGTGACGACGTGGTTAAACCTAACGTTGGCCCGAAATACGAAAAATACCTACCTTACCTGCTGACTTTGTTTTTCTTCATTCTTGTCAATAACATTTTAGGTCTGCTTCCTGGTGGAGCCAACCTGACAGGAAATATTGCGGTGACAATGACACTTGCGGTTCTGACATTTATTGTTACGCACCTTAAAGCAAACGGACATTACTACAAACACCTTGTTAAGCCTGACGGCGTACCTGTTCCATTGTTGCTTATCATGATCCCTGTTGAGATTGTGGGTGTATTCATGAAGCCTTTCTCTCTGATGGTACGTTTGTTTGCCAACATGACAGCGGGTCACATTATCCTTCTGAGTCTTTTTGGTCTGATCTTCATATTCCAAAGTTTCATGATTGCCCCTGTAATATCGCTTTTTGCCTTGTTCCTCAACTTCATTGAGATCATGGTAGCCTTTATTCAGGCATTTATCTTTACCCTTTTATCGTCCATGTACATCGGTAGCGCTATTGAAGAACATAGCCATGCTGACCACGGACATTGATCTGAATCTCTTTTTTATTAATTATATATTTTAAAACAAAAACAATTATGTTGCTTCAAATCTTACTTCAGGCTGCAGAACAAAGTGGTGCAGGTCTAGCTGTTTTCGGTGCTGCTATCGGTGCTGGTCTTGCTGCTATTGGTGCTGGTCTTGGTATCGGTAAAATCGGTGGAAGCGCAGTAGAAGGTATCGCACGTCAGCCAGAAGCTGCTGGTGCTATCCAGACTGCAATGCTTATCATCGCTGCACTTATCGAGGCGGTTGCATTGTTCGCAGCGGTAATCTGTCTGCTTATTTCTTTCAAGCTTTAGTAGAAAGCACTGCACGAAAGCCGAACTGGTTTTCACTTCTTTAATCGCATTAGGCGAAAGGAAGGCAAACAAAAAATTACCTGTGGGAGCATTAGGCTTCCACGGATTTTAATAACAAAAGAGGTCACTAATTATTCTGGCAACATCTGCCTTATATTTTACCACTAAAACTCATCTTATACTATGTCATTGCTTACTCCTAACCCAGGTCTTATTTTCTGGATGCTGGTGGTATTTTTGCTGGTTGTTTTCATCCTGGCAAAATTTGCGTGGAAGCCTATCATCAAAGGCCTTAAAGACCGCGAAAATGAAATTCAAGGAGCATTGGATCTTGCTGAAAGAACCAGAGCTGAGATGATCCAACTGAAATCGGACAACGAGAAACTTATCGTAGAAGCCAACGCTGTACGTGACCGTATTCTTCGTGATGCCAAAGATGCTGCTGACCGCACCATTTTAGAGTCGAAAAATATTGCTGCTGTTGAGGCTCAGAAAATCATTGACAGTGCTCGTGAAACAATTCGTACAGAACAGCAGGTTGCCGTTTCTAAAATCCGCAAGGAGGTGGCTACGCTTTCACTGGAAATTGCAGAAAAAGTGTTGCACCGTGAATTGAAAGATAAAGAATCACAACAGGCGTTGATTGCCGAATTGGCAACATCTGCCCGTTTGAACTAATTTCTTATATCTTAATGGCTGTTTCAAAATAGCCGGATAATCTAATAAAATTCAATTACTATGTCTGTTAGTATAGTTGCATCCAGATACGCTAAATCACTGATTGAACTAGCAAAAGAGAAAAACGTATTGGAAGCAGTATTTGAGGATATGAAATTGTTCAAGGATACCGCAGATAAGAATCGTGGACTGATGCTGGCATTGAAAAGCCCGGTAGTACGTCACGAGAAAAAACTGGCGATCCTGAAAGCTCTTTTCGCTGATCGTGTAAATGCGGTTTCTTATGCCATTTTCACGATTATTACCAAGAAAAACCGTGAAGCAATTCTTGATGCAATTGCTGACGAATTTATAATCGCATACAACGAGTTTAAAGGTGTTCAAAAGGCAACTGTAGTTACTACTGTTCCTTTGACTGACGAACTTCGTACGCAATTCAGCAATATTGTTGCTTCTGCTACTGGAAAAACGATTGAACTTGAAGAAAAAGTAGATGCCAATCTGATTGGTGGATACGTACTTCGTGTTAATGATCGCCAGATAGATGCTTCTCTGAGAAGCAGGCTCAATGAGCTAAAACTTCAACTTGCTGATTAATATTTTTTTTATCTGCATAATGTGGAAAGACCCGGCTGCAATGCGGCCGGGTCTTCTTTTTTGTCCAATCTACTAGTCCAATCCTAAACCTTCATAGCTTTAACATTTTTATAACTTGTCGCGATTGCGTCAAAGACAGGTCTTTTAGAAACATCCTGCTCAACAAAGAAGTTGGTTAAACCAGCAGTCTTTCTAGCAGCAAAAATCTTCTTGAAATCAATAGATCCCGTTCCAACTTCGGCAAAAGATTTGTCCGATTTATCCATATCCTTCACATGCCAAAGAGGGAAACGTCCAGGATACTGTTTAAATAAATCAACCGGATCCAGCCCTGCTTTCACGATCCAGTATAGATCAAGTTCAAGCTTAACCAGCTTCGGATCTGTTTTCCCCGCTACATAATCGTAGGGCATTTCTCCGTCCAGTTTCAAAAATTCAAAATCGTGATTGTGGTAAGCAAATTGGAGCCCTGCCTTTTTAGCCGTCTCACCAGCCTTATTAAACAGGTCTACATATTTTTTGTAATCTTCGATCGACTTTCTTTCACCTGGTGTCAGGTAAGCGCAAACTACATATTTATGACCCAGTTCCGCTGCATCATTAACTGCACGCTCCCAATCGTTGCTCAAGGTACCTTTGGTGGTCTTATTCTCCACCCCTGCGCCATAGTGTCCACTCACTGGTTTAAGACCGTACTGAGCTAAAATTGCTTTAAACTCCTTAGCTGTCTTGCCAAAGAACTTCCCGTCGTTGTATCCAAACAATTCAACCTCCTTGTACCCAATTTCCGAGACCTTTTTCAAAGTGCCCTCCAGATCCTTGCTGATAGCATCGCGTAAAGTGTATAGTTGAATCCCTATCTTGGAAGCAGACGGCATGTTCAGGTCAAACTTTGACAGAAGCGGAGTAGCCAATGCGAAAGCACTTGCCTTAATAAACGATTTCCGGGAAATCTTTTCGTTGACGTTCATTGTATAAAATATAAAAGTAATATGATAATTGTGCTTATTCAGTGACCGTCACCACGCCTGGTTGCAACACGCTTTCTTTCAGTTTTCCAGAGAGCTTCCAGAATTCGGAAAAATAGCCTTCTGCGACCACATTGCTGCTATTGCTTTTAAATAACAGTACATCTTTATAACCGGACAACTTCCGGTGCGCCACGGGAACAAAAGGAAATCCCTGATTTGCCGCACCTTCCCACCAGGGCAATCCGGAATTGACCGCTACATAACGATTTCCAATTGGAAAGATATACAACAAACCGTAATCTTTTGCAGCGACATTCAAATGTAATGGAAGTTTAGCTGCATGTTGCGCAATGATTGAGTTGGTTTCTTTGGTTCCAAACAGGATCAGATTCGATGTCTCAATATCCGACTTCCTAAGCTCCTTATCGGAAAGAACCATTGGAAAGAACAACACTCTGCCAAGAAACGGACCGCGGTTTTGAGACCAGTCGGCTGCCTTGTTAGCTATGCTCACTCTTCTAGCAAGTTCATCTGCAGCAGGGTTATCTAAGGTGCCGTACACGTATACCTGTCTCGATGAAAACGCATCATAAATTGGCCCTTCCGCACCCTTCCTTTTTTGAAGAATATCCTTACCAAATTCCTTACTGACAATTGCCCACTTATTGTTAGTCTTGCCAATTGAGACAGAACTATCCGTTTTGGTTTTTAAGCTAACTCCATCAATTTCAATACTCAGGTCCTCTCCTGCTTTAAATCTTGGATGACCAGCGAGATTTAAACTTAGAGACTCTAAATTTTTACTTTTAATAATAATAGAATTTTGTTTAGTAAAATTCGCGTCGATCTCTGCGAGCATTCCATAGCTTATTTTATCAAACTGCACCCAAAAAGCCTTGTTATATTTATATAGCTTACTTACGAATCTTACTTTGTTTGGAAATGGCTCCCGTACGGCCGGTCCGAACCATTCGAAAATGAATTCGTTATCGTAGGCATTTACCCAACTATCATGTTTCACATCCGCAAATTCTTTGTAAAAAACTTCCACTCCCATATCCTGCATGTCTGAAACCCATTTTCTTGTTCCCGCGACAGGAACAACCGGATCCGCATCACCATGGAAGAAATGAACCGGGAAATTCAACGCATTGATGGCAAGATCCATCGTACCGGCGGGTGGAGCAGGACAAACGGGAGCAATTGCAGCCCATATGTCAGGTCGGGTAAGTCCTAGCCAAAGCGTACCGCCGCCGCCCATCGACAAACCAGTTAAATAAACCCGATTTTCATCTATATTAAACCTCTTTTTAACGTCATCCAAAACATCATACACATCCTCTTCCGGGATGCCCTGATAGCCGGCCGTGCCACGTGCATAAGGTGAGGCAACAATGTACTCCACATCTTCCCAAGCCGGGAAATATCGGGTAGCTTCCGCATCCGTTTCTCCTTCTGCATTACTTTTCCCAAACACTCTTCTCAATGCAAGCCTATGGTTGGAGCCCGCCCCGTGAAGCATCATAACCAGCGGATATTTCTTCTGAGGATCATAGTTCTTTGGTAAATACAGTCCATAAGGTTGTTCCGTATCATCTGCATCGGAAAAGAAAGTTAAAACCTGCGGACCAGACTGTAATTGTTGCCCCGATGCCAGTTTTGGCAATAAGGCAATGATGGAAATAAGCAAAATGGAAAGTAATGGTTGATGGATTCTCATTTGTAGATATGGACAGATGTTGCTCTAAATTAAGATAAATTGAATTGAGATTATAAAAAATAAGCAATCAACTATGATTACAAGGTTTAATCTGTTTTATAAAGCCAACAAAAAAGGGCACGATCCAAAGACCGCACCCTTTCCTTCAATATCCAACAATTCGCTTACTTAGTCAATACTCTCACCGCTATTCTGCGATTTTGTGCTTTGCCTTCCTCTGTATCATTGCTCGCCACCGGATGCTCCTGACCATAGCCTTCCGCATCAAGTCTGCTTGCTTCTATACCTTCGGCAACGATAGCCGCTTTTACCGCGTCAGCTCTTTCTTTTGAAAGTTTCAAATTCAACGATGCGTCACCAGTGTTATCTGTGTATCCACCTACTTTCAAACTTACCTTTGGAAATGCTTTAAGGATCTCAGCAATATTTTTGGTTTGAGCCAATGATTCTGCACTTAGTTTGTTGCTACCAGTTTCAAAGTTGATACGATCGAAGTTAAACCACGTTGTTTTATCAACCGGAACATTTGAATCTTCAATGAAAGTTGCCAGTTTGTTCTCAATTCCAAATTCAGGAATATCAAGCTCAATTCCATTGGGTAATTTTCTTTTAAAGAATGTTCCCAGAGCATCCAGACCCGTGCTCACTTTACTTGCAGCAGAATCTACCATATCTGTTACCGCAAGACCTGCCGAATCCAGAGTCGCCTCGGTGCTCGCCACGGTTGTTTCATCTTTCTTACATGTTTTAAGAGCCCATACCAACGCAGCTGCGATAAGAGCAAGCAAAACCCACATCATCCATTTTGATGAGCCTTCCTCCTTTTCTACGGGAGCATTGTAAGTGACTTTCTTCGGTCCTTCCGAACCTTTAAAATCTCCAAGGTCAGCAAATTTAAGAATGCTGCCCATACCAGATGGCAGAGCGCCAAGTACTGCATCTTTCTGACTCATCAACAGGGAAGTGAAGCCAGATAAACCCATACCGGAAGATTTCACTTGATTACCAAGCAGACTCATTACCAATGGTGCTGCGAAGCCTAGCAACGAAGCCGCCGAAGACTTTTTGATACCTGACTGTGAGGAAACCACATCCGCTATTTCAGAAGTTTTGTTACCAAAAAGAACCGGAAGAAGTTTAGACCCTAGTGAAAACAAGTCCTGAGACTGTGTGCTATTACCAAGAATAGATGACAGTCCTCCCAGAATATCATTGCCTTCGGTTTCACGTGTAAGATCTAAAATCTCTCCTGCACCCACGGTAGTTAATGCTTTCTGCATAATACCTCCAAGAACGGAAGGTAAAATGCTTCCCAATGCAGCCTGTATCCCTGAGGAATTTTCACCAAGTAGTCCAGCTAGTTTTTCAACATTGGATTTTGTGATGTAGGTATTGGCAAGGTCTAGAATGTTAATTGACATAATAACTTAATTGGTTTGATTAATAAAGTGTGTAAAATCCTCTATTTGACGCAAAGTGCATTGAAAGTAACAGATCAAGTGCAAGTTATTTTAGCTCAGCCATTTAGATAAAAAAAGGGAAGAGGACAAATCCTGCGATCTGCCCTCTTCCCTTTTATAATATAACTCTTAACTATTTAAGCTAATTCCTCTTCTTTCTTCCGAACATTGATTGTCAGCTCTTCTGTATTTTCTTCATGATTCGCTACCAATACATCTCCCTCACGCAAATCACCTTTCAGAATTTCTTCTGCTACGGGATCTTCAAGGTATTTCTGGATGGCGCGGTTCAAAGGACGAGCTCCGTACTGTGGATCATATCCTTTCTCAGATAAGAAATCCTTCGCAGCAACCGTAAGCTCGATTTCGTAACCAAGACCTTTTACACGGTTGAACAGTTTGCCCAGTGAAATATCGATGATCTGGTGCAGGTCTTCTCTTTGAAGAGAATTGAACACAATCACATCGTCTAAACGGTTCAGGAACTCAGGAGAGAATGCTTTACGCAACGCACTTTGAATGGTTCCTTTCATGATGTCATCCAGATTCTCTGCTTTCGCTTTTGTAGAGAAACCAATTCCTGCTCCAAAATCTTTCAAATCACGTGCTCCGATGTTAGAAGTCATGATGATGATCGTATTACGGAAATCGACGCGACGACCTAAACCGTCAGTCAGGATACCATCATCCAAAACCTGTAACAAAATGTTAAAGACATCCGGATGCGCTTTTTCGATTTCATCAAGCAAAACAACGCTGTATGGTTTTCTGCGTATTTTTTCTGTCAGCTGGCCACCCTCTTCGTATCCAACATATCCCGGAGGAGCTCCAACCAAACGAGATACACTGAATTTCTCCATGTACTCACTCATGTCGATACGCACCAGAGAATCGTCCTTATCGAACAGATATGTAGACAATACTTTCGCAAGCTCGGTTTTACCTACACCAGTTGGTCCAAGGAAAATGAACGAGCCAATTGGCTTTTTAGGATCTTTCAATCCAACCCTGGTACGTTGAATTGCCTTTACAAGCTTTTCAATTGGTGGGTTCTGTCCGATAACTTTGCCTTTAAGTTCATCAGCCATGTTGAGCAATTTCTTGCCTTCGTCCATGGATACGTTTGTAACAGGAATACCCGTCATCATCGCAACCACTTCTGCAACATTGTGCTCAGTAACTGTATAGCGTTTTTGCTTGGTTTCTTCTTCCCAAGCCAATTTAGCGCGGTCAAGCTGATCGATCAATTTCTTTTCACGATCACGCAATTGTGCCGCTTCTTCGTATTTCTGACTTTTAACAACACGATTTTTCTCCTGTTTGATATTTTCAATCTGCTCTTCAAGCGAAAGGATATCCTCAGGAACCGTAATGTTGCTGATATGAACACGAGCACCAACTTCATCCAAAACGTCTATCGCTTTGTCTGGAAGGAATCTGTCAGTAATGTAGCGCTCAGAAAGTTTCACAGCTGTGCTGATCGACTCTGGAGTGTAATTTACGTGGTGATGCTCTTCGTATTTGTCCTTGATGTTTTCAAGAATCTGAATTGTTTCTTCAATTGAAGTAGCGTCAACCATTACCATCTGGAAACGACGTGCAAGCGCTCCGTCTTTCTCAATGTACTGACGATACTCATCCAGCGTAGTGGCACCGATACATTGAATCTCACCGCGTGAAAGTGCTGGTTTGAACATGTTTGAAGCATCCAGAGAACCGGAAGCACCACCTGCACCAACAATTGTATGAAGCTCATCAATGAAAAGGATCACGTCCGGAGATTTTTCCAATTCGTTCATTACCGCCTTCATACGCTCTTCAAACTGGCCACGGTATTTTGTACCGGCAACCAATGATGCAAGATCGAGTGTTACAACACGTTTACCAAAAAGCACTCGTGACACTTTCTTCTGAACGATCCTCAGAGCAAGACCTTCTGCAATTGCAGTTTTACCTACCCCTGGTTCTCCGATCAGAATCGGGTTATTTTTCTTGCGGCGGCTCAATATCTGGGCTACACGCTCTATTTCTTTTTCACGGCCTACAATAGGGTCAAGTTTTCCAACTTCCGCCATTTTTGTAAGATCACGACCAAAGTTATCCAATACAGGAGTACGGGATTTCTCCGCTCCCTTTGATTCTTTTCCTGAAGCTGAGCCACTTCCTCCACCGCCAAACATTCCGCCTCTTGCTTCGTCGTCTCCGTCCTCGGTTTCCGGCCCCATGTGTGGCCTCGTTCCTGATGATTGATATTCCAGCATTTCTTTAATGACCTCGTAATTAACGTTAAACTTATGTAAGATTTGGGTCCCTACATTATCCTCGTCACGTAAAATCGACAGAAGCAAATGTTCAGTTCCTATCAAAGGACTTTTGAATATTTTGGCTTCCAGGTAAGTAATTTTAAGTACTTTTTCCGACTGACGAGTCAAAGGAATATTTTGCAGGTTTTTAACATTATTGGTTGCAGCACCTTTGGTTGCCTGCTCAATGGTCTGTCGCACATCATCCAGGGAAACTCCCAGTTTCTTCAACAATCCAATTGCTACTCCATCGCCCTCACGTATCATTCCTAGTAATAAGTGTTCGGCACCGATGTAATCATGTCCAAGCCGTAGCGCTTCTTCCCGGCTCAGAGATATTACTTCTTTCACTCTATTCGAAAATTTTGCTTCCATTATGCAGCAATAAAAAAGTGTTTAATATTCTAAACGCTACTTGAACAATCTTTGTTCAAATGAGCTTCATTGTCTTTTGCAGGATCTTAACAAAACACTTCTTGCTTCGGGCCCCATATTGAAAATCAAATCAACAATGCTTAAGTTACTCACAAAATCATTCCCGAAGGTTTGGTAATAGGGCTCCGGGGTGTAATATTTAAAAATATCCCCGCTTTTTTTATTATTTATTTGAGAAATCTCATCAATAACGTTGTTTTGAGCATTTTCCGTACCTGACAAATTGTACGTCACCCTGTCCTTTATCCCTACCAATCTAAGACAAATTGTCAATAAATCATAATTCAGATCAATCAAAAAATCGTATTTCTTTTCAAAAACACTGATCAGTTCGGGAGCATAATACTCGTAAAAAGGAGATTTTCCGTAAGCCGATTGAAAACAACCAATATGCCGTCTGGTCCAATCCTGGCTATGATCTATTCTTACGTCTCTGGTTAAACCGTTATTCTCGATCTTAACGGGCACCGTAAGTATATCCACTTTATTAGCGGTTAAAACCATGCATCTATTCCTGAAAGTTTGCTTTACATAACGCTCCTCAACATCAATATATATATGATCATAAGAAAGTATGCAGGCAAAATAATCCAGACAGGGAAAGTATTGCAGTTCCAGGCGTGCCTCCCGGCAACTCGCTTCATTTACAGATAATTCCGGCACTATCAAATATGGGAAAGGGGTGTGATATTATCAAAAAAATAATAATAAATATTTTGCATGTATTTTATTATACAAAATCAACTTCATTAAGTCCAAAATAAAACCTTACAGGAACAGAGAAGTATCTCCAAGCCCCTCTCTGATGATTTCAAAATCATCACCATCGGCCCGGATAATGGTGGAACCCATGTTACCACCGTATCCACCATCAATGATCATATCCACCTGATGCTGGAATTTTTCAAAAATCAATTCGGGATCGGTAGAATATTCAATCACCTCATCGTCATCTTTGATCGACGTGGTCACAATTGGATTACCCAGTTCTTTCACCATTAAACGGGGAATGAGGTTATCCGGCACACGAATACCCACCGTTTTTTTATTGGTGTTCAAGAGTTTCGGAACACTGCTTGTTGCATCCAAAATGAAGGTATATGGACCAGGCAATACTTTTTTCATCAACTTAAACGCTGAATTCCCAACTCTTGCAAAATCAGCAATGTGGCTCAGATCGTAGCAAATAAATGAAAAATCGTTTTTCTGAGGTTTGATCCCTTTAATCCGTGCTATTTTTTCCACTGCACGGGAATTATAAATATCGCAACCCAGACCGTAAACGGTATCGGTTGGATAAATGACAAGTCCTCCATCACGAAGGCAATCAACTACCTGACGTATTCTTCTTTCGTCAGGATTTTCAGGATATATTCTAATGAAGTCGGCAGGCATAACGAAAATTAGGTTTTTTAATTAACAATATCAAAAGCCAAATCCTTCCTCCTGCTGAAAAATTTATAGATATTATTAATGTAAAATCTGTAAAAAACGTTGACGGGAACATGAAGACGGCATAAAAAAACAACCATTTCAGTCTGCCAACCAGGGTTTTCTATATAATTAAGCAACTTTCTAAATTTAACCGCCAATTCAAACTCCTGAGCATAGAGGCACTTTCTGATACAGGTACGAATTCTTTTTGCCAAAAGATCAAATTCTTCCTGATCCCGGTTCAAATCATAAGCTTTGTTACACACTATATAATAAGATGCCAATATCCCGCTGCCTTTTTGATAGACCTGAGTCCGCAAAGAACCAGGCGTGTCTCTTTTCAGTGTAAGAACCTCATCCACGTAAAAATATTTATACTTCACTGCCGAACGTATCCAGAAATCGAAGTCTTCAAAATTCAATGATTCATCGTACCCTCCTATTTTCCGAAGTGCTTCTGTGCGCATCATCATCGTAGGCGTACAGATGAAGTACTTTTCAAGTACCTTTTTGTAAACATCACCACTTGGCACTTTTCCCACTGCCTTTCCTGCATCGTTTACATGGTAGTGGTATTGCAATGGTTTGCTTTCTACATCTATATATCTTCCATTGGAAAATACAACCGCATATTCTTCGGAACACTTTTCAAAAGCTTCAACCTGCTTCTCAATTCTCTCTGGCAAAAAAACGTCATCGCCCGACAAGTCGATCACGTACTTTCCCTTAGCCAGTGCCAATCCCTGGTTAAATGCCTTACAAAGCCCTTTGTTGAAAAGATTTTTTACAAGAATAAAATCGGGAGAATTTGTCTGCAATCTCTCAATAATATGCAGGGTATCGTCAGAGCTTGCGTTGTCAATTACAATAAGCTGGATATTGCCATATTGCTGAGCAAATACAGATCTCAAACATTCTTCAATAAAGTTTTGGTGATTAAAGGCAGTAACAATTACAGTCACCAAAGGTTGCTCTCGATGTTTCATTACTTTTAAAACCCCATTTTATTTTTTCAGAACGCTGATATATACGAAAGCTATAACCCAAAGTCACAAAATTCAGGGACAAAACCACAGTATAAAACGGATAGTTATTAATCGGTAAAATTCAACCTTTCAGATTACTCACCCTTCTTTTCGCAGTGTCGATACTTGCGTTGATCTCGAAGCCCAAAATGATCAGAAATGCAAGCAGATAATACCAGATCATGAGGGCGATCATGGTACCTATGGATCCATATAGCTTGTTGTAGGAGCTGAATTTGGAGAGGTAAAAAGAGAATGCGTAGGTAGCAACCAATATCAAAATAGAAGCAACAATGGAACCCGGATTGATAAAGGCATAACGTTTTCCATGGCTTGGAGCGAACCTGTAAACCAGAGAGATCGCTAACATTAAAGCACTGAAACTGATCAGATAACGGGTAATATTCAGAGTAAAAACAACCCAATCATCCTGAAAAATATGCCAGTCACTCAACAGTTTCATCGCAGCATCACCGACTATAAGCATCAAAACGGCTAAGAATAGAACAATGATTAACAGCAAAGTAAGCAGTATGGCAATGCCGCGGGTTTTCAGAAATCCGCGGGTTTCTTCGTCCTCAAATACCATATCGAATGCCTGCATGAGCGACATCATTCCATTGGTAGAAGCAAACAATGTAAATATGAAACCGAAAGACAATACATCCCGACGCGGCCTGCTGAGAATGTCCATGATGGTGACGTTCGCATCTTCATAAATCCCTTGCGGCATCACTTCCCGGAGCATCACCATAATTTCCTTGTCCAAATCCGCAATCGGAATGTAGGGGATTAATGTAAAAAGGAAAATGACTGCTGGAAACGAAGCGAGTGTCAAACTATATGCGACACCAGAAGCTCTCTGATCTATGTCGAATTTCCGGTTACTGTGAACAACGTTGAGCAGAATGTCATAAAGCGACACCGTTCCACGAAACAAATTATTTCTCTGAAGCCAGATCACAAGTTGTCTAACATGGCGGTTTCTCAACAGTTTTTCGAGCATAGATCGGATAATTAAGTTACTACTTCAAAAAATAAGGTTTTAATTTTTCGAGCAGATTGTCCGGAGCCATGCAAAGCTTCGCATTATCGGTACGTTGAAAAACGAGCGTGGTCTCGCCGGTATTCAATAAAATATTATCCTGATTCCTTATCTCATATTGAAAAACCACCCTCACACCAGGAAGTTGGTTCAGAATAACCTTAATACTAAGCACGTCGTCGTATCGTGCGGGTTTCAAATAACGCGACCGGTTCTCATACACCGGCATCATTACACCTTCATCTTCCATTGCCTTATAATGAAAGTCTATACTGCGTAATGCTTCCACCCTGCCAATTTCATAATAACGCGCATAATTGCCATAATACACATAACCCATCTGGTCGGTATCGGCATAGCGGACTCTTATTCCTTTTACTTCGTAGATAAACATTTTATTATCTGATATTGCGTAAACAAAAAAGCCGGATCAGAGGCCGACAGACCCTTATCCGGCTCCGCTCCAAAGAAACATTTATTCCTTCGGATTGTATTACTTCATGATTTTTAATCTGTTCAATTCCGCCTGATACATCCGGGCATTGTTCAGGTGATCAGGATATGTTTTGGCAAATGCATGATAACCCGACAAATCCGCTTTTGCACACATGTATAAATAATCATGCTTATCATAATTGAGCACTGCATCCATCGACTTCAAATCCGCCACACGAATTGGGCCCGGAGGCAAACCGATGTTTACATATGTATTATAAGGTGAATTTACCCGAAGCTGCTCGTTTAAAATTCGTTTGATTGCGAAATCCTGCAAGGCAAATTTGATGGTAGGATCGGCTTGCAAAGGCATCGCGGCGTTCAGTCTGTTCATATACAACCCTGCAACTTTCGGCCTTTCATCTGTCTTCCGTGCCTGCTCTTCCTCAACGATAGAAGCAAGAATTGATACCTGTACCGGCGTCAAACCTATTTCCTTTGCTTTTGCCAGTTTTTCATCCGTCCAGTATTTCTTATACTCCGAATGCATGCGGTCAAGGAACTTCTCGGTTCCTGTAGTCCAAAAAACTTCGTAGGTATTTGGAAGGAACATGGAAACAATTGTAAGCGTATCTAAACCATATTTACGGCAAACTTCCGGATCGTTTAAAGCCTTTCTGAAATTATCCTCTCCAAATTCAAAACGACTTCCGATGCGTTTGATCAGGTCTTCCTTCAATCTGATATTGTTGAAAGTTAGCTTCACCGCATCCTGATCACCGGAAATTAGTTTTTTTACAGCTTCATAATTAGTGGTGTTAGGCTTAAAAACATATCGCCCCGGCTTTACCTTTTCGGGATATTTCAAAAATTTCGCCAGAAACCGGAAAGAAATCTGATCGGTAATGACCTCGTGTTTGTTCAAAGAGTCAATCACGCCCTGATATGTGCCGCTTTCAGGAATAAGCAAAGCGAAGCTGGATTGTTTATCTGCCTGAATATTAGGCGTTTTGAAAATCTGCCAGAAGTAAAATGTGAACGTTGTCGTCAGGATCGCCAGTGTGACAAATAATCCTACTTTTAAATTACGAGACATGTTGTTTAGCTTTTAGCTGTCAGCCTTTAACTTTCAGCCGGTTAAATGTTAAATACAATTAAATATTTTTGTCAAAACTAATACTGAAACGCGTAGCCAGTTCTGCTAATGACAATATAACCGGCTCCAAAAGTTCAATCCCTTCTACACTACGCACTGCTTCTATTTCTCTCTCAGGATCACCAGGAATCAAAACTTTTTTCCCCTCAACCGCTTTCGCTCCTCTGAAAGCACCAATCCATTTATCCATATCCTTTTTAAAATCCTCTGCCGGCCTGAAACCATCTATACGCATGGCACCAAGAAAATGCCCGGTACCCAATCCCACACCTTGCTGAGCCGACATGAATCCGGCAGTAGCGAATGGCGGAACCCAGGGACCAAAATTGGCACCGGAAAGCACACCTGAAAAAATATCAACAATAGCACCAAGTCCATAACCTTTATGGCTGCCATGTTCTCTGTCTGAGCCTAATGGCAACAAACCACCACCACTTTTCACAGCGTTGGAATCCGTTGTGTCGTGTCCCTCTGCATCCTGAGCCCAGCCCAGCGGAGCTGGCAAACCTTTTCGCTGCAATATTTCAAATTTCCCATACGCGACAGCCGTAGAGGCAAAATCCGCAACAAATGGCGGCTCATTTAAAGCCGGAACGGCAACTGCAATGGGGTTTGTACCCAGCAATTTATCCAGGGAAAAAGTAGGCGCGACCAGCGGAGCAGCATTGGTCATTGTCATCCCGATCATTTCCTTTTGCAAAGCAAGCATGGCGTGGTAACCGGCAATTCCAAAGTGGTTGGAGTTCCGAACAGAAACCCATCCCGATCCAACCTTTTCAGCCTTTTCCATTGCAATTTCCATCGCTTTGGGAGCTACTACTAGTCCAAGACCGCGGTCTCCGTCCACCACAGCAGTACTTGGCGTTTCGTGAACAATCTTTATATCCGGTGTCGGATTAAGGCGTCCGTTGTCGTACAACCGAACATAACCAGCCAGACGAGCAATTCCGTGGGAATCTACACCACGAAGGTCGGCACTTACCAATACCTCTGATGCCAGTTTAGCTTCTTCAGGACGGCAGCCAATTGCCAAAAATACTTCTTCTGTAAAATGCTTTAAATAACTTGCCTGATACATATATACCTGCTAAATGGAAATGCTTTTGATACTAAAATCGCTGCTATGAATACTTCTTTGAAACCAGCGGGTGCAAATATCCGTATTCCATCTGCACCGTCCAATATTTTCACTTTGCAATTGGACAGAATACTAACTTTTGATTCCCCGGTACGGCACTGAATCGACTCAAAAGCGGTTTAAAACTGTACCTTCGTATAGTCATTAATAAATCTTGTATCATTCGGCATACAAAACTGTAAATGGAAATTAAGAATAGTTTTATAAAACGTATCCTAAGTTATTTTATCCGGGGATTGGTTCTGGTTGCACCGTTGTATGCCACCGCACTCATCATCTGGACTGGTATTGAGTTTCTTGACAATATTATTCCAATACACGTACCCATTTCCGGGAATCAGATGGTTTACCTACCTGGTTTGGGAGGTCTTATCATCGTTGGGGGGATTATTCTGCTGGGTTTTTTCTTCTCCACGTTTGTTCCGCAATCGTTCCTAAAATTTACGGAGAGCATTATGCGGAGAATTCCATTGGTGAGCCTGATCTACTATTCTATCAAAGATCTGATTCTGGCTTTTGTTGGGGACAAAAAGAAATTCAACCAGCCTGTGTTGGTGACGATGTATAAAGACACAGGAATTAAAAAGATTGGATTTATAACACAAACCGACCTTAGCCACCTGAATATACATGATCATGTAGCTGTATACATGCCACTTTCCTACTCACTTTCGGGCGAATTGTTCATTGTTCCGGTTGAAAATCTCACTATGCTGGAAACGAGCTCAACCGACGTAATGAAAATGTTAATTTCGGGTGGTGTGTCGGTCAAAATTTCCAAAGAGGAAACCCACGAAGATGATGACCCATCGAGCTGAATCCGGGCAACATTGCAACGGAATTGCCCGTTTAAAAGAATGATTCCCTATCTTTGAACCATTCTTTTTGATACATGAAACAATACCTTACTATACTCTTTCTTTTTGTCCTTGCTAATTTTCCAGCCTGGTCTCAGGATCAATATGATCCACAAAAAGCACTTTCCAGCGAAGAACTTTTCCTGAAACAAAATAGCAACAACCGGATCATAAGCACACCCGGGCAGAAATACATCATTCTGGATGCATCTCCGGTAATAGGAGGTTTCCACAGATATCGTTTCTTCCCTGGCGATAACATTAAGTTCAGGCTCAATAACGAAACGATACGATTCAACGACATGATCACAGCTGTGAAGGATTCTTCTTTTACAATTGGGATTGTGAATGATGCGCTTGGAAGAATGGATTATCAGGATATTCTTTTAAAAGACATCCGCCTCATGAAAGTATCCCGCCGCATTCCCTTCGTTAGTCAGGCTGCTTATCTGTTACCATTTGCCGGACTGATTTACATCGGAGCTGACTTTTTTAATAAAGGGCTTGACAACAAACGTTTTACTACCGACGGCTCTACCATTGCCGTGGGTGGTGCTTTTATAGCAACCGGTTTTTTCTGCTACAAATTGTCCTTTTCGTCACTGAAAATAAACAACCGCAACAAATTAAAAGTACTTGAAACGTACTGACATACAGTTCGGCTCCAACACTATTTCTCCGATTTTTGCTCCAATAACCTTGTAATATTATAAAGTGAAATCTATTCTTGTCCATCCGCCGCAGCAACCAATACAGTCAGAAATTAAACTGGCTGCATCAAAAAGTGAATGTAACAGAGCTTTGATCATTAACGCTCTTACGGGTTTCAGATCCGAACTTTCGAATATCTCAGAAGCGAGAGATTCGCAAACCATGCTCAGATTGCTGGGTTCTGAGGATTTTGAAGCAGATGTAATTGATGCGGGAACAACCATGCGATTTTTGACTGCATACTTTGCGGTTACCAATCAGAAAAAACGCATGACCGGAACACCTAGAATGTGTGAACGTCCGATTGGAATCCTGGTAGATGCACTACGCATTTTGGGTGCAGATATCCAGTATGAAAAAGTGGAAGGCTATCCTCCGCTGTTGATAAACGGTTTCAATTATTCGGGCAACAATGAATTGACCATGCGCGGCGATGTGAGCAGCCAATATATTTCGGCGCTTTTGCTCATTGCTCCTGCTTTGCCAGCCGGCCTCACCATCAAGCTCGAAGGAGAAGTCGGATCCAGGCCATACATTGAAATGACTTTAAACCAAATGGCAGCATTTGGAATCGATTATCAGGCAAACTGGGAAACCAATGTTATACACATTCCGGCATCAAGGTATAAGGAAGCTCCATATGCCATAGAGTCAGACTGGTCGGGTGCTAGTTACTGGTACAGCATTGTGGCTCTGGCCAACGATGCTGAAGTTGAGCTTCTTGGTCTCAAAAAAGATTCGTTACAGGGAGACAGCGCCATTGCGGAAATTATGAGCCATCTGGGTGTTGAGAGTATTTTCACGGAAAGAGGTGTACTGCTGAGAAAAACACATGCAGCGCCTTCCATCGGCTGGGACTTTACAGCCTGCCCGGATCTGGCTCAAACCGTAGCCGTTTGCTGTGCCCTGAAAGATATCCCGCTTTCTTTAACAGGAATTGAAAGCCTTAAAATAAAGGAAACGGACCGCGTACTTGCCTTACAGCAGGAGTTGAAAAAACTTGGTGCAGAGCTCAAAGAAATTGAAACCAATCATTTATATAGGGTATCGCGCATAGCAGACTTCCCGGAAAGTACGCCGTCGATACACACTTATGATGACCACCGCATGGCGATGGCTTTCGCACCAGTGGGAATGCTTCACCCGATTATTATCGAAGAGCCAGGCGTGGTTGTAAAATCATATCCTGGATATTGGTCTGACCTAGCCAAGGTCACCACCTGGGAAGAATTGTAATAGAAGAATTGTAATACAAGCAGCCCGTCAGGATAATTAAAGGAAACTTTGTTATCTTGACGGGTTCAATTTTTCTTCATCAAGTTAAATCCCAATGGAACCCGCTCTTCATTTTCTTTTTTCTATCCCGTTCTGGGCTTACATCCTCATTTTATTAGTTGCGCTTGCTCTGCGCGATATTTTACAGAAAAAGCATACGATTCAACATAATTTCCCACTCGTCGGGCATTTCAGATACCTGATTGAAAAAATAGGTCCCGAAATACGCCAGTATATTGTTGCCAACAACAGAGAAGAGTTACCTTTCAATCGTCGCCAAAGATCCTGGATATATGCTTCTTCCAAAAAGGAAAACAATTATCAGGGATTTGGTACAGATCAAAATATGCAGGAACCGGGTTACGTGCTCATCAAGCCTGCCATGCTTCCTTACCAACTTCCGGCATCGCATCCGCATCATGTAAGCCAGGGAAAAGATCCTAACCATTACACCATTCCGTCGGCCAAAGTAATTGGTGAACATCATAACAGAAAACGCCTCTATCGTCCGCATTCGGTTATTAATGTGAGCGCCATGAGTTTTGGTTCACTTTCTGCGAGGGCTATTGAATCGCTCAACAAAGGTTCTTTCCAATTTGGAAACTATCACAATACCGGCGAAGGTGGATTATCTCCGTACCACCAATACGGAGCCGATGTGGTTTTCAATATGGGAACTTCCTATTTCGGTGTCCGCGACGACGACGGCAATTTTGTAATGGAGAAATTGGTGCGAATGACAGAAACCAAACCATTTGTACGACTTATCGAACTCAAACTTTCGCAGGGTGCTAAACCAGGAAAAGGCGGAGTACTTCCGGCAAGCAAAATAACCGAAGAAATTGCGGAGATACGCCAGGTACCGATGGGTAAGGATATTGTTTCTCCACCTTATCACAGTGCATTTTCGGGTGTCAGAGGAATGGTGGATTTTATTGAACAAATGGCTGAGCAAACCGGATTACCCATTGGTATTAAATCGGCTGTGGGTAAAACAGACATGTGGGAAGAGCTCGCTGACATTATGGTGGAGACAGGGAAAGGTCCTGATTTCATTACGATAGATGGCGGAGAAGGTGGAACAGGAGCTGCACCTCCATCATTTGCAGACCATGTTTCGTTACCTCTTGTGTTTGCGTTCAGTACGGTTTATAAGATATTCCAAAAGAGAAACCTTACAGACAAAATTACCTTTATCGCTTCAGGCAAACTTGGCTTACCCGCTCAGGCTGTGATGGCGTTTTCAATGGGAGCCGATGTGATTAATGTCGCCCGCGAAGCAATGATGTCGATCGGCTGTATTCAGGCTCAATCCTGCCACACCAACCGTTGCCCAACGGGAATTGCCACCAATAACAAATGGCTGGAAGCAGGTATAGATCCAACACTTAAAAGTGAACGTTTCAAAAATTACATGCAAACGCTGTCGAAAGAAATTATTGAAATCACACATGCGGCTGGGTATGAACATCCTTGTCAGTTTGGCATGAGTGACGTTGATATTTCGATGGGAGACAACAACCGGACTGTACCTCTTGCCGACAATTATGGTTATTTAAAATCAATCGTGCCCTATTCAGGTATCGATTCATTGCTTGATTGCAGCCATTTGGGAGGAAATAAGACCCGGGTCAAAGCTTCTGCTTAAAATGATTTGAGTGTACTTCTTTGTTTTTTAAGCCATGAAAGTCACCATCAAATTTTTGCAAAAGGTACAAATTGCACTTCTTATTCTTTTCGTGTTTTCCTGCTCGTCAGATCAGGAAAACGCGCCACCAGATACTTCCTATTTCCCGTTAGCGGTGGGAAGTGAATCCGTATTTGAGGTTGAAAGGATAAACTATTCATTGAGCGAAACTCCGACAAACAAAAAAATTAACCTTCGACAGACAATCACAAATTCTTTTACAGACCTTAACGGGAATCTGGCATATAAAATAGAATTTGAAGTTAATACCAGACAAAACCAATGGAGACAAGATTCTGTTAGCATTTTGTGGCGTGGTTTAGACAAAGCATATATACAGGAAAACGGGCAGACAGTTGTAAAAATGATTTTCCCGTTGGCAGATGGAACTGCATGGAACGGAAATGACTACAACACATTACCCGAAACTATTTTTCGTTGTACTGCTAAAAATAAACCTCTCACGATCGGCTCAATTCACTATCCAAACACAGTTACTATAATCCGACAGGACGATTCCACACTTTTGTCCAGAAACAAGTATATAGAGATGTATGCAGCAGAGATTGGACTCATAAGTACGGAGAAGGTGTTTGTCAAATATTGTAACACACCGGATTGTATTGGAAAAGGGATTATCAATTCGGGGTATAAAGAGATCAGCGTATTAAAAACTTACATTAAAAAATGACAAGATATCTATCACTCATTTTCTTGTGCTCGTTGTTTGTAACAGTGGCTTCCGCACAAAACAATCCGCGATATCTGGTTCTGTTTAAAGACAAAACAGGCTCTCCCTATTCCATTTCCAAACCAACCGAATTCGTATCTGAACGGTCCGTGCTGAGAAGAACACGTCAGAACATTCCTTTCACTACAAATGATCTTCCGGTGAATCCGGCTTACAATGCGGCTATTACACAGACAGGTGCAAAACTCATTTATTCTTCACGCTGGTTTAACGGGTCTCTCGTTGAGGCTTCCGCAGATCAATTGGAACAAATAAAAAAATTGCCCTTTTATCGTGGAATAGAATTGAATTTACCCGTCGCTAACCTCACATCAGCATCACCTGGTATATTCCGGACGGAAGCCGTACAGGATAAATTGGGCACTTACGAAGACCTGGATTATGGGCGAATGAACAGCCAGCTTGCGCTTATGGAAGCAAGCCAGTTACACGACAAAGGATTTCAAGGTCAAAATATGCTTATTGCTGTTCTTGATAATGGTTTTCTGAACGGCAACAATGTTAGTTTCCTCAAATCAATGTATGATGAAAAAAGGCTGGTAGACTCTCACGATTTCGTAGCGCGGGACGGGAATGTGTACAACGACGGTTCGCATGGTTTGCATGTTCTTTCCACCATAGCGGCATACGTTCCATCTACCATGATCGGTGCAGCTTTCAAAGCTGCATTTGCGCTGTATCGTACCGAAAATGATCTGGAAGAATCACCTTATGAAGAAGTTACCTGGCTGCTTGCCGCGGAAAGAGCCGACAGTCTTGGTGCTGATATTATCAATTCATCGTTAGGCTACCGCACGTTTGCAAGGGAGTTCAATACCCCTGCTTACAATTACACGCGTGCGCAAATGGATGGTAAGACGACGATTATCAGCCGTGCAGCCCGTTACGCTACTCGTACGGGAATGCTTGTAGTAAATGCAGCAGGAAACGAAGGTAGTGCCGGGTTATCCGCCCCGGCGGATGTAGATTCAGTTTTAACAGTGGGCGGAACTGCATTGGATCTTAGCCCCTATACAAATACCTCCGTTGGACCTAACGCCATCAACCAAATGAAACCTGATGTGGCTGCGGTAGGCCAGGGAGCTGTGATTGGAAACACAGCAGGTAATGTAGCAACCAGTAACGGAACATCGTTTGCGTCACCACTCATTGCCGGTCTAAGTGCTATTCTGTGGCAGGCCTATCCCCGCCTTACGGCTCAACAACTTATATATGTATTAAAAAAATCGGGACATCAGGCCGCTAATCCTAACAATATTTTGGGATATGGCGTACCCAGAATAAGTGTTGCGGAACACATTATTCAGGAGGAATTCCAACCGTTGGGAACTGAAAAAGATATACTTTCTAACCTTACTCTATCTCCAAATCCGACGGAAGGAGTACTTTTTTTAACAGTGCCGGAATCATTGGTTGGCAAAAAAGCTTCCCTGAAAATATATCAGGTGAACGGAAGCCTTATCTCACAGCAGGAAACAAGACTTTCCGCCAAAACCAGCATAGCTACCAGTAGCTTAAACTCCGGACTCTACATTCTAAAAACCAGTGTTGATTCCCGCGAACGGACACTAAAATTTATTAAAAAATAGCCTTTCTGGCCATTCTCATAATAGACTCCGAATTGTTGTAATCCTGAACCTTTGACAGCGAAATCCAACGCAGATCCCTGGATTCGGAATTGATGACCAATTCTGTTTGCGCATCAGCTTTGAACAAAAACCGCACATCGTAATGGTAGTGCGCAGCATCTTTGCTATTGGCAGGAATAAGGTGTATATCCACATCAAAAATGCCTTCATTTGCCAGTCTAAAATTCAATAGCCCTGTTTCTTCCTCAACTTCCTTCCGTGCAACGGCCAGTACATCCGGATCTCCGTCGCAATGTCCGCCCGGCTGAAACCAGCGATTCAGCTTTCTGTGATGCATCAATAACACCTGATCGCCCGTCTCAGAAACAATCCAACCGGAAGCTGTAACATGGCCAGGCGCGAAAGTTCTCTCAAAACAATCCTTATTAGTGGCAACAAAATTTTTCATTTCAGTAAGCATTTCCGCCTCTTCCACGTCGGTGGTATTGTAGGCGTCAAGCAGCGACAGTAAACTGTTTCGGTTCATCGTAGGCTATCTAAACTTTTCATTCTAATTTCGCTGCAAGTTTAAAAATAATACACAAACCACCTGTTAAAATGAAAAAGTATCTATTATCAATTTCTTTGGCCATTGCTGTTGCAACTGTATCCATGGCTCAGCGCACACCACAAGCAAGCACTGCGGCTGGCGTCATGCAGACTGTCGGAGTGACTGATTTCACCGTGAAATATTCCCGTCCAAATATAAAAGGCCGTTCTATATTCGCAGACAGTTCTACGCTTGCTCCTTATAATCAAATCTGGCGCACAGGAGCCAACATGGCCACTACACTCGAATCAAGCACTGACTTTTCATTCGGTGGCAAAAAAGTTGCAGCTGGAAAATATGCATTGTTTTCTATCCCTTCGGGCTCTGCCTGGGCAGTCATTTTGAATAAGAATTTCAACCAGGGAGGAACGGATAATTACAAGGAGACAGAAGATGTAGCACGCATTATGGTTGTCCCTACATCGTCAGATTTTACGGAATCCTTTTCGATCGACTTTTCAAACATTTCGGACAGCACAGCTTACTTGAATATCAACTGGGCATCTGTTAAAGTTCCGGTACAAATTAGCATTGACACGGACCAACTTACCATGGCTGGTTTGAACAAAGCCGTTGCTGAGAAACCAGAAGACGTTGCTACATTACAAAGCACAGCAGGTTACCTGCTTGGTAAAGGAAAAGATTTGTCGCAGGCACTTTCTATGGCTGACAAAGCGATTGGCATAAAAGAGACTTTCTCAAACCTATGGCTGAAAGCACAGATTTTGTCCAAGCTTGGAAAAGTTGCAGAAGCAATACCTGTTGCACAAAAAGCACTGACAGTTGGAGCTGCATCTGGTGACGGTGCATTTGCAAGCTTTTACAAAGGACAAATTGAAAATGGTATTAAAAGTATGACAGCCAAATTGCCAGCTGTAAAAGAAGCTGCTTCGGCAATTAAAGGAAAGAAGAAGAAAAAATAAGTATTTGCTCTAAGAATTTACAGAGTGGCCGCTTCGATTGGAGCGGCTATTTTTGTTTAAGACGAATTGCAAACAAAATTAAGATTTGGCAATTGAATTCATCACTACCTGAAAAACCGCGGAACAGTCCACTCGTAACGAACAGCCAGTACCCTGATCAAAATGATCAATAATGAAGCTGTAATAAATGCAAAGTTCCTTTCTGCTCCGAATTTATCGAGAATCAGATAACAGCAAGCTCCTGCAAAACAGGCCGTTGCATATACCTCTTTGCGGTAAATAATTGGTATTTCGTTGGTCATTACATCCCGAATCACCCCACCCATAATGGCCGAGAAGATGCCCATAATTGCGGCAATTTCTGGTCTTACCCCCAGGTTCAATGCCTTTTCTGTACCTACAATTGTAAACAAGGCAATACCGCAGGTATCGAAAAGAAAAAGTGTTTTTCGGAGATTGAGAAGAAATTTATAAAAAACGAAGGTTACCAAAATCCCTGCCATGATGGCGTATATGATGGTGATGTCGCTAATCCAAACGAGTGGATAACTATCCAGCAAAATATCACGCAATGTACCACCACCGATTGAAGAAATAAAAGCAGTAAAACTAGCCCCAAACCAATCCTGATGCTTCTGGTCTTTCATAGCCAAAGCACCGGAAATGGCAAAAGCAAAGGTTCCGATAATTTCTAAAATGTATTGGATACTCATGAAAAAAATAAAGAATTAGGAATTAAAAATGAAGTGTTATTAATAGAGAAAAATAACTCTTCTAACTTCAAATCCCTATATCATAACTCCTTAACTACTGACTTCTTAATCGCACCGGCGACCCGATCCTCATTCTTAATTCTTAATTCTTAATTCCCTTACCCTAAACCGCTACCGGCGCCTTAATTCCCGGCCATGGATTGTAATTTTGAAGCTCGAAATCTTCGAATTTGAAGTCAAATACGCTCTTAATGTCGGGATTGATTGCCATTGTAGGAAGCGGACGGAACTCTCGGCTTAGCTGCAATTCAACCTGTTCCAAATGGTTGCTGTAAATATGCGTATCACCGCCAGTCCATACAAAATCGCCAAGATCCAGATCGCATTCCTGAGCGATCATCATCGTTAGCAAAGCATAACTGGCAATGTTAAAAGGAACACCCAGGAAAACGTCAGCGCTGCGTTGATACAACTGACAGGATAATTTGCCACGCGTTTCACCCGCTTCCTCATCCGGAGGAGCCACATAAAACTGAAACAAAGCATGACAAGGCTGCAATTTCATTTTCGAAAGCTCAGTCGGGTTCCAGGCTGAAACCATTATTCGTCTCGAATCCGGCGTATTTTTAAGCAGTTTTAATACCTCCTGCAACTGATCCACAGATTTGCCGTCGATGCCTTCCCAGCTTCTCCATTGTTTGCCATATACAGGTCCCAGGTCGCCATTTTCATCCGCCCATTCATCCCAGATCGACACACCGTTGTCTTTCAGATATTTAATGTTTGTATCTCCTTTCAGGAACCAGAGCAACTCGTATATGATCGATTTGGTATGAACCTTTTTGGTTGTAACAAGCGGAAATCCATCTTTGAGATTAAACCGCATCTGATAGCCAAAAACGCTGATTGTACCCGTGCCGGTACGATCAGTCTTCTTCACTCCGTTTGCAAGAATGTGGCGTAATAAATCGTGATATTGTTGCATTGGTATTTAAATTCCGGTATTTAGTCGTAAGAGTTTTTAATTACACAGAGGTTCACAGAGAAGTTTAGGAGTTTCACTGAGTAGTCCTTTTATGTCAAAGAATGACAAAAAACAGCCCATGTCCTTGCGTCATCTTTGCGTCCATTGCGGTTAATTTACTGGTAAGCGCTGTCTTAAACTGATGCAATTTCAACGCTGTGCGTTATGGTTGCCAATGCTTCCAGCTGGGCAGTCGCCGAGCAGTATTTTTCCATCGAAAGTGCTATGGCTCGGTTGATCTTGTTTTCATCAAGCTGGTTTCCTGCAAACTTGAAAGTGAGGTGGATATTTCTGAAAGGCGAACGTTTTGTTCCTTCCTCTTCTACCCTGTCGCCGTCTGCCACGATTCTGAAATCCGTTATTTCCTGTTTTTGTTTTTTCAGGATCAAGACCACGTCGATCGCACTGCAGCTCGCAAGACCCATCAGTAAAAGTTCCATTGGTCTCACACCCTGATTGGTTCCACCGATTTCCGGAGATCCGTCGGTATGTACTTTTATTTCCGAAGAACCGCTTCCCTCAAAATGAAAAGCATCATCCACACGTACTATTTCAATTTTCATATTTATCTGGTAAATAAAATCTTAAAATGATCAATTCCGGACTGTTAATATTTTATTCTCAGCAAAGCCCGCACGCGCTAAGTAACCTTATAATGTATATGACCGAATCAAAGTTCAAATATACTTGATCATGGATTAGGCCACGGCATAATTTAAAAACAAGTTTTATCCTTGTATCTTCGTTCGATAATGCTTTGCTGACCACAGCAATTAAATTCCATCCTAAATTTCCTGATCATGTGGAAAGAAGAAGATAACAAACTGAAAAGAAGTTTCACATTCGGAGACTTTAAAGAAGCATTTGCCTTTATGACAAAAGTTGCAGCAGTAGTGGATGAAATGGATCACCACCCATTTTGGACCAATACCTACAACAAAGTTAGCATTGAGCTCAATACGCATGATGCCGGCAACATAGTGACAGAAAAAGACAGAAAACTAGCCACCTCAATAGATCAGATTTTCGAACAAAAATGAAGCTTTTTATAGTACCAACTCCAATCGGAAATCTTGAAGATATCACGCTCCGTGCCATTAATGTGTTGAAAACTGTGGACGTTGTTCTTGCTGAGGATACACGTACTTCGGGTAACCTTTTAAAACACCTCGGAATAAGCAAACCTTTACAGAGTTACCATATTCACAACGAACACCAGACGGTGACTCGGGTTATTGAGCGGATTTTAAAAGGTGAAACCATGGCACTGGTGTCCGACGCGGGTACACCGGCAGTTTCCGATCCGGGTTTTTTATTGGTAAGAGAATGTATCAAATACGGCATCACAATAGAATGTCTGCCCGGCCCAACGGCATTTGTACCAGCACTGGTTAACTCTGGCCTACCCAGCGACAGATTTACTTTCGAAGGTTTTTTACCTCATAAAAAAGGGCGGCAAACCCGTCTGCAAAATCTTGTAAACGAAGAGCGGACGATGATTTTCTACGAATCGCCCCACCGTTTAGTGAAGTCTTTAACGCAGTTTGCGGAATACTTCGGACCCGACCGCCAGGTTTCAGTTTCACGCGAACTCACAAAGATTTTTGAAGAAAATATCCGCGGAACCGTTACGGAGGTTTTGGCCTACTTTTCTGCAAAAACGATTAAAGGTGAAATTGTGATCATCGTTGGCGGAAAAAACAGTGGAGCAAAATCAAACGACGATTCTGAGGACTAACACGTTATGTTATCAACATTTATGAACATTAATTTAAAATCCCTCTTTTTGACTGCCAGGAGTTATAATATGAAGCCACTCACTCTTGTCCTGTTTTGCTTGCTGCTAATTTCTGGTAAAGTTTCAGCACAGTTTGGAACACTAAGTCCGGAAGCTAAAATCAGTCTCATCACCGTTGCCCCCGGAAACGAACTTTACTCTGGGTTTGGCCATAGTGTACTCTGGGTTTCGGACCCAATGCAAGGATTGGACAGGGCTTACAATTACGGTACTTTCAGTTTTGAAACCGGAAATTTCTATGTAAAATTTCTAAGAGGAACGCTGCCGTACTCTCTTTCAGTCGGACCGCTTTATCAGCAGGCAGCTTACTGGCAGGCGGAAAACAGGTCTATCAAGGAAGAAGTTTTAAATTTATCGGCCTCCCAGAAACAAAAGCTCTATAATTTTCTGGAAAACAATTATTTGCCAGAAAACAGATTATATCAGTATAAATTCTTCTTCGACAATTGCTCTACCCGTATGGTTACTGCGCTCAAAGCAGCCTGCGGCGATAGTCTCGAGTTCCCTGGTTATACCCACGAAAAAAGGAGTTTCCGCCAGTGGATTGACAAATACGCTTATAAGCAAAATCCATGGGCTGACTTTGGAATGGACCTTGCAATTGGTGCGCCATCCGACGAAGTTGCAACTGCTGAGCAGGCTACATTTTTACCCGATAACCTGAGTGCGGCTTTCAGGGATTCTAAAATAAAAATAGGCGGGCAAACACTACCACTTGTGGCATCCCAAAAAGACATTTTCGTCGCACAGCCCGTCGATAATGCAGAACTCATTACCCCCATGATTTTCTTCTGGGTTCTGGCTGGTCTGGTTCTTGCTTTCACTTATTGGCAGACAAAAAAGAATAAGGTTGACTTTACGCTGGATAAAATATTATTTGGTTTTGCAGGAGTTATTGGCTGGTTTATCCTTTTACTGTGGTTCGGTACCAACCATGGCGTAACGGCTTTTAACTATGATATCCTGTGGGCGTTTCCACTCTGGATGCCATTGATATTCTTTATTTCGCCAAACAAAAAACCATCCTGGTTTCAGTTTCTATTGATATTTTATGGATTTCTTTTACTTTGTGCAACCGGAAATCTTTTAAAACATAACCTTGTCGTTATTCCAATACTACTGATACTGATCATCAGGGTGTATTACATGAATAACTCACTTTCTAAAATCCCGCAAAACGGATAATTGACGCATGAATCTTGAATTGCTGACCCAACAAACCATAGAGATCGTTAGAAAAGCGTCCGCTTTTATACAGATGGAAGCAGCACTTTTTTCCCGTGACAAAATTGAATACAAAGACCTGAACAACCTGGTTTCTTATGTAGACAAGGAAGCAGAAAAGTTGTTGGTGGCGGGTCTCAGTAAAATTTTACCCGAAGCAAGTTACATCACCGAAGAAGGCACAACCGGACAAGAACCTGATCCCGAAGCACTAAACTGGATCATTGATCCTTTGGACGGCACTACCAACTTCATACACGGAATTCCGGTTTATTGTGTGAGCGTGGGCCTGGCAAGAGGCAAAGACTTGCTGCTCGGTGTAATTCATCAGCCTAATATGGATGAGATGTTTTATGCCTGGAAAGATGGCGGAGCATGGTGTAACGGCAAGAAATTGCAGGTATCTACGACTCCGCTTTTACAGGAAAGCCTTATTGCAACCGGTTTCCCTTATTATAAATTTGAAAAGCAAAAGCGTTACATGCACATACTGGAATTGCTGATGCGTAAAACACATGGAATCAGAAGAATGGGCGCAGCAGCGGTTGACCTTGCTTATGTAGCCGCCGGAAGATTCGACGGTTTTTACGAGTACAATCTCAATTCCTGGGATATGGCAGCCGGCGTATTGCTCATCAAAGAAGCGGGCGGTACGGTTACGGATTTTAACGGTGGCGACAATTACCTTTTTGGAGGTGATATTATTGCAGCTGCCGGAGCGCACCAGGAACTGGTTGAAGTTATACGAGCCAATTTCTAAATTCACCATCACAAATTACCAAAGAATTATCACCATGGAACTGGAAAAACTAAAATACCCGATAGGACAATTCAACGCTCAGAGTAGCTACACTCCGGCTGAGATAAAAACCAATATTCAGATCATTAGCGCGTTGCCTTCAAAGTTCATTAATTTGATGGGTGGCTGGGATGAAGATAAATTTAGTACGCCATATCGTCCGGATGGATGGACAGTGCGCCAGCTTGTACACCACGTTGCTGACAGCCATATTAATGCATATACGAGATTTCGGCTTGCGCTAACCGAGGATAACCCTACCGTTAAACCTTACAACGAAGCTGCCTGGGCAGAGCTCCCTGATGCACAAACCGCACAGGTAGAATTGTCATTACAACTGATCAGATACGTACATCTTCGCTGGGTTTTATTATTAAATTCCATGAATGACGCGGATTTGGCGCGGACTTACTACCATCCCGGAAATAATGAAACAGTGAGACTGGATACAGTTATTGCGAATTATGCATGGCATAGCGAACACCATTACCAGCATGCATTTCAGCTGGCTGCACGGAACAATTGGTAGTAGCCTGCTGTTTCTAACTTATGGCAACACAAGAAATTATCGTCCTGGTTCTTTTCCTGGTATCAGGAGGCTTTATAGGCTGGAAATTCTATAAATCATTCAGCAGCAGAAAAGGCGGCGGATGCGCCAAAGGATGCGGATGCGCGGCGGACAAAGAAGTGTTTAATGGTTAATTGTTAGTGATTAATTTTAATTGACTAAGCCACGATTAATCGCTCTATGCATCCTCAGCTATCGACTCTTCATGATATCCAGCCATACAGCTTGCTGGCAAGGCGAAAAAAAATTGTTAATGGTTAACCACCCGAAAGGCAATTAACCATTAACAATTAATACTTAACAATTGAAACTTAAAGTGCCCCTTTCTTGATTTCATCAACCACCGCCGGATCCAGAAGCGTAGATGTATCTCCCAGGTTATTGACATCTCCTTCCGAAATTTTTCGCAGGATCCTTCTCATGATTTTGCCCGAACGGGTTTTTGGCAAACCAGACACGAACTGAATCTTATCGGGTTTGGCAATAGGGCCGATTATTCTGGAAACAGTAGCAGAAATATCTTTTCTGAACATTTCGGCATCATCCGGTTTTGAATCCGTAATAATGTAAGCGTAAATCCCCTGCCCTTTGATGTCATGCGGATAACCAACCACCGCTGATTCCACTACCCCGAGGTGCATGTTGATCGCGTTTTCTACCTCTGCCGTTCCAATCCGGTGACCCGATACGTTCAGAACATCATCCACCCTGCCTGTAATCCTGTAATATCCATCTTCGTCTCTCAAACAACCGTCTCCGGTGAAATACATACCCGGATAGGTGGAGAAATAGGTTTGTTTGCAACGTTCATGATCGCCATAGGTAGTTCTCACAATACCCGGCCAAGGGAATTTGATGCAAAGGTTACCACTCACATCGTTACCCTCAATTACATTACCGCTCTCATCTACCAACACAGGTTGAATTCCCGGCAACGGTAAAGTTGCGTAGGTTGGTTTTTCAGGAGTAATTCCTGCCAAAGGAGATATCATGATACCGCCGGTTTCCGTTTGCCACCAGGTATCAACCAACGGGCAATGGTTACCGCCAATGTTCTGTTTGAACCATTGCCACGCTTCTTCATTAATAGGTTCCCCAACCGATCCCAGCTTGGTGAGAGATGATAAGTTGCGATCCTTCACATACTGCAAACCAAAACTCATCAGCGAACGGATTGCCGTTGGCGCCGTATATAAAATGTTTACTTTATGCTTTTCAACAATCTGCCACAAACGGCCTGCATCCGGGTATGTAGGTACGCCCTCAAAAATCACAGAAGTAGCTCCGTAACATAGTGGACCATAAACAATGTAGCTGTGCCCGGTGATCCAGCCAATGTCCGCAGTACAGAAATGTATCTCGCCTGGTTCATACTGGAATACATTCGCAAAAGTATAGGTTGCGAAAATCATGTAACCTCCACAGGTGTGAACCACCCCTTTCGGTTTGCCGGTTGAGCCCGATGTATAAAGTATAAACAGTGTATCCTCGGCATCCATAGGTTCCGCAGGACAAACGGAATCCACGTGTTTTACTTCTTCTTCCCACCATAAATCGCGGCCTTTCAGCATCGAAACCGGTGTTCTGGTTCGGGTCATTACAATCACATTCTTTACAGTTGAGCAAAGATCAAGTGCTGTATCAACCGTTTCCTTCATTGGAATTACCTTGTTACCACGAAATGCACCGTCAGAAGTAATGACCATGGTACAAGCCGAGTCATTGATCCGATCGGCGATGGATTTAGCAGAAAAACCTCCAAATACAACCGAATGAACAGCTCCTATACGTGCACAGGCAAGGACAGCAACCGTAAGCTCGGGAACCATCGGCAGATAGATACAAACCCGGTCGCCCTTTTTAACGCCATGTTTTTTAAGCACATTAGCAAAACGGCAAACTCTGTCGTAAAGAACACGATACGTGATACTAACCGCTTCATCATCAGGATCGTTTGGTTCCCATAATATAGCAACCTGATCACCTTTATCTTCCAAATGACGATCCAACGCATTTTCAGTGATATTCATTTCACCGCCTTCGTACCAGGTGGTCTTGGCTTCATTAAAATCCCAGTTCAGGACTTTTTTCCATGGTTTACGCCATTTAAATTGTTGAGCAATCTCTGCCCAGAAACCTTCGGGATCATCTACACTTTGTTTGTAGGCAATCTGATACTCTTCAAAGGTTTTTATTCTCATAGTAAATACTGGTTAACTTAGGGAAATAGGATATTAGCCGACAATTTATAATTTTCATTCGGTTAGTCCTACTTAAAGATGCATAGAATGTTCCGAACTATTACTGCTGAAACCTATATACAAACCGAACAATTAAACTTCTGTACATATCGGATTTATTTTATAATTTTTACCATACAATATATATTTTGCGAAATGCTATTGCGGGAAATTTCTGTACTTTGAAGGGAATATCAAGATTACCTCCCGTTAATATGAGTGACGATTTTTCTGATCAATCAGATAAGCCGAAAATTGGGCTGACTGAGGTTGAGCTGGCTTTTATTGATGAACATTTGCAAGATGACGTCAACCAGCTTATCCTGCGTTCGAGCAGCTTTAAGGGCATTGATATAAAAAAACTTGCAGCACAGATTCAGGCCAGGCAAAAGGCACTAAAAAAGCTTCCGGAATGGTCCGCGAATCCAAAACTGATATTTCCGCCGGCACTTTCAGTTGAACAAAGTTCGTCAGAGGCAACCGCGCTTTTTAAAGCCAGTCTTGTAGAAGGAAACACACTCATAGACATTACCGGCGGCATGGGTGTGGATTGCTTTTACATGAGCAAAAAATTTCAAACGGCTACTTATTTTGAATTGCAGCAAGAAGTTGCAGCCACTGCATCCTATAATTTTGATGTTCTGAATAACAAAAAGATAACGGTTCGAAATGCCGACTCTCTTGCGACAATCCAACAGGAGAACTTAAAGGCGGATTGGATCTATACCGATCCGGCAAGGCGGGATAACAATAAAGATAAAGTGGTAAGACTTGCCGATTGCACGCCCGATGTTGTTTCTAATCTGGAACTATTGCAGAATGCAGCTCCGGATATTTTGCTAAAAACATCTCCTTTGCTTGATATTGACCTGGCTGTAAAAGAGCTCAAAAATGTAAAAGTTGTATATGTTATTGGCTATGATCAGGAATGCAAAGAGCTGTTGTTTCACATTAACAAGGAACACAAAACAGACACTTTTCAGTTGAAAGTTCGCATTCTTAATGCTTTCGGCAAAGCTGATCAGGTTTTGGATTTTGACAAAACAGAAGAGCAAAACTCGCAAATAGAGCATTCATACCCGCTTGCCTACTTGTACGAACCACATGCTGCTGTCCTGAAATCGGGAGCATTTAAAGTTTTAGGGCAGCGATTTGGTGTAAGTAAGCTGGCACCAAGCAGTCATTTGTATACATCTCACAATCGCGTAGCCAACTTTCCCGGTCGGACGTTCGAAATAGTGGGCTTTTGTAAACCGGATGCCAAAGAAATTCAGCAATTAACAGGACAAAACAAAGCGAATTTAACACTCAGAAATTTTCCTGCAAAAATTCAAGACTTGCGTAAAAAATGGCGTCTCAACGAAGGTGGTGAATTTTACCTGTTTGCTACTACGCTTTTTGACGACAAGAAAATTGTAGTGGTTACCAGAAAATAGACCAGCCAAGCAATTACTCACAAAACACCGGAAAATCCGGTATGTAAAACAAGTATATAGAAATGAAATTCAAAATCACCTCCGTTTTTAGCATTGCAGCCTTATCTGCAATATCATTTTTTGCATCTGCACAAAGCGTGTTTCCAGGCAAAGAAACCATTGATAAAAAAGAATACTCCGGGCTAACCCTTAGTCAGGGAATTCAGGACAAACATTTAAGCACTTATTGGGAAAATTATCTTACCAAATTTGGAAAAGTAAAAGGCAAAAAGGGCACCTATTCAATTGAAAAGGCTGCCGTTACCATCCTTTCTCCAAATCCGGTTCAGATCACCAGCCAGGTTGCTTCTGTCAATAAAACACTTTCGAAAGTGTTCATCGCGCTTAATGTGGATGGTTCTTACGTCACAAATGACAGCGACCAGTCATACAAAACCGCTGAAAGTATTTTGAAAGATTTCTCCGAATATGCAGCTTCGCGTGAGCAGGTGAGACTCGCAGACGAAGTATTTACGGGCGCTGAAAAAACGCATCAGAAATTGCAGCGTGACATGGAGGACAAAACAAAAGAGATCGAAAAAACAGAAAAGAAGCTCACAGAGCTTCGTGCTGAATTAGAAAAAGGAAAAACAGATTCTCAAACCTCTTTACTTGACCTGCAAAACAAGCAAAAAGCACTGGAAGCAGCTAAGGTGAAAGTTCCTGGCTTGAAATAAGATCCACCGATAAAAAAAATCCCCGGACCGATTTGATCAGTCCGGGGATTTTTTTTATGAGGGGGATTGCCCGATCTATAAAAAAAGTTTTGCGAATTCAGGTTCAGAAAAACCTACCGAGACGGCTTTCCCCGTTTCATCTTCAACAAGCGGTCTTTTAATGACCGATGTTTTTTCAGTCATGAGCTCTATTGCAGACTGAGCATCCTTTACAGCCAATTTTTCATCTTCCGACAATGCTTTCCAGGTAGTACCAGCCTTGTTCACCAGCTTTTCCCAGGGAAATACTTCAATCCATTTTTCTAATTTTTCGGCGCTGATGCCTTTCTTTTTATAATCGTGAAAGGTATAAGCGACACCATTTTCATCAAGCCAGGTACGGGCTTTTTTCACTGTGTTGCAATTCGGAATTCCGTATACGGTAAACATAAATATTAAAATACTGTTTAAGCTTCAACTATTGGTTCGGATACAATCTTGTCAGAATTCTGCATTTTTTCATCATCCAGTTCTCCTTCCCAGCGTGCAACAACGGCGGTAGCCAGACAGTTTCCTGCAACGTTCACCGTTGTTCTGGCCATATCCATCAGCTCATCGATACCCATAATAAGTAACACAGGCCACTCTGGCATACCAAAATTGGCAATGGCACCAAGCAGGATTACCAGCGTGGCACGAGGAATACCGGCAACGCCTTTACTTGTAAGCATAAGCAAAAACACCATCGTAATCTGCTGACCGACGGACATTTCTGTACCTGTTGCCTGAGCCACAAATACCGTAGCCAATGCAAGATACAGCGTGGATCCATCGAGATTGAAGCTGTAACCGGTCGGCATTACAAAAGCTACGATTTGCCTTGGAACACCAAACTTTTCCATCTTTTCCATGGCTTTGGGCAAGGCTGCTTCTGAACTGGTGGTTGCAAATGCAATAGATAAAGGTTCGAAAATGGTTTTGGCCAACTTAATAACCGGAATGCGTGCAATGAGTGCAACAGGTATGAAAACAACCAGGACAAAAACAATCAGCGCGCAATACAGAGTCGCAAGCAACAGCGCAAGATTTTTCAATACATCAATACCCATATGCCCTACCGTTTCCGCGATGGCAGCACCTACACCAATTGGCGCGAAAAGCATGATGATTTTGGTGAATTTGAACATTACCTCTGCCAACAGCTCTACACCAGCAACAAATTTCTCCTTTTTTACAGCAGGCAATAACGCAAGGCTGATACCAAACAAAACACTGAAAACGACGATCTGCAACACTTCTCCATGGTAGATCGACTTTGCCATGTTTTCAGGAAAAGAGTGTACAATAATGTCCTGCCAGGTTTGGTGTTTCACATCCGGCAAGGTAGCATTGAGCGAAGCAGGTGGAATAATTCCCTCGCCAGGTTTAAACCAGTTGGCAAATACCAGCCCGATGATCAGTGCAAAGGTGGTAACAACCTCGAAATACAGCAGCGATTTCCAGCCCATTCGTCCTACTTGTTTGAGATCGGAATGGCCGGCAATACCAGTCACCAGCGTTGCAAACAATAAAGGGGCGATCACCGTTTTGATCATCTGCAGGAATATCTGTCTCAAAAAATGGAGGTTGGTTCCCATTTCAGGAAAATCGTAACCGATTTCGGTACCAACCAACATTGAAATCAGAATGGATGTGGTAAGATTTCTTTTGATGAAAGCGTAAATTAACAAGCCCGTCAGAGCAAGCCAGCGAAGCGCCAATAGAAATTCGGGTGAGAACGATATGATATTATACGCATTAAGAACCGTAGCGATGGCGGCAACACTTATCAGGGCGATATTAACAATAGTAATTTTGCTCTTCATACAGAAAATTTGGTGTAAGGAAACGCTATATAACAGTAAACTTATAAAAAATCAATTTAAGGAACATTCATTTAATAAATGCATTTCGCACAAATATCAAAACTTATATGAGGTATAGAACGATATAGTTTATAGTTTGTACTATTCCCCATTCTGTTTAAGAAATAATCAATCGTTTTCCCTGAGTAATGCTCATGAAAATTAAATTCTGTTCTGTCACTGGTAACATCCCACAGGAATGACTGGCATAGTATTTGAGTTTCATGATCAATATTAAACAATCATTACATTTTGGGAGCGCGGTAATTATGATGCATAATCGGATTATATTACCTCTTTCAAAAATTCACCTCTGTTTTTCACCTTATTCCTTCAATCATGAAACGTATACTCATTCCCATAGACTTCTCAGAAAATGCTGACCGCGCTCTTGCTGCCGCCAAAATAATGGCAGACAAACAGTCAACCGAACTTCTGATCCTGCATGCTTACCAGCCATACATAGCGGATGTTAATGTGATGTCGGGTAGTGTACTGCCCGGAATTGGCTCTCCGGACTTCCTCTCCATGTCGATGGAGTTGGAAGATGAGTTCCGCAAACGATTGGAAAGCTATTCCGAAAACCTTACAGAAGAAGGTTTTCATGTTACAACGCTATGGTCTGCCGGTGGCGTACAATCCGCCGTGGAAGATGCGATTAAAGAGCATAATCCTGACCTGGTTGTAATGGGGAGAACGGGCACAGGTGGCTTCCTCGATAAACTGATCGGAAGTTCGGCAACCAGTATCGCACTGCATTCACCTTGCCCGGTTATGATCATTCCACCTCAGGTCGCCCCTAAAAAGTTCTCGAATGTCGTGTATGCAACACAGTTTGAATACGATGAAAATGATATTCTGCGGGAAGTTTTCGTAATGATGAATCACCTTGGAAGCCGTCTTCGGCTACTTAAAATACATGCAGATACACAGCCGGACATACAACCAGACAACCAGTACATTAAGCAAATAAAAACTGAGTTTGCTATTACAGATGAAGATATTGTCATCCGCAAGGCGCGTTATGTGCTCGATGGTATTGAAGAATATTGCGACGAAACAAACGCGGACTTATTGATAATGTCGTCAAGAGAACGTTCCTTTATTGAGGAATTCCTTATTAATCCAAGCATTACCAAAAAACTGGTGATTGATACGCACGTTCCTTTACTTGTATTTCATCTTAAGTAGTAATGCCAATTGGAGACAACTGACACCATAGAACATTTGAAACCAAACGATTCCCCGGGAAAAAGTCCGAAGAGTAAGCGTTACAAGCGTCACAATCTGATGACTTCGCCGGGAACGCTGGTATACATAGGTCCGGAAACTGAGTTAAAAACAAGGATTAAAAAAATCCAGTATAACGACAAAGTATTCTCGGAAACAAATGTGAAATCACTGAGCGACTGCTTGCCGGATGCCAATACCGAAGGACAGATCACCTGGCTGGATGTGGACGGTATTCATGAAACCCCTTTGATTGAGAAACTCGGATCGCTATTTCAGCTTCATCCGTTGTTACTTGAGGACGTTGTTAATACGGAACACAAGCCCAAACTTGAGTTGTACGATACGGGGCACTTGTTTCTTACCCTGAAAATGTTGCATATAGAAAGCAATTCGCCTCTAACCATTTCGGCCGAGCACGTCAGCTTTGTTCTGGGCGAAAAATATCTCATTTCCTTTCAGGAGGAGCTTACCAATGATATTTTCACACCAGTATTGAGCAGATTGCAGGCATCAGTTGGCAAAACCCGTAAGAATGGAGCCGACTACCTGATGTTTGCGCTCATGGATGTGGTTGTAGACAATTACTTCATCATTCTGGAACAGCTCGGCGACCAGCTCGAACTTGTGGAAGATCAGGTGATAAGGGGCACCAAACACCTTTCGCTTGCGGATTTGTATGCTTTGAAGAGAGAGCTAACGCTTGTGAGAAGGATTATCTGGCCACTACGCGATATTATTAATCAGCTGATCAGAGAGGACAACCCGCTGGTGAGTAAAAGATCCATTCCTTACTACCGTGACCTGTACGACCACGTAATGCAGGTGATCGACACCGTTGATTCATACCGTGAATTACTGGCCAGTCTTGCAGACGTGCACCTGTCTACCATCAGCAACAGAATGAATGCGGTGATGAAAACGCTGACTATCTTTTCAGCCATATTCATGCCACTTACTTTTATTGTTGGGGTATATGGAATGAACTTTGAAAACATGCCCGAGCTGAAACTCCATAACGGCTACTACTATACCTGGGCGCTTATGTTGGTCGTCACGATCGGAATGGTATTTTACTTTAAATGGAAAAGGTGGTTTTAAGAAATCTTCATTTTGTTACTAAAAACAGAATAGCTCCTTACCCAAACCGGCAAGGAGCTATTCTGTTTTAACAAATTATGTCTTTCCTATTTCGAAAGCAACGCCGCAGCAGCTTCATCCACAAACCAATGAAGCTCTCCTTTTGCGGGATTAATGATCTGAGAAGGAAATTTATCCAGATTGGTTTCACCTTCGAGCACACTCTTCAAAGTATCCGCTTTGCCCGCACCTGCCGCCATAAAGGCAACATACTTCGCAGCATTTACAACCGGAGCTGTAAGCGTGATCCGATACATATCCTGAGCTGGCAAAAAGAAGGCCGTTGCCCATACATTTTGCTCATGGACAACATCTGTCCCCGGGAATAATGACAAGGTATGGCCGTCATCTCCCATTCCCAGAAGTACGAAATCAAAGGTTACCTCAGCATCTCCAAAGTAGGTTTTTAATACTTTTTCATATTCAGCCGCTGATTCCCCCGGACCAATATCCGTGCGCATGACATGGATGTTACTTGCCGGAACATTCACTTTATCCAAAAGTTCTTCGTAGCACATCCGGGCATTGTTCCTGTCGTCTTCAAAAGGAACGGCTCTTTCATCACCCCAGAAAAAGTGAACCTTCTGCCAATCGATACTTTCACTATAAGGAGCAGAAGCCAACAGCGCGTAAAGTGCTTTGGGTGTACTGCCTCCTGACAAAACAAAAGTAAAACGATCTTGTTTCGTCAAAACTTCCCTGATCAGTTCCGCAATGCGAATGGCCAGTTCCTGACTTAGATCTGCTGTATTTTTTGCTATGTGAATTTGCATGAAACTAGTCGTGTGGTGGGAAATTGATCCAGGTATGACCATCACGGCCAATCAGCGCGTCAGCTTCGTCAGGTCCCCATGAATCCGGAGCGTAGTTAGGGAAGTCTACCGGTGTACGGTTTTCCCATGTTTCCAGAATCGGCATGATTACCTTCCAGGCTGCATCCACCTGATCGCCACGCATAAACAACGTAGCATCACCTTCCATTACATCCAGCAGCAACGTTTCGTATGCTTCCGGCAAATGTTCTCCTGCTACTTTATCGTAATCAAAAGTCATATCTACCGGATCCAGATCCATCGTTTGACCTGGTCTCTTCGACTGGAAACGAATGCTGATGTCCATATTCGGCTGAATACTGATCGTCAACCTGTTGGACCTCCATGTTTCCGTAGCCTCAGCAGGGAACGCATAATGCGGCGCCTGCTTGAATTCCAGAGTGATATGTGTCGCCTTTTCATTCAGGTATTTTCCGGTACGAACATAAAAAGGAACTCCCTGCCAGCGCCAGTTGTCGATGTAGAATTTGGCAGCTGCAAAAGTATCAATCGTCGATTTGGGATTAACACCCTCCTCTTCGCGATATCCTACCACCTGCTGACCTTTTTTCCAGCCCTTGGAATACTGACCACGCACGGCGTAATCGTGCACCTGATCTTTCCCAATACGACGTATCGCATTCAGAACATCTACCTTTTTATTTCTAATTTCGTTGGCATCAAAAGAGACCGGAGGCTCCATGGCTACCATACAAAGAATCTGAAGAATATGGTTTTGAACCATGTCGCGCAATGCACCCGAGCGTTCAAAATACCCGCCACGGCCTTCAAGCCCTACGCTTTCAGCAGCAGTGATCTGTACGTGATCAATGTAATGACGGTTCCACAAAGGTTCAAAAAGTGCATTGGCAAAACGCAAAGCAAGAATATTCTGAACCGTTTCTTTACCCAGATAATGGTCAATACGGAATATCTGCTCTTCTGTAAACATGCCTGCAAGCAACTCATTCAGCTCGTGTGCACTTTTCAGGTCGTGACCGAATGGTTTTTCAACTACAATACGCGTGCTGCTTTTATCTGAGCAAATTTTCAGAGCGCCAAGTTTCTGGGCTATGGATGGCACCAGCTGAGGAGCTACTGCCAGATAAAAAATGACGTTAGGGTGAACACCCCACTCTTCCTCTTTTTGCTTTACCACATCCGTGATCAAATGGTAAGCTTCGGCATTGTCTCCGTCCATCTGCAGATACGAAACATGCTCGGCAAACTCAGACCAATGCTGATTTTCCTGATCTTTCCTGCGGGAAAAACGGGATACACCATCCAGCAAATGGGTGTGGTAAGCTTCATTGGAATATGGACTCCTTCCGATACCTGCAATTGCAAATTTCTCAGGCATCCAGTTGTCCAGGAATAAGTTGTATAACGCAGGAGTAAGTTTTCTATAATTCAAGTCCCCGCTCCCTCCAAAAATGAAAAGTAACGATGCAGGGGGACGCTTATTGGTTTGCATAAATTTCAATATTTAATTTTGACCCCATTCCGTATGAAATGTACCCGGGATGTCGGTACGTTGATAAGTATGAGCACCGAAGTAATCGCGTTGCGCCTGAATCAGGTTTGTAGGCATGCGCTCGCTTCTGAAAGCATCAAAGTAAGCCAGTGACGACATCAAAGCACCTGCCGGTACGCCTTCTTTCGCTGCCAAAGAAACCACTTCGCGTGTGTTACCAACAACAGATTTAACCACAGCGGCCACATCTTCGTTCAGCAGGATATTGGATAAATCCGCATTTTTAGCATACGCCTTAGAGAATACTTCAAGCAACAGCGAACGGATGATGCAACCACCTCTCCAGACACTTACCACTTTCGGCAATGGAATATCCATGTTCAAGTCCTTGGAAGCCTGGAAAAGCATCGCCAATCCTTGCGCATAACTCAAAATGGTAGCAAAATATAGAGCATCGTGTACTTTCGCGATAAGCTCCTCTTCCGACAAATTCGCACTCGAATCAGTATCCGGATACAATGCAGCAGCCTGAACTCTTTCGTCTTTGTAACCAGACAAAGTACGCATCGCAACCGCGGTATCAATCACCGGAACAGCTACCGGAAGCTCCATGGAATCCTGTGAAGTCCATTTTCCGGTACCTTTTGATCCTGCTTTGTCAGATATCACATCCACAAGATGTGCATCCGTTTTATCATCTTTTTGCAGGAATATATCTGCGGTGATTTCAATCAGGAACGATTGCATCAAACCTTCATTCCAGGTTTTGAAAGTCTCGTGCAGTTTTTCGTTGCTCAGTCCGCCCTTCTTCAAAATAGCGTAAGACTCACTGATCAGCTGCATAATGGCGTATTCGATACCATTATGAACCATTTTCACGTAATGACCTGCGCCACCTTTTCCCAGATAATCCACACAAGGAACACCACCTACTTTCGCAGCGATGGATTCCAATATGGGTTTAATGTGTCCGTATGCTTCCACATTGCCACCAGGCATCATACTCGGGCCTGTACGCGCTCCCTGCTCACCGCCGGAAACACCCATGCCCATGAAGTTGATACCTGTTTCTTTCAGATATTCAACCCTGCGTAACGTATCTGTATAATGTGAATTACCTCCATCTATTACAACGTCTCCTTTTTCCAGCAACGGTAAAAGTGAAGCGATAACATCATCAACCGGCTGACCAGCTGGTACAAGCATCATCAGCTTGCGGGGTGTTTTTAAATTCTGAACCATTTCTTCAAGATCCGGAACACCCTTCACTGTTGTTCCTGCCGTAGCAGCAGTTTCCAATGCCGTCGTTTTTGCTTCATCTTTATCAAAACCGATAACAGAAAAGCCGTGATCTGCGACGTTAAGCAACAAGTTTCTACCCATTACTCCAAGTCCGATCATCCCAAAATCGAATAAGTTATTTGACATAAATTATTTCTATATAGTACAATTAGGTGCAATATTAGCCCTTTTGAAAAGGAATATACGCTCAAATGAGCTTTAAAAATAAAATCCAAACAGATGACCTGAATTTAACAAACAACAAAAAACGCCGCAACTAAGATCAGATACGACGTTTTTTTCGAATATTAAAAATAAATAAGTTATTCATATACTTAATAATCAATAAATTAAATCACTTCTTTTTCATTTCATCCCTACACACCCCTCTCTGCTAAGCTAGTAAACCTATATACAAAGAAACAGCCTGAATGATTAACTGCAAAATTATATTTACCCGGTATTCACGGCAAGCGTTGAATATTAACAGAAAATAACCGTTAAGAAGGTAACAATGAAAACTCACTAATGCGCTTTACCAAATCAGATCGGAGAAATATCGGCCAAATCATTATACTTCTTGGTGTTATGTTTTCGCTGGCTCCGTGTGCGGTAAAGATTTCCATCTTTGATGCGCTGGATATTGCGTACAATCAGCCTTTAAATAAAAGTAAAACTGCGTTGCCAGCCAGCACGGCATGTCCTTCCCTTCTTGCGTCCGACTTAAAAATCGAGACCAATGTGCTTGCCGGGAAGCGTGAATCCCGAAAAGTATGGCATGTTAAAAATCGGGATCAACGCTTTTTACTCCCCATTATCGCTTCCAAAAAGGCCGGCTATTCCAGCCTTACTTCCGGCAACAGCCCACCCATGTATATTTTATATAAACGCTTCAAATCGGATTTGTCATCATCTGTTGTGTGACATAAATTCTGTTTTACAAGCCGTTTATAAATATACTTTTAATGAAAATCTCTTATATCTCCCGACCGTACAGCACGGACGGTCTTTTTGCACTTTCTATCCGGCTGGTAGTCGGGTGGACTTATTTCTCTGCATTTTGGCGCAGACTGGTTTTAGAAAACAAACTGATACCCGATGAGCCGGGTTACATAGGCGAAAAATTCAATCACTTCCTTCCAAATGCCCTGGGAATTAAACCGCTGATAGAATACCTGGTTACGCATCCGGAAGCACTTTGGTGGGCCATGGTCATTTTTACCATTGTTGAAGGTTTCGTAGGGCTTTTTATGATACTCGGGCTATTTACCCGCCTTATGAGTGTGGGTGTTTTTGCATTGGCCATGGGAATCTTGCTGGGTTCAGGCTGGCTGGGTACCACTTGCCTGGACGAGTGGCAAATTGGTATTCTCGGAATTGCTTCCGGTTTCACATTGTTTTTAAGCGGCAGCAGCATTTACTCGCTCGACAATTTTTTCGTCCAAAAAGACTTCCCATTTACCCGATCTCGTTGGTTTCCCTGGCTTGGGTCAGGTTCATTACCAGTAAAAGACTTAAAGCCATTTGTACTTTGGGGTTCGGCTTTCATTTTTTTAATGACCTTGTTTACCAACCAGTATTTTCACGGAGGAGTTGTAGGTACGCTTCATAACAAATCGATCAAACCTTTGATAGAAATTAAGGACGTCAGTCTCCTTAACAATTCCTTACAATTTGAGGTATACCGAACCGAAGGCGTAGATGTATATGGTTCTTTTCTGATTGGCATCAAACTTAGTGATGTAACCGGAAAAACCGTTTTTGAAATGAATGGCGAGGATCTTGCCAGGTTATCACCCGCTCAGATATCCAATAAATATGTGACTAAGATTAAACCAGGAAAACACAGTCTTGTAATTCCATTGGGTGCCAAAGGCGTTATAAACCTTGACCTGAAAAATGACGGCATCTCTGATAATGCCACTTACCTCCTCACGCTAACTGACATAAGCGGAGCAGAGTGGAAAGAAAAAGTAAACTAAATTCCTCCGCTTTATCAGTCGTATTTACCATAGATAAAGCGGATTAATTTTACCTCAAAAGATCAACCATGACGATATACAAAGCCGTAATTCAGCTCTCCGATTCCGATACAAAAATCCAGGAATCGTTAATTACACAACTGAATAATATAAAAAATGCAATTGAACACATAGAAATGGAGGTGGTAGTGCATGGTGACGGCCTCACGCTGCTATACCTGGAAAATAAGTACAACGAGCAACTAAAAAAACTACACGAGCAGGATGTACATTTTCTGGTTTGTCAGAATACCTTGCTGGCTAAGCAAATAACAACCGAATCCCTTTTACCATTTTGCAATGTCATTCCCTCCGCACTAGCGCATATTATTATCCGGCAAAGTGAAGGATGGAGTTACATAAAGGCAGGATAGTTTACAATGGGCTTATCCGGTTGCTTTTAACCAACCAACGATTCACAAATTTATCTCGACAGAAAGCAATCCAAATCCAGGAAATTCCTAATTTTATCTCAGAAAATTCTTAAAAATCTTAAACAGACAAATCCCTATGGCAGCGCAAAACCCAGTTGGCTGGTTTGAAATCTATGTAACAGATATGGACCGCGCCCGGAAATTTTATGAAACCGTTTTGAAGGTTACTTTAACCGAATTGCCAGCTCCCGAAGGTATGGGGGAAGGCCAAATGTTTGCATTCCCTGGGGACATGACAGCCCCCGGCACATCGGGCGCACTCGTAAAACATGAAATGGGTGAGCCTAGCGCAACTGGTACCTTGCTTTATTTTTCCTGTGAGGATTGCGCCACAGAAATTGGTCGTGTAGAGGCTGCCGGTGGAAAAGTTATTGCTGAAAAATTCTCTATTGGTGATTTTGGCTTCTGCGGAATTACTTCTGATACGGAAGGCAACACAATTGGTTTTCACTCGATGAACTAACCAACCTGAAAACGATGACCACCGTTAATGTTTATCTTACCTTCAATGGTAATTGCGAGGAAGCTTTCAATTTTTACAAATCTGTATTCGGAGGAGAATTTCCGTACGTTGGACGTTTTGGTGATATGCCTCCACAGGAGAACATGCCGCCATTGCCGAAAGAACATAAAAACAGGATCATGCACATGAGCCTGCCCATTAGCAAAGAAACCACGATACAGGGAAGTGATACCGGTGGCGAATGGAGTAATCAATTGGTAGTAGGCAACAATTTTTCTGTTTCCATCAACACCGACAGCACAGCTGAGGCAGACCGACTTTTCAACGGATTATCGTCAGGCGGGAATGTCACCATGGCCATGAGCAAGACTTTTTGGGGATCTTACTTTGGCATGTTTACCGACAAGTTTGGCATCAATTGGATGCTTAGTTGTGAGCTGGCGAATGACCACTGATAATGATGTAGTATTACAAAACCCAATGCTGTGCAAATGCAGCATTGGGTTTCCATTTCGTGTTATTCCAAAACAAGTGTTTTATCTACGCCAATCTCTTTCAGGAAATATGCATCATGTGACACCACAATGAGCGTTCCTTTGTAATCGTTGATCGCAGCAGTCAGAATCTCGACGTTCTGAATATCCAGATTGTTCGTCGGTTCATCCAGAATGATCATATCCGGTGCTTGTTGGTTGATCGTCAGGCAGCAGAGCATCAACCGCATTTTCTCTCCGCCACTAAGCGTATCGCAGGTTTTATCCCAATACTCTTTTGTAAAAAGAAATCTGTTCAGTCTGATTTTCACTTCATGTTCCTGCAAACCGGCTACATTAAATGACTGCGCCTGCTCGTAAACTTTGAGTGAATTGTTTATCAACGAATAGTCCTGATCAATGTAAACAGCTCTGTTCTCTGCTCTGTAAATCGTGCCTGAATCCGGTTCCAGATTCCCAAGAATGAGCCTGATCAAAGTTGTTTTCCCAGAACCGTTCGCCCCTTTTAATGCAATCCGTTCTCCGCTTGTAATTTGAAAATCCAATGGCTGTTTCCAAAGCAGGTCGCCATCATAACCATAATTGATCCCTTCGCCTGTTACCAGCACTTTACCTTCATGTAACATGGAATTGTCGAAGCCAAATCTCATTTTATCTGTATCAGGCAGGTTACTGCGCAGCTCGGTGAGCTCCTGCGATATCGCCCCGAGTTTCTCCGCGTGAACACCTTTGAGTCGGGAGGTACTATTCTCTGCATTGTTTCGCATGGTGTTCATCATGATCGTCGGCATTCCGGCCTTTTCCTGCTTTTTCTTTCCGCGCGCATCCAGTTTTTGCTGCCGCTCTGCCGATTCCCTTTCTACCTCTTTCGCCTTTCGCAACGCTTTTTCCTTGCTTTTCACATCCTGATTTAACGCGTTGCTTTCGATCTGTTTCTGCTCTGCATAAAAATCATAGTTCCCGCCATAAACAGTAATTCCACGTTTATTTAGTTCACAAACCGTATCCAGCATATTGAGCAATTGCCTGTCGTGGCTTACCACCAGTAAAGTGCCATTGTAAGACCTGACAAGATCATACAACAGCGCCCTGCCCGAAACATCCAAATGATTACTTGGTTCGTCGAGCAGCACAATTTCAGGTTCGTGAATGGAAATTCCTGCCAGAAAAACCCTGGTCTTTTGCCCGCCGCTCAGCGTGCCCATCGGCTGCGTGAGGTCAAAACCTGCGAGCTGCCAGTGCGCCAATGCCTGTGCACAACGCTCCTCTATGGTCCAGTCGTCGTTCAGCGCTGCAAGGTTTGCTTCCGTTACATGGCCATCCAGAATTTGATGCAAAGCAGTGATCTTTTCTTCGACCTGCAAAGCTCCGGCAATGGTTAGTGCATTGTATTGCCCGAAATGTTGCGGGACATAATATGGCGCTGTATCAGCAGAAACAAGACCTTTTGATGGAGCCAGCAAACCCGCAACAATTCTCAGCAAGGTTGATTTCCCCGCCCCATTGTTACCGATCAGCGCAATTTTTTGATTGTGTATGGACAGATTGATGTTGTCGAACAACAGATCCTTATTGGGATGTATGTACGTAAGATTTTGAAGAATTAACATAATTCCTTTCTTAAAAAAGTGAATAATCATAGCCCGCCGTCTCGCGGCCCCGGCTACTTGTCCTCTTTGAAAGAAATTATATCTTACACGATGTGGGTGATTGGTTTAAGGGTGCAAAGGTATTGGTTTTTGGGTTGGGATGAAAGGAAATCACTGAATTTAGGATCCTTACTCTAATCTGTAAAAACGTTTACACTCTTTCAAAACATTCATCCAAATTTGGTAGCAATACTGCCATCAATTCACAAAAGATTACTATTCATAAATTCGTAAAACGTTTCCTGGCTGAACGTTAAAGGAAAATTTCGGACTCATGGAACCCTATAACATGTCATGTCAATTGTTGATGATCTCAACAAATTCAAAGGATATGGATTACCCGGTTTCGAATCGGGAATGGATTTCTTGAAACAGTTCGACGAATAGGCTTTAAAAAACGGTTATGAGGATATTTTTGGGCGTAGTCAGGGAGCGAAAGATCAAAATTTGCAGGGAGTAGTAAAAGGTGTTTCCGAAGAGTCTGTGTCGATACTTATGGGGCAGATTAACGCAATACGCATATCAGGCCGCAATGGCAGACAGCACTCGAATCCCAGTGCCCTACCTGTCTACCATTGCGCAAGACACCGCGTATAACAAATTATTGATAGATATCGTGGATAGATTGGAACGCATAGATTCAACATCAAACGGAGGATTTAGGCTACCGTAAAAACTGGCTCCAACGCATGGCTTTTACTGTTAGAAATTATCCACTGTATGCCGCCTTTTCGAGAGTTCCTAATCAACTCAGTCGGTAGTTTTTCGATTCTGAGTCAATGTAAGATGGAGAATTCCTAATAAATTTAACAGCAGTATTGAAAGTTCTTCCAAAATATCCTATCATAGCAAGATACTAGCACAATTTTAATGGGAAAAAGCAAATACATAAAAAAAAAGCAGCCTAACTCAGTAGTTTTTCAAAGGCAATTAGACAAAATGGGTGAAAAAATCGTCCATTTAAAAAACCTAAATAATTTGGTTAATGACTCATATCAGACACACATTGAGCATCTTGCTAATTTCGCTAGGCATGATATGAAAAATAGTGTTCAGAGTATGGACAGCATTTTGAACACTCTCTCATTAGATGAGCTTAAAAATGAAGATTGGGAGAGCTTAAAGGCCTGCTTAGAGAATATAAGGAAAACAATTGACGATTTTTCTAAATTAGCACCTATTGACTCAAAAAACAGATTTTTGCTTCCTGAACTCATGGTTGGTGTCGAGCTCCTTTGTCGATCACTACTCGACCAGAACAGGATAACATACAAATTTAATTTCCCAAGAAAATCTGAGACTCCTATCAAACAATCGTTTCACGCTCTGCTCCAGCTAATGCACAACCTAGTTCTAAATGCGGTTAAAGCCTTGTCGAGCTCCGAATCTAAGCTACTTTCTATTTCAGCAACAATTGACGCCTCAATATGTGAAATAGAAGTGTTAGATAGCGGAATACCGATTGAGTCACAAGATTTAGAGAAAATATTTGAATATGGCTACTCTACAACTGGCGGTTCGGGTATTGGATTATTTCATGCTCAATATATCTGTGAAGCAATAAAAGGATCAATCGTACTGTCAATTCCAGAGAATTCCTTGTTTACCAAAAAATTTACTATTAAGTTCCCCATCGAATTACCTTTGGACCTTGAATAATGGAAAGAAACGTTCTGATTATAGATGATGAAAAAAACCAAGCGGAAGGGTTGACCCGTCTATTAACAAAGAAAAACCCATCCACTCACTTTTTTCATGCTTTTGAAGAAAAGGACATTCTACATAAGATAGAAACAACATTTTTCAATTTGGCGATAGTTGATCTGCGAATGGATGGTTTTGATTACGATGGGGTAGATCTGATCGGCAAAATTATAACCGAAAACCCATTTGCACGAATAATCGTGGTATCGGCATTCACAAGTGAATTTACCCACAAGCTTAATCCGTTTATCGGAACAGGTAAAATTTTGGCCGTGAGTGACAAGAAATCAATAGATCCTTGGTCAGATGAACTCACGGACCTAATGAATACCTATTTCGAGAAAATCGAACAGAATCCTTCAGAAATATCCAATTCCCTGCTTAGTTTTTACTCAAAAGCTAAGAATGAAAGCGATACCTATTTAAAAGGTAAAGCGTTTGAGCATTTTGTCACCTTTCTATTAGGTATAATGGGCTTTCGCGAGATTACGCATCGAGTTATTGACCGATCTAGAAATGAAGTTGATTTACTGGTAAGAAATGACATTAGCGACACTTTTTTAGGTAAATTTGGCAAATACATTTTAGTGGAATGTAAAAATTATCCAGCTGATGGTGTCGGGAAAAATGCATTTATAGAGTTTTTATCTAAACTGAAAAACACTAATGGATTAGCGGAGCTAGGTATCTTATTCACCACTGGTTATATTGCACAAACCACCTACATAGAAGCTGTACGTACTTCGACCGAACATCATAAAATTATCTTCATTTCAAATCCTGAAATTGAAAAACTAATCAACTCAAGTGATATACGTGCTGAATTCAAAAAAATAATAGATAGCCAGGTAAAAGACAATTAAGTCCAGAAGAGATAGGCAATTGTTCGTATACCTGCCTGATATTGAAAAATATCATAGAAACCTTACCCTGGGAGATCTGGTAATGAATGCGCCTAAAATTAGAGGCACTTACAGTAAATCTACATCCACGATTGCACCCTAGACAGATTAGGGACTGTAACTAGTTGATACACTGGCAGTATACCCAAGGAAAAAGTTACAACGCCCTTAGTAACTCCAAGAATACTAAAATTAGCTACTTTCGGGGAAAATACCATCGAGATGATTTACGCAGTAGGAATAATGATTTTCCTAATAATTCTTGGATTCACTAGGCTCAGATTGAAATATACTGATATAGATAATGATTACAAATTTATCCAGGACTACTTGAATCGATTTATAGCTTTCACAAATCAGTACGGTAAAAGCGGGGCTGCCGGGATAATTTATCAAGACTATGACTGGTTATTAAGAAGATCAACAAAGGCTCAACGAATGATAGGAAGATTCGGAATCTATATTTATAAACACAGATTCAATGGATTCAGTAGCGATTCTTACGAGCTCATTGTAAATATCCTACCTCAATTCCCTGATTCAAGTGTTGAAAGTCAGCTTATAATTGTCACGCATCAATCTCTGACACTATATTTAGGAGACATTGAAGATAGATCCAAAGAGCTAGCAAAAGAGTTAAAAAACCCATTTATATGCTTCAGAGAGGGTGTTAACACCATTTTTCAGGTACCGCTTTGGGTTCTAAAATGGTTCGGCCTTTTGTCAGAGAATAGGGTTAGAAACGCAAGCCAAAATTGGCTTTTTAAACTCTCAGTCGCTGTCAGTGCCATTATTGGGTTCATCAGTGCTCTTGTAACTATTGCAGACGGGTGGGAAAAATTATTACCTTTTCTCTTGAAGATTGCATCGTTCCTTACAGTTCTTGGCTAAAAATGAGTCAGCTGACTAAAGACTGTCGAGGGAATTTCTAGCGTGTCAATTTTTAAGCTCGGACCACACAACTACGGCAGCACCAAAAACTGCGCCAATTAACGCCCCAATATCACCCGCAACTGTCGCACTGAGTGCACAAGCCCCCATTGATGACGTGATAATTGAAGGCCTCAAGATATGAGATAAAGGTAAACGCCTGGTTTTGAGGATGTCATAGTAGTGTTGACTAGTTGGCCCTTGCAAATAATAAGATATACAGATCGAAAAATCCGTCTTTTGCACATCTCTGAACCCGAATAAAACTATGTACCCTGACTTTAAAATTAAATTTGGCAATGTTATTTTATCTACGAAGTCATCTCCGTACAAAGGAATTTAGAAGTTTAGCATAAAAAAGCCCCGAACATTGAGTGCTCAGGGCTTAACTGTGTGTAAAAAACTGTGCAAGTTCTACAACCTACTGATTTACAGTACACTTTGTGGAGAATATGGGATTCGAACCCATGACCTCTTGCATGCCATGCAAGCACTCTAGCCAACTGAGCTAATCCCCCGCGTTTCGGATTGGAGTGCAAAGATTAAACGGAGAAACTTTATAAACAAGCTTCTCAGATAAATATTACGGTATTAATTTCAATTGATACGATGCCGCCTTTCTACCAAAAAAATAGAGCGGACTTTTGGCCCGCTCCTTCTATATCTGTTTAAGGAATTGCATCAACTTCGGTTACCACCGCCAAATGCACGGGACAATGCCCAGATCACTACGGCAATAACGCCTACGACAAGGATAACTCCTGTCCACATACCTCCTTTGAAAATACCGCCAACAATTTCACAGCTGGTTAGCCCAATGGCTGCAAAAAAAATAAACATATAGGTGAGGAACGCTTTCATATATAAGATCGATTTAAGTTGGTAAATAAATCTACGTATAAAATAATCGTTCCAATATGTTCATTAAGGGCAATCAGGCAAGAACTGAGATGTCTGTGGGGATCAGATTCTGGCGGTCGTTTTGCAATAACATTTCGAATAGTTGAACGGTTGCCGCTGCATCTCCATGCGCACGGTGCCTGTTTTCCAATGAGATATCCAGACTCACGCACAAATTCCCAAGGCTATATGACTTGTAACCGGGAAAAATTTTCCGACTCAACTGGACTGTACATAGCAAATCACGCTGAAAATATTCCTCCATAACCGCAAATTCCTTCTTGATAAATCCATAATCGAACTTTGCATTGTGTGCAACAAACCACGCATCCTTTGTAAACTGGCGCACGGAGTCCTGTATGTCATAAAAGGTGGGGGAATCCTGTACCATGGCATTGTCGATGCCGGTGAGCCTGGTAATAAAGGGCGGGATGTACATTTCCGGGTTCACAAGTGAGTGAAAAACATCCACCACTTTCGCTCCGTCATGACGAAAAATTGCTATTTCAGTAATACGTGAAGCTGCTCCTCCTCCGGTTGTCTCAATATCAACTATCGCGTACATTAATTCAGGGCACTAATTTTGTACATAGAACTCATTCTCAACAAGTCTGAATATTTTAAAATGAAATACAAAAAAACAAAAAAATCCCCGCCAAAGCGAGGATTTTACCAAATTTAGAGGAAGCTTACATCATTTCGATATTCATCCTCAATCCATTTTAAAGACAATTGGCAGTGTAAATCTCACTCGTACGGGAGTACCGGCCTGTTTGCCCGGTTTCCACTCCGGCATGAGTTTCACCACTCTTGCTGCTTCTTCGTCACAGCCAAAGCCTATGCCTTTAATCGGTTTCACATTTTCAATTTTTCCATCAGATCCAACAGTAAATTCTAAGAACACCCTACCCTGCACACTGGCTTTGATAGCCTGAGAAGGATACCTCAAATGTTTTTGCAAGAAAGCGCCCATGGCAGCATTCCCTCCTATAAATTCAGGCTTCTGATCTACCAGAATGTATTCCTTTTCCTTCTCCGGCTCAACTTCTACTGCTAAGCCGTTGCCTGAAGTAACCGTTGCCGAAGGCGCTGTAATTACGTTCACATCCACCAGTCCATCCTGCGTTACTTCGCCAGGTTTGGCTGTTTGCAGATCTTCAACAACCGGTGGCGTATATTCTACATCCACCTGCTCATCGGGCACCACCGTTGGTATCACGCTCTTAACTGTTTTTTCAACAGGCTGAGCTTCTTCCTTCACAGGAGGCGGCGGTAATGGCTTCGGTTCCGGGCGAATATCTATATTTCTATCTAATGTTATTTCAAATCGAATATCTTCCGGTTTTTTGTCCGGCACGAGAGTCGCATACAGATTGGGCAGCAGCACCATCAATAAAAACAGCGTAACGCCCATCAGAACCGATCTTTGCATAGTTTGTCCGTAACCACGTCTGAGCTGATAAGCGCCATACTGTTTGTTACGTCCTTCAAAAACAATGTCATCTAATGTTTTGTCCATGGCTAACAGATTTTTGTGATCAACACTCAAATGATGGAGGGTTTTCAAATCAGCATCTGCCACGATCTTATCGTAGGCCTGTTGGAATGAATTCCCGTCCCAAAGTCGCTCCTCTGCCTCACACGCAAGATGGTCCAATATTTCCGGAAGCAACTCCGGATCAAGCTTGCTGGCCTGCAGATATTTGCTTAACTGTGCGATTCGATTTTCTTGAAGGCGTTTCATCTGATCTTCTGTTTAGAAATTAGCCATGAATTGTTTTTTATTCGGTTGCTAAACTCTTCGGCGCGAGCAATAATCTTACCGCATCCAGAAAACGCTCGAGATCATTGGTTTTATTACGGGCAGCTTCGTTGCCGGGCGTGGTTAGCGAATAATATTTCCGCAGCCTGCCATCTACTTCCACCGACTCTGTAACCAACAGCCCCTCCTGTTCCAACTTGTGAAGAACCGGATACAAGGCACCAAACGTCAGAGCTATTGCTCCCCCTGTTCTGTCTTTAACTTCCTGAGTGATTTCATACCCATACATACGGTCATGTTCGGCCAACAAATTCAGTACGATGGTTTTCAGCGTACCCCTCACATATTCGTTACTTGTTGCGTTATTCTCCATAATTTCGTTTTGTCTTATGCAAATATATATAAGTTTTTTATATATACAATACAAAAGTAACTTTTTTGCGCTAGCGCGTCAATGATTTTCTAAAAATTAATTTTACTGAACTACCCCTCAGACAGCGGAATGGAACGATTGATTCGTTCCTCTAACGAAATAAACGTTTCCGTTCGTTGAATTCCGTTAACCTTTTGGATTTTGTCGTGTAGAATTTCTCTGAGGTGACCTGTATCCCGACAGACTATCTTGATAAAAATACTATATATGCCGGTCGTATAATGAATGTTAACCACCTCGGGTATTCCCTCCAGTTCCGTAGCTACCTGCTCATACAAAGAGCTTTTTTCGAGATAAATACCCAAAAAAGCACTGATATCCCAACCCAGTTTCGCAGGTTCGATCACCAATTGTGAACCTTTGACAATGCCCATCTGTTCCAGTTTTTTCATCCGGACATGAACGGTTCCACCCGAAACGAAAACCCGTTTTCCTATTTCAGTGTAAGGTAATGCTGCGTTTTCTATTAGCAGAGAAAGTATGCGAAGATCCGTACTATCAATGTCTGAATATTTTATCATTTTTTCATAAATCGTTAGATATTTCGTAATTATAAGACACAAATTATGAAAAAATGATAAATTTTACGAAATTTTGATGAAAATATTTTATAATTAAATTGTTTAGAATTAATTTCGCAGTGTTGAATCAGTTATTTGTTTTAATGAACAGTGACGGATTAAATAAAAAATATCACATTGTAGGGTGATGAAATTGGCAGCCATGCCCTCCTGTCTCGGGGGTGGTGAATAAGGGATAAACGCGGTGTAATGCCGACGCAAGTCGACTGGGGTGGACCACCAAATCAGTATTTGTACCGTAGCTAACCGCACCGTGGGTGGTTCGAATCCCCCTCCTACAGCAAAAAAAACTTGACAAGCGAATATTTTCGTAGTAGTTTTATTTGGTTTTTAGTTTGTTGATGAAGTGTAATTTGACACGCGGGTTCATTTTGAAACCTGCGTGTTTTTCTTTTTTAGAGCAAATCAACTGATACAGACACATTTACTCTGCAAATATGTAGAATATATTACAACTGTACAGAACAGACACTACGTCAACAAGATAAGATGAAACAGCTGTTTTCATTTACCTTTTACACCTTCCTGCATGTTCGGACAGAAAAATTTATAAATAAATCTTCCATTCTGTTAAAATCACAGGGAGCCTTGTAATTTTGTGCATCAATCAGATAACCGGCAGCTGGTTATCGGCTTAATTTACTTCATGAAGAAAATTCGTAATTTTTGTATCATCGCCCATATTGATCATGGGAAAAGCACACTGGCCGACCGTTTGTTGGAGTTCACCAAAACAGTTACCCAGCGCGAAATGCAGGCGCAGTTATTGGACAATATGGATCTTGAACGCGAACGCGGGATTACCATCAAGAGCCATGCCATTCAAATGAACTATCTCTATAAAGGAGAAGAATATATATTAAACCTGATCGACACCCCGGGACACGTCGATTTCTCTTACGAAGTTTCCCGCTCCATTGCAGCCTGCGAAGGCGCACTGCTACTGGTTGACGCATCACAGGGCACAGAAGCGCAAACCATTTCCAATCTTTATCTGGCTATTAATCACGACCTGGTCATTATCCCGGTTTTGAACAAAATTGATTTGCCTGGTGCAAGACCAGAAGAAATCAAAGACGAAATGGTGGACCTGCTCGATTGCAAAAGAGAAGACATCATTCCTGCGAGTGGTAAAGAAGGAATTGGGGTTGAAGATATCCTTAATGCCATTATAGAAAGAATACCTGCTCCCGTGGGCGACCCTGAGGCACCTTTGCAGGCCCTGATCTTCGACTCGGTATTTAACTCATACCGTGGGATCGAAGTTATTTTCCGTGTTAAAAACGGAAGTGTAAGAAAGGGCGACCGTGTTAAGTTCATGGCGACCGGTAAGGAATACATTGCAGATGAAATTGGTACACTTGGTTTGGCACAAATACCAAAGCAGGTGGTTGAATGCGGAGATGTAGGTTACCTGATCTCCGGTATCAAAGTTGCCAAAGAAGTAAAAGTGGGTGACACGTTTACACATATACAACGCCCGGCAAGTGAAGCCATCGTTGGTTTCTCGGAAGTAAAACCGATGGTTTTTGCAGGTATATATCCCGTTGATACCACCGAATTTGAAGATCTTCGTGAAGCGATGGAAAAACTTCAGCTGAACGACGCCGCTCTTGTATGGGAGCCGGAAACATCAGCCGCACTTGGCTTTGGTTTCCGTTGCGGATTCCTGGGTATGCTGCACATGGAGATTGTTCAGGAAAGGCTGGAACGTGAATTTGACATGACGGTCATTACTACTGTCCCTTCGGTTCAGTTCAGGATCACAAATACCAAAGATGTTCTTCAAAGAATTAGTGCTCCGTCGGAAATGCCGGAACCTAATCATATCAAATCGATTGAAGAGCCTTTTATCAACGCGCAGATCATCACCAAATCTGATTACATCGGTCCTATTCTGAACCTTTGTATGGATAAAAGAGGTATACTCAAAAATCAGGTTTACCTTACCGCAGAGCGTGTTGAATTGCAGTTCCAAATGCCACTTGCAGAAGTTGTGTTTGACTTTTTTGATAAACTCAAAACCATTTCAAAAGGGTACGCATCACTCGATTATGAGCTTGCCGGATACCAGGAGTCGGATATGGTGAAACTGGACGTCATGCTGAATGGCGAGCCTGTGGATGCACTTTCGGCGATTGTACACCGTACCAAGTCTTACGAGTGGGGTAAAAAACTTTGCGAAAAACTACGTGAACTGATCCCGCGTCAGATGTTCGAAATTGCTATTCAGGCAGCGATCGGACAAAAAATCATTGCCCGGGAAACAGTAAAAGCCATGCGTAAAGACGTTTTGGCAAAATGTTATGGTGGTGATATTTCCCGTAAGCGTAAGCTTTTGGAGAAACAGAAAAAAGGTAAAAAGCGTATGAGACAAGTGGGTAATGTTGAAATACCTCAAGAGGCGTTTATGGCTGTATTGAAAATCAACTAGTTCGCCTTAAAATGTGATATATATCAAAACAGTGTAAAGGCTTCTTTAACAAACAAATCGGTACACTGTTTTACAATAACACCACTACTTTCATGCTTTCCGGAAAGTCCGGTTTTCAGAATTAATACCAAAATCAGGTGCTACGTAAGCCTTTTGTTGTAATTTTGACTGAAATCTAATTTTTAGACCAAGAAACTAAAATACCTTAATAAGCGATATGGCAGAAGTAATCCGTATGCCCAAGATGAGCGACACCATGGAAGAAGGTGTTATCGCAGAATGGCACAAAAAAGTTGGTGATAAAATCAAATCCGGAGAAGTTATAGCGGAAGTCGAAACGGACAAGGCTACAATGGATCTTGAATCTTATTATGACGGTACGCTTCTATACATAGGTGTACAAAAAGGTGATGCTGTACCCATTGACGGGGTAATGGCTGTGGTTGGAGAAGAAGGAGAAGATTATAAATCATTGTTGGAAGGCGGAAGTGACAATGGCAGCAAAGCAGAAGCTCCTGCAAAAGAGGAAGCAAAATCTGAAGCACCAGCTATTGAAACTGCTACTCCGGACAAACCGGCGGCAAAACCTGCTCAATCAACTGAAAAAATAAATGCCGCTGTGGTTCGCATGCCAAAAATGAGCGATACCATGGAGGAAGGAACTTTGGTTTCGTGGCAGAAAAAAGTGGGTGATAAAGTGAAGTCGGGAGACATTCTGGCGGAAGTGGAAACCGACAAAGCAACCATGGAACTGGAAGCGTACGAAGACGGTACACTTCTATATGTTGGTATTAAAGAAGGAGAAGCTGTACCTGTTGACGGTATTATTGCTGTTATTGGTGAGGAAGGATCCAATGTGGAAGCATTACTTGCCCGTGAAAATGGCGAGGCTGAACCGGAAAGTGCTCCTGCGAAAAGTGAAGAATCAAAAGGTGAACCTGCTAAGGAAGAAAAAACAACTTCGGTAGCTGATTCTGGTGACAGAATTAAGGCCTCCCCTCTTGCTAAACGCCTTGCAGAAGATAAAGGAATTAACCTGAACGAAGTTGCAGGAAGCGGAGACAACGGACGCATTGTAAAACGCGATGTGGACGACTTCAAACCTGCTGCAAAATCGGAAGCACCGGCAAAAGCGGCAGAGGCTGCACCTGCAAAAGCAGAAGCTGCACCAGCGGCGGCTCCGGCATCAGGCGACTTTACCGATACTCCGGTGTCGCAAATGCGTAAAACCATTGCTCGTCGTTTGAGCGATAGCTTGTTCACTGCACCGCATTTCTATGTAACCATGGAAATCGTGATGGACAAAGCAATGGCACTTCGTCCTCAGCTGAATGATGTAAGTCCTGCGAAAATCTCTTTCAACGACATGGTGATCAAAGCTTGTGCTGTTGCATTGAAACAACACCCTGCAGTGAACTCAGCATGGTTGGGAGATAAAATCAGAAAATACAATTATGTAAATATCGGTGTGGCAGTTGCAGTAGACGAAGGTTTGCTTGTACCTGTAATCCGTGATGCTGATAAGAAAACGCTTTCTACTATTTCTGGTGAAGTGAAGGATCTTGCCGGTAAAGCGAAGGATAAAAAACTACAACCAAAGGATTGGGAAGGTAATACTTTCTCTATCTCAAACCTGGGTATGTTTGGTGTAGATGAATTCACTGCGATTATCAACCCACCGGATTCATGTATTCTTGCCATTGGTGGAATCAAAAAAGTTGCTGCTTTCAAAGAAGATGGTACGGTATATCCAACCAACATCATGAAAGTGACTCTTTCTGCTGACCACCGTGTAGTGGACGGAGCACTTGCTGCTCAGTTCCTGAATACAGTGAAAAAATTATTGGAAGAGCCAATGAGCATGCTGGTTTAAGCTGTTAGCAAACAGTTCGGATCAGATTAATATTGATAAAATGTACAAAGTGTCAGGTTTTAAAACCTGGCACTTTTGTTTTATATAGCAGTTTTAGTTTATAGCACCAGAGCAGAAGAAAGTATATGATTGAAATAATTCCTTTTCGCAAAGAGTATCAGGATCAACTTGTTAAGTTAATTTTAGATATCCAGCAGTTAGAATTTAATGTACCGATCACAGCAGCAGATCAACCCGATCTATTCATTATCGATGATTTCTATCGCAAAAATGGCGGAGAATTCTGGCTGGCAGTTTCCGAAAATAAAGTGGTTGGCAGTATTGCGCTCATTCGTATTGGAAACCAGTCCGGAGTAATCAGAAAGATGTTCGTAGCGAAAGATTTTCGCGGAAAAGAATCGGGTATCGCGCAACGTTTATTTGATCACATGCTTGGCTACTGCGCACAAAATGATGTAACGACGCTCTACCTGGGAACAGTTAGTCAATTGGCTGCGGCGCTCAGGTTTTATGAGCGGAATGGTTTTGTAACGGTAAGTAAGGAGTCATTACCGGCAGACTTCCCGATTATGCAGGTCGACAATGTTTTCTGTAAACTGACAATCGAAAAGCAGATATAAATTAGTAAGATTTAACAAAGACTTATTCATGGAAAAAATACACGCAACCACCGTCCTTGGCGTACTTCACAATGGAACAGTTTCCTTGGGAGCTGATGGCCAGGCAACGATGGGAAATACTGTGGCAAAGGGCAATGTCAAAAAAATACGCGTATTGATGGGTGGAAAAATTCTTGCAGGTTTTGCAGGTTCTACTGCCGACGCCTTTACACTTATTGAACGCTTTGAAGAGAAACTGAATGCATACGGCGGCAATATGAAACGTGCCGCCATAGAGCTTGCCAAAGACTGGAGAACGGACCGCTACCTACGCAAACTGGAAGCGATGATGATCACTGCAAGTAAGGATGAGATATTGGTAATTTCGGGAACAGGTGATGTACTGGAGCCAGAAAATGGTATTGCTGCGATTGGCTCGGGAGGAAATTTCGCTCAGTCCGCCGCGCAGGCACTTAAAAAACATGCGCAACATCTGACTGCCGAGGAAATGGTAAGAGAAAGCCTTACAGTAGCTGCTGATCTTTGCATTTACACCAATCACAATTTCGTGATTGAAAAGGTGCAGTCGTAGATTTTATTGTTGCCAATAAGACAAAGTAATTTTTAGCCACGGATACATGGATTAGCACTGATTTTTTTCATTTCAATTGGTGAACATTCGTGCATCCGTGGCATTTTTTTTGATTGCAATTCATCAATATTCGCCTAGCTTCGTACTTAATCGTGTTTTAATTTTTTACCACTTAGAGACACGAGTCACAAAAAAAATCCAAGATTTGGTGTCTTTGTGACTTCGTAGCAAATTAATGTTTTGGCAAAAAGTTGTTATAATCTTTTGCTGATCTTGAAATACTCGACTTCCTCTTTGAAAAACGGTTCTGAGAATTTTTCAAAACCAAACTTCTCATAAAAATTCATTGCCGAGCTTCTTGCGTCGCACCAGATTTTCTCATACTGCTGGTTACGGGCATGGTCTATCACATGAGTCAGTAATTTCGATCCCAGTCCCTTATTTTGAAATTCGGAAAGTGTAGCGAACTTGCGGAACCGGATACTTTTTGAATTGGGAAATAAAGAAATAACCGATGCCAACCTCCCCTCTAAATACAAGCCAAAGTGCGTTGCCTGATCATCTTCCGGCACCTTCACAAAATCCGGTGATTTATCGGGCCAGAGAACCTGATGCCGTATCCCAAGGATATCATCCACCGCAACCTGTTTAATTTCAATATTCATAATTCATTTTTCAAATCTCCGCCATCAGCGTCATCAATCGTACCAATTCATCTGAAACAATTCGCTGACTTCCCGGCTGGTACTTGTTAGCAATAATTGCAAAACTCATGAGTGCACCCGACTTCGAAGTGACATAGCCGGCAAATGCCCTAGTGCCCTCAATTGAACCACTTTTAGCCCTGATGTTGCCAGCCGCTATGGTTCCCTTTCCAAGATTTCTTACGGTACCGCTTTGCCCCATGACGGCAATTGTCTTGTAAAATGAATCGAAGTCCGAACCTTTACCTGCGGTGTTCAGAATTGTTGTAAGATTATGTACCGTCAGGGAGCCAGACGGAGAAAGACCGCTTCCGTCTTTTATAAAAAATCCCCGCACGTCGGCATTTTTCAATGACCAATAATTAGCTAACGCAGTTACAGACGCATCAAATTCACTATTTCCCGAAAGCCGCTTACCAATTTGTTTCAGGAAACTGTCAGCATACAGATTGATACTCCACAAGTTTGTTTGCAGGCAGAGCTCCTGCAACGGCGGAGACTTATACTCGTCAAGTACTTTGCGTTCTCCTACCGACGCAACCACATCACCTGTCAGCAAAGGAACCGGTTCAATTAAGACAATCTGAGTCGAAGACATTGCTTCTTTTAACGCTTGATTTAAGAAAAATCCAGGGTCAGGTATGGACCCTTTGACAGAATAAGTTGTGAATCCCAAAGGAATAGTACCGGTCATTACCACGTTACTGCTCAAAGGATTTCCATACAGAATGGTCTTATCGCCCGAACCCTTCTCTCCTGTTAACACCTGATTTTGAAAAGCCAGATATGGCAAAGCAGGCTCCGTTCCCAGGTACGTAACCGGGTCTCCAACTTCTACGCCGGGTTTGAACTTAACTTTATATTGATTTTCGTTAAAGTTCAATCCATACACACCAGCACCATAATAATTCCCCAGATCCGCATATATCCAGCTATCGGCCACAGGTTTTTTATCAAAAAAAGAGGCATCCGCCAGTATCTTTCCTTTAATCACTTTTATGCCCGCTTTGGAAACTGCCTGTGCCCAGCGTGTCAGCAGCGTAGTGTAGTTGGGATAACCTTTAAACCGGTCACTTCCCAGAGAAGGATCGCCCGTTCCGCGAATGTAAACATTGCCATACAGCGTGTCCTTTCGTACCACGCCGTCGTGTTCCAGAAAAGTTCTGAAACGATAATCACTTCCGAAAATAGACAATACCGTTGCTGTTGATATCAGTTTCAGTGTCGACGCTGACGGCAGCGATAACTCCGGATTAACGGAAAACACATTTTTACCATCTTTCACGGTAGTCAAACTTACCGCCAAGGTCCCGTTTCGAAACAATTCACTGTTTTGCAACTCCAATACAGCATCGCTCAAATTACTTATAGACAGACTATCGGGCGATTGTGCAAAACTGGCACAGCCCCAAAGCGAAAAAAGTATTGTCAGAATAAATTTCATAAGGCTCGACGAATGTCAGGTTTTCCGGCAAAACAAAGATTCAATTCTAAACTAGCAACTATTCCCTAAATCTCAGCGTCTTTTTTGGTACTTTTGCATTCATAAGGTGAGCTTCCACAGGCATTAAATGCCGGCGCTGACCTCCATTGAACGTAACTTAAAATTAGTAGTTCATTGGAATCTAAGAAGTTGATATAAAAAAGACATAGAAGTAATATTGATTTTCCCGGCTGAGGGAAAATTATAATATAAATATTCACCCCGATCACAAAGTATGAAATTGACATTTTGGGGAGCTGCACAGCAAGTGACCGGTAGTATGTTCCTTTTGGAAGCTGATGATTACCGACTTTTGATTGACTGCGGTTCAGATTTTGATTTAGATGAGATAGGAAGAAAAAACCGTTACGATGAACAAAAAAGCGTATTTCCTTTTGATGCAAGTTTAATTAACACTGTACTTCTCACACACGCTCACATCGACCACTCAGGAAATATTCCGAATTTATTCAAAGAGGGTTTTGAAGGAAGGGTTGTTTGTACCGAACCTACGTTGTCGCTAACGGCTCTGCTTCTTAAAGATGCTGCCAATTTGCACCAAAAACGCCTGAATGCACGCAACGGAGCCAACAGTAAAAAGAAAGGAAAGAAAAAGAAGGACGTTCCGAGGGACTACTTTGTTGAGAAAAACGTAATTGAAGCCCTTGATAATTTCGTCCCGGTAGCTTTTGGTCAGCGTTACCGCATTGCCGATCATATTTCGATCACATTTTATGCAGCAGGACATTTGTTGGGTGCAGCACACATTGTGGTCGAGGTTTTTGAAAACGGTGAGAAAAAACGAATCTGTTTCTCGGGTGATATAGGAAGAAGTAACTATCCTTTGCTTACAGACCCCCAAGAAGTACCGGATGTGGATTATCTGATCTGCGAAACGACCTACGGAAACCGCTTGCACGAAACAACAGGATCACCTTCGGCAGCCTTAGCAGACGTCATCAAAAGGACGTGTGTTGACATACCCGGAAGGCTCATCATTCCTTCTTTCAGCGTTGGCCGAACACAGGCATTGCTGTATACACTGAATAAAATTTACGCAGACCATAAATTTCCGAACCTTAAAGTGTTCTCGGACAGCCCACTGGCTTACAGCAGCACCAAGGTTTACCAGCGACATGTGCGCTTGCTAAATAAGGAAGCAAGGAGTTTCCAGGATGACAATGACATGTTGTTCGATTTCGACAACCTTATTTACCTTGAAAGTTCTGACGCTAGCCGTGCTATTTCCAACTACAATGAGCCGTGTATCATCATTTCGTCATCAGGAATGGTACAGGGTGGCCGTGTAGAACATCATGTGGAAGCAAATATCGGAAACCCGTATGCAACCATACTCATGATTGGCTATGCCTCGGAAGGTACGCTGGGTTGGAGGCTGTTAAATGGCCAGGATACGATTTCCATTCGTGGTAAACAGCTACCCGTCTTGGCTAATATTGAAAAAATTGACGTATTTAGCGGTCACGGAGATCAGAATGACCTGATAAGATTTGTAAAAATGCAGAACCCTGACAAACTAAAATCAGTTTTTCTGGTTCACGGAGAGCAGCAAAGCATGGCTGATTTCCAGAGTAAAATTCAACAATTGGGCTATAATACAGTAGAAATACCACTCAGAGGACAAACTTACGAACTTTAATACCTCGCATTCAGCCCCAAAATTAAGAACCTAAAAAATGAGAACATACCTGGATTTCGAAAAACCTATGGCCGAGCTCGAACGCAAGCTCGAAGAAATGAAAAAATTAGCATCAGAAAATAATGTGGATTTTTCAGGTGCCATTTCCTTGTTGGAAGGGAATATAACAGATCTTCGAAAAGAAATATTTGAAAATCTTACCCGCTGGCAGCGTGTGCAGTTGTCGCGCCATCCCGACCGCCCATACACGCTTGACTACATTGAGCGTATTTGTGACGAGTTTATCGAGCTTCATGGTGACCGCCAGGTGCGCGACGATCCGGCAGTTATCGGTGGACTTGCCAACGTAGGAGGACAATCTTTCATGCTTATCGGTCAACAAAAGGGACGAAATACCAAGCAGCGCCAACATCGCAACTTCGGTATGCCAAATCCAGAAGGTTACAGAAAAGCGCTTCGATTGATGAAGCTTGCCGAAAAGTTTAACAAGCCTATTGTAACTTTTATCGATACTCCGGGCGCTTTTCCAGGAATGGAAGCAGAGGAACGGGGACAAGGTGAAGCCATTGCACGAAATCTTAAAGAGATGTTTATGCTGAAAGTTCCGGTGATCTGCATCGTTATTGGTGAAGGAGCATCCGGTGGTGCTTTGGGCATTGCGATTGGCGATCGTGTGCTAATGCTTGAAAATACATGGTATTCTGTTATTTCTCCTGAAAACTGCTCTACGATTCTTTGGCGCAGCTGGGATTTTAAAGAGCAGGCAGCAGATGCAATGAAAATTACTGCCAAAGATATGGTTGCCAACAAGTTGGTAGACGGTATTATCTCTGAACCGCTGGGCGGAGCACATCTGGATCACGACTGGATGGCAGAAGAATTGAAAAGAGTAATTCTGGAAAATATCAAGGAGTTATCTAAAATATCTGTTGACAAGAGAATAGATCAGCGTATAGACAAATTCTCATCAATGGGCGTTGTGGTGGAGTGATTTTGAATTTAAAGTTTACGGTAGAATCGTTAAAACCACCGAAGGCTTTCAAAAAAGCTAATAGCCAAGAGCTCACAGCTAATAAAAAATGAAAAACGAGAAGATAAAGAATATCATTTTCGATTTAGGCGATGTAATTCTGAACATTGACGTTCCGGTTGCATCGCTTTCCTTTGCAAAACTAAGTGGCAGAGAGCAGTCGGAAATATTGACACTATTTAAAGAGAATGATCTCTTCAGACAGTTTGAAACAGGCTTCCTTGACGAAAGTGGTTTCCGGAACCTAATCCGCAAGCTAGTTAATTTTCCGGAATGGACAGATGAGATGGTCGACACTGCCTGGAATAGCTTGCTTCTGGATCTTCCTGCCGAAAGAGTAGACCTGCTCAAAAAGCTGAGAGGTGAATACAGGTTGTTTCTTTTAAGCAATACGAGTTCTATTCACATTACACAGGTAAATAAGATTTTGGAAGCCTCAACCGGTGTTAAAAAACTGGATGATCTGTTCGATAAGGTGTATTTATCCTATGAAATGGGACTCATGAAACCTGATCCCAATATTTACCTTCAAGTATTGGCAGAGCAAAATATTACAGCAGAAGAAACCCTGTTTCTCGACGACAACGCCGATAATATTAAAGCTGCTGCCGCATTGGGCATTGATACCATTTTGGTTCAAAAGCCTGTCACCATTCTGGAATATCTCAAAGACTATGCAGTCTAGTTCACGTACCTATCTTATTCAGGCCCTTTTATTTATTGCGACACTCATTACCACCACCATGGCCGGTGCGGAGTGGATATTTGGAAATACCTTTTCTTTTATTTTTGATTTTTTCGGATTAATCGGAAACGACAGTCCTGAACTTAAAGCTGCATCAGCAAAAGCGATGGGCTGGTCAGAGTTTGTGCGGGGATTCCAATTTTCAATCCCATTCCTAGCCATATTGACCATTCATGAGTTTGGGCATTATTTCACGGCCAAAGCACATCAGGTTAAAGTTACACTCCCTTATTACATTCCACTCTGGTTTGGTATATCTCAGAGTATTGGTACCATGGGCGCGTTTATCCGCATCACCTCTGTTGTGAAGTCAAGGCTTAAATTCTTCGATATAGGAATTGCGGGCCCGCTGGCAGGTTTCTTTGCTGCTATGGCAGTTTTGTGGTACGGCTTCACACACTTGCCGCCACTCGAATACATCTACGCCATACATCCGGAATACGAACGATTTGGATCGAGCTATGGTCAATTTGTCTACGAGAATTCAGCAGGAAACATTGCTTTGGGTGACAATATCCTGTTCTGGCTTTTTAAAACCTACGTGGCGGATCCGGCACTGCTTCCACACGCCTATGAAATGATTCATTACCCATATATTTTTGCCGGATATCTCGCTTTGTTTTTCACTTCTCTCAACCTGATTCCTATTGGTCAGCTGGATGGTGGTCATATTTTGTTTGGACTAATAGGTAAGAAAAAATTTGATATTGTGGCACCAGTTCTTTTTGGCATCTTCATTTTCTTTGCCGGGTTAGGTTTGTTCACACACGAATCTTTTGCGATTGGCAGCGATGAAATGTTTTATGAGCAGCTCATTTATCTGTTTTTGTATGTGTATTTTATATACATCTGTTTCCGTAGGACCTTCGAAACATCTGCTACTGCTTTGATGATCAGTTTAATCGTCGTCGTGGCTCAATTTGCAGTAACCTACCTAGCCCCCGAACAGGAAGGTTATTCTGGTTTTCTACCATTTGTTTTCATTCTGGGAAGATTCCTTGGCGTGAAACATCCCGAAACAGAAGACAATCAACCTCTTGATACGCCTCGAATCATTCTTGGAATTTTTGCACTGATCATTTTCATTCTTACATTTAGCCCCCAACCGTTTATTATCCTGTAATAAATAAGTCTTTTTTACACCACTTCATCATCATGTTAAGAGCCATCACTGCGTTTTTATATCGTGCCGCTGGCTGGAAAATCATTGGCCGGTATCCCACTGAAATCAAAAAGGCAGTTTGGGTAGGCGCACCACATTATACCAACTGGGACTTCGTAGTTTGTCTTGGCGGTCGCGCGGAGCTCAAAATCAATATTGGTTTTCTTGCAAAGAGTCAGTTGTTCAAATGGTATTCAGGATGGCTATTCCGGGCCATGGGCTGTTATCCTGTTTACAGAAATAAAGCTTCAAATCTGGTCGACAATGTGGCTGCGATGTACGCGGAACATGAAAGTCTGCATATTGCCATTACGCCCGAAGGTACCAGAAAAGATGTAGACAGAATAAAAACCGGTTTTTACCACATTGCCCTCAAAGCAAACGTTCCGCTTATTCTCATTGGTTTTGATTATCCGCGAAAAGCGATTGTGATCAGTGAGCCGATGTATCTTCAAAACAGCTACGAAGCAGACATGAAAGCCATTTACGACTTTTACCTGACCATTGAAGGGCGGCATAAAACATGGCTGAAAAATTATGAGGAGACTGGGGTGATTTTGAGAAATTGAGTTAGATAATTGATTTCACATGCTTTGTTTAAATTCAGATATTATTCAATGAATTAATAAGCAACTCATGTTTTCCCGCCGGCTATTCATTCAAACCTGCTTCGCTTCCCCGTTACTTCTGAAAAGTCCGGCTTATGGAGACACGAAAATCGTCACGTTGTCTGGTGAAATAAATGCGTCAAAACTTGGCAGAACGCTGATTCATGAACATGTTCTGGTAGATTTTATAGGAGCAGATAAAATCAATCCGAACCGGTGGGAACATGATCAGGTTATAAAAAAGGTGCTTCCCTATTTATTGGACATTAAGGCGAAAGGTATAAAGACAATTGTTGAATGTACACCAGCTTTCCTGGGCAGAGATGTAAAACTGTTGCAAAAATTAGCTCATCAGTCCGGACTTCAGATACTTACAAATACCGGTTTTTATGGAGCTTCGGATAATAAATACCTGCCCTCTTTTGCCCTAACCGAAACGGCAACGGAATTGGCTAATCGCTGGATAGCAGAATTTAAGCGTGGAATTGACGGAACTGATGTAAAACCCGGATTTATTAAAATTGGTGTGAATCCGGGCAGCCTGTCCGATTTACATAAAAAGCTTATCTCAGCAGCTGCTATTGCTCATTTGCAAACAGGATTGACAATCTACTCTCACACCGGACCTGCAATTCCCGCATTTGAACAGCTCGAAATTCTCAAACAATCCGGCGTTCACCCAAGCGCCTTTGTGTGGGTGCATGCAAACGGATCTGATGAAGATTTTTTAAAGATTGCCAAAATGGGAGCCTGGATTAGTCTGGATGGAATAGATGACGGCAATATGGATAAAAATGCGAAAACCATTTCGTTACTAAAATCCAGTGGATTGTTAAACAAAGTATTGATCTCTCACGATGCAGGATGGTACAAACCAGGCGAGCCAGACGGAGGAGCGTTTAAAGGATTTACCACAATTTCTGATAAATTCATCCCTTATCTTAAATCCAATGGTTTTAAACAGAAAGAAATTGATCAAATCCTGATTAACAATCCCTCGCAAATGCTTGCCATTCAGGTCAGGAAAATGTGAGAAGAAAAATTGAAAGACACCGTGTCACTCAGTGAAAAACTCCGTAATACTCCGTGGTAAATGTTCAAAACACAATCACAAACTCCGTCCAGCCGTCTTCATTCGTTTTTAACGAAAAATGAAAACCATGATTAACCAGAATTTCCCGGCTTAGTGTGAGACCTATTCCCTGCCCGTCAGGTTTGCTGCTGTAAAATGGATTGAAAAGCTGATTGGATTCTTCCGCTGAAATAGGTTTTCCATTGTTCCGGATTATCAACTCCTTTTCAGAAAGTAAAATCTGAACCTCACTTCCCTGCTCACAAGCCTGAATTGCGTTTTTAACCACATTGACCAACACCTGTTCAATTTGACCAGAATCGGCTTTTTTACTGATATTTTCAGAAATATTCAGTTCAATTCTGACGCCTTTTTCCAAACTAAAAGGTTGCATAAAAATACAAACATCCCTAACTAGTTTGGAAAGATCAATGGTTTCTAAACCAGGCAAAGGCAGGCGTACCACGTCTGCAAAATTCCGCATAAAGCGTGTTAAACGCATATTTCTTTCTGAGGCAATCCGCAGCGCATCGCTAAGGTCTGAATATTCATCTGTGTTCAGATAATTCCTTGTCGTTTGCAGGATAGAATCCGTAGCTCCGAGGGTATTGTTCACCTCGTGTGCCATCATTCTGATTACCTTCCCATAAGCTTTCTTTTCCGACTCGTGCATTTCGGCGGTCAGTTCTTCTATCAAAATGAAAGATCTTTTAAAACCCTGATCCATAAAATGAGACCGCTGCACTTTGAAGGTTTCTATACCTTCCGCTTTGAATATCCTTGAGTCTCCATCGGCTAAGTGTTTTAAATCCGCCAATAATGGCACACCTGTTTCTTCCAGTCCTTTTCCTTTTAAATTCTTGCCAAATTGATTCTCTGCTTTTGCATTAAGGGTTTCAATTTTTTCGTCAAAATCAAAGATAATAATTGAAATGGGCGAAGCAGCGATCAGCTTTTCCAGAAAAAAGTGCTGTTCGTTCAACTTTGTTCTTTCTTCACGAAGTTGGTCGATCATCAAGTTATAAACATCGATCAGCGAATCGACCTCCCCTTTCCCGGTCGGTACAAACTTGATCGTAAAATCCTTATCCTTAATGGCTTCAATGCCCGATCTGACAAATTCGTTAGGTTGCATAAAGTCGTGGTAGATTTTAATGGAAAGCGCAACGGATATAAGCAGAAAAACCTCAGAGGCAATAAACAGGATCTTATCCTGAAACAAAATTTTATACACCAATAAAACCAATACCAAATGAAGCACCAGAATGTATAGTATGTATTTACTTTTTACCGACCATCTCATACATCCTCCGATTCGTAAGAAATGCCATATTTTTCGAGCCGGCGGTACAAAGCAAATCTTGTAATACCGAGTGAGCGAGCCACTTTCGAAACCTTATTCTGATGAAATTCCATCGCCTTTCTGATCATCTGAAATTCCATTTCTTCGAGCGTTAGTGCGCCCACTTCCGGCAAAGCACTACTTCTGGAAGAAATCATTCCGGCATTCAAACTTGCCTGAAAATCGTTCACATCCAGCTCGTCGGATGACGAGAGCAATACCGTTCTCTCCACAATGTTTTTTAGCTGCCTTATATTTCCCTGCAAGGGCAACGATTTCAGCCACTTAGAAGCCGGTTTGCTCAATTGCAAATTTGGTCGCTGGTATATGATTTTGAGGTTATTCATGAAAAATTCTGCCAGTAAAGGAATGTCATCCGGACGTTCCCGCAAGGCTGGTAACTTCACGGTAATGAGGTTGATACGGTAGTAAAGATCTTCCCGGAAAGTACCATTCGCTACCATTTCTTCCAGATTTCGGTTGGTAGCGCATATCACGCGCACATCCACAGTTCGGCTCTTGCTGCTTCCCAATGGCTCGAATGTGCGCTCCTGTAATACCCGCAGCAATTTTACCTGGCTTGACAGATCAAGTTCGCCTATTTCGTCCAGAAAGATGGTTCCGCGGTGAGCCATTTCAAAACGTCCCTCGCGGTCAGTCTTCGCATCTGTGAACGCGCCACGCACATGACCGAACAGTTCACTTTCAAACAGGGTGGAAGAAATACCGCCAAGGTTTACCTTTACAAATGGCTTACTTTTACGCTTACTGTTTGAATGAATTGCTTCCGCAATCAGCTCTTTTCCAGTACCGCTTTCGCCCGTAATGAGCACCGCGGCATCCGTAACGGCTATACGGCCGACCGTTTCCAGTATTTCAAGCAGCTTGGCGTCTTTGCCAACAATGTTATCAAACTGATATTTTTCTTCCAGTTTACGCCGGTTGGTGACCTCCGGACTTTGCTGTTCCAGATTTAAAATGGTCTTTACCGATTGCAGTAAATGATCATTTTGCCAGGGTTTGGTTATAAAGTCTTTCGCACCTAGTTTCATTCCCTGTACCGCCAGATCGATGGTTCCCCAGCCGGTAATGAGTATGACTGGTATGGCAGTATCATGTTTACGGATTCTTGAAAGCAAGCTCATTCCCTCTTCACCCGAGGTTTCGATGGAAAAATTCAGATCCAGCAATATCAGTTCCGGTGTTTCGGCATTCAGTATTTTAAAAGCATCGTCAGGCGAAGCCGCACCTTTCACCCCAAAGCCCTCCTTTTTAAGCATAAGAGCCAGAGATGTTCGTATTGCAAGATCGTCGTCGATGATAAGGAGCACTAGGTTTCAGGTTTTTAAGTTTAAAAGTTTGAAAGGTTTCACGCAAAGGTTTGAAGAAAAAGGAGCAAAGAACGCAAAGGAATAATCTTCGCGTTCTTTGCCAAGCTTTTTTGCTTTGCGTGAAAATTTCGAAACAAAGATTTTAAGAAAAAAGCAAAAAGCGCAGAGATACCCTTTGCACACTTTGCAGTTATCTTTTTTGCTTTGCGTGAAATCTCACAATCCATTCACGACACGTTGAATTCCGTTTTTTAAAAGTTTAGTATTGAAATTAATCAGCAACCCCAACTTTAAATTTGACAGCCTCAAATAGGTTAAAAGCTGGGCAGAGTGGACAGGAGCAATATCTGCAATAGCCTTAATTTCTATGATGATTTTGTTTTCCACTATCATATCAATCCTGTATCCAACGTCCATTTTCACTTCTTTGTATTCAAATGGCATAACGACTTGTTGTTTCACATCAAAACCCGCTTCCAATAAATCGTATGCAAACGCATTTTCATAAGCTGATTCAAGCAGTCCCGGCCCAATGTTTCTATGCAACTCAAGCGCAATCCCTATGATTTCGTAAGATAGTTCATTCTCATCCATGATGTTTTATTGAAGAAGTGTATTATCACAAAGATTCAATAAAAACCATTTGACTCAAAACCCTTTTGCGAACTCTGCTAAACTTTTCGTCTTTGCGTGAAACCTTCGAAACCTTAAAAAACCTTCAACTCTTATTCCTCATGCAAAGCAATAGCAGGATGTATCCTCGATGCTTGCCGGCTTGGCCACCAGGCACAGAGCGTCACGATGATGAAGATCAGAACGATTGCAATAACAATGGCTGTGATATATATATTAGCCTTCATGTCAAACACATGTATAATCGGGAACTGAATGGCAAACAGTAAGCCTATCAACACACTCAATGCGGCAAGCACCCATATTTCTCCTAAAAACTGCGTTGTAACTCCACTCTCTGTGGCTCCCATTGCTCTGCGTAATCCGATCTCATTTTTTCTTTTGGCAATATTCAGGTTAAGGATTCCAAAAAGACCAAGGGCCACATTGGTAAGCAAAAATCCACTGACGATCAAGAAAATGGTAACCGGAACGAGCGTCAGATTATGTCTGTTTTTACGCTGTTCAGTCAGATAACTAACCTCAATTCCCCAACCTGGTAATGTGGCAGCTACTTCCTTCACCAGCTTGGCTTCAAAATTTGCATCCACACCTGCTTTTGTTTTGATTAATACATTGGTGCTCCAGGTATCATCTTTGCTCAACATCTCGAAAAGCGCGGGCGAATCGCTGGCAAATTCACCCTTCGACTTAAATTTGTCAACAAGACCTACAACCTTGAAAGATTTTTTATCATCTACCTTTATCACTTTACCCAAGGGATTTTCATTGGCAAAAAGGACTTCTTTTAACTTCGAATTGATTACGATTGGCGTAAATTTTGAAACCCGGTCGCTCTCCGTAAACCACTTTCCGGCAACCACGGGCAAGCCAAGTGTTTTACTAAAATTCTCATCGGTATAAAAAAATTCGGGTGATATACTAACCTTCTTATACGTAACGCCATTCATCATCTGATTGGCAGAAAACGGTGAATTGCTACTCATACGTGAAAGCGATTCGACCTCTTTATTGGATTTGATCTGCTGCACAATACGATGCATTTTATCACTGACACCCACCGTATCCTGGTTATTACTCAATTGCAAATTCCAAACGCGCTCGTATTCGAAACCTATCGGCTGTACATAGTTACTGACATTGTAAACGATGAGTGACAGCACTCCGAAAAGAACCATAAAGGAGGCCCAAATCTCAATAATCAACAGAGAATGAGAGCCCTTTTTGTTCCAGATTAATTTAAATAAATGACGTAACATATCAATAATGATAGAATGAGTGAATGATTGAATTACGACTTAAGCGCATCGACAATTTTAAGTTTTGACATCCGGAATGCTGGTAAGACACCTGATAGAAATCCGAAAATCAGACAGATGAAAATACTGACCAGAAATACCGTGAAGTTGATCGTCAGATCGGCGTAAGCGATCCAGCCGCTGGAATTGATCATTGATATGATCACAAACGATAATATCAACGCGAACAAACCGCCAATGAATGTGATGAAAATGTTTTCAATGATAAACTGCCAGAGCAGTGCTTTTGCCGGAGCTCCAAATGCTTTCCTTACTCCTATTTCGGAAGCTCGTTCAAGTATCCGGCTCACATTGACATTCACCAGATTGATGGCAGGCAGCCCCATGATCATAACCAATATCAGTGCTCCTATCGAGTAAAAAAACACTTTTTGAGAATCGTCCCTGGCAAAAGTGTCCAAAAAATGATCGAAGTATTTAAGTGCCTTGACCGTTAGTACGGTGAAGTGGCCCCCATCCCGAATCTCATCCTTTGGTATACGGGAAATAGCATTGTCGAATTCTGCCTGAATTGCCGGGACATCGTCTATTGTTTTGGCCAATACCATGGCAATGTAACTTCCCCGGATACTCTTGTTCTCGTAATTGCTTTTTGGCGCAGTGTATGGAAAATAAACATCTCCATAGGTATACAATCGTGTGGCCGGACTGCCTTTTACAACTCCGATAACCCGGTAATTGATGTTTTCTATATCGATAAATTTACCAACCGCCTGAGCGCCCGGTTCAAAATACTGATCACGAAGGTCATCGGTGATCACGGCCACATGATCACCATTTTTTATGTTTTGCTCATTGTAAGGTTTGCCTTCCAGAAACTCAAAATCGGCCACTTCCCAGAAAGCAACATCCGTGTATTTTGTGTTTAACTTGATACGCTTTCCATTGACATAAGTATTTGAGAAACTAAAATTTGAAACAACCGCAACATTTTCAGGCGTTTTGAGCGATTTCGCATACTTTTCCAAAAACCTGAAACTTGCCGGACCGGAGCTCATCGAAGTTTTGGCAGAATCAGTTTGCAGCACCATGGCAATGTAGAGTGTTCTGAAACGCTTGTTCTCCGGATAATGTGATCCAAAAAGATGATCCAGAAAAGAGGTAAGCACCATCAGTACTGTCAGTGTAAGACTGATCCCGAACAAGGTAATGAACGTGTAGAAAGGATGCCGAAGCAATACCTTCCAGGCGATTTTTATGTAGTTTATGAGCATGGGGGAATGGGGATTAGGACATAGTTGGCTTGGGAACTAAGACTTTATGAAAACTCATAATCTTTCTGCTAACCTCGTCCAGTTTATTAAATAGCTATTTTTGATTCTTCCTGAATATGATTCCCAGGTTATAAAATGATAATATGAAATTCGTTACATCTTATACCTAAACATATTTATAATATTGAATATCAATAATTTAACCTGTTTAACATATAGAATTAACCGTATTGACCCGTAGTTTTTTCTACTTGTTTTTCAAGGAAGTCACACAGTTTTCATAAGTATCGATTAAAGCGTCAGCTACTATTTTGGGGTCCTGCTGATGTATCCCGTGGCTGTAACGTGGCAACAATATGATCTGGCTCTTACCATTATTTTTTATCATTTCTGCATAATGGTTTATTCTTAACTCATCCAGCTCTTTCCACCACGGTATCAGATTGATGCCCAATTTCAGATTTTTGTTCATTTCTGTTTCATAATGTTCAATATGCTTATTGTAAGCAATCATTACCGTTACAGGAACATCCTTAATAGGTTTTAAGGATTTATAATTTTTAAAGAACTCCTGTGAACTTTCATTCTGTACTCTTTTTGCCTCATTTCGAAAGCCATCTGACGTTAAGGTGTCGTTTATGATATTTTGAAGATTTATTGCCAACAGTTCCTGATAACCGGTTGAGCTGGATGTGTTAATTTTCACCCTGTTGTCTTCCTCTTTTGTAAGCATAAAGTCTGTCGGGTCAATAAAAAACAGCCCACAAATTTCATTTGGGTATGTGGAGGCATACAGGCGAATAAATGGCCCGCCAATTGAGTGTCCCACCAGCATATAGGGTGGACTTATTTTTAAAGTTGCCAACAAATCGTGAAGCCTTTTTATAACATCGGCATCTGTTTTAATAGAATTGTCGATTTCTGATTCTCCAATTCCGCTTCTGTCATAAACAATTCCTGCAAAGCTTTTTTGAATAAAAGGGAACATGCTCCCGTAAGCCCCGCCGCCAGACCCAAGGCCACTTTCGAAGACCATAATTGGCTCATTGGCTTTTCTTTCTTCCAGTCCGAAAGTTCTATATGCCATTTGTTTATTGTTGATGGATATAAATTTCCGGACGGATATCTGCGAAAAAGCTGATGTTATTGAAAAAAAAGTAATTAATGCAACCGTTAGTATTGATTTCATATTTGTTGTTTTTTATCAGCACGAAGCCTTACAAGCTAAACTGGTCTGGCACGCGCCTTGCCCCTTCCCTAAAGCACCTGCGTACCATCGAACAACCGGATCAACCTGTGTGTCCTTTTCGCCATGGCGTCGTCGTGGGTTACCATCACGATGGTGGCACCTTCTTCATTCAGATTCTGAAGTATTGTCAGGATTTCGTTACCCATTGCACTATCCAGGTTTCCGGTTGGTTCATCGGCCAGGATAATATCCGGCTTGCCGACAATTGCTCTCGCAATGGCAACACGCTGCTTTTGTCCCCCAGATAATTGTTTGGGGAAATGTTTCATCCGGTTGCTCAACCCAACTTGTTCCAGTGCTTGTCTTGCCAGTTCGCGGCGCTCTTTGAGCGTACTGTCGCGATACAGCAACGGGATTTCCACGTTGTCGATTACCGAAAGATCATTGATCAGGTGAAAGCTTTGAAAAATGAATCCCAGCTTCTCGTTTCGCAACCTGGCCAATTCTTTATCGCGGTAGTTGGTAACCTTTATTCCGCCTACTTCAATGCTGCCTTTGGAAGGTTCATCCAGAAGTCCCATGATATTAAGCAGCGTACTCTTGCCACATCCTGAAGGTCCCATAATGGATACGAATTCTCCTTTTTTTACATCAAGATTGATGTTGTTCAACGCAAGAGTTTCAATTGAACTGGTTCGGTAAACTTTTTCGACGTTCTGTAATTTGATCATGGCTTGGTTTGTGTTTTAAGGGTTTCACGGGAACGCCCGCCGCGCAAAGACGCTAAGGGAAAAAGTAAAGAGCGCAAAAGATCCTTTATAGATATCTCTTGTATACTTCAATTGAACTATATCTGCTTAAGTACTTTGCGGTTAAAACTTTGCGTCTTTGCGTGAAATCTTACTTATTATCTTATTTTCTCGTTTTTTTCAAAATCATACAATGTCAGTAATCTCAGGCTGTAATACGATTGCCAGTAGTCGCGCAGGGCGATGATGTAATCCCGCCTTGCACGATCCTTTTCCTGCATCGCAATGCCAAGGTCTGTTACACTCAAATCACTTAAAATAAACCGGTCCTGAGCAATTTGATACCGGTTGGCTGCAATGTCGTCTGCTAATTTGGTCAGTTTTGCCTGTTTTTGTAACATTTGTAAAAGTGTAACCTGCGTGTATATCTGTTGCTCAAAAGTAAGTTTATCCTGCTCTACGGATTGTTGCGCAAATTCCTGATTGGCTTTTGCTATCTCCGTTCTAGCCTTATTTCTTCCCCACGTCATGATGGGCAAAGTGAATTCAAGCCGCACCGATTCCCTATCCTGTGGATTCACATAAATATCTCCCGGCCTTACTCCCTGATTGCTCAAACCAAAAGTGGCTTGCAGCGACGCATTCAATCCATTGTTTTTCTTTGCCTTTTGGGTTTCCATTTCCGCTTCCAGCAATCTGCGTTTAAAACCAATTGCATCGGAACGGTTGGCAAAGGCTTCTTCCAAGGCAATTTTCGTATCAATCTCAAATTCCCCGGCCTCTATCGGAATTTCAAGTTCCAGATCTTGCTCGTTACGGGAACTCATGAACATTTTCAACTGCATAGATGCTACTGCTGTTGCTTGCTTTGCTGATGCAAGATCCTTTTGTGCCGTCAAAAGACCCATCTGGAGTTGCAACAGATCATTTTGAGATATCTTTCCCAACCGCAATTTGTGTTCTGCTATTTTGAACAGTGTATCACTGTTGCTTGTGTTTTTCCCGGCAATTTGCAAGTTCACTTGCGCGACCAACAGTTCAAAATAATATGCTGCGGCATCCAGGGAAACCTGTTCGAGTGATGATACAAATTGCTGGTTTCCTTCCTGAAACTTCAATGGTTCAATTTTCCTAGTCCATTTCATTTCATTGAAACGGAATAACGGCTGGTTGATCCCGATTTCCACAGGTATGCCATTGTAACTTGTTGTATTTCTGTCAAAATCGTCAAAACGCTGTAATTCCTTCTGGACGAAAATGGTGCCGCCTGTTAAAGCAATGTTCTGACTGAGACCCAGATTCACCAGCGAGTTATTGTAAGATACATTCCTGAATGAAATTGTACCGTCTGGCTGCACAACCTGAATATATGATCTGGTGAAACCAGGTAAAGTCCCCGACAGGCTAAGCTGCGGCTTGAAATCTGCGATAAACGAGCGATACTGCCAGTAATTGGTTTTCTTACGGGTTTCGGCCTGCTTGGATGAAATAGATTGTGAGCGCGCCAGTTGCACCACTTCCGCGAGTGTATAACGCTGAACCTGGCCAAAGATCTGACTGACAACAACGAACAGAAAAACTGATAACAGAGAAATTTTCTTCATGGCACCGATCAGTTTTGAATGGTAATTTCTTCCAAATGTTCATACTGATTCATATCCGTCAGAATCACCTTCTCGCCAACCTGCAAGCCGCTTTTGATCTCTACATAGTCGAAATTGGAAAGTCCGACCTGAATGTCTCTCCTTCGTGCAATACCGTTTTCAAGCACAAACACGTGTTGTTTCTGTTTGCCATTGAATGCAGGCCCATTTGCAACGCGAATTGTGTTGGAGCTTCGGCTTGTCACCACGTACACCTCTACTTTCATATTTGGGCGAAGCGCCTCATTTTGAGCGTTATCAAGCTGAATTACAAAACCTATGACTCCATCTTTTACGGCTGGTTTTACCTGTGTAATGATACCGCGCAACGCCGCTTCATTTACTTTCACAATAACAGCTAAACCTGGTTTCACCTGCTCCGCATAAATATCTGAGCAAGAACCTTCTACACGAAAGCTGCCCAGATCAGCGACTTTTGCGAGCATCTCACCTTCGTTCACAGATGATCCGATGTTTTCGTTGACCCATGTCAATACACCTTTACGATCGGCCACGATGTCGGCCATTTTCAGTTTATGCTGTAATTCTTTGAGATTTTTGCCTTCGATCTGCGCGCCAAGTTCGGTTTCCCGCAAACTGGCCCCCATGGATTTACGGTTGTAAGAAAGATCATTTTCAAGCTGTTGCTTTTCCAATTCTGCAATTTTCAGAGCATTTTCGGCGCGTGTGATATCCTCCCTGGTGCCGCCACCAACTTTTTCCAAACGCCTGGAATCTTCCAGATCAGCCCGTAATTTACTGATGTTCAAAAGCTTGATTTTATCGCTGATTTCGGCATCATACAAGTTTTTGTCCAGCTTCATACGCAGCTGTTCGATGCCGTTCTTTTTCAGCTCCAGCTGATCCTGAAATCGCTCGAATTCAATTTGAGTTAAGGATTTATCAAGCTCCACTATGGCCTGGCCGGGTACTACCTTCGTTCCCGGCGAGAGTAAAACACTTTTTATGCTTGCACGGATCGGACTCGTGATAATCTGCTCATAGGCGGGAATTACTTCGCCAGTAGCATTGAGGGTATTCTCGACATCGCCCTGCTGGACAATCGCCGTACGTATTTTGGACGACTCCATTGTACTGCCAAGTGATTTTCGAAGGAAGTATATTCCTGCGACAAGAATCAACAAAATGATTCCGCCCACAAACCACTTTCTGTTTCTTTCGCTTTTAACAAATTCCGGTGCTACTTCCCTGTCCATTGTGTACTGATAATTGAGAGCAATATTTTTTCATGGCTAACCTGCTATTATCAGTACAACTCTATGCCAAAAGTTATGTATTTAAAAATCAACCAATTGAGAAAAATTGCCACAAAAAAAGCCGTGCGATAACGCACAGCTTGTGTCAATCTGAACAAATAAGAAATCTGTTATTTCGACCAAACGCTAAGTTTTGAGCTTTTTCTTCTTAGCTGCCGGGAAAAGTACATTGTTTAATATCAATCGATAGCCGGCTGAAGTCGGATGCAGATTCAAATCAGTTGGCTCCTCTCCCACTCTATGCTGGTAATCTTCCGGATCGTGCCCGCCATAAAATGTAAAGAAACCCTTACCATGCGTACTGTGAATATACCGGGCTTCGTTGGCTGCCTTGTTCTCCGCAAGAATGATCACCTCCGGTTTCACAACCCGATTTTTAAATGCCGTGGTTTGCCCCATAAAACCCTTGATCACATTCTGATGATTTTGTGTAAGCATGCTCGGAACCGGATCCCATTTTGCAGAGAACTGGAATAGAGAAAAGAAATCATTCCCTTCTTCAAGGCGACGTTCCTCGGGCTGGTTGTCTATGTCCGAAAACTCAATTTCGTAGGGATATGGAATTGTCTTGAAATTGTGAAAAGCAAAAGTATTATCAAAATTCAGTTTACTGTTTGCAGTAGGATCCGCCGGTGTTCCGTCGTACATGGTTTCAACAATATCCAGTCCGTCGGCTGCTAGTGTTATATCAAAAGTGTCTGTTGCGTTGCACATCGCGAACATATACCCACCTCCCGTTACAAATTCCGATATCCTTTTGGCTACTGCCAGTTTCATCTGCGGAACGTTGGCAAACTGATATTTTTCAGCAGTGGCCTCAGCTTCACGTTTTTGCTCCCGGTACCAGGGAAAATCCTTGTACTGGAAAAACTTTCCAAACTGGCCCGTAAAATCTTCGTGATGCAAATGAAGCCAATCATATTCCGGGAGCTTGGTACTCAGCACCTCGTCATCATATACTACATCATAAGGGATTTCAGCGTAGGTGAGCACAAGTGTAACGGCATCATCCCAAGGTAATTTGGACTTTGGAGAATAAACCGCGATTTTGGGAGCTTTTTGCAATTTCACAGCATCCATATTTACATCAGGAGAGCTGATGCTGGTCATGATCTGACTTGCCTGGCCGTCCGAAATCACTTCATAACTCACGCCGCGAACCGTCATTTCAGAAGCGAAAGACTGATTATATTGCACCATAAAACTTCCACCCCGGTAATTGAGCAGCCAATCCATTTCCATTTCAAAATTTTTCAATATCCAGAAGGAAATTCCGTATGCTTTCAGGTGATTTTTTTGCGATCCGTCCATTGGAATGAGCAGCTTGTTGGCCCATACACCCGGGGATATTGACAAAAAAATGATAAGCGGAATAAACAGGCGTCTCATTGGTTTGATTCTTTCACGTATCATTTGCAGCTTTACAAAATAAAATTAGTTCAAAAATTACGCTGTACCGGCAGGCTTACAGGAGATAAATTTTCGACCTGAACTCCGGTACAAAGCTCAATAACGATTCCATTCAGATTGATACTGATCTAACGTAATATTACGAAATAATGATGCATAAGTGATACCGATCCGATAAAACTGATAATTAATGAATATTAAGGAAAACGTAGACGAAGGCCTTCGGTCCATACAATCAAACTTGTTAAGAACGGTACTGACAGCCCTGATCATTGCAATTGGCATCACATCGCTGGTTGGTATCCTTACTGCTATTGAAGGCATCCAAAATTCGGTAAACAGCAGCTTTGCGGATCTGGGAGCCAACACCTTCACTGTGGAAAGTCGCATGGACGAGGGTTTCAGGCGGGGTGGTCGGCGAGAGAAACAATATCCTGTCATCAATTATCAGCAGGCAGGAGAATTTTCAAATCGTTTTCGCAGCGAATTTGGCGGTACCGTTTCCCTTTCTGCCAATATTGGAGGCGCAGTTCAGGTAAATTATCTTAGCAAAAAGACAAACCCCAACATTAACGTGGTGGGAGCTGACGACGATTTTCTTGCCATAAAAGGGTATAAAATAGATTTTGGTCGTAACCTCAACAAAAATGACCTTGAAAATTCTGTAAATGCAGCAGTATTAGGTCAGGAAGTTGCCCGAAACCTATTTGGTAATATAGATCCGGTCAATAAAGAAATCACTTTCATGGGTGCCAGGTACAAAGTCGTTGGCGTTTTGGCAAAAAAAGGATCCATGGGCGGCGGTACCGATTCAGACAGAATTATCATTATTCCGCTTGACAACGGTCGCGGACTGGCCGCAAACCGCTCACTTACCTACAACATCACAGCTTCGGCCCCTAACATTGAAGACGGGGAGTTTATCATCGAAGAAGCACGCGGACTAATGCGCCGGATCAGATCCGACAAACTTGGCTCCGAGGATTCTTTCACACTCGAACGTGCGGACGCCATGGCCAAAGAATTTGAAAGCATCACTGGTTATCTTCGAATCGGAGGGTTCGGTATAGGAATCATCACATTACTTGGAGCTTCCATTGCATTAATGAACATCATGCTTGTATCCGTTACAGAACGCACCAGAGAAATCGGAATCCGCAAATCGCTTGGAGCTACACCACGCGTGATACGCTTCCAGTTTCTGATTGAAGCAATCGTGGTTTGTATTCTCGGTGGGATAGGCGGTCTGTTCCTGGGCATCATCATCGGCAATGTCATTTCCAACTCCATCAGTACCGAAAGTACGTTTGTAGTGCCGTGGGTCTGGATGGCCATGGGAATTATCGTTTGCGTAGTTGTTGGCGTTATTTCAGGGATATATCCGGCAATAAAAGCATCACGTCTTGATCCAATCGAAGCATTACGTTACGAATAGGATCAAAGCGAAGAAAAGTCGGCTAAAAAATATTATTTCAATTTTGGATAAAATTTCTTGCGAAATCTATTTTTCTGTCTACTTTTGCACTCCCAACAGAGAAGATCAATGCCCGGATGGCGGAATTGGTAGACGCGTTGGTCTCAAACACCAATGAGGTTACACTCGTGCCGGTTCGACTCCGGCTCCGGGTACATAAATCCCTGACAATCGATTGATTGTCAGGGATTTTACTTTAATGACTAATCTAAAATTTAACATACTCTGGATTCAGCAGATCAGCAACTGGCTAAAACGGATTTACGCGCCCGCTATTTTTACGGCAAAATCATACCATCTAAATAAGCTGGCTAAGTTTTTGTATTTCTGTTCTTAAAAGAGATAGCACATGGAAAACAGGGATAAAAAGTCAGCACCGACGACAAAGATTCGGTTGATAACAATCATCAGGTACTGAAAGGATCGAACACAGTGAAGGACCCGGACGAATGGACAACAGGTGAAGAACCGATGACAGGTGCACAGCAATCGTATTTGAAAACACTTTCGGAAGAAGCAGATCTCACACTAACGAAAGCGGAAGCTTCAAAGCGCATTGACGAATTGCAACACAAAACCGGCAGAGGACTTACTAATTAAGCCGATTGAAAATAAAGCCTACCCATAAGTTTACGTTACAAGTAACTTATGGGGTAGGCTTTGTATTCCGGCAGAGACCCTTCTTAATATCTTACAGCTTAATAAACTCTACCCTTCTGTTATTGGCCTTCCCAACAGGTGTTTCATTGGAATCCACAGGATCTGTCTCCCCTTTTCCATCCGTATCCAAACGTGCGGCATCAATACTGAAATCAGATTTCAAGGTCTCTTTCACCGCAGCAGCGCGACGCTTGGACAGGCTTTCGTTATCACCTTCATTCCCATCGGAGTCGGTGTGACCAACAATTTTGAATCGTACAGAAGCATTTTCTTGCAAAACCTGGGCGATTTCTTTGAGACTTCCATACGATTGAGGTAATATTCTGTCACTATTAACGTCAAAAAGGATTCCACTGGTAGCAAATTTCCCTTCCGTGAGTAGTTTGTTACGGGTATCGGCTACTCCAACTGCAAGCTGAACGTTCGCCAGGAAGAAAGCACCGCCCTTCTGGCTAAAGTCCGGATTAATTGCTGTAAACGTGAGCGTATTCAGAGGTTCCGGTGCATTAAGTGCCCGGGGAAGGTCAAGCACTTTGGAACTGTCAAGGTAAACCCGCACACGTTGCTTCTGTCTCCATATCGAAATTCTCGTTGAATTTTTGTTGATATTGAATTCAGGGACGCCATGTTTGTATTGACCGCCTATCAGATTGGAAGAATATTTGAGTTGTCCTTTGTCGGTTGATGTAGGCTGAAATGCTATTTTAAAACTCGGCGTTGTGAGCTGACTTGCGTTGCCCCAGTCAAATTTTTGATCTGTGTCGCCGGTTTGCATCAGACTAATCATAAATTCTCCTATGTTCGACACATGCTCATTGGCAATCAAATCCATTTGTAAGGTAAAATTTTCAGGAAGATCGTCAGTTAAAGCCTCGGAGTAGAAAACCCCGCTTTGGTTTAATCTGAGCCATTTGCCGCTCCGCCCATCGATTGTAACAATTTCAGCTCCGGAACGCGTATTCCAGTTTGCCGGGAAGTCGCCAATCGCATCCTGAGAAAAATCTTCATGTAATATGATCGTTTTACCTGGTACAAAATCGAACTTGGAGTAAGCCGTAATGCCCGTTGCGGTTTTGATTGGAGTATTGGGCTGCTGCTGATCCTTAGCATCTTCCGACGGTGATGGCGCGCTTTCCTCATTTACCCTGGGAACCGACTCCGTTTCTGCCGGCTTGTCATTCCGCTTCTTTTTTTGTGTGGCTTTGTCAATAGACTGGTCAATCTGGTCAACAACTTTTTGCTCCACCTTGTTTTTAATCCGGTCCAGAAGTTGTGCAGGGCAGGATATGCAGTAAAAAAATAGCACGCAGAGTATTGATATTTTTTTCATTCCAAAAAGAAAAATTGTTGGCAAAGCGAAATATATGTCTCAAAGTTACAACGGATGAAATTAAAAACTATCCCTAAAATCAGCCATTTTCCCCAAGTTATAAAACCATTGATAACTGATACGTGATCTCCATAAATGCATAGCCGGGGAGTCTCGCTGAAATTCGACATTTTTTTGAGCAACAGGAATCCCTTATAACTTGTACATAACCAACTCTAACCGCTTGCAACTCTTTGAGTGTGAAAACTAAAATATTGGAGAACTACCTTCCCCAAAAAGCTGCCCGGAATACACTTTGCCATTAGGAAGAAGAACAAAAATGTATGCTCGGGGCGATGAAGTCGGAGCAAGGTTCAGGCATAATTATTTATCCAATTGATTAGTATAGAGTCGGGATGAAGACAGCTTCTCCAATAGATTCCAGGTTTACAAGCAGCATGAAAAAACAAAAGAACTTTACCACCAAGGATGGTGTCAGGATCAGGTTGTCCTTAGACGAAATCGTAGAAATAGTACCGGACGCCGACATGCGTTACAGCCTGGTCATTCTAAAAGATGGCTCCAAACATTTTGTAACAGGAACAGAACAGCAGATACGGCGGTCCCTCACCTCGTAACCAGCTCTTTGCCATTCATTTTATCTTCATTTGAAATCACCCGGTTATATGCTTAATCAATATGCATAAAGCTGGGCAAGCCTCTCTTTTTCGCTTCCTCTTCACCCTATTATTTGTCCGTTTCAGCCCGAAAGTAGTTACATATCTGGTCCATCTCATGGACATTTGACTGTTGATGGGCAGAGACAACCCCGATAAGTTGCCAATTAATTGTATCCTGATGATAGAACCCGAAAAATTAGTGATCGGCTTTATAGAAGATATCTGGAACAACAGCAGATTCGCGAAGCTGTGCCAATATCTGCATCCCGAATTTATTGATCACAGCCTCCCATTTGGCGCACAAAATGGGCGAGGTTTTCATGCATATCTAAAAGTATTGAGCGAAGGTGTCAGTCATCATACTGAGATAGAAAGTATCATTACCGAGCACGATTTTGCAATAATTGGCATAAAAATGACACTGAGCACTTTGCAAGACCCATCTGCTCATCGGGAAAATGAAGTGCTGCAAGGCCAACGCATTCTCGCCTTTCGTGACCAAAAGATTATCGGTCACTGGGAATTTTTCGGGATCCTGCCAAATGGTGCAAACTCCTCACCAACAGAGTTAACAACCTCACTATGAAAACCTTACTCAATACATTTATTCTTTTCACCGCGCTCATCAACATTTCCTGTGAAGGACTGTTCCAATATAATCCGAATCAGGTTATTCTGAAAGAGGATGAGCGGAATCTGAATCTCAAAAACGTTGCGCTCATTCAGGCACTCCCGCAAAAGGACACCACCCGATTCATTTTGATGGGCGATACCCAGCGCTGGTACGACGAATCCTCGGATTTCATTAAAAGTGCAAACAGCCAGCGCGATATTTCATTTGTAATTCATGCCGGCGACATTTCAGATTTTGGTCTTTCTCAGGAATTTAAGTGGGTCAATCAAATTATGCAGGAGCTGAAATATCCTTATGTAACGGTTATCGGGAACCACGACATAGTTGCCAACGGGCCTTTGGTGTACAAAAAAATGTATGGCGAGCTTGATTATTCATTTGAGTTTGGAGGCAATAAATTCATATTTATCAATACAAATTCAAGGGAATATAACTTTGACGGACTGGTACCGAACCTGCCCTGGCTGCGGTCTCAATTGAAAAACAATCCAACTGACAAAAACGCCATTGTCATTGCGCATGTCCCTCCTTTCGATGCTGATTTTGATCCTAACATGCAGAATGAATACGCGCAAATTCTGGCGTCAGATCCAAATGTAAAATTCACCTTGTACGGACATCAGCACACTTTCAAAAATGAAGAATTTTATGAAGATGGTGTCAGATACATGACCACTACCAGTATGGGAGCAAGAGGATATTTGATTGTGACCACCTGGAAAGGTGGCTATCGTGTGGAAAGGGTTGAATTTTAATCAATATGAAAAAACTATTTTTACTATACCTGACATTGTTTTCAGTCACTAGTTTCGCTGAGGATGGCCCACGTACGGACTCATATCGAAAATGGTATATTCCGGATCATATGAAGCTTCAATTTGCCGGAAATATCGGTTTTATGTCGGGCGGACCAGGTTACATTTCTCGCAACAAAACCCTCGAAACGGATGTATTGTTTGGGTTTTTGCCGAAAAAATTTGGTGGAGATGCACTGATTACACTCACTGCTAAAGTTACCTATTCGCCGTGGCGTATTCATCTGAAAAACTCGTATAATATCGCCCCATTTTCGATAGGGTTTTATTCAAGTCACACATTCGGTCCTCAGTTCGATTCCAAATGGCCTGAATATTATCCAAAAGGCTATTACTGGTGGGCCACCGCCGTCCGGCTTGGTGCCTATGTTGGTGGAAAAGCAGGAAGAACAGTAAAGTTCAATAAGAAAGTCAGAAATTTTGAGGCCTATTACGAAGTTGGTACTTACGACCTCATGTTCATTAGCTACGTACAAAACACCGGATTTCTGAAACCGTCTGATATTCTGAGCCTCGCTATTGGCATAAAAATGTCGCTATAATCCTGGATTTCATCTCAAAAAAATGGGTGCTGTATCAGACAAAGCACCCATTTTTCATATTCTCTAAAAAATTAAAATAATTCAAAAATTTGTTTAAATATTATATTTTTAATATAATTGCATAGACAATTATTAGCTTGAATACATTTTGTTAAATAATGAAGAGAAGGACCTATTTCAAGACTGCTTTCATTGACGTTTTTCATTAAAACAGCGAACGAAAATGCCGATCTATCACCGACTTGGAAATATCCCGCCTAAGCGGCATACGCAATTCCGGAAGTCTTCCGAAAGCGACGCAGGTTTGTATTATGAAGAGGTTTTTGGAACGATTGGCTTCGACGGAATGTCGTCATTGCTGTATCACACCTGGCGTCCTACTCAGGTGAAAGCCATTGCTGAACCATACGACGTAACACCAAAAATTGTCGTCGCGAACAACCTCACCATGCGGAAGTTGGTCGGTTTTGAAATACAACCTGCCGATGATTATCTCGAAAGTCGTATTCCGCTGCTTGTGAACCGGGATGTTGTCATTGGCCTTGCTGCTCCCGTGAAAGGTGTAATGAGCTATTTTTACAAAAATGCAGATTGCGATGAGCTCCTTTTTATTCATCACGGAAAAGGGAAACTCCGTACTTTTTTCGGAAATCTGCCTTTTGAATCAGGTGACTATATCGTTATCCCAAGAGGTGTAATTTATCAGATTGAGTTCGATACAGATGACAACCGGATTTTCTATCTTGAATCGCACTCCCCTATTTATACGCCTAAAAGATATCGCAATCATTTTGGGCAATTGATGGAACAAGCACCTTATTGCGAGCGGGATTATATATTACCTCAGAACCTGGAAACATTTGATGAAAAAGGTGACTTTCTGATCAAAATCAAAAAGCAGAATTTCATTCATCCGGTGACCTACGCTTCACACCCTTTCGATGTGATCGGCTGGGATGGATATAACTATCCCTGGGGTATTTCAATTCACAATTTCGAGCCTATTACAGGACGCATTCACCAGCCACCACCTGTGCACCAGACTTTCCAGACAGACGGTTTTGTAGTCTGCTCATTTTGTCCGCGTATGTACGACTACCATCCGCTGGCAATTCCGGCTCCGTACAACCACAGCAACATTGATTCGGATGAAGTGCTCTATTACGTGGATGGTGATTTTATGAGTCGAAACGACATTGCACAGGGGCACATTACCCTTCACCCGGGCGGAATCCCACACGGTCCGCATCCGGGAGCTTATGAACGAAGCATTGGCAAAAAGGAAACACATGAACTTGCTGTGATGGTCGATACTTTCCGGCCATTAATGCTCACCGAAGCAGCCATGAAACTAGATGATGGACGCTACTACAAAAGCTGGTTAGAGGAGTGATGGAAATTAGGAATTGAGAATTAAGAATGAGGGAATTGAACTTGAAAAGGAAACGACTATGGACACAATGGAAATAATGCCGGAAGTGACGGCGGATAAAACGAATACAGATTTCCTGCCTATTAATGGTACGGATTATCTTGAATTATTTGTGGGCAATGCCTTGCAAACCGCCCACTACTTTCAGAATGCCTTTGGATTTCAACCTCTGGCTATGGCGGGGCTCGAAACGGGACTTACCGATCGGGAATCTTATGTGGTTGTGCAGGATAAAATACGCCTCGTGTTGACTTCACCGCTGCACGGCGGCACATCCATCGGTGCACACCTCGACCGCCACGGCGACGGCGTTCAAGCCATTGCACTTTGGGTGGATGACGCCACAAGTGCTTATCAGGAAACGATGAAACGTGGCGCGCAGTCTTTCCTGGAACCTGTGACAACTCAGGATGATGCAGGCACCGTTGTAAAGTCAGGGATTCGCACCTACGGCGATACGGTTCACCTTTTCATTGAACGGAAAAATTATTCAGGAGTCTTCCTCCCCGGTTTTGTTGCGTGGAAACCGTTACATGTACCGACCGTAACCGGATTGAAATACATTGATCATATCGTCGGCAATGTGGGCTGGAATGAGATGAACAAGTGGGTCAAATTTTACGAGAACGTGATGGGCTTCACCACGCTGGTTTCTTTTGATGACAACGATATTTCAACCGACTATACAGCGTTGATGAGCAAAGTGATGAGTAATGGAAATGGCAGGATAAAATTTCCGATTAATGAACCGGCGAAAGGAAAAAGGAAGTCGCAGGTGGAAGAATACCTGGATTTTTATGGCGGGCCAGGTGTACAGCACATTGCAGTGGCAACGGATCACATCGTTGAAACTGTTCGCACGTTGCGCGATAGAGGTGTCGAATTTTTACAGGTTCCTGCTTCCTATTACGAGGATTTGTCCGCAAGAGTGGGAGAAATTGATGAAGAAATGGCAAATCTCAGAGAACTGGGCATCTTGGTAGATCGTGATGATGAAGGTTATTTGTTACAAATATTCACCAAACCCATCATGCCACGACCAACCTTGTTTTTTGAAATTATTCAAAGAAAAGGAGCCCGATCCTTCGGAAAAGGGAATTTCAAAGCCTTGTTCGAAGCCATTGAACGTGAGCAAATGTTGCGAGGAACGCTGTAACCTCCGGTCTGAACGACGCAGTCGGGCTGAACGGTGAAGGAGAAAAGCGTTGATTCTGTGTGATAGTGAAGGGTGGTCTATTGGTGAAAAGGTTATGAAATTCGCCAAAATGTGTGTCAGACTGAGCGGAGTCGAAGTCCGGGCGACTTCGTAAATTATTATCAATAATGTAATTGATAATCGTTGTAAAATTAGATTGGAGGGAACTCACAAAATTGCCTAGATTCGGACCACTTTCGATTTGATTAATTTGAAAATAATTGACAAATAAATAGTTAAGATATGATCTTGACTTCAACTGAACATACCTGATTCGCTGCCATTGACACTTTTATGATGTACTGATTATCAATAAATCTAATTCGGTTGCCCGGGTTTCGACTCCGATACCATTGACATTACTTATAAAATATTGATTATTAACAGTTTAATCTTGGTTGCTCGCACTTCGACTCCGCTCAGTGTGACAAGCATTTTAGCGTCGCTTATATTGTTTTTTTATGAAGTAAAATATCCCTCAATCTGACAGACACCAAAGCTCACAACAAGCTAAAACGCCCAAAACACCATGAACCAAGCCTATCAACAATATACAAAAGCTGACCACCGGATGTGGAAACGGCTTTTTGAGGGGCAAATGAAGAATTTGCCTGCTATTGCCAGCAAAGACTATTTGACCGGAATAGAGAAAGTTGGTTTTGTGGCTGATCATATTCCAAATTTTGAGTTGGAAACCAATCCGTTGTTGCGCTCGCAAACGGGCTGGGAAGTGTATGTGGTGCCGGGTTTAATTCCACATCAGGAATTTTATACGCATTTGTACAACCGGCAATTTCCGGCATCAAACTGGCTGCGAAAACCTGAGCAAATGGATTATCTGGAAGAGCCTGACATGTTTCACGATACTTTCGGGCATGTGCCGCTTTTGAGTAATCAGGCGTTCTGTGATTTTATGTCGCAGCTGAGCGCTATTGCTCTGCGCTACATAGATCACGAAGAAACCTTACAGCGTATTTCCCGCCTATATTGGTACACAGTAGAATTTGGGCTGATATATGAACAAAATGATCTGAAAATTTATGGAGGTGGTATTATTTCTTCTGCTGGCGAAAGCCACTATTGCCTTTCCCCGCAGGTTCCGAAAATAGACTTTGATCTGGAACTGGTGCTGAATACACCTTATCACATCGACAGATATCAGGATCATTATTTTGTAATTCAATCCTATGAACAACTTTACGAGTCAGTAACCGGAATGGAAAAATTTCTTGTAGCTTATTCGTAGATATTTGGTGCTTGATAATGAAATCATAGTAAGTTTTTTGACTTTTTCGGAATAACAAAAATGCCTCAATGCAAGTAACATCGGCCTTATGCAAATTAGAAAATTGACTCATTCAGCACCGTCAAAAACAAAAACCTGTTTGACGACGTCAGGAGGAGTTTTTTTTGTTTAGGTGATGAGTGAGTCAATTTTCGTTAAGATTTGCGTGAAGCCTTGACTTTTTTTGTTACTTTTTTGTGTTAAGACAAAAAAGTAAGGTTCCAATTAGCATAAAACTCACTGCTTCAAATTACTAGGAATAACTTAAATAAAAGTGAATTTATGCAGCAACCGTGGCTCAGCATTTCTCAAAACTCAGATTTCTCTATCCACAATCTGCCCTTCGGCATTTTTCAAAAAGACAATCGGCCTCCTGCGGCGTGTGTTGCCATCGGCGATTATGTGATAGATCTTGCTGCCGCCTTTGACTTTGGTCTATTTTCCAAATACGTTTTGGCTGAAAACTTATTTCGCAAACCTGTTCTCAATGACTTCATTTCCCAGGGGCGTGAATTTTCTGGCTATGTCCGTTCCGTTTTACAGGAATCATTGCTGGATCCTCATTCTTTGTTGAAAAAACATGCCGAAACATTGCTGATCAAACAAAGCAATGTGCAAATGCTGATGCCCATAAAAGTCGGCAACTATACCGATTTTTATTCCAGCGAAGAACATGCCACAACAGTAGGCAAACTTTTCAGACCCGACAATCCGCTGTTCCCCAACTGGAAACATTTACCTGTTGCCTACCATGGCCGCGCTTCTTCCATTGTCATTTCCGGTACATCCATTCACCGACCAATGGGGCAGATAAACCGTGATGCAACAGCGAACCCAATTTTCGCTCCGACCAATGCACTTGATTATGAACTGGAACTTGCATTCGTGATCGGCAAGGATTCTGACATGGGAAAACCCATACCTGTGGAACAAGCCGAAGATTATGTTTTTGGTGTTTTGTTGTTTAACGACTGGTCTGCGCGGGATATACAACGCTGGGAGTACCAACCGCTCGGACCATTTACGAGCAAAAATTTTGCATCTGGAATTTCACCCTGGATCGTGACCATGGAAGCGCTTGCATTACTTCGTAGTGCACCGCAAATACAAAACCCGGAACCACTACCCTACCTAAACCATCCCGAAAGAAAAGGGTTTGATATTGATCTGACAATCGCCATCAAACCCGAAAATGATGACGAATATGTGGTGTCTCAAACCAATGCAAAACATCTCTATTGGAACATCAGCCAGCAAGTCGCGCACCATACCGTAACAGGCTGCAACCTCAATGTGGGTGATCTTCTGGCGACTGGTACAATCAGCGGTAATGGTGCAAAAAGTGCAGGTTGTTTACTTGAAGCAACCGCAGGCGGTAAACAACCCATACAGCTCTCAGATTCAAAATCACGCCGCTTTCTGGAAGATGGCGACGAAGTGATCATGCGTGGTTTTGGAGAAAAAAATGGAATCCGTATTGGTTTTGGTGAATTGCGGGGGAAGGTTTTGCCGGCGATCGGGTAGTAAGAAATTACTTAATAATCAGTCTTCACACCCTCTAAATCCCTAACTCTAGTAGCCAACTCACTACCAACCAAACCCTTTTTTCGCCCTTTAATATTCATCAGCACCACGGCAAATAAAATCAGCGCTACACCCGTCCATTGCAGCAAACTTACAGGCTCACCGAGTAAAAGGTGGGCCATGAGAATGGATACTGGTATTTCTACCGACGCAATGATGGCTCCCAATCCCATACCGATCAGCGGAACGCCTCTGGTGAAAAGCAACGGTGGCAGTATAGTTCCAAATAGTGAAAGGATCAATCCCCAGCGCAGAAATATCTGATAGGAAAAGGATGAATTGATCGACGAATAAAAGATGACGGCAATGATGATCAGTCCGCCCAGGATCAGATACAGACTTCTTTTCAGTGATGGAAAATGCAGCACTATATTATTAGAAGCATACATCGATGCGGTGTAGGACAGCGCTGCCATCATTCCCCAGCCAAAGCCTATCCAGTTGATGGTTACGGATTCTGTAAGCAAATTGGTAGCCAATGCAGTTCCAGCCAGAATGATAAAAACGGCGATGGTCTTGCGCAATCCCGGTGCTTTCCTGTGCAGGATCATTTCAAGAATGACGCCCATCCACACAGTTTGCATCAGCAACACAATGCCTACACTTACGGGAATGTATTGTACCGCCATGTAATAAAAAATACTTGTGAGCCCCATCGAGGTTCCGGCAAGAACCAGCTTCAAAACACTACGAAGGTCTGACGGCTTTTTCTCCGTATTTGCTTCCTTTTTACGGAATAATGTCAGGATAAAAAGACCTGCAAATCCAAGCATAAACTGCGAAAGCGTAACTTCCGCCGTACTGAAACCTTCCGAGTATGCCATTTTCACAAAGGTTGCCAGCATGCCATAACTTGATGCACCCAGCGCAACTAAAATACTCCCTTTGATGATGTTGTTTTTCATTGATAAAGCTATATCCTGATAAATTTCCTGACCAGATTTGCCGGACAAAAACAAACCTTATCCGTACGGGAAAGCCCCTGAACGAAGCGCAAAGGTATCTGTTAAAAATACCAGAGTTCTTTACATATGTTGAGAGAGAGAAATTTAGAGTTCCGCTCTGATGCGGCTCAGCTGTGTGGGCGTAATGGCCAGATACGAAGCAATGTGATGGAGTTTCAACCGGGGAATCAGATCCGGATACCTGTTTTTAAATGCCAGATACCGTTGTTTCGCAGTCTCTGATTTAAGTGTTATTTCATCAAATTCCTTTTCAATAACCCATTTTTGTTCCAGGTATTTGATATAGAATGCAGCGATGTCACTATACTTTTCTGTCAATGCTCTGAACCCTTCAAATGAATAACTGACTACCTCGCAGTCTTCCAGAGCCTGAATAGAAAAGTTGCCATGTTGTTGTTGAAGCATTGCGCTGGTTGAAGACACTAGATGATTTTCCGGGAAAAACTTTTTGATCACTTTGTCACCTTTCTCGTTGGTGTATTCATAAGAAAACAATCCCTTTTTAATAAAGGTTATTTCCTTTGGAACCACTCCATTTTTCAAAAGATAATCGTCCTTTCTCACCTCCGATTCTTTCAAAAGGGCAGACCAAGCCGCCTTCGATTCTTCCGAAACGACCTTATACTGTTCTATATAATCCCAAAATTCTTCCATCACCGCAAAGGTAGTATTTTCGGTTCGCTAGGTCGCCTTATAGAGATATTGTCCACCTTATTGAACTATGACAGCCGCCATACTTTTCTTTCTTGCTTCAACAATTCTAAAACCCTTCTGAGCACCAAACTAAAATCCAGATTTACAATTAATTAGACATACCTTCACAGGTATATCGGCAATGCTGCTGTATTGTTATTCAATCAATCTCATTGCAAAAAATATTTAATGAACTCATCGATACCTTTATCGCCAACAAAGTCGGCATCGCCGAAAATTTTCTGAGCGAATCATTAGCCACACAGTTGAAGGCGAACCTCACAACGCTTTACAATGACAAACGGATGCAGTCGGCCGGAACGGGAAACGATACGCTGGTTTCTCACAATAAGCTCGTCAGAAGTGACAGGATTTTCTGGCTCGACCGAAGCCACAACAATCAGCCTGAAAATGACTTTTTCGAATTGATGGATGCGTTCGTCAGTCATTTGAACAGTACTTGCTATACAGGAATCACCGGATATGAGTTTCACTACACTTTATACGAAAAAGGGAGTTTTTACAAAAAACACCTGGATCAGTTTCGTAGCAACAGTAGCCGTCAATATTCCATGATCATGTATCTGAACTCCGACTGGCAGGAAAACGATGGCGGGGAATTGTGTATTCACCAAGGCGACAGCCGCCAGAACATTTCACCTACCAACGGAAAAAGTGTATTCTTCAAAAGCAGCGAACTGGAACATGAAGTGCTGGTAACCAACAAACCGAGAATGAGTATAACGGGCTGGTTGAAAATTGGCTGATAGCAACCAATCGTACCTTGTAGGATGAGAAGTTACCGACAGCTTTTGAGTCTGAAATATAATCGCGACGGCTTCCAGATCCTGAGTATTATTTTGATCTGCAACCACTATATTTAGCTTCATTTATGTTCAACGTATGCGAAACCTCAACGTTCTAATCTTTCTGATTCTATCCATTCAACTCCGGGCACAGACCATTTCTGACCAGTCTGTGCGGATCAAAAGTATTTCCGAACGCTGGGAACTGGCAGACTCTACACGGCGGGGTACTTTTTTGCTTACTTCCTACAAACCATTTTACTTTTCGCTGGGAAGGTGGTCGAGCAATCCCAATAACCAGCCACACAGTGAGAATCCTGCTTACAGTGTACCCTCCCCGACAAACTATAACAACTACGAAGCACGGTTTCACATCAGTTTTAAGGTGAAATTACTTCAAAGTATTTTCTGGGGAAAAGGTGATTTGTGGGCAGGTTACACGCAAAAGGCACATTGGCAGATATACAACACTGGTGTGTCCAGGCCTTTCAGGGAGCTGAATTACGAACCCGAGCTTTTGCTCAATTTTCCGGTTCATTATCAATTCATGGGTTTCGAAGGTCGTACTCTGGGAGTTGCTTTTAATCACCAGTCAAACGGACGGGAGCTTCCACATTCGAGAAGTTGGAACAGAATCATGTTTCACACGAGCATGGAGCGGAAAAACTGGCAGGTAACTCTTCGCCCCTGGATCAGACTAAAAGATGCAGATGACGAGAATCCTTTGATCATGGATTACCTTGGAAGAGGTGAAATAACGGTCGTTTACGGGCGACCGCGCCATCAATTTTACCTGGTAGGAACGCATCCGTTTAATTCTCTAAACAAAGGTAGCGCACAGGTAAACTGGGTTTTCCAGATTCACGGTCACTTAAAAGGACATCTTCAAATGTCGGCTGGATATGGAGAAACGCTCATCGATTACAACCATGCGCAAAACACGATTGGGTTGGGTATCTCATTTATTGACTGGTAAAAAATGGGATTTGACTACCTCCACAAAGTTCAGGCATCACAATGCCATCTCAACAAAAAACGTTGTCCCCAATCCCATTTGTGACTCGTACCAAATTCGCCCGCCATGGGCTTCGACAATCTGCTTGCAAATTGAAAGCCCTATCCCAAAAGACTGTTCTCCGGCAGTACCAGATCTCTTTGCACTGTTGAAAGGTCTAAAAATCTGATCTTTAAGACTATCGGGTATACCAATGCCATTGTCGTGTACGGACAGCAAAATCTTACTCGTCTGTCTTTCTAAATTCACCGTAATGATTCCTCCTGCCGGTGAAAATTTGATCGCATTACTTAGCAGGTTACTAAAAACACGCCATATCTTTTCGCGATCAGCTGCTAACGTAACCCGATGAAAATGGTATTCGAAGACCTGCTGTTTTTCATTGGCTTTATAACTTAGCATGTCAATGCACGACTGCACGATTTCCTCTAATGCCACCAGATTAAGCACAAGATCATTACGAACTGAGCTTGTCTGTAATATCTGACTAATCAATTTATTTGCCCTCTCACCGGATGCCTGAATCGCCGTAATCATTTCCTTTTGTTCGCCGGACGGGATTTCATCCCAAAAAATGATTTCTGAGGCCGACATGATTGCCGCAATGGGGTTTCGCAAATCGTGCGCCACAATTTTCAGTACTGCGCTGTTCTCAATTTCTGTTTGTTCCAATGCGTTCACTGTGTCCTGAAGAACAATATTGCTTTGTGTAATAGTCCTATTCAATTCCGTTACTGCACGCAAATTTCTCGAACTTTTCCTGGCACTACGCCAGATGAGATACACAATTATGCTCAGAGCGATCGATATAGCAATTGAAAATGTAAGAATCAGACCTTCCCTGGCGTCTTTCTCAGCATCGATCTCAATTTCTCGTTCTCTCTGGATTTGTTGTAGCAGCTGTCCGACATCACTCTTGTTTTCTGCATTTTTCTTTAATTTGTCTATACGGTCGCTTTCCAAAGTAGCAATAAGCAATTTGCCTGCTTCTTCAAAATTCCCTTGCCCGAATAAAACAGCAGCTTTCAACTTCCTGTATTTACCAAACTTAGAAGCATTACCGGATGTATCTAACAAAGCTTTCACCATGTCTAATTGTTGCTGTGCCTTACTGTATTGCTCTGTGTCAACATACAATTTTGCAAGAATCAGCCGAGACTCCTGTTCCACCTCAACAGACCAATCAATTTCTTCATCATGTTGCAGACAGCGCAGCAAAAGTCTTTCTGCAATGGCCGTGTTGCCCTTTAAAGCGTGAGCCTCAGCCTGATTACGCAGGATAACAATTCGTGCAAATTTTATATAGTTCTTCTCCTTCGGAAATTCCGCTGCATGCGCGTTGATAAAATTTTTCGCCTTCTCAAAATACCTTAAGGCCATATCGGGCTCGTCGAGATACAGATAAGCGAACCCAATGTTTCGCAGGCTCCCCTGCTTCTCTATAAATTCCAGTTGAAAGTTGCCCGATTTCCTGCATTTTGCCAACTCTTTGTATTCCTGCTTCCAATACTCAATTGCCTGATAATAATTTTCCTCTCTGAATGAGCTGTTCGCGATCCTGCTGCTATACCTTGCGCACTCACAAATTTCGCCCATTCCGATAAGGAAGGATTTACCATGGTCGTAATTACGATATGCCTGGTAATATTTTTTTTGATGTAATAAATCATCTCCTCTCAAAAGCAGAGCTTTGGAGTAGTCAATTGGGTATTGCTTTCTGATTTGAACCGGCTCAAACAATTGAAGCAGGCTATCGGTATACATCAGCGCATTTTCAGCCAGGGTGGAATCTCTGTGACTAAGAACTTTCATGAATTTGTAGTAATTCATGCGATCCTGAAGGGCAGGTTTGCCCAATGTAACCATGAACGAATCGAGTTTCGCAATACACTTTTTAATCCCTATTTTTCTGGAACCGCGATCCAGGCTGTCAATCATTACTTCCAACTTGCTATTCCGATCCGACTCATGCGATTTTTGGCATCCCAAAAAGCCCCAAATGAAGAACAGCGGTACCAGTATGGCTTTATAAAATATCTTATTTTTTGCCAGGAGGATTTTTTTCATTACTCATAGTTTAGGTCGCTTTTCTGACATTTTAAGTAGTAGTTAAGGTCATGTATCCACAGTTAACTTAGTGATTAACAAGCTTAAACTTTCTGATTCAGAAGGTCGAATATATTCTATCTTACTTACAATTTTAATTAATTTTGTTATGTTTTTAGTTGTACCCTGCGATTAGCAAGAATTCAACTGCTTGTAATCCTTAGCCACGGATCTGCCGCTCCGGTAGCGCATAATTAAGATTTAGCCCAGTTCATTACTCCTGTTTTCACGATAAAAAAGTATATTTCAAAAACTTTATTCCATTAATACCACTCAACCAAGAAAACATGGGAAAGATCACAGTAAAAGACGGTACAGAGATATATTACAAAGACTGGGGTACCGGACAACCGATTGTTTTTCATCACGGATGGCCCTTATCCGGCGACGATTGGGATGCACAAATGATATTTTTTCTGGATCAGGGTTACAGGGTAATTGCACATGACCGCCGAGGTCATGGCCGCTCTACGCAAACTGCGGTTGGAAACGATATGGACACCTATGCAGCCGATGTCGCTGAACTTGTAGAAGCACTCGATTTGAAGGATGCTATACATGTGGGTCATTCCACAGGCGGTGGTGAAGTGATTCGTTACGCTGCAAAATATGGCAAAGGCCGGGTCGCAAAAGCAGTACTTGTGAGTGCAGTTACCCCGCTGATGATCAAAACAGAAAACAATCCTGATGGGATTCCGATGTCGGTTTTTGATGAAATTCGTGAAGGAACCGGGACAAACAGACCGCAGTATTTTAAAGATTTTAACGAAGCATTTTACGGCTACAACCGTGAAGGTGCCAAAGTATCCCAGGGAATAAGAGACAACTGGTGGCGCCAGGGAATGTCGGGCGGGATAAAAGCACATTACGACTGTATCAAGGCATTTTCGGAAACTGATTTTACCGAAGATCTGAAAAGTGTCGACATTCCGGTTCTGGTATTACACGGAGAAGACGACCAGATCGTGCCATATGAACTTACCGCGTTGAAGGCAGCGAAACTCCTGAAAAACGGAAAATTGATAACCTATCCTGGTTTCCCTCACGGAATGCCAACTACGGAGGCTGCTACAATCAACAAGGATCTGCTGGCTTTCTTCAAATCGTAATTAGGGGATAACCAACCAATAGTGTTTAAGCAAAACGAGGGTGTCCGAATAGCCGGACACCCTCGTTTTTTCAAACCTGTTCAGTAATGAACTGATTTGTATCTTAAATTTAACTATGCTTCCAGAGCGGCAACGCCAGGAAGAACTTTTCCTTCCATATATTCCAACAATGCTCCGCCACCTGTGGACACGTAACTTACTCGATCTCCATAACCTGCATTGTTAATTGCCGAAGCAGAATCACCACCACCGATCAATGAGAATGCATCGTTTTCTTCCGTCGCAGCTACAACCGATTTAGCGATTGCATTGGTACCAGCAGCGAAATTAGGGAATTCAAAAACCCCCATTGGGCCGTTCCAAAGCACTGTCTTTGATTTCGCGATGATCTCAGAGAAGATTTTGATCGTTTCCGGACCAATGTCCAACCCTTCCCAATCATCAGGAATCTCACCGGCAGGTACCGTTTTGCGATCCGCATCGTTACTGAATCCGTCAGCAATTACAGTGTCAACAGGCAAAATCAGGTTCACACCTTTTTCCTTCGCCTTTTTCACAAGTTCCAAAGTAAGCTCCTGCTTGTCGGCTTCCAGTAGAGATTTACCGATTTTCCCACCTTGTGCTTTGGAGAAAGTATAAGACATACCGCCGCCAATGATCAGGTTATCAACCGAATCCAGCAATCGCTCTATAATTAGTATTTTATCAGATATTTTTGCTCCACCCATAATCGCCGTAAACGGACGCTCCGAATGTCCCAAAAGTCTTTCTGCATTGTCAAGTTCCGCCTGCATTACGTATCCGCAAACTTTATCTTTGAAAAACTTGCCGATTACTGCCGTAGAAGCATGTGCCCGGTGTGCAGTACCAAATGCATCCATCACCCATACATCACCCAGCTTCGAAAGTTTTTCTGCGAATGCTTCATCTCCTTTTTCTTCTTCCTTATAAAAACGAAGGTTTTCAAGCAGCAACACTTCGCCTGGCTCCAAAGCAGCAGCAAGTTCTACCGCACTTTCACCAATACTATCATCAGCGAATTTCACTGTCTTGCCTAAAATCAGAGACAATGGATTTACCAGATGCTTTAAAGAATATTTTTCAGTAGGACCATCCTTTGGGCGTCCCAAATGCGACATCAAAATTACCGATCCGCCTTCATCAAGTATTTTACTAATGGTTGGAATCGTTGCGCGAATACGGGTATCATCCGTGATCTCAAACTTGTCGTTAAGAGGTACGTTAAAATCAACGCGAACAAGGGCTTTTTTGCCTGAAAAATTGTAAGAATCTAATGTTGTCATGGGCATGTAAAATTGTTTTCCATTGAAAACAAATGTAATTCAATTCTTTATAAAATACTACGTAATGCAAAAAGGACGAAATTTGAATTGTAATAATCCAATTTTTACAAAATATTTTTCTAATAAATAGTAAAAAACTACACTAACACAATTATCACTAAACGATGTGTGGTGCCAGGCCACCTCTTGCAGTTTAAATGAGTGCTCTCTTAAAAAACCCGGGCCAGTCGTGCACCAAAGTCTGCTAACTTTGTGTTAAGTATTATACCAAAGTCCGTTTTAAAATCGTGCAAAATACCGTTTTCCCTCAGGATCTGCCTCCAAAGTATTATCATGATTACTTTTGCTACGTACTGGAGTTCGTTCGCAAACGGTATTCGGGGATCCTACGCGAGCACGAGCTTGAATTTCTTAACGATTACGCTGCACTGTCCGAAAACGCGCAATGCCTTTTCATTCGTTTCAGCAACCGGAGCAAGTCATTTTTCAGGGTCAATAGCATATCTTATCATGAAATTGATGACATTCCGGCTGTACTGGAAGAGCTTCATGACCGTCGGTTTATTGAGACACTTTGTGATACCCATGGCGACCGATCAGCAGAAATAATCGATCTTTTTACAAAAGAGCAGCTCCTTGAACTGACTAAATTGCTTCAACCGGATGTGCTCCCGGCCAGGAGTATCAAAAAGCCGGATCTTGTCCGATGGTTGCTTTACACCTATGACTTTGAGGTTCTTTGTGAAATTATAAATGAGAGCGAACCAGTGGTAAAGGTTTCCCATGAAGCGGAAGTAATGCTCATGAAATTCCTTTTTTTCGGCAACAGATATGCCGACATGACTGAATTTGTAATCCGCGACCTGGGCCACGTACGATTCCAGTCCTTTGATGAGGCACATCTTTCTATTCAGTTTGAAACACGGAAAGAGGTTGATGATACACTGATGGTTTCTTTGATGAAGGAAACCTTTGATGTCTTAAAACAGGAATATCCGCCGGAAGAAATTTATGACTGGTTTATGAACTGGCAGGGCGGTATTGCGGGTAGTCTGAGTGCCAAATCGCTGCCTTCCTACAATCTTTTTGTTATGAGGGTAAGCGCATGGCTCGAAAGAAAGAAAATGCTGTCGCAGGCTTTGACCATTTACCAGCTCACCAACGATGCGCCCGCGCGTGAAAGGCGTGTGAGGCTACTGTATAATCTGGGGGAAATCGATGAGGCTCTTGCGCTGTGTGAAGAGATTGCTGAAAATCCACAGAATGCCGATGAGCGATATTTCAGTCAGGATTTTCATGAGAGAATAAAAAATAAAAAGAAACGTGTGGTGAAACGCACCACACAGGCATTAAAATCTGCGGATGCTATCGAAGTTCCTGCCATGTATCGTTATCAGGTCGAACTTGGAGCCATTCACTATTACCGGGCACAGGGTTACAATGCCGTTTTTAGTGAAAATGAACCCTGGCGGATGTTGTTCGGATTACTTTTTTGGGATATCATTTACGACACCAACGTGAAAACAATTCATAATCCGCTGCAACGGGTGCCAAGTGATTTTTTCCTTCCCGATTTTTATTACAACCGCTCAGGACAGCTCTCAGATCGAATGAAGGAAGCGCAAACCCGGGAACAGATTGAAGAGATTGTCAGAAAAACATATGAGGAAAAATTCGGGATTACCAATGTGCTGGTTCCCTGGTATGAAGACGGACTGGCAAAAGTGATCACGCTAATCTCCTGGCTCAGTCCGGAACAAATTCATAAAGTTCTGATCGAAGTGGCTCAAAATATGAGGGAAAATACGAGGGGTTTTCCTGATTTGCTGGTCTGGAATGAAACAGAGTATGCTTTTATAGAAATAAAATCACCAACAGATCACTTGTCGTCACGCCAGCTTCACTGGCAACACTTTTTTGCAGAGCACGGCGTGCAAAGCCGCATTGTGCGGGTGAAGTGGATTAAGGAAGAATAGGATAACGGCCGTGAACAACAAAGCGGGAGATCGAACGAACGATCTCCCGCTTCTGCTATTTAATTGAACAAGTCGGGTTATGAGACCAATACTTATTTCTTTTTCTTCTTCTTGTCTTCAAATTTACTGAACGGCCCTAATTTTCCTTTCTTTTGAACCGCTTTATAATCATACTGAAACTTACCTTCCTCAGTATCACATTTTCCAACTACGATCATATCATTTTTGATGAACACAGTACCGGCCCATGAAGGTATCTTAATATTATTTTCTTTTAACAATTGATCAAGATTTCCCTCCAGCTTACTTGGATCACAATCTTTCATCTCAAATTTGCCAAGAACACGTCTTACACTCCAAGACGAAGGACCACCGGGAACCGGACAAATACAGGTTGCACAGTCAGGGGATCCACCTTTTACCCATTTCGTTCTTGTACCTTTCTTTAGCTGGTAAGCGTATACTTCAATAGTACATTGTTTTAAACACGCTGTATCCGGAACTATAACAGTTTTCTCCTTAACCATTGCAAATCCAGTTGTACTTGCTTCACTGGTACAGTTTGCACAATCAGACTCTAACTGGCTGCTCACTGTCGCATAATATTGTCCCATCACCGGACGACCATTTGCATCAAGATATGCCGCCGGAAAACCAAGTTGGTTACCTTCCTGGCAAACCAAAGAAGCAATTACTTTATCCTGCCCGTTATCCAAATGGTGAATACGTGCCGTGAAAGTCTCTGTCTTAGTCGTATCAGGAGTAACTCTGCTTGTCCATGTAAGAACAATTGGTTCTGCCTTTGAAGAATCCTGACCAATATTGAAAAGCATTCCTTTGATTGACTTATCTCCCATTTTCCATTCAAGGTTCGGAGCCAGACAGATCAAGCCAGGTGTTGGTTCCTTCTTAACAGGTACGTCGCGGGCAAAACTTCTGCGCATGGCAAGTCCCGCACTGAAACCTCCGTGCTTACGTTGGAAAGGATAAATGGTTGCTCCAGGAAAAATGTAATCCATTTTAGTACGGAAACCCATTGCTTCTACACCCCACGCCCACAGTCCGTTTTTACTTGGTACAAAAAAGCCCAAAGTAGCTAGCAATCCTGCATGGTAACGTTTGTCGCTGGCCGTAACCGAGTAAATGTTATTGCCTGTTGCACGATCATATATAAAAATGGCAGCAGGTGTAGAGCGGAATATCCCTCCGCGTACCGACGCTTCCAGGAATGGAGAGCGAGGTTTTTTAGTAAAATTCAGATTAAGTACAGGTCCAATCGCAAAATAGTGATCTTCTGATGAACCCTTACGGATAACCGCATCGCTCACACCTGCTTCGGCAACAATTTTGTCGGTAAACGTATTGATGTCTTTTCTAAAAAAGAAATTTTGCAAGCCTGCAACCGCACCAAGACCCAATTTCACACGTGGAGCAGGATTTTTGGTTTTGAAAAAGTAATCGGCGTTAAGTGCTGCGTTGAACCCAATTCCATTAAAAAGTGATTTGTCTCGGTATTTGTCTGAGTTAAAAGTGGCTTCCCAGCTTCCGCAAAATGCAACGGACGGACCGATGAAACCTCCCACGCGCCATGGGCTGACTTTGCGTTCAACACCAAGGGTGTCGCATCCTCCGCCCGGAAGATTGCAGTTGGTCGTAGGCGTTTCCTGTGCCATAGAGCCATAGCTGAAAAGGAAACAGGATACGAAAAATAATAACCTGAGTAAAGAATTTGTCTTCATAGAAAAGTGTATAGATTAGTAAGCAAACAAAAAAGTGTGTTTATAAAAAAAATGTAAATTATAGCCTCTCGTGTATAGCCGATACCCGTTGAGACTACGAATCTTCCTAATAGTAACAAGAATAAAATCCTCTGATAAAAAAAGTGATACGGTGCAGCAATTTTGGACAAATTTCCCGTTCACCGCGATTAAATATAGGCATAATTAATACATTTTTATGATATTAACAGGCTTCCCCATATTTTATGAGACGGTTTGCTATCTTTCGTCATCATTTCATATCCATTTACTAAAACCCATTTCGATGAGGCTCAAAAAATTATTGCTTGGCGCAGCCATTATAGCTGGATTGAGCAACGCTCATGCACAGACCAAACCCGATGACGTAAAGACATTTACGCTTGCTAACGGCATGAAGTTTCTGGTACTGGAAGATCATTCGATTCCGACTGCAAACATGTACCTTTTCTGGAAAGTAGGCTCACGTAACGAAGTACACGGCATTACAGGATTGTCGCACTTTTTTGAACACATGATGTTCAATGGTTCCAAAAATTACGGGCCTAAACAATTTGATCGTGTAATGGAAGCCAATGGTGGTTCCAACAATGCTTACACAACTGAGAACGTAACTGTATATACTGACTGGTTTCAGAAAGACGCCCTTGAAACAATCTTCAAATTAGAATCCGACCGGATCGCTGATCTTAGCATCGATCCTAAAATGGTGGAAAGTGAAAGAGGTGTGGTACTTTCCGAAAGAAGCACAGGACTTGAAAACAGCAATTACAGGCTTCTGGGTGAACTTGTTCAATCGGCAGCTTTTCAGGAGCATCCATATATGTTCCCGGTAATCGGTTTTGAGTCCGACATCAAAAGCTGGACTCAGGAAGATCTCGAAAATTATTTCAAAACCTATTACTCTCCGAACAATGCAACAGTGGTGGTAGTGGGTGACATTACGGTAGATCAGGTTCGCAAACTGGCCGACCAGTACATGGCTCCAATCGCGGCTCGCGGGCTTCCTCCCAAAATTCGCACGATTGAACCACAGCAGAACGGCGAAAGAAGGGTAACAACCTACAAGGACATCACAACGCCAAATGTACTTCTGGCCTATCACACTCCGCAAACAGGACATGAAGACTATTATGCACTGGATCTTTTCAGCAGCTTGCTTTCATCGGGAAATTCATCCCGCCTGATCAAATCGCTTGTGATGGACACCACCATTGCATCCAGAGCATTTACATTTTTGGGAGAAGGATTTGATCCGAACATTTTCAACATCTACGCCATTGCTGGAAAAGGCGTTTCAGCGGCTGACCTGGAAAAAGCATTACTTAACCAGATAGACCTGATCGTTAAAAATGGTGTAACCGAAAACGAACTTCAGAAGGTGAAAAACCAGAAGCTGATGGAGTTCTATCGCTCGCTCGAAACCATAAACGGGAAAGCAAACAGCCTGGGAACTTACGATGTATTTTTCGGAGATTACAAGAAAATGTTTGACGCGCCAAAGCTGTATGAAAAGGTTACGACCGAAGATATTAAAAGAGTAGCTGCCAAATATTTCAACGAAAGAAACCGTACTGTAGGTTATCTGCTGCCAGAAACGGCCGTAAAAACGGAGACAAAATAAAGACCAATATCAAATATCAAAGCTGACAGTTAACCGACTGGTCATTAAAAGCTACAAAAATGAAACACATTCTTTTAATACTGCTGGCCATCATTCCGGTATCCATTACGGCACAGAATAATTTCAAGGTACCGCCGTACGAAAAATTTAAACTTAAAAACGGCCTGACTGTATACCTGATGGAACAGCATGAGGTACCGCTCATCAACGTTTCGGCGGTATTCGACGCAGGCTCCATTAACGACGGTGCACATTACGGACTTGCAGGGCTAACCGCCGACGGTCTGCTTTTTGGCACTAATAAATACTCAAAAGCGCAAATAGAAGAAATGACGGATTTCGTGGGCGCGAGTATCAATACTTATGCTTCCAAAGATAATGCCGGACTAACTTCCTCTTTTGCTGTTAAAGATCAGGACAAGCTCTTCGATATCATTCATCAGGTGATTATGTTCCCTGCTTTTGACGCGGCTGAGTTTAACAAACACAAAGAAAGAACGCTGCTCGATCTGGATCAGCAAAAGGAAAGCCCGCGCTCGGTCATTGGAAATTATTTCAATGCATTTGTGTTCAAAAACTTCCCTTACGCTAATCCGGGAGGTGGAACAAAATCTACCGTACAGAAAATTTCCGCAGAAGACGCCCGTACTTTTTATAAAAATAACTACACAACTGGCAGAGGTGCGATAGCGATTGTTGGCGACTTTAAAACCGCTGACATGAAAAAAAGAATCACTTCGATGTTCGGAACATGGAAAACGGCTGAATCCAGAATGGTTAAACGCGTCGCTCCTGATCTGGAATTTGACAAAAGCCGCGTGCTGCTTGTTAACAAAGAGGATGCCCGCGAAACTACATTCCTGATCGGAGGAAAAGGAGTCGATTATAATTCAAATGACTACGTACCGATTCTGGTTGTAAATACGATTCTTGGCGGTCGTTTTACTTCATGGCTCAATGATGCGTTACGTGTAAACTCAGGGTTGACTTATGGAGCGAACAGTCGTTTCTCTCGTTACAAATATGCAGGTACATTCGCGATCAGCACTTTTACCAAAAATTCTACAACCGTACCGGCGGTGGACATGGCGCTTAATGTACTTGATAGCCTGCATAAATCAGGAATTGATGAAACCACGCTTGCATCTGCGAAAGCATATGTCAAAGGAGACTTCCCGCCGGATTATGAATCTGCCGGTGCACTGGCCCGTTTACTGACAGACATGTTTGTTTTCAATTTCGATGAAAACTACATCAATACGTTTCAAACCAAAGTGGATGGATTAACCACGGCGCAGGTAAAAGAGATCATCGCTAACTATTTCCCAAAAGATAAATTACAGTTTGTCATGGTTGGGAAGGCAAGCGAGATCAAAGACAAAGTAAAAAAATACGGAGAGATCACCGAAAAACAGATCAAAGACGAAGGATTCTGAGTGATTGCATACTAAATATCTTATTTGAAAACAGACAACCCGGAGCCTCAGCAACGATCTCCGGGTTGTCTGTTTCATCAGTAGGTTTTTAAGATGCAACTACTTTTAAGTATTTATGAAAAGAGATAGATCAAACTTAAAATATCTGAAAATGAAAAGAAAAGGATTGGGACTACTGTTGCTGGCTTTGATGTTTGGCAATTTGAGTTATGCCCAAAAGGCACTTTATACGAAACCCATTGGCTTGCAGGCATATACTTTCCGTGGAAGCTGGCCTAATGGTATTGAGGCTACCCTTGACACCATCAAATCTTTGGGAGTAACTGAAATGGAAGGCGGCCCGATCAAAGGCATGTCAACAGAAGAACTTCGGAAGCAGCTCGACAAGAGAGGTATAAAAATGGTGTCGATTGGCGCTGATTATAACGAACTCGCCAAGAGCACCGACGAAACAGTAAAAAACGCTAAAATCCTGGGTGCCAAATATGTGATGGTCGCCTGGATTCCCCATGATTCAAAAGGTTTTACTCTTGAGAATGCGAAAAAGGCTGTCGCTGATTTCAACAAATCCGGCAAAACTTTGAAGGAGAATGGTATTACGCTCACATATCACAACCACGGTTACGAGTTTGTGCCTTATGAAGACGGTACGCTTTTCGATTACATCGTTAAAAACACCAATCCGGAATACGTATCCTTTGAAATGGACATACTCTGGACCGCATTTCCAGGCCAGGATCCGGCAGCACTATTAACCAAATATGGCAAACGCTGGAAGCTGATGCACCTGAAAGATCTCAAAAAAGGAGTTGTGGGTAATCTTTCCGGCGGTACACCCACGACCAATGATGTGGCGCTCGGAACCGGCTCCATCGACATTCCGACAGTGCTGAAAGCGGCGAAAAAAGCAGGCATCGAACATTATTTCATTGAAGATGAGAGCCCGTCTTACCTGAAACAAATACCAGTAACGATCGCTTACATAAAAGGCTTAAAAGAGTAATACCTTTCAGATCCAAAAACTTTATAAACCTTCGCAGCTTAAATCCGTCTAAGCTGTGAAGGTTTTTTTATGACCCGACTTATCAGGAAGTAGCACTTACAGACAAACCACATGAAATCAAAAATGAACCGGAGAGAGGCATTAGCCACAGGAATAGCAACTTTTTCTGCTTTTATGGCCATGACTGGTCCGTCTATCAGGAAGTATCACATCAGCGTTCAGCTCTATTCAGTTCGGGATGATATGAAAAAAGATCCTGTCAAAACACTAAGCAAAATTGCTGAGATGGGTTACCGGGAAGTAGAGCCGGCAAGTTATGTGGATCACAAAATATACGGATTTACGGCCCCCGAATTCAGAAAAATAACGGATGATTTCGGGCTGAGCGTACTGACCTCTCATACCGCATTCAAAAAAGCGCATTGGCTGAAAGACAAAAACGACATTACGGACGTCTATAAAAAAACAATTGAAGATGCGCTTATTACAGGTCAGCGAATGCTTGTTGTCCCAAGTTTCGATTGGGATAAAAACAATATTGAAGAAGTAAAAAAAGGCATTGAGGCATTTAACAAAATGGGAGAACTCGCTTCTAATTCAGGATTGGAAATCGGATTTCACAACCATCATCAGGAATTTGAAATCATGCATGACGGTGCTTATTTGTACGATTTCATGCTCAAAGAATGGGATAGACGATTCATTAGCCAGCAGTTGGATATTGCCAACATGTCGGTTGCGGGAGTGGACCCAATGGTTTTTCTCAGGAAATACCCCCATTATTATTCCTCCATTCACGTTAAGGATTTTGACAAAAATACAAAGCTCAGTACCCACCTTGGCGAAGGAAATCTGGATCTGGACACGATTTTAACCTTTGCCAAAAAGAACACGCAAATCCAATACTGGGTGATAGAACAGGAAGATTACGGCACCAAAACGCCCTTGGACGCAGTTGAATATGATCTTAACCGGTTCAAACGGTTTGGTTTTATTGGATGAAGGAGTGTAAAAGCAGTGATTAAAATGAGCACAATCACCTGACAGCAAGAGGTTAGTGAAGTATTTCTTTAAATAAAATAATGATTTGTATGAATTTCCAATGGACAAAAACTTTGGCTTCATAATATCGCTATCTTAGAGAAGTCCTTATATCCTTACTGTAATTATTCACTCCGTTTTATGAAAAAACTATACAGGAAAGCCATCGGCCTGCTGCTTATTTCTCCGCTATTGTTGACGCCTGCCAATTCTCAGAATCTTATGGGGTTTGGCTCAGAGGCAGCAAAAAAACAACTCGAACTGGAAGCAGCATTTGACAAACAACTGCAAGCCAATAACCTGCGTGACTGGATGAAACATATGACGGCATTCCCACACCAACTGGGGGCGGCATACGGGCTCGATAATGCGCTTTTCATTCGTAACAAACTGACTTCCTGGGGTTTTGAGGCTCATCTGGACACCGTGCATGTTTTATTCCCGACTCCAAAAGTGAGGATCCTGGAATTGACAGCACCTACAAAATTCAAGGCCCTTCTTACCGAAAGAGCTGTTAAAGAAGACGCCACTTCCGGACAAACGAAAGATGTTTTACCTCCCTATCATGCATTTTCAGCGAACGGGGATGTAACGGCGGAACTGGTGTATGTCAACTATGGCATACCGGAAGACTACGAAGAACTGGCCAAGCTTGGCGTTGACGTAAAGGGTAAGATTGTCATAGCCAAATACGGTAATTCCTGGCGGGGAATTAAACCCAAAGTGGCTTACGAAAATGGAGCAATAGGCTGTATCATTTATTCCGACCCAAAAGAAGACGGATATTTTCAAGGTGACGTATATCCAAAAGGTCCATTCAAAAACGAAGCAGGTGCGCAGCGTGGTTCGGTGGTGGATCTTCCACTGGCTCCTGGTGATCCTTTGACAAATGGCTTTGTAGCCAGTGCGAAAAACAAACGTCTAACGGTGGAAGAAGCACCAAGCATGATGAAAATTCCGGTATTGCCGATCTCCTATGGCGACGCCCTGCCTTTGCTAAAAGCATTGGGTGGACAAATAGCTCCTGCTGCGTGGCGAGGCGCTTTACCAATTACATACCACATAGGTCCGGGACCTGCCAAAGTGCATTTGAAACTGGAATTTAACTTTGATATAGTACCGGCCTACAATGTGATCGCAACGATAAAAGGAAGTCAGTTTCCTGACCAGTGGGTGGTACGGGGCAATCACCATGATGCGTGGGTATTCGGAGCGAGCGACCCTGTGAGCGGTGCCGTGGCAGAAATGGAAGAGGCAAGAGCGATAGGTGAATTGCTTAAAACAGGCTGGAAGCCAAAGAGAACCATCGTTTATTGCTGGTGGGACGGAGAAGAGCCAGGATTACTTGGTTCTACCGAATGGGTTGAAAAATACAAAAACATATTATCAGAAAAAACTGTCGTTTATGTGAATACCGACGGTAACGGACGTGGATACCTGGGGGCAAGCGGATCACATACGCTCGAAAAATTCATCAATCAGGTGGGCCGCGATGTAGTGGATCCGGAAAAAGGAACGAGTATTATTGACCGGCTTCGTTCTCGAACAATCATGAACGGCACTCCTGTGGCAAAACAGGAAGCCCGTACCCGCACCGACCTGCGAATTGGCGCATTAGGCTCCGGCTCCGATTACACACCATTTATCCAGCATTTGGGTATATCTTCGCTTAACCTGGGATTTGGCGGTGAGGACAGCGGCGGTGACTACCATTCCATTTACGATTCCTACGACAACTATGTACGTTTCAAGGATGGCGATTTTGCGTATGGAGTGGCTTTGGCAAAAACTGCCGGCAGATCGATACTGCGGTTTGCCGATGCAGAAGTTTTGCCATTCGATTTCAGTAATTTTTCCAATACCGTGCAAATGTATGCGACAGAGGTAAAGAAGGAGCTGGAAACCGTCAGAACCAAAGCCGAAGACCACAACAAGCTCATGGCTGAAAGCAGATTTGAAGCTGTTGCCGATCCAAAGGATACTTTTGTAAAACCTGTCAAAATGGATGTGGCTCCTTATATGAACTTTGCTTCGTTGGAAAATGCTTTGGCAACACTTGAAAAAAGTGCATCTGCCTATGCAAAAGCATCTGCGAATGTAGCGAGAGCTTCGGGTGACAAACTGGCCGAACTCAACGAAATTCTTTACAAAACTGAAAGAAACCTGATTCATCCGGACGGGCTGCCCAGAAGACCATGGTATAAACACCAGATATACGCCCCCGGTTTTTACACAGGCTATGGCGTAAAAACGCTCCCAATGATTCGGGAAGCCATAGAACAGCGTAACTGGGTAGAAGCGGAGCAAGGAATACTTCGTGTAAGCGAAAATTTGAAAAAGTATACGGCAGAGATAGATAAGGCAACGGAGTTGCTGAAATAGGAAAACGTATTCAAACTAAAATCCCCAATGACTAGCAAGAAGTTAGTAATTGGGGATTTTGACGAAAGAGCCACCAATAACTAGTTCATTATCAAACCAACCATCTTATAGTTATAAATCAGAACCGTAGTCATTTACATTTCATGACTGGTTTAGCAAAACAGTTGGGACAAAAAAAAATGAATTTTTTTTTGTCCCAAAGTGACCTGGCTCCCTTCTCACAGTCTATATCCCACAAAACACGCATTATTTACGCGATTACACACATTATAGTTTTTTATCACTTCATCAGCAAGCTGAAAATTTTGAGTTAACACTATTCATCAGCACACTATTAATTTAAACCTGTTTGGAAGGCTAACACCAACCGAGCAGGTTTTTTCTTGCTATTAATCCACTCATACCAAAATTAAACCATCCATGTACTTTGTATAACATAGTACCTAGCATAACATATACATTTGTCTTGTTCTTAAAGGAGAACAAAAAGTCAAATCATAAAAATCATTAGCCATGAAAACTTACATAAAATCACTGATCGCTGTTTTTGCATTGAGTACATTATTCGCATTTGAAGCAAATGCCGAAGACAAAGAATCCAAAAAATCGGCTGCCTTTGGCACCGGTATTTACATGATGAAATCGGGCAATATTAATCTCAGCGTCGAAAAATTTAATGACAAGCAAACAGTAATACAGCTCGAAAACGAAAAGGGGGAAATCCTGTACAGAGAAGTGACTGGCAAACGTGTTACAAAATTCAGAAGATCTTTGGATATCAGCACATTGCCCGCAGGAAACTACACCATTGAAGTGACCAGCGACGGACAAACTCAATCTAAAAATCTGGAACTTCACGAGAAAAAAGCAGAACGAATGATCTCGCTGAAATAGATTCAATACCCTACAAAACAAAGAGGATGACAAAGCTTACAAAAGCCAGTCATCCTCTTTGTTTTGTACTCATATTACAATACTACGTTCACAATACGCTTCGGCACTACGATCACCTTTTTAGGAGTTTTCCCTTCCATCCATTTCTGCACAACTTCATTTGCCAGTACCTCTTTTTCAATATCAGCTGCGGGAGTATCCAATGCAAATGGCAACGATATTCTCACCTTTCCATTGATCTGAACAGGATATTCAAAAGTGGCTTCGATGACATATTCCGGATTGAATTTCGGAAATGCTGCTTTTGAAACCATTCCTTTTTCATTACCCAGTGCATCCCATAGTTCTTCCGAAATATGCGGCGCATATGGCGACAACAAAATAACCAATTCCTGCAATACTTCTTTACTGTTGCATTTAAGGCTGCTCAGTTCATTTACACACACCATAAATGCACTTACAGCTGTATTGAATGAGAAGTTTTCAATATCCTCTGCAATCTTTTTAATCGTTTTGTGCAAGGTTTTAAGCTCCTCCGGTTTAGCAGGAACGTCTTTCACCACCCACTGGCCCATGTCGTTGTAGAACAAACGCCAGAACTTACGTATGAAACGATATGTACCGTCAATACCATTCGTATTCCATGGTTTGGCCTGCTCCAAAGGGCCCAGGAACATTTCATAAAGACGCAGGGTGTCAGCTCCATATCGGGTTACAATGTCGTCAGGGTTGACCACATTGAACTTAGACTTCGACATTTTCTCTACTTCCCATCCGCAGTTATATTTTCCATCCTCCAATATGAATTCAGCATGTTCACCGGCGATATCGTTACGTGTAGCTTTGAATTTCTCTACATCAAGCACGTCATTTTCGACAATGTTCACATCCACATGAAGTGCTGTTACGTCATATTGTGATTTAAGTCCGGCACTTACAAAAACGGGTTTGCTGTAATTATCGCTTTTTACCCTGTAAACGAAGTTGCTCCGTCCCTGGATCATACCCTGGTTTATGAGCTTTTTGAAAGGCTCTTCTTCTGGCACAAATCCACGGTCTTTCAGGAATTTGTTCCAAAAACGGCTGTAAAGCAAATGCCCAGTCGCGTGCTCAGTACCACCGATGTACAAATCCACATCTTTCCAGTATTCGATTGCTTCCTTAGATGCGAAATCTGATTCATTTTTTGGATCCATGTAGCGATACCAGTACCAGCTGCTTCCTGCCCAACCCGGCATGGTGCTCAACTCATATTGGTTTCCACTGCCGTGTGCCCAGCCTTCCGCTCTCCCCAACGGCGGCTCTCCGCTTTCTGTTGGTAGATATTTGTCTACCTCAGGCAAGTTAAGAGGCAATTCGCTTTCGTCAAGCAAGTATGGCAAAGCCTGTCCGCTGCTGTCATTTTTGTAGTAAACAGGAACGGGTTCTCCCCAGTATCTCTGCCGGCCAAACACAGCATCTCTCAAACGGTAGTTGATTTTTCCTTTACCAACACCTTTTTCCTCCACCCAATCAATCAGCGTTTTGTTGGCTTCATGGAAAGTCATGCCGTTGATGATACCCGAATTGATGTATTTCCCTTCCTTGGTAGCATCAGCCTGGATATCCGTTTCTTTTTGTGCATCCAGAATCGGAATAATCGGCAATCCAAAATGTGTAGCAAAATTCCAGTCACGCTGATCTCCGGACGGGACAGCCATTACAGCTCCCGTTCCATATCCTGCCAAAACATAATCGGCAATGTACACCGGCACTTTTTCACCGTTCAAAGGATTCAATACATATGCACCCGTAAACGCGCCTGAAACCGTTTTAACATCCGACATCCGATCCCTTTCAGACCGCTTTTTGGTCATGTCTATGTAGGCGTCAATATCTGCACGTTGCTCAGGCGTGGTGATCACATCCACCAGCTCATGCTCGGGAGCAATTACCATAAATGTAACACCGTAAATCGTATCAACACGGGTTGTGAAAACTTCAATAGCCTCTGCTCCATTCCCTTTGCTTTCTGCCAATTGAAACCTCACCAACGCTCCTACCGATCGTCCGATCCAGTTACGCTGCTGTTCTTTTAGCGAGTCGGTCCAGTCGACAGTATCCAGCCCATCCAAAAGTCTTTGTGAATAAGCTGTAATCCGCATCATCCACTGACGCATCAGTTTTTGAATAACAGGGAAACCACCGCGTTCCGAAACACCGTCTTTTACTTCATCATTGCTCAACACCGAGCCAAGTGCCGGACACCAGTTCACAGTCGCGTCTGCTACGTAAGTCAGGCGGTATTTCAGTGTAGTTTTATATTGTTCTTCTTCCGTATATGCATTCCAGTCGGCAGCTGTAAATGGGGTTGTGTCTTCATCGCAGGCCGCATTCACCTTCTGATTCCCCCCTTTTGAAAATCGTTCGGTTAATGTGTCAATTGCCTCCGCCTGCTGTGTATCGTTGTTATACCAGCTGTTGAAAAGCTCCATAAATATCCACTGCGTCCATTTGTAGTACGAAGGATCTGATGTACGCACCTCACGACTCCAGTCATAACTCAAACCAAGATTTTTGAGCTGCTCAATATACCTGGTTATGTTTTGTTCCGTTGTTATAGCCGGGTGCTGACCAGTCTGAATCGCATACTGCTCAGCAGGCAACCCAAAACTATCAAATCCCATCGGATGCAAAACATTAAATCCTTTTAGCCGTTTGTATCGTGAGTATATATCAGAAGCGATATAGCCCAGTGGATGGCCAACGTGCAAGCCCGCACCTGACGGATAGGGAAACATGTCCAGCACGTAATACTTGGGAAGTACCGACTCATTTTCAACTTTAAAAACACCATTTTCTTCCCAAAAATCCTGCCACTTTTTTTCAATATCCTTGTGACTATACTCACTCATAATTATTAACCATTTATTATCGATAACCCTTATTAATATTTGAAATACAACCAGTTAAACAAAGACCATTTACTTTTTATTTAACTGCATACTTAGCCAAGCTAAAATTGCCCGCAAAAATAGTTGATTTGATTGTATTCAGCGCAGTGACGTATCACAATAGATCGAAAAAGACATTTTTTGAACATGCAAATTGAGCAAAACACGAAATACAAGACAATCGAAAATCCGATCAGGCATGGCTTTTGCTACAACCAGGATTTTAACATAACCAGATTCCGCTTACAAATTCTAATTCACATTGCTATGAAAAAATTATTAATTGCCTTTTGCGCTTTGATGATCACGCATGCAGCATCAGCACAGTACGATCCAAGTTTCAGATTCGGGATTAAAGCAGGTGCCAATCTTTCAAATATCAACGGAAGTAACGACCTCACACTTGCATCAGGAAACAATCCATTCAATTTTAAGGATAACGATAACCGTTCTTTGGGTTTTGTAGGCGGTGTTTTCTTCCGTTTTGGTAAGAATGTGTATATACAGCCAGAATTCTTATTGTCACAGAAAGGCGGAAAATTCAATGTGTATAAAGATGGAGTTCAAAACCCGGATGGCAAGGTGGATGTTCGTTTTTCTAACCTGGACGTTCCTGTACTATTTGGTATCAGAGTAGCTAAACTTTTCAGGATTAATGTGGGTCCAATGGCTTCGCTGAGAATGTCGAGTAATGGAAAAATTGGTGACACATTCGACGATGTGACGGGAGACAACTCCGATGCGGAATTTAAAAATCGTCTGGCTTACGGATACCAGGCTGGTGTAGGATTTGACTTTGGAAGATTAAGCCTGGATGTACGTTATGAAGGAAATTTCACTGACATAGTTAAAGTGAAGTTTGACAACGCTACAACAGCTTCGCAATTTGGTAAAAAGAGCAATTTGTTCCAGGCTACACTTGGACTTGCGATTTTCTAAACACAGAATTTGAAACGAACTGATTTTCACAGGCGAAGCAGATGTAATTCTGACTTCGCCTTTGTTTTTCTGCACCAGCTTCTGCTACCAGCGATTTCTGCTTTTGTATATATTTATTTATATTGCCTGTTATGGATTCATACAATGGCGGATCCTTAATGTAAATTTCCAACTTCCTCGTGGCTATAAATACTGATAACGTAAAACTTGTTTTTGGACTTAAACTGAAACAGCTCCGTCTTGACAAAGGACTGTCGCTAAGCGAGCTGTCTCAAAAGTGCGGTCTGTCGTTATCGTACATCAACGAGATTGAAAAAGGAAAGAAATATCCGAAGTCGGATAAGATCATTGCTCTGGCTGCTGCCATGGATGTGGATTACGATACGCTCGTTTCACTAAAACTCAGCAAACGCCTGGAACCGATCTCTGAACTGCTCAGTTCGAATATACTTACAGAACTGCCCCTCGAACTTTTCGGAATAGATCCGGCCAATCTCCTGGAAATACTCTCTGACGCTCCTGCCAAGATCAGTGCATTTGTAGGCACGCTGATTGAAATAGCCCGGAATTACAATATGTCCATTGAGAAGTTTTACTTTTCGGCATTGCGTACGTATCAGGAAATGCATGACAATTATTTTGAAGATCTTGAAATTGAAGCCGAGCAATTTCTTGCACTTCATGAAATACAGGATACCAGAATGGTGGATGAGTTTTTTCTCGAAAGCATTCTGACGGGTCAGTATGGATATAAGATTGAATACATTAATGATAAAGCCAACCCGGAATTTGCCAGCATACGGTCACTCACGATTCCAGGTTCAGCCGGCAACCGCCTGTTGCTCAATGCGCATTTATCATCGGTTCAACGGCTTTTTATTTACGGAAGGGAAATTGGCTATCATTATCTGAACCTGAAAAACCGGCTGCACACAACCGCTCTGGTGGAGGCGGAGACATTTGAACAACTCCTGAACAATTTTAAGGCTTCCTATTTTGCCAGTGCGATCATTATTAAACGGAGCTTGTTGGTACCAAAGCTTGCCGCTTTCTTCGAATCACCAACCTGGCAGCCGGAAACACTTACCGGGCTGATCAGCGAATTTAACACCACGCCTGAATCCTTTTTCTATCGTGTGAGCAATGTGCTGCCGCGATATTTTGGGATCAACCAGATCTTTTTCTCCCGCTTCAACAATTTTGCAGGGCAAAACCGGTTCGACATGACCAAGGAGTTGCACATATCCCGCAAACACTATCCGCATACGGTCCGGGACGAGCATTATTGCAGGCGCTGGGTGGCACTCACAATCCTGAATGACCTGGCGGAACAGGAAGAAAATGAATCAACAGTTCTTTGTAAAGCACAAAAATCGACCTACCTGGATTCCAATGACGAGTATCTGGTGATCAGCTTCGCACAACCAGCGGCTACCACACACAATCTCAATGTGAGCGTGTCCATGGGCATTTACCTTGACGAGGCAACAAGAGAAAAACTTCGTTTCCTTCCGGATCCGACAATTCCTGCACGCATTGTGAACCAGACTTGTGAAAGATGTGCACTGTTCGATTGCCGTGAACGGATAGCGGCGCCTATTATTTTGCAAAAAAGGCACAAAAACGAAGCACTCAGAAAGGCATTGAAAAAGATGATCAAATAGAACTGAATTTGTTAAATGTTATTCAAAATAGGGGTAGATTCATTTTCAATTGTCTTAAACTCATAGAGGATTTGCCTGCCAGATTATAAAGCAGCAGTATTAGAAATTAGTTAAAAGTTGTTGCCACAAATAATAAATTTACCTTCCGTTCTATCTTTGCCTAAACTTTAAATAATGCTATGTCCGGCACCTATGAATTTGAGGATTTTATTCTTAAGATTTCTACGCCATTTTACATCGTGCTCATCGCACTGGAAATTTTCCTGACTAATCGTTCGGACAAAAAAAGCTATTCATTTAAAGACACCGCCACCAACGCCATTTTGATGCTCCTTAACGGAGGAATTGATCTTCTTTTCAGAGCTGCTTACATCGGACTTTTGATATGGCTTTATAATTTCAGCTTTATTGAACCCATCCCGAATCCATATTTATACTGGACGGCACTTTTCCTGCTCGAAGACCTTGCATTTTACACGTTACATTATGTAGATCATCACAGCAGGCTCTTCTGGGCTGTGCATGTTACCCATCATTCTTCGGAACATTTCAACCTCACAACTGGTTTCCGTTCTTCGGTTTTCCAGCCTTTATACCGATTCGTTTATTTTATTCCATTGGTATTGATTGGCTTCAATCCTGCTGATATTGTGGTAATGTATTCCATCACACAGATATACGGCATTATTGTCCATACTGAGTACGTAAACAAACTGGGTTGGCTCGAATATATTTTCGTAACGCCATCGCACCACCGGGTTCACCATGCCAGCAATGTCGAATATCTTGATAAAAATATGGGTATGTGTCTCATTATCTGGGACCGTATTTTTGGCACATTTCAGGAAGAGCTGCCTCAGGTGAAAACGCAGTACGGATTGACAAAAAATGTTGGTAAAGAAGGTTTGAAGAAAACCATCTTTCATGAATGGGAAGAAATAGGCAAGGATTTTAATCAGCCTGTTACGTTCAAAACCAAGCTCAAATACCTATTTAAAGCACCAGGTTGGTCGCATAACGGATCAAGACAAACCAGCAAACAATTGCAAAAGGAGCTGTCGGTGGTCAGCACCCAGCCGTCGGTCGTTGAAAGGGAAACTGTATAGTCAACGCCGCTTCCAGCGTCAACAATGGTAAATGCTATCAGCTGATAGCCAATAGCTACTTAAACGCCGGAATGCCCGTAATTTCTGCTCCCAAAATCAGCAAATGTATATCGTGTGTTCCTTCGTAAGTAATCACCGATTCGAGGTTCATCATGTGCCGCATCACAGGATAATCGCCTGAGATTCCCATGGCTCCAAGAATTTGCCTCGCTTCCCTTGCAACGTTTAAAGCCATCGCAACATTATTTCGTTTGCCCATGGATATTTGGCTTGTTGTCGCTTTACCTTCATTCATCAACGTCCCAAGTCGCCATGCCAGCAACTGACCTTTCGTAATTTCTGTAAGCATTTCGGCCAATTTCTTCTGAGTTAATTGAAATCCACCGATCGGTTTATCAAACTGAATACGCTCACCGGCATATTTCACAGCCGTTTCATAACAATCCATTGCCGCGCCAAGGGCACCCCACGTTATGCCATAGCGTGCTTTATCAAGACATTGCAGCGGGGCTTTCAGGCCAGCAGCCTCAGGCAAAATATTTTCTTCTTTTACAAACACGTTATCAAAAACAAGCTCACCGGTAGTACTCGCCCGAAGAGACCACTTTTTATGGATCTCAGGCGTTGAAAAACCTTCCATTCCCCGTTCCACGATAATACCCTGCACCCTCCCCTCCTCATTCCTGGCCCAGACCACGGTAATGTCGGCAAAGGGTGCATTAGAAATCCAGATCTTGGAACCATTGAGCAGATATCCTCCGGATGATTTGACCAGCGTCGTTTTCATGCCAGCAGGATTGGAACCAAAGTCAGGCTCGGTAAGTCCGAAGCAACCCAGAAGTTCACCTTTCGCAAGTCCGGGCAAATATTTCCGTTTCTGTTCTTCCGATCCAAATGCATAGATAGGCCACATCACCAACGAACCCTGTACCGAAACTGTCGACCGCATTCCGGAATCGCCCCTTTCAATTTCCTGACACATTAGTCCATAGCTGATGTAATCGAGCCCGCCGCCACCATAGTCCTCAGGAATGGTCGGCCCGAATACACCCAGTTCGCCAAACTTTCTGACCAGATGTATAGGAAACTCGGCTCGTTGCGCATAGTCGTCAATGATTGGTTTTATTTCCTTGTCAGTAAAATCCCTGACGGTTTGAGTGATGAGCCGCTGCTCAGGAGTAAGGAGATCGGAGATGTTTAGAAAGTCGGTGGTCATAGGAATATCTAGACTTTAAATTTGGAAGGGTTTTGCCAGGTGTTCCAGAATAGTAGCAATTCTATTTTTCCTTTTACTGAATTTACACGATATATCAGGTTCACCCTCTTGTGTAATACTGTACAACGTATATTTTCATTGGCTGAACTTTGCGAAATACCAGAGAATGGAAACCTCTTTAAAACCTCCAACTTTCGCTTCGTGAGAAAAGCAAATTTCCTAACTTCCTTATCGGACCATTCTTCCTTGAGATATTCGATGTTTGCAGCATAAGTATCAACGGCCTTGATGGTCCATACTATTTCAAATGCCATTGTGGAAATCGTTTATTGACCTCCTCTTCGGTTAACGTTTGTCCATTATTTGCCTGACTAATCGACTCCTCCAAATCATTTTTCACATCATCAGGCAGCGTATCCCACCAATCAGAGCTCGTATTGTCCTCCAATAGGGCATGAACCATTGATAACATACGTTCATCCGCAACATCAATTTGCTTTTTAACTTCCTCCCTTAAAACCTGAATGTTTGAGCTCATGTCTTCTATCTGAGTTTTAACGAAGTTATTTAAAATCAACGGTGTTTCAAAGGCCTATGTAGCAAACTGTCAGTTGGTATTGTAACGGTTACATTTTTATTACAGGAAAGATACTTTTGTATGTTTACTATAAGAAATTAAGATCTTTTGAATTTGCCTATCCCTGATCGGAATGAAGATAAAGCGCTCCGGTATGGTAACAAGAAAAGGCGAGTTGCCCTTTTTCGACATCACGACGAACCTTGGGCAATCCCAGCTTGAAAGCAAATGCATTCAATATGCAACTGTCAACTGGCACTACTCAATTTCCCAAATTTTTCTTGACAGTTTCTAGATCTTTCAATTCTCCATTTACAATCACATTGACGTCGCTGTCCTTGAAGATTTCGTTTTCAGAAGCAAGCTTACTTTTAAAATAGAGTGTAAACGGAAGATCTTTACCATTTACCAGGATTTGCCCCGCTGCCCTCAAAATTTTACCCATATCAATTGACAGTGGGATTTCATATATCTCGCTGCTTTGTGCTTTCACCTTTGTTGTTCCCTTTACACTTCCTTCGGCCAGCCTCTTTTGCTTTCCCATATCCACCACATAAGAGGGATTTTTAAACTGAATTGGAAAACTGTTTTTATTGGTAAATTTCAACTGAAGAACTAATTCGGATTTACTCAGGCGGAATTTTTCCACATCATATCCAGCCACCTCAACCTTTGGCAATTGCCACAGGGGAAGCTTTTTGTCCATTTCCAGGGTAATACTATCTTTCCCAAGTAAAGGCTTTTTTAAGTGAAACACAGTTTCAAAATGGTAATTGGCGCTGTCTTCTCCTGCTGCGGTAACGCTGTCCCCTACACTGGATATGTTTTTGATTTTGAGCTGAACGGGCAGGGTAACCATACTGCTATCGTTGGCTTTCAGAGCCAACGGTTTATCATAATTATTTTCTACGATTTTCTTACCATTCATCGTCACGAAATAATCGAATTCGTTTACATCAAAACCGATTGGAAGCGGGTTGTGAACCAATAGGTTCAGCGAAAGATCAACCGTGCTGTCTGTGATATTACTGATCTGCCCGATACCCATTTCAACCTTAGGCTTTAAGCCGGAAACAGGATTTTCATTATCGCCTTTGTACTTTTTGAAAAAATACCATCCAGCTGCTCCTACCGCAGCCAGTAAAATAATGATTAACGTAATTTTAACAGGACGGTTTTTTTTCATAACGGCAGAATGCTTTTGAGTTTTGCTACCATATCTCAAAAATCATTCCTCATGTTTTTACCCAGCGTCCCTATTCTCAACCTGTACCTCCGTTTATAGTATACAGCTCAACGTATATGTAGAGTAAAGTATTCATATCCAGCACTATTTAATCTCATTCACCCAAATCCTACAATGGAATATATTTTATATACAGACTGGTAGCGGCGTAATGTTACGTCGTTCGACTACGACAACTAAAAATTATTTATGTTATGAAAGCGAAAAGTAAAGCCACAAAGCTGATTACAAGTACAGACAGCGAAAAATTAACTGAACTGTTTGTTGACGGACTTAAAGATATTTACTGGGCTGAGAAACATCTTGCAAAAGCATTGCCTAAAATGGCAAAAGCTGCTACATCGGATGAATTAAAGTCGGCATTTGAGACACACACTACTGAAACCGAAACGCATGTTACCCGCTTGGAAGAAATCTTTGGCCTTATTGGCAAAAAAGCTCAGGCAAAAAAATGCGCTGCAATGGAAGGCCTGCTGGAAGAAGGAAACGAAGTCATTGATAGTACGGAAAAGGGTACAATGGTTCGCGATTGTGGGCTCATTATGGCCGCTCAAAAAGTGGAGCATTATGAAATCGCTTCTTACGGCACACTGAGAAACATCGCAAGAACGCTTGGCCATGCTGATGCGGCAGACTTGCTCCAAATTACGCTCGACGAAGAAGGAACAACGGATCATTTGTTGACCGAACTTGCGGAAACGTACGTGAATGAGGAAGCGAGCGCGGAGTAACTAACCGATGCATAAATAGTAAAGAGCCGACTGGAATATCAGACGATAATCCAGCCGGCTCTTTTTTTAAATTCCCTTCCAAATACCTGGTGTAGCCAATTCGATCAGGTGGTTGTCGGTATCCCTGAAATAGATGCTATTACCATCATTGAATTGTACCAGGCTCTCAATAGTAATATTCCTTTCAGTGAGCCTGTTTTTCCAGTCATCCTGTGAATCAGCATCAATGGAGAACGCAAGGTGAACCGGGCCGCTTCCATTGTGTGGCGGAATAATTCCCCCGCCCGGTAATGTAATGTCGCTTAATGAACTGTCCTTTTTAAAAAGTAACAACACTTGTTTCCCTGCCACATTGAGGGCAACAAGCCTTTCTGTATTTACAAGAATTTCGAACCCGAAAAGATCTGTGTAGAATGTCACTGCTTTTTCAAGGTCTTCAAAATAGAGAGCAGATTCTAAAATTCCATTCACTTTTGTAGTCATATCAATCTTTGCTAAATTATCAAACTTAAATTCCTTCATCCACATGCGAATATTAGAACAACACAAAACGCAACGGTTTGTATCCAAATTTCGTAAGGGATTGTATAACCTCTTAATCCTGAACCAGAATGATTCGTAATTATTTCAAAATCGCATTTCGTAACATACGATCCGATGGATGGTATTCCGTACTCAATATCGGTGGTCTGGCAGTTGTGCTTGCTGTAAGTCTTCTTTTGTTTTGGTGGGTAAAGGATGAACTGACCTTTGATCGCTTTCATGCAGACGCGGAGCGGATTTATCTGATTAATGCACATTTTGGGAAAGGTGAAGATGAGCACACGTTCACTTCAACACCTGGTCCCGTTGCTGTGGTGACTCAAAAGCAAATACCTGGGGTGGAAAGTGTTGTGCGCTTTGGCGATTATTTTTCCGGCACGTTTCGCGCAAATGGAAAAACTTTTACAGAAAAGGATAATCTGGTTTATGCGGATGGGAATTTCCTGAAAATATTCAGCGGATTTCAGGTGCTTCACGGCAATGCTGAAAAGCCGTTTTCGGATCCTAATTCAGTAGTAATTACTGAAAAACTGGCGAAGAAGTTCTTTGGAACTGATGATGCTGTCGGAAAAGTAATTTCCAATATTGAAAACAAAGAAGTGTATACAGTGAGTGCGGTATTGGCCAATGCACCGGATAACTCTTCCATAAAGAACAACATGTATGTCAACATGGAGATTCGAAAAAATACCAATAGCTCAAAAGAAACAGGTAAATCAATAGACGAAAACTGGGACGATTACGGATTTGGAACCTATGTAAAACTGATTCCAAATGCGGATCCGGCAAAGGTGGCAGCAAGGCTTACTGCTATACAGTCATCAATAATCAAAACCAATAGCCTGCCCGATTTCCAGCTCCAATCCCTGACTGATATTCATTTGCATCCGGTAGAAGGTAACGAGGGTGTAACGCAGCAAATAAGTATACTGGCAATTGTAGCTGTACTTTTGCTCAGCATTGGTTGTATCAATTACGTGAACCTCACCACCGCCCGCGCTACCAGGAGAAGCAAGGAAGTTGGTATCAGAAAAGTGGTTGGAGCGGCATCCCGGCAACTTGCCATGCAGCTGCTCATAGAATCGCTGCTGATGTTAAGCCTCTCATTAATACTCTCTATTATATTAATACAAGGCCTATTGCCATTTTATTCAGGTATTACCGGCAAGTCGGGGCATTTTTCTTTAACGGATCCTCAGGCATGGCAGGTTCTACTTGGAGCGCTTCTGTTCTGTTTTGTTTTGGCTGGAATTTATCCGGCGTTTCTGGTTGCGAAATTTAACCCGATTCTTGCATTACGTGGACGCGCGAGTCAGGCCGGCGGAGCTGGCCTGCGCAAGACATTGGTGGTGACACAGTTTACGCTCGCCACCATTCTGATTGTAGGTACACTGGTAATCGGCAGCCAGCTTCGTTTTATTCGCGAGCGGGATCCCGGTTTCAATAAAAAACATGTTTTCAGCTTCAACGGACGCACTTTTACACCTCAGCTCAAACAGGCGCTGTTGGGTGAATCGAGTATTCTGGGAATTAGTACATCTTCGGACACGCCGGTGAACGTAATGAGCGGAACTGCTTCCAACGATTGGGATGGCAAAGAAAAGTCGCGTACACTGATTATGGCGCAGATGAATGTAGACAAGGATTTTATCCCAAATTTCAATATCAAACTTGCCGCAGGTCAAAATTTTAATGGTTCCCGGGCAGACTCTACGCATTTCATTTTAAATGAAACTGCTGTACAACAAACCGGGATAAAGAATCCTATTGGCAAGCGATTTAAACACGAAGGCACGGAAGGAACGATTATCGGTGTGGTAAAAGATTTCAGTATTACCTCTGTACGTGAGCCCGTTTGGCCTTTGATCATGTACAGTGAACCTGAGGTCAATCACATGGTGCATGTGCATACAACGGGTGGACTGGCTTCCGCAGCTCTTGCAACCTCGGAAAACTTGTGGAAGAAATATTCTCCCGATTTCCCATTCGAATACACCTTTCTGGATGCAGATTACAACCAGTTGTACACTGCCGAACAACAGACAGGGAAGTTGTTCAACTTTTTTGCCGGAGTTGCCATTCTCATTTCCTGCCTTGGATTGCTAGGATTGGTTTCTTTCACTGCCGAGCAACGAACCAAAGAGATTGGTATCAGAAAAGTGCTTGGCGCAACCGTTTTGAATATTACAACACTGTTGTCAAAGGATTTCATGAAGCTGGTTGTCATTTCCATTCTCATTGCATCACCTGTGGCCTGGTTCATCATGGATCACTGGCTTCAGGGATTCGCGATTAAAGTTGCCATACAATGGTGGGTTTTCGTTCTGGCTGCAATGCTCGCCATTTTCACAGCATTGTCTACCATTGGGTATCAGAGTGTAAAAGCCGCATTGGCTAACCCAGTGAAAAGTTTGAAGTCGGAATAAAATCTTTGACATTATCATTCACAAACAAAACCACCTGAGCCGGTCTGACTCAGGTGGTTTGTAATTTTCCTTAACGTCTTAATCTATCAATGGCTTCACAAGCCAATTAATTGTATCAGAAGCTGTTTACTCTAAACTAAAGACTGTTAACTGAGAGAATCTCACGCCAAATCCAATTTCCCATGATCCCCGCCATCTGGCGTAGTCCCTGTCACCGCCGCTTTTAGCATTGAAAAGAAGACCACCATTTGGGAAGAATTGCTATCCCAGTACGCTGCTTCGTCAGTTGTTACTTTGAGCAACACCAGATTCGGATCGTCTTTCCCGCCAGGAAACCAGGCCTTCGACATCGGGTTCCAGAGTTCTTCTTTCTTTTGTTCATCATGAACGATCGATGCGGTGCCAGATACGCTCAAATACGTATTGTTTTTCGGATCTGCATAAATCAACGTTACACTTTCGCCCCAATTCGTTTCCTGACCAATTTCGGTATTTCGGCTGGTAAAAAACCACGCATTACCGCTGTCATCTATATCCAACGTTGTCATTGGCCGCGATTCTATTCTGCTGTTTGCATATGTGGTATACATGCAAAAACGGATATCCTCTGCCAATGATTTCAGTTTTTTTATTGCTTCAATATCCTGCAAGTCCTTTTCCATAACTTCTATATTTACGGTTACAATTTGTTTCTGATCGCAGTCCTTAAAATAACCGTTCCATTAACTTCTTCGTTGGAATTACTCCCTGCAGTATTGAAAACGCAAAAGCCCGTCCGTAACCGGACAGGCTCAAATGCACTCAGATGGTATATGTAACTAACGCTGTTCCCTAAGCAGTTTTTCGTATTCTTTCTGTGCCAAATTCATCTCGTCATTGTTCCCATAAGCAGAAAAATAATGCGAAGCCAACCCAATTCCCCAACCCAGCATTGGCCAAACCGGCCATGGGAATCCGTGGTTTCCCCAATTCATACCCGTTGAAAGAAAATAGATAATCCATAAACCTCCATTTACGATAAAATAGCTGCGCAAATGAATCTTGAATGAGGCTCTTTTTTGGGCTTTTTTCCAAAGCTGTTCGTTCCGGGGCGTTTCCATTGCTATGTTGCTATGTGGTGATGAATTCAACTCTTGATAAGTAATTTATGGTTTTATTTGATTTAAAGATATTAACCGTGTAATAACCTGACTAATCAAAATGGATGAACCATAGGATATTCAAGATGAAACCCCGAAATAGAAAGATGAGTCTAAGACGACCTTTCCGCTTTTATAGATCTAAAATTCGAGACGGTAATTCAGAATTGGCAGTAGTCCTGTTTGTTTTATCAGGGTTACCTTATCCTCTTTGGAATCATAATAGCGATCAAAAGCATTGAGTCTGTTGGTAATATTTTGTAAATCGAGTGATAATGTGGAGGTGGTCTTTCTGTTATTCTTGGTATAACTCACACGAACATCCGTTCTGAAATAAACCGGTAGTTGCTCCGAATAGCTTTTCGACCAGTCATAGACGGTTTTGTTCTCTATCCTGGACATGTTCAGGTCTACCGGTGTGGCGCGGTTTCCACCCGCAGCAAGCATTTTTACATTGGCTGCAAAAATGTTGGTTTTTCTTTTGCCAACTTTCCATTCTTTTCCAGCTAAAACGTTTTGTACAAATTTCCCGTTAAACCTGCTATCCCGCTCTACCCCATCGCGACCTGTATATTTCGATTGGTATAACGAAGTGGTGCTCATGAAATAAATACCATTCGTCAATGATTTTTCCAAGGTGAGCTCTACTCCGTAACTTCGTCCTTTTCCTGAACTCACCAACGAGTCACTCACAAATCCACTAATTTCGTTAAGTAACGAACCATAACGTAAAAATGGCGTGGTAGTATTCGCAGGTCCTATAGGAACGTTATAATGATGCTGATAATAAGCCTCCGTAGCAATACGCCAGCCAGCCGAAGGTCGGTATTCATGCCCGGCAACAAAATGTGCGGACTTCATCAGTTTTAAATTTTTGTTAAATAATTCTGTTTTGTCCTGCCCCGCATTAATCTGTGCAAAATAGGTGGAGATGGCCTCTGTTTTGCTGTGTACCCCTGCCCCGAAACTCACGGTATGACGTGGAGCAACAGCCCATTTCAGCCCCATTCTTGGCTCCACAGAGTGCTGATCATTGAGAGCCAGCAACATTGCATGCATACCCAGATTGGCTGTAACCGTTGGAGATATCCTATATTTCCATTGCGCGTATGCCTGAAAGAGTTGTGTGTTTCCTTTTTGATTTAAATGAACCAGAGAAGGACCGTCTTCATCATTTTTTTCAAACAAATTGAAATCCAAGTAATTCACGACAATTCCTAAGCGAAATGTATTCCTCGCATTGAGTTTGTAATTATAAAGTGAAGAAAAGCGAAATGCCTGATTGATGAACTTATGCTGAAATGTATCGCTCCTCTCCTTGTCAAAAAGGTCATTCTGCTCTCTGGTGGCTGAATAGGAAAGAATGTTTTCAAAATATGATTTACTGTTAACGTAACGAATTAAATTAACTCCCGCCACTCCCCTGTCTGACTTAAATCTTTCTTTAAAATCCTCGTTGTCAACCGTAGACTTACTCAACCCTCCCATTCCCCAAACCGTCACAACGGCCTTTTCTCCATATGGAATGTAAATCTTAAAAGCACCATCCTGGAAATCGTTCACATAATCTCCACTTACATTCAGTCCTATTTTATTCATAATGGAAAGCGTGGAATACCTGTAATTGGCAAGGTAAGATGCACCTCCTTTCGGTCCCAGCGGACCTTCTGCGGCAAAATCGAGCCCCAAAATACCGGCTTGCAAGGCGTATTCCCGCTTATCACTGTTGCCCTTTCTCAGTTTAAGATCAAATACCCCAGAGGTTGCGTTACCATATTCAGCAGGAAAGGCACCTGTCAGAAAATCGGAATTACCCAAAACATTGGCACTTAAAGCGCTTATTCCACCGCCACTTGAACCTTCCTGAGCAAAATGATTCGGATTAGGTATCTCCACGCCCTCCATTCTCCAGAGCATTCCTTTCGGACTGTTACCTCGTACAATAATCTGATTACTTCCGTCGTCATTGGTCGCGACTCCCGCAAAGGACAAAGCCATACGCGCCGGGTCATTGACGGCAGCAGCATATCGTTTGGTCTGATCCACCGTGAAGGATCTTCCGCTTACACTCACCATGTCGTTAAGCGGAGCACCATTTTCTTTTTGTGCTTTTATGACCACTTCATCCAGTTTTTTAAATGATTCTGTGAGTTTGATCCGTAGCTCCACTTCCTTACCCGATCCCACAGTAATTTCCTGTATGAATGCATCGTCGTAGCCCATACTTGAAATTTTAAATGCATGTCTGCCAACAGGTACATCCTCTATGCTAAAATTCCCATCTGCATCCGTAGATGCACCAATAATCGGATTAACGGATGTGATAATGACATTGGCACCAATCACAGACTGTTGCGATTCGGTATCAATCACCTGACCTTTTACCCGCTGCAAGGGTTGTTGCGCAAGCGTTATCAGAGATATAAACGCGGCAATCATGGTAAGAAAATAACTTTTCATAGCTGGTTGTTTTTCATGACCGACAACCTCGTTATTCTTTACCCTAACTTTTTACTGAAGTTTTTTTAAGACTTGCATCACTGCTCCTGGTCCTGACAAACGAAAGCATTATTAAGGAGGACCACAGAAGGTCGATTCTGCATCCTCCTTATTTAAAATTTTAGAACATTTTCACAAAGCTGAATCAAACCGGCCATTCTTCCAGACGATATGCGCTGTCCCAGAACACATACTCTAGCTTTGAAGCTGTTAAATAAGCTTCCTTCATCTTTGCGCGTGTAGCCGGTGAAGCATTTTCTGCAAGTTGGTTACAGATACCCAGTGCTTTTTCAACAGACTTTCCGAACTCTTCTCCCGCATAAGCATCAATCCAGTTTTGATAGGGATTTGGTTTGGACTGGTGTGCATAAATGTAGTCGCCTACTTTTTTATAAATCCAGAAACATGGAAGAAGGGCAGCAACGGCTACTTCGTAACTTTCAAATGCGCTTACCGACAACAGGTAATTGGTGTAAGCAAAACAGCCCGGTGCCTTTTCACCTTTAAAGTTGATATCATATTCTTTGAAATAACTGATATGTAATGCCCTCTCAACCAGAATTGCATTTTGGGCAAATTCCAGGAAGTCAAGCAGCTCCTGACTGTTTCCCGATTTTGTTCCGGCAGTTGCCAGTGCTTTGGCAAAGTCGGCCAGATAAAGTGAATCCTGAAAAATGTAAAACTTAAACTTTTCTACAGGCAAGATTCCTTTTTTCAATTCCCGATTAAAAGGATGGTTTTCTATTTTTTCATAAACAGGCAAAGCTGCTTCCCATAATTCGTCTGTAAATTTCATGATCGTATCTGCATTTTTGTAGGTAAATAAGAGTGGTTCAGCGGCCCGGAGCCTTTGCCGATGGTTACATTTTTGCCAGCTTCAATGGCGCCGGCAATATAGGTTTTAGCAAAAAGAACCGCTTCGGGAAGAGAGTGCCCCAAGGCAATATAAGTCGCAATAGCAGACGACAAAGTGCAGCCGGTACCGTGCACATTTTTGCTTTCTATAAAAGTCGTTTCCAGACGAAGCGGCTCCTCATCCTGCATGGTCAGCACGTCGTACAACACGGGACCAATCAAATGCCCGCCTTTCAATAGAACCGCCTTACATCCTTTTTCCACCATTTCTATGGCAGCTTCCTGCATTTCAGATACGGATCCGATCTTCCTGCCAATGAGTATTTCTGCTTCATCCAGATTAGGCGTAATCAGATCAGCTCTTGAAAATAATTCCTTCCACAATACTGCTACTGTTTCCTCCTGAATGAGCCTCGCACCACTCGTTGAAACCATCACGGGATCGAAAACGACAAACCCGGGCTTGAACCTATCGATCATATCAGCGATGATCAATGCTACTTCCACGGTATTAATCATCCCTATTTTTACTGCGTCTACTTCTATATCTTCAAAAATGGCTTCCAGTTGCTGCTTTAAAAATTCGGCAGGAACGGGATGTATTGCTCTTACTCCGAGCGTATTTTGTGCCGTAAGTGCAGTAATGGCCGATGCGCCGTATGCACCCAGGGCGGCAATGGTTTTCAGGTCTGCCTGAATGCCCGCTCCTCCGCCACTGTCAGATCCTGCAATGGTCAGCACTGTCGGATATCTATTTAATTTTGCTTCCAAAATCCTGTATTTTTAAATGTGAGAATTAACCTGCCCTGTAATGATGGCTTTCAGGTTTTGTGCCGCATCAAAAGGTGACGGAACGCTGCAAATTGCCGAGATAACTGCTATGCCACCTGCCCCACAAGCGATCGCTTCCGCAGTATTGTCTGCATTCAAACCGCCAATGACCACAATCGGATGGCGACTATTTGTTTTTACCCACTTCAATCCCTCCATTCCCCAAGGTTTTTCAGTATCCGTTTTGGAGGGTGTAGCAAACAACGGACTCGCAGCCAGGTAGGATATTTTCCAGTCTTCGGCTTCTACCACATCGCTCTGTTTTTCTGCGGAAATACCAAGGATCTTATCAGTCGGCAGCATGTCTTTCAACATTTTGAAATGCATATCGCTTTGCCCCACATGCACACCGGCAGCATTAATGGCCATGGCAACATCCACCCTATCATTGATAATTAAGGACACATGGTAGTGATCCAGCAACGCTTTCAGGCGTTTTCCTTTTTCTATAAATGCTCTGGTTCCGAGGTTTTTCTCTCGCAGCTGCACCATGGTCACACCACCCTTGACTGCCTCTTCCACCACCCAAAAGAAATCCCTTCCCAGGCAAGCTGCTTCGTCCGTAACCAGATAAAGCTGAATCTGTTTTTCAATTTCCGTCATAACCTGATTTTGGCAGTGTCATTTAACTTTTCAGGCGTTATCTCTGCGAGCGCATCCAGAAAAGCGATTTGAAATGAACCGGGTAATTGTGCATTTTGAAATGCGATTTCGCCACTTACACCCATGGTTGCGGCGGCAGCAATTGCAGAAAGAAAGTAATCGTTATTGCTGGCAGCAAAAGCTCCGGCAATGGCAGAAGCTGAACAACCCATACCCGTAATGCGCGTCATCAGCGGCACACCATTATCGACATAAGCGACTTTATCTCCGCTTACAATCACATCCGTGGCTCCGCTTACGCTCACCACAGATCCATACCTTTCGCTCAATGCCTTCGCGGCTTCCAGGCTGTCGATTGAACTTGTGGTACTGTCCACCCCTTTTGTCTGTACTGCTGCTCCGGCCAAAGCAAGAATTTCCGAAGCATTACCTCTGATAATGGCAGGTGACGCGATATCCAGAAGTTCTGTTAAGACCGTATTCCGGTACGGTGTTGCTCCCGCGCCTACGGGATCAAGAATGATTGGTTTGTTCAGGTCAGCAGCTTTTTTCATAGCGAGTTTCATTGACGAAACCCATTGCGGTGACAAAGTTCCAATGTTAACCACCAAAGCTCCGGCAATAGAAACCATGTCTTCCACTTCTTCGGCAGCATGCGCCATTACGGGTGATGCTCCCGATGCAAGCAGTGCGTTAGCTGTGAAGTTCATCACTACGAAATTTGTAATGTTATGAATCAAAGGCGATTGTTCGCGCAAATCCGCCAATAGTAGTCCTGGGTTAAATTCCATTTTTGTTAAATTTTGGTTAAACAAAAAAGAATGGACGGTCCGAAATTGATACAGAAAATATAAAGGCAAGAAAAAAGAAAGAAGGCTCAGCCCTCCCTTAAACGCTTTTTCCTACGACAGCATCAACTGTGTCAGGTTCGAAGGGTATAAATCTCAGTCCGTATTTTGGACACCCCTAAAGCCATTCTTAATTACGAATGTAGTAGTTTTGGATAGAAATAAAAAAGCAGGTCAGGTGGAGCCATAATAAAACTGTGCTATAACCAGACGACACAAACTTTAAAACCAAATGCATAAGATTAAAGCAGCAATATTTGACATGGACGGTCTGTTGATCGACTCGGAGCCTATATGGGCTGATGCCGCCCGTGAAGTGATGCAAAAAGTAAATTTCAAACTGACACATGAGCTGAAACTTCAGACCACCGGTTTGTCGATCAAACTCTTTCTTGAATTTTGTCATAAAATACAGCCCTGGAATACACCGGGCTTTGAAGAACTGGAAAGGGAAATTCTGGTACTTGCACATAAAAACATCCTCGAAAATGCAGTGGCAATGCCTGGCGCAATCGATATTGTTAAAAAGCTGAAATCACAGGGTCTCAGACTGGCGGTTGCTTCGGCATCCCATATGGAATTGATTGAGGGCGTATTGAAGCGGTTAGAAATCATCGATTATTTCGAACTGTGGCACTCGGGTGAGCTGGAAGAATTTACCAAACCACACCCGGCGGTTTATCTCACTACGGCTGCAAAACTTGGCCTGAAACCAGAGGAATGTATTGCTTTTGAAGATTCATTTACTGGCTTGCGCTCTGCACACGCAGCAGGTATGCTGACGATTTGTGTACCCACTGCGGAGGTGTTTGAGAACTCAAAGTTTGATTTGGCACATTACAAGATTGGCTGCCTGGATCAGTTTGTGCTGGAAGAAATGTGTGAGATTCCACAACATATCATGAACGATTAATTTCAGGCAAACCAATGATCGGACTGCGTCACTTTAGTTTTGTAATCGGGATTCGTATCGTTCTCATTATAATAAGTGTATTTGTTGTGATATGGCTCGCGTCACTGCAAACCAACGTAGGGCTGATTTATGTACTCGGGGGTATTTTTATTATTGTTCAGGGGTCGTTGCTTTACCAGTATGTTACCAATGTAAACCGCAAACTAACGTACTTTCTGGAATCGGTACGTTATTCGGATTTCACCATCAACTTCCGCCACGACAATAAAATGGGGAAGACATTTCAGGAACTGAATCAACAGTTTAATGAAGTACTCCATGCATTCCGACAAGCCAGAGCCGAAAAGGAAGCAAATCTTCAATATCTTAATACCATTGTTCAGCACATCGGAACCGGCCTCATAACTTTTGACAGCACCGGCCAGGTAAATCTGATTAATAATGCCGCGTTAAGAATGCTGGGAATTTATCGTCTGCATCAGCTTAGCGAATTAAAAGACAAACATCCAAGACTTTTTGAGCTGCTTTCTAATCTGGATTCCGGTGTTCGCGAACTATATCGTACACCATCCGACCAGCCGTTGGCGTTGCAGGGAGCAGCCATACAAATGCGTGGAATGTGGGTCAGGATTGTGGTTTTGCAAAATATCCAGACAGAATTACAACAACAGGAAGTAGAATCCTGGCAAAACCTTACGCGTGTTTTAAGGCACGAAATTATGAATTCGATGACGCCAATTGTTTCGCTGGTAGGAACAATGCGACTGATCGTAAACGAGGATATTGAAAAATCTACTACGGATCAGGAAGCGGTAAATGACCTGAAAGAAGCTTTGCAAACCCTCGAAAAAAGGAGCAAAGGAATGATGCAGTTTGTGAACGCTTACCGGGATTTTACAACATTACCCAAACCGGTGTTTGCCAATGTGAGTGTTGCCGAGCTGATACAGGAAGTTGTTCAGCTTCTGCAAACGGACCTGACCGCATCAGGTGTTTTATGGAAGCTGACGATTAAACCCGAAAATCTTAGTTTTAAGGTTGATACGAGCCAGATACAACAGGTACTTATTAACCTTGTCAAAAACGCTTCCGAATCATTCTCTTCTCAGACCAACCGACTTATTACTCTGAATGCCTACCAGACCGACAACCTGACGATCATAGAAGTACAGGATAACGGAGATGGCATTGAACCTGAGGCAATTGAAAACATATTCATTCCTTTTTACACCACAAAAAAAACCGGATCAGGCATTGGTCTGAGCCTTTCACGACAAATTCTTCAGCAACACAACGGACAACTTACGGTTATTTCCGAAGTGGGGAAAGGAACTGTGTTTACGTTAACAATTTGACTCTTTTAATTGTCTTATAATCAGCAACTAAATAATAGCAGTTGTCTTACAACCATTTTCAACAATACTGCGTCTTAAGTCAAAAAACCAAAAGGATATGAAAGCGCTGCTATTTATTCTGTTAGTTGCCTTGGTAGCTTGCCAAAGCTCAACCGTCGATAAAAAGGGAAATGAGATCAAGTACAAAGAAACGGTTCAGATTAATGATGTTCCCAAAGCTACACTAACATTTTTCGATGTGAGCGACAGCCGTTGTCCGGAAAACGTGAAATGTGTATGGGCTGGAAACGCAAAGGTGGATCTTGCTCTCGAAGGTGTTGGTACAGAAGGAAAGATAACCAAACACATCAACCTATGCCTGGGCGCATGTAGCACATCCCGTGGTTTTCACACAATTGATTCTCTGGACCAGGACTTTGCAGGACAGAAGTATAGATTTATTCTTGAAAGTGTAAATCCATACCCAATAGCTGCAAAAACCAAAAACGATTATTCTATTTCGTTACGGATTGAGAAGAAATGAAGATCGCTTTCAAATAACATCCCAAGCCCTATTCTGTTGTTAGTGTTTTCTTATAATAATATTTTGTATGCCCTTTTGGGTAGTTATCAACCTGTCCGGTTAACTGGTAATTTCTCTTTTCATAAAATGAAGGAGCTTGAAAATCAAAAGTATCGAGCAATACCAGATAACAACCTTTATTCAACGCATGTTTTTCGGATTTAAACAGCAATTCAGAAGCAATACCATTGCTTCTGAATTGCTCATCAGTCCAAATTATATGAATATGAAGTGTGTCCCAAAAAATCTCACCAAGTAGCGCCCCAACAAGCTTCCCATCTACACCCCGTGCCGCGAAAAACACTCGTTCATATTTTTCTGGCCCTGCCTTAGTTTCATTGAATGCAACAAGTCGTTTGCCAATTTCAGATACGTCTTCCGCCGATGGAGCCTCTTCCAGTTCTATTACTACTTTCAATTCCCCGCCAGTTTACTTTTTTTGTATCCGTAGCTAAAGTAAATTACCAAACCGATCGCCAGCCAAACCACAAAAATAAACCAGTTGGACGCGCCAAGTTCGGTCATCAGGTAGAGGTTCGTCAGGATACCCATCACCGGCAACAGTGAAAAATTGTATTTGAAACTCATTATGGACAGTGTGAGCCAGGTAATCCAGAAAATGATAGTCAACAGCTTGTGTTCCAGAATTTCCATTGTAGTAAGTGCCTGCCATTCTGCAACGATTTCCTGTCCGTAAAATACCAAGCCAAGAACAGCCGCAACAAACCCAAAACCGACAATAAACTTGCCGTTAACATATGGAACCCTGAATTTGGATCGCTCAGAAATCCCGGTATGATCCAGGTAAAGCACTCCTCCGCATACAAGAATGAAGGCAAAAAATGTCCCAACACTTGTCAAATCCACAAAGAAGTCCATCTTGAAAAACAATGCAGGAATACCTACCACAAAGCCTGTCACGATGGTTGCGAATGATGGTGTTTGATACTTCGGGTGAATTTTGGCAAACTTTTTCCACAGAAGACCATCCCGGCTCATCGTCATCCAGATACGCGGCTGCCCCAATTGATAAACCAAAAGAGCACTTGTAATGGCAATAACAGAACTAACAGAAATGATACCAGCCATAAAATCCAGACCATTTTTCTGGAAAACGAAAGCCAGTGGATCGCTCACTTTCAGTTCTTTATAATTCACCATTCCTGTTAAAACCAGGGTGATCAACACATATAATACTGTACAAATAATGAGGCAATAGATCATTGCTTTGGGCATATCACGCTGTGGATTTTTACATTCCTCAGCCGTAGTTGATATGGAATCGAAACCGATAAATGCAAAGAAAACTGCGGCAACGCCACTTAATACACCTTTCATGCCATTGGGTGCAAATGGATCCCAGTTTTCAGGTTTTACATAAAACGCGCCCGCGAAAATGACCAGCAACACCACACCTATTTTAAGGATTACCATGATATTGCTCGCTGTGCGCGACTCGCGGATACCAACGTATACCAGTGCAGTAACGAACAATGTAACCAGACCAGCAGGCAGATTGAGGATAAAAGGAATATCCCCTAACCTCGGCGCTGCTTCAAAAGCACTGGCAGCCATCTTCTCATAAGTTGATAGTGAACCAATTCCTTCTGTCTGCAGTTTGCGAAATGCCTCTGACGCAGCAGCAGGATTGATGGTAAGCCAGCCTGGCAATGTGATACCGAATCCTTTCAACATACTTACAAAATACTCCGACCAAGAAATGGCCACCACCATATTTGAAACCGCATATTCGAGAATGAGCGCCCAGCCGATGATCCATGCGAACAGTTCGCCAAAAGCCACATATGCATACGTATAAGCGCTACCGGAAACGGGAACCGTGCTGGCAAACTGAGCATAAGACAAAGCTGTAAAAATACAGGCAATTGCTGTGAACACGAATAAAAGAGACACCGCAGGACCACCATTATAACTTGCCAGTCCAATTGTACTGAAAATACCGGCTCCAACAATCGCAGCTATACCCAATGAAACCAGATCTCTCACCCCAAGAATTCGTGCCAGCCCGCCGTTCTCATTGGCATGGGCATCCCTCATTATTTGGTCAACTGTTTTTTTACGAAATAGAGAAGTGTTTTTTTCCATTCAGGGATAAAAGTTAGGTTCGCATCGTCTGCCAATGCGGCTGCGAAAATAAGAATATTCTTTAATCATCATGGCATCGGACTTTAAATTGGCTGAATATGCATTATTTTTCAATATATAATTCTATATAAAATAACATAACTACTCTTTTATTCTGAGTTTTTCATAATATACAAACATCAGCAATTCTTATACTACTCTGCCTTTCTTAATCATTCATTAAATTATATATTTACGAAAATCCTTATCCCACCATATATTGCTGTTCATGAAAAATATCCTTATAACAATACTGGTATTTTCGACTCTGATTATCAATCTGCCCGCACAAACCATAACCAGGTATACTACGGCACAGGCACATTCTCACAACGATTACGAACAGGACCGCCCATTTGTGGAAGCTTATATGCAGCAGTTCGGATCAATTGAGGCCGATCTTTTTCTTGTGAATGATTCGCTGTATGCGGCTCATAACCGGTCTGACATTAAACCAGACAGAACTTTCTCGAAACTTTACCTTGAACCAATACTGGCGCAGGTTAAAAAAAATGACGGCAATATTTATCCTCAAAAAGACCTGCAACTTCAACTTTTGATCGATTTCAAAACCCCGGCAGAGGAAACACTTGCAGCGCTAGTCAAATTGCTGCAACCTTATGAAAACATTTTTGTACCAAAAGGAACTGTCAAAATAGTGATCAGCGGGAATACTCCTTCACCCGAAACATTTGACAAATATCCATCTTTTATCTTCTTTGATGGTCGTCCTGATGTTACATACACAGCCGATCAGTTGAAGAGGATCGGGCTTATAAGCCAGGCATTTCAAAAATATTCCAGATGGAATGGCGAAGGAGACTTACCCGAAAAAGATAAAAAATCACTGAACAAAGTGATTTCCCAGACACACAGCCAGGATAAAAAAATACGGTTTTGGGCCACTCCTGACAACATTCATACCTGGAAAACCATGATGAGCCTGCAAGTTGACTTTCTGAATACAGATAAAGTAATTCAAATGGGTGACTATTTAAGAACAGCTCCCCGATAGGACATTCGGGTTGTTTATAAGTATTGGTTTTAATAATCACTCCTATCTCTGTCCCGATGTCTGCAACCTCTTCCGCGTCTCTTAAAAAAGTTTTGAAGCCTATACACGTCTGGGCCATTGCAGTTGGGTTGGTAATTTCGGGAGAATACTTTGGCTGGAACTACGGCTGGGGTGTATCCGGCACAGTAGGATTTCTCATCGCGACCCTGCTTGTCACAACGCTTTATGTAACCTTCATTTTTAGTTTTACGGAGCTCACCACATCTATTCCACAGGCAGGAGGTCCGTTTGCTTATTCATACCGTGCATTTGGTTGGTGGGGAGGGCTTATAGCAGGTTACGCAACGCTTGTAGAGTTTTTGATCACCCCGCCTGCAATTGCATTTGCGTTGGGTAGTTACACCAATTTTCTGTATCCTTCCATTTCGGTACTGCAGGTTGCGTTTGCTTGTTACGTCATTTTCATCGGCATTAATTTGTTGGGGATAAAAGAGTCTGCCACGTTCTCGCTGGTAGTCACCATTCTGGCCGTTGCTGAGCTCCTCGTGTATATAGGCATTGTAGCACCTCATTTTTCATATACCACTTTTGTAAAGGAACCCATGCCGTTTGGCTGGCAGGGCGTTTTTGCTGCGTTACCCTTTGCAATTTGGTTTTACCTGGCTATCGAGGGGGTTGCCATGGTGGCCGAAGAGGTTGAAAACCCTAAGAAAACAATTTCAAGAGGGTATATTTATGGCATCCTAACGCTTGTGATCCTGGCACTTGCCGTAATGATATTTACCGGAGGAGTAGTTCACTGGCGCAATTTAAGTAATATTGACTATCCACTGCCAGCGGTTTTAGGGCACATTCTGGGGCGTGACTCAGGGTTGACGCACCTGTTTGCGAGCCTGGGTTTATTCGGGCTCATCGCCTCTTTTCACGGAACCATCATTGGTTATTCCAGACAGATCTTTGCTCTGGCCCGTAGTGGCTACCTCCCGTCGGTATTGGGAAATGTGAATGCACGATTTCAAACGCCGCACTGGGCTTTGCTTGCAGGCGGAGTAATTGGATGCATTGCGTTAACACTGGGAAATACCAATCAGGTTATCATTATTGCAGCGCTGGGTGCAGTGGTCATGTACATGATCAGCATGGTTGCATTGCTGGTACTCCGCAAAAAAGAACCCGATCTCGAACGCCCTTTTGCAGTGCCTTTCTATCCGTTTTTCCCCGTTACAGCGCTGTTACTTTCGGCAATTTGTATGTTCGCAATTGTGTACTACCACTTCACATTAAGCATGTGGTTCTTTGCCGGACTGGCGATTCTGGCCGTCGGCTTTGTGATATCAGGAAAACACAAAGAGACGGGGCGGAATTAACCCCTTTCATTCTTCACTGGTAGCAACGCTGCGGTATTAACTTCTTGTTCTCGAAATAATTGTAATTAAATTACAACTATTTTAAAACCTCCATGATCCTCATCCACTGCACTTATTTATCACAATTAGAATATTAATTGGTATTACTCCTTTAATTCAGAATATTATAATAGGAAAGTGCGATAATTTGTAAAACTTTGGGTACTAAAAAATCTTAAATTGTGTTTTCTTCGTACATTCTTACTCAACATTCCTTCTAGATAGTTTTACAATTCAATAAAGTTTTTTAGTCTGCGAATTCATGGGCTGATATCGATACCTAAAATTCCAATGAACATATTAATAGTTGAGGACGAAGACATTATTGCCAAACACTTACAATACACACTCAAGAGTTTTGGTTTCGAAGCCAATGATGTCGCAACGGATTATCACAGTGCATTAGATCTCCTGCAATCCAAGGTTTACCACCTTGTTCTTCTCGACATCAATCTGAACGGCTATCAAACAGGAATTGACATAGGCGAATATATAAAAGGCAATCTGGACATTCCCTTTTTATATCTCACAAGCCACGAGGACATAGCAATTGTAAATGCAGCATTGCAAACTTCACCGCATGCTTTCCTGAACAAACCGTTTCAGAAAATCTCGGTTTATACGGCAGTCAATCTTGCGTTGCAGGGTTATCGCAAGCGAAGATCGGACGAAGGCTCCGACGATCAGGACAGCACCGTGATTAAAGATGCACTCTTTATTAAGGAGAAACACATGTTCACTAAAATCATGCTGGCCGACTTGCTATATATCCGGAGCGATGACAATTATCTTGAACTACATACCACGAAAAGGAAGTATACGATTCGGGAAACGATGAAAAACATGATCAGCCAACTGCCAACCAATTTGTTTTTCAGGGTTCATAAATCATTCATCATCAACCTCAACGCGATTACGGCGATCAATTACATACACGTCATGATCAACGAACTTGAAATCCCGATTACCACCGACAACCGCAACGAATTACTGAGCAGGATAAAGACATTTTCTTAGCCGATACCCCTGTTATCAGGGGTACAACAGATATTTTTTTCTTATTTCTTTAAATTCAGATAGACCTGGTTCCCAGCTTTTACGAATTTCAGCTTCCGAAGCACCTGCAATAATTTGCTTTCTCAGATTCTCTGTACCAGCCAGTTTGTCGAAATCCCCCATTTGTTTGCTCTGACTTCTGTCAAAAAACTTGTCTTTGTCCGGATAAGCTTTGTACAGATCCATGATCCATTTCAGGTTCAGTTTTCTGTTCTTCTCAAAAACGGATGTATCAAATTTTCTAAGGTCCAGTCCATAACAGTCCTCGTTCTGATGCAACGGCGTTTCACTCATTCCTTTGATGCTCTGAGGTTTAAATGAAAATTCATATTTTCCTTTAAGCAATGGCGCTCCCAAAACGGTGAATGGCATGTAAGTACCTCTTCCCTGACTCAGGATCGTGCCTTCAAAGAAACAAATGTGTGGATACAACATTACTGACTGCTGCGTATTCAGATTTGGAGAGGGCATCACCGGCAGCGTGTAAGGCATATCGTGATTATAATTGGCTATTTTAATAATCTTCAATTTACATTTCATATTATTTGGTAACCAGCCTTCCCCATTGATCATCTGCGCAAATTCCGCCATCGTGAGTCCATGACTGATCGGAATACGATACATGCCTATTCCTGAGTAAAGATGTTTTTCCAGTATTGGTCCATCAATCAAAAAACCGTTCGGATTTGGCCGATCCAGAATCAGCATTTCCTTATTGTTCTCCGCACAAGCTTCCATTACGTGCCCGAGGGTATTGATGTAGGTATAGAAACGTGCTCCCACATCCTGGATGTCAAATATGAGTAGATCAATCTTCGCCAGCTGCTCTTTGGTTGGTTTTTTCAGTTTTCCGTAAAGCGATATGGCAGGAATTCCTGTTTTCGGATCCACACTATCGCTCACCTTGTCTCCATTACTTGCTGTGCCTCTGAAACCATGTTCTGGTCCGAATATCAGAACGATATTCACTCCCAGCGCTACCAAACTGTCAACAATGGGCGTTTTACCAATGATCGAAGTCTGATTTACCAGAATACCCACTTTTTTACCTTTCAGGTAATCCAAATATTCCGAGGTTCGCTCAGCTCCTATAACTATATTTTTGACAGGAACAGCTGTTTCTTTTGCATCAGAAAGGGAATCTGTTCCAACTCCTTTGTGAGATGAAGAACTTACGCAATGGCTGGTAAAAATACTGATTAAGGCTGTGAAGGTTAAGGCAATGAATTGTTTCATGATGATCTTTTAAGTCAGAGATTACGTGCGTACGGTCTGAATGAAACACTAATATAAACTTATTCTTGCAGGTCGTACAGAAATTACTTCATCACACTTTCTGTAAAATCATATAAAAAGGCAGTCCTAAATCCCTCAAATTCATGCATCAGTGGTAAAAAAACTCCTTTTCAAAACAACTTCATCTGTCCCTTTTTGATAAAAAGAGAGGTATCCAGATCTGGCATTTCTTTGTCTTCGAAATATTTCCTGCATGCGAAATTGTGAAGCTGACGAATGTTTTCGGCATAATTACCCTCCCCGCTCATTCTTAATCCAAACCTTGAATCATTTAGTTTCCCGCCATGGCATTCCGCAATCTGGTTCAACACTTTGTCTGCCCGGTCGGGGAAATGATGATGGATCCATTCCTTGAACAAAGTAGCAATGGCACCATTCAGGCGAACAACAGTATATCCCGCCCAAGCTGCTCCATTTTCGGCCGCAGCTTTAATGATGGCAGGAATTTCCTGATCATTGAGACCCGGAATAATAGGTGCACTCATAATTCCCATCGGTATTCCAGCCTCATGCAACGTTTTCACGATCTGCAATCGTCGTTTGCCGGTTACGGTCCGTGGTTCCAATTTGCCTCTGAGGTCCTCGTTCAACGAAGTAATCGAGACCGCGGCATGAACAAGATTCAGCTTTGCCATCTTTTCAAGTACATCAACATCCCTCAGGATCAATGCATTCTTTGTAAGGATCGTTACCGGATTACGATATTTAAGGCAGATTTCGAGTAGTTGTCTGGTCAGTTTAAACTTCTTCTCCGCAGGCTGGTAACAATCCGTATTGCCCGAAAACATAATTGGGACAGGCTCGTACTTTTTGGAATGAAAGAGCTTTTCGAGAAGTTGAGGTGCATTTTTCTTCACTACTATTTTGGTTTCAAAATCCAGTCCAGCCGAGAAACCCCAATATTCATGTGAATTACGCGCGTAACAATAAATACAGCCATGTTCGCAACCACGATATGGATTTATGGAATTGTAATTTCTCAAATCAGGACTATCCGAAACGCTTAGCAGTGTTTTGGATTCTTCCATGATAAACTGCGTTTTGGGATTCACTTCCTGATCTTCCCATTGCTGCCAGTCCTCGGGGATGTATTCAGTTTCGAGCTTCTGAAATTTGTTATGGGAATTAATTCCCGCTCCTCTTCCCCGTGGCCGTTCCATGTGCTGATAAAAGTAAAACTGTTATTAAATCGATCATTGATAATGATACCAAAAATAACATATTTTAAAATTAAACAGATACTAAAAATAACATTAAATTTTAACAAATTCACATATATCTGATAAACAGTAATATACACTACAACTACTTAAATCGACACAAATCAATATAAAATTAAATTATACATAAATCAAAAGAAATAAAAAAGAGGAAAGCATCGTGTTCAGCGACTACTTTCCTCTCAAATTCCCACTACTCGTGTTTCGGCTTATCAGCTATTTAATATAGCGAAAATCCTCGTCGCCTTTTAAAGACAACAGAACATCGTACATCAATTGAATCACATTTTTCACGTCCTCCTTATGAACCATTTCGACTGTGGTGTGCATGTATTTTAAAGGAAGCGATATCAATGCAGACGCAACTCCTTCTGTTGAATAAGCAAATGAATCTGTATCGGTACCGGTAGAACGGCTCACCGCCTGGCGCTGGAACGGAATCTTTTTATCATCAGCAACTTTGATCAGCAAGTCGCGCAGGTTATTCTGGACGGCAGGTCCGTAACAAATTACCGGACCGTTTCCACTTTTCAGATCGCCCTGCTCTTTTTTGTTGTACATCGGCGACTGTGTATCATGCGTTACGTCTGTTACAATTGCCAGATCCGGCTTTAAACGTCTTGATATCATTTCTGCTCCACGCAGACCAATCTCTTCCTGCACTGCATTTACAACATACAATGTAAAAGGCAAGGTTACATTATTTTCATGTAGCATACGTGCAACCTCTGCTATCATAAATCCACCCATACGGTTGTCAAGCGCGCGGCCAACGTAATACCGGTCATTCATCTCGTCCAGCCCGTCAGCAAAAGTTGCAACTGTCCCAACATGAATGCCCATTTCATACACTTCATCTCTTTTGGAAGCGCCTACATCTATAAACAATTCATGTACTTTCGGAACCTGATCCTTCGCTGTGTCGCGCACATGGATCGCCGGCCATCCAAAGACACCTTTCACCACACCTTTCGAAGTATGCAAATTCACACGCATGGAAGGTGCAATTGCTGCATCGGAACCTCCATTACGACGTACGTGAATGTAGCCATCATCAGAAATGTAGTTGACAAACCAGGAAATCTCATCAGAATGAGCTTCGATTACCACTTTGTAATCCTGGCCAGGACCAATTACACCCACTGCCGTTCCGTATACATCGATGATCTGATCCTCGATATAAGGTTTGATGTAATCCAGCCAGATTTGCTGCCCGGTTGACTCAAAGCCGGTCGGGGAAGCATTGTTCAAATATTTATAAAGAAACTCAGTGCTTTTATCTGCCATTGTGCTATAAATTGATCGAAAATTGAAATGCTGTAAACTAAAATTGCTGTCTTTGATTTTTCAGACTTCGGTAACTTCTTAACTGCGTGCAAGTAGTGATTTCTTAACTCCCTCTAACTACTTAACTTCCTGTCATTCCTCCTTTCAAACATACCTCAAAAATGCCCACCATTTTCTTTTATTCAGATAATCGTGATTGGCTTCGTTCTGATAAGCTTCCTGCTCAAAAGAAATATGCATGTAAGCCAGATAATGGACCCGGTATTGCATCAGTCGGATGAGATATTCTGCAAAGTACCAAACGTAAAAAAATATCAGACCCATTTCAAGCTGCTGACGCAAATGAATACATTCATGATTCATCAACACCCGTCCAGGCGATTCTTTTTTGACCAAAATAAAAGGAAAAAGCGCCATTCCATCTACCCAGAGAAAAGATACGTGAAACAGGAATCCTTTAAATTTCATAATGGTTTTATCAATCGGCTATGAATCCGTTATCTGTGAGGCACCTCGCCTTTTAAAAGAAAATGTTGGATTGCGAAATGAACAGTTCATTCCAGAATCCAACATTCACGTGGTCAGCAATTTTACCTAGCTGAACCGACCTATCTCCAAAACTTCAAATTCCATCAATCCGGCAGGTACTTTAATTTCAGCAGTTTCGCCTACTTTTTTACCCAAAAGTCCTTTTCCTATCGGAGAACCAACTGAAATTTTACCAGTCTTCAAATCGGCTTCTTCTTCTGAAACCAGTGTATATGATACTTCCATGCCGGTTTTACGATTTTTGATCTTCACAACAGACAAAATCGCAACCAGTGATGTATCAATTGCCGACTCGTCAATTACCCGCGCATTGGACATAATTTCCTCCAATTTTGCAATCTTCATCTCATGCATTCCCTGTGCATCTTTCGCCGCGTCATATTCTGCATTTTCACTCAAATCACCTTTATCACGAGCTTCTGCAATTTGTGCAGCTATGGCAGTGCGGCCTTTGGTTTTCATATCATTCAGCTCATTTTTGAGCTTGTTCAATCCTTCTTCGGTATAGTATGAAATCTTAGCCATGACCTTGAATTAGTTAATTAGTCTTGTTTAGAATTTAAAATTTGGGTAAAAAAAAAGAACGGTTCTAAGACCGCTCTACAGGAGTATCAGCAACTCGTAGTAGAAGGCTAGAAAACCTCATCTTTTCGGCTCATATGTTTTTTAATCTTCACCATATTTTTCTGTAAGAACGGCAAAAATAACAATATTTGTAAATGGTAACAACCATTTTTATTAAAAGAGACCACAATCTATGTCAAAAGGACTGAGAATAATATTTATGGGAACTCCCGACTTTGCAGTTCCAAGCTTAAGAAGTCTGGTAGAAAATAAATCTAACGTTGTGGCGGTAATAACTGTTCCCGACAAGCCTGCCGGAAGAGGTCAGAAGCAAACTTCATCGCCCGTAAAAATATATGCACAAGAGCAGGGAATACCTGTTTTACAACCCGAAAAATTAAAAGATCCGGTATTTTTGGAGGAGCTGAAATCCTATCGGGCCGACTTACAGGTTGTAGTAGCTTTCCGCATGTTACCAGAGGTGGTTTGGGCAATGCCTACGCATGGAACCTTTAACCTGCACGGCTCTCTTTTGCCTCAGTACAGGGGTGCGGCACCTATTAACTGGGCTGTAATTAACGGCGATACAGAGACCGGCGTTACCACGTTTTTTATAGAAAAGGAGATTGACACGGGCAAGATCATCTTCAAAGAAAAGGAGCCGATCCATCCCGATGATGATGCAGGAAGTGTATATGAAAGATTGATGTTGAAAGGTGCCGCATTGGTAGTAAAAACGGTTGAAGCGATTGAAAACGGAAGTTATCCTCAGGATGACCAGGACGAAAGTGCTGTTTTGAAACCTGCACCAAAAATTTTCCGTGAAACTTGTGAAATTAACTGGAACAAAACAGCTGTGGAAATTCACAATTTTGTGAGAGGACTTTCTCCCTATCCCGCCGCCTGGACAACCCTCAACGGACTTTCCTGTAAAATATTCAAAACGGGCGTTGTGAACAACGAGGAAACCGGACAACCCGGAGAATATAAAACAGACAATAAAACATTCCTGCGCTTCAAAACCTCTGATGCGTGGCTTTCTGTTGAAATACTACAGTTGGAAGGGAAAAAGCGGATGGAAATCGGAGACTTTTTGAGGGGAGCAAAGTTGTAGCTGTGGCGTGTTCATTTGCAATGGTTTGATTCCTGAAATGAACAATAATGGAAACACCAGAATTGGTTGCATTAAAAATCAGGAAGAACTCTACAAAAAGCTTACTTTTAAGGAAGAATTCATAGCCACGTTACACGAACACAACACCAGGTTCGACGAAAAATATCTAAATTAAGACCATGCAATTAGCCGAAGCCAAAATCCTCATTATCGACGACGACGTTGATGTACTCAGTGCGGCCAAATTATTATTGAAGCGCCACGCAAAATCAGTTGATATTGAAAAAAATCCGCAAAAACTACCCTTTCTGGTAACCAACGGGGATTATAATCTGATTCTGCTTGACATGAACTTTACCCGCGATGTTAACAGCGGACGGGAAGGATTCCACTGGCTCGACAGGATTTTGGACATCAATCCTAAAACGAAGGTCATCATGATTACGGCTTACGGTGATATTGAAATGGCTATTCGTGCGATAAAATCCGGAGCTACGGATTTCGTTTTAAAACCTTGGGAAAATGATAAATTGCTCGAAACAATTGCAGCCGCTTTACAAAGCAATGCACCTGGTTCCGCTGCCATAACGAACGAAGATAAAAAGGAAGATAATAAAAAAGCAAAAGCGGGTGCAGATACGATTATTGCCAGCAGCGACACCATGAAACAAGTATTGCATACGGCGGAAAGAGTTGCTGCAACGGATGCGAACGTATTAATACTGGGTGAGAACGGAACAGGAAAAACGCAACTGGCCAAACATGTGCACCAGCATTCCAAGAGATCCGACAAACCTTTTGTAACAGTGGACTTGGGGGCGCTTAGTGAAAGTCTTTTTGAAAGTGAACTGTTCGGGCATGTGAAGGGAGCGTTTACTGACGCGAAAGAAGACCGGGCCGGACGTTTCGAAGAAGCCAAAGGCGGGACTATTTTCCTTGATGAAATTGGCAACCTTACACTGGCACTACAAGCAAAATTACTGACGGTGATACAGGAAAGACGCGTGACCAGAGTTGGATCCAACAAGGTTATTCCATTGGACGTAAGGCTGATTTGCGCCACCAATATGAATATCGAAAAAATGGTGGAAGAGAAAACCTTTCGCCAGGATCTTCTGTACCGCATCAATACCATTGAACTGGACCTGCCGCCACTTCGTGAGCGACCAGAAGACATTGCCACACTTGCGGAATTTTATCTAAAACAATTCAGCAAGAAATACAACCGCCCGGTTAACGACATCAGTAGTGCATTGATCAAAAAAATGCAGCAGTACAATTGGCCGGGAAATATTCGTGAATTGCAGCATGCCATAGAACGCGCCGTGATTTTGTCTCAGGAAAAAACCTTACAGCCCGACGATCTCTTCCTGAAAAGCTCAGGCGGACAAGCTTCCACCGCAACCGGATTTGACTTGGAAGACATGGAAAAAACACTGATCGTGAAAGCCATGAAACGCTTCAACGGTAATATTACGGATGCCGCGCGAGAATTGGGTTTGAGCAGAGCGGCCTTGTATAGAAGAATGGAGAAATACGGTTTGTAGAAAATGTGACCGTTCTTAAAGTTTTTTAATAAAAATAAGAATGGCTCCCGATCTCAAATCAGGAGCCATTTTTGGTTTCGAATCGATTCAAAAACTGTCACTTTACTCTTGTATAAGTTGACGTTCCTGCATTACAATAAACCACAGTCATTGTATCACCTGTTTGTGTAATTACCAGTTCATCGCAAGGCATACAATCACAAATGAAATTCGCTGGTGGTGTGTCTTCCTTTGGCACCACGTTAAACGAAATGCCATTTATCACATATTTGTTGACCGCACAGCAAGAAACAGAGCCATCATACAACATTACACCATCGTAGCGAATAAATAAATCTTTTTGCTCCGCCTTATTAATATCAACTGTAATAGTGGAATCCCCAGAGACATATTTCTGCTCTGTCAATTTCCATCCACCAGCTATATCTGCAATTTCCGGCAACGGTTCCGGATCTTTATTGTTTTTGCAGTTGGTAAAAAACACCCCTAACATGATTAATAAGATAAATCCTCGCATAGTTTAAAAGTTTATTTACAGGATTATATTCAACGATAAATGGTTGGAAACAAACGGCATAATTTTTTCCTGATAATCATAAATCCAATCAGTTTTGAAATCTAAATATTCATAAAATGTATAAATATTGCCTTTTTGTATTTGCAATTATATTATCTCATTCCTCTATTAGTCAAGACCTTAAAATAACTCCGATCCCCCTTAAAAATGTAAAAACGCACCAGGGTTTTTGGCATGACAGAATCCAGACAGCCCGGCAGACGACAGTACCTCATGTGTTAAACAAAATAGAAAAATCGGGACGGATAGACAACTTCGCTGTTGCAGGCGGACTGAAAAAAGGCGTATTCCAGGGTACACGTTTCGATGATTCGGATGTATTTAAAACTGTTGAAGGTGCTGCCTATGTTCTTCAAAATCAATATGATCCGAAACTCGACAAATACCTGGACAGCCTCATAGTGCTTTTCGCAGCCGCTCAGGAACCTGACGGGTATCTGTATACAATCCGAACTATCAACAAGGACACTACCGGCTCATACGACTGGATTGCGGGCCCGACCCGTTATTCGTTTGAAAACGGCAGCCATGAACTCTACAATGTGGGGCATCTTTATGAAGCAGCAATTGCACATTACGAAGCAACAGGTAAAAAAACATTGTTAGATGTAGCCACTAAAAACGCCGACCATCTTGTAAAAACATTCGGAACCGGCCCCGGACAGCTTATCGTCGTTCCCGGTCATGAAGAAACAGAAACAGCTCTGATAAGTCTTTACCGAACAACAGGCAAGAAAGAATATCTTGACCTCGCACGCTTCTTCATTGACATGAGGGGCAGATCCGACAAACGTCCACTTTTCCTGGATGAACACAAACTGGGTCCCTCCTATTTTCAGGATCACATACCGGTAATCCGCCAAAAAGAAGCTGTTGGACACGCTGTTCGTGCGCAATATTTGTATGCGGCGATTGCTGACATGCTTTCCATTGAGAAAAACGAAGGTTATGATACTGCCATTCACAGGATTTGGGATGATGCCACGCTAAAAAAGCAGTACATCACGGGTGGCGTCGGTGCACGTGAAGACGGAGAAGCGTTTGACAAGGGTTACGTATTACCCAACGATAATGCTTATGCGGAAACGTGTGCAGCAGTAGCAAATATGCTTTGGAACCACAAAATGTATCTATACACCGGTGAAGCGAAGTACATGGATGTGTTTGAACGGGTTCTTTACAATGGTTTTCTGGGTGGAATGTCGGTAAAGGGCGACAAGTTTTTTTATGTGAATCCCATGGCTTCTGACGGCAAGAATGATTTCGGCAAAGGAAGCGGAGCTGTGCGGCACGAATGGTTTGGCACCGCTTGCTGTCCAACCAACGTTTCAAGGTTTTTACCTTCAATGCCTTCTTATATATATGCTAAAAAGGGAGATGAAGTGGTCGTAAATCTATTTGCTGACAATGAGGCCAACCTAACCGTAAAAAACAGTTCTGTAAAGCTGAACCAGCAAACCAAATATCCGTGGGAAGGTAATGTCAAAATAACGGTTTCGCCTGAAAAACAGCTTGCTTTCCCACTTTCAATACGCATTCCAGGTTGGGCAACCGGCAAGGCAATTCCTGGAGATTTATATACTTACAAAAACGCGGATGTGAAACCGGTAGTTCTTAAGATCAACGGTAAAACCACCGCAACGAACATTGAAAACGGTTTTATAAAACTAAACCGGAATTGGAAAAAGGGAGATGTGATAGAACTGGTTCTGGACATGCCGGTTAGAAAAGTGAAGGCAAACGAGAATGTACAAGCCAACAAGGGCAAAATTGCCATAGAAAAAGGACCAATCGTGTATTGTGCTGAAGGACATGATAACGGAGGAAAAGCACTTTCTATCGCTTTATCCGACGATCAGGTTTTTAAATCTTCTTATAATAAAGATCTGTTGGAAGGTGTGAATACCCTAAAATCCTCAAAAGGAAATGTAACGCTAATCCCCTACTACGCCTGGGCCAACCGTGGCGCAAATGAGATGGTGATTTGGTTTGAGAATAAGTAATAGAATATTAGATGAATGAATGGGTCACATGGAAATATTGCCCCATTCATTTTTTAAGATCACCCCGTTCGGCGTAGTCTCCAGAATACGCCGAACGGGGTCTCAGACCGATATTCACAAACAAAATGGTCCGGAATATTCAGATAATTGACTGACCCAACTCTACTTGTTAAGCCACTTCCCAAACACCTTCTGCACGCCAGCAAGATCCGCCTTATGCGCTGCTACACTTGTCATGGTGTTGGGCGACTGTTTTTCAAGGCATTGTTCCAAAACCAGATGTGGCCTCACTTTCATTGCATCTAAAGTTGTTACCAAACGTGGATAATCAATATCGCCTTCTCCAAAGCTCTCCTGCCAAATCCCATTTTTAGATTGCCGGATGTGTAGCTCTGCAATTCTTTTTCCGTACATTTTTACAATATCAAATAGGGCAACCTGCGAATTACCGGAGCCACGGTACACCCAATGTACGTCCAGACAAAGTGAAACATTTTCAGGATTCGAAGCCTGCAACGTATGGTGAAATTCGCGGGCGGCAGCTCTTAGCTCAACATCATGGGTGTGATAAGCCAGTTTCATCCCGCGCTTTCTCAACTCCGCTCCTAATTTGTCCATGTTTTTTGCCTGCTCTATCAATTCCTCATCCGACTTATTTTCGGCACTACCCCAGGCAAGCGGGCTCGGATTGGTCACAATAATTTTGGTATTCGCCGCCTTCAATGCATCTGCAATGCCCAGAACGGAATCTATCGATTTTTGAGCATCGTCTTTTTTATGCAATGCGCTATTGACATACACAGACGGCATCACCAACTGATATTTCTTCAAAAACGGAAGAAGCTTAGCTACTTCGCCTGCATGATTAAAGGCAGGTTCGTAAGCTTTGATCCCTGTTGAAGCAAATTCTTTCAGACTGATATCCGGATCCGCGGCCCATTCGCGCCCTTCCCTGTTGTAAAAAGTAATCCAGGAATACTGATTGCACGAAACCGGCAAAAACTCCTCTTTGTTGGTAAATGAAACGACTGGTAAAATTGCTGCTCCGGCAAGTGACTGTATAAAATGGCGACGTTCCACGAATCGTTTGTTTTTGAATAGAGATGAATTGAATAACATCAAAATACTATAAAACATTTTGAAAATACAAAACGATACCAATTCAAGGCCCTGCTCTAAAACACAAAATTGCTTACCTTTGCAGTCATTAAAGGATAAATCCCTTTCTAATAAATGCAACAGACTCTTCAATTGACACTGACGCCCGAGATTGCGTTGGATGACGAAAATTTTCGTCGGTTTATTATCAAAAAATTACAGCTGCGTGAAGGCGACAATCCTGTTATTCGCAGGACCCGGCAATCCATTGATGCGAGAAGCCGACAGGTAAAAGTGAACGTGCAGGCCGAGGTTTACGTAAACGAATTACCTCCTTCACTAATCAGTTTCAACACCACTTATCCCGACGTAAGCAATCGTCCCCAGGCAATTATTGTTGGCTGTGGGCCGGCAGGAATGTTTGCTGCACTCCGGCTCATCGAATTGGGAATTAAACCAATCCTTTTTGAACGCGGGAAAGATGTGCGAACGAGGCGAAGGGACCTTGCGGCAATTAACAAGGAACATATTGTGAACCCGGAATCCAACTATTGCTTTGGAGAAGGAGGCGCAGGGACCTATTCCGACGGTAAATTGTACACGCGTTCCAATAAACGCGGTGATATACGGCGCGTACTGGAAATCTTTGTCGGGCATGGTGCAAGTGAACAAATCCTGATTGATACACATCCGCACATTGGCACCAACAAACTACCACTTGTAGTTTCCGCCATGCGCGAAAGTATTTTAAAAGCGGGTGGGGAAATTCATTTTGACACCAAAGTGACTGACTTTATTGTTGAGCAAAATGTTTTGAAAGGAGTTGTTACAGAAGACACGAAAGAACACCTCGGTCTGGGAGTAATTTTGGCAACTGGTCATTCGGCCCGGGATATTTATGAGTTGTTGGACGACAAAAAGATTCTGATCGAAAACAAATCGTTTGCAATGGGTGTCCGCATCGAACATCCGCAAAGGGTTATTGACAAAATTCAATACCACTGCGAAACAGACCGCGGACCTTATTTACCAGCGGCTTCTTACAGTCTCGTAACCCAAACACGCTATCAGGGGGTACAGAGGGGTGTTTTTTCATTCTGCATGTGTCCGGGTGGTTTTATTGTTCCGGCAGCCACCGCTCCCGGAGAGCTGGTTGTAAACGGAATGTCCCCGTCCCGACGGGATTCACCATATGCCAATTCCGGAATTGTCGTTTCTGTTGAAGAAAGTGATATAGAACCTTACAAGGATTTTGGCGCACTTGCCGGACTCGAATTTCAAAAGGAAATAGAACGGAAAGCGTGCGAATTGGCAGGCGCTACACAAACTGCCCCGGCTCAACTGGCCAATGATTTTGTGCGGATGAAAACTTCCGGTGAATTGAGAGAAACCTCATACCAGCCCGGATTACATTCTGTTGATCTGTATGAGGTGCTGCCGCCAAACATAGCACACCCATTGCGGGACGGTTTATCAGACTTTGGCAGAAAAATGAAAGGATATTTGTCTGGCGAAGCACAGCTGATTGGTGTAGAAAGTCGTACGTCTTCCCCAGTCAGAATTCCAAGAGACCGTGATTCCTGTGAACATCCTGTTGTCAAAGGTCTATTTCCATGCGGAGAAGGAGCAGGCTACGCCGGAGGTATCATGTCGGCTGCCATGGACGGCGAACGTTGTGCGGAGCAGCTTGCTAAGTTGTACGCAGTTGTGTAATTTGCGGGTAGCCCACTCTGCGCGAAACATCACATTCAGTATCATTTTATTTGTTAAATTGTGATACTTTAAATATCATAAAAGTTGTATTATATTTGCGCAGAGAGTCTTTGATTGCAATCGGACTATTAAAACCGGGTTGTAATACAGGGATTTCCAGGGACCAGAGATCATACCAATTATTTAAAAATTACAGTCTATGGCCTCAGCAGGATCGTTTTCTTTGTTTACCAATCAGCTGGTTGATAACCTGAAATATCCGTTGCCCGGCGAAGCAGCTCACGTAGCTATGCAGGCTTCGTCGAAACTGAGACTGAGTGCCAAACCGAATAACAGAACACGAAAAAGTGCTGTTCTGATTTTGTTTTATCCGCATCAGGGCGAGATATATTTCCCACTGATTCTGCGTCCGGCTTACGACGGTGTACATTCCGGCCAGGTGGCTTTTCCGGGAGGCAGATACGAGTTGACAGACGAAAGTCTTATCCGTACCGCATTACGTGAAGCGCAGGAAGAAATAGGTCTCAGGCTGACCGACGTACGTATTTTAGGAACTTTAACGGAGCTCTTCATTCCACCAAGTAACTTTTACGTATTGCCGGTAATTGCGACCATCCCCTACCGCCCCGATTTTTATCCGGATCCAAGGGAAGTGGAAGATATTTTCGAGATAAAACTGAATGAAATTTCCGACGCGGGCATTATTGGAGCAAGTTATATTCAAATCCGTGGAGAACAGATTCACGCACCGCATTATGATGTGCACGGATACAAAATCTGGGGTGCCACAGCCATGATGATCAGTGAACTGCTGACCGTCATTAATGCCACCAACGAAGGCTCTAAAAATGAAAAATGAGCGCTGAAATTGCTATATTAGCGATATTGAAAAATAATCTTCCGGAAATCGTTCATCGGATTCCATGATTGCCAAATCTGTTGATTCGCCAGCGAATCCGGTAAGAAATTGATTTAATTAAAATTTACAGAATATTTAAACCCTGGTTCTTCCTTCATTTATGGACGAAAACGGATCTGCACCCGAAGCAGAAGATAGCGAACTACATGAAAAATTGCCCATTTCGGGTTTATATGAAAGTTGGTTTCTCGATTATGCATCTTATGTAATTCTGGAACGTGCTGTTCCAGCCATTGAAGACGGATTAAAACCCGTCCAAAGGCGGATCATGCATGCTTTAAATGAAATGGACGACGGACGTTTCAACAAAGTTGCCAACGTTGTCGGATCATCCATGCAATATCACCCGCACGGTGATGCTTCTATATACGACGCAATTGTAAATATTGGTCAGAAAGAACTGCTTTTCGATACGCAGGGAAACTGGGGAGATATACGTACAGGCGACGGTGCTGCGGCCGGTCGTTACATTGAAGTGAGGCTTTCCAAGTTTTCCAGAGAAATTGTTTTTAACGACAATACCACCGAATGGCAGCTTTCATACGATGGACGTAAAAGAGAACCGGTAACGCTACCTGTAAAATTCCCGCTTTTGCTTTCACTCGGCGTGGAAGGTATTGCGGTTGGGTTATCTACCAAAATACTTCCGCACAATTTTTGCGAGCTGATTGAAGCGTCAGTAAACATTCTTCAGGGAAAAGAAGTCGTTATTTTTCCTGATTTTCTCACAGGTGGACAAATAGACGTTTCCAACTACAGCGACGGGCATCGCGGCGGCAAAGTGCGCGTGCGGGCTAAAATTGAAGAAGAAGATAAAAAAATGCTGGTGATCCGGGATATCCCATTCGGAACCACCACCACTTCACTGATCGAATCCATTGTAAAAGCCAATGACGGCGGTAAGATAAAAATCCGTAAGGTAGTGGATAACACCGCAGCTGATGTGGAAATACAGGTGCATCTGGCGCCCGGTGTTTCTCCGGACATTACCATGGATGCACTTTACGCGTTTACCGAATGTGAAGTTTCCATTTCACCCAATGCCTGTATCATCATCGCCGACAAACCTCATTTTGTTGGCGTTACAGAAATATTAAAATACAATACACAGCAAACGGTTCATCTTCTTCAGCGTGAGCTGGAAATAAAGAGGCTCGCCTTGCTGGAAAAAATCCTGTACGGATCTCTTGAAAAAATATTCATTGAAAACCGTATTTACCGGGATATTGAGGAGTGCGAAACATTTGAGGCTGTTATCAGAACCATCGACAAGGGTCTTGATCCTTATAAACCGCAGTTTTACAGAGAAATAACTGACGATGATATTGTAGAGCTCACTGAAATCCGCATCAAGCGTATTTCTAAATATGATGGTTATAAGGCAGATGAGCTCATGCGGAAATGGCAGGATGAACTTGCAGAAACGGAAGACAACCTTGCGCACATTACCCGCTTTGCCATTGACTATTTTAAAGACCTTTTAAAGAAATACGGAAAAGGCAGAGAACGCAGAACCGAAATACGGGCGTTCAATCAGATTTCCGCAAATATCGTAGCAGCCAACAACCAGAAACTGTACGTTAACCGTGCCGAAGGTTTTGTTGGTTATGGTTTAAAAAAGGATGAGTACGTGATGGATTGCTCCGATATCGACGACATCATCGTATTCAAGGCCGACGGCAAATGTGTGGTTGTGAAGGCTCAGGACAAGATTTTTGTCGGCAAGGACATTATTCACTGTGCGGTATTTGTCAAGAATGACGAGCGTAAGGTGTACAATCTCGTTTATGTGGATGGAAAAACGGGCGTTTCTTATATCAAACGCTGCCAGATCACAGCTGTAACACGTGACCGTGAGTACGACCTTACCCAAGGCACACCCAAGTCCAAGATTACCTACTTCACTGCGAACGATAATGGTGAGGCAGAAATAATTACAGTAAACCTACAAGCCCAAAGCAAAGCGAAAGTGAAACAATTTGACTTCAATTTCGCTGATCTGCTTATCAAAAACCGTAGTGCGATGGGAAATATCCTGACCAAATATCCGGTTAGGAAATTAACCCTCAAACAGGCGGGCCGCTCAACCCTTGGTGGTGTGGATATGTGGTTCGACCCAATTATCGGACGACTGAACCGTGATGAACGAGGCGAATACCTGGGTAACTTTGGTGCCTCCGACAACATTCTGGTGGTATACAAAGATGGAACTTACGAGCTTACCAACTTTGACCTGACCAATCATTATGTTTCCAATGAGGTAGTACTGGTTAAAAAGTTTGATCCGAAACTTGCTGTAACGGCCATTTATTTTGATGGAGGACAAAAACAGCATTTTATCAAACGCTTTAATATTGAAACCACCTCGCTGGATAAGAAATTCTTATTCATCAGTGATGCCAAAAACAGTAAGTTGCTTCTTGCAAGCACCGACAAACATCCGAGGATGGAAATATCACTTCCCAAAACGGCCGATACTGATCGTAAGAGCAGTGAATATGTGATTGAGGAATTGGTTGATATCCGCGGATGGAAAGCCATGGGCAATAAACTTCCTTACGATAAATTTAAGGAGATACGCTGGCTGAAATCACTTCCGGAACAGCCAGAGGAGGAGCCTGCTCCCGTTGAAACAGAAGAAACGAATGAAGAGAGCGGCGAATCAGGGGAGGAATTCACTGTTACCGAAAACAACGAGGATGAGACCATCTCTTCTGAAGTGTCTGAAACAGAAATTGTAACAGAGGAAAATGATTTAGCAAAAACAGATGAAGGTGACGCACCCACACCAGAACCTGTTGAAGAAAAAGTTGTAAAACAGAAAAAAGAACCAAAAAAAGGGCTTGACCCCAAAAGTCAGCTCGGTCTTTTTGAATAAAATACTGCTCACTTTTTGTTGCCGGAAATTAACTTTCGTTTCTTGGCAACAAAAAGTTACCAAACCTGCGTACGGTTATGGACGATAAAAAGTTTTAAACGAACCAGAAAGCAGTGATGGGTTGTTAGGTTTTAAGACTATCCTCAATTCAGAAGTGAAAAATTTGATCAAGGCTATCATCCTCTTAGCATTTGTCAGCTTGGTTTTCATCTTGCTCTGTAATTTCTGGGTGGTTTATAATACGCGCCAATACAACTTTTTCTCCATTGAAAGCCTCCCTAGTAATGACGTAGCACTCGTGTTGGGCACCAGCCGCAATACTGAGAGAGGAAAGGAGAATCTGTTTTTCAAATACAGAATGGAGGCAACAGCCCGGTTATTCAAGGAAGGCAAGATCAAATACATCATTCTCAGCGGAAACAATGATTCTCAATATTATAACGAACCGCTGGATATGAAAAAAGCATTACTGAACCTTGGCGTGCCGGAAAATGTGATGACCCTGGATTATGCAGGATTTCGTACATTCGATTCGGTTGTAAGATGTAAGCAGGTTTTCAATCAGGATAATTTCACGGTGATCTCACAGAATTTCCATAATGCACGGGCTTTATACATTGCCCGACACGAAGGAATAAGCGCCATATCATTTGCGGCTCAGGACGTGCCCGACGGATATTCGCTTCGGACACTGGTTCGGGAATATCTGGCCAGACCAAAAGCAGTACTTGACGTACATATTTTGAGACCAAATGCTGATGTTACGTCAAACAAGGAGATAAAAAGAAGGTAAATGCCGGAATGAAAAATTGCTTTTGCCTTTACACGCCATGAAACATCAATGAACAAAAACATACTTCTCCTGATATTAATCTTAACAGGAACAATCTCAGGTGCTTACTCCCAGACAAATTATACTATAAAGGGGCGTATCACAGATGCTTCCACCGGCGATCCTATACCCTTTGCTAATGTTGCGGTAAAGTCCTCTTCATCAGGAGCTACTACAAATTTTGATGGCTTTTACCAGTTAAAATATACCCCGCCGGCCGACTCACTGATTGTAACTTATGTCGGTTATGGAAACAGAAGCAAAGCTATCGCGCCGAATGTGCCAGAACAAACCCTTGATATACAACTTACACCAGGCGCACTCCAGCTTCACGAAGTAAAAATATTTGCAGGAGAAAACCCTGCTTACGCCATCATGCGGAAAGTTGTTGCCAACAAAAAGGAAAATAATCCTGAAAACGTATCCGCGTACGAATATCAAAGCTACAATAAGATACAGATCGATATTGATAATCTTTCCGAGAAATTCAGGAAGCGGAAGGCGATTAAAAAGATGACGCATATTGTGGACAAGTACGATGAGATTAAGGGGGAAGACGGCGAAACGATCATCCCGATCTTTATATCAGAATCGGTATCCAGTGTCTATTTTAGAAATAACCCGAAGAAAAAGAAGGAGATCATTCAGAAAACCAAAGTCTCAGGCGTTGGACTTACAGATGGAAGTCTGGTTTCGCAGGTTGTTGGTTCATCGTTTCAACAGTATAATTTTTATAACAACTGGCTCAATATTCTTGAAAAGGACTTTGTGTCACCCATAGCGGACAGCTGGAAAATCAACTACGAATACTACCTCGCCGACAGCATACCGAATGGGAATGGATACGATTATCAGATCGAGTTTGAGCCTCGCAGAGAGCAGGATCTTGCGTTCACAGGTTCTTTCTGGATAGATGGAGATGGTTACGCGCTCACCCAAATTGATGCAAACGTTGGAAAGCGCGCCAATCTGAATTTCATTGAAAAAATTAAAGTTCAGCAATCTTATGAATTGGCCGACTCGGCAAAACGATGGGTACCACAAAAAACGCGTGTGCTTATTGATGTAGACGAACCCACGAAGCAAACCGCAGGAATGCTTTTGAAATTCTATTCTTCCAACTCAAATTATAAAATTGGCGCTCCGCTAAGCAACAAATTTTATGACACTGGCATAGAGCTTAGCGAAGACTATATGCAACACGATTCCACCTTCTGGAAACAAAGCAGACCTGAATCACTCACACCCTCAGAAATACTTAGTTTTCAGCTCGTTGACTCTCTGAAAGTACTGCCCGTTGTAAAAACCTACACCGAGATCCTGAATATTTTTGTGAACGGATACAAAAAACTGGACAAATGGAACATTGATATCGGACCATATCTGTTTCTATATGCCAACAATGCAGTGGAAGGTCACCGTTTTCGCCTCGGTTTCCGAACCGATCCCGGATTTAGCAGAAAGTGGATTTTTAGTGGCTATGGTGCGTATGGCACCCGCGACAAGGAGTTTAAATATGGAGCAGGAATGGATTACATTCTCTCCCGCAAACCGTGGACCATGGCCGGGATCTCCTATTCAAAAGACCTGGAGAGACTTGGTGTTTCAGCAGAAACCATTGGACCTAATACGCTCTTTGGCGCGTTTTCCAGATTTGGTGCTTTCCGACGTGCTTATTGGCAGGAGGATGTCGCGGCATATTTCAGAAGGGAAGTTGTGAAAGGACTTACGGGAAGTATTCAACTAAAACACAGAAACTTTAAGCCGTTATTTCCTTTTGCATACAAAACCAATCCGGAAGCCGGTATTGAATCTCCATTGAAAAGTGCTTTTGAAACCACTGAGCTTAACTTTGAAACGAGGCTCGCAAGAAAGGAAACCTTCCTGCAAAATGATAATGAGCGGATAAGCATGGGCAACGGTGACTCGCCAGCATTTACATTTCGCTACACACTTGGACTTAAAAACTTCCTAAGCGGGGATTTTAGTTATCAAAAGTTTTCTTTCAATGTAAAACATAGTTTCCGGGTCGGTATTTTAGGTCGTACACATTACAATCTTACGGTTGGGTACATTCCGTCCACACTACCCTATCCGCTGCTGTATACGCCACTTGGAAACGAATCGCTCTTTTATGTTGACAATGCATTCAACATGATGAAATATTTCGAATTCATCAGCGACAAATATGTTGTACTAAGAATGGAGCACAATTTTGAAGGGCTACTTTTCAACAGGCTTCCAGCCATTAGAAAATTGAAATGGCGTATGCTGGCTACCGGAAAGCTATTTTATGGGAGCGTGAGCGATGCAAATCTTAATCTTACTCCCTCCGTTGATAACGAAGGAAACAGTATTCCTACATTTAATAAATTAAGCGGAAATACGCCCTATGTAGAACTCGGCTATGGCATTGACAATATTTTTAAGGCGGGCCGGGTCGATTTCGTTCACCGGCTCACCTACCTCAAAAATCCGAACGTAACTCCTTTTGCTGTTAAAATCTCGTTCTGGTTTAACCTTTAATGAATAATCATCACATCACGTGATGAATAAGTGAGAAATACCGTCTCTCCAATTTCAAGATCCTTTTTATTTCTGTAAAAAGATAATGAGCCTTGTTTGTTGGTACAACGTACTTCCCAGTGATTACCATGAAAACGGATGGATTCCACTTGTCCCGTCCATTTACTTTTCTCAGGGTTTTTAGTCCTTTTAATTTTTTCGGGGCGTATAAAGTTTTTCTTTCCCGATTTGCCATCTCCCAGCCAATTGATATCTCCCGTCAGCTCGGCCACATAACTGTCAACCGGCTGATTGTATACTTCCTGTGGCGTGCCGATTTGGATAATTTCACCATTCCTGAGCACAGCAATCCTGTCCGACCAGGCAAGCGCATCTGACGCTTCATGCGTTACAAAAATGCAGCTCATCTTCTGTTCCTGTCGCAGGCTTTCAATAGCATCAGCCAACACCCTCCGGTTGTGATTATCAAGATGGGCAAAAGGCTCATCAAGTAACAACACGTCCGGTTGCTCGGCAAGCGATTTGGCAATGGCAGTACGCTGCTTTTCTCCACCAGATAGTGTCTTTGCTTTTTGCTGACTTACCGCATTCAGGGCAGTTATTTCCAGCAATTCAGCAACGCGTTCCTTCTTGTATTCAGGATCGTAAAACCGGAGAGAATAAGCAATATTCTCTTCAACCGTCTGATTGGGGAATAGCTCAAACTCCTGGTGTATGAGCTTAATGGATTCGTGCCCCGGAATGAGTTCCCCGCTAACAGGCGGCAGAGCTTCTCCTTTGAAGTATACCTCTCCCGAGTCAGAATCAAGAAAACGACCAAGTATACGAAGCAACGTGCTTTTACCGGATCCGCTTTCACCTAAAATCCCCAGCCATTCGCCGTTGGACAAATCAAGATTTATATCTGATAAAACACTTGACGAACCATACTTTTTATAAAGAGATGAGGCTTTCAGGGTTAACCTTGTTTTTTTCATGTCAGGCCCAAATCACTTTATTTTCAATTGGCGTACGGCGCGCAGGCGCTTCGGGTGCGTCGTGGTAACCCATGAAAAACAGTCCAAGACATTTCTGATTGGCGGGCAGTTCGAGGAACTGACCAAGTATGTCAAGGATGGCAGGACTGCTCCAATACGATCCGATTCCGTAAGCAGTGGCGGTTAGCCACATATTTTGCACAGCGCAGGCCACGGAAGCCGTTTCTTCCCATTCAGGAACTTTGTCAGGATGTACTTCCATGTTGACCGCAATCACACAGTCAGACTTTAAGACTTTATCACTGGCAGCATCGTAGCGCGCCTGAGAGAAAGATTCGGGAGGTGTTACGGCCTTATATCGTTCCGAGAAAAATCCCGCCAGTTTTTGACGACTATCACCCTTGAATACGATAAACCGCCATGGTTCGGTCAGCTTATGTGTGGGTGCATAATTCGCGTTTTCAAGAATTGTATTAATAATTTCGACCGGAATCTCCTTTTCAATATAACTTGGAGGAAATATACTACGGCGGCTGCGAATGGTATTATTGATAATTTCTGCTGAGTTTCCCATTAAGATATTTTATAAAAAACTATTAAAATATGCACTGTAAGTCCTGCAAAGCTAATCAATATAATGATTGACCTGTAGCTGGCACAAATTAGGCATCCGCCCCTACCAATCATTCATAAGCATAAAATACCAGCGATTTAGCCTGAATGCCATTAAGCACGAAATATTTTACGTGTGCTATAAAATATTTTAACTTGCGCTGCAAATAAACCTCATACAACCAATCTACACGCCTCATTACTATGCTCGTTACTACAACACCTAACATTGAAGGAAAAAAAATCGTGAAGTACATAGGCCTTGTGAATGGCGAAGCCATCATAGGAGCCAATGTAATGAAAGATGTTCTTGCCAAAATAACTGACATCGTCGGCGGAAGATCGGGTTCCTACGAACAAGGATTACGTGAGGCAAAAAGTATTGCTCTTCGCGAAATGATGGATCAGGCACAAAGACTCGGAGCCAATGCGGTTATTGGTGTAGACCTTGATTTCGAAACGATAGGCAACAACGGCTCCATGCTCATGGTAAGCTCAAACGGAACCGCTGTGGTGATTGAATAGACTTTTACGTTTTAGTTCTTAGTGTAGAGAAGACAGTAAACTGACTCCTATTCATGTCGAACCAGCATTGCCCGGATTAAAAAACCTGGCGGGCTATTTGTGCCACGTTGTCGGACTTACCCATCGTATAAAAATGCAATACAGGAACGCCGTAAGCAAGCAGTTCCTTACACTGCTGCACGCCCCATTCGACACCAACCTGCCGAACTTCTTTATCAGTGGCGCATTGCATAGCAGCATTGGTAAGGTCCTCAGGAAATTCCAGGTGGAAGATGTTAGCGAGCACTGTCAGTTGCTTTTTAGTAGCCAGGGGTTTCAGCCCCGGTATAATAGGAACCGTAATTCCTTCTGCCCGGCATCTGTCTACAAAGCGGAAATATTTCTGATTATCAAAAAACATCTGGGTAACGATATAATCTGCACCCAGTTCCACTTTTTTACGCAAATAGTCAAAATCGGAATCGAGGCTCACTGCGTCAAAATGCTTTTCGGGATATCCTGCTACGCCTATGCAAAAGTCAGTGGGTGTGGTTTCAGTCTCGGCGTTAAGCAAAATCCCTTTATTCATATTGTCTACCTGAGTCACAAGTTCAGAGGCATAGGTATGTCCGCCTTTTTTTGCATGAAACACACCGGCAGATTTTTCAGGATCTCCGCGCAAGACCAATACATTATCAATACCAAGGTAATGGAGGTCGAAAAGTACATCTTCGGTTTCTTCTTTTGTGAAGCCTCCGCATATCACATGCGGGACTGCGTCAACATGAAAGCGCTCCATCAGCCTTGCACAGATACCGACGGTTCCAGGTCTTTTACGAACAGGAATACGTTCGATCACACCGTCATTCCCTACCCTGTCAATCAGCTCTTCGCGATGATAGGTTACATCAACAAAAGGTGGCTTAAATTCCATTAAAGGTGCTATTGAATCAAATAATTCATTGATATTCTGACCTTTAACGGGAGGAATTATTTCAATAGAAAATAAAGTTTTGCCCTGTGCCTGGCTAATAAACTCGGTAACTTTGGTCATGCTGTGGATTAATGCTTTTCAAAAAAATGTATACAAATGAACAGCATTTAGCCAACAAACCAATTAGCAAAGCACAAAAAAATGGCTTACCGCATTACAGTAAGCCATTCCACGTAAACCCTCCTCTATCAGTGTTCGTCAAAAAAGTTGGTAGGTAGTCTGACAGGGCGTCAGGTCCAAGCCAACAATTTGCTTGACTGAATACTAATAACTAAAATTCTGTGCCAAAGTATTAAACATATTCTGAATTCGCAAGCAAAGAGGAAAATTTGTCAAATAATTGTAGTTTAAGTACTACAATTTGATAGTAAAATCCTGACAAGATTCAATTTTCTAACAAAACCCCGATTTTTGCTGTTTACTATTTCGCCAAAAAAGGGAAAAGCTTCCTCAATTTGTTACATATCCATTTTCAAGAGATTTTGACTGTATTTCTCGGGTCATTTCTATGTGCTCTATGTCATCTTCAAGATACACCTCACCTGACTGCACAAAGCCAAACAGCCCATAAAACCTTTTGAGATAAAGCTGAGCACCTATGCGTATGACTGATTTTCCGAAAAACTTGTCAACCTGTGCTATGGAAACATTCAATAATTCGACACCCAACCCTAAGCCGCGCCCCTTTCCGGAGACAACAATACGCCCAATGGAAGGAAATTCGTAAGATACACCCGGTGGAACGATGCGGGAATAGGCGAGTAAATCACCATCCTTCCAACCCAGCAAATGCCTGCATTTTTGATCCTTATTATCCATATCCATAAAATTGCATTGCTGCTCTACCACAAAAACCTCACTTCGCAAGCGCAGCAGCTGATATAATTCTTCATTGGTGAGTTCGTCAAATTCCCTGACCGACCAGGTGAGTTTCAATTCCATTTTCAACAATTTAGTCCTTAAAGATTATGATTTATGTCTGATTTTAACTGTCTTTTATAAATTTGCAACATAATTAGATATAGCGTCACAATTTGACAAATGATATTTCTCCCGGGGAAGCCAAATCGAAGCTATACTATGCATTTAAGTATCAGAAAAACAACATTTTAATCGGACAGTAAAAATGGGAAGAGCCTATGAATACAGAAAAGCGCGGATGTTCAAGCGTTGGGACAAAATGGCAAAGACATTTACAAGGATTGGTAAAGATATCGTACTCGCTGTAAAAAGCGGAACAGCCGACCCTAATACCAATGCACGACTTCGTGTTCTTCTTCAGAACGCACGGGCTGCAAACATGCCAAAAGATACAGTTGAAAGAGCAATAAAGAGAGCCACTTCCAAAGATCAGGAAGATTATAAAGAAATGGTATATGAAGGATACGGACCGCATGGTGTAGCCATCCTGGTGGAAAGTACCACCGATAACCCTACCCGTACCGTAGCCAACGTAAGAAGCTATTTCAACAAACTGGGAGGTAGCCTCGGAACAAGCGGAATGCTGGACTTCATTTTCGACCGCAAATGTATTTTCAAAGTAAAAAATGACGGTTCAAAAGATGTAGAAGAGCTGGAATTCGAACTGATCGATTTTGGTGGCGAAGAAGTTTTCCTTGACGACGAAACCAATCTGATCAACATATATGGCGAGTTCACAGCATTCGGAACGTTACAGCATTATCTTGAAGAAAACGGTTTCGAGATCATTGAAGCGGATTTCGAAAGAATTCCAAGCGATACAAAAAAACTGACCGAAGATGAAGCAGCGGAGGTTGAGAAACTGATCGAGAAGATTGAGGATGATGACGATGTGCAGCGCGTTTATCACAACATGGCTTAATCACCGCTCATATTAATTGTAAAATGGTGTGTTCCTTATTCTGAAAACGAAATTTATCTTTTTCGTTTTTACCCAGAAGCGACAGCCCCACGGGAGATGAAGATGAAACCGCGATGATGGTTTCATCTTCAAATTTCAACAATCCCAGACTTACCGAAATAAAAAACCACCCGGCCGTTGTCCGGATCAGAGAACCCACAGCTCCACGCTCTGGAACACCGCTGTTTCCTATTCTCTCTATTACAGTACGCTCTATCCTGAATTGTTCATATTGCTTTGCGTGCATGTTCCGGTCAAGCTGCCCCATAGATCTGGATGTTTCATATTTGTCACCCATCGAACTCTTCCCCTGATCATTAGCCGACGCCTGAGCCGCTTCCATCGCTTCCCAGGCCACCTGCATTTTTTCTTCCAAAAGACCTTTTACGTACGTAACGAGAGACTGCTTATTCATTTTTTACCAATACTTTAAATTCGTTCTTCCGGGGAAATATGCTATTTCACTCAGGTACCCCTTCCCGGCAATCGCGTTAAAGATACAAATGCAATCCTCCTTAAGTTTACTCAGGCCTGTTGTTTTCACAAAAGAGTAAAAATTTGGAAACGCCTTTCTCCTCAATAATTGTAATAAGCATTGGGTCCGGTTAAATGAAATTTTGCAGTTTTTTTATTCAAGCCAAACCAAATAACTATCAATTGCTTACGATTGACACAGCTGCATTGAAAAATTATAATTCACCAAGAAAATACAATTTCAATTTTCTCATTCCCCCATCCTTACTATCTTTGCCAAACTTCTTGAAACTAAGCGATGACAAAACTTTCAGTTCGGCACTTACTTGGAATTAAAAACCTGAACGAAAATGATATTCACACAATTTTAGAGACTGCTACTCAATTTAAAGAAGTCATAAATCGCCCCATCAAGAAAGTCCCATCTCTTCGGGATATTACCATTGCCAACGTATTTTTCGAAAATTCCACCCGTACCAGACTATCATTTGAACTTGCCGAAAAACGCTTGTCTGCTGATGTAGTCAACTTTTCCGCTTCGGGAAGCTCCGTGAAAAAGGGAGAAACGCTGCTCGATACAGTCAACAATATTCTGGCGATGAAAGTGGACATGATCGTGATGCGCCACAGCAGCCCCGGTGCACCACATTACCTGTCTTCCCGCATTCCCGCAAACGTCGTAAACGCAGGAGACGGTACCCATGAGCACCCTACCCAGGCATTACTCGACGCGTTTTCGATGCAGGAAAAACTGGGAGATCTGACAGGAAAGAAAATTGCCATCATTGGTGATATTACACATTCACGCGTGGCCTTGTCAAACATCTTCTGCCTTCAGAAACTGGGAGCCGAAGTAATGGTTTGCGGTCCTTCCACGCTCATTCCCAAACACCTTGGAGAATTAGGGGTAAAGATTGGCCACAATGTAAAAGAAGCTTTGCAGTGGTGCGACGTAGCCAACGTGTTGCGGATTCAACTTGAAAGACAGCAGATTAAATACTTCCCCTCTCTTCGCGAATACTCGCTGTACTTTGGAATCAACAAAGCCATGCTCGACGATCTGAACAAGGAAATCGTTTTGATGCACCCAGGCCCGATCAACAGAGGCGTCGAACTTACTTCTGATGCCGCGGATTCCAAACATTCTATTATCCTTAATCAGGTAGAAAACGGAGTGGCAGTGAGGATGGCGGTTCTATACCTTCTTGCACAACAATAATATCCACCAAGAATAAATTCCTGTATTTTGTTGATTTTATCCTAACAGGTGACGGATCATATCCTCAAAATTTTATATTTGTATTGGTATGCAAGCATACCAATATAAATATCAATCTCTTCATCTAAAATCATGCATTCTTACAAAACACTGAAAATTAGCATTAGCGACCATATTGCGGTAGTGAAGTTTAACCGACCCGAAAAAGCGAATGCTTTAAATGACGAGGTTTTCGAAGATATGCACCACGCCTTTGTGGCGTTGGACATGGATGACACCGTCAGGGTTATTATTCTGATGGCAGAAGGCAAACACTTCTGTTCAGGAATTGACCTTTCGATTCTTCAAAATATCAGCCAAACCAACCAGGCCTGTGGTGCTCGCAAAAGCGAGAACCTGAGGAAGCAAATTTTAAATTTACAAGCTTCAATTTCGGCGATTGAAAATTGCAGCAAGCCTGTTATTACCGCCGTTTCGGGAGGTTGCATTGGTGCCGGACTGGATGTGATAAGCGCCTGCGATATGCGTTATGCCAGCGAAGATGCATTCTTTTGTATTAAAGAAATTGACATGGGTATTGTAGCAGATTTGGGAACACTGCAAAGATTGCCCCGGCTCATTCCGGAGGGGCTGGTTCGCGAACTCGCTTTTACGGGCAGAAATGTACTTCCGGCAGAAGCAGAAAAAATCGGGCTTGTCAATCGATATTTTCAGGGCCGGAATGAGCTGAATGAAGCAGTTCATGCAATTGCGGCTGATATCGCTTCCAAATCGCCGGTTTCGGTAAGAGGAACAAAGCACATTCTGAATTACAGCCGGGACCATTCTGTATCTGAAGGCCTCAACTACATTGCAACCTGGAATGCAGCTATGCTACTTTCAGAGGATCTAACAGAGGTATTTACAGCCAAACAAGAGAAAAGAAATCCTGAATTCCGAGATTGAATTCATTTTAAATCAACAATCCATCTAAACCAGGAATAAAATGCAACACCTTGAAGGAATGCTAAGAGACGGAGCACTGGATCATAAAACCATCATCGTCACCGGCGGAGGAACAGGATTAGGAAAATCCATGGCGACCTACTTCTTGAAATTGGGTGCCAACGTGGTGATATGCAGTCGTCGGCAGGAAGTTATTGACAATACTGCAAAAGAATTAACAGAACTAACAGGCGGGAATATTCTCGCAGTTGCCTGTGATGTTCGTAAACCCGAGCAGATTGAGAATGTGATCGCTCAGAGCATTGCTAAATTTGGCCGGGTTGATGGATTGGTGAATAATTCCGCCGGTAATTTTATCAGTCCTACCGAACGTTTGTCTTACAAAGCTGTTGATGTGGTGGTCGACATCGTTTTACGTGGTACTTACTACTTTACCCTGGCATTGGGCAAATACTGGATTGAGAATAAAATCAAAGGTACTGTGTTGAATATCTCCACTACCTATGCATGGACCGGCTCCGGCTGGGTTGTTCCGTCGGCCATGGCAAAAGCTGGTGTACTGGCCATGACCAAATCGCTTGCATTTGAATGGGCGGACCATGGTATCAGGCTCAATGCCATAGCTCCCGGTCCCTTTCCAACCAAAGGTGCATGGGAACGACTTTTCCCGGAAGAACTGGCGAAAAAATTCTCCTTCGAAAGCCGGATACCATTAGAAAGAGTGGGTGAACACCAGGAACTTACTAACCTGGCAGCCTACCTGATCTCGGATTATTCTGCCTACATGACCGGAGAGGTAATCACCCTTGACGGGGGGGAAGTATTGGCTGCCGGACAGTTTAATTTCCTTAAAGAAGTTACTGACGAACAATGGGATGCCATTGAAGGTCAAATAAAAAATGCGAATCGGGACAGTAAGAAATCAGAATAATAATTTTCTTCCGGTTTTATTGGGTAATTTTGCCCGTTCGTTCGTTATTTGACAAAATGATGAAAACATGTATATGAAAACTACATTAGGAGTATATCTTTCTTTATTTGCGGCACTTATAGTGGCGGGCTGTGCATCTTCGGGCAAAGTAGCAAAACCTTTGCCGGAAGCTCAGGTATATGCACCTAATCAAACTCCTACGGCCGTTAAAGAGGAACTGGCACTGGTTTCTATTCAGAGCAAATATTTATTGAAAGATACCACTCAGGTCAAAGTATACCTATATGTAGACGCTTATCGTGGAAAAAACAGTATTTCAGTTGATGATTTCATCAAAATATACAATGTCAATTATGTAATTTATTCGGACTATGGTGCCCGTGATCGCTTGGGTTATGGAAATGTGAAGCTTAACGAAAGTAACGTAAGCAAAGCCGGAAATAAAATTGTGATTAGTTTTGATGTTAAGAGTCCCAACAAAGATTACGGAGTATTACTGAGTGAAATCAGTCAGACCGGAACGTTGAAAAAAGTCCTTAACGACCTGACTATCAGATTTAAAAAACAGAATACCAACGAACTTTACGGAGTTTATACATCAGCAAGCTCTGAACCGCTGCAACGTCACTATATTAATTCCAACGATCCGTTCACGATCAAACGGGTGACCGGAGGATCTGACCAGCTTCATGTTTTTTACTATAAACACAGTTTTGACGCAGCGGGATCACCCATGAATACTGCGCCAAAAACCGCACCAAGATCACTGGAAGTGGATAGCTCGTTTACAATTAACAGCAACGAAACTTTACGCTTTGAAAAGGAAGGCCTTTATAACGTGTTTTCTGATACAACGCAGTCGGAAGGAATGGGCTTACTTGTAGTAAATGAGCGCTTTCCGAAAATGACCCACCCCGAAGCATTACTTGGGCCGTTGCTGTATATGAGCACGAATACAGAGATTAACGAAATAAAAAAAGCACAGGATTATAAGAAAGCACTTGATAAGTACTGGCTGAATCTGATGAATGGCAATGAAGCCCTGGCGCAGCAGTCAATCAAATCATTTTACAGCCGGGTAGAAGAAGCAAATCAATTGTTTACAACTTATAAAGAAGGCTGGAAAACAGATAAGGGAATGATTTACATTGTTCTTGGATCTCCGGATAAAGTACAACGTAGCAAAGACCGTGAGGTTTGGACCTACGAACAGCGCGGAAATGCGCAGAACGTCAATTTTACATTTAACAGAAGAAACAATCAATTTGTGGATGATCATTACGAACTGGTTCGGTACGCCGAATATCAGCCGATTTGGTATCCAGTAGTAGAAGCATGGAGAAACGGAACTATACGGTAAGAAAACCCGCCCCAAGACAGTCCCAGGCCGATATGGTTTTTGGTACACAGTCTGTACTTGAAACCCTTCGTTCAGGAAAAGAGATCGAACGATTATTTATTCAAAGAGAGTTCGGCCTTGCTGAAATCGAAAAACTGGCAAAGGAACTTGGTGTTCCATTTCAGCGCGTACCCGTTGAAAAGCTGAATCGTGTTACAAGAAAGAATCACCAGGGGGTGATTGCTTTTGTATCTCCGATCCAGTATATGCCTCTTCATAATGTACTGTCGCAGGTATACGAGGACGGAAAAACACCTCTGTTCCTGCTTCTTGACAGGGTAACGGACGTAAGAAACTTTGGTGCCATTGCTCGTACAGCCGAATGTGCTGGTGTGCAGGCCCTGATTGTACCGATGAAAGGTGGAGCTCAGATTAATGCCGACGCAATGAAGACCTCATCTGGTGCACTCAATTTCCTGCCGGTTTGCCGCGAACCTAACTTGTACGAAACGTTGCTATATCTCCGTAACAGTGGTTTACAAATTATCGCTTGTACTGAAAAAACGGAAAAATCACTTTATGAAATTGACTTTTCTATTCCGACTGTGATCATCATGGGTTCGGAAGAAGATGGTATTTCAAAAGAGTTCATACAGCTTGCCGACAGCGGTGCAAAAATCCCGCTTAACGGCCAGGTTGAATCACTTAATGTATCCGTGGCTAGCTCTATTGTATTGTATGAGGCTGTGAGGCAACGGGCGGTATGATAGGAGAACTTAGGAAAAAGAAGTTAAGGAGTTAGAAAACAGGAGTTGAGAATTTATAGAAGCTAGAAAAACGGAAGTTATCTGGTTTTAGAAGTTAAAAAAGGGAGTTAGAAAAGTTGTTGATTTTGGTTTCCAGGTTTAACTGGTAATGCAAAATAACTTCTCTAACTCCCTTCAATTTTGATTGACTTCTCTACCCCTCTGGCTTCTATAACTTCCTTCGATTCCGCCCAACTCCTTACTACTGTAACTTCTTAATTCTTAACTTCACTACTGCCTGAAATTCTTCATAATCCAGCCTCCGCCAACTACATCATCTCCTTCATAGAAAACCGCTGCCTGACCTGGTGCGATGCCATTGACACCATCATGGAAATGAGCTTTAATTTTTCCAGGTTCGTCAGGAATCAATAACGCGGGCGTCCCGTCGTGTTTGTAGCGCACTTTGGTAACAGTTTCCAGTGGCTCGGTGATCCCATCGTATTTCTGCCAGTTGAGCTTACCGACAACCATTCCGTCACGGAACAAATCCGGCAGATCGCCCAGAACTACTTCATTGCTTTCTTTTCGAACCTCGGTAACAAAAACAGGCCTGCCAAGTGCAATTCCTAGTCCTTTACGCTGACCAACTGTGTAAAACGGATAACCTTCGTGTTTTCCCACTACCGTACCGTCTTCATAAACAAAGTTTCCACCTGCCACTTCCGCTTCCAAACCAGGAATACGGCGTTTTAAAAAACCACGGTAGTCATTATCGGGAACAAAACAGATTTCGTAACTCTCAGCTTTATTTACCAGATCAATAAAACCACGTTCTCTTGCCATTTCCCGAATTTCGGTTTTATGCAAATAGCCCAAAGGCAATTTTGTTCTGGAAAGGCTTTCCTGCGATACTCCCCAAAGCACATAACTCTGATCTTTCCAGCTGTCAATTCCTTTTGAAACGTAATGCCTGCCGTTATTAAATTGCATATTGGCATAATGTCCGGTTGCAATAAACTCGCAATCCAGTCGATCAGCACGTTTCAAAAGCGCATCCCATTTGATGTGCGTATTACACAATACACATGGATTTGGTGTGCGACCTTCCAGATATTCGCCTGTGAAGTGATCGATCACATAATCTCCGAATTCGGCGCGTATGTCCAATATATAATGAGGAAAACCGAGTTCGACGGCTATACTTCTTGCGTCATTGATGGAGTCGAGCGAGCAACAACCTGTTTCTTTTTTGGTTCCTCCGCTGCTTGCGTAGTCCCAGGTTTTCATCGTCATACCAATGACCTCGTAACCTTGTTCATGTAACATAACAGCTGCCAGAGAGCTGTCGATACCGCCACTCATGGCGACTAAAATTCTTCCGTGTTTGCTCATTGCGAGAATCAGCGAAGGTTGAATGCCTTCCGATTTGGTTAATTTGAAAAAATGTTAACGGTCTGTTTCAGCCGTTAAGTTCCGCAAAGGTAGAGATATTGCAGGACATTACGTCCAGACGTGCATGCCAACTACGCATTTACCTGTCTGATCACGTTTTTGATATTGAGCTCAATAATATCTGTCATACTCTCACAACTGTTGTAATGCAGGTCTTTATAATGTTTGGCCAGACCCGAACTTAACAAATGTATATTTTCAGATGTTGAAATATTGTCTTTTTTGGAAACATCTCTCAGTTCCTTTAACCGATATCTTTCGCTTCTTGCCTGATACATGATCGACGATTGTTCTTCCTGCTGGTATTGCAATACGGTTTTGTCAGTAAGGTATTCCATTGCAAGCTCCACATATGCCCTGTTCTCCTTAAAAAACTGTGGCATATACACCTTCAAATTTCCCTCATAAAATTGCTGATCAAAGTCTATTGCACGCAGTCGGAACTGAAAATCGTCAAAATCCGGGGTGATCTGCATCACGAAATTATAAGCACGCATGTCGCCCAGCAAAGTGATCATGCACCTTTCATTAAACTTCACGAACTCTTTAGCGATCCGAATGGGATTATAATCGGTATGCCCAAGTCTGGTTTGCGCAAATACATCGCCCGGAATACCCGCAATGTGCTCCTCAATGAGGGTCTCACCATCCACCAGATAATTGACCTGATTTGGGGAAAAAATTTCTTCCAGTTCCAGTCCGTAAATGCGTGAAGCATCTGCTTTTTTTACATAGAAATAATCGTAAATATCATTGAGCCTGTTCACGATTTTAATGCGGAACGGATTTGAATTTCCAAATTTGCAATAGTCGATCCTGTCAATATATTTATGTTCCACAATACGCAGATTACCAGAGGCTTTCAACATGGCATACGCCTTTTTCAATCCTGAATGCAGCCTTTCAATTTCGTGCGGCGGATACATCGGACTTTCCCAAAGTGTATCCTTCCCAAACTTATCCATCACCGGAAATGACTCATGAAAGTGCAGCAGATCATGATAACCGACCGGAAGTCTGGCATCACGCTGATAAAATCTCAAATATTTTCTGAGTTCTGAACTAACCGGATAAATAGGTTTCTTTTTCAGAATTGTGACATCACCCTTTTCCATATTCACAAAGCCCGCAGGCATTTTTAACTAAAATCAACAAGAATTAAACCAAAAAAATGTGGTTGTCGTGTGTTCAAATTACAAAAATTCGTGCAAACTAATTTATCCTGAATCAAACCAAACCCTAGATAGGTCGTTAACTTTACGGAAGTAAATGAATTCAGCTAGATGAAAATACGGGATGATCTTTATGGATTGGTTGTTTGCGGCGGACAAAGTACCAGAATGGGTTCCGACAAAGGATTTCTTGTCTACCACGAAAAACCACAATGTTATCACCTCGCTGATTTGCTTTTGGAGGATCCAAATCCATTATGTTTCAAAGCTTTAATCTCTTGCAATGATAAACAGACAGCCTTAATTTCAAAAGATTACAGCGTTCTTACCGACCTCCCTGAATATCAAAACAGTGGTCCCATAGCATCTTTACTCACCGCTTTCGCTACCTTTTCAAATGTTGATTTTCTGGTTATAGGCTGTGACTATCCATTCATGCAGCATAGTGATCTGTTGGTTTTTCTCGAAAGTATTCAGGAAGATTCTCTTGCTGCTGCCTTTTATAACCACAACAATAAGTACGAGCCGCTTCTTGCCTGGTATTCCAAAAATACCGGTCGGCTGTTAAAAACGTTTTATGAAAACGGAGGTAAATCTTTACAGCATTTTCTAAAAGAGAATTCCGCGCGAAAACATCGGCCCGATAACAAAGAAGTAATGACCAGTGTAGACACACCAGAAGCTTTTATCTCCGCCAAAGCCATCTTGGCAAATCAGAAAACAAACCGCTAACATGACACAAAGTCCATCAATCGAAACCCGAATCATAAAAAAAGTAACCCAGGATGCTTTTAGCAATGAGGCGGATTTTCTTGCCGTGGAGGAGCCTCTGGAAATAAGTATCAGCTTTACGGAAAGTGGAAAACGGATCAGGAAAAATATATCTGTAACCATGCGTACCCCTGGCAACGACGAAGAGCTCGCACTAGGATTTCTGTTTACGGAAGGAATATTAAAGGACTTTGATCAGGTTAAAAATGTTTTGTCTGACTTATTGGATACCAATAAAGTGATTGTGGAACTCAGAGATTCGGAGGTGCCGCAATTGCAGACATCTGAACGAAATTTTTACACCACTTCAAGTTGCGGTGTATGCGGCAAAGCCAGTATTGATGCAATCAAAACCACCTCTATCTTTTCAGAAACAGCGGATTTTCTTTCTGTTTCAAAAGAAACCCTTTTTTCAATTTCAGAAAAACTGAGAGACCAGCAGGATATTTTTGAAAGTACCGGAGGTTTGCACGCATCATCCCTGTTTGACACCAGCGGAAATTTTCTGATGTTGCGCGAAGATGTCGGGAGGCACAACGCACTTGACAAACTGATCGGTGCGGCATTTAAAACCGGAGTACTTCCGTTATACAATTCGATATTGCTTTTGAGCGGAAGAGCAAGCTTTGAACTGATACAAAAAGCCCACATGGCCGGCATTCGGATTGTTGCGGCCATTGGTGCGCCATCCAGCCTCGCAGCGCAGCTTGCAGAAGAATGTAATATTACACTCATAGGCTTTTTGGGAAAAGAAAAATTCAACATTTACACCGGCTCAGGCCGCATCAGCGAGATATGAAAATACGCATCCAGAGAAACTCCGTTAGGTTCAGACTTTCAAAAACAGAGGTAGAGAAACTTTGCTCAGAAGGATATATAGAAGAAACAACGTCTTTTGGCGATACATCTTTCAAGTACGCCGTAAAACGCTATGGAACCACCGGCGAGCTTATGGCAACTTTCGGGAATGGATGCATTACCATGTTGGTACCAGAGAAATTGCTTATAAATTGGCCCGAAAATAGTGTCATCGGTTTCGATGCCAAGATGCCAATCACGGGGAACGAAACCTTGTCCCTTTTGTTGGAAAAAGATTTTAAATGTATTGATAATACCGCCGAGGACCAGTCGGACCACTACGATAATCCAAAACAAATCTGTTAGTTATGAAAGATGAACCAGATCCGATTCCGGGAGCCGAAAATCCTGAAACGCTGACAGGGCTCCGAAAAACGGAAATAAGCAAAGTCGCAGCCGGCATACCAGCAGTGGTTTCGAGCCTGAAGATGATCGTAGAGGAAGCTGGCATGAAACGAGGCATGAAGGCTCTTTGGAGTTTGAACAAAAAGGGCGGATTCGATTGTCCCAGTTGCGCCTGGCCTGATCCGGACGACGAGCGTTCCGGAATCGCAGAGTATTGCGAGAATGGTGCCCGCGCTGTGGCCGACGAAGCGACCGCAAAAAAATTAACGCCGGACTTTTTTGCAAAAAATTCACTTGCCGATCTTGCCTTATTGTCAGACTACGAACTTGGACGAAAAGGGCGTATTGCGCAACCTATGTACCTACCGGAAGGAGCCACGCACTACAAACCAATTTCATGGAATTCGGCATTCGATAAAATTGCCTTTGCATTAAATCGCCTTCCTTCTCCGGACGAAGCGATATTCTATACATCTGGCAGAACCAGTAACGAAGCAGCGTTTCTTTATCAGCTGTTTGTCCGTGAGTTCGGAACTAATAACCTGCCCGATTGTAGCAATATGTGCCACGAGAGCAGCGGTGTGGCGCTGAATGAGTCTTTGGGGATTGGAAAAGGATCGGTAACACTCGATGACTTCAACGAGGCAGAAGTGATTATGATATTGGGGCAGAATCCGGGGACCAACCATCCCCGCATGATGACAGCCCTGCAAAAAGCAAAAGCCAAAGGAGCTACCATCATTTCGATCAATCCATTGCCGGAAACAGGATTAATGGCTTTTAACAATCCTCAGACCGTACAAGGTGTTTTGGGATTAAATGCGGCTTTGACGGATATTTTTCTTCAGGTCAGAATCAATGGTGACATGGCCGCTTTGCAGGCTATTGAAATGTTGCTTTTAAAAATGGAGAAAGAGAATCCGGGAACTGTACTGGATTCCCATTTTATAGAAAACAATACACTTGGCTTTGAAAATCACAAGCAAAATTTACAATCAAAAGATATAAATCAACTTGCTGCGGTGAGTGGGATTTCTCTGCAACAACTGGAAAAAACAGCAAGCGTGTTAGCCCAAAAGAAAAAAATTATAGCCTGCTGGGCGATGGGACTGACCCAACACAAAAACGCGGTTGACACTATAAAAGAAATCGTAAACCTGCTTCTCCTGAAAGGTAGCATTGGCAAGCCAGGTGCAGGAACATGCCCGGTAAGAGGCCACAGCAATGTACAGGGTGACAGGACAATGGGAATTTACGAGAAACCGTCAGAAGCATTCCTGAACAAAATCAATCAGAATTTCAACTTCTCACCTCCTGTCAAACACGGCTACGATGTGGTAGAAGCGATTAAAGCGATGCATGAAGGCAAAGCTAAAATTTTTTTTGCAATGGGTGGTAATTTTTTGTCAGCCACGCCAGATACGCTCTTTACAGCCCAGGCACTGCAGAAGTGTGGTCTCACTGTTCAGGTTTCTACCAAATTGAACCGCAGCCATCTTATTCACGGCAAAGAGGCACTGATACTACCCTGCCTGGGAAGAAGTGACAAAGACATGAGTGGAGAAAATGCTCAATTTGTATCCTGTGAAAATTCGATGGGTGTAGTTCAGTCATCTCAGGGAATACTGGATCCGGTGTCTGATCAGTTGCTGAGCGAACCTGAAATTGTGGTGCGCCTGGCGAAAGCGACATTAGGAAAAAAAAGCAAAATTGACTGGGCAAGGTACATTGTGAACTATGATGTGATCAGAGCTGACATTGAACGAACAATACCTGGTTTCGATAACTACAATGAAAGGGTTCGCAATCCTGGTGGATTTTACTTACCAAATTGCAACCGTGATGGAAATTTTGACACCATGTCAGAAAAAGCACATTTCAATATTAGCCATGTGGAGACTCAGGAGTTGAAGGAAGATGAACTGGTAATGATGACAATCCGGAGCCATGATCAGTTTAACACGACCATTTATGGCCTCAATGACCGCTATCGTGGTATTCACAATGAGCGAAGGGTAATTTTCATGAACGAAAAGGATGTAAAAAGCAGGGGATTAGAGAACAATGATCTTGTGGACTTATACAACTTTCACGGAGGTGCGAAGCGCACTGCCAAAAAGTTTGTAGTGGTTGTTTATCCTATTCCGGCAGGCTGTTGCGCAACCTATTTTCCGGAAACAAACGTGCTGGTGCCAATAAACAGTGTTGCGGATAAAAGTAATACACCAACATCCAAATACGTAGTGATCAAGGTATTAAGACACCTCAAAACATTATCAGATTCTGATGATCGTGTGGATTAACAAAAGATAATATAAAAATTCCATTCTGTTTATTTCCTTTGCTTTCAGATACACTGACCTAAAACCATAACAATGATCAAAAAACTCTTAACCTTTTCTGTTGTATTACTTGGTCTTACCTCCTTTGAAGCCATGTCACAAAACAAGAACAAAGTTATTGCCCACAGAGGTGCGTGGAAAAATACGGGCGCTACTGAAAACTCGATCGGCGCTCTGGAGCATGCGATTAAACTTGGTTGTTACGGAAGTGAATTCGACGTACATATGTCCGCGGATTCTGTCATTTATGTGAACCACGACCATACAATTAAAGGCACGCATATCGAGAAAGCGACTTCACAGGAACTTTCACAGATCAAACTCAGTAACGGAGAAAACCTTCCCACACTGGAAAATTATCTGAAAACTGGTGGCAAACAAAAGGGAACACGACTGATACTGGAAATCAAAACGTCTTCGGTAAGCAAGGAACGCTCACTGGCTCTGGCCGCAAAATGTGTCGAGATGGTAAAAAAACTCAAAGTTGAGAAAATCACAGACTACATCGCCTTTGATTTTGACGTATGCCTTAAAGTGAAAGAACTCGCTCCAAAAGCGCACGTTGAATACCTGAACGGAGACAAAAAACCAGAAGAGATCAAAGCTGCCGGGCTGAGCGGTATTGATTACCATTTCAATGTCTTCAAGAAAAATGAAGGCTATCTCAAAGAAATGCGCGATCTCAAACTTACGACCAATGTGTGGACAGTAAACGATGAAGAAACCATGAAGTGGTTTTTGGATAGAAATGTTGATTACATCACCACGAACGAACCTGAGTTGTTGTTGAAGATAACCAAGTAAGCATTTTAATCTGCCGGTTTACAGATAAGTAAGCCGGCATTGTTTTGTTTAAACTATTGAAGGTTTAGATAAAGTTTAATGTTGAGGGCTAAATTATTCATCACAATCGACTCGCAAATACCAATTCTCTTTATGAAACGTCGCCTATCGAATGAGCTTATTTGCCTTGTTTTTATCAAAGAATCGGACATTAGCCGATTTAAAGAATCCTTTCTCACAAAAACGTCTAATGTCACCATTTTTTGAATTTGAGAAGAAACAGGAATAACTGTAATCAGACTTCCAGAAGAAATGTAAACATCAGACTGGACTATTAATGCAGGGCGAACTTTTTGATACTCATGACCAAAACTTGGATCAAAGTCTACCAACCAGATTTCTCCGTGTTTCATAGAATTAGAGATTCAAATAATAATTGCGCTCATCAGCAGTCAATATTTCATCTGCGATATCTGTCACTGATGCAATTTCTACATCTTCGTCGGTTGCGGTAAATACGTTGCCCAATACATAAAGACGAAGCGCATCTATTACGACAGTTTCCACATCTATTTGGAGTTTCGACAATTCCATTTCAAGATCAGCGGGAATGTTAACGTGCAAAGTTGTCATAGCTTTGGCCTTAGTTGTACTTCGAAGTTAACAATATTTAGACACTAATTTACATTTTTCTGTACTTCTCAATAGCTCCTTTAATTTTCTCCTCCCGGTTCGCAGGACTTGGATGTGTACTCATAAACTCCGCTCCTGAACCAGAAGATTCAGCAAGTACAGCCATCACTCTTAAAAGTGCTTCCGGCTTGTAACCTGCTCCCACCATATACTTTACTCCAAAATCATCCGATTCGAGTTCATCGCTTCTTCCATAACTGAGGTCGACCAGGCGGGCAATATACCTTGCTGTTTGCGCACTTGTGTAATCTCCGCCAGCAACACCAGCCGCTCCGGCAAGTCCTTCCAACAAATCTCCCTTAGCCATTTGTTCCGCAGAATGGCGACCTATAACGTGCCCCATTTCATGACCAAGTACACCGGCAATCTCATCATCTGTTTTTAATTTATTGAGCAAACCCATTGTGATAAATATTTGTCCGCCGGGAACTGCAAAAGCGTTGACAGTTTTGGCATCAGCTAGTACATGGAAATCAAACTGATATGGTGAACGTGCCGCTTCGGTTTTACTAACAAGATTCTTCCCTATTGTTTTGATTTTATCCTGCACCTGCCTGTCCGAATGCAAACCGCCAAACTCAGCAGCCATCTGAGGAGCGGATTTGAGCCCAAGCTGAATTTCCTCCTCTGGTGTGAGGCTCACACGCTGTTTTTCACCAGTTACAGGGTTAATCTGCGTTTTGCTGAAATAGCTATAGAGTGTAAACAAAATGATCCCAACCGCAATGATCAGTCTACCGGCAATTTTCCGCATATTTTTAATGTTTTGATGGTACAACGCAACAGCTATCACACTATAAAACTAAAAAGTCCTGCATTAAACAATACAGGACCCATTATAAATTCTTTAAACCAACATCAACCCAACGTGGCTGTTTGCAACTTGCCATTGGTTTGCTGCCAGGCTTTTATCACCTGAGTAAGTTGCTTGTATTCGATCAGGAACCCATCATGTCCATAAAGTGAATCTATTTCCTGAAACACTGCGTCCGGAATGTGTCTTGCTAAAAACTGCTGCTCGGTCAAAGGAAATAAGAGATCAGATTTAATACCAAGAACAAGCGTCTTTGCCTTCACCATTCCCAAAGCATGAACAATTCCTCCGCGGTTTCTGCCCACATTATGAGAATCCATCATCTTGGATAAAGTCCAGTATGAATAGGCATTGAACCTTTTCATAAACTTATCTCCCTGATATTGCTGATAGGAAGAAGCTCTGAAATCGTCTATCTGATCCGGATTATCACGTGCCTGAGTGAAATTATAAGTATCATAATTCCGATAAGACAACAACGCCACAGACCTTGCGGCACGCATTCCCATCTTACCTGCTTCTTCGTTGTTGTCGTTATAAGTAGGATCCGCTTCAATCGCCATGCGCTGCGATTCATTGAATGCCACACCCCAGGGTGAGTGCAATGCATTGGAAGCAATTAGTATCAGTTCTTCAAAAAGATCAGGAACTTCCACCGCCCATTCCAGCGCCTGCTGTCCACCTAGCGAGCCTCCGATACAGATATTGATTTTCCTTATCTGTAATTCCTGTCTCAGTATTTCCAAACTGCCTACCACGTCTTTTACAGTAATGATAGGAAAGTCCCTGTAAAAGGGCTGCTGCGTTTTCGGATTAACGGATAAAGGGTTGGTAGAGCCGTAAGCCGAACCGATGACATTAACACAGATGATAAAGTACTTAGCCGGATCAATGTATTTGCCTTCTCCAACCAAGCCATCCCACCATTCGGCTACGTTAGAGCTTCCGGTAAGCGCGTGGCAAACCCAAACGATGTTGTTGTCATCTGCATTTCGGGTACCATAGGTGGTGTATGACAGTTCAAAACCTGGCAACTCACGTCCCAGTTCCAGAGAATAAGTATATGGATACCTGAATATTTTTTGTTCCGCTTGCATAAGTGCAAAAGCACAAGTTTAAATTCAAAAATGATTTAAACGCATATCATTGAAAATTAAAAATCAACGATATACGTGGAATCCACCTATTGAAAAACTGGTTTTCAGCGTCAGATACGAGATTAAAGCCATCCGGCTTACGGAAATTTCTAACAGTAAGTATTGCACGAATTGATTTTATATCTCCTAAATAACTTAGGTGGGAATTAGCACCTTTCTCCTATGTGGTAGCAGGTTGCCAGAGGTTCGTAGAGCCCATTCTCTCGCCTCTTCTTTATAAATCAATCGCTGATTAGTGAAGCAATTGACTTGATGTTGCAATATTAAGTCCCGATCCCTGAAAATGCAAATTACCTCCCGTTTAATTTAAAATCCGGAGTTGAACTTTACTTAACCGAGCCTCGTCTAATTCGGAGTGATATGCTTACATTTGTAACAATGCACCCAATGAAATATGGCACAACAATATCGTTTCAATAAAGAACAGGCGTCCCGCAGACCAGGCATTACACCTCTCAAAGAGGCTATTGATCAGATGCTGGAAAAATACCGTTTGAGAAACCGGTTCGACCAGTCGTATGTAGTTGCACATTGGGATAAAATTATGGGAGCGGCTATCGCTTCCAGAACGAAAAAGGTCTTTATCAAGGATCGTACACTGTTTCTGCAAATAGAGTCCGCTCCGCTTCGTAATGAACTGGTTCGTGCCAAATCCAAAATTATTGAACTCATTAACAGGGAAATGAAGAGTGATCTGGTAGATGAAGTCGTTTTCATATAGTTCCCCAGATCCTGTGTTTCAAAACCATTTCCTCTGTTCTTACCTGCAAAAGTCTGACACAATTTATGTCCCAAATTATAATTCCCCCTTTTTTAAAACCAGGCGATAAAATTGGAATCGTGGCTCCGGCCAGTGTAGTTAAATACGAAGACCTGCTTCCCGGAATAACCATTTTGCGTGATGACTGGGGACTGGAAATTGTGGAAGGAACGACAATAAAAAGCGCTTTCAACCAATTTTCTGCCAATGACACCGATCGGCTTTCAGACATTCAGATCATGCTCGACGACCCATCCATCAAAGCGATTATCGCTGCAAGAGGCGGTTATGGTTGCTCGAGGATCGTTGATCAAATTGATTTTTCGGGTTTTATAAATTCTCCTAAATGGATTGTTGGCTTCAGTGATTTAACTGCTTTGCATGCAAGTATTTATCACTTGGGCATAGCCAGCTTACATGCACCTATGGTTAAATCCATGACCCAACCCGGATCGGAAGAGGCAGCCAATTCACTCAGAGATATACTTTTCGGAAAATTACCTCAATACAGTACTTCAACCCACCCACTTAATAAGCCAGGTAAGGGTGAAGGTGAACTGGTGGGCGGAAATCTTTGTATTTTTGCTCATTTAATTGGGTCCAGAACGGACACCGATACAGCCGGAAAGATCCTTTTTATTGAGGATGTAAATGAATATTTATACAACCTCGACAGGATGATGATTCAGCTAAAAAGAGCTGGAAAACTGGATAACCTTGCCGGACTTGTTGTAGGTCAATTCTCTGACATGCGCGATAATTCATCACCAACGTTTGGTAAAGATGCCTATCAGATCATTCAGGAACATACATCCGATTATACCTATCCTGTTTGTTACGACTTCCCTCTCGGCCATGTTGCTGACAATAGGGCTTTGGTGGTTGGTGTAAAGGCCAACTTAGATGTCGGCCACGATAATGTCTCTCTTAATTTCCTGACTGAGGAAATCGTTTAGCAATTTCAATTATGAAAACATTCAATAATAAAGTAGTCTGGATTACCGGTGCTTCATCCGGTATTGGTGAAGCGATCACCTTAGCATTTGCCAAAGAGGGCGCCAAACTGGTATTGACTGCAAGAAGAGAAGAAGAATTGGTACGGGTTGCGAAACTTACCGGCTTACCGGATTCTTCCATCCTCATCCTACCCATGGATGTTACAGATTTCGAAAAGGCGAAACCCGCTGCCGAAGAAATCATCAAAACCTTTGGCAGCATTGATATCATGGTGCACAACGCGGGCGTAAGTCAGCGGTCTTACATCGTCGACACGGATCTGGATGTATATCGTAAATTAATGGATGTTGATTTTTACAGCACGGTTGCCATCACAAAGGCAATTCTACCCTACATGATCCAGCAGCAAAGCGGCCATTTTATCGTGATCAGCAGCGTGGCGGGCAAAATAGGGACCATCATGCGATCAGGATACAATGCAGCCAAACATGCATTACATGGATTCTATGATTCGCTTCGGGCTGAAGGCTATAAAGATAATATCAGGGTAACCACCATTTGCCCGGGGTACATCCGCACCAATATTTCTCTCAATGCCCTGAATGAGGCAGGAAGCAAATTTGGAAAAATGGACTCCAATCAGGCAAATGGTATACCCGCAGAAGAATGCGCCCGCCAGATTCTTAATGCTGTAAAAAAAGACAAGAAAGAAATTTACATCGGAGGATTTAAAGAAGTTGCTGCAATCTATCTAAAACGCTTCTTACCAAATCTGCTATTTGATCAGGTGAGGAAGAATATACCGGAATAATTATTAATGGTTAAGTATTAATTGTTAATGGTTAATTATCAATTAACTGATTAACAATTAATTAACAACTAACCATTAACAATTAACAACTATTTCTTCGCTTTGGTAGCTCCTGCACTTTGCTCCATGTAATCAACCGCCAATCTGCTTAGCGATCTTACACCTAATACCAGTCCGCTTTCGTCTATGTAAAAATCAGGCGTGTGGTGTGGCGCTGCTTCCAGTGGATTTTTCCCTTTTGGCATTCCCCCTAAAAAGAAGAAAAATCCGGGTACTTTTTGTTGAAAGTAAGAGAAATCCTCAGCTCCGGTTTTTGCCGATGTAAGTATCACATTTTCCTTTCCAGCTACATTTTGCAATGTCCCAATCATTTTTTCTGTCAAAGGAATATCATTGAATGTAACGGGATACAATACATCAATTTTTACATTGGCTGTTGCGCCGGCACTTTCCGCTATATTGGTAGAAATCTCCTTCACCCTTTTGTGAACGTGCGTATGCATTTCTTCGTCGAAGGTGCGGATGGTCCCGATCATTTTTACCTCTTCCGGGATTATATTCTGGCGAATTCCCCCATGAATAGCACCAATTGTTACCACAGCCGGTGCTTTGGTAATGTCAAGATTTCTGCTCACAATGGTCTGAAGACCTGTTACAATCTGTGAAGAAGTAACAATAGGATCCACACCTGACCATGGATATGCACCATGGGTTTGTTTTCCTTTTACATCAATACTGAAAAAATCTACCGCCGCCATGGTCGCTCCCGGTTTGTAGGCAATGGTATTGACTTCTGTTTGGGAGTTGATATGCAGACCAAAAATGGCGTCAACCTTCGGGTTTTCAAGTACCCCTTCTTTAACCATTAATTTGGCTCCACCTTCTTCTCCTTCAGGAGCCCCTTCCTCCGCAGGCTGGAAGATAAACTTAACAGTTCCTTTCAGATCCGCTTTCACAGATGCCAAAACCTCCGCAACACCCATGAGAATGGCAACGTGGGTATCGTGACCGCAAGCATGCATTACGCCGGTATTTTGCCCGTTATACTCTGTTGTTACACTGGATTTGAAAGGAAGATCAACACGCTCTGTTACAGGCAGGCCATCCATATCTGCACGAAGCGCTACAACAGGACCCGGCTTTCCTCCTTTAAGCAAACCCACAACGCCAGTATGCGCAACGCCGGTTTGTACTTCAAAACCAAGTTGTTTCAAATGAGCCGCGATTTTTTCAGCTGTTTTAAATTCCCTGTTTCCGAGTTCCGGGTTCTGGTGAAAATCCCTGCGCCAGGTCACAATCTTTGATTCCAGAGCCTGCGCCTTCTGATCAATTTTTGTGTTTAAAGTTTGCCCGGAAGTATAAAATCCTGACAGCGCAAGAAATGAAAATGGTAGAAGTTTTTTAAAATTCATAGGAATGAGAATAATCTGTATTTAAATAGTAACAATCTGTTCACCAAGCGAATATTGAACTATAAGTTAATAAAGAATGGATCAAAAAAATAATTGGGGTGAAATAAAACAAACGGGCTGCCTTTTGACAGACAGCCCGTTTGCAAAAATCAAATTGAGGAAAATTAAAGACCTGGATTGGTTTGTTGCTCGGTAAGGGGAATACCGAAGAAATAACGATCGCTCGTAGGCTGAATAAGCGCACCAGCTCCGAAAGAGTTTATTGGTTGTCCCCTTCTCAAGATATCATTGGTACGGAAACCCTCTGCAAGCAACTCTATTCTTCTTTCAAGAAGGATAGCTTCGATAAGACCTGCTTTGTCCAAAGTTCCGAACTTGTATGTTGCATCAGATCTCAAACGAACGGCTTCAAGAAGAGCCTGTGCACGTACAAGACTTCCTGTTTCAGCTTCTGCTTCAGCAACGTTCAACAAAATCTCAGCGTAACGGATGCTTGGAACATAATCAGTAAATGGAGATACACCACTAAACTTAAGAGGATGTCTTCCAAGTGTTGTATACTGAGCTGTAAGTTTTGCTCTTCGGTCATCAGTTTCTGACCACTTTGTATTGGCATAAATACCTGAACCAGCGGTATTCAACACATACTCAAGGTTACCAAAGTTGAAGTAATAGCCAAGCTGATTCTGTGTACCCGGCGCATTTGTATCTGCCATTGGGAATGACAATATCGACTCGTTTGATGTGTAAGGCGTTCTGAACACCGAAACAACGTCTGCCTGCAATTCGTGAGCAACACGATTAGGAGATTTGAAAGGAGCAGTTGCAGAAACAATCTTATTTCCCTCTGTAATTACACCTGCATAATCACCTTTAGCAAGAAGAACACGAGTTTTTAGAGCTATCGCCGTATTCTTGTGCGCTCTTGTTGTACGTAGCAATGGCGTTGCGTAAGTATCTGGCAAACCAGCTTCAGCCTCGTTCAAATCTTTAAGAATTTGATCGTATACCTGCGCTACAGTGCTCCTTTTCAATTGAGCGTTCGCCCCTGAAATCTCTCCGGTCAGACGTAATGGGAGTCCCGGAGAAGCGCCGTTATCCAATGCATAAGGTTTTGCAAATATCTGAACCAGTGAAAAGTACGTAAGCGCACGGATAAATTTCACCTCGCCAGCATACTGCGTTGCTAGCGTTGCATCTATCTTGCTGGAATTAGCAGTTAAACCTTCCAAAAACAAGTTAATTCTGTTTATTGAAAGGTATCCCTGATTCCAAAATGCAGCTACATAAGTATCCGCCGGATCCTGGTTTCCCTGATACACCGAATAACCAGTTACCGAATTGGTAGTACGGTTAACAAACTCCTCAGCACGAATATCGTTATAGACTAAATAACGTCCCCCCAAAAAGTTACCATTTTTAACGGAACCATATATACCATTTACCTGTGACAATACACGTGCAGGTGTGTCGAATGCACTTACATCCGAAAGATCTGTCTCCGGCACGGCTTCAAGGAAGCTATCGTTGCAAGACGATACGCTCATAAGCAGAGCCAACGCCAGCGCAGAAATTTTAGTCCTGCTTATATCTTTAATCAATGAATTCATAATAGCTTTTATCTTTTAAATTAGAAAGTAAGGTTAAGACCAAAGGTGAATGCACGAGCCTGAGGAATAGAGTTACGCTCGATACCTGATGCCAGGTTAGAATCTCCGTTTGTCGAAATCTCAGGATCCACACCTGAATATTTCGTCAATATGAAAGCATTGTTAACCTGAGCATATAATCTCAAACCTGTAATCCCCGTTTTTCCAAACACCGAAGATGGGAAGCGGTAACCCAATGTTGCGGTCTGAAGTCTTAGGAAGTCACCTTTTTCTACGTTTTCGCTGATAAGGAACGAAGAACCGTTAGAGATGTTATCTCCATAAACCGCTCTTGGTATGTTGGTAATCTGACCTTCAGTTTTCCAGGCGTTAAGAACCTCAACAGAGTTATTCCATATACGCTGATCAAGCAAACCGGCACGGCTACCGTTGTAAATGTAGTTACCTCCCGAGAATGTGAAGTTAAGTCCCAGGTCAAAGTTTCCATACTTAAAGGTGTTATTAAATCCACCATACCAGGTTGGCAATGTATTACCCAATATCTGCTGTTGGTTAGAAGCAGAAGTTGCAGCTCCGCCAGCAAGTGTAGTCCAGGCATTTGCCCCTCCCTGATGCATATATTGTACCTGAGTACCATCAAGTCTGTTAAAAATACGGCGTCCGTTCGCTGAATTCACACCTGCTGTTTGCACACCATAAATCTGAGCCGCAGAATAGCCAACCTTTGTAATGTTGGTTGCTTCAAGACCTGAAGTATTTGTCAGGATCGGGGTATCGTCATTTACAAGAGACGTTACCATGTTCTTGTTAGAAGAGAAGTTCAGGTTGGTAGTCCAGCTGAAAGCACCTTTGTTAATCGGCACAGCAGTAATTCCTAATTCAAATCCTCTGTTATACATGGAACCTACGTTAGAAAGAATCTTATTTTCTGGAACACCTAAGGAAGGAGGAAGAGGAACGTCCAAAATCAAATTGTTGATATCCTTGTTGTAATAGTTCGCCTCCAAAGTAATACGGTCGTTCAGGAAACTAACATCCAATCCAATGTTTGTTTGCTCACTAGTTTCCCATTTAAGATTCTTGTTACCAGCCTGGTTAAATGCAAGTGTTGGAGAAGCCCCATAAAGTGAAGATCCGAAAGTGGAGTAAGATCCATAGGCATTTCTAACATTACCATTACCCACTCGACCCCAGCTTGCTTTCAATCTTAAAGAAGACATCACATTGCTAAGCTTAGATCCTTTGAAGAACTCTTCCTCTGAGATTGTCCATCCTGCGGAAACACCACCAAAGTTACCCCATTGATTTTCAGATGCCAAAGCAGAGTTACCGTCACGACGGTAGTTTCCACTTATGAAATATTTACCTGCATAGTTATAACTTACACTACCAAGATACGCCTCGTATGAAACTTGAGTTATGCCATTACCAGCCGCAAGGTTTGTACCGAAGTTTCCTTGGAAATCAGTAAAGAAATAATCTGCCAGTCCCTGACGTTCCGCTCCCCAGTTGGTAGTTCTTCTCTCTTGAGCATCCGTACCCACAACCAATCCTAAGTTGTGTTTTCCAAACGTTTTGTTGTATTGTAGCGTATTGATCCAGTTCCAGTTATCTGCACGCTGATATCTGTTGTATGCATCACCCTGCATACTGTAACCATCACCATTGTATGGGTTCCAGAAACGGATGTCTTCAGTGTTTCTTCTATCCCATGAATAGGTAGTTTTGAAGATCAAACCTGGCATCAAAGTGATCTCTGCTCCAAGGTTAGAAATCAAGCGATTGTTTTCAGACGTGTTTTTATCCAAATCAATGAGAGTCGCAGGATTAGCGAACTGAGAAGCCAACAGATTGTTCTTACGTCCAAGCGTATTGTTCTCCAGGTTGTAGCTACCGTCTTCGTTGTATGCAGGCAGGTTAGGAATCTGATTCATAACCATACGTCCAAGACCAGAAGATCCAAATGCACCATCCGGGTTCGATCCACTCGCAGGAGCTTTGTTCAACGAATTGTTGTAGTTGATATTGAAAGTCAATCTCAACCATTTGGTGGCTTTGTGATCCATGTTCAAACGTGCCGAACGACGCTGGAAAGAGTTTGCTTTCAAAAATCCATCCTGATCCGACAAACCTGCCGAGAAGTAGTATGAAGTTTTGTCAGTACCACCCGTTAAAGAAACATTGTGGTTTTGAGAAAATGCAGTTCTGAAAATAAAATCTCCCCAATTGGTATCTACCATTGAACCATCTGCATTGTAAGTTGGTAAAAACGAACGGTTCTGTGCATCACGTTGGTTTGCCGCAATAGCATTTGGGTTTAAAGCCAATGCATTAGCAATAGCACCATTTTTGTGATCCATGTATTGTTGTGCGTTCAAAACCTCAGGAACACGTACCGCGTTACTTACACCAGCCCAGCTATCAATCGTAACTTTGGCACTACCACTTTTACCTCTTTTAGTTGTGATAAGTAACACACCCGCAGCAGCTCTTGATCCGTAAATCGCAGACGATGCAGCATCTTTCAGGATATCAATAGATTCGATATCAGCAGGGTTGATATCACCAAGCGGATTATTGGTTGTCGCGTTAGCAGAAATATTGTCTGCAGTAATAGGAATACCATCTACAACAACCAATGGGAATGAGCTTAGCGACAAAGAGCTAAGACCACGAACACGGATTACAGGTGGGTTGTTCAAAAGTCCATTAGGCTGAGTGATGTTCACTCCAGCGGCCTGTCCTGTAAGGCCTTGTCCAAAACTTTGAACCGGACGTTCAGCGATACCTTTACCTTTAATGGTGGAGGCAGAACCGGTAAATTCAGTTCTTTTCTGAACCGCATAACCTGTTACAACCACTTCGCTAAGTTCAGTAAGGTTGGCAACAAGCGCCACGTCAACAACTGACTGACTTCCTACTGCAACCTCTTTTGAGTTCATTCCCACAAAACTGAACACAAGCGTCGCTCCATTTGAAGCAGTTGTTAGACGGTACTTACCGTCCGCATCTGATGTTGTACCGGTTGTTGTTCCTTTAATAAGAACCGACACACCCGGAAGTACAGATCCATCGTCACTTGATGTTACCGTTCCGGTAATTACCTTGTCCTGAGCCAGAACCAGTCCAGAGCAAAACAAGAAAAAAATCAATAAATAACTCCTCATACGTTATTAATTAGTTAGGTTGGAAAAATAAAAAAACAGCAAAACACTGATACGATACAAACTACTACTCACTCTCTCGGGAAGCGGAGGTATGCCCACCTATGACCAGCCATCATTCACAGGTTATCTAAAATACGATTGCCATAGTCAGGTTTTTTAAACCGACTAGCTCAACGATAAACTGATGAGGTGCAAGTGCATCCTTAGAATTGAGTTGTTTTAATTTTGAAAGAGTGCGAACAGAAATTGTCGGCGTTGCAAAGAAGGGAGGAGAGGATAAATCATAGTTTATAAAGTTAGGTTTGTTATGCTATTATTATGTTGCAAAAGTAATTATTGTTTTGACCATCACAATAAAAAATTACAGATTTATCAAAATATACTTTGGCTCACACCCGTAAAATGGCAAATTTTCTACCAAAAAACATATTCTTTGCCAATTTTTCAATTGAACGGATTTTTAGCCTTTCATGCCATTTCTTACTTTTTTACTAACGAATCGAAAAAAAATTTAGATAATTCTTATTAATGGCGCATTAATGCAATCAAAATCCTACTTTCCACAGAATGCCTCCGGCATTTTCGACTCAATGCCAAAAACTTCAAAAATAAATTCCTTTCCATGCCTAAGTACGACTCGAAATCTTAGTATAATACAATTATACCGACAAAAATTTTGATTTACATTTCATTATTAGTAGAGCCATGAGCTTAATCCGTTGTTTGGTCGTGCCTGAGTTCACCATCGGACGCTAATAGCGCAAACTCTATGTGTTCACACGACAACCTCCTGACTTTAGCACCTTTATCATCGACAGATGGGAGCTCCTAACTTTAACGGGGAAACGCTGCTCAGCTAAAAATTATGAAAAAAATTTAAGAAGTAACTGAAGGCCTACATTGGTCATTTGAGATTCTCTCAGCCAGATTTTCAGGAATAAATTCTTCAAATAATGTAATTTATAATAATTACAAACAAGCAGAACAGGTGACGTTATGCATGCATAATAATATTTCGAAAAAAGCACTTTTATTTATAATAAAATATGAATATTCAGACAATTCAAGTAATTTCTTAACAAAAATTTCACATTTCAACATTTACCCGGCATTTCTAATAATTTACAACTATTGCAAAAAAAGAGCACTGTAAAGAGTGTAAATTACCAAAAAGCCGCGCAAAAGCGCACTGAATTTCAAAATATGAAATTAGATAAATGGAAATAGGCAAAACAATATTTATTTTTGCTCTGTTAAATTCTAACAAACTATAACCAACCCATATCGTATGAGGAATACTATATTATTCTGCTTCGCGACATTAATGCTTTTTAGCTTACATGTCTTCGGGCAAGACCTTACCGTAACCGGAAAAGTATCCGGAGAAGACGGTTCAACGTTACCTGGTGTAAGCATTGCATTAAAAGGTACAACCCGTGGCACCACCACGAACGCCGAAGGTTTTTACTCTATTGAAGTACCGAACAGCGGGACATTGTCGTACAGCTTTATTGGCTTTGAAACACAGGATGTTTCAGTGGGCGGTCGCTCAGTAATTAACATTACGCTTAAAAGTGATGTAAGTGTATTGAATGAAGTTGTTGTAACGGCATTGGGTATCAAAAGGGAGTCACGTGCTCTTGGTTATTCCGTTGCTCGTGTGGATGGAAGCCAGCTGGTTAGAAAAAGTGAGCCGGATCCATTGAAAGCACTTCAGGGAAGAGTTGCCGGTGTTGACATCAGAACGTCACAAGGAACACCAGGTGCTGCAACGAAAATTCAGATCCGTGGGAATACTTCGTTTTTCGGATCGAATGAGCCTTTGATCGTTGTTGATGGAATTCCATATAACAACTCACAAATTACTACATCAAGCCAGACTTCGGGTGGTGGGGCTTATGCGAATGGTTTATCCAGCCTTGACCCGAACGACATCGAAACAATGAACGTATTAAAAGGTGCCGCAGCAGCTGCTCTTTATGGTTCACGTGCTTCGAATGGTGCGGTGATTATTACAACGAAGTCGGGAAGCTCAAATCCTGGTAAAAAAGGAATGGAAGTTACCTATTCAGGATCATTTGCAGCGGAAACAATTGCTAACCTGCCTGACTATCAAAACCTTTACGGAACAGGGTCATCTTTCAATTACGCTAACGCAAACGGCTCATGGGGATCTCCTTTCGCTTCAAGAGATTCTATACCCGTTTGGGCTGATTACCTGAATGCATTCCCAGGTTCTTTTCCTGCAAGTGGCAATATGGCTTATCGCGCTGTTCCTAATAACGTGAAAGACTTGTTCAGAACAGGTAAGATGTGGGACAATTCTGTCAACATCTCAGGAGGAAACGAGAAATCATCAATTAGTGCAACCATGTCTTTCCTGAAACATTCAGGTTATGTACCAAATTCAGGGTTTGACAGAGGTAGTATCGGTTTGGGTGGTAGTACTAAATTGAATAACGGTCTGACTGTAAATGGTGCGTTCAGTTATTCTCACACCAACCAGGCAGGAGGTATTTTCGGAGAAAACCAGGTTGAAGGTGCTTCTTCTTCTTTTGCGAGAACTTTGTTCTTAGGTCGTCACTGGAATTTCGCCGGTCTTCCTTATGAAGATGCAAGAGGTTTCCCAGTATCCACAGCAAATGCACAATATGACAACCCGCTGTGGTCTTGGCAGCACAACACCGTAAATACTAAAAACGACCGGGTTACAGGAAACGTAGGATTTGCGTATGATATCAATTCGTGGTTGAGCGCTAGTTACCGTCTTGGTGTTAACCAGTTCAGCATGTTCCGTCGCGAAGTTGTTGATCTTGGATCACGTGGATCTGGTGGACTTGGAGAGATCAAAGAAGCCAATTTTGCCAACAAAGAAATCGAATCTATTTTCCTTTTAAACTTCAACCCTGCGCCTATTGGCAAGTTTGATATTAAGGCATTTCTTGGTCACAATGTAAACCACCGCGATAACCGCAACCAGCTTACTACCGGTACACAGATCGTAGCGCCGGGCATTTATACGCTAACAAATACCAAAACACAAGTTGCTGATGCTTCAAATCTTACAGAAAGAAGAATCTGGGGTATTTTGGGAGAGGTAAGTGTAGGATACGACGATATCGCATTTCTTACTATTGGTGGTCGTAATGACTGGTCGTCAACACTTCCAAAAGCAAATAGAAGCTACTTCTACCCAAGTGCTTCTCTTGCAGTGAACATGTCTCGTGTATTGAATATTCCGGAAGAAACTTTTTACGGTAAGCTAAAGGCTAGCTGGTCTAAAGTTGGTCGTGATGCAGATCCTTATTCTTTAATGAACACTTATCAGGTAAACACACCTTTTAACGGAGGATCAAGTGCTTCTATTTACCCAACAGCTGCGAATCCAAACCTGAAACCTGAATATACCACAGACCAGGAAATTGGCGCGGAAATGTCGGCATTTAAAAGAAGAATCAGCCTAGATCTTGCAGTATACAAACGTGTTTCGAAAGACCTGATCGCTCCTATCACACTGCCTGCTTCTTCAGGTTTCAATGCTACCTATGATAACTTCGGTGAGATCACCAACACCGGTGTGGAAGTTGATCTTAAGTTCGTGCCGTTACAATTGAAAGATTTTGAATGGAACTTTCATATAATCTACACTAAAAACAAGAGTATTGTAACAGACCTGAAAGATGGTGTAACCTTGTTGCCTATCGCTTCTGTTCTTACCAGCATTCAGCCTGTGGCTATTTATGATGAGAAAAGGGGGATAGTAGATCAGCCTTATGGCGCACTATATGGAACAAAGTCCGCGCGTGACGAAGAAGGCAATTTGCTGATCAATCCTGTTACCGGTGATCTGATCACATCTCTTGAACCAGGTGTTGTAGGTAATCCTAACCCCGATTTCAAAATGGGTTTCAGCACGGGCATCAAATACAAAGGCTTGTCTTTGAACGCATTGCTTGATTATACCAAAGGTGGTGATATGTATTCTGTAACAGTTACTTCATTGCTGGGCAGAGGGGTTACAAGAGATACAGAAGACAGAGAGACTAGCTGGGTTATTCCAGGATACTATGGTGATGCGGAAAGTGGAAAACCTATATTGGTGGATGGTGAGAAAGTTAGAAACACTACTGCCATCAGCACAAACGGACTATACTTTGGAAATTCTTTTGCCATCAACTCCAACACTGATATGCAAATATATGATGCAACAGTATGGACTTTGAGAGAGGTTTCTTTGGGATACGATTTACCAAAACAATGGTTTGGTAAAACGCCAATTGGCTCTGTTAACCTATCCGTAAGCGGAAGAAACCTTTGGTATTTTGCTCCTAATATGCCGAAATACACGAATTTCAATCCTGAGTCTGCTAGTTACGGTGCGAGCAACGTATCAGGTATTGAACTTTCGGCTGCGCCAACAACAAAGAGATTTGGTGTGAACTTGAGAGTTACGTTTTAATCAAACAAGCATTATCGAACAATGAAAAAATCAATCATATATATAGTTGCCATATTATTTATGGCCTCGGGTTGTACCAAGGACTTCCTTGACATCAACACAGATCCGAATAATCCGACAGACATTTCTGTAAACCAGCTTCTTCCAAGTGCGGAGAGAGGACTTGCATCTGTGTTGGGTTATACCAACGACGCTCGTGGTGCAAGAGGAATCAGTACAGTACTTTCTGTTTACATGCATCAGCTGTCAACACGTGAATCGCATGATCAGTACGGTGCTACCAGCTCTGAATTTAACATCAATGGCTCGTGGAATGGAATGTACAGTCCCCAAGCTTCTCAAGGCTCACCAGATTATGTAGGCTGCCTTCAAAACCTGGAAATTCTTATTGAAAAAGGAGAAAAGGACGGCAATTTGAAATATGCAGGAATCGGTAAGATTCTAAAAGCATACGCGTTCAGTATTCTGGTTGACCTTTACGGCGATGTGCCTTTTTCGGAAGCGAACAAATTCTCGACCGAAGACAAGATACTATATCCAAAGTTTGACAAGGGAGATGAAATATATCCTCAGCTTCTGGCTATGCTGGATGCGGGTATCGCTGATATCAACAATGCAGGAGCAAAAAATGCACTTACTCCGGCAACCGACGATCTTTTCTATCAGGGAAGTGTGGCGAAATGGGAAAAAGCTGCAAATACAATAAAACTGAAACTTTACAATCAGATTCGTCTTACCAAAGATGTGTCTGCTGAAGTGAAAGCGCTTTTGGCTTCCGGCAAAATATTTGCATCAACGACGGACGGACTGATGTTCAATTACGGAACAAGTATTTCTCCTGATGACCGTAATCCGGCCTACTCTGATTATCCTGCGGGACAAAAAGGAAATTACATCAGTCCCTGGTTCTGGTCAATTATGAATGGTTATAACGCGTCGGTTCTTACAGGAATTAAAGATCCTCGTCTTCCTTTCTATTTCTACAAACAACTTACCAACGCTGCAACATCAGCTGCACAGAATGCGACTGAATTCCGCGACGGAGGTTTTGTTTCAATTTATTTCGGGTCAGTAGGCCGTAACCGCGACTGGTCACAAGATGCAAGTATGACAGTTTTAGGTGTGTATCCTGCCGGTGGTAAATACGACGACCAGTCTGGCGCTAAAATCAGTGCTACAAGTGGTACCGGTGCCGCACCATTAAAACTGCTTACTTACGCTGACCGTCTGTACATTGAAGCAGAATTGATCAACGCTGGTCTTGCAACTGGTGATGCAAAAGTTGTATTTGACAAAGCACTTACTGAATCTCTCGCACTTGTTGACTACGTATCAGGCAAAGCAGCACCTACTGCTCCCAAGTTGGTGGGTACCGCTGCGGCAAATGATTACAAAACGAAAGTGAGTACTGCTTTCGCAGCCGCTACAAAAGAAAAGCAGCTAGAAATGATCATGACTGAAAAATGGATCACAAGTTTTGGTTTTAGCGTTGATCAATACACGGATTACCGTCGTACTGGCTACCCTATCCTTTTCAATCCAAAAGATGCTACTATGGCTCCAAACGGATCCGTTCAACCTCCGGTAAAGGGCGATCCAACTATTTCCGGTGATCAGGCTCCTGTTCCTGTTCAGTTGTCAAGAGATTATCCCCGTTCCCTTCCATGGCCTTTGGAAGAACTTCAGGTAAACTCCTCGGCTCCTGCGCAAAAGGTACCTTCTACTTACAAAGTGTTCTGGGATAAGAAATAGTCATTCATCATAGCAATAACATTAATTATGAAAAATATAAAATTAGTTTCCTCACTATTGCTCGCGATGTCGCTGTTTGTAGCTTCGTGTAGCTCCGATGGAAATGGAAATTTACCTGATCTTGAAAGGGTACCTATTCCGTTGTTAAAATTAGATGACAAAGCCGATGTACTTATCCAGGAACCTGCTGAGTTTAAAGGCAAGTTTACCGTGGATATGTATTTCAAAGACGATGTTGCACCAAAACAAGTGGATGTAGTGGTTGCAAAAAACGGAGATTATAAAACCGTCAAGGTTATCCAGGCTGCCGTAACTACTTTCCCTGTAACAGTTGACGTAGACGCAGCTAAGTTAGCAACGGCTTTCGGAATGACAGTTAGCCAGATCGTTCCTGGTGATTATTTTGAGGTTGGAGCAAACATTGTTACTCAGAGTGGACTAACCATACCTGCTTTTAGCGAGTTGTCAAATCAGTTTTCTGCTGATATCTCCAACTTCCCGGGGTCAAGCCTTTCTCTGAAATATTCTGTGGTTTGTCCGCTTGATGTGGATGAATTTGTAGGAAAATTCACAATCGAGGATCCTGGTTTTATGGAGTATGACTATCCAGTAACAGTAACTCGTGAAAGTGAAAATATACTCGTTGTCACTGGTTTCGTAGATGATCCAAAATCAGTAATTAAAGTGACTATCGACCCGCGTACGGCCAAAGTTTCGGTGCCTTCCACGCTTGCTACCCCTTCAATATTTGGGTACAACAACCTTAGAGTTAAAGGAGATGGGGAAATTAATGCTTGTGAAAATACCATCACAATTAATATGAGCTATGATGTTGACGAAGGTAGTTTCGGATCATACGCTTTAACAATTACAAAGCCATAAGAGTCATAAAATAGCTTTTAGATTAAAAGGCCCTGCCGAACTTATGTTCAGCAGGGCCTTTTACTTAATTGCATTCAGGCAGAATGTGACTAGCTCATATACTTGAAACAGTATTTTCCTTACCTTTGAAACCAAATAGCAATACAATCCGCTCATGGAATTTTTAAAAAGCCAGCGCCTTAATAATCTTAAGTATGAGATTAGAGGTGCTACCTACCAGAAAGCACTGGAACTTGAAAGCCAGGGTTTTAAAATCCATAATCTGAATATCGGCAATCCTGCCCCCTTTGGTTTTGATTCTCCGGATGAAATCGTACACGATATCATCATGAATCTAAGAAACGCTCAGGGCTATTCGGACTCCCGCGGACTGTTTGCTGCCAGAAAGGCCGTGATGCATTACACGCAGACAATCGGCATTCAGGATGTGGAAATTAATGATATTTTCATTGGTAATGGTGTGAGTGAGCTTATTTTGCTTTCCATGCAGGCATTGCTGAATCCCGGTGATGAGGTGCTGGTACCGAGCCCGGATTATCCGCTCTGGACTGCTTCTGTGGCATTGAGTGGTGGGAAGCCGGTTCATTATGTATGTGATGAGCAGTGGGACTGGAACCCGGATCTGGAAGATATGGAAAGTAAGATCACCTCCCGTACAAAGGGGATCGTTCTGATCAATCCAAACAACCCAACCGGTGCAGTTTATGAAAAAGATGTTCTGATCCGCATTGCTAAAATGGCAGAAGAGCACGGACTGATCATTTTCTCCGATGAGATTTATGACAAAATTCTTTATGATGGGGCCGTCCATTATCCGATGGGCACTTTGGTGACTGATACTTTGTGTGTATCCTATGGTGGTTTATCAAAAAATTACCGTTCCGCTGGTTTTCGTGGCGGGTGGATGATTTTGAGCGGTGCCAAACAAAAAGCAAAATCTTATATGGAAGGTTTGCTGTTACTGGCAAGTCTTCGGTTGTGTGCCAACGTACCAACGCAATACGCAATACAAACCGCGCTGGGTGGATATCAAAGCATAAAAGAGCTGGTGGCGCCTTCGGGCAGGTTGTACAAACAGATCAACCTGGTTTACGATCGCCTTACCTCCATACCCGGAATTACCTGCGTAAAACCGAAAGGGTCGTTATATGTATTCCCCAAAATTGACCTTAAAAAATTCGGTCTTAAAAACGATGAGCAGTTTGTTTACGACCTTTTAAGTGAACAAAAAGTACTGGTGGTAGCCGGAACAGGATTCAACTATGTGAGTGATGATCATTTCAGGATTGTGATTCTGCCAACGGTAGATGAGCTGAATCAGGCGATGGACAAGCTAGAATTTTTCCTGGAAAACCACCGCGTGTTATCAACTCGTACAGTTGAAGACATCATTGCATAAAACGATCTCAACACCTCTCAAATAAATGACATCTCCCGACCAATCTTTGCAGGAAGCCAAGAGACAACGCCTGTTTTTGGTTTTATGCGGCATATTTCTGACCAATGCACTGATTGCTGAAATTATAGGAGGTAAAATTTTTTCGGTGGAGGCTTTACTGGGAATCCCTCCGGCTCAACTGCTGATCGGAGGACAAAGGCTGGATTTCAATATGACGGCAGGCGTAATAAACTGGCCTGTCGTTTTCATTACCTCAGACATTATCAATGAATACTTTGGCAGAAAAGGTGTAAAAAGAATCTCTTTTCTTACCGCAGGATTCATTGTATATACTTTTATCACTGTTTTGGTAGCAACCAAACTACCTCCTGCCCAGTTTTGGCTGGATATTAACGGAACGGATAATCAGGGAAACGTTTTTAACATTAATGATGCTTTTTCCCGCATCTTCAATCAGGGACTTGGTATTATGGTCGGTTCCATTGTTGCTTTTTTGCTGGGACAGCTTTTGGATATATCTGTATTTTCCTGGCTGCGGAGAAAAACAGGAGGTCGCTTTATCTGGCTTCGTGCCACAGGGTCAACCATGTTTTCGCAGTTAATCGACAGTTTCCTCGTGATTGCTATCGCCTTTTACGTATTCGGAAACTGGGATATGAAGCAAGTTTTCTCTGTGGGAAGTATCAATTACCTGTATAAAGGTATGATCGCAATTTTGCTGACTCCACTACTGTACATCGCCCATTATTTTATCAACAATTATCTGGGCAAAGACTACGCAGAAGAACTGACCCATAAGGCTGCTCACGAGTGATGACAGGGAGAACAAGAAAACTGTACCAACCGATGCTAATTGGTGATTCATTACCGTTCAGTCCGGCCTGTGCGGTCCGCTAAACAGTATCCAGACCGGCACCTCTTCTCATGTTGTCCAGAATTACTGCCGTTGCAATACCGACATTGAGTGACTCAGCTTCTCCAAATCTTGGAATTGTGATCCTGTGCGTTACATATTTCTCAACCTCCTCACCCACTCCATTGGATTCGTTGCCCATCACAATGTAACCTCCATCATTGGGAAATTTAAAATCGTATAAGGATGCGCCTCCCAAAAAAGCTCCTGCGACCATCTTATCTTCTGCATTTGTTTTAAGATATTCGACAAGATCCGCGTAAAAAAGATTGATTCTCGTAAATGAGCCTTTGCTTGCCGCAATAACCTTCGGATTATAGACGTCAGTGGTGTTTTCAGAACAAACAATTTTCTTTACGCCATACCAATCCGCTATTCTTATGATGGTGCCCAAGTTCCCCGGATCACTAACATCATCAAGCACAAGCACATATTCTGAATCCTCTGCACGCAAAAAAACATTCTCCTTCGTTTTGACTACTGCAAGGCATGAATCGTTGGTTTGAAACGAACCCAATCCCTGTAATTCGGTTAATGTGACTGTTTCAAAAAGAGTTTTGTGCTGGCTTGAAATACTTGAGTATTTTTGTTGAAATTCCTGGGTGGCTAACACAAACTCAATGACAAAATCCGAGTTGAGTAATTCAAGTACGCTTTTGGCACCTTCCACAATGAAAGACTGATTGAGCTGACGGTATTTTTTGATTTTCAGCGAGTTAACGTACTTAATACGATTTTTAGAAAGCATTGAATAGTAAGTATAAGTTTACATATTGTAAGTATCTGCTCCTTTTTCTCATTGGACTGTCTTCCTGTGCCCGGAAGCAACATGTTCGGTCCAATGGTTATTATCTGGGCAATTCCTACATCAAAGGAAATCTTGTGGTGAGCGACTCAGAACTTGATGCGCTCATCCCTCAAAAACCCAACCGACGCCTGTTAGGCTTACCGGTATTTCCTTATGTTGGCCTTTATCGCTTCGGACAGCTTTTCTACGTGAAAGAAGAAAAGCAGAGAAAAGTAATTGAGGTGACGCAAAATTATCAGAAAGAATCGCGTTTACACGAAAACAACCCAGCAAAGCTCGAAAAAATACAGCGCAGGTACGGCAAAAAACTGGACCGGGCGCAGACAAGAGTAGACAAGGGTAACTTTTGGATGAGAATCCTCGGCGAAGAACCGGTCTACTACATTAATGGGGAGGTAGAGAAAAACGCAGAGAAAATGCAGAAATACCTTTACAACAACGGTTTTTTTCAGTCTACAGTAACATTCAAACCAGACACCACATTTAACAGAATCAAGATCAACTACTTTGTAACTGAAAATCGCCCAACCATCATACGGAATGTTGATTATGTGATATATAACGCTTTCGTGGATAGTTTACTTACTGCAAATAAGAAAAGTGCCACGCTTGTAGCTGGAAAACGATATGATGGAGACGCGTTTGAAGAAGAGCGTGTACGCGTGGAAACGCTACTTCGGAATGAAGGTTATTTTGGATTTTCGAGACAGAATGTTACTTATCTTGTGAATGACACACTCACGAATCCTAAAACAGATAGTGTATTCAAACAGGTGGATGTTGCCGTTCGGGTTGATATGGAATCTAATGACAGTGAGCTCGCGCGGTATACTTTCTCTTCCATAAACTTTGAAGTTTTACCTCCTGCCGGTTTACCGGATTCACTGTTCCGTAAAAACGTATCCAATTTCAGGAATATCCAATATTCATTTACCGACAAAAAGTTTTCGACAGCTATTCTGGATAGTAAAATACAGATCAGACCCGGCGAATTGTATAGCCAGCAAAAGGAACGAGACACGCAACGACAACTTTCGCTAACCGATCAGTTTCGTTTCATCAACTACAGTTATAAGCTGGATTCCACCGGGCATGGCATACATGGCACTTACAAAGCCATTCCGCTCGACAAATATCAGTTTTCTACCGATGTGGGTCTGAATGTGATACAGCTACAAGGCGCTCCGGGTCCTTTTGCTAACCTCTCTTACAAGATCCGGAATGTGTTTAACGGACTTGAAAACTTTGAAGCCAATGTTCGTGGAGGTATCGAACTGGTGCCCGGATTCCTCAATAGTGATGACATTTACAGAAGTGAAGAAATTGGACTTAATACTTCCATATTATTTCCTAAATTATTAATACCAGGTAATTATTTCAGTAGAAAAGTTGCTGCCTACAATCCCCGGACACAGGTTGGTGTGGGCTACAACTTTGTGAGAAGACCTGAATATTCCAGAACCAACTTCAAAACGGCGCTAACATACTCCTGGCAGCCCAATGTAAATACATTATATAACTTATCGCTTGTTGACCTCAACGTCCTAAACACGTCCAGAAAGAGCGAAAAGTTCAGCAACCTGCTTGACACACTATTTCTTCAGGGTAACAATCTTCGCAATAGTTTCCTCAAATCCTTTGTTTCGGATGTGAATTTTACCTACGTTTTTAACAACAATCCCATCGCTGGTCCACCACAGCATGCCCGTTACTTTCGCCTTTCACTTGAATCAGGAGGTACGTCTCAGAATATTTTCCCGGCGCAAAAGCAGCTTATCAAGTACATTTTTCAAGATAAAGCTGGCGATCTTCAGTTCTACAAATATCTCCGCTGGAATGTCGATTTTCGGAAATATTGGCCAGTCGGCAGACGATCATCGTTCGTAGCCCGAGTAAACAGCGGTGCGATTCATAGCTACGGAGATAACAATGAATCTCCTTATGAAAAATATTTCTTCGCTGGTGGTTCCAATAGTGTGAGGGCCTGGTTGCCAAGACGACTTGGACCTGGTTCCTCTGCACCGCGGCTCACCAATAACATAGACGGTACAGAAAACAATTTCTCTTTCGAAGCACCTGGTCAGTTTCTATTGGAAGGAAATCTTGAATGGAGGGGACACCTTGCCGATTTCTTTGGGGATATCAACTATGCTTTTTTTATTGATGCAGGTAATGTATGGAGTTTTAACAGCCAGCAGAAGGAACAGAATATCAAAGCCAGCAATTTACTCAAAGACATAGCCGTCGGCTCCGGATTTGGTATACGTTACGACCTTTCCTTTTTTGTCCTTCGTTTCGATTTCGGAGTAAAAGTCTACGATCCGTCTGTTGAGATTACCGAAGGCGATAATGCATCAGGCAAAAGAAGGGGATTTGTGTTAGACGAATTTGATTTCCGCAAACCATTTAAAAGAACCCAACCCAATTTCCTGAACATCAACCTGGGCGTAGGATATCCTTTCTGATACTGTTAAAATTGCTTAATCCTGCGATTTCAACATTCTGCCAGTTTGGCAGTTTTTACTTATTTCTTCGTACCTTTGCGATTCAATTGCAGACTACCAAGAATACCTTTGTCAGATGGAGAACAGAATTGCAGCGAGTTTAAAAATATTAACAGAATCGGATAAAGAGGCTTGCGAAACAGTACGGATTTCTGAAAATGAGCCATCTGTTGGCAAAAAAACACTTTTCATTGAAAGCTATGGCTGTCAGATGAATTTTGCCGACAGTGAAATTGTAGCCTCAGTAATGCGCAACGCAGGCTTCGCCACCACATCCGATGCAGAAAATGCAGATCTTGTTTTCCTGAATACATGTGCGATCAGAGATAACGCGGAGCAGCGTGTCAGAACAAGACTAAAACAGCTAAACGTATATAAAAGAAAAAGACCCGGGATGCTCATCGGCGTGCTTGGCTGTATGGCAGAACGCCTGAAAGCGAAACTGCTGGAAGAGGAAAAAATGGTTGATATCGTCACCGGTCCTGATGCTTACCGCGATCTGCCACGCCTTGTTGAAGAAGCAGAAACGGGCCAGAAAGGTGTTAACGTTTTTCTGTCCAGAGAAGAAACTTATGCAGATATTTCACCGGTAAGGCTGAACTCTAATGGTATTACCGCATTAATTTCTATCATGCGCGGCTGCGACAATATGTGCAGCTTTTGTGTGGTACCATATACCCGTGGTCGCGAAAGAAGCCGTGATCCTTTTTCTATTGTCAAAGAAGCACAGGAGTTGTTTGATCAGGGTTATAAAGAAGTAACACTGCTTGGACAAAATGTGGACAGTTACAAATGGAATGGATCCCCGGAAGGAGGAAATGAAGCAGCATTTACTCAGATTAATTTTGCCAGACTTCTGGAAATGGTTGCGCAAATCAGCCCGGAGCTTCGGGTTCGGTTCAGTACCTCGCACCCGAAAGATATTACGGATGAAGTTTTGTATACGATCAAAAAGTATGACAACATCTGTAAATACATACATCTTCCTGCTCAGCACGGAAACAATCGCGTGTTAGCGATCATGAATCGGACTTACGACCGTGAGTGGTATCTGGAAAGAGTGGACAGCATACGTAGAATTCTTGGTGAAGAATGTGGTATTTCTCATGATATGATTGCAGGATTTTGTACCGAAACAGAGGAAGAACATCAGGATTCACTTTCGTTACTGGAAAATGTCAGATTCGATTTCGGATATATGTTCTCCTATTCCGAACGACCGGGAACGCCGGCTGCTAAGAAATTTGTGGACGACATACCAGCTGACATCAAGCAAAGAAGACTGGCTGAGATTATAGAGATTCAGCAACGGGTCTCAGCAGAAAAAAATCAGAAATTGATCGGAACGGTTCAGCGGGTACTCGCCGAAGGATTCTCAAAACGTTCGCAAGACGATTTATCTGGCCGCAGCGACCAGAACAAGGTAGTTATTTTCCCCAAAGAGAATTTCAAAAAGGGTGATTACGTAAATGTTCTGATCACAGAAACAACTTCGGCAACGTTGCGCGGAAAAGCGCTGATTGAAGAAGAGGTTAACCAGTACTAACATGTTCGTGACCAGAGAGAACCTCCGGCACTAACTATAAAACGGCTGAACGCATGCAGTTCACAGCCACCTGCTATCTTAATGGATTCATCAGAAATACAAGCAGTAAAGAACAGATTTGGTATTATTGGCTCCTCACCGGTGCTCAACCACGCTATCAATGTAGCGATTCAGGTTGCTGCTACGGATCTTACCGTTCTCATTACGGGAGAAAGCGGTAGTGGAAAGGAGTCATTTTCTAAAATTATACATAGTATCAGTTCCCGTAAACATGGTCCTTTTATTGCCATCAACTGTGGAGCTATTCCGGAAGGGACGATTGATTCGGAGTTATTTGGTCATGAAAAAGGTGCATTTACAGGCGCGCTGGACTCAAGAAAGGGATATTTTGAAACGACCAATGGTGGCACTATTTTCCTGGATGAAGTAGGTGAAATGCCAATAGGCACACAATCGCGGTTGCTCAGGGTGTTAGAAAATGGCGAATACATACGTGTTGGATCTTCCAAAGTGATGAAAACGAATGTACGTGTTGTTGCTGCAACCAACGTAAATCTTCTGGAAGCGGTTAATAACGGAAAATTTCGTGAAGACCTTTATTACAGGCTGAACACTGTGCCAATTTATGTTCCTCCGCTTCGTGACCGGGGAGAAGACGTACTGTTATTGTTCAGGAAATTTACCAACGATTTCTCGGAGCGCTACCGAACCAAACCTGTGAGACTGGATGCCGAAGCTCGTGATGTGCTGATGCAATACGCATTTCCGGGTAACATCCGTCAGCTTAAAAACATTGCGGAGCAGATCACCATTCTGGAAACGGATAAAGAATTACCAATCAGTGCACTTACGCTCAACCATTACCTCAATCCCATTCAGCCGTCTGGTAGAAAAGCGCTGGTTCCAATGCGTACTGCAGAGGATTCGTCCAATTCATTTTCGGAAAGAGAACTTTTATACAAGGTACTTTTTGACATGCGCCGTGATGTAACCGAACTAAAAAAGCTGGTGCGGAGCGTTTTAGAAAATGAGAAGTACGGAGGAGAAATTTTAAAGGATCATCAGGAATTATTCAGTTCGTTGAACACTCCTGAACCCGCCATTTCACAACCGACCATCGAACCTGCACGACTTCTTACCCCTCATCAGCGCAATGTGGATCTGGACAGATATTCTGACGAAAGAAGTGAAATTGAAGATGTAATCCACGTCACTGCGGAAGAAGAATCACTTTCGCTGGAAGACAAAGAGAAGGAAATGATTATTAAGGCTTTGCGAAAAAACAACAACAAAAGAAAGTACGCTGCAAGTGCATTGGGCATATCGGAAAGAACGTTGTATCGCAAAATCAAACAGTACGATATTGAAGAATAAAAAATATGATAAACAATTTGTTCAAAATGGCATCTGTGCTTAAAAGTATCTCTGCTTCATCTGTGGCAAGGGTTACTTTGATATTCTTAATTCTTAACTCTTCATTTTTCCTATCCAGCTGCGGTATTTATTCGTTCAGCGGTACCAACCTGTCTCCTGACCTTAAAACTTTTTCGGTTATCAACTTCACTATGGGAACTGCGGGCGGACCAGCTAACCTTCCCCAAAGGCTGACAGAACAATTGAAGGAATATTTCCAGAAGAATACCAGTCTTACCATTCTGCCCAGCGGAGGGGATCTGATTCTGGAAGGATCCATTACCGGATATGACGTAACTCCGGCGGCTACCACAGCCAATGACCAGGCGGGACTCAACAGACTAAACGTTACTGTGCAGGTGCGGTTTACAAACGGAAAGGATGAAACCAAAAACTTTGATCAGTCTTTTACTTATTACGCCGATTTCCCTCAGGAACAGACGCTTGACCAGAATGAGGCACGATTGTTACCTACCATTCAGGAAAATCTTATTCAGCAAATTTTCAATAAATCGGCAGCTGACTGGTAAGAGCCGTTCATTTTCTGTAATTTCATCTTTTAATTTACTTTAAAACCCTGGCGGTTCATGACAATTGTTGATAAGGATACGTTCAATAATTTGGTGAAAAACCCAAATGAACTGGGTACAGAAGTGATTCCACAACTTGAAGCTACAATCAAGGCCTTTCCTTATTGCCAGATCAACTATTCCCTGCTCGCCAAGGCTTCCAGCATTTTTGGAGCAGACGAACTGGAAAGAGCTAAGCCGCTCGCAGCAGCCTATGCTTTAAGCCGCATTGCCTTGCAAAATCTCGTAGAAGGACATGAGCGGTACGATACTTCTGTTAACATCGAAAAAATTGTTGCCGGTAAGGAGCCACTGATTGCCGAAGATACTGAGGACGTTCTTGCAAAACTTGGTGAACAGGAAACCACTGATCACTCTTTACTGCGGTCGGAAGAACAAAAAAGACAGCAGCAGATAATACAGGGTTTCATGAAAAAAAATCCGCGTATCATCAGGCAGGAAAGCAACGTTGAACCCGTAACAATTGACGTTGCCGGCAGAGTTGCACAGTCTGGAACGGGAATGATTGAAACAGAAGCCTTTGCCAAAATTTTGCTTCGGCAGGGAAAAACGGACAAGGCAATTGACCTCTATCAAAAATTGATCTTGAGAAATCCGGAAAAAAGGAATTACTTTGCGAAAAAATTAAGTGAACTGAACCATTCAGGAAAGTAAATCTTATTTATTATTGTTGATTATTTACGCATTCATTCATTCTATATTATTTAAGGCATGTATTTGGGTTTGATTATTTTGGTTGCGATCGTCGCAGTATTGTTGATTCTGGTAGTATTGGTTCAAAATTCTAAGGGCGGTGGTTTATCCAGCGAATTTAGCGGAGCAGGTACAACACAAATGTTCGGTGTTAAAAAAACCACCGATTTGCTCGAACAAATTACCTGGGGTCTGGCAAGCGCGGTTATCTTAATTTCGTTGGCTTCTTACATTATTGTAGGTGGCAGCAGCGATGGTGGCGCGATCAGAAGTGTCAACATTGAAAAAGCACAGAACACTGCAGTACCAGGTGGCAATATTGCTCCTGCTCCGGCAGCTGGTGGCGAAGCAGCTCCGGCAGCACCAGCTACTGCTCCCGCAGATACTACGAAATAGGTTTTATATTAAAAGATAAATTACAGCTCAAACAAACAGATCGACCTGTTTGTTTGAGCTGTTTTCTTTTACAAGTTGTTAGTAACCAGATCAATTTCAAATGAAAAGAATTACCGTATTTTGCGGTTCAAGCTTCGGCACCGACCCTGTATATCAAACCAAAGCAACTGAACTTGGAGTTGCTTTGGCAAAAAGAGACATCCAGCTTGTTTATGGCGGCGCAAATGTGGGATTGATGGGTGCAGTAGCCGACGGTGCACTAAGTGAAGGCGGAAAAGTAATTGGTGTGTTACCTCATTTTTTGCAAACAAAGGAAATTGCTCATGAAGGTCTCACGGAATTGATTTTGGTACAAAGCATGCACGAAAGAAAAACCAAAATGAATGAGATATCCGATGGTGCAATTGCTTTGCCGGGAGGCTTCGGAACACTTGAGGAACTGTTTGAAATACTTACCTGGGCCCAGTTGGGTCTTCATAAAAAACCCGTTGCCATTCTAAATGTTGATGGTTTCTACGACTCCTTAAACTCTTTCATTGACGTAATGGTTGAAAAAGGTTTTCTAAAATCAGCCAACAAAACAATGCTTCTGGTGAGTGATAGTATTGACGATTTGTTAACACAGATGAGTGAATACAAGGCACCCGAAGTTGGAAAATGGATTTCCAACAAGACCGTATAGGCAGCTATTTCTTTATAAATTCAGGAGGATGAATGTTGTCAGAGCTCAATCAGGCAACATTCATCTGCTTAAGCATCATTTTTTTCGCTACCGGAAGAAGAGTCTCCTGCAAAGGATATTCGTATTTTGACTCTACGATGTACGTAGCGGGATTGGGTAAAGACTTATTTCGCTTTACAAGATCCACCTTGATCTGCGCCAGTGAATTCCCGAATCCAAGTCGCACGGAATCCACAAAAACGGTTTTCAAATATCTTTCCTGCATTTCTGTATAAAGTGCCAGTTCATACTGAAAAATCGTGATCATACTTTCAAGTGTATGACAAAAAAACAGGTAGCCTTCCTCAATTCGCAGTGGAACAATACCCACCGGCGAAATTTTGATATTTTCTCCCACCTCAGAAAATCTCTCTGTTCCTTCTTCCAGCATTTTCGAAAAACCAGGAATCGCATAGTCCAGAATCTGATTAAATTCATTGATATATGAATCTTCCTGGTACTTGTCTTCGTAAATCAACTCCCAGGATTTGACATTAACACCTTTCAGATCTTTTGGCATGAAGTGCCTTATTGCCTGTTGATTTGCACGAATTCGAACACAAGTATCAAAATGCAGCTTTAATTCGGGAAGATACGGATAGAGTTTATTGGCAGTAAACTGTATTCCGATGTGCTGCAGATATGCCATGAGCACATACTTTTTGTATTCAAAATCCAAAATACCCTCGGTCAGCCAATCATTGTGGAGTTTTGTCATGATACAGATCACTTTTTATACGGACAGAATTTAAACATTTGTCTCAATAAAGCAAAATATTTACATCACTTGACAGACTCAATACACCAAAAATCATATCGAAACACGCCAACATACAAAATTGTCACAATACGACTGAAAAAATGTCAGACTCATCACGTTGGCATAGATTGTGCTAATGATAAAGCAGTCAATTCAAATTACTGACAATCATAAAATAATAAACGTTTAATATCTATGTCAACTTTAGCAGAAATACAAGTGAACGTACAACCTCTGGCTGATCGTGTTCTTGTAGAACCAGCCCCAGCCGAAGAAAAAACAGCATTTGGTATCATCATTCCTGATACTGCAAAAGAAAAACCACAACGCGGTACTGTTGTTGCAGTAGGACCAGGCAAAAAAGATGAGCCACTGACTGTGAAAGTTGGTGACACCGTATTGTATGGCAAATACTCTGGTACAGAACTGGCGTACGAAGGAAAAGATATCCTTATTATGCGTGAATCAGATATCTACGCCATCATTGGTTAATATCTGAACCATTATCCGTTTAAATTTTAAAAGTTAATTCAAATTATTAATAGGTATGTCTAAGAAAATATTTTTTGATACCGAGGCCCGCGATAAGATAAAAAAGGGTGTTGATACATTGGCTGACGCCGTTAAAGTTACATTGGGACCTCGTGGACGTAACGTGGTAATCGATAAAAAATTCGGTTCTCCAAGCATCACTAAGGATGGTGTAACTGTTGCAAAAGAAATCGACTTGAAAGATCCTATCGAAAACATGGGTGCTCAGTTGGTTAAAGAAGTTGCTTCTAAAACTGCTGACTCAGCGGGTGATGGTACTACTACTGCAACGGTACTTGCTCAGGCAATCTATTCTATCGGTGTTAAAAACGTAGCTGCTGGTGCAAATCCAATGGATTTGAAACGCGGTATTGATAAAGCGGTTGCTGTTATCACTAAAAACCTTGAAGCACAGAAAAAAAATATTTCTACTTCAAAAGAAATAGCTCAGGTTGCAACTATCTCTGCCAACCACGACGAAGAAATCGGTAACATGATTGCTGAGGCGATGGAAAAAGTTGGTAAAGAAGGTGTTATCACTGTTGAAGAAGCTCGTGGTACTGAAACAGAAGTTAAAACTGTTGAAGGTATGCAGTTCGACCGTGGATACCTTTCTCCATATTTCGTAACGAATACTGAGAAAATGGAAGCTGATCTTGAGCGTCCATATATCCTTATTTCTGAGAAGAAAGTTTCTTCAATGAAAGAACTTCTTCCTGTATTGGAAGCAGTAGCTCAAACTGGCCGTCCTTTGCTTATTTTGGCAGAAGATGTGGACGGAGAAGCATTGGCTACATTGGTAGTTAACAAAATCCGTGGCGCCTTGAAAGTTGCTGCTGTTAAAGCTCCTGGTTTTGGTGATCGTCGTAAAGCAATGCTTGAAGACATCGCTGTAATCACTGGCGGAACAGTGATCAGCGAAGAACGCGGTTTCAAACTTGAAAACGTTACTTTGGATTATCTTGGTACTTGCGAAAAAGCAATTATCGACAAAGACAATACAACTTTGGTTAACGGAGCAGGAAATTCTGAAGATATTCAGGGTCGTGTAAACCAAATCAAAGCGCAGATCGAAAATACAACTTCTGATTACGATCGCGAAAAACTTCAGGAACGTCTTGCTAAATTGTCTGGTGGTGTAGCTATCCTATACATTGGAGCTGCAACTGAGGTTGAAATGAAAGAGAAAAAAGACCGTGTTGACGATGCTTTGCACGCGACTCGTGCTGCTGTTGAAGAAGGTATCGTAGCAGGTGGTGGTGTGGCTTACATCCGCGCAACTGCTGCTCTTGACGGATTGGTTGGAAACAACGAAGACGAAACTACCGGTATCAACATCATCCGTGTAGCTCTTGAAGCTCCTTTGAGAACAATCGTATCTAACTCTGGCCAGGAGCCATCTGTTGTAGTTGCGAAAGTTAAAGAAGGAACTGGCGCTTATGGTTACAATGCGAAAGACAATGTTTATACTGACTTGTTGGAAGCAGGTATCATAGATCCTAAGAAAGTTTCACGTCTTGCTTTGGAAAATGCAGCATCTATCGCTGGTCTGTTGCTTACAACAGAATGCGTAATTGCTGACGAACCAGAAGAAGCACCAGCTGGTGGTGGCCATGGTCACCCAGGTGGAATGGGCGGAATGATGTAATTCATAACCGCTTATAAATCAAAAAGCCTTCCGGAAATTTCGGAGGGCTTTTTGATTTATAAGCGGAGAAGTTAAAGAAGTTATGTAGTTAGAGGAGCTAGCCACAAAAAATAGTCGTCCGGAAAACTCCAGACGACTATTCACTTTACTCAACGTTATGAAAAACTTCGGCATTATGACGGAGCATCAAAACGTTGGTCACACATTTTTTTAAAAAATATTTACTTTTTTTGAAAAAACTTTTTTTTACGTCAGCTCAGCATACTCCCATCCTGCATAACTAGCCTTCTATCAGCCATTTCCGCCAATTCTTCATTGTGTGTTACGATTACAAAAGTCTGTCCGAATTCGTCACGAAGTTTGAAAAATAGCTGATGAAGATCCAGTGCATTGTGAGAATCCAGATTACCGCTTGGCTCGTCGGCCAATACAATCGCTGGTTTATTGAGCAATGCACGTGCTACTGCAACGCGCTGCTGCTCACCTCCCGAAAGTTGAGATGGCAAGTGATTCATCCTATCCGACAATCCCAACAAATCCAGCAATTCTTTTCCCCGGGAAATGATTTCCTTATCCTTCATCTTGCCACCAATGTAAGCAGGCATGCAGGTGTTTTCCAGAGCGGTAAATTCCGCCAGAAGATTATGGAATTGAAAAATAAAACCAATCTTTTCGTTTCTGAATCTGGCAAGATCCTTATCTTTTTGCGTAAAAACATTGACATCCTGTATAAATACCTGCCCCTCTTCCGGGCGATCCAATGTGCCTAAAATATGAAGAAAAGTGCTTTTCCCAGCTCCGGAAGCACCCACAATCGCTACTACTTCTCCCTGTTCCACTTCAAGGTCAATTCCTTTCAGAACCTGCAATGAACCGTATGTACGTTTTATTCCTTTTGCCCGAAGTAAATTCATTTTCCTGAAAGATAATTGGGCAAAAACCTAGCCCCGTTTTGATTAATTCCTTAATTTGCCGTGAAAATACCAATTTACTTTTATACTCATGAATATTCACGAATATCAAGGCAAAAGCGTTCTGAAAAAATACGGTGTGCGTATTCAGGAAGGGCTTGTAGCCGACACGCCCGACAAGGCGGTAGAAGTTGCACGTGAGCTTAGCCAGCAAACAGGTACCAAATGGTATGTGGTTAAATCGCAGATTCATGCCGGCGGGCGTGGTAAAGGCAGAATAGTTGGTACAGAACAACGCGGTGTTGCTCTTGCTAAATCTGTTGAAGACGTACGTACGATATCCAACAACATACTTGGTAAAGTACTTGTTACGCATCAGACAGGCGATGCCGGAAAGCGTGTGAATAAAGTTCTTATTGCAGAAGACGTTTACTATCCAGGCCCAAGTGAGCCTAAGGAATATTATTTATCCATTTTATTGGATCGTGGCAGAAACTGTAACGTAATCATGGCCAGCACTGAAGGTGGTATGGACATTGAAGAAGTTGCGGAACATACGCCGGAAAAAATCATGAAGGAGTGGATTGATCCAAAAGTTGGATTGCAGCCATTCCAGGCACGTAAAGTGGCTTTCGCTCTTGGTCTTGAAGGTGATGCTTTTAAAGAAATGGTGAAATTCATCACTTCTCTTTACAAAGCATACATTGAGAGTGACTCGGCAATGTTTGAAATCAACCCGGTTTTGAAAACATCAGACAACAAAATTCTTGCTGTTGATGCAAAAGTGGATCTTGATGACAACGCATTGTACCGTCATCCTGAATTGGCAGAGATGCGCGATACAAACGAAGAGGATCCTTTGGAGGTAGAAGCGGGTGCAAACAACCTGAACTATGTGAAACTTGACGGAAACGTAGGTTGCATGGTTAACGGTGCCGGACTTGCAATGGCTACAATGGACCTTATCAAACTTTCTGGTGGTGATCCTGCTAACTTCCTTGATGTTGGGGGTGGTGCAAATGCTCGTACCGTAGAAGCAGGTTTCCGTATCATTCTGAAAGATCCAAATGTAAAAGCAATTCTTATCAACATCTTCGGTGGTATCGTTCGTTGCGACCGTGTTGCTGCCGGTGTTGTAGAAGCTTACAAAGCGATTGGTGAAATTCCTGTTCCGATCATCGTTCGTCTTCAAGGTACCAATGCCGAAGAAGGTGCTCGTATCATCAACGAATCAGGATTGAAAGTATATTCTGCGATTGAATTCAAAGAAGCTGCTGCCAAAGTGAAAGAAGTATTGGCCGGGCTTGGTGCTTAGGTTTTAGTATAAAGAAGTCTTATTGAAAATGAGAGTCGTGCTTGCATGGCTCTCATTTTTTGGTTTATATCCCTCTCCTCTCCTCCCATAATTGCATCCTTTCCTTCTCCATTGCAGGTCAACCACGTAGTTTTCCTTAACCCGAATATGGTATTGAACCGCCTACCTTATTAACCCAAATTTGTATGGTAATGAAATAGGTTAATTTATTCTATTCACTAATCCATCGCAACCATGAAACGACTGCTACTTTTTCCGAAATCTGTTAACCGGAATTTAGAACTATGGCGAATTAATTTCATCATGAAAGGATGCCTATACCTGCTTACCTGTCTTTTGTATCATGTCGCAAATGCTCAATCCATAAGAATAAACGGTCCTGCTGGTAGCGAATCTTTTGGGTTAAGTGTCACTGTTTTAACAAATGGCAACTATGTGGTAACAGATGTACTTCATAATATTCCGGGAGTAACACACGTGGGTGCAGTTCATTTATATCATGGTAAAACCCACACGCTCATCAGCACCATTACCGGGTCACAACCGAGCGATCAGGTAGGATCAGGAGGAGTCACTGCCTTAACCAACGGAAATTTTGTTATAAGTAGCCCGCAGTGGAGAAACGGAGGTTACCACCAGGCAGGTGCAGCTACCTGGGGAAATGGAGTGACAGGAATTTCGGGTGTTATAAGTACATTGAATTCTTTGACAGGCAGCACTCCTAATGACAATGTGAGTTCCTCCGGCGTCAGAGCTTTACTCAATGGCCACTACGTGGTTGTGAGCCCACATTGGGAACACAACACATTACTAATGAACGATGCCGGTGCTGTAACCTGGGGAAATGGAAATACCGGAACATCAGGAACAGTTACAGAAAGCAATTCTATTGTTGGTAGTCGCTGGGATGATGCCGTTGGCGGTGATGGGATAACAATTTTATCTAATAATAACTATGTCATTACCAGTACCAAATGGGGCGGCAGTACTCCTACGACATCTCTTGGTGCTGTGACGTGGGCCAACGGATCAGGAGGAACCGCTGGTCGGGTGAGTGCCACTAATTCACTTGTGGGAAGTTTTGACGGTGACAATGTTGGTTCTTCTGGTGTAAAAGCTCTTCCCAACGGGAATTATTTGGTCAGCAGCCCACTTAGTCGCCAGGGAGGAATTGCGGAGGCCGGTGCTGTAACCTGGGGCAACGGAACTACTGGCACTTCCGGAACTGTGAATGCCAGTAATTCTCTCGTTGGTAGTAAGGCTCAGGATAAGGTAGGTTACAGTATAACCGGAGGGATTGTTATCCTATCCAACGACCATTATGTAGTACGCTCCGAAGTCTGGGATAATGGCTCAATTGTAAACGCCGGCGCAGTAACCTGGTGCAATGGACTTACTGGCAGAACAGGCGCAGTTTCTTCTGCAAATTCTTTGGTTGGGAGTACAAACGAAGACCAACTCGGTGGCGGACCGCTCGAAGGGAAAGTAGTTCCATTAAGCAATGGAAACTATGTAGTATCCGGACCGGGCTGGGACAACGGTGCTGTTTTAAATGCGGGAGCAGTAATTTGGTGCAATGGAAGTACAGGTTCTACTGGTACCGTAACAGCAGCTGCATCAATTATAGGTGCTCAGGCAAATGACCAGATAGGACAGAAAATTACCGCACTAACAAATGGCAATTATGTCATTTCCAGTCCTTACTGGGACAATGGAGGCACGTCAAACGTAGGTGCTACCACCTGGGCTAACGGAAGCTCACTCACCGCCGGCACCATATCATCTGCTAATTCAATTATTGGAAATACCACTAACGACTTTATATCTCAAAAGGTAATAGCACTGACTAACGGCAATTACGTAGTAGCAAACCAATACTGGAATAACGGTGCAACCGTTGACGCAGGGGCAGCCACATGGCGAAATGGTACTGTACCAACCTCAGGAACGCTATCTGCCTCTAATTCCTTAACTGGAAGTAGCCCTTCAGATAATGTAGGTCGTGATGTTGTACGTCTGCACAATGGCAACTATGTAGTAGGTAGCCCTATCTGGAATAATGGTGCCGTAGCTGATGTTGGAGCAGTTACCTGGGGTGATGGTTTAACAGGTATTACAGGTTTGGTGAGTGTTGCCAATTCACTTGTAGGCAGTAGTCCCAATGATAACATAGGAGTTCAGGCAACAACAGGTGTTGATGTTGGTATCCATCCGTTGGCTAATGGAAATTATGTGGTGGAAAGTCACTTATGGAACAATGGGGTTATAGAACATGTTGGGGCCGTGACATTGTGCGATGGGGTGAAAGGCACAATCGGAGCCGTAAATTCCAGTAATTCCTTGGTAGGTAATACCGCAAACGATAATTTAGGCTACTACTTTACCAGCCCACTCAACGATGGAAATTACTTAATTCGCGGAGTAAATTGGGACAATGGTGCTACCCCAAACGCAGGATCAATGACCTTAGGTAATGGGTCGTTTGCAATGTCAGGCACGATTTCACGCTGTAACAGTATACTCGGAAATGTTGCCAACGAAGGAGGAAGCCTGAAACCAGCCTACAATTACACTTATGGTTATCTGATTGTTGGTCTCTCTCGTGAAAATTCCATCATTATTCACAATGCTACCGGACAAGATTTACCAACCAGCGGTGCGGAAACATCTGTAATTGTGCTTGGGAATAACAAAATCCCGTTTCTTACTGACGGCGGCTGCAACATCGTGGTGAGTATTACTCCCAATGGCAGCGATCCGGTAAGAGGTAAAGTACACGCACAGATATGGAAAGAAGGAACAGTTCCTTCAACAGCAATTTATCCATATGTAGCCAGGCACTACCAAATCACCCCCGAAAAAAATACGTCTACTGCCCGTGTAACACTTTATTTTACCCATAAAGAATTCTTGGAATTCAACAGTCACTCGGGAAGTACCTTGGATCTCCCTGCAAACGGTGGAGATGCAACCGGAATTTTGAATCTGCGTGTAGAGAAATTTGCAGGGAAAAGTAACGATGGTACTGGTCTGCCTGCCAGTTATACTGAGGGATCCGAAACCATCAACCCGGATGATGCCGATATTATTTGGAACAGCCAACAAGATCGTTGGGAAGTAAGTTTTGATGTAAGTACAGGTTTCAGCGGGTTTATCGTCCATACTTATTCCTCTTCTCTACCAGTTCGGCTCGTCGAATTCAATGGAAAAACGCAGGAACTAAATGCTCTCCTGCAATGGGAAATAGCAGATGCTTCCAATTTCAGCCATTTTGACCTGGAAAGAAGTACTGATGCCAAACAATTTCAGTTCGTTTCCAAAGTGGACTTCTCTGCCAAAGAAAATAAATACGAATACAACGACCTGAAAGCTTCCAATTTCGTCAATTCACAAAATCAAATCTATTACCGGCTAAAAATGCTCGATCTGGATGGAAGTTTCGCTTACAGCAAGATCGTAAGTCTTAAATTCAATGACTCCGCCCAAAAGTTCGCTTATCCCAATCCATTTGTGAATGAAGTATCGATATCTGTAAAAAATCAAAACGACCAAAAAGCTGAAATACAATTCATCGATTCAAAAGGGAGTGTGGTGTTTGACAGAAATGTGATTGTCACAGATAATAAAATCGATCTTACTGATTTGAATATTCCCGCAGGTGCTTATGTGATTCGTATTACCTCTGGCTCAGAAACGGTTAATATCAAGGCAGTCAAAGGCAATTGAAATTCAGTTAATTAAAACCTCTAAATATAAAGCACCAGATGAAAACTCCCCTATTTTTCGCAGTTACGCTCCTATTTTTTAGTCTGAATTCATGCAGCAAGAAAAATTCGGACGATGTCACCCCGAATGATAAACGCGAAGGAACCATTTCAATGCAGATTAACGGCACCACGTGGAGTGGCGAATGCGGCGCAGTAGATGCCAAAATCGGATCCCAAACCAATGTTTCCATAGTTGGATACAAAGATGGAAAAACGGCCAAAGGCAACGATGGCATTGTGATCACAATTAGCGGATTTACCGGTACAGGAAATTATTCTGCTACGAGCCATGAGGGTAGCAGCATATCCGTAGTGTACAACGGAATCACCTATTCCAACGACAAAAAGGCTACTGTTCAGCCTGTTGTTAAGATAACAGAAGGCAATTTACCCACCACTCCACTAGGTCCTGGAAAAGTAGCTGGTGAATTTAATGCAAGCCTAAGAAATCCAACCGAAGGTTTTATTGAAATAACGAACTGTAAGTTTCAGACTACTGATATTTTATAATGTGCTGATTATTATACTGTTATAATCAGCACATTACAAAATTAGAATTTGATCCTTAGTGGAGAAATTTTACTTACCAACAAAGTCAAATTTCTCCACTAACTATGCTAAGAAACGATCATCCAAATTTGATACAATATCACCGTAACCACCAAACTAACAACTCCCTGCAAACCGGTAAGCAATGTATGTGTCCGGTAAGCATCTTTGGCACTGATTCCTGTAAATTGTGAAACAACCCAAAACCAGGCATCATTCGTATGCGAAACAACCATGGCACCGCTGCCAACTGCCATTACCACAAATGTGATTTGGATTGGAGTTACAAACCCAAGTGACGCAAGTAAGGGAGCTAGAATGCTCGTTGTCAATACCATGGATGAGGTTGTGGATCCCTGAGCAGTTTTGAAGAACGCTGCAATGAAGAAAGCAATCAACAGCAGATATACTCCCGACATTTCATTGTGCAGCAGCCACTCACTCACCATATCTTTCAACGAGGTTTCTTTTAAAATAGCGCCAAATGCTCCACCTGCCCCTACTAGTACAAGTGTGGTGCCGCAATGCTCGATTCCACTTTTGAAACAGGCTGTCATATTTGCAGCTGCATCTTTGGGAAACAGGGAATAACTAAAAAAAATCGCCAGCAAAAAAGACACCAGCGGGCTTCCGAAAAACCCTAACCAGGCCGCTATCTGTTCCGGGAAATGCAGGATTTTGGCAGAAGAAGCCAGCGTTATCAGCAAAATGGGAAGAACAATTGGCATAAAGGATTTCCATGCAGGCGGCAAAGTCCGGTTCTCGACCGATACATTTTCTAATGAAAACTCTTCACTCACCTGAATATTCTTCGCATACCTTCCGGCAAACCAGGTTGATAAGAACAAACTGGGAATAGAAACCAGAAGTCCTATGATGATCACAAGACCAACGGAGTCGGCTATGCCCAAATTCCCGGCGGCAGATAGCGGACCTGGTGTTGGAGGCACCAGTGTATGCGTAGCAAAAAGTCCACCGGAAAGTGAGATGGCGATTACAGGAAGTGAGATCCCGGTTCGTTTCGCAACAACCTGATTCAGCTTGTGCAAGATGATAAATCCCGAATCACAGAAAACGGGAATACCTACAATTGCCCCGATCAGCGACATGGCCAGAGCAGGACGTTTTTCTCCAAACAATTTCAGGATCACATCCGCCACTTTAATCGCTGCACCCGATTTGTCCAGAATGGCGCCAATTACACAGCCAAGGATCACCATCAGCCCGATTTTGGACATTAGTTCGCCAAAGCCCTTGCCTATCGTCTCGGCAAGTTTGTCAATGGGTAATCCTGCAAAAATACCCACACCTAATGCAGCCAGAAGCAGACCTGCCAGTGGGTGTAATTTTAGCACGGTTGAACTTAAAACAATAAAAAGAATGGATAAAAGAACGACCAGAATAATCATAAAACGGTTTTGATGAAGTCTATTTTATCAAAGTGTTGGACTAATATTAATTTGTCTGGCAGCCATGCTGCAATATTTTCACTTTATGAAAGTCGTCTATTTTTAGTTGTACCCATCCAAAAGTTGTATCTGTTCCTACCACTTTTCTTAATGCCATATATACTTCTTCATTCCACAAATTCATTTCTGACTGTGGAACAATAAACGCTCCTGTCTTATAAGAAATAGTTTTCCCACGCAAACTATCTCCCCAAGAGGTACCATTTGTAGTCCATTCTAAGCTATTTGAAATCACATCCCCCTTGTTTACTGGAAAAGGATGCATACTATAAAATGCCCCTAAATGAACTTTGCTTTCAACACCATCCATTTTCGCAAATGTTTTGTAAATTTTGCTCGAAAATGCAATGTCCGGCGTATCATCATTATCTAAATTAATTTTGAATGCACCTTCCGCCATACCACAGGATATAACTCCCCCAGCAGTATCACATTTCAAACTTGGCTCAACAATTACAATTGGATTAAAGGCATAATGATAAAAATTCTCGCTTGACAAAATTTCACCAGCCTTGATGGATAAAGATTTTACTTGCGGGAGAGCATCACCATCCTTCTTACAACTCACTATAAACAAGCATATTAAAAAAACAAATCCGAAAGAAAACTTATCTGCTTTCATCATAACAACCCCATGATTTTATCATCTCCCATTACGGCATTGGAAGGACGTGGATGTGCCGCATTAAATACTTCAAGATCTGCCTGAGTTAGCACTTTTGAACCCGCTTCGTCAACTTGACCGTTGGCATCGGATATTTTTTTAATGTCCAGATTCAGCTGTTTTGCCATAAATACATACATCGCATTTCTTTTCGAAGGACCATAATCATGTTTTTCGTCGGGAAGGTGTACGTTTTCTACCAGCTCCGATTTTCCGTATAAGCCATAAATATTCTTAATATGTGGAAACTCAACTTCGGGGGTATTTTTAGTCCAATCGTCACCGTCAGAAATGAGCAGCATCGGACGTGGAACCGCGAGAGCTGCTATTTCAACATTATTGGTTTGAAAATTGCCGTTCTTATGAATTGGCAAGCCACTTTCACAAACACAGCCACCAAAAAAGTAAGCAGAAACCATCACACAAGGCACCGACACCTTTATACGATCATCCAGCGCTGTAAGGAGGAAAGTTTGTGTTCCCCCGCCCGACTCGCCGGTTACCGCGATACGTTGCTTGTCAACCTCGGGCAGAGACGAAACAAAATCCAGGGCTCTTATGGCATTGATTGTCTGTAACTTCAACGCTTTGGGCATTTTGTGCTCACACTGTCTGGCATCTCCCTGCCCCACCATATCCCACACAAACACCACGGCGCCCATTCTGGCCAAAGTGGCGCAGCGTTTTTGTGTTTGCTCACGAAAACGCCCATGCGGATTTTCACCGTGTCCGTGCGGACACAATACAGCCGGGTAGGATTTTTGTTTTTGCAAAGGTCTATACAAATTACCTGTTACATACACACCGGGTATACTTTCGAAAGCTACATTTTCTATGCTGTAACCATCCATAATACGCTTGCTGTGAATGATGGGTTTGCTAACGGGTCTGGCTGGGAGGGTTTCCAAACCCATCCCTTTTTTTATCTGATTTCTGATCTGTGCAGCTCGTGCTTCCCAGGCTGGCTTGCTGGTTACAGTATGGTTTTCAAGGAAGGCTTTCCCCTCGGCCTCAGTAAAATACTTTCCCTGACAGAGCTCTGCCGTTTGTGCACATACATTGTTTACTGCAAATGCAGCAAGAATAAGTATCAAAAATAATCTCATGGAGTTGCTGGAATGAATGATCGGATTGTCGGAAAAAGACAGCTCAACGTGCTTTACTACTGATGTAATGAAGTATTTCGGTCTGAACGGCGAGAGCCGGTCTGAACGACTTCAAGTTCTTTCCTAAGACTTTGTTCAGCCTGACTGTATCTTGCAGACCAGAGGCAATTCTTTCTATTCAGACCGACTCCGTCGTTCAGACCAGTTAGCTCCGTTCAGCCTGACTGCGTCATGCATTCCGGGACAGGAATTTGCTTCAAGGAATGGCAACCCGGATATAGTCTTTGAGAATATGCGTTTCCAGTTTACGAACCATACCTTTGTACTCACCATCGATCTGAAAATACACTTCCTTATCCAGGCACTCGATCAGCGCATTTTCCACAGAAATTATTTTCATAATTTCAGGATTGAGATCCGTATTACCTGTCAGGATTTTAGCTGTTTCAATAAAATCCAGTCTTTTGGCAATGACCAGTTCATAAAAGCCATCGGACATATTTCCCATCGGATTGATGTTCACACCGGTGCCATATTTTTGAGCATTGGCAATGATGACGATCAAAGCCTCCGTTTCAATCACTTCATTTTCAGTTGTGATACGGACCTGGAAATTTTCGTGCTCACTCAGCGTTTTAAGCATTTCGCGCGCGTAACCCATTTTACCTCGGGTTTCGCCATTCTCATAGTTTTTCACCAACAATGCATTCAAACCAATGTCGCTTAAATGAAGACTTATTTCTCCATTGATACTTACGGCATCAATTCCAATACTTTTTTCACCGAATGCAATTTCAACAGCATCCGAAAGATTCGCCGGAATGCCAAAGTCGACTGATAAACCATTAGCAGACCCAGCCGGAATAATGCACAAGGTAACATCAAGCCCATATACAGCCTGGGCAACGAGTGAAATCGTTCCGTCACCTCCGGCAACCAGAACACGCTCCGGTTTGAGATTTTCCACCATTTCCTTCACGATCTCATGATCCTGCACCCCGGTAGTGAGATAAATTCGTAAATCAAGACCTTCATTTTTAGCTTTGTCGATAACCGTATTACAAATTTCATCCTTATCCAAATCTCCGGAAATAGGATTAACAACCAACAAAACCTTTCGTTCTGAAAACATATTGTCTAAATTAGGGACTTTAAAGTCTGTTAAATGTAGTGTATGGAGCGATGTGAAATAAAACTATATCGAGGGTATGCGAATAAAAAAGAATTGGTTGTTTTTGGACATGTTGTTAAAAAATACCCTTCCGGCGACCATAAATATACACGAAAAGGCTTTCGTTATGCAAGAACCATTATTCAGCTATTTTCAATTAAAACCATTCCATATCTGCCGGTAACGCTTCGTGTAGGATCTATAACGGCCAATCTAGTAGCAGAGCAGGATGGATATTTTCGTTTTCAGGTTCCGTTACCCGAAGAGCTGAATGGAGGATGGCACGAATACGAGGTCTCGATTGATACAGTTGTAAATTCAAAAAAATACGCCGCAGTAAGTAAGGAAGAATTTTTTATACCATTTACAAGTTCCTACGGCATTATTTCCGATATAGATGACACATTTCTGGTGTCACACAGCCGCAGATCTTTCAGAAAATTGTTTGTGCTTCTCGCACGCAATGTACAGGCAAGAAAACCTTTTGATGACGTTGTCAAACACTATCAGCTCCTTTCTTTTGCCAGCCGTGTACACCCTCAGGAACAAAGCAACATCTTCTTTTACGTATCAAGCAGTGAGTGGAATTTATACGACATGATCGTACGCTTCGCAGAATTGAACGGATTACCCAAGGCTGTATTGAAGCTTAAAAAGATAAAATCGGGACTTGACGATTTCGTGATGACTGGCAGCGGTTCACATGAGCACAAGCTCCGCAAAATTCACAATATACTTGAATTTTATCCCGAACTGCAATTCATATTACTTGGAGATGATTCTCAAAAGGATCCTGAAATATATGAGAATGTATGCAATCAATTCACAAAAAATATCCGCGCAGTGTACATCCGTCAGACCCGGACACGTGCAAAGGCCGAAACCACCCTGTTCCTGAAAAACATAGAAAACCTTGGAATTGATATTTGTTACTTTGCACACAGTAACAAAGCCATCATTCATTCTCTAGATCATGGAATTGTATTTCAAAGTCCCGTGGATCAGCAACCGTCGAAAAGCCGCTAAGCACCATAAAAAAATTTATTAATTCAAATGGAAATTTCCCATATACTAAATGAGCTAGGAGAAGACCGTAGCTTATATTTTAACGCTGTTGCTCCTCCTATCATGCAAACGAGCAACTTTGTTTTTGATACTTTTGATGAAATAAGAAAAGCTTTTGAAGACGAAAACTCTACTTATTTATATTCCAGGGGAAAGAATCCAACCATTGAAATCCTTCGTAAAAAACTGGCAGCTCTTGACGGTGCGGAAGATGCACTGGTTTTTAATAGTGGAGCTTCCGCCATATACTGTTCCGTTCTGGCAAATGTAAAGACAGGCGATCATATTATTTCGGTAGAAAAACCATACAGCTGGGCCTCCCGGATGTTTGACAACATGCTTCCGCGCTTTGGTATTTCGACAACGTATATCAATGGCACTGATATAGAAAACTTCAAAGCGGCTATCCGACCGGAAACACGGATCATTTACCTTGAATCACCCAATTCGCTTACATTTGATTTACAGGATCTGGAAGCTGTTGCCAGGCTTGCTAAAAGCCATAATATCATTACCATCATCGACAACAGTTATTGCACGCCGCTTTATCAGCAACCGCTCGCTTTTGGAATAGATCTCAGCCTTCAATCAGCAACAAAATACCTGGGCGGCCACAGCGATACGGTTGCCGGAGTTCTCACAGGTAAGGAAGAGTTATTACAAAAAATATTTTTTGAACAACTGCTTAACAACGGTTCGGGTATTTCACCTTTTAATGCATGGCTCATTCTGCGTGGGCTGAGAACATTGCCTGTAAGGCTGGCACATATTACAAAAACAACGGAAAAGGTGATTTCCTACCTGAAAAGTCATCCAAAAATTGAACGAGTGATTTTCCCCTTGGACAAAGATTTCCCTCAACTCGAACTTGCACATAAACAAATGAAGGGTGCCTGCGGCTTGTTCACGATTGTTTTCAAATCGGACTCCTATAGCCAGATCGAGAAATTTACCTATTCACTTAAACATTTCCTTGTTGCGGTGTCATGGGGTGGTCACGAGTCCCTGATCCTTCCACAGGCAGCGGGAATAGGGCCTGATAAATTTGATCCCCAAATTGAACAGCATCGTATGGCACGCATGTACGTTGGGCTCGAAGATGCCGATTACCTCATTGCTGACCTTGACCAGGCTCTTAAAATATTATAGTAAACCTCCAACCATCCGGATAACAATGAAAAAAATACTGATTGTTGAGGACGACAGGCGCATTGCCCAGAATATATTCAGAGGCTTGGTTTCTGAGCATTTTGAAGCGGAAATTGCACACGATGGAATTACCGGAAAGCAGTTGGCTCTGGATAAAAAATTCGATCTGGTGCTGCTTGATGTCAACCTTCCTGGTATGCGTGGATTCGAAGTGTGCCAGCAGATAAGACTTTATAAACCAGCAATTCCCATCATCATGCTCACGGCTTACGGTGAAATTGAAGATAAAGTTGAAGGGCTCGGGCGCGGAGCAGACGACTACATCGTAAAACCTTTCGATTTCCGGGAATTACTTGCCAGAATCAACGCAGCTTTGCGCATCTCGGAAATCCGTAATCCTGAGACTGAAAATAAAACGCTTCGCATCGCCGATCTTGAAATGAACCTGGGTACCAAAGAGGTGATCAGAGCCGGGAAGTCAATCGAACTCACTGCAAAAGAATTTGCATTGCTTGAATATTTTCTGATCAACCGAGGACGTGTGATATCAAAAATGGATCTGGCGGAGCATGTATGGCACCTCAATTTTGATCCAGGAACCAATGTGGTAGAGGTGTATATCAACTATTTACGCAAAAAAGTAGATAAGGATTTTGAAACAAAACTGATACATACGCGTCCCGGATTGGGTTACATTTTGAAGGAAGACTAAACGCTGACTCATTTCAATTAAACAAGATACAAATAGCTTCCTGTGAAAATCAAGGACCGGATCGCTTTACAGTTTACGCTACTCGTGGCAGCATTGCTGTTTACATTTTCCGTTGTGGTTTACACTATCTCTTCCACTTTCAGGCAGGAAGAGTTCTTTGACCGGCTTCGAAGCAAGGCGCGTACGACCTGTCGCCTGCTGGTGAAGGTGAACGGGATTGACAAAAACCTGCTTAAAGTTATTGACGAGAACACGCTGACCGAAATGCTGGATGAAAAAGTACTCATTTTCAATTCAAAAAATGACCTTATTTATTCAAGCGTAGACGACAAACTACTCACTTATCATGCCAATCTGCTTGAAGATGTTCGCCTGAAAAAGAGCATCGAATTTGTTCAGGATGACAGTGAGGTAATCGGGCTGCTCTATACCGAAGGCGCGGAACCACTGGTCGTGTTGGCATCGGCCTATGACAAATTTGGGCGGAGCAAGCAAAACAACCTTATACAAACGCTGACCTGGGGGCTGCTTGTCGGCATTGGTGTCACCGTGGTACTGGGTATTTATTTTGCAGGAAACTCATTAAAACCGATCAGCAGTATCAACGATCAGGTGTCACTTATTACTGCCCAGAACTTATCCCAAAAACTTGATGAGGGCAACCGAAAAGACGAGATCGCGCAGCTTGCCATCAATTTCAACACCGTACTTTACCGGCTTAACCAGGCATTTGAACAACAAAAAAGTTTTGTTTCACATGCATCACACGAACTCAGGACGCCATTAGCCGCCCTAAAGTCCGAAATTCAGCTCGGACAGCGTTTTGTTAAAGATGATCCTGATCTTGAAGAAGTTTTTGCCAATTTATTTTCTGATACAGAGCGGTTGATCAGCATTACAAACAACCTGCTCTTCCTGGCGCGTTCGTTGGAAAATATCGATCGGATGAAAACCTCAGCCGTGAGGATCGAAGACCTTGTCTTCCTTGCGAAAGAGGAACTGCTAACCTCCCGTCCCGATTACAGCGTCAGCATCGACTACGTCTCAATCCCGGAAAATGAACGGGAAACTGTAATTGAGGGAAATGAGGAGCTGCTTAAAAGGGTTTTTCTCAACCTGATCGATAACGCCTGCAAATACTCCGAGGCTCATGAAGCGCGAATTCTTATATCTACTGACGAGAAATACTGCTTTGTCACCGTAAAAGACGATGGTGTCGGAATAAGCGAAGATGAAATTCCCCATATTTTCAATCCTTTTTTCCGGTCGTCCAAAACCAGCGAATTACCCGGTTTCGGAATCGGCCTTTCCATCTGTCAGCGTATTGTAGATCTTCATCATGGGAGCCTTTCTGTCAAAAGTGAGCTCGGAAAAGGGAGTGAATTTACCGTGCAGCTGAACCACATTTAAGTTCTAATGTTTTTCTAACGTTAATTTAAGGTTGCTATAATAGTAGCGTCGGAATATCGCATATTCTAAAACAGAGCTTATGCGAATTTACCTCATCGGAATTTTAACCTGTATTTCCAGCAGTTTGTGGGCACAGGACTCACTCAGGCTCTCTATCCGGCAAGCTGACAGCCTATTTCTAAAAAACAATCTCGAACTTCTTGCCGAAAAATACCAGATCGACATTGCAAAATCGATCGAAATCCAGGACAAATTGTGGGACAATCCCAATGTAAGTGTTGAAGTAAGCGCCTATAATCCCTCACGCGGTTTCTTCGATGTAGGCAAAAATGGTCAGAAGGCGATCAGTATACAACAAATGATCACCCGTGCCGGAAAACGCAACAAGCAGGTCGCACTCGATGTAGAATCGACCCGCAAAAGCGAGTACCAGTTTTTTGATCTTGTGAGAACACTAAAATTTGACCTGCGTCAGATCTTTTTTGAAACGCATTTTTTGGAACAAACGGTTACGTTGCTGGACAATCAGATTGGAACACTTAATACCACCGTCGCTGCTTTTGACAAAGAATATACACGAAGCAATATTTCCTTAAAAGAGGTGGTTCGTTTGAAAGCGTTGCTGTTTCAGCTGACCAATGACCGAGCGAATATCCTGTTTGAGCTTTCAGAAAATCAACGCGACCTCAGGACCTATCTGAACAGTGATCTTCCTGTAAAAGCAATCGTCAACAGCAGTGATATAACTCGTTACCAGATCGGAAACTACGATTTGGCATCACTCCGAGACAAAGCGGTCCAGAGCCGCGCAGACCTGAAAATTGCGCAGTCGTCGTCCAAACAGGCAGAATTAAATTATACACTTCAAAAGTCGCTGGCAGTTCCAAACATTCAGCTGGGAGCAGTTTATGACCAGGCGAGTAATTACACCAACAATTACTTCGGCGTATCGGCTACAATGGATTTACCCTTTTTCAACCGGAATCAGGGAAATATCAAGGCGGCCAAAAGCAACATCAGCTACTATAAAACAGCTGAAAAGGCCAAGGAAAATAGCGTTAGCAATGAAGTGGATGCAGCACTCCAAAAGGTGAAAGTGGCTGAAAATGCATATCAAAGTGTGGAAAGCCGGTTCACCGACCAATTCCAATTGCTGAATAAAGGCATTTACGACAATTTCCAGAAAAGGAATATTACGCTCCTGGAATTCATCGATTTCATCGAAACCTATAACGAAAGCATCAGGGAATTTAACCGCCTTCAAGCCGACCGCATCAAGGTTTACGAAGAACTCAACTTCGCTGTCGGCGAGGAGCTTTTCAACTAATTTTTGATCTCAATTCCCTATTCAACCAGGCTCCCGCCGATTTATATATTAAAATGAAAAATTCACTTTCAGTCATATTACTGGTTTCAGTTGCCATATGGGCTTCTTCCTGCAGCAAAAAGAAGGAAGCGCCGGAAGAAGCAAAGGCATTTATGCTTTCGGATACGATGATGAACCGCATCTCACTAGACACTGTCAAAACAGAAATTGTGAGAAACGAACTTACCCTGGTAGGGAAAGTGGTACCGGATGAAAATCAGGTAATCAAGATATTCCCGCTGGTAGGCGGCAATGTGGAAGACGTCAGCGTAGAGCTTGGCGACAATGTAAAAAAGGGGCAGAAGCTTGCCACTATACGATCCGGCGAAGTTGCAGACTTTGAGCGCCAGATGATTCAGGCACAATCGGATCTGCTCATTGCCCAGAAGAATTTGTCTTCAACCGAGGATTTGTATGAAAGTAAACTCGTTCCCGAGCGCGATGCCATCACCGCCCGCCAAATGGTAGACAAGGCACAGGCAGAGCTCAACCGCGTCAAGGAGATATTCTCCATTTACGGAATCGGGAAATCGACCAATTATACCATTAAGTCGCCCATCAACGGATTTATTATTGATAAAAATGTGAACCGTGGCATGCAGCTCCGCTCCGACAATTCGGAAAGTCTTTTTACAGTAGGTCAAATTGCCGACGTATGGATACTTGCGAACGTAAACGAGAGCGATATTCCTCGTGTGCAATTGGGCATGGCAGCGGATGTAAAAACAATCTCTTTTCCCGATCAGATTTTCAAGGGTAAGGTTGATAAGATTTATAATGTGCTCGATCCTGAAACGAAAACCATGAAAATACGGATCCAGCTTCAAAATGTTGGTCTGAAATTAAAACCAGAAATGCATGCAACTGTATTTCTCAATTTTGAAGAAAGCAATCAAATGCAGGCCATTCCGTCACAGTCAGTCATTTTTGACAGAAGTAAAAACTGGGTAATGGTGTTTCACGGACGTTCCAAAATAGAAACCCGGGCTGTTGAGATATACCGTTCACTGGCCAATCGCACTTACATCAGCAGCGGTTTAAAGGATGGCGACGTCATTATTTCCAAAAATCAACTTCTGGTTTACGATGCGCTAAATGACTAAAATAGAATGATAGAGTGAGTGAATGATAGAATGAGCGAATGTTTGGCTCACTCTATCACTTCTTACAGATTCAAAATTCCGGACCACTCTAAATTCTACTATCGCGCCGGCGACCCGGTCTATCATTCGTTCATTCTCTCATCGCACCGGCGACCCGGTCATCATTATTTCTATGAATAAATTCATTCGGGGAATTGTTGGTTTTTCTCTAAAAAACCGCTTTTTCATTTTCTTCATGACAAGCCTGCTGATAATCGCGGGGATCGTCAGCTACCGTAATACGCCTTTGGAGGCTTTTCCGGACGTAACCAATACGCAGATCATCATTGTAACGCAATGGAACGGCCGTAGTGCCGAGGAAATTGAACGTTTCGTAACCGTACCCATTGAGGTTGCGATGAATTCGGTGCAGCAAAAAACCAATGTGCGGAGTACGACCATGTTTGGTCTCAGCATTATCAAAATCATTTTTGATGATAATGTCGAAGACTTTTTCGCCCGACAACAGGTGAACAATCAGCTCAGAAACATATCCCTGCCAGAAGGCGTTGAGCCCGACGTACAGCCGCCATATGGACCCACCGGTGAGATTTTCCGTTACACCTTAAAAAGCAAAGATCGCGACAGCCGGGAACTTCTTACTCTTCAAAGTTGGGTTATTGACCGGCAGCTTCGCAGCATTCCTGGTGTTGCAGATGTGGTAGCTTTTGGTGGCCGTGAAAAAATATACGAGGTACAGGTAAATCCAACCAATCTTGTTAAATACAATATTACACCGCTGGAAGTATATCAGGCTGTAACCAAAAGCAACATCAACGTCGGCGGCGATGTGATAGAAAAAAACGGACAGGCTTATGTGGTGAGAGGAATTGGTCTGCTGAATTCCATACCTGATATAGAGAACATCATTGTGGAATATGTGAAAGACAATCCCGTACTGGTTCGGGACGTGGCCGTTGTAAAAGAATCGGACATGCCACGTGTAGGACAGGTTGGTCTGGATGAAAATGATGATGTGGTGGAAGGAATTGTAGTGCAGCGCAAAGGCGAAAATCCAAGTGCCGTGCTTGCGCTCATTAAGGATAAAGTAGAGGAGCTCAATACCAAAATACTTCCGCCGGATGTAAAAATGGTAACCTTCTACGACCGCGACAACCTGATCGAATTCTGTGCTCATACCGTGAAACACAACCTGATCGAAGGAATAGTGCTTGTAACGGTAATCGTGTTCCTTTTCATGGCCGACTGGCGAACAACCGTCATCGTGTCCATCATCATTCCGCTGGCTTTGTTATTTGCATTCATGTGTTTGAAAATGAAGGGCATGTCGGCCAATTTGCTATCGATGGGCGCGATAGACTTCGGGATCATCATTGATGGAGCCGTGGTAATGGTGGAAGGTATTTTCGTAGCGCTGGATCATCTGGCACATAGAAACGGCATGGAGCGGTTCAACCGGCTTTCAAAACTTGGACTGATCAAAAAGACAGGTGGCGAACTTGGAAAGGCTATCTTCTTTTCAAAACTGATCATCATCACCGCGCTTATTCCCATTTTCAGTTTTCAAAAAGTGGAAGGCAAAATGTTCACGCCATTGGCGTATACGCTCGGTTTCGCTTTATTAGGCGCTTTACTTTATACACTTACGCTGGTTCCGGTACTCTGCTCCTATTTGCTCAATAAAAACGTTCGTGAGAAAAGTAATCCTATCGTCCGTTTCTTCGACCGGGCTGTTACCAACGGGTTTGAGTGGTGTTACGGTCATAAAAAAATCAGCATCCTGTTCGCTTCGGTTTTCCTTGGTTTAAGCTTGTTCTCTTCTACCCTGCTCGGAACCGAATTTCTTCCGACATTGAACGAAGGAGCGCTTTGGGTGGAAGCCAAAATGCCGATGAGTAGTTCGCTGAATGAAACCATCAAAATGGTGACGGTGCTTCGTGCCAAACTCAATGAATTCCCGGAGGTGAATGGTGTTTTATCTCAAACAGGCCGATCAAACGATGGTACCGATCCGTCTGGTTTTTACTATGTGCAAATGCAGGTGAATCTTAAACCAAAAGATGAATGGACCCGAAAAATAACGCAGGACCAGCTTATTGAGGAAATGGATGCCAAGCTGAAACAATTCCAGGGTATCAATTACAATTATTCACAGCCAATTATCGATAACGTAGCCGAAGCCGTAGCGGGAATGAATGCCAGCAATGCGGTAAAAATTTACGGGGACGACCTGGAAACGCTAAATACGAAAGCCAACGAGGTGTTAGAGGCAATTAAGAATGTGCCCGGAATTAAAGATGTGGGTATTCTCCGGAACATCGGTCAGCCGGAAGTAAGTGTGATCCTGCACGACCACAAAATGGCTCAATATGGTGTGAGCACCGCCGACGTACAGGCTGTTATTGAAATGGCGATTGGAGGAAAAACGGCATCCATTTTGTATGAAGGTGAACGTAAATTTGATATTCGTCTTCGTTACGAAGAGCAGTACAGAAAAAACGTGGATGACATTCAGCAGCTGATGGTACCGACGCTGACAGGAGGAAAAATTCCTTTGAAAGAAATATCAACGATCAGAACCGTAACCGGCCCTGCGTTTGTATACCGCGACAATAACAAACGGTTCATTGGTGTTAAATTTTCCGTTCGTGAAAGAGATTTGGGTAGCACCATTGCAGATGCACAAAACCGCGTGAAACCTATGTTGAAATCCTTGCCGAAAGGTTACTCAGTCAACTGGTCAGGGGAATTCGAAAATCAGGTCCGTGCTACGGCGAGGTTGGGACAGGTAGTACCAATCAGCCTGATCGGGATTTTCATATTGCTTTTCATCATGTTTAACAATGCCAAAGATGCAGGTCTGGTTCTGGTGAATGTTCCTTTTGCACTCATCGGCGGAATACTCGCACTCCATGTTACACATATGAATTTCGGAATTTCGGCAGGTGTGGGCTTTATCGCATTATTTGGGTTATGTGTTCAGAACGGCGTTATCCTCATTTCGGTATTTAATAAGAATCTGGCGGAACGAATGCCGCTGGACGAGGCAATCAGGGAAGGTGTTAAATCACGCATCAGACCAGTTATTATGACGGCTCTTATGGCGGCGATTGGTCTGCTACCCGCGGCTACATCTACCGGGATAGGTTCCGAAACACAAAAACCACTCGCTATTGTAGTTATTGGCGGGCTGATTACGGCAACGGTTTTAACCCTGCTCATCTTCCCGATTATTTATGGATTCTTTAACAGGACAAAAAGAGCGGTTGCTTAAATATTTTTAGACTATACAAAAGAGCGGTCCGTTTTTCGAAACAGGACCGCTCTTTTGATTTAACTCACCACATTTTAGTACCGTAAATGATCTTCTTTTCAATACGGTTCTTTTTAAACTCATCAAATTTCCCAGGCTCTTCCAATTTTAATCTTTCTCCATTGCAGTAATATTGATGCATATTGGTTGAGCTGAAAATAGAGTTCTGGACTTCAATTACCTCTCGCCCATTAAACTCATATAAAACGATCGCATTAATGTCTTTCCCTCCATGAAACAATTTAAACTCGGCATTCAGCCATTTCAGATCATTTACAGGATCTTTTGTACCACATATCATTATTCCATCCTCGTTTCCAATGCGTTTCTCCGAGCATGACAGTAAGAAAATGGTTAAAATTAACCCGGATATTTTCAGGAGGTTTTTCATGAGTTTCTTAGTTCCGATACTTAAAACACTAAGTTACCATAAAAACCAAAAATAAAATTTAACAAATACAAAATATAATTATTCAAACCAAATTACCTTTCCTGGCGCCGGAGTAAGATCATACAAATCAAAGCTCAGCGCTTTTCTACCTCATAAAGCGAGATCTGCCTTGGAAAACTCACATAAGTAAAAGGCTCATTTATTTTGTAACCTTCAAGTATATACTGCTTTGCTTTATCAAAATAAATATCCTTCTGGCTGTTGCCTGTTACCTTCAAAGTCAGGGCCAGGTAGTAGTTAGCCATGGGGTGTTGTTCGTATAATTGCAGACAATCGCGCAGATATGTTTCGGCTCTGTCAAACTCATTCATGAGGTAATACATAATTCCGAAATAAAGCAAAGAATTGAAATGGATATCATTTTCGCCCTTTCCTCTTTTTTGCTGGGCTATATCTTTCAGAAAATAGGTCTCAGCCTTGTCATATTCACCCAATTCCATATAACTGATGGCGGTAAAAAACGCATAGGTATGATCCTGAATAAATCCGTTCGGGGTAAGTCTTTCTGCTTCCAGAAAATCCACAACTGCCTTTTCGTAGTTTTTGGTGTAAACAAAATTCAGGTAACCCCTGTAACCTGTCCAGCGCGCCGGATCCAGCTCTACGGCCTTGTTATTATACTCAAACGCCTTTTGATAATTACCATTGGCCACATACGGATGCCCCCTTTCCTGATAAGCCTCTGCGATATTGGGACAGATTGCAAGCAAACTATCATAGGTCATATCCCAGGCGTCGTCCAGAAAACTATACTTATGAGCCTTTTCAGAATACAATTGAAACAAACTATCCTGAACAGATTTGGAAGAACAATCTACATTTTGAGCGGAGGTGTAGCCTCCCAGCAAAAGCAAACTAATGAATAACGTTAATGACTTCACCATTTTTGATCCTGAAAGAGAGGTACGCGATGTAATTTACATTTTCCATTTTAAAAGCAGAAAGTCCCGTTTCCCACCGATCGAGGGTATGGATATAATCATTCAGGTCACTGACGAAACGTTTGTCGAAGTGTTTGGGTTTGTAATCGTCATCTACCTGCATTACCCTTACCCGCTGCATTTTCCCTTCGCAGTTAATCATGAACCTAAAAGTGACATAACCCGATCCCGTATATTTTTGTCCGGTTTTAGATAAAAATGCTTTGCTTTCAGAAAGTAGTGATTGCGTGCTGACAGGATATCTGGTGTTGACATGATAAAAGTAAATCAGGTACTTGTCGTTACACTTCGGATTGGCCACGACGGTGGTATCCATGAACTCACCATAGGAAAGTATAAAATTCTGGCTCTGTGCAGCCGTGCCCGCCGTGAGTAACAGGAGTAGTATTACAAATTTTATCAAGGAAACGGATGTTTGGTGTCAAAGAATCAAGACCAAAGCTTTGCAATGTTGAGAAGCTGCTAAAATACAAAACCGGATATCAACATCCGGTTTTGTTTAGCTGAAATAACAAAAATTAACAATCAGGGCAGTGGAAACCCATTGCTATTTTCCTGAGAAACTAATTGTGAAAGAGGTTCCCACACTCACTTCGGATTGAACATCTATTCGGCCATGATGCGCGTGAATAATGCTCATAGTGGTAGCCAGCCCAATACCCATCCCCGTATTTTTTCCTGTAAAATAAGGTTCAAAGATCTTATCCATGTTCTCTTCACTGATACCAGACCCGTTGTCCGCGAAAACCACCTGAAAACCATCTCCAACGTTACGGGTACTGATCCGCAAAATGCCTTTGTCTTCTTCCATCGCCTCAATGGCATTGGTAATCAGGTTAAGGAAAGCCATCTGTAACGAAACTGCATCCAGGGGAAGTACATAATCTTCGTCAGTATATTGGCTAACTATCTGTATACGTTTCAGTTGAACACGGTCGTATGCCGTTTCGATGGCGTCGTCAAGAACCTTGTTTATTGAGCTTTCTACAAGTTCAATATCGGCAGAACTTGAAGGTTGCAAAAGCTGGGTGATCAGATCATTGATTCGGGTGCAATTCCGTTTGATGATCTGCGTATAAAACTTCTGATCCTCGTCGGTCAATTCCATTTCAAGCTGCTCCGCAGAAAGGTTGACATTGGTGAGCGGATTTCTCACTTCGTGAGCGAGCATTCGCACAAGGCGACCGGTAACTGCCATTTTCTCTGAAAACAAACGTTCCCGTTCCGACTGTTTCCGGGCGGTCATGTCATGTATTCTTCCCTGCACGTACATGTTCTGCTCATCCACTTCCACAGACGCAGAAAAGAGGCAATACTTTTTATCGCTATCTTTCGTGATCAGTTTTACCTCGAAATCATGAATTGTTTTCGCTTCAATGGCAGCCCACTGATCCTTAAAACCAGGTTCTTCTACTAGATTCAGAATGTTATTCGCTTTTAATTCATCAGGAGAATATCCCGTCAATTCGCACGCTGAGGTGTTGAAATCCACAATGTTACCATCCAGATCGCTAATAAATAGAAAATCGTTTGATTCTTCAAATACCCTTCTGTATCGTCTCTCGCTATATTTCAGCGCTTTAAGGACAGAAGTTCTTTCGAGAGCATAACGAATGCTCCTTTCCAGCTTTTCTGAATCCAGCTCACTTTTGATCAGATAATCTGCCGCTCCAAGTCTTAAAGCTTCAACTGCTATTTTGGTATCTCCCTTGCCGGTAAGCAATATAATTGGCTCTTCACACTCCATACCGCAAGCCTCTTCCAACAAGTCAATTCCGGTATTTTCTCCCAGTAAATAATCGAATAAGTACAGATCATATTTATTGGATCTGATTTGTTCCAATGCGTTCTTGTAGGTTGAGCACCAGGTAATATCAAATTTCCAGTTGACAAGATCCTGAAAATACTCCCTGGTAAGGAAGTAATCGTCTTCATCATCGTCTACAAGAAGTACCGTTATCAGTTTGCTGTTCATCAGAGAATTAAAAATTACACTTTCAATATAATTTACTGGTCCTGGTGTAGCGGAAGAATGATTTCAAATCTTGCACCGCCGTCAGGTACACCAAAAGCTTCAATAGAACCGTCGTGCATTTCCACAACCTTTTTACAGACAGACAGCCCTATGCCCGATCCCTCGTATTCAGACCGCCCCCTCAACCTTTGAAAAATGGTAAATATCCGTTCGGCACTTTCACTTCCAAATCCAATGCCATTATCCTGGAAAACAAGTTTTACCTTTTCACGCTGTTCCTGCATATCCGAATCCGCCGGCATCGCAACACTCGTTATGGATATTCGGGGAACTACGCCTTCCTTTACGAATTTGAGTGAGTTCGATATCAGATTTACAAACAGTTGAGACATTTGGGAAGGAATCGCCTGAATCACAGGCAAGTTTCCAAATTCGATAACAGCCTGTTTTTTCAGAATGACAAGTTCAAGATCTCCGAGCGAATTTTGTAAAATTGCGTTAAGGTCCGTAACCGCGAAAACCCGTGGCGTGCCGGCGATTTTCGAAAATTCGAGCAGGTTTTTAACCATTTCCTGCATTCTCCTGGTTGCATTCAGTATTCTGTCCAGATACAAGCTTTGCTCTTCATTCAGATTTTCGCCCGCTTTAATACCAAGCCTTTCTCCGAAAGAAGCGATTTTACGCAGTGGTTCCTGAAGATCGTGGGAAGCAACATAGGCAAACTGTTCAAGGTCTGCATTCGACTTATTAAGATCATTCACCTTGTTTTCAAGCTGTTCCTGCATTTGCTTTAAAATCGAAAGCGGTACCGATTGCTACAATGCTACCTGGTTTTTTACCTGAAACATTTTGTCCTTTCAGATAGAGGCTCTTTTCTCTTCCATGGTTATCTATTATTCTGAATTCCAGGATATAGGAGCCGATGTAAGAAGGGATTGCTTCTATTTGCCGGTTAAAACCATCCCTGTCTTCGGGGTGAACATGTTTTGCCCAAAAATCAATATTCAAGCGTTGTTCTTTCAATTCTCCTGAGTCGTAACCCATTAGCCTGAACATCCCCTCACTCCACTCAACCTTTGCATGATCGGGGTTCCATATCCAGCCGCCGAATTGCATCGTTTTTTCTGCTTCTTTCCAAAGCAGATTACTGTAAGCCGGCATGAGGTTGGCGAAAGGCGGATCCTGCGTTTCGATGATTGAAACCAGCACAAGTTCGTCCGAGAGCCTTGACTCAGTTAGCTGACAAATTTTACCCGAATGGGAGAAATAAGCGGTTCTTTCTTTCTGGTTCGCGTCGTACTCATTTCCAAAAATACCTGAATATGTTGCTCCTACTGCCGGATTAAAACCAGTCAGCGTTTCCGAAGATGGATTGGCAAACACGCATTTATTTGCTTCATCGGGCGGCGTATTCTTTGCCTGACTAACAAAAACCATGTAACCGGTTGACGAACCGGTTAATAGTTGATCCCACCCAAAAGATGTATGTTTAGTTTCCAAATCAGTGTTTATTTGTTGGCAAAGCGGTAAAAGCGCTTGTCTCAGAAGACCGGCGCATTTTCACTGAAACCGGCACTGACTATTAAATATCAAACTGCTTCATTTTGTTGTAAAGCGTTTTTCTGTCGATATTCAGTAGACGTGCAGCTTTGCTTTTATTGAAATTCACATCGCGTAATACCTGCATAATCATATCATACTCAGCCTCGTTCGCTACTGTTTTCAGGCTGGGTTTTGAATCTTCACCCTCAGCCTCCACAGGTGCAGGAGTGGCATTCAGGATTGAAACAACCGGTTCGTCGTCCAGATCTTTCAGTTTCCTGTAATTGACAATTTCAAAGGGAAGTGCTTTTTCCTCAATTAAATCTCCGTCTGACAACAGCGTAGAGCGTTTGATCACATTTTTCAGCTCACGAAGGTTTCCGGGCCATGAATAGTTAAGAAAATCATCCACAACTTCTTCCGAAAAGCCCTGAACATTTTTATTCAGCTCCACATTCGTCGATTGCAGGAATGTATTTGCAAATAACATCAGGTCATCCTTACGATTTCGCAAGGCAGGAACTTCAATCGTAAATTCATTAAAACGATAGTAAAGATCTTCTCTGAACTTCCCGTTTTTAGCTGAATCCAGCAGCCTTTCGTTACTGGCTACAATGATACGTACATCCAGATCTATCTCTTTCGATCCCCCTATACGTCTCATCTTACGTTCCTGCACTACCCGTAAAAGTGCTACCTGTATTTCGTAGGAAAGATTGGAAACTTCATCAAGAAAGAGGGTACCACCATTAGCCATTTCAAAATGGCCTATCTTGGTCTGCAAAGCACCTGTGAATGATCCCTTTTCGTGACCAAACAGCTCACTTCCTGCGAGTTCTTTGGAAATAGCTCCGCAGTCCATCGCTACAAAAGGCATATCCTTTCTCTTCGACCTGTTATGTATTTCCTGTGCAATTGCCTCCTTACCCGAGCCACTTTCTCCGTAAATAATTACGCTGAAATTGGTAGGTGCAACCAGATCCACCTGTTTGAAAAGGTTATCGGCAATGTCGCTCTGCCCCATTACGTAACCTGCTTTGGACTTAGAGTAACCCCTTTTAGCTGGTTTGGTAACTGCGTCCGTCACTTCCGATGCAACATATTGCTGCTGATCATTCTGTGCGTTTTCGGCATCGGCTATCGCTTTTTTAACGGTAACCAATATCTCGTCAGGAAAAAGAGGCTTGGTGATGTAGTCATAAGCTCCCAGCTTCATCACGTTCACCGCAATTTTTATGTCGGAGTAGCCTGTAATGATCAGCACAGGAACGTTGGGTCTCTTCGATTTTATCGCAGTAAGCAATTCGGTTCCTGTAATATCACCAAGTCTGAAATCAGTCATTACCAGATCGGGAGAAACCGATTCAATCAAAGCCAAACCGTCTTTACCGTTCTGGGCTGTTTCGACTATAAAATCATTTTTGGACAAAAATCTTTTCAACAGGAAGCAAATGTCCGCCTCGTCATCAACAACAACAATTTTTTTCATGCCAGATTAAAGGGCTTTGTTTTACATTAAATGGTTACTCTTAGTCTTGCCGTAGGAATATTGAGCTGCTCACGATATTTTGCCACTGTACGACGCGCCACAGAATACCCTTTTTCTGAAAGCAGATCCGTAATTTGCTGATCGTTGTAAGGATGTCTTTTATCCTCTGCCTCAGTTATTTCACGAATGGCTTCCTGAATTTCACGGTTAGAAACCTCCGTTCCGTCCTCATTTGTAACACCTTCTGTAAACAGGTCTTTCAGTAACACAATTCCAAATGGTGTTTGGACATACTTATTGGTGGTGACTCTGGAAACCGTAGAAATATCCATATTGATGATTTCAGCAACATCTTTAAGAATCATCGGACGAAGCTTTTTGATATCGCCGGTCTGGAAATAATCATATTGCAGTTTCACTATTGCCCTCAGCGTATTCAGCATCGTATTTTCTCTCTGCTTAATAGCATCGATGAACCATTTTGCCGAATTCATTTTGTTTTTCAGAAACTGATTGGTCGCCTTGTCATTTTTCTGGTCAGCCATTTGGGTAAATAGCTTATTGAGTTTTAAAGCAGGACTGTTACCCCAGGTCAGTTGCACTTCTATCTCACCGTCTTCCGTATACCTCAGCATGAAATCAGGCTTGATACTCTCGTTCACCAGGGTATCATTACGTAATCCGGACGCTGGTTTTGGATTTAAAGTGGTAATGAGCTGAATCGCTTTTTTCAAAGACTCTTCATCCAGGTTAAGCACCCGCATGATCTTGTCATAGTTTCGGGAACCGAGTTCGTCAAACGTATCCGTTACAATGCGGCATGCCGATTTCCACACATCATCCTGATTGTCCAACCTGCCCAACTGTATCTGAAGACATTCCCTAAGGTCACGTGCTGCAATACCCGGCGGATCCAGCTGTTGAATCACTCTCAGCATTTGCGCTACTTCCTCGCCATCGATAAACATGCTGTTGGCAAAAGAAATATCATCCGCGATGACATCACTTTCACGTCTGAGAAAACCGTCTTCGTCGAGAGAATCCAGCACAAAATCGGCTATAAGTTGCTGTCTATCATCAAGTCGCAGGAAATGAACCTGCTGCTTTAAATCATCGCGAAAGCCAATAGACTCAACCATTGGCCTGGTATACAGCTCATTATCAGGAGACTGATTATTAGCATAAGTTTTGTAATCGGGTATATCATCATCTCTGAACTCATCCCAATCATAATAGTCCTGGACATTGCCGGAGTCATCGTCGCCCGTTCCGGCGGAATCTACCGGATCGGCAAATTCTTCTGCCGTTTCCTCATTCGAATTTTCTTCCTTGCCTTCTTCCAGAACAGGATTTTCTTCCAGCTCTTCCTTAATTCTCTGCTCCAATTCCATTGTAGTCAAATGCAAAAGGTTAAGCATTTGAATCTGCAATGGTGAATATTTCAGGGTCTGTCTTTGCGTCTGCGTCTGTCTTTGCATAATGCAATCAAGGGTAAAATTATAATTCTCCTAATCGATCAATCTAAACTCTTAGCGTGTATATGGTATGTAACGATGGTTTATCCCAAAAATGTTTGCAAGATAAGAGTCGATATTCTATGATTTAAATTTACTACTCTTTATCTTATCAATCTCAAAGGGAATCTGTTTTTGTCTAACATTGCGTAGTTATTTCCACAGTCTGAGTATTTAAATTCAGAATACTGATCAAACCCCTCTTAACAAAATCTGTTTACAGACAACGTCAATGCGCTTATTAAGATCGATAACTGAACAAAAACTTTCCTGGCTTGTCCGGTTTCTGCTTGGCACGTCTTTACTGTTAATTATTGGACTGTCATATAGTTACCACACCATAAACAAACAACTTCTCTATTTCTCCGAAAAAGTAAGTCATACCCAGAGGGTAATTACTGCTTTAAAAGAGACATCATCGGGACTATACGAAATAACATTTCTGACAAATAGCTTTTTGTTTTTGCGAGATACCACATACATAAACAAATCTCTTGCCGCGATTGCTTCATTTCCCGAAATCACTTACAAGCTTGACACGCTGGTATCCGACAACGCGGTGCAGAAACGGCGGATCAGGATGCTGCACCGGAACCTGGAAGTTTTTTATACACAGTCTGCCGTGCTATTGAAACCAGATGTGATCGCACTGAACCCGATCTCGTTTTACGCATCATATACAAGTTTAGGAAATGAGACTACTTCTATCCGCAAGCTCATTTCAGAAATGACAGACACTGAAACTATGTTGCTGCAAAGCAGAATCCAGAGCAAGGAAATTTACAGCAAGCAGATCTTTCGTTATAACTGGCTCATTCTGCTGGTAACGGTCGTGTTTCTTTCAACTGCTTTTGTTTTACTTGACCGTGAACTCGTTCGTAATAAAATGTACCGGGTTGATCTGGAAAATAAAATCGAAAATCTGAACCGATCCAACGCCGAACTCGAACAATTCGCCTACGTTGCGTCTCACGACATGAAGGAGCCGTTGCGCAAGATCAGATCTTTCGCCGACCGAACACTCATCAAATACGGCAAGGATCTGCCAGACGATGTGAATCAGATGATGATCAAGATAGACAACTCTTCTCAGCGTATGCAGTTGCTGATTACAGATCTGCTGTCTTTTTCAAGAACGGTAAATACCGGAACGACCCCAAAAAGTATCAGTTTAAATATTCCATTTGCGGAAGCCAGAGCCAATCTGTCGGAAATAATTAGTGAAAGCAACGCAATTATTCACTGCGAACCCTTACCAACAGTTGAAGTTTACCCAAGCCAGATGGTACAGCTGTTTCAAAATCTATTGGCGAATTCCATCAAATATCACAAGGAAAACCAAAGTCCGGTTATTCATATAAGATATAAGCTGGTGAGTGGAGAGGTAATTCCAAATGTACAACCGGCCCACAGGGACATTCGGTTTCATAAAATCGAGGTGATCGACAATGGTATTGGCTTTGACAAAAAATTCGCCGAAAAAATCTTCGTAATCTTTCAAAGACTGCACGATCGCAGCAAGTTTGAGGGAACAGGGATTGGACTCGCGATATGCAAACGAGTTGTTTCCAACCATAATGGTTATATTTTTGCAGAAAGTATGGAAGGCAAGGGAGCTAGCTTACATGTGTATTTACCGTTGGAATCACTTTTAACTTAGTAATCTGCTACTAAAAACCCGACTTTATCAACCTAAAAAAATATCGTCAAAATTATGAGTACCCGGCAAATCCTGATGGCTGACGATGACGCCGATGATCGTTTTTTGGTTCAGGCTGCGTTTGAAGATAATAACATACCCAATCCGGTAGTTTTTTTTGAGGATGGTGAACAATTGATCAACCATCTTTCTAAAAATGATCTGAATGATAATCCGTTACTTATACTTTTAGATCTTAACATGCCTAAAAGAGACGGAAGGGAGGTGTTGAAATTACTACGGAGTAACAAAGTGTGGAACGCAATCCCAATCATTATATTTAGTACTTCCAACGCGCCGGACGATGTCAATGCGGCTTATCAGTTAGGCGCTAATTGTTATATCATTAAGCCTTCCAGTTATGAAGGACTTAAAGAAGCAGTTCTTAATATTCAGAAATTCTGGCTGAATACAGCAACACTGCCGGTTTGAAGCCGGCAGTGTTGCCCTTAGTATTCCGGTGTTTCGGTATCCTCATCGGTCACCTTCTTCACCCAGCGAAGTCCTTTCAGTAATATCTCCCTGCCACCATCGACTCCGTGCTTCATAATCACCTTCTCGGCAATATAAGGAGCCACGAAATTAAGCGGAACAGGTAGTCTTTTCAGTACCGTTTTGGCTAAAACAGCACCCAAGCCCAATTCCAGCCCCTTTCCAACAGCACCTTCCGGTCCAGCGGTAAGCAGGCTCCTGACATATCCTGTCGCAGCACCCAAGCCCGATCTGGCGCCTGAGAGATTATTTTCTTCCTGACCTTCGGTCTTCATAGTTTGATGTTACTGATGATGTGCTTCAACTATTAGTTATATTTGTTAATCTCCTCGTTAGCTTTATCAGCGTACTCTTCCGCAGTATCGATCGCTTCATCCTTATACTGCTCACCCTTCGCTTTAAGTTCCTCCGCAGTCTGCGCTGCCTTGTGTTTGCTTCTTTCCAACGCCTCGATCAAATCACCTGCAAGGCTATTCGTCTTTTTCTTTATTTTTTTTCTTGTCTTATTTCCTTCATCAGGTGCGAAAAGTAAACCTATTACTGCACCAACAGCCGCAGCCGTAACTATTCCCCAAAATGCTTTATTACCATTACTTGCCATGTCTCTGAATTTTAAAGTTCACATTGTTTACAATTACATTACAAAAAAACACGTACCAGAAAACAAACCCAAATTAATAGTCTGATAATCAAAATACTAACAAACAATACTACTATTGAAACTGTAACGCACAATTGTGCTCGCTCCCCTTTTTGTACCAGTTATACCCCTTTTACCAACAAAAGCTCTCCTTTTTTATTGAGAAAACCAATCAACCTGACTTACAAGATTAAGTTATCGTCAGTGATGCCCTATTTTCAATTTACTAATGCATGTAGATTAAGAGACATTTCAATGGCAAGGTTGTTTTATTTGGGTTTGTATGTTTCCATCTTTAAACAAGATCCCTCATATAAATCAAGTAATTTTTAATGCTGCCATGAATATTGTAATAATTGAGGATGAGAGGGATTTAGGACTACTAATGCGCAATTTTCTTGAAAGGCAATTAAATTCCGACATAAAGTCAAACATCAAACTATTTACTTCATTATCAGAAGGAATCGATTGCATCAGGCAATTGAAACCAGACTGGATATTCCTTGACAACAACCTACCCGATGGAAAAGGAATAAATGAAATAGAAAATATCAAAAACTTCGAGACCAATAAAAGCAATACAAGGATTGTGATGATGAGCGCCATGACCAACCTTCGGGAGGAGGCTTTCAGGAAAGGGGCTGACTATTTTCTGGACAAACCGATCAGTTTTGTAGAGGTTCAAAACCTTTTTACCCGGTCAAGCCAAAGCTGATTAACGCAGTCCTGGACAGGAAATCCCAAAAAAGGGAAAAATATCAGCACTGGACGCAGGTTTCGCAGGTATACGTGGAATATATTTCACAACATCAAGTTTTAGCTTCTCTTTCAGAAAACCGGGCACTGCGTTCCGGACTTACCTCTGCCACCTGGCATTTTCACCTTCTGGCTTTTATACTTCACTTTTTTGTTCTTCGCAGGGTCATGCTTCTTTTTACTGTATGGAACCAGTTTGAAGTCATATTCCGGAATAAAGTAATCTTCGTTGTATTCAGCAGCAGGTAAAGGCATGAAATGACGCCCTGAAAATTTAAGCTTATCATATTCATAATCATACAGATATATTGTCACAAAGCCATCTCTGCTGTATTTAATTCCAATGTCTGAAAACGGACTATCTTCACTGTTGGAAGCCACAAGCCGCATCATTTCCTTTTGTTTCCCTTTTACAAGAACCGTCATGTTGTACTGAAAAACACGATGCAGCGAGTCGATCTGAATGGCCACACCCAGGTAATACTTAGCATCCTTCATCTTTTCCTGACCTGCATACATCACCGCAGTATTATTCAATGCACTTTTGTCCTGATAGGATTGGTAACTCAGCTTTGCCTCGTCATACTGCTCCCAATAGCGGTAAACATTTCCCTGATTTACATTATAGAACTTACGTCCGGGAGCAACTTCCATTGCCTTTTTAAAATCAGCAAATGCACCTTCATATCTCGTATTTGCCTCGTTGATCTCCCGTTTCTGCTCGTGTCGGTTTCCTACATACGCCTGAATAATCCCATGATTATTGTGCAAAAAAGGCAACTCCGGTCTCTCTTTGACAAGACTATCAAACAACGCCATTGATTTATCCAGCTGATCGTTTTCCAGTAATGCGACTCCCCACCCATTTTGTGCGCTTATGTTAGCAGGATTCAGCGATACAGCCTTTTTGAATACCTGATATCCTTTTTTGAACATGTCAAAATGCAAAAGCAGGTTTCCGTAGTTACTCCACATTCTGTCGTAATTCTGCTCATACTGCAAAGCTTTGGCTAAAAACTGACCGGCCTCAGAATATCTTTTCTGATCGATCATGATACTGCTCATTCCTGCAAGGGCTTCGTATCTTGCTCCATCCAACCTGATCGCCTTGTTAAAATCTTCCTGAGCTTCCTTACTTTTGTTCAGATAGTATTCTGCAAAGCCCTTTGTGACAAATAAATCAGCATAAAATTTGTTGTTTTCATCCAAAGCCTTCTCCGCCTTTTTAAAATCCGCCAGTGCCAGTTCATATTTCCCCATGCCATAATAGGCCACCGCTCTGCCAAGGTAGGCAGGCAGGTACGATGTGTCTTTACGGATTACCTTATCGAAACTATTGAATGCAAACTGGTACTCGTGGCGGGAAAGGTGCGTATTTCCAATTCCTGAAAGTAACGCCGGAGTTTCTCTCTTCATAGTGGATGCTAAACGATAATATCGCTGTGCTTCCGGAATTTGCTGCAGACCATAATTAGCATGCGCCATTCCCAGATAAGCATCACCCCGGAAAGTTCGTTCGCCGCTTTCCAGATACTGATCAAAAACGGCTTTCGCCGCCCCAAACTGATTGGTCGACAGTAAGGCGTTTGCATATCTTATTTGCGCCTTGGGATGTCTGCGGGCAACTTTTTCAAAATCCTTTACAGCCTTCTTTTCGTTCCCATTGCGCATGAGCATATCACCGCGCTGAAGACGATATGCGATAATCTCATCCTTCTGTCGGATAGCAGATGTCATTTCATTCACACCTTCACCAAGTTCTCCATTAAATTTATGGATCATACCCAGATTATAATTCCATTTCCCTCCGGAATTTTTTCCCGACGCACCTAGTGAGAAATCCCTTCCTTCCGTGTATTTCTTTTGTTTTGCAAAGGAAACCAATGTATTAAGGTTGGCCTGAGTACCCGAAGGAGCATTTGCAAAATTGTTTCGGGCAGCGGCATATCGGCTCGTTAACAAACTGAACAATCCACGGTTGTATTGCAAATGAGGGTCGGCACCTGAGAGTTCAAGACCTTCTACAATATGTAATGCTTTGTAATAGTTACCTGAAAGAGCGAGTATAACAGCTTCATTGTTCATCCGATGAACGGAGTCGGCGGGAGAAAAAGCCTCCTTATTAAATTTCACATAAGCCGCCTGGAGAGCATGGAGTTTTCTCTGATAATCCTCATCACGTAACAATGCGGGATTATTTTCTTCAAATGAACGGTTAAAAACAGGGAGAAGCTGTTTGAGCAGTCTTTGACATTCGCCAAAATCCTGAGCTGATGCAATGGAAATGTTTAGGGTCCAGAGCATCAATAACAGTATTAAACCGCGAAATTTGTAACTGCTTAGTTCCATCTTAGTGGTATTGCGGAACTACTAACTTACTATGAATCAATTGAAAAATCAATTTAAATTAACAGACGACAGATATATCCTGCTTTCATCTGATTTTTTACAAATATAAATCAATTAAGATTGCTTACAATTTTTTGAGTTTCACATTCCTATACCACACCGTGCTGCCCCAATCCTGCAAACCGATCAAACCGGAGAATACTCCTTTTCCTACCGGCGCTTCTGCCAGCTTGCTTGCAGCAATTCTTGACTTCCAGTCGGCCCCTGTCAGGTCGTGCTCCTGAACAATAAAGCCATTCAGGGTAACGGTCAGCTTATTTTTCTTTACAATAAAATGAACCTGATTCCATTCACCGACCGGATTAATTTCACGCAGCCTGGCGTTGGCTACACCAAAAAAATCACCGGCCCGATGCGTATTTTCCTTGGCTCCCTCATAGATCGTATTGTCTGTCACCTGAAGTTCCAAACCGGAATCGTGCATATTTTTATATTTTGGTAATTCCTTTACAAAAAAGAAAATACCACTGTTGGCGTATTTGCTGACTTTCCAATCGGCCTTGAATTCAAAGTCACCCGTCACCTCCTGATCAATCACAATGTCACCTCCGTTTTTCGCTTTATTTCCTGAGCGTTCCGGAACATCAAGCTTGATGGCCCCCTGTTCAATTTTCCATGCAGTACCAGGTTCCTTACCTCCGTAGGCATGCCATCCTTTCAGAGCTTTACCCGAAAATAGAAGTTTCCAGCCTTCCTGCTTTTCTTTGGCGGTAAGTGAATTGGGTGTTTGAGCTGTAGTAACTAAGCCTATCATGCTTAGAGACAGGGTGATTATAAAGGTTTTCAGCATTTTGGATAAATGTTAGTTCAGGTTAGGAAAATTAAGCTTGGGCTTCAACTCTGTTTACAACAAAGTTGAAGCCGGTTGAATTATCTAAGGAAGACCTCATTTCTGCACAGAAGAATTCCCTGCAACAAATACACGTTCACCGAAGAGGAACATCGTCAGATCCGTCTCTGATAAATTTTGGATATGAACGCCGTCTTTACTCACTTCCACGTGCAATAACGCTCCCTGGAAACCAATCCTGAACGAGTACGACTCCCATTGTTCCGGAGTGTAGGGATTGAGATGCAGGAATCCGTCGACAACCCGCTGACCTGCAAAACCTTTCACTACGCTCATCCAGGTTCCGGCCATGGATGTAATGTGCAGACCGTCCTCGGTGTCGTTGTTATAATCGTCAAGATCAAGCCTTGCTGTACGTACATACATTTCGTAAGCCTTGTCCTTCAAACCCAGTTTCGCTGCAAGGATTGAGTGAACACATGGGGAAAGTGAGGATTCGTGAACTGTCATCGGTTCGTAGAATTCGAAGTTCCTTTTGATATCATCGACTGTAAAGTCCTCTTCAAAAAGATACAATCCCTGAAGAACATCGGCTTGTTTAATGAAACACGAACGCAGGATCCTGTCCCATGACCATTTTTGGTTTATGGGGCGGTGATCGGCAATGTCGTTCACTGTCAGTATTTCTTTATCCAAAAATCCTTGCTGCTGCAAATAGACCCTTCTGGCCTCGTCATAAGGGAAATACATGTTCTCGACAATGTGTTTCCAATCTGCCATTTCTCCATTGAGGTCAAAATTGGTCGCAATAATAATCTCATTGAGACGGCTCGAATTGGTTGTCCACAACTTGCCAATTACCTCCAGCGTGTAGCGCAAAGTCCAGTTGGCGATGTAATTGGTATACCAGTTATTGTTGACGTTATTTTCATATTCGTTGGGTCCCGTGACACCGAGCATTACATATTTACCCTTTTCGGCAGACCAGTTTACACGTTGCTTCCAGAACCTGGAAATACCGATCAACACTTCCAGCCCATACTCCGACAAGTAACTTTCATCTCCTGTGTATCTTGTATAATCCAGTATAGCAAAGGCAATGGCACCATTCCGGTGAATTTCCTCGAAGGTAATTTCCCATTCATTATGGCATTCCTCACCGTTCATGGTCACCATGGGATACAATGCCGCACCATTGGTAAAACCGAGCTTTTCAGCATTTTCAATTGCTTTTTCCAGATGTTTGTATCGGTAAACGAGCAGATTTCGCGCCACTTTCTGCTCCGCAGTTGCGAGGTAGAACGGAATGCAATAAGCCTCGGTATCCCAATAAGTACTTCCACCGTATTTTTCGCCCGTAAAACCTTTCGGACCAATATTCAGGCGCTCATCTTCACCCGTGTAGGTTTGGCCAAGATGAAAAATATTGAAACGGATTCCCTGCTGTGCGGCAATGTCACCTTCAATCGTGATGTCATTTTTCTCCCACTTTTCTGCCCAGGTTTTTATATGATCCGCCAGCAACTGTTCGAATCCCTTTTCATAAATTCCGCCCAGATACTTTTTCGTTTCAGCCAGAATGGCTTCCGGAGCATAATTGGTTGAAGAAAGGTTAACACCGTATTTATAAACGACCAGCTCTTTCCCTTCGTTTACTTCAATGTTAACAGTCCCCGCCACATACTTTTCCTGCCTCACCGGTAGTGATTGGTAATCCGTTTTAAGGTCATTGATGCGAATATCGAAAGCCATTCCCGTAGAAACCTGGAATTGCTCAACGCCATAGGGATTTTCTTTCGTTTCGAGAATCAGATATCCTTCTGAAAAGCTCGTTTCCTTGTGAATTTCATTCCAGAAAGTTTCATCATAGTTAGAATCACGGTTCCGAATGTTTCCATCAAGATATGGCGTTACGGTGAAATAATCTGTAAAATCGAGCGGTGTAACACTGTATCTTATCGCCCCGGCCTGATCGTCGGCCATGCTGCAAAAGCGTTTGGAATGAATCCTTACTCTTCTTCCACTGGGAAGCGCAACCGTTGCAATCCGTTCGAGAACTCCCTCTTTCATGTTCAGCACACGACGAAAATCCTCCACGAGACAAGTATTCAAATCAAGTACTTCATCTCCTATTTTAACATCTATACCAACCCAATTGCAGGCATTGAGTACTTTGGCAAAATAATTGGGGTAGCCGTTTTTCCACCAGCCAACACGGGTCTTGTCTGGAAAATACACGCCGGCAACATAATTCCCTTGTAAGGTTTTTCCTGTGAAAGTTTCTTCAAAATTGCCCCTCTGCCCCATTCGCCCATTTCCAAGGCTCATCAGACTTTCGGTAATTTCATTGTAAGCTGCGTGGAAGCCATCTTCCACAATACTCCATTCGTCGTGAGTGATATAGTTCTTCATTTTTTTGGGGCTATAAGCAATCAACAATCAGCTGACGACTTTCATTAAATCGTGCAAACCTGCACTTAAAATTCCGGCTTAGTTACACTATATAAATTTCTCCTGTAGATCTTTTAAACTGAAATTGGCAAAACCAGGCACTACGATATCCGCTTCCGTCAAAACGGATTCTTCTCCTATTCCGACTGCAAACATGCCTGCTGCTTTTGCAGACTGTACACCAGCAACTGCATCTTCGAATACCACACAGCCATCAGCATCCACACCAAGGTCCTCCGCACCCATCTGGAACACCTGAGGATCAGGCTTTCCTTTAGTTACCCGGTTTCCGTCCACAATGGTTTCGAAATAGGACAACATATCAATCCGTTCCAATATAATCCTGGCATTTTTGCTAGCCGAACCTAACCCTATTCCGATAGATGCAGTTTTAAGTTCTTCCAAAAAAGCTCTGACACCTGGTAAAGTATCATCCGGAGTCATCTGCTTACACAGCACGAGGTATCTTGTATTTTTTTCAGCAGCGCGGGACAATTTCTCCTCTTCACTGATCTGAACTCCTCCCAGAGCCAGAATTATTTCCAGCGATTCCATCCGGCTGATGCCTTTCAATTGTTCATTTTCATGCTCACTTAAATCGAACCCCAGGTCGTTTGCCAGTTGTCTCCACGCTATATAATGGAATCGGGCAGTATCAACAATTACTCCATCAAGATCAAAAAGGCAAGCTTTTATTGCGGGCATATCATTTCAAATTTAATATCTTGCAAAATAGTAAAAATTATAAGAACCAAAGAAAGGTGCTTTCCGCTGCCACAACGAACCGGGAAGTGATATTAACCTAATCATCTGCAATTATCTATAGTACAAAATGACTGGCGAAGCGATTAACAAAGATAAATTCATAATATACCAGATATTCACCCGACTGTTTGGCAATCTCAACACCACAAATAAATTTTCCGGAACAATTGAAGAAAACGGATGCGGAAAATTTAACGACATAACAGATACTGCACTTTCAGCACTTAAAGATTTTGGACTTACACATCTTTGGTATACAGGAGTAATCAAACATGCAACACTTACAGATTATACCGCTTTCGGTATTCCGAACGATCATCCGCTGATCGTAAAAGGAATTGCCGGATCGCCGTATGCTATTAAAGATTACTACGATGTTGACCCCGACCTGGCTGTGGATGTGCAAAACCGTATGCAGGAATTTGAAGCGTTGGTCGAGAGAACCCACAACCACAATATGAAGCTGATCATCGATTTTATTCCAAATCATGTAGCGCGCCAATACCATTCCATCGTGAGGACGTCTGGTGTAAAAGACTTCGGAGAAGACGATGATCCAACGGTTGCTTTCAGCCCGGAAAACAATTTTTATTACATTCCCAATCAAGAATTTATTGTTCCCGAAGGCCACAAACCTCCCGTAAACGTAACTGCTCCATACCACGAAAGCCCGGCAAAAGCTACCGGAAACGATGTTTTTCAGGCACAACCGAGCCAGTATGACTGGTACGAAACAATAAAGCTAAATTACAGCGTGGATTACCTGAATGGACGACAAACCCATTTCGACCCGATTCCTTCTACCTGGAAAAAGATGTATGACATTTTAGCTTTTTGGGTAAAAAAAGGTGTTGACGGTTTCCGCTGTGATATGGCAGAGATGGTTCCGGCTGAGTTTTGGGGATGGGTTATACCAAAGATAAAAGAACTGAATCAGGATGTAATTTTCATTGCCGAGATATATAACTCTTACGAATACCACAATTACATCACGACTGGTAAATTCGATTACCTGTATGATAAGGTTGGATTATACAACACGCTCAGGGAATTGATCGAAGGACGTGGGACGGCAGAAAGTATTACCCGATTGTGGCAGGTTGAATCTGGCGACATTAGTGAGAAAATGCTGCGGTTCCTCGAAAATCATGATGAACAAAGAATAGCTTCGAAATATTTTGCAGGAGATCCATTCGTTGCCATCCCGGCTATGACGCTGAGTGCTACTATGAATAGCGGCCCTTTGATGCTTTATTTCGGACAGGAACTCGGCGTGAACCCTACGCAATCCGAAGGTTTCCAGGGCGAAGACGGGCGCACAACTATATTTGACTATTGGGGTGTCACCGAATTTCAGCAGTGGGTAAACAATGGACAATACAATCTCGAAAAGCTGACCTCAGACCAAAAGAAGCTCAGGGCGTTTTATGAAGATCTGAATCATTTCGTCACTAAAAATGAGGCTGTTTATGCCGGCAGTTTTTATGATCTGCAATATTTCAATATTGATGGTCAGAGTTACAATTATGACAAGACAAGAATTTACAGCTATGTTCGCCATACAAAAGATCAAAAGCTGCTTTTTGTATACAATTTTGACAGAGAAAGGCGTTTTGAAACACGTGTGAAAATTCCACAAGGTGCATGGACAGATACTTTCAATCTTGGAAAAACAGTCAATTATAAACTTCACCCTGTATTTCCGCTATTCGATCCGGCTCCGGCACTAAACGCATCTGAAATAACATCAACAGGAGTACAAGTCGACCTCATGCCGGTTTCAGTAATGGTTTATGAAATTTTGGAAGCTGAAAAGAGTTCATAATAATGTACAGGCAAGCCCATTATTTTAATTCAGCAAATTGATATTTAATTTTACATGCAGGCATTGTAATTGCTATCCCACATTTCCATGTCTGCTATCATAAAAACGCGGTGTAACAAATCCGCCAACATAAGTATGTCCATGATAAGAGTTTTAATATTTGGTATATTCCTATTGTTCTCCGACACGGTTTTTTCGCAGTCGCCCCAGCAAAAGGTATTTACTCAAAAAATGGATTTACCCGGAAGTAGTGAAATCGGAACTCAGGTATTGCGGATGAGCGAATCGTTTTTAGGAACGCCCTACGTAGCAGGAACGCTGGAAGGTAATCCTGTCGAAAAACTGGTTTGTAAATTTGACGGTCTGGACTGCACTACGCTGGTAGAAAGTGCAATTTCTCTCGCTGTTGCTAAAAATGAGAATCCAACTTTTGAAGGCTATAAAACAGAATTAACCAGACTACGCTATCGTAACGGTGAAATTGATGGCTACGAGTCGCGGCTACATTACGTCCTTGACTGGATGTATGAAAACGAAAAGCGAGGCCGTCTGGAAAATATTACCGCGCGCGTTGGCGGGGTGCCTTTCCGAAAGGAAATTAATTTCATGACCAACCACGCTAACCTGTACCCATCTCTGGCCGAAAGTGAGGTTTGGGAAAAAGTTCGTGAGCAGGAAAAACAGATTAATTCCCGTGAATACACTTATATTCCCAAAGCAGGAATTCATAAAACCGAACCTATGCTTCGCGACGGAGACATTGTTGCCTTTACTTCATCCGTAGAAGGGCTCGACTGCAACCACATGGGCATTATTACAAAAGTAGGGAGCCGGGCTTATCTGATCCATGCATCATCAACAGGAAAAAAAGTAGTATTGACGAACGTTCCGCTTGCCGAATATGTAGCCTCCGTACCCAAGCATACGGGTATGATCGTGGCTCGCCTTACAGAACAATAAACTCATGAATTATTTTTTCGAAAAGCTGGACTACAATAATACGCCCTGGCTTATTATTCTTCTGGCTGCGGCAATTGGTCTGATCATCAGTGTGATATTTATAAAACTGATAAAGATCACTGCGATAAAAAAAGATTGGAGTATAGTCAAGGCAATCAGCGAAAACCTAACGAGTGTACTCTACTTTTTCGTTCCGCTCGTTCTTACGACCTCTACCACCAAGGCATACACCTTATCCAATCCCGCATATGGGTGGACGCATGCCATCAGCAAGGTTCTGTTAATTGCAGTGAGCACCTGGCTAATGACGCGTATTGTGATCATTATTGAAAAAGTACTGATCCAAAAGCTTGATTTTGATACGGAGGACAACAACTACGCCCGGCGTATGTTTACCAAAATCAAATTCATCAAGCGCATTATCATCATCATGATCATCCTGATCGGCGTTTCGATTCTGTTGCTAAGTTTTGATAGTGTTCGTCAGTACGGTGTTGGTATTCTTACTTCGGCAGGTATTTTTAGTGTGATTATCGGTTTTGCAGCTCAAAAATCGCTGGCTAATTTGCTCGCCGGAATACAGATCGCTTTTACTCAACCCATCAAAATTGACGATGTCGTGATTGTAGAGGGTGAATGGGGACGTATTGAAGAAATAAACCTTACTTATGTGGTGGTGAATATATGGGACCTTCGCCGGCTCGTTTTGCCCATCACTTATTTTATAGAAAAACCCTTTCAGAACTGGACTAGAAACGAAAGCAACCTTATTGGCGCGGCATTCCTTCACTTGAATTACAATACGCCGGTTCAGAAACTACGTGATAAACTGGAAGAGATTTTGAACGACACACCACTGTGGGATGGCCGGTCCTGGGCTTTGCAGATTACCGACACGCAGGAACAAATAATGATCGTGAGAGCGATTATGTCAGCCCGTAGTTCTTCTCAGGCCTTTGATCTGCGTTGTCTGGTGAGAGAAAAGCTGATCGAATACATTGTAGCTGAAATCCCGGAGGCGCTTCCCGGATTTCGTATTGATCCTGTCAGAAAAGATTTCCCAGCTTCCCGGATATAAAAAACTGGCCTTCGAAGATTCAAAGGCCAGTTTCCTTACTACTCATCTAACTAAATCTAATAAAACTCTTTAATGCAAGTCATATTTGATTGGTTCTGTATGACAGCGCACAAAACCAACCAAATGTCTGTAACGGCTCTGACCTGCGGATACAAAGAACCAACAAAAATGTTAAATCCAAATTAACAACAAATTAAAATGAGATTAAAAAGGAGGAAAGCGTAGCACAAAAGTTGTCCCTTTCCCCACCTCCGACTCCACATTGATACTGGCTCCCTGCATGGTAATAATGCGTTTAGTAAGCGCAAGTCCGATACCGTACCCAGCTTTGTTCATGGTGGTTGCACTGCGGTAAAAAGTATCAAAAACGTAGGGTAATTCGTCAGAAGCAATGCCCGATCCCACGTCTTTGAAAGACACTGTAATGAGGTCTTTCTTTGTTTCCAGAAAGACGTTAACTGTTTTATCGTCAGAATATTTGCAGGCATTATCCATCAAATTAACGAATGCAGTCCGCAAAAGACTTTCATCGCCATACCGTTTCAGCTCATCCTCATTGTCGGGTATTTTGTCATAATGAATATGTACCTCATACCCCGGATTTTTCTGCTGAATGGACGCCTTGGCCTGCCACAACACTTCATCTACCCTGATATTCGAAAATGTAACCCGGAACGCATGTTCTTCGGTACGTGCCAGTTCGAGCAACCGGCTTACCAATTCGTTCATTTCCTTGGTTTCCGACAAAATACCTTTTAATGCATCCTGATAATAGTCCGCTGACCGCTCCTTCATCATCGCCACTTCCACTTCGCTCATAATGAGCGCAAGCGGTGTACGCAATTCATGTGAAGCATGCGAAACGAAATTTTTCTGGGCTACAAAAGCTATTTCAAGCCTGTTGAGCATCAGGTTAAAAGTTTGTGCAAGCAGCGCCAGTTCGTCTTTTTCTCTCCCAACGGTCACTTTCTGGTGCAAATTACCGGCAGAGATATTGTTAACCTGAGCAATAATATCAGACACGGGTTTAATGGCGTCGTTGGCAAACTGCCATCCTGCCACGCCCACAAGTACCAACGACAACAGCCAGCCCACGATGAGGATTTCCCGTAATCGTTTCAGTTGATCCTTTCCCATTACGTCCCTTGCAACTGCTGCAATAACCCACGGCCTGCCGTGTTCTTCCAGAATATGCCTGATAATGATTACCTCTTTATCCTCAATTTTAGTAAGCTTCTCCCGGCCACTCCTCACATCCGAGAGTGTTTCAGTTGTTACTTTAAAATTTTCTTTACCACTTGAAAAAATCACGGAATCGGCTCCGTCGTAAATGGTAATTTCCTCGTCGAGCAAAACCGTATTGTTTTCTCTTTCTCTCTTAACAATCTCATCCTTACTAATGGTATTAGAAGCTTCCACCAGCTGGGCAATGGTTTGGCTCCGCTCGTTAAGAAAAGAATAAAACTGTTTTTCGCGGTATTGGTCGTAAACGAAATAAGTGGCCAGGCAAAACAAGGCCATGATGGATCCCACCAACATGGTGAACAGTAAAGTAAGGCGGGATTTTATATTCATTCTTCCTTAAAAATATATCCCATACCTACTACGGTATGAATGAGTTTCTGGCTGTAATCCTTGTCTACCTTTTTTCGAAGGAAATTGATATAAACATCAATCACGTTGGTACCAGTATCGAACCGGATATCCCAAACCTGCTCTGCAATATCCACCCGGGAAACAACACGACCACGATTCCGCATCAGATATTCCAGTAAGGCAAATTCCTTCGCAGTCAGATCAATACGGTTGCCCGCCCGACGTGCTACTTTTTCGTCCAGATTCAATTCCAGATCAGCCAGACTCAGTATCTGGCTCGATTGCTCCCGGATGCTGTTTCTCTGTGAGAGCACTTTAATTCTGGCAATCAGCTCCCTGAATTCGAAAGGCTTCACCAGGTAGTCGTCGCCGCCGGCTTCGAAACCATCCAGTTTGTCGTCAATTGTGCCAAGCGCTGTCAGAAACAGAATTGGAGTCGTTAATCCATCCGTTCGCAATTGCCTCGCCATATCATAGCCGTTCAAAACGGGCAGATTTACGTCCAGAACAATTACATCGAACCGATAATTAGATGCCATCTTTTTGCCAACCTGGCCGTCGTAAGCAAGCTCAACTTCCCAGGATTGTTCTTCAAGCCCGCGTTTCAAAAAACCCGCAAGCTTTGGTTCGTCTTCAACAACAAGTATTTTCATAATTATAACTGACAATGATGCGTCAAATGTGGCATGTATTTCAGACAATTTATAAAAAAGGCTATCCGAAAAACACGGATAGCCCCTATATATTATTTCCCGCTAAGCGGCTTATGCTCAATAATAATCATTGTCCTTGTCAAATTCGGAACGGTCGTCAAAACCTCCAAAGCCTTCCTCTTCTTCCAGACGCATTCCTTTCACAGCTTTTTTGATCAGACCAATCTGCCCGGCGTGGTATACATCGTGCTGTATCACCCCATGAATCATTGTGTAATAAGAGTATTCACGTCCAGGCACAAATTCTTCAAGAAAACTGTCATCTTCTATTTTTTCAAGTTCAGAAATCAGCTCTTCCTGGGATAAACTTAATTCCATTTGAATTGCTTCCCATTCGAATTCATCAACAATGGGAAACTTTTTCCAGTCCTTGTCTTTGGTTTTAATATCAAATTCGGCATCTCCCTGCAATTTTCTTACAGCAAAAATGCGCCATGTGGTCATGTGATATACAATTTCCGCTATCGAGTGTGTATTGGTACTAAGCCTCACCTCCGCCATTTTGGGCGTTACATCACGCAGTGCTTCCACTACCGATGGACCATACCATGCCTCTTCACTTTCATATGTATCGTTGAGTACATCTATAATTCTTAAAACTTCTTCTTTTGCTTCCATGTTAATGATCTGGTCGGGGTGACTGATTCGCTCTTTAGAAATAAGGTACCAAATGCGATCTCACCTGAATATGATTTTTTGCAATAGTAATATCTCTTTTACAAATAGCCTTGCCAGTGACATTATTTTTTTTCAACTCCCGGCAAAATACTATGTTTGAATTCATCCAACGGTGGTAAAATAATTTTGACGGGGATGTAAAACTTTAATAGACACGTTTTCCAACCAATTTACTTTTGCGACTGTCATAAAATATACCACTTGTGGACAATCAAAAAAACGAGGAGAAATGAGACCAGATAAAATGTTAAAAAGTAAATTTCGTTTAATTAATGTATTAAATGCAAAAAGAAAAATGTTCAAAATAACTTCACTAATCATTCTAGCCACCTTCCTTGGTCTATCGTCATGCTCCAAGGACCCTATCAACGATTTGTCAACAGAGGAGTCGCTGGTATACATTACCAACCGGGACACGCAGGCAGATTACAAAAAATACAAAACTTTCAGCGTAGTCGACTCTGTGACGATCATAGAAAATAATCGCTCTGGTTCTGCGCTAACGGAGCTGGACAAAGACGTCCTGACAAGGATTATTTCTAACATGAAAGACCTTGGATATGTGCAGGTAACACCATCGCAAAAACCAGACATCGGAATCAACGTAGCATGGATCACAAATTCTCAGGTGAATGTCACCACCATGCCATCCTACTGGGGTGGCTTTGGGTACGGTTATGGATTCGGGTATCCTAGCTATTATCAGTACTATGAAACAAGCGAAAGTTATTGGCATGTTTCCATGGTCGACTTCCTCGCCCCCAATACAGTGGATAAAACTTACAAAGTGGTATGGGATGCTCAAATACGCGGTTCAGGTATTGGCAGCCGAGATTTTGTAAGCACCATGATCGATTCAATTTACGCCCAGTCAGGCTATCTAAAAAAATAAACAAATGAAAAAAATAATTTTTGCAGCATTACTGGTAATCCTGGCCTATACTGCACAGGCACAGGATGCCCCCCGATTGTATACATTGCCATCCCCGTTTGAAAGATATACACATTATCTGGCTACCGTACGCATGAGCGGTGCAGCACCGGTCGGATCATTTTCAAATACATACATAGACAAATCATCTGTTCGAAATTTTTCAATTTCTCTGGAATGGGTTCTGCGTAACAGCCCGATCTCAATTGGTGGAGAACTTGGTTCATCGTATTTTCAGAAAAGATTACCCCGGGCACTTTATCAAAGTGGTGAAGAAACGCTTTCAGCTGTGCAGACAAGGACGTTCACTCAAAACCCTTTACAGGTATTTGTGAATTACCATTTCCTGAACAAATCTTCGGTAGTGCAGCCTTATGCACAACTCAGCGGCGGAATAAGTATTGCCGACTATTCATTATATTACGGAAGTCTGGTTGAGCAAAAGCAAAAAGTCGCTCCTGCTTATGGGATTGGTCTTGGCTCTAAATTTCTATTCAGAAAAGACGGATCATTCGGCGCCGATGTAAGAGTAAAATACGAAGGAACCTCTTTTAAATATGGATACATTGAAAAAGGCACTTCGTCGGTAAACGGCTCTGTGGGTTTGTTCTACCGTTGGTGGTAAACAATCATGGCCCGATCAGAACAGTGTTCTAACCGGGCCATGGCATATTTTGAGAAACCGCATGAACAGCTCAGGTTGATTCATGCGGTTTTTTCATGAAACCTTCACATAACTTCCCAGCCATTTTAGGTGCGTTCCGTATTTCTGCATAATCTCCTGAACGGGCGCATCTTCTACATGCCCCATAAACTCAACCAGAAACCAGGCTCTGAACGTAGCTTCCCCACGCTGCGGTCTGCTTTCAATTTTCGTTAAGTTTATACCCCTGTCATTAAATTCTTTCAGAAACTCATACAAAACGCCCGGCCTGTTGGTATTTGCCAGGTTGGCTATAATCGTCGTTTTATCCTCCTCGCTTCTGGCATTCACAAAATCTTTCGACAAGATCAAAAAGCGCGTACGGTTCTGATCACTGTCTTCTATATTATCAAAAAGAACAGGTACCCCAAACAGACGGGCAGAAATTGATGAGCATATTGCAGCAGCATCCGGTTCCTGAGATGCCATTTTCGCTGCCTTCGAGGTAGACTCCACCGGCACAAGCTCAACGCCCATACCTTCCAGATATTCGCTGATAAATTTCCCGCACTGCCTGAATGCGATGTCTTTTGAATAAATCCTCTTAATATCTTTAAGTGAATCGGACTGCGACGCAAATGTAAAGTGTACCGGAAGCATCACCTCCGCTACTATAGTCAGGTTTTTTTCTCTTAAAAAGTCAACCGTTTCGATAACAATACCTTCCTGATTATTTTCTATGGGAACCACGCCAAACTTTGCACGACCCGTTTCCACACTTTCAAAAACCGAATGAATGGTTGGTAACACCAGATACTCACTCATAGCCCCGAATCGACCTTCGGCTGCCTGATGCGTAAAACTTCCCTCGGGTCCTAAATAAGCGATACGCTCCGGCAATTCGAGGTTACGGGAAACAGCAAAGATTTCAAAGAAAATTGCGTCAATCGCTTGTCTGGTAAGCAGTCCGGCATTCCGTTTTTCCAGCCTGTCAAGAATTTGCTTTTCTCTTTCTGGACGGTAGATGATGGAATTTGAAGAACGTTTCAGTACGCCTACTTTATGGACCAGCTCCATACGTTCATTTAAAATAGCCAGCAGTTGATCGTCGAGTGTGTCAATCCTGTTTCTTAAATCCTGTAATTCCACAAGTTATAATGTAAAATGAAATAATATTAAACGGAGGGTATCCCTGATAAAATGAATATGATTAAACAGCGACAGCCAGCTCCTCTATATTCTTTTCAATTTTCAGATTATCGATGATAAATCGCTGACGTTCCGGTGTGTTTTTTCCCATGTAATAGGTAAGCAATTTAAGGATTGAAGTTTCCTTTTGCAGGATCACCGGTTCCAGGTGCATATCTTCTCCTATAAACTTCCCGAACTCGTCAGGCGAAATTTCCCCCAAGCCCTTAAAACGTGTAATCTCGGGTTTGCTCCCTAGCTTGGCAATTGCCTCCTGCTTTTCCTCAGCCGAATAGCAATAAATGGTCTCTTTTTTATTCCTAACCCTGAAAAGCGGTGTTTCCAGTACGTACAAATGTCCGTTACGGACAAGATCCGGAAAAAATTGCAGGAAAAATGTCATCAGTAAAAGACGAATGTGCATTCCGTCTACATCAGCATCAGTAGCAATCACGATCCGGTTAAAACGAAGATTTTCTATACCATTCTCAATATCGAGCGCATGTTGGAGTAAGTTAAACTCCTCATTTTCATACACAATCTTTTTATTCAGGCCAAAGCAGTTCAGCGGTTTTCCTCTCAAACTGAATACCGCCTGCGTTTGAATATTCCTCGATTTAGTGATTGACCCGCTCGCGGAATCTCCTTCGGTGATGAACAAAGTAGTTTCGTAACGTGAATCGAGTTTCAGGTCTGTCAGGTGAAGCCGGCAGTCACGCAGCTTCTTGTTGTGTAAATTAGCCTTTTTAGCCCTTTCGTTTGCCAGTTTTTTAATCCCGGCCAATTCCTTCCTTTCACGTTCCGACTGTTCGATACGTTTTTTAATCGCATCGCGCGACTCCGGATTCATGTGGAGATAATTATCCAGTCGCTCCTTCACAAAGTCGTTGACAAAAGTTCTGACCGTGGTACTGTTCGGATCCGGAGTAATTGTACTGGATCCAAGTTTTGTCTTGGTCTGAGATTCAAACACCGGCTCCTGCACCCGGATGGCAACAGCTGCAATAATCGACGAACGAATGTCCTCAGGTGCATAATCCTTACCAAAATGTTCGCGTACGGCCCGCACAACGGCTTCACGGAATGCTGTGAGGTGCGTTCCTCCCTGCGTGGTATACTGCCCGTTTACGAAAGAATAATATTCCTCACCGTACTGGTTTCCATGGGTCATGGCAAACTCTATATCCTCACCTTTGAGGTGTATAATCGGATATCGGATCGCCTCCGCATCCGATTTGCTCTGAAGTAAATCAAGAAGCCCATTTTGAGAAATATATTTCTGACCGTTAAAATTGATCGTTAACCCGGCATTCAGGTAACAATAATTCCAGATCATGTTATTCAGATACTGCGGGATGTACCTGAAATTTTTGAAAATTAATCCATCCGGCTCAAACACCATGTGTGTACCATTCCGCTGCGAAGTTTGATCCTCGCCCGTTTCATTCGTAAGCACGCCTTGCTGGAACTCCGCCATCTTGGATTTTCCTTCCCGATAGGACTGAACCTTAAAGTAATTGGACAGTGCATTAACAGCTTTTGTACCTACGCCGTTTAATCCTACTGATTTCTGAAAGGCACCAGAGTCATATTTCCCTCCAGTATTTATTTTAGATACACAATCCACAACCTTTCCCAACGGAATTCCGCGACCATAGTCTCTCACTTCCACACGATGTTCCGAAATTTTAATTTCGATTGTCTTTCCGTTACCCATCATGTGCTCGTCAATAGAATTGTCAACTATTTCCTTCACAAGCACGTAAATACCATCATCGACGGACGATCCGTCACCCAATTTTCCTATGTACATCCCCGGACGCAGGCGAATATGCTCCTTCCAATCCAGTGACTTTATACTATCCTCGTCGTATTGAACATCAACTCTATTTTCCATAATTCACCTCTTCCGAAAATGCCGGACAGCAGATTTAAATATTGTATTTTAATAATTTTGGTCTTTTATCGTTAGGCTGTTGTAACTTTGCGCCCAAATGGGGTTTCCATATCAGATACTAGAAATTCTTTAAAAATAGAAAAAATCTAATTTACTTTGCCATATATGAAAAATCAAATATTTCGTTTTCTCTTACTGAAAATTCAAAATTACTAAGTTAAAGCGATAATTATCTTGAGTTTTAAGCATTTCATAGCACAATAATACTTCTTATGACTAGATTCCAGTTGGGTAAAAAATGTAAATATGTTTTACCGTATTTATTAAGCTTTATCATTTCTCTACCAGCTTTTTCACAAGTAATAGCACCCACTACCTCTGCTCCGGCACCTGCCGGCCCGGTTCAAAACACACAACCTGCAGGGAATCCAAGATCAACAACACCTAATAATCCAAGCGGTGCTAATACAGGAAACCAGCCCGCAGGTCAACAGAACAATGCCAACCAACAAGGCCCCGACAGCAAAACGACGGATAAAGGCAAAGCCGCTACATCCACAGAGGCAACCGACCCAAACAATCCTGATCCTAAGGATCAAAGCAAAATAAATGAAACAAAATCCTCAACGCTTACTGCGGAAGAACAGGCGAAGGAGGAATTGAGAAACAAAATCTTTGGTTACTCAATTTTTGCCAACAAAAATCTGAATACCATACCTGATTTTCAAATCGCTACGCCTACAAACTATATCGTTGGACCAGGTGATGTTCTAAAAATATTCTACTACAATTTCGCAGAGGCTTCTTATAATCTGGAAGTGAACCGTGACGGATTTATCCAGATTCAGCCAAGGGTTGGTAACGTGTACGTTGCAGGCCATACCATTGAGGAAATACGCAAAATACTGATCGATAAGTTTACAAAGTTTAACGTTCCGGGCCTTATTGGCGTGAACGGTCAGCCGCCCCGAACCAAACTGATGGTGACACTGGGAGAACTGAGAACTGTACAGGTTCTGGTTACAGGCGAGGTGATCAATCCGGGAACATACGAATTGTCTTCATTGGCATCCGCTTTTAACGCGCTTTACCTTGCAGGAGGACCTAACGAAATTGGATCTTTCCGGGATGTAAAAGTTGTAAGAAATGGTAAAGTGATCTCTCACCTTGACATTTATGACTTCCTGACAAAAGGAACGAAGGATGGCGATGTACGTGTGCAGGACAATGATAACATACAGGTAGGCTACTATTACAAAAGAGTGGAAATGGCGGGGTTGATCAAACGTCCTGGGCTGTATGAGCTCCTGCCCGATGAAAAACTAAGTGACGCAATTAGCTATGCAGGTGGCTTCGACGACAAAGCTTTCCGCGGCAGACTGAAAGTTGAGAGAATAACCTCAATGGAAAGAAAAATGTTTGACGTGTCCGAAGATCAGTATGCCAGCTTCGATATGGCAACTGGTGATTTGATAACCGTTGAAACAGTTCTTGATCGCTTTGAAAACATAGTTACCGTCGAAGGCGCCGTGATGCGTCCGGGTAATTATTCTCTTGATAACAGCCCCTCTCTTAAAAAATTGGTAGACAACGCACAGGGACTGCGAGAAGATGCATTTATAGGACGGATCAACGTGCTTAGAACCCGCCAGGATCTTACCATCGAAAATATCTCACTCAACTATGCGGATATTGTGAATGGAACCACACCTGACCTGATGCTTACACGCCTGGATCAGGTTATAATTCCTTCCAAGTTTGCAATGGCTGAGACAGCTTTTATCTCAGTCGAAGGTGAAGTAAACAATATGGCTATTGGCGAAAACGAGGGTAAATTCCCTTACACTGCCAATACAACCCTCGAAGACGCTCTTTTAAAAGCAGGCGGTTTTAAAGAGTCTGCTTACACCAGTGAAGTAGAAGTGGTTAGAAGGAAGAGAAACGGCATTGCGGGTGCTGCCAATGCACAGATTGCAGAAATACACAAGTTCAACATTAACCGCGACCTGTCTCTGAACAGTAACCAAAGTAACTTTATCTTACAGCCTTTTGATCAGGTTATCGTTCGCAAATCTCCTAATTATGTAGAGCAGCAATCTGTTTTTATTGAAGGAGAAGTACTGGTTCCGGGTGAATACAGCATTATCAACAAAAATGATAAAATTAGTGACGTGATTAGAAGAGCTGGTAGTCTTACCGAACTTGCTAATCCGGAAGGTGCGACTTTGCTAAGACGATCAATCAACAGAAGCCTTAATGAACCAATTGATTATGCTCAAGCTGATGCTGTTGAGAATAGCATAAAATCCGGAACAATTGTTGGCGACTCTCAGGGCGTCAAGGAAGAATCTATCGGTATTCAACTGAAAAGTATTCTCAAGTCGCCGGGATCTTTTGAAGATCTTATCATACAGGAAGGAGATATAATACGTATCCCGAAACGTCTGGAAACGGTACAGGTTATAGGCCAGGTGCTTTACCCTACCACAGTGAAGTATGGTAAAGGCATGGCTTTCACAGACTATATTTCACAGTCGGGTGGATTCACGACACAGTCATTGAGAAAAAGTTCATATATCAAATACCCTAACGGTAATGTTGACAGAACCAGAAGATTCCTGTTCTTCAATGTTTATCCGAAAGTACAGCCCGGATCAGAGATTTATGTACCTCAGAGAGCAGCACCTGCACTTAACACGCAGCAGGCAATTACAACTGCCACAGGCTTGTTAGGCTCTATAATGACGCTGGTAGTAACCATTCTTGCTTTCCGTTCCATCAACTAAATAACATGGCAAATACCGTTCGACAAGTTCCTGATGATGAATTAACTCCTCAGGACGTTATTGAAAAAGTTCAGCTGATAAAAACAGCTTTTCTAAAAAACTGGAAAGTTATCATTCTATTACCCCTTATTGGTTTTGGTATCGGTTACGGGCTTGATATGGTCCTGAAAACACCAAATGAATACGAAGCTGAGGTTGTGTTTAACCTTGGCGGTGGCCAGAGCTCGGGCGGATTTGGCGACATGGCCGGCTTGCTGGGACTGGGAAATGCACCGGATGCCAATATTTTCACCGGAGAAAACTTCTTCTACTTTGTAAAGTCGCGTCCTGTTATTGAACGTAACCTTTTGAAGGAGTTGGAAATAAACGGAACAAAAACCATCCTTGCCAATTTCTATATAGATTCCAGCGGAATCAAAGAAAAAGAATGGGAGAAAAATCCTGAATTCCATACCTTCAAGTTCACGACAAGTGATCCCAAGAAGGTCGACATGAACGGAAGGATTATTTTAAACCAACTGGTTAGAAAAGCCGCATCAGCGACAGAAATTGGTCCTTTGGAAAGAAAATCATCATTTTCCAAACTTTCCACTAAAATGGAAAATGAACATCTTGCCGGCTTATGGGTTACCTCTCTGCTTAGTACTGTTGAGGAAATGTATACCGAAAACCAGACTCAGAAAACCAGAAAACAACTACGTCTGCTTGAAAGCAGGCGTGACTCTCTCGGTCGCGTTTTAGGAGTTGCTGAAAATCGGCTTGCCAGAGAGATGGACATCAGTGCGCAGGTATACGACCCTACCGTAAAAGTTTCAGCGTCAAGAATGGAGAAAAAATCTACATTCTTGCAGCAAATGTACTATGAAGCAATGGCCAACGCTGAAAAAATGCGCGTATCACTTGTGCGTGAAGCCCCATTGTTTACTGAAATTGAAGGTATTAAAACGCCTCTGGATATGACCTCGGTAACTCAAACAAGAGCCAAAATCGGAGCTCTGATCGGTTTATTCCTTGCTTTGGTTTTCACCTATCTTCGCACGGTGTTAGCACCTGCGCCAAAAAAGGTTCAGGATTAATTCATTCTTATGCAGCATTTAACTACTATAAAGGCAGGAGGTTCAGAAAAAGATTACTGGAAAGATCTCTGGCTCAACAGACAATTACTTTGGATTTTATCAAAACGCGATATTTCCGTTCGTTATAAGCAAACATTACTGGGTTTGGCATGGAGTGTTTTGCGCCCGTTGATGACAATGTCCATCATGGTATTCGTTTTCAGCCTTGTTGCAAAACTTGAAGGCGATCCCGGAATCCCTTATCCATTGATGGTACTGAGCGGACTTACGATCTGGACCTTTTTCTCCAATACCTTTACACAGATCAGCAATAGTATCTTAATTAATTCTAATCTGGTTTCAAAAGTATATTTCCCCCGGCTTCTTATGCCATTAAGTTCGGTGGCAGTCGGCTTTGTAGATTTTGTAATCACATTCGTAATATTCCTCATTTTCACAGTTGTATCCGGTTACGGACTTAGCTGGAATATTATTTTCCTTCCGGCATTTGTTATCCTGACGTTCATAATTTCACTGGGATTCGGACTTTTTTTTGCCGTACTAAATGTTCGTTTTCGGGATATAGGCCAACTCATACCATTCATCGTTCAAGTTGGATTTTACGTTTGTCCTATTGCTTACACCAGCCGCCTTGTAGAAGGACAATGGTTTGAAAACATTTATAAACTGAATCCGATTGTTGGAATTATTGACGGATTCAGATGGTGTCTGTTGGGAGATAAAGCTTATTTCGATCCGCAGAGCCTGTATTCTACCACACTCATTTCACTCGTGATATTGATTTTATCAGTGCTATATTTCCGTAAAAAGGAGAATACGTTCGTTGATCATATCTGAAATAGCTATTTTTGTCCATGCCTGTAATTGTAGCTGAAAACATCAGCAAAAAATATATAATCGACCACCAACGCAAAAGTGGTGGACCTTCCAGCTTCCGCGATATTGTCTCCGATACCGTAGACAAAGTATTTTCGCGTAAGAATAAAAAAGACGACTTCGCAGAGAAAGAAGAATTCTGGGCTTTGAAGGATGTTAATTTCAGTATCGACCAGGGTGACCGGATAGGGATCGTTGGACATAACGGCGCTGGAAAATCAACATTGCTCAAAATACTAAGCCGGATTACTGAACCAAGTACCGGACAAATCAAAATCGAAGGACGCATTGCCAGCTTACTTGAAGTTGGAACAGGTTTTCATCCGGAACTAACCGGGAGAGAAAATATTTTCTTGAACGGAGCTATTCTCGGAATGGCTAAAAGCGAAATCAAACAGTCATTTGATGCCATTGTGGATTTTGCGGGCGTAGAGAAATTTCTTGATACTCCCGTGAAACGTTATTCATCCGGAATGTATGTGCGGTTGGGTTTCGCTATCGCTGCCCACCTCAACCCTGAGATTCTGATCGTTGATGAAGTACTTGCCGTTGGCGATACTGAGTTTCAGAAAAAATGTCTCGGTAAAATGAGAGATGTTTCTGAAAGTGGCCGCACACTGCTATTTGTAAGCCATAATCTTACTGCCATTCAGGCACTTTGTAACAAGTCGTTCTATTTTGAAAAAGGCCGGCTTATTGATCAGGGGGAAACCACACATATTGTAACGAATTACCTGAGCAAAGTTTCTCACAAAATGCTGGAAAAACACTGGGATGACATTGATCATGCGCCCGGTAACGACCAGGTGAGAATTAAGAGTTTCAAACTTGTCCCTGAATTTCAGGACAACCTCTCTCACATCGATGTTCGTACCCCGCTTGATTTTCAGTTTCAATTCTGGAATTTGGAGGAAGGCGCCAACATCAATCTGAGCATGCACCTTTATACTTTCACCGGTGAGTGCATATTCAACGTGGGTACACAGTCAGAAGCATTTGGCAAAGGACTTGTTACAGGGACGTGCAGTATTCCGGGCAATTTCCTGAATGATGGTTCCTATGTTGTTTCTATGATGATTGTGAAGGATACCAGTACCATCCTGTACAACATGGAAGAAGCACTTATTTTTGATATTGAGGATTACCGCGAAAATGTGACCTGGTATGGTAAATGGCCTGGATATATTCGCCCTCAACTTAATTTCTCAATTAGCCAAACTGAACACCTGGTGAATGATTAACGTCACTAAAACTTTTTTACCCGATCAGGAAAAATACCTTCAATACGTTCGTGAAATATGGGACCGTGGGTATCTGACCAATAACGGACCTTTATTACAGGAGCTTGAATCTCAGTTAAAGGATTATCTTAACGTAGACCATCTCTATTTCTGTGGTAACGGCACGATTGTCCTACAGATTGCGATCAAGGCACTTGAAATTACGGGAGATGTTATAACGACTCCGTTTTCATACTGTGCCACTTCCAACGCTATTTTGTGGGAGAAGTGTACACCCATATTTGTAGATATAGACCGGGCAACTTTTAACATTGATCCGGATCTGATCGAACAGTCCATCACCCCTGCGACCACCGCCATTCTGGCAACGCACGTGTATGGAAATCCTTGTGATGTAGAAAAAATAGAGCAAATTGCCAGGAAGCATAATCTGAAAGTCATTTATGACGCAGCGCATGCTTTTGGAGTGAAATACAACGGTAAGTCTCTCTTGTCCTATGGAGATATCAGTACATGCAGTTTTCATGCAACGAAGGTTTTTCACACCATCGAAGGCGGTGCACTGATTTCCAATCATCCGGAACTTGATCAGAAACTGAGTCTTTTGCGCGCATTTGGTCACAGGGGCGATGAATCTTATCATTTTGCAGGAATCAACGGAAAAAACTCAGAATTCCATGCAGCTATGGGCTTGTGCAATCTTCCGCATGTAGGCGAAATCATTGCCGAACGTAAGAATATTTTCGATGCTTATGATGCCTTGCTGGATTGGAACAAACTGGAAAAGCCTTTCAGAAGCAGTGAAGTCGAGTATAATTATGCCTACTACCCTGTTGTTTTCTCTTCCGAACAGGTGATGAAAAAAGTAATGGAAGCATTGGCAGAACAGGAAATTATTCCGCGCCGGTACTTTTACCCGTCGTTAAATACCCTGCCTTTTATGCCGAATCAAATCCCCTGCCCTGTTTCCGAAGATGTTTCGCTAAGGGTATTGTGTTTGCCTCTATATGTTGGTTTGGCCCAGGAGGACATTGAACGTATAGCTGCCATTATTAACAAAAGTCTTTTATCACCATAGCATTATGGTTATTATATACCTGATTTCCCTTATTATATTACTGTGCGGTGTTGGTTTTGTTTCTAAAAAAATTGCACAACCATCACTCACCGAATGGATCTTAATTTCGTTCGTACTCTTCGTAGGCTGTGTCATCCCAACCGGATTTGTACTTTCCGCACTTGATCAGACTGCCAATGTTTTTTCCTGGATTATAGGAACTTACATGATGCTGGCTGTTCAGCTGGGAGTTTGGAGCCTTTTAATTCCGGGAAAACAGGATTATGCCGTCTCTTCAATTGTTAACAACCGGCTAAGTACTTTTGTAATTTGGGCAAGAGAGCTTTCTCCATATCTCAAATTCATATTCGCTTTCATGTTTGGCACCATGGTCATTATTGGGATAACCAATCTGATACTGGTGCTATTTACAGTACCCAATGAGTGGGACAGCATGACGGGGCATTTGAACAGGGCAATTCGCTACATTCAGCGCGGTACCATGGCTCATTTTGGCGGTACCAACTGGAACATGGATACCTATCCTAAAAGCCTCACCAGCATTCAGATCTATTGTTATCTTATCAGTGGAAATGTTGAAAACGCCTTCAAATTTATTCACCATTTATCCTATTACATCACGCTGATTGCGGTATTCGGGATAGCACAGAGAATAGGTAGAAATCTTTCAGCGAGCATATTTTGTGCATTTGCATACGGTATGTTTCTGGATTTTCTGATGCAGGCCATCACCACTGAGACCGATATTGTGCTTACGGCATATTTGAGTTGCCTGCTGTATTTTCTCTTCACCTATTTCAACACCCGGGATAACCGTTACCTATATCTTTCCGGGCTTGTGTTCGGTATCGTTTTCGGGCATAAGGCTACATTTGCGCTTTTGTTACCGTCGGTATTTGTTGTGATGGTATACACCGTTTTTCTAGCACCGGATTTCAAAATCTTCTTCAACAGATTTCTGAAACTGGGGCTAGCCATTTTAGTTGCCGTTTGCATTTACATGCTTCCCACCGGTTATATTAAAAATATTCAGGTTTTTGGTCACCCAATTGGCCCTCCTACCGCGTTAAAACATCAATCCATCGAGCGTTTCGGAACCGTAAAAAACGGCATCAAACAAGGCAGCAGAAACGTGGTGCGTTACAGTTATGATTTTTTCAATCTGGACGGACTGCGAAACGCGCAATGGGGTTACGACCTTAATACGGTGATACGTAAACCAATTGTGCTGCTGGAAGACAAGCTAAATATGAGGCTTGATGAGGAAACTGAATACGCCATTGTGCCATTTTCATTCCAACGCCGGTTCGATTTCTATAATGCAAATCCTTATTGGGGGATTTTTGGCTTCGCCCTTATTCTTCCATTAATATTACTCGTTTTTTTCAGAGTGGTTTGGTCGCGCGTCCATTGGTTTTTGGCGCTCGCCTTTATACTGCATTTCTGCGCAATTTCATTTTCTGCCGTATATGATCCTTTTAAGGGAAGGTACTTTATAGAAACCGGTCTATTTGGCGTGCTGTTTCTGCTCTTGCTGTTTTCGCATCACCGCTTGTCCATTATTAAACCCCGCCGTCAGGTATGGAAGGGTTATGTGGCGATGATCGTGGTACTTGCATGCGTATCCGCTTTGATGTCGGTATATCTTAACATTCGCTGCCTTCCAATCGGTGCTTATGGACACGAATCTGCATTAAAAATGGATCGGATTGAATTTCAGACCTTTGCCCGGCCAGACATTACACCTGCTTATAAGCAGTTCGATTCAATCGTTCCTCAGAACGCGACTGTTGCACTGGCAACTATCAACGACGATTTCGAATATCCGCTATACGGTGAGGATCTTTCAAGAAAATTAATCTCAATCAATCCATTTGAAGAAGGATTACGACCAATTCCCAAAGAGGCTGATTATCTGATGTATGCCAGAAGCGTAATAAATGATACCAGCAGAATAAAAGCCTTACCCGGCGATTTGCGGCTCGGAACCGATACCACCATGAAAAATCTCATCGTGAAGGGTGAAGATTACTATCTCCGAAAGCTAAATAAGTAAGCCGTTAAAAAAGTCTTCGGTTCGTATTAACCATGGCAAATCCTGCCAGCAATCTGATAATTCATGACCATTGCCATCATGCAGCCCTATATATTTCCGTATATCGGGTACTTTCAACTAATCAATGCTGTTGACAAATTCATCATTTACGATGATGTCAATTTCATTAACAAGGGGTGGATCAACAGAAACAACCTTCTGGTGGGCGGCAAACCTTACCTTTTCACCATTCCGCTAAAAGATGCCAGTCAGAACAAACTAATAAATGAGGTACATCTCTTAAAAAATGATCCCTGGAGAAAGAAGTTTCTAAAAACCCTGCAACAATCCTATCAGAAAGCCCCTAATTATCAAAAGGTTTTTACCCTGATAGAAGAAATTGTAAATTTCGAACCAGAGACAATTCATGAACTTACCCTTTTTGCACTACAAAAAACGTGTGCTTACATGGGTATTCCGACTGAGATCGTCCCCTCATCCGACATATATCATAACACGGATCTGAAGGGACCGGAACGCATACTTGATATTTGTAAACAAGAGAATGCCTCACATTACATCAATCCGGTAGGTGGCATGGAATTATACGATAAGGATCGGTTTGAGAAAGAAGGAATAAAGCTAAACTTTTTGAAAAGTGTGGTAAGTCCCTATTCCCAATTCCAAAATGCTTTCGTACCTTGGTTGTCAGTTATAGACGTATTAATGTTCAATGACGCCGAAAAGGTTACCACACTCTTAAAAGATTACGAACTGATTTAAAATGGCTAAGGTTATCATTTTTGGTGTATTAGACACCGCCGAGCTGGCACATTACTATTTGCAGCATGACTCTGAACATGAAGTTGCAGCATTCACTATCAATCGGGAATATATCAAAGAAGAAACCTTTCACGGATTACCTGTTGTAGCTTTCGAAGATGTTGAGACTATATTTTCACCCGCTGAATATTCATTTTTTGCTCCGATGACTGGGAGAAATATGAATCGAAATAGGGAAAATATCTACAATCTGGCCAAAGCAAAAGGGTATTCATTCATATCCTATATCAGTTCTCACGCAACTATTTTTGATAAAAGTGTTGTAGGTGAAAACTGCTTCATTCTTGAAGACAACACCATTCAGCCCTACACAACCATTGGAAACAACGTTGTAATGTGGAGTGGAAACCATATCGGACATCACGGCAAAATACATGACCACGTTTTTTTTACATCACATGTGGTGATGTCGGGTCATTGCGAGATTGGATCCTACTCTTTTTTTGGTGTAAACAGCACCATTCGTGATTATACCAACATTGCTCCCGGAACGCTTGTGGGCATGGCTTCTGCCATCACAAAAGAGACTGAAGAATGGGGTATTTATATTGGGAATCCCGCCAAGAAGGTTCCGGGCAAAAAAAGCTATGAGGCTTATTAAGACAGGTTTGAAGCCGACGACCATGTAATATTGATCATAGCAACAAATTGAATTAATGGAACATCAGAAGATATTATTTGTAAGTCATGATGCCAATCGGGCGGGAAGCCAACTTTTGCTATTGCAATTGCTGCGACTGCTGAAAGAACGGGGTGTACCCATGCACCTGCTGCTATGCAGTGGCGGTGCCCTGGAAGACGACTTTGCCAAGGTGACGACAATTACCCGGCTGTATCAAAATGATCATGTTTCGCCGTATTTCATTCCGGGTAAAATTCTTAAGAAAATTAACCTGCATAAGTTATACGAGGAGCATTCCGCACAACGCGAAAATGATCGGGTAACCAGCGAGCTGGAAGCACAAAATATTGGCCTTGTTTTTGTGAATTCCATCGCGAATGCCGCCGTTTATTACGAAACGCTCCGTTTCCTGCATCATCTCCCAATGGTGTTATTTGTGCATGAGCTTGCCATGTCGGCCCGCATTTACACACACGAAAAGCATTTGAACTTTCTTCTTAAAAAGACGGATCATCTGATTGCAGTTTCCAAAGCAGTTGCTAATTATTACGTAAAAAAATATGATTTCCCGATCCAGCACGTCAGCACATTTACGCTGATTGATCACGATCATATCGACCATAAACTCAAACTTGTTCAGTCTGATATTCTCGAAAAAACATACCGTGTACCAGATGACGCCATTGTGATAGGCGGCTGCGGCAATGCTGAATGGAGAAAAGGAAACGACCTTTTTAACTGGATAGCGCGTAATGTAATTTCAAAAACAGCTCCGTTACCCGTTTTCTTTGTGTGGATTGGCGCCGGTCCGCAGCACGAGATTTATGAACTGATAGAAAGCGATATTCGCCTGATGGGGCTCTCGGACCGCATTATTCTGATTCCCCCTACTCCGCAGGCACTTGATTATATCAACCGTTTCGACATCCTGCTACTCAGTTCCAGAGAAGATCCATATCCATTGGTGGTTCTGGAAGCTGCTTTGCAGGAAATTCCTGTGGTTTGCTTTGAAGACGCAGGCGGTGCGCCCGAGCTAATTGAGTCCGATGCAGGCTTTGTGGTTCCGTATCTGGACATCACAGCAGCTTCGGATGCAATTATTCAACTGGTGCTTGATCCTGCTCTTCGTCAGAACATGGGGGAAAAAGGACGTAAAAAAGTACTCGAAAGGCACAATACCGATAAAAGTGTCGGAAACGTTGAAGCCATCATTCAAAAGTACTTACCTTTGATCGTTTCGGAACAGCACAACTAATGACCATTGTTTTTACCATTTGTTCAATAAATTATTTGGCCCAGGCCCGCACGCTGGGAGACTCGCTAAAATCGACAAACCCGGATGTTAAATTTTTCATAGGGCTGGTTGATATTCTCGAAGGCGTGAGCTTCGACGCGTCATTTACACCTGAATATCCAATGATCGAAATTGACAAAATCGGCATTGAAGGTTTTGATGAAATGGCCGGGAGATATGATATAACTGAGTTGAACACGGCGGTAAAACCTTTTTACTTTACATACTTTTTTAAAAAGTATCCTGAGGCACAAAATGTGATCTATCTGGATCCTGATATTATTGTATTTCAGCCGATTACAGAGCTATTAGGTTCTCTGAAAAAACACCCTGCCGTACTTACTCCCCACATCAACACTGCCATTGATGACCGCCTGAAACCAAATGAACTGGATCATCTGAATACCGGTATCTATAACCTCGGATTCGTGGCTTTTGCCAGAAGTGAAAAAACTTTGGAATACATCAAATGGTGGGAAGAAAAGCTGCGATACGAATGCCTGATTGATCTTTGTAATGGTTTGTTTACCGACCAGAACTGGATGAATTTTCTGCCCGTTTTTATTCCTGACGTACATATAGAGCGTAATCCCGGATACAATGCGGCATACTGGAACCTGCACGAACGCAAGTTTTCCAACGATGGAAGTGAATATTATGTAAATAATTCCAATCCACTGATTTTCTTTCATTACAGTGGATATGACCCTGCAAAACCAGAAGTACTTTCCAAGTACCAGAATCGTTTTGAGCTGTCGGAAAGGAAAGATCTTACGGCGCTTTTCGAATTATATAAAAACAACCTTTTAGAAAACGGTAACTCTTATTACCGCAAATTCCCTTGTTTTTATATCAAACCGCATCAGATAAAAAGATATCAGCGTGTAAGAAAGTGGCTTAAAAAACCATTTGTGCATGCTTTGAAACAGCTTGAAACGATATAAATGAAAGAGCTGGTTTCTGTAATTATCCCCATTCCTGACCCAAACCTTAATCCTACGCAAGAAAGATTATTACGACATTGCCTGGACGCGCTGGTTCGGTATCCTGTGATTTTCATTACTTATGAAGGTGCGGATATGAGTATTGTTAAAGAGCATAAAGAGGACGCGGATATTATTTGTTTTTCAAAGGAGTATTTTCAATCGCGACAGACCATGGCACGTTTGTTTCTGATGGAAGATTTTTACGAAAGATTCAGCTGGGCCGACTTCCTGCTAATTCACGAGCTAAACTCGTGGATAGTTAAAGATGAACTGCACTACTGGTGCAAACAAGGCTACGACTATCTGAAAGCTGCTCCGGTGGCTAGAAAAAATGAGACGCTTCCGAATCAGCTGGCTTTATTCCTTGGTTTGAAAGAAAATCAGAAAACAATAATGGGAAATGGATTTGAGGAAAATGGTTTATTTCTCTGCCACGTTCAACGCATGATAAAGGCGTTGAGAAAGAAAGAAAAGACAGCTTACCAATACCGACATAACAAAACGCTGGAAAACAGGGATGCTGTTTTTTGGGAGACAGAGGCCAATCGGCTCTGGCCGACACTTCGAAAGCCCAGCACTATTGTCCGGGACTTTTTCTGTAAATCTCTTTCCGGCAATAAATTACACCCGGATGGCAAAAGTAAACAGCTGCCTTTTGCTTTCACAGGCATCAACAATACCAATATAGACGATCTTCCTTATCAGGAGGTTCGCAGGAAGAAATAAAGAAGTATGAATATTATTTTTACAGTTTGCAATCGTACCAGCCTTTCCAATGCACTGGCCTTGGCAAATTCGGCCGTGCAGTATACGGGAAGCGTATTTTATCTCTGTTGGGTAGATACCATTGAAATTACAAACCTGCCTTCAAACATAAGATTATTGCCGGTTTCATCGGTTCAACTGCCGCAGTGGAAGGAAATGACGGCGCTTTATTATGATTTCGAATTATTGCCGGCTTGTCGTCCGTGGTTTGCAAAACATCTTTTAAACATTCATCCTGATGTAAATACGCTTACTTTCCTTTCGCCCACCGTGTTCTTGTATCATTCACTGTCCGATATTATTGCAACTGACGGAGGAATGCTCGTAACACCGCATATAACGGGCGCACTGGAAAGATCTCCGATACTGGATGATAAAAGAATATTAAATGTAGGTATGTTTCACGCAGGGAGCTGGACTCTTAACAGATCTGCACAAACCTTGCAATTTCTGGACTGGTGGGCAGAAAGAACAATCGACCGGGCACAGTTCGATTTGTGCAATGGCATGTGTATGGATCAGCTATGGCTGAATTTTGTATTGGTACGTGTTCACAACGCCAGACAGCTCACCCATCCCGGATGGCATTATGGCTTACATTCGGTTCTGAATAAGGTAATAGAGCTCCGTGGCGATAAATATTTTGTGAGCGGAAAGCCGCTTATTTCTGCTGATTTTGCAGGTCTGGAATTTTTCGATCCGGTTTGGTCTGATCATGCCCCATTGCTAGCGCAAAGCGGGCAATTTAAACAGCTCTACGCTGATTATAAAAAGGTAGTAAATTCTTTCAGAAAAGACGTTCCTTTGGGTAAGCCAGGTTTCGGACGCATACCAGATATTAAACCAAACCGCTTATTACGTAAAAAACTGGCAAATAATATTAAGTCGGTTACCCGCTTTATTGATCAGTTTTAATTATCATAACATACTATGAAATCCCTCGACCAATACACCTCAGAACTGCGCTCACTTGTATCTACACTAAAATCAAGCGGAGAAAAATCTGTTGCATTTCCGAAACTTACCGTCATAACCCCGTCTTATAACCAGGCCGAATTTTTGGAGCGTACCATTTTGAGCGTATTGAATCAAAATTATCCCAACCTGGAATATATTATCATTGACGGAGGATCGACAGACAGCAGCGTGGAGGTTATTAAGAAATACGAACAGCACCTCTCCTATTGGGTTTCTGAAAAGGATCGCGGGCAGGTTCACGCCATAAACAAGGCTCTGGAAAGAGCAACTGGTGATTACATAAGCTTTCAAAATTCCGACGATGTATATTTCCCTGATACATTTCATCGTTTTGGAAAAGCAGCGATGCAATCTGCTGACGATATTCTTTATGGCGATTTGTTTATGATCTCAACAACGGACGAAGTTACCGAGATTTTAAAAACGACCTCATATAGCTTTGAATGCCAGGTTTTGGAAGGAATGCAAATCCATAATCAATCTCTATTTTTTAAGAGAGATCTGGTAAAAAAATACGGACCGTTTGACGAATCATACCATTTTGCATTTGATTACGAATTTATCACCAGGTACACAGCATCGGGTACCACCACCGTCAGAAAAGTGGAAGGGCTCGGAGGAGCGCTGCGGGTGCATGCGGATGCTAAATCCTCGAACATTGCACCACTGGGTAAAAAGGAACATGCAAAAATCAAAGAATTGTACATTTCCACGTTGGGCTCCCCGTCTCTCAACAAATTGAAGTATCTTTGGTGCAGGTTTCGCAAAATCGCCTATTTCATATTTAAGTTCGACTTTAAATACATAAGTTACAGGTTATCCAAATGAATTGGAGTCTTCTAAATATTACCACCAACTTTCATAATCTCCGGTATTCCGTCGGCATCGCTATGATGTTCAATGGATTTCCGTTGATATTTTTTATCAGGGATACTCTGAAATTTGGTCCCGCTAACAGCACTTTTACTGCTGCATTTTTTGTGTTGGCGCTAGTGCTTATGCTACCTCCTCACCTTTTTAATAGATTCTACAAGCCAAATCCAATCTTGTTTAACCTGGGGGTAGGTTTTCTGATAATCACCTTATACTATTTCTTCTTTTTAAACTATCAGGGAAAAGCCGTTGCAGATATTGGTAATTACGTTTTCATGTTTGGTTTCCTGGTACTATTGCTCCATATCCCAAATGACATATCAGACACGCTGGTAACCATTCTTTTTCTGATAGCATTGTTTTGTAACATCACTCTGGTTTACTCTCTTCTTACCGATCCAAACTGGGCACCTGGTATGAGGGCAGCAGTTAGTTTTTCTAACGAAGGGGCACAACCCGGCGGAAATCCTCACATAACTGCGAGAAACGGAGTAATTTGTATCATTACGGCTATTGTTCTGATGAGCAGATCAAGTAATGTTATAAGCAAAGCTTTTCTTTTCTTTTCTGTACTGTTTAGCTTGGGAGTGGTGGTATTGTCGCTTGCAAAGTCCAGTTATTTAGGGATTGGTCTGATGGTAATTGCCTATCTGCTATTTAACTTTAAAATATCCAATCTATTTAAAGCAACTCTGAGTATTTTTAAATTCAGAAACCTAGTATTGCTGATATTGATCCTCTTGGGTATACGTTATTTCCTCAATCGCTACGGAGACATTTTCAATCTGTTACTTGGATATTATGATGTTTTTGAAGATCGTATCATGGACGTAATTTTCACATCCTTTGGAGTAAAACTTACCGAAACAGCCGATGTAGATGCGTCTGCTATGGGGCGTGTTGGAGGATTTGAGACATTTTTAAATACTTTTTTTTCCTGGGATGCTTTTATGGGAAGAGGATTCAAGAGCGATTATCTTGATGTCCCGATTCTGGAATCCTTTGTGGCTTATGGCATCATTGGATTTTTATTCTTTGCTTCATTTAACTTTTTCCTGTTTCTTTTTGCAATCCGGGAGATTAAAACAAATACGACTGCCATTTCCACGACTCTTGCCTACTTTTTTATATCAATCACCATTTTACTTATTGCAGGCGGACGCCCGACTGACATCGCATTCTGGTTTCCGTACCTGGCAATGATCCGATTCCTGGGAATAAGATATTTTAACAAACTCTCAGAGCCTGAAAATAAGGCTTTAACAACTGCCTCAGCCTGACAGATTAAGATAAAGCAATTCGATTTCTGTTAAAGGTATTTAAATTCACATCCACTAAATGAAAGGAAGAGTAGAACAACTCGATGGGTTGCGGGGGATTTTTGCCCTTCTGGTTGTTGCACACCATCACAATGCTTTCAAGGATTCGATATTTTACAATAACTTTTTTGTAATTAACTCGGACCTGTTCGTAGACTTTTTCTTCGTACTGAGTGGCTTCGTAATTGCCTTGAATTATTTCAACCGGATCGACACCAAAGAGGATTTTTTTCAGTTTCTCAAAAAGCGAATTGTCAGACTATACCCGCTACTTGTTTACACCGAGATCGTTTTCCTGATTTTTAACATTCTGGGAGATTTTAGTTCCTATAAGAATGTAAACAGTCTCGGAGCTTCCTATTATTTCTCCACTGTTCTCGACACGCTGACATTTATGGGTTCAACGCCTGTATTTGGATCATGGATCGGTCTCAATTACCCTGCCTGGTCTATCTCAGCTGAAATGATATCTTATGTGGTTTTTGGACTAATTCTGATATTTTTTCAGCGCAGCAAAATCCTGGCATTTATTATCACCACCATTTTATGTGGAGCCTTCATTATTTCCAAAGGCAATTACATGCTTGCTTACGATTATGGTTTCATTCGTGGGATATTCTGTTTCTGTCTCGGAATATTCACGTACAACATTCTGTCAAAAAACACTTTTCAGTTGTCGGCAATGGAAATTCCGTTTCTGGTTGTGATGATCTTATTGATGTACGTCGTTCATCATTTTCAGCTTAACCTGTGGAAAATGGTATTCCCTATCCTTTTTTCTGGTGGAGTGATCATTTTTTGCAGTTCAACAGGACTAGTCACAACAATGTTGCTGACCAAGCCATTTCAATATCTGGGACGTATCTCCTACTCCATTTACCTCAATCACGCCATTGTTCTTATTCTGCTGAATGTAATCCTATTCAGAGTTTTTAAACTTCCACATACCGAACCAATGATTGGTCTTTCTTTGCTCATATCGATGACCATTACCATTATTTATTCCCACTTCACCTATGAATGGATTGAGAAGCGATTCAGCAACTATCTCAAAACCAAGCTTTAAATTTCGCACCTTCCATACGTTGATTTTCTTCCAATTATCAGTGTAAATTTTAAAACCATTTTGGCTTAACATTGGTTAGCCTTGGAGAAGATTACGCTTTACTTTACAGTCTTCCGCTCTACGAATCGGGTCTGATTATTTAGTATTTTTAGATAACATCAAAACACAAACTTATGTCGACTTTCAAAGAACTCATAAACGGAAACAAACCGGTACTGGTGGACTTTTCGGCAGAATGGTGCGGTCCGTGCAAAATGATGAAACCGATCCTGGAAACTTTGAAGGAAGATCTGGGAGAATCGGCCACCATTATAAAAGTGGATGTAGATAAAAATCCATCGGCTGCCAAAGCGTACAAAATTCAGGGTGTTCCAACTTTAATTGTATTCAAACATGGTAAACCAATGTGGAGACAGTCAGGCGTTGTGCAGGCTGACCAGCTGAAATCTGTTATCAAAAAATATCTGTAACATCAGAAAAACCTTAAACTGAATGTCCTTAATCCAAAATACCCAGTCGTTCCGTAACGTCGATTTCTCGGTTGAAACCATTCCCTCTGATGAATTTGAGCAAATACACTTTATAAATTGCACGTTTAACGAACTACTTTCCATCACTTTTACTGATTGCGTTTTTGACGAATGTAATTTGAGTAACGTCTCATTTACACACTGCAAGCTGGATAACGTCATTTTTAAGAATTGTAAACTGACAGGTATTAATATCTCCTCAGCAAAGGATTTTGGCTTAATGGTAAAATTTGACAATTGTATCCTGGATTACGCCATCTTCGAAAACAAGAAGCTGAATAAAAGTAGTTTTGCCAATTGCCGTATTCAGGGAGCGGATTTTACGCAGTGTGATTTGTCCAAATGTAAATTTCATAATTGCGATTTCAGCGATTCCGTATTTGCCAATACCAATTTAGGCGGTGTGGATTTTTCGACCTGCAAATACTTCACCATTGACCCAACGATCAACAATATCAGGAAAGCTAAATTTCTCTCTTCCGACCTGGCAGGTCTTTTAACCAAATTCGATATTATTGTAAAATAAAGGTTTGTTTGATCTCACTCGAAACAAACTATCACAGTTTAATGATCAATTGAAATGTCGCAGGTAATATTCGCAAAAAAAGTTTTTACAGGAAACGAGATTCTTAAAGATCAACTCATAACCGTTGAGAACAATAAAATCATTTCCATTGCACATGCGACATCTTCTGCCGGTGCCAAAGAAGTTAAGTACCTCGCTCCCGGCCTTTTCGATAGCCACATCAACGGCGGAGAAAAATATCATTTTACACAAAAGGCTGACGAAGAAACGATTGACGACATATATCAAACCAGTGTAGCTACCGGAGCTGCGTACGTGTTGCCTACGCTCATTACCTCGCCACAGGACAACATTTTGAAAGGCATTGAATCTGTTCGCTCCTACCAGGAAAAGTACCCTGGTTCAGGTGTGTTGGGAATGCATCTGGAAGGTCCTTTTCTCAACCCCATCAAACGCGGTGCACACCTCACTGAATATGTTCGAAAGCCAACCAACGCCGATCTTGAAGAAATTGTCAGATACGGAAAAGGCGTTATAAAGCTGATTACGATTGCGCCGGAGATGTTTACCGAAGATCAAATCCAGCTGCTATTGGATTCTGGTATCACTGTTTCAGCCGGACATTCCAATGCAACTTATTCGGAGGCAAGCCGCGCATTTAATCAGGGAATTCATCTGGTTACGCATTTGTACAATGCCATGTCTGCTTTTGGCCATCGCGAACCAGGTCTCATTGGGGCCACTTTCGACAATAAATCGGTTTACGCACCCATCATCATCGATGGTGTTCATTCCAGTTACGCAGCCGCCCGGATCGCTTACAAGGTCAAAAAAGACAAACTTTTCCTTATTTCTGATGCTTTGTTTTTGAACGAGAAAGTGACTGAATTTAAATGGGGTGAGTTCGATGCCTATTTGAAAGACAGGAAATATATCAATTCCGACGGAAACCTTGCCGGTGCAACCATTTCTCTGGCCGATGCGGTTAGAAATGCGGTGAATGAAATAGGAATTCCGTTACAGGAAGCCATAGAAATGGCGACGATCAGGCCTGCGAAAGCACTTGGACTGGAATCGAAAATCGGACAAATAGCTGTGGGTTATCCGGCGGTCTTTACCACTTTTGATGATGATCTGCTTAATTTCTCGGTTCTGAAATATTGAAAGGCATTCTTTAATTTTTGCCACAAAGGCACAAAGACACGAATTTTATTTACCCGCTGCCGACTATGTTGACGACCTTTCAGGAAGAAGTTGATAAGACGTGATTTATCTAAGTTCAAGCCAACAACTACACAATCAACAAGCCGCCTTTGCGTAGTTCATTCCAGGTTCTTGAATTTGTGAAGGTTTGAAAATCTCCTAATCCTGCGTTGGCAAAATCATTTTTTAATTGATCAAAAGCATAAGGCTCAGCATTGCTGGTGAGAAGTTTAGGCATAGTTTGTACCAGCCATTCAGCAACACCCACTTCTGCTTCAACAGCCCACTCCTTTTTCTTGTTAAAAAAAACCAGTTCGGCAATTTCAACCACCTTTTTGCCCCGTTTTTCTTCGAAAACAGCCATTTCAGGCAGGCTTCCCATCCACACTACGATGGCATTGGTTCTCGTTGCGACATCCGGCAATTCTCTTACACTCTTTTCAATGTATCGTGGGGAAATGGACGATGCCGGTACTTTAAAATCAAACCACTTTGATAAAGGGAAATCCAGACAAACGCCGTGCATATAATTGAAAAGCGATTTACGTAATCCTTCCGCATATAAATCATGATCTGCGCCGAGCGGATCATTGTGTTCCAGATCGTTGTTGGCAAACTTACCGAGATCCGGACCAATACGCATTACATCAAATTCTTCCGGATGTAACCCAACAGGACTATGCGCTGTCATTGCAAACCGATGCCAGAAACCAGACTGTACAATTCCTTGTTCGAATAACTGCCGCACCATCTCCAGTGCATCTATTGTTTCCTGAGTCGTTTGCGTAGGAAAACCATACATTAGGTAGGCGTGAACCATAATGCCAGCTTGCGTGAAAGCATCAGCAACACGAGCGACCTGCGCTACGGTTACTCCTTTTTTCATTCGCTCTAAAAGCCTGTCGGACGCCACTTCCAGTCCGCCCGAAATGGCGATACAACCGGAAGCTTTTAGCAGCAGGCAAAGGTCATGGGTGAAGTTTTTTTCAAAACGGATATTGGTCCACCAAACAACCGTGAGTTTCCTGCGAATAATTTCCAAAGCCAGATCCCGCAACAAAGCCGGAGGCGCGGCTTCATCCACAAAATGAAACCCGTTTTGACCTGTTTGATTGATTATTTCTTCTATCCGATCGCAAAGCAAAGCCGCCGTCATGGGCTCATAGCGTCGGATGTAGTCAAGCGATATGTCGCAGAACGAGCATTTACCCCAATAACAACCGTGTGCAAGTGTAAGTTTATTCCAACGCCCATCACTCCAAAGGCGGTGCATCGGATTCACAATTTCAATTACGGAAAGGTAATCGTGAAGAGGCAAATCACTATAATCCGGTGTACCGGTATCACGTTGCGGCACATCCTTTTCCTTGGCGCCATTGTGATAAATCACTTCACCATTTACTCTGGAATAAACCCTTTTGAGTTGTTCAATACTTCTTTCACCATCCAGATATTCCAAAAGCGATAAAAGCGGCGCTTCACCGTCGTCCAGACAAACAAAATCGATGTAATTAAAAACACGCGGCTCTTTTAATGACCGCAATTCCGTATTGGCAAAACCGCCCCCCATTACCACCTGAATGGCAGGATAATATTTTTTTAGATATTGGCCGCATTTAAAACCGCCGTATAAATTACCCGGAAAAGGAACTGTGATACAAACCATATCGGGCTGATATTGCTGTATTTTCTTTTCCAGTATCGAGGTCAAAATAGCTGATAAAAGCGTATCCGGCATTTCCAGAGCCGTTTCCATTTCATCAAAATGCGTTGCAGACCGACCCAGCCTTTCAGCATAACGGCTAAAACCAAAATGAGGATCCACAGCTTCCTGAATCAGATCACCCAGGTCTTCAAGATATAGCGTCGCCAAATGCCTCGCTTTGTCATGAATGCCCATCGTACCGAATGCCCAATCCATATCTTCAAGCTGTTGAAAACGGCTCGCTTCCGGTAAATAACTCCGGTCGCAAATACTATGAGCAAGTGTAGGATTATGGTTTTTCAGGAAACGGATTACGGGATCAATGGTGGATATGTAATCGTCCCGGAGGGAGTAAATCCGAAAGCTGTTTTCCGTCAGCTCAGCATCCGAATCATCAAGTTCGGTAAAAAGACGGGTTAATCCTTTTGAAGAAAACAGTTCCAGAATCACATCAATACCCAAATCGGCCTGATACGATTCCCTGCCCAGCGTGTTCAAAAACCCTTTCAGATAAGCAGTTGCCGGGTAAGGTGTATTAAGCTGGGTAAATGGCGGGGTAATAAATAGTGTTTTCTTTTTCAATGCGCAACTGCTTCAAATTTCACGACACAAAGGTACGCAACTTTTGGAAGGATAAAATTCATGTTTTCTTAACATACTCTGTTAGCCTTATATCTGCCATTTCCCGTATTCTTACACAGAACTACAAGGTTATTCCATGAAAATTTCGATTGCCGGCAATGCTCTGGCTTTGCTAATAAATATCATATTCGTTTCAGGTCTGTTTGCTCAGGAGAACAAAACTTACCCGCCTACCAAATTTCCGGACCGGGTTATTCTTGGCTACAAAACCAATCCCGCTGTTTCACAAGCTGTTAACTGGCGAACAGATTCGACTGTTTCCAACGCCGTGGGTGCTATTCACGAAGCGGATCCTTCACCGGACTTTGTGCCGAACGCACGTATTGTAAAAGCAAAGAGCCTGCCGGTAATTCTGGATGGCAAAACGGTGCATTACCATGAAGTAAACTTTACGGATTTAAAACCCTCCACACAATATGTCTACCGCGTTGGTGGCGGCCAGCATTGGAGCGAGTGGTTTCACTTTAAAACAGCCTCCGACAAGCAGGAACCGGTTTCATTTCTTTATTTTGGCGATGCGCAGAACGATTTGCGCTCTTTGTGGTCGCGAACAATAAGAGGAGCTTTCGCTACTCTGCCAAAAGCCAACCTGATGATACACGCAGGAGATTTGATAAACAGGTCGAACACTGATTACGAATGGGGAGAATGGTTTGAGGCCGGAGGATGGGTAAATGGTATGATACCAAGCCTATCTTCGCCAGGAAATCACGAATATTATAAGGACAAAACAATAAAACGCATGTTTCGGACCACTGGCGTCCGCAATTTGCTCTACCTGAAAACGGGCCCGAGGGCTTATCTGAAACTGCATATTACATTGACTACCAGGGCATACGTTTTATTTCTCTTGATTCTCAGGCAGCTCTGCTCGATTCTTCTGTTTTGGACAGACAGGCTATCTGGTTTGAGAATACGGTTAAAACCAATACCAATCGCTGGACCGTCGTAATTCACCATCACCCGATATATTCAACAAAAAATGGACGGGACAACGATGAATGGAGATTAAAAATGGAACCGCTTTACAAAAAATACAAAGTTGACATTGTACTTCAGGGACATGATCATACCTATGGACGGGGAATCAACATACCAGCCGGACAAAGCAGAAAGAAGCCGGATGGACCCATTTATGTGGTTTCGGTGAGTGGTCCGAAAATGTATGACATCGGCCTGCAAAACTGGATGGATCGTGCTGCTTCCAATACACAATTGTATCAGGTGATAACCGTCGACCCTGGCAAACTGGCGTTCAAAGCTTATACCGTGAACGGTGATTTGTATGATGCCTTCGATCTGGTAAAAGACAAAAAGGGCGTAAATACACTGGTGGAACTATCCAATTCTCTGCAAATGAAGGAAAGGCTGGAACTTCCGGAAAGATATCAGAAAAGCTTTAAAGAAGAGGAGCTTAAAGAATACAACGAACGTTTTCAGGAATACAAAAAACGAAAAGGATTGAAGTAGTGTCAAATTTTGCCACGGATACACGAATGGGCACGAATAATAAGAAAATAAATTCGTGTTAAATCCGTGCATCCGTGGCAACCTATTTTTAAATCCAATTTGCCACAGATACACGAATGATCACTAATAACTATCAAAAATTAATCCGTGCAAAATTCGTGCATCCGTGGCAATCTATTTTTTACTTCATCACCGGCAACACAATGTTGCTGCTGTTTTTGCCGTCGTGGTGAACCGTAATTTTTGACTTTTGGAAATCGGATTCGTTGGCCTCAAAAATATTCATGAATTTCTGTGGGTTCCTGTCCACCAGCGGAAACCAGCTGCTTTGCACCTGCAGCATCACGCGGTGGCCTTTCTTGAAAGTATGCGCAACTTCGTTTAGTTTCAGCGTCACCTTTTCAACTTTATCTTTGGTAAATGCCTCCGGTTTGCTGAAACTGTTCCGGAACTTTCCACGAATCACTTCTGAACGAACCATTTGCTGATACCCTCCCATTTGCGTAGGACGTTGCCCTTCCTGCGCTGCTGGAACCACAGAACCAGCCGGCCAAACATCAATCACCTTCACTATAAAATCCGCATCCGTGCCTGTCATGGAAACAAATAGATTAGCAATAATTTCACCCGTTAACGTAAGATCGGAGGCAAGAGAATCTGTCTGAAAAACCAATACATCCGGTCTCTGCGCAGCAAAACGCTGGTCTTCCGCCATGTATTCGTTATTCCTCCGACCGGAAATCACGCTCGTATAAGGTACAGGTTTCGCAGGATCACTTTCGTAGTCACTTGCGCTTTTTGCTACATTTGGTTTTTGGGCAGTCAGTGTTCCTTTGTCTGCCAGGTAAAATGGCGTAGGCGTGCTGTTTTTGGGAGGCCAGATATCATAATTTTTCCACTGGTTGCTTCCCGTTTCAAAAACCGTTACCTCTGCCTGATCAAAACTGCCTTTGTCTTTCAGGTAGAAATTAAAAAACTTGGTTTCAATCTCATCCTGATAATATTTGTTCACATCTCCACCAAACTGATACTGGGCAAACGACTTCCACGACGGAGCCGCCCAGCCTCCATGCGTCCACGGGCCCATTACGAGCCTGGCATTGTTTCCCGGAGACTGCTTTTCAATCGCTGAATAGGTTTTGAGCGCTCCATACAAATCCTCGGCATCAAACCAGCCACCAACTACCAGTACCGCCGGTTTTACATTTTTAAGATGCGGCTTGATATTTCGCGATTGCCAGAATTCATCATAAACCGGATGCGCTACCACCTGACGCCACACACTGTTCGGGTCTGAGAAAAACGGACTTGCATTGGCTTTTTTCAAAGGCCCAAAATCAAGGAAATATTGGTATGCATCCGTGTAACTTGCCCGGAAGAAACTCTCGTAATCTTCCCCGTTCGTACTTTTTGGACCATCAAAACCGCTGTAAAAACCAAAATTATCCATCAGGAAAAATGCTCCGTTGTGGTAGCAGTCGTCTCCGATAAACTCGTCGGACATGGGTGCCTGAGGCGAAACCGCTTTCAAAGCCGGGTGTGCATCCGGTAAAGCAGCCGAAGAATAATATCCCGGAAAGGAAATACCATACTGCCCCACCTTGCCATTGTTTTTGGTGTTTTTCAAAAGCCACTCAATCGTATCGAAGGTATCGCTGGACTCGTCTACATCCTTATTGTTCTTTTTGTTTGGAATAGCCGGCGTCATTTCCCTGAAATTCCCTTCGCTTTTATATCTCCCACGGGCATCCTGATACACAAAAATGTACTTATCCTGCATCAGAGACGTATTCGGTCCCAAACGACGGCGGTAACTGTTGGCACCATACGGCGCGGCGGAATAAGGCGTGCGCTGCATCAGCACCGGATACGCCTCCCCATCTTTGGGCGTGTAAATGACGGTATACAACTTCACCCCATCCCGCATGGGAATCGCATGTTCCGTTTTAATAAAATTGTTACGAACCCAGCTTGTATCTGTTGCCGGAGCCTGCTGCGCCTGCGTGAGAAAAGGAAGTAATAAAATAAACCCGAATAGTAATTTTCGTATCATTTTGTGGCTTGATGATGTTATGAGGGCAAAAGTACGGAAAGATTGCGAGGTGGAAGTTTTTGAGTTTCTACCAGTTCACGTCTTATTAATCAGGAAATATGAAGGCAATCTTGAAGAATTGAAGCGAAAAGAATCCCCTACGAGGACAAATTGAAAAAAGAAACCCGGAAGCCACCACAAAATGCCGGCTTCCGGGAAATAAAATTACTTCTTCTTAACAGCTACGATTGGAAACTCACCATACTGAGAAGAAAGATTTCCACGCAATGTATCACCGCTTTGCACCATTTTGACAGCAATCGCTCCTCCATCAAAATCGAATTTAAAACTAACATTGCCATCTGCTGCGTTCAACTCTTTCAGAGGCACTTCCTTGTTTTCGCCCATAAAGCCAACGGTTGCGTTGTCTTTTTCTTCAAAGATGAATACACCTTGCTGGTATTCCGGTGGAACGTCGGAAATGGTGTAGGACCAGGAGCCCGCAAGATCCCCGAAAAGCACAGCCGGACGAGCGGCTACCAATAAAACGCAGGCCATTAAAGCCAAAAATGCAAACCGAATCTTCATGGTAGTCAATTGATTAGTAGTTACGATAATTTATCGTGGCAATATGATGAATTGTTAGATCAAGCCCAAATGTTGTGGAGCAACGAGTATTTCAAAAAATTCAGAATTTTCAAAATCTCCGCCAAAAACGACCCGTTTAGGCATAAAAAAAATCGCCCTGAAATCAGAGCGATTTAAAAAGTGTCGAATGATGCTTACTAGTAACTTGGTGACCCATAGGGTTATACGACCAAAAATTCATATTTCGCTATATATCAGATCAATATAACAGTGTTTTAAAATACCCCTGAAACATTTGTGCATTTTGCTATCTTTACTGGACTCCAACGTATATTTAACACAATGCAAGTCCTATTGAAATTCTTCGCACGGATTGATTATAAAGATCTCTTTCTGGTTTATTTTATATTCTCAAACCTGCTTTTTTATTATTCATACAATGGTTTAATCTGTAACATTATCTACGCCGTTATCGCCGGAATTGTTTTTCTGCGATCTTTGTAATTTCAGATTTATCGGATAAAACTGTTCACTCAATCGTCGATTCAAAGAGCTGTTGATCAAGTTTACACTTAGATCCTTTCTACCTTCTTCTAAAAACTCATACAACATATCCAACAACATATCGTAAGATGTATGAGGGAGGTCAGTGCCCAAATGGTGGTGTACCGTAATGTGACGAACACATCTCCCGGTAAGCTCACGGAGCCTATTTAATTGATCATCTGGTAAAAGAATCAGGTTCTTATAATACAGCCTTTCCAATGCAAAGGCTTTTGCGTAATACTCCTTAAATTCATCTTTTGATTCTTCCAGCCACTCCTCTTTACTTCCTTCATAAAACTGAAAAGAGTCCAGAAAATTAAACACATCTTGACAATACATTCCAACTTCTTCACCAATTTCTCGATAGGCTTGAAACTTGTATTCAAAGATTTTCTCCTGAAATTGTTTTCGATTTTCCCGCCAGTAGACCAGAACACCAACAACTATGAATGATAATAGTGGAATCAAAAGTGAAATCAGTTCTTTTATCGTCATCAGATTTGTTAGATTTGAACAGCTTTTCCGTTATCAGTCCTACCGTTATCCTTCTTGTTTTTTGTCTTTTTCTTTGTCAGAAATTCTTTAATTTTCGAAAGCTCTTCTTTTGTACACCGTGATCCGTAAAATCTGTCAAACTTAAAATAATAACTATCCTCATGAGTCTTTTTCGTCTTTCGATCCAAATATTTTATTGTCACAACACCAAAAAGATTGGATCCATATTCCCTCTTCGATCTAATTTTGCTTTTTTCCACAAAAACCTCGTCGCTACTTGAATTTCCAGATGTTACAGTTTGCTCACTTTGTCCACTAAACGTAAGCTTAGTTTCAAAATTTTCAATCAAGATCAAAGTTACTTGTGTGTTCTCTGCATTTCTAGTTCCTGTATTTATAAAACGCACTCCTAATCGAATCTGCTCTCTATTTGGAAAGTCTCTCCCCCAAGACATTTCCTCCAAAGCAAACTTAGGCTGACCACTTTCAATTATATTTTGATTTTCTAACAATACTTGCGCCAACTGCTCACCCAAATAAGCCTGTTGTAAATCATTAATATGTTTGATTTTCTCTAATTCTGAAATAGTTTTTTTAGTTAATTCGTATTGCATCTGAAAGAGACTGTCAGCCCTATTCAAATTTAATCTTTCACTTTTTTCATTATCAGTTTGTTGCTTTAAGGAAAAATTATACGCCTCTACCGCATAGAATAATGCAACGACAGCAACTAATGTATTAACAAAATCAAAAGTAAAGACTGTTTTAACTGGCATCTATAAATCCCTTACTCCCTGAACAACTCGCTTAATCTTGTACTGTATATTCATAGTAAATGAAAGACATTGTGATTTGAATAAAACGGAAGTAGCAATAAACTTGACCTTGTCAAACGACCATTAGTGAGCAGGAGTATCGGGCTATAATACGACCAATATTCTTCAAAAACCTAACTATCAATCCCTTATAAGCAGACTTCAAAACACCCCTGAACATTTTTACTATTTGTAACTTTATCGTGAGCTTGGAGTTTTGGCATGATCAATTCTAATTTCAATGTGTGTTCGATCATCGACCGAGCCAAAGTTGTCGTATGATTCCAAGTAACAGGTAACTTCTTTATTACATTCCAAAGCTTTTGTTACCTCTGAACTATACTCCCTTGGCACATAGCCTAACATGTAACCTTCCCATAAAAGCTTTACAGCATGTATATCGAACTTATTGTCTGGCTCTATAACAGTGTCCAATTGTTGAAAAGGATCCATGGTCAACATTTCTTTAACATCCTTTTTTTTGTAATCGTGGAAACGAAAGCCTGCTATCCCCGTTTTTATAATAGTCGGTTTCACAATATTCATCTTACTGCCTGGTAGTTCCTGCTCAACGAAGGCACCAATATATTCTTCGTCAGTCTTATCAATGGATAACTGATTGCCAGAAAGAATATCTTCTCTCACTGAGTTGAAGCGTCGTAAATAGAAATCGTGGCTTTTGTGAAACTCATGAGTAACAGGGATTTGTAATTGCCAGTATTTGCTGCTTAAGTAATCCCACTTTTCCTTCGTTAAAAGGTCAATAGGCAGTTGCATTTGTGCATTTTTCTTATTTTGAATCGCAGCATCACACTTAAGTTCGAATGGGTAAAGTTCGGGAAACGGATGACCTGGAGGCGCAACTGGCTCTTTGACCTTGAATAGGTTTGAGAAAAATCCCATAAACATTTTGATAGAGGGTTGAGTAAAAAATTGTAACTATTGGTAATTTATAAGTATAATCAATTTGTTAAAACTGCCAAAACAGATCACGCTTAGCCATTTTTCAGCTGCTCCACCTCATTCGAAAGTTTTTTATTTCTTTCTTCTTCCTGCCTAAGTGCCTTACGTTGAAGCTCTATGAACTCATCTTTTGAGATGGTGATGGTATCGCTTTCTGACTTGCTCTAGATGAACATCGGCTTCTTCCCCACTATGACCTAATCGCAACCAATTTGGTTCTAGATTAAAAAACCTTAACGATTTCGCTAATTACTTCCACTGGTAAACTGGCCAAATCATCTCAATTCCATTGCAAGTGGGCTGAGATACACCCATTTTCTTTGTCAAGTGTGTTACGATCAGTTGGGAAATTCTCTGATCATTTTAACATATTGGGTTTTATGCAAATTACAAAAGCAAAAAGCATTTCACAACCTTTACTCAAAAGTGGGCCCTACCAAATTTTCAAAATCTCCACCAAAAACCGACCCGTCAGGGCAAAAAAAAATCGCTCTGAATCAGAGCGATTTAAAAAGTGTTGAACGATGC